>JAMPUU010000017.1 GCA_030144965.1 Nitrospira sp. BO4
GACGGTTTGGCGAGACCCGCGCTCAGGCCCAGGGCATCGAGTTCCTCAGCGACAATGGACCGGAGTACACGTCGCACCGATTCCGGCCGTTCGTCCGTGCGATGGGACTGATCCCCTGTCACACGCCTCGGCGGAGTCCGGAGTCAAACGGCCTCGCCGAGGCCTTCTTTGGCAGCTTCAAACGGGATTATGTGTATCAAGCCTGCCTGGAGACGTTAGAGAAAGTGGCGCAGCTGCTACCGGCGTGGATCGAGCACTACAATCACCAGGCCCCGCACAGCGCGCTGAAGATGCGGTCCCCGGCCGAGTGCTATGCCGAGTGGGTCGTCAAAACCAAAACCCTACCTGTCCAAAATTAGATGGGGCAGTACAGAGCCAGCGTTGTACCAAGGTTTCGATGTCTGCCTTAGTCATCCCTTCACCATAGCGCTTAAGAGTTAGAAAGATGCCATTGGCCAATGCCTTCCAACGTTCAGCTCGAACCTGGGCGAGATCCTTATCCGCCGTCTTCAGGCTTCGCCAAATTTCCTTCCGACCGTTGAAGTAGTATCGAAGCTCCTGAGGAATGCAGATTCGAGCATACAATGTGGAACGCTTGGCAGGAACGAAAAGTGCCATTTCAGACCTCCGTGACTACAGCAAGTTGTAGCTACTTGCCAGGCACTTCTAGAGGCTTGATTGGCTGAAACTTAGGCTGGTTGCCGATTCGCAGGAATCGAGGTAAGATTGGCGGAGAGGGAGGGATTTGAACCCTCGGTAGAGATTTTGTCCCTACGACGGTTTAGCAAACCGTTGCCTTCGGCCACTCGGCCACCTCTCCGCGCCGTACTGGATATGATTAGTCAATCACTTAGGAGATTTACATTCTCTCGTGTTCAGTCGAGTCGACATTTGTCCCATTTTATAGGCCATCCGGTCAACTAGTTTCCGCTCGGAGGGGAGTGACGCTCTCCTCAACACTCAGGTTCACCCTCCAGAACTACGCCAGCGCGTACACGCCCAGGCAGAGATTCCCAGTTGCTCTCAACTGGTATGAGGCCAACCAACGATCCTACCGCCGTCCGTCAGTGCATCGGACTCAGATGCGCATAATGCAGGGTTACGCTGGGGTTTGCAGCTGGCATTTGGAGATTTTCTCGACGCCATCGATGAGGCACCGGCGATCGGCGCTATCGAAGAGGGCCTGGGCATCGGTGGGACTGACCTTGAGGTAGGCGACGATGTCGGCTTGGCTGACCCAGACGGGGAGCCGCTTAAAGCGCGTTGCGGGGGTAATTGACTGGTGATGAATCGCGAGATGACGGGGAACGGGAGCTGGACGCTTCGGCATAGGACACACCACATCCTACAAAAAGATTAAAAACCCTTGAGAATGTTGGGGATTTAATAAATTGTAGTTTGTAGTGTGAGGGGCCGTCCCTGGGACGCCCCTGGATCTATTGTGTGCTAGATCCCCGCACAAACCCTATGGTCAGCTCTCACAACTGACGAACGGAACCTTAATACAGCGCTTGGAAGAAAGCTATTCAGTAGGTGACCCTAGGTATACAGAATTTACTGTACAGCCTAGCTGAGCCTGCGTCGTAAATCTGACGCTGTATCTTCCTGCCTGGCTTCTGCTTCATACGTGTTTGCCATATCCATCAGTAGTTCCGATGATACATATGGATGAGTGAATTGCAAGGCTTCAGCCCACTTGCGATATTGTTGAGCCAACCCACGTTCAGGATTTCCGCCTTCACCTCGATACGAGACTCCACGAGAGTTGTAAAGACCCGTATGCGCTCCTCTCATCACCGATCTAGAACGCAAGTCCTCAAGTACTTGGCGCACAGGTTCGCACGGCCAGACACCATCGTTTCCCACAGGGGCCGCTGACAGAAGCTTTCCAATACAAATATCGCCAATTTCTCCGCGAGCAAGCTGTGAGCAGGAGTCTCGGACGGCCTTAATCCACTTTGTGAGCTGGTACGTTTCAAGTGTCCCTAGATCGTTGTGACCGGGTATGCGTTTAAGTCCTTCCAAAAGCCTATAGCTGCGCTGAGCCATTTGCTTTTTGTCCTCTGGGGGAACTTGCAACTCTGGAGGGTCAGTTTCATTGTCATCTCGTTTATAGGCACCAACCACAGCCTGCACGAACAGCTCAGGATGCATTTCTATATATCGCTCAAGATTTGGAATGCCTTGTTGTTTTCTATAGCTCCATCGATGGGCGAGTGTCTCAATATATGCGAATTCAAGCCCCGCCTTTTGTTCGATCGTCAGTTCAGTGCTTGGTGTTATGTACGCAAAAGCCTTTTCAATATAATGCTCTTCCAATTCGTACTGATCTGGTTTGTCATTGCCGTCCTTCAATATGTCTGAAAGAATCTGGAACAACATACGTGTGTCCAGCTTATCAAGACGATAGTGGACCATCGAAAACGCAGCGCGTGGTCGTTGGGCGTTCAACAGCCGCTGGACAGCCTCATTATTTTCCTCATCAGAGTTCTTAATCCAATTCGGGTTGATTTCTATCCAGTAGTTTGTCCTGGCATTTTCTCCTAGCGCGTCAATGAATATCCAAGTTTTCCGGCAGAAGGGAGCGAGCAGGAACAATCTTACAGCGCTGTCCTCTGAGAGACCATGTACTAAACCCGTAAGAATCTTTTCACGCTTTGGATCATCGAGACACCAAAGCGCACCAGCAATCAGATTTTTCAACTTAAAGTGTGAATCTTCTTGCTCTAATATACGCGCGAGCGCCATGCGGAGCAGCTCCTCTAGCGAGGCCTCCAAACACAACAACCTTGCAACGAGCGTTCCTATGCGCCATGCGGCGTTACCTCGTTCGGCTAGTTCAATAATTCCGTGGATGCCCCGCTGTTCAAAAACTTCGCGCAATGCTTCGTTTCTTTGACTGGTGATACGCTCCTCGCGTTTATCGATATCTATTTCAATCTTTGCATGAATTTCATCGTAGGACTCCCGGACCCATTCCTCCCGGAATAGCCATGCGTGCTTGTTCAAGAGATCAGATGGCTCCAAAGCAGCATAGGCTTGTTTCGCTGCCGCAAACGTCAGCGCCGCGTCAGTGTTATCTTTTGCCCGTGTGGTTGCGACTCGTGACAATCCTGTCACCCGTATTGCCTCGCGCAATGCGGCCTTGTCGGTGTCACTAGCTTTCTCGATTGCCCACACCTTCACAAGATTCCAAACCCGCGCCTGATATGTTTCGTCTAGATTGTGAATTCGCTCGACCAATTCACACAACATTCCCAGGGTATATTCCTTCCAACTCAGCGCCAGTTCTATCGTTTCGCGTATGAATTGTCGGATTGGCCCCAAGGTCGGAATTGGTTCACCAAAGCCATAGCCATCCGGGCGCCACCGCGGCTTATAGCTATGATGACCGATATCGTTGCGATTGCCGAACTGCGTCATGCAAATTCCCCACGCAACTGTGGGAAAGTCCGCAACGAGAGATTTTAGGACATTCACGCGAACTTCATGATTCGCAGCTGTTTGAGGCATCCAAGACCGGAAAATGGACTCAAGCGAGTTCATCGGCGTGTTGACCCAATTGTCGGAAATCTCAACCATGGCAAGCCTTGCGAGGATACGGGCGGTGCGAGGAAGTGTCGCGTGATTCCAGGCCAGCACTTCTAGCGCCCAGAGTAATCCTGTCCGGCTTGGTCTGATCCCAAAAGTACCGCTGTTGGCTGGACGCAATAATCCTAATACTGCGGGATTTTTGGTCTCCAGGTCTTTCTCAATTAATGACAAAAACACGTAAGGGACTGCCTCGGCGTAGGTCGGTAGGTCTTGGTCGTTGGCTTCGAGCATTCGCGTTGTAAGTGGGGCGTGGAGCAGCTCATGGACTACGGCGGCAGCTTCTACCTCGGTGTCTATGCCGAGCCGCGCTTTAAAGAGGTGGTTGCCGTGCACTGCCAACAGCACCAATGTTTCTGAGATGCCTTCACGAAAAACTCTTGAAAAATCACGAACCTTTCCACGAATCGCAGCAGCCCAGCGTTCTCCTTCGGGTACATCAAGGGCGGGGTCATCTTCGCCCAATACCATGCGCGCTATCGAAAAATATCGTTTCAGGTCTTCTTCCGTGATCACACCTGCGATGGCGTGGAGTAGGTCTATTTTTGAGATTACGCCTCGGTATGTTCCGATCGTCCACATCGGAGGATCGTTGAGCTGAACAAGATGTTGACAGTCCTTCTCAAGTTTTGAGTAAGATTGCTCTCCGGCCAGAAGTAATAGCCCTTCCTTATCTGTATCGTTTTTGCTATTCCAAGCACCGACGAATAGGAATGGGACGAGACTTACCGCCTTGTTATGGTCCTTAGCCCAATCCGGTGTCCTAATGGCAGGCACGTTCGAAAGTCGCCGACGCAAAACGGTTAGAGACCTACCAGAAGCAATCGACAGGTGGGAGATTTCGTCGCCTCCTTTTTTCATTTCTTCAAGTGCTACGCGAAATGGTTCATAATCCAAAGGTCTAAGTACAATATCTGGCTCGGCATTCGCTGCATTGCGTGGATAAATGACGATGCAATGCATGGACTTAACGAAGGGTGCAAGTTCTCGCTCGGTTTCTCGATTGTGCACGACCGGGATAAAGTTCTGTGCCCCTTGACCAAGACGAGGCAACACCCCTGACTTGTCAAACACTAGAACTCGGTCACGAAATGAAGCCAGTTCCTTATCTACTCCCTCACCAAACAATTGAGAAAGAAATGCCAGAGCCTCTTCCACAGAGTCGGCAGCGATAATAATTGGCTTATCCGGACTATTCGAGAGTAGTGGAAGAATGATACGTTTGGCGGAGTTTATGGTTGAGGTAAATAAAGCCGCAGGTAGAGAAGGGCTAGTTACATCTGCCCAATCGTGCCAACATTTGTCGAGCGACCGAACTTCTTCAGCAGGTATATGTGTTTCGTTCGCGAACCAAGCTTGTCCGGCAAGTGACTGTTCAAGCCATTGCTCTATATCACTTACGTCATAAGCGCGAACGTCCTTCCAGAGCTTTTTTTCTTTCGCTGAGATAACCCATTTGTCTTTCCCTTGCCATCTACGGGGCGTTACAAATACGAAAGTTGTGCGTTTGCGTTCGTCCTTGCTCGTGGCTTTGACGCTCTTAGCGAAATCATCATCAGCCTTTCCTTTGACAGCTGCATTCGTCCCGAATTCCCATCCTGAAATGCCTTCAGGAATCCATGGGGTTCCTTCCGCTGCTTCGACTATGCCATCCCATCCAGGACCTTCCGCATCGTCATTGCCAGGAAAGTCAACCTTCGTCAGTCCTATACCGGTGGAATGCACCAGTGTGCGCAAAAAAACAGCGAGGCGAATTCGAGCTGGAATGTTTTGAGCAGCCCAAGACTCAATGGCGTTTGCCTTGATGGTGAGGAAGGATGGGACGTACGCCTTTGCATTCGCAGGCGCTCCTTTTCCTTTGGCTTGTGCAGCATCAAAAGTGGCCTGCATCTCCAAGAGTTTTGTAGCAGGGATCTCGAACGCGCGTTCAATACGCGCCGCCATTTCTGGAGTTGCCGCTACCTTTCCATTAAGAAAGTTCGACATGCCTGGACGACTTATCCCGATAATCTTGGCAGCTTTTGTAACAGATATGCTTCGAGGCTTGAGAGCATGATCCTTCACGAAGTGTCCGGGATGAACTGGAAGTTCAATGATGCCTTTGGGCTTTTCTGATGGCATAGCAGCTCCTTTTGTAACGTGTAATGCTACACATTACACAACTTGTTAAGACATTGCAAATATAGAAATTAATACTGTTTAAATCATCACTAATTTGATTATTTGCCAGAACAAGAACGGCAAGAGGTATCGTTGACCAAGAAGCTTTCTCGAATGGAGGGACCTAAAAAGACGAGGGGATTTTCGGGGGGAATAGAAAAGGGAAATGACGGTAAAAGTCGGTAAACGACGGTAATGCCAGATGCGACATTCCCGCCAGTGTTTATGCTGTGTTTCGAGTCTTTTCGCGAAGTTCGAGATGGACCATTTCGGGATTTAGCAAACCGTTGCCTTCGGCCACTCGGCCACCTCTCCCTGAGCACCGCACGACTTATTCAGCTTGTCGCTGACTTGTAGCCAAACTGTGGCAGAACGATGCCAGCCATAGATTCCTCGTCCCCACCGACATTGACATGCCGTGCTTGAGTCGGTAGCATCACTTGCCCCACGTTGAACACACTGCCGACGGCCGAATGGAAGGCCAGTCCGCCGACTCTGTGAGAAAGGCGAACTGGTATGCTCCCTCTACGTACAGAACTCAGCGACTATTCCCGCGCGTGCGAGCGCCTCATTGCTGCCGCGGCATCCGCCGATGACACTGCGTTCACCCAAGACGAGACTGATTGGATCGCGTATTACGTGGCTGAGATGACCAATCTGGTCGACCAGCTCGTGCGTAAATTAAAAGCTCAGGTCCTCCGCGACCGGGAAACGCTCCAAGCATTCGCCGTCGCCTCCGAGGCGTTGTTCCTCACGGATACTCTTTCGAAAGGGGAGCGAGACAGCATCCATCAATCGGTCTCCTATGTAACAAGGAAGATTCTCGTTGAAAAGGATGGTCCAGCGGGAGACCCGTCCATCGAGGGGTGATGTAGGCTCCTTGACATCACTTCTTCATTGGTTCAACCTACAACTCTACCCTAGCCACATCTGCCGACGGCCTCATGGAAGGCCCGACCGCCGACTTGTGTGAGAAAAGGCGGTCGCGTGACGATACCTCTCCGAAAAGAAATCAGGGACTATTCCTCCTTTTGCGAACATCTCATTGCTGCAGCGGTTTCGCCAGATTCCATTCCCTTTACTCAGGACGAGATTGACTGGATATCGTATTACACCGCTGAGATGACCAACGTTGTCGACCAGCTCGTCCGTAAATCCAAAACTCAGGGGCTACACCACCGGCAAACGATACGAGACTTCGCCATCGCCTCCGAGGCCTTGTTCCTCACGGATGGCCTCTCGGAAGGGGAGAAAGACAGCATCCGCCAATCGCTCTCCGATGTCACAAAGAAGATTCTCGATGAACAGGAAGATCCTGTATTGGAGCGGTCGTGAGCGACTTGACGCAGTCCTCCAATCTCGTCAGACTGCTTTTTCATCCCCACACACAACTGCCGGCGACATCCTAAAAGGCTCGACCGCCGACTCGTGGGAAAGGCGGTCAACGTCATTAGCCTTTTTATCCTTCGAACAGACAAGAACGGCAACCGCTGGGAGATTAGACTTCGAGCAGATGGGACGACTGAACACCGCCGAGAGGGCCGAACGGACTGGCTGGAAGGATGGGCTCCTACGTTGCCACTGCCAAAACAGACAGAGATACCGGATCAATGATCGTGACCGAATCGCCATTATAAGACGAGAGGGGGGCAAAAGGGGGTAATTCTCCGTTTCTAGCGAGACTCACAATTTTCCATATAGGGATTCTTAAGCCTTCTGCTTTCCGCGTTTGGTGTTGTCATAGACCAACTTTGCACGTTCCTTCTCTGACCAGAGTCGCACGCCATAGTCTTCTTGTAATTCCAACCTGGCTTTGTCGTCGCCCTTTCTCGCCTTGCGAAACAGACTCTGGCGATGCTCGTCTTCTTCCTCTTGATTCCCAGACCACGGGTGAGCCATCTCGATTCCTTTGTTGAGGGTTACTCTTTCCGTGAGACTACCGTGATGGAGCCGGGGTTGATAACGAGTGTGATCCCCAGCTCAAAAAGCGGAGTGAAAAGCGTAGTGAATGAAACCGGGAAATGGCGGTAAATCGCGGTAATTAACGGTAGACGGCGGTACTCACGAGAGCAGGGGAATCGCCAGTGTTTAAGCGGTCTTTCGAAGTTTCTCAGCGGGTTACGTCGCGGTGCTCAGGGCGAGTTAGCAAACCGTTGCCTTCGGCCACTCGGCCACCTCTCCGTGAGCGCCGCACGACTTATTCACCTTGTCGCTGACTTGTAGCCAAACTGTTGCAGAACTATGCCAGCCATAGATTCCTCGTCCCCACCGCCATTGACACACCCTGCTCAACGGGGTAGCATTTTATACGTAGATCAGATACACATAGCCGTCCGTCGACTCTGTGACAAAGGCCAACGGGCATGCTTCCTCTTCGTAAACAGATCAATGACTACTCCCGCTCTTGCGAGCATCTCATCGCTGCGGCCGCAGAGACCGATGCCATCCCATTTTCTCAAGACGAGATTGATTGGATCGTCTATTACACGACGGAGATGACCAGCCTGGTCGACCAGCTCGTGCGTAAATCTAAAACTCAGGTCCAGCACGACCGGCAAACGATCCAAGAGTTCGCCGTTGCCTCCGAGGCGTTGTTCCTCACGAAAGGCCTTTCGGAAGGGGAGAGAGACAGCATCCGCCACTCGGTCTCCGATGTGACCACGAACATTCTGGATGAACAGGAGCGGTAAAAAGCGAAGCGATATTCGGGGAGACATCGTTAGGTATAGGGCGGGTAACCGGCAGGGTTCACAATTTTCCGCATAGGGATTTTCAAGCCTTCTTCTTACCGCGTTTGGGATTTTCATAAACCAACTTTGCACGTTCATGCTCTGACCAGAGTCGCACGCCATAGACGTCTTGTAATTCCAACCTGGCTTTCTCGTCGCCCTTTCTCGCCTTTCGAAACAGACCCTGGCGATGCACGTCTTCTTCTTCTTGACTCAGAGACCACCGTTGGGCCATTTCGACTCCTTGGTTGAGGGTTGCTCTTTCCGTGAGGGCGTCTTAAACGGAGGCGGGAGTAGACAGTGAGTCTGACCCTATTAAGGGGCTGCGTCAAGGAAAAGTGGAGTGAAAAGCGTAGTGAATGAAACCGGGAAATGGCGGTAAAGCGCGGTAATTAACGGTACACCGGGGTACTCACCAACGCAATAGAATCCACAATGTTTAAGCGGTCTTGCAAAGTTTATCAGGGAGTTATGTCGCGGTGCTCACGGCGAGTTGGCAAACTGTTGCCACTCGGCCACCTCTCCGCGCCGTACTGGATATGATTAGTCAATCGTGTGGGAGATATGCATTTTCGAACATCCGGCAACTTGTTCACGCCCAGGTCAGCGCTCACGTTGTAAACTCCCAACCCCTGTGTTACGGTTCCTTCGCCGTCGTACGGGCCTTGCGACGAAGCCGGTTTGAGAAAGGCTCGGATCATCGATGTTGCCTTGTCCGGGAATTCTGTCGGAAGTCAGACCTGAGTCGCCGTATTGCCCGCGTCTTCGGCCCGCTGCTTCCCTCCGTTCCTCCAGTTCAAGACAATGTCTTCATTCAAGGAGGAACTCCACATGGGTTCGAAGCTTTATGTCGGTGGGTTGCCGTATTCGGTGACCGAGCAGCAGTTGACCGAAACATTCGGAGCACATGGCACGGTGGCTTCGGCGAGGATCATCTCAGACAAGTTCACGGGACAGTCGCGTGGATTTGGTTTCGTGGAGATGTCCTCGGATGCTGAGGCGCAAGCCGCGATCACGGCACTTCATGGGACGGAGATGGGAGGCCGCACGTTAACGGTCAATGAAGCGAAACCCATGGAGCAGCGTTCTGGAGGTGGCGGTGGATTCGGTAGCGGCGGAGGCCGTCCAGGTGGCCGTAGTGGCGGTGGAAAGCGTGACCGCTGGTAGCGGGTACTGCTAATAGGAACGGGGCTCTCCGGCCCATGCCTTCCTCAACCGCACCTCAATGGTATTACGCGGCGCGGGCCGGAATCTCCGCTGAAAACGGAAGGACGAGGTATTCAAACGGCGTGGGTAAGTACACTCTTTCCCGTTGGGGAAACTCAGCCGAGTATACCCTCCAAAATCCTTGATACTCCGTGATGCATCTAGAAGGCAAGCTTAGCATGCTGTGAGAGTTTCAAGCCTTTCGGTTACCGCGTTCGGCAGCATGTCGGGGATTTTCATAGACCAACTTTGCGCGTTCATGCTCTGACTATAGTCGCACGCCATAGACGTCTTGTAATTCCAACTTGGCTTTCTCGTCGCCCTTTCTCGCCTTTCGAAACAGACCCTGGCGATGCAGGTCTGCTTCTTCTTGACTCAGAGACCACCGTTGGGCCATTTCGACTCCTTGGTTGAGGGTTGCTCTTTCCGTGAGGGCGTCTTACGGAGGCGGGAGTAGACGGTCGGTCTGACCCTATTAAGGGGCTGCGTCAAGGAAAGCGGAGTGAAAAGCGTAGTGAATTAATCCGGGGAATGGCGGTAAATCGAGGTAATTGACGGTAGACGGCGGTACTTACCAACGCAGCAGAATCTCGTGTGTTTAAGCGACCTTGCGAGGGTTTTCCGCGGGTTACGTCAAGGCAGCCAGCGCCATTGAGTAGTATGAGGAAGGATCAAGACTTCGTTTCAAGATTCACTGTGAGAATGCATCCTGGCATCAGGGCTTCAACAATGTCCTGCTCCTCAGTTGGGAGCGCGACGGTTTCTACCTCAGGAGGCAACACGATATCTGGAAACGGCAGGGCACAGCGAGAAAAGTTCAAGAATAATATTTGTAACACTTCAGGTACAACGGGATTACTTGCCAACTCTTCGATGATCGTCAGCAGCATGCGACTTGGGAACAGGATTTGGTCGCTCGCAGTCCGGACGAATTGAATCGGTGATGGTTTCCGTCGAAGCTCATCATCATAGGGATCTGCTGGTAGCGGTGAAACGAGTAACAACGAGACCACCGGGCCCTGCGACGGAAGCACGATGAATCGACCCAATGCCACATCGCCATAGGCATTCAGATGGCCTTGGGACTGCAGAAGATTCATCACGTCAACGGCAAATGCTTCCGCATTGTCCTGCGGTTCCACTAGGCCGTGTTCCACCAGGATCTCAGCCATGTGTGCAAACATCGCTCCCATAGCCGCGTTACTATAAGGAACCATTTTCCGACCTTTGCGTGCCATTCTCGGCTCCTTCAACGCCGGGCTATCAAGGAGAAGTCACGGGCATTCGCTCGCACTGGTGCGATAGTCGACAATGCCGCCGTCGGTGGAGAGTACGGATACGGAGCGAGGTTAGGCAGTCGGACTTTTCGAGAACACACTGATTTCGCCATGAGGTCCGACTTCCAGTCGCCGGTCTGGATTGGCGAGCAGCGAGGGAATCACCGTGGTGTCTATATACGGCTGTAGGTCTTCCACGGGTTGGACATTCTCCAGGAAGTCGCGATTGAATCGCAGTTGCCAGCTATGTCCGTCCTGATGCACGACAAACAACGTCAGGTGCTCACCGACACTGATGTCGTCGGAGATTTGTTCCAGACAATCGAGGATGATTTGAATTCGAACGGGATCGACATCCTCCTCATGAGTGGTCATCGTTCCCTCCGCAGTCTGAACGTGAGGAACCCACGTGGTCGCGGTGATCTCCTTGCCGCATGCCCGCATACAATAGCATTCGAAGCGGCCTGATTGTTATCTAGGGAAAATACTAAATTCGGTGAAGAGGGTAAGCAGGGGATCAGGTTGGCACGGTGTCCCTTACGCTGAGGCCATCAGCCTCATAAAACGTTTGCATGCCTGGGTTCTGAACGATCAGTGGAATTGCCTCGGTTTCCATGAACGTTCGGAGTCGATCCAAGGGGAGAGCTTCCATGGCGGGACGGGAGAATCCAAACTGGAACGAGTGCGCGCCATCGTTAAAGACAAACCGATCTTGTTGAGGACTATGGGGAAGCACATCATGGAACCGCTGGGCAAGGCACTCTCGAATAAGGTGAATCTTCAGCTGAAGATCGTCTCGAGTAGGGCTCATGGTGCCCTCCATTGGGGCATTCAAGATTGGTTGCTGGATGAATGAGGAACGTGTGAATCAATTTCACCTTGCGCGACTTCCATTGCGGCAGCCTCTGCCTCGTCCCGAGTTGAGAAACTCCCGGTGGTACGGCCGGTGGCCCTCGATATTTGTGTCAGCCCGTGTTGGAGAATGGTGTACTCACAGATCCATGTTCCATCCTCTTGCTGGCCGGCTCTCAGCTTGATGGCGCGTCCGTTGTAGCTCGATTCCGTCACGGGGCTCTCCCGCGCTTGGTGCGCCTGTGAAACGGGGGCAGCTCCCGTTCCTGAACGTGAATCGATGATCGTTTTTGCCATCAACAGGGCGGCGGCTCTAGCCTCGCTCGAAGAAGGAAAACTGCTGTCTGTATAGCCCCTCGTGGACGGTGATTCGGAGGTGACAAACTCAATGATGACATATTCACAGACCCATGTCCCATCATCCTGTCTATGAGGAGTCAACACAATCTGCAGGCTTTTATAGGTGTCCCTTGTTGGGCGAGAGTTGAGATCCTCCTCCATAGCACCTCCCAATTATGCGGATCTTCATAGTGATCCACGGCCAAAAGCGACCAAGGCATCTAGTTGCCTTGGGTAGATGTGATAATTGATCGTTTACTCCCATTCTTGAGCTGGCGATTTCCCTAGTACGTTCGCGGTGGCAGGCGTAGGGCATTGGCAGATTTCATCGGTGTAAGCGCGCGTGCTCACGCAGGTGGGCATGACACAATGGAAAGAAAAGCGGGGAGTCGTGTGAAACTAAGGCTTAGTCGGTATCGATGAGAAGGTAGGTCCGTGTATATCGATCAGCGCTTTGCCTTCCGGCAGGGGATTTCAAATGGTCAAGTCGTCACGGTCTTTAACATCCGCCCGCTTTCAAAACTTCCAGATACTCAATCAGCAGTTGAATTTCATTTTCATAGAGCATGCCTCGGAACGGCGGCATGCCGGTTCCTGGAATGCCGTCTCGTATGGCGTTGTAGCGTGCCATGTCAGTGTGTAATCGTAAGACGGCGGGATTTCTCAAGTCTGTCGGCTTGGGATTGAGCTGCTCAACATCCGGAGTCACGTTGGTCTTTCCATCGGCGTCGGTGCCGTGGCATTCCCAGCAGACCGCACTTCCATTGAAAAGTTGTTTCCCCTTCTGGACCAACTCCATGTCATCGCTCTGGCATGCGTTGGCCTGTCCCGTGATGAACAGCAACACGACTACTATGGCAACGGTATGCATCAGCGAAGGACACTGACAGGTTTTGCCACGATATTCCAAACCCCACATCCGTAGTTGTCTTTACCAGTCGATGATGACTGACCGCTGCCCATGTTTTGCAAATGTGTTTTAGTCGGTCTTTTTTGGTCGTGGATGAATTTTACGAGCGGTAGCCTCTCCCAAGCCTGAGCCGAGTCACTCCAAGTCGCTCCAACATCATAACCTCATTTTGAGTGGGTTAGAAGATGCTGGACAGAAAATGCCGCAGTGAAGGCCTTCTCCGTCCGTCTGGTCATTCAAAATCGGAAAACGTGGGCACAGGCAAGGCACCTGACTCGGGTGGACTTTGAGACGTGGGGATTCCGCCACAACGCAGGCCGCGCAGGAGAAGCGTCATGCGCAGTTCACGGTGGCAACAAAATGGCTATTCCTCGCCATTCCCTCGTCACCGTTTTCCGCGCCCGGATCAGCAATACAACGTGCGGCCGCGTTGCGCGCTGAGTCGAAGTGCCTCAAGCTCCAAGTGAGGAGCGTCTTAGCGTGCGGCAACAGTTTGCGATTCTCGCGCAGACAGACTCTTGCGGCGATTATTGGAGATGGTGCGGTCGATAAGGGCGCCGCAATTGATGCATTTCCATGCATAGAAGACGAGAAAGAAATCCGAGAAGCGCTCCAACATCATCATCCCCTTGCACTTCGGACATTCCATCGATCCCTCCCAGGTGGTTACGTTCACAGCTGATGGAAATGGGAAGCAAGAGTTGCACCAAAATGTGCAATTGCAGAATGCCAATGATTTGGATGCTACGTAATTGCGCTTGCGTATAATATCCAAAACATTGACGGTGTAAGAAAGGTTAATCCGTCAATGTTTTGTCGGCTTGCGCGGGGAAACAATCGTAGGAGTTCTCTCTTTGGCCATCCTTACGGAGAATGAACAATGTCTGTAGGCGCAGCTTTGCGGAGCTTGGGCATGCAATTGAGTACGCGCAGTCTGAGTGATCGGTTGTCTTTCAGGAGCCGGATCATGAATCCGAAGCACTTTCGGAAAACGCTCAAGCGTGCAACAGAGGCAGCATGGTTATTGTGGGAATTGTCGGTTGAATCTTCAACGATCGAGAGCGGGAGCGTATAGCGAAGCTCAACGTGGCCTGGTCGTACGACGCCGCTGAGCGCCAGCATGTGCAAAGCTTTCCGTTTCTGTCTGGTTCGTTCTATGTGAGTTTGCAGGTGACGAAACGACATATGATGACCCTCGTTAGGATTGTTGGGTTACTCGCGCACCAACTGCCGCAACTCAGATCCACAGGATACTCTTGAAGTCCGAATCCAAACTTTTCGGATGGCCGCATTGACGGCAACGAACGAACAAGGTTGACTTGTTGGATGGGCCCGACGCTCGAAGAACAAGTTGATAGGTCTTCCCTCCACAGAAGAGGCACGCCTTTCCATGAACTTCCTGTCGGATAGGTCTTGTCGTGCCAGGTTGTTTTTCCATTGTCGTCCCTCCTGGTCATCCGTTGCGTTGCAATCGATCTGGCGTCAGGATATGCCTCGTAAGATGTGCCGAAAATACCGTGGAGGTAGGATGATACGAACCAAAGAGGGATACTCGATTCCACGTACTTGTCATGGTGCAGGCATAGGGGCTCAGCATAGTCGATAAGCAAAATGGATGGAGACTGAGGAAGATGGGATTATGGGTGAAGGTAGGCTTCCTCTGGAGGGAGAGAAAGCCTTTTGCCGCCCATGGGTGGGCACTCCACAAGCAGCGACCTTCACCCAAGTAATACTTCATCAAACGTTTGCGTCGACAACAAGGTAGTAATTTCCCTAGGTGACCGGGATCTGAGTTGGGCATCGACTTTCATGCGCGAATCAAGATTTGCTCGATCATCTTGAGTGAAGAAGATGCGGAGTGCCCTTCAGAAGCTACGAACTGCTTGAGCCTCGCCTTGTCCTTGGGTGAGACTGCGAGAATGTCGACTTTGATCCAGTGATTCTTGACCCATTGAATTTCCGCCAGCTCGATATAGATGTGTGAGCTTTCATCGGGGAACCACAGGCGAAGCTTGACATAGTCACCCGGACGAATTTTTGCAGGGTTTGAGATAGTTGGGGGAGAAGACGATAGTTCATAGATGCATCCGTCCCCCCTCAAATCCTCCGATCCCTTTGAAAGAATGCAGTCGATCTCGATTCTGGAGAGTAGTCCTGGAGACATGTTGCTTCCTCTTTAAGGGAATGCTGACTGTCATCGCACGGTAATATGGGAGTGGGAGTTCGAGCTACTACCCTGGTAGGTGGCAAGACCCAACTAATGAGGGCGACACCATTTTGGATCGATCGACACTCAAGCGCGGAGTTAAGCAAGATAGCTATTTAGATGCTGCCTCCAGATTTATGAATTAAACTAAGACATTATGTATATCTCTTAAATATCTTATATATAAATGTTTAATACATATTATAAATTAGATATAAAACCGAGACGGTTTAAGCCAGCAATAGGTTAATCGGAGATGAATGCCGTGAGCTTTCTCGGGGTATACCTGATGACTGTCACCGAATATCTATATCAAGATGGTTTGTCGGAGACTGGAGGGAGAATCAAACACGAAAGAAGTGGCTGTACGCGGTGGGGTGCCCCCACGTGACTGTCGTCATGCGGCTTTGACCCTTGGACGTGCCTCCTCGGTCCGCATCGATATACCTTGAGGTTCTTCCTGCCGCCCAAAAAGCAACTTTGCTCCTGGTTTGAAGGTGAGATAGTACCATGTCCATTCAGACATCACTCGTACTCTGTTTCTGAATCCAATAAGGAAGAAAATGTGGACCACGCACCAGAGTGTCCAGGCTAGGAGTCCTGATGCACGGACCGGCCCGATCTGGGCGACGGCTTGGGCTCGGCCGATCGTGGCCAACATACCGCGGTCTACATAAGCAAAAGGCGAACGTTGGTCGGGCTGAACCTCCTCATTGATTAATCTAGAGACATACTGCCCCTCACTCATGGCGACTGGAGCGATTCCCGGTAAAGGTTTGCCGTCGCGGCCAGCGCAATGGGCGGCGTCACCGATGACGAAGATCCAGGGATCATCCGGAATCGTCAAATCCGCTCGGACCTTGACTCGACCGCATGAATCCTGAGGGACTGCCAAGGTGTTCAGAAGAGGTGATGCTTTATTCCCGGCTGCCCAGATGACATTGGCGGAGGGGACCCATTCAGTGCCGACCATCACCCCGTCGGCGCGGACCGCGCTCACCGGGTTGTTCAGCATGACTGTCACACCCATACGTTCGAGCACACCACGGGCTTTTGCCGACAGCTTGGCATCGAATCCCGGCAGAATACGCGGGCCGGCTTCCACGAGAATGATCGAGAGATCCTCAAGGCGTAAGTGAGGATAATCCGGCCCCATCGCTTTTCTCCCGATCTCGATGAGCGAACCGGCCAACTCGACCCCTGTCGGACCTCCTCCAACGATGACGAACGTGAGGCGATTCTGTGCCCCGGTCTCGGCTCGTTGCCGTTCCGCCTCTTCAAATGCAAGTAACATCCGCTCGCGCAAATGGACGGCATCAGCCATGGTCTTGAGTCCAGGAGCCAACGCTTCCCACTCATCGTGTCCGAAATACGCGTGACGCGATCCGGGAGCGACAATCAACGCGTCAAAGGCAATCGGCGCGCTTTCCCGGAGACGGACCGTTCGAGCCGCCCGATCGATTGCCAGCACGTTGTCCATGACCACGCGGACGTTGGGCTGTGAACGAAAGAGTGTGCGCAACGGCCAGGCGATGTCGCTTGGAGACAGGGCGGCGGTGGCGACTTGATAGAGCAGCGGTTGAAAGACGTGGTGATTCGTTCGGTCGATCAGGACCACGTCGACGTCACGCAGGAAACGTGCGGCCGTCATGCCGCCAAACCCGCCCCCGATAATGACGACACGCTTTCGAGTCATTGGATGAAATAAAACGGCAGGCTCAATCAAGGATCAACCATCCCGGATTAGGCTGTAAATCACGCCACGTGCCAAACAGAACTGTGTCAAATGCTTCCTTGACATCTGCTGATTCACCTTCTCTCTAAGAATCGGTCGGTCTTGTGTTTTCTTGAGTCCATCAAGCGCCGCACAGCAGATGTCCTAGCGGTAAGGATCGGCGCTGCTACACTTACTTCATCAGCTTGGGGCTCTCACCGGAGTGGCCTCATGCGAATGAGGATGAAGGAGCCAGAATTCATGGATGCCAAGGACAGTCATGCGATTGGGATGATCGTTGCCAGTAGTGTTGTAGCGGCATATTTCATGATGGTGGCCTGTTCAGGCAGCTACTACACGGCAAACCTGAACGGCGGGAAGAAGGTCTATCGCGTCGACGATCATGGCGCCAAGACGCTCGTGTATGAGATCGACCAGAATGGGAAAACCACTATTCACGACGCGGACGATCCGGTGGCAAAACGGCAGCCAGCAGCCCAAGAAATGGAAGAACAATTCAGCGTGAGAAGGACTGAACAACTGGCGCAACTGAATCGTGCTCCGAGACGGCAACCGAACGATCCCATTTATGTGAACCTCGTTCCGGCGGTGTTGGATGGACAGATGCAGAAGGCCGAGCGAACAAAAGGCGCGGTGGAGCAGCAGATTCGAAGCGAACTTGCCGCCGATCCCATCATCAAGCTCCTCGAAGATAATCGGAATCGATCAGGTCTGTTGAAACCGCATGTGTTGTCCGGCGCCGACGTCGAGGTGTCTCCAAAAGTATCGCTAAGGGAGGCCCACGGGATCGATCGGAAGACGGGAAAGCCGGGCAAGACGTTGGCCGTGGTGTTTGAGGCGACGATCACCTCGGAAGCCTTTCCGGCCACATACAAGGTATCCGAGTCCGGTCACGTCCTGCGGAACCTGGAAATTTCCAAGCGCTTCGCGAAACAGGTCAAGCAAGTCATCCTCGAAAAGATCGGTCCTAACATCCCGGCCCATTGAACAGACGGTTCCCTTACGCATCGTGAAACAGGAGTCCGGGCGTCTCAATCGGGTTAGCGATTGGAATGATCTTTCGGCGATGGGGTACGGGAAACCTTAGGCCGGTCAAACAGCAACCTCGCCCCTGGTTTGAAGGTCAGGTAGTACCAGACCCATTCCAACATCACCCGTATTCGATTCCGAAAGCCAATCAGGAAGAAGATGTGGACGATGCACCACAGTATCCAGGCAAGGAGCCCTGAGGCACGGATAGGACCGATTTGCGCCACGGCTTGTGCGCGCCCGATTGTGGCCAGCATGCCACGGTCTGCATAGACAAAGGGCGGGCGCTGTTCCAGATCGACGTCACGATCGATGAGATCGGCAACATATCGCCCCTGTTGCATGGCGACGGGTGCCAGACCCGGCAATGGTTTCCCATCAGCACCCACACAATGTGCGGCATCACCGATGATGAAGATCCAGGGATCCTCGGAGATCGTCAGATCCGGCCGAACCTTGACCCGACCGGGAGCGTCCTGAGGGACTGAAAGCGTCTGTAGAAGAGGCGAAGCCCGATTGCCTGCCGCCCAGATGATGTTTGTCGAAGGCACCCATTCGTTGTTGATTGTCACGCCGTCGGCACGAATCGCGCTCACAGGGCTGTTCAGCTTAATCGTCACTCCCATACGTTCGAGCGCCTTTGCGGCTTTTGCCGAGAGTGCGGTGTCGAAGCCGGGAAGAATGCGGGAGCCGCCTTCCACGAGCATGACGGAAAGGTCATCGAGCCGCAAGGTCGGAAAGTCGGGCCCCATGGCTTTTCGCCCAATCTCGGCCAGGGCCCCAGCCAACTCCACTCCTGTCGGACCTCCTCCGATGATCACGAAGGTAATTCGATCTTGCTTGTCCGTGGCCACTCTTCGTCGTTCAGCCTCCTCAAACGCAAGCAACATCTTCTCACGCAGCTGAACCGCGTCGGTCATTGTTTTGAGCCCCGGCGCAAACTCCTCCCACTCATTGTGTCCAAAGTAGGCGTGTCGCGATCCAGGAGCGACCACGAGGACGTCAAACGCGATCGGCGGGCTCTCCCGGAGGTGAACCAGGCGAGCCACTCGATCGATCGACAGTACCTCGTCCAGCACCACTCGGACATTCGGTTGGGAACGAAAGACCGTCCGCAACGGCCATGCGATATCGCCAGGAGATAATGCGGCGGTGGCGACTTGGTAGAGCAGCGGTTGGAATAGGTGGTGATTCGTGCGGTCAATCAGTATGACGTCGGCACGATGGATGGCGCGGGCCGCCGTCAGACCTCCAAACCCGCCCCCAATGATGACGACTTGCTTGCGATTCATAAGATGGGATGAAAAGTCAGGCTACGTGTCTCAGAGGACCGTGTCAACGGTGAAGAACAACTCCCACTCGAACGGAGATTCCGTTACAGCCCGCTGCACGGTCCGTGGCGCACGGCCGGCTGCTCCTCCGTCGAGTGCACTTGACCTGGGACGCAGTCGCTCACGTTGCCACCTTTTCCCTCCCGGTGATACACTTTGAACCCGTGATTCTTCTACTCGCCATCCTGCCGCCGGATGAGTACGATGTCGCCCTCCGAACCTGAACCTGTTCCGCTCCACCCCGTCGACGAGACGGCGGGAACCGGGGCGCTCATCCGTAGAATCCTCGAAGGGGTCGGAGCGAGTGTCGGCGAGCACTTCTTTCCATCGCTCGTGGAGCAACTGGCGATCGCGCTGGAGGCCGACTATGTCTACATTTCGGAACTGACAGAGGACGGTACCACCTTTAGATCCAAGGCAGGGTGGGGGAAAGGCCGGGTATTGCCGACTTTCGAAGTTCCCTCCAATGGTCCCTGCGAAACCGTGCTCACAAAAAAATGTGTTCATCATCCCGATGCCCTCCGCAGCCTCTATCCTCATGTGCGGTTGATCCAGGATATCGGTGTCGACAGTTATTGCGGTGTCCCGGTTGTCGATTCATTGAACCGCGTCGTGGGCCATCTGGCCATCATGAACTCGAAGCCGATGCCGGACCACGTGGGCCCCACTTCGGTTCTGGGCATCTTCGCTATTCGCGCTGCGGCGGAATTCGAACGGTTGCGTTACGAACAGACCTTGAGGAAGAGCGATCTGACGCTCCGTAAGATTGACGAAGGAACCGCGGCAGCCACCGGAGCCGCCTTTTTCCCGTCGTTGGTGAAAAATCTGGCCGAAGCACTGCAGATGAAATACGCCTTCGTGTCCAAATTCGTTGAGGAGACTCGCACGCGCGTCAGAACCTTGGCCTTCTGGAAAGGGGACGGGTTTCTCGATAATTTCGAGTACGACCTGCTCCACACGCCTTGTGAGCGCGTGCTGGCCGGTGAGGTCTGTTTGTTCCCCGAAAAGGTTCAAGACCTGTTTCCGGAACACCGGGAAGACTTGGCGAAACTGGGCGTGGAGAGCTATCTGGCGATTCCTGTCGTAGATCGCGCAGGGGGAGTGATGGGACATCTGGCGGTGATGGACACCAACCCGATGCGTGACGATCCACGGGTTCTCTCGGTCTTCAAGATTTTCGGCGTTCGGGCCGGCGCCGAACTCGAGCGAGAACGAATGGCGGCCCAACTGAAAGACAATGAGGAGCGACTACGCGATCTCTTCGACGAGGCGCCCATTGCCTATGTCAACGAAGGCTTGGATTCTAAGTTCATTAGGGCGAACAAAACGGCCTTGAGAACGTTGGGGATCACACCGGATCAGGTTGAAGGCACCTACGGCGCGTCCTTCATTCCTGACACACCGGATGCGCAGCGCCGTTTGAAAGATGCCTTCGAGTCCATTGGCAAGGGCATCGACACGAGCGGGGTCGTGCTCGAATTGCGCCGGAAGGATAACGGTCAGCCTCTGTGGATCAGATGGTGGTCGAGGCCGGACCCTACCGGCACCTACACTCGCACCATGTTTATCGATATTACCGAACAAGTGCTGATGGAACAGGAGAAAGCGCGGCTCGAGGCCGCCAATGTGTACTTGCAAGAAGAAATCGAGGGGAGCCATAACTTTGAAGAGTTGATTGGCTCATCGACTTCACTGAAGAAAGTACTCAAAGGCGCCGAGCGGGTTGCGCCGACTGATTCCACCGTGCTGATCACCGGCGAAACCGGAACCGGCAAGGAGCTGATCGCCCGGGCCATCCATAACTTAAGCCCGCGGAAGGACCGGCCCCTAGTCAAGGTCAATTGTACGGCTATCCCCGGCGGGTTGATTGAAAGCGAGCTGTTCGGTCATGAAAAAGGAGCCTTTACCGGAGCTTTGACCAGGAAGATGGGCCGTTTCGAGGTAGCCGATAGAGGAACGATCTTTCTCGACGAAATCGGTGAACTCCCGCTCGACCTGCAACCCAAACTGTTACGTGTCTTGCAGGAGGGTGAGTTTGAGCGAGTCGGGGGAACACAGACCTTTAGAGTGAACGTGCGTGTGATCGCCGCCACAAATCGGAACCTTGAGCAACTCTCGAAATCGGGCCATTACCGGCTCGACCTCTACTATCGCCTGAACGTGTTCCCGATTCATGTGCCCTCCTTGCACGAGCGAGAGGGAGACATTCCGTTGCTGGCCCAATATTTTGTCCGAAAACATGCGACCCGCCTCGGAAAGAACATTACCCATATCCCAGAGCGAATGATGACGGCATTGCAACGCTACCGGTGGCCGGGAAACATCCGCGAACTCGAGCATGTCATCGAGCGAGCGGTCATTTTGAGCGAAGGCTCGGAACTGGAACCGATCGACTGGCTTTCACCCGTGGGTGGAAAAGCATTCGGCAACGGGCAAGCACTCACGCTCGAAGAGATTGAACGGCAGCATATCGTCGAAATTCTGGAGCAAACCAGTTGGCGCGTGAGCGGCCCTAAGGGCGCGGCGGCAATTCTTGGATTGAAACCCACTACGCTCGAAGCCCGCATGAAGAAATTGGGGATCAACCGTCCTGCATAAGCCTGTGACGATTGCTTTTCGCTAATATGATGAGAGTCCGTACGCCGATTCTGTTCGTAGCCCATGTCACATTTTATCTCAGTGTGCTTGCAGTGCTGTCGTCGTTCAGCATTCCGACGACCGCTGTCGCGCAGGTCCAGTGCTGGACCCCGCGTCAGGACGAAGGACCGGTCACCGACAAACGATGGGCGCGGTACTTCAAAGCCATGAGCGCCGCCGAAGCTATTGTGAAACAATCACGCGAACTCATGGATTCACCGGTCCCGGTTCGCATGCGGACCACGATGGCGGCCAGCCCGCATAGCCTATGGAACTCACGCTTGTTCATGCGTGCCTATCCGGAGCAGACGTCGGTGGGTATCAAAATCTGGGAGGGGGACTGCAGGGTCAACCCTCAGGCGGACCGAGTGGATGGATCGATCGGGAGAGTCAGTGTGTATTTCAACTATCTGTCCAAAGAGATGTTCATGGGTTCCGACGACATCCCGAAACGGACCGGTACCGTGGCCGGCTATCCCGACTATGGCGGATGGGTGCTAATTTCCAAGCAGGAGCGGCTCCCATGGATTCCTCAAACACTCGGGGATCGGCTTGATCGCCTTGGCGCCTCGCGCGAAAAGGCCATGGCCGATTGGCACAGGGGTAAGGCTGTGCGCAAAGCACCCGATCGGGAGATGGTTGAACGCACTGCGGCACTGCTGAGAAGGAACGATCCGGCCGGTGCCGATAACTACATGGAGAACATGAGGCGGCTTACCGCAGACGTCCAAGCCGCGCAGGCCAGGGATGCGGCGCGGGATGCATACCTCTCGAAATTGCTCAGTGAATACCAAACCTACCGGGCATCGTTCACCGCCGAGCAGCTTGCCAAGCCGGCGATGTGGGCCGATCCGGAGGACTCGGCCCGTAAGGCGCTTGAGGCCCGTATTGCCACGATACAAGAGCTGAGCACGGACGACCGACGAAGAGTGGACGAGGCACTGGCTCAAAGTTTTGCGCTGGACCGGGAAGCGGTGGCAGCAGGGAATGCCGGCAACCATGCGGAGGCACAACGACTGCGAGCTCAAGCCAACAGCTTGTCGATGGAAGCTGAACTGGTTCGCAAGGACCACATGGAACGTGCCGCCATGCAGGCCGAGGAATTACGAGACGCCTTTGAATTGAACAGCCTGAAACCTGGCACCATAGATCAGGCACTCGCCTTCAAGATGGATCCGGCCTTCCCGGATCGGAGCAAACCAGGAAAGATACAAGTCATCGCCGTCTTCGTCCCCACACTTACCGAAGACGATGTGTACAACCGGCCTGAATTGGTCCAGCGCAAAGCTTGGTTGGACCAGGTCAAATCCTCAATCGACTATGCGTCGCTCGCAGCGCTCTTGGACTGATAGACTCCGAGAAAAGCAACGCGGCGAGTTCGGAATGGCGTGCTACTTCATCCCTGGTTGCAACTCAATAGTCCAAGTCACTTTCTTCTCCCTCGACTCACCGTAGGTTTTCCCATTATGCCGTGACGATCCCAATATTTTGGGAATACCCATTCCTGTGATTTTAGATCCTGCGCGAAGTCCCCACTACAAAACATAATTCATTCGATCACTTAGCACGACTTCTGGCCGCATCAGCGGCATGGCATTGCGGTTGCTCACTAGCCAGCATCAGGCCACAGCTGAAGGAGACCGGAAGACGATGCTGAAGATCACAAAAATAGAGGAGAACAGGCGAGACGTGCTTTTCAAACTGGAAGGAAAAGTCACGGAGCAATGGGCGGCGCTGCTTGAGGGTGAATGTCGTTCGTATCTTCGAAAGGAGAAGGCGGTGCGTTTGGATTGTTCGAATGTCGACTACATCGATGCGAATGGAATCGAGGTCATCCACAACTTATTGAGGACAAACGTGACCCTCAGGGGCACCCCGTCATTCGTCACGGAGTTGCTTCAAATTGGAGGCCGATCATGAATACAGCCACTGGAGCTCTGAGCGCATCGATCGAACAGCAGACGATGCCTGACCGTGTCAGTTCGGGCGTCGCTGTACCCGAAGATGAAGATAGCCTGATCATCCGGTTACGAAGAGGTGATGAACGGGCGTTCGATGAATTGGTCGATAGGCATCATAGCGCACTCATTCGCATGGCCATGGGCTATGTGACGGATCGCGAAGTGGCGGAGGAAGTCGTTCAAGATACCTGGATAGCCGTCATCAAAGGGTTGAATCGATTTGAGGGTCGATCATCCCTACGGACCTGGATTTTCGGGATCGTCATTCATAAGGCCAAGGATCGAGGAGTGCGCGATAAGCGACAGGTCGCATTTTCCGCCTTTGAGTCGCCCGACGATGCAAGCGAGGAGGGCATCGACCCATCTCGATTCCAGCAATCCGGCGAACGGATCGGCCACTGGGCGTTTCCCCCTCAGCCTTGGGACGAGCAAACGCCTGAAAAGCTGTTGGCCGACGAACAGGCCGTGACCGCGATGAACAAGGCCATTGAAGCATTGCCCTCGACACTCAAAGCAGTCTTGATCCTGCGCGACGTTGAGGGAGTGGAGGCCAAGGAGGTCTGCAAAGTCCTCAATATCACGGAAACAAATCTCTATGTCCGGCTGCATCGCGCAAGGGAACGAGTCAGAGCGGCGGTCGAACAGGCATTCGCCGATGAAAGGTCGGTCGACGGATACGCCAAGGTCAGGTAGGAACCTCTTTTCTCCCTAGTGCCTGGCGTATGTGTAAGAAATTTGAAAGACGGAGGACTCACCGATGAATAGTCCACAACCAGAGGCTTCGCATGGAAGACCACCCTTCTCAATGGATCGACAGCGGAATGACATGTCGCGAACTCACGGATCGTGCTTCGGATTACCTGGAAGACCGTCTTTCGGACTGTATGAAGCTGGACATCGGTCTTCATCTTGCGTCATGCGTCGGCTGTCGGGCCTATGTCGGACAGATCTCACTTGTGCGGGCTGCGGTAGCACTCATTCCCAAAGAGTTCCCATCACCGGTCAACCGGCTTCGACTACGACAACGGTTTGCCGGAGGCCGTTCAACCATCACTTACCAACGAGGAGGCGTTCAATGAAGAAGATCCTGTTATCGATTGCTGTAGCTGGGTGTCTTATGGGGGGTGGCACTATTTCCTATGCCGATGAAATGGGGAAGATGAAAGATGAGACGAAGAGTGAGATGAAGGCCGACATGAAAAGTGAAATGAAAGCGAAGCATGACGAGATGAAAGCCCAAAAAGGTGAGATGAAAACCGACATGCAGATGAAAAAGAATGAGATGAGCGGTGAAATGAAGGCGAAGAAAGACGAGATGAAGGGTGGCATGAAAGGCGCGATGGGTTATTAAGGGAAGCAGCCCAACCTATTCTCTCTCCAGCGGCCTGCGCTCGGGTCTCCCGGTTGCAGGCCGCTTCGTTTCTTCAGAGATACCTCATCCAGTATCTTGTAAGAAATAGACAACGTCTCCGACGAAGAGCTATGTGAATGCCTTCCAAGGAGAGGTAAAATGAAGCTGTTACTTATTCAGCCCGATTGGAGAGGGGAACACGTGCCGATTTCAGAACCTACGGTATCGGTACCGCCTCTGTTGAACGATCAAACCGCTTCAACCCAGCCTTCCGTTGAACAGGTGTACCGCCATCGACTGCCGGTGCGGATCAGCCATTGGCTGAATGTCCCTATTCTGATCATCCTGATCATGAGCGGCCTGCAGATCTTCAATGCCCATCCTGCACTGTATTGGGGTGATCGTTCGGATCGTGATCAACCGTTGCTGTCGATCCGGTCTATTGTAAACGAGCAGGGGAAAATGAAAGGGGTCACAACTATTGTCGGCCATCAGTTCGATACGACCGGTGTACTGGGCTATTCCGATGGAATGCGCCGCGCGTTTCCGGCCTGGGCGACCGTTCCGAGCGCCAGGTGGCTTGCCATGGGGCGGCAATGGCACCTGTTCTTGGCCTGGCTCTTTGTGATCAACGGCCTAATTTTTACGGCGTATGCATTGGCAAGCCGACACGTCACACGTGATCTGGCGCCAACTCGTCAAGATCTGCGCGGAATCGGGAAATCCATCAGAGATCACCTGATCTTGCAACATCCTGTAGGCGAAGCAGCCAAGCGGTATAACGTCCTTCAAAAGCTGACCTATGCGAGCATCTTGTTCATTGTGGCCCCACTGATCGTGCTGACCGGCTTGGCCATGTCGCCGATGATCGATGCGGCATTCCCCTGGATTTTGACTTTCCTAGGAGGTCGCCAAGGGGCGAGGACGCTTCACTTTCTTGCCTGTTTTTCATTCGTCGGATTCATCATGATTCACGTCCTGCAGGTGATCCTCACAGGATTCTTCAACAACATCCGCTCGATGGTCACCGGGTGGTTCATTGTCAAACATAGAGGAGTGGGCCATGAAGTATGAACGCGCGATGAGACGACGAAGCTTCCTTAAAGGGACCTTGGGTGCCGCGAGCCTGGTTGTAGTCTCCGGTTGCGACAATCTCACGCAAAGCAGTTGGTTCCCGTCCATCCTCGGTAAGACCGAACGGTTGACCGAAGCGGCGCAACGGGCGGTGACTTCCAAGAATGCGCTGGCCAAAGAATATGGTGAGGCCGATATCTCGGCGGTGTTTCCGGCGAATGGATCCATCGATCCGGGGACAGAACAGTATGCCGAACATGTCGCACGAAACTTTTCAGAGTGGATGTTGGAAGTGAGTGGTCTGGTCAAGACGCCCAGGAGTTGGTCGCTGGCCGCGCTGAAGGAACTCCCTTTTCGGACGCAAATCACTCGCCACGACTGTGTGGAGGGTTGGAGTGCCATAGGAAAATGGACCGGGGTTCCGGTCAGCGACTTACTGCGAGAACTCGAACCATTGCCGAATGCCCGCTATGCGGTGTTTCATTGTGCTGATGTGGATGATGAAGGGATCGCTTACTACGAGAGCATGGCCGTGGCCGATTGCTACCACCCTCAGACGATTCTGGCCTATGAACTGAATGGTACCCCATTAGATATTCCGCACGGCGCCCCGCTCCGCCTTCGCTTCGAACGTCAGCTCGGGTACAAACATGCAAAATATGTCATGAAGATCGAATTGGTCGAATCCCTTGCCGGCATCGGCGGCGGGAAGGGGGGCTATTGGGAAGACCAGGGATATGAATGGTACGCCGGTATCTAGGCATAATGAAACTGTGCAAGCCTGCTATCGAGAAGGCTCACCGCCGTCCGTCATACCAGACGGAGAGCTGCTTTTTGTCGTGCAAGGTTCTCCTTGGAAGCAGAAGGACTCGGAAGATTTGTGCGGCGATCTCTCGGCCTGAATAGAGCGAGACCTTGCGCGTCGATGTCTCCAACGGATGTCCGGTTAAAATGGTGAATTGAAGGCCGCGTGTGCGCCCCCATCGCTTGAGCTGCTTGCTGAGAGAGATTTCGTCCAACGCATAGAGGGTCTGGTCGAACCCGCCGACTTCTTGAAAGGCATCGCGGCGGCACACGACCAAGGCCCCTGCCGCCCATCGACACAGAATCGATGCTCCGGTCCAAATGCGCAGTGTCAGGTGTGCCCACCAAGGCAGCCCGTCCATACGCAAGGTACTGCCGCAACCGACGTGTTTCCCTCCTTCGATCACTCGTAGAATATCGGCAAGCAGGCCCGGACTGAGCAGACTGTCGGCGTCCAAAAAAAGCAACCAGTCGCCGGTTGCGTGAGCGGCTCCCGCATTGCGCGCCCTACCGATCTGATTGATCGGTTCAAAGACAACCTGCGCCCCCGCCTGTCTTGCCAGCTCGGCGGTATTATCGGTGGAATTATTGTCGACAACGATGATGCTCGATGCGAAACGTGGCGCGCGGTTGGCGGCGACCGATTCGCTGACGGATTGGAGACATCGCTCGATCAGGCGTGCCTCATTGAAGGCTGGAATAACGATGGAGAGATGCATGGTCAGCTATGATGCCATAGCTGCTATGAGTTGCGAAACGGGAAATCGGTCCGGGGCATGACGGAGGATGGGTCCTGAGGAATCGGCAGCTGGACGTGGACAACACGATCGAGCGGGGAGTTCTCCTCATCGATATGGTGTGTCAGAGCCTTGGGATGCGCTCGAAACTCGCAAACGATGCGGAAATCATTCTCGTACGGATAACTTTCCGCCATTTCAAAACCGATGCGATTCCGTTCGGGTTGACAATCCTCATACGTGGCAAAGGTGTTCAGCACTGTGGCGGGACTTACACCGGCAGGGGGTGTCAACAAGACAATCAAGAGAAGCCACATGATCAGCCCTCGTTTGTCATCATACAGACACTCATATTCTCGTGTCAGAGTGTCACTCACAACCGTCTAGCTGTCCAGTACTTTCCTTAATGTGCTCACCTGCCATCCTATACACGAGAATGAATCATGAATAAGTTTAACCAAACGAGGGCACATCCACTATTGGAGTAAACCCTAGGGCAGTCGGTCGCGCGTACATATCCGATGCATGGTAAGATGCGGCCGATGCCTCTCGCACAGTTTCATCCGATTATTGCCGAATGGTTTTCTTCGCGTGTCGGTCGGCCGACTGACGTCCAAATCCAAGCCTGGCCGGCGATTCACTCCGGAGCGGATGCGTTGATTGCCGCGCCGACCGGTTCAGGCAAAACCCTCGCAGCCTTTCTTGCCTGTATCGATAGCTTGTTCAAGCAGGCCCTTGCCCGCGAACTTGATGACCACACGCAGGTTCTCTACATATCGCCCCTCAAAGCTCTCAGTAACGACGTTCGGAAAAATCTGCAGAAACCGCTGGTCGAGATCGGGCACTTGGCACTGCAAGCCGGGCTCCTGATGCCGGAGCTGCGTGTCTTAGTACGGACCGGGGACACCCCGATGGCGGATCGCCAGCACATGCTCAAGCGGCCACCCCACATTCTCGTCACGACTCCGGAGTCATTGTTTATTCTATTGACTGCCGAAAAGAGTCGACGGCTTTTGCAGACGGTACGAACGGTCATCGTCGACGAAATTCATGCTCTCGCACCCAACAAGCGCGGTGCGCACCTTGCGCTGTCGTTGGAACGCTTGGAAGCCCTGACGATGAAGAACCCGCAGAGGATCGGACTCTCTGCAACGCAAAAACCGATCGAATTGGTGGCGGACTTTCTGGTAGGCGCTCGGTCTCGTCCGACGATCATCGACGTGGGGCATCGACGGGAGTTGGATCTTGCGGTCGAGGTGCCCAAGGACGAGTTGAGCGCGGTCGCGACGAACGCCATCTGGTCCGATGTCTATGACCGTGTTGCAGAACTCGTCCGACAACATCGCTCGACGCTGGTGTTCGTGAATACTCGGCGGCTGGCGGAGCGAGTGTCACACTATTTGGAGGATCGCCTGCGAGACCTTGGACCGGACGCGGTGGCAGCCCATCACGGCAGTCTCTCGAGGCAGATCCGGCTGTCGGCCGAAGAGCGACTGAAAAGCGGTCAAACACGAGTGGTGATCGCAACCGCTTCGCTGGAACTGGGTATCGATGTCGGGACCGTTGATCTGGTTTGCCAGATCGGTTCGCCCCGAGCCATTGCGACAGGTTTGCAGCGGATCGGTCGTGCGGGGCATTGGGTCACCGCCATTCCCAAGGGCCGTCTCTTCGCGATGACCCGGGACGAATTGCTGGAGTGTGGAGCATTGGTACGAGCCATTCGCGACGGCGCGCTGGACCAGATCGAGATCCCGACTGCGCCGATGGATATTTTGGCGCAGCAGCTTGTGGCTGCGGCCGCTACCCAAATCTGGACGGAAGAAGATCTTTTCGCCCTGTGTCGGCGGGCCTATCCGTACCGAGATCTGTCCCATGAGGAATTTTCTCAGATCCTTCGCATGCTGGGGGATGGTATCGCGACACAACGGGGGCGAGGGCTCGCATACCTCTACCATGACCGGATCAATCATCGGCTCAAAGGAAGACGAGGGGCGCGATTGGCGGCGATCACGTCGGGTGGTGCTATTCCCGATACCGCCAATTATGCCGTTGTGGCTGAGCCGGAGGGAACCGTGGTGGGCTCCGTCGACGAAGACTTTGCGGTTGAAAGTCTTGCCGGTGACATCATGCTCCTCGGCAACACATCGTGGCGAATCAAAGGGGTTGAAGCGGGAAAGGTGCGAGTGGAGGATGCGCAAGGGGCTCCGCCCAACATTCCGTTTTGGCGAGGAGAGGCTCCGTCTCGGACAACCGAGCTGTCTGCTGCGGTGGCGTCTCTGCGGCAAGCGATTGCCGATAGGGTGACTTCACCTGTTCCCGATTCGAGCCGTCAGCGCTCAGCGATCAGCTTTCTGAGGACGGAGTGTGCATTGGATCAACGCGGGGCTGAGCAGGCGGCGGCATACGTCGCCTCAGGGATCGCAGTGTTAGGCGCCGTGCCAACCCAGGACCGCATCATCGCCGAGCGGTTTTTCGATGAGAGCGGGGGCATGCAGTTGGTGCTCCATGCTCCGTTCGGCGGACGGATCAACAAGGCCTGGGGACTCGCGCTGCGCAAGCGGTTCTGCGTCACCTTTGATTTCGAATTGCAGGCGGCTGCGACCGACAATGGAATCGTCATTTCCTTGGGTGAGCGCCACAGTTTTCCGCTCGAGTCAGTGTTCGGCTATCTCCATAGCCGCACGGTTCGGGACGTGTTGATTCAAGCGCTGTTGCAGGCGCCGATGTTTATGACGAGGTGGCGGTGGAACCTGAGTCGCGCGCTGATGCTCCTTCGTTTTTCCGGCGGCAAGAAAGTCCCGCCTCAGATTCAGCGGATGAAAGCGGAGGATTTGATGGCGGCTGTGTTTCCTGATGCTCTCGCATGCCAGGATAATATGGTCGGTGAACGTACGAGGCAGATTCCGGATCATCCATTGGTGGCCGAGACCGTACGCGATTGCTTGACGGAGGCCATGGACCTTGATGGGCTGACACGACTGCTTACGAGAATAGAGACCGGAACAATCGAATGCCTTGCCATGGATACGCCGACACCGTCACCGTTGTCCCATGAAATCTTGAATGCCAATCCCTATGCCTTTTTGGATGATGCGCCGCTGGAGGAGCGTCGGGCACGGGCGGTGGAAATGCGGCGAACGCTTCCCGCAGAAATGGCCGGCCAGGTCGGCGCGCTCGATCCGGCGGCAATAGAGGAAGTGCAGCGGGAGTCATGGCCCGTGGTTCGCGATCCGGATGAACTACACGCTGCGCTGCTGACCCTGGTTTGGTTACCCGCTGAGGAAGCGAAGGAGTGGGCGGCGCACATATCGCGATTGGTCGATGAGGGGCGGGCAGTTCAGTCGTCAATACAGGCGGATGGGCATGAGGCGAAGGGATGGGTGGCAACAGAGAATCGGGACAGCGTAGAACGACTGTTCATCGCCGGCGACGATGCGACCCTTGATGCCATGGTTCTTGGCTGGATGGAGAGCATCGGTCCGACAATCACAAACAAGTTGGCTGAACGTCTGCATCTTCCGGTTGATGCGATCAACACCTCAATGGTTCGGCTCGAGAGTTCCGGCCAAGTCTTGCGTGGCCAGTTTCGGTCTTGCTCAGCGATCGACTCCAAGCCTATGTCGCAATCAAGACCTGAAGCGCCCGAGTGGTGTCACCGCCGTCTGCTGGCTCGTATTCATCGACTGACCATCGGTATGTTGCGCAAAGAGGTGGAGCCGGTCACGGCGTTGGAATTCATGCGGTTCTTGATGCAATGGCAGCATGTTCTACCCGGATCACGTCAGCATGGTGAAGCCGGTCTGCTGCAAGTGATCGGGCAACTCGCGGGATTCGAGGCGGCGGCCTCCGCGTGGGAACCACAGCTCTTGCGGTTGCGCGTGGCCAAGTACGAGCCGGAACTCTTGGATCGACTCTGTCTGAGCGGAGCGGTCAGCTGGGGACGGCTCTCGCCGCATCCCAGCTTGGCGCTTGACCACGAGCAGGAACGACGCCGGATCATCCCCACCAGCGTCGCTCCCATCAGTTTGTTTCCGCGTGAGGACAGTGACTGGCTGATGCAGGTCGTGCGCGGAGAGACAGCCGCAGCCGGACCGGATTCTGCTCTGCACCTAAGTTCGGTGGCGCAAAATCTGCGTCATGCATTGCAGGAACAGGGCGCAAGCTTCTTTGCCGATCTGGTCCGGATCACACGTGATCTTCCGGCGGAAGTGGAACACGGACTGTGGGAACTTGTGGCAGCAGGGTTTGTGACGGCAGATGGGTTCGACAACCTTCGCGCCCTGATGGATCCGCATCGGCGTCGTGCCGAGGGTCGTGAACGAGCTCGTCGACCCCGGCATTCAACTGGACGGTGGTCGCTGCTCCGGTCAACGAAGCCCGCAGTGGTCAGCACGCAGTTTCCGGTTGCAGCGACTTCGGCGCCTCACACGGAGCAGGTGGCTCGCCAGCTCCTGCGCCGTTATGGCGTGGTGTTTCGAGATGTGCTGGCGCGGGAATCGTTGGTTCAGTCATGGCGAGATCTTCTTGTGCAGTATCGGCGCATGGAGATGGCCGGCGAGGCGCGAGGCGGGAGATTTGTGAGCGGATTTACCGGAGAACAGTTTGCGTTGCCGGAGGCGGTGGAGTCGCTGCGAGCGATGCGAAATAAAGGAATATCTCCCGGCACCGGCCACGAGGTCAAACTCTCAGCGACGGATCCCTTAAATCTTGCCGGTGTGATTCTCCCAGGACCGCGCATTCCATCGGTGCCGACGAATTTCTTGGTGTTCAGGGATGGCGCACTCGTGCGGACGGTGATCGGGCGTCAACACGAAACAACGCTTTCCGTCCTAGAGCAGGCCGTCACGTGATGTGATGCCTGAAGTCGGACTATCGGGCGAATGCCTTGGATATGTCCCTGAGCTGCGCCAGCAGCGATGTGGAATCCTTGCCTACTGTTTCGGCATAACCTGCCTGGGCAGCGGAGAAAAATGCCGATTGGTGATTCCCGGGAACTCCCAACAACCTGCCCACCTATGCCAGGTATTCTCCCCGCCCTGCCGCCAGATCTTGCTGTAGATTTTCTTGATTGAAGGACACAAAGGCCGCCGCCTTGAAGTCCGGCTTGATCTGGCCGTCTTCGCTCCACCAAGCCGCTCCGGATGTCGTGCCGGTGATATTGGAGGTCGTGTCGGTGGTCTGATTGAACGTAGCCTTGAGGGTGCAACCGGTGAGTCCGAGCATCATGCTTGCACCGGCGATCACGACACTTTTTATTAGGATTCGCATAGGCCCTCCTTGCTGTAGGTCGGTATCGATACGGAAGTGACCGACACTATAGCACAGCGTGCCTTAAGCTGGTCTGATTATTGACCGATAGGGGAGTGGCGGAAGACTGAGCCCATTCTCATGAGTGGGAGAGATCCATGCCGGTTGAAGCACTGACCAAATTTGATCCCCAACAGTTTTTTAACCTGCGTCCCATAGCCAATGCCGGCCTGCGTCGGTTGGATACTCAAGTCAGCCAAATGGCGATTTCCAATGATGTGTCCGGCCGCCTGAGCGTGACGACCACGGACGGGGACACTATTGTGCTGACAGCCGACGTCGGGTCCGACTATCGAACCGGCAATTTTCACTCTCATGCCGAGACTGCTCAAGGAGCCGTGAATGTTGGAGCGAGTTCTGCGCAATATGCCTTTCAACGGAACTTCGGCGTCGAGGTAAAGGGCGATCTGAACGAGCAGGAGCTGCATGATCTTGGGAATCTCTTCCAGAAGCTCTCCGGAATTTTTCACGGCTTCTTTCAGGGCCAGGATGAGGAGGCGAGGTCTCACACCGTCAACCTTGCTAAACAGTTCAGCGAGTCAGCAACCTTCTCCAGTCTCGATTTGAGTGTGGAGGTCGTGCGATTGGTCACGGTGGTTGCGGCCTCAGCAGTTACCGCGGGTGGGGCGCCAGCGACGGCGGCGGAGATCCCGCAACCGTCCAACGGTACCACGGCGCCCACCCCGCCATCGGATTCGTCCGAGAGGGGCTCTCTCACGACGCCGATGAAGAATGCCCCACTTGCGTCGCTCATCAAACAGGTATTCGATGCGCTGAAGGAAACCGAGGCTGAGGTGCACAAATTCCAGGCGTATCTTCCGGAGTTCTTCGACAAACTCCGCGAGAGCCTCATGAGAGATTTACCGGGTGAGCCAAAACCAACAGCCGATGAGCCGGATCGTGCCGTTGCGCAGAATCCGGATCAAGCGCCATCAACTCCAAGAAATGGCAGCGTGCATCTCGCCTACAGCTCGGTGAATCTGGCCACATTTTCGTTCTGACGCACAGCCGCCATTGAGTTGGTCTCCTGATCAGACGGGTTGAGCGAGCCCGACTCTGTCCGCCACAACCTCCGTCAACACACCCGTGTCTTATGGTCACGCTCCCTTGAAGGCATGTGTGCCGTGAGTGATCGCTCCGCCGGCACGAAGGGCGGCAGCGACAAGCACGGCTTCCGCAATCTCAGCATCCGAGGCACCCGCCTGGCGCGCGTTGTTCGCATGGATGTCGATGCAATAGGGACATTGCGTCGTGAATGCGACGCCGAGTGCAATCAGCTCCTTGTACTTGCTCGACAGCGTACCTTCCGCCAAGGCAGCCTTGTCGAACGCCACAAACGCTTTCATGGCCTCCGGCGCGTGCACTTCGAGCAGTTTCATCTTCCCTAGGTTCTTCAAGTCATACATGACGACCTCCTTCTGTTCGCGATGGTGATGATCGAACCTGCGTTGTGCTTCTGGAGCACACTATAAAAGGAAGGACGGGTGATTGCCTTACCCGAGAGACTGATTCTCTTATCAGGAGCATGCTACACTGCGTGTGATTTGACCGGGCGACCGGAAGACTTTGCCGAGACGCCGAATTGCCGCGAAGAATGATATGGACGTCTTGTCCGAAGTCCTCAAGACTGTCAAACTCGACGGCGCTGTGTTTTACAATGCGGAATTTTCAGCGCCCTGGTGCTTTTGTTCACCTCCTTCCTCGGAGTTGGCTCCGTATCTGTCTGCCGGTGGAAACCACGTCATTATCTTTCACCTCCTGACCGAAGGCCGAGGCTATGCGCACATCGAAGGAAATCCACGACCGCTTCAGCTTGCTGCCGGCGACCTGGTCATCCTTCCGCACGGCGACCCGCATGCATTGAGAAATGGGCCGTTCGTCAAACCGACAGACCACGCGGAACAAGTGAAGCGGGTGTTCGAACAAGGCCTCAACCTTGCCCGTATGGGAGGCGGAGGGGAAATCACCAAATTCATCTGCGGGTATATGGCCTGCGATCCACAACTCAGCCAACCGTTTTTGGGCGGGCTACCGCCCATTCTGAAAGTCAATGTGCGTACTGACACGGCAAGTCAATGGCTGGAACAAACCATCCGGTATTCAGTGGACCACGCGGATCGGGCCCAGCCCGGCAGTCAAGCAGTCCTTGCCAGACTGTCCGAAGTCTTATTCATTGAAGCGCTGCGGCGGTATATCGACGTCCTCACTCCTGATCAAAAAGGATGGCTGGCCGGTGTTCGCGACCCGGAAGTTGGAAAGGCGTTGGGCTTGCTGCACCGCCAGCCGGCTTATCCGTGGACGATCGCGTCTCTCGCCGAGGAAGTGGGCATTTCGCGATCCGTACTGACGGAGCGGTTCCGGCGGTGTCTCTCGGAGGGTCCGATAGCCTATCTCGCGCGGTGGAGGCTTTCCCTCGGTGCGCAACTGCTCGTCTCCACCAGCAACAGCGTGGCGCAGATCGCCAGCGAAGTAGGCTATGAGTCGGAACCGTCATTCAATCGCGCGTTCAAGCGACAGTTCGGGTTCCCCCCTGCGCGGTTCCGTAGCCGATCGAGAGCGGCGCGTAAGCACGAGAGATCGGCGAGTCAATTAGAGGGCAGCGCGCAATAGGACCATCCAAGGAGAGACCATGCTAGAACTCAGGCCGGTCTGCGAGCAATGCTGCAAGGCCTTGCCGCCGAACTCCACCGAAGCGCGCATCTGCAGCTATGAATGTACGTACTGCTCCGACTGTGTTGAACACGTGCTGGCCAATGTCTGTCCCAATTGCGGCGGAGGGTTCGTGCCGCGCCCCATCAGACCCTCAAGGAACTGGAAAGGCGACAACTTCCTTGGTAAGGATCCGGCTAGCACAAAGGTCAAGCACCGGTCCGTGGATGTTGGCGCTCATCAACTGTTTTCGCAGAGGATTCGTGCCATTCCGCCGGAAGAGAGATAACGCATGATACGACGAACGAGCAGGGGAGAGATCTCCCATCTTCGTCGTACACACCAATGAAGACCGCCTTTATCATCTTTGACCGTATGACGATGCTGGATTTCATCGGCGTGTATGATCCACTGACGCGCTTGAAGTCGATGGGATTGATGCCCGAGTTTACCTGGGACATCTGCGCCATGAGCGAGGACGTTGTTGATGACAAAAACCTCCGCATCGAGCCGTCCGTCGTGGGCCGCCCGCTTTCGGGCTATGATCTGCTTGTAGTGCCTGGCGGGCTGGGATCGCGGGAACTACGGCATGATCGGGCATTTGTTGAATGGATACGAACTTCGGAGCCGGTCAAACTGAAAGCATCGGTCTGCACCGGCTCTCTCTTGCTGGGGGCGGCGGGCTTCTTGAAAGACAAACGCGCGACAACCCATCCGAAGGCCTTCACAGAGTTACGGGAATATTGTGCGCAGGTCGTCAATGACCGTGTGGTGGATGAAGGAAATGTCGTTACGGCACGAGGCGTGACCTCCGGTATTGATCTTGGGCTTTACCTGGTCGAGCGTTTCGCTGGTGTGGAAGTACGGACTCGAATCACGACGCAAATGGATTATCCTGATGTTTCGCAAACAGCGACGTAAGCTGCATGATTTCTTTCAACATGCGGCCTTCGCGATTCGTGCGTAACAGTATGAACTCGTCGCGTTACCGGCCAAAGCATCAGTGACTCAGACTGATACCAAGTATGCGCGTGTTTTCTGTTACCGAGCTTTCTGCGGAAATTCTGGAGCAGGTGGGTGCGCAGGAGTGGGAGGTGCAGGAGCAGGCTGAAATGTCTGGTTGTTCAATTGAAGGGGAGGGCCGAGGTTCATCGATGGACTTGGCGGTGGCTGTATGATGGTATGACGGCTGCCGCCAGGCGGATCGATAGTCGTCTCTACATTTCCTTGGGGATCCTTGTATACTTGGACGCCGCCTTCGGAGCCCAGCACTTGGTTCAAGCGTTCCCTTGCGCTAGGCTGTTCAGGCCCTCGATCGTCAGATGCGAGGAGCATGCTTGGCCATACAGTTCCCATTATGATGACGACAAAGACAGTGATCCAGAACATGGATTATTATACTGCCGACTGTGAAATCTGCGAAATTATCGAAGCGGAGCTACCGCGTGAGGCTCCAGCCGACCGGCTGGCATGGTGGAACGGAGGGTAGAGGATGATTCCAGAGAAGCGTTTGCAAGTGGCGATACTGTTGTACGATGGCATGACGGCGCTCGATGCGATCGGCCCATACGAGGTTCTGCAGGCGCCGACGCTCGGCACCGATGTGCGCTTCGTGGCGCGCGAGAAGGGCGTGAAGCGAACCGACTTCGGCAGGCTCCGGTTGACGGCCGACTATACGCTTGCCGAAACTCCCACCCCTGACATCCTCGTGGTGCCCGGAACTGCGTTTGCGCAGGCGGTAATGGGTGATCAGCTTGTTCTGGAATGGATTGCGCAGGCGCACCGGACCACCAAGTGGACCACGTCGGTGTGTACCGGCGCATTGGGCCTGGCAGCCGCCGGCGTGCTGAACGGGCTGAAGGCCACCACCCATTGGCTCGCGCTCGATGTGCTGAAACAATTCGGCGCGATCCCGACGAAGGAACGGGTTGTCCGTGAGGGCAAGATTCTCACTGCCGCCGGCGTGTCATCCGGCATCGACATGGCTCTCACATTAGTCGCTGAAGAGTTCGGAGCCGACGCCGCGCAACTCACCCAGCTTCTCATCGAATACGATCCCCATCCGCCGTTCGATGCCGGCAGCCCCGACAAGGCACCGCCTTCGATCGTGAATACGGCGCGCGAGGAGTTCAGCAAGCTGGTCGTCATGCCCTAAGCGCATCGAACATGCCAACGGGCTGATTCGCGCAACGTTTCTATTCCTACTCCCATGTCCATTAGTGACTGGTGAACGCGATTGCTGTACCCGCGTTGTCTGTCTCCGCGTTCAATTCTCCAAAACTTTGAAATGAGTTGCCAGAAACCCCCTCTCGCGATAGCTGTAGACGGCGCGCTGGGTTCCAGCGTGGGATAGTCTTTCACGTCATATTTGAGGGAGGGTACCCATGCATTTCGTCCTCGTGTCGGCAGTTGCAGCCGGGCTGGTGTTCTTGCTATGGCAGACGAGGTCCTAGTCTCGTCTCCGACCCAAGGCACTGAATGCGCCCCATGGCTGTGAAGTCTTGGCGTGAAGGCTAGGAAAGTGAGAAGAATTCTTCGGTAGATGTCGTATGGAGCTGAGCTCCAAGCGCCACGCCTCAGTGCGAAGCATCTTCTTGCACGGCCTCCAGCGGGTCATCCGCTGGAGGCCGTCTCGTTACTCGGACCCTCGTCTTATGGCACGGGGTATCTTCCAATGGATTACAACGATCTACAATGACTTGGATCGCCATGGTGAAGCCGAAGGAGTCGATCCGCATCTCTCTCATTTCTCCGTCAAAACCATGAAATAGGTTGCCAGGAATTCCATCTCGGAGTACCCCTAGACTGGGCGCCGGTTCCTGGCGCCATTGGTGATACAACCTATTTCAGGGGAGGATGTCCATGCGTTTTGTCATCCTATCAGCAGTTGCCGCCTCAGTCATGCTTGGCACCGGCGCACCGGTTCTGGCGGACGAAGCGACAAGTCTCGGCTCTGAGATGAAGAGCGAAATGGGCTCCATGGCCAGCGAGGCTAAGGGCGACATGAAGGCCGAGCATCAGCAGATGCGGGAGAATTTCAAGGCCAAGAAGGATCAGATGAAGTCCGACGTGAAGGTCAAGAAAGACCAGATGAAGTCGGAGATGAAGGCGAGGCGGGACGCGCTCAAGGCCGAGAAGCAGGAGATGAAAAAATCGGTCAAGGCCAGAAAGGCCAAATCTCAGAAGGATGCAAAAGAGGCGGCAGAATCCGCGATGCCGAGCTCGCACTAGCGCGCAGGTCTTCTCGGTGTTCGGCAGTCATGCAAACGGCCTCCATCGGGGAAACCCGTTGGAGGCCATTGCTTTTATGTCACGTTCTGTTAAGGGTTTCAGACTGTGCTTGACGCCGGAATCATGTCACGGCAATGGGCGTCCGCAGATTCGGTTACACCACCTGCTCGCATGGCAGTATAAAGACGTGGAGTGGGAATGCGTTATCGCCCTGCGCTGCCTCTTGAGCCAAACGGAACCGCGTGAATCCGTCGACAAGACGATAGGCCGATTGTTCCGATACTGCCGCCAGGATCATCCGGTTGGTCGTGGGGGCGAGGAAGAACTGGCTGGTCGATCCGGTCGCTCCCTTTCCGCCGACGTTGTGCAGCTCGCTGAATCCGGTCACCTCGTATTCATTCAGCAAGGCATGGACATGTTCCACGAGCGATTCACGAAAGACGATCACCAACATTTTCATACGCGTCACTCCTGAGCGTGAGAGATTGTCACGGAACTTGAAATTCTTTTTCGCGGTTTCATCTATTGTCGGGGTAGATACCGGCAAATACAAGATCAACGGGCTATTTCCATAGGATGAGGGATAGCTCGATAAATTGGTGCGAACGTGGGCGCCGTCTCGACAAGGACGGACGCGATAGGCTATAAATTAGCTGCTCACCGCCTACTGGAGAGCTGAAGGAGAGCGGTTCCATGCAAGAATATGCCTTATATTTCGGAATCTGCTCTATCATTCTCTCCGTCTATACGCTCGTCAAAGGTTTTGTCGCGGCATCCAGGCAACGGAGCGAAGATCATTCGACCACGCTGGTTCCGGCCTATATCTACGGAATCGTCGCGTCGATTCTGCTGACATTCGGGCTCGGATTTTTGAAATTAAAATTACCGTGGTGGGGATTTCGAATCGTGTTCCCCGGCACGACTCTGCTCTTTCCCGCGCTGATCTATCTCGTGGGTCGGCGCCCTCCGAAGCCTCGTCTCGATCGCGTCGACGCGTGATTCCGTCAGACGCGGTGTGAACAGTCAGAAATCCCGCCCTATTTTGCGATGGTAATGCTCGGCACGCCGGCACGCGGCACTTCGGTGACCGTCATCTGAAACAGCTGCGACAGCAGCTTGAACGCTTCGCGGTTCCAGCGCGCCTGTGGTCCGATCGTATTCACGGCGTAATAGTGCCCATGGGATCGCATGACGAGATCCATCCCGGACGGAGATGATGGCGACATAATCAGATCCATGGTCTTGATCGGATTCTCAGCCACCTCGGGAGTGCGGCTGTCTTTGTCGACATGGTATTCCGGATCTTCGGCGATGGAAAGTCCGAGAAAATTCAACATGGCGTTGAAACTTCGCAGTCGAAAGTCGCCTTTGAGCGGCCAGTCACCGCCATAGTGCCCCGGGCGGATATCAAAGGTGACGTCGTGCGTGAGTCCCAGTTCGTTCTCACCCTGTAGGCGGGCGCGCTCCTCTGGTGACAGTAAATCTGGATGGTAATTGGTGATCAGCGTACCGCCTTCAACCTGTTTTCGTAACGTGTACGTCTTGTCCGGGCCGTTATACTCAACCCGATAGTCTTGTTCGAGCGCTTTGAATCCTTCCGCCGTGACCGAGTCGGCAGGGATTGTCCAACTTCGCTCGATGCTCAACGGTTCTACATAGAGGCTGTTGTGGTCTTGAATGGCTGAGAGATGCAACACGACCCGCCGGAACATCTCATAGCCGGCCTTATCGGATGGATTATTGCGATGGGCGACAGTCCCATCGTTGTGTTTGAGCCGGAGCTCTTTGGCCATCAGCCTGAGGAGCAGATCGATATCGATTCCCTGTCGCAGGAGCAGAGTCAACTTGGCTTCATGGAACGGTGTGAGCAACCGCTGGGTAAACTCCTCGCCTTCAATCGGTGCGATACTGATGGTCGGATTCTCGGCCACGCTTCCACCGATGACGGGTAGAATGGTCCGGCTGGCGTCCCCGGTGAGAGCCGGTGTCGCGCCGGCCGTAAATCGGAAGTCAAAGGTCGCCGCGACGTTGGAGACGCCGGTAAAGTGAATCGGCTGATGGTGTTGCGCTCTGGCGATATTGACCAATAGTTGTTTGGATTGCGCCTCGATGATGGCCTCATCATAGGCGATCACGGCCCGATTCAAGCTGATCGGCGAGAGGCACCCTGACAGAACGAGCAGGCAGGAAACGATCGATACGTTGAGCCATACAGAGGCAAACACATTCCTCCTCATCGATTCATCACCTTGCTCCGAACGTGGACGGGAATCGAATGCGATTTGTACCATATCAACACCACGATGCCTAGAAGGTAGAAAGAGAGAAGGAGGTCTTATGCGATGACGGGGTGCGGTTCCGCGATTCCGACTCGTTGAACCGTCATCTGCATCGGCATATTGGGGCGCAAGGTCATGAACGGTTCCGGTTGGATGACCTGCCCATCAACCAGACGCAACCGGATTTTCGACGCTACCGTCGCTAAGATCAACAGACCTTCCAATTCGGCGAAGGACTCACCGAGGCACCGATGGCCCCCGCCACCGAATGGAAAGTAGCTGAAGGCCGGACGGGTCCGTTTGTTCTCTTCAGAGAACCGTTCAGGATCGAATCGGTTAGGATCGGGGAACCAGCGTGGATTGCGATGCAGATTCCATGGACTGATAAAAACCCGAGCGCGAGCTGGAAGCACCGCGCCGGAGGGAAGTCGGTCCTCTGCCTGCCCGATGCGGGTATGGAGAATCCAAGCAGGAGGAAAGAGGCGCAATGACTCGTCCCAGACCATCCTGGTATACCGCAAGCGAGGAACATCCGCCGCGGTCGGGAGGCGGTTGCCGACGACAGTCTTGAGCTCCTGGGCCAGACGGTCGCGAACCGACCGAAATTGGGACAGGAGAAACCATGTCCAGGTCAGGGCATTGGCGGTGGTTTCGTGGCCGGCGAGCAAGAAGGTCATGAGTTCATCGCGGATTTCCTCATCGCGCAAAGGCTGACCTTCTGCGTCCTTCGCGGCCAGTAGTAACGACAACACGTCATCATGCCGATGAGAAGCCGTCCGCCGCTCGTGAATGAATCGGTGAACTATCGCTTCCATCGAACGGTGACCGAGCAGGAATCGGCGGTGGAGTGCCGTTGGAACCCAGAGAGGAGTCAATCGCTCCAGCGGCGAATCGTACTGGAGCTTGACGAGCTGTTGGCCGACGGTGATGGCGCTCTTGACGCCCTGAGCCTCGGATTCGATGTCCTGACCGAAGAGCAGGCGCCAGATAATCGAAAGGGTGAGGCCCGTCATTTCGCGGCCGATATCGACGGTCATCCCGTCATGCCAGTCTGCAACGAGGTCGTGAGCCTTCGTAGTAATCAGGTCGGCATAGGAGCTGACGTGGTCTCCGTGAAAAAATGGGAGGAAGAGCCGTCGTTGATGGTGGTGGATTTCGCCTTCCGTATGAAGCACGCCCTGGCCAAAAATTCGAGATTCCACCGGCGGGACTGGGGCCTTGCGATAATTGTCTTGATTGGTCACGAGCACATGTTTGACGTCGGCGGGATGATTGAGCACATAGAAGACCAGCCTCCGCTCCCGTAAAAGGAGTTCGGCGACCAATCCCATCGGGACCTTGGCCACGTCACCATAGGCCTGACATCGCAGGAGAAAGCCGAGGCTGTCCCGGCGAATTTCCGGGAAGAATCCCCACCACCGGGAGACCGGCGGGCCGGAAAGAGTTGGAGGTGAAATCGTCTGATCGGTCATGCGTCCAGCGCGTTGATTATGAAAGATATCGTATGTATAGCCGGCACTGTCAATGAGCGCGCGCTTCGTCCTCGGTCGTCGATTGAGTCTCCTCGCGAATGGTGGACAGCACGATCAAAGACAGGATGGCGCACAGGCTCACGTACCAGCCGGGAGCCAGGACATTGCCGCTTCGTTCTATGAGGATGGTCGCCAGTAACGGCGCTGTCCCGCCGAATAACGCTGCGGCGATATTATACGAGAGGGAAAGTCCGGTGTATCGGCGCGAGACGGGAAAAAGGGTCGCGACGATGGCGAAGAAGGGACCCATGTACGCGGCCACAAACACCGTAATCAGGGTTTGAGCCGCGATAATCAGCGCGATCTGACCACTGCTCAGCCACAAGAAAAACGGGACCGTTCCAAGGGCGAGTCCTGCGGCGCCGCCGGCCAGTATCCATCGATGCCCAACTCGATCAGACACCTTTCCCATCACCGGAATGAGCACCGCCAACAGAGCCATGCATACGGTGTTGATGGTAAGCGTGGTGCTCATCGGCAGATCAGTCACTCTGGTCAAATAGGTGGGGAGAAAGACATAGAACATGTAAAACGCGACGCCGTGCAGCAACACGAGGCCAATTACTTGCAGGAGGGGAGCACGGTGCGAGAGGAGAAGTTCACGTGCCGGTGAAGATGAAACCGATCCTGTTTGCTGAAGTCGTTCGAAAGCCGGTGACTCAGGGATGCGCCGCCGCAGATACCACCCGACCAATGCGATGAGACTTCCAGAGAGAAACGGGATACGCCATCCCCATTCTTGAAGCGCCTCGTGTGTGAGGCTCGCGGCCGCCACGGTACCGATGCCGGATCCCAGCAATGCACCGATTTGCGCGCTGAAGCCTGCCCAACTGCCGATGTAACCTCGTTCGGCCGGCGCCGCATGTTCAACGAGAAAGGTAACCGAGCCGGTGAATTCCCCGCCGACAGACAAGCCCTGAAGAAATCGCAATGCCGTGAGCGCGAGCGGCGCGGCGAGACCGATCTGGGCATAGGTCGGTAACATGCCGACAAGACAGGTGGGCAGCGCCATGAGGAGAATGGACCAGGCAAGCGCCTCGCGCCGCCCTCGTGTATCACCCCAATATCCGAACAGCAACGCGCCAAGAGGCCTGGCGAGAAAGCCGACGGCAAAGACGCTAAACGTGGCGATCAACGACAACGACGGATCTGAAGAAGGAAAGAACAGGAGAGACAAGACAGGCGCGAAGTATCCGAACAGGGCGAAGTCATACCATTCCAGCACGTTTCCGACCGCGCCGGCCAGCACCGTTTTTCGCAACGGTCTCGATCCGTCTGAAATCATGAAATCGCACGCTCGCGGGTCAAGGTCAGATTGCCGTGGCCACCATACCATGAACGAAGGCGGGGTCTATACGACACTGGGAAGGATTTGAATGGACTCAGGATGCGAGACCCAGGACTCAAAATGCTTTGAGTGAAGTGAATTGCTGTGTGAGCGTCTGGATCTTTCTCAAATAAATCCGTACGTCATGGTCGCCGCATCGTTGGTGGGTGGTCAGGCGATACTTCCGTTTCACAAAGTCATGACCTGCGCCGGCGCCGCATAGATGGATCACTGCGGCAAGGTTCTGCTTCTGCTCAAGGGTCGCCTGCCGGTTCCCAATCGCTTGTGCCACCTGACGGTCGAGGAGCACAGCCGTCAACTCGATCGCGTGGCTCGGGAGCACCCTGGTATAGAGGCCGTTGAACCAGCAGGAATCAAAGTCATACCACGGTCCCTCAGCAACAACCTGGTGGTTGTGGATGCAGTAGTGTTTCCCTTCTTGAAATGTCCCGTCGGTGAGTTGAAACATGCCGACCGCAGTCGAAGCCGGCTGGTACCATTCCAACGGATTCCACGCAGACACGCGCCAGCGCCAGTAGGTTCGCGCGACAGGGTTGCCGGCTCCCTCAGCTTGAGCCAAGGCCGCGAGCAATTCGGGTGCGACGGTCGGCGTTGAATGTTCTTTGAACAGGGTTCCGTATTCTTGCCATGTTGCGCGCGGGCTCTTGTCCAGTGCATTCTCCACGGGGAAAAATAATTCCGTCGGCTTGTCGATCGTATGATACACCCAATTGACGGCGAGCAATCCCACCCAGAAGAGGACCAACCCGAGTCCTATCCTCGGCAGCGGCGGCGTTCTTGTGACAGCGCGCAGAAAGGCTTTCATCTCGACCCAACGCCGACCGGCAAGGCGCACCATCAGTTTGAACGGATGGTGGTGACGAGCGCGAGTGGAACGGGTGTTGTGACGAGACGGCATGAAGAAAGAGTAACAGAAAACTGAGACAGGTATCGGCGCTGATTGAATAGTCGATCTTGCTTTAACGGTTCCCGACAAGCTAAATATGGCCGACAAGTCAGGAGTTCACCTAATTCAGAGCGTGTTTCGGTCCATCGGAGGTTTGTATGCGTCGATTCTTGGTTCTTAATGTCGTCCTCATCACGCTGCTGACGACGCCGTGCGCATTTTCACAATCATTCACCGACAAAGCCAAAAAAGACCATGCGGTTGAGATGAATGACGAAGAGCCTGCGATGCAGAAAGCCATGGAGCGCGCTCGCGCAGGTTTGGACGATTTTCTCAAGAAAGCGACGACGCCACCGCCCGATACCGACCAGTATTCGGTGAAGGTGAGAGTAAGCGAAGGAGAGAGTCAAGAGTATCTGTGGATTTCGAACCTCAAATCACAAGGGGACATGTGGTCGGGGAGGATCGACAACCTTCCAATGCTACGTTCCGTCAAGAAGGGGCAATCCTACTCTTTTGCAAAGAGTGAGATCGTCGATTGGACCTATATCGATAAAAGCAAGAAGAAGGTCCTTGGAAATTTCACCACCTGTGCGCTTCTCACGAAAGAACCACCGAGTGTGGCAGAAGGCATTCGCAAACAATATGGTCTCGAATGCGAGCGCTGATACCGGAATTTGAAGCGTTTCCAACTGCCGCTAATTAACCGCTCCCCTGCTCTACACGACCGGCTTGGCTGACCCTGCACAAGCCGTCAATATTGCACTGCCGGCCAAGCGATCTCTACATCGTGGATGTACTGCGCATACAGGGGGTTCCTTTTAGTAATCGTTCATGAGGAGGGTGGAAGCGGCAATCAGCAATCCAACACAGACAACGAATACGACGACAACCAGCATACTAGCCTCCTTTGTAACCTTGCCAAGTATGGGTAGGGAGTGACTAGCCCCTACCGTTATCCTGTGTCGATCTAGTGTATCCGACCTCCGAAATCCATGCCTAAGTATTTGAAATCACGTGCTGCTTTCTCAGGCTGGTGGTACTGTGAATCGCGGGATTTCCTGCACGGAGGTCAATGGAACCGGCGCGACTTCATAGACTGTTCGACTCGGTGGAGCTGACTTCGGACGAGGCCCACAATCCATTTCAGACGAGGGGCAAGTCCCAGACGGATGCCAAGAAACAGGCGATCCGCGATCATTTTGACGCTTGCGCTGGGCTGCGTGAGTACTGGGAAAAGAAAGCCAGAACGTATTACGAGGATCAGATCCGCTATTTCAGCTTTCTCGTGCCGGAAGGGCTGAGCGTCTTGGAAATTGGGTCAGGCTTGGGGAATCTGCTTGCCGCACTGAAGCCTCGTCGTGGAGTCGGCATCGACTTGAGTGCCGAGATGGTCAAGGAGGCGGCTCACCGGCATCCTGCCCTGGAGTTCCGTGTCGGAGACGCGGAAACGATCGAGATTGAAGAAACCTTCGACGTCATCATTCTGGCCGACGTGGTCGGCCACTTGCTCGATGTCGAGGCTGCCTTGAGACGTCTCCGCCGAGCCTGTGCGGCTCACACGAGAATCGTCGTGTCTTACTATAGCCATTTGTGGGAGCCGATTCTCCGATTCTGTGAAACAGTTGGCATGAAAATGCCGCAACGCGAGCAAAACTGGCTTTCTCCGGAGGACATCGCCAACCTCCTGCATCTGGCTGATTTCGATGTGGTGAAGGTGGAGCGGCGGCTCTTGTTGCCAAAGCGGGTTCCGCTTCTCTCTTCATTGTGCAACAAACTTTTGGCCTATCTGCCGGGTCTCCGGGCGTTGTGTCTCTGCCACTATGTGGTGGCACGGCCTCGACTGCGAAGGCCGGAGCGCCCGTATTCGACGACGATCGTCGTTCCTTGCCGGAATGAACGGGGAAATATCGATGCCGCGCTCAGGCGGATCCCGCGCTTCGGTGGCCGCCAAGAGATTATTTTTGTCGATGGGCATTCGACCGATGGAACGCCGGACGAGATTCGGCGTGTCATGGCCTTTTACCCGGGCAAGGACATCAAGCTGATCGTGCAGAATGGGAAGGGAAAGGGCGACGCGGTGCGCGAAGGGTTTGCGCACGCCAGGGGCGATGTGCTCATGATTCTGGATGCGGATCTGACGATGCCCCCCGAAGCGCTGCCGAAGTTTTATGAAGCGATCGCGAGCGGAAAGGGCGAGTTCATCAACGGCTGCCGCCTCGTCTATCCCATGGAGGCACAAGCCATGCGCCTGCTTAATTTAATCGGTAATAAGCTTTTCGGGCTCGCATTTTCTTGGCTCTTGAACCAGAAAATCAAAGATACGCTCTGTGGAACCAAAGTGTTGTTTCGGCGCGATTACGAACGGTTGGCCGCCAATCGGCATTATTTCGGTGAGTTTGACCCCTTTGGGGATTTCGATTTGTTGTTCGGCGCGTCGAAATTGAACCTGCATATTTTAGAGATTCCCATCCGCTATGAAGCGCGGACCTATGGGAGCACCAACATTCAACGGTTTAGGCACGGCTGGCTGTTGTTGAAGATGACGGTGTACGGTTTCTTTCGCCTGAAGGCGGTGTAATGTCCGGTGAGGTGTTGCATCGGCACCGAGACCTATGGCAGCGCAAGCCTGTGCTTCGGCGGCTGTATGCTGATTGGTATCGGGAGATCGTCGCCTGGCTCGTGCCTGGACGTACGGTCGAACTCGGCGGAGGAACCGGCAATCTGAAAGAGCATGTGCCCGGAGTCTGTTGTACCGACGTGGTCCTGGTGCCCTGGTTGAACGTGGTGGCAGATGCGCAGCGCCTGCCCTTTCAATCCGATTCGTTGGGGAATCTGGTTCTCTTCGACTCCTTGCACCACATCGAAAACGTGTCGCTCTTTTTTGATGAGGCACAGCGGACCCTCCGAATCGGCGGCCGGATCATCGTCGTGGATCCATATATCTCGTGGCTGTCGTGGCCGATCTATCGGTGGTTTCATCCAGAGCCGGTGGATTACACGCAAGACCCACTCATTCTCAAGCCTTCTCAGCCGGAACGCCGGCCGTTTGACGCCAATCAAGCCGTCGCAACGCTCCTGTTTGAGCGGAATCGGTCTGACTTCCATGCGCGGTATCCAAGGTTTTCTCTTCGACACGTCCGGCGAATGGCCTGTGTCGCGTACCCCTTGAGTGGTGGCTTCGACCATCCCTCGCTTTTGCCGGAGTGGCTGGTGACGCCCATCCTTGGACTGGAGAGCATGCTGGAACGATTGGGCCGGCTTCTGGCTTTTCGCATGCTCGTGGTCATCGAACGGCGATCGTAGAGCTTAGCGGAATCAGACGAAATGTCCTGCTGTCCAGCTATCGGATGCTTGCAAGGGAACTGGAGGCCCCCCTATAATGAGCCGCGTCATTCAATCAATGCTTTAGCTATCTGGAGGAACCGTAGAGATCATGAGTGAAAGAACGTTGGCAATCATCAAGCCGGATGCTGTCAAGAAGAACGCTATCGGAGATATTCTTCATCGCTATGAGCAGGCGGGCTTGAAGCCGGTCGCCATGAAAATGATGTGGATGTCCCAGTCAGTGGCGGAAGGCTTTTATGCGGTGCATAAAGCCCGACCATTCTTCGGGAGTCTCTGTGCTTTCATGTCATCCGGGCCTGCGGTGGTATTGGTGTTGCAGGGTGAGAATGCCATCAAGAAGAACCGCGAATTGATGGGAGCGACGGATCCGGCCAAAGCCGATGCCGGGACCATCCGTAAAGCGCACGGAACGAACATCGAGTTCAACGCCGTCCATGGTTCCGATTCGCCCGAAACCGCACAGTTCGAGATCGGATATTTCTTCTCCGGCATGGAGATCTTCAGCTGAACCTTCCTCGTTAGATCTCCTCATCTCCGTTCAGTACTCGTCCAATGTGGGTAGGAGGAGCAGCATCGGCGCTGTTCCTCCACTACCTGTCTACCTCTCTGCCGGGTCGTTCCTTGACAATCCCGGTCAGCCCAAATTACCATCCTCAAAACTTGGACACTGAGGTTGAAATAGAATAGGTAGCGAGAGCTTTGCCAGCCTGAGCGTATCCTAGAATTTCTTCATAGGGAGCCGACATGATTCCATCCGATTTGCGATTTCACAAAGAACATGAATGGGTTCGACTCGACGGGAAACGGGCCATCGTGGGTATCAGCGACTTTGCGCAGGATGCCTTAGGGGATATTGTTTTTTTGGATCTGCCCAAAGTCGGCGCGACGGTCAAGGTCGGTCAGCAGATCGGGGAAGTCGAGTCGACAAAAACGACCTCGACCATCTATACGCCGGTGAGTGGAACGGTGATACAGATCAATACCGAGCTGAAAGATCATCCCGAAGTGGTGAATTCCGACCCATATGGCAAAGGCTGGATCGCAATCATCGACCTTGCCGATCAGGGAGAAATCGATCAGCTGATGACGGCCACACAGTACGAAGCGTTTCTTGCCGGCCAAAAGAAGAGTTGATGCCAAGGTTGAGCCGCGGCGTTTCGTGTTTGCGCGTCTGACCGCAACCTTCACGTCAACCTTGTTATGGCTCTTCAAACCCACATCGCTATTCTTGGCGCCGGGCCCGGCGGATATGTCGCGGCGATCCGCGCGGCTCAACTCGGTAGCCGTGTCACGGTCGTCGAGCGGGAGAAATTGGGCGGCGTCTGCCTGAACTGGGGCTGCATCCCGAGCAAAGCGCTTCTGTCCGTCGTTGAACTCGGCGACAAGGTCAAGAAAGCCGGTGACTTTGGGCTGGTTCTCCAAGGGCCAGCTACCTATGACCTCGCGCGGATGGTCTCTCGAAAAGATAAGGTTGTGGCCACGCTGGTGAAAGGGATTGCCACGCTCTTCAAGGAATGGGGCATCGAACATGTCACCGGACAAGGGGTCGTCAGGAATGAGCGCACCATTGGGGTGACAAAGCCGGACGGCGGTATTCTGGAGATCCAAGCCGATGCACTCGTGATCGCGACGGGGTCCTCTTGGCCCAACCTCCCACAATTCCCAATCGATGGCCGCCAGATCCTGACCAGTCAGCAGATGCTCGACCTCACACAGATTCCGGCCAGTCTCCTCATAATCGGTGCCGGGGTCGAAGGATGCGAATTCGCGTCCTTGTACAGCGGTCTTGGTACACGCGTGACGGCGGTCGAACTGCAATCACGTGTTTTGCCGCTTGAGGACGAAGAAATTTCCTCGACGATGGAACGTGAACTGAAGAAGCGCGGTGTCAGGGTGCTGACGGGGACGACGGTCGAGAGTCTTGAACGGTTGCCGGAGACCGTCGTGGTCCATTTCAAAGACGGTAGCACAGAAACGGTGGAGAAGTTGTTGGTCTCGGTCGGGCGGGGACTGAATTCACGAGGGATTGGGCTGGAACAGGTCGGCGTTGAGGTCGGGCGGCGTGGAGAAATTCTTGTCGATGACAAGATGGAAACCAATAGGTCCGGCATCTATGCAATCGGCGATGTCACGGGCAAGGCCATGCTGGCCCATGTCGCATCGATGCAGGGGCAAGTGGCCGTGGAGAATATTCTGGGGCATCACCGGACCATCAATTACGACGTCATCCCTGCCGGGATCTTTACCTTGCCGGAGATCGGACGGGTGGGACTGACTGAGCAAGAGGCCAGAGAACGGGCTCAGAAGAGCGGCCAAGATCCCAGCCGGAGCGTGAAAGTCGGTCGTTTCCGCTACTCAGGATTAGGCAAGGCCCAAGCGACGGGCGACACCACGGGATTTTGTAAGGTGATTGTGGACGCGGCGACCGACAGGATTCTTGGAGTCCATATTCTCGGGGTTCATGCCGCCGACCTGGTTCATGAGGCAGCGCTGGCTATGCAAGTCGGAGCGACCGTGAATCAAGTTGCCGGGATGATCCACGCGCATCCGACGCTCGCTGAAGGTATGATGGAAGCGGCCGAGGATGTCGAGGGGGCTGCGATTCACCTTGTCCGAAGGAAGACAGGCCGATGATCAGATCGCTGCTTCTCAAGCTGGGAATGCTCATCGTTGCAATGGGAGGCAGTTTCTGGCTGATCTGGCATGCTCAGCCTCCGAGTCATACGTCCGGAGCGACCGATGAGAAACCGGCCGAGGTCGTTCCGATTTCTCCCGTTCCTCATGAGCGGACCCCGAAGGTGGAGACCATCGGAGAGAAGGCGCGGACGATACAGCCGGATCGACGCTTGCTCGACCTCAATCGCGCAAGCGCCGGCGAGCTTGAGTCGTTGCCCGGGATCGGTGCAGTCATGGCGCAGCGTGTGATCGCCTTTCGAGAATCGACCGGAGGCTTTCGTACGGTGGAGGAACTCCGTGAAGTCAAAGGGATCGGGCCCAAGAAATTCGATCGTCTCAAGTCTTTCGTGACGATCTCGTCCGCAAAATCCAAGCAGGTGATGGAACAACGAGGATGATGAACGAAATACATCGGCAACTGGATTTGATTCAGCGCGGCGCTGTAGAGGTCATTCAACGGGTCGAGCTGGAGGCGAAGCTCAAAAGGGCTCTTGCTGAAAATCGACCTTTGCGCGTCAAAGCGGGGTTCGACCCGACTGCGCCGGATCTTCATCTTGGACACACCGTGCTGATCCATAAATTGAAGCACTTTCAAGATCTTGGCCATCAAGTCATTTTCCTCATCGGCGATTTCACCGGGATGATCGGCGATCCCACCGGGGTATCCGAGACGCGGAAAGCATTGACGAAGGAACAGGTGCAGGAGAACGCCAAGACCTACCAGCGGCAGATCTTCAAAATTCTCGATCCCGCCAAGACTGTGATCGAGTTCAACAGCCGATGGATGAGTGAGCTGTCCGCGGACGGGTTGATTCAGCTGGCCGCCCACTATCGGGTGGCGCGCATGATGGAACGCGACGACTTCCATAAGCGTTACCAGGAACAGAAGCCGATCAGCGTCCATGAGTTCCTGTACCCATTGGTGCAAGGTTACGATTCCGTTGTCCTGAAAGCGGATGTGGAATTGGGGGGGACGGATCAGAAATTCAATCTGTTAGTGGGGCGTGAGTTGCAGCGGGACTACGGTCAAGAGTCGCAAGTCGTCATCACGATGCCGTTGCTCGAAGGAACGGATGGTGTGAAAAAAATGAGCAAGAGCGTCGGAAACTATATCGCGTTGGAGGACAAGCCGGGGGACATGTTCGGAAAGGTCATGTCGATCAGCGATGCTCTGATGCATCGGTACTATGAGCTGTTGACGACCGAGAATCTGGAACATGTGAAAACTCTCCATCCCATGGAAGCCAAACAGTCGCTCGCTGAATTGATCGTGGCGCGCTACCACGGGACCGAGATCGGGAGAGAGGCGAGAACCGAGTTCCAACAGAAATTTCAGGCCAAGGAATTTCCTGACAAGCCCGATGCGCATGTGGCATTGCAGCTGGACGATATGACGGAGAAAGACGCTCAAGAGGGCGGTAGTATCAGGCTTGCAAGGTTGATCTCAAAAACAGGTTTGATTTCCAGCGGCAGCGAAGCAAGGCGCTTGATCATTCAAGGTGGAATCGAAGTCGATGGAATCAAAGAGACGAATCCGGACAAGTTAATCTCGTTTGAACTCCATCAACAACGCCGTCTTAAAATCGGGAAGAAAAAATTCGCCGTTGCGGAATTCAAGCCGTGAGGTGCAACGAGCGGCCATCATGAGTTGTGATAGGTGCGATGATGGCGCAAAAGCTCACCGAAAAGGAGAAGCTACGAGGTCGAGCCAGACGAGGCCACGCAGGATTGCGGCAAATGGGACTTATACCTTGACGATCAAAATAGACGGTGGCGCCCGCGATGATTTTGTGTGCCCCGACTCTGCAACGTATTTACTGAGATATCATTTCTCGTATTTGTATCGCCAGGGTGCTCTCATCGTCGAATGTATCCTTTGGGAAAAGCTGGCTAAGCGTGGCTTGAAAATAGCCAGCCAAGCCCTTACTCCAAATGCGCATACCGCTCACGCTGTATGGATAGCTTATTCCACCAGCGTGAGAGTTCATGAGCATAGCCCTGAAGTCTTCTGGCGCACGAGGATCGACAACGAATAATTGTAGATTGCTATTGTCAATGCTTTTCAGTATGACCTCGTTGATATGACTATCGCGGAATCCATACCCAATCACTAGCAGACGTTGTGAATTCTTGCTCAGCGCTGCTTCGAAGATGTCATGGTACCACTTAAACAATGGTTCTTCCTTCAGTAGAGTGCTCTTCGTGTGACCAATTGCCATAGTGCTATTGCCATCGTCTCTGCGCCAATTCCATGAGCCGTGAAGTTTTATATATTGCAAGCGGCCTTGTGCAGATGGCTTGCTATCCCTCTCCCTCAAATACGTTTGTATCGTCTCTTCCTTAGGCAACGTGAGGAAGCTTTTGTCGGTCAGCCCTTCTCCCTGCATCCCTAAAGGATGATCATCCATTCCCGGTAGGTATAGAGACACCCCATTAGTAAGACTCATTTTGCAAGCCGAGAGCCATCGTTCGACAAAGAGATCCTGATTTAATGTGAAGATGAACTCTCGGACGGTTTCCGTTCCAAACAACTTCAACAGAAAATTCTCAAGCCTTTTGAGATCTACCCCTCCTCTCGAAATACCATATGTACGAATTCGATTGTCCATGCTCTCATATACATCGGACAGTGCTTTTAAGAACCCATCTTGATCCCCTTTGATTTGATCTGCATCAAGCATGGTTTCGTTATGGCGGCCCTGCATCACCAAGTCATAGATTGTTTCAAAATCCAACGTATTGGAAATATCCTTGGAATCATAATTTTTCATGAAACTACAGAGACGCTTTTTTGAACGGCCAGACAACGTATTGAAGATCTGTGCCCACATCTCTTGGGCCAAGTATCCCCCTACGTCTTTAGAAAAACCGGCTCCTGTTAAGATCACAGGTCAATCCTCCATCGCCATTCGTTCATGATGACGGCATGTGACATTCCCTGCATACCCACCACAAACCCGCGGACGCCAAGACTCATTTCCCGAGCGTTTGTTTGACTTGTGTTGAGCACACATCATTGAGCTGCAACGGCATTGCTACGGATTTCCAACCGTCAGGGAAAGATTCATGACGGCTCCAGGACCGTCGCGGTGTCGCTCTTCACATCTCACAAGATTCAAAATTCGGAGAAGGCGGACGGTCTGTAGAACATAAGCCATAGCTGACGACCTTAAAGCTGAAACTGGGGAGCCTATTGTAAGAGAGCATGTGTTAGCGGAGCAAGGAGTTGAAGTCAAGTCTCTTAGAGGCGTTCCCTTGAACAATTCTCCTAGCTTTACCTTGGGTACAAACTATGTAACCATCGGTAACATGCTTATTCGAGAAGACATCGTGGAAGGAATCTATCTCAAGCAGACTACAGAACGTTACGGTATGCCGGAGGGTCTTATCGCTGTCGTTCACACGGTCGGCACAGACTGGACCGGAGAATGGTCCTTTCAACTACGATATCTGAAGCCACCTACAGGCACACGAACCAGATTGATCTCACAATGGAACCTAAACCTTCGAGAAAAGGACCTGGCCCACTTCGAGCTGATCGGACCATGGCTCTCCGCACAAGCCTTGTTGGCAGCTAGCCCAGCCTCCACCAAGACAAAGAAAGTGCCCAAGGTTTGGGTATGGATGCGGGGAAAAGTACACCCGAATCAGCTTCGATTGTTTGAGGACTTCTAAGTGGAACGCTCACTTGATGGTTCCGCATCACATCACCCCGGAACAAGCCTTACTTCCATTAGATTCCCCGTTTTTCCCTCAGCAACGCAGAAAGACCTCTGATCTTTCTCTTCAAGGCTTCCGCCGCACCCTCGGAGAGGGCACCCTTTTCGAGACGCTTCCTGCTGGCGGCGAGATGTTCTCGGATTCCTTGACGATAGTCAGCCATAGGCAACCTCCTACAATTGCTCAACATGTCAAGAGCCGTCAACTCATAGGGTTACTGTACATGCAGGGAAAGGTACGCCACAGCTCGGCAGTCGCCTAGTTTTGTTATAGAGAAATTTTGGATTGAACATACGTACGAACAATGTCCCATCTTCGAGCAGGCGCACCCCTCTCATCGGACCTAGCATGGGAGACCTTTTGGTTTTGCAGCGCCAAGAGACCCAATGGGTGCAGTTGGATTAGTTACAGAACCAAGACATGAGGACACTCTCTCCTAATCTAGGGGGTTGCCTAGTATTTTTAGAACCTAGGGTGTTATCCACTCGTAGAAGCATGAATCGCTTATTGTCCGTCGTCGTGGCATTGACACTCCTGGCGCCCACTATTAGTTCGGCTGATGTCTCTATCTCGCAACCCAAAGAGAAACAAACAGATGAACTGATTGGTCCGACCCTTCCCGATCAAGAGACGCAGGGCCATCACACAACTCTTAACAGTCAGAGCGCGGTCCTCAATTGGGAAACCGGCACCGGTCGCAGTTACCTCATTCCCGCAGGTGAGATCCTCGCCTATATCTTCCTACTCAATCAATACGACCGACATTTTACCGAGCCCAGGGACGTCTATCGCACCGACGGACATACGATCTGGCAACAGCTCACTCATTCAAAATGGGTTCTGGACAACGATCAATTTTCCGTCAATCAATTTCTGCATCCCTACGGCGGCAGTGTGTACTACGGGCTCGCCAGATCAGCCGGCCTCAGCTTCTGGGAATCATGGCTGTATAGTTCCGCCGGAAGTTTCGTTTGGGAAATGGCAGGGGAAACAACGTCGCCATCGATCAATGACATGATCGCCACTCCGATCGGTGGAACATTGCTGGGAGAACCGCTTTTTCGCATGGCGAATCTGTTACTCGAAACCGACGACGGAAGGCCCGGCTTCTGGCGGGAACTGGGCGCAGCGGTGCTCTCACCTCCGACAGGGTTCAACCGTCTGATGTTCGGTGAGCGTTTCGACACAGTCTTCCCGAGCCGCCAACCTGCCACGTTCTTACGTCTGCGACTCGGGGGCGTCGTCTCTACGAGCAGTCATAACGTTCCATCGGGCGTTCGAGAGCACGGTGTTATTGGAGATTTCACGTTTACGTACGGTTCGCCCGGTAAGCCGGGCTATCAGTACACACGTCCGTTCGACTATTTTGACTTTCACGTCACGGCCGTCACGACCAATACGCTGGAAAGCATCAATACGCGCGGCCTACTGTTCGGAACGACGTACGGGCTTGGCGAAGCGACCCGTGGGGCATGGGGGCTGTTCGGCAGCTATGACTATATTTCCCCTCAAGTGTTCCGGGTATCCAGCGTCGCCCTTTCGCTTGGCACGATCTGGCAATCCTGGTTGTCACGTTCGATTGCTCTTCAAGGTGTGGCACTTGCCGGTCCCGGCTATGGTGCAGCCGGTAGCATTCAGCGTACCGAAGAACGTGACTACCACTATGGAACGACAGGGCAGGGGCTTCTCGCCCTGCGGCTGATCTTCGGAGATCGTGCGATGCTCGACTTCACAGGGCGTGAATACTATGTCAGCGGTCTTCTGTCTGCAGAGCCGCGTGGGCAAGAAAACATCCTCCGTGGTGAATCGTCCTTGACGTTCCGGATTTTCGGCCCACACGGCCTGGCGCTCCGCTATGCCGTGTCGCACCGCGATGCCCGGTATCCTAATGTTGAATTTCGTGATCAGACGGTCGAAACAATCAGCCTCATGTATGTGTTTCTCGGCAAGACCGGGTTTGGCGCTGTCGAGTGGCGGTGATTTTTTAATATTCTCCGAACGCATGTAAGATCGTTTCAGAGCGGACTGACTCCGTCTCAATCTTTGAATTGCGTCCCCAGCACGCAAACTGGGCAGTACAGTTATAGAGTTTCCACATGAGCGCCTTGGAACGATGAGACACTCCAGTATAGGACTGTCATAGGATTATCTCGTTGAGCGTGTCACCTCATAGACAGCTTTCATCTCATAAACGTGCGATTATGCACAGCCCGATTTTGAATTTCCGCGCAAGACACGATCAACATGCGCCACACGCATCCAAGGATTTCAGCATTTCTGCAAGGTGGACCATCGCACAACCCTTTGTAACCACTATAACTTAAGTATCTATCCACTTCAGACCTGCAAAGAGCACTTTACCATTCTAGGGATGGCACTGAACCTGCTCGGCTACGCGCTTGCAGTGGAGTCCTCCGTCCAAACATCGGGGCCTACCCACACTGTTAAACTTACGTGCAGTACACATTTCGCGTGCGCGCGATTAGAGGCCTATGTCGAGAAGGCACAGGTTGAGCGTGCACAACGGTCACCTGTGCACCATGCTAACCAATAGGTACCCATCTCGGCAGACTGGTCGTCAAGGGACCGTCGCCAGACCTCCCATTCCAAGACTCCCCGGCTTTGAGCGAATGTTCGCAGTGGCTGCGCAGGTATCCACATGCAACTGTACGCTCTAGCCAATCCGTCATTGCCAAAACTCGCCTGGGTCGCGGAAGTCGATCGGACGAAAGAAGTTGTGACAGTGCAGCACGGTTCAGGTGTGGAAGTTCGGTCGAACTTCTTCATTGAGGGGGTGTGGAACGGTCCATTTGAGGATGGAGGTTTCAGCGAGACGGACTGTGTGTTCGGTACCGGCGGCATCCTCAGCGAGCATTCGATTCGCTTCGTGACAAGCGCCTGCACGACGGATTACTTGTTCTATGCCGACACTCCGGGACAGGTCACGGTGTCTAATTCCTTGCCGCTGCTGCTGGGGTCCATCGGCGATACTCTCGATCCACGGTATTTGGAATACCCTGAAATCTGCGATTCGATCATGGAAGGAATCAACCGGTATCGACGAGACATTCCGACAAAGAAAGGAAAGGTGCGGCGTCAGATGTATCGAAATCTGGATGTCTCAAGGGAGAGCCTCGCTGAGTCAGAAAAGAGAATGCCTCCCCGGTTCAGCAGTTTTAAGGATTACCGGAGTTATCTGGAGGAGAACTATGCCCTGATCGCGGCCAATGCGAGAGATCCACAGCGAACACAGCCGCTCGAAATATGGTCCACCCAGTCGAAGGGGTATGACACGACGGCGGTGAATGCCATTGCACGGGCCTATGGGATCGACAAGGTGTTTACCATTACCAAAGCCAAGCAAGTCGGCGTGCTGGCCCATCAAGACGAAGGCGAGTTGCCTGACGATGACGGGGGAGCAATTTGCGAATCGCTCGGTCTGTCGTGCATCCGGCTCAATCGGCGTGCGTTTACCGAGGAATTCGACCAAGAGTACCTGTATTACTGCGGGCTCCATCACAATCAGGATGCCAATCTGAAGGACATCAGGAAGCACATCTCGAATGTCGGCATTCTACTGACCGGAACACATGGGGAGATCTGGTACACGAAATCGTGTTTAGGCAAACGGGCATATTTGGATTCTGAGCTGAGAAAATGGGATATGGGCGGCCATGGAATGGCTGAGCTCCGTCTGGTGGTTGGTTTTATTCATCTCCCGTTCCCGTACATCGGAGCCAGGCGTAAGGAAGATATTGTTGAGATTACGGAGTCTTCCGAGATGGATCCCTGGCGATTGAGGAATACGTATGATCGGCCGATCGCGAGACGGATTGCCGAAGAGGCCGGTGTTCCTCGGCAGGCATTTGGCCAATCCAAGATGGGCTCCGTAGTCATTTTCCCTGGTCCATCGATCCCATACGGAAGGGCACTGCGGCGTGAATTTTTCAGTTACTTGGCGGACGAAAAAATTATGGCAAGATCCACGAGCCTGCTCTGGCCGTTGGTCCGCTGGATCAACACCGCTCTCATGATGAAATCAGCTCGGCGATACGCGGTTGTGTATTACATGGAACGGGTGATTTCCAAGCTGACCCGAAGGGACTTTCGTTTTAAACAGTTGTGGTGGGATCTTGAAGGTTCGCTCTTTTGCTTTTGTGTGAATCGAACAGCGAGCGCGTACGGGAATATCTTAAACGAGTGAGCGAACCCGTCGAGTCCTATTTGGCTACTGCATCGTTAGAAGGAAGATCACGCAATCGATCTGTCGCGGAGGGCGCAATCTTGACCATGAAATACTGTTCGAAATGTTCTGATCTATTATCGGCGGTAGGACCTAGGAGTGAAACTGAGATACCATTTTACTGGGAGACAAAAAAGGTCGGGGAGTCTCATTTACGGTTACGAACCATTTGGTCGTCCACGCTGCCGTAACGTGGATTCCAGCCAAAATCGCCTCGCCGTGCGCTTCATCCAGGTAGCAAGTTCGTAGATTGGGTTATGAAAGAAATAAGGAGGATGATTGCCGTTGACAGTGAGGGGAGTTGGTTTCTTGACTTGGACCTGATGCCCACGTAGGATGCACTTCCAGCGAGCGGGCGTAGCTCAGTGGTAGAGTCCTAGCTTCCCAAGCTGATAAAAGGGGTTGCTCAAGTCTTTGAAGACCTGGGCAATCCCTTCTTCTATCAAGGGAATACACTGTTTAAGCTGTAACCTGACTTCGTACCAATTCACCTCAATTCAGTCCATCTTGTCGCTCTCGCTAACACCCTATTAACACCTGCTACCCCGGATGATCGGCACACCCCCCACCCCCGTTTAGGCAAAGGTCCCATATTGGCTTTGTATCACCAGGGCAAGAATGGAGGGCGGAAATGCAAAGTCTAAATAGCATTCGCTTATCTACAGCAAAGACCGGCATGCGACGGGGAACTTCCCGGCCATAGAAACGAGATAGTATTGAATGATATCTCGCTCATCCGTCGTCAGTTCCTCTGGTAACACGCCATCTCCCAGCAGATGCTCCGAGGCGTACACAAATAAATTCACTTCCTGGCGAATAAAATCCATGGAGCCATCGCTTTCTGAGACATAACGGATACCCTTATGCTTGTTTAGGGTATCCTGCCCCTTCATGATAGGGTCTGTATAATGCCACTATGCGCATCTACTGACGGACTTCCTCAATTATCACGCTGCAACGTGGTCGCATGGCCTTGCTCCGTGACATAAGCTTTGACTACGTCCCCTGTCTTCACCGTATCCAACTTGGTACTCTTGTCGACGTGGACCTTTTGCAGCACCCCGGGACAGTACTCTTTCTCTTTATGTCGTGACATCCGCCTCCCACGACACGCTTGCCGGGCACCATTGCCAAATACCCAGGCTGATGATGCGGGTCAGTGACGCTGGGATACAGACAGTGCGGTCCACTGTCACATGGCGGTTGATTAACTTCGTTGGTTCGCCACAACGTTTCAGATAATCATTTCTGAAGAAGAGGTATTTGGGGAAATCTACTCTACGAGCGATACAGGAACTGCTGACCCGCCTCGGTCTGTCATTCAAGCCATCTGAAGCGCGCAAGTTACTCACAGTATTCCACCATCTCCCGTTCATCGGCCTATAACGGCGAATGGGGAGAGGATATTGCAGAATACAGGAGCCGATTACTTAGGAGAGCTCATGAACACTAGATCTAGTGGGGCGCAGATACCGCATCTCCATAAGAGAATCGTGCCCGCTCCTAAACTAGGTGTCTTCCTAGTTTAGAAGATACCCTTCCGAATGCATAAGTAAGGGACTCTTTGCCTCCATACCGGCCGCTATACGGTCGCAGAAGAGCGGCTCTCTCATGACTCTACGTGACGAGATTCGACATTTTATGGTTGTCTCGGAAAGCTTGCTCGACGGTACCATCCATGGTGGGGACCTGACCTACATCGAGCTTGAACTGCTCCAGTATTACCTATCCAGGGTTGGTCAAAAGTTTCCCGCTAATCCAAAACTGACTCATTCGTCGATGCAGGACCATGCCGATGTGGCATCGCACTCACTGCCGAGTGAGTCAATGGCCAGGGGAGAATAAGTCCATGAGTAAGGTTCATTGCCAACTCGTTAGTGTCTGACGACACATCGAACAGACTGTTCAGACGGAGCCACTACCAGCTGATGGCTAGGAGACGAAAAGATGGCCAATACTGTTAGAGGTTTTTTCCGGACCCTGGCACACGCGGAACAGACGAAGCTCGAACTCGCAATCCTCAAGAAGATTCCCACTCTCGAGATGCAGGTCTATGACCAACCCGGTGTGCAGCCCACCGCTCGTTCCGATGCTGCTCCAAGTGGTGTATTCGAGAGTCCCCAGGCTCTGCTCCCAGAAGGCGTTCGGCGTGGTGGGCCGGTTCTCGAGGTGACAGCTGAAGCGTGTCACATCGACGCGATTGCCGATGTGTTGGATCAATGCGGAGCAGAGGATATTTCCATCTTCACGGCAGCAGTTGGACAAGAGGAATAGTTCAACCGAGTTGATGATTGTATGCCGCTGACATTGAGCTTGGTTCTGCGACCTAGGATGACATTCAGGAATGTGACCGATCCCCCCAGCAGAATTAGTGTTGAAAGCAGAGCGAACCCCTAGTCGTAGTGGATATGTTGTTCCTGTAGGTTCGTCCAGCGTAGATGAAGCAAGGGATGAGAAGTCCTTAAATCCGCTGGAATTCCGTCGGGAAGGTGAGTCTTAACCTAGCATCCACGAAATTCTGGCTGGATTCGCGCGACCGCAAATGTCATCACGAGAAGCCACAGTCTGTACCGATCTCCACTCTCCCTTAGAAGGCAAGACACAGACGCTAATCGTAGATCTGGATGGAACCCTCCTCTGCACCGATACTCTTCATGAATCAGTTTTACAGCTCCTTCGTGAGAAAACCATTTCCGTTCTCTATCTTCCTTTTTGGTTGTTAGCTGGAAAGGCTTTCCTCAAACAGAGGTTGGCGGACTCCATTAAATTAAATCCGGCGACGCTCCCGTACAACGTTGCGCTCATCGATTGGCTGAAACAGCAAAAACAACTTGGGCATAGGCTCGTACTCTGTACCGCCACCAATAGGAGGGTGGCGCAACGGATAGCAGACCATATTCAGTTGTTTGATGAAGTCATGGCCAGCGACGGGAAGCACAATTTGGCCGGCGCCAGAAAAAAGGTTGCTTTGGATCAGGCGTATGGAGAGGGTGGATACATCTATGCGGGGAATTCTGTGGATGACATGCATGTTTGGAGTGGCGCATCAAAAGGCATCGTGGTCAATGCGTCACCAAGCGTTTTAGCCAAAGCGAAACAAGTGACGGAAATTCACGGGCACTTTCCACGCGTTCCAATAACATGGTCAGCGTGGCGTCGAGTATTTCGTGTTCATCAATGGTTGAAAAACTTATTGCTCTTCGTGCCGTTGCTGGCAGCACATCGGTTCACCGAAGTACAGTTGCTGGCGCAGCTTGTTGTGGCGTTTTGTTCTTTCAGTCTCTGTGCTTCGGCAGTCTATATTACGAACGATCTGCTTGATCTTGACAGTGACAGGCGACATCCCAACAAGAAATATCGTCCCTTCGCATCCGGCTTGGTGCCGATACACTATGGAGTCTTATTAGTTCCGGTTTGTAGCGTGCTGAGTCTTGCGTTAGCGATCCAGATTGGTAGGTATTTTACGGCATGGCTTGTAGTGTATTTCGCATTAACATTTGCCTATTCAGTAAAGCTCAAGCGGCTTGTCCTGGTGGATTGTTTGACGTTAGCTGCCTTGTACACTCTGCGAGTTGTCGCAGGTGCAGCAACTATATCGATTCGGCTCTCGTTCTGGCTGCTCGCCTTCTCCGTCTTTATATTTACATCATTGGCGTTCGTGAAACGGTATGCTGAATTACAAAGTTCTTTGCGAGAGGGGAAAACCCACACACATGGGCGCGGCTACTATGTGATCGATGCGCCAATTGTCGAAACGCTGGGTATTGCTGCCGGGTACGCTGCGGTGTTGGTGCTCGCGCTGTACTTGCATGGGGAAAGTGCAACTACACTTTACCGTACTCCTGAATTTATTTGGGGAGCCGTACCACTATTGATGCTCTGGATCAGCTGGATATGGTTGAAGGCGCATCGGGGACATATGCACGACGATCCGCTCGTCTTTGCCGTGAGAGACAAAGTAAGTTGGGCGGTTTTGATTGGTATGGGCATAAGCTTTGCGGCTGCGATGGTTGTCGTGTAAATGCAACCTGCATCGATTGCGATCGCTTCACCGTTCTCGACTGGGCAAGGCGCCGGATATAGCCCGGCAGTTCTCCTACACGCTAGTATCAGATTTCTGCCTCGATACGGTGCAGAAGACCATCGCCCTGTATGGCATCCCAACCATCTTCAATGCCGACCAAGGTGCGTCAGTCCACCAGCCATGAGTTTATGGGGCGCTTTAATCACAACGACCTTCAATGAGCATGGGATTAAAAAAGGCTGCTGGGTAGCATCTGTTGGTGGAACGCCGCAAGGGAACCAAGGTCAGAGGGCCTCTTTGGATCGTGTCTCGTTGATGCAGGGCTCATCAATTTCGCAGGGGTATTCTCAGACAGAAATAATCAAACCATGAGCCTTTTTAAATTCTCCCCATCAACGTTCTCAATTGGTGCGTGCTGGTTTCTGACCTCTGTGGTCTTTTACACACTGAATATTGCGCAACTAGCACCACTATTCTTTAGTGATGAAGCACAGGTCGCACTGGTGGGGAATGATGGCTCGTTTTTTGGGGCCGATACGGTCGAAATCGCCGACGCTATGCGAGCGTTGACTGTAAATGGAGATATGCGCAAACACCCGTTGTTTTCGATAGTGACCGCGCCGATGGTTGATGCTGTAGGATGGCTATTTAGGATTGACGAGAATCGGTCAGTTATCGTGACTCTTGGTCTAATATCAGCAGGTAATGTCACTTTCGCATGGTGGATACTGAGTCAATTTGCAGTATCAAAGACGCTTGGTCTGGCACTATCTGTGATGTACGGATTAATGTTTAGCAATCTGACATTTTTCAGCATTCCTGAGACATATTCATTATCTGGTTTGGCGGTCGAAGCCTATGTATGCTTGTTGCTTGCGCTTGGAAATAAACGAACTGGTCGTAGTGCTGTGTTGCTTGGGACGGCAGCAGGGTTTGCTGGGTTACTCAATCCACCTTTGTTATCCCTCTCACTGGTGGGTATTGTTTATGGATGGAACTGGGGAAGAGAGAAGGAAGCCCTCCGTTACGGAATTCTGACAATCGTAGTGGCATGCTTAGTGTTTTGCCTGCCATATGCGTTAGTTTACGGGCGTTCAATCCTGGGCTTTTCTCGAGATTACGCAAACCATTATGCCTCTCTCAGCAACCTGTTGGAAGTAGAGAAGGTGGCTTCTGTAGCGGTAAGTTTCTTCCTCTTTTCAGTAGTGAGCCCGGTGGTTTCGTTGGCTGGCAATATTTCTCTTCCTCAGCTACTTGGCTATGTTAATAATCCTATTGCTGCGGCGACCTTGATTTTCTATCTCGTTATTGGCGTTGTCGCAATAGGACAAGCCATCCGTTGTTCCGACGCGTTGGTGTTACCGATAGCCATCTGGGTATTGACCATGTTGGCGTTCTACGTGTTCTTTAATCCAAGAGAAGGGTTCTTATATTCGTCGCAAGTATTATTCCCATTGACTATGTTGGCAGCGAGGGGATTAGCCAAGATACCGTTGGCAGATCACTATAAAGCTGCTTTGGTCGCAATCTTGTCGGTACTGTTGGGGCTAAATAACCTTCCCGTGCTCTATGGTCAAGCAATGTAAATAGATGTTCCACGAAATAGCTGATATCTACTCCATAAACCCTTTCTCGCTAAGCGTGCATCATTCTCCAATTCTTCAAGGACCATATCACCTGGAGCATATTTCCTATACCATCAACACCAGCCGCCTTTGACTAATTCGTGGTTCAGGTTGCCACCATTGGGCAAGACCACGTTGGCGAGAGTTCGTCCATACCGATCATTGCCATCACTTTTCACAGTCACATTTTGGCCAAAGCTCAATGCAGACGTGGCTTGCTTAGCCCGGTGGCCAAAAGCCTGCTTCTTCTCAGGGCAATCGATACCACTGAGGCGGATACGTTCAGCTTTTCTGTTGTGTAACACTTCGATAGTGTCACCGTCTTTGACGGAGACTACACGTCCTATGAACTCGCTTGCATGGGATGGCGAAGTGAATAGAAAGAGCAGAAAGATAGGAAGAATGTAGCGACGAATAGCCACCCTTTAGATGTACCTGAAAGACAGCTATTACACCACTCCGAGGTTGATCGGCACACCCCCACCCCCGTTTAGCCAGGGACCCATATTGGGTTTGCAACATCAGGACAAAGGGATGCGAGGGGAATGTGTGAACCGCTTTTTAACTCTGCAGACGTGTCAAGGACCTTTCCCCCCATTTGACTAGGAGAACACTTAGCAGTTAAGGTTATCTGTTAGTATCAAATTGTCCAACAAAGGGAGAGGCTTAATGAATACTATCGTAATCGTAGTACTGGCGCTCGTATTGCTTGCCGTCCTTCCGTTTTGGCCTTACAGTGCGGACTGGAGCTACAAGGCCAGCGGTGGGGTGGGTTTTCTCCTAGCGATTCTCGTTTTGCTGACGCTGTCCGGTCGGTCGAAGTCCGCCGCTCAAAAGTCGTAATACGAGCGGGCTAGAGATCAACGAGACTAGTATGACTAATCCGAAACAACCACTCTGTTTCGGCAGACCGTTCTAGGCCGTGTGTGCATAGAGGATCGGCAGGTATTTAACTGCCAGATCATACAAGGTTATGGTGCTGGGGAGACGATTACATCTGCAACCTGATTCGCTTCGTCAACCAAAGGCTTGTTTCTTCTCAGGGCAATCGATGCCAGTGAGGCGGATACGTTCAGCTCTCTTGTTGTGTAGAACCTCGATGGTGTCACCGTCCTTTACGGCAATCACCTGACCTATGAACTCGCTTGCATGGGATGGAGAAATGTTTACAAGGAGCAAAAGGATAGGGAGGATGTAGCGAGCCATGGACATCATTTAGATGTAGCTGAATTACCCCATATTTGCATCCACAGCATGAGTGGCTCACCCCCCCCACCGGCCTAGGCAATGGGTCCTATATGGGGTTTGTAACACCAGGACAAAAGGAGTCCCCCTTCTAGGGCGCAATCTGTAATGTGAAGGGAGGCACGTATAATGTACTCAGATCTCCAATGGCTATTGCTTCAATTGCGTCCACAAGGGTTATGGCGGCTGGTTGGCATTCGGCAAAGATTCTTCCTGTCCCATCGAAACGGGTAGAGGACAGAGGAGATATCGTTGTCGCATTCGCGGCGATGTTCGGCAAATAGGCGACATTGGAGCTAGGATGAACGCCTAGCGACGGAAACAACCGGGCACCAATATTTATTTTCTGTTGTGAGAAATACGCCTGACCTGTGCAATTCGCTCCAGTGAAGTAAAGCTCTATATTGCCGTAAGAGCGGCTTTTGTCCACGGTCACGACAAAGGATTGTCCATTAACCAGTAATGCAACATCTGCATAAATGAGGGGAAGATCCTCGGTGCCACTTCCTCGACGAAACGTTCCAAGTAATTGTCCGACAGTTTTGCCCGTTGAATCTACTATTCTTGTCTCCTCAGCTGTAGGCTTACCTGGTGAACCTTTCGCGGCGGAGAGCATAGAGGTATCTGTGAGCACATACCCAAAGCAAATCATTCCAGCGATTATTACCAGCCTTAAACTCGTCCCGTTGAAATTCGACATGGCATTGCCCTCCAAAGTGAGATGTAATGTAGAAAGCAAACAGCTCTACTCACTTGCTGATACATCCCCATTGTTTCACTGACCCGTCGCTTGCAGCTTCAACCCAAGTTGCGCCTTTCTCAACTAGACATGCTGCACGATGCATTGCGGCCTGAGTGAGGATTGGGTATGCGATTTCGGGGTCTGTAACGCCTTCGGTCAAAGTCGAGCTGCCACTCCATTTGATCTCTCCCGTCTCGACGCTGACTGCTCTTACCGACACCCTTGGGCGGTGGACCATAACAGAAGCGGGCGGGGGAGGAGGGACATATTGCGGATTTGCCGCCGCCATACCTGAAAAGACACGATAAAGGGTCCCAGGTGATGGTGTAACACTGTCACTTCTTTCTGTTGTCTCAACAAAGAGGATTGAATCCGCACCTGCGATTCTTCCTACCTTTAATAAGTTTGTCTCGTCTGCACCATGAATCAAGGAAACCTTAAGTTCATCAATAATCTCACGAAGACGCGCTCTCTCGACTACGGAAGTGCCATTGGCCTGAAAGACTTCAATTGCGCTATTCACCGCTCCTTGATGATCACCCCAAACCACATACCTGCTCCGCGGTCTGTTCTTTGTTTTAACAAGTTCATCGTCCGTCAACTGCAGGTGTGAGCCTGTTGTAATAGTTCGAACAACTCTTGTCTCCGAACAACTACTTGCCAACGTAGCCATGAAGACCCCAACACAGAACCAGATTACTTTTTTCATTGAATGCATCTCCCTGAACAACACGAACGCTGTTCTAAAGGCGCTCTGTCCTGTGGGTAAGCACACGCTTTCAGGAGCAGGCCGATCCCCCATGAGAAATGGTGGTGTATTGTAAGAGTCGGGGCAGGTACACGCAAGGAGGTAGAGTAGGCAATTTACCTCCCCCCCTTCTCCCATATTGACCCTGCCTACAAACCCTGTAACCATTGGTACATGTCCTATGACGCCAACCGAGTGGACAGGCTAGATATCCAGTTCTATGTGATACCCGCTACGAGCTACAGTCGAATGGATTTTTGAAGAGCTTGAGCGAATCACTGGTGCCGGACGAATACTAGGATCGATGTTCGAATCTATCCCTTTGGCGGTCTGATTCGGGATCTGGCCGCGTTCCTATACACCTGTTGAGCCACACCTCATGGAAGACAATCCAATACATAATGTCCTCGGGCAGAGTAACGTATCCCTTCCTAGGCGGTTGTTCCAGTAGCGCGACTTACCGAGATTAGTGTATTTCTACGCCCCTCAATGGGGCATCCATGACTCCACAAACGGTTCTCCTGGCTGAGACTGATCAGCACACCCTCAATAGTCTTCCTCCGATCCTGTTTGACCACATTCCACATCTCTCCATCGAGATCTGCACGTCCCCAGACGAACTCGCTCGCAACCTGAGCACTGTCGCGTTTGATGCCATTGCGATATGCCCTCTGCTGGTCCCGCACTTTCGTTTCTATCGAAACAAAAACCACCCTCGCTTGCTCGCTCCACTGATTATCACCGTTTCGGAGAAGGATCTCACCTTGGCCCATGCCGTCCTGGAGGGTGATGCCTTTGATCTGATCATCAAACCCATCGTTGCCACCGACGCTGCTCACACGGTTCGACTGGCGCTCTGGCAAAACAAGTTATTGAAGTTGCTGGCATCGCGAGAAAGAAGAGAATCTCAATTCCGGGAACACATCGAGCAGTTTCCTCCTGATTCGAAGGCGTTCGAAGAATTTCTATACCTGCTTGACTCCATCCATGGGGCACTCAATACGAGTTCGTGTCTTCTTGAGAGGATGGAGCAGGAGAGCTCCCTGTTCGATATGGCTTCCACCCTTGAACGAGTCACGAAGCGGAGGGCGCTGGACCGGCTCATCCATATGTACAAACCAGGTCCGGCGCATTAGCGTTCAACTTCGGAGCTTGGCAAGATCCTCAGAGGTAAAGGCCCCAACGACCATTCAGGCACTGGTGGAGATGCTATGAAGTTAGGATGCTGCCGGCTTCCCCCTCTTCCTCGCTCTATAGTTCGCTTTGGCGACCGTGAGCGCACATTTCGGGGAGCAGTATTTCTTCTTCCTCTTCGCGAGAAACAACTCCTTACACTTGTCCCTGAGGCACAATCGATAGTGCCGAGCGAGGCATTCCATGGCAATCGTGAGCACAAACCCGTCATGTGGAGACACATCCTGACGACCATAAGCAAAAGTTATTCGGCCATCCAAGAGTTCCCATGAACGTTGTCCCACAAACTTGGTCTGTGTGCGACCCAAGGTTTTCAATTTCGTGAGGGCCTGCTGCAGTTTGTGAACCGAGATACCGTGAGCAGTCGCGAACCGGGTAGCATCGTCTCGCGACAACCCTTCACCCTCTAAAAACACTGCCCAGTCGGATTCTAGGGCTGTCTTCTGCTCAGGAGACAACTCGGTGATCGGTCGGGATGTCGTTATTTGGGCCAACAGCCATTGGGCTCTGGCCTTAGAAGGTGTTCCTACCGGTTCCACAATTACCCGTCTTCCTATTTCGGAGGCCTAGATTCCCAATTTGTCCATATATAACTACATTTATCCATACCACATGTTGTTTTGATTCTGCCAGATATATGACTGTAAGTTATTGTAAATACACATGTATAATAAAACAACCCCGTTTTTGATCTAAAATGCGTATAATACAGGTATAGAAGTTGCTTGCGCAGGCATCGCCTCCAGGTGACCGAGCTTCATAAGTCCCCTGGTTTCTCTAGTCCCGAATAGACAGCGTCATGCCATGGCAGATAGACCCCGATTTGGGCGCGCCATTGGTGTGTGAATTTCTTAAATCAATTCTTCATCCAAAGGAGACATATATGAAAGAGTTTCGTGTAATCAGCCAAACGGGCTCAGCGATTGTGGGCCCCGACATCTCAGAAGTCCGTCGTGTGGTGCAGAAGCATTTCCCCTCACTGTGGCCAGCTGTAGAAGCGTGCCTCTCGACGTGTGCCACGCTCCTGCTTAAAGACAATGCCAACCCCGTCACCATGATCGTCATGGGGCCTGCCTCATCGGGAAAGACGACGGTGACCAATATGTTTGCGGGGGCGCAATTCAACGATAAACCGCTCTGTTATCGCTCGGACAGTTTCACGGCTGCCGCCTTTGTCAGCCACTCGGCCCAGCTCACGAAAGAACAACTGGAGAAAATTGATCTCCTCCCCAAGATCAAAGATAAGGTCTTGGTGACTCCAGAATTGGCCCCGATTTTTCGAGGAGATCAAGATGAGTTGGTCAAACGGTTCTCGGTTTTGACCCGCGTACTGGATGGTCAAGGTTTAAAGACAGACAGTGGGGTGCACGGGGATCGCGGGTATGAAGGAGACTATGTCTTTGCATGGATCGGAGCGACGACGCCAATTGAGGGGCAAATATGGAAAGTGATGGCCCAATTGGGCAGCCGATTATTTTTCCTGCTTTTGGATGCAGGAAGCTTCTCATCCCCTAAAGACATACTCGAAGACCTCGTTGGCTCGCTTCACGGGGAGGTTCCTTATACCGTCAAATTACAGGAATGCAAAGGTGTCGTCGGGGATTACCTCACTCACCTTTTTGCACGCTACGGAGGACCCCGCCAAGTGGAGTGGGACTCCTCCCAGAACCCTATACATGTTCTTGAGGGAATAGCCCAATGTGCCATGCTCTTGGCCCACATGCGGACACCTTATGAACCCGATAGCAAGCCGTCACACGAAACGGCTCATCGCGCGAATACGATCCTCTACAATCTTGCTAGAGGCCGTGCCCTCACGTACGGACGGACTCAGCTGAACACTGACGATGTTCCCATGGTAGCTCAAGTGGCCTTGTCATCCATGCCACGTGACCGCCGAACGATATGGATGGCTCTGGCTCGGCAGGAAGGGAGGCCCTTAACGGTTCAGCAGGTCGCAACCGTGCTCGAAGTCAGTCGGCATACCGCAGAGGACCGCATGACAGAAATGGAATGGCTTGGCTGTATGGTCTTTGACAAACCAGGCAACGGTAAAGAGTCAACACTTAGGGTGCGTCCAGAATGGACGTGGTTTGTAACAGGCCAAGGGGCTGGGCTCCTGCTCGGTACAACCTGGCAAAATTCTGGGGGTGAGTCCGAAGCTGGCACTGAATCATCTATTACAAATCCAGAAAATGAGAAAGAGAAACGATAAGCACTCAACCCGTAAAAATTGCCAGGTTGAGGTGGGAACGATGGAGAGGCCTCACCTAGGCTGTCTGGATAACCTTAATAAAGCCATAGGAGACTATGACATGACACGTTCAGTAACAGAGACCGAGAACATACAGACAGATCGTTACCTGAGTGAGCCTGATCTAGCCAAGCACCTCGGCTATAGCTCCTCCACGATTCGACGTTTCAGGAAGAAAGGGCTTCCCTGAGTAGGGAAGGACCGCCTGAGGCGGTATCACCTGGGATTGGTACTGAAATGGCTCAATGAGCGGAAATAGTGTCTGGGCTTATCTGGCTTGGTCTGGGTCCGCAATTTATAAATCGGCCTGACAGTGATGGGTTCTACATCCCGCTTGGGAATTTACAAAAAGAGTGGAAATAGCACATTTAGTAATTTCAATACGTTGTGAAGCAGACATCCAACAGATGAAAGGAAGGTATGAATGAATAACGGTTCGGACAAAGAACGACGATTGCTCAATATAGAGGAGGCTTCGCAATATACTGGGTTATCTGTCCATACCCTCTATGCCATGACCAGCCAACGCCGAATACCCCATGTGAAGGTCGGTCGGCTTACTAAGTTTGATCGGGAGATGCTGGATAAGTGGATCAAGCAACAGTCTGTGATGCCGGTACCGAAATGGGGTTGACGCCATAGGTGCTTTTAAGCTAGCATGCAAAGTATGCAAACACGGCTACAGGAGTGGCGAGAACGACAGGGGCTGAGTCAGAGGAAATTGAGTGAGCTATCGGGGGTACATCATGTATCCATAGCCAGGCTCGAATCCGGTCAGCTTGACCCTCAACTCTCGACACTTCTGAAGCTCTGTGAGGCATTGGGGATCACTCTCAACCAACTCGTAGGCGTGGCCGAGAAGCCACAGAAAGGCAGGTAGTCCAATGGGACTGACTAAACGGAAGGATAGTTATTATGTTGAGTTTCGGGTGTTGGATGACGGGAATGCCCTGAAGCTCGCAAGTGGGGGAGGGGGACAACTGAAACGCTGGAAGGTGGGATCTCTCAATAAGACCGTGGCTAAGCAGCAAGAGGCCGTCCTGCGAACAAGATTATTGACGGGTGCTCTCCCAAGTCCGATAAAAGCACGAGCTGAATCCATCACATTCCGGCAATGGGCATCGCAGTACATGGAATTGGAAACCGTTAAACGCCTCAGAGGCTATGCGATTCGCAAATTGTATGTTGAAAATCTCGTGCGGTTCTTTGGAGACAAGGCCCTGGGCAGCATTACACCCAACGATGTGATGGCCTATCGAGCACAGCGGGTCCAGTACAAGCGGAGTGTTTGTAGCCGATGCCAGACTCTCATGACACAACAGACCTGCCAGAATTGTGGTCAGCACCGTGCGGATAAAGCTTTTCCTGTTTCTATACAAACGATTAACCACGACCACATGACGTTGACGCATATGTTCAACGTGGCCAAGAGCCCACAGTTTCATCTGATAGCGGACAATCCAGCGGCTCATGTGCCCAAGCCTAACCCAGAAAATGAACGGGACAGGATAGCTACGGCTGAAGAATGGGCGCGGCTCCAGAATTCGTTAGCTCCTCATGTACGACGGTTGCTAACCATCGCATATGAGGTGGGGCCACGGAAGGGGGAACTACTCAAGCTCGAATGGTCCGATGTAGACATGAGGCGCAAAGAGTTCATACTACGGCATACCACGAATGGAGAGGCACGTGTGGTGCCTATGACTCCGTGCGTCCATCAGGTTTTCATGGAACTCTGGAAAGAACGGCGGCTAGACACCAATCGGGTGTTCCTGTATAAAGATAAGCCAATCCTGCGTATTGGAACGGCGTTTAAAGCGGCCTGTCGGCGGGCAGGTATCGAGGGTTTGAGAATTCACGATTTTCGCCATACGGCAAGCACGAACTTGAGGCGGGCAGGAGTGGACACGGCAACGGCGATGATGATTGTGGGACACAAGTCGGATCGGATGCATCGGCGTTATAACACGATCGAGCCGGATGACCTCCACAAGGCAGCCGCCAAGCTTCATGTGTATAAAACTAACACCGTAATAACACCTGCCTTAGTTGCTGCCGGGGCCGAAAACCTAACCGCAAGTAAAACCAGCGAGAGCGGGCGTAGCTCAGTGGTAGAGTCCTAGCTTCCCAAGCTAGTTGTCGTGGGTTCAAATCCCATCGCCCGCTCCAACATTATCAGTCACTTCTACCTCAGATCCCATCACGGCAGTTTCCGCTATCACGGTTCTAGTCACGGTTCCACTTGGAACTGGGGGCTGTTCTGCCTTCGGGGAACCGCTCTCAACGTGAATGACCGATGGCTTACCGAAGCTAGCCACGGTCTCAATGGCGGCCTTCAGGTGGGTGGGGGAGAGGTGGGCATACCGTCGGACTAGCCCGGTCGTACTGTGGCGCAATAAGGCTGCAATGGTTCCCTCTGCTTGCCCACTCATGGCCAAACGACTCGCGAAGGTATGCCGCAAGGTGTGCCAGGTCACTCCTTCTAACTTGAGAGCCTGGACGGCTGGGACAAAAACCCGCGAATAGAAGTTCCGTTGATCCAATCGCGTGGCGGGATTTTCAGAGGGGAAGACCCACGTCGAGCGTTGCCACGATTCAAAGCCTCTCAGGATCACCTTCGCCTCCTCATTGAGAGGAGCATACTGCACCTGCCCAGCCTTCGTGTATGGAAGCGTCAGAATACCTCGCTCCAAGTCCACATCAGCCCACTTCAGACCAAACTGCTCACCCATGCGTAGCCCTGTGAGGATAGCCAGCCGAGCCCAAGAACCATAGATGTCGCCAAGTCGCGTCATCAATGCCGCTTCTTCTTCTGAGGTCAGGAAGCGAGTCTTCCCCGTAGAGACTTTGGGAAGCGATACAACCGCGAAGGGGTTCTTCTCAACGTTCCCATCCCGAACTGCCTTGTTCAGGATATGGCGTAAGAACTTCATGTAATGGATGATGGTTTGCGCCGCTAATCCTTCGGTCTGAAGGTCTCGCTGAGCTTCGTCCAATAAAGCAGGGGTGATGGCATTTAGCCGCTTCCCCTTAAGTCGTGCCTTCCACCACTCACCATAGTGTTTCTCGGCAGCCTGATTCTTCACCCGCGAGACCGTTATATGCGCGGTAATGACCTCCTCGGCCAGGACATATCCGCCATGCTGATACCGTTCAGGAAAGAACCGACCGTCCTTTTGTTCAAACTTTGCTTTCTCGTAGAACTCTCGGGCCTTCGTCTTATTGGGAAAACTTCCGAATCTTCGCTCTCGGCCTTCGTGGTAGAGGCGGACATACCACACGAGTTTGCCCGTCGAGTCCGTCTTGCTCACCAACCCTCGATCTCGTCTTCCTGCTCGTGCCATGCGTCACCGTCCTTTCCGTTCAGCTTCTGAAGCTTGGTTGAAATGTACTTCCAACAAATGCCTAATGAGTCCCGCCGCACTGGTGCCGCGTTTCCGTTCGGCGTCGAGCTTGGTTTTGAGTCGTTTGGGAATCTGAATCAATATGCGTTCCATGTTCATAGGTCACCTCACTTGTTATGACATCATGATATGCTTAGATATCACTATATGTCAACTGGCATTCTCTCCTTGAAATCGTGGTATTCTTCCGCCCCTATGCCCAAGAAAAACGAAACCGAGGATAAGGGCGGAGCCTGGATCTTTCGTGATATCCCGCGTGATCTCATGAAGCGGGCTAAGATCGCTGCCGCCGTGGAGGGCAAAAGCATTAAAGCGTTGGTACTAGAAGCGCTTGAAGGAAAGATTCAGGAACTCGAAAAGAAGGGGCTCCTGCCGAAAGGGAAATAACACAGAACGCCAGGCAACCCCGCAGGAAGGGTGTGACCCGTGGAGGATGATCTCGTCGGCAACCTCTTTACCTTGGGGAAGGCGTGCTTGTATTTCCTTCCCTCGTTTATCGCACTCGGGCGGGGGCTTCGCAACTGCATCACGATTGTGGTCGTGAATCTCGCGTTAGGATGGACGGTGATCGGCTGGGGGGTCGCGTTGTTCTGGTCGTTAAAGCGGGGAAAGAGCGAACGCATAGCCTGACTGAGCAGAGGGTTGCTGCTGAAGGAGAAGTGAACAAAACAATCTGCGTTCTCTGAATGAACGGTTTCTCTAACCCAACTCCATTTGTTGGCCTTCTGTTCCATTAGTCGAAGAAACAGCCTGGTTTGAAATACCCAGAGAAGCGGCAGGGTTGCTGCGGATACCGTCAAGGATGTCGTGACGGCTTTCTTCAGATTCTTCAGCAAGTCGCCCCGCATCGGAATGGGAATCTCCACGCCCTTCTTGGTCTTCTGTTCTTCTTTATGGTCTAGTCCTCCATGCCACTGCCCACTCTCTTCGGAGTCATAGAAAAACGTAACTGGGCCGAACACCACTTGAAACTCATCGAAGAGACAATTTCCACCTTCTTTGACAGTAACCCCTATCCCATCGTTACCGAGCGTGATCCTGAAGATGGAGTCTATCATGCTCGCTTGGTCTACCCCCAAAAGCTTCCCTACAGGCAGATTTCCCTCATGATCGGTGATTGTGTCCACAACATGAGAGCCGCCCTTGACTACATCGCTTGGGAGTTGGCTGGTGCCAATATGGACGACACCGTCACCATGTTCCCAATCTTCGATACCGATACAGAGTTTGCGAAATCCGCCGGTAGGCGGATTAAGAACGTCTCCCCCGAGGATGCCAGGACACTGATCGAGAGGTTGCAACCATATAGCAGACGGTATGGTGGCCATCTCTTGGCCCTCTCCGCTATTAATAAACTCGATATAAGTGACAAACACAAAGTTCTGACTGTCGCTATCGCAGTAGCCCAACGGCTTAGTTGCACGCATCATGTCGCTAGGCGGGACAGCGTTACAGCCAAAACCTACCTCCTGCACTATCCCGGTGCACGGCTTGTACATGACGCAATAATTGCCACTTTCACCGTGCGTCCTCCAATTCAAGAGATGGAGGTGAATTTCAAGTTCACGCCGGAAGTAGAGTTCGCGAATATCCATGGCTTTCCCGCCCATGCCTTTGTGGTCCCAAATCTAAAAAAAATGATGAGCTCAGTTGACCAAGTTATTAATAGGTTTAGAAAGTTTTTCCCTGGTTATACAGAGAAGGAATAGTTGCCTACACGATTAGGTCCCAAGGAATTCCCTGGTCCCATCATTTATTGCTGGCCTACCATCGATCGGCACCGGCGCACGATCGATGATGACGGTCACCGATTCGTCCTTGATGCCAAACTCCTGACGTGGACGCCCAAAACCACGATCCAAAATCGCTGATGCCGCCGCCAGCCTCACCTGTTCGCTCTCGCCATGGTCTCTCAGCTGAATTAAGGTCTCCAAGCAGGCCTCGCCCTCCAAAGCCGCCGCTTCCCGGAGTGGGCGAGTAAGCTTATTAGGACTTCCAGCCGGGCGACCCGCTCCAGGACGCTTCCCACCTCGGCCTCTGATTTCCCTTGATTGTTTTTCATCGCCGTTTCCCTGTGTTTCTGATGCGTGAGCATCAGCCTGCATTGCTCCATTTTTGTCTTTAGTCACAGCGTAGCCTCCTGCTTTCTCCCGTCGTATCCATGCTCTCTGACCGTCCAAGCCGCGCAGAGTCGTCCTTTCAGGTCCGTTTGCCCCACCGCCCGAATGAACGACAGCGGCACCCGTTCACCATCAGCGAGACACACGAGCCAACGCCCTGCATCCCAGAGACACTCCTGCACCGTCCCGTGCTCCCGATCTTCAGGCCCACCACAAAGGTTCCCTGCCTTGTCCTGATAAGTGACAAGCCAACCAGGTTGAAGAGGAGGCTGAGGAGTGCTCTCACAGGATCCAACTCTGTTCGGTAGCGGTGCCCCGCCAGGAATGAACAGGGTTTCCACTCTGGCCTCCGAGGGAAAACATCGTCCGCACTGATAGGCTGACTCCTGGGAGAGGCGCAGCCAATACCCTCCGCCGCATCGCTGACAGTACGTAATCATCTTCGAGCCAACGATCGGCAGAGGGGACACACTCGACTGTCTTTGAGCCCTGTTCCCATCCTCAAAATCCTCAGAATCCTCAAAATGGGAGATCGGTGCAGGATTTTGAGGATATTGAGCATATTGAGGATGGAAGGAAGCTTTTAAGATGGACCGCCAGCTGCTCATACCCACTCCTTCGTTATGGTCTGATTTACGGTGAAGCGGCGACTCCGTCTGCCCGGTCCTGACCTGTGATCTTCCTCTGCATGGACATAACCGCGTTCGCACAAGATCGAAAGGGACGCATCGAGTTCGGCCATCCGGGAGAATGATCCCTTGAGTGCCTGGAAGCATTGACGTGCCGTGATCTGGTGACGATGGCCAAGGCTGATCCACCGCCAGACCTTTCGAGCCCCCTCAAGCGCTGGATCGGCCCCCATTAAGTCAAACGCCGCGATCGCATGTTGTCCGAGCACAGCCAGAACATTAACAGCGGCGGTCATCGTCTCCAGTGAGATGGGAACAGCCTGTGGTTGGCGTTGTGCATACTGAACGCAATGGAAAAGGCCTGCTACTCGAAGCGCAGCCCCCGGCAGCTTACCGGCCCAATCCTTCAGGTGCTCATACGGCTGTTCGGGACGCATGTTCAGCTCCACTAGTTCAGCAAATTCGCGCCATTCCTGGTTCGCTTCCGGAGAGAGGCGAATCGTAATGGGCATCGTCTCTCCATGTTCGTTCCATGTGGGCTCAAACGCCAGGAGTGCAGTGACCATAGTGGTATAGGCCGTTCGAATCCCAGGCGGAACAGGTTCGGTTTTGAGGGTACGGTAGCCTAATCGGGATGCTGGGAGAACGTAGAGAAACCGAGCCAGAAGTCCGCGATCACGAAAACCCGATTTTCCGGTGAGCCCGCGAAGCACCCCCGGTTGCGGGGATAGGCCCATGGACAATACTGGGCGGTGCATTACGATTGGGGGACGACTCCCGCGATCAACTCGAACCGGCGCACCCGCATGCGATTGCAGAAACGTGTCCAGGTTGGGGACCCCGTTAGAATATCGACCTGCCAGAATATCGAAGATTCCACCCTCGTCAGACAGCAGTGCAAGCCGTTCATTATTGTCAGCCATCAGGGCGCCCATCTTTTCCGGAGTGACATCCTGGGCCCAGAGGCGAGGGGGTATAGGTACATCCGGCATCTCTGTCAGGAGCCTATCGATCTCCTGTTGTTCCTGCTCAAAATCCCCAATATCCTCAGAATTCGCTATGCGTCCTCGGAGCGCCTTGACGCGGGCTTCCATGGTGGCGCGTTGTGATTCGGCATGCGCAATAGCTGATTTACTCTGTTCGCACAGCTCACGCTCTTTGACTCGTAGCGGCTCTGTCATCGTTCGATGAACAGCTGTCTTGCGGTTGCCAGACTCCAACGCGGCGACCGCCCACAGATTCAGGGGTTCGCTATATCCAGAGTCGATAGTCACTTCGAAGGCCTGCTGGCAACTTGCAGCCACAGTAGCCAGCCCCATCATGGCCGCCAGCTCCACCGGTGTTTCCGTCGCCTTTGCCACCCCATCGATCATTGTTCGGAGTGGTTCTGGGAAAGCTTCCAGAGGAAATTCATCGAATGACACATCGTCGAGTGGAACGACCTCAGGCTCCTGAGCCTCTGGGGTGTCAGCGGACGGCGTGACGAGCTCAGACTGGGTTAAGAGTGCCTTGAACTGCTCCGGCGTCCCTCCGGCTTGGAGCCACTCCACCACGTCCCCTTTCGGCGGCAGCCCTGGCAGACGGAGGACCTTTACGCATGAAGCCCCTGCCGCAGTTGCCATGTCGCCGGTGTCGCGCACATAACGTTCTCCTGGTTCATCATTATCCGGGCAGACAATGACCTCACGCCCCTTCACAGCGCTGAAGTCCGTTTTCCTGGCCGCGTTAGCTCCGCCTGCTGTGGTGGTATGCACCCCTGGTAAGACCGCTGCGACGGCAGCCTCAACGGCTTTCTCGCCTTCATGGAAGATGACGACGGCATTCGTTTCCTGGAGGATATGCGGCAACCGGTACGGTACGCGCCGGACGCCTTCGAGAGTCCAGATAAATCCGCCATTCCCATCTGGGCGACGTTGCTTGAAGGTCTTCCTTCCGTCCGGAAGTTCCTCCCGAACCACTTGAAAGAGCAATTTCCCGTTCTCGCCGTAATAGCCAAAGAGATGTTCTTTCTTGCCGGGGGTATGGCCATTGGTATTGGGAAAGAGATCCTTCATGGGAACCCCCATGGCATCGGTTATCGAAGTGACTCCGCAGCCCGCATGGCAGTGGAGTAAGATCCTGCCTTCAGCTTCGTGAATAGACAGACTTGGCGATGAGTCAGCATGCGCTGGGCATCGGGCTGACCATTGGCCTGATCCTCGAGAGCGGACCCCTTCAAGACGATCAAGAAGTGTCTCGATGGTCATAGCCGCACCCCGCTTTCTTAAGCGACTAAAACAATCTCCTCATTCGTGAGAGGTCTATCCCATTCCGCTTCCAGGCGAGACCGCAACTCGGCACGTTGAGAAATTTCCTTAACTATCCCTGGGAGAATGGTTCCGATGGGTTCGAAATATTTATGAGGTGACCTTGTAAAAGGCATTACCTACCTCCGTAACCATGCCAATACTTCGGGCATGTTGAAACGGAGTCCTCGACCGCGCTTGCCAACTCGGTAAACGGGCAACCCCTCGTGTATCATTCGATAAATGGTGCTTTTGGGGGTTTTAATTGCTGCCGCGCACTGGGCGGCATCAACTAGTTGTAGCTGATGCTCAGCTGTGAGAGACGGGCTTGATGTGTTGTTCTGCATGCTGTAAGTCCTCCATGATGTTGGCTGAGGACCACAGCTTACCGGCGAGTTTTACGTTAACCGGGTTAACGTGAATTATTTACTCGAAGAGCAGATACGATATTTTTAAAACGACCCGGACTTATCCTCTTCCGCTTATCTCTAAAGTTATATTCAATTTTATCCTTTATCCATTCCGGGTCTAATTGACAATCTCTAAGCACATTGGGAAATTTAGCCCAAAGCTCCTTCGTGCTATCATCGGGGTGCGAGCGAACAATACGTTTGACGAGATCATTCATCCTTATTCTGCCGTCCCCCACTCGACCCCTCGGCTTTCGGGCCTTGTGTGCTTGCTGAGCGGAATAGTTTTGTCCTTGTTCTACTCGGCCTTGGAGGAAAGCGCCCAATAGCAGTGGCGTTCCTTTTAGTTCTCCCTGTTGAAAGAGATTCCATAAACCGGCTAAGGTTTGTAAATCCTCGCGGTCCTTCGGGGGAACGAGAAATGTTCCGCGATTCAATGCTTGCCGGGGATGAGCAATTGCTATCTTGTCCTCTTCAATCACTCTTGCAATAAGTCTGTAGAGTGCTTCTGGAGTGTAGCCTTTCCCATCAAAGCCACCCTTATCCAGTAGTCGATTCCGAGCTGTGAGAAATGCATTCTGTGTATCAGTTGTAAACCAAGGAGGAGGAGGGCCTAGCACTCCGTCATACTTTACCGCTAGACGGGCCCGGCGAGTGCTGCCGACATCTGCAACGGCGGTGTCAATCCAATTAAAGCGTTGGTCCTCTGATTTTGTGTGTATTAAGCCTCTCTTTTTGGGCATGTCCCCTCCTGTCGGGAAGCCTGGCAAGCAACAACAATGCACGCAATAACAGGACACACCATACCACTCCAAGACACGAAGAGCAAAAGTGAGAGACGAGCCAAGAGATTCATAGGAGAGCGCAACGCCAACCTTCACGCTCATCCTATTTTTATGCGAGGGGAGCAAGTCACGCTAGGGCTGATCGATCTTTCGTAGTCATGGGCGCGAATAGGCAGAAGTAAAGATCAACAAACTGAAGTTCTAGAGAACTCAAAAAGGTCGTCTGGGACTAGGGCAATCGATCGAAATGATCGCGGGCAGCATGCTCACAGAGAAAGCATCCATAGAGACCGGATAGATGCGGGTCGAAGCCCACTAAATTCATACCGCAGTAGTTACACTGTTCACAACTTTTGTGCCAGCTCCTGCACATAACGCAAAAAAGTCCGTCACCAAGAGGAATGACGCTTTCATCTGGGTGCGCGCACCCAGCGCAGTACATAAGAGGTGATTCATCCCCATCTCTATGATCATAAGAGGGTGCGTACTTTTCCATTACGTCTCGTAACGTGATAGGGCTATCACACGCCTCATTGCTGCATACCGCACTAACGAGGTCATCGACCTCGGTATGCTCGTTACAGTTAGAGCATGGAAGACGAAGGAAGGAGCGGTGAGCTGCACATACTAAGCAATCTGCCTCAAAAGAGGGTTCAATAATTTGCTTGATCCGACGTGACTGAAACCCACAGGACATACATCTCTCGAATTCAATGCCCGTAGCCATTGCCTTCGCGATCTCCGGTTTGAGAGCGCCGAATTTAGCTTTCAAAAACACTCGGTAGCGATGTAATTTGTCATTTAATTTTTCAATTTGTGCCTGATAGTGATGAAAGTGCTCGCGCCAGGGATGTCTTATGCGACGATGGAGGTAAAACCAAGCCTTACATTGTTCTGCTGCTATTTCCTCCAGCAGCTTCTTACTCGCCTTCGTTGCATATGCAGTGTGGAAGAAGTGGACAACCTTGTTCCGATGGTCTCGAATCCTTTTGAAACATGCAAGCTCTTCGGGTGGAAAGGATTCACCTGTCACATTCTGCAACCGGCGTAGAGCATCTTCCATGGTCACTGAACTAAAATCGCCATTTTGGAATTGTTTGAAGGACGCGTCCTCTGGTTTCTTGAGGATGAGCGACCAATGTTCTTGAAGCAGACGTGCCTTTAGGAAAAGCTCCAAGCCGGAACAGAAATGCATAATTGAGTACTTAGGACGAGGCTGAAGATCAAGAACCGAACGGGATAAAAAATCTATAGCGTTCGAAACAAGACTATCAAAGAATGCGTATTGTTCTTCGGGGCCCTTGCCGCCAAGCCCTTTCTTTCGACGATGCTCTTTTATCCTATCCATTTGTTACGTGACTCTCAGTCACCGTATGAAGGGCAGCAAATACGGCTGGGTTCACAGGCCGTCCTCTTGCAGGGCGTTCATCAACGCTCGAATCGTCAGCGGCGCATTCCCCTCTGACCGGTTGTTCACGATGACATAGGCTTTTCGATTCTCTTCCACTGCCTTCTTTACCAACTCAACCGTGTCTCGACGCATCTCCGGCAATTCGCCCACTATCTTGTTGTATGGCTCGGCTCTTTTCTTAGCTGCCTCGTATGACATTTTCAACGGAGTTAGGAGACGCAACACCGTGAAGGGAGCTGTAAAGCGTTCTTTCATCCGCTTGTGTTGCTCCGCCAATGAAGGCATGTAGCACCAATGGTTGTATACGTGCGCCACCCCATGACGCTCCAACACCTGTCGATAGGCTGCATCCAATAGACCGGGGTTGCGGATCTCAACGGCATACTTGAAATCCTTCGGAAGCTGACCAAAAAACATATTCAGCCGTGCGTAAAATTCTTCACTCCCCATCCCGTGCCGTTGGAACTCAAAGAGAAAGGGGCCGGTGTGTGGCGCAAACTTCGCGTCACGAAATGGTGTCAGGACGAGATCGTTGAAGACCTTCGCGTCCAAAAAGTGAGGATTCGGTTGTCCAGCCTTCAAGCCATAGCGTGGGTGCTTCGCATAGGTGGGAATAGTCAGCTCTTCCCACACCTTAAAACACATCTCAAAGTCTTTGGGGATTTGAGTCAGGTACTTGCGAAGCTGGTTAGGGGTTGGTGGACGGTAAAACGTGGAATCGTTGCCGACGGTACGAAAGCACGGTTCGCCGTTGTAGAGATACTGGTACTCACCGAGGCATTCCCGTGCAAACGTCGTCTTGGAGTATTGCTTGAAGTAGACTTGGCCTTGCCAGCCTTCATAGGTCCATGTTGAGGTTCCGAAGCGAATGAGTGGGGAGAGCGGCATGGGGGAGGATTCTACCGCAGCAGGGCCGGGGAGTCAGCATTCGCTGGCGAGGATGGATCAGGTGTGCTGGCGAACTGCACCTCTCCAGGATGAGAGGCACAGGCCCACCACAACGTATGCGATCGCGATCGTCATTGAGTTGTGCCGCACGTACAGGAAAACAGCTTTATCCACCAAGAGGGCGGGAGCCAACATCACAAAGCCGAGAACATTGGACCAGCGTAGCCTCATGATCGCCTCCTTTCGTTTCTCTTCTGACTTTTGCATCGTGGCTTCTTCAACCTCTGATCATGCGACGTTCTAGAGCATTTCTTAGGCCACGTGTCATGACGCGCACAAAGTACCGTATTCATGTCCCTTTCAAGTTTTGATTCGAAGTTCAGACATCTTGCGTTCGTATCGGAATGGATTCCAACTGTATCGGATACGATATGAATGGGAGAGGGAAGGCGGTTATGGTGATGGTGCTATACGCTGGCGATTCGGAAACTCACCGAGACTTACCAGAACGCCCGCCCCCTGGTGCAGTGCTTTCATCAAGGCGTGAATCGATAACGGCACATTCCCGTCAGACCGATTAGTCACGATCACGTGTGGTGTCGTGTGTGGGCTGAGGCATCATTCGGCTTGGTGCCAACATTCGGGACCACGGGGAGCGGCTTGAGGGTTAAGGCCTGGCAGCCGGCGCGTTCCTTGTTAGTATAGAGGATACTGCCGTCTGCTTGAGGACATGCCCATACTGTCTCAGGTTTTTCCGCTGTCTCGGCAGAGGCCGAAGCGAGGGGAATAATTGCCAGCATCGCGATTGAGAGAAGAGGAAGACAGGTTCGCGTCATAGCTCACCTCAAATACAGATGGCTATTCGGTCATTCACTCCTACGATACTGAAACTTTACGCAAACCGGCTCGTGTGGTCAACGCCCCCTTGCGTGGGAAGCGACACGAGGACGGCTAGGCGCTGACTTCCTATACGGGCTCGGAAGGTACCTCGATGTTATGGGTGCTTAAGAGACGAAGGGCTTGGTGCTCGTTCCCCCTCCACTGCAAGCGTCGCTACTAGAGCTCGTTGTTATCCGATCGCATCATCCCGTCGTAGCCTCTCCGTGACCGCCTCTCAATCAATCGCATGTCTCGAATGAGACCGCCGAAGGGATAAATTCTCGCTTCCGCCCACGTTCCAAGCCGAGCGTAATGGTCCCTTATCGCGCTGATGGCATACGAAACAGCCTGCTCACGTGCATCGGCTTCGTCACGTGCGGGGTAGGAGTAACGGGAACCATATTGATACTCAATCACGGTGTGTAATGTTGGATGGATGCCGAGGTAGTTGCTGTCCCTGGCAAAGAGGATCACCTGATAGCCGATAGCAGGTCTGACATAGAATTGGATATCTAATCTGTCCACTCGGTTAGCATCATAAGCCATAAACCAATGGTTACAGGGTTTGTAGGCAGGGTCAATATGGGAAAGTGAGGAAGTAATATGCCTACCTGATCCTCCTTGCTTCTCAAATACACACAATCTTAGAATACCGCTCCCTTCACACACTGAGGATCGAACATGGTTCATCCACTTCGGCCTCATCACCGCCTCTCTGAATACAATGCTGTTCCCACTTGTATGTCATCTCTCACAAGCAATGTGATTTTGACAACATTCATACTTTTTGGCAGCCCTGTAGTGGCTAGTGAGGCTGACGAGACTCCGACCTCTAGCGGTACAGGCATTGCGGTAAGTCACCAGGGACATATTCTCACTAATTATCATGTCATTGCTAACTGTCCCTCGATTCGAGTGGTTAATGATGGCAAACAGACAGAGGTAACAGTCATTGCTACAGACACAAAAAACGACCTGGCGCTCGTCAAATTGTCTCAAACGCTGACACACGTGGCTCGCTTTCGTGAAGGGCGTGGCCTCCGCTCAGGAGATAGCATTGTAGTTGTGGGCTTTCCTTTGCATAGTTTATTGGCTGCTGAGGCCAATGTAACAACGGGCACAGTGAGTGCCCTGGCTGGACTTGGGAATGACACACGCCTTTTTCAGATCACTGCTCCCGTTCAACCAGGGAATAGCGGTGGCCCGCTCCTAGACAAAAGCGGCCAAGTAGTAGGAGTTGTGGAAAGCAAGCTGAATGCTCTAGCGATGGCCCTACTCACTGGAGACATCCCACAAAACATTAATTTTGCAATAAAGGATGTTGTCGCGAGATCATTCATGGATTCTCATAATATCCGTTATGAAAAGTCTGCTTCTGCAAGTACGCTAGAACCAGCAGATATTGGCGAAGCTGCAAAGCGATTCACCTTTCTCCTCAAGTGCTATCCTCAATCACCTAAAGGAGCTCAATTCGCTGCACTAGAGGCAGAACGACACGCATTAGGTGCAGAACGGCGAGCGTTGGAGACAGAACGGCAGGTTTTGGAAGAGGAACGACGCAAAGGCAAAGAGGCCAATACAGGTTATGTGGAAGTGAATAAACATCGCGGCATTGACAAATCAACCGGGCCTCGAAGAGAGGAAGTTGAAGCTCAAACCACTATAGAACCAAGTAAAACAGAGCCGCCTGAAAAGGAAAGACAAGCGGAACATAAGGAAGCTGATAAACATTCACTTCGTCTTCAACAGGAGAAACAGGCCCGAGAGGCGATAAAGGAAGCGAGGCGGCAAGTCCTGAGTGAGGAGCTAGTTACTAGGGAAGAGGCACGCCGGAAAATTCAAGAAGCGCGTCTGCTAACCGTACCAATGGAACAGGGGAAAACGTCCGCTAATGTTCCAATCCCATCACCAACACCTGCTTTCAATCATGCCTACAACGATTACATGAACGGGAAATATGCCCTTGCTGCCACTGGGTTTCGGAGATTCATACAGGAGTTTGCAGGCATGTCACTTATTCCTAGCGCGCACTATTGGTTGGCGGAGTCGTATTACAACCTTAAAGAATATGGGAAAGCTATCCAGGTATACGACCATTTGGTAACTGAATATCCAGGGAGTGAAAAGACCTCACCAGCGTTGTACAGACTTGGTATGGCTTTGGCTGAAACGCGGCAGTTGGATGGTTCGCGCAAAACTTTTCTTCGATTGATCGAGGAGTTCCCTTCTTCCGCCGAGGCGGCATTGGCAAAGACGAGATTACTCGAAATGCCGTGACGGAATCTTGTAATTGAAGGAAGCCAAGTAATGATGAACGATTTAATCAAGGGATTGTACGCGGCAATGTATCGACTTTTTCTAATTCATATCATTATTCTGTGCGGCTGCGTCGCTCAGCAGAGCGACCTCAAGCAAACCGAAAAGGTTCTCCAGCAGGAGCTCTCACAGACCAGGGCTCGGCAAGGCCAGGAAATTACCACGCTCCGAGAATATGAACTGCCGCAGTTGCGGGGAGAGGTCGAAAAGGTTCTGCATCAGACTCAGGAGCTACAAGCCAGGCATGAGGAGATTGCACTTCGGCTGGATAGTTTAGAAAAGCAAAAGGAAACGCATAAAACTGACCTTATCCAGAGAATGGATTCCTTAGATTTGGTTGTAGGCAAGATTCTGCTCCGCATGGAAGAAGTAGAAAGACGGCTCCAGGGTAAAGAAAAGCGATAATACAAAAGATCATTGGTCCGCATGAATCTCACTCCATTGTTGGTCGGATGGCTATTCGTTCTCGGTGGCAGTGATTTCTCTCCCTGTTCCGACTCTAGACAAACACAGATCTTCCCAGGAGACACCGAACGGCGTGGTTGCTGTTCTCATCATGGCGGTGTCTGTGGGTGTGAAAAAGGGCGAGCGCTCTGTTGTGACGGGCGACTCAGCCCTTCGTGTGGATGCGACTGATGAAGTGGCGATGGTCGTTCCTTCTGTTGATCACGCTGCTCATACCGTTCCCGGTTGGCGCTACCAGCGAGTTCTACGGCAAAGTGATTGCTATCATAGACGGCGACACCATCGAAGTCCTGCACAACAGAAGGCCTGAACGTATCCGGCTCACAGGTATCGATTGTCCTGAGAAGAAGCAAGCATTCGGCAATAGAGCGAAGCAGGCCACTTCTAATTTGAGTTTCGGCCAGAACGTCACGATTCAGCCAACCGGCAAAGATCGGTATGGACGGACGCTTGCGACGGTGATGCTACGAGATGGAAAGAATCTGAACCGTGAACTTGTGAAGGAAGGCTGGTGCTGGTGGTATCGGAAGTACGCGCCGGACTATGCAGTCCTGCAGACCCTCGAAGCCGAGGCGCATCTGGCCAAGAAAGGGCTGTGGGTGGATGCCAACCCAGTCCCACCATGGATATGGCGGAAGAAAGGTCAGCAAGTGAAATATGGTCCACCGATGAGATAAACAATGTTGCGGAACTGGATAGACGGTGCAGCTGCCGAGGGGCATGCGCATTATCGGCACCTTGCCGACCGATCTAGAAAGACTGTGACCCGGTACTGTCTGCTTTTTCCCCGTATAGCCCCCTGATTCCTTGGTTTTTCACCCTATGTCTTTTCCCAGTATGGAAATCCCCAAATTTTCGCTAGAAATATAAGCATAAAGGATTTCTTCAGCCGCAAGGGGTGAGGCGAAACCTCCCTTTTTGAAAAGGAGAGAGAACCATGAGAACCATGTTCAGTGCGTTGATAGTGTCGGCGGTGCTGTGTGCATGGGGCTTGCCCTCTGGTCCGGCGCAGGCGGAGCAGCAGAGGGGAAAAGCGGGAAGCTCACTCCAACAGGGCACTCCAGAGTCACGGGATGCGAGAGACGAGAAAGAGCCCACTTTCCAAGATAAAAACACCAAACCGTCACGGGATACGTCCGGCTTAAAGAACACGTCCCAGCAGCAGGGAGCGTCAAAATATCAGACCGGTAAAGATTCCCGCGATGCACGGGATGAAAAGGAAGCGGGTAGCGGCAGCCACAAGTAACCTCATTCTGTAAACCTAGTCACATGGAGAGGCGAAACACTAGCGGGATCTTTTACCTCTCTCAGACCCGCACTGTCGCGGAGGCTCTAAGCCCTTTATCGATTCAGCCCACTGCCAGGCTCCTGCTTGTTGAATGATGCGGTTGGCAGTGGGTCTCCTTGAACGAGGGGCTTCCTTTTTGGAGCGAATCGTTTTGGGAAGACCTACTCAGGGTGAGCGGGAATAGGTTTGCCGAAGCTGGCCACTGTCTCAATCGCGGTCTTCAAGTGGGTGGGGAGTGGTGAGCATAGCGACGAACCAGACCTGTGCTACTGTGCCGTAGCAATGCGGCGATGGGCCCTCGGAAAGGTATGTCGTAAAGAGTGCCAGGTCACACCTCAAGCTTGAGAGGGAATAAAGACTCGCGAATAGAGGTTAGGCTGATCCATCCGTGTAGCTGGATTCTCAGAGGGAAAGACCCACTTCCGTTGCTGCCACGGTTGGAACAATCTCAAGATCGCCATGGCTTCTTCAATAAAATGGGAGTACTGCACCTTGCCGGCCTTTGTCGGTGGCAAAGTCAGTTTACCTCGGTCTAAGTCTACGTCGGCCAACTTCGCCCAGGATCCATATGGATGAGCCAGCTTGTCCAGCAAGGCAGATTCTTCCTCGCAAGTCAGAAATCTGGTCTGCTCACTCGATACCTCGGGAAGGATTATACCGGCGAAGGGGCTTTTCTCAACATTTCAATTCCGAGCTGCCTTGTTGATGATTTGGCACATAAACTTCATGTAATGCACGATGTTGTGAGCAGCGAACCTTCCTATGATGAATACTACCTGCTCAGAAGTGAGTCGATCATAGCCTGAAAATCAGATAACGGTCTTGCGCCGATTAATGGGCGCCCGTTAATAAAAAAGGTTGGGGTACTGGTCACTCCGAGTTTCAGCCCTTCTCGAAGGTCCTTTAATACCTCATCGCGATAGCGGTTTTCCTTCATGCAACCGTCGAACGATGTCTGATGCAGTCCCAGTTCTTCAGCGAGAGCGGAGAAGTTCCAGCCGACTACCGAGGCCTGTCGAGTGAACAGAGCGTCATGATATTCCCAAAACCGCTTCTGCTCGGCGGCACACTGGGCTGCTTGAGCAGCAAGCTGAGCCTGCTGATGATTTGGGCCTGGGAAATCGCGATAGACCAACTTCAATTTGTTTGGATACTTGGCTAAGAGTTCTTTGAGGATGGGTACGCTACGTCTGCAATAGGGACACTCAAAGTCAGAAAACTCGATGATCGTTACTGGAGCTTCGGCGGCACCAATCCAGGGATCGTCATCGGCGCTGACATTCAGCACAGGGAGTTCTGGTTGAGGAAGATTCACATGGATCTTGGTATTTCGTCGTAATTGAACCAACAGTGCCTGGCGAATTCTCGATAAATCCTCGGTGGTCTGCTTATTACGTCGGATTGGGCCAGGCAGATCGGCGAGTTTGACGATTGCTGCAGATTCGCCTGCTTCCTCAATGAGATCAGGAATGGATATGCCCACTCGGGCGGCTTCGGCCGCAAGTAGCTCCTCTTCGATGAGGTGTTGTACCGACTCATTCAACAGCTTTGCCCGCTGCACTTCTAACTGGTACATAGGAAGAGCGACAGCCTGTTCAATGTCCGTCAGCGTGATAGAACGTGTTCCGATTGTGGCAACCACCTGTGCTCTGTCTTTGGAAACCAAGGGCTTCGGGACGGGTACCGTTGAGCTGAAATGTCCTGTTATGAGCAGAAGTAGAGACAGACCTCCGATGCCGCCTACTATTCCTGCTAGTGATGAGATTTTCACTATTACCTCGTGGATGATCTTTTCAAGGTAGCAATACAGGATTAGAAATCCAGCAATTCCTGAGAACCAGAACCGAGTTAATGCGGCATGACTATACTCACCTGGCAGATGGTGGTCGGCGCGCTCTGTGTGGGGGCCACGGGGGTCTTATCACTGTCCGACCAACGGTGCGATAGGAGCTGGGTTTCAGCACTACGGTCACAGGCTTTGGGAGCGTGGGTTCGTGTTTTCGTAATTCAAGAGTAAGGTAGGTTTCCCCTTCCAAAGCAGTACCCTATCCGTATATGCGGCCCCCTCCCAGCTTGGTATGGGCAGAAGACTGGATCCGTTTTAGCCTCAATCACTTGGGTCGTATTGAACAGACAACCAAAGAGGTGACGCTCCTAGGGCACCCAAACCTAACTGTGACACTTTTTAATCAAGAACGGATAGAAGAAGTAGCAACACGTGACACTGCCGAAGAGCTCTGACACGAGGAGAGGACCTTAGTATGTTTAAATGGGATGAAACTTTGATCGGGACCAGCAGGTGTTTTGTTCGTGTCAAAAGCATGATTCCGCTCATAAGCCGGTCCAAGTCGACAGTTTTGATCTCAGGAGAGACAGGGACAGGAAAGGAACTGTTTGCACGGGCGGTTCACTATTCGAGTGAGCGGAGAGGAAAACCATTCGTACCCGTGAATTGTGCGGCTTTGCCGGATCATCTGGTGGAAAACGAGTTGTTCGGTCACAGCAAGGGCGCGTTCACCGGCGCGCTCGTCGAAAAACACGGGCTGTTTTACGAGGCGGATGGAGGGACCTTGTTCCTCGACGAAATCAATAGCCTCAATATGGTGGCTCAGAGCAAACTCTTGCGTGTGCTTCAGGATCAGGAGTTCAGACCACTGGGCTCCACTAAAAGTCGAGTGGTCGATGTGAAAATCGTGGCCGCGACAAACACGGACTTGCGGTACTTGGTTGAAGCTCACCAGTTCCGCGAAGACTTGTTCTATCGTTTGAATGTGTTATCCCTGGTGCTTCCTCCGCTGCGTGACAGAAGGGAAGATATCCCGGAGTTGGCCAGACAGTTTCTGAAGCACGCCGTTGGTGAATTTGCAAAGGGGGATGTTCAACTATCTGCCGATGCCATAAAGAAGCTGATGAACTATGCATGGCCGGGTAACGTAAGAGAGTTGCAAAGCGTAATACATCGAGCAACAGCGATGGCGAAGGGTGATGCACTTGAAGTTTCGGACCTTGACTTGCCTGATTATGAACCGTCTGGATCAGCCGCAATGTATGTGCCAGAGCAGATAGCCATCGATAAGTGTGGCTTTCAGGCTATGAAGGCGAAGATGATCGATGAGTTCGAGCGAACATACCTGCGCCAGCTTCTCACCGCGCATCAGGGGAATATTTCCAAAGCTGCACGAGCTGCACAAAAAGAGCGCCGTGCTTTCCAACGACTGCTCCATAGGCACGGTCTCGATCGTCGCGCGTTTTCTGCGGCCTAGGGCTGATGAGTAACATCACGTTGCCTGAGGAGTGTTCGCCGCAGAAGAAATGATCAGGCCGCGTATCAATAAACATTTCGCGGTGATCCGTGAGACTTGCGCTAGGCATCGGGTTTGCTGTTGACCAGCGACTGTGGAAAGTCCGGATCAGTATCCAACTAGCAACAGTGTGGTGCGGCTCCTACTCCGGTATCTCCAATCGCATCCAGACGCGAAGGATACGGCTGAGGGGATCGAGCACTGGTGGCTTCGCGCGCACGGCGTTACTGTCGATCGAATGGGTGTGAGAAAAGCTCTCAGTGATCTCGTCGCAAGGGGTTGGCTTATCCGGAGAGGAAGCATGTCTAAATGTCAGATCTATGGCTTGAACCCAGCACGAAGAAGGGAACTGCAGCAGGTGTTGGAATCAAATATCGAAGACCTGCGATCAAATGGGCGATCAAGGGCATAGGATGCCACTTTATGGACAGGAGCCCACCTCGGACGCATTCGATGTAGCCGTTCCATTAGCGGCGTTAGGGATTGCTTGACGGGCAAGCCGAAGATTCTCCGAAGCCTTCTCATAGTATTGCGGACTGAGTTCGATGGCCTTCTCGAAGCAGACGACGGCTTTCTTGGTGTGGCCGACCCCGAGGAGGGCGACGCCGAGGTTGTTATAGGCGCGTGGTTCATCCGTCGCTTTTTTGAAGGTATTGAGTGCATCGACAAACCGGCGCCGATGGGTATAGGCGATCCCCAAGTTATTAAGGAGCTTAGCAGAGTTAGAACCGGCTGCGATGGCCTGCTCATAAGCCTCGATGGCGGATTCGTAATTGCCGCTCAGGGCGTAAGCCAGACCAAGATTATTCAACACGCTCGGTTCGCGCGGTCGATAGGTTAGAGCTGCATGATAGGACGTAATGGCATCGATATGGAGTTTTTTCTGGTCATACAAGAGGCCGAGTAAGTTGTGAGATTGCCAGCTCGATGGATCAAGCGTGATGGCCTTCGTTAATGCCTTCTCGGATTCTGCCAACTTACCCTGGCGCAAGTAGATCTGCCCGACGCCCTCGTAAACCTGCGCAGAATTGGGCTCACGCGTCTGTAGGTCTTGAAACTGCGTCAGGGCTTGATCGAGCAAGCCCTGTTGTAAAAGCATCTGTCCTAGCTTGAGGCGGACTGAGTTACGGGTGGGATCGGCCTTTAGCGCTTTGTCGTAGTGTAAACTCGCCAGCAGATAATTCCGAGTTTGCGCATCGAGATCTCCCTTGCGTTCATGCTCTTCCGCCGTCAGTTCAGGAGTCGTGGAAGTTGCCTCAGCCAAGTGTTCTTGTTGCTTCTTCTGCTCATCTACGAGCTTGCGATATTCCGCCATATCAGTAGCTGAAGTGATCTGATCTTTGGCCCACCCGCAAGCGGTTAACGCCGAGGTTCCGACCACCAGCCCCATCGAGAGCCATAGTCTTCGAAGTTGTCTAGATATCATCACTTTCAGCTCCTCTGATGTGAGTTGTGAGTGTACAGAGTCAGCATGCCGCGAGCCTGACCATTGGTCAAATAAAACCATTTTTCTGATTACGATCAGGGCAGCGGTCCCAGCTGAATCCGTGCCCTGCGGCGCCGAAGCCCTAGTTTCAGGCTGTTTGGCAATCTTAGTCTGAGGCGCGCGTGCCGCAGGTGATGTGAAGTCAACGGGTATGTGCTGGAAAATCATCAAGTTTGGAGAGACACCAGATCTGGCCAGCCACTTGCTATGTACTGGACCCATGACATGCTGACTTGGCTGTGATCAGACGAGCAAGAAAAAGGAGGTGAAAACAGTTCTGAGAGACGCCACTGGTCGCACGCGAAGGAGCGGCAAGTCATAAAAACTGTCCTGGCTGCATTAAATTCAATCTTAAAAATCTAAGAAAGGGATTACCCATGTTGAACGTCATTCGTCAGTTTGTGAAGGAAGAAGAAGGCGCCTCTGCAGCGGAATATGCCATCCTGCTGGGGTTGATCGCGCTCGGAATGGTTGCTGGTACCACGTTGTTGGGTAACGCCATCGGCACGTCTCTCACCAATGCCGCAGGCATTGTTGCGAGCTAAGTACACCTATGCGGCTTCGGGGCGGTTGGCCCATGCGTGGGCCAGCCGGTCTCCGGCAAGACACTTGAGCCGGCGGGACGTGAAGGCATGAAGCGAGTTTGGCAAGTGAGGACGACCGCGGAGGCATGACCTTGGAACTATCGATCATTATCCTCTTGTTGGCTACAGTGCTCGGCACGGCGATCGTGACGGATCTTCGATCCTGCCGCATTCCGAACTGGCTCACCTTTCCGGCAATGGGCCTTGGCATTTTCATTCAGGCCTGGATCGGTGGTCTAACCGGTGCCCTATCCAGCTTGGCCGGCCTTGGCCTGGGAATGGGACTGTTCTTCCTGCTGTATCTCAGTAAGGCGCTTGGAGCAGGAGATGTGAAATTAATGGCGGCTATTGGTGCGATGCTCGGTCCCTCTGCTGTCCTCTCCATTGTTGCGCTCTCCATGATGGTGGGTAGTGTCTATGCGTTGGGTGCCATGGGCTATCAATGGGGCCTCACCGCAACATCCAGGAAATTAGCGTGTGCGACCTACGGAACGGTGATGACCGGCGGAGCGACTGGGGTGAGGGAGTTACAGTTGCCGTTTAAATTGCGGTATGGACTGGCGATCGCCGTTGGTACCCTACTGTTTCTCGGGGGAGTCCGACCGTTTGGGGGGTAGGCATAGCGCGGGACTGCGCTATGGTTGACCAAGTAACTACTCGTTGGTCCCATGCGCGAGAGTAACCTATGAACAGGGCACAAACCAGAAATCACATGGGTGGGATTGAAGAGGAGGATGGGCAATGAAACGGTATCGGCCTCTGGCGTTTTTCGGATTGTCGGTCGTCTTTGGCATCATCACGAGTGTTCTCGTATTTTCCTGGCTCCAAAACGAGAAGAACCGGTTGATGGCCGCTCCATTGCCTACGAGTGCGAATATCCAAGTGGTGATGGCCAATGCCGATATCGCGTGGGGAACTAAGCTCACACCCGAGATGGTCATGCTGCAGGAGGTGCCACCCGGTGTGATTCCGGAAGGACACTTTACAACCGTCGAGGCGGTCAAAGACCGGGTGCTCCTGGCGAATGTGAAGCGGAATGAGCTGCTCATGGAATCGAAATTGGCTCCCGTCGGGACGAGCGGAGGAGTTGCAGCCGTGACCGACGTGAATATGCGGGCCATGTCAGTGAAGGTCGATGATGTGATCGGAGTTGCCGGGTTTATCAAGCCGGCTGATCGAGTCGATGTCATGGTGACCATTGAACTGGTTCCAGGGAAACCGGAGCAGACTGTGTCCAAGACGATTTTAGAGAATGTGAAGGTATTGGCCGCTGGCACGCAGATGGAACGGAAGGGGAAAGACGAAGAGCCGGTGCAGGTGCAAGTCATCACGGTCGAAGTGGACGTAGACGACGCGGAGAAGCTGGCATTGGCGTCGACCCAGGGGAAATTGCGGCTGGCACTTCGGAATTCCCTCAACAGCGAAAAAGTGATGACCAAAGGGGCAAAGGTCGGATCGTTGTTAAGTTCATATCGTCCCAAGGCGGCTGTGACTGATAACGGCGAAGGCGGTTTTCGGGTCGAGATCATCAAGGGTGATGTCCGTAAGGAAATAATGTTTTAGAGATTGAGGGAGGCGCGCAATGTTGCTTAGACAGGATCGATCACGCGTTCATGGACGGTGGGTAGTGGCTCTGGTCTGCGGCGGGATGCTGCTGGCAGGGCCATTGACTGCCATGGCAAAGAGTAGCGACATCCAGCTGGTATCTCTCTCAAAAGATTCTCAGCAGCTCAGCCTGGTGGTGGGCAAGTCGACGGTGGTCACCATGCCCGTGCCCATCAAGCGGGCGTCCCTGGCGGATCCGCATATTGCCGACGCGATGGTACTGAGCCCAAAGCAGATTTATGTGACCGGCAAGGGATACGGCACGACCAATCTAACCCTGTGGGGGAAGGATGACCAAGTGCTTGCTATACTTGACCTAGACGTCGGGGTGGATCTTGTCCGATTCAAACAGCAATTGGCCGAATTGCTGCCAGATGAAACCAATATTCGCATGAGGGGTGCGCATGACCATGTGACGCTGTTCGGGACTGTGTCGAGCGAGGCGCGTCTCAGTCAGATTCTGGCGGTGGCTGAAGCTTATGCCCCAAAGAAAGTCCTGAATTTTCTCAAGATCTATCCCGAGCCGCCTGGAAGCAAGGGGCATCCTGATGTCCAGACGGTTACGATTGAAGTGATCAAGGGGACGTCGGTGAATTCGGTGAAGTTCTAACGTGTCGGGCAGTTGGCAAGAAGGCGGGAGGAATATGACGATGAGATTACGAAATGCGATCACGATTCTGAGCTGTGCCGTCACGATCTTGGCCGGGTCCCAGGCGTTTGGGGAAGCTACGGTTCAGGGCGCCGGAGAGAATCGCGACGTCCAAAAACTTGAATTGACCGTGGGCAAGTCAAAGGTGTTGGACCTGCCCGTAGCGATCAAACGAGCCTCATTGGCCAATCCCGAGGTGGCGGATACGGTGGTCCTCTCGCCCACCCAGATCTATGTGACGGGAAAGACCACAGGGGTGACGAACGTGACGCTCTGGAACGAGAGCGGCAAGATGATGGGCATGTATGACGTGGTGATCGCCCCGGATGTGACGCGCCTCAAAGAGAATCTGCATAAGACCTTGCCGGATGAACACGGCATTCTGGTTACGTCTGATCACGACCACATTACGCTCTTGGGCACGGCCTCCAATACCAACAACTTGAACCTGGCCTTGAGCATGGCGGAGGCCTATGCTCCGAAGAAGGTCGTGAATGCCATGCAAGTGGGCGGCGTGCAGCAAGTCATGTTGGAAGTCCGCGTGGCCGAGATGAGCCGAGAGTTGATCAAACGGCTCGGGTTGAATTTTACCGGCTTCGGGAACGACTACTTTGGCCTCTCCATTTTGGGCAACCTGACAAGGCTTGCCACTCTGTCTCATCCCATCGGTCAGACAGCTACCGCGACCCTCGAGGCGACGCAATTGATCCAGGGCGCGTTTGGATTCAACGCCGCGAGTACCTCGTGGACGGGATTTGTGGATGCGCTCAAAGAAGAAAATGCGCTGAAAGTGTTGGCCAAACCGACGTTGGTGGCGTTGAGCGGACAGGAAGCCGCGTTTCTGGCCGGGGGAGAATTCCCAATTCCGGTGCCGCAAGCCTTCGGTTTGATCACCGTCCAGTTTAAGAAATTCGGTGTCGGATTGGTCTTTACGCCGAATGTCTTGAACAGCAAGCACATCAGCCTCAACGTGGCGCCTGAGGTGTCAGAGCTGGACTTCTCCAACGCCCTCCGGCTGCAAGGCTTTATTGTCCCCGCTATTACCACGAGGCGGGCGACGACCACGATCGAATTGGCCGATGGACAGAGCTTTGCCATCGGGGGGTTGTTGCGCGACAACGTCAGGGAGTCGATGAAAAAGGTTCCGTTCCTAGGCGAACTGCCAATTCTCGGTGCCCTGTTCCGCAGCAGTTCGTTCCAGAAGAATGAGACAGAATTGGTGATCATTGTGACTCCCCATTTGGTCAAGCCGCTCGATATGAATGCACAGACGCTGCCCACTGACTACTATGTGGAACCGAACGACTTCGAGTACTACTTGATGGGATTTCCCGAAAAGAGCGGCCATGGCGGCAAGGCAGGTCAGCGGTCGCCTGCGGCTGAAATGCTATCCAACCGCATCAGCATGGGCACTGCGATGGAGGGTCGCGTCGGGCATCTGATGCCGTAATGATAGGCCTCATCACGATAGATTGAAATGAAGAAGGAGAGAACCATGACACGACTCGTGACAATGTTGACGATGACCGCCAGTGTGATGATCGGGGCCTGTGCGCCGACGACGATCAGTCCGAATTGGGGCACGGCCTATCAACAGATGCGCGCCGGCCAGATCATGAACCCAACGGCGGGTGAAGATCTCGCGCCCGTTGAGGGGCTGGATGGAAAGGCCAATGCCACCGCCATGGGAGCCTATCGAAAGTCATTTGAAAAACCCGATATCGATTTGGGCCGTTCGGTTGTAACAAGCGGTATCCAGACCCGTTAATAGGATCATGGTCGTCGTATGACAACCACCAAGCGAATATTGAGTGAGCGGGGGATCGTCGCAGTGGAATTTGCGCTGCTGCTGCCAGTGTTCCTCATGATTCTGTTCGGCATTATCGAATTCGGCAGGATGATGTACGGCCGCGAGATCGTCACGAATGCGGCACGGGAAGGGGCGAGGGCCGGCATTGTGGCGAGAGCGCCAGCGACCACCAAGCCTAGCGGTGCGACGATTACGGCAATTGCAAACAACTATCTGACGGGGACCGGAATCAGCCCGGCCAGTGTGACCTTTACTCCAGTCGGTGCACAATTGGCCTATCCGGCCGCCCTCACCGTGAGCGTGGTGTATCAATATAATTTTTTAGTTCCTTATCTTCCAGCGGTCATTGGAATTCCCAATCCCCTCATCATTAATACACAGGTGGTGATGACCCATGAGTAAGCACTGCCACAAACAGCCCAGGGCCTCACTCAAGAACGAACAGGGGGCGGTGGCTGCGATGACCGCGATTTTACTCCTGGTCTTGTTGGCTTCTGCGGCGGCCGCGATCGATATCGGCCATGCGCTTGTGGCAAGAAATGAGTTGCAGAACGCGGCGGATGCCGGCGCCTTGGCTGGAACTCGGAGGCTGGGCGCCCTATATCAAGGCATGACTACCGCCGCACAGCAGACCTACACATTAACCGGTGGGGACCAGGCGGCAATCGTGGCTGCGGTGCAATCTGTTGGAGCGGCAAACAAAGCGGCCGGTGTATCCCTTTCCATTAGCGCAGGGGATATTGCCATTGGAAAATGGAACTCCACAACGTTGACTTTTGCTCCTACGGGGGCTCAACCGCACTCCGTCCGTGTCACGGCGAGACGTGATGGAGCAGCGAACGGTCCCATCAGCACATTTCTCGCACATGTCGTCGGATTGAACAGTGTCAACGTCAGCGCGTCCGCGACAGCCGATCTCTCGCCTGTCGGTGCAGTGGCGCCGGGGCAGCTGGATGCGCCGTTCGGGATTTCCACGTTTTATTTCAACACATATGGGTGTGGCGATGTGATTAAGTTCTATCCTAATGACGGAACCCCGCAAGCTTGCGCTGCATGGACCACCTTCAACGAAAGTCCATCGAACGCGAACACGCTGAAGAATATCGTCGACGGCTTGCGTCTTGACACCTACCAGGCTCCAGGAGTGTCTCCGGGAGACACGTTAAATTTTACCAACGGCAATCTGGCCTCCGTGTTTCCGAAATTGCAACAGCTCTACAACGCAAAGAAAGATTCCAACGGTAATTGGGACGTGTTCGTTCCCGTCTATAACTCTCCGAACTGCGCGTCAAATCAAAATTCGGGCGCCCTTCCTGTTGTGGGATTTGCCGAGGCCAGAGTCACAAGTGTCCAGGGCGCGCCAAACTTTTCGATCAATGCGACGGTGCTGTGCAACATCTTCGAAGGGAATACGACCGGAGGCGGTCCTGCCTACGGAGTGAGTGCAACGATTCCCGGTCTCGTCCAGTAATCGTCAGCTGGCATTCAACCCAGGAGTGCATCGCACATGGCCCGACTGATTGCAGTCTCGATCGATTGTCGGAACGAAGAGGTCCGGCGGACGTTTGAAGACATCGCCTCGCGCCGGCGCCACTACTTGATTACCAAGGGGCAGGGCACCGGTGTCGCCGATATGTTGTTGCTTGAGCTGGACGAATTTCGCCCCCAGCACACATTCGATCGTGTTCGCCAACTTCTCAGTATGACCCCGGATCTTGAGATCTTTTTGACTGCCTCGCACATGGATCCGCAGTTGTTGCTGGAAGCCTTCCGCGTCGGGGTCAAAGAGTTCCTGCCGCAGCCGCTTACAACACAGGATGTCGAACCAGCTCTGGTGCGGTTCGAGGAGCGATTCGCCTCTAAGACATCAGGTATGGAGATGGAGGCCGGCAAAGTCGTGGCCGTCTTCGGCGTCAGAGGCGGGGTGGGGGTAAGTACTGTGGCCACCAATTTAGCCGTCTCGGTCCAACAGGTCCAACGACATGAACCAGTCGCCTTGGTGGATCTGGACGTGCAGGGTGGAGAGCTGGGTCTGTTTCTGGACCTGCCTGCTGCTCAAGGTGTGGCGCATCTGACGAGAGACATTTCACGCCTGGATGAAACCATCATCCGGAGCACGTTGGTGCGGCACTCATCCGGGGTGTACTTTCTCGCCTCAGGCTGTGATGCCTATGAGGAGTGGAAGTCAGCTCCTGGAAACATGATGCGGGTCCTGGCGCTTCTCCGATCCTTCCACCGGCATGTATTCGTGGACTGCGGGCACATCCTCGACCCATCGATTCGAGAGGTGCTGGATAGTGCCGATCAAGTCCTCGTGGTGACAACATTGACGCTCCCGGCAATCCGACGGACCAAGCGGTTATTGGACGTTCTGGCTGAAGCACGGCATCCCGCCGGCAAGGTTGCCCTCGTCATGAACCGCTATGAAAATGACCAGAAGGATCTTCTCGAGGAAACAGAGGCCATGTTGAAGTTCCCGATCACCGGACTCATCCCGAATGACTATGGATCGGCCAGTGAGGCACTTCAGCATGGGAAACCGCTGACGGTGGTGGCCTCAAAGACCCTCATTGGACAATGGTATCTACGCGAGGTCGGACGACTAATCGGCAGTCACGAGGATGCTGCGGGATCCTCCCCAAAGGGACAGGCGAAGAGCCAGTCGTTGTTGGGGCGTTACTTTCCAAGCCTCAGTCTGGATATGAGGCGTAAACCGTCTGCCGTATAAGTCGTGAAGCCTTGATGTAGGTGAACGCGAAAGAGGATCAGGAGGCACCATGTTATCTGCAAGATTGGTGAATGGAGCTGAACAGGGTACTCACTATCAGGAACTGAAGGATCGCCTTCATCAACGTGTGATCGAACTGCTCGACATGAACGCGATCGGCACGATGTCACAGCATGTGGTGACCGAACAGTTGACCAAATTGATCGAGCAACTGCTGCAACAAGAATCCGTTCCGTTGAATCAGAGAGAACGAGCTCAAGTTACGCAGGACGTATTGCATGAGGTGCTTGGCTTGGGGCCGTTAGAGCCGCTCTTGTCGGATCCCACGATCAACGACATCCTTGTCAATGGAAGTAAACAGGTGTTTGTCGAACGGTCCGGGCGTCTCGAGCTGACGCCGGTTCGGTTTAAAGACGATGCGCATCTGAGGAAGATCATCGAGAAAATTGTCTCCCGAATCGGGCGTCGAATCGATGAGTCCGTGCCGATGGTGGATGCACGATTGGCCGATGGGTCTCGCGTGAATGCGATCATTCCTCCATTGGCCATCGACGGGCCGTCGCTCTCGATCAGGAAGTTCAGCAAGGATCCGTTACAGTTGCACCATTTGACTGAGAAGCGGTCGCTGACCCCTGAAATCGGCGAGTTATTGAAGGGGATCGTTCAGGCGCGCCTGAACGTACTCATCTCCGGTGGTACGGGCACAGGCAAGACGACGATGCTGAACATCTTGTCCGGATTCATCCCGAATACCGAGCGGATTGTGACGATTGAAGATGCGGCCGAGCTGCAGTTGCGGCAGGAGCATGTCGTGCGATTGGAAACGCGTCCGGCAAACATTGAAGGAAAGGGTGAAATTGCGCAGCGTGAGCTTGTGAAGAACGCCCTCCGGATGCGTCCTGACCGCATCATCGTGGGCGAGGTTCGTGGTGCCGAGAGTTTGGACATGTTGCAGGCCATGAATACAGGTCATGACGGATCGTTGACGACTGTCCATGCCAACTCCTGCCGAGATGCCCTCACAAGACTCGAAACGTTGGTGTCCATGGCTGGGTTCAACCTGGCGCCAAAGGCAATGCGGCATTATATCTCATCGGCACTGGACGTGATTATTCAGATTGCCCGTTTGTCAGATGGGACAAGGAAGGTGGTCAGCATCCAGGAAATTGTCGGGATGGAGGGCGACCTCATCACGCTCCAGGAATTGTTTGTCTTTCAGCAGACCGGTCTTGACGAAAACCGGAAGGTCAAGGGTCGATTTAAGGCGACAGGTGTGCGACCGAAGTTTGCGGAACGATTGGCCGCCAAGGGCATTGTGCTTCCGGCCACGATCTTTGATCCAATGAAGGTGTACGAATGTTAACTGCACTGATTGGACTCGGTATCTTTGGCACGATCCTCCTCTTCATGTACGCCTGCAGGCTGACCTACCGGGTGGTCGCGCCACGGGGAGCCGACCGCGCAATTGAGCGGATGCAGGACTGGTCTGCCCCGATCGAGGCGGGCTCTTCCGACATTGTGCGCAAAGACACAATGAGCGAGATCCCCTGGTTGAACGATCTGCTCAAACGGGTCAAAAAGCTGCAAGTCCTGAAAGTGCTTCACCAACAGGCGGATTGCCAGACGCCACTCGGGGTGTTCATCCTCACAGCGGGGGTCCTTGCGCTGGGTGGATTCGTCGTGGTGATGTCGATGGTGCAAAAGTTCATCCTTGCCGTCATGACCGCAGCCCTATTGGGTGCGATTCCCTATTTCTATCTGGTTTGGCAGAAAAGCCAGCGACTTGCCCGGTTCGAACGCCAGCTCCCTGAGGCCCTCGAACTTGTCTCACGGGCCTTGCGGGCGGGTCATGCGTTTTCGGTGGGACTCAAAATGGTGGGAGAAGAGGCGGCAAATCCCATTGGGAAAGAGTTTAGGCGAGTATTCGATGAGGTGTCGATGGGGGTGGCGCTGCCTCAAGCCCTTGAGAACATGACCCATCGGCTAGACAGCGTCGATCTCCGGTTTTTCATCACCTCTGTCCTGGTTCAGCGAGAGACTGGTGGAAATCTGGCTGAGATCATTGATTCGTTGGCTTCTTTGATCAGGCAGCGGTTTGAGTTGCAGCTGCGTGTCAAAGCTCTTTCTGCCGAGGGGCGCATGTCTGCCGCGATTCTCTTGGGACTGCCTATTGTCATTGGGATCGCGCTTTTCAAGATAAATCCCGAGTATATGAAGGTGTTGTTTGCCGATCCCATGGGTCAAAACCTTGCGACTTTCGGAAGTATCATGATGATTCTTGGCGCAGTGGTCATGAAACGCATGGTTGATATCAAGGTCTAAGGAGTTACACATGGAACTTCCGCTTGTCGCAGCGTTCTGTGCATTTCTCGCGATTATGCTGTTGGGATCGGCTCTGTATGTGTTCATAGAACGACGAGAGACCGTCGAGGTCTGGCGCCGACGCACGGAGGGCCAGACGCATGGTCTTGACGAAGGGAATCCTTCAGCGACTCTTCTCGAGACGATGCAGGCGCAACTTCAAGCATTACTCGAATGGTTTGCGAAATGGAATCAGCCATCGGATGTGGAAGAGGTCAAAGCGACCCGCCAGCTGTTGGTCACGGCCGGATATCGGGGGAGAAAAGCCCCGATCTTCTTTGTCGGGGCGAAACTACTGTTAGCCGTTGTACTTGTTACCTTGTTCACGATGGTTCCCGTGAAGCTCCTCGGCTTTCCCACTACCACCACCATGCTGTTTTATTATGTCTCCTTGGCTGCGTGCGGGTACTATGCTCCATCGTTCTGGCTGAAGCGTGTGATCGCCGAACGGCAGGATACTCTCCAACGGGCTATCCCTGATGCCTTGGATTTGATGGTTGTGTGCGTGGAGGCTGGCCTGGGATTGGATCAAGCGATCGCCCGTGTGGGGCAAGAGGTGAGTCAGGCCCATCCGGTCCTCGCGGATGAATTGAATGTGCTCTCGCAGGAATTGAGAACCGGGGTGCAACGCCAGGTTGCACTGCGCAATCTCGCCAAGCGGACGGACATTGAGGAGGTTAGAAATCTCGTTGCGATGCTTGTGCAGACGGATCGGTTTGGGACCAGCATCGGCCAGGCGCTTCGTGTCCATGCCGATTCGATGCGGACGACGCGCCGGCTTAAGGCTGAGGAAATGGCGGCGAAGTTGCCCGTCAAGCTCCTGTTCCCCCTCGTGTGCTTCATTTTCCCCAGCATGTTTATCGTCACGATCGGGCCTGCTGCTATTCGGATGATCAAAGAGCTGTTTCCTCTCTTGCTCGGCAAGTAGATGTCCTGCGAGGTTGGAGCGTTATAACTGGTGGATTCGCCCTTACGAGCGGACGGTCAAGCAGCCCTGTTAGGTCGTGTGCTGGCCGACGGGGGATTTCCTGGGAAGCCTGGGGGGATCTATCAGGTTGACTCCACCGCATGGGGTATCCTCGCCCTCTCTGCATGTGACGGACCGACTCAGCTTCTCGATCAGGCACGGGATCTCTTGATGCGAGATCAGCTTCCAGACGGCCGGCTCTGTGTCGATACGACTCATCCCACTTCATTTTGGCCAACCTCTTTGGCGATCATGGCCTGGGAACATACAGAGTCGTGCCGTGATGCACAACAGCGAGCCGTCCGCTTTATGTTGGAGACGACAGGCCGCCACTTTCCAAGAACCCCGGATCTGCCGTCAGCACACGATCCCATGCTCAAGGGGTGGCCATGGGTTGGTGACACCCATTCATGGATCGAACCAACGGCGATGGGGGTGATGGCGTTGCGAGCGGTGGGACTCGGGCAGCATGATCGTGTCAAGGAAGCCGTTCGCATGGTGCTCGATCGCCAATTGCCCCATGGAGGCTGGAATTATGGAAATGCTCTCGTCTTGGGGACGGAACTGCGCCCCATGCCGGAAAGCACCGGTGCAGCACTGGCCGGCTTGGCCGGCCTTGTCGAACGTGATGCTGTTCGTGCCAGCCTGGCCTATCTCCAACATGAAGTGACACGATTACAAACGCCGATTTCGCTCGGTTGGAGCTTGCTTGGACTGGCTGCTTGGCAATACGCACCACCCAATGCTGCGGTTCTGATCGAACGGTGTTTGGCGAATCAGGAGCGGTACGGGGAGTACGAAACCTCGGCCCTCTGCCTGCTGGTTCTCGGAGGGTTGGCTGTGGAAACCGGTGGCCGGAGTCCGCTCATTTCAACTCCGAAGAACAAGGGCCTTGCTGTCGCTCTCAACTAAATAGGAGTTTTGTGGATCTTCCCGCGGATTATCGAGCACCCAAGGGTCTTACACGCCGCGATGTCTTGCAGGCTCTAGCGGGTGGTTTAGTCATTGGAGCTGGGATCCTGGTTGTTCCAAAACGGTATTTTCGCTTGCCCCAAGAGGCGGCAACCTTTGTGGCTAAAGCAGCCCATTATCAGCTCGATATCGCCGGCATTCTTTCTCTTGGGATGGTGGAGTTGGGAATTCGTAAAACAGAAATCCAAGGAAAGCGGATTCTGCTCAAGCCCAACCTGGTCGAAACGGCTTCAGAGGCTCCTCATATCAATACACATCCGCTGGTCCTGCGTGGGGCGATCGAGGCATTTCTTAGTTTAGGCGCTGCCGCCGTGATGGTGGCAGAGGGGCCAGGACACCGGCGAGACACGTTGGCCGTGTACGAAGAGTCCGGCCTTGCTGATGTGTTAACCGAAGACCGAATTAAGTTTCATGACCTCAACTACATCACCGGGTATGCATTACCGAATGCCGGTAGACAGACCACCATGAAAACCCTGACTTTTCCTGCATTGTTCCAAGAGGTCGATTGGATCGTATCCGTGGCGAAGATGAAGACCCATCATTGGACCGGCGCTACGCTGTCGATGAAAAATCTCTTTGGGGTGATGCCGGGGAGATACTATGGGTGGCCCAAGAACGTTTTGCATCACGAAGGGATACAGAATTCGATTCTCGACATCAACGCAACGTTGAAGCCGCACTTTGCAATTGTCGATGGAGTGATAGGAATGGAAGGCGACGGGCCTATTATGGGAGATCCTAAGCATGCTGGTGTCCTTGTGATGGGGCGCAATCTTCCTGCCGTCGATGCGACCTGTTGCCGCATCATGGGCATCGATCCCTATAAAGTGACCTACTTGGAACAGGCTGACAATTGGTTGGGGCCCATCGGTGAGAGATCAATTGAGCAGCGTGGAGAAACCATTGTCTCCACGCAGACAGACTTTAAACTGATCGATACAATACCGGCTCAACATGGTATTCGACTTTCCTGATGAGGACTATCATGCATAGACTCGTTGTACTGTTATTCTTGCTGTGCCCAGTCATTCTGTATGCGGCCGAGGCTGATATGCCACCTGTACAGAAGGAACCTCTACTCTACGATCACTATATTGCGTTAAAGCGTATGCAGGAAAGCATGGCCGGTCGTTCGTTGGAAGAGCAGGCTCGATTACAGCCCCAGATCAATCGAGCGGAACGTCGCGCGTGCGAACAGGTTCAGCGGGAACGGCAGGAGGGGGTGCCGAAAGAAGACTATCGCCGACAGGGAGGAGATCAATTTCTCGTGTTCGCTCAGCAGTTGGAGCAATACTGCCTCTCCATTCGTTAAAACAATAGTGGAACATCTCAGATCAGATCCAGAGCCAATGTGCGATGCCGGAGCCGTTGCCTACTTGCCTACGCTTGATGGGCTGCGCGGTGTCGCGATCCTCCTGGTTCTCTGGTATCACACTCCCTTTCTGTTTCAGCACTTTCAGGAATTTGAAGGGGCACAATCCGCATGGTCCATGCTCGGCTTTGTTGGCATGATGAGTCTTGGCGGTTGGATAGGCGTGGATCTTTTTTTTGTCATTAGCGGGTTCCTTATCACAACTATTCTGATTCGAGTAAGGGATCGGAATTCTTCATCATTCGTCTTTTGGGGAAGGCGCGCATTACGGATTTTCCCCCTCGCTGGCATGTACTTGTTGATTCTGTTTTGCCTGACACTACTTGATGATCCGTTGCGGATGATGCCTGGCTTTGACGGGTGGTCATGGTACGTATTCTACCTCGGAAACATCCACATCACGATATATGGGTGGCAACCGATGGCGTTTATGATCTTGTGGAGTTTAGCCATCGAGGAACAGTTCTACTTGGTTTGGCCACTGCTCGTGCGGATGGTAACCGCTACTCGGCTGATATGGTGGATCATCGGCTTGATATTGTTCGTGCCGCTCGTGAGGGCAGTAATGGCCTCGACCACTGATTACCCCGCCACCTATGTTTTTACACTTTGCCGAATAGATGCGCTGGCCGCAGGTGCCCTTATGTCGGTGTTACTCAACTCCCACGAATGGAGGCGGAAGACTTTTCGAGTATGTGAGCGGCTTGTGATTCCGGCATTGGGGTTGATCGCGCTCACGTTACTGGTACCATTTAGTCCCTCATTACCACAAACAAGACCATGGTTTTTCAGTGTATTCGGATATTCTTTGCTAGCGGCTAGTTTTGCCATTTGTCTTGTAGCTAGTCTGAAGACTAGGACGCTATGGTATGGTGCATTAACTTCGCCATTCCTGAGATTTGTGGGAAGACGTTGTTACGGGCTCTATGTGTGGCATGTGCTCGTCGCCAGTATGATCACGGCGGCGTTGCAGCCATTTCAAATCGGCTTTTATGGCCACGTGATGCTTTGGTTGATTACTCTTCTGGTCGTTGCGTGTGGGTCGTGGGTGTTACTGGAGGAACCAATGCTTAGGCTAAAATACTTGATACCATATGAAAAGAAGCTGAAAGCGAAGTTTGAATTTAAACTGGCCCAAGTACAGTAAGGATGTATCGTTATAAGAAAACAACCGCGGTAATTGCGTGGGTGACAAACCCACCTCAGGCGATTGACCTTGGTTTTTAGTACTGCAGAAACTTCTGCTAGCCTCTTCATGGGAGTTCCGCTGCAACTGCGGATTGGTGCTGTGTGGATTTTTATTGTTTGTGAGAACAGGTGTCTTGCTCTTCTTCCATTACGTTCGTCGCCTGAGTCACCTCAATCTCGACAAAGGTCCCGCATCGGTTGATCCAAAATTTCGGCCGGGCCTGACGAGAGGGAGGCGGTATGGGGGAAGGAGGGCCCACTGCGGGAAGGTTGATCTGGACGTTGACAACTGTGAGGGAAGGAGCTGGAAGGTAGGATATATACGGCCAGAACGACAGTCCCAGTAATGGTGGGATGCGCTGAAGCGGTGAGTTCATCATGCGGCTGTCATGCCCTTGCATCGCGTCACCGCTGAAATCGCGCACTATCGTACCGCCCTGACTATCACCACTATATAAGAAAACGGCTGTAGCCAGGACACACATGCAGAGTTTCATACGAATATCATACTTATTCCATGTAGGTTTGGTTACCTGGGAATATTCCTAGTATGAAGGGCTTCCGTTCCACAGGTTCCTAGTCAGGACCGGCCATGGCATTCCGTCGATGACCCGCGTTCTTTTGGCACGTGGCCCCAATATGGTATGAATCTCATTAGACATAATGGCGAATAAGCAATCCGCTCTATTGCTATTTGCCAGGCTCGCTATTACCCCCCCCTTCGACGTACCTCATTCGAATCTGGCCCTAATCGCTATACCTGATACGGTTAACCCAAGGATGATGCGACCACTAACAGGAGGGGCGATGATGAGCTGTATACGGTGTCAGGGGTTGATGATGGAAGAGCACATGATCGATATGGCAGCCGGCTATGGCGAGATGTGGGGCCGCAGCTGGCGCTGTTTCAATTGCGGACACCGACATGATGCCGTCATACAGCAGCACCGCAAAACTCATGCACGACCAGGAATTGCAAGGCCTGAGGCCGGACGAATTGAAGAGACTGTCGAGCTGCCGTGGGACGCAGAACTGAATGAAAACCTGGCCGCCTGAGGAGACTGGTAGTTCTCAGGGGGGCTCCAACATGGAAACGGGGGCAAGCTCATGAAACGGGCCACCATCCTTATCATTGATGATCACACGTCACTTCGTACCGTGCTGGCGCTCAATCTTGAGGATGCCGGCTATCAGGTCTGTGAAGCCGTCGATGGCCGGCAGGGACTCGAACGGTTTCGGGCACATCCCGTGGATTTGGTCATCACGGATCTGGAGATGCCAGAAATGAATGGCCTCGAGCTGATCTTGGAATTGACGCGCGCATTCCTGGACGTGAAGGTCATTGCCATGAGCGGCCATTCGGCAGACGAACTCCAGAAGGCTCGGCTCATCGGGGCTCGGCAGACCTTTTCGAAGCCCCTGGATCTCGATGCATTGCTGCACGCGGTTCAATACGAGCTGCGACACTAGCTCCTAGATACTCGCTATCTGATATTTACATTAACCACCTAAGCAATGAATGAATTCAAGGGCTTTTGTCACCTCTGAACCCAGAAGGTAACCCCCCCCGACAAATTCTGTCACTTAGTGAGGCAATTTGTTTATGCAGTACTTCATTAGACAGTTGTTATGGCTTATTTCGCCGACACTCATGACATTAGACACGGCCCAGTGCCTGCATCTCACTTAGACCTAAGGAGCTACGGTTAACCAAGGGTGCGAGGTGTCCCCCCGAGGGAGGAGTCCTTCATGCTTGATGCGGATGTGAAGGAGGAATACCGAAGCGCACTAACCCAGTACGCCCAAGCGAAGGAGATCTTGGAGCTAGCACGGTGTCATAGAAGCAGGGCCCTCTGTGCCCTTATCGAGTCTGATTCCACGTTGACTGGAGCCGTGGAGCTAGCGATCAAGGATGAGGGATTTTATGAAATGCTGGAGGCTATGGTGCTCGAATACCTCGGAGGAAAGGTGAATGTCGCAGCATTACATAGGAAGACCTGGGCCTAGCATTTCGTGCCCAGACTTTGTGGTAAGCAAGTCTCACCGTCACGGTCTGCATTTTCTATACAGTTTGCGTGACCCAATCGGGAACCAGATAACTCGTCACACTAGTCTCCCGCGCACAACTATCACATGTTCCCTGGCGAGTGATCGAACCATGCCTTCGGAGTTTTGCCCAGTAATACATTCGTTCGTCTTCATTCCTGGGGATGTCGAAGGACAACCTATTACTACATGTTGGACAGTACTTAACCGTCATAGACATATTGCGACCTCCTCTCGTAGGCCAATACGTTTATGTGCAGGAGGCTCAGTCTATCCAGGCATAATGGGAAGGAGGCACTGGGATATATCCTAGGGTACTAGCGTAAACGGGAGTGGATGGGAGTCACCGCCCCGTTTAATTGTGGACAGCATTCCCCCGCCACCTCCATGACACACCGTGATCCAACTTGATCTGAGTCATTATCGAGCAGCTTCTTTGGGTGAGGATTCCTTTTGCTGGGTGTCGTAAGATGGAACCTCCGCGGGACTCTTCAGCAGGGTTCACGTTAAAGTGAGCATGGTCACTTCTTGCTATCACGCTACTATGGACACCGCCTTCCGCTTTTGCCCAGGTGTTGCAAAACCAATATGGTACCTGAACCGATGACGGTTGGAGGGTGCCCGTTCGAGGGTGGGGGGTCAGGAGGCAGGTGTTATTACGGTGTTAATTAGAGCGACAAAACGGACTCAAATGAAGTGAATGGGTACGAGGCCAGGCTATGGCTTAAACCGTGTATTCCCTTGGTAAGAGAGGGGATTGCCCAGGTCTTGGAATTGAGCAATCCCCGTCTGGGTTCTTGGATTCCTACTGAACATCTGATCAGCTCACGAACCAGCGCTGCCAAGTTGATCAACGGTTGATGTCCGGACAATTCGAATTCCCCGGCACGCCATCGTAACCGCCATTACCAAAACCGCAATTGCCTTTACCAGATCGCGTCGCAGTGATGTCTCGCAACAACTCGTGTTTCGCGAGCACTGGCGTGGCATATGTTTCTTTTTGTTCTGCTTTCATATGCTTCACCTCCTTTCTTGTTGGAGTGAGGCTTGGTTGCATCAATTGGGAATCCCTAGCCTCTTCAGGGTAAGTGCTGCCCCAAAACTACTTCTATTGAGACCATCGAAATAATCCCTCATTCAGAGGGGCAGGTAGTACGAACAGGCTGTCCATTCTTGGACAGCGCCATCCTTTCGAGTTGGCTTTAGGAAGACTGGGATCAGAATGGGGATTAGACACCGTGAATTTCGTTTTGTCGTGGCGGCGCAAACCTAATATGGGTCACTTTTCCTTAAGCCGGTTGGGGCCGCCCATTCGAGAGCATGGCAGGTGGTAATAAGGTGTTAAGGTGAGCAACGGAACGGACTAATGAGCATATCGTTTTAGGAAGACCCAGGGCGGCTCTTCTGTTGACAGAAATGCCGGTGAATAAATGGCTAGTCGTAGAGGACCCCAAAAGGCACCCCCGCCAACGACAAACATGCCGGAGGGGTCTTCCGTCACGGTTTCTGTCACGGTTGGAATCCGAAAAGAGTCACGGTTAGGGGATACCACGGGATGCCACAAGAAACAACGGCAGCACATAAACCCCTTGATAGGCTTGCGTCTGCCGTGATACTGAGTGTTATGGAATATGCTGGTGTTTTACCCATGATCCGCTTCCCAAGCTAGTTGTCGTGGGTTCAAATCCCATCGCCCGCTCCATACCTCGCTTGACCCGACCGCGAGCTCTTTTTCGTTTTTTGTATCTGTCGCGAGCGGATAAACACCTTCAGTGTTATTGGAGCCGGGAAGCAGGGTTCAGAGCTGAACCGGCGACGGAGTGCGGTTCAAATCCCATTGCCCGTTCCATACCGAGCTTGCTCGTGCCGACGGCTCTTCTGCTTCTCTCACGGCAAGCCTAGTGACCTTCTTATTACCGTTCATTCCGCCACGATTTCGTTGGGAGCGGGCCATCCCGTCCAATTTTGAACCAACTAGTTAGAGTTCAATTCTGCTAGCCCCATCTTGAGAGGGATTGGAGTCTTCCTACACAGGCTGTTAGGAACACTCCGCTACTTTTTGAGACTCGGGCCAAGCTTCATGTAGGGAGAACACACATGCATTTGAAATGGATTCAGAGTGGCGTTCTTAGCTTATTGCTTCTCGTCAGTCTTTCCGCCTGCAGTGGCAACGGTGATACGCCGCAGCCATCTCCTGCACCTCTCCCGGCAGCCTCTGCCGAGGGGTTTTGGACCGGCACTACGGACACGAATCGGACCATTGCCGGGCTTGTACTCGACGACGGTGTGTACTGGGTCCTTTATTCCGCAGTTGGCGATCCATCGGTTGTCGCTGGGCTCATACAAGGCGATAGCAGTTCGCAAAATGGTGTCTTCACGTCTTCAAACGCCAGGGATTTCAATTTGGAGGGACAGCCAATACGTAACGCCACAATCAATGGGAACTATGCGATAAAGCAAAATCTGAATGGCACACTTGTCTATCAGACCGGTGGACAGAGTACTTTTACGACGACATACAATAGCGCGTATGAGTTGACGCCGGATATGAATGCCGTTGCGGGAACCTATACCGGTGAGGTCGCTGCGAATGAAACCGCGACGGTGGTCTTGACTTCCAATGGAGGAATATCAGGCAGTTCCAGTACTGGGTGCACCTTCACCGGCTCATTTTCACCTCGGACTCATGGGAACGTGTTTAACATTACGGTGACCTTCGGTGGACAAGCCGCATGCAGCAACGGGGCAGATACGCTGACCGGGATTGGAACGTATGACGCCGGGACCAAGACGCTTACCAGTGCGGCGTTGAATAGCACGAGAACGAACGGATTTATTTTTATCGGCACTAAGCCGTAGATGGGTACACAGGTTGATCCAATTCCCACGGTAATACTTTTGGACCACCTCAACGTGAATCTGAGGGATGCAAACGGCGAGTCGGACTCGTACTCAGGAGCAAGGACGGTAATCGTACCTTGACCCTTTCTCCTAACGAGCCTTCCGCCATGAAGTTGGTGGAGAAGGGAGGTCGGACAATCTGGGGAGCGCCGTAACTTCCGTGGGAAGGGATGAAAGCCGTCAGACTGCTTTACGAACCAACCCTGAACGCAGGCAGCGGGTGCAGACCCGAATACGCCGATGGCTTTTGCCGACCACAGCGCGAACGGTCTGGATATTGGGGTTAAACACGCGCCTGGTCTTATTGTTGGCGTGACTGACATTGTTGCCCGATACGGGCTTCTTTAGGCAAATCTCGCATTGTAATGCCACGGTCGTACTCCCTTTCCGCTGAGTGAACTCGAAGTTAGCGTGCGGATACTACCATAGCCTGCCGAACACTCACAAGCGTCCGACTGTTTCATGATGCATGAAGGCCCGGCATGATCGAACTTGACAAGATTTGGCGGTCTCTCCTATTGTGCTGGGCGCGAGAACTCCTGAGTAAGGGAAGAGGGTGAAACGCCCTCGCGGTCCCGCCGCTGTAAATGGGGACGAAACCCGTCGACGCCACTGGCGTGGCCGTGAAACGTCGTTCGTGAATCGTGAAACGTCTCGGTCTTGATGCGAGATACGATCCACGAGATACGCTTCACGTGCATGTTGGGAAGGCGCGGGGAGTAGGATGAACCATGAGCCAGAAGACCTGCTCAGAGAGGGTGACCATTGTTCCCTCGAGGCTGGGGAACAGGTGAGGATGAAGGAGCGGGTGCAATCCTCAGGGTCTATCCAGGCCTTGGGGATTTTTTCTTTTGACTCGATGGCGAAGATATCATTCTGTTATTGCTGCGTGTCTCCTGACTGTGCTGTCCCTGCCTCTTGTGCAGGCGGCCGAATGCGAGCGAGGAGATTGCACTGAGATGAAACGGCGGCAACAGGGGATCCTCACTGGGATGCCCTTTATGACGCATGTGTCGTCGCGGGCTTTTGTGGATGATGCCGGGCGCAGGATCTACCTTGCCAAGCCGCCTGCCCGCGTCGTATCGCTCGCTCCGAGCATTACCGAAATGCTGTTTGCGATCGGGCTGGATGAACAGATCGTCGGCGTGACCGAGTTTTGTGACTTTCCGGCGGCGGCGAAATCAAAAGCCAAGGTGGGATATTCGAACCCCAGCGCGGAAGCCTTGATTGCCCTCCGTCCGGAATTAGTCCTGGCCCCCCGAGATTTTCTCCGTCCTGATCTGCAGACGAAGCTCGAGCAGCTGAAGATCCCCCTTTTCTTTCTTGAAGCTCAAACAGTGGAAGATATCCTGTTGCAAATTCATACGTTGGGAAAAATGTTTGAGAAAGTGCCGGCCGCCAATGAGGTGACTCAGAGCATGCGTCAACGCATCGCCGAGATTCGACGCAAAGTCGAAACGCCGCCGGCGCGGCGGGTGCTGTATGTCCTGAACAGTCAGCCGTTGATTACCGTAGGGCCGGGAAGTTTCATCCACCAGATGATCGGCCTCGCGGGAGGGGTGAACATCGCTGCGCAGGCCGGCATGGCCTATCCGAAGCTGAGTATGGAAGCGGTGCTCAAGGACGATCCGGAAGTGTTGATCTTTCCCAGCGGTGAAGTGGAGACGGTGCCGCGCAGCGAGCAGCAGCAATGGCGGCGCTGGGACTCACTTTCGGCCGTCAAGCAGCAGCGCTTTCACGAAGTCTCCTCGAATCTGTTGAATCGTCCAGGTCCTCGAGTGGTCGAGGCCTTGGAACAACTCGCCCGTGCGATCCATCCGGAAGTGTTCGGTTCCGGTGAAAGTACCGGTCACCCATGAGGATCTTTTGAAGCAGACGCCTGCCACAGTTCAGTCCGGTTCATGTGCCGGACTCTTGCCCAGCGAATCGTCTCGTGTGAACCCAGCTAGAGGCATTGTGGCTCAAGGGGCCATTCTCACGAATTCACGGTGGATGACGACCTTGGGAATTCTTGCTCTCACGGCCATCGCGGTCAGTTTCGTCTGTCTTCACTTCGGCGCGCAGCCGATTGCGTATGGCGAGATTCTGCGAGTGTTTGTCGACGCCATGAGCCGCAAGGAAATCGGCGGTGAGACATTGGATGTCACGACAACCATTCTGCTACACGTCCGATTGCCCAGAATGCTGCTGGGGTTCTTGGTCGGATGTTCCCTGGCAACAGTGGGAGTGGCCTTGCAGGCGTTGTTACGAAACCCGTTGGCGGATCCCTATGTGCTTGGCGTCTCCAGCGGAGCCGCGCTTGGAGCCGCAGTAGGAGTCTTGCTTGGAGCGGGCACCACATTTTTGGCAGAAACCGCGTTGCCGGCTTATGGGTTTGCCGGAGGCCTCTTGGCGTTAGTGGTCGTCTATCGAATGGCTGCCAGCTATGAGCAGTTGCCGATCCACAGCCTGCTGCTGACCGGGGTGATTCTGAACGCCATCTTTTCAGCCTTGATCATGTTTATCACTTCGATCCTGGAGCCGAATCGTTCGTACGGGATGATGGCCTGGTTGATGGGCACGCTGACCGCCCCCACCTACGGTGGTCTGGCTGGGCTCGCCGTCTATCTTTCGATCGGCCTATTCCTTCTGTTCAGCCAAATGCGGGTCCTCAACATCTTAGCGTTGGGAGAAGATTCCGCTCGCACCCTCGGAATCGATACGGAAAAGGCGAAGCGGTTCATCTTTGTGTTAACGGCGTTGGTGACCGGCGCGGTCGTGTCCGTCAGCGGCATGATCGGATTTATCGGTATGGTCGTTCCCCATGCCGTGCGCTTGGTCACAGGTGCGGACCATCGCTTGCTTCTTCCTGCATCGGCTCTGGTGGGTGGCACCTTTCTTATGGGTGCCGATACGATTGCGCGGACCTTGATATCGCCCGCGGAAATTCCGGTGGGCATTATTACAGCCCTGGCCGGTGGACCATTCTTTGTGTATCTCTTGCTCTGGCGAAAGGATCGCTTGGCGTGAGTGAGTTGTCCGACAGCCGGTCGAAGCAAGAGGCAGTTGCCGGCTCGGTCGGCGTCATCGAGCCACATCCGGCGTATGACGTGCAGGGCGTTCGGTTCCGCTACCAGTCCAAGGGATCGGATCCCATCAGGTGGATCCTTGAGGATGTCTCCTTTTCCGCTCAAGCAGGTGAAGTGTTGGGAGTCGTCGGTCCCAATGGATCGGGGAAAACCTCCTTGCTGAAAGTGCTGGCGCGGCTGCTGCGTCCGGTGCAAGGCCGCATCGATTTGTTCGGACAAGAATTAGCCTCTATGGCTCAACAAGAGGTCGCTTGTGCCGTTGGCGTGGTACCACAAGATAGCCAACAGCTCTTTCCGTTTACCGTTGCAGAAACCGTCCTCATGGGGCGCTTTCCTCATCGGCCTCGTGGGCGATGGACCAGCGGATTCGGATGGGAAAGTCGAGAAGACGTGGCCATTGCCGAAGAGGCGATGATGACGGTGGATATCGTCCACCTGGCTCATCGTGCCGTCACGGATCTCTCCGGTGGCGAGCGTCAGCGCGCCATGATTGCGCGGGCGCTTGCGCAGACGCCGAAAGTCTTGTTGCTCGATGAGCCGACCGCATTCCTCGATCTGCAGCATCAGGTTGAAATCTGTTCGGTGTTGGTCCGGCTCAAAGAGGAAAGCCGCTTAACCGTCGTTCTCGTGTCGCATGATTTGAATCTCGTCAGCCAGTATTGCGACCGGATTTTGTTATTGGATCACGGTCAGGTCATACGGCTGGGCCGCCCAGAAGAAGTGATTGAACCGGAGGTCTTGGAGTCGGTGTATCGGTGCCGGGTATTGGTAGATCGGCATCCGGGAACCGGGTTGCCTCGGGTGACGCTTCCAGGCCGCTCCTTGTCCGGAGGAATATGATATGAGGCCGGGCAAGATCGCGCTGCTTCATTTAGCGACGGTTCCTGGGGCCATCGAGCGGAACCGGTACGTGATTGTCGAAGCCATCAAACACGCCGCCGCAACCGGCGCCGAGTGGATCGTGACGCCGGAGCTTGCAGTGTGCGGACTTCAGTTTGCCCACGTCGTTGGCTCGGATTGGATTCAACCGCAACCCGATCCATGGATGCAACAGGTCTGCAAGCTGGTCAGGACTTTGAAGCGAACCGTATTTCTCGGCTGCCCGGAGCGGGAGGGCGGTCGGTGCTATAACTCGGTGTTTGTCATCGGCCCGACTGGCGAGATTTTGGGCAAACATCGCAAGATCAATGTGGTGAGCGATTCACTGGGATGGTCGAGCCCCGGCGACAGTGTCGCTCCGATCGAATGCGATGGGATCAAGGTCGGTGTGCTTATCTGTAGTGACGTCTATACGTCGAATATCGCCAGGGCGCTGAGATTCGAAGGGGCGCAGATGTTAGTGTCGCCGGCGTCATGGGGACCTGGAATTCATGGTCCGAACGGGGAGTGGGAGCAGCGGACTCATGAAACAGGACTTCCATTGATCGTCTGTAATCGAACCGGCGCAGAGAAGACGCTGGATTTTTGGAAGGCTCCAAGTCTCGTCGTGCAGGACGGCACGCGTCTGCTCGCACACACGTCCAAGAAATCCGCCGTGCTGACATTCAACTGGGATTTCGACGCCATGAGCCTGCGTTCTTCAAAGTATTCCATCGACTACATCAGGTAGTCATACGACCTGTGATCAGAGTCAGTTTAGCGAGTCAGCAATGTTCGGTTGATCGATACAAACCGGTGTAGACAGGAAGAGAGGCACCCCTCTCCTGCATAGGAATCAGGGTGCGTAACAATTATTCTGGGGGGATTCTTTAAGACCATACCGTCAGCGACGGGGAAGATGGTGAAAATCCATCACGGTGCCGCCACTGTAAGCGGGGAGTGACTCTGCACGATGCCACTGTGTGCTTCGGCGCATGGGAAGGCGCAGAGTTAACGACGAGCCGCAAGTCAGGAGACCCAACTGCCGGGATTATCGATGCCCTTCGAGTCAAAGGGAGGTTTCCATGAGTCGGGTTCGTCCGTGTTTGTTGTGCAGTTTTCTCGTTTTTCTATTCGGCCTCTTTTCTCCTCTAGCCTCTGCATTTGCGCAGGATATCGCGATGGCCGATCAGCAAGAGGTCATCGAGGTCCCCGATGTGGTGGTCAGCGCGACCAAGACAGCAATTCCAGCCAAGCAAGTCACCAGCGCCGTAGAGGTGATCACCGGCGAAGACATGCAACAACGAAAAGTCAGAACCGTTGTGGAGGCCCTGCGCTGGGCTCAAGGACTTTCCATCAATCAAAGTGGTGGCCTCGGCACGGTCGTGGACGTGCGGATGCGGGGCGGAACGCCGGAGCAAACGCTCGTGCTCATCGATGGAGCGATCGTCAACAGCGCCACGATCGGGAATTATGACTTTGCCAACCTCACATCCGATAACATCGAGCGGATTGAGATTCTGAGAGGTAGCCAGAGCATGTTGTGGGGTTCGGATGCGATGGGCGGTGTGATCAATATCACGACGAAGCGAGGGCGGGACAAGCCCAACATCTCCGCGTTTACCGAGTACGGATCATTCAATACCATTCGAGGGGGAGGCAGCCTAGCCGGGAAGAAGGGGCCCATTGATTTTTCCGGTTCGCTCACCCGTTTGGATTCGGCCGGATTTTCGGCCATCAATTATCGACGCGGTGCTGCTGAGCGCGATGGATACCACAATTGGCAGGGATCGGTTCGGGTCGGGGCCGATCTTCCCAGGGATGGACGACTCGAGTTTAGTTTTCGATGGATGCAGAGCGTCGTCAATTTCGATGGGTTTGCGTTTAATCCAGTCACCTTTGCATCCGATCCAGCGGATGTTCTCGGGGCGAAATCAAATGATACCCAATACATTTTTGCAGGAAACTATTCGCAGCCGATCACCTCATGGTGGTCGCAACGATTGACATTGTCGCGAGCGACGGACAATCTCGTGAGTAACGGGGGAACTTTCGAACGGAACGTTGTGACCGATATAACGGCGCCGATTGGGTTCCCATTCAAGTCACAGATTGAGACGACGAGCAACCGGATTGAATGGCAGCATAACATTCAAGTCGGTAAACCCTTGTTGCTGACAGGTGGATATCAATTTCGTGAGCAGAAGGGCAGCAATCGAGACCTGCTTACAAATATAAACACGTTTGAGAATAAAGTTCTCAGCAGTCATGCGGGATTCGGGGAGGCACAGCTCAACCTTTGGGATCGTGTGTTTGGAACAGCGGGGATTCGGCAGGACGAGTATAACGTGTTTGGAAGCGCCACAACGTATCGTGTGACTGGGGGATATCTGCACCAAGAAACGGGGACAAAACTGCGCGGAAGTTATGCAACAGGGTTTCGAGCTCCGACGATCAACCAATTGTTTTTCCCTGGGTTCGGGAATCCGAATTTGCAGCCCGAGAAGAGCCAAGCTTTGGATGCAGCCATTGAACAAACATTACCAAATGATTGGGGTTCGATCAGCGTAGGATACTTTTGGACTCGTTATCGCAATCTCATCCTGTCTGTGTTTGATCCGCTTGTTTGTACGGCGCCTGGTTCGTTCGGGTTCTGTGCGCAGAATGCGGGGTTGGCTAGAGCGCAGGGCGTGGAGGTCAGCACAAAGTTGAAGCTCCTCCGTGATAGAGCATGGGCTAAGAGCCTGGATCTGATGATCAATTATACGTACTCAGCCACGCGCGATAGTAGTGATGGTTCGGAGACACGCCTGCCAAGGTGGCCGCTCCATCAAATAACGACCATCATCAGCTATCAACCTCTTGAGGGTCTTCGGGGTAACCTGGAGGGGCGGTACGTGGGTGAGCGGTTTAACAACGTTGGCAACAACGGACCGATCCCATCATTCGTGGTCTGGAATCTCTCCGCCAGTTATGACATCACAAAGCAGGTCCAGGCCTATTTGCGTTTCGACAACATCTTCAATGAGAAGTATGAAGAGGTCCTGTTCTTCGGCACGCCGATCCGCTCGATTTTCGGCGGCGTGCGCATCAATTATGATCTTCCGATCTAGATGAGCATGGTGGATTATCCACGGTTGGTCATTGCCGGGACGTCAAGCGGCGTCGGGAAGACGACCGCCACGTTGGGGATTTTGGCGGCCTTGCGTGAGCGAGGCCGCCGGGTTCAGCCGTTCAAGGTCGGGCCCGACTTTATCGATCCGAGCCATCACCGGGCGGCTACCGGCTGCTCGTCTCGAAATCTTGACGGGTGGATGCTTGGGGGGGACCTGAATCGTTCGATCTTTGCCCGCGCCGCGGCCGACGCGGAGATCTCGATTATCGAAGGCATGATGGGGCTGTTCGACGGCAGTTCGCCGCTGAACGAGGTCGGCAGCACGGCTGAATTGGCGAAGCAAGTGAATGCGCCGGTGCTGCTCGTAGTCGATGGGAGCGCGATGGCCCGATCCGCGGCGGCGATGGTAGGCGGTTACGCGCGCTTTGATCCCGAGCTGCGTGTTGCGGGAGTTTTGTTCAATCGTGTCGGGAGTGAAGGACATTATCAACTCCTGAAGGCGGCTGTTGAGCAATCTACCGACGTGGTGTCCGTCGGATATTTGCGTTCGGATCCCGCGATGACCATTTCGGATCGGCATCTCGGACTGGTCATGGCCATGGAGCAAGGTGGCGATCAGCTTTATCATCGCTTGGCAATGGCAGCGCTGGAGACGGTTAATCTCGATCGGATCGAGGCACTCGCCCATTCGTGTGGCACGCTGCCGGGATCAGTCTCTCAGCCGGCGATAAAGAGTCATGGCCGTACCGTTCGAATCGGTGTGGCACAAGATCGGGCGTTTTGCTTTTACTACCCGGACAATCTTGAATTGCTGGAAGCGGCCGGCGCCGAACTCGTGAGATTTTCTCCGTTGAACGACGACGTATTGCCGGATGTCGAGATGCTGTATCTTGGCGGTGGATATCCGGAATTGTATGGCGAGGAGTTGGCCAAAAATGCCTCGATGCGCGCGGCCATCAAGCGGTTTGCCGAGCGCGGCGGGGTAATCTATGGGGAATGCGGTGGGTTGATGTATCTGACGGAATCGATCCGCGATTTCGATGGCCGTTCACATGCAATGGTCGGAGTCTTTCCGGTCGAAACGGCCATGCGGAAACACGGCCTTACTTTGGGGTATCGAACGGTGGAATGTTCACGACGCAGCATTCTCGGAGAGGCCGGCGTTACAGCGCGAGGCCACGAGTTCCACTATTCAACGTTGGTTGCAAGAGAGCCGCTGCAGTATGCCTGTACACTGAGCGATGCAGAAGGCAGTTCGAAGGGGAAGGACGGATTGACAAGACACAATGTCCTCGCGCTCTATACTCATCTGCACTTTGCGAGTCAGCCGCAGATCGGGACGGCGCTGGTGAATGCTGCCCGTCATTCCGCCGGTCGCACGTCGGTAAGCGCGGGCCGGGCGTGATGATGGATCACGACGAGCATAAAGCGAAAATGGAGCGTCTGAAGGCCTCCGTTGATCGACACATCGAGGAGGCGCAACAGGAAAAGGGCCTGTTAATCGTCTATACCGGCGCAGGCAAGGGGAAGACGACTGCTGCGCTGGGGATGGTGCTGCGCTGCATCGGGCACGGGCAGAAGGTCGCGGTGGTGCAGTTTATCAAGGGCGCGATCGATACTGCGGAAGAGCGCGCTCTGAAGTCTCTGGGCGAACGAGTCATCTTCCTGCGGATGGGAGAGGGCTACACCTGGGAAACTCAAGACCGGGCACGCGACACGCAGTTTACGCAACAGGCCTGGAAGACGGCTTGTGAATTCCTGCGCGATGCGTCCTATGCCATGATCGTCCTCGACGAGTTCAATATCGCGCTGCAGCACGACTATGTCGGTCTTCAAGAGGTCCTGCCGGTGCTTCGCGATCGGCCGCCGATGCAGCATGTGGTGATTACCGGTAGAGGGGCGCCGGCGAAACTCATTGACGAGGCCGATTTGGTGACGGAGATGAAACAAGTGAAACATCCTTTCCGCCGGGGCATCAAAGCACAGCCCGGAGTCGAATTTTGAAAGGGCCGGTACAGAAGACCTGCGGGGCATGCGGGAACTCGTTTGAGTGCGGCGGCTATCAATGTTGGTGCGGGACGGTCGGGATTACCGAACAGCAAATGGATTGGATTGCCGCACGATTTGAGGACTGCCTTTGTCCAGGCTGTTTGAGAAAAATCGCCACCGGAGAATTGGGGCCGCAGGCGACAGAGACTATCGGACCCAGTGCTTCATAATGGACGTGCAGCGGATATTGAACGATGGTGTGTGACGCGGGTTCACCTGTGCCATTCATTCGCTATTTAGCGTGACCGGTGTCTTGACGGCGCAGAGCAACCGATTGAGGACATTGGCTGATGGAGCGGCTTCCTCCACCCAGCTCAATACGGACAGGTTGCCAATCGCATGGATACTGGGATAAGGAAGGGTATGCCCGGTAAAACCCGTATCATCAAAGGAATACGGTCCCATAGCAATGGGGCGGTTTCCAAGCCAGATGCCTCCCGACATCATAACGGTGCGGATCACGCGTTCACCGTGAACGAGCGCAAGGCCGTCTATCGCGCCATTTTTGAGCGCCGCGATGTCCGTCGCAATTTTCTGCCGACACCGATTCCCAACAAAGTGCTGACCCGGTTGCTGACGGCGGCTCATCACGCCGGTTCAGTCGGGTTCATGCAGCCATGGGACTTTGTGGTCATCCGCGATCGTTCGACAAAACGTGCAGTGAAGAGCTTATTCAATGAAGTGAATGCTAAGGCTGCGGCACGGTATACCGGCAGCAGGGCGGCTCTCTATCGAAGCTTGAAACTGGAGGGCATCGAGGAAGCGCCGGTCAATCTTTGTGTGACGTGCAGCCGGCGGCGTGGCGGTCCGCATGTCCTGGGCCGTGCGACGGTGCGCGAGACGGATTTGTACAGCACGTGCTGTGCCGTTCAGAATCTCTGGCTGGCCGCTCGTGCAGAAGGTATCGGTGTCGGCTGGGTCAGTATTCTGGACCACGAGGCGCTGAAGCGGGTGGTCGGCGTCCCCAAGTCGGTGACGGTGCTGGCCTATCTTTGCCTTGGATATGTGGCCGGCTTTGAAGCGCGGCCCGATCTTGAAACCGTGGGGTGGCGGAAGCGGATTCCGGTTGGCCGGTTGATCCATTATGAGTCATGGGGCAACCGAGCCCGTGATAAGAGGGGGGAAAGGTGATGCGCATCACCAAGGTTTACACGAGAACAGGGGACGCGGGAAAAACCAGGCTGGCGGGAGGGCAGCAGGTCTGGAAAGATAGTTTGCGCGTCGAAGCCTACGGGACGGTGGATGAGCTCAACGCGTCGGTCGGCGTGGTTCGCGTGATGAACGCCGACATGACAGATGAGCACGAGGCTGCCCAGCGGCTTGAAGAGGAGCTGCGTTGGGTGCAAAACAAGCTATTTGATGTGGGGAGCATTCTTGCGACGGCGCCCGGGCAGACGTTCAAGAATATGCCGCAGGTGGCGGTGCAGGATGTCACGCGCCTGGAAAAACTGATCGATCGCTGTCAAAAAGATCTGGAGCCCCTTAAAGAATTCATCCTGCCGGGAGGGGGGAAAGTGTCCGGCTTTCTGCATCAGGCCAGGACGATCTGCCGCCGGGCAGAGCGGTTGTGCGTCGCACTATCGAAAACGGAACCGGTAGAGCCTGCGATCATCAAGTTCGTCAATCGGCTCAGCGACGCCCTATTTGTATTGGCTCGTTGGGTGGCCAAGACTCAGGGTGAGTCGGAGTTCCTATGGGAGCGGGATGTCCAGCCCAAGAAGAACCAAGAAGCGTGATCGAGCCCAGCCTGCGGGGAAACTGATATTTGTTCTCGGTGGGGCGGCGTCAGGCAAAAGCGAGGTGGCGCTTCGCCTGGGACAAGGGGACCGGCCGAAGGCCTTTGTCGCAACCGGCCAGGCGCTGGATGATGAGATGATGGCTCGGATTACTCGGCATCAATCGACCCGCCCTTCCGACTGGGTGACGTTTGAGGTTCCAGCGAAGCTCGTGAATTGGCTTGATAGAAAAGGGAAGCAATATCAATCTATTGTTATAGATTGTCTCATGTTATGGTTGAATAATTTAGGCGGGAAGATTACTGAAAAAATGCTCGTTGAAGAGATCGCGAGATTGCTCCAAGCCATTCGAAAGGTACGGGCGAAGGTGGTGCTTGTCAGTAATGAACTCGGGATGAGTCTGGTCCCGGTTGGACCGGACGTCCGGCGCTTTCGCGATCTGGCCGGAAAGATGAACCAGTTGGTGGCGGATGAAGCGGATGAAGTCCACTTTGTCGTGAGCGGACAGACCTTAAGACTGAAGTAAAGGATGTCATGAAACTAGCTGATGTAGTGGACAAAATTGAAGTGCCTGACGAGCAGGTGGCACGACAGGCTCAGGCTCGGCTCGATCGTTTGACCAAGCCGATAGGAAGCCTCGGCCGTCTGGAGGAACTGGCCGTGCGGTATGCCATGATTGTCGGCGAAGTAAAGCCAAGCGTGCCGAAAGGTGTCGTCTTCACGTTTGCCGCGGACCATGGGATCGCCCGTGAAGGTGTCAGCGCCTATCCTCAAGAGGTCACACCGCAGATGGTGCTGAATTTCCTGCGCGGCGGCGCAGGGGTCAATGTGCTGGCGCGGCATGCCGGGATTGAAGTCCGTGTGGTCGATATCGGTGTCGCCTACGAATTCGGCTCGATATCCGGGCTGATCCACAAAAAGATCATGCCGGGAACCAATAGCTTTCTTACCGGACCGGCGATGAGCCGAGAGCAGGCGGAACAGGCAATTACGACCGGCATTCAACTCGCGATGGACGCAGCCAATCAGGGAATCGGGATGATCGGAACCGGTGAAATGGGAATCGGCAACACCACGGCCAGCACTGCGATCACGGCTATCATGACCGGGCGGCCGGTGGAGGAGGTGGCCGGGCGCGGCACGGGAATCGACGATGTGGGCTACCGGCATAAGGTGTCGGTCATCAAGGAGGCGCTGTCATTTCACCATCTTGATTCGAGCGACGCATTTGAAGTCCTGTCGAAAGTAGGCGGACTCGAAATCGCCGGACTCGTGGGCCTCATTCTTGGGTCGGCTTCGGTGAGAGTGCCGGTGGTACTGGATGGATTCATTGCCGGAGCCGCCGCGCTGATCGCGGCTCGTCTGCAGCCCAAGTGTCTTGGTTACATGATTGCCTCCCATCGATCTGCGGAGTGCGGGCATCAGGTATTGCTCGACCATCTCGGATTGAAGCCGCTGCTAGATCTGAATCTACGGCTGGGTGAGGGGACTGGCGCTTGTTTGGCCATGAATCTGATGTGTGCCGCCATCAAGATCATGACCGAAATGGCCACGTTCGGCGAGGCCGGTGTGTCGGAGCGTCGAGCATGACAACGTTCGTTCGGCCTTTTCTATTCGCTTGGCATTTCTTGACCGCGGTTCCGCTGAGCCGTCGTCATCATGAGCCGACCGCAACGGAGCTGGCTGCGTCAATGGCGTGGTATTCCACCGTGGGTCTCATGATCGGTGGCGCGCTGGCGTTGGCGGACGCGGTACTGGCCAAACTGTTTGCCATGGAGGTCGTGAACGTATTGGTGATCGTGCTGCTCGTCGCGATAACTCGTGGATTACATCAAGACGGATTGGCGGATACGCTTGACGGTCTTGCCGGCGGCCGAACGCCGGCCGATCGTTTATCTATCATGCGTGATCCGAGGATCGGTGCGATTGGCGCGACTGGTCTTTTCTTGTCGTTGATTCTCCGTTATGCGGCCTTGGCGGGGCTTCCGTCGTCACTCCGTATTCCAGCTCTCGTTTGCATGCCGGCCTTGGGCCGTTGGGCCATGGTCACCTTAGCATGGCTCTCTCCCTACGCAAGAACAGAAGGCGGATTGGCCGCTCCATTCCTCGTGCATTTGTCCTGGTTTCACGTGTTGGGATCGACCGTCGTCCTGGCCGTCGCGCTTGTTCTAGGCCTAGGCGCCCCTGCAACGATGATGGCGTTAATCGGATGCTGTGTCGTCATCGTTGCCATTCAGGCCAGCTGTCGGGCTTTGTTCGGTGGCATCACGGGCGATACTCTGGGCGCCACGAATGAAGTCGTCGAGATCCTCTTCTTGCTCTTTCTCCCACTGTTGCTTGTCCTATCATGACCGGCGGCGAATTGCTGCTCGCAGCGAGCATCGATGCCGTGGCAGGAGATCCTCGGTGGTTTCCACATCCCGTTCGTGGCATGGGGGCAGTGATTGCGTGGTACGACAGGTCTGTCAGAAAGATCTGTCGGAATCCGTATGCACTCCGCACAGGCGGTCTGCTGTTGGCGCTCGGGTTGCCGGCGTCTGTATTTTTCTTCACCCGCGAACTCATTGCGCTGACCGACCAGGTGACCTGGTGGCTGGGAAGCCTGGTGTCGGTCGGGCTTGCCTGGACGACGCTGGCGGGGCGCGATCTGTGGAATCATGTGTCGGCGGTAAGGGGACAACTGGAGCAGGGCAATCTCACCGAGGCTCGTCGAGCTGTCAGCCAAATCGTTGGTCGGGATACTGACCAACTCTCAGAGGAGGAGATTGTTCGCGCGTCGATTGAAACCGTGGCGGAAAGCACGAGCGATGGAATTATCGCACCGTTGTTCTATCTGATGATGGGAGGCGCTCCGCTGGCTCTTGCGTACAAGGCCGTGAATACATTGGATTCGATGATCGGCCACAAAGACGAACGGTACGTCGATTTTGGCTGGGCCTCCGCCCGGCTCGATGACATTGCCAACTGGATTCCAGCCCGCCTGTCCGCCGTCCTTCTTCTCCTTGCGGCTGGTTTAGTCACGGGTCAGGGTGATCGCGTGAGCGCCGGGTGGCGTGCGCTTTGCCGTGACGGCGGCAAGCACCCAAGTCCGAACAGCGGACAACCGGAGGCGGCGATGGCCGGGTCCTTGGGAGTTCAACTGGGAGGAGTCAATTACTACGGGGGAGTACCAGATGAACGACCTGTCATCGGAATACCTGGACGTCGGCCTCTGGTGAAGGACCTCGTGATCGCATCTCGTATCATGATCGTCGCGTGTCTCTTGGGCGTGATTCTGACGGTAGGAACGGTATGGCTCGTCTGAAAAGTCCAATCCATGGCGGCAATGTTTACGCGGCGTCGCGTGAACTTGGCCATGACATCACGAAACTCATCGACTTCAGCGCCAGTATCAACCCGTTAGGTCCTTCGCCGCATGTCTGGCGCGCAATCGTCAACGCTCGCCATCTGTTACGTCACTATCCCGACCCGGATTGTTGGGATCTCCGCCAGACACTGGCCAGATACTGGCAAACAACTCCGGAACGGATCGTGATAGGAAATGGATCGACGGAATTGATCGATGCGCTTCCTCGCGCACTCAGCATTCGTCATCTCCTGATTGCGCAGCCCACTTTCTCGGAATATGCCGCATCGATGGCGCGAGCCGGAGGGTGTGTGGATGCTGTCTATGCGAAGCGTCGGGAGCAATACGCGCAACCGATCGATGCCTTGTGTCGTGTCATGGAGAAACGGCGGAGCACATCCAAGACCGTCGACGGAGTCATGCTCTGCAATCCCAATAGTCCAAGCGGGCAAACCTGTTCCATCGATGATGTCCGGCGGTTGGCACGTATTGCGCAGCGCCGAGGGATTTGGTTGGTCATAGACGAAGCATTTGCCGATTATTGCCCGGAGCGATCATTTCTTCCAGAGGCCGCTTCGTGGCCTCGTGTCGTCATCTTGCGCAGCATCACCAAGTTTTACGCCTTGCCCGGACTGCGGATTGGATATGCGGTGGCTGCGCCTTCAGTGATTCAATCCTTCCGTAAGCAGATTTCGACGTGGTCCGTGAATGCGATGGGACAAGTGGCTGCGCTCGCCGCGGTAAATGACCGGGCTCACGCGCGAAAGAGCGTTCGGTTCATGACGAGAGAACGGAAACGGTTCAGAAACCTGCTTGCCGCCCTGCCCGGCTGTTCAGTGATGCCGACGTATGCCAACTATTTCCTTGTGGAATTACCACGTGGATGGCGGTCACGTGAAATGGCCGAACCGTTGCGGGTCGAAGGGCTCTTGGTTCGCGACTGTTCTGTTATTCCAGGAATGAACTCCCATTCCATTCGCGTTGCCGTACGCTCTCGACAAGAGAATGACCGGCTCATCCAAGCCTTGTCGAAGCTGCTTCACCAAGAAAAGTTGCGATGAAGGGAACTTCGACACGCGTCCGTACCCAATATCAAGTGATTGGCCCCACACTCGTGATCAGTCTCGGAGGCCGAAGGCGTGTGCTGTCGTCTGCCCCGCAAGGTGGAGGGTTCAGTCCGGCTTCCCACATTCTCAACCATCAAGTTGAAACGAGGCCCGGTTCGAATGGGCCCTTTCCTGATCCGGCGCGCTATCTGCGAAAGTTGGCCACTCAACTTGGGGTTGCTCCGGGAACGATCGGGTTGATGACTGCAGTACCGATGACGCAATTAGTCATGGCTCGAGCTGCAGCGGGGCGGCTCTGGGTGGAATGTTTTGCCACCGTTGGAGTGACGAATGCAGTTCGGGCCGGGGACTGGCCGCTGCGCCGCATTCATCGAAGGGAAACATCCAGACCCGGAACGATCAATCTCATCATCGTCACGAACGGGAGTCTTTCAGGCGCTGCTATGGTCGGCGCGGTGCAGGTTGCCACCGAGGCCAAGACGGGTGTCCTGCGCGATCATGGGGTGCCGACGTGGGAGGGCCGGTCCGGTGCGACCGGGACCGGCACGGATGCGGTCGTGATTGCGTGTCAGGCGCGCGGGCTAGGACCTCCGCATATGTATAGTGGCACTCACACGATCATGGGTGTGCTGGTCGGGCGAGTGGTGGCTGATTGCGTCTCTCGCGGTTTAGCCAAGGCAAAGCAGTGGCAAAGGAACCATCGATGAAGGCACGCGCTCTCGCGGTGCTCGGTACAGGGTCAGATGTGGGCAAAAGCCTGATCACGGCCGGCCTGTGCCGATTGCTGTATCGGACCGGTGCGCGTGTCGCGCCGTTCAAAGCCCAAAACATGTCGTTGAATTCGTTCGTCACTCCCGCCGGCTCTGAAATCGGAAGAGCTCAAGCGTTGCAGGCGGAGGCCTGCGGGATTCCGCCCCATGTCGATATGAACCCGATTCTCCTCAAGCCGGAGTTCGACGACTGCTCGCAGGTCGTCGTGCTTGGAAAAGTGTTCGCGAAGCAGAAGGCATCGTCGTATTTCGAGGGTCGGCGGACGCTCTGGACTGTCGTTGAAGAGAGTTATGCTCGGTTGGCGAGCCGATACGAAGCGATCGTGATTGAAGGCGCGGGCAGCGCGGCGGAAGTCAATCTCCGGGAGCGCGATCTGGTCAATTGGCCTGTCGTGAAGTTGGCTGATGCCAAAGTGCTCCTGGTGGCGGATATCGATCGGGGCGGGGTATTTGCTCAAGTGCTTGGAACATTGGATCTGTTGGAGGCAGAGGAGCGCGCGAGAGTCTGCGGGGTTATTATCAACAAATTCCGTGGCGACGCGACGTTATTCGACGATGGCGTGCAATTCTTGGAGTCCCGAGGCGGGATCCCGGTGTTGGGTGTGGTCCCGTTTCTTCGTGATCTCGTGCTCGATCAGGAAGATAGTCTTGACCTCGTCCGTCATGGAGCAACCAATTTTTCGACTGACCGGATCAACATCGCGGTGATTTTGTTGCCGCACATGAGCAACTTTACTGATTTCAATGCGTTGGGGGCCGAGGGGGATGTTGCGTTGAAGTATGCCGCTTCGCCATCGAATCTCATCGATGCGGACGTGGTGATCATTCCAGGGAGCAAGAATACGTTGGCGGACTTGTCTTTCTTGCAAAAGAAAGGCTATGGGTCAGCACTCGATGATCATGTGCATGGTCGGCGAGAACTGATCGGTATCTGCGGTGGCTATCAGATGCTTGGCCGACAGATATCGGATCCTCATGAAGTTGAACAGGGCGGTACGAGTTATGGACTGGGCTACCTGAATACGGAGACGGAGCTCACGCAGACCAAGCGGACCGCGCAAGTGGAAGCTCACCCGACGCACGCCCTTGTGGGTGATCATAGTGTGGTCCGCGGGTATCACATTCACATGGGCGTCACGCTGCGCGGAAATGAAAGTCCGTGTTTTAGAGTCAGCCGATATGTAGCATCGAATGGGGAGACTCAATCATCGCCCGCTCCGAAGGAGGAAGTATTCGATGGAGCGATCCGGAATGATGGCCTTGTGTGGGGCACGTACATCCACGGTGTATTTGATGAATCTGGGTTTCGCCGAGCCTGGCTCAATCGTGCTCGCACGAGAAAAGGGCTTCCTCCACTTGAAGAATTCACGTCAGCGGTTGTGACGGATCGACTAGCCGGAGAACTTGATCGGTGGGCTGATCATTTGTCCCATCACCTCGATGTCTCTCGCCTCGGCGAATATTTTCACCCATAAATGCCTCTGCTCGACAAGGCATCCTGCCTATCATCAATGTAGTTGATTATCACTACGTTTTTACTGATTTAGGCATCAATATCGGCTTCAATTTTCGCATGGAGCGATGCCGATATTCAGCGTTTTCTTGCCATCCATCAACAAGTCGTTACACTGCATGGGACAGCATGATTCGACGATGTGGGGATGAGAAAACGTGCCTTGGGTACGAGCGATGAGGCAGGTGCAGGCAATGGATTGATCTGCGCGATCAGTGTGGTGAGGCCGATGCGCTGAGAACAGCCTGAGAGTCCATTGAAAGGAGAGGAAAGGCGTTATGAGCAAAATCGTGGTCGTCGATGATTCATATGCAGAACTGCAGCTTATCGAGTCATATCTCAAGGCTGCCCACCATACCGTCCTGTCGTTCTCAACCGCAGACGGTTTGGAAGATAAGATCGCCTCTGAGAAGCCGGACCTCATTGTCTTGGACGTGGTGATGCCGGGTCGGAACGGATTTCAGGCGTGCCGGGATTTGAAGAATGATGCTCGATTCAAGAACATCCCGATCGTGCTGTGCACCTCGAAGGGACAGGAAAGCGATAAATTCTGGGGGCAGCAACAAGGAGCCAACGGTCACGTCGTAAAACCCTTCAAATCGGAAGACCTTCTGCAGGCGGTGAAGCTAGCGCTTGGCTGAGTGAGCTGATGATGCATGGGCCGGGAGACGATGGATCCACTCTGTAACTTACCCCAGCTTAGCCCAGACGCAACACTGGAGCAGGCAAGATCGACAGGTACCTTGAGAGTCTGCCTGATCACACTGGGAGGAAGAAGCTTTGCCATAGACCTAGGCCACGTTCGTGAAGTCTTCAAACTTGAGTCGATCACGCCGGTGCCCGGCATGCCCGCAACGCTGGTTGGCGTCGCCAATCTACGCGGGACCATTATCCCCCTGGCCGATTTACGGTCGACTTTGGGTACATCTATTATGGCGGACGTCCAAAAATATGCGGTGATCGTACGACATGGCGCTCAACAAGTCGGTATCCTGATCGACGAGGTGCCCGAAATCCGCACCATCGATATTGACGACCTGTCGTCCCCATCGGTCCGTGATGCGGCTGTCGATCATCCGTTTCTTTCCAGGTTGTTCAAAGCCGAAAACAACGTGAGGGGCATGCTGGAAGTGTCGCGATTGCTGGCCTCGGTGGAGGAAGTGAGCGGCGACGCTCGTGTGTCCGTGCACGGTAAGCATGACGGGAGCGATGGCGCGACCGGCACCGGATCGTATCTCGGGCGGTGAGGAGGAGGGAAGTCATGGCGAAGCAAGGTAGGGCACGGAAGTGGTCGATCATGGCATGGTTCAAGAACCTGAGAACCTTGCCCAAGCTCCTGATTGGGTTCTCTGTGATTATTATGGGCATGATGGGAATCGGTCTGATCGGCTTGTTGGGGCTCGATCGGCTCAAAGGCGAACTGCGGTCCATCTATGATGAATCAACGGTGGGAGTTTCCAATGCCGCCGTCAGCAGCACCAATCTCAGCCTCTACCACAATGCGCTCTTGAGCGTCGCACATCAAACGCAGAAGGTCGATTTTGACGAGGCGATCCTCCCGCTCACTGAATTGAAGAGGAGGACTCTTAGACCTCTTGAGACCTACCGACCATCCGCCACGCACGAGACTTTGGACGGCCGTCGTGACGGGCAGGAGTTGGACGTTCTCCTGTTCACCTTGAGAGAGTATTTTGCCGCCGCTGAAAGTGCGGTCGGGGCCTTCAACGACAGTTTTGATCCTTCCCTCACGAATGAGCAAAAGCAGTCGATGCGAGAGTTGGGCAACACAGTGCTGTCCAGCGAAGTGGCCTTTTGGCATGGCCGCGCGATATGGCGTTTCCAATGGCTGACGGGACTCATTCAGGACCTTGCGCGGGAATTGAACAACCGTGGACAGGAAGCGGCTGCCTATCTGAGCAACGTGATGTTGGGGGGAGCCATTTTAGCTCTGGTCTTGGCCATCACCATCGGGTACTTCCTGGCCCGCAGTATCGTCAAAGACATCATTCATGTGGCCGATGTCGCCACACAGGCGGCCGCAGGAAATCTTCAGGCTCGAGCAAGGCTTGAAAGCGACGATGAAGTGGGCCATATGGCCAAGGCATTCAACATCATGTTGGATCGGATCACGGCTCTGGTGTCGACGGAAGAAGAGCGGGATATGATGCAAAAGCGTCTGGTGCAATTCCTGGTACTCGTGTCCGATGTCGGAAAGGGAGACTTGACCAAGCGAGGTGAGGTGACGGCGGACATGTTCGGTAACTTGGCCGACGGCTTCAACCTGATGATCCAGCGGTTCGCGCAATTGATGAAGCAAGTGAGAGAATCGGCCGAGCGTGTGAACCGATCCGCCGGAGCGTTGCGTGACAATGCCGGGCAGATGGCCGGAACCGCCAAGCATCAAGCCGATGAGTCGATGAAGACGCTCGGCGCGGTGGAACAGCTGACCGTTTCGATGCGCCAAGTGGCGGAAACGGCGGAGGCCTCATCCGAATCGGCCCGCCAGGTTTTGAAAGCCACTGAAAACGGAGGCATTGCGGTGCAGGAAACCGTGCAGGATATGCAGCGCATTCGATCGGCGGTTCAACGCATGTCGAAGCAGGTCAAAGCCCTGGGAGATCGGTCGCTGGAAATTTCGCAAATCGTGTCGACCATCCGAGACATCGCGAATCAGACCAACCTGTTGGCGCTGAATGCCGCCATTGAGGCTGCCGGTGCCGGGGAAGCGGGCGCCCGTTTCGCGGTTGTCGCCGATCAGGTCCGGAAACTCGCCGAAAGTTCGACCCAGGCGACACGCGAAGTCGCTGATCTGGTCAAGGTGATTCAGAGCGAGACGCAACATGCCGTCGTGTCGATGGAACACGAAACCCAGGCGGTGGAAGCCGGATCGGCTTCCGCTCTCCGAACCGGAGATGTGTTTAAGGAAATTTCGACGATCGCCCAACGATCTGCGGAACTTGCCCAAAGTATCGCATCGGCCGCAGCCAATCAAACGGCTTCGACAGACCAGGTCGGCCGTTCGATCAAAGACTTCACCGGCGGTGCCGTGGCAACACAAAAGGCCACCGATTCAGCTCGAGCGACTGTGGAAGACATGGTGAAATTGGCCGAAAGTCTGACGGCATCGGTATCTCAGTTCAAGCTGGTCTGAGGGTCTACGACACCGGCTGAATCAGGGAACGCCATGAGCTGAAGAGGCACCGATGAGCTCGGAGTTCGACCGGCAAAATCTCATCAGTATTTTTGTTCTGGAAGCGTCAGATGGACTGGCGGCATTAGTCAAGGCATTACATTCTCCCGCCGACGCCCTTCCATTACCACAACAACTCACAGAGCAGTTTATCGTGGCCCACCGTATCCATGGGGCGGCTGCCTTGTATGGGTACAGCGGAGTCGCACAGTTGGCCAAGCGTCTGGAGATGCTGCTGGAACAAGCAACCGGCATCCCGCCTGACCAATGGTCACGGGCGGTGGATGTGATGCGGAACCTTACGCAAAGCATTCAAACCATTGTACGGTCCATCGATCAAGGCGGCGGCGAAGATCTGGAGACGGTGAAACGATGCCTGGAATCGAGTGAAGGCCTGGTGGAGGAAGCCGACGGCACGGCATCGTCCGTGAGTCAGGAATATGTGCTGCCCGCGCTGGATCCCGAGATGATGTCGTACTTTATTCCCGAAGCGGAAGGGTATCTCGAGACGATCGACGAGCTGATACGGGTTCTGCGAACCGAACCGGAGAATGAAGACGCGATTTACCGACTCTTTCGCGCCGTCCATACCCTCAAGGGGTCGGCGTATACCATAAGTTTTCAGGTCATCGGAGATGTGGCCCATCCGATGGAGAACGGCATGATCGCGATCCGGGAGAAGCGCCTTCAGTTACAAGGCCAGCTTCTCGAAACCATAACACAGGCTGCCGGGACGATCCGCCTGATTCTTCAACGTGACCTCGCGAATGTGCCGCGACTTCAACACGAAGTGCCCCGTCTGATCCATGTGCTCATCCAAATGTGCGAACGTGCGGGGACAGCGGTTCCGGCGGAAGCGGTCACACTCGACAGAAGTTCCGGTGTCCCCATCGCCGATCAGGACAAGCTGTCAATTGAACTACAGACTTCCACGCAGGATCTTCCCGACGCGTATTTGATCCCCGATTTGGACCCAGAAATCATCTCGTACTTTGTGCCGGAAGCGCAAGAGTACCTGGAAATGCTGGAAGCCAATCTCTTGCGATTGGACAAAGACCCACAGAACGGGGAACTGATCAACCAAGTGTTCAGGACCGCTCACACGTTGAAAGGCTCCGCGTACACCGTCGGCTTTCAGTCGATCGGGGACCTCACCCATCACGTCGAAGACTTCATGGGCTCTGTTCGGGATGAGCGCCTCAAAGTGTTGCCGGGGCATACGGATTTGATGCTTCGCTCGATCGACGTTGTCCGGGTGCTGATGCGGAGAGACCACAACACCGTGTCTCGGACTCGGCAACGATTCGACGAGGCGCGGTCGGAATTGAAACGACTGGGACAAGATGCCGTCAACGAAACGGCATCCGCACGTCCGCCGGAACACGCGCCCGACTTAGCCGGAAGACATCAGGAAGAAGCGGGAGAACATCACGGGCAGGGCAAACCATTCGAGACCAGATCCGCTGAAGACCGCGAGGTCATCCGGGTCAGCTACGCTCGGTTGGAACGATTGATGAACCTCGTCGGCGAACTGGTCATTGGGCGCGGTCGCTTGGAGCAACGGTTGCGTGTGTTGGAGCAACTGTCCCAGCAAGTCCTGATATTCAAGACTCGGTTGGCGGACTCGGTCCAATCGTTTTCCGACAAACACATGTTTACCTACCAGGAAGCGCCGAGCCATTCGCCCGAAGCTTCCGGCCAAGGGTTTCAAGGACTCGGGGATTTTGGAAGTCTCGAGCTGGACAAGTACGACGATTTCAATATCTTGGCCCGCCGGATTGGAGAGGTCACCGCCGATATCAGCGAGTCGATGTCGCAGCTGAACGGATCCATCCGAACAGCGCATGACGACATGAGCCAGCTCCAGCAATTGACGCTGCTGATGAGGGATGAAATCGCGCATGCCCGTATGGTTCCGATCGGCACTCCTTTCACCAGGTTTCGTCGGGCGATTCGAGAGATCGCCCGCGCCTCAAACAAGGAAGTCACACTGGTCACCTCGGGCGAGCATACGGAGGTCGATACGGGAATCGTGGAACGACTCGTGGATCCCCTCGTGCATTTGGTCCGTAACGCCGTCTATCACGGTATCGAGTCTGCCGCCGATCGAATCATGAAGGGTAAGCCCGCAGCAGGAACGGTCTACTTGCACGCCGCGCATCGCGGCAACTCCGTGATTATCGAGGTCGAGGACGATGGAGCGGGATTGGACTTGTCCAAGATTCGAGCAAAAGCCTTGAAGATGGGGCTGATCAAGGCTGCTCAATTGCAGACGATGTCAGACGCAGAAGCCCTTCAGCTGATTTTCCTTCCGGGATTTTCAACGGCCGAGAAAGTAGGCGATCAGGCAGGGCGAGGCGTTGGGCTGGATGTTGTCAAGCGGGTCATCGAAGGCATGAAGGGTCACATCGACGTCGAATCAGAGCCCGGCGTCGGTACCAAGTTTACCCTAAGCCTTCCGCTCACGCTCTTGATCGCGACAGCGTTGCTGGTTCGCGCAGGGACCGAGCGGTACGCGATTCCGTTGCCGAATATTCTGGAAGTGACCTTGCCCACTGCCGATTCCTTGCAACAGCATGACGATCGTATGCTGTTGAAGCTTGGGGATCAATCAATCGAAGTTCACCCATTGCACCATCTCTTGCGCCGGGAACGGGGCCATACGGATTGGTTGAAGCCGGTGGTGATCGTTCGAACTCCTATAGGACCTGTAGGACTGGCAGTCGATGAACTATTAGGCCGCCAAGAAATCGTCATTAAGTCGCTCGGGTCGCTGAAACCGCTGGAGTATTCGTTTTTCGGTGGCGCGACCATCGATCCGGAAGGACGTGTCATTCTTGTGATCGACCCCGCCCGCTTGTTTTCGCGCGAAGCGATCGAATCCATCGCGTTGGAGACGCTTTCCACGACCGGACTCCCGGCTGACCACGCCCCGACTCAGGAGACGGAGAGGGACGACCGGCCGGAGTCGCATGTGTTGTTGATCGATGACTCGTTGAGCATCCGCAAGTTTGTCGGGAGGATGTTGGAGTCGGCAGGATATCGGATCGACACGGCGGTCGACGGCGAAGATGGCCTCAGAAAAGCGCTGACGAACAGTTACCGGTTGATCATCACCGACCTCGAAATGCCGAAACTCAACGGATTCGAAGTCGTTCAGGCTCTGCGGAGCCGTCCCGAAACGCGGCAGACGCCGGTTGTGGTCATGACGACCAGGGCAGGCGACAAACATCACCAGATGGCGATCAACATTGGAGCCAATTCCTACATCGCCAAACCGGTGGAAGAGCGGATGTTGCTCCAGGAAGTTGAGCGGTGGGTCGGCCGCGCTCCGGCCCTCCGCAAGTAACCCTGCGCAAATATTCGTATTGATTGACGAAATGGGGCTTGTTGCAGAAAATGGGCAAGAAGGCGCCGGCATGAGTCTCCGCGAACAGGCCGCCGAAACTCCATCGCTCGCGCCTCCGTCCCGCTTGCTCATCGTGACCATGGGAGGACGATTCTTTGCGTTGGACGCGGAGTCTGTGCGAAAGCTGTTGACCGAGGATGAGACAGGAAACAGTGGAGTCCCGCAGGTCGAGGGAGTGGCGTATAGGTCGATTGATCTCGCGGATCAACTGGCATTGTCGCGTGATGGCGCCGGTGTGAACACCCGTGTCGTGCTTCTTTCCGAAAACGGATCACGGGGAAGCATTCGAGTCGCCTGCGTGCATGGACTTATGAACGTGCAACCATCACAGGTCTTGCCGCTTCCCTCACAATTCTGTGGATCGGAGCGACGCTGGTATCGAGGCATGATCTTGTTCGAGCACAGCGTGGCACTCATGCTCGATACGCGCTGGATTCTTGAAAACAAAGGGCTGGAGGCTTAGACGGATTTATCCGATAAGAGAACGACTACTCGATCACCGGCGGTGCCGGACATTTCGGTGGGTGATAACCGGTCATGCTGAGAACCAGCGGGAAACATCAACGACAAGAGGCCTCTCGTTCGTTGAATCTGTTGGTGTTCCTGATAGGTGGCCGAAGGTTGGCGATGAAGACCCAAGAAGTAGCCGGTATCTCACCATGGGAGACGAGCATTCCGGTTGCCAGCAGGACTCCATTCGTGACGGCGGTGGTTCGTCGGCATCAGGTAGTATTGCCGGTCTTCGATCTCGCCAAGCTGCTTCGGGTCTCAGTGCAGGGAAGCAGTCCCTTGTGCTTGACGGCAAAACATCCTCAAGGAGACATGGCGATCTGCATCGATGAGGAAATACCGGTTCTCCAGACGTTGGACGCTGCAGCGATTCAGGCCTATCGAGGCAAGGACGTGCCGGCCGAATGGAGTTATGCCAGCGGCCTCGACGAGATACCGATCCTCTCTGTACACCGACTTGGGGCGGTTGCGTGATGATCGGAACGGACACAGGGAAGGACAAAAGGTGCGGTCATGCCGAAGATCTTGATAGCGGACGATAGCATCGCGGTTCGGAAAGTCGCCGAACGACTGTTGACCGAGGCAGGCCTCACCGTGACCTTGGCGGCCAATGGTGAAGAAGCACTGGCCTATTTGGCTAAGGAACGGCCGGATGCAATCGTATCCGACGTCATCATGCCCGACAAAAGCGGATATGAGGTCTGCGCATTCGTTCGCGGAAACTCCAACCTGGCGGGGATTCCCGTGCTCTTGATTTCGGGTATCGTCAATGACGAAGTGACAAAACAAGCTGACGCCTGCCGGGCCGACGGTGTTCTCAAGAAGCCGTTTCAAGGGACTTCGCTGAAGGACCGCGTGCTGGAGCTGCTTTCAAAACGACAGGAATCGCCGCCGGCTGCCGTATCCCGACCTGTTCCTACTCAAACGACAGCCACAGCAGAGAAGGTTCCACCTACACCCGACCAACAACAGGAGCACGCGCGCCAAGATTCGATTCAAGTCAAGGAGATGGAAGGCCAATTACTGGCAGAACGCGCTCGATCAGAAGACCTCGCCAAACGCTTGGCCGACGCCGTTGAGCACATGACCCGTGCGAAGGCCGCCGAAGCGCAGTTGGCCGTGGAACAACAGCGTGTCAGCGAACTCGAAGCGAATCTGATGAAGCTTGAACAACAGGCGTCGAGGGTCTCCGAACTCGAAACGGCGCTGACGGCGGAGCAAGACGCGGTCGGCGCACTCAAACAGGAAGTTGTGAACTGGCAGAAGACCTCCGGTCGGATCGCGGAGCTGGAATCTGCGCTGCATGCGGAACGGGAAGCTGCAGAGCAGCTCGTACAACAATTGGGAGAGTTGGAGAAGGCGTCGAGTAGGTTGAAAGAGGTGGAGGCAAGCCTCGCACATGAAGAGCAGCAGGTAGCCGAGCTCCAACAGAAAATCAAGGATCTCGAGACTGAGCTCTCTGTGGAACGGGAGAAGGCGGCTCAGACAGCGGAACGACTGCAGGAGGTTGAATCCATCGCGACAAAAGTCCGAGAGATGGAAGAGCTTCTGACGGTGGAACGGGAGAAGGCGGCCCAGACAGCGGAACGATTGCAGGAGGTCGAGCCAATCGCGACAAAAGTCCGGGAGATGGAAGAGCTTCTCACAGTGGAACGGGATCGCAATGGCGTGCTTGTACGCCGAGTCACGGAGACGGAACAAGCCGCCGAGAATGCCACGAAGAGATTTGAAGACATGGCGCGCAAACTGGGTGAAATTGCGGGACTGGCCTCTCAACTCGGGAGTGGGAGGGGACAATCCTGAGCCAGCCTGCCGGATCCATGAGATGGCCGTGTTCTTGGTGAAGGGCGGATGTCGATGCCTGTGGAAACCGAAGATGCGTTTCAGAAAGAATTGATCGAGCTCTTCGTTCATGAGGCGCAGGAGTGGCTTCAGCAAATTCACGTAGCGCTGGATGAACTCCAACAAGCGCCCCCCACCGAGCGCCATCGGGCCTTGGCGCAGACGATCAAGGTCGGCATCACGAATCTCGGCGGATCCGCAGCCACGATCAACCTGAGTGACGTCGAACGGGCCAGTTTTTCAGCGCTTCCCTTCGTGGAAGCCGTCCAAGAGCCTTCCGAGCGAGTGTCGGCTGATGACTTTCTCGCCCTCTGCAAGCAACTGGGGCACATTCATGGAGCGCTGACTCGAGCGACCGGTGTCACGTTTGATGCGGAAACGGCACAATCGGAGGCCGAGGGCCCTGCGTCATCGATCGCGACGAAAGAGTTATTGATACTGCTCCATGGCCTTCATGAGCGATGCATGATGTCCGGGACATTCCACCGTAACCTGATTCAGACCATGATGGCTCAGGCAGAAGGGCTCATGCATCGGGGGATGGAACAGTGTAACGTGGCTTCCATACAAGAGTTCCTCGACCGTTTAGCCGAAGGGGAGCAAGGGTTCCTGCATGTCGTCCGTCAAGAATCTCCCCATCTGAACACCCTCCTTGAGTTACTCAAGGAGGGCGGCTCCGCCTCTGGCCCCTCTCCCGCCGAACTGCCCCACGCGGTAGAACGTGTGGCCCAGTTATGGTCCGCAGCGCAACAAGTGAACGCCTCGCATGCGATGGCATTTTTCATGGGACTGCACAGCTTTCTCACGATCGTGCTGCAGCAACGTGTGATGGTTCCCGTAAAAAATTACGGGGCCGTCCAATTGCGACTGAATCAGAACGTGCAGAGCATTGAAGAATGGGCAGAAAGCGGACGAACCGAGCGCATGGCCATACAAAGCGTCTTGCCTCATTGAAAGAGACTCGTGCTCGCGGGTCCAGCGTGTTTCCCCGGCCGGCATGGAAAGGACGTGGACGTGCCGCTTGTTGACGTTCCTCAGGATCAGACTCTGACCCAAGGGTCGATGTACGAGCGTCATTGGCGGTTGAACCTTCGCCCGTTCGAGAATGTGCCGGATCCGAAGTTCTATGTTCCGTCGGTCAAGCATGAAGCGGCTTTGGAACGCATTCTGTACGGGATTCATGCCCGCAAGGGAATCGTGATGCTGACCGGTGAGATCGGCAGTGGCAAAACGCTCGTGAGTCGCGCCGCCATTCTCCGGCTTCCACGGACGCAGTACGAGATCGGACTCGTGTCGAACCCCACGATACCGGGCAACGAATTTCTCGGCGAGATCTTATTCCAACTCGGGTTGGAGCCGAACGGGACGCGGGCGGAACAGTTGCGTCGGTTGAACGATCAGCTGCTCGCCAATTACCAGCGGGGAGCCGACACCGTGCTGGTGGTGGATGAAGCACAGGCCATCGAGCATGACCAGACGTTCGAAGAGCTTCGTCTTCTCAGCAACTTCCAGCTGAACGACCGATTCCTGATCACCCTCGTCCTCTTAGGACAGCCGGAACTCCGAAGCCGGATTGCCCGCATTCCTCAGCTCGCTCAGCGGGTGACCATTCAGCACCATATTGAGTGTTTCGATCGTGCTGAGACGAAAACCTACATCGCGGCTCGCCTGGCCGCCGCCGGATGTGTGCTGCCGATATTCTCCTCGAGCGCGGTGTCATCGATCTTTCATCGCACCGGCGGAGTCTGCCGATTGATCAACTCTCTGTGCGATCTGTGTTTGTACTTTGGAAGCGTCGCGAAAGTCAGCCGGATCAGACGGGCGCTGGTGGAACGCGTCGCGGGTGAAGTGTTCTGTCGACGGGATCACGGTGATGCATGGGGGCTGTCTTGAGGAGTTGGTACCAGATGACGGACCGGGCCCTCACTGAGGCAGCAAGTGCCGTGCAGGGTCACCATGCCCTTTCGCTGCAGCGGCTGGAAGATCTCGCATCGGATGCCGTCTCCTCGCTGCAACGAAATGATGAGTTGGTGGTCGAGGCGCTTTCCGGACCATCGGGCTCGCCACTGATTACGAATCTCATGAACGTGGCCATCCTCGGGACCAAAATAGGAATAGGCCTGGGGTACTACGGAGAAGAGCTGCACCAGTTGGCGCTGGCCGGCCTCGTCCATGATATCGGATTGTTCGCCGTACCCAAATCGTTGGTCGCCAAGAGCGGCCGTTTGACACACGAAGAACGGACGCTCATTGAGCAACATCCCGAGCTCGGCTATCAGGTCATCGTCACATGCGGGCCGGCGTACCACTGGCTGGCACAGTTGACGCGTCAGGCTCACGAACGATGGAATGGGCAGGGGTATCCCAATCGACTCAAGGGAAGGCAGATCAACGAGATGGCTCAGATTTGCGGGATAGCCGACGTCTTCGATGCGTTGGTCAGCGAACGCCCGTATCGTCGCCGGTTGCTCCCGCATGAGGCCGTCAAGGAGATTCTCGTTGCCGAGCGACAGACCTTCCCGCGCGAGATTCTCAAAGCGCTCGTCGAACAGTTGTCGGTGTATCCGCTTGGGACGACGGTCCGATTGACGACCGGAGACGTGGGGATCGTCGCCAAAGTGAATAGCCGGTATCCGCTTCGTCCCGTCGTGAAAGTTGATGAGCAGCGGGATCACGATGAAATCGTCACCCATGAGATTGATCTGTGCCTCGCTCCGTTGATCTCGGTCGCCGAGACGCTCAATCCTCCCGCCGTCGGGCGTGTCAGATTCGGGGAGACTTCACCCAAAGGGCAGACGCCTGCGGCGACGACGGTCGTGTCCGATCAGTTCACGTCGCTGCTCGAAAGTCTCGATGCGGTCGCGTCGACGATCCAAGGGGTCGTTGAAACGCGTAAGATCGTACCTCCTCAGGATCCTGCTCGATAGCTACCCGGCCTTTCGCTTCAGCGGAGAGCTCCATACATAGCGACAATCGGTTCTGCCCCACAGTTATCCACAACGCAGATGTCGATTATACAGGGCCATCGTTCTTTACTTTGCTGGAGAGAGCCGGATCGTTATAATGCGTGGCCGGCTACCGGCGCTTTGACAGAACTGGAAGGGAATACTGTGCCGAAACTCGTCACCGTTGATCATCCGCAGCAAACCATGCAACAGGCTCAGGAATACGTGAAGACGTACATTCTGATGCCGTCCGGCCTTCTGGGGCTCATCTGTTTGATCGGGAGCGTCGGGGGGTTAGGGTACCAACTGCTCGCCACCGACAGCTATACCTGGGATACCTTTTATCAAAGCTCGGGCCTGTTTCTGTCGGGTACCGGGCTGGGCGCCGCGCAAACCCTGTATCAGCGGTACCTCTTGAAGGAATTTCCCAACGTGTTGGCCGCGCGGATGAGACAGGGGTTGAACAGACAGAAAGGGAAGGTCAAAAAAGGTTCCGAGCCTCCGGACATCGATCATCCGGGGCGGCAGTTGGTTCCGTTTGTGTATGTGCTGGGCACCGTTCTTCTGGTGGGAAGCGCCATCGCCGCATTTTCCTATGGGCGTGTGCAGATGATTCCCGCGCTCTTGATGCCATGGGCGGGGTTTTATTGGGCAAGACTGTTCTTGTGGCGGCGAGTGATCAAAATGTAAAAGTGAGCGGTCAGCGCTTCTTTGAACGAGGGGTCTTTGATCCAGAAGTCCGCTGTGAAGATCGTTTGACCTGGGTTTCAAGTTCCCCCACACGCTGTTCCAAATCCCGCACGAGTTGTTTCAACTCCGGCAGCTGAAAGATGACCCCCTGAACCTTGAGGGCTTTTTCACGCGGCATCGCTGGAATGCCTCCGACGATCTGGTTCGACTCGATACTGCGATTGACCCCGGCTTTGGCCGCGATCATCACTTGATCCCCGATGGTCAGATGATCGGAAAGCCCGGCCTGTCCACCGATCATGACATGGCGGCCGATCGTCGTGCTGCCGGCGATACCGACTTGGGCAACGAGGATGCAGTGCTCTCCCACGGTGACATTGTGGGCAATCTGGACGAGGTTGTCGACTTTGGTGCCCTGCTTCACGAGGGTTCGTCCAAACGTGGCGCGGTCGATCGTCACGTTGGCTCCGAGTTCGACATCGTCTTCGATGACGACGCCACCGAGTTGAGGAATCTTGTGATGGCGGCCCTGATGCTGGACATATCCGAATCCGTCGGCTCCGATCACGGTTCCGCTGTGCACAATCACTCGTGCGCCAAGAGAACAGCCTTCGCGAACGACGACATTGGGATAGAGGATGCAATCATCGCCGACTGTCGAGTCTGATCCGACGAACACGCCGGGATAGAGAGTCACCCGTTGGCCGATCGTGACACGGTCGCCGATGGTGACATACGGCCAGATAGACGGGTCGGCGCCGATCCTCACATCGGAGCCTTGCGTCACCTGTTCGCTGATGCCGCGGGGTGCCGGCGTGCGGACAAAGAACGTCTGCGCCACCCGGGCAAAGGCCAGCATCGGGTTGTCGACGACGACCTGAGGGACGGCAAGATCGGCCTGATGCCGATGAACCAGCAGAGCTGCCACTTGCAGGTTGGTCGCGTCCTTCGCCATTTTGTCGTTGGTCATGAACGACAAGGCATGTGGGTTGGGCTGACTCAGGCTCGTCAAGCCGAAGATCTGCGTTTGGCCGTCGCCATGGATCGAGCCTCCGACAACCTCATGGATCTGAGCGAGTGTAACCGAAGTCGGTGATTGAGGTGCGCTCATCGGGCCGCAACCTTTTTCTTTGTTCTCGCTGCGACGGCGGATGCCTTCTTCGGCTTCTTGGCGGCGGGTTTGGCGGCGGATTTTGCCGTCGCCGTCTTCGCGGAGGCTGATTTGGCCGAGGTCGGCCTGCGTGAAGCGGATTTCGATTTGGCCGAGGCCGGCGCCGGTTTTGCCGACTCAGGGGCGGCGTCGGATTTCGGTTCAGCCAGCCGTCGTTGGACGTAGGCGGCCACTGAGCCGACCGTACTCAACCCCGGGAGGTCCTGATCCGGAATTTGAAGTTTGAACCGCTCTTCGATCTCAAAGAGCAGTTCGATGATGGCGACCGAGTCGAGTCCGAGGTCGTCCCGGAGATGATGAGATTCGGTAATCGTCGCGGGGTCTCGCTTGAGATAGCTGGCCAAAGCTTGAACGATTTTCTCGGTCACTGCGCGGTCGGTCGGTTCAGTCATTATGGGTACTCCTTCAGTGGAATGAGGCTCATCGTATCTGAATTCGGCGAGGGGTCGTCACGATCATTCAACCGTCTCTTATGCGACAAATTTTTTGAAGACAACCGTGGCATTGTTGCTGCCGAATCCGAATGCGTTCAAGAGCGCGTAGCGAATCTTTCGCTCTTGGACCGCGCGTCGAATGCCGTCCAATCGGCATGCGGGGTCCGGCTCTTCGTAGTTGGCTGTGGGATGGATCTGCCCGGTATGGATCGATAACGTCGTCGCCACGGCTCCAAGCGCGCCCGCCGCGCCCAGCGTGTGGCCGATGAGCGACTTGGTGGCATTCACCGAGAGCTTGTCTGCGCGACTCTTGAACAGACTCCTGATGGCCTTGGTTTCGACGGCATCACCGATCGTCGTGGACGTGGCATGGGCGTTGATATAGTCGACCTGATCCGGAGCGATGCCGGCTGATTCCAGACCGATCTTCATCGTCGTGCAGATTTCCTGGCCGTCTTCCTGGGGAATGACCATGTGATAGGCTTCGCTGGTGGCGGCGTATCCGGCGATCTCCGCGTAGACTCTCGCTTTCCGCTTCTTGGCGTGCGCCCAAGATTCGACGATCAATGTCGCGGCTCCTTCGCCCATGACGAATCCGTCGCGGCGCCGGTCGAAGGGGCGCGATGCCCGCTCCGGAGCATCGTTGAACTCACTGGAGAGGGCGCGCAAGGAGCAAAATCCGGCAAAGACCAATGGAGTGATGCTCGCATCCGCGCCGACGGCGATGACCACATCGGCCTGTCCGGTTCGAATACAGTGAAGGGCCTGACCGAGCGCATGGGCACTGGACGAACAAGCCGTTGAGATGGTGAGATTCGGCCCTTTGGCCCCATGCGCCATGGCCACGATGCCCGAGGCGGAATTCAGGGTAATGGTAGGTATGAAATTCGGGTGCACGCGGTGCGGTCGTTGGGTCTTGAAGAGCTGCGTGATTTCACGCTCTCCCATCACCATCCCGCCCATTCCGGCTCCGACGATCACCCCGACACGATGAGGAGCCTCCTTCGCCATGCTGAGGTCGGCATCGGCCATTGCTTCCTTGGCGGAAACCAAGGCGAATTGAGCGTAACGATCCACACGGCTGGCTTGTGTGGGCGTCAAATACTGTTCCGGTGAAAAGTTATGGACCTGGCCCGCCACCCGAGAACGGTAGCCGGACATGGGAAACCATCCAAGGGAAGGGATCGCCGTGATTCCTGAGCGGCCCGCAAGGGCCGACTTCCAGAATTCGCTGACTCCGATTCCGAGGGGAGACACTACCCCGAGGCCGGTAATCACTACACGCGAGGGCATGGTTTTCTCTCTCCTTTAAGCACCTGAAACGCCTTTCATACCGGAAGACAGGTGTACAGTCAACTAGGAAACCGTCGCTCAATGGCGAACTTTCAGCAGCAGATAGAGGCCGAAGCTAAGAAAAAGCGCATTGGCCATCCAGCCGGCGAGTATGGGCGCTAAGACTCCTCCACGTCCGAGCGCGATGGCCACGGAGTGGGTGGTCCAATAGCAGAATCCGACAATGAACGCCTGGCCGATCCCCACGGCCATGCTGCCTCCACGGACGCCGCTTCGCCGTAGGCTCAACGCAATTCCGACGAGTACCATGACGACCGTGACGAGCGGGAAGGCCACACGGCCGTAGTAGTCCGTCAGCAGACGTGTGAACGAGAATCCCTCGTTCCGAAATCGCCCCAGATAGTTTTGGATCTCTCGAAAGGTCATGGTTTCCGAGTTTCCGAGGAGCGAGCTGGAGAAATCATCGGGAATCAGCGGAATGTTGATCGCCTGTTCGGTGAACAGCGTCACGTCCGCGGTATCGTCAGGGTGAAACCGGCGGTGGTTGCCGTTCAGCAGAATCCAGCCTTCAGGAGTATAGCGGGCTTCATCCGCTTCGGTGATTCGATCGAGTTGGAATGGAGGACGGAAATAGAAAATACGAACGCCTCGAAGGGTCTTGCCCGCGGTATCGATTTCACTGACCTTCATCAAGCCGTTGGCACTGACGCGAGCCCAAGGCTGGGTGGCCGTGACGGTCACGGGAGCCGGCTTCTGCTCGATCTGGATCACGCGGACTTCTTCGGCCTTTTCCGAGGCCAGCGGAATCACGGTCGAGCTGAACACAAGCAGCACCAGCGACACACCGCTGGCGAAGAGGAGAAAGGGCGAGCACATCCACAGCAGGCTGACCCCGCAGCTGCGCATGGCCGTAATTTCGTTGCTGCGCGCGAGTAAGCCAAGCGTCAACAGGGTCGCGACGAGGATGGCGAACGGAGCGACTTGAAACGAAATCGAGGGAATCTTGAGTGCGAAATAGATCAGGATCGGGACGATTCCGGATTCGTAGCGAAGAAACCGGCGGACTTTCTCAAAGAAGTCGATGACCAGGTAGATGGTGACCAAGCCGGAGAAGCACATCCCGAAGATTTTCGCGTATTCGCGGAGGATATAGCGGAACAGAATCGTCATGATGCTATTGCCTGCTCATCCGGAAAAACATGATGCCGGTGATGACGACAAAAATGATATTCGGCAGCCAGGCACCCGCAAACGGAGGGAGAATCAAGGCCGTCACCAGAAAATCACAGCCGACATTCAGGATATAGAATGCGATGATGATGCCCACGCCGACGGCAAACCCGCCGATGCGGCCGGACCGTTTCGAGACGATGCCGACCGGCACCCCGAGCAGGCAGAAGACGAGCGACGCGGTCGGAAACGCCAGGTCTTTATAGTATTCCATCAGGCGCCGAAGGGCGCCGGCATCCTTGCCGCCGGTTTCCGCCAGTCGCGCCATGATTTGATCGTAGGATGGACGCTCCTCCGTGGCCGAATAACTGCTGAGGTTCAGGTTGATCTTGATGTCGTAGCTGGCGAAGGCGATCTGCCGGTACTGATCGATCTGGCGCGGTTGGCTGTGAATCACTCCGTTCACCAACCGAAGCGCGACCTGCTCATGCTCCGAATCCATGAATACTTGGTACTGCTCCGCCACGATGACTCTCGGCTCGCGGGGAAGTCGTTCGTCCGAGATAAAGATGCCGGCCGCGGGACGGCCCTGCTCGCCTTCCGGAACATAAATCATCATGTGCGGGATCGGTTCGTTGAACGTGCCTCGTTCCAACGCCAGCACGAGTTGATCTTTCAGCAGATTGAGGGCCACCTTCTTCAAATTCAGGGAACTCCACGGCTGTCCCCATTGAGACAAGACCAACGTCAGCGTGAACACACACAGGGAGAAGAGCAGGACCGGCTGTGAGAGACGGAACAGGCTCAACCCGGCCGCGCGCATCGCCACCAATTCTTTATCATAGGACAACCGGCCGAAGGCCGTGACCGACGCGATGAGTCCGGCGATGGGGAGTGTCAGCACCAGACCGGAGGGGAGCAGCATGGCGATCACTTTGATGACCGCCCAGAAGCCGACTCCTTTGGAGACCAGGAGTTCGACGAGACGCAACAACTCCCTGGTCAACATGACAAAACAGAGCGCGCCGAGGCTGAGGCCAAACGGGGAAAGGAGTTCCGTGAAGATGTAGCGGTCGAGGAGCGTTCGTAAAATCACAGAGTTTCTGGGGAGGAGAAGATTGGGCACACTATAGGGAAGTCCTTCTCCCTTGTAAACACAGGAGAAAGTCTGTCCCCTAAAGATTCGCTTGACAGCGCACCAGCCCTATGTTACATGCTCCGCGACTTTCTTCACAAATGATGGGTTCCGTGAGCGATGTATCACTCCTTCAGGTGCCCGTCCGTTTCTCCCCGCCGAATTTTTGTCCAATCTATTCTCCGTTTTCGAACTGCAGAACGATTGTGTGGGTGGCGCTACGCAACTACGCGTAGTTGTTGAAAAAAGGAGGGGTTCTGTGAAGACAAAAGGAACGGTCAAGTGGTTCAACGATCGGAAAGGGTTTGGATTCATCCGGCTGGATAGCGGAGAAGATGTCTTCGTCCACTACTCTGCGTTGCAAGGAGATGGGTTCAAGACTCTCAAGGAAGGTGAAAACGTCGAATTTGATATCGTGCAGGGGGCCAAGGGACCTCAAGCCGCCAACGTGCTCAAAGCGGCTATCGCTGCATCGTAATCGTCTCGCCTTATCAGGCGAACAAGCCTCCTCATCCGGACGGAAGAAACGTCGCCTTCCGTCCGGATCGCTTCCGGCCTGATTCCGCCATTTCCTCGACAAATCCCATTGAGACTGTTAGCGTTTGGCTGTTCTGTCCTTGGAGGTCTGTCGTGCCCCCGGATCGAAGTCGCGTTCTCCAACAAGCCCAGCTCCTGGCGTCCCGTGGACAGTATGACGCGGCGATTGCCGAATGGAAAAAGCTGGCCGTAGAAACCCCAGCCGACGGCACCATTCACAATTCCATCGGTGACCTGCAATTGAAGCGAAACGCTTCCTCTGAGGCCGCCGCCTCGTTTCTTCAGGCCGCCTCGGCATTCAGAACGGAGGGCGCCACCCTCAAAGCGATCGCCGCATTCAAGAAAGTCCTCAAGTGCGATCCCACGCGGTATGAAGTGTATCGCCATCTCGGCGACCTGAACATCGAACGCGGTTTGGTGAGCAGTGCGGTGCAGGATTACCTCACGTTGGGGAAATATTATCTGAAGGAACGGCGCGGGAAAGACGCGCTCGAGATCTACAAAAAGATCGTCGTCCACGATCCTTCGAATCTGGGCGCGCAGCAGCGTGTCGCCGAACTCTGTGTCCAAGAAAATCTACAGGATGAAGCGACCACCGTCTATCTCCAATTGGGTCGCGAGCGCTCGGCGCAAGGTCGATACGACGAGGCCAAAGACGCGTACCTTGCCGTGCTGAGGATCGATCAGGCGAACAGCGAAGCCACCCAGTTCGTGGAGAGCCTGAAGAAAGGCGGAACCGGGCAGATCAAGGCCGTCAAACCCGCGTCTTCCGCGCCGGCGCAGAAATCGTCAGAGCCTCTTGACCTCCTGGCGGAAGCGACCAGGAGAATCGACGAGAGACAGTTTGCCGGCGCCGAGGCCATTTTGAATCAGATGCTCACGAGAGAGCCGGGGAACCCCCAGGTCTGCCAGCTGCTCGCGCGGTTGCACTTGCAGCGCGGGGACGTGCAGGTGGCGCTCGGAGAATACCGCTTCTTGGCCGGCGCGGCGCTCAGGGCGCAAGACCTGATGCTGGCCGAATCGCTGATTCAGGAGTTTTTGACTGCGGAACCGAACTCGGTTCCTTTACTGGAGTTGAAGGGCGAGCTGCACGAAGAAAAAGGGGATCGCGCGGAGGCCGCGCGCCACTATGCCAGGGCTATCGAACTGTTGTTGGAACATCCGGAGCCGGGCATGGAAAGCCTCCATGAAGAACTTTTTGACAAGGTGCGCTCGCTGTCGAACGATGAGAACTTGGTCCATCGGCTGGCGGAGAGGATGAGGGGAGGATCCACGAAAGATCAGAGCCAGGCGGCTGATGCCGAATCCCTTCCGGCTGAATCGGACGCTGTCCACGCGGACCGTACACGCGATCGGATTCAGGAAGACCAGGAATGTTCGCCGGCGGGTGCGGCGCCGAACGACAGCGGGTCGGTTGTCGAGGACCATGGTCCACAGACACACGTGGAACCATTGGAAGCTGTTCACGAACCAGAGCTTCAGCATATGTCGGAGGCCGTCCAGCCCGAGCGGGACGCGATGACGAGTGAGCAGCCGGTTTCCATGAGGCAAGGCGAGGGACCATCGGCCGAAGTCTCGGCGTCGCATCCGGCCGAACCCGGCGGCGTTCAGACTGCAGTCGAACCGGCCGCGCCACCGCCTGACTATGAAGCGCACTATGCCATCGGTGTGGCGTACAAGAACATGGGATTGTACGGAGAAGCAAAAGCAGAGTTTCAGGTGTCGATGAACAACGATTCGTTCTATCTCGATTCGGCGCTGATGACGGCGGTCTGTCTCAAAGAGGAGCGATCCATCGCCCAGGCGATCCAGGGCTTGGAAACCGTCTTGGCCGATCCACGGTGCCAAGGCGCCAAGGGGCAAGCCATTCGCTATGAGCTGGGCTTATTGTATGAGGCTGAAGAACAGTGGGAAAAGGCTGTCCATGCGTTTCAGTCCATTCCCTCGTTTCATGACGTCCCGCAACGGTTGGCCGCTCTGAAGGCGCGGCCAGGGATGAAAGAAGTCGGTTTTCGCTTCGCCTCGTAGGAATCACGCCATTTCTCGGTCACACCCTAGCAGCTGTTGAATAACTAGTTTGATACTCGAATTGCACCGGAAGATCTGAATCGACCAGTATAGCCCGCAGGATGTTCAAAAAGACCTCTCGGCAAGGCCGCAACGAGCGAAGAGGCGAGGCATACTCTGTTCTGTATGTTGAGCCTCTGAGCGATGCGAGAACGAAGCTGGAGGACTTTTTCAACATCCTGCTAGATGACCTGATTCGGCGCCGGCCTCCCTCCCAACACCGCTGCAATATTGTCCAGGCAGATGAGCCCCATACGGACACGGGTCTCGAGCGTGGCTGATCCCAGATGGGGGAGCAGCACCACGTTCGGCAGCGAGATCAATCCAGCAGGGACAACCGGTTCCTGTTCATAGACATCCAGTCCGGCGCCTGCGATGGTTTTTGCCTCAAGCGTCGACACCAAGGCGGATTCGTCGATGACCGGGCCGCGCGACGTGTTGATGAGAAAAGCAGTCCGCTTCATCAGCGCGAGCTTGCGGCGATCGATGAGATGGCGAGTGGACTCGGTGAGCGGCACATGGAGCGAAAGAACATCCGACTCCGAGAGGACTTCATCGAGGGAGCGCCGGGTCCATGAAACGCCGGGCGGGCTTGAAACATTCTGACGGCCGGCATAGATCACCGGCATCCGAAACCCAGCCGCCCGTTGCGCGACCGCCTGTCCGATCCGCCCCATACCGATGATGCCCAGCGTTTTCCCCGACACGTCGGCGCCCAGCATCTGTGTCGGTGTCCATCCCGGCCACGTCCCGGTTCGCAGCCAGACATCGCCTTCCACGACGCGCCTTGTCAGCGCAAGCAACAGCGCCCAGGTCAGATCAGCGGTGGCATCGGTGAGCACGTCTGGTGTATTGGTGACGACGATGCCGCGTTGGGCTGCGGCTGGGAGATCGATGTTGTTGTAGCCCACGGCAAAGTTGGCGATGATTTTCACATTTGCGGCGCGGGACAACACCGCGCCATCGATACGATCCGTCAGGGTGCAGATCACCGCCTGGGCCTTGGCAAAGCCGTGGCGCAGTTCCTCCTCTGTCGGCGGCCGATCCGTTGGTTCGGCCAGCAGCCGATACGGTCCAGGGATGGCGTCGAGCACCGGTCGAGGCAACAGGCGTGTGATATAGAGAGTTGGGCGCTCCATAAGGCGCACTCATTGTAGGAGAATTTGATGGCGACCGACAATGCTGGTTCTTCGAAGAGTCCGCAGGCTAAGATGCACGAACGTTTATGACGGCTTCACCCACTTTGATTGTGCCGACGAAAAGTCGCGCCGTCGCCCACGATCTTCGCGCGCTGTTGGGCGCCGAAAAAGTCAAAGACGACGTCCCCACGATCACGGCGTATGCCGTGGATGCCAGTATCTATCGAATTCCTCCGCAGGCGGTCGTGCTGGTCGAGTCCGAAGATGATATCGCCGCGACCGTTGCCTATGCCGTCTCTCGAGGGATTCCACTCACGCCTAGGGCGGCCGGGACGAATCTGACCGGTTCCGCTATCGGTTCCGGCATCATCCTCGATGTGTCGCGTCTGAATCGAATCCTTGAAGTGAATCGGGAAGAGCGGTGGGCCAGGGTGCAGCCCGGGATCGTCTTGGCCGAATTGAACAAGCAGCTCGGCTTGCAGGGCCTGCTGTTCGGGCCTGACCCTTCGAGCGGGGACATGTGCAAGTTGGGCGGCATGGTCGCCAATAATTCGTCCGGGCCTCATACCTTGCGATACGGCTCGGTGAAGGACAATGTCCAAAGTCTCCGGCTCTGTCTGACCTCGTCGACGTGGATCGAGGCGCGAGCCTATGCCCTCGACGATCCTTCGCTAGAGCGCCTCCTGACGACGGAGCCGGCTCTGCGTGATGTTTTGGTCATGACCCAGGCCCATGCGGATCTCATCGCCGCGAAGCGGCCCACGGTCAGCAAAAATAGTTGCGGATACAATTTGTTTGGGTTGGCCGACGGACTTGCGCGGGGCTCTTTTGATCTCCCCAAGCTCTTTGTCGGAAGCGAAGGGACGCTGGGTGTGGTGAGTGAAGCCAGACTCACGTTGGTCGACAAGCCCAAGTCCACGTTGACCGCGCTCATTCATTTTCGAAGTCTCGAAGAGGTCGGTGAGGCCGTGCCGAGGCTCCTGACACTCCGGCCCAGCGCCTTGGAAGTCATGGATGCCAACACGCTCACCTTGATCGGCCGAGGGAAACACGGGATTCCGGCTGATGCGGCGGCGACGTTATTGGTCGAGTTGGATGCGGATTCCCTCGACACCGATCTCCGCGAGCGGGCCGACGCCATGGCTTCCGTCTGCCGGCCCTACAAGCTGGCGTCGGAGCCGACGCTGGCATTCGATGCCGAGCGCCGGGAGCAGCTCTGGAAAGCGCGGAAGGCGCTGTACCCGACGCTCTATCGATTCGATCCCAAAAAGAAGCCGATCAATTTCGTCGACGACGTCGTCGTGCCGGCTGAACGCATCAGCGAGCTGATCCGGTACCTGGAGGAGTTCTTCGATGGACAGCGGGTGCCGGTGGCGATCTTCGGCCATATCGGAAACGGCAATGCGCACATCGTTCCCCTGTTGGATGTGAACGACTCCGGCGACTTCGAAAAAATGGTGCGTGCGTATCAGGAAGTCCATGCCACCGTGCTGAATCGGTTCGGCGGCTCGATTTGCGGCGAGCATGGCGACGGCCGGGTGCGCGCCGAGTTCGTCAAAACCATGTTCGGTGAGGAACTCTACGACCTCTTTGTGCAGGTCAAAAAGGCGTTCGATCCCGGGAATGTGCTCAATCCCGGCATCAAACTGAGCGAGGTCCCGTTCACCGAACATATCGACTACACCAGATTGTCGAAGTCCTGCGCGACCTGCGCCAAGTGCAATTCGGTCTGCCCCGTGTACGATGTTTTTCAATCCGAGGACATGAGCTCACGGGGCTGGTTCGAGATCGTCACCGCGAAGGATTACAGCTACCTCAACTCGAAGCGGGTGGTGGAAGCCTGTCTGAACTGCAAATCCTGCCGCACCATCTGTCCGGCGGGGGTGGACGTATCCGATCTCATTCTACAGAAGCGGGCGGAGCATCCGAACCGGTTGGCCGGTTGGATCTTCAGGCGGCAGGCGCGCGGCGCGGCCTTTGAGTCGTTGTTGCGGTTTCTGGGGAGTACGCAGCAGATATGGGACCGACCCTTCTTCAGGACGCTGATCGAACGGATCACGGCGCCGATCATGAAAGCCTTGGCCCCGACGGCACGCCTGCCGCACGACCTCGTGTTGCCGAAACTGGCCCCACGGAATTTACGCGATCGATATCCACATTTGATCCCGGGCGGGACAGACTCTTCGACGACTCGGCCGGTGGCCTATTTCCATGGCTGCGCCGCCAACTATTTCGACGATGGGGTGGGGGACGCGGTCATCGAGGTGTTGAAAAAGCATGGAGTCGAGCCTGCTCTGCCGCCTCAACGCTGCTCGGGAACTCCGATTCAAACCTACGGACACGCCGATCTTGTGCGTGAAGGAGCACGATTCAACCTTCGCTCGTTCGCCGCGTATGAAACGATCGTGACCGGCTGCGCGTCATGCACGCTGATGCTGAAGGACTATCCCACGCTCTTCCCGGATGGACCGGAACGCCGCCAAGCTGAAGCATTGGCCAAGAAGGTAGTGCATATTTCGGAATTCGTGGCTCGTTCCTCCCGGCATCCCGCTATGGCCAAGGCGGATGGAGCCACGAAACGCGTGACGTATCATTCGTCCTGTCATCTTCGGGCAGCCGGGGTGACAAAAGAGCCGCGCCAAGTCCTGTCGTCCTTGCCCGGAGTCGACTTCGTGGAGATGCAGGATGCCGACCGTTGCGCCGGTGGCGCGGGAACCTACGTGGTGAAGGACTACGACACGTCGCAGAAGATCTTCGAACGAAAGGCCCGCGCGATCGCACAAGCAGACGCCGACGTGGTGGCGACGAGTTGTCCGGCCTGCATGATTCAATTAAAGAACGGATTGGGCGAGGCCGTCGAAGTCAAACATGTCGCCCAATTGCTGCAGGACGCCTATCGTGCTGCCGAAGGGGAGAAGAGCTGAAAGGATTCGATGGTTTCTATACAAATATTTGGACAAACGTTGCGCGCGGCTGTCGATGAACATGAGTTCGAAGTGCCGGTTACCGGCTCGACGACCGTGAAGCAACTCATTGAGGCGAATCCTGAGCAACTGGGACCATTGCTACAATACATCAAAAACCGCCAAGCGCTCATCACCGTCAACAAGAAGATCGGAAGCGAAGATTCGCCCGTCCAGGACGGCGACATCGTCAAGCTGTCGTTCCAATCCCAAACCATCTACGACGGTACCCGCGACATTCCGATCTGAGGACTCACCTCCGATGAAGCCCGGCTCGGAACTTCCTCCAATCGGGAGCTGCTTTCTCCGACTGAAACGGGTAAGCTCCGCATTCACTGACGTCCGGCCGAATCTCCGCCGAATCGCGGGCGATTGAAACGGAGGAGTCAATCTCACATTTCAGATGAGCAGATCTCAGATGATGGAGAAGAAAAGTGTCATGCTGAAATCTGCCATGTGAAATCTGAGATTTGAGATGTGAGATCCCAGATTCGCTGCAGGCCTCGATGAAGTACAAGTCCTTCGAAGACCTTCCGGTGTGGCAAGCCGCCATCGACCTAGCTCGCCGCACATATATCCTCACTGAACATCAAGCCTTTCGAGGCCACACAGGATTACGTGACCAACTGGAGCGCGCTGCGCTGTCGGTCTCCAATAACATCGCCGAAGGATTCGAGCGTGGGACGACCAACGAACTGCTGGCATTCCTCTACATCGCTCGCGGCTCCTCCGGCGAAGTTCGCTCGATGTTATGTCTTCTTGAACGCATTCCGAGCTTCTCCTCTCTGAAATCTGAAATCGGTGCTCTGAAATCCAACTGCCTGAGTATCTCTCGGCAATTGTACGGCTGGATCGAACAGCTCAAGAATTCGGACATTACCGGCCAACGCCATTTGAATGACAAGATCAGAACCCGTACTGCAGAGAAGAAGGATCAAGAGGAGTTTCTCAAGGAATTGGCTCGCATCAGCCAATCGGTAAAACCTTCTGAAATATGAAATTTGTTCGACGCAAGTCGTTACGCGACGCCATTCATTTGAAGCTGAGCGAAAGCGGCTGGAAGCAGCAGAGTTCAGGCTTCAATCTTCCTTAAAACAGCGCTGGCAAGGTCATCCGGGGAATAATCCAGCACAGCCTACCAACCGGCATTGAAGACTCCCTCCGGTTTAGGCACTCATCCTCGAACGATTCAATACCTTATAGCGCTTCACAGTTAATGTAGCTCGGAACGACGAGTCTGTAAGAAAGCTGCGTGTCATCCGACTGTAGTAGGTGCCTGCTCGCGTGGTGTGCAGCCTAACAGGAGGTCCATCGTGCGTCGACGATCCCTGTTTGTCGGTTTGATCGTGCTAGGTTTGTGGGGGCTCGCCTGGTCTGAGGTGAGTCGAGCCGAGTGGTATATCGCCGGTCAGGGCGGGTATCAATTTCCGCAGGATCTGGCCAACGTGCGGGGAACGGGTAATTTCAGTGGGGTGACGTCGAACGATCTGGACCTCAACAACCAAGCGGCGTTCGGCATCAAGGGCGGGCGTTTCTTAGAGGGCAATCTCAACTGGCTGGGCCTGGAATTCGACTTTTCGCACAGCGACGCGAATATCACGGAGCAACGCGTCACGGCGAGTGCGCCGATCTTGGGCGTCACTCAACAGAACGGCAGAACGCCGGGCGTGGGCCTCTCGGTCAACCACATGACGGTGAACGTCATCGCGCGCTATCCGGGGGCACGCATTCAGCCGTATATCGGAGTCGGTGGTGGCATCGGCGTCTCCCTGTTGCGTACGGCGCCTCAAGGCGAAACCGACGTGTATCCGGTGTTCAATGTGCTCGTCGGCACGAAAGTATTTCTGACGAAACATGTCGCGTTCTTCACCGAATACAAACATGCCCGGGCGATAGTCGACTTCTCCGATCATCACTTCGAAGGGGACCTCCGGACCAATTGGTTCATGGGCGGCCTGGCCTATCATTTTTAACCGTCCGGCCACGATCGTCTTGCTAGCGGCATTTTCATCTCGGTACTTGTAGACCCGCACCACGTCAGCCCCAGCGCAAGGGTTTCGCCTAGCATCCCCATTCCATTTTGCTTGAGAACATATAAGTACGATGATGAGTGATTGGATCACAGGGGAGAGGAGTGCGCGGGGACGACTGTCTCGCTGGTCGTGGTGCCTCGTCGTGCTGCTGGTGGCCCTCGCCGGCTGCTCGTACACCACCACCGCCTATCGGTTTGCGGACCGCATCATCCTCTGGAAGGCCGACCATTATTTCGACCTCAATAGTGCCCAGCGGCATGAGCTGGCCGAACGGCTCACGCCCTTGCTCGAACGGCATCGGCACGAAGCCTTACCGCAGTATGAGACCTTTCTCAGGCAGGTGCGTCAGCGGGTCGAACGGGGACTCACGGGGCCGGATATCGACTGGGCCTATGCCAGCTACGATCGGCTGCGGACCGACCTTTTTGAGCGCGTCGTGGCCGACAGCGGAGCCCTTCTCGCCTCAGTCGACGCCCGGCAGGTGCGCACCTTCGAGTCGGCCTTGCAGAAGGACAACGCCAAGGCCGTGCGCCTCGTCCAGGTTTCCGAATCGGAGCGATTGAAGAAGCGAGCGCAGACCACTCTGGATTTGGTGAAAGACTGGCTAGGGGCGCTGACCAAAGAACAGCAGGCGCAGATTCGTGAGTGGAGCCTCACGCTCCCCGATGTCCAACCGACCTTTGTCGCCTATCAGCAGCAGCGCCAGCAGGAACTCCTGACCCTTCTCCAACAACCTCGGACACCTGAACGGATCGCAAAAGAACTCCGCACCATGTTCGTGCACCCTGACCAGACTGCTCCCCGGTCCTATCTAACTGCCGTCCGCCAAATGCGCGTAAATGCCAAAGCCATGACCCTGGCCATCGATCAACGCATGACCCCCGACCAGCGCCGCCACGCCGTCGCCAAGCTCCAACGGCTCATCGATCAAGTGCACGACCTCCAAGCCGGATAGCCTTCAATCAGCCATACGCCGTCAGACATTTTCTATCCGATTAATATAAGTGTAAGTTGCTAAAGTTAAACAATTAATGCATGTCGGTTCTCTGTGCGCGAAGAGGCTGCCGGCGTTGGAGGGTCGAACGAAACGCCTAATGCAAAAACGGAGCTGATATGGCGCTGACACGAGAATTCAAAGAAACCGTTGCGGTACGGGCGAAACGTGATCCTCGCTTTCGAGAAGCCCTCTTTATCGAAGCAATCAACGCCTATCTTGCAGGTGAGACCAATGTCGGCAAAGCGGTCTTACGCGATCTCGTCAATGCCACTGTCGGCTTTGAGGAATTGGCGGTTGCACTGCACAAGCCGAGCAAAAGCCTCCATCGGATGCTCGCTCCTCGCGGCAATCCCAGCACTGAGAACTTCTTCGGAATCATCAAGGCGCTTCAGAAGAAAACCCGAGTCAGGCTGCAGGTCATTGCAAAAGCTGGATGACGGCGGACTGGCTCTACTCTGGCACGCCCTCAGCTACTAGTTCCGGAAGGGCGACTGGCGAGAGAGAATGGAATGATGAAGAAAACCAATTTTGACCTTCATCTCGAACAGCAACTCCGAGACCCGAATTTTGCGAGGCGGTTCAAGCGAGCGAGTGAGGCGTGGGACGTAGCGTTGCAGATTGCGGCGCTGCGCGAAAAGGCCGGTCTCTCTCAAAAGGATCTCGCGAGAAAGCTGAAGAACTGACTGTTCAACCGCACAGCGTGTTACAGCATGGAGCTGTGAGCTGACTGCTTAAGCGTCACCTTTTAGCGGTAAGCTTCCCGCCGGTGACCGATTTTGATGATTTCCACAAGGCGGGCAGCATCGTCGATCCCGTATACGATTCGATAATCGCCCTGCCGAACGCGGTAACGTTCCGTTTCACCTGCTAACTTTTCGCAAGCAGCCGGGCGGGGCTGTTGAGCCAATCCGTGGATACGGTCGATGATTCGACGAAGATCAGCGGTAGGGATCTTTTTGAGCTCTTTTTCGGCTGAGCGCTTAATGATGAGATTATAAGAGCCCGTCACGCTTCAGATCCTCAAGCACTTTTTCGAACGGACGGGATGGTTCTTTCGCGCGCCGATCGAACGCCTCCAGATCGACGGCGTCTTCACGAAGAGATTCCAGCACCGCGGCATTCACTAAGTCTGAAACCGATCGATCGGTCGTGGCGGCTTTGACCTTCAGCGCGCGATAGACTTTGGGCTTCAAATAAATGGTAGTTCGGGTATCTGTCGGCATGGATGATTCCTCCAGCTAGTACTTCGTGGCATTATAGCATTATGACACCAAAACGCTACAGGAAATCGCGGGATGTGTTGCCACAGTGAACGTCTGACTCGTCAGCCTGTTGAGACCTACCATAAGCCGCACGCCATTTGATCTCAGTTCGATATAAGTGTAAAGTCCTAAACTATAACGTGTAAGTTATGACGCCATTATCAGGCGAAGGTCATGAGGGATAAACCGTGAGAAAGACCAAACGAGCCAAACTTGAAGCCGCCGGCTGGGCTGTCGGGTCGGTAAAAGAATTTCTCGATTTGTCTGAGGCCGACGCCACGTTCGTTGAACTGAAATTGGCCCTGAGCCGTAGTCTACATGACCGGCGGAAAAAGTCCGGCCTCTCGCAGGTTCAATTGGCTGAGCGACTCCAGCAGCGGTCGGATGCCAGTGCCTATTGCGCCGCTAGACTGATTCTGGGAGGAGGATGACAGCGGTGTTGAGAATGAGCTTCGCCAAATCGGCTTGTTGGGCATTCACCACCGTGAACCGGTAGGGACGGTCGTGCGAGAGATACCGGGGGACCAGGATATGGAGCCGTCCGATGTAGCGGACCGCGCCTGGTTCCACGGTGAACACGGCCTTGATGTCGCCGCCAAGACCCATGAAGCCGGATGCTTGGAAGGAGCGAATGAGATAACGGCCGGGACGCAACCGCGAGACGAACAGTTTGGCTTCATCGGCCTTGCTCGTCAGTTCATACGTGTCGGCATAGGGGCTGAGCCCTTCGGGATCGCCGGGCTGAATCTGGACGACATTGAGGATGAAGGTCTCGTTGGCGAGGGGCTGGATGTTCGACGGCCTCTCGGGCTTTTCCGGTTCGACCTCCACCGATCCAACGACCACGCCCCATTCGTTACCCGGCACGGCGATGCGGTCGCCTGACATGTCGAGGGACTTCGCGCACGAGGTCGAGACCAGCAGGCCGGCGACCAAAACGATTCTGCCCCACCGCAAAGTCGCGCGACCAGCTGTTACAGATGACGGAATGTAGTCGGTCCTCATAGCTTTGGCATTGTCTCTCGGTGGATTCTCTGGAATCAATCGTTTTGTCAGCCGCCTGGTCTCATAGTCTTCTTGAAGACCGTGGAGAACAAAGCGGTCGTAAGGTTTTAGGGTGTCGTTCACTCTTGCCACGCCCCGTTCAGCTTCCTAAAATGAACCCTCCCCATCTTTGAGGGTGTGCTCCCATGGCCGAAGTACTCCGCATCAAAACCTCAGCTCCCAAAGAGGTCGTGGATTTGACCGATCGGCTTGAGGCGATAGTCCGGAAAGCCAAGCTGCAGGACGGAGTCTGCGTGCTGTTTGTCACGCACACGACGGCGGCCGTGACAACGGGGGAGATTGGGGAGGGGACGGAGCAGGATCTGTTACAAGTCGTCGAGAAGATGATCCCACGCATTCAGTTTCAACACGCGCACAATCCCGCGCATGCCTGGTCGCACATGGCCTCGTCGATTCTCGGGCCGTCGCTGACGGTGCCGGTGTCGGGCGGCAAGCTGGTGCTTGGCACGTGGCAATCGGTGATGCTGGTCGAACTCGACGGCCCGCGCGAGCGCACAGTGCACGTGACATTGGTGCCGGCGTGAGGTGAACCCAAGGCACAAAAGCAATTAATGTCTTCAACTCAAGGATTGAAGGCTGGTGACGTCTAATCGGGTCATCCAGATGGGAGGCTGTGTGGTGGTTGAAGATGATGGCGACTGACTGTCTGCGGCTGCTTAAGTGTGGTATGCTACGCATGTTTTGAGGTTTCGGGAGCCTCTCATGACCACAAATCGAATTGAGATGAACTCCAAAGTGATGATGGGCAAGCCTGTCATCCGAGGCACGCGCATTCCCGTCGAGCTGATCCTTCGAAAACTCAGTGAAGGGGCAACAGAAGCCGATCTGCTTGATGCCTACCCTCGGCTGACCAAAGCCGATATCCAAGCCGCCATCGGCTATGCAGCCGATACCGTAGCACATGAGGAAACGGTGATGGTGAGTGCCCCATCGCGCAAGAGAACCAAACGCTAATCCGTGCGCTTCCTAGCCGACGAAAGCTGTGATTTCTCCGTTGTGCGGGCGCTTCGGTCCGTTGGCCATGATGTGGTGTCGGTGGCAGAACTGTCGCCGGGCTCTGATGACGCGGCAGTTATGGATCTGGCGCATCGTCAAGGGCGCATTCTCCTAACGGAAGACAAGGACTTCGGACAGCTCGTCTACGCACACTCGCAAATGTCTCACGGCGTCATTCTCTTTCGTTATCCTGCAAACGCTCGAAAGATTCTTCCAGCGGCTGTCGTGAATCTCGTCGCCGAGGCTCAGGATGAGTTGCCTGGAAGCTTCATTGTGATGAGCCCGGGTCGCATTCGAATCGGCAGGAGTAAGCAGTAGCACTCACTATACAGGGGGGGGTGAATTGAAGGGCTCTGGGTAGGATGCTGCCGGAGAATTGATCGGGATCGCGGTGAGCGCGGAATGACAGAAATCCCTGCGCGCGACATGAGTCCTAAGGAACGGAGAACCTACCATGCGCAAGCTCAAAAGCAGACCGACGTTCAAGACTGAGCAAGCGGAGGCCGCTTTTTGGGCTTCACACGATTCTACGGCGTATGTCGACTACTCCAAGGGACGCCGGCTGTTGTTCCCGCGCCTGAAACCGTCGACGGAAACTATTTCCCTCCGCCTGCCCAAGTCGCTGCTGGACCAACTCAAGACCTTGGCCAACAAGCGCGACGTACCGTATCAAACCCTCTTGAAGCTGTTTGTGCTTGAACGCGTACAGGCTGAACTTCGCCCGCGACCTGCCAAAGCTTCGTGACGTGGGCTCTTAACTCGCACCTAGAAGGCGAGCAATCACACGCAAGCTCGATGCCGTTTTGGACCAAGTTCGAGTGAGTGGCCTGCTTATCGCCGCAGGAAGGCGATCCAGCGCCACAGGTTCAGCAGGCTGGCGAGGGAAGCCGCCACATAGGTCAGTGCGGCTGCGGTAAGAATGCTGCGTGCCCCTTGCTCATCTTCAGGTGTCAGGTAGTTGCCCTGCCGGAGTACGGGAAGGGCGCGCCTAAAGCTGGCATCCCACTCGACTGGGAGCGTGACGAGGTGGACCAGCGTGGCGATCCCCATCGTCGCCATTCCGGCCATCATGACGACGACACTCGCGACCGGGGTTCGGGCTACTGCTCCCGCGATCGGAATCCCCATCATCAGGACGGCTCCGACCTTTTCCGCACTCTGGGCGACTTTCACGAGCTTGGTGCGTTCCGCGAGCGGCTGGTACCCCAGGTGGTCTTGAATGGCGTGTCCAACCTCGTGGGCGGCGACCGTAATCGCCGTGAGAGATTTCCCATCGAAGATCGCGGGTGTCAGGCGGACCGCTTTGCTGAGAGGATCGTAGTGGTCGCCCTTCTCGGTCGGTTCGACTTTGATGTGCTGCAAGTCGAATCGATTGAGCAGGTGTCTGGCCAATTCGCCCCCGGTTCCCGGATAGTCGTCGCGGGGCGCGCTATGCTTGGCAAACACCCGCCTGGTCCACAGTTGCGGTCCGACAAGGACCAGGGCAGCCACGATCAAGAATAGGATGAGACGCACCATGGATCAATCTTCCCTCTGGTACAGGCTAACACAATTGAAGACAGGAACTGAAAATTTGGCTACAATCCCTCGCCATTGAGCGATCAACGAGTTCCTTGCATGGAAGATTTGTAAGGACCTCGAAATTCCAAGACCGTCACTGAGAAAGCATGACCATCACTGACAGCGAATCGGCTGATATTCCCACCCCGACGGGGTCTATGCGAACCTATGTCTTTCGCCCTGTGGCAGGGGGCCGCTATCCGGGACTGATCTTGTACTCCGAGATTTTCCAGGTCACGGGACCTATCCGGCGCATGGCGGCGATGCTGGCGGGCCATGGCTTCATGGTGGCGGTACCGGAGATTTTCCACGAGCTGGAGCCGGCGGGTACGGTCCTCGTCTACGACGAGGCCGGCGCGGCACGTGGGAATCGGCATAAGATCACCAAAACTCTGGCGAGCTACGACGGCGATGCGCGCGCGGCGCTGGACTATCTGGCGTCGTCACCGCACTGCACGGGCAAGTTGGGCGTGGTGGGCATTTGTATCGGGGGGCATCTGGCGTTTCGCGCGGCGATGCAGCGTGATGTGCTGGCCGCTGCCTGTTTCTACGCGACCGACATCCACAAGCGCAGCTTGGGGCAGGGCATGCATGACGACAGTTTGGACCGGATCGGCGAGATCGCGGGCGAGTTGCTGATGATCTGGGGCCGGCAGGACCCGCACATTCCCCGCGAAGGTCGGGCGCTCATCTACAACGCGCTGAGCGACGCCGGCGCGCATTTCCAGTGGCATGAGTTCAATGCCGTGCACGCCTTCATGCGCGACGAAGGTCCCCGGTACGATCCCGCCGCGGCCCGGATCGGCTACGACATGGCGTTGGAGTTATTCCACCCTCGGTTGGGCGAAGGGGGAACATAATCTCCATGTCTGGTGGATCCGACTTCAGCTTTTTCGAATCACTGACCGGCGACCACCGCCGCCGGTTCTACGAACGCCATCGGAGGCTTGCGCTGCTCATGATTGTTATCTTGTTGCTCGCTCCGTTTGCCGGGCTGTACGTGACGGGCCTGCTCGGATCGGTGGTCGGCGTGCTGCTGTCCGTCGCTGCCTACTATCTGACGCCCCCTCTCTGGATCATGCTCGATCTCCAATAGTCGCATCGCGTCAGATCGATTCTGGAGGCAGAAAAGGTACCGAGACGTTTCTTAAGTGATCGTGGACATGACGCATGAACTCCACGTATGACGTCATTGTCGTCGGCAGTGGGCCGGCTGGTGCTCTCGCCGCGTGGAGGCTGGCGAAGGCGGGTGTGGCGGTCGCCGTGATCGAGAAAGCCGCGTTGCCGCGGTACAAGACGTGCGGCGGCGGGATCGTTGGACGGGCCATGCAGGCGCTTCCTGTGGACATGCGCCATGTGATCGAACAGGAATGTCATACTGCTCAGCTGAATGTTCTTCCTCCGGGATTGTCGTTCACCACACGTCGACCGTCTCCCATCGTCTCCATGACGATGCGGTCTCGGTTTGACGGTACCCTTCTTTCAGCCGCTCAAGCAGCCGGGGCTGTCCTCCACCAACGCTGCGCGCTCGAGGACGTCTCGCTCCACGACGGTGTCGTTACGGTTGCCACCAACGCGGGCCCGATGCGTGCCAAGTTCGTGGTGGCCGCCGATGGAGCGCTCAGCCCGGTCGCGCGAAAAATGGGTCTCGCCGATGGACGCACACTCATTCCGGCGCTCGAGTACGAAGTGACGGTGCCCCATACCCGGTTGGATAGCTTTCACGGCACGGCGAGATTTGATTTTGGATTACTCCCCCATGGGTACGCGTGGGTCTTTCCCAAGAAGCATCACGTGTCGGTCGGGGTTCTGTCGATGGCACACCGGAGAAGCGACCTCAAGTCCTCGATGGCGCGCTATCTCGACACGCTCGGCTGTGGTTCCGTCATGTCGATCGAGCCACACGGCTTCGTCATTCCCATCCGGCCCCGCAAAGGACCGTTTGTCGACAAGCGCGTCGTGTTGGTGGGTGATGCCGCAGGGTTTGCCGACCCCGTCACCGGAGAAGGCATTTCGTTCGCCCTTCAAAGCGGCCTGATGGCAGCACAATCCTTGCTTGATGGGAATCTTGAAGAGGAGTCGGTCAGAAGCACATACACCAGCGCGCTGGCTGATACGATCCTTCCTGAACTGCGAACCGGACAAGTGCTGGCCCGGCTGCTGTACCACTTTCCCCGCACACGCTCGTGGGTGTTTTCGCGGCAGGGTCAGCGGCTCTGTGAAGCGGTCACGGACGTGATGACCGGGAAGCGGACCTATCGAGACCTGGCGTTCAATCCGCGAACTCTGTTCCGGATGCTGTCGCCTCAATCCTTCACGCACTCTGGGTACCGTCCTGCACGGCCGCGCGATGATCAGGCATGACCGTGCGGCACAGGTCCCGGCAGGCTTCTCGTGCCATCGGAATCAGAAGCGAAAGGACACCCCCGCGATGGCGTGATGGGAGTCGTAGGTCGTTTTGAATGTTTCTGTGGCCGGGGCCGGCGTGGTGTTCTGAAAATCCAATTCGCTGGTGAAATGAGTGAAGCGATATTGTGCGAATGCCCCGATCCGTTTGGTGATCATGAAGGTCGCTCCGGCGTCGACCTTCACGCCGAGGGACACGTTGGTGGAGCTTTGTCCGCCCGGCTGAACGAACGTGTTCTGGCCTGCATAGGTAATGAATATGGTCGGCCCGGCGGCGAGAAACGGCTGGACACGCCCATGGACGAATTGTTCGTCTCGAAGGAGCGGGAGCCGCAGACGCAGGACATCAAAGCCGATTCCCCAAGCCGGCAAGCTCCAATGGGCGGTTTGTACGGTGCTGCCGCCGGTACCGGTCACGCCCACCTGTTGTCCCGTGGGCGTCTTGAGGTGAAAGAAGAAGACGTCCAACCCGAATCCAAGCCAGTCCATTTTTGGATTGTCCAGCCAGTACCCTCCACGCGCGCCGGCCGTCCAACTATTGTTCACGCCGAGGTTGTGGTACGTCGTCGTGGTCCCCAACGAGCTCGTGACCGTAAGGTCCGGGCTCGAGGTCACGACTGCCCCGGTGTAGGCATCACCATACCATTCAGCAGATCCATCGCTTGGATATACGATAAGCCCCGTGCACAGCGCGAGACTCAGAACGCCGATGATCGTTCGACAGGTCATGATCGTGCTTCTCCCTGGTGAATAAATCTTCTTACCCCCAATTACATACCGGCTGCCGCTTCTTGGCCAGCACTATTCGATTTTTCGAACGTCGCATGTCATGCATGGAACACGGTTTTGGCCCTCTGTGTTCGAGATGGCTTTCCCATTGAGTCCAGCTACGGTATCCTATCCTCATCCACAAGCCGGTAGAGGTGCTGACTGAACTGCAAGCTTCTCACGCGTGCGCCCCGCATCTTCGGGACATCTTCGAATCGCACAGTTGTCTCCGTGCTCGCCCTCTGCATCGGTCTCTGGGGTGGATGCGGCACGGCCCCTGTCCCTGTTGGTTCCCCCGATCGGGAGCCCAGAACTGCCTTTCAGCGACTCGCCAAGCTGGAGGTGTCTTCCGACCGTCTGTTCCAGGCGGTCGCCGATCAAGCCGATGTGGCGGGGTTCAGCCATCAGCTTCAGCTCCAGTCTGATCTCGCCGACCCGCTCACTCCCTTGGACATGGAGCGAATCGCGCAGTCGTTTGTGGGCGCGCTAAAAATTATGCTGTTCGATCTGGCACCGGCGCACTTCTGGGAGCACCATCTCGCGCAATACTATGTCTCGACGCTGCAGGCCGATGAAGCTCAGGTGCTGGCCGATGGGTATGAGAAGGAGCTTCTTATGGAATCATCCAGACTGCGGGAACTCCGCCGGGATTTTGTCAACGAGCGTCTGCAGGCCCTGTTACCGGCGGCACGAGCCCAGTCACATCTGTTCGAGGTCTCGAGCCCGGCGATGGTGCCCGCTTTTTTGCCGGGCGATCATGTCATCGTGAACACGGCCGCCTATCGTGCGGCCCGACCCCGGCGGGGGGATGTCGTCGTCTTCCGTTATCCGGACGATGCGGGACAGCTGTTTCTCCACCGCGTGATCGGGGTTCCCGGTGATCGAATCGAGATCCGTAACCAGGTGGTCTCTGTGAACGGTCAGGCATTGGCGGAACCCTACGTCCAACATACGGATACCTCCATCATGGCGGGGAATGTGCGCGATCACCTTGGGCCGGTGACGGTGCCGCCCGAGTCGTACTTTGTCATGGGGGACAACCGGGAGAACAGTTTGGATAGCCGTTTCTTGGGATCGGTCGGTGAGAAGTACATGCTTGGACGGGTCGTGTTCATTTACTGGTCGGTGGATGCCACCACGAAGACGCCGCGCTGGGATCGCCTGAATCAGCGGGTGCCGTAACCGCGGTCCGCTATATGACGAATCTTCCCATCTCCCGGCGGCCGTCAGCTTGCGAGGTAGAGGTCAACGTGATAGGAGTTTGCGATTGTCCGATTTCTGACCGTGCCGGGTCCGATTATCCAAAGCCCGTGGCTGTTTGAGATGATGTCCAATCCGCGTATGTCGAGAACGTCCCGACAGGAGTTTTAGCTTGCTCGGAGTTTGCGATTCGGTCCTTGCCTTCTCGGCGATGCTGCTCGGCGGCCCCGCCGCCTACGTGATCGTCAGCATCGCCGAACGGATGCGCGCGACGGACCAAAGCCGTGTCAAGATGCAGTGGCTTGCGATCGGCGCGGTTGCCGCCGGTCTGGAAATGTGGGCCATCCACTTCATCGGCAATTTGGCGTTCTGCCCGCCCATTCCGGCGGCACAAGACGTCGCGTTCGCCATTATTTCCATCCTGTCCGCCGGCACAGCCGGAGCCGTGGCCATCTATCTGATCAGCACCCATGACGGGAGCGAGCTCCGGCTCGTGTGCGGCGGCATGATCATGGGCGCGTGCATCATCATGACTCATTTCACCAGCTTGATGGCGATCCATCAGTTGGTGGATCTCAACCAGGACTGGTCCAGCTTTATCCTGTCGAATGTGGTGATCGTTGGGTTGGGCGTCATGGTTCTTGTGATCGGCGGCTGGAACGCTACGTCCGGGGGCTGGCGGGTCATGGAAAAGGCGACCGCGATGGGGGTCGCGATATCCGCCGGCCACTTCACCGGGATGGTCCCCGCGTATAGTATGTCCAGCGTGCTGACCGGTAGTCCGCCCCCGGGGATCGAAGTCGAGCTGCTCGCGGTCGTCGCGGTGTCGCTTTCGACGCTCCTGGCCATCATCGATCGCCATGTGACGATCGCATCACGCCTGGCGCGAGATAGTCAGGCTCGGATGATCGAGGCCATCGAAAGCGTCCCGCAAGGGTTTTCGCTCTTCGACGTGGACGACCGTCTGGTGATCTGTAACCGCAAGTACCGCGAGGTGGTGTCACAGCCTGGCGCCGAAGTTCAACCCGGCGACTCGTTCGAATCGATCATTCGCCGCATTGCGAAACGGGGCGACATACCGGCAGCGATCGGGGATGTCGATGCCTGGGTGAAGATGCGCCTCGACATGCACCGCAATCCCCAAGGACCGTACATTCAACACCGGTCCAGTGGAGAGTGGGTCATGATTAACGAGAGGAAGACACAAGATGGCGGCACAGTTGCGGTGACAACCGACATTACGGCCCTGAAAAACGCGGAACAGGCCGCAGAGGACGCCAAGGCGCGGCTGGCCGGCTCGTTGGCGTTGGTGAAAGCCGCGAAAGCCCGCATGCAGGAAGAACTGAATGTCGGCCGCGATATTCAGAGGAGCATGCTGCCGCGCGTCTTTCCGGCCTTTCCGGATCGGAAGGAACTTGAGCTGTATGCCGTTCTTGAGCCGGCCATGGAGGTTGGGGGCGATCTCTACGATTTCTTTATGGTCGATGACCGCCGGCTCTGTTTCGTGGTCGGCGATGTGTCCGGGAACGGGGTTCCCGCCGCGCTGTTCATGGCGATGACCAAGATCATGGTCAAAACACGGGCGGCGTCTGATCCGTCTCCAGCCAGCATCGTCACCCATGTGAACGACGCGCTCAGCCAGGACAACGATTCCTGCATGTTTGTGACCTTGTATCTGGGAATCTTGAATCTCCGCGACGGCACGCTCGTCACGACGAACGCGGGTCACAATCAGCCCTTGCTGAAGCGACGGAGCGGGCGGTTCGAGTGGCTGACGGCCCAAGACGGCCCCCTGGTCGGTCCCATGCCGGGCATCGCGTACAAGGAAAGCACGATGCGATTGGGGCCCGGGGATGAGCTGTTCTTGTACACCGACGGGGTCACCGAAGCCGATAACAGGAAGCGCGAACTGTTCGGCAACGACCGGTTGAAAATGGTCCTCGACCAATCCGGAAATGTCTCGGTCGTCGATCGCCTCGGTGCGGTCATGAACGCGGTCAAGACCTTTTCCGGCAACGCGCCGCAGACGGACGATATCACGATGTTAGGGTTGCGGTATCATGGCGTTGTTCCGTCCGAGTTGCCGGCCGAGGCCTTCCGTCAAACGATGACCAACCAATTGACGGCCATTCCGGACCTGCAGATGGCCTTTGAGCAGTACATCACACAGTGGGAAAGGGCCAGGCCGCTGATGCCCACCATCAACATGGCACTCGATGACTTGCTCAACAATGTCGTGCAATATGCCTTCCCCAACGATCCGGGAGAGCATCCCATCCAGGTGGAAGGCGAAGTGCGCGATGGGTACGTCGTACTGACCATTACCGATGACGGCATTCCGTTCAACCCCTTGACGGTCGCGCCTCCGGATCTGTCGCTGCTGCTGCATGAACGTGAGATCGGGGGATTGGGAATTCACTTGGTGCGCTCCATGTTTGATGTGGTGACGTACCATCGTGCCATAGGACACAACGTCCTGACGGTGAAAAAAAAGCTGGCATGAGGCGCCGCTCTCATCAGACGCTCCGGCAATATCAGATCAGGACCACCCATCCCGGGAGGTTCCTGCGAGGATCAAGGAAGACAGAAGGAGGAGAGACATGACTGTCGTATCACGTCAGAGCGGTACCGTAATGATCGTCACCCCCCAAGGCCGGTTCGACACCAACGGCGCGCCCGAAGTTGAGCGTGTCCTGATGGAGCACATTGAACGCGGAGTGAAACAGATTGTGCTCGATCTCTCCAATGTAGAATACGTGTCATCGATCGGACTGCGCGTGATTCTCAAAGCCGTGATGGCGATGACCCGAATAGGCGGGAGAGTGGTGCTCTGCGATGGGAACGACCACGTCCGCACGGTGCTCCAGTTGAGTGGGGCGATGATCATGGCCCTCCATGCCTCCACGCTGGACGAAGCCATCTTGAAGGTACAAGCGGCCGGCTAATGCCTCTCCGGGAGGAAACATCCCGGGCATCTCAGGACCTCCTCGCTGGGACGAGGTTATCCTTCAGCGTCGTTGATATTATCGGACGATCTGTGGCATAAGCGTTTCCAGCCGTCATGGGCCCGACGGCCTCGGAAGGGATCATTAAGAGCTTTGCGGTTACGACTAAGGGGAGTTTTCTTACAGTAAAGGAGCGACACAATGGACCAAGGGACTCGACATACGTTGTTGGTGTCTTCCCATGAGAACGCCGGGATCACGTTCGTCAATATGCACGGCAGCCTCGCGGCCACGACCGCCGAACACGGGACTGAAGAAATGAAAAAGGTCGTCGATGGCGGCGCGAAGAAGGTCATCGTCAACCTGGCGGATGTCGACTATATCAGCAGCGGAGGCATACGGGTCCTGATGCTGGCGCATAAACAGCTCAACAATGTTCAGGGTGAGATGAAAATTGCCGCCGCGAAGGGCATGGTCAAGCAAGCCCTTGAGGCAAGCGGCTTCAATCTCCTGAACCGTGTGTACGGAGGCAACATTCAGCTCTGCAATACGGAAGAGGAGGCAGTGGCCGCCTTCAAAGCATAGCTGCGTCGCACCACCACCCCGATAGCGGTTGAGCCCAGCGAACACATCTTGGAATACCATGTCCTGCGCCTATCGTCATCCAGTGAATCCCTGATGGCTTCTCCTTCCGGCACTCCCAGACCAGATTCCTTTACGCAACGCTGCCGCGATCTTGTGCGTACGTGTACCTATGAAGATATCGTGGGGTGCATCATCTACGCGCCGCCGATCGTCTTCATGATCGGCCCTGCTTCCATCGTCGCCGATGCGCCTATCATTGCCATCGTCGTCCAGAGCCTTGTGGGCTTTGCGCTCAGTTGCGTGTTGCACCACATGGGACATCGATTCCTGACGGCAGTGGCGAATGAACCGCGCAGGGTCTATTTGTCCCGGTCCCGGTGCTTGCCTGGAACGTTCACCTTGACGCAGTTTTTGTGGATGATGGAACTGATCGTCGGCGCGGCGGTATTCAGCGCGATCCTGGGGAAACGATGCATACAGGCGGGCGACATGGTCGGCCTACTGGGGGGCCTGAGCCTGTTCGGGTTCGCGCTCGTTCTGTATTTTGTTCCCGTTCATCTGGGGCGGCTGTGGATCAGCCGTCATGATCCGGCCATGACGCTCGTGGGTCCGACTGAAGAGGTCATCAAGACGTCGCTTCCCGGAATACGATGGATGTCCAGGTAACCTTCATCATGCCGCAGATTCATGTAAAGGATTCCATCTCTTTGTGCATCCGGCGTTCGCTCCGGTTTGGGGCCGTGGCTCCGATCGTCCTCTTGATGTTGGGCTGTGCTACGGTGGCGAAGGTGACCAATCTTTCGGATGAGCCCTGCAAGGCCTCGTTCAGCCGCCAGCTCTCATCGGTTCTGAAGGCCGAGGGGGAAAAGCCTGAGGCGGCGGACGCGCTCGCCACGAAAACCGTCTCGACTCTCACCACGTATGACCTGGGACCGAGGCCCTTCGCCATCGCGGCACCCTCCGGCACGGATTACCGTTTCTTCGTGGATCGCAAGGGAACAGACTGTGTGCTGACGCTGTATGGCCGCCGGAAAGGTTTCGTCTCCTACACCAACAACTTGACCTACATTGCCACTGAACCGCTTCCTGACTGTACCTGCGCCGACTAATTCCCGGTTCTCATTCTTCGCATCACGTGCTGGATTGTCCGGCGATGGTCAATTTCTTGTTACATGAATGATTTTTCATGTTCTCCTAATCGTGTTTTCATGTTGCTGGATTATAAACAGAGGCCAGAGAGTTGAGGCTGTCGGCGCTGGAGGCGCTGCGGTCGCAATGCTTGGGCCATCATTTCGGCGGAGAGCACAAGGAGGGGGCACCATGAAGGAAGCGACGAAAGGATTGACCGTATCCACGTCCCTGATTCCCACACCTGTGAGACGGGGACCGAAACGGTTGTCACCCCGACATCTGTTGGAGCTGGCGACCAGGCTGTTCATCTTCAAGGCAGACCGGTGGAAACGGCGAGCATTGTTCTACGAGCGGCATCGAGATTATTTTCCTCGGTTGTCTGCCGGCCGATTCGTCGATCGGTGTCGCGAGTTGGAGGCGACATACCGGGCACTCGCACAGATCATGCTGCTCATGCCGGCACAGGATGAGTTGGTGCCGGTCCGCCAATTGGCCTTACCGAGGCCGTGAGAGTAAGAGGTCCCCGGGTCTGATTCACCGGCCTTTTCTGGGCGGACGGGTAACGGATATCCTGTCCGCCCGCTGACTTGGGAAACGAGTCCTCACGAAGTCTCCTATTCGAAGAACTGCGAATGCATTTCTGACCAGCGCGCGCCGCATACCATCACTGCCCGCATACCTGATCGGGGGCTTACGGATTCGGCGCGACCTTGCGCTGCCGCTTCAATTCCACGTAACATCGAGTCCTCAGCGAACCATCGTGTCACGCTCTGCACGGTGCCTCGCGTATCTTTATTAGAAAGGCAGCCGTCTACTTTATGAAACATGGCCATTCTCCGGTATCCGCCGCTCCAACTGCGACCGGTTTTTCACCGGGCTTCGCGTCGTTAGGTCTCGAAGCCTCTCTTCTCGCGACACTGGAGGCTCTGGGCTACGAAGAACCGACGCCGATCCAGCGTGAAGCCGTTCCGCCGCTCCTCGCAGGCCAGGACGTGCTCGGGCAGGCGGCCACCGGGACGGGCAAGACCGCCGCCTTTGCCTTGCCGATGCTGCAGCGCATCGGCCATGGAACGAGGGCGCGTCCATCGGCGCTCGTGCTCGTCCCGACCCGTGAGTTGGCGATCCAAGTGGGAGAAGCGGTCCAGCGGTATGGAAAGGAATTGCGGGTCAGCGTGTTGGCTGTCTACGGAGGACAGGCCATCGGCCCGCAGTTGCATGCGTTGAAGCGGGGAGTCGATGTCATCGTGGCGACACCCGGTCGGGCGCTGGACCATATCCGTCGAGGCACTCTGAAGCTCCAAGATGTGAAGGTCGTTGTCTTGGACGAAGCGGATGAGATGCTCGACATGGGGTTTGCGGACGATTTGGACGCGATTCTGGAACAGACCCCGAAGACCAAACAGACCGCCTTATTCTCGGCCACGATGCCCCCGAGGATTCGCTCGATCGCCCACCGGCACCTCCATAATCCGGTCGAGATTACGATCGCGAAAGAGCCGGTCAAGGTCGGCACGGCTCCGCGGGTCCAGCAAACGGCGTATGTGGTGACGAGGCCGCACCGGGCGGCGGCGTTGGCCCGAGTGATCGACGTGGTCGGCGCGAAGTCGGCGTTGGTCTTCTGCCGAACCAGGCTGGAGGTCGATGAGGTGACTGCAATGCTGGCGGGCCGCGGGCATCGAGCCGAGGCCATCCACGGCGGTATGAGCCAAGGGCAGCGTGATCGTGTGATGCAGGCATTCAAAACCGGGCAAACCGAATTACTCGTGGCAACCGACGTGGCGGCGCGCGGCCTGGATATTCCGCAAGTGTCCCATGTGATCAACTACGACCTTCCGTCGTCGGCCGAAGTCTATGTGCATCGAATCGGCCGGACCGGTCGAGCCGGCCGCGAAGGTGCGGCGATTACGATCCTCGACCCTCGCGAACAGCGTCTGCTGCGGAGTATCGAACAGCACACGAAGGCCCATGTTGCTGTCCAGCCGCTTCCCAGTGTGGCTGATCTTCGGGCCAGACGATTGGATCGTGTCCAAGCCGCCGTGGAGGACATCTTGCAGGCCGGACAGCTGGATGCCTTCCGGTCCCTCATCGAACGGCTCTCCGCCGCACATCCTCCGGCCGACGTCGCGGCGGCGGCGATCACGCTTCTGATTCGCGCACAAGGCGGCGACCGCCCTGAGGAAGAAATTCCTCTGGCCCCCCTCAGACAGCCTGAATTCGGACGGCCGATTCGGAATACCAGCCGCTCTGGCGGCCCGCCTCGCAGCGGGTTCACCGAGCGTCAGTCGGTGGGACGGATGGGGCGTGGCAGGACCGGCATGGCTCGGGTGTATGTCGGGGCGGGGCGTGAGGCGGGCATCCGACCGGGCGATCTCGTGGGAGCCATCGCCAACGAAGCGAAGGTCTCATCCAATGTCATCGGGGCCATCGAAATCGAGGAGCGGTTTTCCCTCGTGGATGTTCCGGAAACCATGGCTTCCGGGATCATCGAGAGCCTCGGCCGCGCGCGCATCAAAGGCCGCAAAGTGCCGGTGCGATTGTTTCGCGATTAGCCTTGTGAGAGGAGCGCATGGTTTTCTTTTCCATCACGCCCCACTACAATAGCTGAGCATGACAGCGACTCCTCACGTGCTCGTCATCGGTGCGGGTCTGGCGGGGCTGGTCTGTGCGCGTCGTCTGACGGAGGCCGGTGTGGCTTGTACGGTCCTTGAGGGCTCGGATGGTGTCGGCGGCCGCGCTCGGACGGATCGTTTCGAAGGATTCCAGCTTGACCGCGGCTTCCAGGTGTTTCTGACCGGTTATCCGGAGGCTCGCAAGACGCTGGATTATTCTTCCCTGCATCTCAAACCGTTTCATTCCGGAGCGCTCATTCGCTATGGCGGCCGGTTCCATCTCGTCAGCGATCCCCTCCGGCGACCACAGGATTTGCTGCAGATCTTGTTCACCCCGATCGGGTCGCTTGCCGACAAGTTCTTGGCGCTGCAACTTCGCCGGAACGCGTTACAGCAACGTCTCTGCTCAGTGGCTGGTGGGTCTGCGCAGTCGACCCATGATATGCTACCGGCCTACGGCTTTTCGGACTCCATCCTGACACGCTTCTTCCATCCTTTCCTCAGCGGTGTGTTTCTGGAAACCGCATTGACCACCCCCTGTTGGATCTTCGAGCATGTGTGGGCCGCATTCTCACGAGGGGAGACCGCTCTGCCACGGGACGGCATGGGAGCGATTGCGCAACAACTCGCGGCGGGGTTGCCTGCGGGGGCGGTACGTCTGAATCAGCCTGTGCGGCAGATTGAGGGGGCGAAGGTCGTATTGGAATCCGGCGAAACGCTGGCGGCAGATGCGGTGGTCGTCGCCACGGACGACCAAACCGCCTCCCGTTTACGTGGTGAGCGCGTGTCTCATATAAACGGGCGCCGATCCACCACCGTGTATTTTGATGCTCCAGCGGCTCCGCGAAGCGAGCCTTGGTTGATGGTCAACGGAGACGGAGACGAACTGGTTCACACGGTGTGTGTGTTGAGCGAAGCGGCGCCGTCCTACGCACCAGCGGGCCGTGCCTTGATCTCAGTGGCTCTGGCGGATCGTCCGGGTACGGCCGACGGTGATCTTCCGGAGGCGGTGCGTACGGTTCTTCGATCCTGGTTTGGCCGACAAGTCAACGACTGGCGCCATCTCAAAACCTATCAGATCCCGCGTGCCTTGCCACCGGTCGAGCTGTTGCCGTCTTCACAGAGCGGGACATCTGCGCGCGTGGCTCCCGGCGTCTACCTGTGCGGAGATTACCGCGAAAGCGGAACCCTCGATGGAGCACTCGTCTCGGGTCGTAAGGCTGCTGAGGCGGTCCTGGCCGATTACCCGCTCTCGTAACGCACGATGATCCCTGAGGCCTCAGCGCTTCCGTTGGTTGGAATCCCCGCAGAAACCGTCCAGCAACCGACACCACGATGAAGGATTCGGATCCCGTCGTCGCCGCTACGGTCAGACTCCCTGAAATTACCGTCAAAGCGGTGGTGCTGTCGGTGATCCTGGCGGCCGTCCTGGCGGCGGCCAACGCGTATTTGGGCTTATTTGCCGGAATGACGGTGTCCGCGTCCATTCCAGCCGCCGTCGCCTCCATGGCGATTCTGCGGCTGTTCCGCCGATCGAACATTCTGGAAAACAACATCGTTCAAACCGCGGCCTCATCCGGGGAGGCGCTGGCCGCCGGCGTCATCTTTACGATCCCCGCGCTTTTGCTGGTCGGGTACTGGTCTGAGTTCGACTATTGGCAGACCGTTCTGATTGCCACGGTCGGCGGATTACTGGGCGTGCTGTTCACCATCCCCCTACGGCGAGCGCTCATCATCACGGCGCGATTGCGGTTTCCCGAAGGAATCGCGACGGCTGAAGTTTTGAAGGTCGGCGCAGCGGAACGAAGCGGGACCGGAGCGCGCGAATCGACGCGGGATTTTCAGTCGCTCCTATCCGCCGCGTTCCTTGGTGGTCTGGTGAAATTCGGGGAGAGCGGCCTGCGATTGTGGTCCGAATCGCTGGAAGGAGCGGTGCAGCTCGGACGCACCGTCCTCTATGCCGGCCTCAATCTCTCGCCGGCGCTGCTGGCAGTGGGGTTCATCATCGGTTTGCGGACGGCAGTTGTAGTCTTTTTAGGCGGAGCCATTGGATGGCTGATCCTGATGCCGGCCTACGGCCTCATCAACGGACTACCGGCCGATCATACCGGATTGGCGGCGGCCATGGCGATTTGGAGCGGTCAGATCCGCTACGTGGGGATCGGCGCAATGCTGACCGGAGGGTTATGGACGCTGACAAAGTTGCGCGAACCGGTCTGGAAAAGCCTGCAGACGCTCCGAACGAGTTATCGCGCGTCGGGATCACCTGAAGGGAATGCGCGATCGTTGCGCACGGAACAGGATGCGCCATTCTTGTGGATCATCGTCCCCTTCGGCCTCTCGCTCCTGCCCATGGCTGTAATTTATTCGCAAGTCGTCGGTAGTCCGATCATCGGCATCATCATGACCATGGTTATGGGGATTGCGGCGTTTCTGTTCTCATCCGTGGCGGCCTATATGGCTGGTTTGGTCGGAAGTTCCAGCAACCCTGTGTCAGGCGTGACGATCGCCACGATCATGGTTGCGGCTCTGCTGCTCGTCTTACTCATGGGACCTGGGCATCCGGCCGGGCCGGCGGCAACTCTGGTGATCGGGGCGGTGGTTTGTTGCGCCGCTGCCATGGGGGGCGACAATCTCCAAGATCTCAAGACGGGTCATCTGGTCGGGGCAACGCCGTGGAAGCAGCAAGTGATGCAAGTGGTCGGCGTGCTGACCGGCGCGCTGGTCCTTGTGCCGGTACTGTCGTTACTGCAGGCCAAGTATGGGATCGGCGAACCGACGGCGGCGCATCCCCATCCACTCAGCGCGCCGCAGGCCACCTTGATGGCCAATCTGACGCGCAGTGTATTCGGCGCCGGGTTGCCTTGGCCTCTCGTCGGATTGGGGGCGGTCATCGGCGTTCTTGTCATCTTGGTGGATCGACGGCAAGAGCGCCGTGGGAGCGACTTTCGTTTGCCTGTACTCGCTGTGGCGCTGGGGATCTATTTACCGTTGAAACTCTCGGCCGCTATTGTTTTGGGCGGGGTGATTGCAGCGTTGGCGAACCGGGAAGCCGGGAGTGGCGATCAGATGTCTCAACGGGGGCTGCTCGTTGCCGCCGGGTTGATCACCGGTGAAGCTCTGATGGGTATTATCCTGGCGATGCCGATTGCATTGGCAGCCCTGTGGCCTGGTCTGAGCGGTGATCCGTTTGCCATCTTTACGGCACCTCCCTTAGGAGGGTGGCCCGGGCTGATCGTGGTCGCGGGAGTAGGGTTGCTTCTCTACCGAATGGCGGCGAGGTCAGGCCGGACGAGCCATCATACAGCGTGAACCCTCGTTGCGATCTGCAGGAAAGTGAGGCCGCATCATGACTGTCGCATTTTCCGATTCGCCGGAATTTCTTACCGCTGTGTATGCGATTGATGGACCGGAGTCGCCGGCCCGTGCGGAAGCGGAGCGCATTTGTTTCGACCAAACGATTGAAGCCGAAGACCATCTGTTGCCTCCGGCTCTCCGGTCGATCATCGTCGGCCAGCTCGAAGCTCTTCGACAGACATCTGATGGCAGATTCGAGGCCACCATCCGCTTTCGAGCCGACCTCCTCAGCGGTGATTGTACCGACCTGCTCAACGTGTTGTTTGGGACAAGCAGTCTTCGCGGAGACGTGACATTGCTGTCATTTTCGATGACGGAAGGACTGCTTTCTTCATGGCGCGGACCGCGGTTCGGCATCCAAGGTCTCAGACGGGCGGTTGGTGTCCGCCATCGGCCGCTGCTCTGCGCGGTGCTGAAACCGCTTGGTCGGAGCCCGCAAGAACTGGCGGAATTGGCGGCTCAGTTTGTGGAGGGCGACGTCGACATGATCAAGGACGATCAGAGTCTGGTCGATCAGCCCTGTTGCCCATTCGAAGAACGGGTCGCTCGCTGTGCTGAAGCCATTGGAGAAGCAAGCGCACGGCGAGGGAGATCATGCCTGTATTTCGCGCATGTCAGCGGGGCCTTGGATACGATGCGCCGGCGGGCTACGCGGGCCAAGTCCCTCGGTGCGACCGGTCTTCTCGTGGCTCCGGGTTTGACCGGCTTTGATGCGATGCGGACGCTCGGTTTGGATGAGGGGCTCGCATTGCCTATCGCAAGTCACCCGGCCTTACTCGGTGCGGCCGTGAGCCGTGATAAGAGCGGGGTTGCCCCGGCCGTGCTGTATGGACTCTTACCTCGATTGGTCGGTGCAGACGTAACCGTCTATCCCGCGTTCGGCTCTGACTATCCGATGACACGAGCAGACTGTCTGTCGGTAGCCGACCACTGCCGACGATCTTTGAGCACTCTCGAACCGATGATGCCTGCGGTCGGTGGACGAATCGGACCGGAACGACTCGCCGAGTTGGGTTCGTCGTTGGGGCAGGATACTGTTTTTGTGTTGGGCAGCCGTGTTCAGAAGGATGTGGAAGGTGTCGCTGCGGCGATGAAGAAATTTCACCGTGTGCTGGCAGAGTCATTCTGAGCCAGATGGCCATCCGACTTCTAAAGAGGCCGGGTCTTTGGTATCCTTAACGACATCGTCCAAGGCGTGTCTTCCGAGAGAAACATATTCTGGAGGCAATAATGAAGATATCCACGAGGTTCTTCGAAGTGCTCCGCATGATCGGCCGGCTCTGGTCCGACTTTCCATTATTGGTTCGTCTGCTCAAGGCATGGAAAAATGGAAGCTACCGAGGACTCTCCTTGCGCACCCTTGCCTCGCTGGCGGCAGCCATCCTTTATGTGCTGAGCCCGGTGGACTTGATCCCGGACTTTATTCCCGGGATCGGATTGATCGATGACGCGGCAGTGTTGACGTTTCTGCTCCACAACATGGCGCACGATCTGGCGGCATTTCGAACCTGGGAACAGAGCCGCGTCACCCTGTGAGTGCTTGACGTGCGCTCGATCAACGATCGAGGCTACGCTGCGCTTTTCTTGGGAACCTTGGCGCCTTTGCGTCTGGCTTCTGAAAGTCCGATGGCAATGGCCTGTTTGCGGCTGCGTACACGTTTGCCACTCTTGCCGCTTTTCAGTGTTCCCTGCTTTCGCTTGTGCATCGCCTGTTCGACCGATTTCTGAGCACGCTTACCGTATCGCGCCATAAACGCTCTCCTTTTGATTCTGTTGTCAATCCGTCATGAGCGACGACGTTATCGATAATTAGTTCACACGTTCCAAGGTGGTCGTATGACCTTGGTCGGTCACATACGCCTTGACCACGTCGCCCGGCAGCACTTTATCCAGCTTTGTGCTCTTGTCGACATGGATTCGTTGTTCTTTGCCGTCGTTGTCCTTGATGTAGTAATACTCGCCTTCCATCTTCATCAAGGTTCCCTTGATCGTATCTCTGGTCAGACGTTCCTTCAGAGTCGGCGAGGCTTCTTTTTCTCCCATCGGATTGGCGGAATAGGCCGCCCCACCTGCGGTCAGCAATAAACCAGCTACGAAAATCGACAACAGTGCTGCTTTCATGAGTACCTCCGTTTTGTATTTTCAACTGAACCTATTGTTACGTGAGGCACCTGAATGGAGAACTGGGAAAGCGCCTTGGACATTCGGCGACGGGACGGAAATGGTGTGGAAGAAGAATCGGCGAAGAATGCACGCGCGACCGGGGCAAGAGGGGAGGTTTATCCAACCAGGTCGGAATGAAGCTGATTGAGTGGTCGTATGGAACGAGCGGTCACTTCGTTATACACGATGAATCGACCCTCTTTCCCAGGACGGGTGAACATTCCCTCGACGATAATGCGGTCCCCGTCGTGAACTCGTGTCCGGCTGATGACTTTGAGCGCACCCACTCCATCGGCGAGACGAAACTTGAAGCTCCGTCGGCCTTTTCGACCGGTGACTAATTGAACACCTTTGACTAAGCCCATGAGCACCACTGCGTTGTGATCATAAACTTCGGGATGCGCGATAAAGTTAGCCATCTGGGTTTATCGATGTGATGAGTTGACGCCTGGCTTTTGATCGGTCCTGTTGTCCGAATATGGTACGGTTCCGGTTTTCTCGATATTGGACATCTGTTCGGTAGCCATATGGGCCGATCGAGCTGGCGGTCCTTCTCCCGCACTGTTCTCGACTCCGCTTCCTGCGAACAAGCCGATGCCGATGAGGATTGCAAGCGCAACGGCAATACCCATTTTGTCCACTTTATGAGAAATCTTGTCTTGTAACCAGTGATGCGGCTGCATGGTTTCTCCCGGTGAGTGCGGTGTTGTCTTCTATACCTTGCCGGCACAGAGCCAGCTACAGGGGAGAACCCTAGTGGTCCCTCGATCAATCTTCAAGAAAAACTTAAAAACTGTACCAGGGATATCATGGGATGAGGGGATCGGCCTCGTCGCTGCTTAACCACAAAGCCCGTCGTTCACCGGGGTGGCCGATCATTCGATGTCAGATTTTACGTTTTGCCCTGGCCGTCGGGGATGCCTGCAATGGGTCTTCAGGCCAATGATGTTTGGGATATCGGCCCCGCAACTCCTTGCGGACATCATGGTAGCTACGTGCCCAGAATCCACCGAGATCTTTGGTAACCTGTACCGGCCGATTGGCGGGCGAGAGGAGATGCAGGGTCAGCGGAATTTTCCCGTCGGCTACACGCGGTGTCTCCTTACAACCGAACATCTCTTGGAGACGCACAGCAAGAACAGGCGATTCGGACTGCGTGTATTCGATACGGAGGCGAGAGCCGCTCGGTACGGTGATATGGCTCGGAGCGAGTCGGTCAAGGCGACGGTGCTGTTCATAGGTCAGAAGAGCTTGAAGTGGTGTCGTCAGATCCAATCGTTTGACCCGATCGAGCGTGGTGATCCCGGCTACGTAAGGGCCGAGCCATGTCTCCAATGTCGCCAGCAGTGCTTCCTCAGAAAGATCAGGCCAGTCCGAGTTACTGCCTTCGAGGCCTCGGATCCACATCACTCGAGCCCGCCATTGCTGTAGTTCCGGCGAAAATCTTAATACTTCAAGTCCTGCTTTATGAAGGCCTTGAAGTAACACTTTAACTATTGACTCATTTCCTTTTATATCGAGTGGTTCATCGGCAAGGATCAAGGCCCCTAGCTTCCGACGGGATGATGCTCGAACAGCACCACTCGTGTCGTCCCACGTCACCGATTCCTCAACCAGCAGCTTGTCACGATATAAGGACTCGATCTCCTCTCGCGTAATCGGAGCCGCCAGGTTAATGCCGGCCCACATGTCGCCACCATCCAGGTCGGCAATGACAAGAAAGGATTCCCCCGCGATGGGATCTGGTCTCATGAACCGTGCGCCGCGACCATTGACTAATCGGTAGCGCCCGTCATCACCGGGCTGCCGCTGCGCAATCCGATCGGGATACGCGAGCGCAAGCAGCAGCCCGACTGCCTGTGAACGGTCCTGTCCGCTGTTTTCCGTCTTCATGGATGGAGTGCGGAGCTGTCGCCGCCACAGATGAGCCGTTCGTTTCACTCGTTCAATCGCTGTGCGGTTCACCGTCAGGCCGGTGGAATTGTGCTGTCCCAGAAGGATATCCATCCTGATGCGCAGATCGGCATTCTGCCATTCACGTGGTCCATGAAGAATATCGCGCTCACTCAACAAGGCCGCCACATCGCAAGCCAGATGTGCAAGACCCAGCGGGACTGCTCGGATCAGCATATGTGCCAGACGAGGATGGAGGGGAAGCTCGGCCATGCTCCGCCCATGATCCGTGAGACGTCCCTCACTCGAGAGGGCTCCGAGCCGCGTGAGCAATTCCTTGGATTGTGCGATTGCTCCGCGCGGCGGTGGAGTGAGCCAGGACAACTCCGACGGATCCCGGGCGCCCCACTGGGCGAGGTCAAGCATTAGAGGCGCGAGGTCGGCTTCCAATATTTCAGGCGGGCGATGGGCTGTCAGCGCACGCTGCTCCTTCTCGGTCCATACGCGATAACAGATACCCGGCTCGAGACGCCCCGCTCTTCCACGACGTTGTTCAGCGGAATCCTTCGCGACACGAATGGTATTTAATCGGGTCAAGCCTGAGCGGGGGTCGAAACGCGGGGTGCGCAACCAGCCCGCGTCGATCACGACGCGGATTCCGTCGATCGTCAAACTGGTTTCGGCGATCGATGTGGCGAGCACGATCTTTCGCAGTCCGGGAGCGGCCGGTCGAATCGCCGCATCTTGCATGTCCTGCGGAAGCTCACCATGCAAGGGTGCAATCACTATTGATGAACCGAGTTTGGCATCCAGCAGCATCCGTTCGACTCGACGGATATCGGCCATACCCGGAAGGAAGACCAACAGACTTCCGTGATCCTGGATCAAGGATCGCTTGATCAGCTGTGTCACGGTAAGATCGACACGGCCGGTGAGCGGTTGATCAAGATAGCGGGTTTCGACCGGAAACATCCGGCCCTCGCATGTGATGAGGGGTGCGCGGCCCAAGAGTTCGCCGACGGGGCCGCAATCCAATGTGGCGGACATCACCAAGAGACGAAGGTCCGGACGAAAGACGCGTTGCGCCTCGAGACAGAGGGCCAATCCCACATCGGCCTGCAAACTGCGTTCATGGAATTCGTCAAACAGCACCATGCCATAGCTGTCGAGCGACGGATCCTGATGGAGCAGGCGCGTGAGGACTCCTTCGGTGACCACTTCGATTCTGGTCCTCGGTCCGATCGCCGTTTCGAGCCGTATCCGATAGCCGACGGTGTCTCCGACTTGTTCATGCCGCTCCTCCGCCATTCGATGAGCGGCTGCTCGCGCGGCCAAGCGCCTCGGTTCCAATACCAGGAGTTTTTTTCCGTTCAACCAGGGTTCATCCAGCAGAGCCGGTGGAACGCGAGTGGTTTTTCCGGCGCCGGGAGGGGCTGTGAGCAGCGCATTGAGCCCATCTCCCAAGGCGAGACGGATCGACGGCAGCACATCGTCTATTGGAAGTGTCGGCATGACGTGATAGGGTCACAAAGAGAGTTGAGCAGACTGTACCAAAAATCAAAGCCGGGAAGGAATGAGGAAACTGTGCGGAGTCCAGGAGACACGATGTCGATCTATAAATGGAGCTTGGAGGCGCCGACTCGGCCGGGCTGGTACTGGTTCCGGGGCGAAGCGCATGAAAGCGAACCTTTTATCGTGCTGGTGGATGAGGCGGGACAGTTTCAGTGGCCCGATGGAGGGTTTCAGGAGGTCACGCTGGCTCACGGGGAATGGGCTGGTCCGATCGAGGCGCCCGAAGAGTAACGTCTGCATCGATACAGAACGAGTGGTTATGCGTGTGGACAGGCGAGGAGATCGATTGTAGCTTGAGAATGGTGCCTGCCTCTTGGGCAATCATCGTGTCGGTACCGCTATGAAAGAACGAACTGTCGAGCCGCATTTGTTCGTCATTCTGGGAGCGACGGGTGATCTCACGCGGCGGAAACTCCTGCCTGCGCTCTTTCACTTACGCACCTATGGCGAGCTGGAAAAGCAAAATACGCTCATTGTCGGCGCCGCGTTGCCGGAGCTCAGTGAAGAAGCCTTCCGTCTCTGGGCCTATGAAGGGCTGTGCAGTTCCGGCGCCCGTAACGCCCCGGATTTGCGCCAGTGGTGCGAAGATCATGTGCTCTACCACACCCTCCGCGAAGGCACAGTAACGGACTACGAAGCCCTGGCCAAATGTATCGCCCGTCTCGAAGTCGAGCGAAATCTTCCTCAAAATCGGATTTTCTATCTGGCGCTCCCTCCGACGATCGTCCCTTCGACCGTGGAGCTGCTCGATCAAACCGGGTTGCTCAAAAGCCATGGGTGGGTGCGTGTGGTCTTTGAAAAGCCATTCGGTCACGATTTTCGTTCGGCGCGCGCGCTCAATACCCTTCTGCATCGCCACCTGGACGAATCGCAGATTTATCGCATCGACCATTACTTGGGCAAGGAGACCGTACAGAACTTGCTGGCCTTCCGCTTTGCCAATCCCATTTTCGAATCGCTGTGGAATCGCGATACGGTCGAAAGTGTGGAAATCACCGTCGCCGAGGATCTCGGGGTCGAGCATCGAGGGGCGTATTATCAGGAGGCCGGCGCGCTTCGCGATATGCTGCAAAACCATTTGACACAGCTCCTCACCGTCGTCGGAATGGAGGTGCCGACTTCCTTCGAAGCGTCCGAGATTCAAGCCGAAAAACTCAAAGTCTTGCGCTCCATTCAGCCGATCAATCCTCAAGATGTGATCTTTGGCCAATACACCGAATGGAACGTTGCCGGCCAGCGGATTCCCGGATATCGCGAAGAACGGGGTGTGTCTCCGGATTCCACGACCGAGACGTATGTGGCACTGAAATTAGAGATTCATAACTGGCGCTGGAGGGGGGTGCCGTTTTTTCTGAGAACCGGCAAACGGCTTCCACGCAAGATCACGCAAGTGGCCGTCACCTTTCGTCCGGCTCCCATTCAAGTTTTCCGATCATTGGAGCCGGGCAGTCTGAACCCCAACAAGCTGCTGATCACCCTCCAGCCGAGTGAAGGATTCTCCCTTTGTTTTTCTGTGAAAACTCCGGGACGGCCGTTCAAGTTCACCGATCGGGCGTTGCGTTTTGACTATGGCCAGGCATTTGGTGGCGAGCTCCCGGAAGCCTATGAGACGCTGCTGCGCGATGTGATGATCGGCGACCAAACGCTGTTTGTCACTGCGGAATTTACGGAAACGGCCTGGCGACTCTACGACCCGCTCTTGGCCGGTCCTCGGCCGGTGCATTTCTACACGGCCGGATCTTGGGGGCCCAAAGAAGCGGATGCTCTCGTGGAACGGGACGGCCAGAGCTGGCAATTGGGCTGGTAGAGCGTTCCTGTCGGATATTCCCGCCGATTGTCGTGCTACGAGGATGAATGCCTGTCCATCCCGATCCCCCGATCACGACGAATATCCCTCAACGAATGGATCGATTGCCCTGGTCGCGCTGGCACTGGCTGGTTGTCGGGGCGCTGGGAGTCACCTGGTTGCTCGATGGGCTTGAAGTGTCCATCGTCGCTGCTCTCGGCCCGATGCTGACTCATCCCGACGCGTTACATCTCACCCAATCGGAAGTGGGACTCACGGCATCCGCCTATTTGGCCGGGTCAGTCGTCGGCGCGCTGATTTTTTCGTATCTCACCGATCGTCAAGGCCGAAAAAAATGGTTCATGATCACTCTGGCGCTCTACCTTGCGGCGACGGTGCTGACGGCCTTCTCGTGGGACCTCATGAGCTTTATGTTCTTCCGGTTTTTGACCGGGGCCGGAATCGGCGGCGAGTACGCCGCCATCAATTCGGCGATCGACGAATTGATTCCCGCCCGAAATCGAGGCCATACCGATTTGGCGATCAACGGGACCTGGTGGCTGGGAGCGGCGGCGGGCGCGTTGCTGACGCTGCTGTTGCTGAATCCGGCGATTTTTCCTGAATCCATCGGCTGGCGGCTGTGCTTTGTCTTCGGCGCCGTGCTGGGGGTAGCCATCATCATGGTGCGGCGCCTCATTCCGGAAAGCCCACGCTGGCTGATGACCCACGGTCGGATTCAGGAGGCGGAAGCCACTGTGTCCCGGATCGAACGGCGGGTGACACAGGATCGACGAGCATCGCTGACGGAGCCGCAGGGCTCGATTACACTCCGAACTCATCCTCATGCGACGATCGGGACGGTTGCTCGGGAACTCTTCCGGTCATATCCGCGTCGGACGGCCTTGGGCATAGGGCTGATGGTCACTCAGTCGTTCATGTACAACGCGGTGTCGTTCACCTATCCGCTGGTGCTGACCAAATATTATGGCGTGCTCAGCAGCAACATCGGCTTCTATATTCTTCCGTTCGCGCTCGGCAATTTCATGGGGCCGTTGCTGTTAGGGCGGTTGTTCGATACGGTCGGCCGTAAGATCATGATCAGCCTCACTTACGGCATTGCGGGCATCCTCCTGGGTCTGACCGGATATTTATTTTGGACGGAGTCTTTGACGCTTACCACGCACATGATGATTTGGTCGGCGATCTTCTTTTTTGCGTCGGCCGGGGCCAGCGCGGCCTATCTGACGGTGAGCGAGGTGTTTCCGATGGAGATCCGCGCGATGGCGATCGCGTTCTTCTTCATTGTCGCGCAAGGGGCCGGCGTGGCTGCGCCATGGCTCTATGGGATGCTCGTCGAGTCATCGGCCACCAGCGTGTTTTATGGATATCTCTTGGGCGGCGGCATGATGCTGGTCGGCGCCGTGATTGAGCTGTGGCTGGGAGTGAATGCGGAGGGCCGGTCGCTCGAGCAACTGGCGACACCGTTGTCTGCCCGAAGCTCTCCCTGACACTCGGTCCGTCCGACCGGCGGCATAAGTCCCATGTCAGTGGTCTTGGACAGACGAGGCCGCGTTGCCGCGCGAGTACCGGTTATGCAGTTTGCGGGGCGATGCAGGGCGCGCACGGATTCGCAGGTTGATCATCTCAACGGCGACCGAAAAGGCCATCGCAAAATAAATATACCCTTTCGGCACGTGCACATCGAACCCTTCCACCATCAGTGTCACTCCGACCAAAATGAGGAATGAGAGTGCGAGGATCTTGATCGTCGGATGAGCATCGACGAATTCGCCGATCGGACGAGCTGCGATCATCATGACGAGCACGGCTCCGACAATCGCGATGGCCATCACGGAAACTTCATTCACCAGGCCGACGGCCGTGATGACGGAATCCAACGAGAAGACGATATCCAGCAGTGTAATCTGAAACAACATCATTCCCAAACCGGTCGGAGCCGAGGAAGTCTCGTGCTCATCGGTGCCTTCCAAGCTTTCGTGAATCTCATGCGTCGCCTTGGCGAGCAGGAACAGTCCGCCGAGGATGAGGATCAGATCTCGTCCAGAAATCGCCTGATTCAGCACGGTGAACAGGGGAGCCGTCAGTCCCATCATGAAAGAAATCGAGAATAACAAGCCCAATCGAGCGACCATCGCAAGTCCCAGTCCGACACGGCGCGCCAAGTTTCGTTGCTCCTGGGGAAGCCGGCCGACGAGGACGGAAATAAAGATGATGTTGTCGATCCCAAGGACAATTTCGAGGGCGGTCAGCGTGCCCAGGGCGATCCACATCTCGGAATTGGTCATCCAATCGAACATGCGATTCTCCAAGCAAAAAAGTGAGGCGGCAGGATAGCGGGTCTGCCGCACGGTGAGAAAGCTGTTTCTCCTGTGGAGATGCCGCTTTCAATAGTGCCCGCATCATCGGCTACAGGGAACACGTGAATCAATGTCTGCCGCCGCCCCATACCGATAAAGAGCTGGTTGCGAGACGAGTATTCAGATATGCGTATAGTGCTGAAAGAATCTATACCATCAAGTAACGATAGGCCCGTTAGGCACTATCTATCAGATGCATACAGTGCTATTTGTTTAAGAGCCCTATCGCGACCATCCTGTTAAATCATGTGATTTTGTGGGGATTCTAAACAATTTTAAAATGTACAGTATTCAGGATAGAGCCGTAATGCCCATGTATGCTAGAAGATAGAGCCGTATGAGTAGGGTAATGCAGTGCAATATTTCGAGCAGGTTTTTCCATCAACGCATTGGCATGAGCGTGTGCGTACGAATGAGGATGTTCGTGTGTTGAGTTCCGGATCATCTTGGATCTCGAACCCATAGCGTAATTGTGCCTAGCATCTCATCTATGCGCGTCGGTTTCTAGAACGTGGTTGGAGGGACGTGGGTGGAAGAGCGCGAAGAAATGATAGGCACGAGTCCGGCGATCTGCACCGTCTTTGATCTGATCCGTAAAGTGTCGGCGACCGAGATGCCCGTGCTGTTGACCGGTGAGACCGGGACGGGCAAGGAACTGAGCGCCCAAGCCATTCACACCCGCAGCCAACGAAAACACGGGCCGTTCGTGCCGATCAATTGCGGAGCCATCCCGGAAACGTTACTAGAGTCCGAACTCTTCGGCCATGAACGCGGAGCCTTTACGGGGGCCGTGCAACAAAAGAAGGGCAAATTGGAATCGGCGGCCGGCGGCACCTTGTTTCTGGATGAGGTCGGTGATTTGTTACCCGCCCTGCAGGTCAAGCTGCTTCGGTTTCTACAGGGAGGCACGTTTGAGCGAGTCGGGGGCCAGGAGACGCTCCGCGTCGATGCCCGAATCATTGCCGCGACCAATGTCGATCTGAAGGCCGCCATCGATCAGAATCGGTTTCGGGAGGACCTCTATTATCGGCTCGGCGTGTTGCATATTCATCTCCCCCCGCTTCGGGACCGAGGAGAAGACTTGCTCCTCATGGCCATGGTCTTTCTCAAGCGGGCCGCGGCGATCTATCGTAAGTCGATCCGTGGTTATTCAGCCCAGGCCATCGACGCGATGCGCGCCCATGCCTGGCCTGGCAACGTGCGTGAGCTCAGTAATCGAGTCCGGCGGGCCGTGGTCATGGGAGAGGGAGACGAGATTACGCCGCGGGATTTGGATCTGACTCCGGAGGTTCTTCAACAGGAAGGAAAAGATGCGCTCGACTCATTGCGTACGGCTCACCGCCGAATCGAGGTGGAGTTGCTTGTGCGGGCGATCAGCGTCCATCGCGGCAATTTGACCCGTATCGCGCGCGACCTGGAGGTGAGTCGCTCGACTCTGTACCGGAAACTGCGCACCTATGGGCTCGAAAAACTTGTTCCCGCCACCACACGGTCATCGTCCGTGAGTAATGCCGGACGTACGAGAGTCGCGCGACCTACCACGCAAGAGAGTGACGCTGTGTTGCCTCAATATGCACCGGCGGGTGCGCCCCTTGAGTCTGGGCATTAATCAACCAATTCGTCACGGGAAGTCATGCGATCTTGCAGAACTGTTTCATTTTGAAACATGTTGTGTGAAAAGCCCTGACCCAAGATGTGCGCATCTCCTAACAAGCGTTCGTATTCCATGTGGTGTTGAACTAGAAACACTATAAAAATTGGTCTTCCGTTCTTACGGCAGATCGCTTGCCGACTGTCCCATTTTAGAACAGATCGAAACGTAACTAGAATTCCTACCTCCACTCAAAATCGCTTCAGCAGGGGAGGGATCCCAAAAAACATTGGCAATTGGATGAATTGTCTCATCGGTTTTGGGTGTAGCCGATGTCAGCGAACTTTTATCGGGTCAAGATCGGTGTTCTATAATTGTACAATAGTGGAGATCTTCCACACATCACGTTGCCTGCCTCGTACCTTCATTTCACAAACTACTTGGAAATAAACGTATTTATATCATGGCACTCGAATTGCTGGTCCATGAATACGATGTATTGCGCTGTGTTGCTGGCTGGGGAATCAGTGGATAACTCAGAATCGGCTGATCGAGTTTTTCTTTTTTGAGGTCTGTCAAATTGCTGCATCTTGTATTAGATAATCGCACCTCGAATCACGAGAGTCATATGCCTCAAGACGAGTACCGGTTGGGTTGTACGCCTCCAGGCTGGTGGTTTGACTATTTCGAGCCACTCTGGGGACCGTTTGTTCAAAGACTGTATCGTCAGAAGAACGTGAGCGTGAGTGAGTTCGAGTGGGCTGCTTCGAAAGTTCCTGGTCTTACCGGCATCGAGAAAACGATCGCGGTCTCCGCGTTCCGTCATCAACGGGAACATGCTGTAACTCCTTCCCGTTAGACGTGCGCATCTCGTACGATGCATGACTCATCCGCCGTTTAAGCGACTATCCTAAACAGGGAAGACTTCCTGCGGTGACCGGATAGATATGCGCTACGCGAATCCCACCGCGTGTCGCGCATGATTACCTCTGTCCGGTTAACCGATGCGGGACGCGTTGATCCAGCAAAATCAAAAGCAGCAATGGTGAGGCTTCCGATCCAAGTCACGCGAGCTGTGTACTGAGGCGCGATCGGAGGAGGAGCAACTAATGGACCTTATTCTCGGCAATGGCGTAGTACTGGATCGCGCGCTCTTGCACGATGGGAACGGTGGAAGCGGTAGTGGTGTGTGAAGCGGGGGAGTGTTCCGCGGTCGTTTCTTTGATCCAGTTTCCCATATCGTCGTACTCATACGTCGTGATCCATGTTCGTTTCTGGTCCTCGCTGAATATCTCGGTAGTGGCTTGCACGCGCCGTCCATCGGCGTCATAGGCGTTCGTCACACGACCGGTCACGGCACCTTGCGGACCGTAGCAGACGAGTTCTTGTAATCGTCCCCGTTCGTCGTACTGGTGTTTCAGTTCGCTGAATAATGCTCCCTTGCTGTAGCGGGCGGAATAAATGCGACGCCCGAATACGTCGAACAGACTCTTGTAAGCCGTGGTACTGTTGACCCATAACTGCTCCCAGAGATGACCCCGCTGATCGTACACAGAAAACTCGGCATGCTGAAAATGACCATCATCTGAGACCGCCACAGAGGCCGTGTCTCGCCCCTCCGAGTCTTGTACATACACGACCCGCTTTCGTTGCATGAGTCTTCCGCTGGGGTCGAGCGCGAGTTCTTCCTGAAGATGTCCTTCCTTATCGTACTGGAAGAGCGAATAGGTGGAGGTGTTCGCGTGCGTCAGGTCGATGAAGGTCTCGACAAGACGTCCGGCCCGATCGTAGGTTTCCGTCGCGGAATAGCCGACCTTTTTGATCGTGACGCTACGCACCGGCCCAACGAGGTCGTTCTTGACTCTGGTTGTCTGGGCGAAACCCGCAGTAGCCCATGCGCTTGCCGCAACGGTGACCAGTACGCCAGCAATCAATCGACGCATACGCATGATATCCGAGCATTCTATGACCGGTTCTTGAAAACACAAAGCAAGAGATGAAAATCGATCAGGCGCTTGGGGAAGGGGAATCTGCGGTTTTATTTCGACGGTCCGTCTGATGGTGATAGGCTGTTCTCTAGCCTATGCCCCTCTCATCTTTACAGCCTGCAATCACTGATGAATCGGCGGATCCTCCCTCGTGCCGTACCCTCCCGCATGCAGCGGTGACCGCTCTCTGGCGGGGTCGGATCGTCGATGCCGTCAAGCTGGTTCGGGTGGAACAGAACCTCGGATTGAAAGAGGCCGAGGATCAAGTCCATGCTTATCTCCGAGCTCAACCTACCCTGAGGAGCCATATACTCAAAGCTCAAGTTGATGCGAGAGAGGGGTTGCTTCGCTGGCTGATTTTCTTGTTCGTCGGGGCTGCAGGACTTGCGTATCTGCTTACGTAAACAGGGGATATGTCGGCCTGATGGATTCCGATCAAATTCTGCTGGCATTAATTGGGGCAGGGGCGTCGTTCACGACATTCTGCCTCATGCGGTTCCCTCAAACCCGACGATTACGATTTCAGCCGTACGGTCCCTTTTCATTCACAGCCTCCTGCTTCGGCGCCTTCACCATCCTCTTCGCCGCCGCCGTGATGGTCTATCTACAAGCCCGCTGGAACTGAAGCACGTTTCCACACAAACAGGGTACAATGCCAGATAGCAGCGGTCCTCCTGCAAGGACTACAGGGCTAACTATGTTCGATCATTGGTCCAGCATCGGAGTTGTCGCAGCCATCGGGCTGATCGTTGTCGGATTTTCCACATTCCTCGGTAGATTGATCACCAAGCTCTTCAGCAGAGAGTCGGACAGTTCACAGACCTCGCAGAGCGCACATTAGCGGCGAGCGCGTATCGAGGGGCTCCTGTCCATCAGCACTCACACCGAGAATCGAGAGCCGTCTTGTGTCCGCTTGACTTGATCGCTTTCCGTAGGCCCTTCGACATCTTGTGTTTTTTGCCGGAATCGTTCATGGATATTTCCTATACATGACGACCTGAGGCTTCCGCTGTTTTTCGGCGGCGGTTGGTCGGCGGAGAGAATAGATGCCTTTGAATGACGAGACATTAGCCGGACCTGTGACCCGTTTTCTGACGGACGATCACCGGCGATTGGAGGCGCTGCTTCAGTCGGCCGTTTCGTCCACGGGACAGGTGAAGCAAGGAGCCTATGATCAGTTTAGAGCCGGACTGCTGCGTCACATCGGCATGGAAGAAAAAATCCTCATGCCGGCGGCTCAGCGACTCAGCAGCGGAGAGCCGCTTTCGATGGCAGCGAAGCTCCGACTCGATCACGGTGCGATCGCGGCCTTGCTCATGCCGACTCCCACCGCCGGTATCATCGCCACGCTGCAGACGATCTTGATGAAACACAATGTCATTGAGGAAGGGCCAGGGGGATTGTACGAGGTGTGCGACAAGTTGGCAGGTGGTGAGACCGAACACCTGATCGCCAAACTTCGCGCCGCTCCGGAGCCGGCGGTGCTCCCGCATTCCGATACGCCGGCGGTCCTTGGGGCCGTCCGCCGCGCCTTGGAGCGAGCCGGTTATGCATATCCCATAGAGTCTTCAGCCTCGTGAAAGCGCTCTCCTTTCAAACCTGATGTGGTATGCTGCTCGACCATGACGACTGAGGCCACGCTACAGGGCGAACTGATCGCCGCCACCGGGCGAAGGCGAACCTTCGCCATCATCAGCCACCCGGATGCGGGCAAGACGACCTTGACCGAAAAATTGCTTCTCTATTCCGGCCTGATCCGAACCGCCGGGATGGTGCGCGGGCGAAAGGGCGGCAAGGCGACCGCATCGGATTGGATGGGAATGGAGCAGGAGCGTGGCATTTCGATCACGGCGTCTGCCATGCAGTTTCCCTACAAAGGAGCCGTGATCAACCTGCTCGACACGCCCGGCCACCAGGATTTTTCTGAAGATACCTACCGCACGCTGACGGCGGCCGACAGCGCCATCATGGTCATCGATGCGGCCAAAGGCGTTGAAACCCAGACGCGCAAACTCTTTGCCGTGTGTCGCTTGCGGAAAATTCCGGTCTTGACCTTGATCAACAAGATGGATTTGCCGGGGCGCCCGCCGCTGGACCTGATGACGGAGGTGGAGCAGGCACTGGACATTCACGCCAGCGCCGTCAATTGGCCGATCGGGTCGGGCAGCGACTTCGTCGGTATTGTGACCCGCGAGGACAGCCGGGTGCAGTTGTTCAGCAAGACGATGCATGGTGGGGCGACCAAAGTGGACACGAACATCCTGCCGCTGGCCGAGCTGCACTCAAACGGCCGGGTATCCCAAGAGACGATGGCGCAAGTTCAACATGATCTTGAGCTTTTGGATATCGCCGGAAACCCCTTCACGCGGGGGCAGTTTCTCCGCGGGGAAGTCACTCCGGTCTTTTTCGCGTCGGCTCTCACGAATTTTGGGATTGAAACCTTTCTCGACGCATTCGTGGCCTTGGCACCCAGTCCCGGCGCGCGGCCTGCGGACCGCGAAGATGGAACCGAGTTCTCGGTTGATCCCATCGAGATGCCGTTCAGCGCCTATGTTTTCAAGCTGCAAGCCAATATGAACCCCAAGCATCGCGACAGCACGGCATTTCTTCGGGTCTGTTCCGGACGTTTTGAACGGGATATGGTGGTGAAACATCATCGGCTAGGCCGCGACCTTCGTTTGGCGAGGCCGCACAGTCTGGTGGCTCAGGAACGCAGCACGGTGGAAGAAGCGTATCCGGGCGATATCATCGGGATCATCAATCCCGGCGTCTTTGCCATCGGTGACACGGTTTCCGCGACCGGCGGCTTCAATTTCAAACCGCTGCCGCAGTTCCAGCCGGAAATCTTTGCGCGTCTCAGACCGACGGATGTCGGCAAGCGCAAGGCGTTCGACAAGGGCTTGTCGCAGATGGCGCAAGAGGGCACGGTCCAAATCATGCGCAGTCTCCATGATGAAGCGTTGATCGCGGCGGTCGGCCGGTTACAGTTCGATGTGCTTCAATATCGACTACGCTATGAGTATCGGGTTGAAACCGTGTTGGACGCTCTGCCGTTTACGTGCAGCGCCTGGCTGGATGGAGACCTTGCGACCTTCAAGCCACCGTCAGCCTCGATGGTGGTGAAGGACCAGCGTGACCGTGTCGTCGTCTTATTCGGCGATCAGCTCATGAAAACCATCGCGCGCGATCGAAACCCCGGTCATACCCTCCGCGACATGGGCTAGCTTCCAACCGGTCGGTACGATGCGCGTCGAGGCTGGTCGATAGACCAGGTGCTGCTTTGCCTTCCGCTTATGTCCAGCAAAACATCTTTTGGCTTTTCCCACTGATGAGATGGTTCGAATCGAGAGGCGCCGCATGGCCGACAACCATGAATGGAGGGGGTGGGCGCTGGATTGACACCACATAATGTCAGCAGTAGCCTAACGGCCCATTCCTTCTTGGGAGGTCCCATGACCACGTACAGGAGATCGCGTGTCTCAATGCGCCGCGCATCCTGCCTGTGGCCACGGGTAGTGAGAGTCTCAGGGGAACTGCTGCTCGCAACCGTGCTCATCGGAGTTTTTGCCGAACGATCTCTTTCTGCCGACGGTTTTCTCGATACAGAATGCCTCCATAATGCCCCAGCCGGCATCGCACTCACAGGGCATATCGCCGAAGCCAAGTCGGGCAATGTGCAGTCGATGTTCTGTGCGGGAGCGATCAAGTTATATGTGTCGAGGGAACATCGCAACGCGATTCCCTGGTTGGAACAGGCTGCCAATGCCGGTCACATGCGGGCACCGCTTGTGCTGGGAATGCTTTATGAGCAAGGGACCGGCGAAAGGGAAGATGCGGCGACTGCGGCCAAGTGGTATCAGAAGGGAGTCGATAACGGCAATGCTGCCGCGGCGAGGCGTCTGGCCAATCTGTACCATCTCGGTACGGGCGTTCCACATGATGAGGCGAAATCGAACGAGCTCTTGAAGAAGGCGGTCGAGATGGGTGACAAGGCGGCTCCTGCCTTTATTCAGAAGCGCGAGCAGGATCGCAACGACATAAGACCCGGTATGACGCTCAAGGCGGAAGCCTATCGTTTGTACAAACAGAAGCAGTTCGAGAAGGCGGCCAAGTTTTATCGCCAATGCGCGGACATGGGAAACGACGATTGTCAATTGGCCATAGGACAACTGTACGAGTTTGGAGATGGTGTTCCCAAAGACGAGCGCCAAGCCGCAGCCTGGTATCGCAAGTCCGCCGATCAAGGTAACCCTATCGGGCAAAAAACACTGGGACTTCTGTATGAACTTGGAAAGGGCGTTCCAGAAGATTGGGCCGAGGCGTTCCGCCTGTACTTCAAAGGGGCTGAGAAATTCAAGGACTCTGCCTTCTCAGTGGGCCGCATGTACGAGTTTGGGATGTCCGTGCCACAAAACCGCGCAATCGCGATCGAATGGTTCAAGAAATCCGATAAGCTCGGCCATCCTAAAGGCGCCTATTGGGCCAGGTGGCTGAGAGATTACAGCAATTGCATCGGCTTTCGCGATCAGCAAGAACGGAATGCCATCGGCGGCCTTCGCTGCCCAGCCGATCCAGTGGGGGCAGTGTTTCACAACAGCGGCGAACGGACCGCCTATATCAGACGGATGGCCAAGGAGTTCGACCGCATCGAAGCCGAACAGGCAATGGCCCAAGCTGCACTCTCAAGCCAAACGACAGACACTGGATGTACGATGGCCGGCGGCAGATGGACACCGGATAGACAGGCCACCTTCGGTGATTCCTGCAATTAGCCAGTAGAGTCGGAGAAACAGGGAAGTATATCGACGCCAATTGTTCCTTGGCCTGCCGATGTTTCTTGTTGCCGCGCAAGTGATCGACAGGCAAACCTGAGATGCAGCCGGGCGTTTGCTGACTACCACCTTACTTCTGCAGAACAAAGACGACCATGTCCTGTTCGGCGATCAGCTTCCACCAAAAAGCAGGGAGGCAAAGGATGTGTTAGAAGGGAAGTAGCAGAGGGACTTACGTGGAGAGCGACGTCCGAAATCAATTAGCCCGCCACAGGACGGAGTTGGCCAATGAACGTACGTTGCTGGCCTACATCAGGACGGCATTGGGGTTTGTCATCGTCGGTGTGCCGGCCATGTGGTGGTTGAATCATCCATACCTCCAGGCCTTGGGGGGATTGGCTATAGCAGCCGCTATCGCATGTCTCGCGTTAGGGATACGCCGGTTCCTGGCTGTGAGAACGATGGTTGCGCGTGAATGTGATTTACAGGAGGGAACTACGCACAGCAAAACCTAACAGCCTCGCTCTAACGACCGGCGGAAGATTTCATGAGACTGTCGGCCTGAGGCGGCAGGAATCCTTGGTATCCTCGGTGCCGTTCGGCGAGTTCTAAGACGGAAAACGGCTTCCCGCCGACGGTTTCCGGCGCTGAAAAAATTTGCCTGAGCACCCCACCCGAACCACCGACGATATTGCCGGCAAATACCACGCCTTTTTGCCGTAGTCGAGCGACGGCCTGGTCGATATCTTCGACACGGACGGCGACATGATGAAAGACCTTGTCGCCGAATGCATGGACCCACCCGGGAATGATACTGGTGTTGCCTCGTTCATCCGGATAGGCCTGGTCTACGAAGAGGGCAGGGTACCCGGTCTTTCGGTAGACTTTCGCGTACCAATCGTCGTAATGCAGGGTCTCGTCATACGCATAGCCAAGCTTGACGAAAGGTTCGGCTGCGCGGTCGATATCCAGCGTTCGAATTGTGACGTGGTCGATGACCGGCGAGAAACCCACGCCGGAATCATCCAACATGGATTTGAGGATGCCGGCCGCCCGGTTATGTTCAATATAGTCCGCAACCATCTTTTCCATCAAATGATCAAGCTCGTGACTCTGATCCATGATCGCACCTCGTTCAAGAGCCAAACTTAATGCCTTGCGCCAGCGGCAGCTCCGTTCCCCAATTCACCGTGTTGGTCTGACGGCGCATATAGGCTTTCCAGGAGTCCGATCCCGCTTCACGGCCCCCGCCTGTTTCCTTTTCTCCGCCGAACGCTCCGCCGATCTCGGCTCCGGAGGTTCCAATGTTGATATTGGCGATTCCGCAATCGCTGCCGGACGCCGAGAGAAAGCGCTCGCCACGACGCACATCGTTCGAAAACATGGCGGACGAGAGCCCCTGCGGAACGTCATTGTGCATCTTGATGGCCTCGTCGATGGTGTGAAACGTCATGACGTAGAGAATCGGCGCGAAGGTCTCGCGCTGGACAATAGGCCATTGGGTGTTCGCTTTGACGATCGTCGGTTCGACAAAGTAGCCGGGCCGGTTCAAGACATGTCCGCCGCACAGAATCTCGCCGCCCTCTTTTTTGATCTCGTCGAGCGCAGCCCGATAACCTTCAACGGCCACGTGATCGATAAGCGGACCCATGAGCACATCCGGTTCCAGAGGATTTCCAATATGCACTTGGGCGTACGCTTTCACGAGCCTGCCGACCAATTCCTCGTAACGCGACTCATGGATAAGAAGACGTCTGGTCGTCGTGCAACGCTGACCGGCTGTTCCCACGGCGCCGAACAAGATCGCGCGCACAGCCATCTCCAAGTCGGCGGTTTCATCGACGATCACGGCATTGTTGCCGCTGAGCTCGAGGAGGGTGCGGCCCAATCGCTGACCGACCATGGCCGCCACTCGTCGGCCGACCGGTACCGACCCCGTAAACGAAATGAGAGGTAATCGCTCGTCCTGCACCATTTGTTCCGCAAGGGCCGGTTGATCGGTGATGAAGAGCGAGAAAATTCCTGAATACCCCTGTTGTTGCATGACGCGGTTACAAATTTGTTGGACAGCGACGGCGCAGAGCGGCGCTTTCGGCGACGGTTTCCAAATGACGGTATCGCCGGCAATGGCGGCCACAAAGGCGTTCCAGGCCCACACCGCTACGGGAAAATTGAACGCCGTGATGACACCGATCGGCCCCAACGGGTGCCATTGTTCGCTCATCCGGTGGGCCGGCCGTTCGGACTGCATGGTCACACCGTAGAGCATCCGTGATTGACCGACGGCAAAATCAGCCATATCGATCATTTCTTGGACTTCCCCATCTCCCTCCGCCTTGATCTTGCCGACTTCCAACGACACGAGCGTGCCCAATTGATCTTTCTTCTCGCGTAACGCTTGGCCGATCAGTCGGACCATTTCACCGCGCTTCGGCGCGGGAACCATCCGCCACGCGCGGAACGCCTCGGTGGATTCCTTCACAATCCGCTGGTAGTCTTCAAGCGAACACGGATAGACCCCGGCAATTTGCTCGCCGGTGGACGGATTGATCGACGGCAGGAGCGACCCGTCGTTGCGACCTGACCACCAGCCGCCGCCGGTACTTCCTCCGGAATTCACCGCTTGGAGGCCCAAATCCCGCAGTGCAGAGTGATGAATCGTGCTCATCGGAAGCTGGCCCCCAATTCATTGTTCAAGAAATCTTTCAAGAGGATGGATTCCTGGGTGACGAATCCATGGTACTGCGAGGGATTTCTCAAGACAAGGTCCATGACACAACAGGCGCTGGAGGCCGTCGTCACTTGAATGGCCGACCAGAGTTTGCCCTTGATGCATTGCGGATAGATCTTCTTCGCGTAATTCTCCTCGAAAAATCCGCCGTCTTTGGTTCCGGTCACCGAGGCATAGATCAGCACGACGTCTTGGAGTGTTTGAGGGATTGCATGCTCGAGTACGCGTTTGAGCGTATCGCGATCTTCGTTCAGCTTGAGGTCTTTCATGAGCAAGTGGATTTTTTCACAATGGCCGGGATAGCGGAGCGTTTTGTAGTTCATCGTGCGCACTTTTCCGGCATAGCTGTCGGCCAAGGTTCCCAATCCTCCGGACGTGTTGAAGGCCTCGTAGAGCAGCCCGTCCAGCTCGATCGTTTCATAGCCTTCGAGCGGTTGCAGCGGGACTTTCTCGCCTTCCTCAATGCCGTAACAGACATTCCCGTATTCGTTGATCAGGCCATCGGTCGACCAGGTGAGCGAATATTTGAGAGCATTGCTGGGATGAACCGGCAAGGCGCCCACCCGCATCTTGACCGTATCCAATGTTTCAAAATGGGTCATCAAATCATGCGCCACGATACTGATAAAGCCGGGCGCGAGACCGCATTGCGGCATGAAGGCATGGTCCGCGCCTGTACTCAAGACCTTGACCTGATTTGTCACTTCCACGTCTTCCGTGAGGTCGAAGTAATGCAGATGATGAGTCAAGGCCAGGCCCGCGACAGTCGGATTGCAGAAATAGGGCAGGCTGGAAAGAATGGCGTCAAATCGATGCGCTGAAAGATAAGTGCTGACGGCGTCGGGATGTCTCACATCGAGCAGGCAGGGAATCACCCGTTCCAAGCCGAGATCTTCGACCAAATGCTTCGGCGCATCCAGGGTGATGTCTCCCAGATGGACCTCGTAGGAGTCACGTTGATTGAGGAGGCAGGCGATGAGAGAGCCGATCTTTCCGGCGCCGAGAACCAGCACACGATTCATGATTGACTATTATACTCCACCGATGACCTCGGAGCACTTGGTTTGGAGAATGTTGCACCTCCACAAGCGTGGCTCGTCAGTTCTTATCCGGAGAATCGACGACATACTGGATGCGGTCGGTCGGGGGTATCGGGGTCTGGCTGTACCGGCAGCGAGGAATGTCAGCCTGCAGCCTTCGTAACAAGGTCGTCATCTTCATGGTGGCGGGCACTTCGCAGATCCAAACGTGCATACCGGATTCCAACTCGTCAAAATGGCGCTGCACACGAAAACCGGGTTGTTCCATGAAGTAGGCGGACAGAAAGCCGTTCACGGCCGTGACGACCCAGGGATGCTCCTTGATATAGCGGTAGCTGAGCCGAAGCTCGGTGACCGTGGTATCTTCTTCGGCTTCCATCGCCGCACTCTATCAATTCCGGCTATGAAGCCGCCACTGCCTCAACAGAATGTTTCGCGAGTATCACGCTGGACCGAACGGGTGGTGACTGACTCGACTGCGATTCACCCGTCTCCGCGCGAAATCCGCGGCGTCATCGGACGCTCGTCGTCGGGGTGAGCCGTTTCCATTGATACGTCCCTCCATGCTCACGCGGGGGAATGTTTTTCTGGGTACCGACCCGCGTGTACCACCACATCCCGATGGCACGAGCACCGTCCTCTGAGAGGCGGACTTCAAAACCGCCTTCACGGTCATTCCCAGGCTGCCGCCACGTACCCTGCCAGAGACGATCGGCGATCTTCGTGGTGGTGAAACGACCGCCCTGTTGCGTGTACGGTCCGTTTCCATTTTTGTCCAAGGTCGCCTTGTAGCGTTTGTCATCCTCGACCTCCAGAATTTCCCATTCGCCGCTGAGGTCAGGTGCCGGAGAACCTTGTGAGCCGCCGGCTGGATGGTGCGAAGGCGCTGCGGACGGTGAAGCGGGCGGCCCGCCGAGTTGGGCGGATCGAAACGATTCATGCCACGACAACAATTGCCAGTTGCCGTTGCGGCGTTCGAGCACTCCTGTCTCCCGCATCGGAAGCACGGTCCGTTTGAGTTCGGATCCATCGGCAACATAGCGGATATAGTCGAGTTCCATCGCATACCAAGCCACGTCTCCCTTTGTCCATACTGTGAGCTCACGAATCGGAATCTCGAGTTTCTGGGCGTTGAGGAATTCCTCTCGCATGCCCTCCTCGAGCTCCGTCCAACCGATATATTTACGGCCGGCGACCCCATAACTGATGATGTCGCCATCGTGCGCCATCAGCCGTGAAAGCGTCGGCAGATCTTTTTCGGCGTTGGCGCGCACCATGCGGCGGATCGCCGACTCAGGGTCTGAAGGTTCCGATGCGGTGGCGATGGTCGAGGCACCGATAAACAGGGTCAGGACATACGACGTAAAGAGTCTGAGATGGATCATCGGAGGCTCCCTCCACCAACAAATTCGAAGCGCACGATCTCCGTCAACTTCGATCATCGATACGTGTGACTGGCCACACATCCAATCAGCGTTCCGGTAAGGCGGGCGCAGTCTAGCAATTCTATGCGGTCGTAGGAAGACGGGTGGGGGAAGGAATTGAACACAGATGGGGCCGAGACGGTGACAGTCATTAAGAAGACTCAACGGGAGCGAGGTCCGTATTCGCAGGCCCGTTGATGACGGTTCCATAGCAGTCGAATCGTGACCCATGACAGGGGCAGTCCCATGTCGTTTCATTTTCATTCCATCGGACGAGACATCCGAGATGTGGACACACCGCTGATCGCTGATGGACCTGCCCCTCCTTATCCCGATAGACGGCCAGTTTGCTCAATCCACTGCGGACAATCGCGCCTTGCCCTGGTCGAATCTCATGAATTGAGCCCACTCCACCCGGCGTCACCCAATCCGTAAATTGTGCGCCGACATTGACGTTCTCGCGGGCAAATTCCATCCCCGCAGAAATCCGCACTCGGGCCGGATCGTACAAGTCAGCCCACGGGTTCTTCCGGCCACGAATCAAGTCGGTCAACAGGATGCCCGCGATCGTGCCGTGCGTCATGCCCATACCGGAGTCGCCCGTGACGATATAGACATTGGGATGATCGCCGGGATTTCGGCCGATGAATGCGAGGCCATCCATTGACTCCATGATCTGTCCCGACCAGGTATACATGGAGGACCCGGCTTGTGGAAACCATGTGTGCGTCCATGCGACCAGGCGTGCATATCGATTGACGGCGTCATCGGCCTGGCCGGTCTTATGGTCTTCGCCCCCCACAAGAAGGAGATCATCGTGTTGGTCGAATGGTTGAAGCCGAACATAATGATACGGATCCTCCGTATCCCAATAGAGTCCATTGGGGATGCTGTGACGAGGAACGCGAAATCCGACGACATAAGACCGGTAGGCGGCCTGTTTCGTGTGCATCGTGACCCAATCGTTCACCGGTGTATTCGTCGCCACAATGAGAACAGTTGCCGTGACGACGCCTCCCGAAGTGGTCCGCACTCGCACGATAGCTCCTCCCTCGATCGTGGAGGCATGAGTCTGCGTATAGATACGGCCCCTGCGTTTCGTGACGCCGTCGGCGAGCCCGAGAAGGTATTTCAATGGGTGAAGCTGCCCTTGCTCCGGAAACCGGAGGCACGGGCGACCCCATGAGGCCACCGGCGTCGTGTCCAGCAAGGTGACGTCGGTGAGTCCAGCCCGGTGAGCGGCCGCCATTTCCTCATGAAGAACTTGAAGTTCCTGACCCGGCGAGAGAACGAGATACCCTGGCACCCGCGACCAATCGCAGTCGATCTTCTCGTCCTGAATCGTTTGCTCGATCCGCCGGATAGCGGCGGTATGGCTCGCCGCTGTCAACTGAGATCCCTTTTCGCCATGGAGGCGCTCGATATGGGTGTAGCGATCGTCGATCGCATTGGCCAAATGCGCAGTCGTCCGTCCGGTTTCTCCGCTTCCGAGTTCGCCATCCTCCAGCACGACGACCGACACGCCTTCCCGAGCGAGCATGTAGGCCACGCTTATTCCGGCCATGCCACCGCCGACGATACAGACATCTGTGTGAACGGACCCGGTCAGTGAAGGAAAGGCGCGCGAGCTGTCACTCAATAACCAGGCTGAATGATTCTGTCCCGATGAGGAATTCTGTGTTTTCATAGTCAATGGTGCCCCACGCCTAAAGATGTTGAGTGGTGTGTCGCCCGTACACATTTTAACGACAACAATTGAAGCCTATTCACTCGGCGAAACCCTGGTTGATATATTTCTAGCCAAGCAAAGATCGTTACGATGGCGCGCGGGCTGTCATCATCGTGCCTACGAAGTGGACATGAACGCGGCAATCGGCTATGAAAGGAGAAAATTAAAGGCGGCCATATGAGGACTATGATGACTTACAATCAAGTTTCCGTTCCTTCCTTCATGTACGGGACGGCGTGGAAGAAAGAGGCGACGACCGAACTGGTGTTGCAAGCGGTGGATGCCGGATTTACGGCTATCGATACGGCCAACCAGCTGGTCCACTACGATGAAGCGCGGGTCGGGGAGGCACTGCTGAAATTGGCTAAGAACGGGATGCCCCGCGAACGGCTGTTTCTCCAGACTAAGTTCACCCCGATCAACGGCCAGGATCATCGTCTTCCATACGATGCGCGAGCGACCATCACAACGCAGGTGCAGCAGTCCTTTGCCAGTTCCCTGGCGCATCTCCATACAGACTATCTCGATTCGTACGTGCTCCATGGGCCTTATTCCCGGCGCGGCTTGGGAACTGAGGATTGGGAAGTTTGGACGGCGATCGAATCGCTCTATGAGTCGGAGAAGACGAAGATGATCGGAATCAGCAACGTGTCGGCCGATCAGCTGACCTTGCTCTGCATGAAGGCCAAGCACAAACCGATGGTGGTCCAAAACCGGTGTTACGCCGCCTTCGGCTGGGACAAAGAGGTGCGGGAAATTTGCCGGACGCACCGCATTATTTATCAAGGCTTCTCACTTCTGACCGCGAATCGCGAAGTGTTTGCCGATCAAGAAATTCGAGCCATGGCGGCACGGTATGAGGTCACACTCGCTCAGCTCATTTTCCGGTTTGCGATGCAGATCGGCATGCTGCCTTTGACCGGCACCACGAGCGCCCAGCATATGAAGGAAGATCTGCTATCGGATCGGTTCACCCTGCTGCCGGAGGAAGTCGGACAAATCGAAACCGTCGGCCTCTAACAGGGTGCGTGCCCGCCGGCCATGAGAATCCTGATCAAACGTGTCTACGAGCCGGTGGCCGAGACCGACGGATTCCGCGTTCTAGTCGATAGACTGTGGCCACGAGGGGTTTCCAAAGCTAAAGCAAAGCTTGATCTCTGGCTGCCTGATATCGGTCCCTCCACAGCTCTACGCCAATGGTTCAACCACGATCCCGCTAAATGGACAGAATTCCGCCGCCGCTACCTCACTGAATTGAAAAAGAAGACCTCACTTTTCGCCACGATCAAGAAGCAGGTAAAGGCTGGCCCCGTCACGTTGCTCTATTCCGCCAAGGATGAGCGGCACAACCAAGCCGTCGTGCTCCGGAGCTACTTGTTGAAGCAGTCAGCATTGCTCCGACGTAAACGCCGATAGACTACCGGAGTAGTGCAACGCAAGACGAAATCAAATGTCACGTTGAGGGCAGAGAAAATAGTGGCCGCGGTTCATCGTGATCGTAGGCCCCGGCGAGCGATGACCGTCGGGCCTGATGCTCTGCGAGGGGTACCTTCTGATCAAGGTACCCCTCAACACGGGCAGGGTGAGATCTAGTTGAGCGGAGGAACGACGCCGGCAAACTTCAAAAGATCCGTGATCTCGAAGTCTCCACGTGTCGCAGACGGCAGAGTCGGTTTCCAGTTCCGGTTCAAGGACAGATAGGAATCTTTATCAGCTTGTAATAAGCCGATGAACACTTCGCCGACAATGCGGCTTCCAACGGGTCCCAGCCGCTTTCCGCTCTCGAAGACTTCCGCCTCCTTCAAGATGTAATACCAGAGCGGCGTACTCTTCTCCATGCCATAGGGGGCCAGTTCTGCAAGCTGCGCCTGAGTGAGGACCCGAACGTTCATCACACGCGCAATGGCTTGCCCAGAAGGAATACCGAAATTGACATGCCGCATGAGATTACGTGACGCCAGCGACTGGATGCCGTCATCCGGCATGCCGGGCGCCGGTCCGCGCGATCCGAGCAGGTGCATCAAAGGAGATGACAGCTTGCTGTCAATCTCCTTGTTGTTGCGCACGTTCCCGTCCTTGAAATCAAAGAACGTCTGCCAGTCGACGAATCGTCGCGCCGCCCGCTTGCCGCCCCGCATATCGTCGGGATCGGGATCATTCGGATCTTGTGCATCGTCGAAGATAAACATAAAGACCGGAGAACCACCATCGGGGCCGAAGTTTATCCGATAACTCGGCCTCACTTGTGAATGGCCGAACCGGTATGCCGCCACGGCAAACTCCACCGGAATCAACGGTTCACGAATTGCATTGCGGAACAAACCGTCCTGACTTCGATCGGTGACATTGTAAAAACGTGGACCGTTCCGCAGAATCTCATTGACGCGGTCTTGCCCGATCGTCAGCGGCAAGAACTCGTTCACGATGATCCATTGGTAATGCCAGCACACTTGACGCTGCGCCTCGTTGAAGACATCCTTGGCCGAACGGTTGGTGAATGCCGGATCCTTCCGGACGTGATCGGTCACGGCATTGTGGAATTTCAACATGGCCAAATGAAATTGACTGAGGATGATATTCTCATCATTTCGACTGTCCGCGATGATGGCGCTGTTGTTCGAATCGCGTGGGAGATCGTATCGCTCCGCGCCCTTTCGAGACACGAGCGCCGACCCGGGAAGAACGTCGACCTTGAATTTGATGTCTCTGGTGCTGATGTCATACAGTTCAGGCGATCTGTCCGGTCCGTTTCCGTATACGCTGTCGAGATCGAACTCAGCGGTACGAAAATTCGTCGTTCGTCTCGGATTGGTTTGCTCAAGTATCGGCGCTTTTAAAGCCAGTGTAAGATCATGGTCCAAGAATTGACCGAAAAATGTGACACCGGCTGTCATGCTCGTATTATCTGGATTGTTGGGACTGTGGACAGCAGGATTGAGAATCGACTGGATCGGATCGGTCAGAAGATCCTTCGCATCGAGAACCCCTCCCTTCTCACCAAGCTTTTTAGCCTGGTTTCTGGCTTCATCGGTCGGTGGTGCAAAGGGCAGCAACCCGGAAAACATGCGGCTGAATGAATCATCCGGGTTGCGGGGAGCGGTAGGTCTCGTCACATGCAAGTTATTTCTTTTTGATATGTCCTCGGCTGCCATGGCTTGGTCTGCATTGCTGGACAATAAGCGGGCGAGACCGAGTGCAATACAACATGTCGCTCGCACGCGCATCGTGTTTCCTCCTGACTTCTGTGCTGTGCCAACAATACATGGCCAGACGGAAGGATAAAGAGTGTGTAAGAGCGATGGCCATCGCTGTGTCAGGCTTCGAATATTGGCAAGAAGCGGACCTGAAGGACAGCGCGCGAATTGTCTGAAATTGTTACAAGTCGAAGAAATATTTCTCAACGCAGATTGTACAAACGTAGTGAGATTCATACGACGATGGATGGCGTCAAAATATTTCTGGGTTGTAGTATGTGTACTCAAGTGAGTACATCTCGTCACGGACCGTGAGGATGTTGATGGGAACGGTTGTGATAATCGGCGGCGGGCCCGCCGGGATCATGGCGGCAGAAGCGGCGGTCGCAGCAGGCGCAAGGGTGCAGCTCTATGATGCCATGCCGTCGATCGGGAGAAAATTCCTGTTGGCAGGAAAGGGAGGCCTGAATCTTACGCATTCTGAATCGATCGAGCCGTTTCTCTCGCGCTATGGCTCTCATCGTCCCGACATCGAACGTGCCATTGTATTGTTCCCCCCTGATGCGGTACGAGCGTGGGCTCGTCACTTAGGGGTCGAAACATTCGTCGGCACTTCCGGACGTATTTTTCCGACTGATTTGAAAGCGGCTCCGCTTTTGCGCGCTTGGCTGCGTCGATTGAAGCAGGCAGGCGTTCGGTTTTTTGTTCGACATCGATGGTGTGGATGGAGTCAAGAAGGAGCGCTGCTTTTCATCGCTCCACAAGGATCCGTTCATGTCGACGCCGATGCGGTGGTGCTCGCGTTAGGCGGAGGAAGTTGGCCGACATTCGGCTCCGATGGGTCCTGGGTGCGGATCTTATCCGAACGAGCAGTACCCATTACACCGCTGAAGCCGGCCAATTGCGGCTTTGATGTCCAGTGGACCGACCATTTTCGTGCGCGGTTTGCCGGACATCCGGTGAAGACGGTCGGCGTCGTTGTGAAAGTCGCGGATGACACCGTGATTCATCGAATGGGCGAGTTTCTCATTACAGAAAACGGAGTGGAGGGCGGTCTTATCTATATGATCTCAGCTGCCGTCCGCGACATGATCGCAACAGCAGGAACAGCCACCGTGTGGCTTGACCTGGCACCGGACCGCTCGCTGGAGCGCCTCACCGAGGAGCTTTCAAGACCTCGGGGCAAACGCACGATCGCAACGCATCTCGCCCGTCATGCCGGGATCGCCGGTGTCAAGGCGGGGCTTCTGCGCGAGGTTGTGCCGAAAGAAGTGTTGGCCGATCCCATTCGCTTGGCTGCGGCGATCAAATCCTTGCCGGTGAGATGTCTCGCGCCTCGACCGCTGGAAGAGGCGATCAGCACGGCCGGTGGCGTCTCTTTTGACGCTCTGGATACGAGCTTGATGCTTCGTTCATTCCCCGGAGTATTTTGCGCGGGAGAAATGCTGGACTGGGAAGCACCGACCGGTGGCTATCTGCTCACGGGATGTCTGGCCACCGGGCGTCTCGTCGGCTCTGCAGCGGCCGAGTGGAGCACAGCAAGAACTTCGCAGAGCAGTTGAGGAAATACGTGTTCTTTCAAGAACGCGCAAGCTAACCAAACAGCCAATTCCAGATCATAGAAAACCAGTTGGCGATTACGCCGATCCACGAGGTGGTTGTCGTAGGGGGCTCAAGATTAACCGGAGATGAAGATACCGCCGGCTTGGCAGGAGTAAGACCCGAAGCAGCCGGAGCGGCTTGTGCGATCTGCGTGAGTTCACTTTCACCGAGCGGAGCGGAAGATACGGAGGCATCCGTGACGGTGGCTGGAGCCATTGCCGGTTGGTTCAGGTCGGCGGCAGCCAGCAAAGGAGATGGAGTTGCCTCCATTTCTTCCTTGTATTGAGCTACCAAGGTTTGTAACGAGGCACGCTCTTGCCTCATGTCTGCTATTTTTCGAGCGAGATGCCAACTCTGATTCATCAATGTCGCGACCTGTACCTTGAGGGACGACAGCCTCTCTTCGGACCGCTGCCTCATGATGGGCAGCTGATCTTCTTCCTGCTGAATAGCCATCCGCAAGTCGCTTACGGCTGCATCCTCGCGGTGGTTGGCGGCATGCAATTCGGCAATCTGCTGATCCAGTGCCTTGACGTCCTCTCGCACCGATTCAAAGGCTTGTGTGTGCTCCGCAGTCTCGGCCTTCGTCCGTTCATAGATGCGCCGACTGACACAGCCGGTCTCCATCAGGAGTACTGCTGCGAGCAAACAAAGACCAACCCGTTGGAGGACCACAGATACGGTGACGGTGGGATGTGTCATGGGGATTGCCTCATGGTTAGCCAAACTGAAATCCTCATACATGGGCTTCCAGTTGGTCCGCTGAGTGAATTTGCGTAGTCTCTCAAAAATCATCGAGCCTGGCAATACGGCTAGGATGTACACAGATGAGAGAGGTCCGTCAACCCTCTCGGCCGTTTCCTTGAGGGGAGCTTGGACAACGCGGTCGCTTTTTCGTACCATAAACGACCATGTCGCCCGATGTGACTACGTCCATTCGGCTCCCACCGGAATGTGAAACGGCTTTGTTGGAACGGTTTCTCAAAGCCGAGGCTATGGCGCTTTGGACGGTGCGGTCGGCTCGACTGCAAGACGTTCCGCCGAACGTCTATGCCTTTCTGCGAAAACATGAAGAGGATGAGCAGCACCATCTGGAGCAATTCGAAACGATGGTCGGCCGCCAGCCTCGTGAACGGGAACGTCTTCCGTCGGTCCCCCGACAATGGCCGGCCCTGGCTGTTCAGATCTATGGATATGAGTCGCTTGGGATGGAATTTGCGCGACTGCTTCTGCCGCTGCGCCCGGATCTTGCCTCGATTCTCGAAGATGAGATCGTTCACGTGGGATTTTTTGAGCAAGAAATTCGACGGATCCTCAGCGTGGAATCATCCGCCGCCGAGCAGGCTCGAATCTCGGCTCTTGCTTGGTGGAGGAAATTACCGCGGACCGTGAATCGATATCTGGAAGCGGGAGAACTCGATCCGTTTCGGCCGATGTTAGCGGGACACATCCTTGCCGCGATCGAACGACGATTTACCGAGTCCGGGCTGCTTAAGAGCAAAACAACGGGCTGAGGCGGATTATGTTTGAACCGGGAGAAGGCCGGTGACGGCCCCCATCTTGCGGTATTTGTGTTCGCGCTGCGTCAGGAGTTGCGGGGGGGCGAGTTCGAGCAGCTCGAACAGTTGGTTGGTCAACGCTTTTCCGACGAGATCATACACGGCTCTCGGCTCGCGATGGGCGCCACCCAGCGGTTCGGGGACAATATTGTCGATCACACCGAGTTCAAAAAGATCGTTCGCGGTCATTTTCAGTGCGGCAGCGGCGTCGGGGACTTTTTCCGGGCTATCCCAGAGGATCGCCGCACACCCTTCCGGTGAAATGACCGAATAGATCGAATGCTCAAGCATGAGAACGCGGTCCGCTACGCCGAGCGCTAACGCTCCTCCGCTTCCGCCTTCACCGATGATGATGGAGATAATCGGGACAGTCAGTCGAGACATGACGAACAGATTGCGGGCTATGGCTTCCGCTTGTCCTCGTTCCTCGGCGCCGATGCCAGGATAGGCGCCAGGCGTATCGATAAAAGTGATGATCGGGCGGTTGAATTTCTCGGCCATCCTCATGAGGCGGAGGGCCTTCCGATACCCTTCCGGGTTGGGCATGCCGAAGTTCCGCTGCATCCGTTCCTTGAGCGTTTTCCCTTTTTGATGACCGATAATCATCACGGGACGGTCGTTGAATCGGGCAAACCCTCCTACAATGGCCCGATCATCCCCAAACAGGCGATCCCCGTGCAGCTCGAGGAAGTCTCTCGTCAGCTCATTGATATAGTCCAGGGTGCTTGGGCGTTGGGGATGGCGGGCCAGCTGAGTTCGTTGCCAGGGAGTCAGATTCTTGTAGAGTTCGTGCTCGACTTGGGCGAGTTTCGTGCGAAGCTTCCGAATATCATTCTGGGAAGCGGATTTGCCGCTGGTCGCAGCGGCGGAGAGTTTTTCGATCTTCTCTTCGATCTCTCGGATCGGCTTTTCAAATTCGAGGTAATCTCGCATAGACCGCTGCTTCACCTGTATGGTAATCAACCGCAACGAATCAGCCGAGCAGACCCTCTAAGATAGCAAAGATAGGGCCCCTTTGCCTAGCACTTCTTCAACATCAGACACAAAGTGGTCGCTCGCGGAAACGGTGAGGTTGGGAAGGGGGGCCGTTTCCGCCTCCAACGTTCCATCGGTTTGAAACAACATCGAAATAGTGGTGCTGCCGGGATGCCGTCGAAGGACGTTAAGCAAGCGAGGCAGCTGCTCTCGCATCTCAGGCTGATCCGTGAGCCGAATACGGACCCGTTTAATGAGCTGCGTCTGCACCTCGGTCAACGGCTCAATCTTGCTGCCGCGAATCTTAGTGCCCTTGTCGCCGCGATCGATCGTGCCGGTGACGCGGACGATCCGCTCCGCCGCGATCAGATCACCGGCAGTCCTGAGCAAGTCCGGAAAGACGATCACTTCGGCGGTCCCCTGCAAATCTTCCACGGTGAGATAGGCCATTCGGTCGCCCTTTTTGGTGAGCATCGATTTCACCGACGCGATGATGCCGCAGAGCTTCACCTCGGCGCCGTCGGCGCAATCTTTTAAACCAACCGTCGTTGCGGTGGAGAGTGCACCCAACGTCGCTTCGTAGCGGGTGAGAGGATGGGCGGAAATATAAAACCCGGTCAGTTCCCGCTCATACTTCAATCGCTGAGCCTGATCCCATTCCGGAAGCGACGGCAGCGGCGGTGTCAGCGAGGTCGTCGAGGCGCTCTGCCCGTTGAGTTCTTCGCCGAAGATGCTGATTTGCCCGAGGTCGCGTTCCCGTTGAGCGGCTGAGCCCTCCTCAATGGCTTGATCGAGCACAGCCATGAGTTGCGACCGCTTGGCGCCGGTAGAATCGAAGGCGCCGGTTTTGATCAATCCTTCCAGCATTCGCTTGTTCACTTTGTGCAGATCGACCCGCCGGCAGAAATCAAAGAACGATCCGAAAGGGCCGGCCTGAGAACGTACGTCCAATACCGATTCGACAGCTCCCTCACCGACGTTCTTGATGGCCGCCAGGCCGAACCGGATTGCCCCTTCCGCGACGGCGAAGTGTTTTTGGCTGGCGTTCACATCCGGCCCGAGCACTTTGATCCCGAGGTCCCGGCACTCCGTAAAATAGCCGACGACCTTGTCTTGGTTGCCCATGTCGGTCGTCATGAGAGCTGCCATAAATTCGGTCGGGTAGTGGGATTTAAGATAGGCGGTGTGGTAGCAGACGACCGCATAAGCCGCCGCATGCGATTTATTGAATCCGTACCCGGCGAATTTTTGGATCAACTCATAAAGTTTCTCCGCTTTTTTCTCGGGAATCTTCTTCTGCTTTGCCCCTTCGATAAACTTGACGCGCAACTTCTCCATTTCCTCTGGCTTCTTCTTTCCCATCGCGCGACGGAGAATATCGGCTTGGCCCAGCGAGAAGCCGGCCACCTTGTTGGCGATCGCCATGACCTGTTCCTGGTAGACGATCACCCCATAAGTGTCCTTGAGGATGGGTTCCAATTCCGGAACCTCGTAGGCAATCGTTACCTTGCCCTGTTTTCGCTTGATGAAGTCGGGAATCAGATCCATCGGTCCTGGGCGATACAACGCAATAATGGCGATGATGTCTTCGAACCGGTCCGGCTTCAATCCCGTGAGGAGGTCTCGCATGCCGGAGCTTTCCAACTGGAATAATCCCGTTGTTTTCCCGGAACTCAGCAGCGCGAATGTGGCCGCGTCATCAAACGGCACTTGATCGATCACCAGCGGTGGCGCGGTGGGATGAGTTTCGTTGATCAGGGTTTCGGCCCGTCGAATCATCGTGAGAGTCTTGAGCCCGAGAAAGTCGAATTTGACCAATCCGATTTTCTCGACGTCTCCCATCGAGTATTGAGTCACAATTTCGTCATTGGCGCCCTTGTAGAGGGGCACATGGTCGGTGAGCGGTCCTTCGGAGATCACGACGCCCGCAGCATGGGTCGAGGCGTGACGGGCGAGCCCCTCGAGCGCCTGCGCGTTGGCCATCAGCTCTTTGACCTTGGGATCCGTCTCCACCAGCTCGCGTAAGCGAGGCTCGGTCTCCATGGCTTGCTGGAGTGTGATGTTCAATTGAGTGGGAACGAGCTTGGCAACTTTATCCGCATCGGCGTACGCCATTTCCAACACGCGCCCCACGTCGCGGATCGCGGCCTTGGCTCCAAGGGTCCCAAAGGTTATGATCTGGGCGACATGGTCGGTACCATATTTCTCCACCACATAGTTGATCACTTCCCCGCGGCGATCCATGCAGAAATCCATATCGATATCGGGAAGAGAGACACGCTCAGGATTCAAGAAACGCTCGAACAATAGGGTATAAACCAGTGGATCGAGATCGGTTATGCGCAAGGCATATGCGACGAGACTGCCGGCGGCTGAACCGCGGCCAGGTCCCACTGGGATGCCCTGGGATCGGGCAAAGCGAATGATGTCCCAAACAATGAGGAAATAGCCGGCAAACCCCATCGAGCAGATGACCATCAGCTCTTCTCGCAGCCGCTGTTCGTAGAGCGCGGACGGTTTATTGCTGGGCCGCTCCTTGAGCCGCTCTTTCAACCCCGCCACCGCGAGATATTCCAGATACGACTCACGATCCTTGAATCCTTCCGGGATGCGATATTGTGGGAGATAGGTCTTGTTCAGCGGAAGGTCGAGATCGCAATACTCAGCGATGCGGCAGGTGTTAGTCACTGCATCGGGGAATTCCGCGAAGGCCGGCGCGATTTCTTCTGTCGACTTGACGTACAACTCGTCGGTGTCGAATTTCATCCGGTTCGGGTCGCTGACTGTCTTCCCGGTCTGCAGACACAACATGAGCTCGTGGGGACGCGAGTCTTCCTTCTTCAGATAGTGACAATCGTTCGTACCGGCCAGAGGGATTCCAAGCCTTTTATGGATCTCAATGAGGCCGCTATTGGCCACCCGCTGGTGATCAAGCCCGTTAGCCTGCACCTCAAGGTAGAAGTGATCTTTCCCGAATATCTCTTGAAATTCGCCGGCCACCGCCATCGCGCCATCCATATCTTTCTGGCCGATCAAATATGGAATCTCTCCACTCAGGCAGCCGGAAAGGGCGATGATCCCATCGTGATGAAGCTTTAATAGTTCCTTATCTATTCGTGGTTTATAATAGAATCCTTCAAGATATCCTTTACTGACAAGCTTGATGAGGTTTTGGTAGCCGGTGAGGTTTCTCGCTAACAGAATCAAGTGGTAATAGTCATTATGGGCGAGTCCGCTGTCTTTCTTGGCATGTCGACTGCCCAACGCCATGTACGCTTCACACCCGATGATGGGCTTGACCCCTACCTCTTTCGCCTTACGATAAAACTCGACCGCGCCAAACATATTCCCATGGTCGGTCATCGCGACCGCCGGCTGATTGAAGGACTTGATTTGCCGGACCAGCGGTTCGATCTGATTTGCACCGTCGAGGAGGCTGAACTGGGTGTGGAGGTGAAGATGCACGAAGGATGAAGCCATGGCGGGATTCTAGGGAGACGAGGAGGGGAAGTCAAACGGCGCTTGATAAGGTTTGGTTATGTTTTTGATTACGGCTTCATCGAACGGCCACAGCCCTTACATGCGATCATTGTCAAACAGGATACTTGGTTTAGAGGTACAAAAGACTAGTAAAGCTGGTCTGTGGATTCTCGGGATAACCCTAGTTGATTCGGATGATGCCCCAGACTCAGAATGCTGAACAATTTTTTATCACTGTGGAGACGCAGTCGGTTAAAGTTGAGGTGGATCTTCATGCCCACTGACTACAATCATTAACTCAGGGAGAATTATATGAAACGAGCAGGATCTGCAGTATGGCAAGGTGATTTGAAGACCGGCAAGGGCACCGTTTCCACGGAGAGCGGGGTCCTGTCACACACCCAGTACTCATTTTCCACACGGTTCGAGAACGGGAAAGGCACGAATCCCGAAGAACTCGTGGCCGCCGCTCATGCCGGGTGTTTTTCCATGGCGCTCTCGGCTCAGCTAGGCGAGGCCGGCTTGGCTCCGGATAAAGTGGAAACGACGGCTACCGTCACGTTCGATAAGACGGAGGCAGGATGGACCGTGACCGGCGTGCATCTGAACGTGAAAGGCAAAGTACCCAAGGCCGATGAAGCGGCCTGGAACAAAGCCACGCAAGCAGCCAAGGCCGGCTGTCCAATTTCTCGGCTGCTCAATACAACCATCACGATGGATGCCAAGTTGGAACGTTGAGCATCGTGACCGCCCGCTCTGATTCCGATGTGTTGGCGTTCCTGTTCGACCTCGATGGAACGCTGGTGGACAGTGTGTATCAGCACGTGTTGGCCTGGAGAGAAGCCACACAGGCAGTCGGGATCGAATTACCCGTATGGCGCATCCATCGCCAGATCGGGATGAGCGGCGGGCTGATGCTCCATGCCTTGCTGCGTGAAACCGGCCGGCCTGTCTCACAAGAGGACGCGCAGCAGATCCAGCTGGTTCACCGGGAAGCTTTTGCCAGGCAAGCCGCGTCCCTTCGTGTCTTGCCCGGAACGCATGATCTCCTCGCAACGCTGACCCGCCATCGAGTTCCGCATGCCATAGCCACGAGCGGCCGCCTCGAGAACGCTCGCCACGCCCTTCGCCTCCTGAATCTTTCCGATGATGTGCCGGTGATCACGAGAGACGATGTCCGGTTCGCGAAACCCGATCCCGATCTTTTTCTTACGGCAGGGAAGCGGCTGCATGTACCGATGAGTCGGTGTATCATTGTGGGTGACAGCGTCTGGGATTTATTGGCCGCGCGACGCGCGTCTGCGTTGTCGGTGGGCCTTCTGTCGGGAGGATATGGCGAAGATGAGCTGGAGCGGGCTGGTGCGTACCGCGTGTATCAGGACCCAGCCGATCTCCTCAAGCATCTCGATGAGATCGGTCTCCGGTTGGCATCTGAGAAGCTATAAGCGTATAACGATCCGGCAGAGCCGTTGGAACCTGGACGGACAGCGGAGCCATCCTTGATGGGCAAGGAAGCGCGGGGTGACAACGAGACATCGCATCACGCACCGACTTCTTCATCGTTGACACGGCGTCAGCTGCTGGTCGGTGGCGCGTCGTTCCTGGCGATCAACGCGTCGTCGTCGCTATCCGGCGCCCAAGCTGACGAGCGAAGTGAAGCGATCGATCCCATGCGCGTGCCGGGAGTCGTACCTCGCCCCTATGGGGAGCGTTCGCCTTTCGAAAGACAGACACGATCGATCACCGCTACCTCATCGACCACTCCGCTCCAAGACTTGCAAGGAATCATCACCCCTTCCTCCCTCCACTTTGAACGGCACCATAACGGTGTACCCGCGATCGACCCGGCCCGCCATCGTTTGCTGATACATGGTCTGGTGGATCGTCCCATGATCTTCACCATGGAGGAGCTCATGCGCTTCCCGTCCGCGTCGCGCATAGCCTTCGTGGAATGTTCGGGAAACAGTCGGGACGGGTGGGACGAGGCGCAAGATGCAACCGCGCAGGCCCTGCATGGTCTCACCAGCACCAGCGAATGGACCGGTGTCAAACTCGTTACATTGCTGGAAGCGGCGCGCGCGCAGCCGGAAGCAACTTGGATGTTGGCTGAGGGGGGCGATGCGGCTGCATTGGCGCGCAGTGTGCCGCTCACAGACGATGTCCTGAACGAAGCGATTGTCTGCTATGGCCAGAACGGCGAAGCCTTGAGGCCGGAACAGGGATATCCCCTGCGGCTGCTCTTGCCCGGCTTCGAGGGCAACATTAACGTGAAATGGCTAAGACGATTGAAGCTGGCAACGGCCCCATTCATGACGAGATGGGAGACGGCGAAATACACGGATCTGATGCCGGATGGGAAAGCCTATCAATTCACCCTCTTTATGGACGCGAAGTCCGTGATCACGAAACCTTCCGGACAGCAACAACTTCACCCGGGCTTCCACGAAATCCAGGGACTGGCCTGGAGCGGGCGAGGATGCATCACGACAGTCGAGGTCAGTGTTGACGCAGGTAGGACCTGGCGAGCGGCACGACTACAAGAACCGGTGTTACCCAAGTGTCATACCCGCTTTCGTCTGCCATGGAGATGGGACGGTCAAGAGACCATTATTCAGAGTCGCTGTACCGACGACACGGGATATCATCAGCCCACCCGCGAATCGCTCATCAAGGTCCGTGGAATCCAGTCGAGCTACCATTACAACGGAATTCAGAGCTGGAAGGTCGAACGGAGCGGGGCAGTGAAGAACGTCTATGCATAAATCTCTGCCGGTCTTTTCTGCCGTCTTCATGGGTTTCGCGTTCTTAATCACACCGGCGGTCTGGTCGGCTGACCAAGAAGAGGCGCCGCTTGGATTGGGTCGCTCCGCGACGGACAAGGACATCCAGCCATGGAATATCGATATTTCGCCGGACGGACAAGGCTTGCCCCCGGGACAGGGCTCAGTCAAACAGGGAGCGCAGATCTATGCGATGAAATGCGCCGGTTGCCACGGTCCGACGGGAAGAGAGGGACCACATGATACGTTGGTCGGTGGCCACGGAAGTTTGCAGACCGCCAAGCCCCGCAAGACCATCGGCAGCTATTGGCCCTATGCGACAACGGTCTACGACTATCTCCGTCGTGCGATGCCGTTCACCGCGCCGCAATCACTGACTCCTGATGAACTCTATGCGCTCGTCGCCTGGCTCCTGCACCAAAACGGGATTGTCGGTGAGGATTCGATCCTCGACGCCCGCAATCTTCCAAGAATCGACATGCCGAACCGAAACGGGTTCATTCCCGATCCTAGGCCGGATGTGCCCTAAATCAGGCCAGACTCGTTGACGCACATGTATCTGCACATGCAATGTGTCAACAGACTCAGACGTCGATGGCTCGTCAGTATGGCGAGGCTCCCCATGATGTATCCGTGTGTTTCCATGACAGCGGCGGTCACGGCCGATTCCACTGGATCTTAACAGTGTCATCCATGCCACGACTCAAGAACAAAGTCGCCATCGTCACGGGGAGTAGCAGCGGAATTGGAAAGGCGATTGCCCTGCGGTTCGGTCAGGAGGGAGCAAAGGTGGTCGTCGCCGCAAGACGGTTCTCATTGTGTGAGCAGACCGTTTCGCACATCCGGAAGCAGGGTGGGGAAGCATGGCCGATCCAGACTGATGTGGCCGATGAGCAACAGGTCGAGCGATTGATGGACGACACGGTGACCCGTTACGGCCGGATCGATATTCTCGTCAACAATGCCGGTATCGGAGGGGGGAGTCGCTTAGCTGAGACGAGTACCCAGGCATTCGATACGGTCATGAACGTCAACCTGCGAGGCACATTTTTTTGCTGTCGAGCGGGCTTCCGCCACATGAAGCAGCAGGGCGGCGGTGTCATTATCAACATGTCGAGTGTGGCCGGAGTGCAAGCGTGGGAAGGCACGGGGACCTACAGCGCTTCAAAACATGGGATCATGGCGCTCACCAAATCATTGGCCGACGAAGGTCGTGCCCACCACATCAAAGTCAGCGCCATCTGTCCCGGGGCCGTGGCGGACGAGTTGGTGAACGCGTCTCCTGAGGACATCGAGTGCAGCGAAAAGATCGATCCATTCGACGTCGCGGAAGCGGCGGTCTATCTCTCAACGCTCGGCAAATATGCAGTGATTCACCAGATTATCATCGATCGGTGGGGAGCTGAATGGTAATGCGCCTGGTTCAGTGGCGGTAGCTGTGGGCCCACGCTTGCGCGATGAGCCCGTCAAGAGAGCGGTAGGTACGAATCGTATTCGTCAGGCCGTTACAAATATACTTTCTTAGCGTCATCTTTTCGTCGGCGGAGATTCGTTCCGATACGAGTGCGTTCACTCTCGTAGCCGACAGCGGTGAAATAGAGGGCACGATCGAAGAATTGATTGAGGAGATGCATCAGTTCCAGCTCTCCATGTAGTTCCATGGCGCTTTCGGACAACCCTTCCCGCTGGACAAAGGCGCACATGTGCTCCTTGGTGGCGGTGATGGCCCAGAGAAAGTGGCTGTAGGCCACGCCTTGTCCCGCACGCCGCGCGCCCAGCTCCGTATAGCGCCGTTCGATTTCGGCCTCGGTCATGTCCATCAACCAGTTGTTCAGGTTCTGATAGATTTCACGAGTCCGGGCTCGGAGTTCGTCCGGCGGGACTTTGTGGAGATCGCTGCAGCGAGGAGAGTTCCAGACCTTTTCACTGAGCTCACGGGAAAGCTGTTCAGAGTTCTTCTCGATGAGCCGCACCAACCGGCCAGCCATCATAGCGCACCTCCATACATACAAAAGGTTATGTAACGGAATGTATGCTCCCCATAGTGGGCAAACGTTACCCGATTGGTGGCCTTAACGTCAATGACACGTTTGTCGGGGCGGCGGTGCCGGAAGTGCCATATCACCATTGAAACTCAGCGCTGAGGGAAGCGCCGGCTTCGGTTTCAATGAGTAGGCCGACACAGATGCAAAAGGCTCCGTTCCGCATATTGAGAGGGATGCACCCGTCACCTTGAACTTGCTCCATCCATTTGTTATTCTTCGCCGACTCTTCGTCGTCAACGTATCCATTTCATATCACATACGATTCTAAGGAGCATACACATGGCCGGCATCAAGCGGGCGCTGATCAGCGTTTCGGATAAGACCGGAGTCATCGACCTGGCCAAGGCACTTGAAGCGCTTGGCGCGGAGATTTTGTCCACCGGGGGTACGGCGAAAGCGCTGCGCGACGCCGGAGTCAAGGTGACGGATGTCGCCGCCTATACCGGTTCTCCAGAAATTCTTGATGGCCGGGTCAAGACATTACATCCGAAGATTCATGGAGGCTTGCTGGGCCGGCGCTCGCTCCCGGCGCATATCGAGCAGATGACCCAACATGGAATCGGCCCCATCGATGTCGTCGTCGTGAATCTCTACCCCTTTGAAGCAACGATTGCCAAACCTGATTGCCGCTTCGAGGATGCCATCGAAAACATCGACATCGGCGGACCTTCGATGTTGCGATCCGCGGCCAAGAACCATGAGGATGTGCTGGTGGTCGTCGATCCGTCGGATTATTCGCGAGTGTTGGATGCCGTAAAAGGGAATATGGTTACACAGGCGCTTCGCCAAGAGCTGGCGATGAAGGTCTTTCAACACACGGCGCGTTATGACGGACTGATCGCCGGATATTTGGAGAAACAGGTCCGGAGCGGAGAGGTCAAGTTCCCGAAAGTGTTGTCGCTGCAGTTCGAATTGGCGGAGACGCTGCGTTACGGAGAGAACCCTCACCAGCAAGGCGCCTTCTACCGTGAGTTGACGGGCAAAGAACCATCGGTCTCGCGAGGCGAGATTCTGCATGGGAAAGCGATGTCCTACAATAACTTTCTCGACGCCAACTCCGCGCTCGAGTTGGTCAAGGAGTATGACGAGACGGCCGTTGCCATCATCAAGCACAACAATCCGTGCGGCGCGGCGCTCGGGACAACGCCGGTGGAAGCCTACGTCAAGGCGAGGGAAACCGATCCGGTATCGGCCTTCGGCGGTGTGATTGCGTTCAACCGGCAGGTCGATCTGGCGGCGGCAAAGGAAATTACCTCCACGTTTGTTGAGGTCGTCATTGCCCCCGGGTTTGCCGAAGATGCGTTGGCTGAACTCAAGCGAAAAAAAGACCTACGCCTGTTGGACGTGGGATCCTTGACGAAGGTGAAACAGGAAGGGTTCGACCTGAAGAAGCTTGTCGGAGGACTGATCGTGCAAGATCGCGACCTCGGTGTCCTGACCGACCTTCGCGCGCTAGCCGTGCCGACGATTCGGAAACCCACGGATGAAGAATATGCCGCCTGTGCGTTTGCCTGGAAGGTCTGCAAACACGTCAAGTCCAACGCCATCATCTATGCCAAGCCGGGCCAGACCGTTGGAATCGGAGCGGGACAGATGAGCCGGGTGGATTCCGTGAAGCTGGCGGCGATGAAAGCGCAAATGCCGGTGAAGGGGTGTGTCATGGCCTCGGACGCATTCTTTCCGTTCCGTGACGGTCTTGACGCCGCTGCAGAAGTCGGCATTACGGCCGTGATTCAACCCGGCGGGTCAATCAGAGACGCCGAAGTGGTGAAGGCTGCCGATGAGCATGGAATGGCGATGATTCTGACGGGGATGCGCCATTTCCGCCATTGATCGGATGCTGAAACAGGTCTCTCGCGGCGTTCTCGGTCGTTCGTCCACCTCACCGTACACGAAACGTACGCCTCGGTGTCCGAGCTTCCTGCAGCCTTGCGACAGACCCTTTTGATCTGCCGCAAACAGTAGTCGAAGATCCAGATCCTTTGCAGATAACCCACGGAATTGTCGGCTTGTCATAATTCCACATGAAGATTCTTGTAGTCGGCAGCGGAGGGCGCGAGCACGCGATCGTATGGAAGCTTGCGCAGAGTCCGCGAAAGCCTATCCTCTATTGCGCCCCAGGCAACGCGGGTATTGCCTCATTGGCGACATGCGTTCCCCTTAAGTCGGATGACATTGCCGGACTGAAAGACTTCGCACTTCACGAGCACATCGATCTGACGGTGGTCGGACCTGAAGTGCCGCTTGCGCTGGGCATGACCGACACCTTCCGCAAAGCCAAGCTCAGGATTTTCGGGCCGACCAGGAACGCGGCGCGCTTGGAGGCCAGCAAGATCTTTTCCAAAGATGTCATGGCGCAAGCCAAGATCCGAACGGCACAGGCCAAGAGTTTTGAGAAGGTCGCAGACGCGCTGGCTTATGTCGACCAGCACGAATTGCCGGTCGTGATCAAGGCAGACGGGTTGGCTCAAGGGAAAGGGGTCATCATCGCGACGACCCACGAACAGGCTCGGCATGCGATCGTGGATTCGATGGAAAAGGCCGTCTTCGGCCAAGCCGGGAAGAACGTGCTGATCGAACAGTTTCTCGACGGGGAAGAACTGACGATCATGGCGTTTACGGACGGCAAGACGGTGGTGCCGATGCCGCCTGCGCAGGATCATAAGCGGGTCGGTGATGGCGATACCGGCTTGAACACCGGTGGTATGGGCGCATACTGCCCTGCGCCGCTTGGAACTGCCGAACTTCAAGATCGTGTTACTCGCGAAGTCTTGCAGCCGATGGTGGATGCCATGGCGCGTCTCGGTTCACCATTCCAGGGGGTTCTCTATGCGGGACTCATGGTGGTCAAGGGAACGCCGTACGTGCTGGAATTCAATGCTCGTATGGGCGATCCGGAAACACAGGTGGTGCTGCCCCTGCTTAAAACGGATCTCCTCGAGGTCATCGAGGCTGTGGTCGAACATCGTCTTGACCAGCTCACGGTTGATTGGCATCCGGATGCGGCTGTCTGTGTCGTGATGGCGGCCGGAGGATATCCCGGCTCTTACCGACAAGGCACCCCAATCAGCGGCCTATCGTCGGCGGCTTCTTCGGAAAACTCTATGGTTTTTCATGCGGGAACAGCTCGACAAGAAAACGACATCGTGGCGACTGGAGGCCGTGTGCTCGGCGTTCTCGGTCGGGGATTGACCTTATCCGAAGCGCAACGCAATGCCTATCGAGTCGTCGGAACGATCTCCTTCGAAGGATGCCACTTTCGCACGGACATCGCGTACCGTGCGCTCAAGGCCTAGAACGGGTACCGTCAGCCATCTCAGCGAACCAGGATACTAAATAGGTCGATCGCACTTGAAGGCGCGTCCGTGTTACCGGTGTTGTGCCATCTCAAGAGCGAAGTGTAGATCCAAACAGCCTGAGCCGATCTTCTTCGATGAGAATTCAGCCTGATCTGCTAGAATGCCTTCACTCGACAGCCATCGGAGAACATGTTAGAGACAAGGCAGGAATTTCGTGAATCCGTCATGCGTGTCGACGACTTCCAATAAACAAAGAAAAGGGGAACTGAGAATATGGTAATAAGCAGTCATCCGATGAAGGTCCTCGGCACGGTCTGCGGTCTCGGCCTGATGCTGAGCCTGGTGGGATGCGACTATTGGCCCCCGGCGTTGCAGGCCCAGATCGAACAGTTGCGTTCTGAAATACAAACGCTCACGATGGAGAAAACGCAGCTTCAGGCGCAGGTCTCCGACTTTTCGAAAACCAGGCAGGAACTCCAGGGGCAGGTGGACGAACTAAGCCGGATGAATCGAGAGAAAATGTCCATGATCACCGGTCTGCAAAACCAGTTGGACGCAACGCGTGCGAGAGCATTGAAGGCGATGTCTCCTAAAACACCGACTCACAAGGCGACGGCAAAATCCACTGCGAAGCCGGCCGCCAAATCGGCAACCAAAACCACTCCAAAAACGACGGTCACCAAGAAACCAGCCTCGAAAACTGCCGGGGTCCGATAGCCCGATCGCCGAACGCCTTACGAAGAGGAGGAGGGTGTCGTGCCTGAGGCACTTGTCGATGAACCGGTTGATGCCGGTGCCGGCGCCGCTGCAGGGGCGGGAGATGCGGCGGTCGAGGGAGTCGCCGCTGCAGATTCCTTCTTCTCTCCCGTGCTCGTTCCACCGGTTTCCCCACCGGCGCTCGATGGGGGCTTGAGTTTATCCGAATAGTCGGTGACGTACCACCCACTCCCCTTAAACATGATCCCGGACGAAGAAATGAGTCGTCTGATCGCTTTTCCACACCGTTCACATGTCGAGAGCGGATCGTCCTTGATGCTTTGTTTCACTTCAAAGCGATACGAGCAGCTGTCACACTGATATTCATAGATCGGCACTTGTTCCCCCTAACTCTTTCCCATTCTTGGGACGAGCCGGCGCGGCTCACACGAGCTTGGCAAACGCCTGTCCGAGGCGTTCCAGCCCTCTGGTAATATTCGTCATACTGGTGGCATAGGAAAGCCGGAGATGCTCTTGGCTTCCAAACGGTTCGCCCGGCACAACCGCAATGCGGGCTTCGTTCAACAGGAAATGGGCCACGTCATTCGGTGTCTTCAGCATACCCGAGGGGCTCCGTTTTCCCAACAAGCCCTTGATATTGGGAAACGCGTAGAATGCTCCGCGTGGCATCCGGCAGGCTACGCCGGGGATCTTGTTTAGTCCGTCGACGATTGTGTTCCGGCGATGGGAAAATTCTTCCACCATCTTCACCGTGAACGGCTCCCCAAGGCGCAAAGCGGCGACTGCGGCTTTCTGTGAAATGGAGCAAGGATTGGACGTGCTCTGACTTTGAATATTGGCCATCGCAGTAATCAGGTCCTTCGGGCCGGCCGCGTAACCGATCCTCCACCCCGTCATGGCGTAGGCTTTTGAGACTCCGTTGATGATGACTGTTCGTGCCGCAATCTCCGGCCCGAGCGAAGCGATGCTGATGTGCGTGGTCCCATCGTAGAGAATCTTTTCATAAATCTCGTCGGAGATCACGATCAGATCATGCCGGACCGCCACCGAGGCGATCAGCTCGAGCGTCGCTCGATCATAGGTCGCTCCGGTCGGGTTGCACGGGCTGTTGACGATGATGGCCTTGGTTCGTGGAGTAATGAGTCGTTCCAACTCGGCAGCATGGACTGCGTAACCGTCTTCCTCCTTTGTCGAGAGCAGGATCGGGGTTGCGTCGTTCAAGAGCGCTTGATCCAAATAGGAAACCCAATAGGGGATCGGAATGATGATTTCGTCACCGGCCTCGAGTAAGGCTTCGGCCAGATTGTACAGCGAGTGCTTCGCACCACAGGAGACCAGGATTTGAGATTTCTCATACCGAAGCCCGAGTTCAACCTGAAGCTTGTCGACAATCGCTCCACGCAGCTCATCGATCCCTGACGCAGGCGTGTATTTGGTAAATCCCGCGCGAATGGCCGCTTCCGCCGCAGCCTTGACCGGTTCCGGTGTGTCGAAATCCGGCTCTCCAGCGGAAAAGTCGACGACATCCAGTCCCTGTGCGGCCATGGCCTTGGCGGTTGCAGCCATGGCGAGCGTCGGGGAGGGCGCGATGCGGCTGACACGAGCGGCGAGTTTCATGACTTCAGACTCCGGATACGATCTTGTAATCGGCGAGCCACTTCTGGGTGGAGAAACTCGGTCAAATTTCCACCGTGGTGCGCCACATCCTTGATGATCGTCGAAGACAGATACGAATATTCCTCGCTGGGCATCAAGAACACCGTCTCCACGTTCTTGGCAAGTTTTCGGTTGACCAGAGCCATCTGAAACTCGTGTTCAAAGTCTGAAATAGCGCGCAACCCACGGATAATGGCGTGCGCACCTGACCGCTCGACATAATCGACCAGCAATCCCTCGAATGCTGTGACATCGACTTGATGAAACTCTTTCATGACCAGTGTCACCATATCAAGACGCTCCGGCAAATTGAAGAGCGGATGTTTGGAGGGATTCGGCGCTACGGCCACGACCACTTTGTCGAACACACGAAGGCTACGGGTAATGATATCGGTATGACCATGAGTGATGGGATCAAATGTGCCGGGGTATATGCCGATTTTCATGGCTGTTGTGTACGAGGACAGGAATAGAGCGATATAGTGGTGTCACCGTAACGGTATTGCCGCAACAACTGAGTGTGCCCTAATGACATGGGGAATGCGGTCTTTGCGGCATGCTCGATGACCAGCCAAGCGTCAGCGGCGAACAGGTGATCGGTCCTTGGCTCCTGGAATAACGAGAGAAGTTCGTGTGACTGGGCGTAGGGTGGGTCGGCAAAGACGATATCATAAGGACCATTCCACTGATCGGGGCGGCTGAGAAACTGTTCGACCTTTTGGGCCTTAACCTCTAATTGCTGACCTATATGACAGAGCTTTACATTCTGCTGCAGAAGTTTCAAGATCTCCCTGTTCCATTCGACGGAGGTCACATGTTCAGCTCCTCGGCTGATGGCTTCGATCCCGACGGCCCCTGTCCCGGCGTACAGGTCTAAAAACCGACAATTCGTCAGCCGATTACCGAGAATCGAAAACAGAGCTTCTCGAACCCGGTCGGAGGTTGGCCGAAGAGCGAGTTCTCGCGGCCCATGGAGTCGCCGGCCTCGGTGGGTACCTGCGATGACACGCATACGAGACAGCATCGTCGTGCAAGGCCAGACTCTAACATAGCGTTTTTGCTATGGTCAAGAAATGCAACTGCGAGGGGAAGCACGTAGGCACGTGAGGAGGGGAGAGGAGATGAACCGCGAGCGACCTAGTAAAAGATCTTCAGTTCTTTTTTGACCGTCCTCCCGGAGAAGACTATAATGTGATCGTCGGTCTCGCATTCGAATGGAGCGCATGATCACCAGACAGTCCCGATGTAACCCTGACGGGCTCGGTTTCCGAGCCCGCTCCATTGAAACTCACCGAGTGGCAACTGTCTGGGATTCTTTGGCAGCAAGGCTCTTTCTGCGGTTGTTGGAGATGGTGCGGTCGATAATCGCGCCACAATTGATGCATTTCCATGCGTAGAAGACGAGAAAGAAATCCGAGAAGCGCTCCAACATCATCATTCCCTTACACTTCGGACATTCCATTGCTCCCTCCCAGGGTGGCTACGTTCACAGCTGTTGGCGAAGGAAAGCAAGAGCTGCACCAATTTGTCATATGTCAGTATTTCAATAAGTTATGAATTACGTATTTGCCTTAGGCGGGTAATTCTTTCGTATTTGCTAGTACAAAAGAGTCCGGCCCGTCAATTTTTTGTCACCTGATGGGAATCATGGCGCCTAAAGGTCCGGGGAAGGGCATCGCGTACTGGCCCAAGACCGAGCGTCCTCGCGAGCGTCTCCTTGCGAAGGGCTCTGAGGCTCTTTCTGATGCCCATCTTCTCGCGATTCTGCTCAGAACCGGACGACGCGACTCTTCCGCGGTCCAAGTCGCGATCGAACTCCTTGACCGAATGGGAGGGCTTGGAGGATTGGCGGTGTGCGGCGTCGAAGAACTCTGTGCCGTCCCAGGCGTCGGTCCTGCAAAGGCCGCTCAACTCAGAGCTGCTCTGGAGTTGGGGAGACGTTCCCTCGCCGTTCCACTCTCGACCGGCACACGTATTTCCTCGAGCGCCGATCTTTTCAAACATTTCCATCCGGCGCTCCGGGATCTGAAACATGAAATCTTCAAAGTGGTGTTGCTCGACGCTAAAAATACCGTGGTCAAAGAGACTACCGTTTCTGAAGGAAGTCTGACGCTCAGCATCGTGCATCCACGCGAAGTCTTCGCCCTTGCCGTACGTGAATCGGCGGCCGCCGTCATCTTCCTTCACAACCATCCGAGCGGAGATCCTACTCCAAGCCAGGAGGATCGCCGATTGACCGAACGGTTGGTGGCCGCCGGCCACCTTCTAGGGATTCGTGTGTTGGACCATGTCATCGTCGGAGATGGCCGGTATGTGAGTTTTGCCGATGAGGGATGGTTGACGGGGCAGCGCGACACCGACGACCGGTAAGGTGATATGCGCAATAATCCGGCATCCGAAATGTGAGGACAGGATGGTCTAAATCGCCATATTCAACCAAGGAGGGCATGCCATGGAAGCAGCCCGTGTGGAGCCCGTCAGAAATGTCGCGATCGTATCGAGCGCCGGTGCGGGCAAGACCTCTCTCAGCGAGGCCTTACTGTATGTCGGTGGAGTGATTCCTACGCTCGGTTCTGTAACGCAGGGGACCACCGTTTCGGACTTCGAGCCGGAAGAAATTCGTCATCGTAATTCGACCAGCACCAGCCTCCTCCAGTTCACGTGGAATCAAACCCATATCAATCTGATCGACCCACCAGGCGCGCTCGCGCTTCTTGGTGAACCCCTTGCCGCCTTACGAGCCATCGATGGGGTCATCCTTGTGGTAAGTGGAAGTATTGGGGTGAGGACAGAACTGGCGCGGCTTTGGACGAGAATCAAAGAGCTGGATCTCCCATGTCTTCTATTTGTCAATGGCCTGGACAAAGAGGGTTCATTGTTCGAGAGCGCTCTTGAGACCTGTCGCAAACAATTCGATTGTGCTCTGATCCCTTTGACGATACCGGTCAGGCAGGGGATGAATATGGATGGCGTGATTGACGTGCGATACGAGAAAGTTATCCGTTCTGGACCCGCCTCGCCCAAGATTGATCAGCTACCGATTCCAAGTGATTTGGATGGTATGTTCAGGGAAGCACACAAGCAGCTCGTGGAGGCGGTTGCAGAGACCGGAGACGCCCTACTGGAGACCTATCTCACCCAGGGTGATTTGAACCAAGAAGACCTTCTCCAGGGACTCAGACGCGATATTCACACGAGACAATTCCTTCCGGTGTATTGCGGATCTGCCGCTCAAAACGTGGGGGTGTGGTCGCTGCTCGACGCAATCGTTGCCGTATTACCTTCACCCAGCGAGCGTGGTGTGGACCATCCATGGCACGGCATCCAAGCGGAGACCGGCGAAGCCTGCGAGCGGAAGGGGAGCGGAGAAGAGCCGTTTTCTGCCTATGTGTTCAAGACCCTCATCGATCCTTTCGTGGGCCGGCTGTCCTATTGCCGTGTGCTATCGGGAACCGTCCAAGCGGACGCGACGGTGCTGAATGCGTCAAAACATGTGCGGGAAAAACTCGGCCATTTCTATAGGGTGCTGGGCAAACGTCACGTGGCCGTCGATTCAGCCAAGGCCGGGGACATCGTTGCCATCGGAAAACTCAAAGATACGCACACCGGTGACACGCTCTGTCACGAACATGACCCCATCTGCTATCCAGGGCTGAGTTTGCCGAAACCGATCTTGTCCTTCGCCATTGAAGCCAAATCGAAGGCGGAGATCGATAAGGTCAGTCTCGGCTTGCATAAACTCATCGAGGAAGATCCCACGCTGGAGTTCGCGCGCAATGCCGAGACCAAGGAGATGGTGCTCAGTGGTATGGGGCAGTTCCACATCGATTTGGCCCTCGAGAAACTCCACCGCAAATTCGGCGCCGACGTGACATTGCACACACCGAAGATCCCTTACAGGGAGACGCTCAAGACAAAATCACAAGCACAAGGCAAATACAAGAAACAAACCGGCGGGCATGGACAATACGGAGATTGTTGGCTTGAAGTGACCCCGCTGCCGCGCGGCAATGGGTTTGTGTTCGAAAATCGTGTGATCGGGGGGGCGATTCCTCGCAATTTCATTCCCGCAGTGGAAAAGGGCGTGATCGAAGCCATGCACGGGGGGCCGCTAAGCGGCTTTCCTGTCGTCGATGTGCAGGTCACGGTCTATGATGGATCCTACCATGTCGTTGATTCCTCTGAAATGTCGTTCAAGATCGCGGGATCGATGGCGTTTAAAAAGGCGATGGAGACGGCCCACCCGGTGCTGCTGGAGCCGGTCATGACGGTTGAAATCGATACACCCACCGACGCGGTTGGGGCGGTCATGGGAGATTTGAACGCCCGTCGCGGGCGAATCGTGTCCGTCAATGCACAAGACCACGTGGAACAGATTAAGGCGACGGTGCCGCTGGCAGAGTTGCTCAGGTATGCCACCGCCCTCAATGCCATGACGGGTGGACGGGGAAGCTATGTCATGGAGTTCGCGCAGTACGACGAAGTTCCTCGAGAGCTGACGGCAAAGATCATCGAACGGCATAAGGCGGAGGGACAGGCCGTCGCGGCCCACTGAGATGTTCAATCGGAAGATTTGAGCACAACGAAAAATGCGCGGTTTTCCCGAAGCACGCGCAGCAACACGGTATCGCCGTGTCGGGATCGAGAGATCGCCGCTTTATATTCTGCGACGGAAGAGACCTCCGTACGGTTGACTTCCTTGATCAAATCACCTTCCCGGAGGCCTTCGGCTTGAGCCAGACTGTTGGGCTCGACCTTGGCGATCAAGACTCCTTTTGACTCGCGCAGTTTGAATTTCTCCGTCAGACCGGCCGTCAGCTCTTGAACGTCGAGGCCAAGTTTGACTTCCAACTTCTCCTCTTGAGGAACAGCTGCGGCGACGGCCGCCTCGCGTCGCTCCGTAAGTGGGACCTCCACCGTCAGGTACTTCAGATCGCGGACCACCTCGATCTTTGCGGCCGCGCCGGGGGTCAGTGATCCGATTAGGCGAGAGAGTTTGTTGGGTGAATCGACGACCGCTCCGTCGATTCGGACGATCACATCGCCCGGCTGTATCCCGGCGGCAGCAGCCGGATCCTTTTCGAAGACTTCATTCACGAGGACCCCTTCACCCTCAGCTACGCCGAATTTCTTGGCCAACTCGGCTGTAAGAGGTTGAATACCCACGCCGAGCCACCCGCGAACGACTTTGCCCTTGGCCAGTAGTTGCTCGATGACCTGCCTGGCCATGTTGGACGGAATCGCGAAGCCGATGCCTTGGGCAAAATTGATGATCGCGGTGTTGATGCCGATCACCTCGCCGCGGAGATTGAAGAGTGGGCCGCCGGAATTGCCTGGATTGATCGACGCATCGGTTTGAATGAAGTTTTCATACCGTGAGAGGTTGATGTTTTCACGGCCGATTCCGCTCACGACGCCAAGGGTCACCGTACGGTCCAGCCCGAACGGATTCCCCACCGCCAGCACCCATTGGCCGACTTTGACGCCGGTGGAATCCCCAAACCGTGCGCTCGGCAAAGGCCGATCCGCGGTCACTTTAAGCAGGGCCAAATCCGTGTCCGGATCTTTTCCGATCACATGAGCGATGAGTTTTGTTTTGTCTGAAAACCGGACTTCAATTTCAGCGGCGTCTCCGATGACATGATTGTTCGTCACAATATGACCGTCGCTGTCGACAATCAGCCCAGACCCTGAACCCGAAGCATTCGGTGTGCGCTCGCCGGAGCCTTCACGAGACCGACTTGCGCTGGTGATGGGGAAGAGATTGACGACTGAAGGCTTGGCTTGCTCGGCCAGCTCGGTAATGACGGCTTGTATCTCTTCCAACATACGAATGCCGGGAGAGTCGGCAGAGAGCGCTTCGGCACGGCTCATGCCTATCAGTGAAAACAGGATGACCAGGGGAAAAACCAGAACACGTGAAGAAAAGAATGCCATCGTTGCCATCGGTTGCTATTCTATCCGATCCACGTCGATGTGCCTACTATCCTAAGCCGATCTCGTGAGCGTAGTTGTGAGAAGGCGTTGGCCGGTGAACCACGAAGTGAGTCGGTCCAGTTCCGCCTGAGGACCGATCACAATCATAATGTCACCTGGGCGCAGGAGGAGATCGGTGGCTGGAGCCAGCAGAAATGGCCCTCGCAGAACCGTCACGATATGTGCTGAAGGGGCGTGAGGAAGCGCACTCAGTGGTTGTCCGGCCGCTGCAGCACCTCGCATGACCGTGAGCCGCTCAAGACCAGCTGAGCGAAGAGCCAAATCACGTTGAAGCGTCAGCAAGTCTTGGTGAATCGCTTCGAGCTTGAGTTCACGGATTTGGGCATCGACACGGGTCAATGACTGCTTGAACTCCTGAATATGAGTGAGGGCATCGGCGAGCGCCTCATCAATCACCCAGACCACCGAATCAGGAGGATAGTTCCGGTGTACCCGGTCGGAAACCTGCGTGACGATTTGCTGTCCGACCTTGGCCGTCACATCATCGATTCGCTGGAGCAAGGTGGACGCCTGCCAGTGCAGTCGAATGATCTGCACCTTCCGATTGACCAATTCCGACACGGCGAGAACCGTCTCATAGAAAGCATGTCCGGTGATCGAAAGTTCCTTATGGACGCGGCCAAGAAGTTCAAATGTCATGTTCTGATAATCTGGATTATGTTAACTTATACTCCTGCCGACTTGATTTGGGAGCGATTGAGTTTATTCTGATTCCAATCTCACGCGCTCTCCCCTCCTTCATAGCGGATCGTGGCTCTGAGGTCAATTGCGTCTGAAGTTTCGTGACGGCCGACGACGGTTGTCAATTTGCAATTAACCTGACGTCGCTCGTATGATCGCGCCCATGAACTGTACGAAATGTAAGACCAAAGCCGTTATGCGGTTACCCCGCCACAATGCGGCGTTCTGCAAAGGCTGCTTCAATGGGTTCGTGCACGATCAGACCGTTAAGGCCATTCGGTCTCAGGAGATGTTCGTCAAGGACGATCGCATCCTCGTCGCCGTTTCTGGCGGCAAGGACAGTTTGGCCCTGTGGGACATTCTCCTCAAACTCGGGTATCGGACCGATGCGCTGTATGTGAACCTGGGGATTGGCGGGTATTCCGAGTCATCTCACGAAAAGGTTGTACATTTTTCAGAAACGGTGGCCGCTGCACACGGCTCGGTGCTGCATGTCCACACAGTCGAGCGCGAGGAAGGAGCTGGAATTCGTGAGCTTGCGATGCTGGTCCACCGTCCGACGTGTTCGACCTGCGGCACGATCAAACGCTATCAATTCAACCATGTCGCAATCCAGCATGACTATGATGTGATGGCTACAGGACATAACTTGGATGATGAAGCCGCCCGTCTGCTCGGCAATGTGCTGCACTGGCAAGATGAATATCTTGAGAAGCAAGGGCCCAGTCTTCCTGCCTCTGTAGAGGGTTTTGCCAAGAAAGTGAAGCCGCTCTACCGATTAACCGAACGTGAATTGGCGGCTTATTGCGTCCTGAATAAGATCGACTATGTCGTCGAGGAATGCCCTATGGCGCAGGGAGCGCGCACCCTCCTCTACAAGGAGGTCTTGAATCGCTTGGAAACCGAATCGCCCGGGACCAAGCAGATGTTCTACTGGGGCTTTCTCGAGAAGCACCGAACGACTGTAACGCCCATCGACATGGCGGAGAAAGACCGTTCGGCTTTGCACCCCTGCTCCCTCTGCGGTCAGCCGACCACCGCCGAGACCTGTTCGTACTGTAAGCTGATGGCCCGAGCGAAAACGTCGAGCCCTCATTGAACCATTCGGCCCTTGCAAACTGCTTCCACACTCCGTAAGCTGACCCCATTCACTTTTCTATTGCTTATTAATCGGACCTCGTATGGCGGCTGTCCCGCGCGATTACTATCAAATTCTCGGCATCCCTCGCACTGCCTCTCCGGATGACATCAAGAAGGCCTATCGCCGCCTGGCCCGGCAGTACCATCCGGATCTCCACGCGGGGGGGAAGAAGGCCGAGATGGAGAAGAAATTCAAGGAACTCAACGAAGCACAGGAAGTGCTCACCGACCCGGACAAACGCAAAAAGTACGATCAGTTTGGAACAGATTGGGAACAGGCACAGGCCTTCCAGAGAGCCCGCCAGCAGTCAGGAGGGCGAGGCGGGTTTGGAGGACCATGGGGGTTCGATGGAGAATCCGGCAGCCAAGGAAGTGGCGGTTCCGGAGGTGAGCAGTTTTCAGACTTTTTCGAGAGTATCTTTGGAAACCGTGGCCGTAGCGGAACTGGACGTAGTGGGTTCGCGATGCCGGGCGAAGACCTTGAATCCGAAGTCCAGTTGACACTGCGAGAAGTGCTGACCGGCGTGATCAAGCGCGTCAACCTGCGTGAACCCCAAACATGCTCGACCTGTCAGGGCAGTGGTTCCGTACGAGGCCGATCATGCGGCACCTGTCAGGGAACCGGCATGACCAGCGAGTATAAAACCATTGAGGTGCGGATTCCGGCCGGCGTCCAAGATGGAACGAGGGTCAGGGTTGCCGGAAAGGGCCAGCCTGGAGCGAACGGCGGCAAACGTGGCGATCTGTATTTTCACGTGGTGATCCCTCCAGATCCGATCTTTCGTCGACAAGGCTCGGACGTGCATGTCACGTTGCCGATCTATCCCTGGGAAGCCGCATTGGGAGCTGACGTGACGGCTCCTACCTTGGCAGAGCCGGTAAAAGTCAAAGTGCCACCGGGCAGCAAAGCCGATGGTAAACTACGACTGAAGGGCAAAGGGCTTCCCTCTGCGACCGGCTCACATGGTGATCTGTTCCTGACGCTCCAAATCGTGATGCCGACAACCGCAACCGAAGAAGAGCGGGTGTTATACGAACGTTTGAGCAAGCAGCGACATCCAGATCCCCGAATGGAGCTGCTCTATACCGCCCAGCGACGTTGATTTGAAGTGTGGTCGACTCCTGTACTTCGCTTTTGAGTCGACGTGCTTGCTTGCGTTGCGATGACTGCTATGGCAAGCTTTGAACCCAGATGTCTCAACCAAGGAGGAATTCATGAAGTCTGTAATGAGGGCCACCACTGCCTCTGCGGTCGCTTCGATCTGTCTGTTGGTGTTGGGCGTACCCAGCCTCTGGGCGAATGATCCGAGCTATGGCCATGCCGGAGGAGGACATGGCTATGGAAAAGGGATGATGCACAGCGGCACCGGGCATCTGATCCGGCATTTGCTCAAACACGAAAAGGATATCGGACTCACCGCCGACCAGGTCACCAAACTGAAAGACATTCAGCTGAATCTTGACAAAGCACGGATTAAGGCGGAAGCCGATATTCAAATCGCTGAACGTGAACTGAGAGCGCTGACGGAGAGTGAGAAGTCTGATCTCACCGCGATCGAAGCAAAGCTCAAGCAAAGCGAAGACCTGCAGGTCGGGCTGCGCATGACTTCCATCAAGACCCGCCGTGATGTGATGGGCTTGCTGACTCCGGAACAGCGTGCAAAGGAAACGTCTGAGCACGACAAAGTGATGGATCAGCACAAAGGCTCTGGATCGCCGCATGGAGGCGCAATGCCGTATGGCGGGAATCCTCATGGCGCCAATCCGCACGGCAAGAACCCTCATGAAGCCGTACCCCCTACACCACCGAGCAACATGTCCGTACAGTAATGCGGTCAGGAAGGCCTATGCACAAGGAACTGAAGTTACAGAGTCATGATCTTCTCGTCGGCGCCGGCCGGGCCCCGGCTCGAGCCATGTTAAAAGCCGTTGGGTTTACCGACGATGACCTGTCGAAACCTCTCGTCGGCGTTGCCAACACATGGATCGAGGTCATGCCATGCAATTTCCATTTGCGGCGGCTTTCAGAGCGAGTGAAGGCCGGGATTCGAGCGGCTGGTGGAACTCCAATCGAATACAACACCATCGCAGTGTCCGATGGGATCTCGATGGGAACGGAAGGAATGAAAGCGTCGCTGATCAGCCGCGAGGTGATCGCAGATTCAATCGAGTTGGTGGCCCGCGGACATTTGTTTGATGCGGTGGTGGCTCTGTCGGGTTGTGACAAGACAATCCCTGGCACCGTCATGGCGCTCGCCCGTCTGAATCTCCCATCGATAATGCTCTATGGGGGATCGATCATGCCTGGCCGTTTCCAGGGCCATGACGTGACTATCCAGGACGTGTTTGAAGCAGTCGGTAAACATGCGTCGGGTAAGATGAGCGACGCCGAGCTGAAAGACTTGGAAGATCATGCCTGCCCGGGACCGGGTGCCTGTGGAGGTCAGTTCACCGCAAACACCATGGCCATTGCGTTCGAGTTTCTCGGTATTTCACCGATGGGCCGCAATGGCGTTCCGGCCATGGACGACCGAAAGGATGATGTAGCGTTTGAATGCGGCAAGATGGTGATGGATCTCATCAAGCAGGATCTGCGCCCTCGTCAGATCATTACCCGAAAGTCGTTGGAGAATGCCATCGCCGCAGTCGCCACGACGGGTGGATCGACCAATGCCGTTCTGCATCTGCTCGCCATTGCCCGTGAATCCGGGATCAAGTTGAGCATCGACGATTTTGACAAGATCAACCGCAAGGTTCCCCTACTTGCCGATCTCAAACCAGGGGGACGCTTTGCCGCGGCGGACCTCTACGCCGCTGGTGGAACGATCCTGGTTGCCAAACGATTACTCGATGCCGGACTCCTCCATAAGAGTCAGCCCACGGTCACAGGGCGAACCATCGGCGAAGAGGCATCGAACGCCCGTGAGACTCCTGGCCAACAAGTCCTGCGTCCCCTCTCCGATCCTATTAAACCGACAGGCGGTCTTGTGATTCTCAAGGGCAATCTGGCACCGGAAGGCTGTGTGGTCAAGGTGGCTGGACATTCCATGATGAAATTCCAGGGGCCGGCGAAGGTCTATGACCGGGAAGAAGATGCATTCGTGGCGGTCAATGCAGGCCAGATCAAGCCGGGCGATGTCGTCGTCATTCGGTATGAGGGTCCGGCCGGTGGACCAGGGATGCGTGAAATGTTGGGCGTGACGGCCGCAATCGTGGGGGCCGGACTTGGCGACTCTGTCGCCCTGCTGACCGACGGGCGTTTCTCCGGTGCGACACACGGATTGATGGCGGGCCATGTCGCCCCTGAAGCCGCCAAAGGCGGGCCCATCGCGTCCGTTAAAAACGGCGATATGATCACCTTCGATATTCCCAAACGCCGTCTGGACGTTGCGTTATCTCAGAAAGAAATAGTGTCTCGGCTGAAAAAGGTCAAACTACCCGTACCACGCTATACCTCGGGTGTGATGGGGAAATATGCCAGACATGTCTCATCCGCCTCAGAGGGCGCCATTACGAGCTGATCATCCCGACTCTATTGTGCCTGCTTACACTCACAGGAGCCCCACAGGCTGTTCAAAAAGGCCGCCGTCTTTACCCACCCAGCCCCAGCGCGCCAAGACGCGCCGTTCCACGAGCAAGGCCGCAACGAGCGAAGAGGTGAAGCGCACCCTTCTCGTACGTTGAACCTCTGAGCGATGTGAGAACGAAGCTGGAGGCGTTTTTCAACAGCGTGCTAGCGGAAATCGCGCCGTTGGAAAATGAGGGACGCGAGCATCAGAAGAAGGGTGGTATAGGCCAGTCCATAGGCCGCGATCAACAGCAAATCACCGGTCGGTACATCAAGTTGATGAGTCACGTGTCCTTTCAGATTGAATCGATCCAGGTTCGGCAGGATATAGTACATCCCCTCCAGTACGGTACGACCTGCCCCTTCCATCTTTTGGCCGAACGCCTTTAGATCAGGCGTCAGGTGGCCGATCACATAAATCGCCAGGGTAAAGATCGCGCTGAGTGTCGCGCTCGAAAAGGTCGAGAAAAGCAGCGCGACTGCCGTGATCACCATGAATTCCAAGACAATCATCCCAAGCGCCTTAAACAGCACGGCATGAACAGGAACGTCTTGAAGGGAAAGCACCGCCAGTAACCCGGCTGCCATGACGGCCGTATTGATGACCAGCGTGAGACTGAGTCCCAAATATTTTCCCAACAGGAACTGAAACCGGGCCACCGGTTTGGAAACGATGGTGTAGATGGTTTTCTTCTCGATTTCCTTGCTGACCAGGCCGATACCGACGAAAATGGCGATCAGCACCCCGAAGAAATTGATGCTGCCGAGGCCGATATCCAAAATGAGACGATGAAACTCCCCAAGCGTCAACCGCATCAATATCAGCGAACTGCCGATCATGAGAAGCGCGAAGATCAATAGGTTGTAGAGCAGTTTGTCACGAAGGTTCTCACGAAACGTATTCAGCGCAATCGAGAGCACCTTCATCAGACTCGCGCCTCCACTGCTGGCTGTGTCCCTTTGGCTTCACGTATAAAAAGATCTTCGAGCGACGCCTTATGCGGGGTGAGCGAAACCAATTTGGCCTTGGCTGACCGAATGACATCGAGCGCCTGATTGACATCTTGCTGACTGGTCAATACGACCATGACTCGCTCTCCTTGCAGGACAATTTTAGTGGTCAGGGGTCTGATCCGTTCAAGGTCTTCCGGAAGCAGACGATCGATCACCGCTTCTACTTCATGAGTCGTGTTTCCCGCGACCAATTCCGACACATGCCCGCAGGCGACGAGCCGTCCCTTCATAATCATGGCGACCCGATCACAAAGCAACTCAGCATCATGGAGGATGTGCGAACTGAACATCACGGTCTTGCCGGACTCCTTGAGCCGCAGAATGAGATCGCGCACTTCCTTACGCCCGATCGGATCCAGGCCTGACATGGGCTCATCCAAGACGACCAGCCCTGGATCATTGATTAAGGCTTGCGCGATCCCCACCCGCTGGAGCATGCCCTTCGAAAACTTTCGTAATTGCAGATCGCGGGCATGCGTCATACCGACGAGCTCCAATAACTCGTCAATACGTTTTTCGAGCGCAGATCCCAACAGCCCAAACAGATGACCGTAGAATCGCAGGAATTCTCGACCCGTCAGATAATCATAAAAATACGGCGATTCAGGAAGGAACCCGACTTTGGCCTTGGCAACTGGATCGCCAACCGACCGTCCAAACAGTGTTGCAGTTCCCCCACTCGGATAGATGAGCCCCATCAACATCTTAATTGTCGTCGTCTTCCCAGCACCGTTTGGTCCGAGAAAGCCAAAGACTTCTCCTCGCTGCACCTCAAACGACAATCCATCAACAGCCGTCACTCGTCGCCCCCAGAAGCCGACTTTGAAAATCTTATAAAGATGATCAATTTGAACGACCTTTTCGCTCCCCGCATCCATAGAATCCTCAGGCTAGACGCCCCCCTTTAGATCCAAACGAAATACCTTTAATCGAGTAGGATGGGTGCTGCTTCTGACCTCTCCCGTCTGAGCATCGAATAGGTAAGACCCGCCAAACGGTTCATGAGGAACTCGATCGAGATACCCTTCGGAAACGAGATCCACGAGTACTCTTGGAAAAACCTGATGCTTGATGCGATATTGTTCGATGGCCCGCTCGAGTATCCTCAGGTCACGCTCGATCATCACTTCTTTAGCTCGAGTCTCTAACTTCTCTCGTACGACGAGATCCGGGTTTTCTTTCCACAACGCTTCAAGAAATTGAAGGGCGACCTCAGGGTTCCCCGATTCTGCATGCATGCGTGTTGCCAACCCAGGAAGAAAGTCAGGAGCTCCTGGAGTGCGTGCGGCGCGCCCGATATACTCCGCTCCCGTTGTCGCGTCCCCAAGAGCGAAGTAATGATTGTAGCCAAGTAAAAATGGAAGATTCCATTCACCGGGATTTTCGCGATGCCCTTTTTCAAGAAGACGATTGCTTAAATCGGGTCGGTTCGCATAGTTTGTGAGCGCAACACCGCCGACGTAGTAGGCATACGCATATCGCGGGTCCAGCGTCGTGATTACGTCGAGAGCGTGATAAATCCATTCGTATTCGTTGTCGGTATTCTTTTTCTTGCCCCAGACTTGCAGTAGCCGCAGCCACAGAAGATCAGCGCCGAGGTGATGATAGCCCAATAGAGCAGGTTTGAGATGTTCTCCCCGTGGCAACTGCGCCAACTCTTCTATTCTGACTGTCGTTCGGTCAATGCGACGATCCAAGATCTGTTGTAGAAGGACAATGGAAGCCAAGAGACCGGCTGTCACCAAAGTAACAGCAATCCGCAGGATATGACTGGAATGCTGGGTGACACTATGAATCGGTATCTCGAGAGAGGAGTATCCTGGCATGGATGATCTCGCCTAGACGTGAGAAGTCCCGCCGACTGTTTCCAGTCGGCGGGACGCTCATTCTACACAGAACCTACTAACCTCTTAGAACACACCGGGTACGCAGTCACCTGCACCGGTGCTATCAGCAGAGGCCCAGACGGAAAGGACAGGGTCACCATCCAGGTTGCTCGCTGCTGTCGCCCTGAATCCAGCGGCAGTCGGGCCGACATCCGTAGCACCAGTTTCCGCAGTAATCAAGGCCGCTGGGGCCGCAGTCGGTCCTAGACAAGAGGTGTGCGAAACTGCGTAGGTCCCCGTCGCGTACTGATAAAGGACGTTACCGGTAGCCTGAAATCCAAGATTAGCAAATGTGCCTAAAGACACACCGGCGCCGCCACCACCGACACACCATCCAGTAGCGGCTGCGGGAGTGGGAGTGAGCCATGCCGAGCCGGCCGCGTTCCAATTCTGCGGCTGCATCTTGGTACCGGCTGCGGGCGCCACTGCCGGCGCCAGAGCAACCGTCAAGAAGCACCCACGTTCACCTTGCCATGACACTTCGGACGTCTTAATCGCACCAAGGTTCGTCTTCGCCTCCGACTGCCGAGACTTCATCTGATACTGCAGGAAGTTGGGGATGGCGATGGCCGCCAGGATCCCGATGATCGCCACGACGATCATCAACTCAATGAGGGTGAAACCCTCTTGTTTACGGAGCGACTTAAACATCGTACTGCCTCCTTGTTGATGGTTCACTGACGGCCCGGTTCGTAACCTGCGGCGCTCATGTTGCCGCCTACCTGTGCCTATAGCAGGTTTGGTGCCGATCAATGACAAGGCCTAGCGTACCATCGATCCCTGATGACGCAACAACTTACGAGAAATCAGCGTGCGGCAGGTCGGTAATAAGCCCCTTATCTTTCCGCAATCTGCTTCGGAGTGCCGAGAATTGGCACTTTATTGGGCTCGGGCCGGTACGGGATGTTTCGACGCCAATCCTGGTGCAGGAACTTCCTGAAGGCCGTCAGGAGAGCCGGAGGTATGGGGAAATAATCGTTGAAAGAGTTTAGGGCGTGGCTTGCTGAGTCTGAGTCTTCTCTGAAACGCGGCGTTTGGCCTGTTGAATTCTGTCTTCATATGCAGGATTGGCCATGCCCTGCTCGCGGAAGCGCTGGAGCAGCTTTTCGTTGGAGGGGTCGATTTCGAGCGAGTGGAGCCACGCTTCACGAGCATCAGCAGTTTTCTGCTGCTTCATATAGATTTCTCCTAGATGCTCGTAGATAACGGGATCATCACCGACAAGACTCACAGCCCGCTTGATCTCCGTGAGGGCTTCGGCCAGCATGCCCGATTTGTAGAACGCCCATCCAAGACTGTCCACGTAGTACCCGTTTTCCGGCTTGAGCGCCACGGCACGTTTCGTGAGGGATAGCGCCTGATCGATCTTGATGCCCCGTTCCGCGTAACTGTAACCAAGATAGTTCAAGGCATCGGCGTGATGTGGATCGAGAGAAAGCGCGGTTTCCATGGCGCGTTCCACGTCATCAAACCGATTGAGTTTGTCGTACGCTGTTCCAAGGTTGAAATGCAGATCCGCGTTCTTCGGATTGTGCCGAATCCCCTCCTCGAAAGCCTGTGAAGCCCTGTCAAACTGCTCGCTCTGGAGATGGGCTAAGCCCAGCACGATGTGCGGTTCAGGCTGCTTCGGCATCAGCCGAACAGCTTCATTGAGATGTGTGACGGCTTCCGGAAACTGCTTGAGCCGGTAGAGGAGCACTCCCAAATGAATATGACTGTCGGCAAATCGCGGGTCCAGATGAATATTGTACCGATAGGTCTCCATAGCCTTGGGGAAGTCCTTCATCTCCTCGTACAAATATCCAAGATAATCTCTCACCTTAAGTTCAGCCGGTTTGGCCTTCAAAATGTCTGTTAATTGGCTGATCGCCTTCGCGAACTCTTTTTTCTCTCCATAGATGAGCGCCATGCGCAATTGTGCGTCGAGATCGCCGGGATTGTCCTCCAGCATCTTTTCCAATTCCGCGAGACCTGCGTCGTAGTCTTTCGTCGCGATATACAACTGGATCAAATGCTGACGAATATCTCTATTCCGAGGATTCACTTGAGAAAGATATCTTTTGAGGACCGCGACGGCTTTGCCCTTTTCTTGGCGTGATTCATAGACCGAGGCTTGAGCCAAATACGCCGGCTCGAAAGACGGGTTTACGGTGATGGCGCGCTCAAAGCTTGCCAAGGCTTGGTCGATATTTCCAGCTTCAACAGAAATGCGGCCCAAATAGTAGTACCCGACCGGCGAATCAGCCGTATAGTGCAAGCCTTTCTTCACAACTTGCTCGGCCTCGGCCAGTCGTTTTTGGTTCAATAAGATGAGCCCTTTAGGAAAGTAGGACTCTCCCCTTTCCGGAGCGCTCTCGATCGCCTTGTCCAATAACGCCAGCGCACGCTCGTGCTTGCCGGCGCTGGCAAGGATTCCGGCCATGTGCGTCAGCAATTGGGGATCTTGTCCGGTTCCTTGCCCGACTTCTTCTGCGTATTGCACCGCCTGAGTCAAATCGCCGAGGGCGAAATACAGCGCTGCCAATCGGGATTTGACTTCACGTGACTCGGGATCGGCCTTCAACGCTGCCTGATACTCCTTCAATGCAGTTTCGAAATCCTGGGCAAGTTCGGCTTGATGCCCCATCATGAAATGGAGCGTGGCATCAGACTCTGGGGTTGCCGGTGGAGGCTGTTGTACGGTGGCGATGGATGACGCAGGTGTTTTGTGTGGTTGAGGTGCTGTGGTGCTGCAAGCCACGAGAGCACAGGGCAGGAACAGGAAGAACCACCTCGCTGCCGCCATAGGAAAACAACCCTCGCTTGACACTCGAGTGTCTACCATCATCGGGATTCTCACCTCGCCCTTCTTCGGAATGAACACACAGGAGGCAGGAAGATTATACCGAGTGCTGGAACGATGCGCAAACCGCTATGCTTCGCGGAGGTCAAGGCTCTCGAATTTGGCAAATCGGTCCTGAAAGAACAATTCTTTCTTGCCGATGGGTCCGTTCCGATGCTTACTGACGATGATGTCGGCAATCCCTTTGCGTTCAGAATTCTGATCGTAGACATCCTCTCGGTAAATAAACATGACCACATCGGCATCCTGTTCGATGGCCCCGCTCTCCCGTAGATCGGCCAGCATGGGAATAGGCGGCTTGCGCGCCTCTACGGCACGGCTCAACTGGGAGAGTGCCACCACGGGCACATTGAGTTCCTTGGCCAGAGCCTTCAATGATCGGGAAATATCGGAGATCTCTTGCTGACGGGACTCGGAGTCACTTCGCCCTTGCATGAGCTGGAGATAATCCACGATGAGAAGGTCGAGTCCCTTCTCCGCTTTGAGCCGGCGGGCTTTCCCGCGCATCTGCTGGACCGTGATACCGCCGGTGTCGTCGATGTAGATGGGCGCTTGTTCCAAGCGGCCGGCCGCCTCCGCCAATCGCCACCAATCTTCTTTTTGCAGCTTCCCCGTTCGTAGCGCGTGCGAATCGACCCGCGCTTCAGAACTCAGCATGCGGAGAACGATTTGCGGTTTGGACATCTCCAAGCTGAAGATGCCGACCACGGCATTGGTGTGAATCGCGGCATGAGTGGCAAATCCCAGTGCCAGGCTCGTTTTGCCCATACTCGGCCGCCCCGCCACGACCACGAGGTCCGAGGCTTGAAGCCCGGCCGTGATGTCGTCGAGGTCATAGTAGCCGGTCGGGACTCCGGTGATGTGTTCTTTTCGTTTGGAGAGCTTGTCGATGACATCCAAACTCTCTTTGATGACCTGACTGATCGGACTGAACGACCGTTCTAATTTGCCTTGAGCAATGCTGAACACCGATCGCTCGGCAAAATCGAGCAGATCGTCGATGGCGGATGTTCCCTCGTAACCCCTGGTCAGCACCTCCGTCGATGTGCTGATCAGGAGACGGGCCACGGCCTTGTCCCGGACGATCTTGCAGTGGTATCGAATGTTGGCTGAACTCGGAACGATCTGGACAAGTTCCGCCAGATAGGCGGCGCCCCCGATTGCTTCAAGTTCTCCTCGAGATTTTAGCCGTTCGGTCAGTGTGATTTGATCGATCACTTCGCCCGTGTCAGACAACTCCAGCATGGCTTGATAGACTTTTTTGTGGGCCGTTCGATAGAAATCTTCGTCCACCAGCAGTTCCATGGCCTTCGGCATGGCGGTGTTATCCAGGAGGATGGCCCCCAGTACCGACTGCTCCGCTTCCAGGTTCTGCGGAGGAAGCTTGGGTTGAGAGAGATCGACGGCGCCGACCGATTTCATGACATACCCCTGTGGTTGGCGCGTAGGCTTGTGACGAGGTCCCCCATAGACATCGCTTGCTTATCGAGATCGGATGGGTCAGTCGGTCCACCGGTCGGCTGTCGGGTATTCCGTCGCAGCACAATGACACGCCCAGGGCTGTCTGTGACGACCACAATAGTGGTATGGATGTCTGCTTCAAGGCCGGCTTTGGCTGCAATACCGATCACGCCTCGTCCCGATGCCGGAACGGCTCGTTGGACGACGCGCACGCCTACCTCACGCAACTGTCTCGCCACAGAAACGAGTTCCTTCGACAACCCAAGCGGTGCGACGACAAGCACCTCGGACTGCACCGGCGTTGTCGTGTCGGAAAGATTGAGTCCGCGGAAGAGTCGGTCGACGTTGAGCGCAAATCCGGTCGACGGGATGTCCCGACCGAACCGTCCGATCAAGTGGTCATACCGCCCGCCGCCGCCTAGCTCGACTCCTATGCCGGGAGTAAATACGTCGAAGATGACACCATCATAATAGTCGAATCCTCTAAACTCTCCTAAGTCCAGCAGCACGACATCCTGAAACCCAGTCGCGCAGAGCAACTGATAGACTGCCTCCAATCGGTCCAAAGCTTGTAGCAGCGGTTTCTCACCCCTGGCCAATATTCGCCCTTTCGAAAGCACCTCAGCTTGGCCACAAAGCTCAGGAGTTTCTAGGATGGCGCGAGCTGCATTCTTGCCGACCCGCTCGTGCCAGAGAATCTCTGCAAGCCGGGGCAAATCTTTTCTGGCTGCGGCCTGCTCGGCCCGCTTCTGACCGTCCGGCGACAGGCCGGCGCGAACAAGAAGCCCCTTGAAAAAACCGACGTGCCCCAGTGAAACCTTGAACGAATGCAATCCAACCTTTCGTAGAGATTCGATCATCAGCATGATGATCTCACAATCGGCGGAGGGATCATTAGCCCCGATCAGTTCGGCACCCACCTGAAAGATCTCTCGATCGCGACCGACGTGCTCAGGTTCATAACGAAAAACGGTCGCGCGATACGACAAGCGCAACGGCAAGTGAGCGCCCACCATGCCCATGGCTACAGTGCGGGCGATCTGCGCGGTCACGTCGGGCCGCAACAGCAGAATACGGCCGGTTGTTCGGTCAACGATCTTATAGCAGTTCTCCAACAGGGTGGGCTCAAGACCCGGGGCAAGTACGTCAAGATATTCGAACGTCGGCAGAATAATCTCATCATACCCATAACGATTGAAGTACGTGAGCAACTCGGATTCCAAATGTCTGACGTGGCGTGCAGCTTCCGGAAGGATCGTGGCCATCCCGACCGGAACCAGAGAATGCTCGCGCAAAGAAGGAAACTGCCCCGAAGTAGGGTTGAACATCGGAGGAGCAGAGGACATAGCAACCTGGTGGCGAGATTGATTACGAAAGGTTTGCGACCTTCACCGAGAGAATGTTCGAGCTGGACTTAATTTGGTCCAATACCGCAGTTGGGAATTCGGTATCGGAGCCGATGATCAACAGTGCATCCCCTCCCCGCTTCTCCAGCGCGCACTGCATTCGCACAATGTTGATCCCGTGATCTCCCAAGACGTTGCCCACCATGCCGATGACTCCGGGGCGATCGACATTGTGGATAAACAGCATATGCCCTTCGGGCACGACTTCGACCTTGAATTGGGCGATCTCCGTGATCCGGGCTTCTTTCTTGTGATACAGCGTTCCTGCGACTTGGTGTGAGATTTTCCCTGCCTCGACCCGTACCCGGATCAAACTCGTGAAGTCTCCGGCATCCGTACTCTTCACTTCTTTGACTTCGATGCCCCGCTCCTTCGCCACGATCGGCGCGTTCACGTAGTTCACCGGATGCTCCATGATCGGAGCGAGCAGGCCTTTCAACACGGCAATCGTCAACGGCGCAATCGACAGTGTGGTGACTTCTCCGCTGTACTCCACCGTGACTCGTTCGATTCCCCCTTGAACGAGTTGCGTCTGGAGCGAGCCGAGCTTTTCAGCCAGTGTGAGAAAAGGTTGTAGACGAGGCAATAATTCCGGAGCGACTGAAGGGATATTGACGGCGCCTTTCGCCACGCCCTTGGTGAAGTAGTCGACAATCTGCTCCGCAATCCCAATCGCGACGTTTTCCTGTGCCTCTGTCGTCTGGGCTCCGATATGCGGGGTGCAGATGAAATTGTCCAATGCCAGTAAGGGATTGTCTTGTTTGACCGGTTCTTCCTCAAACACATCGAAAGCGGCGGCGGCGACCCGTCTTGTTTTCAAGGCCTCGCACAAATCGCTCTCGTTGATGATGCCGCCGCGGGCGCAGTTGACGATCAACACGCCGGGCTTCATCGTGGCGATTGCCTGCGCATTGATGATCCCTCGTGTTTCCGGTGTAAGCGGCGTATGGACGGAAATGATATCTGCTCTTCGGAACAGTTCATCGAGATCCAGCATCGTCACGCCCATGCGTTCGGCCCGCTCAGGCGTCAAGTAGGGATCGAACGCGACGACGCTCATTCCAATCCCCTGCGCCATCTTTGTCAGATGACTGCCGATCTGTCCGGCGCCGATGATGCCGAGCACCTTGTTGTAGAGCTCGACGCCCATGAACTTGTCTTTCTCCCATTTGCCTGCTTTCACCGAGGCGGTGGCTTGCGGAATGCGACGGCTCATCGCGCAGATCATCGACATCGTATGTTCGGCGGTGGTGACCGTATTGCCGCCAGGCGTATTCATGACGACGATGCCTCGACGGGTCGCAGCGGGGGTATCGACGTTATCCAGGCCGGATCCGGCTCTTCCCACCACTTTGAGTTTCTCGGCTGCAGCAATGAGTTCCGCCGTCACCTTGGTGCCGGATCGCACGATCAGTCCATCGGCATCCTTGATCTCCCTGAACAGCTCATCTTTCGGCATCTTGGACTTCACCACGACGGTAAACCCCGCCTTCTCAAGCGCCTCGACGCCCTGTTTCGATAAGCTGTCGCTGATCAAGATTTTCATTCCCGCTGCTGCCATGTGCATCCTCGCGATCGTTACTTCGCCAATAAGATTTCTTGCGCTTTTCCGACACCCGTTCCTAGTTTTATGGGATGACCGAGTCCTTTCAGAACCATCTCGGTCGCGGCCAACGCGGCGATCACGTCAAACGTATCCGCATACCCCATATGAGACAGTCGGAATACTTTCCCCTTGAGGTGATCCTGTCCACCTGCAGCTGTCATACCGTATTGCACACGAAGATTCTTATAAATCGCCTGCCCGTCAATTCCATCCGGGGCGCACACCGCCGTCAAGGCATCGCTCGGCGATTCCTTTGGAAATAGCGCCAGCCCGGCAGCCTTCACCCCTTCGCGCATGGCATGGGCCAACCGTCCCTGCCGTGCAAACATCTTCTCCAGTCCCTCTGCCCTCATCATTCTGAACGCCTCTTGAAGGCCGATCACAAGCGAGACGGCGGGTGTGAAGGCGGTCTGATTCTTGACCTGATTTTCGCGTTCCTTTTTGAAGTTGAAATAGAAGGCAGCATTTTTAGCTTTGTCGGCCAATGCCCAGGCCTTATCACTGACACTCACAAACGCCATGCCGGGGGGAAGCATCAGGGCCTTCTGGGAACCGGTGATCACGACATCGAGCCCCCATGCATCAGTCTTGATGTCAAATACACCCAAGGCTGTAATGGCATCGACCACCAAAATTGTATTGTCGTAGCTCTTAATGATCTCACCGAGCGCCTTGACATCATGAGCAACAGCCGTCGAGGTTTCGCTGGCTTGCACATACACCGCTTTGATCGAAGGATCTTTTTTGAGAGCATCGGCAACTTGCTGAGGATTGACCGCATGTCCCCATTCAACCTTGATCTCGGTTGCTTGTACTCCGAAGGTCTTGCAGAGTTTGCCCCAGCGCTCTCCAAATTTACCCCCGTTGACATAGAGGGCCTTATCGCCTGGAGACAAAAAGTTCGAGACCGAGCCTTCCATGCCGCCGGTGCCAGACGCCGCCAACATAAGGACGTCATTTCGTGTTTGATACAACCATTTCAGTCCTTCGCGTACCTCAGCGAATATCGGATCGAACTCAGGTGCGCGATGATGGATCATCGGGCGAGCCATCGCCAGTAACACCTCCGGGGGTACGGGCGTCGGGCCAGGTGCCAAGAGATACCGCTTCAACATTGATCGATCCTCCTTCACGATGCCAATATTGTGGGATGGGCGCTCGAAGAGGTGGTACGCTACCATCTGTGTCAGGAGGCTGTCAAGGAATTGAACGACGCAACTGAAGACGTCATCAGGATTTTCTCTTCCGTGAGGTGCTCGACACGGCGGGACAATCCGGTGCCCTAATTGTCTTCATTTCTTGCCCTCTTTGCATAAACGTATCAGCGCCTTACCTACTCAATTTCTTGACAAGTATGCGATGGATCGATAGGCTGGCTTCACGAATGCTACCGACGATGCTGAAACTGGCCAAACCATGGAGTGTTGAGGCGGCGATTGTCGCGGTGTTGGTGATCAGCGCCGGCGCGCTCATGCTCCCGCGAGTGAGCTGGGCACAAGATGTTCTTCCTGCTGAATCAGAATCCCTCCAGGAAGAAGATGATGTGGACCCCAATCTGGTCCCGCTGGAGCCCGAGTTGACGGTCTCTCCTCCGGACCTCCCATCAGCCGAAGGCAAGATTGAGCAGCCTGAAGATGCAGTCGTTCAAGCGCCTCCGACCACGGCGAGCACCGATCCTCAGAGCACCACGTACAATATTCCTATCGTCATTGATCCGACAGTAGAAAGCCATATCCATTTCTTTAATACGTCAATTCGAAGCCGGTTTGAACAGTGGCTCCTGCGTCTCAACCGCTATCGTCCGCTCGTCGAACACATCTTTGCCGAATTCGACCTTCCCAGTGATCTCGTGAACCTTTCTCTCGTTGAAAGCGGCTTCAACCCCTACGCATATTCGCGGGCCAAAGCCACCGGGCCATGGCAGTTTATGAAAGGGACCGGGAAGTTGTATGGGTTACGTATCGACCACTATGTTGATGAACGACGTGATCCCATTAAATCTACGGTCGCGGCGGCTCGCTATCTGCGGGACTTATACGACTTATTCGGGGCATGGCCCTTGGCAATGGCCGCCTACAATGCCGGGGAAGGGAAAGTGTTACGGGCCCTGCATAAGGCCCAAGCGGAATCCTTTTCAGAGATCTCAAGAACAAAACTGATACGGCGGGAGACGAAACAATACGTTCCCCGGATCATGGCCGCCACGATCATCGTGCGAAACCCGGATCAATATGGGTTTAATCAGGATCCTGTCCCACTCCACCAGTTTGAGGAAGTCGTCGTGACCCGCCCGTTGCATTTCCGGGCTATCGCCAACGTGACGGGTATTCCGTACAGCGAGCTGCGGCTATTGAATCCGGAATTGCGGCGGGATGCCACACCTCCGGACGACTTGGCGTATCATCTGAAGGTTCCCATAGGCACGAGCGCCAAAGTCGTAGAACTCATCGACAGAGTCCCCACGTACAAGTTTCCTCCCCTGCGAGCCCAACCTCAGCATGTCAAAACGGATGCGGCGCGTAAGTACCGGGTTCGCATGGGTGATACGCTGGAAAAAGTCTCTCGACGGTTTCGTGTGCCCCTCAAGACCCTCAAAACACTCAACAATCTTTCCACTCCCACTATCAAGGCCGGCGAACTTCTGATTATTGCCCGGTAGCAAACGCCTGTACGTAGCGTAAGCGTTCCGCCACTCCGTCGGCAACGGACTGGTATGTCTACGGTTTGGATGGCTTTGAAGGAGCGACTGGAGCGGAAGCTGCGGCGGCTGGTGCGGGCTCCGGAGTTTTCTTGGCCTCGATGACTTTGACACGCATCGCAGCCTCGCCTGTCAGAGGGGAATTTGGGTACGTCTTGATCAGATCCTGATAATGCTTCAGAGCTTCATCCGGCTTGGATCGATTCTCTTCCAGTCTGGCGATTTCAAAGAGGGCAGAATCCCGGTTCATGGCTCCAGGGATTTCCAGTATCGTCGCATAGGTCTTGGCGGCTTGCTCAAGATCTCCCTTCAGAAGATACGCATAGCCCAGTTTTTGATGAACCAGTCCGAGAAGCGAGATATTAGATCCATACGTGGCAATGAACCGCTTGTAAGTTTCGATGGCTGAGTCTAGATCGTTCGACTGAAGGAATGCATTTCCAAGACTGAACTGGGCCAGAGGGGCTGTCGGGGTTCGCGGGTATTCCTCCAGTATCCTTTTGTACAGGGCAATCGCCTCCTTGAGATTGGCTGCTGCCTTCTGAGGATCGTTGGGCGGACGATTAAAGAAATGAAGGGTGGCTTCTCGTTCAAGCTCTTGAGCCTTACTGGCATTTTGCGCGTCATACCAGAAGACTCCCCAGAGACCGCCTGCCATGACGAGCAGAAGAACGAATCCAACCAGGAGTGACCATCGATAATTCTTCAGACCGAGCACCCAGTGCTCCAATCCACTCACAAGGTGCGCTTCATCGACCGGCAATGTTCGAGGCGGTACTTTAATTCGGTATGTCATCAGGGACCTTTACATGATTTCTCAACTAAGAACCGGCTTTCAGCTCCAGAACCGTTGCTTTATACTAAGGATGATTTCCCTTGTCAATGCGATCGATGAGACCGCATCGCAAGGGAGAACCACTGCGACGGCTTAAGGACTTTGCGACGCGGTATGTTTCGAACGAGACTCCAGCAGCTCGCGGACCAATCGTTATTGCGCAGCTTATCGCCATTGGAATCGGCCACGGGACCGACCGTCCGATATGCCGGACGTGAGATCATCTTGCTCTCCTCGAATGACTACCTCGGACTTTCAACACATCTGGAAGTGATACGCGCCGCAATCGAGGCCACCGAACAATATGGCACCGGGTCAGGAGCGTCGCGCCTGATCAGTGGAACGCTCCCCCCCCATGCGCGCCTGGAAGCCGCTCTCGCAACCTTCAAAGGAACCGAAGCCGCCCTCCTCTTTGGGGCCGGTTATTTGGCGAACCTCGGCGTCATCCCCAATCTCATCGCACGTGGAGGCCTCATTCTGGCGGATCGATTGTGTCATGCCAGTCTGATCGATGGCTGCCGGTTGAGCCATGCTGATTTCCGCGTATTCCGCCATCTCGACTGTGCTCATGTCGAGTCATTGCTTCGGCGACGAAGCACGAATCGCCCCACGCTCATCATCACGGAGGGGCTGTTCAGCATGGACGGCGACCTTGCGCCGTTACCCGACTTGGTGTCACTGGCCGAGCGATACGGCGCAATGTTGTATGTCGACGATGCCCATGGGACCGGCATCATGGGGCCGACCGGTCGAGGCACGATCGAACATTTCGGCCTGGAACAACGGATCCCCTTTCATATGGGGACGCTCAGTAAGGCGCTCGGCAACCACGGCGCCTACGTGGTCGGCCCCAACGACCTCATTCAGTATTTGATCAACACAACCCGTCCGTTCATTTTTACAACGGCTCTTCCGCCGGCCATCGCGGCGGCCGCGTCGGCTGCGTTGGATGTCATTCAACATGAGCCGGAACGTCGGGCGCGGCTCTGGTCGAATCGACAACGGTTGTTCAATGGACTGTTGCGCCTCGGTTTTCGTATGACTCAGACTGTCGGTCCCATACTGCCTGTTCTGGTGGGTGGTGCGGCCAATGCGTCCGCGCTAGCCGAACAGCTACTCTCTCACGGAATTTACGCCCCCGCCATTCGCCCCCCGACAGTGCCCGACGGAACCAGCCGGATACGATTCACGGTGACGTCGGAGCATACCGCCGATCAGATCGACGAAGCGCTTCGCGTGCTGGACATCACGGGCCGCGCGACAGGGCTCCTGTAGTCTTCATCTCAACTGGCTCGCACCTTCCGCCTATTTTCTTGCTTTCCGGGTTTGCTATGGCATGATGCACAAGAGATTTTTGTCGCGCGTTCTATCCATATCACTGAGGATTTCGGGCAATGGATATTTCCAAGCTCCTTACGTTTTCCGTCAAGGAGGGCGCCTCCGACTGCCATATCAGTGCCGGAGAACCTCCCATGATTCGTATTCACGGCGATCTGAAAAAGCTCGATCACCCTTCCCTCACCCCCGATGAAACGCATGCGCTGATCTACGACATGATGAACGATTCCCAGCGGAAGAACTTCGAAGAAAAGCGTGAATGTGACTTTTCCTTCGAACTCGGCGATATCGCCCGTTTCCGCGTCAACGTCTTCGTGCAACAACGTGGATTGGGCGCCGTGTTTCGGAACATTCCGACCACCATTCTTCCGCTGGAAAAACTGGGGATGCCGCCGATTCTTCGGCAACTCTGCGATAAGGAAAAGGGGTTGATATTAGTCACTGGACCGACGGGCTCCGGTAAGTCCACCACGCTTGCGGCAATGGTGGACTACTTGAACAACACGTTCGAAGGCCACATCATCACGATCGAAGATCCGATCGAATTCGTCCACAGGTCCAAGAAGTGCCTGGTCAACCAACGAGAACTCGGTGTCCACACCTTGTCCTTCGCCAACGCTCTGAAATCGGCGCTTCGTGAGGATCCCGACATCGTGTTGGTGGGCGAAATGCGGGATTTGGAGACCATTCAGCTGGCGTTGACTGCCGCGGAAACCGGACACTTGGTCTTCGGGACCCTCCACACATCGAGCGCGCCCAAGACGATCGACCGTATCATCGATGCCTTTCCACCGGCGCAGCAGGCACAAATCAGAACACAGCTTTCGGAGGCGCTGGAAGCCGTCATCACACAAACGCTGTTGAAGAAAAAAGCAGGCGGACGTGTCGCGGCGCTGGAGGTGATGGTGGCGACGACCGCAGTCCGGAATCTGATTCGTGAGGCCAAGCTGCACCAAATCCCCGGGATCATGCAGGCAAGCCAAAAAGACGGCATGCAGACGATGGACATGGCGTTGGTCGATCTCGCGACACGCGGCGTCGTGCACAAGGCCGAAGCTCAATCTCGCAGCATGAACCCCAATCTTTTCGGTCCGTCGGTTGCCGGAGCAGCGTAGAAGCCTGAACAAAGGCGACATCTCACCATGGAAGTTCGAAGCCTGTTAAAAGTGATGGTGGACCGGGAAGCGTCGGACTTGTATTTGACCGTCGACGCTTCGCCGATTTACCGGGTCCATGGGGCGACCCAGCCAACCGATGCGCCGCCTTTCAACAATGAGCAACTCGAAGCCTTGGCGTTGGCGCTGATGCGAGGTCAGCAACGGAGCGAATTCGAAGAAAAGATGGAGATGAATCTGGCGCTTTACTACAAGGATTTAGGCCGTTTTCGCGTCAACATCTTCAGGCAAAAGGGCAACGTCGGGCTCGTCTTCCGCCATATCAAAGCCGAGATCCAGACCGTTGAGCAGTTGCAGCTTCCTTCGATCATCAAAGATATCGCCATGACGAAGCGGGGTCTCGTGCTCGTTGTCGGCGCCACTGGTTCAGGGAAATCGACCTCACTGGCGGCCATGATCGACCACCGGAACTCGATTCACCCCGGCCATATCATCACGGTTGAGGATCCCATCGAGTTCGTGCACCAGCACAAAAAGTCGATCATCACCCAACGCGAAGTCGGGTTCGATACCCTGAACTTTCAGAACGCCCTAAAGAATACCCTGCGCCAGGCTCCCGACGTGATCCTCATCGGCGAGGTTCGGGATACGGAAACGATGGAAGCCGCGATTACGTTCGCAGAAACCGGGCATTTGTGCATCGGAACCCTGCACTCGAACAATGCCAACCAGGCGATCGAACGCATCATGAATTTCTTCCCTGTTGAGCGTCACGCCCAGATCTATCTGCAACTGTCCCTGAATTTGCGCGCGATCATCTCACAACGATTGATTCCATCGGTCGACGGCAAACGAGTCCCGGCATTGGAAATCATGCTCGACACGCCACGCGTCAAAGACTTGATCAAGAAAGCCGAGGTCGATACGTTAAAAGAAGCCATGGAGCAAGGCGTCGACGAAGGCTGCCAGACGTTCGATCACGTATTGTTTCAACTGTACAAGGCCAATAAAATCAGCCTCGAACAGGCATTGATCAACGCCGACAGTGCGAACAACCTTCGCTTGAAAATCAAGCTCGAGGGGCTGAAAGGCGACGACGCGGTGAATGCCTTGCTGGATAAACAGATGGATAGCCACGCGACGGATGCCTTTAAGATCCAAGGGGGCGCTTCCGGAAACGTGACTCCGATTCGCAAACGGTAGCCCCACCGCTCACCTTCACGGGTTCGAACTCCCTTCAGTCTGACCTTCAAGATACGACGCCATCTTCTCCAGAGCCAGGGCACTCAGCCTGGATCCGTACCAGGTCGGCATCGTATGTTCGAGATAACCGCGCACCACAAATCGCTGGGGTTCGAGCACGGACTCAACGATATACTCGTGCACCGTCTTGGCGTCCCCATGATATTCAGGGTCGCTGATCCGTTGCTTGCCGGTGGTGCCTAGGATCAACGGCGGTCCGACTTGGCCATAGGCTCCGGGAATCCCAGGAATGATGTGGCAGACCGGGCAACCAGGACGTGTAAACATCTCGGTGAGAGGCTCGTCCCCCGTGACCAGCGGAATGGCTTCCGGCTTGAGTGCAGCATCCATGGATTGGTCCGGTTGTCTGTGAGAGACGGAAGGATCACGAAGCGCCCAAAGCACCGATAGTAGAACCAGCACGATAGCTGTTAGAACTACGACATGTTCGCGGGAGCGGGGCGCAGTGTTTCGGACGGGTACTGAAGACTTAGCGGAATCCCGTTCAGTGCTCAAAGATCACCCTGCCTATTGATGAGCAAGGAGTACGGACAAGAAGGGGGAGAGATTAGTTCCCAACATCCGCCGCGCATCGGAACCCGATTGTGCGATCCTCAAAATCCGGCTCAGCCGAAAACCGAGCAGTCACACGGAGCGCGATCGGCAAGTCAGCCCAGGACCCACCTCGCAGCACGCGCTTTTCTCCGGTTGGGGGACCGGTCGGATTCTTTTCTGGACTCCGAGGATAGTATTCACGATCATACCAATCACCCACCCACTCAGCCGCGTTCCCAGCCATGTGGGAGAGCCCATAGGGGCTCCTGCCGCCGCTCTTCAGTCCAAATCGTACGCTCATCCCCTCAAGCCCACTTCCGACCGGAACCAGGGTCACCGCGTCACTCACCCATACGCCTCGATTGTAATTCGCAATGTCGACGAATGGCTGCATATGCCCCCAAGGGTAGCGTCGGCCGTCAGTCCCTCGAGCAGCCTTTTCCCATTCTGCTTCCGAGGGCAGACGTCTCCCAGCCCACTTGCAGTATCTGGCCGCGTCAGTCCACGACATCCCAACAGCGGGAAGCTCCTTGAGGCTCTGATCGGCCCCATCGTCCCACATTGGAGGCAAGTTGCGGCTCGCCGATTCAACGAACTTCTGATAGCGGCTAGCTGTGATTTCAAATTGATCGATGTAATAGGCGTCGAGTGTTACGTGATGTTCCGGTTTTTCATTCGGCAGTCCATCGTTGCTTCCCATCAGAAATGCTCCGGCAGGAATACGGATCATCGGGGCTCCGTCCTTCCCCCTGATCGTCTCAGCAGGAGCGCCGGTTTGTTGTCCCTCGTCCGATATCGCGGCAACTGCAAGGCCTGCCCCATTGACTGACACAATCAGAAACAAGGCAGTTAGCCACGTGTAGGCTCTGGTCAGCATAGGGAATTCTGGAAAGGGCGACGGAAAGAGCTCCTTCAGACAGACATCTTCCCTTGAACAAATTTGAGGAGCTGATCGAGGCCACCAGCTTCGATTTTGCCGTTTGGTGTCAACTTGTCGACTAGATCCGGCAGGAGGCCGGCAAGCTGCGAACTGGCCGCTCCAGACGAGAGCCCCGCTTTGGCGGCCACTTGTTTGAGGATATCGCTTCCAAGTCCTTGCTCAACCTGATTGGGCGTCACCGGAAGATTGTGCCCCGTGCTCACCCACGAATTCACGATCTCCCCGAGACCATTCTTTTGAAATGCTTGGACGAGGCCGCCTAGCCCATCGATGCCGCCATGTTGACTAAGCAGACCTGTCAAAGCCTGAAGGAGAGGATTCTGGCCGTCTTGCCCGCCCATCATTCCACTTGCTGCTTGGCCCAATTGATCCATTAATCCCATGACGAACTCCTTCTGTGTAGAGGCAGCCAAATACCCGCAGATAAGTGAATTCGGTCATCTCTGGGATGAGGATGTACCACAGACACAAACGACAATCCAATGGACACTTTGGATGCATCCTGGCCCGAGTTGAAAAAACTAGCTTGCACATCGTGAATGGAGAAAGCTGAGGATCGGATTCATTGTGAGGGGTATAAAACCCTCAAACTTTTGGTATGATAATTTGCTGGTTAAAGGAGTCATGCGCATGCCAAAACTCAATTGGTCGATTGCTGGCTTGTTCCTTACAGGGATTTTGCTTGTTCCGCTCAATAGCCCGCCTCAAGCATCTGCAGAAATGTATGTCGCTGGATATGGGGGCGTAAACCTTGCGGACCGTATCAACAGTATTGCAGGGACGGGATCTCAAGCTGGAGTTCCGGGTCCGTTTGCCGATTTTGATCTTCAGAACTCGATCACCTACGGTGGCAAGGTCGGATACTTCCCCGGACACAGCTGGTACGGAATCGAGGGAGAAGTCTTTACTACCACTCCGCATATTAAGAGCGTGCCGGCCACCGCGGCTCTTCCTGCTGATCCGGGCATCCATTTTCGAGTCACCACCGTCGGTGTAAACTTTATCGCGCGTTATCCGGGGCGCACCTTCCAACCCTATGTCGGTGCCGGCGTAGGAGCAGGGATTGCCCACATCGGGGATACCGCGACCGTACGAGGCGACAGTGATGTGGCTGCGGCGTGGAATGTGTTGGCTGGTTTGCGCGCATTCGTCACACCCAAGATCGCCGTGTTTGGAGAATATAAGTACACCGGTGCGACGTTTGCGTTCGATCAGGCATTCGGTGACCTAGGAGGTTTCAGTGGCAATTACAGGGCACAGCATATCCTTGGTGGGCTGTCGTATCACTTCTAGCGGAGGAGAACTCATGTCTCGCATGCCCAGGTTCGCTCCCCTGATTGGTGCGGCACTCATGTTATCCGCCTGCGCAGAATCGATCCATCAGGTACAACGCGATACGGAGCTGCTCGGGGTTCCTCTTGGGCTGGAAAAGGAGATCGATGCCAGTGTCAGTTTTGCGGAGCTGAAGACAAGTCCAGGTGAGTATGTCGGTCGAACGGTCATGATCGGCGGGAAAGTCATTCGAGCCAAACGGACGCAGGCGGGAACCGAGTTGGAAGTCTTGCAGCTGCCGACAGCGAAGGAAGGGCCACAGACAGAAGATGGACTTCGATCAGAAGGAAGATTCTTGGCGATTCAAGAAACGTTTCTCGATCCCGCCAGCCTCCCGGAAGGTACACCTATCACAGTAATTGGCACCGTCAAAGGTGAAACCACAAGAGCGTTGGATGAGAGTGACTACACCTATCCTCTTCTTGAGGTCAAACACATTATCGATTGGAATAGTATCGCCGCACAAAACCCGAGGGGCAGACCCTATTATGACCCCTACTATCCGCCCTATGGTTGGAGTGGGTTTGCTCCCTATAGTGGGTTCGGTCCCTATGGTGGTTATTGGGGTCCATTTGGTGGCTTTGGTGGCTATTGGGGCGGGCGTGGATTCTATGGGGGCCCTCGCTTTTTTGGCCCACGCGGACCATCTCATTCCTCCCCACCGCCCCCTCCGCGAAGCGTTCACCCGCGACTCAGAGGCAGGTAGCAATCGACGGCATAAGATGCTGTCATATGGCGACGAAGGCCTGACCGAATGAACGAGAACGATGACCACATCGGAAGACTTCTTTCTCGCCGTGAAGCACTTGTGGTGATGGGTGCGGCCGGCGCCGGCTTCCTGATGGGTAGTCGACCCCAAAAGTCACAGGCCGATTCCGGTACACCTCGATCCCTTTGCATTGTCCGACCCGAACAAACCGAAGGTCCGTATTTTGTGGACGAACGATTGCACCGATCCGACATCCGCACTGATCCGGTCAGCGGACAGGTGAAGCCTGGGACACCGTTGGCTTTGACCTTTCGGGTCATGCGCTTGAAGGCGGGAGCCTGCCAGCCGTTGCCCGACGCTCAGGTAGATATCTGGCACTGTGATGCCCAGGGAATCTACTCCGATGTACGTGATCCAAGCTTCAACACGCTCGGCCAGAAATTTTTGCGTGGACACCAAATGACCGATGCACAGGGAGAAGCGCGCTTCCTGACCATCTACCCAGGCTGGTATTCGATTCGAACGGTGCATGTTCATTTCAAGATTCGTACGGCGCCAGCGACCCAAAAGGCCTTTGAATTTACCTCGCAAGTGTATTTCCCTGATGAGTTCACCGATCGTGCCTATGCAAGCCTCCCCTACTCTTCAAATGGCCCACGCAAGGTAAGAAATCGGCATGATTTCATTTTTCGGCAGGGTGGCGAACAGTTGATACTGGAACCATCGGCCACAGATAGCGGCTATTCGAGCACCTTTGCGATTGCGCTGAAGCTTCCTTGAAGAACTCGTTCTCACCCTCTTGACTCCGGTGTCAAGCGGGAGCCAAACTAAACGAGATCAATGGTGGCAGCCATGGATCCGGGGTAGCCGCATTTTCCCCTACCTATCGAAGTGTCCCTCGTTGGACAGGGTCTGTAGTCATACCCTTCACGCATAACGTTTCTCTTTTCAATGCCAAGGAGGTTGGATCATGAAGACCTCGCTTATCTTTTTGACCCTCTGCATCGGTCTGTTGACCACAGAGTCGACGATTCTCGCCAACCCGGAAATGTTACCGAAACATCCCGGCTATCCTATGGGCAAGGCCGTCGACCCCGTCATGGGGCAATCGCTGGCGAATGACCCTGGCCAGGTCAATACCAATAGCGAAGAGGCACTTTCCCACGCGGCGATCATCGATGATAGTCACTCAAAACAGAGCCTCTTGTTTAATCAGAATGACGCGCGTCTGCTGGAAAAGCCCGGGGCAGGACTGCTCCCAAAGGTGGAAGGGCCGAATATCAGGATCGAGCCGCCGGTCAAGAAAGCGACGGAGGCGAATGCGTCACCTCAGTGAGAACTGGAGCAAGAACAAACCCAAACCGCGTGGTGGGATCCTGAATGTATTTTCTTCGGGATGTGGTGGTTGAGTGTCGAGGCATTGACTGAGGACGCAACCACCCTTCCGTACCAGTTCGTTCTAACGCTGGGTGGACAGATCTGCGTTCTTGCTGCGCTCTTAGACTTCCTTCGGTTTAAAAACCGAGTTCTTTCTCAAGATCATCCTGACCCTTTTTGAACTGTTTCTTCTCCGCCGCGTCTTTTTTCTTGGTGAGCGCGTCCAGCTCCGCTTGCTTTTTCTTCATGGCCTCACGTTCGGCTTTATTCGCCAGCTCTTCCTTTTCCTCATCGAGCGAGGTTACTTGTGCCGTCTTGATGGCGGCATCTGGCACCGTAGTCCAGGCAAGTCGATACCCCGGCCACTTGAAAGCCAGCTCTTGATAGACGACGACGTAACGCGTGGGGTAATTGCGCTGGCCGATCCGACGTTCCTCCAAGACATAGACCGTCGGCGCGCCGTAGAGATTCGGCTGATACGTATCGAAGAAAATCCTGCCCGTACTTCCCTGCATGGACACCGATTGCAGTTTTTGCATGTGTGCCATGAACGCTTCCATGTTCGTCGTCGGATCGGGGGCCTTCTCGTTCTCTAGATGTTTTCCTGCCGCTTGTTGCAGTTGGTCGAGTGCTTCATCCTCGTCTTTCAGTTGGAAACGGTACTGCTCTTTGAATTGCTCCCATGTAAATGGACCCTTTTGGGCCTTGGCTCTAAAAAATCGAGCGGGGTCGGTGTTGCCTCTTGTGACATAGGAGAGACGACCCTTCGTCGCATCGCTCGAGTCGAAGAGATAAACGCTGTCCGGTGCGACCGGCAGCCCCAGCTTTGAAGCGTCCGCCGGTTTCTCCGGCGCTCGCCCCGTTCGCACCGGCATCGTGCGCTGTTTTAACAAGTCGATGGCGTTACCCTTCCCGTGCGAAAGCATATTCGAGACGGCCTGCCTGACATCCGGCACCGGATCGTTGGTCAAGATCGCCAGTATCTCCACATCGCTGTCTTGGGGTCCGATCATGCCGATCGAATCTGCTGTGGCGATACGTAATTCAATCTCCTCGCTTTTGAACATTCGGACAATATGAGGCAAATAGACGCGGTCCGCTGTGGAGCCCAGCGTTAGCAGATCTTCCTTCAGGATAGCGACTGCGCTCGCCCTCACTTTTTCGCAATCAACCGCTTGAGTAGGTTTGCGCAGGCAACTCACCATATATTTCTTCACGAGCTCCTTCATAGGATAGGACTCTTGAGCCACTCCCGACGGCGTGCCCTGAGTGGATGAGGAGATCGCAGAAGCAAGAGGCGGAAACCCAACAATCGACAGTGCAAGCAGACCGGTGGTTATCGCAGGCACAGGCAGTTGAAATGATTTCATGGATTGTCCTCCTGACCGGTCATACTTTTTCATTATCTTTGTCCGCTATCTTCCAAGCTCGTTTCCGACTCCCGACACATTTGCGTCCGCGCTTCCGATTTTGTCTTTCTGCGCTTTGATCTCGTTCGCCATTCTGTCCATGCTTCCGGCGAGTTTAGGACAATCGCGCTTCGCCTCCATCAGCTTGTCGATAGTCGCCTGGTTCTTGGGCACTTTGCCTTGTAACCATTTATTCCAGAGGTCATCGCCGAGTTCATCGCACACGCTGGACATGCCGGGGATTGCAGGAATATTAGGCACCGGAGCGGGTCTTGCTGCCACATTGTAATCTTCAGGCGAGAATCCGTTGGCGGATGGCGTCCACAACGCAATCGCTCCTAACAACAGTCCACACATTGGTAACCGTGGAATGGTCATTATCTCCCCTTTCCCCTCTCGGTGTGATGCAGTATAACCACGCCGGTGAATGCCACGATTGGTTCCCTCAAGCTGTTCATCCTGCTCAGCGCATTGACGGGATCCGTGTATTTCGCGGCCTTCCAAGGCGGCTTTCACTATGACGACTCATTGACCATCCTCGAGAACCCTCATCTCGACCGATGGCGGACCTTTGTCGGCCATCTCGACCACATGGTCCGGCCTGTTCTGTATGGCACCTTTCTGCTGGATCGTTCGCTCTATGGGACGAACCCGGCCGGATATCATTTGCTGAATGTCCTCCTGCACCTTGGTTCCGGAATTCTGATCTATCTGATTCTGACCCGCGCGGTAACAGAACGACAATCTTCTGTCCCTTTCTGGACCGCGTTACTGTTCCTGATTCATCCCATCGCGACCGAAACCGTCACGTACCTTTCAGGGCGCACGTCGGGTTTGATGACCTTCTTTTATCTTTCTGCGTTCTTGCTCTACGTCAAAACCCTGGAGCCGTCTGGAACCGTCAAGCTGCACCGGCTCTATCTGTCAGGAGCCGTCGCTTCCTTTGCGCTTTCGATCGGTTCCAAGGAAACAGCCGTCACGCTTCCGATCATGTTCCTGCTCTGGGATATGGTCATACGCGGCTTGAAAGGTCCGTCTCTGCAATCTGCCGTCCTCTCTCGCTACCTGCCTTTTGGGGTCGTGCTCTTGTTTGCCGTTGGATGGGCCTGGAGCCATCCTCGCTATGCCGGCCTCGCCCAATTCAGCCTGACTATCCGTCCCCTTTGGGACAACCTACTGAGCGAGTTGCACGCCTGGGGCTATGCGTTGGCTCTGTTCTTCACTCCTTGGAACCAGAACTTTGATCATGACCTCCCTGTATTCCACTCACTGACTCAATGGCCCCTTCCGCTCGATCTGCTCTTGCTCTCTGCAACGTTCGCTGCAGGCCTATTTTCGTGGCGACGATTCCCCTTGGCGGCCTTCGGTCTGGGCTGGTTTTTCATTCAGCTCCTGCCGACCAGTCTGATTCCCCGTAACGACCTATTGAGCGAACGGAACCTCTATCTGCCCTCGATCGGACTTCTGTTGGCCATCGTCACGCTAGGTTCCTATCTTGCCCAACGTCTCGCGATGATCGTTTCGAGACCCCGGCTCGTTCAGTTCGCCTCCATGAGTGTCGCGACAGCCTTCGTCATAGGCCTGTGCCTCTTCACGTTCCAACGAAACCAGCTCTACCAGAACAGGGTATCGTTCTGGTCCGACACGGTCCTGAAATCCCCGAACAAAGCGCGGCCGCACAATAACCTGGGCTATGCTTACGCTCTCGAAGGCGACTGGGACCGCGCGATCGGAGAATTTCGGACGGCTGCCAAGCTCGATCCTGATTTCATGATCGCTCAACAAAACCTCCGAGATGCCTACCTCCATCGCCTTGGGCGGCAATAGCAATCCGTCGGGCGCGTCTTTCACCTGTTCCCTTGCAACACAACCTGCCCGTAGCGGAGCAGCCGAGAGGCTTGTTCCCATTGGTCAGCCAGATTCAATGCGACAAGCAACAAGCGATGCCCATCCTTGAACATGCTGGCGATCAAGCAGCGTCCGGCTTTGCTCGTGTAACCGGTTTTCACGCCGTTCACATCCGGATCGACCAGCAACTCGTTCGTGGTGTGAATCGACATCTTCCTGGCTCCATCCACCGTGGAGATGTCACGGGTCAGCGTCCGGACCATCATGGAGATGACGGGCACCCGAAGCGCATGGTCTGCCAGGTGGGCTAAATCCGCTGCCGTCGAGTAATGTCCCGGAGCATCGAACCCGCAGGGATTGGCGAAGTGCGTGTCCTTTAGCCCCAGCATGCGAGCCCGCTCATTCATCCTCGCGACGAATCGCTTATCATCTCCTCCGATGTGCCAGGCAATGGCTTCACAGGCATCGTTCGCGCTTGACACCAGCATTGCCGTCATAAGGTCGCGCAGCAGAAACTCTTCTCCAGGCTGAAAATTGTAGGACGAGTGATGCACGATCGCTCGCCTGTCGATCTTCACCACCTCTTGGAGAGGAGCAGCGTCCAACGCCACCACGGCCGTCATGATTTTCGTGAGACTGGCCGGGGGAAGACGGCGGGTGGCGTCCTTCTCCAACAGGACCTTCCCTGATTGAAGCTCGACCATGTAGAGAGCGGACGCCTTAACGATCGGCGGCTCCTGCTGGCCAAGGGCATTCTGGACAGCCGAGATCCAAGTCAACGCCGCCGTGAGAGACAGCACCGCCACGGCGGCCGGTGATGATTGACGACACAGCCGCCTTTCCATAGCGATGATCCTATCGGCCGAATATACCCTTCATCAGGTTACCCGCCTTCTCTACGTCCGAGGGCTCCTCCTGCGCAGGCGGGGCATCGGGAATCGGTTCAGCCGGAACCGGCACCGTTCTTCCAGTTTGAGGCCTGGATTTCTGTGGCATGCCGCGCTGTCCCATACCCTCGCGTCCCATCATTCCTCCTCCCATCATGCCGGCCATATCAAATTTCGTGAAGCCGTCGGGGATCTCAAACAACGCGGGGTCTTGCTTGCCAATCTTGAGGTTACTGAGTTCGATCAACATCCTCTTCTTGTCATTGCCTTCCTTGTAGAGCAAATCTTGTTTGAGGTTGATGCCCTCCTTGGTCCGCCAGGAGAACCCTCCGTATTTTTTGCCGTCCGTGCTCGTGGCGATGGTCTTGTACTTGGTGACGTTGACACCGTTCAGCGTTTCGTCGCCTACGACGGTGTCTTCGTACGTCCATTGCGCGGGGTCATCGCGCTGGGTCTGACGTCCTGTCATGGAATGCTCCATATACATTTTCTCCGACGGCATCAGAATCCACATGACTTTCGTGTCGAACCGGAAGATTTGTACTCCCCCATCGCCGGCGCCGGTCAGCATTTCCTTTCGCTCCTTGGTCGGGGTGACAAAGATCTTCTGTTGCATTGCCCCAGTCTCTGTTTGGATCAGGGAATCGGCCGAAAATTCCACCTTGGGCCGCTCCATGAGGGCCGCGCCGACCGGCTGGGAACCGAATAGACTGAAGAGAACAATCAGTGCCACAGAGAGGTACATCATGAGATGCTCCTTATATCTGCGTGAGATGAGTGGCTGTGTGGTTGGTCTGATGGCGTTCAAATTGTCCTCTGACCATTGAAGCCGGGCAGAGAGTATCGTGTGCGTAGACAGAAGTAAAGTGGCCTTCTTGCACGATGAAGTTCAACCGATACTGGATGATATTTCCGAGGTTTAGGGAGGCCGGGGCGGAAATCTAGTCCTTGGTGCGCCCATGAATTCAGGTGGCAGATACGTTGACAACCGGATATCCGGCGCGAGTATGTCGTGGCGGGCTCGCCAAGAGCCGATGGTGACGATATGGTCTTAGGCGACTAACCCGCTGGGGTTCTTGACAGGATCTGCACAGTCAGGCGGCCTCAACTCATACGCAGATGATGGGGCCTCGGGCGTCGATGGGTTGGAAGAGTGGAAAGACAGAGTCACTTCCGTCGTGGGTGAATTCGTCCCGTTTTCACTTGCTTGTGTCTTCTGCGTGTCTCCACTTCCGGTACATGCCACGACCAGTCGCTCGACCGCTGCAGAGACAGCCATCAGACCTTTCGCGGCCGAGGACTCAGGAGCGGCCTCGATGACGGGCAGAAACTTTCGAACGGCCTGGCTCACGGCCGAGTCGTCGGGGATTTCACCGAGCAGCGTCAGGTCACCGCCCACATATTCATGAAGAATCTTGCGAAGGTAGAGGACGTTGACTTGAGAGCGGCCGGTGACGCGATTGATGATAAGGCTGGGGCGGAACGATTGTAACGCTGAGGTGGCCGCGTCGCGCCCTTCGCTGTCGGCGGCGCCCGCAACCTCCATGACTTCCTCCACACTGGTGAAGTCCCGATTTGAGAGCGCCTCAGCCATGGAGCTGCGTGCGAGAAAACAGGCCAACACGCGGCGAATCGCAGCTAATTTGATGAATCGGTAGAGGTCCAGCACCGAAGTCGGCTCTGGAGTAGCCACAGCTAAATGGATGTCGGCCATCAGGAAGAAATCCAGGGAATGGTAGTTAGTGCCAGCCCCGATGTCGATAACGACCACATCAGCCTCGAGATCTTGGAAGTGTTTCATCAATCGCTTTTTACGGGCATACACCATATTGGCCGTTGCCAAGGTGTCGCCGGTACCGGCAATCAAGCGGAGGTTCGGGTGGAACGTAACGGGAATCGCAACCTCCTCCAGCCGGGCAACCCGCTTGTTCAGAAAATCCGTCAGCGTCACCGGTGGATTCAACTCCCCGAACATGATGTGGGCATCAGCCCCACCCACGTCGAGGTCTGCCAGGAGAACGTTGCGCCCGGTCTTTGCTAACGCCAGGGCAAGGTTGGTTGAAACGATGCTCTTGCCTACGCCGCCTTTGCCGGATGCCACTGAGATGAGGGTCGCCATGGTGTTTGCCGTTTCGTTAGTGGGAAGAGGGGCCCTTGGAGTCTCTCGGAATGCAGACTCTTGTGATGACGTCATTGTACGGGCTGAGGGCAAAAAGAAAAGGAAAATACGGGATTGTCGCAGCGATCTCCTTCCCATTCGCCTTACTCAACGGTGTCGTGCTCGTGTTGAGCAACATCGGACCGCATAGTGGTCAATGATAGAGGACGTCCTTGTAACCGACCTCCGCTAATAAGACATCCGATGAATGAATCTGTGGTATCCTCTCTCTTTCTTGGTGGGATCCAACGGAGGTGATGATCGGCGTGACTATGCGAAGAGCCAAGATCGTCTGCACCATCGGCCCGGCCAGCGAGTCGCCTGAAATCCTAGATCGGCTGATCGAGAGCGGGATGAATGCCGCCCGATTGAACTTCTCGCACGGAAGCCACGCCTCGCACGCCGTTGCCATCGCGGCGATTCGTCAGACGGCGGCACGCCGTGGTACGGCGGTGGCGATCATCCAAGATCTGCAAGGTCCCAGAATTCGAGTGGGGCTTCTCCAGAAGGATGGGATCGAGGTCACTTCCGGCCAGAAGGTGCACCTAGGTATACCGGTTCGGCCTGGTGAGCAAGGCCATGCTCAGAACGTCGCCCCCACTTCTGTTGCCGAAATTCCAGTGACATATCCGATGCTCGCGCGCGATCTTCATGTAGGCGCTCGAGTCTTGATCAATGATGGGCTGATCGAACTGCTCACTGATCGCATTATGGATGATGTTGTGGAGTGCACCGTCATGACCGGCGGCAAGATTACGTCGTACAAAGGCATCAATCTGCCGGATACCGCCGTCAGCGCCCCTACGCTGACCAAGAAAGATCGGGAAGACATTCTATTTGGCATAGAACAGCGCGTGGACTATCTGGCGCTCTCCTTTGTGCGTGGCCCACAGGACATCGATGAGGCTCGGACGCTATTGGCGGAGCACGGAAGCGGCATCCGGATCATCGCCAAAATCGAGAGACCCGAAGCCGTTGCTTCATTGGACGATATCTTGGAACGAGCAGACGGTGTCATGATCGCGCGTGGAGACTTAGGTGTGGAGATGGGTCCTGAAGCCGTGCCGGTCCTCCAGAAGCGAATTATTGCAGAAGCCAATCGCCGACGTCGCGTGGTCATCACCGCCACCCAGATGCTGGAGTCTATGACGAACGCCATGCGTCCGACCCGCGCGGAAGCCTCAGATGTTGCTAACGCTGTGTTCGACAGCAGTGACGCGCTCATGCTCTCGGCTGAAACAGCCATCGGTGCTCATCCGATCGAAACGGTCCAAGTCATGGATCGCATTATCCGAGCAGCAGAGCAGGAAGCCGAACCCAACCTGATCCTTAAACGCCAAACCGATCTGGAAAACCTGTCTTTTCCAGAAGCCATCTGTATCGCTGCTTTTTCCGCGGCCAAAGCGGTTGCCGCACGCGCGATCGTCGCCTTCAGCGAAGGCGGAGCCACCGCCCGATTGATTTCGAAACAACGTCCGTCCTCTCTCATCATCGCGTTCACGCCGTTTGAGCCGGTCAGACAACAGATGGCGCTCTATTGGGGCGTACGCCCCTACACGATGCCACAAATTGAGCAGACCGATGCGCGAGTGGAAGAAGCGGAACGACGAGCGAAATCGGAAGGGCTGGTCAAGACGGGGGAAAAGATCGTCATCTTGTCAGGAACCCGCGTAGGGCAAGTAGGGGGGACTAATCTGATCAAGCTGCATGAGGTGAGGTAGTGCTGTCCTGACGATCTCAACCGTCAATCATCCGAGTCTCCTGTCCATGCATGCGCGAAAAGATTTCCCAATCGAAGGGTTTGGAAGTCAGCGCGTGTAATGGAATGGTTTCAATCGAGCCCGGCTCGCGATACGCGACCATGCAGCCGACGATGTCGTCCGGCTGTTCCACCAAACGTCTCACGGTTTCGTACGCCAATTGTTGTGCGATGGCTTTGTCCTCGGGTGTCGGAGGGGCCCCACGGAGCGTATGTCCCAGAATTGTTGCTTTGGTGGCGGGAGTGAGCGGATAGTGGCCCGGCTGCGGACAGACCTGCGGCCATTTCGAAATTTCACGGGCCACATAGTCGGGTAATCCGTGGATGCCTCCATCAGGGTGATGTTGATGGGGGGTCCGCTCGGCGACAATGAACAAATGGCTCTTGTTGGGTACCCCCAGCGATCGCTTCAGGGTTCCAAGAATCACGTCATTGATGTAGGTATCAGGGTCCGGATGTTCGTTGACCAATACCCCTTCCGCTCTCGCCTGATAGGCGCATGCCAACGCAAGGTGACCGGACCCGGCACCCATCAATTCGACAAAAAAGATGCTGCCCATCGCGGAGCTCGTGGCCTTGAGCGATTCGATGGACTGATCCGCCAGCCGAAGGGCCGAGTGGAACCCCAACGAGACGGTCCCGCGAATGTTGTTGTCGATCGTACCTGGGATCCCTGCCACTTGGACGCCGAACATTTCATACATCGCACGCGCGCCGCGTAAACTTCCATCGCCTCCCAATACCACCAGTGCGCCATCTCGCAGATACGGCTCCAGATTGCGGACGGCTGCCTGCTGCACCTGTTGATCCTTGAAATCCTCGAACCGGCTGCTGCCGATCGGGCTGCTGGGACGGCTGCCCATCATGCGCGTGTCCTGTTCCGAGACCTTTTCAATCCAGTTGTTGGCCAACCCCAGAAACCCGTGCCGTACGAAATAGACCTCCAGGCCGAACCGGTTGCCGGTCACCCGCAACTCTTTCAATGCCGCCCCGCCGCCCGCAAAGTCTCCGCCCGAAACAAGCGCCACCAACCTCTTGATCTGTCTAGGCTTGAGTGTCACCCGATCCCGTCGTTCCTTCTCCACTGTCAGCCAGGCATCCCGTTCCGTCCGCTCGCGTTGCGACAACCCAACTGCCGTCGAGTAGCCGGACAACTGTCCGTGCTCATAGGTCAACAGCACGACATTGTCTTGCCCTTCCTTGTATTCGCCGAACTCGGCGAAAGCCTCACTGAACGGTCGGGGGTCGAGAAAAATCACCAGCGCCCGCAACGTCGAACTGTGCGTATAGAGACAGGCGACGGAGCCGTGATGGTCGTCTGCGAGCCGATGCACCCCGTCTACGACATTCACATACGTGTCGAAGAAGGAATTGCCGCCCGGATAACTGTAGAGCGGATGTTTGATCAGCTTCTTAGCCGTCGCCCCATCGACACCGAAGGCCTGTGCCGCTGCTTCCGCTTCCACCGATTTCTCGATGCCTGTCACCCATCCGAAATCTTGCGATTCGAGAGCATTCGCTTGTTGCGGCGCAGACGACTCCGAACCGCCGGGCGCGAGAGCTGCCACCACGCGGTGATACAGTTGGGTCGTGTTCGGGCTTCGGCTGACCAGGTGAATGAAGGTCCGCGGGTCCAGATAATTGTGGACTTGCAGATAGTCGAGCTGTTTGCCCACTACTCCGATGATCTTCGCCAAGGCCATCCCGACTGCGTCCGCCTTGACAATCCCTCGCTCCGGATCCAGACGATTGGCGAGCCGGCATCCGACACGATGCGTCTTGCTCTCTACCTGGGAGACACCGTGCCGCATGGTGAAAAGCAGAGTCCGCTGCCCCAGATCTCTCGGCAGCAGCCAAAAACGATCATCGCCGAGATCGAGGACGATCCGCCCCTCCGCCAGCTGTGGCGTCAGTTGTGTACGTGGAACGATCGCCACCGGCCGGCGGACCGTGGGCTTTTGACTGTGTCCGATCGCGGCACGAAGGAGCGGCGCGAGCTCTCCCGCCGCCAACAGTTTGTTCCATGCGGCATAGAAGACCAGTGCATCCCCGCCACAACTCTGATCGATCACCGTTTGTCGAGCCGCCTGATATTCAGTTGCATCGGCAAATCCCTTATGGGCGCGCTGGACCAACGACAGGATGGCCGACATAGCCGCTTCGGCCCGCTCGATTCGATCCGAACTCGCCGGGGCCGGAGGTGGAAGCGTGGGATCGCCGATGCGTGCTAACCGCATCAAGGCTTCTCCATACGCAACCAGCTTTTCAAGCGTGACAAAATTCAACGTGGCGGCGGAAGACGGCATAATCACCCAGGCGGCTGTGCGGATACAAAACGAACGTCTATCTTTCTTGAACTTTCCATAAGACGATGTCAAGCCGGAGCGGTCAGTCGAATGCGATCGAATACGAGCGTGTGAAATGCGGAAGCCCATGCGTGCGTGATTGAAGTGCTGCGGGGATCAATGTGTCTGGATGGTCCACCAAGAAAAGCACAAGAGAGGGACGGCAAGACCAAATAAGGTACAGGAAGTTGGACGATTCAATCAAGCACCTTTCCATGGTGGTGTTCAACACTGTTGATCTCCCATCTCCAACAGGCTACTCTCCGGCAAACACAGCGTATCTATTTCTTATGCGATTGACCGTCCCAGCCGTGAACAATCTTATCAATGTTGTCGGAAGCTAGGAATTTCCCGAGTCCTCTTTTATGAATTGGCTTGGTACAAGGACGCATGCAGGAGGCAAACCTTAACAAACCTTAGTCACAACTTCTGGAGGATGATGCTATGGGGCACTATAAGATCGGTCTCATTATTCCGCATCCCGAAGATCAGAAATGGGACTCGGTCTGGAAGTTGTTCCGCACACCCAATCTCAATCTCCCTACCCTCGCCGCGTTGATCCCGGAAGACGAATGGGACATTGAGATCCAAGACGAGATTGTCGGTCCCCTCGATTTTACCCGCGATTATGATTTGGTCTTTATCACCGTCACGACCGTCGTGGCCATTCGGGCTTACGAGGTCGCTCGACTCTTCCGTGACCGCGGCGCCAAGGTGGTGCTCGGCGGAATTCATCCGTCAACGATGCCGGATGAAGCGATCCAGCACGCCGACTCAGTCGTGATCGGCGAAGGAGAGTTGACTGTGCCGAGGCTGATCGAAGACTTCAAGAAAGGCAAGATGCAACCGCAGTACCGAATGCCATACATGGTTGAACAGTGGGATGCGAAGCCGCCCCGTTGGGATCTCCTGCCTCCCGGCTATATGTTCAGGGATGCACTGACGGCGACCAGAGGGTGTAATTACCGCTGCACCTTCTGCTCTATCCATTTGGCGTTAGGAGGCGGTCAGTATGGATTCCGGAAAAAACCACCGGCCGATGTTGTGAAGCTCGTCGAGAAGATGAACGGGCCGATGGTGATGTTTTGGGACGACGACTTGCTCTCCGATCCGGCCTATACACGAGAGCTCTGCCAGGCTATGAAGCCTCTCGGAAAGAAATGGATGAGCCAAATGAGCGCAACCTATGTCGCTCATCATCCCGAGTTGCTCAAGACATTGAAAGAGTCCGGTTGCTCGGCGATGTTCATGGGAATTGAATCCATCAACCAGGATTCGCTTAAGTCCGTCGACAAACAAAATCAGGCGAAGCTGTATGAGGAGATGATCAAGCGCATTCATGACCAGGGCATCGATATCCATGCAGGCTTTATCTGTGGCTTGGATCATGAGGATGTCTATGACTTCGAGCGCACGGCGGAATGGGCGACCAAGATGGGGTTGGCCGGGGCGCTTTGGCGTATCATGACTCCCTATCCTGGCACCAAGCAGTTCGCCGAGCTCAAGGCTGCCGGCCGCATTCTCACGGAGAACTGGACCGCCTACACCGGCGAGCACGTCGTGTACAAACCGGCCAAGATGACCGTCGAGCAACTGTACTGGGGGCACAAGTGGGCCAAGGGCCAGTTCTATTCGTTTCGTTCCATCGGACAGAGAGCCGTCCAGAGGGCATCTCAGAACGGCTTTGGCGAGCTCCTCAATATCGCCGGATGCGGGTTGGGTTATCGCTCCATGTTTCACCTGGCGGCGGATTCTGCTCCCGTCAATGTGTACCGGGATATGGATCACTTGCCGCCTCAGGAGGAGCCGATCGCTTACCGGTTCCCCTATCCGCCAAAGAAACGGTTCAGCTTTATCACCGATCGCCTGGATCAGGTCCGCTCAAAGATCCAACCGCGACCGAGGGTCAATAAGTGTTGAGTGGGTATCAGCCGGGTCCTCTGCTCGCGAGGACGTGATCGTGTATATGTCCCGGTCAGGTTTCTGGCTTGCCATTGTGATGCTCGCCTTGGTGCATCAACCCACAGAGGCCGGGTGGGTGGCAATCGATCGGCAATACCAATCACCAGGCTTACAAACCGTCTATGTCGATCCCGACAGCGTCCGTCGAGAAGGCCACCTGGTAACCCTCTTGGCGTTGATTGACTGGAACTGGATGCAGGGGAATAGATCCCCGACGCGATTTTATTCCACCAAGTTCACCAAACAGTTTGATTGTGCCGAGAAGCAAGTTCGGACCCTGGCCGCTACAGATTTCTACGGCCATATGGGAACAGCTCACCCGGTTGGAGGTACCGGTCTATCCAGTGAAGGACACTGGTCCGCCATCCAGCCGGAAAGCGTCAATCAAGGCTTGTGGGAAGTCGCCTGTGGAAAGGGGTAAGCGTACGAATCCGATCTCTTATCTGGTGAAATGTTCACCAATCTCACGAGGTTTGAAGACGCCTCGCTCGGTGATGATAGCGGTAATGAGCTCGGCTGGTGTCACATCAAAGGCAGGGTTGTAGACAGCGACATCTTTGGGTGCGACCGGATGGCTGCCGTGAATCATGGTCACTTCGGATGGATTCCGCTGCTCGATCGGTATCTGCTCGCCGGATTTCGTCTTCAGATCGATGGTCGAATAGGGGGCCGCGACATAGAATGGAATGTTGTGCGCTTTGGCCAACACCGCGAGTGAATAGGTCCCGATCTTATTGGCCACATCGCCATTCGCCGCAATTCTATCGGCTCCGACCACACAGAGATGGATTCTCCCCTGCTTCATGAGTGTGCCGGCCATATTGTCGGTGATCAGTGTGACCGGTATCTGATCCTGCATAAGTTCCCAAGCCGTCAGTCTCGAACCTTGAAGTACGGGGCGAGTTTCATCGGCAATCACTTTGATTTTCTTACCTTGTTCCCATGCAGCACGGATCACCCCTAATGCGGTTCCATAGCCGGCCGTCGCAAGCGAACCGGCATTACAGTGAGTGAGAATCGTCTGCCCATCCAGAATAAGTTCGGCTCCGTGCCGGCCCATGGCCTTGCAGAGCTCGATATCTTCTTCAAGTATAGCTTGAGCTTCACCAATCAGTGCGTGCTTTATGGATGCGATGGGATGAGCCTGTAATGACTCAAGCTTCCGTCTCATCCGTTCAATGGCCCAAAACAGATTCACCGCAGTCGGCCTCGTCGAAGCCAGATCATCGCAAATCCTGTGAACCTCCTGCGCGAAGGTAGGATAGTCGGTTGCGTCGATTGCTTGAGCACCGAGAGCGACGCCCAGGGCGGCCGTCACGCCGATGGCCGGCGCCCCACGGACCTTCAATGTGCGGATGGCATCCGCCACTGTCTGGTAATCACGGCAGTCGAGGAACTCCACCTGCTCCGGAAGCCGTGTCTGATCGAGCAAACGGACACTGCCATTTTTCCATTCAACGGTTGGAACCATAGAAGAATCTTCTAGCGGGAATGGAGAAGGAGTGCAAGCCCTTAGAGGCGGCGACCACTGACTTCCAGGACGGTGATCATCGCGGCAATCAACCCGGCTTGAATGAGCAGGACCACTGCCTCCATCGTGCCGGCGTGCCGAAGGGCCAGCGCAGCCAGCCCAAGACAGATCGTGAAGAGAAAAATCATGGCGACGCTGGCTTGGCGCGAGCCAAGAGCGCGCTCCAGGCGGTGGTGCAGATGGTCTTTCCCGACATAGTCCAGCCAATCCTTCACGGATTTGACCTTTCCGGTGACGATACGCTCCACGGTGATATGAATCATGTCGTAGATGAGCACGCCGAAGATCAGCAAGGGATTGCTGAAGGATACAATCGGGCTGGAATCGGCCCAGTTGCCCTTCACGGCCAAACAGGCCAATGTGAATCCGATGAAGGTCGATCCGCCGTCACCTAAGAAAATGACGGCCGGCTTTGCCCCTCGAAAATTGTACGGCAGAAACCCAAGACCTGCTCCGATCATGGCAATCGCGAGCCAACCCAGCCCTGCTTGGTTCGTCTCAAATGCGACGACGCCCATGAACCCGGCCATCAGAACGGCAAGGCCGGTGGCCAGTCCATCCATGCCGTCGAAGAAGTTGAACGCATTCGTAATGCCAACGATCCAGAGAAGCGTCAGGAAGATATTGGCCATATCACCCGGCAGTCCGGCAGGACAGAGCGTCAAGACTTTGCCTGAAGCAATGACGATTCCCGCAGCCAGCAATTGTCCAAGCAGTTTGACTGAAGCCGGCAGCTCTCGAATATCGTCGAGCACTCCGATGACGAGCAGCAGAGACCCAGCCGCCAGAATCGCCACCATCCAATCAGGCACGATGGAGTTGAGGAGTATCGATCCGACAAAGCCGGCATACAGAGCGAGCCCGCCAAGCCGCGGAGTCGGAACCACATGAATCTTTCGATTGGTTGGTTGATCGACAAGATTCCATCGATGGCCGATCCATACCATCAACGGCGTCAAGGCTCCGGTTCCAAGAAACGCGAACAGAAAAATATAGAGCCACCGGAGGCCTTCGAGTTGGAAGAGGTCTCGAACAGCGGGAATCGCCAGCGCGACGGTGCCCAGCGCCGCGCCGGAAATCAGCGGAGTAATCCAGCGCCAGGTGGTGGCTGTAAATGGAATTGCCAGGTCCGATTGGGTTGCCTTCATAACCACTCCGACCGTAATGCCACATGCACCTGGGCCACTTCCTCGTCGGTCATCGCCGGAAACAGTGGGATGGAGAGTGCGGTCCGTTCCGCCTCTTCTGCGGAGGGAAACCCATCCAACCCAAGATAGCGATGAAGCGACCGGAATACCGGCTTCCGACATTGGATGCCTTGGGCCTCAAATCGAGCGATCACCTTATTCAGTCCATCCACCTGCTCTGCCATCCCAGGCAGACGTACGACAAAGCGATAATAGGCATGAGTGTACCCGGTCGGTACGATCGGGGGAACCAATTCTGCGCTCGCCAGCGACGTTCGGTAATCGTGAGCCAGCCATTTCCGCCGCTCAAGGAAAGATCCTAACCGCCCCAGCTGCGCCAAACCGATCGCAGCCTGGAGATTCGTCATTTTTAAATTTGTCGAGCCGGGGCGGAGAGATGGTGTTTCGTCATACTCTCTGAGCCTGCGGGCTCGTTCCAACAAGCCTTCATCCCGCGATAACACCATGCCACCCTCGCCGGTGCAGAGCAACTTCGTGGCATAGAACGAACAGACCGTCAAAATCCCAACCGACCCTACGGATCTCCCCTGCTCCATTGCCCCCAGCGTTTGCGCACAGTCTTCAATGATAGGAATTCCCAACTCCTGGAGCGCCGTCAAATTGGCGGGCAGCCCGAACAGATGCGGCACAATCAACGCTTTGGTCTTCGAGCTCACGGCTTTACGCGCCGCCGACGGATCGATATTAAACGTATCCAGTTCGATGTCCACTAAGCGTGGCCTGGCTCCGACACGCTCGGTTGCCAACATCGGCGCAGCACAGACATAGCTTGGGAGGAGCACCTCATCGCCCGGGCCAATTCCCAATACTCGGAGGGCGACTTCCAATGCGGCCGTTCCGGAGGTCACCGCCACTCCACCGGACAGGCCGAAATACGCCGCCATCCCCCGCTCGAACTGCTCGACGACACCTCCTTGAGCGAGCTGGCGAGATTGAAGCACCTCAACCGCCGCACGAATGTCGTCCGCTTCAATGGAAGGTCGTGAATGTGGAATCATCGTTCTAACGTCAATCAGACCCCGATGTTGATAAACAATCGCAGAGGGAGAAATCCTTCCGCTGTCCGCACGCGGCCTTGGATACCGCGAAAATGCGCCGACGACCTGACCAGATCGGCGATGCTCAGCCCTTCGATGTTGGTCTTCTTCACCTGCGAGGCATGCGCTTCCAGCGATTGAATTTTGCGGTCCAACGCCTGCTGAATATCCACAAAGACCGTCGGCGCAAAATTTTGCGTGGTCGGTCCTTCATAAAACAGGACGTTCTTCGTGTATCGTGTGGCGGTAATCGTGCTCATCGCCAAATGCCGATGGTCTTGATGCGTATCATCATGGTAATGAACAAAAATAAAATGAGGTTCGATCTTTCGCACAATCTCCTCGACGGTTTGGATCAGTTCACGCCCGAGAGGAACTTCGGTATCCTCGTAGCCTCCCCAGAACACTTCTTCGGCTTGAAGCAATTTGGCCGCCCGCTCTTGCTCCTGCTTGCGCACCGCCGTCTGACCACCGGCTCCACCTTGTGTCATAACCATGAGAAAAATGCGATGGCCATTCTCGGCATACTTGATCAATGTCCCGCCGCATCCTACTTCGATGTCGTCCGGATGGGCCCCCAGTGCGAGAATGCGCATCGGTTCTTTGACATCGGTGCTCCTCATGCCCGTCCCTCCTATGCGGTCATCATACAGCGAGACCTCGATCGCACACCGCGTACCGTCGCGAGTGCCTCAGCCCCTTGTATCAACAACAGATCAAGTGCGGACAGATTCGGTTCAAACGGCTCGTACATCTGGCGATAGATCGGGTGTTTGAACGCTTGCGTTTCAAGTCGAATGCCGGAAGCCTCAAATCGTGGTGTGTCCATGTAGTGCTCGGCCCCTGGCCCGGCGAGGTACTGCGTCGCACCCACCGCCCGACACAGATCGATCAGCCGATCCGTCGGCTCTTCACGGGACAGATGATCGGACGCGTTCTGCACCGGCGTGGTGATGCCGTACGCCTTGAGCAGCCATTGGACGATAGCCTTGTTGAGATCGCCGAGCTTGGTCCACGGCACCGAGTAGAGTTCCCGCAACTGGGATAGATAGTGATGGCGGTAGGGAGCCTTGGCGTAATGCATCTCCAGCGCTCGGAGGTGCTGAGCTTTCCATTCGGATGTCGGATTGATCAGGACATCGTCGATGCGTTGACCAAAATGGTGTAGTACGGGCACGGTCAGCCATTGCCATCCCTGGGAGGTGCGAATGCGGTTGCGATTTTGCCACTCGTTTTTCTTGAATTGCACAGTATCCAGCACAATAAAGAGGTCGGCTTGATCGATCTTGTCCAGGTACCCCAGCCAGGGCAAGAACTGTGGTTGATGAATGGTTACACGCATTCTCTCTCCAAACGGTCAGCCGAGGGCTTTCACGTTCTGATCGGCATTCTCCGAAGCGCCGGCCCCTCGCTCACGGCTGCTCTGGATTGCGCCGCGTGTCGGTGCGACATAGATCGGGTTGGTCAGCAATTCCCCGCTTTTGCCCACAACCTCCACACGATAGTTCAGCCCTGGTCCATACCGAGCCTCTCGATCCACGAGTTCCAGCTGTATGGGAGTCTGGCCCTCGACTTGTCTAATGACGGCTCCGGATCGAATGACACGGAGTGTAGCCGCGCTCGGCCTTTCATCGATGGTCGAAATCCCAACTCGGATAAGGATGCCATCACTCGTGCTTCCGTCAAGTATCTCGCCGATCTCCGCCGATTTGCCCCCGCTCGATACCTGAAACTCGTCAAGCCGAAGCAAGACGTTCTGTTCACCTCTTGCTACGGCATAGGCTCGACCGTTCCGGAGCGCGGCCACAATACCGGCGACGGTTCGCTCAGCGGGCTTGATCACGGTGTACACCCGGTCGAGGTCCTTTCCCGCATCGGTGGTTCCATGAAACGCGACTTCCCCTATCATGATAGGGAACTCTGTCCGGCCGGTTGCCATGTTCATTCCCAGCAACTGGTCCCACACCCCACCAGGGGCCACCACCCGCCTGGTGTCTTGGTAGAGTCCGCCGAATCCGGTATAGCCCTGCGTCAGGATCAATGCTTCGGGATGAGGCTCTGTCTGAATCGTGACTGTTCCTAATGGGCCGAACGAGTGCCGGCTGAAGTCTCGAGCCTCCGTCATCGACCAAAATACCAGCGCACCGCGCTCGACCGCTGTATCTATCAAGGCTTGATAAGGCCTATACCCGACCCCGCTCTCATAGGAACTATATGCAGGCACCCTGACGGGCCAAGCATTGGCCATCAGCACAAGACACACGGCCAGGAGGGTGCCGGCAAGAACGTGCCGACGGCTGGATTTGGGCTCTATCTCTTCAACGCATCTCCTGCTCTGCGGTTTCCACAACCACGCAACCGGAACCAATAGGAGAAGCGGGAGGCCATTGAGCACGCTCCGCCAGCTCCACACAAAAGAGAGTGAATTCCCTCGTGAAGGAAGATCCTCATAGTCTTCGACCCTTTCAAGGCCGATCACCAAGAGATTCCGCTGGGCGTTGTGCATGGTGAGGTCACCATGGAAAAGCGACCCAGTCCAATAATAATACGGAGCCACCTCGACTCCTGGGATAATGATCAGATTCGGATGGAGCCGTTGAACCGTGCGAACCTCATCAAGAAATCGTTGTAGCCCGTATTCCATGACGGATGGGAATGTCACGTGATAGCGCAGAAGTCCTTCCAACGGATGGAGACCATAGTCGTATCGCAGCGTAAAGTTCTCGGAGAGAATCAAGACATCCAACTGTTGTTGCTCGGCTCGTCTCGCCAATGATTCCAGGTTCAGCGATCCCGTGCTCATCGTACTATGCACGTGAATGGCCGCCCGTAGCGAGATCGGCGTCTGCGCCGGCCCGGCAGCAATACCTGCGACGGCTGCCGTCAAATGGATCGTCCCCATAAACAGCATGGTGGTGATCCAAGAGGTGGTTTTACGCATGACCGACCGCACCCTCTCTATAAATCGACTCGATGGCTTGGACCATAGCCGGGATGCCATGGCTTGCTCCAACACCTTTCATGGCCCTCGCTCCGAGTTCACCGGCCCGCATGGGATCATCGAGTACACGCCGTATCGCAACGGCCAATGCTGCACTATTTCCCGGCGGAACAAGGAGGCCGTTCCTCCCATCCTCAATGAGAGCGGGAATCCCGCCTACTCGGCAGGCAATCACGGGAAGCCCCGCCGCCATCGCTTCAATCAAGGCCCGCCCCATCCCTTCATTAAGCGACGGCAATACGAAGCAATCCATCCCCGCCAGACACATTTCGACTTCCTCTCGATAACCGACAAAATGCACACAGTGGCTGATTCCACGCTCCTGCGCCCGGTTCAACAACGCATCGTGTTGATCACCGCTGCCGACAATGACGAGATGCAGATGGGGATACTCTTGTTTCAAGAGGGCCACGGCATCGACTAAGAATCGATGCCCCTTGATATCGGTAAGCCAACCGACCGAACCGATGACCGTCGCGGCCGGTGGACAGCCGAACCAATCAGGCGCCAGTTTTCCTCCCATGCGAGCATTCTTGAAACGGTCGATGTCGATCCCGCTTGGAATCACGGCAAAGCGATCAGTTCGCCCAACACCTCGCTCAAGATGTTCACGTGTTTCCGCGGTGGTGAGCCCAATCAATTGATCGGTAATCCCGGCCAACACTCGTTCGATCTGAAGAAACACCCATGAGGACACCGGCCCAAAATGGCCATAGAACACGTGCCCGTGCGGAGTATGAACGACCAGCGGAACCCCCGTGATCCAAGCAGCCAATCGTCCCAATACTCCTGCTTTAGATGTGTGCGTGTGCACGACTTGGGGCCGTTCCTGTCGTAATAGGGACACAAGTTTCCATAGAGCGCTGAAATCAGACCCTGGGCTGATGTGACGAACCAGAGACGGCACTACGTAATAACGAATCGACTCCTTCTCTAAGAGACGGAGATTGTCCATGGTCGCCGCTGCTCCCCCCTGAGCGTCCCAAGCGCGAGCGTCACCCGCGATCACAACCGGTTCGAACTGGGTGCGGTCTTGCCCCAAAACTGTCAGCATGGTGTTCCGAGCAGAACCCCCTTGATCAAGCCGAGTGATGATGTGAACGACCTTTTGAGCTGTCATCTGTCCTGTTCTATGCCGCCATCCGAAAGGCCATTGGGTTGTCCAACATTCTGACCAGCTCAGTGCAATGCTGGGTCCAATTGTAGCGATGCTCGATCAGAGCTCGACCCTTCTTAGCCAGCCGCACCGCCTCGCCTGGTTCCTGCAAACGTCTCAAGACCCGTTCAAGGGCCTCAGCGATCGAACGACCATCAACCCCTTGAGCAACCAAGATGGGGTCGACTTGATTCAAGACTTCAGGAGTGGCGCCAACCGGCGTTCCCAGGACTGGTGTTCCACAGGCCAGCGCTTCAACCATCACCAGCCCAAATCCCTCCAATTGAAGGCTCGGCATCAGAACGAGATCGGCTGCCTGATAGTATTGGCGGAGTTGGGATTCGGGAATGAACCCTACGAGGCGTACGGCGTCATGCAACCTTTTCCGCCGAATGTCGGCTTGAAGCTGTTCGCGGAGCGGGCCTTCTCCGCCGATCACGAGCACGAATCGATGCGCGGTGGTATTCAGCATCTGTATGGCGCTGAGCAAATTTTCCAGCCCCATCCTCGGCACAAGATTTCGCACCGTGAAGAGGATCGTGTGGTTTTCCGGCAGGTTGAGCGCGGCTCTTGCGACGTGACGCTCTCCTGAAGGCATAAAGGCCTGCGGATCAACCGCTCCCGGGATCAGTCCTATGCGATCGACCGAGATCCCATGTGCTCCTATCACCCGCTGGCGCATGAACTGGCTGAGGACAACCACACGGTGGCATCGAGACAGGACGGCATGTTCCACCGAGCGCCTGGCTCGAAGGTTGGCATGTCGACGCAAGCTCGTGATGGTCGATCGAGCCGGGGCCTGTCTCGTCTCATACTCCTCGTGAGCAAGAGAGTGGCAAATATAGATCCAGCGTGACGCCGCATGACGGCGGGACAGAATCGGTCCGAGTCCGGCCATGGACTGATGCACGATCACGGCATCCAGCGGTTCGGTTGCGCGAAGACGATCGAAGTACTCGACCGATCGACGCACCGAGGACCAGAGAAACGCCGCTTCATGCTTCCGGCTGACGGGATAACGCCATTCCCGAAGACCATCCACCTCGATCACGCCTTCCGGCTCATTCTCCGGAGCTCGCGCGAGCAACTCCACCCGATGTCCGAGCGCTGCCAACCCCAAGGCTTGATTGCGAAGCACGCGCTCTGCCCCGCCGATCACCCGTTGTGCCGAGACTTCGGCCAGTAACAGTATGTTCATGCGCTCGTCACGACCTCCGTTCTGTCATGGGAACCGGCACGCAACTGTCGATGCCAGAGTTCCAGCACGATCAGCGCATAGAGTTGATCCGAACAGTTTCGACGGCCGGCGTCATGCTCTTCCCATAGCCATCGTACGTAGCGTGGTTTGACGTAGCCCCGTTTCCTGATCACATCATCCGACAATAGATCGTGTGCCATCTCACGAAGGTCCTCCCGAAGCCATCGAGCCATCGGCACCATGAACCCTTGTTTGGGTGCATGAAGAATCCGATCAGGCAAGATGCCTCGCAACATTCGGCGCATGAATCCCTTTAACCGCCAACCGGCAAACCGCATCGAAGAGGGAATCCGTAGCGCCGCGGTCAACAGTTGCTGGTCGCAAAACGGAACGCGCAGCTCGAGGGAATGCACCATGCTCATTCGATCTCCCATGCGCAGGAGATCATCAGGCAGATAGCTCTGGAGGTCTACGCCCATGGCACAGTTCATGGGATCGGTTGAGGCCCACTGGTTGAACAACTCGTGAGCAAGTCCTCGTGGCCTCTCACCGGCAAACATGGCCTCCAGTTGGTCTCCCCAGAGAGCGCCGTCCCATTCGGCAGGAATAAACGTCGTCCAACGGCAGTACTGCTCTGGAAGCGGGAGATGGCCACCGTGGAGAAATCGTTTCAGGCGGGCAACCTGATCGCGGCCATTTCCTCGTTCGCCGATGGATGTACTCCATTGGGCAATCCGTTCACGGAGCTTCTGTGGGAGGCGTTGATACTGTGCGGCGGTGCGCACGCCCAGATATCGAGGATACCCTCCGAAGAGTTCGTCTCCGCCGATTCCGGAGAGTGCAACCGTGACGGTTTGACCAGCGACTTCAGAAACCAAATAGGTGGGAATGGCCGATGAGTCGGCAAATGGCTCGCCCATCCCCTCGACCACCTTTCCGATGAGGGCAACCGCATCCGGTTTCAGAATCGTTTCGGTATGAGTCGTCCGGAAATGAGCCGCCAGAAAGCGAGCCGATGCCAGTTCACTGAACGATTGATCAGCAGGATGCTCATATCCGATTGTGAAGGTCTTGATGGGGTCTGTCTGATATTTGGCCATGACAGCCAAGAGGGACGCGGAGTCGAGGCCGCCTGAGAGGAATAATCCCAAGGGCACATCGCTCACGAGATGAGCGTGCACGGTCTCCTCGAACGTACGTAAAACTTCCGGTACGGCCTCTTTGCTCGTCCACTGGTTGTCATGGTGAAGCTCATCCTCCAGGCGATAATAGCGCAGCAATTCCGTACGTCCATCCGATACCTTCAACGCCTCGCCGGGGCGCAGCTGATGCACGCCGGCGACAGCCGTGGCAGATCCTGGTATGTATAAATGCGTCAAATATTCGGCGATGCTTTCGGGATGGAGCTGCCAATCGGGTAAGGCCTCGAGTAGTGAGGGAATCTCCGATGAAAATACGACACATGTTTCCCCACCGGCTTCGGGGCGGCGGATCGCATAGTACAGCGGTTTGATACCAAGATGATCACGGATCAACCATGCGCAGCGACGCTCCTGATCCCACAAGGCAATGGCAAACATGCCTCTCAATCGGCGAAACGCATCAAACCCTTCATCTTCATACAAATGGACCAGGACTTCCGTATCGCACTGATTCGTCAGGTGGTGCCCTCTGTTCAACAGCTCTTTCCGCAATTCTCTGTAGTTATAGATCTCGCCATTCATGATGGCCCGCACGGTACCCGTCTCATTGCTGACCGGTTGCCGGCCACCTTCCGGATCGATCACTCGAAGTCTCCGCGCGCCAAGCGCAATTCCAGATTGCCGATAGACTCCTTCTTCATCCGGTCCGCGATGGACCAGTCTTCGAAGCATTGCGTGGACCGCCGTGCCGTCATTCTGCCCTATGACTCCGCAAATGCCGCACATGGAACTATTTCCCTTTGTCGAGCACGGCACGATCACGACGCTCCAACTCTTGCCGCTCGCGTTCGTGTTTTGGCGATACCGATTGCGGTGGAACGTCCACCGGCTCATATCGCGTATGCTTCGCGCTTCCGACTGATTCCAGGAGTGCGCGCACACCGAGCGCCGCCATGGCGCCGAGGAAGCACAACAACAAGATTGCACCCCATCCGCGTAGTGTCCGTTTCCAAGACCGCTTGTGCGCCAAATAGGCACTCATGGTCCATGTCCTGGTCGCTGGGCGACGATTTCAAACGAGGGAGCGCACAGGAGACGACCGCTCGTTGCGTAGTACACAGTCTGAGATAGCGGCCACAGTACTGTTCGGCTGACTGTCCATTTCAATCGGCTCACCCAGGGGTGCACGGGAGACAAGGGACCTCGGCTGGGCCTGGAATTGCGCAGGCTGATGATGCTGAGCCCGGCCTGTTCCATTAAGGTGGTCAGCGCCCTAGCGGTGTACAGATACCAATGGAAGGCTTGGTCATATTGGGAACCGATCCAGCGAGCGGGGTGTCGCATCGACAGATGGAACAGTCCGTTTGTCGCGCGCACCAGCATCAGTCCCTTCGGTGCGAGGAGGTTGCTCGCTTGCTGAAGCATGACTGACGGGTCGGCCACGGTTTCCAGCACGTTGATCAAGGTCACGACATCGAATCGCGGCACCTGTTCACCACCCTCAAGCGTGTGGGGCGGTAACATAGGGAACCCTTTCTGCGCGGCTCGAAGCGCGGCCTGTTTGGATAGTTCGATTCCCGAGCAGTTCCATCCGCCCTCTCGACAGAGCAACAGGAACCCTCCATCTCCACACCCGATATCAAGCAGGGTACCTGAGGGCGATCGATACGAAGACAGGTGCTTCAACACACTTCGAAACACCGGCTGACGATCATCTAAGGCTTCGACGGCTCCATAATCCCCATCGTAGCTTTCACGAAAATAGTCTTCGACTGACTCGCGTGCCGGGCGAGGAGAGCGAAACACGAGCTCACACGTGGGACACTGAACATACCGCCTGGTTGGAGTGTGAAATACCTCGGTCGGCGGTTCCAGAGTTCCGCAGGGACATTCGCTGGAAGCTTCTTGGAGAGCGCTTGCCGCGTTCATGCCGCTTCCTTCTGCACCTCTGGAGGTGCAACCGCGGATGAGCTGCGCAAGGCCGGCATAGCCTCTTCAAATACCTTGACCGTATCTTGAACCATTTTCCCTGCCGTAAACCGCGCTGCCACTTCTTGTTGCCCTGTCTTGCCCATTCGCGCGGCCCAAGTCGGATCCCGAAGCATACTCCGAATCGCCGCTTCCAAGGCATGGGAGCTCCTCGGGGGAACCAGTAGGCCGTTGCTGCCGTGGCGGACGATCTCCGGCACACCATTGACACTCGTTGCAACAACGGGCCGGCACATGGCCAACGCCTCTAGGACTACAAAGGGAAACCCTTCCGACAGGGAAGGCAACACGACCACATCTGCTGCGGCATACCAGTCTCCCACGTCGTTCCGAGCGCCCACAAACCGACAGGACTGCTCAACTCCCTTCTCTCTCGCCAAGGTCCTGAGGACTTCCCGACATTCACCTTCCCCAACAAACAAGCAGACAAGTGACGGCCATTCTGCCAGAAGACCGGGGAGAGCACCGATCAAAAACCGATGGCCCTTTTCCTCCGTGAGTCTCGCGACTGTGAGGAGCGCGAGCCCATTACCTACACACCATTCTCTCCTGATCTTGTTGCGATTTCCTGAGCCGGAGAACGAGGCCAGGTCAATCCCGTTCCGAACCGTCGTCGTTCTCGCAGCGGCGGCGGGGCAGTCGGCAAGGACATCCCGCTTGATGGCATCGGAGACACAAATCAGTCGATCGGCCTGTGGAAGCAGAGCCCGCAGGATCGCGATATAGAAAGACCGTTTGGCCGGGTTGATTTCGTAATCTCTGATGGAGTTGTGTATCGTCGCCACCACGCAAGGCACTCCGGCCAACCATGCTGCCAGGCGCCCATACACGTTCGCGCGCGCCCCATGCGTTTGGAGAACAGTCACCTTGTTCTGCTTGAGTACGTATGCCAGCCGCAGGAGCGCCAACGGATTGAAGAGCGGGGTCAGGGGGACGACGCTGGTCGGAACCTTCTTCGATATCATCTTCCCGACAAACGGACCCGGTTCCGGACAGATCAGGAGCGGACGAAAACGGGCGCGGTCCAATCGATCAAACAGCAGTTCCAGATACCGCTCACCTCCACCATACCCGGCTGAGCCGGCCAGTTGCGCCAGAACGACCGGCTTCATGGTTTCCTCCCGACGATCAACAGGCTGCCGCGCAAGTGAGGCACGACATAGAACGGCCATTTGGCCCAATCGATGCCATGTTGCTTGACGGACTGACGGCAGTCTTGCGTGTCTTCGCCGAGAAAATACCGGGATTCCGCGATGCAAAATCCGGTTTGGCGCAGCATGTCGGCTAGTTCGTGCATGGCATACTCTCGGGCATGCGGCCGCCATTCATCATCGGGATTCTTGTATCCCGGTGGAGCAAGGCGATCGTTCAGGGTACGACCGATCAAGAGCTTGAAGATGTTCCCGATCCGAGTGACGTTCGGCGTCGTCAGCACCACATGACCGCCGGAACGAAGAATTCGAAATGCTTCCTCGAGCAAATGAAACGGCGAAGTCAGATGTTCGATGATTTCCAGCGCGAAGACCAGTTGAACCGAGTGATCCGGAAGAGGGACCTTATCGGAATATCCCTTTGCCTGAAAGTGACCGCCCAAGGGATCGAGGTCGACCGTCATGATGTCCGCATGGATGTCTCGCCGCATGAACTCTACGAAGTCCTCGGAGATCATCAGCCCGGCTCCGTACAACTGTGCCGCTTGCGTATAACCGATGCGACGGAGCAGCCTCAACAGGCTGCCGGGGAAAGGCCCTAAGTCAACGATCGACTGTGTCTCGGGCGGCAGCATACGCAAACCACTCCGCAATGCCACATGCAAACGGTCCCGGCATTTCATCGCATGATGCATGGGAATCTTGAACCGTTCATCTTTCTGCCCGAAGGACTCGTAGGCAGACGGCTGGTACGTTTTCAGGACGTCGAAAAAGTGATTTCTCGTCAATTCGTAAGCCATCACGCGCTTGTCATATGTGAGTAAACCGACCGCCTCTGGAGAATCGCTCGACGCATCCTAAAATGGGGAACTGCGGCGACTGATAGCATCATGAGACACGGTAATACGGGTAGTGCATAGCGACCGGCCTCCACAGTGAAGGGCACATACCCCGCCGTCAGGCCAATCGGGAACAGATAGAGAGGAAGAAGGGTCTTCCAGTGCTCTCGATGAACCCAGCCACTGAAGCAAGCCATGACAATCAGACCAGGAACAAGCAACAGCCGCTTGACCAGACTATACGTGGCCACGGCCAAACCCCTCTCCTTGAGATCCTTCTGCAGCCCATGCATGAACCCTTGTCCTTCATCTGACAAGTAGTACGCGTTGCCGACCCAGAAATCCCAAATCCTTCCACATGTCAGTGCCGCGTAATTCAATGGATCGGCCACGATTCGATCTATCCCCTTTTTACGAAGCAGTTGATCCGTCGACACGTCATACATTGCATACGCATAGGGCAGCGGGGTGATCCCGGCACTCTCCCATATGGCTTGTTCTCGTTCCTGCGGCATCGGCCAACTGCCTCGAGACGAGGGATCACTTCCCATCCACAGTCCTGCGCCCACACCGGCCGAAACCGGAATGATGTGATGAAAAGACATGTAGTTCCGCACGGACCACGGCAGCACGAGCACGAGACACGTCGCTCCGTACACCACTCCATATTTGACCCGTTGTGAGAGCTGATCTGTGTCTATCCATATGAATGCCATCAGACACATGGCCAACACCAAGACCACCGGTTTACACAGGATCGTCAGACCGGCAGCGAGCCCTATCAGGGTGAATTGACGGCTGGACGGGACCTGCGCAGATCTGACCACCGTCCAGAGCCAGACACTGATTAACAGTGTCAAAAGGGCTTCACTCCGGATCCTTGGGTCATAGGTCCAGTAGGCCGGATAGAGGAATACGATGGACGCGGTCCACGCCCCTACTCGGGAATCCCACAATGCAGTGCCAACTCTATAGAGGCTCCACGCGGCTCCGAGATCGAAGAGTATATGAAGCATCGGCACCCAGTCCGGTCGATGGCCGACCAAGAAATAGAAACTTGCGAGGACGGCCGGATAGAGAGGGGCCACATGGGCGGCAGGATCGACCCCATCCAGAGTGAACCGTCCCAGAGTCACCAGATTCCATGCCAGCGTATCAAACAGCTGATCAACGGCAAACGAATGCCCTGGCGCCGTCCAGATAACCCAGGCTCGCGCAAGCAGACCCAGACAGATTGCCGACAGGACAATCATTCCGGTATTGAACCTCCGTCTATTCGGGCGGCCGATCATTTAACGCAGACCCCGATCAAGTTGGTGTCTTCGGCAATCCCTTCGCCGTATTCAATATCCGCAGGAACGATCTCACTTAATGAAGGCCCCCCATGCCATCGACTGATCAGTCCACCGATCCAATGACGGATAGGCCGTGGAACACAATTACGGAGTCCTGATGGATCCCACTGACGGACGCGATCCATCGATTGTTCGACCGTTTTCAACCGCAGACCTTGGCGCCGGCCGTACCAGCGAATAGTCGAAAAGTATGGCGCCAGGAGCGCTTTGAACTCATCCGCGGTGTATTCACGAACGTGGTAAGGATCACCTGGAATGACTCCCCTGCCCTTTCCGTGGGGCGTAAAAATGATCAGCATGCCTCGAGGTTTCAACACGCGAGTGAGCTCAGCTACGAAACCGTGGTCATCTTGGATGTGTTCAATGGTATCTTGTGAAACGATGCAGTCGAACGATTCATCTCGAAATCCGAGGGCACATCCATCCATCGCAAGAAAATCGACATTGCATCGAGGATAATCGGTTCGGCTCTTGGCGACAACGCTCGGAACGCAATCGATCCCGACGATCCGACCCGCCCTCGCGCCAAGGTAGTCGGCACCGTACCCGGTTCCGCAAGAGAGATCCAAAATTCGACGTTGTCCCAGTGAGCCGACTTGATGGGCCGCCCACACATATCCCGATAAGTTCACCATGTGCTGCGTATCGGTGGGATAGGCGGATCGTCGTTCCACGAATGTGTCCTTTATCCTTTACTCTGACTGGACCAGGCCAAGTCAGCCTGTGTCGGCCGTCCTCCGCTCCATAAACGACGAACGATCGACAGATAGGTGTCGAAAGATATGTCTGTCGCGGCCGACTGTGATCTGCCAAACGCCCCAATGAGGCGCACCATTGCTCCAACGGCGATCCAGCCTTTCATGATCCAACGTTTGAGCCATGAAAAGTGTTTTTCCACATACCTGATTCGGCTGAACTCCCATATGATGTTCAAACGAGCTCGATCATTCGTTCCACTGCGGCCGAGCAAATGTACGATATCTGCATCGGCCAGATGCCGAATTCGATACCCACGCCGCCGGATTTCTCGGCACAGATCGACATCCTCGAAATACATGAAATACCCTTCGTCCAACCCACCGCACGCCTTCATCAGCTCGCGGCGCACCAGGAGACACGCCCCATTGATCCAGTCCACATCCTGTGACTGCGAACAGTCGATGACCTGCCTGGCCGCCAGGGAACCCTGTAACCTAGGAGCCCATCGTCGGAAGACCTCGGCATAGGTCAGATGATCCCGAATCGATGGAAAGGGATAACAAGATTGGTACAGGAGGCCATCCCCGGTCCACTGTTTGCACCCCACGGCGCCGATCGTTGGTTCTTGATCAAGACAGGCCAGCATCCGATCCAATGTCTGCGGCCGTATACGTGTGTCGCTGTTCAACATGAGAAAATATCGCCCGCGGCTCACTGCGAACGCTTGGTTGACCGCTTTGGCAAATCCCAGATTCTCTTGATTCACGATAAGGTCGATCTGGGGATACGTCATTTGCACGGCGGGTACCGTCGCATCCTGCGAGTTGTTGTCTACGACGATGACTTCAAATCGAATCGCATCCGTAGATTCGAACACCGACTTGAGGCAATCGAGCAACAACGTTCGGGTGTTGTAGCTGACGATGGCGATCGACATGTCCACTAAACCCCCTGAATCTCCTGATGTCATGCTCTTGCACCCTGTGCTTGATAGTTCCAGAGCGCATTGAGGCGTGGACGCTCAATCCACCACAGGTACCCACCGAGCATTCCAGCAGCAAGCAGAGCAAGGATCTCGGGCGTCCAGGGAATCGCGACTTGATGCTCTCCCTGTATTGAGGAGAGAAGTACGCCCGCGATGAGACCAATGATCCCTGTTCGGCCGAGTGCCACGAAGGTGGCATGGCTGGATGAGCCCAGAAGTCGGTGTGTTTCCAACGCTTGCAGTACAACGCCGAGTATGAAGCTGATTGTCAGCGAGAGAGCGGCGCCGAGTACCCCCAACGAGCTCGTCATTGGAACAATGATGGCCAGATACAATGCACACTGCCCGACCCAACTCCTCATTTGAAGGTCGGGACGTCCCATTCCAAAGTGCAACGAGGCCATCACAGCGGCATATCCGCTACAAACGGTATATACACAAAGCACTTTCAGCGGGTCGACAATACCGATCCATTGCGGGCCAAACACGAAGGGCACAAGAATAGGCGCCAAGGTACCAATCATCACCGCCAGCGGAATGTAGGCGATACCCACAAGTCCCGCTTGGAGGTCGAAGACACGGGCAACCCCAAGCCGGTCCTGCTGCAATGAAGCATAAGTCGGTACACTGATTTGCTGCATGAGCGATGTGGCTCGAGCGCCCAACAGCAGCGGGATGGCGAGCGCCACCTGATAGAATCCGAGCGCTTCCGCTCCGAGTTCCCGACCGACGACCAGTTCTCCACCGGTCATGACCCCGAAGGCACACAGCGTCGTGATGTTGAGACGGCTGCCGTACCGGAAAAAGTAGGATACTGATGAGCTTTTCAGGGACCACCGCGGAGTAAAAGGCGACACCAGAAAAGACAGCACACATCCAACCACCAGGCCGGCCAGCTGCCCGATGACGAGTGCCCAGACGGTCCGGTAGAAAACTGCAACGGCTACGGTTACGGTTGCTTCCACAATTCGACGGACAACATCCAGTGTCACGCGACGCTTCAGGTCGAGTCGTTTCATCATCATGGCCAATGCCGGGCTTTGGACTCCCTGTACGATCAAAGCCAGGGCGTGCACACGCAACAGGGACTCAAGCACCGGCATACGCATCAGATCGCTGATTATCCCCGCCAAGACCCAGATTCCTGCCGTCATCACCAGCCCCCGGAGGGCCGACAGTGTCCATGCCGCGGCCAGATCTTCGTCAGTCACGTGTTCTTTCGCTATGAGAGCCGAATCAACCCCCAACTCACTGAGGGTCAACATCGCCAGTAACACGGCGGCCGACGCGGCCATGATTCCGAAATCCACCGGTGTCAGGATTCTTGCGAGGACAGCGAGTTGTCCCGCCGCAATCACTTTGTCGAGCAGAAATCCTCCACCAGCCCACCAGCCAGCGCGAAGGATCCGGTGACGGAAACGCGTCGGTCCCGATTCATCATCCTGCATAGACATGGTTAGTCGACTGTCACTTTGCTTGTTATTCAGTCGCGCCGTTCATGCCGCGAGCGCTGTTTTAGCGATGACCTGATGACAGACCTGCTCGAGTTGCGCGGCCCGTGCCGACCAGGTATGAAATCTCATCACGGCAGCCCTCCCGCGCTCTCCCATGCTTCGTCGGAGAGGATGGTCGACCAGGAGCGTAATGAGTTGCCGAGCAAGATCGTCTGGATCGTCGGCTGCGGTCGGCAAACCGCAGCGCAGCTCAGATACTGTGTCTCCGTAGCCGGACCCTGCCGTTGCGACGACCGGTCGCCCACAGGCCAAATATTCCCATAGCTTCATTGAATCCCCGGGATAAGAGCGAGTCTGTCGATGGAGAACCACACAGACATCGCAGGCCGCAATCCATTGGGGCACGGCATCGAAGCCGACACGCCCGGTGAAACGGATGTAGGGAGAAAGTTGGAGGCGATCAACCCGTTGTTCTAGTGCGGCCTTTGTTTGCCCGTCTCCGACCAAAAGGCATTGAACCGTTGGAAATGATTTCGCAACGACGGCCATCGCATCGACCAAGGTATCCAGACCATGCCACGGGAAAAAGCCTCCGACAAATCCGATGTACGGTCCTGAACTACCAAGACTCAATTCCTGTCTGGCTCGTTCATGCGATCGGGGACAAAACCGATCTGGGTCAACCCCATTCCTGATGACGAAGCATTTCTTGGAATCGACCGGCTCAAGGCTTTTGAGACCAACCAACACCTCGGGGCATACACTCACGACAGCCTTCGCTCTCCTTGCTGCATGGCGAAGGCCATACGTTAACAGATCAAGAAGCGGTCCAAGTCGCCACAGGCCTCGTACTTCCTCAGCGGGAAGTCCGTTGACAAAGTATACGACAGGACAGGAAGCGTTTCGCAGAGCCCAGAGCGGGGCCATCTGACCGGGTGAATCGAACCACAGCAACAGATCCGGTCGGGTTGTGCATAAAAGTCTTTCGAGTGTACGGATCGAGTTCACGAGAAATGAAATAGGACGCATTCTTCCCCACCTGACCACAGGAACCCACTGCATGTGGATCTTGGCCGGTACTGAAAAGCCGGGTTCGTTTTGATGAAACTCCGGAGCCACCACGGTGATGTCATGCCCTCGTAATGACAATGCTTGGGCAAGTTCCAATACCTGCCGCGAACCACCAGCCGCCACCCCGAGATCTTCGTCACAGTACGTGAGAATGTGCATGATGCGAGGCGGTGATATCTTCATCGAGCCATCGGCGAAGTTGTCCCACGATGGCCGTCCAAGAAAATCTGCTTTCTACGAAGCGGCGACCCTGCGCACCCATGACTCCGCATTGCGCCGAGTCATTCAAGAGTGCGCCGATCGCATCCGCGAGCGGGTGCGCCTCATCCGGCGGCACTAATTGCACGCCGCTATCAGCCGTGAATATCGAGACGACGGACGGGATGGCGCTCGCCACCACCGGCCGGCCACAAGCGAGATAGTCAAAAATCTTCACGGGTGAGGTCTCACCTCGATCGCCGCGAAACGGAGCCACACAGACACTCATGGCACTGATCCAAACCGGCACCTCCCAGTATGGAATACGGCCCGTCCATGTAATGCTGTCCTCCAGACCCAGTTGCGCTGCCTGTTGCTTGAGTGCTTCAGTCGCCTCCCCATCGCCCACCAAAATGAGCTGTGCCGTCGGATGCACCTTCCTGACCACCATCATGGAATTCAGCAGAGCATCCAAACCCTGATAACGATAGAAGCTTCCGACAAATCCAACGTACGGGCGGGAAGGCGAGAGACCCAGCTCCAATCGAGCAGCCACCGCGTCACGCGGGACAAACAATTGCACATCCGTTCCGCTGGGAAGTATTGCCATGCGATCAAGCGGAACGTCATAGCGCTCATGGAGCAACGACCGCAATCCTTCCGTCAGCACGACGATGCGGTCACAATGCCGCAATGCCAGTCGGGCCAAGAGCCGCTTGAGACTTTGTACGACTCGCGTTCGATCATCGAGCCATTCGGGAACCGGCTCCCCGTTCACCTCGCAGACACACGGCACGCCAAGAAGCTTTGCCAGAACCAATGCGTGTGGACTGTCCATCCATCGGTAGTACACGACATCCGGCCTGCCGAGCATGGCTCGCATCAGCCCCTGTATGAACGAAAACAGTGCATACGAAATCGGGCGGAGCCACCGCAGGTGGATGAGCCGAATGGGAACGACGGTGCAGACACGCCGTCTCAGCGCGGACCGATACCGCGGGGGAAAGAGCGTGACTCTATCTCCAACCCTGGTGAGCGCGTCCGCCAAGGTCCACATTCGGACCAATCCAACCGGATCACGAGGAGCATCCGGCTCATACCAATAGCAAAAGAGAAACCAAGTCACACAGCCTCCTGGGGCCTGACCGGCGACTCAATCTGAGCCGACAGAGTCGGCAATAACATGACGAGCCCGGCACAAAGCCAAAATGGCTCCATAATGCGGATGATGATGAAGGTATTGGCCCCGATCCCGTGGGCAAGCAAGGCGAGCAGGCCCAAAAGCAATCCATGGGCCAACCCTTTTGCAAAAGGATCGGTTTGAGACAGAAACGACTCACGGGCACAGCGCCAGAGTCGATAGATGATGAATCCGAAGGCGACGAGCCCCGCAAGGCCCGTCTCGCCGAGGATCTTGACGTATTGGGCATCCGCCCAAGCATATCCCGTGATTCCACGCCCTAAGATCGGATCGTGAACCCAGTCTTTCAAGACGTACGCCCATGACTTCAGGCGTTCAGTCGTCGAAAGATCCAGTCCCACCTTGCCGACCTTGATTTCTCCCCCATACTGGCGCCCGAAAAACGTTTCATTCACTCGTTGTTTCACATTCGCAGGTGCCAGCAGTGGGATCAGCATCATGATGACGAGCAGGAGCGTGACGACACGCGGCCGCCGCCACTGGGTCAACCCTACCGCCATGAGCAGGACGGCGCCGGCGAGGTAGGACGAACGCGACAACGTAGCCATGAGCGCCAGGATCGCAAAGCCGCTAAGCACCAGCAATGCAATGCGGATCGGGCCGATCTGAATATGCAACAAGAGACCCGTCATGATGGCCAGCAGAAACACTAGGTAACCGCCGAGCGTATTCGGTTCACCGCTTTCTCCCTCGAAGGGAGCGGATGCGCGTTGGCCGCTTGGGATTTGATAAATCGCATACAAGCTCACGATCAGACCCACGACAAGCAGAGCCGACACAAGTCCTACGACCTGCTCCTGTGACCGCACATGGTTGACGACCATGAAAAACACGAAGAAATATTCGAAGTATTTCAGGACGAAGAAAAAACCTGTCATAGGTCTGACGTGGCCATTTAAGATGCCCAATAGAGTGGAGACCACACAGATCACCATGTACACGGCGATCGGTCGGTTAAGTGGCGTCTCGCGAAAGAGGGCCAACTCCCGATAGATGATATTCTTGACCAACCAGCTCGCTCCGATGATGACCAGGAGGATATCGTCCATTCGAAACGACAGTTCCCGTCCACCTACGCCGCGGCCCTCGACCCGTCCGACCGCAATTTCCGGCGACAACAGCATCGACGCGATCAGGAGATAGAGCGCAGCAGACACGGAGGTAAAGGCCGTCAGAACGATCAAAAAGCCGACGACGGCTTGCATACCGATGGCGGGTGTTGTCAGGGTCAGGCCGAGTGCGATGGCGACCGCAAGAACCGAAATAACGAGGCTGTCTTGTGCACTGACGGCCGTGTGCTGCATGATGTGGACGCTCCTGGAATCACGTTAACGATACTCGTAGCGATAGAGCCCGTACTCCGGCGTGACTTCCGATTTCACGTTGGTCAGGACCACTCCAAGAACATTCGCCTGTGCATGGTCGAGCAAGAACTTTGCGCGTTTAAGCGCATTGCGCCCGATCCGACCGACCTGGTACACGAGAATGGCTCCATCCACGCGGGAGCTAAAGGCGACCGCATCCGTGACCGGCAGAATCGGCGGAGTATCGATCAACACGATGTCGTACTCTTCTTGCATTTCGGATGTCAGCGTTTTGATCTTATTGATGTTCAAGAACTCGTTCGGATTTCGGGATTCTGACCCGCTGGTGAGCACATGGAGATTGTCCAGCCCCGGGGTATTCATCAACCGATCAACACCGACCGTCCCAAGCATCAGATCCGTCGCCGAGCGAACATAGGATCGCCATGAGGTCGTCCCCAGCAAGGCATCGACCAGTCCTGGCTCGCGCTCTAAACCCAATCGTTGATGCACGATCGGCTTGCGGAGGTCGGCATCGACCAACAGCACCTTCATCCCCTCTTGCGCCATGGTGATTGCCAGATTGATGACGCAGGTACTCTTGCCTTCACCCAGAGCGGCACTCGTGAAAATGATCGATTTGACCCTCCGATCCATGCTGGCGAACTGGATATTCGTTCGAAGCGACCGAAGGCTTTCTGACAAGACAGACTTGGGATCGAGCAGGCACACCAGCTTCGACAAACTGTCGGCTACGGAAGGAGGTGTATCCGGAGGCAACACTTCCACGGCCATGTCTTTGAGGACGTTTTGATCGAACTGTGGAATGATTCCCAGGACGGGCACTTTGAGAAACTCTTCGACTCCTTCGATCGTACCGATCGAGGTGTCGAACGATTCACGGCCAAACGCAAGCACAATGCCGAGGAAGCATCCCATCAACGCCCCGATCATCAGATTCAATGTGACGTTTGATGCATTGATGGGACTCCTGGGAGTCATGGCTGGGGCGATCATCGTCACTTCCTCGATCCGCTCCGCTCCCTTGATCAACAACTCCTGATGTTTTCCTTTCAGCGTTGCGAGGAGATCCGTATTCACTTTCACCTCGCGCTCCAATCGGCTCATTTGAATCGCGGCGCGAGGGTATCCGAGGTAGCGCTTCCGATAGTGATCCCGTTGTTCTTGCAGTGCCTCTTCGCGATTCATCAGCGTGGCAACTTTGGACTTTAACTCTCGGATCATTTCAGATTTGACATTGTCGATCTTCTTTTGCTGTTCCGTCACTTGAGGGTGATCAGGCGTGTAATTGATGAGTAAGGTGTCTCTCTCCTGGATCAAATCCAGCAACCGTTGGTTCAGGATCGTGAGAAGAGCATTTTGTTCCTCGGTAAAGATCCGGCCCGTCTGATTCCCGATGATCGCATCCGATCGTTTCAGCACGGCGATCTGGCGTTCGCCTTCAGCGCGCTTGCGCAAGACTTCGTTGTACTGTTCTTCCAGTTTGGTAAAGGTATCCAGCGCGGCTCTCGCTTCGTCCGACAGAAATACCCGGCCTTCATTTTCCTTAAAGCCGCGCAACGCTTCCTCGGAATCATTGAGACTCTTTTCCAAGTATCCCAACTGTTCTTCCACGAACCGTCGCGATTCGTTGACGAGGCGATTCCGCGCAGCGATATTTTCAACCCGATAGGCAGATGCCGTGGAATTGGCCATCCGTTCCGCTTGCTCGGGCGCGGCGGATGTGGCTGAAATACGAATGATGTTGGTATCTCCCTCTCGCTGCGCCGTAATCTCTTGGCCCAAGTTGTAGATGATGTTCAGGTAGGCAGCTGATCGTTTCTCCTCCTCGGATGCATCTCGGGCGACGCGCTCGAGATCCATGGCCACCCGTTCCATGACCGGAAAGCTCCGAATAAACTCGATCTGTGTGCCAAGATCGTTGACATTGGAGTATGAGAGGGACTCCAGGAGTTGTTGAGCCATCGTCGTACTACGTTCGAACTTCACACGCGCGGAGGCTTCGTAAATCGGGTTGGGTTTGAGGAACTCGGAAAACAGGAATGTAAAGATGACCACCATGACGGCGGAAAGCAGGATCAGGTACTTGCGCTTCTTGAGAATGAGCCAGTAATCGATGACGTTCAGTTCGTACTGTGCCATGAGCAATCCTGGTTTTAAACCATCGGTCTAGGGCCTGGTCGTAAATGCCGGAATCAGATACGCCGGATAAATCGGCATGATTGCAACCTGAATAATCGGCATAATCTTCTTTGCCGCCTCGGTCGCATCCCCCAGGTGTTCGCGCGGGACAAAGACGACATCGTTCTCTTCAAGCGAGATATTTCGTGAGAGGTCTCCATATGTAAACAGGCGCGCCACATCGGCGGTCAGAATACGCGGTTTTGTGAAATCCCCTCCCCGCACCACTCGAATCTCTTCCAAAAGCGCGGTCTCCTGAAAGTTGTCGGCAGCGGCCAACGCCTGCAAGACCGTCATGTTGCGCGCCATGGGAACGACCCCTGGTTTTCTGACATCTCCGAACACGAACACCCGCTTGACCTTGAGCAGTTTTTTCTTGAGCGCGATCTGAACGCGCGGGTCCCGCATGAAAGGCTTGGCCGCTTCCTGAACACGCTGCTCGGCCTCAGCCACGGTGAGGCCGCCGACGGCCACTTCCATGAACCCTACGGATACGGACCCGTTTTCTCGTATCAAACTGCTGAACTTTTCTTCTCCCGCACCTCTCCGGATAACGACTTCCAACGTATCTCCTGTTTCGATCGGCGTCTCCGCGGTTGGAACCGTTTCATCGGCATACACATCACCTTTCGGCAACGGAGGAAGCGAATAGGGAATAGTGCCTACCGCCGAAGGAGGCAATGTGGATTGCCCAGGGTTTCGACAGCCTGTTAGAAGCAGCACGACCCCCATCGCCACGACACCGATCGCGACCGGTTCTCTTCTGAGCCACCGCATACAGTCTCTCCTACGATGCCGCCATGGGTTGCAGGACCTCCGCGATATGCGACGACATACCTTGGGACAAATCCAATTCGGTCATTGCTCCGAACTTGGAGAGCGCGACCACTGGACGCAGCGGATACCGCGGATTGACCCTGCTCACGGTTCCGATCTCTCCTGTACTGAGACGTATCCTTGTTCCAACCGGATAGAGAGTGATCTGATCCCCCACCGCCTTTAAAACACGGAGCGAAAATGTCGTCTTGGCGTGGAGCAGCAGGTCTCGGATTGCCTGGTGAGGTGTGAGGCTTTTTCGATAGGGCCTCGCCGTTGCCATAGCATCCAGTGCATCGACAATGCCGATAATCTGCGCCGGCTCCGTGATCTGGTTGCCCTTTAAACGGCATGGATATCCACTGCCGTCCCACCGTTCATGCTCCTGCGCGCTTATCGTTGAAACCCATTCAAACACGCTGCCATGCCCGGCCAGAATCCGCCGACCTCGTTCAGGGTGAGTACGAAGAAGATCTCGCTCGTCGTCTGAGAGGGATTCACTCTTCTCGACGAGTGATGCGGGCAGGGTCCACATACCGATGTCGTGCAGCAGCCCCGCCAACGCCAATCGCTCCAAGTCTTCCTCGGAGTACTGCAACCCCATCCCCACCTTGGCCCCCAACACGGCGACATGCAGTGCATTGTCTACGAGATAATCCTCGGTATGACCGTCCAAGACCCATCCGATGAGCTCGTCGCTGCGCCGGAGTAGTTGCACCAAACGACTGGCCAGATCAGTGCATCCTTTGAGTGGCGGCGCTTTGTTCGAACGAACCGCCTCTCTGACCCGCTGTAGCTCCTGCCTCGCCGAAATATACCAACAGCGATCGGCATCGAGGGATAAAGCCGCGGCCTGAGGCCGAGGAGGCTCGCCCCTTTTTGGATCAGAAGTCTGCTCCCGGATCAGATCAGACAGCCGTGCCACCCTTGCGCTTCCTCCTGTGGGTTGCGACTCTCAACAACCTCATTTGTGCACGACCTTTCTCGTAGTGGAGTCCGGCCGTGGATCGAGCTTGTTAAGCTCCCGTTCCAATGTGGCACGAATGAACCCACTCGTCGTGTATCCCTGCTGCTTCAGGGCGTCGAGCTTCTCCTTGAGCTCGACCGGAAGTTGAATAACGATGCGAACGAGCCTAGGCATGATTGTGACTCCCTTTAGACAGAGTGCTGGTCTGGCAAGGGGCTTCTGCACGTGCTATGCCTTGCTAGCATTTCGTTAAAAGTGAGAAAATACTGATACTTCTGCTGTGGTCTCTCAGCATTTCTGCAAAAAAGCGCCAAAAACTGTCACTCCTTACCGATCTTGTACAGTCAGGTGACAGCGCAGCGGATTCCGTGAGAAAGCGGTCGGCCCGATAAGTGTCGGCCGATCAGGACAATTGGAGGAAGAGCCGGCGCCAATTCTGGTATTCACAGCGCCAGAGACAGTTGGGAAGATCGACCGGTTGCACGAGAAGATCTCTCATGCGGGTCACGGTCAATTCGGGACTCGTCAAACGTCCTGTCACCCAGATCGCTCCATCACGATCCGTACGATAGACAGTCACATGCTCATCTTCATAGGCTTGGAGCACTGATTCAACCGGGTGTCCATAAGGGTTGGTTGCGCCAACCGAGACGACTGCATACTGTGGGTGGAGTTGCCGGAGCCAGTCCCGATCCAGTGAGCTGCGCGCTCCGTGATGCGGCACTTTCAGTATGGTGACCGGCCTTCGTCCCTCTTCTGTCAATCGACTCACCGCGCCGGTCTCGATGTCGGCGGCAAAGAGAATGGAATGAACTCCGCACTGTAATCGCGAAACAATGGATCCATTATTCAATGATGATCCACTGTGGAAGCGGGCCATCTCAGATATACTGGTCGACTCAGGCGGATTAAGAATGCTCAACTGACAGGGGCCGGACGGTAACAAGTCTTTCCCGCGCACGGCGGTTTGTTCATCGATGTGCCGATGGCGCAGGGCTGCGTTGAGGTGTTCGACGAATCGCTCAGACCGCTCCGTTCCCACTCCCCAATACTGACCGACTGACATGTGTCGGAGCACCCAAATCAACCCGCCGACGTGATCCAGTTGCAAATGTGTGCCGACGACATGATCAATATGATGGATTCCCCTATTCCAGAGAAATGGCGCCACCACCCCACGCCCCATATCAAACCGCTCATATCGAGATCCACCATCGATAAGCACCGTCCGACCATCCGGCAGTTCGACAACGGCACTATCCCCTTGTCCGACATCGAGGAACGTGACGCGCCAGTGATCACCATCCCTCGGCAATCCTGGAACGACAAGCCACCAACTGATCAACACCATCGCCATACCGGCGCTCGCAACCCGGACGCGCAGCGGCAGTGCATGAATACATGCCACGATCAGCCCTGAATAAAATAGCGCCATCATCGGTATTGACGGCGCAGCCACATGCCATTCCCCTCCTGGAAGGCCTGCACACCATCGAAGCGCAAGAATCATCCACTCGAACAAGCGCTCCAAAGCTGAGCCGTAGATCAAGGAATCAGCGCCGGACATGATCGTCCACAGAGCGGCGAGTAGCCCCAGCGGAACTAGGACGATACCCGTAAACGGGATGGCAACGAGATTGGTGACAACTCCCATCCATGGAACCTGATTGAAATAGAATGCGACGATGGGGAAAGTGGCCAACGTCACAGCCCCGCTCATTGACAAGGCCTTGAGCCCATGGTTCACGAGGCGGGATCTCAGCCCTCCGTCAGCATGTTCCTCTTGCTGGTTCCATGATTGTGCAAACGAGATCATGTTGATCATCACGAGTACGGACAGAAACGAGAGCTGAAAGGAAATATCAAAGATCGCCCGAGGATCGTGTAAGACGATCGCCAAGAGAGCCGTCGCCATCATGTGACCGAGATGGCGTTCGTGCCCAAGCCAGACCGCAACCATGGCCAGCGTAATCATGACAAGCGAACGCATGGTCGCTAATTCAGCTCCCGCCAGCAACGCATACAGCGCGACAGCCGGCCATGTGAGAAGAATCGCGACCTTCGAAGGCGTGAGCCGTCGAGAAAGGGCCAACAAGAGGTTGGTGGGAAGCCGCAAGATGCCTTGTCTTATCACCCAAAACACGGCCACGGCGACAAGCCCGAGGTGTGAGCCGGAGATCGAGAGCAGATGAACGGTTCCGGTGACCATGAACCACTCTTGGAGATCTTGCTCGAGGTATCCACGCTCCCCAATGATCATGCCGAGAAATACTCCCAGGGCTGGCTGGCTCAACGTGCGGATCGCGGCATCCCGTATACCCGCCCTCCAACGATCGATGTGATTCGACCAACTCCATAGTCCACTATGGGGCTTCTCCAACAGCGTCACCGCCTGAGTACCGCTAATAGTGGCGACAAGATCGATGCCTTGCTGCTCTAAATATGCGGCATAATTGAATCCTCCGGGGTTCAACGATCCGTTCGGACGGTGAACGTGTCCGTGAAATAGGATACGGTCGCCATTGTGAAGCGTGACACCCGGATCACGCCACACGAGTCGTATGCGCCTTGATTGTGAAGCCGCGTCTTCAGTTTGAACAAGAAGTGTCTGGCGCCCTAAACTATGCTGAACAGGTGCCACAACCCGAGCCGTGAACGTGGCTTGAGTAGTGTCATGCAGCGCCGGTAAAGAAGCGCGATCCTGTGGCGGTGGAGCTGTGACGGTCCAATAGACTACCCCGGAAAGAACACTGACATACAAGAGCAGCGTGGACCGTGCGTCTAAATAGCCGGCTCGTTCGAGGGCACTGAATCCAATGGCGACGCCGACCAGCAAACCAATGAGAGAAAGCGGGAAAAAAGAGAGTTTCGATCCACACAGAAGACCGAGGAGAAACGCTGCCGTAAGGGAGGGGAGCATGCGCGTCACTTATGCGCGAGAAGGAACACTCAGCCGATATGTTCTCGTACGACCCTGGCCAGATCTTCAGCCACTTCTTTCACGACAGTAGACTGCTCGCCTTCCACCATGATCCGCAATAACGGTTCAGTCCCTGAGTATCGAATCACCACTCGACCGCTTCCGTTGAGGCGACGCTCATTCTCTTGTATCGCCCGATCGATATCGGGAATCGACTCCAAGACCGGCTTTCGCTTGACTTGAATATTGACTAATACCTGTGGCACAGCGGTCATCGCCTTCGCCAACTCGGATAAGGGTTTTTTGGTTCGTTTGATTAATGACAGCATTTGCAGAGCTGAAATGAGGCCGTCTCCGGTCGTGTTATGGTCGAGAAATATAAAATGTCCCGATTGTTCGCCGCCGAAATTAAAGCCCTCCGCCAACATGCGTTCGAGCAAGTACCGATCACCCACCGGTGTTCGAATCAGTTTGATACCTGCTTTGGCCATCGACAACTCAAGTCCGAAATTGCTCATGACGGTTCCAACCAAGGTTTGCTTGGCGAGCAGGCCATTGTGATGGAGATCGAGACCCAGCGCGGCCATGACATGGTCTCCATCGATGATCATCCCCTGTTCGCAGACAAAGACCGCTCGATCGGCGTCGCCATCCAAGGCGATCCCGATGTCCGCTTTGTGGCGTCGCACCGCCTCCTGAAGGATTTCGGGGTGAACGGCGCCGCAGCCTGAATTGATGTTCATGCCGTCAGGTTTGTTGGCGATGACCTCAACTGTCGCTCCCAATTCCTTGAGAACGGTCGGCGCCACTTTGTATGCTGCCCCATTGGCGCAGTCTACGACGAGCTTGATCCCTTGGAAATCCAGGTCCTTGGGCAACGACCGCTTGGCAAATTCGATGTAGCGTCCTTCCGCATCGTCGATACGGTAGGCTTTGCCGATAAGATCCGCTGTCGGTCTGAGATGCCGAATCTCATCCGACACGATCAGCTCTTCAATACGGGCTTCCACGTCGTCCGGCAGCTTGAAGCCATCGCTTGAAAAGAATTTAATTCCGTTGTCTTGGTAAGGATTGTGCGACGCCGAGATGACGACCCCTGCATCTGCGCGGAGACTCCGAGTCAAGAAGGCAATGGCCGGCGTCGGCATCGGTCCGACTAACAACACATCGACGCCCATTGAACAGATTCCCGCCAATAAGGCAGACTCCAGCATATAGCCTGAAATCCGGGTATCTTTACCGATCACGATCTGATGGCGCCCTGCCCGTCGCATGAAGATATGCGCGGCTGCTCGCCCTAACTGCATCGCCATCTCGCTGGTCATGGGGTCGAGATTCGCGACGCCTCGGACACCGTCCGTGCCGAATAACTTACGCATCATACTCCTGTCCGCAAGACGACCAACGAGGGCTCAACGCCGCGGCCATCTTGACTACATCGATCATCATGGCAACATCATGAACCCGCACGATGTGCGCGCCTCGGTCGACAGCCAATGCAACAGCCGCTGCCGTTCCCCATTCACGTTGGTCAACAGGCCTGTCGACAATGTGCCCGATGAAACCTTTCCGCGATAGACCGACGAGCAAGGGACACTCCAGCATGGCCAAAGATGTCAGTCCTCTAAGAAGCTCAAGATTATGCAACAACAGCTTACCAAAACCGAATCCAGGATCAAGAATGATGTTGGTTCGAGGTATCCCAGCGAGAAGGGCGGTTTCTACACGTTCCTCAAAAAACTCCAACACTTCGGCTCCGACATCCGAGTAATACGGCGCGAGTTGCATCGTTTGGGGAGTTCCTTGCATGTGCATCAGGACGACGGCCGCGCCTGATTTGGCGATCACGGAAGCCATTGCCGGATCTTGCCGCAGCGCACTCACATCATTAATAATCGATGCTCCAATATCCAGCGCAAGCCGAGCCACTTGTGACTTCGTAGTATCGATCGAGATGGGGATTGTCACACGGTGGACTAATCCTTCAACCACCGGGAGAATGCGAGCCAGTTCATCTTCTTCACTGACTGGACTTGAACCAGGCCTCGTCGACTCTCCTCCGATGTCGATGATGTCCGCACCTTGCTCGACGAGTTCCAATGCATGCGCGATCGCCCGTTCGGGCACCACATATCGTCCTCCGTCATAGAAAGAATCAGCCGTGACGTTGACGACGCCCATGATGAGCGGACGCGTCGTCCACCAAATCCTGCGTCCCTTGGCTGAAAACCAATTTCGGATGGGAATCTCCTGTGAGGTGACGTGTCTCAACTCTTGCACCAAGGCATTCGATATCTCATACGCAGATCGCTACTGTAGAATTGCACGCCACTGATCCACCAGTAGCATCCATGGGGTTCGGTAATATGGATATGGCGGCTCCTATCTTTATAGGAGCCGCCACGACACTCTCATTCTAGGCAGGAACTGTTTGAGAGGAAGATTGCAACAGAATCTGATCGATTTCCGGCGCGTCCAGCACTTCTTTTTCAAGCAGCGCTTCCGCCAATGCCTTCAGACTTGTCATCTGTTCAGTCAGCACGCGCTTGGCACGTTCATAGTTTTCCGTCACAAAGCGCTTGATTTCAAGATCGATCTCAAGTGCAACTTGGTCACTGACATCCCGTTTGGTGGTGAAGTCCCGACCAAGAAATACGGAATCTTCTTTTTGTCCGAATGTCAGAGGACCCAGCTTCTCGCTCATTCCCCATTCACAGACCATTTTTCGGGCAAGGTCCGTGGCACGTTCCAGATCGTTGCCGGCCCCGGTCGTGACATGCTTAAACACAAGTTCTTCTGCGACACGTCCACCCATGAGAATTGCCAAGGTGTTGTAAAGGAACTCCTTGGAGTAATTATGCCTATCATCGGTGGGCAACTGCATCGTCACACCGAGAGCCCGACCTCTAGGAATAATCGTCACTTTGTGGACCGGATCGGTTCCAGGAAGAAGCTTGGCCATCAAGGCGTGGCCGGCTTCGTGATACGCCGTGACCCGCTTTTCCTCCTCGGTGAGAATCATGCTCTTTCGTTCGGCACCCATCATGACCTTATCCTTGGCCATTTCAAAGTCGATGCTTTCAACTTCCTTCTTGTTCTGGCGAGCCGCCCACAGCGCCGCCTCGTTCACGAGGTTCTCCAGATCAGCTCCTGAAAATCCAGGAGTTCCTCTGGCGATCTTTTCCAGCTCCACATTAGCGGCTACAGGAACCTTTTTTGTGTGAACTTTCAAGATCTCAGAGCGTCCTCGAAGATCCGGGCGGTTGACGACCACCTGGCGGTCAAACCGACCGGGCCTCAGCAAGGCCGGATCGAGCACGTCAGGACGGTTTGTCGCTGCAACCAATATCACACCCTCGGTGGTGTCGAACCCGTCCATTTCGACCAGCAACTGATTGAGCGTTTGTTCTCGCTCATCATGGCCACCGCCGAGGCCTGCGCCTCGCAATCGGCCAACCGCATCGATCTCATCGATAAAAATAATACAGGGGGCATGTTTCTTCCCCTGCTCAAACAAATCACGAACCCGCGAGGCTCCCACGCCGACAAACATCTCGACGAAATCAGACCCGCTGATGCTGAAGAACGGCACCCCGGCTTCTCCGGCAATGGCTTTGGCCAGAAGAGTCTTCCCGGTTCCAGGAGGCCCGACCACCAGGACACCTTTGGGGATGCGCCCGCCGAGCTTTTGAAATTTCCGAGGGTCTTTCAAGAATTCAATAATTTCAAGGACTTCTTCTTTCGCCTCATCGACACCGGCCACATCGGAAAATGTGACCTTTTTTCTTTCCTCTGTCAGCATACGGGCCCGGCTCTTTCCAAAAGACAGAGCTTTATTCCCACCAATTTGCATCTGGCGCATCAGGAAAAACCAGAGACCGAGGAAGAGGATAAACGGCCCCCACGTGACGAGGAACGTGATATACCAAGGACTTTCGTCCGGTGGCTTGACCTCGATCTGAACGTCCTTTTCGCGAAGAACTTTGACCAGGTCAGGGTAGTCGGCTGAATAGGTACGGATGCGAGTCTTATCCTTCAAGACCCCGCTGATGTGATTGCCTTTTATAATGACCTTCTCAAAGTCTCCCTTATCGAGCTTCGCCATAAAATCGCTGAATATCACTTCTTCTTCAGGCGCATGTGTCGGCACACTGAACAAATTAAATAGGAGAATCATGAACAAGCCGACGACCACCCAGAAGAGCAAGTTCTTGACCCGGGAATTCATCCAGTTCTCCTTCGCGATAACGTTGAACGGAACGTTCTCATAAATCGAGGTGATGTTAACACAGCCTGGCGCACCTTGACAACAGCTCCTTACAAAACTCTACTCATCTTGTTGCGCACTCAACTGGTCCAGAACCGCCAGGTAAGGAAGGTTACGATACTTCTGTTGATAGTCAAGTCCATACCCGACAACATACTGGTTCGGTATTTTGAAACCTATGTACTGTACCTGTACATTGATGACCCGGCGCTCCGGCTTACTCAGCAACGTGCAGACCTTGATGCTTCTCGGCTTCTGTTTTGCCAACGCCTTCGTCAGATAGTGAACCGTCAATCCCGAATCGACAATGTCCTCGACAAGCAGGACATCCTTGCCCTTGATCTTTTCGGTCAATTCGGTCACGAGTTTCACGGTCCCGGAGGTCCTGGCCCGTGTTCCATAACTCGTCACGACGATAAAATCTACCCGCACTGGAATTCGGATGGCTCGTGCCAGATCGGCAAAAAACGCAAACGCCCCCTTTAACACTCCGACAAGGACAAGATCCTTGCCGGCATAGTCGGCGCTGATCTGTCTTCCCAACTCGCGGATACGGCTCCGCATTTGTTCCTGGGTAACGATCGGTCGTCCAAACATGCGTTCCATCTCATCCAGTTCCTTCCCTTAAGAGAGCCCATCCACGGTCAAGACCAAACAGCATTCTGTGGTAGCAGTCGGCATCCAGCGTTGATCCTGTCGATAGCCGACGATCCACACGATCCCCTCGGGCGCTGCCACCACTGGAATACGGGAGCGCGCGGCGACCGGTATTTTGAGATCCGTGAAAAAGTCTTGCAGTTTTTTCGAATGACCTTTCATACCAGACGGGTGAAATCGGTCGCCTGGTGACCAGGGCCGCACCAGCAGCGGCTGAGAAACTCGATCGGCATCCACGACGATCCGATATTTTCCCAGAGGCGCAGGAACCTGGTCGCGCGCCACACGTTGTACCTGAAGTTGTTGACCGGTGCTAGGCCACACGAGCGTACCGGGCACAGTCAGCCGCTCTGGAGGTATGACGTGCCCTTGTCGGTCAGGAGCAATCACCTGTGTTTTTAGTGAAATAAACCGTACCTCGTCGCGGCCGACAATGATGCGCCCTCTTGCCACATCAAGGCTTGAAACGCGTCCCTGCTTCGAAACCAGACGAATGACTCGATCAATGGTCCGCAGACCGGAGGAGCGATGTTGGGCATGATTCTGACGGAGGAGGCCGCGGATGATACGCCGTTGCAGAGCAGACGGAAGGTCCAGGAGAACACCACGATCGATCACCCAGCCCCCGGCAGATTCCCATTTCACAGTGGAAGAGGACAAGGCCGTAGCCTGCTGCTCCAGATAGCGATCATCCTCCCTGCAAATATCGGCAAGCCTGCAGAGCGCATCCGTGCTCGAAGGCACCAGCCGATTCAGAATCGGAACGATTTCCTGCCTGATTCGGTTCCGCAAGTAGAGCGGCTTGGCATTGCTCGAGTCTTCGCGAAAGGATATTCCTGCCTTGCGAAGATACGTCGAGATCTCCCGCCTGCTGGCCTCATACAGCGGCCGAATAACCTTGTCGTCTCGGAAAGCCGGCATGCCGGAAAGACCGGTGAGTCCCGACCCACGGAGCAACCACAACAACACCGTCTCCGCCTGATCATCGGCTGTATGGCCTACGGCGATCCGGTCCGCTCCGCATTCTTCAGCAATCTCGTTGAAGGCCCGATAACGAAGATCGCGAGCCACCGCTTGCAGAGATGAATACCGCGGACTATCGTGAAGCTGGAACCTTCGAACATGGAGGGGGATATTCCGTTCTTTGCACCGAGCCCTTGCGAACTCTTGATCATCGTCCGACTCCGATCCGCGCAATCCATAATTGCAGTGAACAGCCGTCAGCGTCAGCGACCAGCTCGAGCGAAGACAATCCAGAAGCGACAGCAAGGCTATGGAATCAGCACCGCCGGAAACGGCGACCAATAGGTGCTGTCCTGGTTGGAAGAGATTCCTCGATCGAACCGTACGGACAACCCGATGCAGCAGAGAAGGCCACGCCGTTTTGCCGAGAGATTTTTTCATGACCGGGTGCAATGAGTCATCGACCTCCGATTGTTAGATGATGTCGACGCAGCATGCTCCTTGCCGACTCCGTGTCGGACGCGATCTGCCGGCTCAGAGCGTCTTCTCCGTCGAATCGAACGTCACCTCGAATACGCCCGATGAACTCAACAGTGAGCAATCGTCCGTACAACTCGTGCGTTCCGTCTAGGATCGATACTTCCAATCGGCGCTCTCCTCCATCAAAGGTCGGTCTTGTCCCAATATACGCGACCGAATCGTGCCGCTCCTGATCGATGATCGTGATGGAGGCATAGATTCCGTCGGCAGGTGCCACGCGCTCTGAAGGTAGTCGCAGGTTTGCCGTTGGCCATCCCAGGGTCCGCCCCCTCCCCTCGCCGGTCGATACGACACCGTTGAGCGCATACTGGCGGCCAAGCAAAACAGCCGCTTGATCAACCTGTCCTTTAATAACGAGCTGTCTGATTCTTGTCGAGCTGACGACTCCTCCATCGATGGTCACAGGAGGCATGGGATGGACGAGGAAATCAAACCGTTCGCCGAGCGCGATCAAATCACTGATTTTCCCCGCTCGCTTGTGTCCGAAGGCAAAGTGTTGTCCGACGAAAATCTCCTTCAGCCCAAGGCCCTTGGATAGAATCCGTTCGGCAAACTCCTCCGGAGAAAGTGCGGCAAATGTTTCGGTAAACTCCAGGAAGACCACCTCATCGATTCCTGCTCGTTCAAAACGAGCGAGCTTCTCCTCCTTATCGGTCAAAAACCGTAGGTCAACATGAGGAGCCAGGATTTTCGCCGGGTGAGGATCGAAGGTCAGCACTACCGCCGTGCCCTGGGCTCGGCGCGCCGAATCGACCACCTGTTTCAAGAGGGTATGATGCCCGATGTGATGCCCATCGAAGTTCCCGATGGTTCCCACGGGATACGGCCGCACGGTCTCGTCCGAATATCCACGGGTGACTTTCATTTTCGATCAATGAAGCAGCCTGACGGCGTCCTTCGCGAAATAAGACAGGATCAGGTCAGCTCCCGCCCGCTTGATCGCCAGCAACGACTCCATCATCGCGCGCGCTTCGTCGAGCCAACCCGCCCTCGCGGCCGCTTTGATCATGCTGTACTCGCCGCTCACTTGATAGGCGGCGATCGGACGGAGCGTACGCGCGCGCGCGGCCGCGATGATGTCCAGATAGGGCAACGCCGGCTTGACCATGACAATATCGGCTCCCTCTTCGACGTCGAGGTCAATCTCGAGCATCGCCTCGCGCGCGTTTGCCGGGTCCATTTGATACGATTGCCGGTCTCCGAATTGAGGGCTGGAGAAGGCCGCGTCACGAAACGGGGCATAAAAACATGAGGAGAATTTGGCGGCATAGGCCATGATCGGCGTATCGGAGAATCCCGACTGATCCAATTCGCGCCTGATTGCGGCAACACGACCATCCATCATATCCGATGGCGCAACCATGTCGGCTCCGGCTTCGGCATGCGTACGGGCCATGGTGGTGAGACATTCGAGAGTCTCGTCGTTGAGAATTTTCCCTTCCCTGACGATCCCGCAGTGCCCATGGTTCGTATATTCATCAATGCACACATCGGTAATGACCATCAATCCCGGCACCGCATGCTTGACCTCCCTGATCGCCCGCTGCACGATCCCGTCAGCGTCCCATCCCGAGCTGCCGCGCTCGTCTTTGTGCGCCGGAATACCGAACAAAATAATCGCCGGAATCCCCAAGGCGTGAATGTCGCCGGCTTCTTTGACCAGCAAATCGATCGACAGCCGGAATTGACCCGGCATCGACGCGATTTCCTCGCGGCGATCCTGGCCTTCGACCACAAACAGCGGATAGATGAAGTTTGCGGGAGAAAGCGTCGTCTCACGCACCATTCGCCGCAGCGATTCATGTTGTCTCAGCCGCCGAAGTCGCTGAATAGGAAACGCCATATCTCGCCTTACTTTCGCGGGAGGTTCGTCAAGAAGACGACGAGATCGCGAACAGAAATGATCCCGACCATCTTCCCGTCGCGCGTGACGCCGAGATGGCGGAGATGGGATTGTGCCATCAAATCGTTGGCGTCGAGCAGCGTCTTGCTCTCTTCAATGGTCATGATCGGCGCCGACATGATTTGCTCGACCGTCGTCTTGGTGGCATCCGCTCCAGCTGCAACCACCCGGCGCATCATGTCCGTATCCGTTATGATTCCGATAATCTCGCGATCGTTGGTCACGAACAAACTGCCGATCCCGCGGTCGCGCATGATGCGGGCGGCCGTCTGTGTATCCGTATCACGCGGCACCGTCACAAACTTTTCTCGGGGAATCATAAAGGATTTTACAGGAACCATTTCACCGTCCTCCTTTCACATGACAACCATACACGCCGCATCCTCATCACTGCTGCAGCGCTCCCATGGGGGCTTCCTCGCGGCTACCGTAATGGTGGGCGATCGCGTCCACCAGAGCCGGAATCGTATTTTCTCTCGGCATGATCGAGACCGTCAAACCATATTCTTCCACTGTCTTGGCCGTGATGGGTCCGATACATGCGATCGCGACGGATCGCAAGAGCGGTTGGACGGTTTCGATACCGCCCAGCATCGCGACAAAATTGCGAACCGTGGAAGAGCTCGTGAACGTGACAATATGGATCCGGCGATCCATGAGCTCTTGGCGCCACCCTTCGGCATCCTGGGTGGGGATGAGTGTTCGATACACAGGGACCACATCGACTTGCGCGCCACAGTGACGAAGCTCGTCCGGCAAGAGTTCTCTGGCCACTTCCGCACGTGGAATCAGGACGCGGACTCTCGACAGGTCTTGCTGCTTCAGGACTTCCAGGACGCCTTCGGCCTGATAGTCCGTCGGAACCACATCAGCTCTGAGACCGAACCGCTCCAGTTCCTGAGCCGTGCGGGGTCCGATACAGCAGAGCCGGCGGCCGGCCAAGCAGCGTGAGTCCAGCCCTTGAGCCAACAGCCGAGTCATGAAACGGTCCACTCCATTCACGCTGGTAAAAATAACCCAATCGTACGTGCCGATCTCGGAGATGGCGCGATCGACCGCAGTCCATTCTGCAGGGCGGGCAATCGTGATGGTCGGAGCCTCGACCGGTTCTGCTCCATAGCCGGCCAATCGGCCAGCTAAGTCACCGGCCTGTTCTTTTGCCCGCGTCATCAAGACTCGTTTTCCGAACAGTGGCCGCTGCTCGAACCAGTTCAACTGCGGCCTGAGCCGGACCACTTCACCCACCACGATGACGGTCGGCGGTTCCATCCGTGCCGCTTCAGCTTTCTCTGTGATGTCCGCCAACGTGCCGACGACAGTGTGCTGTGCGGCTCTCGTTCCCCAGCGAATGATCGCGACGGGCGTGCATGCCGGCCGCCCTTCCGCCATCAAGTTGGTCACGATCGCAGAAAGATTTTTCATCCCCATGAGAAAGACCAGTGTGCCTTGGCTCGTCGCGAGTCGTGGCCATTCCAAAGCCGTCGACGGTTTCTCGGGATCTTCGTGCCCGGTGACGATCGTCAGTGTGGAAGCCAAGGTCCGGTGCGTGACGGGAATGCCGGCATAGGCAGGCACTGCGACCGCGGCGGTGACCCCTGGGACGACTTCAAATTCAACTCCCGCTGACGCCAGAGCTTCCGCTTCCTCCCCTCCCCGTCCGAAGACAAACGGATCCCCTCCTTTCAATCGCACGACCACGTTCCCGGCCCGTGCCCGTTCAATTAGGAGGCGATTGATGGATTCTTGTTCCGGATATTTCCCTTTGCCGCGCCGGCCGACATACACTCGTTCGGCGTGATCCGGGACGTGCGCCAGCAGCGCGGGATTCGCAAGATAATCGTACAGAACCACGTCGGCTTGCTCAAGACACTCTTTTCCACGAAGCGTCAAGAGCCCCGGATCCCCGGGACCTGCGCCGACCAAATAGACCTTGCCTTTGGTTCGCTGCATCGTGCTCACGCCGACCCGTAAATTTCACGGAGGATCTTGTCTCCCCCCCGCGTCAACAGTCGTTCGGCCAAGCGCACGCCCAGAGCATGGGCCTGCTGGCGCACGCCTTCGATTTGTTCGCGAATGATCGTCTTGCCGTCGACACTGGCGACAAGTCCATCCAATACCAGTCGTTCACCGGACAACATAGCATGCGCTGCGATCGGCACCTGACAGCCCCCCTCTAGACGATGCAGAAAGGCCCGCTCAGCCGTCACGGTCGTATGGGTGGTCTCATCATTGAGCCGCAACAAAATGGAGCGAACGAATTGATCATTGGTCCGACCTTCGATCCCCAGCGCTCCTTGTCCGATCGCCGGTAAACTGAGGATGGGTGGAAGATATTCCGTGATGCTCTGAGACCACGCCAACCGATGCAGACCCGCGGCCGCCAACACGATGGCGTCGAATTGTCCCTCTTTGAGTTTTCTCAGTCGTGTATCCAGGTTGCCGCGCAGCATCGCAATCTTCAGATCCGGCCTGGCGTGTAACAACTGGGCTTGGCGCCGGAGGCTCGCTGTTCCGACCGTTGCTCCCAAAGGAAGATTACTGAATGAGTGCCCTTCTCGGCTGATCAAGGCATCGCGCGCATCTTCGCGTGGAGGGACGCAGAGAATCTCGAGCCCGTCGGGCAGTTGCGCGGGAACGTCTTTCATGCTGTGAACGGCGAAATCGATTTCACCGGTGAGCAACGCATCTTCGATTTCTTTGACGAACAGGCCCTTCCCCCCGATTTTCGCCAATGGCACATCGACGATCTTGTCACCGGACGTCTGAATCTTTCGCAGCATGACACGGATTTCCGGCGCGACCTCCTGAATCTTGGATTGAAACCATTCGCTTTGACATAGCGCCAACTTGCTCCCGCGCGTTCCAAGAACCAGGGTTGAGCGTTGACCGTTCTCCGTCGACACCAGAGGCTCCTTTTCCTTTCACCCGCAGATCAGCGGGCTCGCTTATGAATGGTCGTTTCCCGAGCCGGATCCTCGGCTTCCAATTCTGCTGGATTTTCGGTGAGGCAACGCGACGGCTCCGTATAGTTTTCGGGTTGCGGGAGGGAAGAGGTAGGCCTGTCGAGGTGAAAAAATCGGCGTGCGGCCTCCACGAATGCGGGCCCGTTCGAAGAATTCACTTCGGTCTTGAGCGTCACCATCGTGCGATGGATCAATTTGTTCACGATCGACGAGGCCAAACCTTCGACCAGTTCGCGGTCTTGGGGCGAGAGATGACCCAACCGGCCCAGCGCCTTTTCAACTTCCACCCGCTTGATATCCTCGACCCGATTCCGGAGCGCGACGATCGTCGGCGTGACCTCCAAGGATTTCATCCAGTCAAGCATGGTGGTCACTTCTTCGAGCACCATTCGCTCGGCCTTCTCGGCCTCCTTGACCCGTTCGGATCGGTTCTGTTCCACTCGATGTTTGAGGTCGTCGATGTCGAAGAGAAACGCATTGTCGACATGGCGAACGGACGGATCGATGTTCCGAGGGACTGAAATATCGATCAGAAACATGGGCCGGTTCATTCGTTCGTTGACCGCCCGTTGAACGTCCTCGGCGCCGACAATATAGTGCGCCGCGCCGGTTGAGACCAAGACGATGTCGGCCGAAGCCATGTCGTCCTTGAACTGATCAAACGGAACCGGCGTTCCGCCGAATTTGGCGGCGAGATCGACGGCATGTTGCGCGGTCCTCGTCGTGATGCGTACATGCCCCACTCCATTGGCGATCAAATGCCGAGCCGCCAATTTGGCCATTTCACCCGCGCCGACCAGCAACACCGTCTTCTCGTGAAGGTCCGAGAAAATTTTCTTCGCCAACTCGACTGCCGCATAGCTGACTGAAACCGCCATTTCAGAAATCTTGGTCTCGGTCCGCACACGCTTGGCGACCGAGATGGCCTTCTTGACGACCTTATTCATGATCACGCCGGTCGTCTTGTGCGCCAGCGCGACTTCAAATGCATCCTTGAGTTGTCCCAAGATTTGTGACTCTCCGATAATCATCGAATCGAGACTGGCGGCCACCCTGAACATATGGGCAATCGCCCGGTCTCCGGTGTGCCAGTACAGATGGGGCGTCAGTTGTTCGGATGAAAGAGAGAGATGCGTGTCGGCAAGAAACTCTTGGATGCGCCCATATCCGGCTTCGATGTCGTCGACAACCGAATAGACCTCCACTCGATTGCAGGTCGAGAGCAGGACGCCCTCTTTTATCCCGGGATACGAACAGAGTCTGGTGAGGGCTTCGCCGAGACGACTTTCTGGAACAGCCAGTCGCTCGCGAATCTCGACCGGGGCCGTCTTGTGGCTCAACCCAACGACGATCAGATGCATAGGACCATCAACCGCATGTTACGACAAGGCACCATGCCCCTTCAGCACCACACCCACCAATGTGAGAATTACGCAGGCAAATCCGATGACCGTGAGATAGGCCGCGCGTTTGGCTCTCCACCCTATCGTCAACCGCCCCAGCAACACGACAAAATAAAAGAGCCATGTGACGAGCGCCCAGGTTTGTTCAGGATTCCAACTGACGTAGGACCCACGCGCAAAGTCGGCTGAGATCGCTCCCGTCACGATGCCCAATGTGAGTAGCGGAAAGCCCAATACAATGGACTGTTGATTGAGATGATCGAGAAAATCGAGCGCAGGGAGCTTGCTGTAGAGGACATTGAACCGTTTCGACTTGAGGAGCCGATCCTGAATCAGGTACATCACACCCGCAACAAATGCGACGGTAAAGCCCACCGTGCCCAACATGCTGAGCGTGACATGGAACCATAAGGTTTTGAGTACAGGCTGAAGCGTGGGCACCGATTCAGGAAGAGCCGCGGCGGAAATCAAGGAGACGAGGGCAAAGGGCACCATGAAGGACCCAAGTACATGAATTTGATGTCGAAACTCGACGACCAACAATACAAGAATGATCATCCAAGAGAAGAAAGAAAGGGCGTCCGAGAAGCTAGGGGGCGACGATGATGAGACGCCCACCATTCGAATGATGAGGGCGATCGTATGGAAACCGAAACCGGCGGCCGTCACACTCAACGACACTTTTGACAACGCTTCTGAGCGCCGCAACGAATAAGAAAGAAACGACACCGTGCCCACGATGTACAGGACGATGGTGATCATGAAGCAAACGGCTGCCATCGGGGATTTCCCTATGGGACGCGGAATGTGACTGCCAACGAGATAAGTTTGAAATTATATCGATGCAGACCAAACGGAGTCAACAAAACGTAGGAGCTGCAATGACTTCGGATGCTCAGCCGCAACGGCGTGGCACGCTCTATGTCGTGGCCGTCCCCATCGGACATCCCGATGATGTGACCGTGCGTGCCATTCAGATTCTTGGAGAGGTAGACGTGATCGCGTCTGAAGACCCGAAAACAACACAACGATTCCTCACGCATCACGATATTCAGGCCACTGTGACCAGCTACGGACCCAGCAATCTCAAAGAGAAAGTGGGGGTTCTTCTGCAACGATTACAAGGAGGTATGGATATTGCCATTGTCTCGGATTGTGGATCTCCCATCATTGCTGACCCTGGACATCTCCTTGTGGCGGCGGCGCATGCACATCGAATCCCTGTGGTCCCCGTTCCCGGTCCTTCCGTCATTGTTGCGGCACTCACGATCGCAGGCTTCCCCTGCGACTCATTTCATTTCCTCGGGCATTTTCCTAGGACAGCCTCACATATTCGTCAATGCCTCATCGATTCCTTGAAGAGAAAGGTTCCCATGGTCGCGTTCGGTACCGTGACGTCGGTCGCACGTGCACTGGAGACACTGAACACCATCGCTCCTCGACGCCTGGTGGTTGTCGCATGCGACTTGACGAGACCGAGCGAGCTCATCATTCGCGGCACGGCGCTTCAGGTTCATCGGGAGCTGCGCCGGATCAGCGGGAGAGAGATCACGCTCGTGCTTGCCGGAAGCGGTGGGAGAAAACCGAATGACTGACGCCTGTCGTGAATTCAGTCGTTATCTTCTCGACGGATCAACACTCGATACGCCTGGTCGACTCGTTCTTTCGATAAGACGGTATGGCCTTCATTCTCGACGCTACGAGGCACGTTGCGGATAGGGTCTCCATCGTCGAGAAGAACCGACAGCACCTGCCCTTCCTTCATGGTCTCAAGTTTGAGCTTCGTCTTCACAAAATTATAGGGACAAATCACCCCGCGAAGATCCAGGTCAACGTCGGAGCTCTCGGACGGAGGCTGATGCTCGGTCATATGTATTTCAACTCCGTGTTATCAGGTTCACGTACATTCGCATGGCCATCAGGAGTGAAATTCTAGCACACGGCGAAGTTCAAAAAAAAAGGGGCAGCCTTGGCTGCCCCTTTCGCAAAATCGAATCTTAAAACCTCAGTTGAATCCCTTCACCAAATTCGGCTTGGCCGCATCCGTCCCGTAATCGGACTTGTTCGGGACCTTGGTTTCCGGCGCCACGGTCTGATATCCCCATCCCGGTTGGGGTTCGCAATTCCAACAAGGAGCCGAACCGGTGAACTCGCCGATCGTGGTGTCTATGGTTCCGGTGATCTTGCCGGGCAACACGGATCCCGCCACTCCACCGGTCGTACTGCCGCTGCTGGTCTCGATCCCCCGTTCAGTCGAAGGATTCGGGCGCTGACCCAATCCGCCGAATCCTGCGAGCTTTTCATTACCACGCAGCAAGTAGACCTCGCGGACGATCTTTCGGCCGATGCCATACTGCTGATTGGGCGTGACCGCTTCTACTACCTGGAGAGAGATATCATCGCCGCTGTTCAAGACCTTGAGCTGGTCCATGCTGGTTCTCTCATCGAAGTACACCGTCATGGAGCTCATGGTTCCTGACCCGGCACGGCCTTCGTCATGAGAGCTTCCGCCGGTTTCCAGGAGCAGTTTCCCTGAAGGAAAATCAACGGCCAGGACGCGTCCGTAGATCGTCTCTGGGAGAGACAGGCGATCGAGGAATGCATTGCGATCATAGGCCTGGACACGATTGGCGTTTCCGGACACATCGCCAACCCCGGTACCCACACCCATTGCAGACCCACCGGATTGCTGTAGTCGCTCTTGAGCCACTGCAACATTCATAGAGCCGACACAAAGTATCGCGGCCCCTAGTGCCAACACTTTACGCATGTGCTGCCTCCTTAATGATTTGGACAGGTGACGCTGTTGGAAGATTTCGAACGATCATGTTTTAGAATTTGGACATATCTTGGCTGATCGCGGTCTAGCACTTCTGGTTCAGTTATACACCATTGAGAAATATAGGAGAAATTAGGCTAATAGCGCGGCGCTGTCAAGGGGTGTTTGCATCGTAAAGTTTGAAGCTCGACCACTGCCTCGCCGATCAAGACCCGATGGCATCGTTCAAGCCATGGGCCACGTCGGCTTGACGTGGAATTGGTGCCCAGAGGGAGGGTCGAACTCCCACTCTCTTGCGAGAACCGGATTTTGAGTCCGGCGCGTCTGCCAGTTCCGCCATCCGGGCAAAGCCATCCACGGGTCGGCTTGTGGAGCGCATTTCTAGCATGTCGTCAGGACAGGGTCAATTGCGTGACCCTGTCTTTCTTTGGTTCGAACATTTCTGTTAGAATAAAAATTCGCTTAGTGATGGTTGAATCGTAATTTGACAAAGGAGTACGGTAGTTATGGCAGAGTTATCGTGTGTGACTTGCGGGCAAACCGGCGAGGCGATTACGGCTCCCCTATTTCTCGGCAAGCTTGAGTCAGAGGTGAAGAGCAAGGTCTGCGTGAACTGCTGGAAAAAGTGGGAAGGCATGCGCGTGATGGTCATCAATGAATATCAAGTCAACCTCGGTGATGAGAGTGGTCGTGAGCTCGTTCGCAAGCAGATGAAAGCCTTCTTGAAGCTGGGGGAGCAGGTAGACTCATCAAAGGTCGCAGAGAATTATCGCCCGCCAAGTAACTGAGTAGACGATCCTCTCAAGAAGCGAGCTGGGAGACTAACCTGGAAGTTTCCTCTGCATTGTCGCTGAGTTCGTTGACATCCTGAATTCGAAAGTGTTACGGTGGGCTGCTATCCGTTAAGTAGAAATGTGTGGTGAAGCAGGTGGGCAGATGATTACGCAGATGCAGGTCAAGGGGCTCATGTTTGACCCCTACAATAATGCGTATATCGTCATTCTTCGGGACGATGAGCAAGCGGAAATGCTTCCTATCTGGGTTGGAAAATCGGAGGCCAGTTCGATCAGCCTGGCGCTTGAAAATGTCGCTCCGCCTCGCCCGATGACCCATGACTTCATGAAGTCGTATCTGGACGCATTTAACGCCAAGATCATCAGTGTGGTCATTACGGATCTGAGCGAGAACACGTACTTTGCCAAAGTGCATTTGACCTATGCGGATTCCGAATATACCGTCGATTCCCGTCCAAGTGACGCCATCGCCCTTGCGCTCAGGACCCAAGCTCCCATTTTTGCGAGCGAGTCCGTGATTCGAAAACAGAGTTCGGAAGAACTCGATCAGTGGTTGGAGAATCTAAAACCTGAGGACTTTGGAAAGCTGGATTCTTGACGGATTGTCTGGTTTTATGGAAGAACAATCGCCTCAATCGCCGGAACCGTTAATTCAGCTCACCGTCAATCGCGTCGTTGAAGACTCGAATACGGACACGAGGATCGTCGTGTTGGCCCGAACGGACGGTGGATCGGAACAGTTCATGGTGTGGGTCGGAGCATCCGAGGGTGAAGCGATCAGACGCGCCTTGGATACGTCGATGACCCCACGACCCATGAGCCACGATTTAATCAAGAGTTTCGGAGAACATCTGGGCATCAAGACGGAGCGAGTGGTTCTGACGGATGTGAAGAGTAGCACCTACTATGCGACCGTCTTCCTCGAAAACAAAGGAGTGGCACGAACGATCGACTCTCGGCCGAGTGATGCCATCGCCTTGGCTCTTCGATGCCAAGCACCTATTTATGTCACTCAGGATGTGTGGAAACGGCGAAGCGGCCAAAATCTCGATGCCTGGTTGTCGAGGCTGGAAACGAAGAATATCGGTGCTGGGGAAGTCTAACTCCTTCTTAATGTTGCAACGTTAACGCAGTGGAGAAGAAAACGATGATGACGTACTTGGAAAAACCGACAGAGGTGAAAGAAACGTGGCATCTTGTGGATGCCGACGGGAAAACCCTGGGCCGGCTGGCCGCAAGGGTGGCGAGTGTCTTACGGGGGAAGCATCGGCCGACATTCACCCCGAATGTCGATCTGGGTGATCATGTGGTCATCGTGAATGCGGAGAAGATCCAGTTGACCGGCGGAAAGATGGAAACCAAACTCTACCGGCGTCACACGGGATATCCGGGGGGTCTTAAGACGGCTTCCGCCGAGCACCTGTTTCGTAAAGACCCTACACAACTCCTGACCAAAGCGATCAAGGGTATGCTTCCCAAAACGCCGCTTGGCAATGGTATGGCGCGAAAACTCCGTGTCTATGTCGGACCTGACCATCCGCATCAGGCGCAGCGTCCTGAGCCTATTGCTCTCTAGAGATTCATTTCATAACAGAAGGAGACGAGTCGTATGGCAGTGGTGACACAGTACGCAACAGGACGGAGAAAATGCGCAATCGCCAGAGCCTGGGTAACGGGAACCGCGGGCGACATCACCGTGAACGAGAAGCCGTTGGAAAAGGCGTTTCCTCGTCTTACCCTTCGGCAAATCATCCAGCTGCCGCTTGAAATGGCCGGTCTCATGGGCAAATACTCGATCAGCGCCACAGTCTATGGAGGCGGACCGACCGGACAAGCCGGTGCGCTCCGTCATGCCATCGCGCGAGCACTCGTTGCGATGACCCCCTCGACACGCAGCCCATTGAAAAAGGAAGGGCTGCTCACTCGTGACTCACGGGTGAAGGAACGCAAGAAGTACGGGCAGAAAGGCGCCCGAAAGCGATTCCAGTACTCCAAGCGCTAGGCACAGGAGCCAACGTTCCAAAAGGGGAAGGCTCCATGCCTTCCCCTTTTTTGTGTCTTCGTCAGATGGGTGGGCGTCGGTTCTCGCTGGATTCTAACTGATGACCAAGAAATTCCGAATCGCCATTGCGGGTGCCAGTGGATATGCCGGCGCAGAGCTTGTTCGGCTCGCTGCAGGCCATCCCTATTTTACGATCACCGCAGTAACCTCTGAAAAGTCGGCGGGACAGTTGATCTCCTCGGTATTCCCCAGCCTGAAGGGAATCGTGGAGCATCGATTCGAAGCCATGGAGCCGGCAGCGTTGGCGGAGCGAGCGGACGCCATTTTTCTGGCGCTTCCGCATACCAAATCTCAGGACGCCGTGGCGATCTGTCTCAAGGCCGACAAACTGGTCGTTGACCTCAGCGCGGACTATCGGCTGAAGGACGTCGGCACCTATGAAAAATGGTATCAGGCTTCGCATGCGCATCCGCAGCTGTTGCAAGAAGCAGTGTATGGCTTGCCGGAACTCCATCGCGCCGCAATCGCCAAGGCGAAGTTGGTCGCCTCACCGGGATGTTATCCCACGGCGGCGGTCCTACAATTGGCCCCTCTCTTTGCTAAAGGACTCGTACAGCCCGGGACGGTTGTGATCGATGCAAAGTCCGGCGTGTCGGGCGCCGGTCGGAGTCCAGCTCTTGCCTATCATTTCCCCGAAGCGCATGAATCCTTGGAACCCTATAAAATTGGGCAACATCGTCATATTCCTGAAATCGAACAAGAACTTTCCGGATTCATGGATACAGCCGAACCCGTAACCGTGACATTCACGCCTCATCTTGTGCCGATGAATCGAGGCATCCTGAGTACGGCCTATTGCAAGTTGACGGAGCCGGTCGACCTTTCAGATCTTCGGAATCTGTACCGAGAGTTTTATAAGGGCGAACGGTTCGTCCGGTTCTACGAAGAGGGTGTTCCCAATCCTCGCTATATCAAGGGGACGAACTACTGCGACCTCGGTGTCTACACGGACGTGCGGACCGGACGGGTCGTAACCGTCGCTGCCGTCGACAATCTGGTTAAAGGAGCCGCCGGTCAAGCTATTCAAGCCATGAATCTGATGCTGGGTATTCCTGAAGATACCGGCCTTACGGCGCCGGGCAGTTATCCCTAGTCACAAGGCCCCGACGATCGCCGCCCTTAGCCCGCAACTCTAACCAAGAAATTATGATGAGACAAAAGCGCGTGGGTGTTACAGCACCGCTGGGATTCCGAGCAGCCGGTATGCATTGCGGGATCAAAAAGCCGGAGCTTCTCGATCTCGCCCTGTGCGTGTCCGATGTCAGCGGACCGATCGCCGGAGTCTTTACGAAGAATCGAGTCGCTGCCGCCCCGGTTCTCGTGGACCGACGCCATCTTCGGTCTCATCATGGACGGGCTATCATCGTCAACAGCGGCAATGCCAATGCTTGCACAGGAGAACAAGGACTGGTCGCGGCACAAGCCATGGCCGCAGCGGTGGCGCAGCAGCTTCGCACTCCGATTCAGCAGGTGTTTGTGGGGTCAACCGGCGTCATCGGTCGAGCGCTGCCGATTGATCGCATCACGGCGGCTATTCCGACCCTGATTTCACGCCTCAGTGTTCAGGGAGGCGGCCAAGCAGCTCAAGCGATTCTGACCACGGACCTGCGACCGAAAACGGTCGCTCTCCAATCCAAAATAGGCGGTCGCGTGATCACCATCGGGGGCATGGCCAAAGGTTCTGGAATGATCCATCCGAATATGGCGACCATGCTCGCGTATCTGACAACCGATGCAGCCATTGCTCCGCTCGCACTCCAGCGGGTGCTGAAATCCGCCGTCGATCAATCGTTCAACTGCATTACCGTGGACGGTGATACCAGCACGAACGACACCGTCCTCTGTCTAGCGAACGGTCTCGCCGAGAATCGGGCTCTCCAACAAGGCACCCGACCCTATCGCGACTTCGAACGCCTCTTAACCGAAGCTGCACAGACGTTGGCTCTCATGATTTGCCGTGATGGAGAAGGGGTCACCAAAGTCGTGAAGATTCTGGTCGAAGGGGCCTCGACGGCGGCGGCGGCGAAACGGGTGGCCGAAACCGTCGCGACATCCAATCTGGTCAAAACGGCCATGTTCGGCGAGGACGCGAATTGGGGAAGAGTCATGGCGGCCCTCGGCCGATCCGGTATTGCAATCGATCCGGGCAAAGTCACGGTACGCTTTGACGATGTCGTGATGGTGAAACGAGGGGTCGGACTGGGGCTTGAAGCCGAGAGCAAGATCGCTCAAGTCTTCAAGCGGAAAGAGTTTACCGTCGCCGTCCATCTCGGGCAGGGCGCGGCCTGCGCGCACATGTGGACCACGGATCTCTCGTATGATTATGTCCGCATTAATGCAAGTTATCGATCGTAGGTCGCAAGCCGCTTTGCAGCTTGAATCCTCCGCGGGACTATGGTAGCGTTCCCGGTCTGGGTCTGACAGGGGCCGATTCGCGGTAAATGGAACCGGTCCATTTCAATAAAATCACTATCAGCGTTAGGCACGCTGCACAGCTTGAGAATAAGGGAAGCGATTCCCTCGCCCTGATATTGGGCGCTCTGCAAGCTTGAAGGGAGGTGAAGGCATGGGAGTGGTGGCAATCAAAGAATTGTTGGAAGCCGGCGTTCATTTCGGGCACCAGACGAACCGCTGGAATCCCAAGATGAAAAAGTTTCTGTTCGGCGAGCGGAACGGGATCTATATCATCGACCTGCAACAAACCCTCGCACGGATGGAGCAAACCTATGCCTTCGTTCGAGATCTTGTCACAGCCGGAGAATCGATCCTGTTCGTCGGGACGAAGCGGCAGGCGGCGGAAATACTCGAAGAAGAAGCCAAGCGAGCCAATATGTTTTTCGTCAACCAGCGATGGCTGGGTGGGATGTTGACCAACTTCCAGACCATTCGACGCAGTATCGATAAGATGAAGAAGATGGAGACCACCCTCCTCAACCCCAGCGAGCACGGTCTCAAGAAGAAAGAGATCCTTCTTATGCAGAAGGATATCGCCAAGCTCCAAAAGTACTTGTCCGGCATCAAGAACATGCGCGGCCTTCCGGGAGCGGTGTTCATTCTCGATACGAGAATCGAGAAAATTGCCGTTCAGGAAGCGAAACGGCTCGATATCCCGGTCATCGCCATCTTGGACAGCAATTGCGACCCTGATGACATTACCTACCCGATTCCCGGAAATGACGACGCTATTCGCTCGATCAAGCTGATTACGTCCAAGATCGCGGATGCGTGCATTGAAGGCGCGCATGTGAGAGTCCAGCGTGAAGAAGCCGAGTTTCAATCGGCTCCCGCCGGCGGGGAAAAGAAACCAGGGATGCGCGTCGAAAGCGTTCCGGTTTCGTAAGGTAGTACGATCGATTCCATCAATGGCCCATCCTCATCGAACGTGTGAAGGAATAACGAATCATGGCAGGATCCAGTCAGCTCGTGAAAGAACTTCGGGAAAAGACAGGGGCAGGCATTCTGGATTGTCAGAAGGCCCTCACGGAGAACGGTGATGACGTCGAAAAAGCGGTCGACTATCTGCGGCAGAAAGGACTCGCGGCGGCGGCCAAGAAAGCCGGGCGCGAAACCAATCAAGGGCTGATTCATTCCTACATTCACATGGGTGGAAAGATCGGCGTCTTGGTCGAGGTCAATTGTGAGACCGACTTCGTCGCGCGCAACGAAGAGTTCAAAGCCTTCGTCAACGATCTCGCTCTTCAGATCGCCGCCGCAAAGCCTTCATTCGTCAAGCGCGAAGATGTTTCGCCTGCGGTCGTCGAGAAGGAGAAATCGATCTACGAGGGGCAGGCTAAGGAAATGGGCAAGCCTCCCGCCGCATGGCCCAAAATCATCGAAGGGAAACTCGAAAAGTTCTACCAGGAAAACTGCCTGCTGGAGCAGTCGTTCATCAAGGATCCGGCCGTCACCATCAAGGATTTGCTCGCCCAAAAGATCGCCAAGATCGGCGAGAACATGATTATCCGTCGGTTCACCCGCTATCAGTTAGGCGAAGCATGAGCTCAGCGAAATACCGCCGCCTCCTTCTGAAGGTCAGTGGGGAGATGTTGGCCGGTGAGCAGGGCTACGGCATCCAACCGTCTATTCTTGAAAACCTTGCCGAAGAAATCGCCTCCGTAGTCGCCCTTGAAATTCAAGTCGCCATCGTCATCGGCGGCGGCAATATTTTTCGAGGGATCGCAGCAAGCGCCGCCGGGATGGAACGGGCGTCTGCCGACTATATGGGAATGCTGGCGACCGTGCTCAACGCCCTGGCCCTCCAAAATGCGCTGGAACGGGCCGGGATCATAACCCGTGTTCAATCCGCCATCGAGATGCGCCAACTGGCCGAGGGGTACATCCGCCGAAGAGCCATCCGTCATCTTGAAAAGGACCGTGTGGTCATCTTTGCCGGCGGGACGGGAAACCCCTATTTTTCAACCGACACCGCCGCCGTGCTGCGCGCCATGGAGATCAGCGCTCAAGTGATCATGAAGGGCACGAAGGTGGATGGGATCTATGACGCCGATCCCGTCAACAACCCGTCGGCGAAGAAGTATGAGAAGATTTCTTTCTTGTCCATCCTGAATCAGAATCTCAAGGTCATGGATTCTACCGCCATCAGTCTGTGTATGGATAATAAATTGCCTCTTACCGTGTTCAATTTGAAAGTGAAAGGCAACTTTAAACGTGTGGCTATGGGCGAGCCGATCGGCACGTTGGTGACGCTCGGCGATCACTGACCCTAACACGAGGTGCTCTCATGTCCAATGCAGCCCCGGTTCGACAATCATTCATCGCCCGCATGGATCAGGCTCTCGAGCACCTGCGCAGAGATTTATCCGGCCTTCGCACCGGAAGAGCTTCCGTGGCCCTCTTCGACGGAGTCCGCGTCGACTATTATGGAACCATGACCCCGCTGAAGCAGGTTGCCAACATCGCCACCCCGGAAGCACGGCTGGTCACCATTCAACCCTGGGAACCGAAACTGATCAAAGAAATCGAGAAGGCCATATCCTCTTCCGGATTGGGTGTCACGCCGTCAAACGACGGGAAGTTGATTCGCGTCCCACTCCCACCGCTGACGGAAGAGCGCCGCAAAGAGTTGACCAAGGTGTGCAAGAAGCACGGCGAAGAAACGAAGGTACAGATTCGGAGCTTCCGGCGGGAAGCGAACGAAGAGTTGAAGAAACTCCAAAAGGATGCGAAGCTTACCGAGGATGAACTGCGCAAAGCCGAGCAGGACACTCAAAAGCTGATCGAGCAATACGGGCAAAAGATCGACGACGTGATCAAGAAAAAGGAACAGGAAATCATGGAAGTCTGAGTCCGGCTTCCTGATTCTCTCTTCATCGCGTGCCGATTCCTTCCACTTTCCAACCGACCGTTGCCACCATCGATCTGACGGCACTGGCCTATAACCTTTCTCAATTTCGGCGGATTCTTTCTCCTGGATGCAATGTCCTGGCGGTCGTCAAGGCTAACGCCTATGGCCATGGGGCGATTGAAGCGGCACACACGTTGATTCGGCATGGTGTCACTCGCCTTGCGGTCTTCTCGACCGACGAGGGAATCGAGCTTCGGCAGGCCGGCATCAATGTGTCGATTGTCGTTCTAGGCCCGGTTTTTAAAGAGCAATTTGGGGATCTCTTTACCCATCAACTCACTCCGGTGGTGAGCGATCTTTCCATGCTCTTGGCATTAGGCCAAGCTGCGGCTGCACGTGCCGTCCCCTACCCGATCCATCTCAAGATCGAGACCGGCATGGGTCGGTTGGGGCTGACGCAGGACGAACTGGAGACACTGGTCAACGCCCGTCAGTTCCCCGCTGCTCTACAGTTGGAAGGACTGATGTCTCATCTGGCCGATAGCGACGGTCTCGCCCCGGATGCGACCGAGGAACAGATCAACCGCTTCAGCCGAGCTCTGAAGGTCGTGGTTGGGGCAGGGTTCCGCGTTCCCCTCATTCACGTCTCCAATAGCTGTGGAGCCGTCCGTTTTCCTTCCGCCCACTTCACCCTCGTTCGTCCCGGTATCATGCTCTATGGATACCATACTCTTCCCCGTTCCGTTCAAGCTCCCGACCTCAAACCCGTTCTCTCACTCAGAACATGTATCGCGCAGATCCGAACCGTCCAGCCGGGAGGAACGGTCAGTTACAATCGGACCTTCACTGCAAAGAGCGTCACTCGAGTGGCCGTCCTTCCCATTGGGTACGCCGACGGGATCAGCCGACATCTCTCGAATCGAGGCCATGTGCTTATCCGAGGACAGCGGGCGCCCATCGTGGGATTGGTCTGCATGGATATGGTGATGGTGGATGTCACGACCATTCCGAGCGCCGCCGTCGGGGATGAAGTGGTGCTGATCGGGCAACAGGAGAACGAGCGGATCACAGCCAGTGATATTGCGGAATGGACCGGAACCATCTCTTACGAAGTGCTGTGCGCGATGAGTCCGAAGATTCCCAGACTCTACCTTTCCTCGTAAATACTTTTCTCACAACTCTTACGGTGTTTCGCGAAAACAAGTAGGAATTTAAGCGCGTAGGTTGGAAGCGTCACGGCTAGAAACTGACGCGGACGGAGAACCCGCCGGCGTGCAGCGTCGTATTGTACAGTCCGTTCACCGCAGCGCGAAGCCCCGTATTCCCTGAAATCGTCCGCGGCTCATAGAGGAACGCCTGATACGAGAGGTCCACGCCGATAAGTTTTGCTTTGACCGATCCTATTCCCAAACCACCACAGGAGAATAATCCCAAGAACGACCCATTGCCTTTGCACTGCAGTCCAATGCCTGTTGAAATAACATGGAGATCGGCCGATGGCACTCCCGGATTGAAATTGAGATCCGGCACCTGTGCTTGCTGATTCGTATAGCCGCCCCGCACGGCTATCTCCCAGCCGGGCAACCGATCGACTTTGAGCCACCGATACTCGGTCCCGGCCAAAATGGCATACGTGCTTTTCCAGTTTTGCGGCTGAGGGATGATCATTCCGTTGGCCAGTCGGATATCCAGGTTTCGCACCGACTTCCAACCGACGTAATCCACATTCAACTCGAGCTTCCATTCGCGTTCCGTATTTCGAATCGGCCACAAGGCGATCCCGCCGGTAATGACCTGCGGCAACACCAGCGTTGTGGTGGCATCTTGGATTTTGACGCCATTGGCCATCAACGCTCCATCCAAATGAAGTGTCGCCTGGCTTCTATACACCACGGCCAGATTCGCAACCGGTTGTCCATCTCCATTTCGCAATGCCGTATACAAAGCGCTGACGTTGAACCCGGGAGCCGTGTCTTTGCCGTGAAATTCCAGCTTACTCCCGGCGGGTGCCAATCCACCGGGTGAGACGGACTGCAATTCAGCATGACCCTCTCCAAAGAAACTCGCAAAGGTGTAGATGTCCGCTCCCGCTCCAATGGAGAAATCCGGATGGAGCTGGTATGCGAGCGTCGGCTTGATGTCGAACAACGGCAATGCGCTGAATGTGGAGATGGCCCGAAATGGACTGTCGTCAGGCCATCGCATGATCGACCCGAATGGAGTCGTGACTCCAATCCCTACCGTCAGCTTGCCAAACAGGGAGACACCAAGGTCCTGGAGATTCGCCGTGATATACCCATGACCCGGACCGGGCCATGCGAACGCACCATCATGATCTCCAACTGTCGTGACTCCACTCGGACTTCTGAAATCGGTTGTCCCTCCGACAAGGATTCCCCCCGCCATCATTTCCACACCGCGAAGCTGCGTCATGCCGGCTGGGTTGTAATGGAGGGCGGATGCATTGTCGGCCTGGGCCGCGAAGGCATTGCCCATCCCCGACGCAGCCGCTCCCTGTCCATAGACACGGGGAACCTGGGCCGATACAGGGGAAGAACTACACACGATGATGACACAGGTGAGAAGGGCGAGCGCCCAACTCGGGTGAATTCGGACATCACTGAGGGTGAAGCGGCTTCGACACCCTTCAGGTCGTGTCCGATGACCGAGAGCGCGTGTCGTCTGCGGGTCACGCACGTTGGAACCAACGATCCATGGCCTGCTGAAGTTCGCCGGCATCGAACGGCTTGAGCAAGTAGGCTTGCGCCCCCATTCCAATCGCCTTGACCGCCAGTTCAAGGGATCCGGATGCCGTGATCATGATGATGGGGAGTTCCTGATTTGTCATGCGGACTCGTCGCAACACTTCCAAACCGTCGATCTGGCCGATCCCGATGTCAAGAATCATCCCATCGAATTTCTGCGTTTGCAGGGTGTCCAACGCCTGACGACCGTCGTACGCGGAATAGGTCAGGTATCCCCCTGCCCTCAACCGGTCATGAAGCAGTTGCTGAATGTCGGTGTCGTCGTCCACGACCAGGATCTGCCGGCCGACGAGATGCGATTCGAGCACAAGCGGCGTCTGAACCGCGTAGATCGGAATGGTGAAGGACAGTTCTGCGCCGCCGGTTGGGCGGTTGCGGGCCGTCACGTCCCCTCCTTGCAATTCCACCAACGTTTTCACGATGGAAAGTCCCAGTCCCAATCCCTTGGGTCCGGTGCGTTGGCCCTCCTGAATGCGGAAGAACGGGTCAAAAATCTTGTCAAGGTGCACGGGAGGGATGCCAGGGCCTGTATCGCGAACCAGCACGGTCGCTCTTCGGTGATTGGTCAGTTCGCAAGTAACCATGACGCTTCCACCGGCTGGAGTGAATTTGATGGCGTTTTGCACCAGATTCACCACGGTCTGAATCAAACGGTCCCGATCCGCCCAGACGACGATGTCGGAGTCGGTGCAACAGAATTCCAATGTTTGCTGTTTCACATGGGCGAGCGGTTTCAACTGTTCGATCACGTCGGCGAGGCAAGGTTCCAGGTCGACATTGGCGGGATGGATTTCCAAACGCCCGGTTTCGATCCGGGTGCGATCGAGGAGATCTTCTATCATACGCACCAGCCGATCCGAGTTCTCCGACATCCGCACGAGATAACGCTGCTGTTTCTCATTCAACGGCCCGGTCAGTCCGTCCAGCAAATTCTGGATGAATCCTTTGATGGACGTAAGCGGTGTTCTCAGTTCGTGTGACACGTGGGAGAGGAACTGCGCGCGCAGACGATCGGCTCGTTCCAGCGCTTCCGTGCGCTCCCGCACTTTGAGCTCCAAGCCCGCATTCCACTCTTCGATCTGCTGGTAGGCTGAGGCGTTGTCCAGTGCGATGGAGACCTGACTCGCGACCGTCGTCATCAGCTCCAAATCGTCCTCAGTCACGCTTTGATTGTGGGAGCGATCGACCGTCAACATGCCCCACATGCGGTCTTTGGTCTTGATGGGCACCACGACCAGAGCCTTGGTTTTACTCAATTCGGCCAATCGCTGATTGAGCGGATGGAGACTGTGCCGTATCGATTCGATATCCTTGACCAGGAGCGGCCGTCCTTGCAAGACCACCATCCCCTCGGGACTCTCGGGATCATTGATTGGGATGCGGCAGGATCGAGCGAATGCTTCAACCTCCGGCGGCGCGCCGATGACACGGATGTGTTGAACGGTATTCTCTATGGGATCGAACATGGAGACCATGGCGCTGTTGTAGCTCAGTTCGTGCGTGAGCGCTTCCAATACTTGATGCAGCAACGCGTCTCGTTCAAAAGTCGAGTTGAACGAGAGTCCCGCTCGATGAAGCGCCGTGAGCTGGGCCACCTTTCGGCGTAACTCCACCCGCATCTGTTCTTGCTCCAAATAGGCCGCGCGCAATTCTTCATGGCGGGATTCGACGAAAGAGATCTGTTCCTGAATCAGGGCCTCGCGACGCTCGCTCTCACGGAGGAGCCGGCGGTTGACGATGATGCCGACCGCGAGGATAGGGCATACTCCCACCAGCAATACCTCGCCGAGGCTGACGTTCGGGTTGAAGATGCCGACCCCCGCCATAAGGGCGATCCCCGACAGACCTCCCCACAGGAACCACGTGAAATGCCGAGGCGCGTGAGTGGGGGGAATGACACGCCCGGTTGTCGCCGGATGGGCACTGTGCTCACTCGTTATTTCGGCCGGGGCCGGCTCGCTCGGGAGAGTCGGTCGCGGTTGTTCCAGCGGCGACGTGGTCCGCCAGAATCGTTTTCGATGCCCCTTATCTTCCTGCCACCGAATGGTCCACTGGCACCACTCATCATCATTGCCGATGCAGGAGGTCTCCATCGCTTCCGCCTGAGAAAGGCCATGGATGCGATCAGCCATCGCGACCATGATACCTTGCGCGGATTGACACACCAGACAGGCACACCGTCTCCGGTAGGGCCCGAATTGGCGAAGCGTACGCTCGGTGAACTGCATCGCCACCACAGCGGTGCTGCTCGTGACTTCCACCACTCGGAATTCAACGGAGCCGGAGGTAAACTTATTCCCGAAGTAGGGAAACATCGTGTAGATCTGTGACAGGGAAAATGGCCGGGTCAGCGCCAACATGATTGGGGACACCTTTTCCGCCCCTGCCTTAAACGCGAAGCGCCGGTCTCCGGAGATCCGCTCGCAAAACTCATACAGGTAGGAGGTGAATTCGTACGAGTAGCTGTTCCAGGGATTCTTCAAAAATTCCGGCGTGACATGATAGACGGGATCTTTGATGCGATCATTCAAGAGACGGCACAACTCCTCCACGGCCTCTTTCCCCGCCGGTGCTCCCCGCTCAGACGCTACCAGCTTCTCCAGAAAGACGGTGACCGCTCGAATGCTGACCCCGCTGAGGTCTCTGATCGTCTGACCGTGTTCATCCAGCCCGAACGGGCGAAACACCATCGCGCCCTGCTCAAGAATCGTGTGATCCTTGGGCAAGAGCTCCATCGCCGGTAGGGATTTGGTCTCGACGCTCTCCGTCGCGCTGCTTGTCATGCCATTATTCTCTGAAACAACATGAACATCGGAAGAAGGGCGGCTGGTTCGGAATGCGACCTATCTCAATGCCCGCCGAGAGACTGCGCATTTCACCCATAGTAATACCTCGTACGGGTTGCAGTATATAGACGAAGGAGAAAGTTTTCAACACAACGGCTCGCCTGCTTGTGACGGAGGAAGCGAGCACGCCTAAAGATGGGACAGAGATCTCAACATGCAGACCTTGCCCGAACGAGTCGGCCTTCTCGGCTTGCCTGAACGACGATGAGGCCTCACATCGCCCTATTGTTTGACCGGTCGTTTCAACGTCTTTTCGATGCTGGCGACTTTACTCTGGAGCCGACCGGAATGGCCCTTTCGATAGTCGACTTTGATCGTGCAGGAGATACGGTTACAATCCTTCTTCATCCGCTCGTAGCATTGCTGCACGACGCCGAAGACCTCTTCCCATTCTCCCTCCAGGACCGTCCCCATCGGGTTCAAGCGATACGGCACTCCGCTCTTATCGATGATGTCGAGGGAACGGGCCACATATTTTCCGACACTTTCAGTCTTTCCCAACGGGGACATGCTGAATTCCAGTAGAACCATCGTTGCTCCTATTATTTTTCCATATCCGGTTGCGCGCTCGTGACCGCTTGAGATCGTCGTTCCAACCAGACTTTGGGGTACTGCACGCGGCCAAGCAAACGGAAACCGTCCAACGCGTCATGGAGAAGTGCGCGCCGTTTCTCGACATCCGGCTCGTTCGCTTTGGCCTGTTCCCGCAATTGCCCGACCCACTCGACGAACTCGATGAACTGGGTATCGAGGACATGTTCCAGATCTTCCTTGATGAATCCGGAGAGGGCCGGCGCCACTCCGCTTGTACTGATCGCCACACGGACGTGTCCCGCCGCCACCACCGCCGGCATCGTGACACTGCTCGCTTCCGGATAGTCGACCGACCAGAGCAGCACGCGCTTCTCCCTGGCTTTGGCCGACAGCATCTGCGCGAAATCGCGCTCCCCTCGGAGCGTGTTGAGAATGAGAATGGCGTGTTCAAGGTCCGCGTCTCGAAAATGGCGGCCGCGATGGATGATCTTGCCCGAAGCCGCCAACTGACGCAGCGATTCGTTCAGCGTAGGGCTGATCACAGTCACACGCGCGCCGGAATCGAGCAGGCGTTGGGATTTTTCCGCCGCCTCCTCATCGCCGCCGATCACCAGGACCAGCCAGCCTTTTACGTCCAGGACAAGAGGAAAGCCAGGATTCGCAGCCATGATGGTACTCCCGTTTCGACTGAGGGGGCCAGTATCCGAGAATGTGCCTCGGCATGCAAGAGGCTTTTGGACGGAATGTCCCGACTCCACTTTTGATCGAGGCCTGGTTATAATGCGGCGCTCTCGATCGGGCGGGAGAGGTGAGGGGGAAGCTTCAAACTAGCAGGACGTGTGTGAAGACACGGGATGTGAAGCACAGATGATTCAGCCGGGAACGACCCTCACGTGTCGGCGGGATCCGCATCCAACTCCATGTTCCAGTACAGATAGTCACGCCAGCTTTCCGGCGTGTTGCGAATGCCGATGGTGATGGTAATGACGGGGCTCCACCGGGGTTTCACCGGCCGCTTTTTCAACCGCATGCCGGCTTCTTCCGGAGTCCGCCCGCTCTTACGATTGTTGCAGCGCCAGCAGGCGGTCACGATATTTTCCCATGTCTTTTTTCCGCCTTTGGCGATGGGCACGACATGGTCGAACGTCAGTTCTTCGGTTCGGAATCTGTGATTGCAGTATTGGCAACAGTAGCCGTCTCGCGTAAAAATATTGATACGGGAAAACTTGACCGCGCGATGACTGTCCTTCAACTTCACCAGCTTCAAGAGCCGCATCACGGCCGGAAGTTTGATCGACAGAGAGATTCCGTGGATCTCGCGGTCGTAGACCTCCAACACTTCGACTTTTCCTTGCCAGAGAAGCGCGATCGCTTTTTGCCAATGCACGACCCGCAGGGGTTCATAGGTCGCGTTCAGCAGGAGGGTCATTTCCATGCAGAAACCTCATCCCCATTCGGGCCTCCAAGAGGGTCGTGGAGCGTGTCCGCGGGGCAGGACTACTTGGTGATAGTTCTATGCCATAAGGTGGCTGTTAAATCAAGCAAGCGCCCATCTGATGCCGCATACGGCGGACCCCCGGAACGATGACCATGACGAACGATTTCGTCAAAGCAGCCTTCACGCACGAGATTCCACCCGGCACGGGACGAACCGTCGAAATCGACGGGATTTGGATTGCGCTCTTCAACGTGGACGGAATGTTTTATGCGGTCGACAACACCTGCCCCCACGCGGGCGGTCCGCTTGGGGAAGGAAAGCTCTGCGGACCCGTCGTCGAATGTCCCTGGCACGGCTGGAAATTCAGCCTCATGTCAGGCGAACGAGTCGGGAACTCCAACTTCCAAATCACCCGTTGTGAGGTGCGCATTCAAGGGAATGAAGTTCAGATCGCCATACCACCGGCGCTCAGAGAGCCGGCTTGAGACAGCTGCCGCACCGTCGATCGGAGAACATCGCTTTCCAGCACCGACAATCTAACTCTGTGACGGACCCGGTGGCGATGGAACAGGTCGCTCATCGGCATCGGCCGCTTTCGGGGTCACGCCGTCCGCCGGCAACGAGGCGGCGTTGACCTTCTTGAGTTGAAGATGGGCATGCCAGATGAACTCCCGCTCGAACCATTGACCATGTACACCTTGATCGCGAAGTTGCACGCGGATTTCGTAGATATCTCCATCGACGTGCTTGACGCGCCATTCTCCGAGCCGAACCCCCTGCCCGCGTTCCTTCATCATACGGACATGTTCAGTCATGGCTTGCAAGATCGTGGGATGTCCGATCGCAGGATGGTTCTGCACCAAGGTCAAGGCTTCAGCCTCTTGCTGCCCTCTCGGTGGAGTCGCCGACGGCAACGTGGTCCACGCATAGTACAGTCCGGCCAGCAGCAGAAGAAGGACGACCGCATAGTTGACGACACGCGCGCCGAGCGATCGGGAGATGGTGGCACTCTCAGTCATGACGGGCATTGTCTCCGTCGAAATGATTCATGTTCGGAAGCGCTCAGGTTGAAGCATCTTAGGAAGGCTCGGACATCATGTCAATGCGCGCCCGACGCACGGGACGAAGGCCGCTTGTTTGGTGAAAAGCCGGTGTGTTACAAGTACCAACACACGTTGTCACAGTCGGCGGCAGATGAGTCGAATGCATGAAGTTCTTCTTGTACGGCGATCTCCTCAATCCCTCACAACTTAAACGGCGGGCCCCGGAACACAGATTTCTGGGCCTCGCGACTCTGCCGGACCATACCGTCAAATTTTGCCGCTGGTCGGCGCAATGGCGGTGTGGGCTCGTCAGCATCGTGCCGTCCCAAGGTGAAAAGACCTGGGGTGGGCTGTTCGAACTGACGGATGAAGACGTGAAGATCATGGATCAGTTTGAACAGGATGTTCCGCAAGGCGCCTACCGGCACCTGCAAGTCACCGTCGCAACGGAGACCGGGGAAAAAGAACTGGTCACCACCTATGCGGCGAATCCGATCGGCAAGTTCAAACCGAAAGATCACTATCTGGACTGGGTGATCAAGGGCCTCAAACAGTGGAAGTTTCCGGAGGAAGTGATCCAGCAATGGGAGTGCTATCGGCCACGGTGATGCGCGATCACACGGCCGACAGCGTTCAGTGATGACTCGCGAACCAATTTCACGTGTGAGCCGACGGCTGATGCTGACAGCCGATCGCTCGATTGACTGAAGGAGACCTCATGCCAAAACCCCAATATCATATTCTCGTCTGCACCAATTCCCGTCCACCGGGCCATCCCAAACCATCATGCGGATCGGCGGGTGCCGCGCAGCTGCTCATGGCCTTCAATATGGGGCTGATGCAGCGGTCGGTTCCACCGGGCCAAGTGTTGGTGAGCGCGACAGGCTGCCTCGGCCCCTGCGAACAAGGCCCGACGGTCGTCGTATACCCGGACAACACCTGGTACTCCAAGGTGACCGAAGCCGACGTCGCCGCGATCCTCGATGAACATGTGGCGAAAGGAACCCCGGTCGCTCGACTGAATCCCGACGCAGCGTGGAAGTAATCAGCACATGACGGACGAGTCACGCCTTACATCCGACAGCGTGCGCAGAGGAGACTATTTGTTCGTGGAATTGACGGTTGATTTATCACCCGGCATTCCTGCATGTTCATCATAGCGCACACGATATGAGTGATCCCACCCATCACGAACACAAAGCCCAAGCACCTGGATCCATCGGGGCCATGGTGATCACGAGCAGCGATACCCGCACGCCGGACACCGACACCAGCGGCCGGCTGATTCACAAACTGCTCGAAGGACACGGCCATACCGTCGTCGCCTATCACATCGTCAAGGACGAGCCGGGACAGATTCAGTTTCGAATCGCCCAAGGGACGGTGAATGATGCAGTCCAGGCGATCATCATCAACGGCGGCACGGGAATCTCACGGCGTGATTCGACCTATGAAGCGGCCGCCGAAATGTTGGAGAAGCGGTTGGATGGATTCGGTGAAATCTTCCGCTATCTGACGTATCAGGAGATCGGTTCGCCGGCGATCATGACCCGCGCACTCGCCGGCATCGTCAAGGGCCGCGTGCTCTTCTCCATCCCCGGCTCGGAGAATGCCGTCCGCCTGGCGATGGAAAAGCTCATTCTTCCAGAGCTGGGCCACCTGCTGCAGCAGCTCGCGAAATAGCCTGACAATCAACAGCTGCCCGTTTGAAACGCACCTTAGCGAGGAAGGACGCTCAAAACGGTTATCCACCGAGGCCGCAAGGAGTGTGAAGACTGAGGCGTATTCTTCTCACCCTCCCGCCCCGAGCTGCCAGATCAGCTCTCTCCCGGTAGGGTACGTCGCAAGGACACACACGACTGAGAACAAAGTTGGTGGCCGTTTTCAGCGTCGGTTAGTCCTGAGTAATCTTCGGTTCGTCGTACGTCACGTCCGTCGAAATCTTCGATTGCGCGTAGCGCTTATAGTGCAGCAGCAGGTCGCGCACGGAGACGACGCCGGAGATCTCGCCGTTCTTGGTGACGCCGAGATGGCGCACGCCCAAGTCCGCCATCATGTCCTGCGCGTCATCGACCGATTGACTCCCCTCGATCGTGCAAATCGGAGCCGTCATGATCTTCTCGACGGTAAGTTTTCCCAGCGGCTTCCCGGTTGCCACGGCCCTCCGCACGATATCGGTATCCGTCACGATTCCCACCAATTTCTTGCCCTTTTTGACCAGCAGCGATCCTAGACGCGCCCGTAGCATCGTCTTGGCCGCGCTGGCGATCGAGGTCTTCGGCCCGATGGACTTTGGACGCTTGTTCGCAATCTGACTCACGGTAGCCATTCATTCCTCCCTATTAGATTCATCGTATCGCGATGGATTGCCGACATTCGCACTCCGGTATCGTTCAATCGAGCGTAGATTATCACGAATGGTCAGACACGTGCGAGGCTGTTTACACTCATGGCAGAATGTTCGTCACAAGATTCTGGTTGGCATAGCGAGACAGGTGCCGTGACCCGACAATCGAAACTTAGCAGACAAGCACGATCTTGCCGAAAAACTTCCGGCTGGCCATCAGCTCTTGCGCGGCACGGGCCTCCGGGAGCGGAAACGTACGATCGATCACGGAAATCAACCGCCCTTGCCCCATGAGCTCCGCGGCTTTCACCAGCTCCGCCCGCGTTCCCATATAGGAGCCCTTGATGGTCAACTGGCGAGAATAGACGTAGCGCAGATTCAACGTAACCTCGCCACCGGTCGTTGCGCCACACGTGACCAATCGCCCGCCTTTGGCGAGGGATTCGACACAGGTGTTCCATACCTCCGGTCCGATGTGTTCGACGACGACATCGACGCCCCGGCCTTCCGTCAGCAGCCGGACTCGTTCCGCCACATTCTCCTTGCCATGATGAATCACAGCATCGGCTCCCAAAATCACGGCCTTGGGAATCTTGTCATCGCTCCCGACCGTCGTCAGCACTCGCGCTCCGGCCAGCTTCGCCAGCTGCACGGCCATCATGCCGACACCGCTCCCCGCTCCCATCACGAGAATGGTTTCCCCATGCTGAAGTCCCGCTAATGCGAACAGCATATGCGAGGCCGTCACCGAGACCAGCGGGAACGCGGCGGCTTGCTGAAACGACAGATTCTCGGGTATCGGCAGCACATTCTGGAACGGAACCGCGACATACTCGGCATACCCGCCGTGCCTCATGGCTCCAAGAAGCCCATAAGTCCGGCACATATTGTCGCGGCCTGCCAGGCAATACTCGCATCTCCAGCAACTCATGCCGGGCCACACAAAGACCCGTGCCCCACGAGCGACCCCTTCGACTTGGGCTCCTATTTCTTCGACCGTTCCGGAGACATCGGAACCAAGGACATGTGGGAAGGGAACGGTATAGGCAGGGCTTCCCTGTCTCACCCAGATGTCGAGATGATTCAGCGCGCAGGCCTGTACCCGAACCAAAACTTCTTGCGGCCCGACCTGCGGCATCGGCAGCTCGTCATACGCAAGCTTGTCCGCTCCACCATGCTCGCGAAACACCACAGCCTTCATCTCTCCACACCCTCCTCTTACATGAAGTTTTGAAACCACGGGACGGTCGAACGCACCGAGGACGGTATGATTGATCCTCGATTGCGCGCGTTGAACGAGCACCGCCCTTGACTTACATATATAAATGGAACTTGTGTGCCGCGTTCGGCGAGCAGGAGGACAACCATACCGGCCTCTCTAAATAGGCTCGGCCTGCCGTTTCAAAACTTCAATGTCCCCTCCACCACCATCACACACTGACCGCCGACCGTCACGCCTTGGATGACCTCGTCATCCGACTTCACCTGCACAAGAATCCTGGAGGGCCGATCGATCTCATACCCTTGCTCGATGAGCACGTCCGTGGTGGGTCCGACTTCCACCACGCCGTTCTGAACCAGATAGGCGCCCAACGCCCCGCCGGCGCTCCCGGTGGCGGGGTCCTCCAGGATTCCGATCTTCGGCGCAAACATTCTCGCGTGGACGGAGGCGAACGATTCCACCGTCACCGTCGTGAAGACCAGGATGCCGTTGGCGCCGAAACGCTCGCAGATGTTGATGATGGCCGACGCATCGGGATTGATCGACCGTACGGCCGTCAACGTACGCACCGGCACGATCAAGACCGGCAACCCGGTCGATACGACTTGGATCGGCCATTTGGTGTCGACAATCACGTGCTTCGGCAAGCCGAGGGCACTTCCGACCAGATACACGTCGTCGATCGCATCGATGGGGTCGAGAAATTCAGGCTTGGGTTGCGACATGATGACTCGCACCACGCGGCCTTGCTCCGAGTGCAATTCCAGGGGAAACAGCCCGATGTTACATTCCTGCATCACGCGCGTGATGCCGTCTTGCATTGGGATTCGCTTCAAATGGGCCAATACGTAAAACGTGCCCAACACCGGATGACCGGCAAACGGAATTTCCTGCGTCGGGGTGAAAATGCGCAACCGCGCAACCGCGGCCGGGTCGGTCGGCGGGAAGACGAACACCGTCTCAGACAGATTCATCTCTCGCGCGATCTGTTGCAGCTCATCGTCGGTCAGACCGTCCGCATCGGGAAACACGGCGACAGGATTACCCCCAAACGGCTGAGCGGTGAAGACGTCTGCCTGATAGAATTTGAGAGACCGCTCTTCAGCCATGATCATTTCGGGAGCCGTTCACTGTTTCCCCTCCTTGGTGTTCATTTCGGATATCCTGACGACACAAAAAAACTATCGGCCTGATTTGACAGGTCGAATCCAATTTTGTCAGACTCGGCCCCGTGGACCACATGACCGAACAAGACATCGCCCACGCCCTGGAGGTTCTGGAACTCACCTTCCCCATCACCTCCGAAGACCTGGAGCGGGCGAGACGTGTGCAGCTGTATACCTGGAATCCTTCGCGCTATGCCGGCCTCACCAACAATCCTAAGACCTACATGCAGATGTTTCAGAAAGCCGAAGCCATGACTCGGACAATTGAAGCCGCCTACGCGTTGCTCTCGGCTGTCCTCGTCCCGGATGACGAACCCACCGCCCAGTAGCCTTCAGCCGCCGACCTCGTGACTTGTGACGCGCGACATCCCTTCGTCCCCTTGCGAATGGGCCACCGGCCAAGTAATCAACCCTGACACCCCTTCGGGCGAACCGACCGGTTGTGCCTGCCGCGCATAGATTTGCGGCAACCGGTTCGTCCCGAACTTCGAGATATAGAGAAACACGTGCTCGCGCGAGTTCACGCGTACGGCCCAGGGATGAAAATCGTGCTTATAAAATTCCCCACAGAGCTGCATCGCGTCGAGACACGACAGCGTGCTCGGGTCATTCAACGTATAGTAGTAGTCCAACGGGAGATCGTACTCTTCCTGCTTGTGAATCGTCATGCCGAATTGTTCCGGGCGCCGCACCATCGGCGTGTGGCGATAGGCGACGAAGTAAAACAGTTCCAGGGAGTGGATCACCGGCTGGTTCTCTAGGACGAACCCGCGGGTTTCCATCGCCTCCTCGAGCGTTTCACCAGGGAATCCGTAGAAGGCCATCACATGGTTCCAAATTCCGGCCTGCGCCGCCATCACGAGATTACGCTGGATGACACTCTTCTTGGCATGCTTGTCCATGAGGTTCAAGACCCGCTCGTTCGCCGACTCCATCCCATAATAGAGCGTGCAGCAACCGGCCTTGGCCGCGAGGTCCCAGGTCGCTTGATCTTGAAGTGTTTCTTCAAAGCGAATGAGCGTCGTCCACTTGATCCCGACGTCTTGGTCGACTAATAGCTGCGAGACCTTCTTGAACAAGGCGGGCGGATAGGACTCATCGCTGAACAAAAAGTGCCGGCAATGGTACTTGTCGCGCAGCGCCTTGATCTGATCGATCACCAGTTGGGCCGGCATTCCGCGGTACTGATCGAAATACCCCTGGCCATGGTCGCAGAACGTACAGCGGCCCCAGTAGCAGCCGCGTGTCGCCAAGTAGGGAATGATGAGTTCCGGAACGAAGTAGCGATCCAGCGGCATCCCATCAAAATCCGGCAAGGGCAGCGCAGCCGTCTTCTCGGTGTAGATCTCCGGATTGCGGTGAAGACCTGACGCATCGCGATAGATCAAGTTGGGGACGGAAGCGAGCAGCCGCTGACCGTTCAACGCTTCGATGAGCCACAACAATGCATGCTCACCTTCATAAAGAATGGCTGAATCAAAGACTTCAGTGAAAAATCTCTCGTGATTGACGAGATCTTCGTGCAGCCGGGTGATGATGTTGCCGCCGACCACCACGTGCACGTGCGGGAAGGTTTCTTTGATCATCTTGCCGAAGGTCAGACCGGCCAACAGCTGCATCTGTGTTCCGATGGAAATCCCGACCACATCCGGCTGCTCCCTCGCCACGTCCGGCATGACCAGCTGATTGCAGAGATCCCGATAGACGTTCACCTGCTCGTCTTCCAAACAGGCAAACACTTCCTTCGAGACACCGGGGCGATATCCGAGATTGCTTTCCATCGGATAAAACACGAGCGAAGCGGGATAGTAGGCCGCGGAGATATAGGCCATCGTCTCGCGAAACGTATTGAGTGCCCCTTCCAGCGTCTCGGCCTCATAGAAACGCTCGCCGCGTACGATCCGCTTGGCATCCTCGGCTCGATCCGCCAGATCGAAAACGTCGAGGGTATAGGCCTGCTCGATGACCGCCATCTGACTCATGTCCCGCTCGGTCAGAGCTCCCGCCTTCTCTTTCTCTTGCAGGGCCTTCAACTGCATGCCCAATCGAGCCTTCACCCAAATCAGAAACTCCATGCTGAAAAAGTGATCCCACATCCCGATGTTGATATCGCGCTGGATGACCGTATGACCGGCCTCGCGCAAGACAGCGGTGAGCGACGGCAGGGCGAGATATGGCGCCGTCGGCACCCACTCGGGCGGAAAAATGAGCATGACCTTGGAGGTCTTGCGCTCTTCTTGCTTGATTGGAGTTAATCCGCTGATTTGAACAAGTCCGCTCATGACTCAGCTTTCATTCTGCTCACATTTTTCCGGCGAGCGTCGGCGTCACGCCAACCGTCTTCACCGATCGATACTGCAGATCGTGAAGCTTTCCTAAACCAAATCTTGAGATATAGAGAAAGATGTACTCCCGAATATAAAGGCGCAAATCCCAGCCGGGATTATGGTTGCGTTCGAACTGCTCGAACACCCGCTCCGCCTCTTCGATGCTCATCCCGTTCTTCACCGTATAGTAGTAATCCAGCGCGAGATCCCAATCCGGATTTTTGTACGCCGTCACGCCCCACTTCTCCGGGTGTTTGGCCACTGGATTATGCCGGCCCAAATCGAATGTCCCGAACCCCAGCGAATGGACATGGTCCTTGTTCTGTTCGAGGAATTGCACCGACTGCCAGGCTTCCTCCTTCGTCTCGCCGGGAAACCCGAAGAAGCCCATGCAGTGATTCCAGATCCCCGCCTCCGCCGTGAGCTTGAGGTGCTTCGTCATGACCTCCGCCGTCGTCGCCTTGTCCATCAGCTGCAAGACCCGCTCGACTCCCGACTCGTAACCGAAATGCAGATAGCGGCAGCCCGACTCCTTCGCATCCTGCCAAACGGCGTCCTCCAACAGACTCTTCTCGAACCGCATGTGCGTCGTCCAGAAGATGTCCATGTTGCTCTCGACCAATCCTCGCGAGAGCTTGCGAAACAGCGCGGGCGGATAGGACTCGTCGGTGAAATGGAAATGTTTGACGCCGTACTTGTCGCGCAGATAGGTGATGTCGGCGAGTATGTCCTGGATCTTCTTCGAGCGATAGCCTGCGGTGTAGCCCTCGCCATGGTCGCAGAACTCGCATCGGCCCCAGTAACACCCCCGCGTCGCCAGATAGGGCAACACACGGGTGGGAACGAAATACTTTTCGAGCGGCAATCCGTCGAAGTCCGGCGGCGGCAGCGCGGCCATATCTTCCGCATAACTCATCGCGGACACATGAACGCCCGTCTCGTCCTTATAGATCGTGTTCGGCACATCGGCCAAACTCTGCTTGGCGCCGACCGCTTCCACCAGTTGGGTGAACGCCGTCTCCCCTTCATAGACCACGGCGCTGTCGAAGTAGTGAAAGAGAGGTGACTGAGGCAGCACGTCGCGCAGGCGCGTCACCGTATTGCCGCCGATCGTGATGTGGATGTGAGGGAAGTGCTGTTTGATGAGAGCGCAGAAGGTCATCGACGAAAACATCTGCTGCTGCAGCACGATCGAGATGCCGACCACGTCCGGCTGCTCGGCCTGGATCACCGGCTTGACCAAATGGTCGAACACGTCCCGGTACACGTTAACCTGTTCATCCCGCACCGCATCCATCACCTCGGCCGAGACGTACGGCTTGTACGACAGATCCGTCTCCATCGGCGGCATGCAGATCCGCGCCGGAGCATAGACTAAAGAGGCGATCGATGTGACCTCCCGAAAGACTTGAAGTGCCCATTCTAACTTATCGATATCGTAGAACTTCTCATTTCTTACAATATGCTTCGCTTCCGCCGCATCACGGATCAATTTTTCCATCCGCGGGCGCGTCACATCGCAGAGCGCGAGCTGCACATCCATCTCCCACTCAGCGAGATCGCGCTTCTTCGCCAGCTTGCGGAGCCGATCCAATTGCTGTGGCACCTTGCGCAGAATCTTCTTTAGAAAATCCTCGCTGAAGTACCAGTCCCACATCTCACAATTGATGTCTTTTTGGATGACCGTGTGGCCGGCTTGGCGGAGGACGGAGGTGAGCGAGGGAAGGCTGAGATAGGGTTCGGAAGGATACCAGTCCGGCGGGAAGATCAGCATGACCTTCATCTTCCGGCCGCTGGCCTCGAAAGAGCTCCTGCGGTGGAGCTGAATCAGCTCCTTCGACGCCCGGTTCCCCTTGGAATACTCGACTTTCATCCCGGCCTATCTGTCCTCGTCAAATTGCTCAAACGACTGGAAAGCCAATGAGTTAGGCCCGAAAACGATATTGTACGGGGGCTCGAGTTTGATATGCAAGGGTGGGAGTGGCGCTTTTGGGTCCTGTCGCCGATCCAGCCCGTTCGTCCTCGCTCCACCCATCCCCCAATGGGTCCCTTACGCTACGGCGAACAGGCACCCGGATCGGCACCACCCAAAAGCGCTGAGAGAAAAGGAGGTGGAGAAGGGACCATCTGACCACTCCTTAAAGAGAAAGGAAGATTTGCGGAATCAGATTGGCTTTGCAAATCTAGCTGCGTGGTCGCGCACGGGGCGGTCAGGTACTTTCCTCCGCTCGCTGACCGCGCACACAAGAGCGGGTCAGACTTTTAGATTTCGGGAGGTGCTCGGTCAATGCGCGCAACAAGGAAAGCACCGGACTACCACGTATAGAAAAAGAGAGCGGAGAAGAAATTCGCCCGAATCGGCACCACCCAAATTGTCAATATCCTGGCTGCCTCCGGGAGGTTTCTCTCTTTACTTCTCGAGCCAACAGTGGCAATGTGCGCCCCATCTCCAGCTTTTTGGCGATGCTGTCGTATCAACACATATTAGGGCGCAACTGTTGAACGAGTCTATGTCACAGTTGCCCGTTGCCGCACCCTTCGGAAGCATCGACCTCCTCCTGTGCCATAGCTACCGCCGACATCATCCCCCTCTCATGGCGACGAACAACTACTCCAGCGCCACGAGGACGGCTCGTGTCTGAAGGAAAGCTCGTCGCTTGCCCATGTGAAGCACATCACCACAGCGAGGGTAAGCATGTTTAGCCTGACCAACTTCACGCTATCGGAACTGACGGACAATCTCACCATGCTGCGCAAAATCGGCGGCGGGGCCACAAGCATGGAAGAAGCCGCAGGTCGAATGGTTCGCCACTTCTACGACCGCTTTCTGATCAAAGGAACCGCGCAGCGTTCTTGCGCACTGGTGCGGTTGTTCATCACGCAGCCGTTCGGCAGGCTGGATACTGACTTGCAAATGCGCGCACGGCGGATGCTCGGGAACATCCAGGAATCTGCTGCGCATAAGTGCCTCGTCCTGTTGGGAACCGTCGGGGACGAACCGGAGTGGAATGCGAGACACCTGTCGAGAGGCCATCAAGTCATTCCGCTGCCGAGCGAACAGGTTCTCACCACTATTCCCATGATCTCGCAGCTCATCAATCAGCTGGGAGTCGATGTGAACTGTGTCCTCCGGCCGACGCCGAGCATGCTCCTCGCGGCTGAGCAGAAAACGTACAACGTCTTCCATGTGTCCGATGCGGCCGGAAGTCCCTACATTCCGGCGAAGGACAATTTTGTCATTCCGTTCGGTATTCAATCTGTGCTCGGGTTTGGGGGGCTGCTGCCTTCGGGAGAGTTGTTTGCCCTGATTCTGTTCAGCAGAAGCTGCATCCCTGAGGAAACCGCGGGGCTGTTCAAGCCTTGCGCGCTGGCCGCGAAGGTGGCCTTGCTTCCGTTTGATCGGCCGGGAGCCATTTTTTCCCACCCCTCTCCGGCGGCGAGGCTTCCGCATCCCCCGGCCGCACCGACCGCCGATCAGCTGCGCTCGGAAACACTGGTGCTCGACCAGTTGATCGATGTCTATGAGCGCACCGTTCGTGAGCAGTCGGCGCGCCTTGACAAGGCATTGCTCGATGCCCAGGCGGCCGCGCGAGCCAAGTCGGCGTTCCTGGCCGTCATCAGCCATGAAATCCGCACGCCCCTGAACGGCATCATCGGAATGACCGGACTCTTGCTCGATACGGATTTGACGACTCAGCAACACGACTACGCCGAGACCGTGCGGCGATCCAGTGATTCTCTGCTCGATATCATCAATGACATCCTGGATTTTTCAAAATTCGAAGCGGGCAAGTTGACCTTGGAGATGATCGATTTTGATCTGCGAACCATGATCGAAGAAGCCTTAGACCTCTTTGCCAGACCGGCGCAGAGTAAAGGATTGGAGTTTGGGTGCCTGGTTCATGCGGATGTGCCCACGGCGCTTCGCGGAGATCCAGGCCGGTTACGCCAAGTGCTCGTCAATCTAATCTCCAATGCGCTGAAGTTTACGCAGCAGGGAGAGGTCATGATTCACGTGACCCGTGGCACAGAGACCGCGCAGCAAGCCATGATACAGTTCGCCGTGTCCGACACAGGAATCGGCATAGCTCCGGAGATCCGGACGATGCTGTTCAAGCCGTTCTCCCAGGCAGATACTTCGACCACTCGCAAGTTCGGCGGTACCGGCCTGGGTCTGGCCATCTGCGAACAGCTCGTGGAACAAATGTGCGGGACGATCGGATTCGACAGCCAACCCGGCCATGGCAGCACCTTCCGTTTTACCGTGAGATTGGACAAACAACCGGCACAGCCTCTGCACCGGCCGATGCTCAAGGGTTCCCTCCTGGGACGACGCCTGTGTATCGTCGACGACAATGCCGCCGCCCGGCGTATCCTCGAACACTATGCCCTGGAATGGGGGCTACAGAGCGTCAGCGCTTCGGACGGTGCTCAAGCCTTGGCGATCCTTAGAGACGCTGCGGCGAAAGGAGAGGCCTTCGAGATCGCAGTCCTCGACCTGTTCATGCCGGGCATGGATGGGTTCGAACTCGCGCGCGCGATCAACGCCGACCCGGCCCTGGCCTCGACCCGTCTCGTGCTATTGACCTCGATCGGCATGCGAGGGCAGGCGGAACGCGCCAAGGAAGCTGGGATCGTCGCCTACCTGACGAAGCCGGTGCATCGCGCACATCTCTACGAGTGCCTGTCCGCCATCATCGACCTGCCGGTCAACTCGGCCCCCGATGGAGGAGAGGACGGCACACGAAGCCGGTCCCACGATGTGCTGCTGACGCGGCATGTGCTCAAGGAAGCGGAGGTGGCCGAGAAAGCACGGATTCTGGTGGCGGACGATAATATCGTGAACCAGAAAGTGGCGGCCTGCCAATTGGAAAAACTCGGATATCGAACCGACGTGGTGGCCAACGGGCTCGAAGCCGTCGAGGCGGTGTCCCGGATCGACTACGCGCTGATCTTAATGGATTGCCAAATGCCTGAGCTGGATGGATTTGAAGCGACGGCGGTGATTCGTAAGGAGGAACGAGACCGCAAACGCCGGAGAGTTCCGATCGTGGCCCTCACCGCAAATGCCATGAAGGAAGATCACCAAAAGTGTTTAGACGCCGACATGGACGACTTTCTGAGCAAGCCCGTCAAAAAAGAAGATCTCACCGCAACCATCAAAAAATGGGTGCCGGATAACTCCGGCCCAAAGACATCCGGAAAATAGATAGCCCCGTTGCCTGTCCGGCACTCCGATGACGGGCGATGAGAGGCGTATGATCGAGAAGAGCCCAACCCTTACCATTGCGGACGCGGAGGCCACGCGGTAGAATGATGCCCGTGTCCGCTCAGGGTTGATGGAAGGCAGTCGATGCACACACAAGAATCATCTACCGTTTCTCCCCTCCCCGAAACGCAAAATAATGCATTCATCTTGGCGGCAACTACCCATGTGCAGCAGATGTTGGAGGCCGGCACGCCGAGCCAGGAGATACTGACCCGTCTCGCGAAGGCCGGAGAAGTCTTGGCTGGTCCCGGATCGTCGGTGTCGATTTTGGTGATTGATAAGGACGGCTTGCTCAGAAACGGCGCGTCACCCAGCCTTCCGGCAGATTATCTCACCGCAATCGATCGCTTGAAACCTGACATCGGAGTCGGCACGTGCGCGGCTGCAGCGGCAACGGGAAGCGTCATCGAAACCCCGGACTTCCTGGCCGACGATAAGTGGGCCGAACTGCGTCACCTGCCGATGGAGCTGGGATTCATGGGCGCCTGGAGCATGCCGATCAAATCCGTGGCCGGAACCATCCTCGGCACCTTTGGCACCTATTTCCGCGACCACCGCACCCCTACCGCAGAAGAAAAAACTGGAGTTGAACATCTCGCCGCAGCAGCGGCACTCGTCCTGGCCAAAGCCTGGCCGAGCCTGCTTTAGGAACACCATCCTGCAATAGCATCGTGCTTTTCTGATCCTGAACAATGCGCCAAAGGCAAGGCGATCAGAGCTTCGGCGACTGTGAACGCAGATTCTTTTCACGCAAACGCCTTTGCATTCCGTGAATAAGACTCCCGACCCCTTTTATTTTCTCTCCCTTTCCTTTGTATAGATTCTTGAGATAGCGTTGCTCGTTTCTGGTTATGAACAAGCTCGGCAAGGACAAATTGATCAGAGCTTGCGCGGTCATGGAAGAATACTCTTTTCACGTAACCGCTCCTGGATTCCGTGAATAAGACTCCCGACCTTTTTGTTTTGCCTCCAAGGCCTATGAAATAGACATTAGATGTCCACGCCAGCACCACTTCAAATTCTGCTCTTCCGACACATGGAAGACGAAGCTGTTAAGCCTTATGAAGAGGCCATCCTGCGCGCCTTCCAAGGCGGAAAGGAACCCCGCAATTACCTGGCAACGGGCGAGGATTTAGGTATCCAATTAGAGGTATTCTCGGTCGCACCGGTGCTCGACGTGACAAAGACGCTTGACACATTTTGCCACACCGTGACGGTGGTGCTCGTGGATCATGCATTACTTGATAAAACCAACGACGCTCTGTGGGATTGGCTTGCCGAGTGCTGGGTTTCCACAAGTGCATCGAAAGGCCGAAACGCAATGCTGGCTGTTCCGATGGACGAACGGGTTGGACATCGCTTCTCGGCTAAACGGTCGGCACTGGCGAGCCATCAGCTACTGTCGCTTCATGATCTTGGTGAGAGCGCTATACGTCCTGCCATGCTTTCGCTTCGTATTTTGCATGAGTGCAGAATACGCCTTGCTGAGGCACTCACGAACGTTCCAAGCCACAGTGCAGGGCATCTCCGGCTCTTCATCAGTCATGCGAAGATGGACGGGTTGCCGCTTGCACATGCATTGAAGCACCAAATCGATGCGGTGGGATGGTTGAAATCTTTTTACGATGCAGCCGATCTCCCGTCCGGATGTGATTGGCAAAAGGAGCTAGAGCAGGGAGTTGGATCATCCCTCATTGTTATGCTCCGTACCGAGGTGTACGAAAGCCGACATTGGTGCCAGCAAGAAGTCCTCTGGGCCGACGAATACGCAACACCAGCAGTCCTAGTCGAAGCACGCACCGGTCTGAATCATCCAGCCGGGGCGCTCCCTTTTGATCGAATTCCGACCGTTCGAATTCCAGATGGAAATCTTGTACGGATTCTCTTCCTCGCATTAAGGGAGGGGCTCCGATTCCTTCTTTTTATGCGTCGTGTCGAGCAGATGAAACGGAACGGTGATTTGCCATCGCCCGTGGAGATTCGCGTTTTTTCTTTTCCACCAAGCATGTCGGCCCTACTGCGGGCCTGCCGTTCTCTGGCGGATTCAAAGGAGCCATCTACTACTCCGCGCCTCATCCTCTACCCCGATCCGCCGCTCCGGGCTGGCACTTATGAAGCTGCCTACGCCCTAGTCGCCATGAACGCACCATCGGACACACGCTTAGTGACGCCAAACACGCTTGCCGCTACGAGAGGAGCGACGTCGTGACCGTTGCTTACCGTCCGCTCTCGGGATGCATCGTAAATCTGTCCATCTCGGAAAGCGACGATAGTGAGCGCCGGGGGTTTCCGTCCTGGCAGGTGAACCGCGTCATTGTACAAGTTGTTGCCGCACTCTTCGGTCAGGGTGCAAGTGTAGTTTTCGGTCATGATTGGCGTGAGGACGGAGTTATGGAAGCGGTTTATGGCTTCGCCCGGAGCGTCCAAGCACCATTACCTCTATCGCCCGCGCAATCTGCAGCTGAGGCGCAGCCATTGCTCAAGAATTTGCTCCCTTGGCCTGACAAACCACTCCTTGCTGAGCAGGATCTTAAACAGCTAAGTGCAACTTTACGCGTAGAGTCAGCAGGCCTGCCAAGGGAGCTGCGGGCTTTTGACGAACAGGCCCGACACACTGGACCTAACAGTCCGCTCTATCGGTACATTCGAGCTAGGGGCCTCACTTTTCTTCGCCACCGCCTCAATGATGATTGTCATGTTCGACTATGTCTCGGTGGCCGAAAATCGGGTTTTGCCGGACGGTATCCCGGCGTTGTCGAGGAAGCATTGCTGGCAGTGACTGACGCGAAGCCACTGTATCTGGCCGGCCTCCTTGGAGGCGCGACGGAACAAGTAGTTGACGCCATCGCGGGGAAGACAATAACGGATGATTTCTGCCATCTTACAAGTCTCCAGGATTTGTACAAAACCCCGCCAATCAAAGAATACGATGCAGCGACTTATGAGGACCGCTCGATCGATAGAGTCGTCGTCTGGACAAAGTTTGCCAGAACCAGCCGGGAGGGGCTTGCAGCCGCAAACGGTCTAACGGTTGAAGAAAATAATGAGCTTTTTTATACGCCGATTATTGATCGTGTGATCGAGTTGGTACTCATTGGCCTATCTCGCCTTCGGCCAGGTTGGACTCGACGTAGCTGACTTGAAAAGAAGAAATGTAGAATGCCAGCTAATGTTTTCATAAGTTTTGATCATGATGATCAGCAGCAAGTCGCGGGTTTCAAGCTTCTAAAGAATAATCCGAACCATCCGCTGGATTTTCAGGATCATTCATTGAAAGATGCGGTCCGGGACCGAAGCGGAAAACCAATAAAGTACTCACCATCCGACGTACGATCGAAACCCGTTCGAGATGAGATCATAAGGAAATTTGACCGCGCATCTAAGCTGGTGGTATTGATCGGCGACAATACGCATAACAGTGAGTGGGTAGATTGGGAGATCAAAACCTTTTACGAGATAAAGGAGAAGCTGTCTGGAGAAAATACATGGAAGCGCATTCGAGGCATGACACTCAAGGGTTGTGAGCACGCCACTATCCCGAACGCTTTATATAACGGTCGATCTACACAATGGTTGGCGTGGGACTCTGAAGCTTTGGACAAGTGGTTAGACAGCGTCCCATAATACCTATGTCTGGCTGCGAGATAGAGTCATGGCAGGTATCAATAGAGCGCAGTACGAGAACCGACAGCTTGCCAAAGCAAAGGCATTATTGCGCAAACCGTGTATCTTTCTCTCTCATATATCTGTCGACAAAAAGGCAGCAACAGCGATCGGCGATTACATAACGAGGCATGGCGACATCGACATTTATTTGGATATTAATGACCAGAAGTTGCAAGAAGCCATCAGAAGAGGCGATCCAACTGGTATTACGCAATTCATCGAGCAAGGCCTAGCGTATTCAACGCATATCATGTGCCTGGTTTCTGCCGATACCGTAAGCTCGTGGTGGGTTCCTTATGAGCTAGGATTTGGGAAGAGCAGTGGGAAATATTTATCGACTTTAAAGTTCAAGGGTGATGTCGATCTACCGGCATATTTGCAAATAAGCGAAGTTCTTTGGGGCACAAAGAGCCTCAACCAATATTTGAAGGACGTGGGGCGTGGTTTCCAGAAGGCGACAGAAATTGAGCACCTCACAGAAAGTCTCATCACACATACTACGCAGAGGCATCCCTTGGACGAATACCTGGATTGGAAGGTTTAGAGAATCGAACCTAGGAAAATGGGCTCGGAAGTCTTTTCTTGGCAGAATAGTCGATCCTCCATGCCTCGCCGTCTTTGATTGGCTACTGTAACCCTCGCCGATCACGTCCTGAAACAGTGGAAAACAGGCTCCCGACCCCTTTTATTCCGCTCAATGATTTTCTATTTCGGATTGCGATTCCAACCCTGTTGGTACAAAGCTTTGTGGTTGGCCAGCGAAATGCCTAACCATCCCCACGGCGTTGCACGAATGCGTCCCGTTCCCCAGGAGAATACATCCAAACATCATACCGCCATCTCAATTCTCGTTGAGCGTCCGCATCTCCGCCGGCGGCCGCCTTTATTAAACATGGGGTCAGGTCTTGTAATTTAGCACCTCGTGACAGGTGCAGGAACAAGAGCCCTCACGAAATCCAAAAGCACAAAGGCTCCCTCACTGCAGCAGCGGTCAGCAGGCCAGGACTTGGCCGTAGAGGTAGTCTCAATTTCAAGGGCAGCAGGAAGGTCTTCATCTGAGGAAATCCAAAAGCCCGGCTTTTGTCCTGTCAGATCGCGATACTATAATCACCTGTTCGCAATCGCCTAAAAATGCCAGCCGAGGCCGCCGACTGCGATGTGTGATCCGTAACGTCCATCTCCCCCCGAGGAGGCTGAACCGAGGAGGAACTGGTCATAACTGAAACTGAATTGATTGTATTTCCACTCCCCGAACACGGCAAGATGCTCCGTCACCCTCCATCGCAGCCCTGCCTTCCCAATAAAGCCCACGTTCGCGTTGCTGGATGTCGTTGTATCAGTGGCGGCGTCATGGAAGTGGAGAAAAGAGAGTGACAATCCCACGCCAAAATACGGCTCTACAGGACCGATCTGGTATCGAACCATCATACTAATCGGAGCCCAGGTGGTGACTCGGCCGGTTTTATCAGAGATCACCTGGGAGGAAGGGGGAACTCCTCGTTGAGTAACCTCAAGACCCTGCTGCTTAATATGCTGGGTCGATGTGTACGCCTCCATCTCGAATCCCAGCCATCGCCACGCCGGGTCGTCGAAATAATATCCGACCTTGCCTCCGTACAGAGGCGATGCATGAAGCGCGAGATTTGAGTACTGAACGGCTCCTGCGCCAGAGGCCGGCACCTCGTCAAGCTGTTTCAAGTTGCCTCCAAAGGCAACTCCCCCCTGCCCAGCTAGATACCACTCAGCTTGGGCGGGGTGGCTGAAGAGCGCAAACACAGACATCGCAATCGTAAACGAATAGGCACCAATGACAACATGCAACCGACTCATCATGGTTCTCTCCTTTCACCCGCGGTTCCACTGGCGAGAACTCCCCTGACCACTCAGTCATCGAAGGAAGGCACTGTGTCTGGTCTGCCTTGAGTAGCTTGCTTGCCAGGGGGTGGGTCTGAGACATGTCCTCTACAGAGGAAGAACAGGCTGGAAAGGCATACGTCCACCCAATTAACACAGCCTAGGTATCATTACACCATGGGATATGTGCTACCGAGACAGACATCTGAGCGCAGATGACAGGGAGAGCAAACCAAATGCCATCCACGAGGACACCGATGGTGCGTTTCAGCAATCGGAAGAAACACAATGCACTATACGTAATTACTGGCTATTTCATAGGTCATCAGTAATTGGAACCTTGTCTCTTGGCGTGCATTGTGCGGGAACACACAACGCGACCGGTGCAGCATCGCACGCTGCTCAGATCGTCGGTGCAGTGCCGACACGCGATAGGACACGGTGATGTTGATACAGCGAATTAACCGTGAGGTCAGGTCTTGTAATTTAGCACCTCGCGACAGGTGCAGGAACAAGAACCCTCACAAATCCAAAAGCACAAAGGCTTCGGATCTTTGATCAAACATTGTCCTTCTTGCGGAGAGCCTCGAACCCACCATTCCACGAGACGGCAATATAGACGATGACAACTTGACGATCATCGCTGATCCCCGGAGCGGCATTTGCACCTGTAACCCCCTAGATCTGTAGCCTAGTCCTCTATCAATTGGGCTATGGGTGCATGGGGCTAGGCGGAAACTCCAGAGGTAACGCTGCCCGGTAGCACGCCTGCTTTGGGCGCAGGATGTCGGGGGTTCAAATCCCCCGCCCCGCAGTTGTGGGGTAGAGATACGCTTAGGATCGGCTCCTTTCCCGATTGTAGCCCTGCATTTCAACAGCAATTCTTCTTGCAGCCACCGATGGACTGTAACCTACCTTAGCCTTCGTCACAGAAGGTTTCTTCTGCCCGAACGGTTTTCGATGGCATGTCTCCATATGGAAACCTCTGAAGTTCAGCTTGATTAATACTCCAGATGTGCAGACATTGCGCATTGAGGTGTGGCAGAACGGTCGGAACTCCGGCGATCATTTCTGTGCTGGCTTTGTCTGTCGTTCCGACCACGACGAGTTTATTACCTGTCCGCAACATCGAGGCCTCTGGGAAGCCTTTGAAGGCAATCGCATAGATGAATGAGTCTACCGGTTCAGCACTCACGGGGCCATACGCACGATATTTCTCGAAAGGCTCTTCCATGACCAGAAGGACCACACCATCTGCTTTCGGAATGATCCTCATAATTTGCCCTCCCAATTCTACTTTGTGAGCAACGGGGTTGGCGCTGGATAGGGATGACGCCTGGTTTTTCCAAGCCTTGACGTCGAAGGTATTCATTTCGACATCCTTCATAATCTCTGGAGGAAAGACTGGTGGGGTCGTGCAGGCCGCTACCCATACCCCTATCGCAAAAAGTACGATGAGACGCATGGTGAATCTCCTTCTTTGTGTAAGGCTTGAAGAAATCTACACCACACATAAAATTCGCATAGGAAAGACGGACAGCGCATCCATATGATTAGCGGTTGGAAAGCATGTTAAGTGCCATGCTGTAGGAAGCCGAGGCACTTCCTCTGCAGTTCGGAATCACTTAGATAGGAAAATGTGCGCAATACGTAAGAGTTGTATCAATGTTCATCTGGCCGACGCTCGGGAAGAATTGGACCTTGATGTTGCGTTTTGAACGGCTCTGCGCGGAAATATAGATGCGGGGCTGTTCACCAGCGCACCTTCTGTACTGAGGATGTTGTGTCGCGGCAACCAGGCATCCAGCGCTTGGCTCAGCCCAACCGATGTCTCCGTATACGCTGGTTCGAGCACGATGCTAATCACAAACAGATCCACCTTGCGCAAGGTTTGAATACCTCTCACAGAACGTTACGCCGCGATGTGTCAAGAACTCCTCGCAGAAACCTGTGAGGACCAACCACACGACGAAATCATGAATCCGGCATTCGGGCTGGCCATAATAGAGCCGTTTTCCTGGCCCAAAGCCCTTGACAGAAACAAAACCAGCTGTTCATGCGGTATGTCATAATCCACAGATAAGTCTTAATCCTGTGGAGAGCCTTTGGAATGGTTGCAGCACTAAGGCCACGGGGGATGGGTCATCAATTCATGTCAAGGGAAATATGTCTAGGAATATGCAAAAAGGAACGAAATCCTATCTCGAAACCTCTATTCCTTGGGGTTCTGTCTGGCGAGGGCATATGCCTAAAAAATGAGCAATCTGATAAATACGCACGCTATAGGCCTTGTTCGATGCCGAATCCAGTAACTTGTTCACATGGTTATCCACAGAAGATGGGGAAGGAATCCGGTAATAAATCATCCTGCTTGGGAAGCAGGATGTCGGGGGTTCAAATCCTGTCGCCGAACTACCAGACACTAATAAATGGACATGGGCCGCCCGCGCCCGAGACGTAAAAGCGCATGGCGACACGGTTTGGATGGAATCCACGTTACGGCCACGTGGACGACCGAAGGGCTCCTAAGCAAAGACTCGGGACCATTTGTTATTTCGCCTGGTGATGGCTTAGTTTGAGCAATCGCAGGGAATGAATCTCCTGGCACCATAGATGAAATGCCATTTATGACCATTTGCGCACTCGAAATGTTTTATATGATGTTCCTTATCGGACATCCTTACTGCATGGCTTTTCGAAGCCACGTCTTCTTCGTTACAGATGTCGCATTTCATGGAGACTGTCCTTCAGTAGCATCTAGCTTCTAGTCATGAAATTCTCAGATGGCCGTCTCTCCACTCGCCGATCGTGCGGTGATTTATCCATTCGAGTATGGGAAAATTTACGTAACCGCGTCTTCCCTTCACCACATAACAGTTGACTGTCTCCACTAGTTCTTTCTTTGCCTCGAACGGAATCCTAAAGAATTCCCTCCCAACGACGACCTTCGGAGTTCTGGGGGGCTTCCACTCAAAATCGGCGAGGAGCCCGAGGTGTCGTGCCTGGGCCAATTTGTCACGGCACTGTTCGAAGAGACTGCTGGCCGAGGCCTCACTCAGGTTGACAAGAAGTATTGACGCGGTGAGCAGAAAAAGGATGGCATTGTGGGTCGCTATCGGACGCCTGCTACGGAGGAGACGGAGAACGAAGATGCGCCTTCCCATCGAGCCTCCTGAGCGACTCACACACCTTCTGTTGGTCTTCAAACCACCACAGATGCAGCTGTTGTTACCAGTCGATAATGATTACTGCCCTTTGATGATCACCTTCAGCTTTTTATCGTGTTGTCCAACCGTATCTGTTATTGATTCCTTACCGTGACCGCGTACGTCGATGATAACCCTATCTGCCGCAGTAAGGGCACCTGGCATTTGCGACAAAGCTACAGCAGGGAGTATCCGTAATCAAGCGGTCATCCTCAGACTCATACTATCGTCTGCTATGTAGTCCACTGGGACCCAGAACAGACCAAAATGGAAATTGATGAGATTTTGTAGACTTATGAGAAGGGGTCGGGAGTCTTTTCTTAACAGCGATGCATCGACTTCGTGAGAAGCTCCGGCATGCCTCGTCCTTATTTCGTTCGAAGGGCTGTTGCCGGTGGACACCCCGACGCGGGATAATGTGTCCCTGAACGAACAACGCGCACGGGATCAATCAGGGTGCAAGAACAAATACCCTCCCCCCTATCTCTTTCTGAGGGGTGAGTGACGGGTCCTAGTGATGAGAAGACGGAGGGCCGATTAGTCATGAATCTGAAGGCAGAGGATCAGCGGACTGCGCCCAGAATTTGTGTGCAATTGCGCGCCATGGTGTCGGGCTCCGTACAGTCCGAAGGGAAAGGCACCATTCTCGATCTCTCCACGAGCGGGTGCCGGCTGGAGAGCCAGCTCCTTATGTTGCCCGGCCTCTCGTTGGAGCTGCGCATCGCGGTCCCCGGCTTGGAGTGGGCGCTGATGATCGATGGGGCTGATGTGCAGTGGGCGAACGAGGACACCGCCGGGCTGGCGTTTGTTCGCATGAGAGAGACCGAACGGCAGCGACTCGACGACGTGATGACCGCTCGGTTCGCGAGGACGTCTGAGGACGGCGACGGCGAACAGGTCGGGCCGGTGCCGTTTGAGTTCCAAGGGCTGGAAGCCGTGCTGTCCAAAGATCCTGAACTCGCCGTCAGCAAGGGACTGGCGTGGTTCGCTCAAGACCGGGCGGAATTCCGCTTTCGAGGCGGGAGCCTGCTCAACAGAGCGTTCCCCACCTGCACGCCCGAGTTCGCGGCTGCGCTCGGCGAGTTGGTCAACGCCGGCGGCGACACGGAGGCAGAGTTCGCTTTGGCGCTTCTCCAGAACTATCTTGGTTCGACATCCACCGACGGTGTCTTGAAAGAAATTGTGTCGCGATTTCCACATGACGATCGCACAATGGGCGGAGTCCGGAATTGCATCAATAGCCCCGGCGTGGTCTCCGGTGAATTCGGACTGGCGGAAGCCTGGCGGGTTAGGAAGGAGTCGCTGACGCGCTGGCTCACAGACGAACGACAGACTGTCCAAGCGTTCGCCGAGCAGCACATTGCCGAGCTCGACCGAATGATTGTGGCGGAGCGGCGCCGTGTGGAGGCCGAACGGGAACTGCGCGAGCGGAGTCGCCATGCGGACGAGTCAGGCCACGATCACGGGTACAGGCCGAAACCCTTCTGATCGCAGAAAAGGATGTGGGGTCGGCGCCGTTCACGCGTAAGCCCCTACGTTATCCGCGCCGGGCGACCTCGATCTGAGCGATGTCGATCTTGACCATCTCCATCATCGCCTCCATCACGCGCTTGGCTGAGGCCTTGTCCGCGCCAGTCATGGCCTCTATTAGTACGCGCGGTACGATTTGCCAGCTGAGCCCAAATTTGTCTTTGCACCAGCTGCAGGCGATGGCTTGTCCGTCGTTGTTGACGATCGCGTCCCAGTAGCGGTCCGTCTCCTCCTGGGTGTCAGTAAATACCTGAAACGACACGGCCTGATTAAAGGCACAGTCGGGACCACCGTTCAAGCCGACGAACGGCTGACCCAATACGGTGAACTCCACCGTCAGTACATCGCCCGCCTTGCCGTTGTGGTAGTCGGCTGGGGACTTGTTGACTGCGGTGACGTGGCTGTTGGGGAAGGTCGTGGCGTAGAACTTCGCCGCCTCTTCGGCATTCTTGTCGAACCAGAGACACGTGGCCATCGGAATCTTCGGGATCGGCATATCGGGGTCGGTCTCCTTTCCGTGGGGTTTGCTGTACAACAAGTATGCGTGGGACTACCGCAACACTTACCGGCTTTTTTGAGCGATTGCAAATTACCCGCTGTGCTGTCTCTTGGTTTTCGTGTCAGGGCGTAGGAACCCACAGGACGTTGCCGGCGCGAAGCAACGTGCGGGCTCAACTATTCCTTTTACCGGAACTTTTACTGACATTTTCGGTTTGTCCTGTTGATTTTCCGTTGCGCTCGGCGTAGGAATTGGCACCGACGTGCAACTCTAAAGGAGAGGAGATACGTATGGCGATTTTGCGCGATCGTCCCTATGGCCAGTTCAACTTTCTGATCGACCTTGGCAACGGAAACACCCAGGGGCCGCAGGCAGGCTTCCAGGAGGTGAGCAACATCGGCATGGAAGCCGTGGTGGTCGAATACCGCAACGGCAACTCCAAGGAAAACAATGTGATGAAGCTGACAGGCATGAACAAGACCAGCGATGTCACACTGAAACGCGGGATCATCGGCTCGCTGGATCTCTATGCATGGCTCGACCAGATCCGCAACGGCGACCAGAACGCCGTGAGAACCGTGACCATCCAGCTGCAGAATGAAAATCGCACCGACGTGGTACAGACCTGGAAGCTCTTACGCGCGCGCATCATCAAGCATACGAGCGGTCCACTCAACGCAAAGGGGACCGACGTCGCGATGGAAGAACTGGTGTTAGCCTACGAGCGCCTGGAAATGGAGTAGTGCCCAGGTTTTTCTCTGGAGTGAAGACATTATGGCTGTCGTCAGTGAACGACCTTACAGAAATTCGAATTTTCTCGTGGATTTTGGGCGAGGAGACAGCGCTTCGAAGCTTGCAGGCTTTGCCGAGGTGATCTTCCCGGATTTCATCATCGACCAGCCCGAGGGCCATCCGCGTCCTCACACGGTGCCGCAGCCTGTGGAACAGGCTCAAGTTGCTGCTGCCAATCGTCTTGTCCTCAAGCGAGGAGTCATGGGGTCTATGGATCTCTATGCCTGGTGGGATGAGACTCGGAAGGGAAGAGCGCCTCGACCGCGCACCGTAAAAGTTGAACTTCTGGGAGAGGACCAGTCAACCGTGGTGCTGACCTGGCGCTTCGACAATGTTCGTCCGGTGAGTCTTTCGTACTCGCCCTTGCGTGCCATGGACAGCGGCATCCTCATGGAGACGCTCATCTTGGAATTTGGCAGGATGGAGATGCTGTGAAGAGCGGAATCCCGGGTCACTACAATCACCCAGACCTCTTTGTACCATCCGACTCTTTTTAGACCTCCGTAAGTGATATTGACCTCGGGCGATCCGTCGTGCTCTATTCAGCCGAGCCCATACCAGTCCCGGGGCAGTCTCGTGGATCCTTTTTCATCAGCCATCCAGTCACAGTTCAGCCCCATCGGGGTTCTCGGGGGGTCTGGGCCGGACGCCGCTCTCAATATCTGCGCATCCATTGTCGATCAGGCGCGGAAAGTTCTCCCGGAAACGCTGCGCGGTGACCAGACGGCGCCGTTGATTCTCTTGCGCTCCGACCCCCGGCTCGGGGCATCCATGAATCTCTCGTACAACAGACCCTATGTTCTGAATGCCTTGATCGAAGGGCTCGATGCCCTTTCAACCAATTGCGAGCATATTGCCATCGCATGCAACACCCTGAACCTCTTCGGTATGGACACGACTATACGGGGCAAGTATCCCAAGGTGTTGTGGTTTCAAGACGTGCTTTCTGAACAAATGGCGTTATTTCCGGGAAAACAATTTGATATTTACGGAGTCCGCTCAGTGGTGTCCGCTCCGTATCAGTATTCACCGTACAGAGACATTTTCTTGAGAGCGCCTGATCGCGTACGAGGCGTTGACGTCTCCGACATGATTACGGAAATTAAACAGGGCTATGTCCAATGTGCGCAGGAACGATTCCGAGAGTTGTTGGCCCTGAGCGCCGATCGCATTGCGGTGTTGGCATGCACTGAACTGGCCTTGATGAATGTAAATGGTGACCGCAAAGCCGACAATGTCATTGATATGAATGTGTGTGTGGCCGAAGCGATTGTGCAGGCTGCGCGCAAGCGATTTAGTGCGCTCTCCCCTTCAATCCCCTGAGACCTCCGTGCCGGCAGTCAGACGCCCTTGCGTTGCGCCTATTCCGACCTATACCTTACCTATAGTGCAGCCCACCTAGAACGGGAGAAAACGTAAATGAAGACACACATATTGGCGACCATGTTGCTCTGTTGCTCGATGATCGTTTCAGCCAGTTATGCCGAGGAAATTGGGAGTGTCGACACGGAATTCAAAGTGCTGGGGCCGGATCACAAAATTGTGGTTGAAGCGTTTGACGACCCAAAGATTGAAGGCATCACCTGTTATCTGAGTCGATCCAAAAAAGGCGGCTTGAAAGGGATGGTCGGATTGGCAGAGGAAACCTCGGATGCCTCCTTGGCCTGTCGTCAAGTCGCTCCTATTCGCGTGGTGGGTGAGCCGAAGGAAGGGGAAAGGGTCTTCAGTGAGAGCCGGTCCTTGATTTTCAAGAAGCTCCAAGTTGTCCGATTTTTCGACAAGAAACGCCAGACCTACGTGTATCTCGCCTATAGCGATCGAGTGATCGAGGGTTCACCACAGAATGCCATCTCCACCGTGCCGATCCAATCCTGGTCAAGTCAATAAGGGACAGAGGACAACGTAACTCAACGGATCTCCGATCCCCTTGGTGTTCCTCCGTTCTACACAGGCCAACAGATCAAGCCGGCTCTGAGGCCTGGAGAGCTCACATGCTTTTCCCGGGCTGTTGGCTCATGGAGAGACCTGCCTTTTCGGCAAGATCTTCCTTCAATCGTTCAAGCTGTCGTTCCTCTACGGGATTCACGCGGATACAACGTTCGGCTGGAAGTCCGGACAGGTCTTCCTGAATGTCGTCAATCCAGAACCAGGGTCTACCGTTGAGCTTGGACACCGCTACACGAAGCCATGTTTCTTTATTCGCATAATTTGTCCAGTTCCCATACGTTGAGGATTTCATAATATCCTCAAGATACAGGGATCGAAGCAAACCGTGGACACGATCCATTTCCCAGGCGGTGAGCCATACCAGGTCAAAGTGCTCAGAAACCCATCGTAACCAGGAGCTCACCCCTGGTCGAAGTTGATATTCACCCGCGTACGCTCCAAACAAGACCCCATCGATGTCATGAAAGAGGATCGGCTTCATCTTAGTAAGTGTAGCACTCGGCACACCTGCTTCATTTCGAAGGGATCACGCCGGAACGTAGGTATCGTTACGCTCAGTTACTACCCAACGCGTTTGTCTTGCGCAAGCCGGCAAAACGTTGACGGCTTAATCCCACTTTAACCGTCAATTTGTTGAACATTACTGACCAAGGTTAACTACGTATAGCATCAATACTTGCAATACTGGCCTTTCCATTTGGGCGCGGCTCTTGCTTAGGTTCGTCATCAGCTGTGAACGTACCCACCTGGGAGGGATCAATGAATTGTCCAAAGCGCAAGGGGATGATGATGCTGGAGCGGTTCTCGGATTTCTTTCTCGTGTTTTACGCATGGAAATGCCTCAATTGCGGCGCCATCATCGACCGCACCATTTCGACTAATCGCCGGAAGAGTCTCGCTGCCCGAGACTCCATGGCTGTTGCCGCGCGCTGAGAAGATCCTCACTCGGAGATTGAGGCACTCCGGCTCAGCGTGCAACGCGGCCACCCGCTTGGTGATACAGTCTGGGTGAACCGCATGGCAGCGCGGTCCCGTTCCACCCCTACCATCGCCTCTCAATAGGCCGCGCTCTTCAAAGCCATAGACCTGCCGGAATCCACAAAGTACAATGATCTGTTTCTCTTCCAAGCCTTGAGGCCATACTTTTCTGTTTCGATTGGTCTTGGTGAAAGGATGATGTCGATGCGGCGTTGTGTCTTTGCCATGCTTGTGATCCTGGTCTGCGCGTCAGGGCCGAACCCAGAGTGTGTTGTTGCAGCACAGTCCACTGAAGAGGCGGAATTTGCGTATGAGCGTGGCGACTATACACAAGCGGGCCGTCTCTTCAGTCCCCTGGCGGAACAAGGAGCGGCATCGGCCCAGTTCTATCTGGGCCTGATGTATGAAAAAGGCCGGGGCGTCCGGCAGGACCACGCCACGGCACTGACGTGGTTTCGCAAGGCAGCGGCGCAGGGGTACGCCGGCCCCCAGAACAATCTGGGTCTGATGTATGAGCGGGGACGAGGCGTCCGGAAAGACGTCGTTCGCGCATTTATGTGGTACACCGTGGCCGCCGCCATGTTGACTGCCGATGAGAAGGAGACAGCTCTGAAGCGTCGAGACCATCTGACTTCGCAAATGACCGCCGCGCAGATCGAGGAGGCGCACGAAATGGCGCGGCGCTGTCAGCAGTCACAGTTTAAAGAGTGCGACTAGGCGCGCGGTATGAACCACCCGCACTCCATGGCACATCCCCATGATCCCTTGCATGGAATCACCTTGGAAACCATTGTCACAACCTTGGTCGCACGGCATGGATGGGCGACACTTGGCGCACGAGTGCCCATCCGCTGCTTTCGCCATCACCCGACGATCAAGTCGAGTCTGACGTTTCTGCGCAAGACGCCGTGGGCGCGAAAGCGGGTTGAACAGATGTTTATTGCCGAACTCCCCTAACGCCCTCTGGCACGATGGCTTCCAACGCGACCATCTATAAAGCCGTGCTGCAGATCGCGGATCTGGATCGCCAGTACTTCCAGGATCATGCACTTACGCTGGCGCGCCATCCGTCGGAGACCGAAGAGCGCATGATGGTACGAGTGCTTGCCTTCGCGCTCCACGCACACGAGGCCTTGTCATTCGGCCGCGGGGTGAGCACCGAAGATGAACCGGCCCTGTGGCAACGGGATTTCACCGGCTCGATCGATCTCTGGATCGAGATCGGCCAGCCGGATGAGAAGACTCTTCGGCAGGCGTGCGGCCGCTCCAAACAGGTCATCGTTTATGTCTATGGAGCCCGCAGCGCGGAGGTATGGTGGGCGAACCAGAGTTCGTCGCTCGACCGGCTGAAGAATCTCGCCGTGACGCTGCTCCCGGTGGAGGGCATTCGGGTCCTCGGGTCGATGGCGAAACCCAGCATGCAGTTACAATGGACTATCCAAGACGGGCATCTCTGGATCGCAGATGGTGCCCAGACCCTCCATTTCGAATTACTGCGATTGAAGGGCTGACGACAAAGACTCCGCCCTTCACTTTACGGATGCCGACAAAACATTGACGGGTTCATCCCCCTTGCACCGTCAATGTTTTGGACATTCACTACCCACGTGTAACTACGTAACATCAAAATCATTGGCATTCTGCAATTGCACATTTTGGTGCAACTCTTGCTTCCCTTCGCCATCAGCTGTGAACGCAACCACCTGGGAGGGCTCAATGGATTGTCCAAAGTGCAGGGGGCTGATGCTGCTGGAGCGGTTCTCGGATTTCTTTCTCGTCTTCTACGCATGGAAATGCCTCAATTGCGGCGCCATCATCGACCGCACCATTTCGAATAATCGCCGGAAGAGCCTGGCTGCCCGGGAAGCCCAGACGGTTGCCGCGGGGTAAGACGATCCTAACAGGGCAACACCACATGAATGACGCGGCGATCGCGTGACGCAGTGCCTAATGCTTGGGCCCGTCGAAATCCCAATGATGGTCCCGATCGATGTGCACTTGTTTATGAATTGTTACCGTCCGTGGAGCGTTAGAGTTGCTGTAATTCGTGTTTTGCACGATGCGACTGTTCGACGAATAGAACTTTCCGAGTTGCTCAATCTGGACAGGAGCTACTCGTAGCGGTTCGGACAAGATATACCAGCTCACCCCTTCGCTGCATGGCGGCGTGGTTAAAGAGCCTGCATAGATAAACACGTGCTCACTATCCATCGGGATCCGTCTCGTTGGATCTCCCTCCCAACCTCGGTCTGTCGCCACAAATATTTTCCTTGACAGAATACCTACCTACTAGTAGGATTCTCACCATGTCTCGATTGGATACCAAGACCGCGATCATGGACGCCGCGCAGTCACTCATCCAGCGCGGCGGTGCCAATGCCATGAGTTATCAGGACATCAGTGATGCGGTTGGGATCCGGAAGGCAAGCATCCACCATCACTTCCCCACGAAGGAGCACCTGATCGGCGCAGTGATTGAACGATACACGGCGTATTTTCTTGGCGTGGTGGACGGCATCGTCACCTCTGAGCAGGACGCTGCAACGAAGGTTCGCCGGTATGCCGCGCTGTTCGAGGCGACACTCTGCGATGGCAAGCAAGATAAAGCCTGCCTGTGCGGCATGCTGGGAGCTGAACTTTCGACCTTGGGAAGCCCGTCCGCGGCGGGTGTGCGACGGTTCTATCGGGAAAACGAGATTCGGCTGGCTCGCGTCCTGGAGGAAGGTCGAGAAAACGGGCAGTTTCACTTCAAAGGGGACGCGAAGCTGGTGGCGGCGATGGTGTTCTCACTCCTGGAAGGAGGCGCATTGGTCGCGCGGGCAGAGGGTGGGCATAAGAGACTCCACGCCATGGTGGAGCAAACCTTGAAGCTGTTGCAGCGATAGAGCATTTTTTATCAACGAGACCTACCTACTAGTAGGTTTTCTATTATCCATAACAAGGAGGAGATGGTCATGACTACAATAGGTATTCTGGGAACGGGCCGAATGGGCGTGCGGTTAGCAGACGCGTTTGCCAAGGCGGGTCATGAGGTTGTGCTGGCATCGCGGGACTTGGGGCGAGCGCGGCACATAGCAGAGGGATTAGGCCTGCCAGGCATTCGCCCGGGCACGTATGAGCAAGCAGCCGACGCTCCATTTGTCTTGCCTGCCATGTTCCTGAGAGATGGGCTGGTCGCGACACTGCACGCCTATCGACATCAGATGGCAGGAAAAATCTTGATCGACATTACGAATCCGTTCAATGACGACTACTCCGATTTTATTCTGCCTTGGGACACGAGCGGTGCAGAGGAACTTCGGCGGCACTTTCCTGAGACGAGACTCGTGGGAGCATTCAAGAATGTCTGGTGGGAAGTCTTTGATGCTCCGACCTTCGATGGAACCGTGAGCGACGTATTCGTCGTGGGCGACGATCAGGACGCCAAACATGCATTCATGAAAATCGCCGAGCCCATGCCGTTCCGCTTTATCGATGCCGGCCGTCTGGCCAATGCCCGTATCGTTGAGCGGATGACGTTGCTGAGCGGTGAACTCGGCCAGCGCTATCATTACTTTCCAAGAATGAATTACCGTTTCGTGGGAGAACCGTGGACTCCAGGGCGCGCCGATCGTCATAATCATCTCATTCAACGTTCACAGGAAGGCATGACTCCATGACACACGATGCTGTGCTCAAGGAATTGCATATCGTCTTGCCGGAGCCACCCAAACCTTTGGGCGCCTATGTGCCCGCTGTCGAGGCAGGCGGCTTGCTGTTCATCAGTGGTATGCTGCCCGTCAAAGACCAGCGACCATGTTGGACCGGTCGAGTCGGCGCAGAACTGACGGTTGAGGCGGGCCGAGACGCCGCACGACTCGCCGCGCTTAATGGGTTGGCGGTGGCCCGTGCCTACCTTGGATCGCTGGATCGCATTCATCGTCTCGTACGGCTGACAGTGCATATTGCCGGTTCGCTTGATTTCGAGGCTCATGCGGCCGTCGCCGATGGAGCATCCGAGGTTCTGGAGGCGCTCTTCAAGCGTGTCGGCGGACACGCTCGCCTGGCGTTGGGGGCCGCGTCGCTGCCAGGGCACATGCCGGTCGAAGTGGAACTTATCTTCGCGGTCGCACCTGCACGTTGACAAACGGGTGCTCTCGGACTGGCGAATCGCAAGAGGAGGTACTGTCGTAATTCTATGAAAAAGAAGATCCGCCTCCCCACTGATGGTGGACCGATCAAATGGACCAGCCCGTTCGCCTCACTGAAGCAGGCGGATCTCCCCTCGCCTTCACACACACCACCCGGTTCCGATCAGACGAACCCGGTGCCCGTTGCAGCCAAGAAGCATCGTGGCCGGGTGGATATCATTCGCCAGACAGCGCATCGCGGCGGCAAGACAGTCACGGTGGTCACAGGGTTTGTGGGGATCGGCCAGTCAGAAAAAGAGCAGCTCGCCAAGCAGATGCAGAAAGTCTGTGGAGCGGGAGGCACGGTTAAGGACGGACGGATCGAGATTCAAGGAGATCAACGCGACGTGGTCGCCCGCATTCTCACCGAGGCAGGATTTCGTCCGGTCTTCGCCGGAGGCTAATGTCCTGACCGATGCGTATGCCCGACACCGGGAAGGACACTCTCACAGACCTGTCAGCCGACGTTCCCTCGCAGCATGGCGTGTGGGGGCGGACATGAACCAGCTCAGCGCAGACGGTCCATCCTTACCATAGCTATGGAGAACATCTGATGCAGCGGGACAAGAAGGGCATTGCCATTGTAGGAGCGGGGCTCGCTGGTCTGACCGCTGCCTACTTTATCCGGAAATGGAGAAGGACGCTGCCCATCACTCTATTTGAAGCAACGGAACGCGAGGGTGGCCGACTCTATACTGCTCGAAGACCTTCAGGAGAACATGGGGCGAGATATGTTTTGGGCAGTGAGTTATATATCAATCCAGGCGGTGACTATGGGCGAGATTATTCACTCCCTGACGGGACGACGATCGGTGAACTCCTCGAGGATTCTAGGGTGCCACTCTCTGCATGGGAGAAATGGCCGCATTGCTGCATTCTAAGCACACGCATATTTAGGAGGGTGACCCCAACCGGACGTGAACTGCAAAAAGATTTTCCCGGAGCTGCGAAGGTCATTCTGCAGCTTCAGAATTCATCACAGGCCGCGACGGGCACTTTCCCAGATTGGGTGAAGCAGAACCTTTCGACCGGCACGAATGAGCGTGAAGTTCGAGATTCTCTCAAGATTATTAAGATGGTTCTTGCCGGCGAGACCTGTGCTCCATGGACACATCTTTCAGCTCAATATGCGCTTGAGTGCCTGGCGTCCGCGGTGAATGCCGGAGAGAAATGGTACATCATCCGGGATGGCTCAGAACGTCTCATCACGGCGCTATCGAGGCCTGTCGCCAAGAGTATTCAGCGAAAGCATGATTGCCTGAAGATTTGGAAGAGCCCGCGAAAGAGAGTGGCCGTACGGTATAGAACGGCTACAGGGGTTCACACGTCATATTTCCAGGGTGCGATTGTGGCCTCCCCGAACGGCGACGCCTTGGTCGGGCGCCGTTCGGCTAAACGTCATTTTCATTCATACCTCAATATTCTCATTGGCTTTCATACGAAGCCGACGCTGACGGACAACCCTCACGTTGACCTCGGTGATGGGCTTTATACCGATGACCCCTTATTGAACTACCTTGAGGTTGAGCGCAAGAAGCACACCTGGGTGCTCCGGATACTGACTCCGGATGCACAACGTTTTGCACAGTGGCGCGACAGCCAAATTATCGAGCGCTGCAAAAAAGTGTTGACCAACCTTGGCGTTGCGAACAAGTGGGTTGGATCGCCCAGCATCAGACGTTGGGAGTATGGCCTTCCTTGCGGCGGCATCAGCAAGAAGTTTGATAAGGTTTCAGATGGCATGTACCTCTGCGGAGACCGGTACGGACGCTGGCCCTCGATGGCTGGAGCCATTGTCAGCGGCGCGCGCGCGGCCGATGCGCTGCTGAATGATTTAGACCTCTGAGAAATGGACAGTGAACCGCCCTTGTACCTTCCTGTTGACTCTTTGCTAGAATGCAGCCTTTAACGAGGCGTCTATGCCAAACGTTACCGGCATCAGCCTTTCTTTCTGTGCTCTCCTTCTCCTCCTTGCATCGTGTGCAGATCCCAATTATCAGATACAACAACCTCAGGGATATGGAGAGATGCCCCCTGGGGAAACCTGGGTCGCCGCCGATCCGGCGTACCAATCCCCATCACGGGAAACGGTGTACTACGATCCCAAAACGATTCGCCGGGACGGAGATCGCATAACGCTGTGGCAGTTAACTGACTATAAGTGGATGCAAGGGAATGCGCCGTTTGGAACATTCATGATGGGCCCTCACCGGTTTTTGTCGACGAAGACGCATAAGGAATTTGACTGCGCGCGCAACAGTGTTCGGGTGTTGGCGTCCTCTGAATTCTCCCGGCATATGGGCACTGGAATTCAAAATGCGGTGGCGGTCGAGCAAGGCTATGGGCAGCCCGTGGAACCAGGCAGTATCAACCAGGCGCTATGGGAAGTGGCCTGCGGGGTGCCCACAACCCCCAGATGAGCCTGCCTGCCCTCGCCTCCTGACTCACATGCTCAATGCTCTGGAACTAAAAGTGCCCCCTCTTGTGCTTGTATTCGTGTCCGGCGCGCTGATGTGGCTCGTCTCTGCCAGTCCTACGTTCACCTTCGCACTGCCATGGCGTTCGACGTTTGCACCCATTTTTTATACAGTCGGATCAGCGATCGTGGTGGCCGGCGTCTTGACGTTTCGCCGAATGAAAACCACCGTCAATCCACTTACGCCGGAAGCAACCACGACGATGGTGACCTCGGGCATCTACCGCTTCACCCGTAATCCGATGTATCTGGGATTCTTTTTGGTTCTGATTGGATGGGCGATTTATCTCTCTAACTGGCTGGCCTTCGCAGTTCTACCGCTTTTCGTATGGTACATGAATCGTTTTCAAATCCTACCCGAGGAACGAGCCTTGAGCTCCAAATTCCCAGAGGCCTTTACAACATACAAGCGCTCAGTTCGCCGATGGGTATGATGGCTCAATTCTCAGCCATCCGCGCTTGATGCTCGTGTTCGAGATAAGCAGGTTGCAGGAAAGCTCGATGCTCATCTTCTCTTCAGCAGCCAGACATTCTCCTTGGCCGGTCCTTTCCCCTTCAACCCACCTGGAACGTCGGTGCTGCTCAGGAGGGTGAGGTCATATACCGTAGCATAGTGCCGGTGGACTTCTTCGTTACTCACGGCAAACGGGGGGCCTGCCATCAGGCTCTGGTCATAGTCGTAGGAAATCAGTAATTGTGGCGCCTTGCCGGTGAGCTCCGTGAGGTGGGCGGTATAACGCTTTCGCATGTCTTCAGGGAAGGCCACCAACGCCGCTCGGTCATAGACGGCATCGACAGGGCCGAGCATATTTTTAGACACCGCAAAGATATCACCGACAAAGATATCGAGGTTGTTCGCGCTCCACTGCTCGACGGTACCGACGGTTGCGATCTCCGGTTGCAGTCCAAGATCAACGAATAGTTGCTCGATGGCGAGCTGACTCAATTCGGCTCCGGCGACACGGCAGCCACGGGACAGCAGCCATGAGATATCCAGCGTTTTGCCGCACAGGGGGACAAAGATCCGGCGGCCTTTGGCTAAAGACAGCTCATGGAAATGTTTGACCAGAAGCGGATTCGCTTTGCCTTCATGGAAGGCGATTTCATTTTTTTCCCACCGTTGGTGCCAAAAACTTGGGTCCATATTCATCCCCTTTTCGCATGACAATGGAATAACCGATCGACCTTATACGCACACCGGGGTGAGATATTCGGGGTTGGTTCATCAATAGTCAAGCATCATGGGGTTCCGCTTCGTCGCTCGCTCACCCTCTACGCTACGCTCCTTTGTTATAATTTCGCTCTGTGCGACGGCGATACGATCATATGGATGTGCGGGCGCGCAGCCTGACCGAGGTGCGGTAATTTTATATGACCCTCTTGCCGGCGTTGGGATTCACTCGCCAGATCGATAGCAAAGGTTGGTTGCAATTTGTCGCGCCTGATACCGGTGAATTCTTTGGCGTCACCGAATCCGCACTGCATATGCCGAATGAGTGCCCGATTGCCATCTGGGCAGAGAGCACCGGAGAGGTCGATCGGCTCGCGAAGATCGCGATCCAGATGGCGGCTCAACATGTCGAAGGGCCGGGGTATTATGCGGTGTTTTTTGAGGATCCCAGCGGCAATCGCCTCGAAATCTGCCACCGAGCCGAAGGGGTCACGTAAAAGGTTGGCTCAAATCTGAGCAGGGTCTCGCGCCGGTTAGAAGGGACGGGTACGCCGACCTCTATATTTTCCGTCCTATTATTGCTCCCAACTCCTCCTTGCTGAGAGAACGGTCATACTTGTGGGTGAGATCTTCTAGCAATTCGCCTCGTATGTCATTCAGTTGTCTTCGAGCGTTGCTCACAAGCTGGGTACGAGTGCTGATCGTACCTCCATCCCTGTTGCTGGAAGACTGAGAAAGTCTGGGACGTACACTGAGGATCCATTCCGGGTACGGGAGCGACTGAGCCCCGTTCAACGAACGCTTCAGGGGTGAATCTCGTTCTGAGAAACAATAGGCAGAAACGGTCCTCAATGTGTCTGCAACCTGGTTGGCATGCCCGAACGATTCAAATCCGAAACTCCAAAACTTTCTGGCGCCCAATTCCAGATTTGTGAGTTCGATATGACAGGCAGTCTGAGGGCTGGGGTCATTTCCACGCACTTCACTCAGCTTTCCCTGGTCGAGAGAAAACTTCCTGAGACGGCGTTGCTCACGAACCTTCACCCATCGATCATGTTCGAATAGAGCACGGACATCCTCATCCAGCTTCGAGGCTTCATGCGACCATTTCAACCAAAGGCGTATGCGTGCCTGTGTGCACTCGGTAAAACGATGAGGATCCGACGATTTCTGGAGCGACTCCACATCGAGCGATCCTTCTCGGAGCGCGAAGCCGACCGGGGTCGCGTGATTGAATGCCAAATATAAGTAGTCGTGTTTGGAATCCTCAAACATCAATTTGCTTCGCTTGAACCATATCATCAGGCTCTCAGGAATCGGTCCTTCACAAAACCAATGGACTTCGGCGCTGGTTGTTACAGGGATAAGCATCGGTTCACCCAATAGTTCAGATCAAACGGTCTCATACACTGCTCTCCAAAGAGTCAGGACTCACAAAAATGCTCATGTCCGATTTCAATGTGATTTGGTGTAACGCTGCAGAGATGTCTTGACGATGATGACTTCTGTCCCGGCTGGTAGTATCCCAACAGGCGGCCTTCACCCCGCGGCTTTCATTAGTGAAGTAACTCTCATGGTTTCAGAACGGATCTGAATGCGGATATGGTCCTGACTTTCAGATAGGCAAGTAATGCGCCTGAACGAGAATGTAGTATTGTCGCGGAGTTCCATCGGCATCGGCAGAATCAAGTTTGATTCAGTGAATACAAAACAATCCTAGGATGTATCGATCAGATTCATACCGTCCGGTTGGCCAGAAATGCAGTGAGAGCGACAATACGAATAACCGTCGAGAGCGGGTTTCTCTCGAAACGGATCCTTGTGTCGGAAGAATAAGTCCGATAGCATTTGTGTGTCCGAGTGAGGAAAGACAAGGTCAGTACTCAGGTCTACGAGGGCAGTGAGCGATGCCTGCCAGTGGTATTCGTGGCACTCATGGAATTCCTCTGAGGTGGCATCTCTGCCGCCGAATCATGAAGCAGTTCTCTGTCAGACGCTTTGGCTGCCTCCTCGCGCTGATGATCGTGAGTCATGCGGGAGTGGTCTGGGCGCAGGAGAATGCGGAGACCATGGTCTCCCTCAAAGGACCGTCTCCAGTCATGACAGCCGTGGAGCAATGTCCTGAGGGAATGAGCGCGCAACGGCTTTCCAACGATGGCGTTTTGGTCGCAGAGGACATTCGATGCCGGCAGTGCCGGGGCAAGTGTGCCGCCGATAATCTGAGATGCCGGAGTCAGTGCCTGGGTAACGACGCTTGTCTGACTCAGTGTGACGAGCAAAAGAGCACGTGCGAAGCGAGCTGCAAGCAGCTTTTCTCCTGTGAGTGACCGCTCTATTCCTTTCCCCTCACCTGATTCCAAGTTGCCGCACTTTCAATAGCTCGTGCTCTGTCCCTATACCGATATCGATGCCGCTGTAAAAACTCTGCCGGGGTCATTCAGGCGTTTCGAGAAGTGAGTTCAGACGCCGGAGTAAGTGAAGCAAGCTGGCACACCTGTTAAGAGAACCAGACTCCCGGATAAGACAGCAACGCAAATGCCCCTTATAGTGGAGGCTGTCGATGTGCACTGAAGAAGAACGATCAAACATACAAAGGAGATTAGATATGACGACGACCCTGCCATTAACCGACGTGAGTACTTTGAGGAACCGTGTAAGGCAAATTTCTGCCTTCACCTTCGGTTCTGTCCGCGATAGGATAGCTCACCTTAGCGGTATCATCCGACGGTCCGACCCATTGCATTCCGCGCATGACAGCGGAAGGAGGCACGTCATGAAGTCCGCCTACATCATTGGATTCGCCGCGGCAGCTCTGCTGACCAGCGGTGCACCCACCTTAGCCACAGAGTCGACGGAGGCGCCCGCTCCTCCGAGCCCGTCCGGCACGGTGCCCCTTTATACAGACCTCGGCTCTCATCACAAACGCATTTCCACTCGAGTCCCGGCCACACAGAAGTATTTCGATCAGGGCCTGCGATTCGTCTATGGGTTCAATCATGCGGAAGCGATCCGCTCGTTCACTCGCGCCGCAGAGCTGGATCCCACCTGCGCCGTGTGCTACTGGGGGATTGCCCTCGCCTATGGCCCGCACGTCAACGCTCCCATGGATTCGGCAAGCGGACTCGCGGCCTACGCGGCGGTACAGAAGGCGCTGGCGCTCAAATCTCACGCCACGGCGCCTGAGCGCGCGTACATCGAGGCGCTCGCGCAGCGCTACGAGGCGGACCCACCCGCCGATCGTGTCCGGTTGGACACCGCATACTCTCGCGCGATGGAGCAGGTCACCAAGACGTACCCTAAAGACCTCGACGCCGCAACCCTGTACGCGGAATCGCTGATGGACCTTCGCCCATGGAACTACTGGCAACCCGACGGGACTCCCTACCCCGGCACGAAGGAAATCGTCCGCCAACTCGAAAGAGTGATCTCGCGCAATCCCAATCACCCGGGCGCCTGTCATTACTACATCCACGCAGTTGAAGCCGTGAATCCGAAGGCTGCGGTGCCGTGCGCCGAACGGCTCGCTCGGCTCATGCCGGGTGAAGGACACATGGTCCACATGCCCGCGCATATTTATATCCGCGTCGGACGATGGAACGACGCCGTGCAGGCCAATCACCATGCCATCCACAGCGACGAGGTGTTCATCGACGGACAGCACCCGATGGGCGTCTATCCGCTCGCCTACTACCCGCATAACATCCACTTCCTCGCCTTCGCCTCCACGATGGCGGGACGAAGTGCGCAGGCGCTTGAAGCGTCCAATACGCTCACTTCTAAAGTGAACCTCGACGCCGCGCGCCAGGTCGGGATGCTGCAAGAGATGCTGCCGTACCATGCGCTCACGCTCACGACGTTCGGAAGATGGGACGAAGTGCTAGCCGCGCCCCTTCCGCCCGAAGACATTCGCTTTTCGTATGCCATGGCCTCCTACGCCCGCGGCGTGGCGCACGCCGCCAAAGGAGAGTGGCCCGAAGCGCAAGCCGCGCTCGACACGGTGACGGCGGCCGACGCCGCGACGGCCGAAGGAGCCGAAGGCAAGACCGCACTCTCGATTGCCGTGCATGCGCTGTCCGGCGAGATTGCAACCCGCCGCGGCGACCTCGACGCGGGTATCAACCACTTCCGTGAGGCAGCCAAGATCGAGGACGGAGGACTGTACTTCGAGCCGCCCAAGTGGTACTACCCAATTCGGCACTCACTCGGCGTCGCGCTGATCAAGGCGGGCCAACATGCCGAGGCCGAAAAAGTGTATCGCGAGGACCTTCGCCGCTTCCCGGAAAACGGCTGGTCACTGTTCGGCCTCGCGCAGGCGCTCCGTGCGCAGGGGAAGGACACTGAAGCGGCCGCAGCGGAAGCGCGCTATCGCCGGGCATGGCCGGACACAGACGTGACGCTGACGGCATCGAGGTTCTAGCAGACTCCTCCTCACTTTTTGCTAGAATACGTTCTCTGGCCCGGTATCGAACGGACCAAAGGCGGGAGAAAAAAAGAGGACAGCTCAGCCTGTCCTCTTTTTTTTCTGCTTAGTACAATGCTACATCCATGCGTACGCCACCGCGTCTTCTAGACGCCTTGGACTTTCAACACGTGAGGCTCTTACCATGAACGTAGATCCTGCCGACTCCTCGACAACCTTACACGAACAGCACGGACGCTGGCCGCGAGCCGAATCCGTGGAAGACTTCCGTCGCAACCTCGCGGCCGTCCATGCACGCATCGCAGCGGCATGCCAGCGGGCCGGGCGCGATCCTGCGAGTGTGCGTTTGCTGCCCGTGAGCAAGACCGTGGATGAGGAGCGCATTCGCATGTCCTATGCTGCGGGCTGCCGTTTTCTCGGCGAAAACAAGGTTCAAGAGGCGCATCGCAAATGGAACGCCATGACCGACCTCACTGACCTGCGCTGGTCGGTGATCGGTCATTTACAGACCAACAAGGCGAAGTTGGTGGCGCGTTTCGCGGCTGAATTTCAGGCACTCGACAGCCTACGGGTAGCCGAGGCACTAGAGCGGCGCTTGCAGGCCGAAGGCCGCGCACTGGACGTGTTCGTTCAGATCAATACCTCAGGAGAATCCAGCAAATATGGCTTGCCCCCTGAGGAGGCGGCCGCCTTTCTGCAAGCTCTGCCGACCTTCTCGTCGTTGCGTGTTCGCGGTTTCATGACGCTGGCGCTGCTGTCCACCGATGCTGTGCGGGTACGCCGATGCTTCGTGCTGTTACGCGAGCTGCGCGACCAACTGCGGCAGACGGCGCCAGATGGGGTCTTGCTGGACGAGCTGTCGATGGGTATGTCCGGTGACTACGAGATCGCCATCGAGGAAGGCGCCACGATCGTGCGTGTGGGTCAGGCCATCTATGGCGCACGGTCTACGCCCGATACCTATTACTGGCCGGCGGCTGAAGATGAAGAACCGCGTTCATGAGTTTATTTGATATTACGTCTGTCACATGCCCACTACCGGTCGATCCACCAAACATGGGGTCAACTGCCGGTACCAGGTAAAAGGAGCTGCAAACATGGCACCGATTTTCACAGGAAAAGTGGCGCTCGTGACCGGCGGCAACAGTGGAATCGGTTTGGCCACCGCACTCGCGTTTGCGAATGCAGGCGCACGCGTCGTGATCACGGGACGCGATCAACTGAGCCTCGACCAAGCCGCGGCTCAGTTGGGGAAGCACGTCATCGCCGTGCGAAGCGATGCCGGGAGCGTCTCTGATGGAAACAAGCTTGCCGCATTACTCCAACAGCAGGACGTGAAACTCGATGCCATCTTTCTCAATGCGGGCATCAGTAGATTTACTCCGATCGAAGCCGTTGAAGAACAGACGTGGGATATGACCTTCAACATCAACGTCAAAGGTCCCTATTTTCTGATCAAGTCCCTGCTTCCGATCTTGAACTCGGGTGCGGCGATCGTGCTGAACGGCTCGATCAACGCCCACATGGGGATGCCCAATACAACGGTATACGCCGCGAGCAAGGCGGCGCTGATCTCGTTGGCAAAGACACTGTCTGCTGAACTGTTGCACAGAGGCATTCGCGTCAACGTGGTCAGTCCTGGTCCTATCCGCACTCCGCTCTATGACCGCTTGGGACTCCCCGCGGGACAAGTCTCGGAAGTCGCCTCGCACATTCAAGCCCAGGTTCCGCTCAAGCGATTTGGGACGCCCGAGGAAATCGCGAACGCTGTCCTGTATCTCGCCGGTCCCGAATCCGCATTTGTCGTGGGCACCGAACTGGTGGTTGACGGGGGCATGAGCCAGCTCTGAAAGACGAAATGGACTTCATCGCCTACCACGACCGCAGCAGTTCGGACCACCAGGCTCAGTTCAACAGGCTGTTCCCTCAAGGCTACCGGATAATTTCTTTGAGCGTGTACCAGCCGAACAACCCGCTGTATGCCGCAGTGTGGGTGCGGCGCAGCGGACCGGATTGGTCAGCCGTGCACGGGTTGGACGTGGCGCAGTACCAGACAGCCTTCAATAATGCCGCCGCGGCAGGATTCCATCCGATCATACTCAGCGTCGCGGGTTCCCGCAGCAATCCGATAGTGGCAGGCGTCTTTGAACAGCGCCCAGGAGGGACGCCGCTCACCCGTCTCGGCCTTGTGAGTGGAAACGCCACCGACCCCGGTACGATCCAGCATTGGGACAAGCAAGCCCACGACCAGGGTTGGATCATGGCCGGTGGAGCGATCTACGGCGATCCTGGCACACCCACATACGCGGGTATCTGGCCGGTGAACGGCGACCGTGTTCCCTGGAGTGCGGACGGTATCCTGGACGACCACGATGACTATCAGCAGCGCTTCGACGCGCAAATTAGCGGCAACGCCCGCCTCGCTTACGCGGCGGTGTCCGGCGACGAACACTATCTCTCGATCTACCGTAGCGACCAGATCGGGCCGTATCTAGCGAGGCACGGACTGACGAGCGCAGGCTACCAAACGGAGTTCAATCGACTCGTCCCCTTGGGCTACTATCCGATTAGCGTACAAGCCGGCGGCAGCGGCTCTGGGATACGATTCACCGTTATCTTCGCAAAGCAAGAAGCTCCGTTGCTGCGGCAATGGACGGTCACCGGCGTTGGGCAGTCATCGGCAGCCGCAGTCGACGACACCATGCGTGGGGTGTTACAAGCCGCTGGCGTACGTAACGCTTCATTGGCTGTGGTCGACAACACCCGTCTCGTCTTTGCACGGGGCTACACCTGGGCCGAACCCGGCTATCCGATAGCCTTGCCGACGACTCTGTTCCGCATCGCCAGTGTTTCGAAAACCTTCGCTGCAGTCGCCGCTCACCAGCTCATTGATCAAGGGCTCCTGCACTTACACGACACCGTGCAGGGCATCCTTGGCCTGACCACTCCGACGGGTTTGCCGCCCACCGACCCAAGCTTTGCCGCGATTACAGTGGAGGACCTTCTGTTTCATCGCAGTCGGCTCAACCCGGATTTTTACTGGTCAGATACCGCAGTCGCTGCGGCGTTCGGCGTCTCCCTCCCGGTTACCGAAGCACAGCTCGCCTCCTTCAAATGCAGCGAGATGCTGCTGGCCACCGCTCCGCCCTATAACAACTGGGGCTATGCCTTACTCGGCATGGTGGTGGCGCGTGTGCGGGGCGTCGCTTCCTTCTTCGACGCAATTCGCAGCAGTATTCTCCAGCCCTTGCAAATGACACGCGTGCGTACCGCAACTTCGCTGGCCGGAGCTAACTTCGCCGACGAGGCTCGCTATCACCGCAGTGGCGAAACCGCGCTTACGCTGGCGGTGGGACGTAGCGTAATGACCGCCGACCAACCGCTGGTAGCCGATGTATACGGCAATCTACACCTCGAAAATGGCGCGAGCGGTGGCGGCCTGTCCTGCGCTGCCGTCGACCTGGCCCGTTTCGTGGCGGCATTCAATGTCAATCGTGCCAACCCGATGTTGCGCCGATCCTCGATCGTCGCCATGCTCAATGCAGCGGCCCACTCGGGATTGCCGCGCGCAGGCAACGGGTTCGATGGCGTCGCAGTCACAGGCTCCAGTTTTCGCTGCGACAAAGGCGGTTACATCTGGACTTCGCAGAATGCCATCAGCTTCGACCTCGATGGCCTGGGCATCGTCGTCTGCTACAACGGCGTCAACGACGCGGCGTTATTCCAGACCGGATGGCCCGCCATTCGCGCTGCGATCGAGGCCGTGCCTTGGTCAAGCCATGCGAACTACTTTCCTGATTTCGGGATGCCTGCATTCACTTAAGGCCACTCGCGCCGCAAGGCTCCCCAGTCTCACATGACGTCTTAGTCTTCGTTGTCCTCGTCTTCCTCGTCGTTGTCCTCGTCACCGCCATCTTTTTGAATCTCGAAGATGGTGATGGTGTTACTGACCTCGTGCGAGACTACCAAGAGAGGCCTGTGGGTCGGGCTATCCTTTTTCTTGATGAAGATCATGCCTTCTGAATGGCTATACCTCGGGCTTTTCAGTAGACTGATCTGCAATGGCTGACTGAGACCGATTATTTTCGGAGGTTTCATGCCTTCATCCCATGTACAAAATTGGCATCCCGCTCAATATGCCGCAAACGCCCGGTTTGTCTCGGATCTCGGCATGCCCGTGTTGGAGCTCCTGTCCTCGAAACCAGGGGAGCGAATCCTTGATCTCGGCTGCGGTGATGGTGTGCTGACCCGTAAGATCGTGGAGTCTGGGTGCGCGGTGGTCGGGATCGATGCAAGCCCGGATATGGTCGCTGCGGCCCGATTGCAAGGACTAGATGCTCAGGTGATGGATGCGCACACGATGTCCTTCAGGAATGAATTTGACGCCGTGTTTTCAAACGCCGCACTACACTGGATCCAACAACCCGATCGGGTTATCGCCGGCGTCTGGGAGGCGCTCAAAGGCGGCGGTCGTTTTGTCGGTGAGTTCGGTGGATACGGCAACGTCAACGCCATTGTGAACGCACTCGAGTCTGCACTCCTTTCGCGAAACCTCGAGGCGATCAATCCTTGGTATTTCCCGCGCCCGGAAGAATACGGAGCACTGCTTACAGCGAAGGGTTTTGTCGTCACAAGCCTTGCCCTCATTCCACGCCCCACTCCCCTGCCCAATGGTATGCGCGCCTGGCTTGAGACATTTGCGCAGCCGTACGTGTCGGCATTGCCCATCGACCAAAGACCGGAGTTTATTTCCGAAGTCACTGACGCATTAGCGCCCATGCTCCGCGATGCCAACGGCGACTGGCATGCAGATTACGTTCGCTTACGGTTTTCCGCAATGAAACCATAACCTTGACCACACTCTGACTCGAGGATACTCCCCCTATGTATTTGCGCCAAGAAACGGACGCGGTAAGACATCGCGAACCGCACAGGATTCATCGTGCCGGCTGGCTGCGCGCAGCGGTGCTTGGTGCGAATGACGGTATTGTGTCCACGGCCAGTCTCATATTGGGCGTGGCGGCGGCAGGCGCAAGTTCACAGAGCATTGTCGTTGCCGGTGTGGCCGGACTTGTAGCCGGCGCCATGTCCATGGCGGCCGGGGAGTATATTTCGGTCAGCTCGCAAGCTGACACCGAACGGGCGGATCTGGATCGGGAACAGACGGAATTGGCCGCTGATCCCGAGCGAGAGCACGCGGAAATGACCGCTATGTATGTCGCGCGTGGAGTCGATCACGGCCTCGCCTCTGCTGTCACGACCCAATTGATGACCCATGATGCACTGGGCGCGCATAGCCGTGAAGAGCTGGGTCTCACTGACACAGCGGCTGCTCGACCGGTTCAAGCCGCACTCGCGTCGGCCGGCACGTTTTCGGTTGGTGCACTCCTCCCGCTCCTGATTGTCGTGGCGGCGCCGAAATCGATGATTCTGTGGGCCGTGTCAGGCAGCTCACTCTTCTTTCTTGCATTACTCGGCTCGCTGGCCGCGCAGGCCGGTGGCGCGCCAATCATGAGAGGTGCCGCGCGAGTTACTTTCTGGGGTGCCTTGGCCATGGCGGTCACGGCTGGCGTTGGAGCCTTGTTTGGAGCAGGGTTCTAAGATGGAGCGGTCGAGATTTTGGCACAACAGACCGTCATGCCCATCGGCAAGCCGAGCGCGGCACCCTCATTAGATTCGTATCGACCTGCGGTTCAACGGTTCGCGTTGAGTCGTACGCCGACGCAACCTTCTCGGCAAACGGGGAACCCTCAATACAGTGGAGCTTGAGGGCCCCATCGCAATCCGGCGAGATCCGGGTCCTCACCCTCTTGGCCAGGCCGGTCGCGCTTATTGGCTTTGCGCAGCGCGCGGCGCTCTTCTTTTTCACGCTGCTTCTGAATGCGGGCTTTTTCACGGTCTCGTTTTGCGAGCGTAACTTTACCTGGTCCTCCGATGATGCCCTCCTTCAGCTATGGCGTAGCTGCGCGCGAGTGATCCTATGTAAGGGCCTCGCCTTTTCGAGTTGATCCGGATACCTTGACAACTTTTTTACGGGATGCGCCGTTCATATGAGAACGAGAGAGCGTATCGGGACTCAAACCGTGGCTTGACGCTGAGATAATCTGACGGCGAATGTCTTCTATCGAAGGTGCGGACGAGTTGCTCGCCGGATCTTGAAGTCCGAGCAGATCCCAGTGAACTCTTGTTCTACGAATGGCTCGTTTCCGTCTAGGTGAGGCTTTGGTCCCCCAGGACATATCTGACTCCTCTCTGATTCCAAACGTCTCGATCGTAGGAAATGCGTGACCGGATTGTTTCGATCGCGTTACTCGCTGGGTAATACGGAACCCTTCTTGCCGATTCTTACAAACCGATCTTCCGCAAAGACCGACCGTAGCCGGTCGGTGACGGACCGACGATACAGTTCGGATTCGCGGCCGACCAGAATCAAATTATCCTGATCGAGCAGAATATTGAGATGGTTCTCCGATACGAGCAACCGCGTGCTGTCACCCACATTCACGCGATACTGTGTCTTCCCGTCAGGGTTGCGCTCCGAATTGGACACGATCTCGGTCAGTCCGTCAATGATGCCTTCATAGGCTTCGGATCGATGACGTACTTTCGTGCCGTCCGGGATTCGGACCCAACGGTTCTCAGATGTAGATGGGTTCTGCTTCATCGCGGTTTTTCTCCTTGCCTCGAACACACACGACGCATCGGTCCGGGGCGTGATGGCTGACAAAAAAGGCCTTTGCCCGACGACCTTACTGCACACCGATCAATTCAATCGCGCAGGGACGGAACCAGGAGGGAAGAGCGCGAGGATTAAAATTCGTCTGTGATGATTGTACCATACTCACGTGCACATTGTGAATGGTGGCAACTCCGACACGACGGGACTATGCTGCTCCATCCGGTATCGCACCGGCGCCCTCCCAATGTAGGATACCGCGACGAGTCGTGACGAGATACAATCGGCGCCATCATGGGGAGATGATGATGGCGCGCTTTTCTCACAAGAGAACCTACCAGCGGTATCCCTTCCATGCTCCACTGATGATCGGCGGAGAGTCGTTCGTCGAGGAGGGCACGCTCCGAAATCTTTCGATGCACGGGTGTGCGATGGAATGCGATCGGGAATTACCCATCGGCAGCAACGTCAGAGTGAGTCTGCTCTTACCCGATCAGACGTCCGCACTACCTATTGAACTGGGCCGGGTAACCTGGGTGCAGGGAAATGAATGCGGGATTGAATTCGTGCAGCTGCCGCTCCAATCGCGTCAACGTCTCAATCGCACATTGCGTATCGCCCTCATGCAGTTCCTGAACGCTCGCAAGAATCGGGAATTAGAGACGTGCAGCGCTTAGCGACGGCCGTGACCGATCTAAGTTGCGACTCGTCCTCCTTTACCCTCTCACTTCGTGCGGACCTTCACGATGACCGCGGCAATTTCCTCCAACTTCACCGTGGCGTCGAAGAATTCCATCCCCGCCAGCTCCGTCAGTTGAACCGCGTGGGAGCCGACCTTCGCAACTTTACCGTCCAGGTCATGGCCTGATTCCAACTTGACCTTCACCCGCTTTCCGACCTGTTGCTCGAGCGCCGACTTGATGGCATCGGGGCTGCTCAAGTCCACGGTCGGTTCGTCCGCCGACACCATTGTCGGCATTCCGGCAAGCCCGAAACTAAAGATCAATGCCATGGCACAGACCACCATCGCCATCCATCGATTCATGAAGTCCTCCTTAGTAAGTGACAAGGGACGATAGAGTAACGGAAGCACCGACTAAGCACTATCGCGATGAACCGTTCCCGGTGAAAACGCCGGAATACAAATGGCGAGATACTCGGCTCCGTCCGGACCGGGCGTGCTATACCGCACCCATTCTCCGCGGGCGGTCATCACGGCCTGTCCAGCCTGTACTTCCAGTACGTTCTGCTTCGTCTCCACCCGCAGCATCCCGCGCAAAACCACCGTGTATTCGTCGAACTCCGGCATTTGCCCAGGCTCCTGCCATCCCGTTGGACTCTGCATGCGGGCAATACTCACCCCTGAAGTGCCGGAATTCACTCGGCCGATGAACTCGTCGATCAGCTTCGGTTTGTTCCCCGCCGCCTGCACTCGCGTTGGACGTTCGATTAAAATCGCCATCGGTTCTCCTTGCCGTCCGGTTGCTCAGAACTCCTCATCCGCGCAAGCTACAACTTTCTCGGCCACAAGGAACTCAGTTCAGGATACTTCGCTCGGTAATCGGCGTGGCTGGCACGGATGACCTTCAATGCTTCTTCCCGTCCGTACACGCTGGTGATTTCCACCTTGTGATGTGTCGTCCCGGGGGCGCTTTTATACGTCAGAAAATAATGCTGCAACCGATCCATGAGCGCCGCCGGACATTGTGCAATGTCCGTGAAGTTGCCGTACACGGCATCGTCCCGCATCACGGCGATGATCTTGTCGTCTGCGTCACCGCCGTCGGCTAGGCTCAATCCGCCGATCGGGAGCGCAGTCAGCAGGATGTCGCTGTGCGGAATGCTCTTTTCCGACAACACGCAGATATCGAGCGGATCACCATCCCCCACCATGTCCTTGCGGCGCGCTCGCTTGCCGAAGATGGCGGCCACTTGTTCTCCGGAATAGGTCTGCGGAATCAGTCCATAATAGACCGGGCAGAAGTTGGAAAACCGCTGCGGCCGGTCCACCTTGAGAAAACCGCTGCTCTTGTCCACTTCATATTTGACCGTGTCGGTCGGGACGATTTCGATGTAGGCGGTGACTACGTCCGGGGCTTCTTGCCCGATGGATACGCCGTGCCACGGATGCGCCTTGAACATCAGCCTGAGCAGGCGTTGGAAGGGATCGCTTCCTCCATATGCTTCAGCCATGTTGTCTGCGTCTGCGTCTTCGTCTCCCTTTCCCTTCCCTCTCTTCTCTCTCATAGCTCCTCCGCATTGCTGCCGACCATTCCTGAGATATCCGTCTCTCCTCGATTGGGCGCTAGTATCTCTCAGGAACTCGATCAGGGCAATGGTTTCCAACCTTCTTTTATGGTCTCTCCCAACGTCGGGATAGAAGCAGGTCGGACGCGTTTGCATACGAGGGATAATTGGCTCTGGAATATCTATGGATATCTTTGATACGGAAACCGGTGTCGGGCGACAACTCTCGGCGGATGCGCCGTCCGGCTAGGCAACTCTTTTCTTACGGGAGCACCTTTGAATGCGCAGGCATGGGACAGGCTTATCATCCAACTGAGAGGGAGTTCAGAGAGCGCATCTCGTTTTCAGGTTGCACGTTTCGCGAGATGCGCTCACGAGACATAGCAGAGGGACTCTACCTATTACAATACACGCTCACGTTCCTTTCTTGTAGACCCATATGCCAACACCCACAAGTCCCAGCAACGCTGCTGCCAATGTTAAGAGATTCGCATCCATGGTGGCTCCTTTCTTTAGATTTATTGCCTTACTTAGACCATAGGAGCTTCTCTGCAACTTAGCGAGCTTTATAATGTGCCCCAACGCAGGGGCGCCTCGGTTCCATCTCCTTCTTCATGGCTTTCACCACTTGACCAGCCCCAATTCCGGACACGTATCGAGCCCTGGGCTGCACGGTTTCCTTCATTTGGCGAAACGCGAATTCATGAGCATGACGGCTTGACCACGTAACCTCTTGGCGCGTAGCATATATATAAGGCGTTTCTACTACGCCGTCTGGTTCATCTTCGCGCATCTCTGCCTCGTTTAGGCAAGCGATCGTTCTCGTTCAGGCCCCGCTGCTTCAACGCTAGAATCGTCCTGCGCATCCTCGGCAAGATAGTCTCGGCTCGGTCAACTCGAACAGGAAGGAGTCGTGATGGGAGAGCAGAAGCCTATTACCGGCCGGATCCTCGAATCGCTCCAAGGTTCTTCTGAATGCGAGTTCGAGACCTTGGTGACTCGCCTGCCGCAATTTACCTGGAACGAACTGTTTTCCGAAATATCTCGCTTGAGTCGAATGGGTCAAATCACTATTACGAGAGGTGTGGGGACCTTCACCATCAGGCAGATTGCCGCACTCAAATGACCGAGCTTTTTCCAGGCCCATGATGAGCCTTGAACTTTGGATTGGGACGAGGAAACGGTATCAGGAATCGATTTTGCCGAGAGATGGTCAGGTTGCACCAACTTGGTGTACAATACCCCTGTGACGAGTCGCCAATCTCTGGGAGACTCTCATGGCACGGAACCACCCGTCTCATCGCGAAGAGACGTATAGGGCTCGCGCGCTCAAACTCTTTCCATGGATTTGCGCGCACTGCGGACGAGAATTTGACGGCAAAAAGCTGAACCAGCTCACCGTCCATCACAAGGATCACAATCACGACAACAATCCACTCGACGGCAGCAACTGGGAGTTGCTGTGTCTCTATTGTCATGACAATGAGCATCAGCGATATCTGGTAGCTGACACGCCTGGTGAGACCCCGCCGAGCCGGGAGCAGGAACGGCCTTCGACCTTCACACCCTTCGCCCATCTCGCGGGCTTGTTGAAGCGCAAGGACGTAGCCTGATAACACGTCGCTCGACCCAGGTACCGGCACCCCACAGACTGCAGAAATAGTAGTCGAAGTCGCGCTTCACCGCAAAGAACCTCACCTCCGAATCCTAATGAAAGGGTGCTTTCTCTCGATCTATCGGTGTCCAAGGCATTGGCACTATGAGCGTTTTTCAGTCTGACCGCTTGAATCAATTGGACTTTCTTGCGTGAGGCCGGTCCATAAGTCCACGGCGGAACTACTGTATTGTTGTGCAGGCCGCCCTCATGGCGCTCGGCCCTGCGACGGTCTCCTCGGTCGATTGCAGCCCGCTGTCGTCCTGTATTACGATGCGGGCGCACGCTATACCGAGAGGGCTCTATGACGACGATTACCGAGGTGGCGCCGGACCTCTTCCGGATCACAACGTTCGTGAAACCATTCGACATCCAATTCAGTCAGTTCCTCGTGCGCGATGAACAGCCTCTCTTGTTCCACACAGGACCGCGCGCGTTGTTCTCGGCGACAAAAGACGCCGTGATGTCGCTGCTCGATGTTCGGACCTTACGATGGATCGGATTCAGCCATTTTGAAGCCGACGAGTCCGGCACTCTGCCTGAGTGGCAGACCCTCGCGCCACAGTCTGACGCGGTATGCAGTGTGGTCGGAAAACTTGTGAGCGTCGATGATTGTCTCTCACTTCGGCCCGCCAAAGGCATGACCGATGGGGAGGTGTTGCAGACCGGACGGTATCGCTTTCAATTCATTTCGACGCCGCATGTGCCGCACTGTTGGGAAGCGGGATTGCTGTTCGAGGAAACACAGCGGACTCTCTTGTGCTCGGATCTCTTCCATCAAAACGGCGACGTGGAACCCATCACAGAGTCGGATGTCATCGAGCGATGCAGAACCACCCTCGTTGAGTATCAAAAAGGTCCGCTGGCGAATTATGTGCCGTATTGCACGTTGACGGACACGACGCTGAAACGATTGGCTGCGCTGCAGCCAAGGACACTGGCGACGATGCACGGTTCCGTGTATGTCGGAAATGGGAGCCAAGCGCTGCTCGATCTCGCCGGAGTATGGCGAGAGGTGTTGGGCCCACGATAGGCGCTATAACACAGAGAGGTACGATCTCACCGCTTTATTAGTCACCTCGGCCACCTACGCACGGGAGATGTCATTGTCATGCGGATTGCCGAATTTGCCTTCATTGTCTATCCTGCCACAGACAAGGCACGGTCCCGAGCGTTCTACGAGGGTGTGCTCGGACTCACCCCTGCCATGTCCCTCGACATCCCGGATGGTTTTTGGATCGAGTACGAGATCGGGCCCCATACACTCGCCGTTGGGAAGGAACCATTCCTCAAACCCTCAGGTGATGGTCCCCACCTCGCCATGGAAGTGGAAGACTTCGACCAGACGATCGAACATCTCCAACATCACAATGTGCAGTTCGCCCATGAGCCGTTCGACTTGCCCGGCTGCAGGGCGGCGATCATCGTCGACCCCGACGGCAACAAGCTCGGCATCCACCAGCGAAAAGTGAAGGGCTGATGGACCGGGATGCTCTCACTCAGAAGTTTCCTGCTTCCGTTCACGCTCGAATACCGATGACCTCAAGATATTCTCCATACACCATGGTACAGTTCGGCCCGGATTGATTGTGCCGCGTCCACAAATCCTCCAATTCTTTCCGAAGGCGTCCCTGGCCGTCCTGGTCGAGCGAGGCGAACGCTCGATTGGTAGGCCCATAGTAGAGACGAAAGAATTCGACGACCTCAGACGGCGGACATGGGTATTCGAAGCGATACTGTTGTCTGGTCAAGTTGAGTTCTGAGAGGCCGTGGCCCAGCCGCTCGCGGACGGTGGTCTCGTCACCCCACAGGACCGGCGCCGGCATTCCAGATGGCGCAATGAATCCCGACACGGTCTTGAACATTTGTCCGACAAAACCCTGTGGCGTCCAATTGGCCATGGCGATCGTACCGCCCGGCACACAGACACGGAGCAATTCGTGCGCAACACGATCAGGTCGAGGCGCGAACATGGCGCCGATGAGGCTTGTCACGACATCGAATCGGGCATTCGTAAAGGGCAGCGCTTGAGCATCTCCTTCCTCGAAGCGAGCGGACAGTCCTTCCGCCTCTGCCCGCGACCGGGCACGCTCCACCAGATTCCCTGCGATATCCACGCCGGTAACCTCTGCGCCATCACGCGCTGCAAGCAAAGCCAGTTGACCTGAGCCACAGGCGACGTCCAGGAACTGACAATGAGGGGTCACGTTGAGTCGCTCGTAAAACTCGCGGGCCCCTCCTTCCATGTACCGGGAAAAGCGATCGTAGTCCCCGGCCGTCCAGATTGCCTTGAGGCGTACCATGACATCCTCCCCTTCAAGCACCATTGCACGTGTCTCCATTGCGCACCTCCTTGTGTCTATGGTTTACCGTTCATCCTGATGGGCTGCAGTGTGTCGATGGGGCCACTATAGAAGAACCAAACGTGGGCGTCTTAGCCTGGCGTCTGGCTCTCTTAGCAGCAGAATGATAAGCTACCAGCCCGATTAGCTGGGCGTCCGAAATCGTTTGCTGACTGTCTACCTGCAGAAGGAATCCTTGCATGGACGTGCTCTCTGAAGTGCTGAAAGCCGTGAAGCTCGACGGCGCTGTGTTCTTTAACGGCGAATTCTCTGCACCCTGGTGCGCGCTTGAGCCGGACTCGTGCACCATGGCCGGGTACCTGTCCGCCCATTCCGCGCATGTGATCATTTTTCACCTGGTGACCGAGGGACGGTGCTATGCGCGCGTGGAGGATGATGGCACGCCGCTGCCTCTGGAGGCCGGCGACATTGTCATCTTTCCCCATGGTCACGCACACCGGATGGGAAACGGCCCCGCCGTGGCGCCAATGAATAGTGCACAGACTCTACGTCGCGTACTCGCGGAAGGCCTCAAACTTTCTCAATTCGGCGGGGGCGGAGAACTCACAAAACTCATCTGTGGCTATATGACCTGCGATCTTCAGCTCAGTCGCATGTTGCTGGCCGGTCTCCCGCCGATCGTGAAGATCAATATCCGGGATAATGCGGCCGGGCGTTGGCTGGAAGACACACTCCGCTATTCAGTGGACCATGCCGAAGCCTCTGGTCCCGGCGGGGCGGCCGTAGTGGCAAAACTGTCCGAAGCGCTCTTCGTGGAAACGTTGCGGCGGTACATTGCGGGGCTGCCCCCGACGCAGATAGGCTGGCTCGCCGGTGTCCGAGATCAGGAGGTCGGGAAAACATTGGCCCTGTTGCATCGAGAGCCGGCTCGACCCTGGACAATCGCCACATTGGCGAACGAAGTCGGTATCTCTCGCTCCGTGCTCGCCCAGCGGTTCCGCAATTATCTCTCAGACACCCCGATCGGGTATCTGACACGCTGGAGAATGCACCTCGCCGCACAACTGTTACAATCGACATCGAAGAGTGTGGCCGAGGTAGCCGGGGATGTGGGATACGAGTCCGAACCCTCCTTCAACCGGGCCTTCAAGCGAGAATTCAAACTTCCGCCGGCGCGGTTTCGCGCCGATACACGATCCCGCGTTCGAAGCACGGCTCCATCGCCGGTTTTGGTTGAATCCTAGACGCTCATTCATTGAAACGCTGTTTGCCGCTGCACTAACCAAGACCCAACTACTCACCGTACAGTCTCACTCGTTGTCTAGTTACTTATGACACTTCCTTCCAGCCTGCAAAAACCCACCGGTTCGTTTCTTCCTTCGATCTTGTATTGACCGTCAACAAGACGACGGAGTCCGCGCCGCTACTGACCACGGTTATTTTCTCCAGCAGTCATACCTCTCGTCCCCAACCTTCCCCACTTGCCGACTCTTCTCGGCCGTCGCTTTGTACCTGAGAATGGATGTGTCTGTGATTTTCGGCTAGACTGATTTATCGGAGGTGGCGACGGCTCTCCTAGGCATGAGACGCCGCGCCCTCCGACTAAGGTGATGCGACGACAAGTCCCGTGACTTCCTTGCCCGACACGACGCACGACGGTAAGAGGCCGCATGGTCTCGTACAGGTCGTGAAGGCCGGCGTTATCTATTTTCTCGTCGCGATTGGAACGGGATTAGTTCTTGAGGTGATTCGAATGCAAGTGGTTGCGCTGCATGTCAGCGAACGGCTGGCCGAGATAATGGAGATTCCGAACGTTCTGCTGGCCACGATCGTCGGAGCGCGCTGGGTCATCGACCGATTTGCGTTGCCTCCCCTGCCAGGCATCCGACTTGGCGTGGGTCTCGTGGCCCTCTGCCTGATGCTTCTGCTGGAATGGACAGTCATGCTCCCCATCCACGGCCTCTCATTCAGGGAGTACGTCGATGGCCAACAGACCGTCGTAGGAATAGTTCCCCTCGGAGCGCTCAGCGTGTTGACGGTCATGCCCTTTCTCGTCGGGTACCGATGGGAGCGCTGAGAGGGTCTCAATTCATATGATGAATGTGGGATACCAATCTAATCCCGCTACGTCTCCATCATCTCCAGCCTAGTATCGAACTCATGCCCGCAGGCCGTGCAGCGGATACAATCGGATTCCACCACGAATTCGTCGGTTCGGACCCCCATCCCGCCGCAATCCGGACACCTGGCCAGATGGACCCGTTCGTCGTTCACCGTTTCGTACTGAGTCCCACGAAGACAATACACCGGCTTTCCATCGAGCAACCACGGCTGCCCTCGCTTATCGACGACCGGCAACACGAGATAATGATGGTTCACATAGGTTTCAATGTCCTGCCGGCTCGCGAAACCGTCTTTGATCAACTTCCCTCCCAATGCCTCGTAGAGGGCATACTCTTTCACGATCGCCTTCGTCGGACCCATATCTCCCTCCTATCTCTAAGGTTTAGGCCAACCCCTTCGATTGGTGCTGAGATTCCACTCATGAATCCTGTCATTTCAACCGTACAGCACCTCACGCTGGTGCGTGTATAAAGATCAAGCAACATCCCGCTACTATGCTGCCCTCCTGCTGGTAACCGACGGTGGTATAGGAACGTCAACTGATCTACCGGTACTTTGCTTCGTTCCCTTCTGATCTCTACCTCCTTTTGGGTTGAGCATGGTCATACACGCAAGCAGCATCACGACCAAGGTTGCGAGGCCGATCACGATTCCCCAGTATTCCAATGACATAGGTCACGCCCTCGCGTCCCCCCACGCGAGTCCTTCTGTGAGTTCCCACAGCTCATCTCCGCCTTCGAATGCCATCAGTCTCTCGTACATGCAATCTGGTACCCTGTATAAGGCATAGCGCACCAGGGACACGATGCATTGATTTCGCAGTGTCAGAAGATAGGACTCGTCTAATGAGGAACACACACCCAGCAGATCCGAACCGTTGGAAACATGCTCCACGGAGGACCATCGTCACCACCTTCAGAGTGAGGCGGCTGTGAAAGGACATTCTCAGCCTACGCCTCGAACGATGGACAGGTCAAGGGGGAGAGTATCGAGACGAGATCATCCCTACCGTAATTTCTATGTTCCGGAGTGTGTCGCTCATCAGGTTCGTCTATCCATTTGTGCAATACGCCGTCCACTCGCCATAGACCAGTCGAAATAGAACAAGTACAATGCCTCGCTGCAGTCCATCAGAAGGGGGGCATATGTTCAAGACGATCGTGGCGCTCAGAACCCTTGGAGTTGTCGTAGCAGTGGGACTTGTTTTTGATTTCGTCATTCCCGGTGTGATGCCGGATGCACAAGCGGAGTCCTTGAATGTCAAACCCGGCGCGTGGGAGATGACGGTTACGACGGTTGCGTCGGGGATGAAACTCTCGCCAGAGATGTCGGCTAGGATGACGCCACCACAACGCACCCAAATGGAGCAGATGATGAAAGCCCGCGAGGGCAAGCCACACACAACAACCGCGCAGTCATGTATTACGAAAGCGGATGTGGCTCACGATCGCATTATCAAAGAGATGGAAGAGGAAGAAGATGATGAGGTGCCATGCAAGATCAAAGTGATCTCGAAATCCTCCTCAAAGCTGGCACTTGATCAGATTTGTCCAGGCCCTCCACCCTCAACGACCCATTTCACGATCGAGGCCAAGACGACGGAAAGCCTTGTAGCAATCGGTGACAGAGAACAATCGGGATCAGGTAAGGTACATATGGACATCAAAGGGAGGTGGCTGGGCGCCGACTGTACCGGAATCGACGATTAGATCAGGAGCTGGCCTTCAGCGACCATCTTGAAGCCATGATGCCGGACACTTCTCTTCGAGTCATTGCGCGCGTCAAAGCCAAGGAGGACCAGATCGCTCAGGTTCGAGAGATCCTCTCGGCAGTCGTCGAGCCAACTCGCCGAGAGGCAGGATGTCTGAGTTATCAGCTTGTGGAGAATACCTCTAGCCCCGCTGAATTCGTATTTATCGAAGAATGGGCAAGTCCTGCAGCAGAACAGGCACATTTTTCGACTCCACACATTTTAGGCGCATTGCATCAGTTGTCGGGACTTCTGATGACGGAGCCGGAGATTTGCCGGTATGTCATTGTGAAATAAGTCACCGGACATGACTTGTAACACCACCGCAGAATCTACAATCGTCATATAGGCACAGCAGCAGTACTTGAAATGATGGGCAGCTTACTTTGCCATCAGTTGTTGCAATGGTATATTGACTGACTGTGAAGCTTGTGACCGCGGATACTGAACTCTCCTTGTCGTTTCAGCAGCAGCGCGCTGTTGTATCTCCGTGGGGCGGGGCATTGCGACGGTATTGGTTGCTCGACGATAGCGGACAGGAAACCGACATCGTGTGGGGCTATTCAGGCGGAAACCACAAGCGAGGTGGACAGGGTGATGTGCTCATTCCATTTCCCGGGCGAATCGGCCATGGGCGTTACACGTTCGACGGGGAACAGTTCCAGCTGGAATGCAACGACAAAGAAGGCCCCAATGCCATTCACGGATTCGTGCGAAATTTGCCGTGGCATGTGCGTGAAGCTCAGGCGAACAGGGCGACGTTTGACGTCCGTCTTGACGCCGATGCGTATGCCGGTCGAGGCTATCCCTTTTCACTTGAGGTGCGGGTGACGTATGAACTCGACGCGCAAGGGCTATCATGCTCGTTTACGGTAAACAACGTAGGGCCACGTGCAGCCCCCGTTGGAGTCGGGTTTCATCCCTACTTCACGGTCGGGACGTCATTAATCGATGAAGCGGAGGTAGAGATCCCAGGTGCTGGCTATTTGGAATTCAACGAGCGACTCGTCCCTACGGGGACCATTCTAAATGCGGCCGGCACGCCATGGGACTCTCGCCGCTATCGTGAGATCGGGCGGCAACATTTCAATCATTGCTATGTGCAACTCGAGCGCGATGCGAAGGGAATGGCCACGGCATCTCTGCGCCATACCGCAAGCGGCCGCGCGATCGACGTTGTGATGGATTCCGCCTTTTCCGCAGTAGTCGTCTACACCGGAGATGCGATTGCAGACGCACCACGAGCTGCGCTCGCCATCGAGCCGATGACCTGCGCAAGTGATGCCTTCAATCACCCGGATTGGGGACTGAAGCGGCTCGCTTCCCGTGAGACATTCTCAGGACGCTATTGGGTGAGGCATCGCCGGATATAGTCGAATGCTTTGGAACTAGTGGTACCGAAAGATTCCGATTCCATGCGAAGAGAAGGTGTGCAGAGATGATAACTCTTGAATGGATTGGATCTCAGGCGACTTTCCGTAAATGAGTATGTTTGACGGCGGTCAAGTCGCGGCAGAGCTGGCGAAGTTTGAACTGCACCTCATCAAAGGACTCCCCTTGAGCCGAATGGTCGGGGTAGCCCTGCAGATAGCCACGCCACTTGCCCTGCTCCTGCGTGAGCACATACCGTGGCGCTTCTACGTGGCCAGACCCTGCCTTGGGTGGTTCAATGCGGGGGATCTCTCGGGAGCTTTTGGCAATATCGCGGCTCAGCTGTTGGACCTTGAACTGCAGCTCGTCGAATGACGCCGCTTGTATTTCGCGATCAGGACAGCCCTCAGGATGCGCGCGCCACCTGCCCTGCTCCGGCCAATATACCCAATTTGGTCGTTCCATTCTGGCGATCATAGCGAGACGTTGAAGATCTGACCAGCAATTTCGAAATTTTTGCACGTACGCATATGGATCCGAACTTCTCCGGCACACCGGCCCTATCGTTTCGCCATATCTCAGCCAATCAGCTATCGTTTTACGTCGCTATGGCAGGAACCGGGAATCGATTGGTGCTCTGCCTGCATGGATTTCCTGAATCCGCCGTCTCGTGGCGGCACCAGATCCCTTCACTGGCCCAAGCCGGGTATCGGGTCTGGGCTCCCGATCTCCGGGGATACGGCGGCACGACACGACCGACCGGCGTCGAGGCCTATCGAATTGAGCCCTTGATGGAAGATGTGACTGCTCTGCTTGAGGCTGCCCAAGTTCAGCGCGTCATTCTCGTTGGACACGACTGGGGTGGCATCATCGCTTGGTACTATGCGATGCGGCACAGCGATCGTGTAGAAGCCCTTGTGATTGTGAACGCTCCCCATCCCGCCTGCTTTGAGCGAGAAGTACGGCACTGGCGGCAATTGCGCCGCTCCTGGTACATGGGCTTCTTTCAAATTCCTTGGCTCCCTGAAGCCGCCATGTCCGCCGGCCATGGTTATGTCATCGGCGCAATTTTCAGACATATGGCGATTGATCGCCAATGCATGCCTGACGACCTTGTGCGGAAATACCAACAACAGGCATGCGAACCCGGAGCCCTCACCGCCATGGTGAATTATTATCGAGCAGCCTTACGCGGCGGCGCGTTTCGCCAGCGGCAACTGGGATATCCAGCCGTCGCGATTCCTACGCTGGTGATTTGGGGGCTTCAGGATCATGCGCTGGCCGCTGAGAATCTGGAAGGTTTGAGCAATTGTGCGACTGACTTGACGGTGGTGAAGATCGCCGACGCTGGGCATTTCGTCCATGAGGACAAGCCGGAACAAGTGACGCGTGAGATGCTGACTTGGTTACGCAATAGATTACCGCACGACTGATGGTCATCCGGGTGTCGCGATTGCAGAAGGTGTCGTCCCCGCTGGGAAGGGATTTCCAAACAAAGGGCTTAACGGTGCAAGTCCCCCAGTTCCTTGCGCGATGGCATAAGCCGACACACGACCTCCACGATTCACCACATAAAGAAATTGGCCATCCGACGAGAAGGTCATTGCCACAGGCGTGGTGCCCGCAGGTGCGGGGTTCAGGCTACCCGCTGAGCTCGGCACGAGCGTCAACAGTCCGCCGCTTCCAATAGTAAATGCCGTCACCGTACCTCCGCCATTGGCCGTGTAAACAAATTGGCCATCCTGGGAGATGACAATGGCATTAGGAGTCGTGCTCCCGACCGGGATGGGGTTCGCGCTGGACCCCGCCGGCGGCACCAAGCTTAGGAGGCCGTTTGCCGCGATCTGAAATACCGTGACATCATTGGAGCCACTGTTCGCGACGTAGAGAAACGATCCATTCGGCGAGATAGCGATTCCCTTCGAAGCCGTCCCACCGGTCGAGATGGGATTCCTGCTCGTCCCGGACGGGGGTATGAGCGTTAAGAGCCCTGTTCCTCCGATTGAGAATGCCGAGACATCGTTGGATCCACTATTGGCCACAAAGAGGAATTTTCCAATTGGGGAAATCACTACGGATGCAGGATCCGATCCGCCAACCGAAACGGGGTTCGAGTTGCCGGCCGCCGGCGGTATAGGAGTCAAGACCCCAGCGGCCCCTATATTGAACGCGGTTACGTTATCAGAGCCACCATTGACCACATACAGATACTTTGTGTCAGAGGAGATGGCCATTGCTCCTGGGGTTGTGCCGACTGCAGCCGGGTTGGGATTGAGCCCAGTCGATGGCACCAAGATGAGGCCACCGTCCGTTGACACTCTGAACGCCGTCACATTATTCGCTCGACTGCTGGCCACAAACGTGAAAAATCCATCGGACGATATCGCAATCGCTGACGGACCTGGGAGGTTCGCAAACGGAGAGCCGGCAATCGGCACCAACGCACCAGTCGCCGCATTGATGCTGTATCCGGATACATTATTGGAGCCGCTATTGGTGACATAGATGATCGATGTCGTTCCAACACCACCTCCTATGGTTCCTAAACCTCCAAACGCGCCCCCTTCCCCGCCTCCATCGCCACAGCCGGATAGAAGCCATGCGAATGTGAAGAGCCATACCATTAGCCATTTTGTCATGCTCATAGCCTTGTGAATCGTGTGGATAATCACATCTCGGGTTATACCACTCCCACATAGTCAAGACAACGAAGCAGCTGTGGACGGGGCAGTGTTATACAGAAGGAATGCGCCAGGGTCTGCACCGGCCAAATCGGTGGCGAGTGGCTTGTCGTGGTTCTTTTACGTTGGCTGCCGTGACTTTATACATTTTCAAGCGAAGCGTCACCGCGATGAATGCTGCCCGCGGCACGGTGGCTGACCCGCGGGCTATCAAAGTCCCGGAGAAGGCTTATGGTCGGCCTGGTGTGGCAATGCCAACGGGGGTCGCTCCAGCCGGAAACGCCGCACCTAAAGAAACCAGCTCACCGGTGCCTGCTGTAATTCGATAGCCGGATACATTGCCACCTCCGCCACTGTTTGAGGCATACAAGAATTGCCCATCCGGTTCTATGGTAATACCGCTTGGAGCTATTCCGGCAGGCTCCGTTTCCACGTTGTTCAAATCACCAGTTGTCCCGTTAACACTGAACACCGATACATTGTTCGATCCTTGATTGCTCACATACAGAAACGCTCCATTGGGTGACACGGCCACGCCGCTTGGCGCCGTTCCCGCTCCAAATGGAGAGTTGATGACCTGGGTCAAGGCGCCGGTGGTTCCGTTGATGCTGAACACCGACACATTGTTGGAGCCCTGGTTACTCACGTAGAGAAGTGCGCTGTTCGGTGATACGGCCACGCCGCGCGGCGAGGTCCCCGCATTTTCGTTTTCTTCGAACGTCAAGGCGCCGGTGGTTCCGTTGATTCTGAATGCCGACACATTGTTGGAGCCCTGGTTACTCACATAGAGGAAGGATCCATTCGGCGATACTGCGACCGCGCTCGGTGTTGTTCCTGCAGCAATCGGAGCGCCGACTACGCTCAATGCCCCGGTTGTTCCACCAATACTGTAAACAGATACGGTACCGTTATTGTTCGCAGCGTAAAGAAACCGATCGTTCGGTGAAACCGTCACTGCGTTAAAACCGCTTCCGGAAACGAATGGCGATCCTGTCACCGATGTGAGGCCCCCCGTCGTAGCACTGATGGCGAATGCATAGATGCCATCGTTGGTTGCGACAAAGGCGAAGGATCCATTCGAAGACACTGCAATGGATGATGGAACGTCGGTTGTGAGTGAAATGATACGTGCATCCACAAGGCTCCCTCCCCCACTGATCGTGTAAGCCGACACTTCGTTGGGTCCACTGCTCACGACATACGCGACTGGTACTGCCCCCCCTTCAAACCCACCTTCTCCGCCTCCTCCACTTGGACAGCCGGTCACCAGCGCCAGCACCGGTAACATGAGCCATGACAAGAATCGCGTGTTCATATCGTGTCCTTTTGCTGATGTCCTTAATCAGATGCCTGTTCCCCGTATAGCACGGGTGAATACGTACACCAAATGAAATGACTTTTTTCGTTGGACTCCGATCGATTCCCGCTGGCACACTGCACCTCTTAGCACGGAGCACGATCGGGCCTTGCATCAATCACTGACCATTCTCGGATCCGGCTACACCGCCAAGTTCCTCTTGCCGCTCGCCGAGCAACGCTATACCCGAGTCTTTGCCACCAGTCGGAACCCCGAGCGGCACCTCAGTCATCTACGACCTGACCGACGGGTACGATTCGATCTGGCACAACCTGATACATGGCCGTCGATTCCAATGGCGACCGACATTCTGTGGTGCTTTCCCGCAGTGCCGATTGAGTTGGTCCGGCAATTCGCTGAAGCGGCATCTCTGCAGACCCGTCGCCTCGCGGTGCTGGGGAGCACCTCCGCATACACCGATGGCATCTCTACCGGATATCCTCCGTCCTGGGTGGATGAGACAGCACCCATCGATCTAACAATAGAACGTGTACAGGGAGAAGAGCTATTGCGGACGACTTATGGCGCCATCGTGCTGCGGGTCGCAGGGATCTATGGGCCGGGTCGCAATCCCATCGATTGGATCAGAACAGGCCGCGTGAACCGCTCACGCAAATATGTCAACCTCATTCATGTCGAGGATTTGGCTGCGACCTGCCTTGCGGCCCTGACCCATGCCGAACCAAGCGGAATCTACAATGTGAGTGATGGCAATCCCATGACCTGGAACGATATTTGTGAGACGGTCGCGCGGCGGTGGGACATTCGCTCCTCCACCTCTCGGGAACCGGGGCCAACCGGCAAGCGGGTATTGAACAAGCGAATGAGTGAGTTACTGAAACTGGATCGTGTCGGTTTGCGCTACAGTAATCTATTCGAAGCGCTTGAGCTGATTCAGCGGAGTTCGCTCAACGAAGCAAGGCCATCACCGTAAGGCACACCAGCAAGTTATTCATCGCATGGGCGGCCATGCTGGGAACCAGACTCCCTGTCCGCTCGTAGATCCAAGCCCAGAGGAACCCGCTCCACAAGACACTGATGAAGCCGATCAGGCTATAGCCGTGGGCCAACGCAAAGATGCCGGCACTGATGAGTGCGGCGGGAAAGAATGAAAACCGGCGACGAAGCATCGCATAGAGCAGACCGCGAAATACAAGCTCCTCGAAGATCGGCGCGAGGATCACATACTGGAGCAGGCTACTCGCCAACACAGAAGGTGACGCCCAGACGAGATCCTCATCAAACCATTCCGTCCAATGGTTATTCAGATTCAGGAACTCGGCGGTCCGCCCCATCATCCATTCGCCCCAGATCCCCGCAGCGACAACGGCAAGAATGATGCAGGTCAGGCGTCCGAAGTCGGCTCGTTTAACATGGAGGCCGAACCCGTTCAAGAACGTCAGGCCGGAGGGCTTGAGCAGCTGAACATACGCAATCGCAAGCAGGGGAAGGTTGGCCAAAGGGATGGCCAATGCCGACACCGACGCATGCTCGATGGATGGAGCGAATAGCAAGACCGACGTTGCAATCACTCCTAAGGCACCACCACGGAGAATAACCGCAGCAGCATTTCCTCCGGACCAAGGAGGAGGAACGCCTGGTGAGTGCAGGCGCAAGATGTCCACCCGCTGACCCTTGAGCCTGACAATACCCAACAGCATGACTGACCCGATCACCAGACAGATCAATTCGAACAACAGCAATGGGCGAATCCTTTGCTGAACCTGATCCTCCTTGAGCACACTCTGGTTTTTGACCGTCACAAGAAGTTCCTGATTATCAGCTCGTTGCGCGAGCCTGGCGGCAAGATGATCGTAGAACCATCCGGTCGGCAGCGTTTCCGCCAGCAGAGCTTGTAATTCGACTTCCTGTTCCCTATTGAGGGGTTGCGCACCATACGCAGCTTCGATCAGTTGTCCAAAGAGCACTGCAGACGTCCCACGATCTTGCCATCCCTTGGCTTCGACTAGTGCCGCCGCTTCACGCCCGGATTCTCCAAGTAGGATCGCCAGCCGAAGCTTGGACAGTGGGTCATCAGTCGTCTCAACCAGCTCGCGATACCATTGGATGGCTTGCGCAGGAGTTTCGTCCTCGCTCCCCATCGTCCATTCCGCAAGCCATTGCTGCCATACCGGGGCTCGTCGAAGAGCGTCTTGTGCTTCCATCATACGGCCGACCATCAGATCGAGCGCACGGTCTGGTTCCTCGAATCGCTGAAGTTTTGGAAAAGTCATCGACACCCACAGAATGTCCCCGAGCGCCGCAATCAGGATGGCTGCGCAGACGACATTCACAAACAGTGACCATCGAGAGCTGTAGGGTTGAAGTGGTGACTGTGAGGCCATAGGGGTTTCGGCATCTGGAAGACCCTGCAGTTGTCCGATCGAACAGGTCTGGTCGCTCATGGGTGCCTGACTATAACACGTGCCTCCGGCGCTCCAAATCCCCTCAAAGTAGCTACTGAGTAGGACGGCGTGGAATTTTCCGCATGGCCTTGCCTTCTGAAGTTGGCTATACTAACCCCGCGACATTCAAAGGGCCTTTTTTGTGATGGACGAATTTACTGCACCGCGCAGATTGCTCTTAGGCCCCGGTCCGAGCATGGTTCATCCCCGGGTGCTGCGTGCCATGGCGACTCCGATCGTGGGACATTTGGACCCGACTTTCCTGCGAGTGATGAATGACATCCAGTCCCTCTTGCGCCATGTCTTTGCGACCACCAATCGTTTTTCGATTGCGGTCTCTGGTACCGGGTCAGCTGGTATGGAGGCAGCGGTCGTCAACGTGGTGGAGCCGGGTGATGCCGTGATCGTAGGCATCAACGGGGTGTTCGGCACTCGGCTCGCAACGATCGTTGAACGTTGCGGAGGCAAGGCTATTCGTGTGGAGGTTCCTTGGGGCCAGATTATCGAACCGGACGCAATTTCGTCGATTCTCCAACGGTCGGGGCCGGTGAAGGCGGTTGCACTCGTCCACGCTGAAACCTCCACGGGTGCGTGGCAACCCATCGAACCGATCAGCGCGATCTGTCGCACATACGACGTCCTGCTCATAGTCGATGCGGTCACGTCGCTTGGCGGGGTCCCCGTAGAGGTCGATCAATGGGGCATCGATGTGTGTTACGGCGCCACGCAAAAGTGTCTCAGCTGCCCACCTGGCTTGGCGCCCTTGACCTTAAGCGAGCGCGCACTTTCTGTAATCAAGAATCGGCGTGCTCCCTGTCAAAGCTGGTATTTTGACCTAGCCCTGATCGCGGATTACTGGGCAGAGCATAGTCGGACCTATCATCACACCGCACCGATTTCTATGCTGTATGCCCTGCGGGAGGCCTTGCGTCTGATCAAAGAAGAAGGACTTCCTGCCAGGTTCGCCCGGCATGAATTGAACAGTCGCGCGCTGATGGCGGGACTGATCGCGCTCGGGTTGGAGCCGTTGCCTCCTCCTGATCACCGACTTCCGACGCTGATCTGTGTCACGGTTCCCACACCTATCAATGAAGCGAGCGTCCGATCTCAATTGCTCGAAACATCGGGCATAGAAATCGGCGGAGGCCTCGGGCATCTTAAGGGGAAAGTCTGGCGAATCGGATTGATGGGAGAATCGTCTACCGAAGCCAACGTGCTGACTTTCCTGAATGCATTGGAAGAGATCGGCATTCGAAACAAGTGGATTTCGACCCCAGGCATTGCACTGCAGGCGGCAGCGCATACCTATAGTGTAGGACGCTAGGTTGTGACGATTGCCATTCATCACGCTCGCCTCATCGATGGGACGGGAGCCGTTCACGACAGCACGACGCTGCTCGTGCGAGATACCAGAATCACGGCGGTCGGCCCAAGCAACGCTGTCACGATCCCGAAGGGGGCTATCCGTATCGACGGCCGCGGCCTCACAATTCTTCCGGGACTCATCGACTGCCATGTCCACCTCTGTTTGGGAGGCGAAGCAGATGTGGTCGCCACGCTGGAATCAGAACATCCGTCGTATACGTTGCTGAAATCGGCCAAGCATGCGAAAGCGACGATCGACGCAGGATTCACCACGGTGCGCGACGTAGGATCTCGGGATCATTCGATTTTTACCCTGAAACAGGCGATCGATTCTAGCCTTCTCCCTGGGCCGCGAATCGTTGGTGCAGGTCTTGCCATCTGCATGATCGGTGGTCATGCCCGGTTCATCGGACAAGAAGTCGAAGGCACCGAGCAAGTCAGGCAAGCCGTGGCCAACCAAGTCGCCGCCGGGGCGGGGGTCATCAAACTCATCGCTTCGGGAGGAGTGCTGACACCCGGCACCTCGCCGGATGTGGCTCAAATGACCACGCAGGAACTTGCGGCTGCGGTCGATGCCGCGCGTCAAGCCGGGAAAAAAGTGGCGGCCCATGCCCACGGAGCTTCCGGGATGAAGAACGCGATTCACGCAGGTGTGCATTCGATCGAACATGCAACGTTGTTGGACGACGAATCGGGCGCGCTCATGAAACGGTATGGGGTCTACATGGTTCCTACCCTTTCAGCCCTGGCGACCACGGCAGCCTGCCGACCGAGTTGCGGCATTCCCGAGAGTGCGTTAGACAAGGCCAAAGCCATGACCAAGCGCCATCGGTCCAGCTTCAAACATGCACACCAAAGCGGCATCTCCATCGCCATGGGGACCGACGCCGGAACACCGTTCAACTACCACGGAGACAATGCGCAGGAACTCGAGCGTATGGTGGCCTTCGGCATGACACCGATGGAAGCCATCGTCGCCTCGACTTCGACGGCGGCTCAATTGATCGGGATCCAGGACTCAGTCGGAACACTGACCAAGGGAATGGAAGCTGATCTCGTCATCCTGAAAGGAAACCCGCTTCGACGGGTCGAGATGCTGCGAGACCGCGACAAGATTATGGGGGTGATGAAAGCCGGCCAATTTGTGTCAGGACCGCTTTCGCGAGGCTAGTTCCTGGGCGAGCTACCGTCTTTCGTAAAATAGCTCCAGCGCCGACACAACGCCTTGGACACGGCCTTTGCGGAAACCTTCCTCCAGACGAGCCCTGAGTGATCGGATCGCTCGATCATCCCCCCGCTTGACTATCCCCTGAGAGACCATCATCTCCATAGCTACTTCGATGAGGCGTCGCTTCCGCTTATTCATGTCCTCCGTGACCAGATCTTCCATTATTTCGGACGCCCGGGTCGTGACTATCGGCTCCAGGAATGAATCATAACCCTGCGCTTGGATTGTTCGTTCTCGAATTACCTTCAATTCCTCGCGCACCCGTGCGACATTCGGTATCAAGATCGCGAACACTTCTTTCCGGCCTTCATCGAACAACTTCTGCTCGATTTCATCGAGAATGAGGCCGGGATCAGCCGCCGCTGAGCGCGGCTCATCTCCCCAACTTAACCGATCGTAGCTCTTGCGCTTTTCTGGGTCACCGACTATCTCATAGGCGACGTTGATCTCGCGGATCCGTTCTTCGGCATCCGTCTTGTGAGGATTGCGGTCGGGATGGTGCTCAAATACCAGTTTGCGATAGGCCTTCTTGATCTCGTCGTCGGACGCCTCCCGTGAAACGCCCAGCACCTGATAGTAGTTCGATCGCGCCATGCGACGAACTATAGCATGGGGTCTCATCAGCTTCACCTTGACAGTAGCAGAGATCCTCCTTAGCCTTGCGCGCACTGTAGCGCCACTGCGCTGACTGAAGAAATCTCGCAGACATAGATCGACAGCATGACTACTCTCTCTTGGCGATCCGGGGTGACCAGCTATCAGTGGTTGGTCTTATTCGTCGCCTGGTTGGGATGGGTCTTTGATGCGATGGACGCGACAATTTACGCGATTGTCCTCCATCCGGCCCTCCACGATCTGTTGCATTCCGCAAGCGGTGGTCCTCCGACGACAGAGCAAATCGGATGGTACGGCGGGATCATCTTTTCCATCTTTCTCATCGGTTGGGCGATCGGCGGCATCACGTTCGGCGTGCTCGCCGATCGATTCGGACGCACGAAAGTCTTGATCGTTACAATCCTTATTTACGCCGTGTTCACCGGGGCCGCTGCATTGGCTGAGACCTGGTGGCATCTTGCACTATCCCGCTTTCTCACAGCACTCGGCATCGGCGGTGAATGGGCGGCAGGTGCCGCGATTGTGGCTGAGACGTGGCCGGAAGATAAGCGCGCCAAAGCGGCGGGTGTTCTCCAGTCAGCGTGGGCGGTGGGATTTTTTCTGGCTGCGACGATGAATCTCACATTGAAGGAAACCTATGGATGGCGCGGCTTGTTTGTGATCGGTATCGCTCCTGCGTTCGTTGCCCTCTTCGTCCGGTGGTGGGTCAAGGAACCGGAACGCTGGACCCATGCACATGAGGAGCACGCTATCCCATTGACGGCCATCTTTCATGGTGATTTACGGCGCTCAACGTTGGTGGGAACCGCGCTTGCCTTTGTCGCGGTATTCGGTCTCTGGGGTTCCACAAATTGGGCGCCGACCCTTATTCGTGAGTTGCCGGACCTCAAGGGAGAGGATCCGGCGACGCTCACCAAATACGTCAGCTACGCCATTATGGCGTTGAACGCCGGGGCGATCTTTGGCTACCTGGGCTTCGGCCCACTTGCTGATCGCTTCGGGCGTCGACCGGTGTTCGCTCTGATGTGTTTGGGGAGTTTCATCATGTTACCGGTCACTTACCTGATACCATCGAGTTATAGCGGGATCTTGATGCTCCTACCGATCTTAGGATTCTTTAACAACGGGATTTTCAGCGGGTTTCCGATTTATCTCCCGGAATTGTATCCGACGAAGTTACGGGCAACCGGGGCCGGATTTTGCTTTAATGCAGGTCGCGTGCTGGCCTCGGCCTCGCCATTTCTCACGGGATGGCTGGTCACGACGCTCGGCTCCTTCAGCCGGGCGGCCAGCACCATCGCCCTTATCTATTTGATTGGACTGGTAGTTTTGCTCTTTGCCCAGGAAACCAAAGGTCGTCGTCTGCCCGACTAGAGTCTTTCCACCCTTGACTTTAGATTTTTCGAGTTTATTCTGAAACTTACGATGAACACACCCAATCAAACCCCAAGAGTCTTGACCCATGACGAGCGAAAAGCTGCACAAGCGGCGTTTTCAGGTCGTCCATTCAATCCTGGTTGGTCGGAATCTGCGAGGAGAATCTATGACGGGCTGATCCAAGCGCTTCCGATTCTGCCAGATGATTCGACCTTGGCGCCTAGCGAAGCGATTCGAGAAGAGAAGGAAACGGTTCAAGCAGATCCCTCGCTGCCGACAGCGGAAGAACCAAAGCTCGAAAGTCCCGCAAGCTTAGGAAAAGCACCCGAGGTCAAGGCAGAAGGACCGGTGAATCAGTTGATCACGAATCGGCAAGAAGCTATTCAGTCTGGTTTCCTGATTGATGTGACAACGGATGCCCAAAAGCTGGGTATCAGTTTCCCGATCACCATTACAAAGCCTCTGTGGGAAATGGGCATCGCCCCTTCTCAGGCGCTTTCGGAGGAAGCCAAGTCCGGACGATTGCGTGATGTATTGATGGCCTTCCGTATCCGTCTCGCCAGTCAAACCACACTCTCGCCGCTGATCGATTTTCCGGCGATGTTAGCGTTGCCGCCTGAAGGCGTGCCGCAGCCTGTGCCGCTTTTCGCATTCATTCAAGCGGACGAACAGAACCGACCGATGGCCACCCTGCTCCTGCCCAATGAGGTCTCAGCCTCGATCATTCCGACGAACTAGCGAGTCTTCCTAGGCCGGCGAGTTTAGTCGCCAAGTTCCTCTCTTCCGATTCCGTTTTGATCTCCCTGTTCAGGCGTGCATCGAGCAACCGGTCGAGGATCTTCCTAAATTGCGGGCCTGGTTTTAATCCCATTGCCTTCAGATCGGTACCCGTCAGAATCGGCTTCACATGCTAAAACGTGGTGAAGCAGGCCGACACCTGCCGCTTGATCGTTTCTCCTTTGCTCTTGGCCATGAGGGGCAACAGCGTTTCATCGGATAGTCCAGGCAAGAGGTGGTACGCTTCTGCCAGTTTGTGTGGTCGTTTCGATGCAAGCCGACAAACCACGTTGGTAGAGCGCGGCTACTGGTATGGAGTACACGGCTCGAACTGATTCATGGTCTCTGCACGGCCACCATGAGCAGGTTACTGACAGAATCTCGGATCACTTCCATCAGTGGTCCTGGATAGAGTCCTAACATGAGAATGATCGAGGCAACGAATCCCAGAGAGAAAGCAGCCGTCCAGCCTGCCGTCTGGGGAGATTGGATAGGCAGTCCTTGAAGAGCGGTTGCCTGTGCCGGCTCTTCGTCGAACAACGTCACGATCAGTCGCAGATAGTAGTACAGGCTGACGACGCTGTTCCCGATCAGCGCCAGTACCAGCCACCACAGACCGGCGTCGACGCCAGCCGCAATTGCATAAAACTTCCCAATGAACCCCGCTGTCACCGGGATACCGGCCAAGGACAACAGGCTCAGCGCCAGCATGGCGGCGAGCCAGGGCCGCGTCCAAAACAACCCTTGATAGTCCTCGAAACGATTCTTGTCCCCTCCCTCGCTCGAATACACCGTCACCACGCCAAAGGCACCCAACGACATGGCACAGTATACGATGACATAAAAGGTGACTGCTTCGGCAGCGGGAGGACCACCAGCCAGCAGCGCGACCAGCACATAGCCAAAGTGGGCGATTGAGGAATAGGCCAGGAGCCGTTTCACATTCTGTTGTAAGAGCGCAAGGACATTCCCCGTGACCATTGACACAACCGCCAGGAGGCTGAACAGATGGACAACCGGAGGCAGTTCCAACACCCCAACCTCGGTGGCGAATCGGAGTAGCAATGCCACCACTGCTGCCTTGGAGACGGTTGCGATATAGGTCGTGATGGGAGTAGGCGCTCCCTGGTATACATCGGGAATCCACATATGAAACGGTGCGAGCCCGAGCTTCAAGGCGATCCCAATGAGAACCAGAATTAATCCTCCTAACCACAGTGCAGGAACGGACTGCGCCTGTTTCATGATTGCTCCCACACCGTAAAAGGTCATGGCACCGCTTTCGAAATACAGAAGCGCTAGACCGAACAGAAGGAGCGCGGACGCGGTGATGGACAACAGCAGGTATTTCACCGCGGCTTCGAGCGGATGGCGTCTCGTGCGTAAGTACCCGATCAGACTACAGAGGGACAGACCGAGCAGTTCGAACCCAAGAAAAAACGACACGAAATGCGCAGCCGTGGTTAGGACCAATCCCCCGAAGGTGGCCAGCAGGAGAAGCAAATAATATTCCTCCACACCTTCCTTCTCACGAAACTGGAAATTCAAGTATCGGTAAGATAATGCGATGATGACCATCGTGGCAGTCAGGACGAGTCCCATGTACAACAAGGCATGTCCATCCACGACCAGCAAGGTCGTCACGGCTCGTGGGGCCACCGTGGCCGCCCAGGGTAATGTTGCCAGCGTGAGGAGGCATGACACAAACGCGAAGATGGCGATGCGTGCATGGTGTCGCCGACAGGCAATCGCGAGCATGGTCACAAGGGAGAAGGCCCCAAGATCTAGGAGTGGTGAAAGGGCAATGAAGTCTTGGAGTGTCATGGGGCACTCCCTTGCGAGGTCCCAATGTGGGACGACAGCAGAGATCCTGATGGCGAGTGAGTCGGATTGGGTGACGCCACTACCGACTGTACAAGCTGTTCCATGACCGGCCTCGCGGTGGTCAATACTATCTTCGGGTAGAGACCAAGCCAGATCTGCAGGACTGCCATGAAGAGTAATGTCCCAAACGCGACATTCGACAGGTCCGGAGCCATACGGGCATCTCGTTGCTGGCCAAAGAATGTACGCTGCATCATGCCTAAAGAATAAATGGCTGCCATAACCATGCCGATGGATGCCAGAATGATCATGAACGGTTGAGCCGCATAGGATCCGAACAGGATGAGAAATTCACCGATGAAATTGGCCATGCCAGGCAACCCCAGTGATGCGCAGGCAAAGAAGAGCGCCATCGCGGCAAGGCGTGGCGTCACACTCCACAGTCCTCCCATCTGCCCCATCTCCCTCGTCTGGTAACGCTCCTGAAGCGCGCCAGCCAACAGGAAGAGGCCGCCGGTGCTCAACCCATGCGCCACCATCTGCATCACCGTTCCTTGCAGCGCCAACTCCGTCCCAGCAAAGGCACCGAGCAGGATGAATCCCATGTGGCTAATGCTGCTGTAGGCCACCAGTCGCTTGATATCCGTTTGTGCACAGGCCAACACCGCTCCATAGAGAATACTAAGCGCCCCAAGTCCCATGACTAAGGGAGCAACATCACTGATCACTTCCGGAAACATCGGGACCGTGAACCGCAGCAACCCATAGGCGCCGGTTTTAGCCAAGATCCCGGCGAGGACGATCGTTGCTCCGGTGGGCGCCTCTGTGTAGGTATCCGGCAGCCACGTATGGAAGGGAAGCGCCGGCAGCTTTACAAGAAACCCAATGAGAAATGCCAGCATCAACCACCTGGCCATCTCGTCGGATAGGGTCAGTCCCATCAGGTCGGCATAGTCGAAACTCGGTCGTCCTGTCGCCTGTTGATGCAGGAGTGCGAGGGCCACAATCGCAACAAACAGCACCAAGCTGCCTGCCTGCGTAAACAAGAAGAACTTGAATGAAGCGTGCCGGCGCTGTGCATGGCCCCATATGATGATCAGGAGATACATGGGAACGAGCATGAGCTCCCAAAAGAAGAAAAACAGAAACAGATCGATAGCGAGAAACACCCCGATGACCCCACCAAGGGCCAGCAGGACGTTACAATGAAACAATCCGACCCGGTTCTGGATTTCTGTCCAGGAGGCAATGATGGCAACGACCCCAACGAAGGCCGTCAACAGAATGAGGATCACACTCAGCCCATCGAGGCCAAGATGCAGGCTGATGCCCCAGCGGGGAATCCAACTGACGTGACTTTCTACAAGCCATGCCCCATGGCCTGACGCCTGAAGCGAGTGACCTTGGCTCCCGAAGAAGGACGCCAGCAGAAAATCAACGGACATGGCGCTGAGTGCGATCCAGCGAGCGGCATGGCGCGACCACTGCTGCCCCATCCAGGCGAGGGGCGCCGCGAGAATTGGAATGAGTATGAGTAGCCAGAGGACCATCGCATTCACATTGCAAAGAGACCGATTAACATCAGTGTCCCAACGGCAATGGTGGCGGCATACCACCGGACATGCCCCGTCTGAGTGTGACTCATCCAGCCATGACAGGATGCAGCGCCAACGGCCAGCCACTCATACCCGCGATCGAGAATATCACCTGGATGTCTGGTCAAGAAGAACCATGGTCGCACAAACATGCGATCATACAGTCGATCGAACCCCCACCCTCCTTGCAGCAAGGTTACCGAAGGCCGATCCTTGGATTGATCTGACCATCGCGCAGTAAAGAGGGCGCCAGGCAGGAACAGGAGAGCGGCCAACCCAATCCCAAGCAGTGCCGCGACTGTGACGGCAATCTGTTCACGAGCTTCATTTGATTCATCCATTCCAGGAAGCAGCTCCATTGCTGGAAGCGCTTGCGACAAGTAGTCACTGAACAGGGTCACATTCCCAAGCGTGTGAGGCATCTCGAGAAAACCAACGGTGAGCGCAAGGAAGGCCAGTACCACCAGAGGTACACGCATGGCCAAACCTGGTTCGCCGGTCGGCTGCGTGCGGACCTCACCAAAAAACACTCGAAAGATCAGCCGGAAGCTGTAGAGGCCAGTCAGCAGCGCCCCGAATAAGGCACCAAACCAGATCCACCGATGGCTTAAGGGTGAGGACCAGGCAGACCACAAGATCCAGTCTTTGCTGTAAAACCCTGACGTAATGAGAGGAACGCCTGACATAGCCGCGGCCCCGATCAAGAATGTCCAAAAGGTCCAGGGCAGATGCCGCCGAAGTCCGCCCATCCGGAAAATGTCTTGTTCATGATGAAGGCTGTGGATGACTGATCCAGCTGCAAGGAAGAGCAAGGCTTTGAAGCACGAATGGGTCAGAAAATGAAAGAGCGCGGCTGACCAGGCGCCGACACCGAGCGCCAGAAACATATAGCCGATCTGGCTCATCGTCGAATACGCGAGCACCCGCTTGATGTCGTGTTGAACCAGCGCGCTCGTCGCAGCAAGCAGCAACGTGGCCAGGCCAAGCACCGCGATGATCTCTTGCACCAACGGGGCAAGCGTAAACAGATGATACATGCGGGCAATGAGGTAGACCCCTGCCGTCACCATCGTGGCCGCATGAATCAGCGCGCTCACCGGCGTGGGGCCGGCCATTGCGTCCGGCAACCACACTTGGAGCGGCAATTGCGCCGACTTCCCGACCGCCCCGATCAAGAAGAGCACCGCCACGATCATGGCAAGGTTTGACCCAACCGGCCACGCCTCTGTCGCAAGGCTCTGGACCTGTTGGATCGACAAGGTTTTGAATTGCGTGAAGAGGATAAATAGCCCGATGGCAAACGCAGTGTCTCCGATGCGAGTGACGATAAAGGCCTTCTGCGCGGCAGTGCCGTATTCTGGTTCGCGATACCAAAACCCGATCAAGAGGTAGCTGCAGAGTCCCACCCCTTCCCAGCCCAGATAGAGCAGAAGGAGATTGTCCGCCAGCACCAGCGTCAGCATGGCGGCCACGAACAGATTCATATAGGCAAAAAATCTGGCGTATCCCTCATCGTCTGCCATGTACTCGGCGGAGTACAGATGGATCAAAAAGCCGATGCCGGTGATCACCGCCACCATCAAGAGTGACAGCGCATCCAGGTACCAGGAAATGCCGACCGTCATCCCGGACGTATCGATCCAATTCCACAACGTTTGATGGTAAGACTCACGACCGGGAAAGATCGGGAGAAAATCCGCGGCGACAAGCGCAGTGGCCACGGCTGCTGCCCCCACTGAACCACAACCGACCCACGCAACCTGGTGCCGGGACAAACGCCCTCCGCACAGCGCCAACACCAGAAAACCGGCGAGCGGAAGCACTGGAATCAGCCAAATCAAGTTGATCATCTCGTCTCTCGTCGTACGTGAATCCCGCTAGAACACGTTTCGTGCCTCGAGTTTCCTGTTTCGAGACGGATAAAGCACACCATGAGACCAGAAACTCGAAACCAGAAACCCTTTGTCCTTCGATCGATCGTTCACATGCTCACCCTCTCATCTCGCAGAATGCATCGGCGTCCAATGTTCGAAACCGATGTGACAGCTGCAGCACGATCCCCAGTGCCACAGAGACCTCAGCCGCCGCCAGGGTGAGGATGAACAGGAACATGATCTCGCCATCGACTTGTCCCCAACGGGCTCCCCCGGCAATGAACGCGAGAGCGGCGGCGTTCAACATGATTTCGAGCGACAGGAGCATGTACAGGATGTTCCGACGACTCAATAAACCGATCAATCCAAGACCGAACAGCATGATGGCCAACACGAGTGCAGGCGTGCTCAACATCAACGAGATTCCTTTGGTATACGACGCCCCAAGTGATAGGCGCCGATCAGCCCAGGCAGCAACAACATGGAAGCCAATTCCACCCCAATAATATAGGGTCCATAGAGGGCGATAGAGATACCTTTCTGTCTCGTTTCCGTGGCAACAATCGCGGTATGGTCCCCAGCCGCAATGAGGTATCCCACTTCCCCCAGGAGGATCAGAGCCAGGATACTGGGTCCCACCCATGCGCCGGGCGTGAGCCAGGTCCGTTCCTGTTCAACCGCGAGCGGCCCCAACAGCATCACGACAAAAATGAAGAGCACCATGATGGCACCGCCGTAAATGATGATTTCGAGCGCCGCGGCAAACTGCGCGCCGAGCAAATAGAAAATCAGTGCCAACGCGATCAGCGCCACGACCAGGTAGAGGAGCGCGTGGACCGCATGCACATGCGTGATGACGCGCACCGTCGCAAGTAGAGTTACGGCGGCGGCGATGTAGAAAAGAATTTCCATAGTACAAGAGTGAGTGCTGAGCAAAACGAGGCTTCGTGCTCAGCACTTCTTCAGGGCATCAAACTTCTTACATCCACCGGTGGAAGCTCGTGTTCACCTTGCCCCTTGTCTTTGTCGCGTGTCTTCACGCCGGCCACTTGATAAAAGTTATAGTCGGGATACTTGCCGGTCCCGCTGATGAGGAGGTCTTCCTTCTCGTAGATCAGGTTCCGCCGTGCATATTCACTCTGTTCGAAATCCGGGATAAGTTGGATCGCATTGGTCGGACAGGCTTCCTCGCACATGCCACAATAGATGCACCGCGAAAAGTTGATCCGGAAGAAAGCAGGATAGCGACGTTCTTGAGCTTCTGGATTGTCCGCGGCCTGAAGCGCAATACAATCGACAGGACATGCCGCAGAGCAGAGGTAGCAGGCGACACAGCGCTCTTCTCCGTCTGGATCTCTGGTGAGGACGATCCGCCCCCGCCAGCGTGGGGGCAAATAGGGTCGCTCTTCTGGATACTGAACGGTGACCGACTTCGTAAAGGTCCGTTTAAAGACGATCCATAACCCCACGACCAGATTACGGGCATATATCCATGTGCTCTTCATACGTACGGCAGCTCTACAAGTTCGATTTCTCTTCGCCCCAGACCCGATCCATCATGACTGCGGCATGGTGAGTTCCTGTTATCCAGCTCTCCACAACACCACTCCTCCGGTCACCAAGAGATTGATCAACGCGAGCGGCATCACAACCTTCCAGCCGAATGTCAGTAGCTGATCAAAGCGGAATCGTGGCCAGGTTGCCCGAATGAGGATGATCAGGACGATGAAGCCGGACATTTTCAAGGCAAACCACACCACCGGCGGCAACCAGGGTCCGTGCCAACCGCCAAAGAAGAGGATCACGGTCATGGCCGAGAGGAGAATGACACTGAGGTATTCGCCGACAAAAAACATCCCGAATTTCATCCCGCTGTACTCCGAGTGGTAGCCGGCGACCAGCTCGGCTTCAGCCTCGGGCATATCGAACGGGGTGCGATGCGCTTCAGCCAATCCCGCCATAAAGAACCCGAGAAACCCGAGAAATTGAGGAATCACGAACCATTGATGCCGTTGTGCGTCGACAATGTCACTCAGGTTGAATGATCCAGCCAAGAGCACCGCGCCCATCAGCGACAACCCCATGAAAACTTCGTAGCTCAATAACTGCGCGATCGCCCGAAGACTGCCGAGAAACGCGAATTTGTTGTTGGAGGCCCAGCCTCCAATAATGACACTGTAGGCGGCGAGGCTCGACATGGCCAGAAAGAACATGACGCCCATATTGAGATCGGCGACGACAAAGCTGGGAGCAATCGGCACTACGGCAAACGACATGAGTGCGGTGATCACCACGATGGCCGGTGTGATCACGAAGACCGCCTTATCGGCGAAAGGCGGAACCCAGTCTTCTTTCGTGAAGATCTTGATCATATCCGCCAGGGATTGCAGGCACCCGCCTGGCCCCAGACGGTTCGGGCCGTATCGTTCTTGCCAGACCCCTAGCAGTCGACGTTCGACCCAGATCAACATCCCAGCCAAGGTCAATCCACCACCAAGCATGACGGCGATGGTGAGCGCGGTGTGGCTCCAATCGATCATGCCACCCTCCGCCTTTGGTCGGTCTGGATCGCCTCAAACAGATCGACCTGAGTCGGCACGCTTACGCTGGGCATCTCAGACCCACTGAAGAGGCCTGCCGTACCCACCGGGGTAGAAGGATCGAGGCGCACAGCAAGCCGGTATGACGTCCCCTGCACCACCAGATCGATCGTACTCTGCTCCTCCAGGCTCAGCCGCCCTCCATCTGATGGATGCAAGGACAGGAACGGGTGGGACATCCGTTCGACGATCGCCGGAGAGCGATTACTGAGTTCGTCGCTCCCAAACACGGCGAACCGTGGAAGGAGCAACCATTGACGGGAGGCCGGCTGAAACGCACGTGGAATGGCAGTAAACCAACTGGGTGCCTTCGTCACGACTGGCTCAAGGAGCCGAACCCCCGGCATTTCCTCACGCAACGGTCCGCCGACTTCATCCTGATAGGTATTCACGGCCTGGATAGAATTCCAGCCGGGAGCCCAGAATTGGGAAATCAGCGGTGAGGGAAGCGGTCCTCTGTACCCCTCCATCGTAAATCCGAGCGGTGAATCTGGATCGACAGGGGGGGACGGTTCGTGGATGGTCAGATGAGAGATCAGGGAGGTGCGCCCGCTACATCGCTCAGACTGCCTGGGAACTTTTTGACCCACCAGACGAAAACTTGCAGGGGGTGCGACCTCTCCGATTCGTTCCAGCTCAGGGGCAGCCGCCGCCGTTGCGGAAACCGCATCGTCGAGGTTGCGCCAGGTCGCTACTCCGGATCCGGTACCAGTCTCCTGTGAGGTTGCACGAGCAAGGTCGCTCAGCCACCGCCAACTCTCTTTGACATCATCGTCCGGGACAAACACCTGGTAGAACCGCTGGGCTCGCCCTTCTTGATTCACAAGGGTTCCGTCGGATTCCGGGCCTGTAGCGGCCGGAAGCAGCACGTCGGCTCGCGCCGTTGTGCGATGCTCAAGGGAATCGATCACAATGACTGTTTGGGCGGTATCCAAGAAGGCGTCGATCTTCACCTGCTCCGCGCGTCGATACAGGTCATTCTCCAGCACAATCACGGTATCGGCCTTTCCCTGACTGATCGTGTCGAACGCGTCATTTAGGCTTCTGCCACCGAGCAATGCGAGACCCGCACTATTACACTCCGGAAGAACGAAACTGAGCCGAGGCTGTTTTCCTTGTTGGTGCAAGGCCCAAGCAACATTGGCCGCCGCTTCTATTGTCGCCTGAGAGCCGCTTCCCGTACCGGTAATGATCAGCGGACGTTGGGCATGAGTGAGCGCCTCGGCAATGCGCTGAGCGAGGTTGCGGACGTCGTCGGTGAGATCCGAAACGATCGGCGCATCGGGTCCGATTTTTTCAGCCACCGCGAACCCCAGTCGTGCGACGTCCTCTGGCGCGGCGAAATAGCTGTCTGTTGCGTGCTCATGCAACCAAGTCCGCCGATGCCCGGCCATGAAGAGAGGTCCTCGTCGATTCTGCACCGCATTGCGCACTGCGGCCTCATCCCATCGGGGAATCTTCAACTCGTCGACCCGTTCCATTGGCTGTTGTCGGACTGATTGCAGAAGGGCCAGCGCTAATCGAGGCGCATTATTCAAGAGATCTTCGCCCAGGACGAAGACGGCGTCTGATTGTTCTGCATCGTGAATGGACGCGGAAGGCACCGGTCCGGTCCGAAGAATGGAGAGAATGCCGGACAGAAGCCGGTGTTCCTGTTCGTCAACGCCAAGAAAAAACTGTTGTGGTCCGACCAATGAGCGGAGCGCCGCATTTGCCTCGATTGAGGCACGGGGCGAACCAATGCCGACGATCCCACGGGCACGCTGTAAACGCTCTCCAATAATGTCGAGAACCTGAGACACTCCCTCCGGCTGCGCCGGCTTGGCCCGATCGAGTGCCGGCCGCATGAGGGCTCGCTTGATCCGCTTGTCGCTATTGACATACTCATATCCAAACCGCCCGCGATCGCACAAAAAGTACCCATTCACCTGGCTGTTAAACCGATTGGTGATCCGACGCAGCAGGCCAGATCGCTCGCCAGCGGTCGTATTGCAGCCAAGGCTGCAGTGTGGACAAATCGATTGGGCTGATTGCAAATCCCACTTCCGCGCATAGTGATGGAAGAAGGTTTTGTCGGTGAAGACTCCGGTTGGACAAACCTCCACAAGATTACCGCTGAATTCATTCTCTAAGGTGCCATCCTGTTCCCGACCAAAGTAGAGGGCGTCATGCGCCCCGAATACATTGAGATCTCGTCCACCGGCATAGTCTCGGTAATATCGTACGCAGCGGAAGCATTGGATACACCGATTCATTTCATGGCGAATGAATGGGCCGAGGGCCTGATTGCGATGTGTCCGTTTTGGGAAGCTGTACCGACGGTAGACATGTCCGGTCATGACCGTCATATCTTGCAAATGACACTCCCCTCCTTCGTCACACACAGGACAATCGTGCGGGTGATTGACCATCAGCCACTCTATGACCGACGCACGAAAGGCTTTGGCCTCTGGATCATCAATTGAGATGCGAGTGCCATTGGCTGCTGGCGTCATGCAAGACATCACCAGCCGACCAGACTGATCACGATCGTCTTTGAACTGTTTGACCGCGCACTGGCGGCACGCTCCAACTGACCCCATCGCCGGATGCCAGCAGAAATAGGGCACGTTCAGCCCATGCCCGAGGCATGCGGCGAGCACATTCTGCCGCTCATCGACCGTATACGACTTGTTATCGACGATAATGGTAGCCATACAATTAAACTAAGACCCTCAATTGCGCTGGCTTGTTACTCCAGGGGCATCGCCCTAAGCTGATGTGCTGTTCAAAGTCGTCGCGAAAGTATTTCAAAGCCGATTGCAGGGGGGCCATCGCACCAGGTGCGAGACCGCAGAATGTATGACCGGGAGCAAGCCACTTCGTATGCATGTCTAGGAGTGCCAGATCGTCGTTCGTCGCGCGCCCTACCTCAAACGACTGGAGGAGTCGAGCGACCCACGGCAACCCTTCCCGACAAGGCGTACACCAGCCACAGGACTCACGGGCAAAGAACTTCTCTAGATTCAGCACAAACCCAACCGGACAGGTGTGGTCATCCAGTACGATCATGGTAGCAGTGCCAAGACGACCGACCTCAGGCGGGATCGACGAAAAATCCAACGGGAGATCGACGTGCTCCTCGGTCATGAACGAAGTGGATATGCCGCCTGGCAATAGGCCCCGAAAGTGAACACCATCGGCCATTCCCCCGGCATATCGTTCCAGAACTTCACGCGCTGTGGTGCCGAGTGGCAATTCCCACGATCCAGGATTGGTGACGCGCCCACTGATGCCATAGATCTTCGTGCCACCGTCCTGAGTACGACTCAAGCTGTGATACCAAGCGGAGCCGTGATTCACGATATGCGGGAGGTTGTAGAGGGTCTCGACGTTCTGCACGATGGTCGGTTTCCCCCATAAGCCGACCGTTTGTGGAAAGGGAGGTTTTGCGCGGGGAACGGCTCGCTTCCCTTCCAGCGCATTGATCAGCGCGGTTTCTTCGCCACAGATATACCGGCCGGCGCTGGAATGGAGATGGAGGTCAAAACGAAACCCCGTCCCAGGGAGGGGCTTGCCAAGATACCCTGCCGCATAGGCTTCCGCAATCGCTTGGGTCAGACGCTGGGCAGATAGATGATATTCCCCGCGCAAGAAAATGTAGCCGATCTCCGCGTCGATGGCATAGCCAGCGAGGATCATCCCTTCGATCAGGCCATGAGGGTCCCCCTCCATCAGCACACGATCCTTAAATGTGCCCGGTTCCATTTCATCACCATTGGCCACGATATACTTTGGTTTCGGCGCATCGGGGCCCATCGGGACAAAGCTCCACTTTGTGCCGGTTAGAAACCCGCCACCGCCCCTGCCGCGCAATCCCGCTTCGGTCACCAGTCGCTGCAGGTCCTTGGGCGCCAGCCCGGTAGCGAGCCGTTGAACGCAGCGATATCCACCATCCTTCACGTATTCGTGTAGCGACCGCGTGGTGCCATCCGCATGAATGCGTTGAGTGAGTGGTCGTTCCATCTTCACAATACTAGATTGAGGTTAAGACCAAGACTTTAGCGAACTCCCTAAACCTCAACTGTAAACTCAGCCTTTGCCTGTCTTATTTGTATTTCTCCACGATCTGTCCGATCTTTTCGGGGGTCACGTCGCCATACACATCCTGATCGATCATCAGAGCCGGTGCCCGTTCACACTGTCCTAAACACGCGATGGGCAAAACGGTCAGACGCCCGTCTGGCGATGTCTGTCCCAGATCCACTTCATAGAGTGTTTTGATCTGCTCCTGCACTTGCTCGCAACCCTTGATCCAACAACTAATGCTGTCGCATACGAAGGCCACATGCCGACCGACGGGTTTCCGAAACACGAGGTTGTAGAATGTCGCGATGCTATCCAGATCCTCAGCCGTGATCTCGAGAAATTGCGCAATCTCGAGAAGCGTGTCATCCGAGATCCAGCCGCGCCGTCGCTGGATGGTCAGCAGGGCATCGATGGCAGCTCCCCGTTTATCAGGGTAATGCGTGACAGCGTCTTCAAGTTCTCGTCGTTCAGCGTCTGACAGCATATGGCTGAATCCTGCGTGCTGAGTTATGAGGTTTGGCGCCCGTCGGCTTCATGCTCAGCACTCAGCACTGTGCTTCAGCGATCCACATCGGATAACACATAGTCCACGCTTCCAAGGACGGCCAAGAGATCTGATAACAATTCTCCACGCGCCATCAGTGGCACCATCTGAATGTGGGCGAACGAGGGGGTGCGAATTCTCGTCCTGTACGAGAGCTGCGACCCATCACTCGTCAAGTAATAACTGGTCTGGCCTTTTGACGATTCTGTGGGAACTTCTGCTTCACCGGGGGGAAGCACCGGCCCCCAACTCACCCCGACAAAATGATGGATCAGCGTTTCGATGTCCCGCATTGTGTGTGTCTTCAACGGTGGCGTCGCGAGTGGATCGAGTGATGTATAGGCACCGGACGGCATGGCGTTGAGACACTGACGAACGATCGCCAGCGACTGGCGCAACTCCAAGACATGCACCACTGCTCGGTCGTAACAATCACCATTTGAAGCGGTTGGAACTTCAAAGTCGAACTGGTCATAGCCGGAGTACGGGCGGGCTTTGCGCAAATCCCACGGCAAGCCGCAGGCTCGCAACATGGGGCCGGTGGCACCCCACGCGATGGCGTCATCGAGGGACACGGCGCCGATCCCGACGGTCCGTTGCTTGAGAATCGGATTGTCCATCACGAGGCGCTCATAGTCATCGAGCCGGCTTGGAAACCACTCGACGAACTGTTTGACCAGTGTGTCCCATCCGATGGGAAGATCCCGTGCTACCCCACCGATCCGGAGCCAATTCGGATGCATACGGCCACCACAAATGGCTTCGGCGATCGCAAGGATTCGCTCTCGATCGTTGAACATGTAAAAGACCGGTGACAAGGCGCCAATGTCCGCCGCAAAGGTCCCATACCAGACGAGATGACTGGCGATTCGATAGAGTTCGGACATCATGACTCGGATGACTTGCGCCCGTGGTGGCACGGTGACACCCGCCAATCGTTCGACCGAGAGACAATATGGCATTTCGTTCAGCACACCCTGGAGGTAGTCCACACGGTCGGTGTAGGGGATGAAGGAATGCCAGGTTTGCCGTTCAGCGATCTTTTCCTGGGAACGATGGTGAAAACCGATATCCGGGACGATATTGATGATTTCCTCACCCGCGAGTTGCGCCACGAGTCGGAGCACGCCGTGCGTGCCGGTATGTGCCGGGCCGAGGTTGATGAACATATAGTCGAAGTCGGAGTCGTGATCGTGATGGGTTCTGGCTAACCCCCAGTCCTCGGGCTTGAATTGCAACGCCTCCTGGGTCATGACCAGCTTGTCCGGCGGCAGTTGGAACTGCCCGATTTCCGTCGCACGCGAGGGATGATCCTTGCGAAGTGGATACCCTTCCCACCACGAAGGCATGAGGAGGCGGCGCAGAAATGGGTGTCCGTCGAAACGTATCCCAAACATGTCGAAGATTTCTCGTTCATACCAATCGGCATTTGGCCACAGATCTCTGCTCGACGGCAGAGAGAGCGGCTCACCATCGAGCGCCACCTTGATGCGAAGTGATTGGTTCCGATCAAAGGAAAAGAGGTGGTAGAACACGGTAAAAGTTCCGATTGGCAATCCATCATAATGGCGGCGGAGCCGTTCGTCTGTCGCACTCAGGTCGAACAGCATGGGAAACGGACGAGGGAGTTCAGTCTTGACATAGCGGAGAACTTCACGAAGCCGGTGTTTCTCGACCCAGATCGTCGGTATCTCATCCTTGGTGGCTTGCACGGCAGTCAGATATCCTTCCGAACCGAAGTGCGTCATGAGCTCCGCAACCAGTCCAGTTTGTTCACCGATCGTGGTGTCTCGTAGGGCCGAGGATCGTGGAGTCATGACTTGCCTTTCGAACGGCCGTCCGGCTGCCCTGCAAAGTGAGGGGAGAGGAGATCGGTCCGAGGGAGCACATCGATACCCGGATATTCACGCTGACTCATCCGCTCGGCCCGTTTTGCGTCCCGCATCGAGGGCATAATGGGTCTCTGAACTTCCTGTGGACCAAAGTGCCAGCTCAAGGGTCGGCGCTCTGATCCCACCATGTTCTGGAGGAGCAGCAGACATTCCATAAAAGCATGTGGCGGCGGCGGACATCCCGGCATATACACGTCCACAGGAATGAATTTATCGACGCCTTGCACGACAGAGTAGGCGTCAAACATGCCTCCGGAGTTCGAGCAGGACCCCATCGAAATCACCCAACGCGGCTCCAGCATCTGTTCATAGAGCTGCTTGATGACGGGAGCTACCTTCATAAACACCGTGCCCGACACGACCAGCACATCGGCCTGCCGCGGTGAACCGCGTACGACTTCTGCGCCAAACCGAGACACGTCGTAGACACTGGTCAAACTCGTCGCCATCTCGACGAAACAGCACGACAAACCGAAGTTCAACGGCCAGAGTGAATTCTTCCGTCCCCAGGCCAGAAGATCCTGAAGCTTTGCAAAGAGGACCGAGTCACCAACGACAGCGGTCAACGAGCCATCGCCGCCATCGGTAATCCGCACACCCTCCAGTCGTCCGTTACGCCACTCGGTCATCGTAGAACTCCGCTGACTCATTCATGCGTGGCGGCTGCTCATGACGAACCCGCGGACGTTGAGACTGTGCATACCAGTCGAGCGCTCCGGTGAGCCACAAATAGGCAAGGGATGCCAAAAGAATGCTGACGAAGATCGTCACTTCAATAAAGCCAAGCCAACCGGTCTCCGGTACCGCGACGGCCCAGGCATAGAGGTACGCCGCCTCCACATCGAAAATGACGAAGAACATGGCGATCAAATAATATTGCACCGGTGGACGGACTTGAGCGTTGCCAGTCGGCCGAATCCCACATTCATAGGGGATGTCCGTTGCGCTGTCGGAGCGGCGCTCAGTCTTTTTCCAGTGGCGCTCGCCAAGCAAGGGCGGGAGTCCCAGCATGACGGCGATCACCAGGCCGACACATATCCCGTAGACACAAATCTGCCAAATAGCGTCATCGACCATGGCAACAGTTAATGATGTAATTATGTTAACTATAGTCTTCCTAACTTGTGGATATCATGTTGAGTTCGGTTTGGCTCCCAAAAATGAAAATTCGGCAATCGTTGACGGGAACACTACTGCGAACAGTGGGGAGAGAATTAGTGGAGAGACTATTCCTGCGGGTACTCTTCGGTTCTAGGTGCGTAGGCTCGCAGGCTGTTGAGCAAGTTCTCCTGCGTGCACCATTCCATACTTCGCATGCTTGATCCGATTTTTCCGATACTTCAAACAGTTCGCTTTTGGTCTCAACCTACCTGTTGAACCAGCTGTCGTTCCTCTGCCTCTGTCTTCACCTCCCCGTTCAGACGCGCGTCAAGCAACCGGTCGAGAATCTTCTTGAACTGCGGACCCGGCTTAAGTCCCATGGCCTTCAACTCAGTACCGGTCAGCACCGGCTTCACGTGTTGATAGGTGGTGAGGAACGCTGACACCTGCCGCTTGACCGTTTCTCCTTTGCTCTTGGCCATGAGGCTCAAGAGCGTTTCATCACACAGTCCTGACAGAAGATGATAGACGTCCGCCGGCTTTGGCGGCGGTTTTCTTCCAAGCCGGCGAAGTACCGCATGGCTACCAATCCGGGATGTCTTGAGGCACCTGGCTTCCAATTCGGAAAATGGGAAACGCTTGAGAGTCTCCAGAACGGGGCGTTCCGGCAAGACTTCCAGTAGCGCCATGAAATACACCAACCACACGTCCATCTTTCGATCGAGAAACAGCAGCCGATACCAATCAACCGCCTGATCTACGGCATCGAGCAGCGACTCCAAGCGGCTGGACCACACTAACTTAGGATGGATGAACTTGAGCAAGTCGAGACCGGCCAGTCGCTTCAGAGCCTGTTTTGGTTCACGCTCTCCTAACAGCAATTTCAGTTCTTCCAGCAGACGGTGACCAGATAATCGTTGAAACAGATTCATCTTGACGGCGCCGGCGATCAACGCCGCGGTATCCTTGCCTAAATGAAATCCGAACCGGGATTCAAATCGCACAGCCCGAAACACTCGGGTCGGATCTTCGACAAAACTCAGCCCGTGCAAGACTCGGATGACCTTGTCATTCAGATCTCGTTGACCCCCGTAGAAATCCAAGACATCGCCAAAACCTTTTGCGTTCAAGCGGATGGCCAACGCATTCATGGTGAAATCCCGGCGGTACAGATCTTTCTTGATTGAACTTTGTTCAACCGTCGGCAAGGCGGTGGGATACTCATAATATTCTGTTCTGGCGGTTGCCAGATCGAGCTTGAATTCATCCGGCAGGAGAAGGATCGCCGTACCGAATCGCTCATGCACCTTCACACGGGCGTGCATCATTTCACCGAGTTTTCTGGCAAATGAGATTCCATCCCCCTCCACGACGAGATCCAGATCGAGGTTCTCGATCCCCAGCAACAGATCTCTGACGCAGCCGCCGACGACGTACAGCGGCACATTGCAACGATCAGCGAGGCGCCCTGCTTCTTTGAGAAGCGCTACCACGTGCTTCGGCATGCGGTTCTGAAGCAATCCCGTCACGTTACGATGGGCTCTTCCGGTGAGATGCTCTGATGGATTAGGCAGAGCCTGCCTACCGGCAAGCTTGAGAACATCCTCGTGCATCACTCTCAGCAAGTCCGTCCTGGTAATGACCCCCACGATCTTCGTCCCTGCTAGAACAGGGACGAACCGCTGATTCCGTTCGATCATGGCAACTTCAACGTCATGAAACGGCGTGTCTGGCTCTGCCGTATAGGCATCAGTCTGCATGATGTCCTGAACAGGTGCTTTTCCGAGCCGGTGAAACTCGGCTTTTTGAATCAACTCACGGCTCACTATTCCTATGAAGTGATCATTCTCATCGAGAACCGGGAAGACATTGATTCCATATTTCGTCATCCGCTGCCCGGCGGCTGCAATCGTCGTGCTCATTCCAATGCATTTCACCGGCGTCGTCATCACGTCGCGCGCCAACAGCGTAGGCCGATAGCGAGTCGTCAACAATTCGACAAGACGTTCTTTGACTTCTGAGAGCGGTCGTCCTTTGACTGTCGCGGCGGCTGCGACGGCATGGCCGCCGCCCCCAAATTCCCGGGCGATCCATCCCACGTCGATTTCTGGACGGCGGCTTCGTCCGATCACCTGCACCCGGTCTTCCATCATCACGGCGACAATGACAGCATCGACGCCCTGCATTTCGGCAAGCAGGTGTACGACTCCGGCCGCTTCACCCCGGCGGCGATCGATGGCGCTCGTCGCGATCAGGACTTTTCGCCCCTCGAGGTAATGGACGTCGCTGTGTTCCAACAAATCGTTCATGAGTGCGACGGTATCGGGATCCAAAGGACGGCGAAGGGTGTCCAGCACGACGTTTAAGTCTGCGCCCATTTCAAGCAGGAACGCCCCGGCTTCAAGATCTCGGGGAGTCGTGGAGCCAAAGCCAAACGAGCCAGTTTCTTCGTAGAGACCCAGTGCTATCACGGTCGCTTCAAATGGTGACACCTCGACGCGGCGCTGACGTAACTGCTCAACCAGTAACGTCGTCGTGGCACCGACCGGTTGGACGACGGACAAAAGAGAGCGGCCGTTACATATAGATTGGTCTTCAACGTGATGATCGAACACCACCACCTCTACCGATGGATTATCGATGCAAGATTTCAGCACACCGATTCGATCAGGATCCTGAGTGTCGACCAATATGAGTCTGGAAATCTGAGAGAAGTCGATCGATTGCAGTTTACTGAGTCCTAGGTCGTGAGCGGCGAGAAACGTGCGAACCGCCTCCTGGGCTCCGGCCGGCAATATCAGCTTGGCGTCCGGAAAGAGTTTGCGGGCGGCAACCATGGAGGCCAGGCCGTCAAAATCCGCATTGCTGTGCGTGGCGATCACATCCATGTCGGCATTCTAGCAGGGTCTTTCTCTACACGAAATGCCGCGTTGAATCATGGCTGGACGGAGAGAAGACAGAGAAGCACCGTGGCGCCCCACGCTAGCCGCTGCTCAGATCTGCACAGCGACATGCCGTTTTTTTTCCACCTCAGAGAGACCATCCGCTGCTTCATCCGGGAGGATTCGTAAGCCACGGAACTACCCGGTCTTTTTGTGCGCATGACGTCCGGCACATGCTTTGCTCCATAAAGCCCTCCAGTCCGAATGATTCTTTATACTGGAGGCGCCCAATGACAGAACATCGTAGGAGTACCATGATGGTCATCTTGGGAGGGCTGGCCGCTATTGCATTGGTCACACCATCTCCCTCCACAGCGAGTTCAAAGAATGAGAAGAAATCCCCTCCTCATTCCGTCTCCTCGGCAGCAGAAACCTCTGTGTCTTCCGGCGCAAGCCATTCGGACCTCAAGCCAGGTCCGGCATGGAAAACAATTGGAGGCACTGTTAAAAATATTGCCGGGGACGTCTATACAGTCGAGGACTATGAGGGGAACCGGGTTCAGCTCTATGTGAGCCGTGAAACCAAGCAATTGCGAGGTCACAAGAAAGTTGGTGATCCGGTTCGCGCCGAAATCACCCAGAGCGGATTCGCTAACTCCATTCAATGATCACCATCAGCACCCCTTAGATTACCCTAGAGGGTCGGTTTGAGCTGGAAACTCAGGCCGACCCTTTATGCCGTTCGCTCTCGAGCCATCACCAGTCTCAACGCCGATGGATCAGAAAGGAGTTGTCAGACCTGCGTCAATTCCCGTAGTCTGCCTCTCAGGAGGCCACCATGGATGAACCGAGCAGGCTAACGAAGACCAAAGAGCAATGGGCCAGGGCTCGGCGAGGCGGAGAAGAACGTGAAGTGTTCTATGAAGGAGACGACCGTCTCCCCCCCGGCCAACACCTCGTCGAGAACTTCCCCGTGTTGGATCTTGGGTTCAAGCCCGAGATCCTGTTGAATGAATGGAAGCTCAGCATTGGTGGATTTGTCACCACACCTGTCACATGGACATGGGAGCAATTTTCGGCCCAGCCTCCATTCAACGACCGATCGGACTTTCACTGTGTCACGTCATGGAGCCGGTACGACAACGATTGGGAAGGGGTCAGTTTCAAACACCTCATATCTGTCGTGAAACCGTTGTCGCTGGCGCGGTTTGTTCTCTTCAGGTCATACGACGACTACACGACGAATTTACCGCTCGATGTCTGTGACGACGCCGATGTGCTGTTGGCCCACAGCTGGAACGGAAAACCTCTCTCTCGAGACCATGGCGGGCCCGTACGTGTGATCGTCCCAAAACGCTATGCCTGGAAGGGAGCGAAGTGGGTGAAGGAGATTACGTTTTCAGATCGGGATGAAAAGGGGTTTTGGGAAGTGCGTGGGTATTCCAACACCGCATTGCCGTGGCAAAACGATCGCTATGGGTAGCGATCATCTCTTGATCCAGCCGCCCGGTCCTTCAACAAAGTTTCCCGGTCTGGTGTTCTGTATGGCTTTCTCTCCTGCCAGCGATTCAACTGATTGGACGTTGGTCCGGTTTCGTTTTGCGATATCCTCATAGGCCCGCCGACGTTTCTGATTCACGTCCTCAAGCAACGCCCGGGCTTCCGCATCGGGAGGGATGACCGCCCCCAAGTAACCGTTGGCCTTCTCCCCCACCAAACCTTTCATTTTGGCTTCCTCCAAGGATAGCGCCAAGACAGAGGATTCAGCCATGAACCAGGTAGCCAACGCACATAACACCAGAACCAGCCGACGTCTGAACATCTGTTCCCCCACAGCTAAAATAGTCCGCTCTCATTCGACAAGACCTGATCCAATTCTTTGTCGACTTTCACACGGATCTCATGATCAATTTTCACGTTGAGATTGATCGTAATCGGCTTCTCCGGCGCCGTCACTTCGACCCGTGGGGTACAGGCGCCCATCATGACCAGCAGAGTCCCCCACGTCACGAGCACACCGCTTATCCGTACAACCTCACTCAGCATGGTCAGCCTCATGATGTTCATAATCGTTTGTATTTTTTCTCGATTGTGCCTTGAATATCTTCCACCAAACGAAGGCTTTTCAAGAGCGTGGGAATATGTTCTTGCACGGTCAGGTTGAAGTGAATCGGCGGTGTCGTCTTCAGATCCGGATTTCTGCCTTCCAACCGTGCGATCAGATCCAACATTCCGTTCTCACCGTATTTCATCCCCACGCGCAACACGCTGTAATGAAAGTTATTGAGGGCATGGGCTACCAGCCGGAGTTGGCTGTCGGACTCTGGAAGCACCCTCGATGACTCCGGTGGTGACACATATTTTATGACCCCACCGGGAGGTTGTGCCTCGACCACTCCGTCCTTCATGATGACCCCGCCACCGGAGGTGATCGTCACAGGAAGTGTCCCGTTCAACGTTCCCGTTCCGTGGAGCCCTTTTTGCTGCTCCACACTGAGAATTTTCGCCAGATCGAGATTCCGTAGAGAAAAGGTCGTCCCAAAGGGAGGTCGGGCCACGTTTCCCACCGGTCCCAGACTTGCGACAGTGCCTCCGAAGACCTCGCACTGAAAGTCATTCACGTCAACGACCGGCCGCTCTTCCGCCAACTTCCATCTCATCTGGAACGAGGCTGCGAGGTTGGTGACTTCAACCCCGCTCTGTATCGAAGTCACGAAAATGGGAGCCGGCTGGGTCGTGGCAACCGACTCCAGTCCCGGCGCGCGCAATTCCATCGCGGTGCTAAAGCCCTTTACAATATGATCATAATAGAAGCCTGACAGCTTTTCGGCCACAACCTTCGTCGACGCCGACGTTAATTTCATGCCATTGATCGGGTCGCCGAAGCCGCCGGACCAGGCCGCATCGAAGCGAACGGTAAAGGTCCCATCTATGAGATCGATCGAGGGAGGCAGGCCCATCATGATCCTGCTGAGTCGCCGCTCGGCCCCATTGAACGTCAGAGGACCGATGGCGCCATGCAGAAGCCCTTGAGCCGCCTGCAACGGTTGCTCGATTCTGGCTGTCATGAGCCCTTCTTGCACGGGAGTATTGACGCGAAGGTCGGCTTTGATGCCGGTCTGACCAGCCGTAAAACTGACGACCCAATCACTCGTGGAGGGGCCCCAAGAACCTGAATCCGGACTCACTCCATTTACCGACAATGTCCCATGGGTGCTCCAAGCAGTTCCTGCGGTCTCGAGTTCCTGAACTCTCAGAAGGCCTTGTGCGACATGAGCGTTCCAGCCGCCTATTCTCATTGTCGGGGCCCGCACCGTTGCGATCATGGGTCCCCCATTGCAACGAATCGCTGTCAGATCGCATTCCACTGTCAGCGGCTCCGATAGATGCAATGTCAGGGTGGAAATATGCGTCGTGCCGCGTCCGATCTGTTTGGCCGTCACCGAGGATGTCGGCGACAGAACTCCCTGCACATGTGTCCGGGCCAGTTTCACCGTCCCTCGGACTCCTCCCATCGCTTCTTTGGCCGAAAGGAACTCGGTGACTGCTTTCGGGAGGCTACCCTCCAAATCGTAGGCCCCCTCGGCCAACACCAGCTCATTTCCGAGACCTTCGGCGCGGGTCGTTTCAAACTGCGCCACAAGCGGCCCAGGTGTCCGCCCGTAGGTCACATGTAATGGTCCTTGCGCCACCATGCGTACAGGCGCTTCCGTCCAATATAAGGTCCCCTGCACGGGTTTCCTATTTTCGATCCGCACCGGCTGATCACCGCTGGGGAGAATTAATCGAACCACTTCTGGAATGATACGAGGTTGAGTGTTAATTGTGGCCGTGAGCAGAACACCCGGGCTCAATGCCCACTCGACCTGTTTCGCATTACCTCCGAACGTCCCCTCATAGGCCACGGCGATGTCCTTTGCCACGCCCTTCAAAGCCGGCAAGGTGGCATTCACTCTCATATTGCCGTCCAAATGCGTGTGCTCGTCCTCCCACAAAGAACTCAATGTCGCTTCGGCCGCCGCGTTTCCGGCCCAATCTATCGCCACATGTCCCGTGACCTTCTCCAATTCCGGACCAATGGGCACAAGAAGCGCGATAAAGGGAGCCAGTTCTTGCACATTAATCTGGAGATTCCCATTGACTTGAATCTGCGAGCCGTTTGGATGCGCCTGGGACTGCCATGACACAATGGGTGCCGCTTGAGGCCGTTGGGATGCCAAGGTTGCCGACCAAGTACTTGCGGAATTCCCGACCACGGCGAGGCCATAGGAAGCCGTATCGCGTCCCCGGAACGACAAGTGACCTCCCAACTCTCCGCCTCGATAGGTGAGACTCCCTTCTATTGTCACCTTGCGGAGCGGTCCTGTCGCCTGTTCACGAAAAATGGTGAGATGATCGAGTTGCAACTCATCGAACGGAAGAATCGGCAGGCTCCGCAAGAGATCGCCCGCGGTCAACAAGCTCCACGGTGATTCTTCGTCATCGACACGATCGGCGGCCCTGCTGTCCGTCTGAGTTGGACCTGTCGACGGAACGTTCAGCACATGGACCGCGGCGTCTCGAAGCACAATATGATTCACACGGCCTTGGAGCAACTGAGTCAGATCATACTGGATCTCCGCATCCGTCAGGGAGACCATCAATCGTTCTTCGCCCAAATCCTGTTGAAACGAAATGACCGGGATGCGCATCCGGTCCCAGCCCGGATAGCCGAGTTGAAGGATGACGTTGCTGTATCCATGCTGGCGAAGGCCTCGCGTCAGTAGATAGGATACACTCAGCGGCAGCAGTAAATAGCTGCTAAAGAGCGCCACCAGCCCGAGAAGCACAGCCATTTGGTACCGTTGAGTCAGCATGTTTTTCCTGACCCTGATTCGAGAATGCGATGCTGGTTCTCAAACAAACTCTCAAGCTCTGTCAAGATGTCCGAACGGCTCTGCACAGGACTTAGTCCGATAGTCCCGCTCGCGTCGTGCTGGTGTCCGGACCATTTCGTCGCCATTTTAAGCCAGTCCGCCGTCTGTTAGCACAATTGAGAGCCCATCTCCACATGCTTGCTGCTATCACGACGGAAAGAACATTAGCCGATCAGCTCCGAGCGTAAAACAAACGACCCCGAGCTAGGTAAGGTTTGTTCATAAGTTCGGAAGGATTACTTGAAGCAGAAGTTCATATCGAGCAACCCATCTGCCGCGACGGTAGCCTCGCCCCCTTGTCTGCAATTGGCTTTTGCTGAGTTACTTCCTGCCCCAGCGCCCGCCCCGCCCGTCCCCTGATCTGCAGAAAGGGCCCCGCCGGACTCAGTTGCGCCTCCACTTGGTCCAGCTAGCTTCACCGGATCGGTCCTCTGCAGAAAGGTCCCATCCTTGCTATGCGTCAAGACCAAGGTCGGCTGTGTCTTTTCTCCGGAAAGGGAGATCGCGCTTGCTTGGAATGATGCCCCTCCCTTCTCTAGGCGAACCGTCACCTTGTAGTACCTGAGAGTCGAGCTCAACGAAAACCCGATCGCATTGAGATCACCCGAATACGTTCCATGGTTGGCGTAGTAGAGCGTTTCAAGGCGGTCGATTTCTGCCAGCGCCACCTCGGCTTCCACGGATCGCGCTTTCTCCACAAAATGTCTATGCGAAATCATGGCCAATGCGGCAAGAATGCTGAGGATGGCTAAGACCATCATCACTTCAATCAACGTGAAACCAGTGTCTTCCCTGATTTGTTGAATCATCGGGGTTTCGTGCGTAACTCGCGACGCGATCCGAAGTCGAATCGCTGTACGGTTGCAGCAATGTCCTCGATGGCATGACGCGCCTCTTCAACATCCGACGATCCGGCCTGTTCGATTTTCAGCAATGCCGCTCGCAGCGTGTGCGCCTGGTGCTGAATATGGGCAAAGGACTGCTCAATATTTTCCAAGGCCTGATTGGCGGTCGCAGCCAGTCCATCCAATCGGTCACTCGAGCGAAACTGCATTCTCCAACGAAGATTTCCCTTTGCCCATTGCTGAATGCTTTCGTCGAGCCGATAGAGCGGGCCTGCAACCCGCCGCGTCACCACGAGACTGAAAATGACCGAACCAAAGAACAACACGGGAACGGCGACCCTGACCGTCTTGCTCAGCATCAGCATTTCTTCCGCGGCAACTTGGCGCTCTTCTATCGAATCGCTGGTATACAGCGCCACCATGGGTTTGATATGGGCGCCGTAGAAGGCCATCGTGAAGAACAGTGCCGAGTAGAGGAACAACAACAATCCGATCCAAGCGACATAACCCTTTTGAATTCGATGGACAAAAAACCCATCTCGACGGTCCACAGTGGGGGAAGCAGGTTTTGCGGCGGTGGCTGTCTTCATCTTTCCTCCCGTTTGTCCCTGGCATGACAACCGGCAATATCTCTGCGATTCAAGGTACCATTGAGTGTGTCACTGACCAAGGAAATGGAGGCTTTTGTGAGGGAGGAGAATGCTATGGCAGGGCTTGTTCGGAATCTCGGGGGGCCTCAGCCGTCGGTTCCTCACATTTTTTGCAGTTCAGGATAGAGCCTAGATGGTGGGTGCGCCCGGCCAGGGTCAGGACCCAAGGGCGATCGATAAACGGAGGTTGATGCCGTACGTGCTGCCCATGACCACATGCCAGATCAGCCACCCAGTCGCCATATTCATCCTGGTGATATCCGATGATCGGCTGTTGCATTTCACAGCACTTCCGTCATTGCATTTCTTTCGGCTTGCGCCAAGGTTAGCGCTTCTCAAACGGCAGTTCACGTCGATGAGCAGCAGAAAAATACTTCCAGTGCTTTTGCTCATCTTGATCGAAGCTTCCGACGAATATCACATGTCCGTCAAGGTGGCGAAACTCTGAGAGGGTTGTTCGGCAATTTTTGGAATCGATGACACGCGCATCGAACTGCCCCACCACATACACCATGCCTTTTGCCGCCTGATAGATGTTCCGGCGCCCTGCATACCCTGTATCAGGAAACAACTCAGTTGAGGACGAACAGCCTCCCATCCCCTTGATATTCATGGTGAGATTGAATCGCTGAAGGAATGGATCCGTTGCCATTCTGACGATCGTCAGTTGAAGTCCCGCCGAAGCTATTTCAACCGAAGCCGGCTCGGGGATATTGCTATTGCACCCTACACAGAGCAGTATCGCACTTCCAAAGATGGTCAACCATACTGGCTCGTTCACTTGGCTGTAGGAACCTTAGGGGCTGCACCGATCGCGTCAAGGCCCTCCTGGGCGCAGGCATCATCCAGATGGGCGCCTGGCGCTCCACCGACACCAATTCCCCCAACCACGTCTCCGCCGATTTCGATGGGAAGTCCTCCACCCAGAATCAGAATCTCACCGTTCATGTCACGAAGCGCTTGCAAGGTGGGAACTTTCGCGATGAGATCGGCCAACTCACTTGTCGGGCGTCGCACACTCGTTGCCGTATACGCCTTCTTTCGGCTGCTATCGACGGTATGCGGTCCGGCACCATCGGCACGCCCCATCGCACGAAGGACGCCGGCACGATCAACGACAGAAACGCTGACTCGATACCCATCTCTCTTGCAAGCTTCCAATGCAGCTTGAACCGCTTTGTTGGCTGACCCAAACTGCAACACGGATTCTTTCTGCAACTCGTCGGCAGTAGCCAAGGAAGGCGCGAACAAGCTTCCTAGTGACACCATGGCGATGACGGAGACGACCAACCGATTCTTTTGTTTTGGCATCGACAGCTGCATCATTGATCCTCCTATCCCACCTGCTCAGCGTACGGATGCGTGTGGGGCGCTGTCAAGAGATCGGCCGGCGTCAGTGGGATGGAGTACTTTTCGCTACCGAGTGATCGTACTTTTTCGTCGCGTTGGACGAACCCGTTCGGCGGTGATCGCTGTTCCAAGGTCCTCGACCATCGCACGTAGCGGCTCCGCGATCGACCAAGCTTGCGCCGGACATCCGCGTGGCCGATGGGGAGGATCTCCGTCAAAAACCTCAGAAACATGTCCCACGCAAACCTCTCGTAAATGAGCCGCCAGACCTTCGAGCGACAATCGGGCCTGGCTTCTTGCTTTGATACCCGTACCGAATGCTTTCACCCATGCCGTCACAAAGGGCCCGAGTAGGTAGGGCCACACTGTTCCCTGGTGGTACGCACTATCGCGTTCCGAAACTCCACCTTCAAGCCGCCCGCGATAGCGGCTATCCGTCGGCGAGAGCGTTCTCAGCCCCACGGGAGTGAGGAGATGGTCTTTGACGATGTGAAGAATTTGTCTGGCTTGGTCCTTTGTCAGAAGATCATCGCACAGAGAGATCGCATAAATCTGATTGGGGCGTATCGACCCATCATTACCCGCGGGACCATCGATCGTATCGTACAAATAGTTTCCGTCCTCGTACCAGAATCTCGTTCGGAACGCCTCGACCGCTCGTGCCCGATCCGTCCGACAACCCATGGCATAGTCCGGCTCTCCAAATTGGGCGGCAAGACGTGCGCCGATGTCCAACGCCCTGATCCACAACGCCTGAATTTCGACCGGTTTTCCATGCCGCGGCGTGACCACCCGATCGCCGATTTTCGCGTCCATCCACGTGAGTTGGATACCCGCGGTTCCGCCGCTGATGAGCCCGTCTCTGTCCATATGGATGTTATACCGCGTGCCGCGACGATACCCATTGAGAATCTGTTTGATCGCCGGCCAAGCGATCGATCGGACATGCGGCGTATCCTGACTGTAGGCGAGATACCGATCGACGGCGTACACGAACCAGAGCGATGCATCGATCGTGTTGTACTCGGGCTCTTCTTCATTGTCAGGAAATCGATTGGGAACCATCCCTTCCGATATATGAGGAGAAAACGATTCGATAATCTGCCAAGCAATTTCATGCCGTCCTGTGACCAGGCACAGCCCCGGAAGGGAAATGAACGTATCTCGTCCCCAATCCGTGAACCAAGGATACCCTGCGATCACGGTCTGCTTATCGCCTCGCACAGACACAAACGCTTCCGCTGCGCGCTGAAACGCCACAGCCAGCGGGTCAGCTTCCGGCATGGCCTTTCGTAACCGCGCACGACGAGCGCGCTCACGGCGAGTGAGGACGGCGATGTCGAACTCGCCGATGTCTTCGCTGCTGAACGTCAGTGTGTGTTCCTTTCCCGGTTGCAATTCGAATAGAAACTCTCCTGGTGACCACCAATCCTCCTCGCACTCAAGCCCTCGCTCCCGTTCCACCGGAAACTCCAGGCGACGGTACCAATCGGGGACATGTCGATAGGCACCTGAATGGACCGCTTGTATGCCCGGCAAGTCACGGTAAGGCCGCCAGTACACCTGTCCTTCCTCGAGTTTGGCTTCTATCGAAAGCGTTCCATTCTCGCGATGCAGTCCATGATAGTCACGGCCCGTCAACATGGGCCGGACGCGAAGAATCCCGCCGGCCTTTGTTGCGTCTGCCAACTTCCATCGCACGATGACAAGGTCGTGTCCCCGAAGGCACAAGATCTCGCGTTGAATCTTTTTGCCATGATACACAAAGGTCCATGTCGGCCAGGGCGTCGATGTGAATGAGGTGCAGTGGACATATCCCTGAGGATGGACTGCGCCTGGGTAGAGATTAGTCGATAGAGAAAACTCTTCGCCGTCGATGTGAACCCATTCCTCGACATGATTGACCAGCACATACCGATCACTGGGCGGTTTTCGCGCGGTCAACAAGAGCGCATGGTAGCGGCGTGTATTGGCTCCGGCGACGGTCCCTGAAGCGAACCCGCCACGACCGTTCGTCTCCAGCCATTCAAGGCTGAGTGCATGATCGAGACTTTGGCACTCTTCTTTGCGGATCACTATGGTCCGTATCTCGTCATCCGCGACATTCGCTTCATGAACGACGTGTGACGGTTTCATTCCCCTGATTGTTGAATCAACTTTGCAACAAGTCCCGTCCATCCGGTCTGATGGCTGGCGCCGATACCGGCCCCGTTGTCGCCATGGAAGAACTCGTAAAAAAGGATCGCGTCTCGCCAGTAGGGATCCTCCTGAAACTTCTTGGTGCCTCCGAACACAGGACGCCGGCCGGTTTTGTCTCGAAGAAAGATATGCGTGAGTCGGCGCGAAAGTTCTGCGGCGACCTCATTCAGGGAAACCGATCGACCGGATCGTGTCGGATATTCGACTTTGTACTCATCACCGAGAAAATAGTGGAATTTCTGGAGCGACTCGATCAACAGGTAGTTGACCGGGAACCAGATAGGTCCCCGCCAATTCGAATTGCCTCCGAAGAGCCCGGTGCTCGATTCGGCAGGCTCATAGTCCACTCGATAGTCTCTGCCCATGATAGAAAGCACATAGGGATGATCCTTGTGGTAGCGAGAGAGCGCGCGAATGCCATAGGGCGAGAGAAATTCTTCTTCATCGAGCATGTACCGTAGGACCGACTTCAGCCGCACGGGATTGACGAGGGACAAAAACCTCCGGACTTCTCCATCCCGTGAGTGGGTCTCGACATGGGCGCTGAAATCCGGACGGTTTTCGATAAACCACTGCATGCGGTGCTTAAACCGAGGGAGCCTGTCGATCAACTCAGAGTCGAGCGTTTCCACGGCGAAGAGCGGGATCAGCCCGACGAGCGAGCGGACCTTGAGCGGAAGGGTTTGTCCGTCCGGCAGATGCAACACGTCGTAAAAAAATCCGTCTTCTCTGTTCCAGAGCTCGATTTTTTCACCGCCGATGTTGTTCATGGCCCTGCAGATGTACACGAAATGCTCGAAGAACTTGCTTGCGACATCTTCGTACGCCCGATCATCACGCGCCAGCTCCAGTGCAATCGAAAGCATGTTCAAGCAATACATCCCCATCCAGCTGGTGGCATCCGACTGTTCGATATGCCCGTCGGTCGGCAGCGGAGCGCTGCGATCGAACACACCGATATTGTCCAGCCCCAAAAACCCGCCTTGAAAGATGTTTTTTCCATCGGCATCTTTTCGATTGACCCACCACGTAAAATTCAAAAGCAGCTTATGGAACACGCGTTCGAGAAAAACGCGATCACCGGCTCCTCTCCTCTTTTTTTCGATCTTGTAGACACGCCAGGCAGCCCAGGCATGGACCGGAGGGTTGACGTCTCCGAACGCCCATTCGTACGCCGGAATCTGCCCGTTCGGATGCATGTACCATTCCCTCAACATGAGGATGAGCTGTTCCTTGGCAAAGGTCGAATCGACAAGGGCCAATGGAATACAATGAAATGCCAAGTCCCAAGCGGCATACCACGGATACTCCCACTTGTCCGGCATCGAGATCACGTCGGCGTTGTAGAGATGTGTCCAGTCGGCATTCCTTCCCCGGAGTCGCTCGTGAGGAGGATCCGGCATTCCTGGATCGCCGACAAGCCAACGCTTCAGGTCATAGTGGTAGAACTGTTTGCTCCACAATAATCCGGCAAATGCCTGTCGCTGCACCCGTCTCGCATCCTCCGACAGATCAGGCGGGGCCAGTTCGTCATAGAACTCGTCGGCCTCCTGAATCCGCTTCTTAAAGAGGCCGTCACACTTCGTCACGTCGAAGCCGTTTGCGTCCATTTCATTGGTCAAACGCAGGCGAACAATATCCGTGGCACCGGGAGACAGAGTGAACGTATAGTGAGCGGCAGCTTTTGAGCCCACCTTCTCGGGACTCACGGCATCCTTCTGGCCCTCTATCACATAATCGTGAAAACTGTCTTTGACATATTGAGCACCCTCCTGATCGCCGTACAATCGCCGGGTATTCGTTTCATTCTCAGTAAACAGCAACGTCGGTTGCCTTTCGCACCAAAGGCGACGCCGGCCGTAATACTCGTGATCCAGTTCGATCACGCTCATCTCGTTCACCGCTTTCCCTTCACGTAACCTCGGTCGGCGCGCATCCAGTCCCCACGACCAGGTATTCCGAAACCAGAGAGTGGGCAACAGCGTCACCCCTGCCTGATCTGGCCCGCGATTGGTGATGTGAATACGAACATAGAGATCTTCTGCGGTCGCCTTTGCATACTCCACGACGACATCGAAATAACGATTCTCGTCAAAGATTCCTGTGTCGACGAGCTCATATTCGAGGGCCTCACGTGGGCGACTGCGATTCTCCTCGACTAGTTTTGCATATGGAAACTCAGACTGTTGATACTTATACAAATACTTCATGTATGAATGTGTAGGTGTTGAATCTAAATAGAAATAGTACTCTTTTGCATCTTCGCCATGATTTCCCTCATTGCCCGTCAAACCGAATATCCGTTCCTTCAGAATCGGATCGCGCCCATTCCAGAGAGCGATGGCGAAGCAGATGTATTGATGACGATCAGAAATACCGGCAAGGCCGTCTTCGTTCCAGCGATAGGCGCGCGAGCGAGCGTGATCATGCGGAAAGGCTTCCCAGGCTGTTCCGTGAGGACTATAGTCTTCACGCACCGTTCCCCACGCGCGCTCACTCAGATAGGGTCCCCACCTCTTCCAATGCCGTTTGCGGGCCGCATCTTCGTCGAGCCGTTTCCGCTCAGCGCCTTGAGGAAGTTGAGATTGAGAAGAAGGCCGGCTGACTGGTCTCACAAGATCTGACTCCGCACGAGCAAATTAAGTATTCGATGGGAGTACGATGCACCCACCGCGGACGGGAATCAAGCCGGTCCTCAATTGGTATATGGGTCTCGGCTTGTCTTCCTCTTCGGTCTGTTGAAGCTTTCACTGAACAATACTACGGCCGTGAGCCGAACAAAAGTCAGTGCTGTACAAAGAGGATGAGTTTGGAGAGAAAACCAACTATCGTTATCGGATTGTCAAGGAAGAAACCGGTAGGCGTTGAGTAGATCGAACTTTAACTCCAGACCACTCGCTCTTGATTCAGCAGATACTCAATTACTTCGATGCTATTCCGCATTTGGATCTGAGCCTGCTCAGACATGGGGAGCACTGCGCCGACGAGCTTGCCGGACTCCATCTCTGACAATGAGGGAATGCCCTCACCGGACAACTTTTCGAGCTCACTACGGAAACTCGCCAAGGGAAACCTCCTGCTGAATCCTTCTCGGCATCCGGATGTCGTTACTTGAGAGGATAAACCGGAAGGACAGGTGCCAGTGAGTAAGCATACCATACGCATTCTCCACAATGGAGCCTTCTCTATCTTATTGTTTTAAAAGCGTTATTGATGCTTCGATACGGGCGGCATAAGAGGAGGGAGCGCTCCAAGATACCGGAACCCTCCGTGATCAAGAAGAGTCGTATCCGGCCTTAAGCGAAAGTCATCGTGCGCCGCATCTACAAAGTGTGGGTCAGCAGCAATATCCGACTCGGCTTTCAGCTCCGGCGCGTGAAGATTCGGAGATCCGGCCCTCATGTAGTTCGCCTCATTGTTGAACAGAGCGTTATATGAGGTCTTGGTTTGACTTGATGGCGCGACGAGAAAGCCGATCTTGTTGAGGCTCAAAATATTCCCCGATGCCTCGTTCACAGACGTGCCGAGGAATGCCGCTCCCCCACCGTTTTTGACGAGAGTGTTATTGAGCAAGACCGCCTTTGCTTGATCGCTCACCACCACAGCTTCAAACAGATTTTTTGTGATGACGTTTCGTTCAAGCCGGAGGGTGGACTTTCCTGTCACATTCACACCATGGTCGTTGTCATGGATCACATTGCCGGTCAGCAAAGCCTGAGAATCAGAGAAGTGTACCCCCGTCGTTTCACTCCCGCCGATCACACAGTCCTCGATACGAACGCCTTGCACCTGCTGGCCGAACACCATCCCCTTCACATGGAGATGACGGAGCGTGATTCGGTTTCCATTAAAAATACCGAGGGCATGCCCTCCATGTTCATTGATCGTAAGATCGCTGATCTCGATATCCGTCGCTCCGTACGGCCACTTGCCCACATGCAGCACGCCGACCATTTCACCTCGTCCAGACAACACGACTTGGTCCGTTCCGGCACCGGCGATCTTGAGCTTTTCTTTACTGTGGACGGTCAGATCCTGCGCGTAGACACCGGCCTCGATCAGCACCGTATCGCCTTTCCCGGCGCTGTCGACTGCCTCTTGGATGGACGAGAAATCTCCGGAGCCGTCGAGCGCCACAGTGATCGTCCGTGGGACCGGTATGGCATTCTCGGCGCCCGCAGTACTGATCCCAGCGCTCACGAGAAAGAAGCACATCGAACAGAGTAGAACCTGTCGCATACGGAGTTTCATACAAGCGGGAAACCAGCGATGTCAATCGCGGTTTCTTGTAGGATGCGACGCATGATAAGCTGCGCGGCCATGATTCTGGTTGGACTCACGGGAGGCCTCGCCGCCGGGAAAAGTACCGTCGCGAACATGTTTCAGGCGTGCGGCGCCGTCGTGATCGATGCCGACGAATTGGCTCGAAAGGTCGTCCAGCCCGGCCAGCCGGCCTGGCGAGACATCGTTCGCCGATTTGGAAAATCCATCCTGAACTCTGACGGAACGATCAATCGGCAGAGATTAGGCCAGACCGTGTTTCATGACAAGACGAAACTCAGGCAACTCGAGCGAATCATCCATCCTCGCGTCGCGCGCGAGCAGGCCAGGCTGACAAAGCAAGCAGCTCAGCGAGACCCGGATGCTGTCGTGGTGTACGATGTTCCCTTGCTCTTCGAAGCCGGCATCCACACACGCGTCGATACGATTATCGTCGTCTCCGCCGATCAGAAAACTCAATTAGCGCGCCTCAAGAAGCGTAATGGCCTCACCGGCGCCGAGGCTCTCCGCCGAATCCATAGCCAGATGCCGCTCGCGATGAAACGGCGCCGTGCAGACTATGTGCTCGACGGAACAAAGACGCGTTCAAACCTTGCTCAAGATGTCGCCCGACTTTTTATGCACTTCAAATCTCCGTCGCACTCCATAGCCTCTCCAAAATAGCCCCCTCGATGTGGCTGCCCTCAATGGTTGAGAGTTGTCCTCCGCACCCCCGGACCACATTCTATCCTCTACTTCCCAGGCTGTGTTACAGTCTACGGCGACCATGCGCAACCTCGTGATCATTGGCTCTGGTCCCGCCGGGCTGACGGCAGCCGTTTATGCCGCCCGCGCAAATCTCGCTCCTCTGCTCATCGAAGGATGGCAGGCGGGTGGCCAACTCACGACCACCACCGAAGTTGAAAACTATCCCGGCTTTGCAAAAGGCATCATGGGTCCGGAATTGATGAAGGAGATGCGGGCCCAGGCGGAGCGGTTCGGCACGGTTTTTCGAACAGGCGACGTCACCGCAGTAGACGTCAAAACTCGACCGTTTACAGTGACGGTGGACGGTGAAGATACCGTGGAAACGAAGACCTTGATCGTTGCAACCGGTGCGTCTCCAATCACGCTGGGCCTCCTCAACGAAAAACGTTTGTGGGGGCATGGGGTTTCGAGCTGCGCAACGTGCGATGGGTTTTTCTTTAAAGGTAAGGAACTCGTCGTCGTGGGTGGTGGAGACAGCGCGATGGAAGAAGCGATGTTTCTCACCAAGTTCGCCGCCAAGGTATCAGTCGTTCATCGTCGGGACAAGCTGCGCGCGTCCAAGATCATGCAAGACCGGGCTATGAAGAATGAGAAGATTGCATTTGTCTGGAACAGCGTTGTCGAAGAGGTGCTCGGGCAAAACAGCGTCACCGGCGTTCGGGTCAAGAATATTGTCACGGGAAAGGTTTGGGACCTGCCCTCAGCAGGCCTCTTTTTGGCGATCGGCCATCGCCCCAATACAGCTCTTTTCATTGATCAGCTGAAGATGACTGACACCGGCTATCTCATCACGAGTCACGGCACGGCGACAAGCATTCCCGGTGTGTTTGCTGCTGGAGACGTACAGGACGCCCATTATCGTCAAGCCGTGACGGCGGCCGGTACCGGCTGCATGGCTGCCATCGACGCTGAACGTTTCTTGGAATCGCTCAGCGCGTGAATCGTTATTCGTGAATCGTCTCTCGCTGGCAACGATGATGCGCAAGACCACTCTTTCCTGCCTTTCACGCTCCACGAACGGCCCACGACGAACGATATGAGATGTGCCATTGTCCATTATCATGAGCTAGCTCTTAAAGGTCACAATCGTGACTACTTCGAGCGATGCCTCATTCGCAATATTCGCACTTCCCTCAAGGACACAAGAATCCGGCGGGTCGAGAACCTCCACAGTCGTATACGGATTTGGCTCCCGCCGGAAGCGAACCTCGAGGTGGTTCGTGACCGGCTGAAGCGGGTGTGTGGGATCGCAAATTTTTCGCTCGGCCGTGTCATTCCACTTCAGTTATCCAATCCTGACTTAGAGTCTCTCGCTACAGCCGCCGTCGAAGAGAGCGACGCACGATCTTTTTCCACCTTCAGGATCACAGCCCGACGGGCCGACAAACGCCTGACCTTGACGTCAATGGACATTGAAAAAGCGCTTGGTGCTGCGGTCTGCGACAGAACCGGCAAGAAAGTCAGTTTGAAGAACCCTGATTTGACGATGTATGTCGAGCTCCTCTCAAGAGACGCATTTTGCTCTGCCGAAAAGATCGAAGGACCTGGAGGGATGCCGGTGGGAGTCAGCGGGAACGTGGCGTGCCTTACTTCGGGAGGTATCGATTCACCGGTGGCTGTCTATCGCATGGTGAAACGCGGCTGTGTCGCCGTCTTCGTGCACTTTTCCGGCCGCCCCTTAGTCAGTCGAGCCTCTGAGGACAAGGTTCGTGATCTCGTACAAACCCTGACGACGTATCAATATGATTCCCGCCTCTATGTGATACCTTTCGGAGAGATCCAGCGTGAGATTGTCGTCAACACACCCGCCCCATTCCGTGTGGTGCTGTACCGGCGGATGATGGTTCGAATCGCCGAGGAACTGGCGAGGAGGGAGCATTGTTGGGCGCTGGTGACGGGCGATAGTCTGGGCCAGGTGGCCTCGCAAACACCTCAGAACCTCTGTGCTATTGAAGACGCAGCGGAATTGCCGATTCTCCGCCCGCTCATCGGAATGGATAAGCGCGAAATCGTCGATGAGGCAAAACGTATCGGCACGTACGAAACCTCAATCGAACAAGACCAGGACTGCTGCAAACTATTTGTGCCTCCCCACCCGAGCACCAAAACTCGTATCGACGATGTGCGAAAAATTGAGCGCATGCTGGATGTCGTGGCCTTGGTCAAACAAGGGCTAGAGAAGGCTGAGCTGACTGAATTTTCGTTTCCTTCTCCAGTTGAAGCCATTGCAAAACCTTATCGGCCAAGGTAAGCTCGGCACGCCCATCGAGCATGTTGTCCTCACCTGCTCGATAATCAAACACGCCGACGATCTACCATACCGGAGAGGTGCGAGAGCGGCCGAATCGGGCAGTCTCGAAAACTGCTGTCGGGGTAACTCGACCGTGGGTTCGAATCCCACCCTCTCCGCCATACCACACTTCGTGTATACCGCCGGCTCACCAGGCGCAGCCTTTCTTCATAACGCCGGCGGATAAACACCTTCAGTGTCGGGTTCCCCCGCGTGGGGAGCATACGAGGGGGCTGGCCCCCTCAGTAGGAGCGTGAGCAACCAGCGAACGCGACTTCGAATTCCCACATTGTCCGCCATGAGGTCTCAAGACGAGTTATTTCGTCGTGAGGCCTTGTGGCGAGATCACACCATTGGCCTTCTGGTCCAGTACTCTCCGCAATTCCACCATCGCCAATGTATCTCTCGCGCAGTACCGTAACAGAGCGTCCTGGATCGCAGCCCGTTCCACCCAGTCGGTTTCCAGAAACACCATCTGGTAGTATTGAGCGGCTGCCTGCCCTCCTTCTCGAATCGCGAGGTCGTCATATCCTAGGGATGGCACGACCGCCGGCAACACAGATTTAATCGAGTACGATCCGTTGAAGGCGGGATGATAATAGTGACTTTTGATGACGGGAAGCAGGTCCCAGAGCCGCTTCACAATCGCGTTGAACGCCGACTTGAACTCAGGAAAGGTCTCCACAAGTTGGCGTATGACGGCTTCCTCATAAGCTGAGTACACGACGATACTGCCTTTCTCGCCCAGCGATTCGATCAACGCTTCAGCCCAACGCCTGCGAGGCTCCGACGCCTCGATGTGAAGAAACTCCTGGTGCGACACTTCGCCGGATTCCAGCTCGATGTGATTGGACCATTGAACAGGAATAGGCTGATACGGCCGGGTCGAAGGAAACCGTGGTGCCGCCAACATGACGGTCTCAATATCCACGTGATGCACAGGATACCTCACTGAACGCAGGGTCTGTCGCAAGTTCAATGAGATCCATTCGACATTGTCTTTGACTCTTCGTTGGGCATCCGACAGTTTTATTCCATCCGGAATTTCGTCGATTGTCGTGATGCCCTGTTGCACGAGCTGGCTCACAATCTCCTTTTTCCCCGGCAAGTAATGGATCCAGCGCGGCGGTTTCTCTCGCGTGCAATGAGACCAGAAGGGACAGTCATAGGGAGTGTGACAATGCTGAGCAGGCTCGATCACCGGTGCCTGCGGCGCCGACAAGACGGCTTTCATAGCAGCCAACTTCTCCGGAACCTGTCCTCGCCGATGTGTCACGGCTTCCGATACATCTTCAATCGAAAACAGCGCCTGCAGATCAACCTCTCCGCCTTTATAGAGGTATCGTGTATCGATATGCATGAGGCCTACGGCCTCGAGCCTCACTCCGGCGCCTTGTACAACATAGCTTTGAACGGATAGGTCGTCGAGGTGGACCTCCTTCACTCTTGTCGATGACTTCACTTCAATCAAACGCCAGGATGGCGAGACCTGCTCATCCGTTGGAATCCGCTCTAAAACATCGACCCGTACAACCACCCCGTCATATTCGAACGCTCCTTCAAAGATGGCCGTGACGGAAGGATCTTGAAGCAGGGCTGCGGTCTCTGCGATTGCCGTTTGCCGCTGACGGTATCCCGCCTTCACCAGTACGCCGCCGTGAAAACGCGCTTGTGCGAGGATGCCGATTTCGGTCCCCATATCCAGGATCGCTTGGGTCGACGCATCCGGCGGCGTCGCCAATTCAGGATGATGAATTTCCAGGTATACCCGCTTGTGACATTGCAAACCTGAAAGAAATTTTGATTTCGACAAGCGAGGAGGTGTGGAAGCGCCGGAGAATCCGTTGCGAGAATCGGCCATCATCATGCCGTTCACAGTAGGATCAATGAATTCTCAAAAGGTGAGTTGAAGAATTCTGTTAGGATAACGTCCCATGGCCAAAAGTGTCACCCAGATCCGACGATCCGTAATGGTCCTGGCATTCCCCGTCACCGTCAGCAGTCTCCTACAACGGGCCGAAGGCATTGTAGCAGTATTCTTGGTCGGCGGTCTTGGCGCAACTTCGATCGCAGCGGTTGGGTTAGGCCAGCTTCTTGCGTTTGTCGCGACGACCCTGATCTCCGGAATTTCGGTCGGCACGAATGTCATCGTCGCGCAGCTGTGGGGAGCCAGACGCCGGCAGGATGCGGGAGAGGCTGCGCGGCATTTTCTCTGGCTTTCGTTTGGCGTGTCGCTGGTTCTGGCGGGCCTTGGGATGGCCGGCAACGGATTCGTGATGCAACAACTGGGTGCGGAGCCGGCCGTCATCGAGCTGGCCCTCCCCTATTCCACACTCATCTTTCTTGTGATCCCGTGCACCGTCCTCATACAAGTCTTGTCATCAATTCTCCAGGGCACGGGCGATACGCGCACCCCGATGTTCGCGATGATCGGTGTCAACATTCTCCATGTCATTGTCGCCTATCCACTCATTTATGGACGATGGGGAATTCCCTCCCTGGGCCTCAAGGGTGCAGCCATCGCGGTCGGCCTCGCGGAAGCGACAGGTACCCTCTACCTGTTGTTACGGTGCCGCCCCATCTTGAAATCATCTTCCACACTCCGTCTCGACCTGATCCGATCGATCTGGAATGTCGGAGCGTCGGTCTCCGGTGAACGGATCGTCCAACAAGCGGGAATTTTCATCTACACCAAGCTGGTCTTGTTGTACGGCACCGTCGCCTATGCCGCCCACCAAGTCGGCTTGTCGATTGAATCACTCTCATTTTTGCCCGGGTACGGACTCGCCATCGCTGCCGCGACGATGGTGGGGCAAAGCATCGGAGCGGGGAAGTACGCCAGGGCCAAGCTGGAGAACTGGGAGGCTAATCGGATCGCCATTGTCCTGATGGCCTGCATGGGGATCATTTTCTTCTTTTTTCCTTATGCGCTGCTTCGTGCGTTCACGACCGATGAGGCGGTGATCGAGCTTGGGACCATGTTTTTGAAGATCGTCGCGTTATTACAAGTGCCGCTGGCGCTCACCATGGTCTTGGCCGGATCGTTGCGCGGCGCAGGCGACACCCGGTTTATCATGGGCGCCACTGTGATTGGCATGTGGGGCGTCCGGGTGCCGTTGGCGCTAATCGCCGCCCTCTGGATGCGTCAGTCGGTCCTTTATATCTGGGTGGCGATGATTGCGGACTGGACCGTGCGGATGGGATTGTTGCTCTGGCGATATCGATCGGAACGCTGGCGGAAAATTCAAGTGATTCGGTAAGGGATGATGCGACGACTCGTTAGATCATCTCTTATCGCATGGCGTATCAAGACTATCGGCAAAGGCCTCGCGAGGTGCGGCCTTTTCGTACAGCGAGTCAAACTCCTGCGATTGAAAGTCATAGACCCATATATCCCCGGTTGAAATGGAATACACCCAGCCATGAAGATCCACTTTCCCTCTACGTAGTTGAAGAGCTACCGATGGATGTGTGCGAAGGTGTTCTAGTTGGGCGCGGACGTTCTCCTGGGTCGTCTTGATGAGACGATTGTCGCCGTCAATATCTGCATACATCTCCTGCATCAATCGTCTGGTGGTCTCAGCCTGCCCCATCCATTCTTTGACCGCCGGTAAGTTCTGTACGTCATCCGGACGCAACAGGGCCTTCATAACTCCGCAATCCGTATGGCCGCAGACAATGATGTGCGGCACCTTCAAGACCGCCATCGCGTATTCGATTGTCGCAGTAGTACCGCCCTGCATCGACCCATACGGGGGCACAAGGTTCCCGGCATTTCTCAAAATAAACAACTCACCCGGGTCGGCCTGTGTCAAGAGTGTGGGGTCGACTCGCGAATCGGAACAGGTAATGAAGAGTGCTCGAGGAGCCTGACTTTGAGACAGACGCGTGAACAGTGCTTTCTTATTCCCGAACACTTCACTACGAAACTTCAAGAAGCCTTTGACAAGCTTTTCCATGATCGAGCCTCATTCTTATCGCCAACCGGTCGCGATAAGTCATCATCACAATGGTCAGAGATGCCAATCTCCGTTACTACCGTAACTCGCGCGCAGATACGCGCTCGCTTTCTCACCGTTGATCCCGCGTAGAACGCACGTCAGCGACGATCGTCCACGACTCGATGCGACATCGGTAGTCCGTGTTCTTCGCTCTCACACACCTCATCGGCCAAGAACTCGACTCCTCCCGTGATAACGTCGTACATCGCGCCAACGATCGCGAGCCGTTTCTTACTCATAAGACCGTCGATCGTTTCACTTCTCTCCCGCAGTTGTTCAACGACTCGCGCAACATTCCGGCTGGCAACGACATCGACGAACGCGACTGTTTCGTCGATGGATCGCCCCGGCTCAGCTGATCCGGTCGCTTGGTCGGCCGCTTGCTGAAGATTGCTGACGATGTAATCGAAGTGCTCGCACCCGATCGCTTCGGTCGCCGTTTGCGAGGAACCGAGGAGTTTGACGGCCTCCGTGACCGCACCGCACCGTGTATGCCCCATGACAAGAATGAGTTTCGCTCCGGCTACTGCGCAGCCGTATTCCGCACTGGCAATCACCGTTCGGCTTGAAATGTTGCCGGCGATGCGGACACTGAAGATATCGCCCATACCCAAGTCAAACACTCGCTCTGCAGGCGTCGGAGAATCGATGCAGCTGAGGACAACGGCTAACGGATGCTGCGCCTCGGCCGTCGCCCGGACTTGCCGGTTGAAATCTCGCGTCAGACGCCGCCCGGTACGGGCTCGTTCATGGCCGTCTTTTAGAATTTGCAGAACCTGGAGCGGCGTGATGGTGTCTTGGAGTTCGCGGGTTGAATAATCCACATACTGAATCTGGTCCTCAAAGTTGTACTCATTCCGAAATCCGACAAGACTGACTTCGACACCGTGAACAGGCCCCGTTTGTTCTTTGAAATCTCGGATCAAGTCCAATATGTCCGGATCGATGTAGTCGGTGCTCCGTGCGTCCAGGAGAACACGACCGTTGCGGGGCACTTCATCCAACACTTTCGACAGGGCGGCACGATTCAAGAAGCTCACCTGGTCGGCCAATTTGATGTGCACCACATCACCACCTAGATGCTTCTCCACAAAGCGGTGTACCGGCTGGCGCATATTGCTGTTCAGGATGAAGCCAATCGCCACGACGAGTCCGATCACGATACCAATCAAGAGGTCGGTGAACACAATAGCCGCCACCGTGATCGCGAACGGAATGAATTGGTAACGGCCATCGTTCCACATTTGCTTGATCAAAGCAGGGCTGGCTAGTTTAATGCCGGTCATCAGCAAGATGGCCGCCAGACAAGATAACGGAATCGCGTTCAACCATGTGGGTATGAGGGGAACGCTGATCAACAACAACATGCCGTGAATAAGCGCGGACAGTTTTGTTTTTCCACCGCCGTTGACGTTGACGGATCCGCGGATAACCACGGACGTGACCGGGAGTCCGCCGACCAGTCCGCAAACCATATTTCCGATGCCTTGAGCCACTAGTTCCTGGCTTGGTGGCGAGGTCCGTTGCTGCGAGTCCAGTCGATCGACTGCCTGCAGATTCAGCAAGGTTTCAAGAGAGGCCACGACGGCAAGGGTAATACCCGCCGTATAGATTGCAGGATTCGCCCACTGCGAGAAGTCCGGCCGCGGAAGGAGCCCGAAGAGTTCGCCTAAGTCGTTCGCCATCGGTACTTGAACCAAATGACTCGCCTTGATGAGCCAGGGATCGCCGAGTTGCTCGAACCACCACGCCACTCCGATCCCGAAGAGGACCACCGCGACGGGTGCGGGAAAGAGCGACTTCTTCAGCGGCTTCCACTTGTCCCAAAGCACGAGCAGCGCAATGGATCCCAGCCCGATCATGGCGGAGCCCAGCTGAAAATCACCGAACATGCGGAACAGTTCAGAAAACGTCGTCTCGAGATTCGGTTGAAAGAAGGCCATTTCTCCTTCAGGGTTTGGATCATGGCCGACTAGATGCGGAATTTGCTTCAAAACAATGATCACACCGATCGCGGCCAACAACCCTTTGATCACGCTGGACGGAACGAACGCGGCGATGAATCCTCCCTTGGCCACACCCAGGACGACTTGAAGGAGCCCGGCAAGAATCACGGCCATGAGAAAAACGGAAAATGAACCGAGTGAAAGAATTTGGGCGGCGACGATTGCCGTCAAACCAGCGGCCGGTCCGCTGACGCTGGTGTGCGATCCGCTGAACATTCCCACCACGATGCCGCCGATAATCCCGGCCAACAACCCGGACACCAGCGGCGCGCCGGAAGCGAGCGCAATCCCCAGGCATAACGGCAATGCCACAAAGAACACAACGAGTCCTGCTTTAGCATCAGCTGCGAGAGCACTCAACGATATGCCGTTCATTGCGGACATGGGATGGTCTCTTCTCTTTACCGCATTCGACTTGCAACTCTACCGTTGCCAATATGAGAGCCGGCTCCACGCGTATCTGAGTCGGCCCTTTGCGAGTGATTCCCCAGCGATCATCAGAATCGGCTGGACCATCTCGTGTGGAAATGCAACTTCACCAATCGCTTCACAGGCGATTCAAGTGGAGCAACCAGAGTCGGGCAGCCCTTTGCTTGGAGTATATTTCCAAAATGCTCTGGATCGACCTGTTGTTCATTAGACACGTGCCGCGTGATCCAGCCCGAGAAGAATCCAGTTTGCATCTCAAGCTCCCATGTTCCTAGAGAAGTACATTCTCGCGAACTAATGGTAAACGTCGTCGGAAGCAAGACGTGCCATATGCCGCGGAGGCTCTCGAAGCTGATGTCAGTGACACGGTAAGAACCCGCTGGAAGCTTCATCACGAATTGACCGTCGATAGGAATATGGGAAATCAGAAAGCGCTTTCCGTGCGTCTCATCTTCAACCCACCATTTCATAATTCCCGGCCACTTCAGCCCGGTTGACTGGTCTTTTCCATTCCGAGTCAGATGAATCGTGCCGAATAATAATCCCTGATTCTCTTCCGCTATCGAAATCTCCGAAGGCGGGACGGGTTTGATAACGGTGGTACAACCGAATAAAAATCCCGTAGATAGGAGAAAGACGCTTACAAGGAAGCCCTGGCGAAGAATTGAATAACTCATGATAACCCTCCTTTGACTTCTGGGAATGGGGGTGGATCTATGACATCCACCCCCTGGCAAATATTGTTGCGCGATAACATGCTCTGCTGTGAACATCAGTCAGAATAGTTCAGTCCTGCACCCCTATTTTGAAAGGCTAATTTGCTTCTCATAGACGCGTCAAAAAGAACGCCCAACGAAGGACAGTCTCTCGCAGCAAGAGCCTGCTGTAGTTCATCCTGCGTGAGTTCGAGATCCTCAAGGACTTGTCCCGTTATCCATCCCGTGGAAAATCTTGTCTCTCTCTGGAGCTCCCATATCCCCAGCGATGTACATCCTCGTGGCTGGATGTGAAATGTGGTGGGGAGTGCTGCGTGCCATATCCCTATTAGGCTGTCGAAGCTGATACCTTTGACGCGATATGAGCCGGCCGGCAGCTTCAGCACAAATGGGCCATCCGTAGGAAGATCGGCGACCACGACGTGTTTTCCCTTTGTTTCTTCCTCCAACGTCCATCTCATACCCTGCGGTGGCTGGATTCCTTCTGTCCGGCCGGTTCCGAACCACGTCAGTCGCGTGTGTCCGAACAACAATCCGTGGCTCCCATCCGTCGATACAGTGGCTGAATCCGATAAAGGCGCGACGACCGTCGTGCAACCGGATGCGAGCCCGCCCAGAAAAAGAAAGCTGGCCAACATGAGACCATGACGAAAACTTCGGCTGTTCATACAACTCCCTCCTTATTTGACGCACGCGTGAAGATGGCTTTGAGGCGCTTCGCGTCGCATGCAGCAATCAGACTCAGCATTGCTTGGCGGCCCCACACGGGCCTCAAGCGGCATCTCTCTTGATGCAATGACGCCAAGAAGATTGGCTAGATAGCGGGAGGACGAAACACGGAGGTCAGCAAAATCGGAAGTTGAAGTATGTGACGGAATTCGGAAAGCAGGTGCAGGAGACTGGGTCTCACCGGCCTAGGCAACGACGGAAGAATAGAAGGATCTTCAGATACAGACTCCATTAAAGTGTCTGGAGAATCGAGCAGACCCAGGAGCGTGACTGGCATTCCAAGCATCTGCGTGACTACACAGACACACAGAACTAAGACCAAACAGACCAATCCGGACCCAGCGTAAGCGGAATGAAATGTATGTAAGGCTATCTGTCTCATTGGAACAATTTGCTGTCTATTCAGAGGAGATACGGAGGAAAAGGCGCTTCTCCCCCGTATCTCCTGAAAGGTCAACGGTTCATCGGCGTCATGTAATCATGTGCAGAGCATTTGTCCATTTCTTTCGGAATTCCATCTAGCCCTGCCATGTGCCAATCCGGCCTCCTCTGATCGCCTGTTACCATTGAACCCGCTAGACAGGCCGATGATGAATCTGCTTCCTCGATCTCCACAATTCTCTGATCGCCTGACACCTCCATGACCACGCCGTTTTTACCTTGGTCGGTCATGAGATCACCGTTCGCAAATGCGGTTGATGCGGCAAGCAACCCGATCGCCGCCGCGATGGACAACAATCCTTTTGTAGACATCGTAATCAGTGTCATGTTTCCCTTCCTTTCCAGAATTGAGCGCGTCGTAACACGCATCAACCGGGTCCGTTCAGAATGTTCCAGGAATCCGGCGCGCCACCTTCCGCACAGTCATCCTCAGCGATGAGGCGGCGAACAGGACGCGCGAAGTCAGTTCGAACGGGTGCTACGCTTGGGGAGGGTGAAAGACCGACGTCACAAAGACAGGTAAATAGATCGAGGCTTGTACATCAGTATGTAGACTCCGTGCGTGTGCCGCTCTGGGTCTGGGCACCGTCGGCGGAAAAGAAAAATCTTCAGATACGGACTCCAGAAATACGTCGGACGATGATGCCATCAGGCTGAATAACGTGACCGGCATCCCGAGCATCTGGGCCAACACACAGACACACAGAAAGAGGATCACGCATGCCGAACCCATCATCCGATGCGCAGCTTTCATTGGATTCCCAGTATTCATAGCTTTGAACATCACAATTTCACTATACCGCGACTTCTAAAAGGACGCAAGGTGACGGCATGACTTGCTATGCTCAATGCGATATACCGCGTATACCATTCTCCCAAGTTGTCTTTATCGGCCCACCAACAAAGAGAAGAGTGTCCCTGAATCTCTGGTGAAACAATTCAGGTCATTCGTCGATCAGACCAAGCATAGGCCGCACCAAAACAGAGACCGGCCACCGCCGCCTGAATGAATGCGTCTTCCGCATGAATGGCAATAGACCACCAAAGAATGGCAGCGATGAGACCTGCCACTCCTCCGAGAAGAATCTTGCCGCCAGCAAGTCTGAGCCAATCCGTGAACACTACCCAAGTGGTCATATACACCGCCCCAGCGGCAATCGCGGCCCAAAGATGCATGAGGTCACGCTTGAAAAACCAAACTTGGATCGCTCCGGCGATCGCGCCGAGAATGATGCCTGTGATCGCTCTTTTTACCAACACAGAATAGTGAAACGTGATGTCAGCCAATCCGTCCCCACTTTAAAACGTACAGGTCTGTGCGTCGGCAATCATGAAGATTCGCTTGCCGTCTTCAGTCAGGCTGTGTAGCCGGTGGGCAAGTTGTTTGCCTTGTGTCGCGCCCAGGTCCCTTGGTGATTTCAATTCGGGCCACGCCTTTGACATTGGCGCAGAGATCGCCAAGCCCCGGTGTCACGAGCCGAAATGGGCCGCCCTTGGCTTCCGGTAAAGCTGCCCCATCGAGTTCATACACCAACACCCCGTACTCCTTTGCCTGTTGTAGTGTGAGACAGGCCGAGTACTTCCCGTCCGCTGCATGAAACGCCACGTGATCTGCCCCGATGGACAAGGCCGGAATATCGAGCAGCCCGCTCAAACGGATCCCCCGACCCTTCATACCCGGCATGACCGTCGAAATATCCACGTGATGCTCAGCCGATAATGAAGCCATCGTCGCATGATCGAAGGATAGCGGCTGCACAACAGCCCCATCGATGGTCACGATGCCGCTACCGGTCCGCTCCTTGTCGGTCATTGCCTGGATCATTGCCGTGAGGGCCTCATTCACAGGAACCGGAATGCCGAGCTTGCGCCCTTGCTCCACGATAAACCCGTTCAAATACTCAATCTCCGTCGGTCGCCCCGCTTTCCAATCGTCATACATGGAGGTATGGATGTCGCGAATTTCCTGTGATGCCTTCACGACCCGTTCGGCCATGTCCGAGGGCAGGGGCACTTTGAGCGTCGCCGCAACGGCCGCTACTTCTCCGACGATCTGCCGGATAACGCCCATCATCTCGGAATGGTCAAGCGCTTTGGCCACTCTGTCGTTCATCAGCACAGTCATGGGATTGAACACGCAATTCCAGCACATCTTCTCCCATTTGGCGCGCCGAATATCCTTCGACAATTGACAGGGAATGCCGGCTGACGCAAAGAGATCGCGGATTTTGAGAAGCCGACCGCTCTCATATCCCATCAGTTCGCCGATGGCCACCGCCCCTTTCTTATAGTGATCAATGACCCCAGGCGCAGAAATCTTCGAATAGATATAGGCCACACCGCCGACGACGCCATCGCGATTGATTCGAGCAATGAGCCGGTCTTCGGTATCGACACCGTTCTGTAGGGTGAGAATCACGGTGCGTTCCGTGAGCACAGGGGCAAGTTGTCCCATGACTTCATCAAGATCGTACGCTTTGACGCCGAGGATGATGAGGTCGGGACGTGGCAGCTCCCGCACATCCGCCGCCGCCGTCGGTCGGACCGTGAACGATCCGTTCGTGCTCCGAATCGTCAATCCGTTTTGGCGGACGGCTGCGAGCGTTTTTGGCCGCAGAAGGAATGCGACATCCGGATTGTTCTTGGCCAAGTGGGCTCCAAAGAACCCTCCCACGGACCCGGCTCCGACGATCAAGATCTGTTTCATTGGCGATCCTCATTCCATTGCATATCAAGCGGGCGTACTATAGCATGCCGCTCCACAGCGACATAGTAACCTTATCCCTCCGTTTACAGATTACAGACATGTCTCGTGGATCGAACCTCACACTCTTGAAGGAAAAGCTTTCCTCCGCCGGATCGATTACTGTGTTGACCGGCGCGGGTATTTCCGCTGATAGCGGTGTGCCGACCTTTCGCGGCACGGACGGCTTGTGGCGCAACTTTCGAGCCGAGGACCTCGCAACACCGGAAGCTTTTGAGCGTGATCCCCGACTCGTCTGGGAGTGGTACAACTGGCGACGCGAACTGATCGCCGCAAAACTGCCGAATGCGGCTCACAACGCTGTGGTTGAACTCGAGCGGCGCTGCGCGGACTTTTGGCTGATCACTCAGAACGTGGATGGGTTGCATCGCGACGCAGGCTCACAGAAACTCACCGAGATTCATGGCAACATCTGGAAAGTTCGCTGCACTGATTGTGGCACGGTGGACAACAACCGCGACGTGCCCATTGCCATCTTGCCTACGTGTCGGCGTTGCGGGTCGTTGCTCCGCCCACACATCGTCTGGTTCGGCGAATCCCTGCTTGCCGAGGACATCAAGCACTGCTCTACGGTGCTCCGAAACTGCGATGTCCTGCTCGTCATTGGGACGTCGGGGGTCGTCTATCCAGCAGCGGGATTCGCATCGATCGCGAAACAGGCCGGCGCGTTCGTCGCCGAAATCAATCTCGATTCCACGCCACAATCAGCGCTGGTCGATCTGTCGCTGCAAGGCCGCGCAAAAGAGATCGTACCGTTATTGCTCGAGCCGCTGTAAGAGTGGAAATAATTCGTCCAGGCTCGCGATGGTCTGAACACCTGATTGCTCCTGCCTTCTTTCACGATCCAATAGGACGGCATGAAGGCCTGCTTTTCGCGCACCCTCCACATCGTCTTTCAGACTGTCCCCGACATGCAGAGCTTCCTCGGGATCGACTGCGTGTTTCTCCAACGCGACATGAAAGATCCTAGGAGCCGGTTTTGCCGCATGAGTCAGGCTTGAGATCGTCACTGTGTCGAACGCCTCGGCAATCCCCAGTCCGCGCATCACGGCAAATAGACGCGAATCAAAATTCGAGATAATTCCGATCTCCAGATCCAGCGCTTTGAGCTTCGCCAGGGCTGAAGGTGTTTCCGGAAACAAGCACCAGGATCGGTGATCTTCAAACGCGCGAAAGACCTGATCGAAGAACTCGTCGAAACGTTCGAACATCCCGACACGATAAAAGACGTTATGAACGACATCGAACCACCAAAGCCGTTCACTGTGCTTGATTTGCGCCGGGTCAGTGGCGGCGAATACCGGCGGTGGGGCTTCGCGGAATGCTCGGCGAAACGCCTGTGTGATCGCTGCCGGAGACTCTGCTTTCTGACGAAACCCAAATTGGACGGCATGTCGAAGATAGATCTCCGCGACAGACCCACGCACATGAAACAGTGTGTCGGCGGCATCAAAAAATACAACTCGTATCGAACGGCTCACAGTCAGTCCACCATGATCTCAGCCAGCACCCTCTTTCGTCCTGAAATACATCGTGAATACAATTACATATCGAGCGTTTTCTTGACAAAGAATACCCCCCTTGCTAGCTTCGAAGAAACTAAAAAAGTAGGGGGAATGTGTCATGCCTTCGCCGATCTTCGTTGTCGACAGCAGCCCCGCGGTCAGACGAATGGTGGAACAGATTTCTGCCCCGGAAGGGTTTGAAGTCGTTGGGTTTCAGGACGGACCGGCTGCCCTCGAAGCGGCTCGGCGAAGCAGCCCTATACTTATCATCGCCGACTACCACCTCGACAACATGACCTTTTCGGGATTCTGCAAAGAGATCAATAAGCTCGACAATCTCACCGAAACGTTCCTTGTGTCGTTGATTAACCCGGCGGATCGTCCTGACGAAAATCATCTCCGTACCTTAGGGGTCAAGGCATTTCTCAAGAAACCTTTTCAATCCGAAGACCTGCTGGAAGTCCTCAAATCTCTTCAGCAAAAACCGGTGGGTGCCTCTAACGGCAAAGGGCTCACACGGCGGGCCTGGCCGCCGACGTCAACCTCAACCGACATCGATGATGAGGTCGCGAGCGACAACTTGACGGGTGACGACGGGCAGGAAGAACCTGTTCTGAACGAGCGGGCCGCCTCACCGCTGGCATCAATGGCAGCACCGGCCTCCCATGCCGGGCCGGAAGACGCGATGAAGGGTTTCTTCGATCAGCTCGTGCAATCGATGACCAAACGGAGCGAGCAGACGCTTGCCGATCTGCTGCCCAAAATGATCGACGAGAAACTCGCAACCCATGTTCGGCCTATCGTACAGAGAGAGTTGCAGGCTCAGCTCGGAAACATTCTTTCTCAGGAATACCTCACGACGATTATTCAACCTCTCGTCTCTCAGGTATTGCCCTCGCTCATTAGAAAAGAACTTGCGGCCAGCGAACCGATCATTCGGCAAGCCGTCTCCGATGTGGCCAAACCTTCCATCGGAGAAAGTGTCGATCGGCTGGTTCGAGAAGGGGTCGAGTCGGGTGTCCGTCTTCACTTGCCCGCCGCTGTGCAGGAACAGATGGGAACGATCAATCAGCTCGTCAAGGATGAGCTACGACAGGCAGTGGAGAAACAGGTCCCATTGCTGGCCGACGACTTGGTGCGAGCCGCCGCCGACCAATCTGTCGAGCGGGCCGTTCAGCGAATCGTGCCTGACGTCGCCGAGCAGCACATCAAGGCGGAACTCAAGCGTCTGATCGATACCGAAGAACCCTCACACCCGTCTAAGCGCTAGCTTTCTTGCCCCGCTTTCCTCGCCGAGCTTTGGCCAGGGCTTTCATCCGCGTGACATTCTTCCGATGTTTCTTTCTTGTTTTTCGATCCTTCTCTCGACCTCGTGGCATGATCCTCCCTACGGATAGGTTAATACCAATTTGCGGGCGACTGTATAGCACATGCCTCACAAGGTCACAAGCTGAGACTCACGCCATTTTCTGTGTGAGATAGACATGCTAAGATGCCGCGCTGACGTTTGGACTCCGATGGAACGATGACAACGCGCCAACTCGACAAAATATACGACCCAAAAGCCGTTGAAGACCGCTGGTCTCAGGAGTGGCTCACACACGGATACTTCCACGCTGCGTTGGAACAACCGGGGCAGCCATATTGCATCGTGATTCCTCCACCCAACGTCACCGGATCACTCCATGTCGGTCACGCGCTCAATCATTCGCTGCAAGATATTCTGATCAGATGGCGGCGTATGCAGGGACGGAACACCCTCTGGCTTCCCGGAACCGATCACGCCGGGATTGCAACCCAAAATGTCGTGGAAAAACAGCTCGCAGCCGAAGGGCTGTCTCGAGAGGCTCTGGGACGGGACCGCTTTATCGAACGGGTTTGGCAATGGAAGGCCACTTCCGGCGACACCATTGTCAGACAACAGAAACGACTTGGCGAATCCTGCGATTGGGCTCGTCAGCGCTTCACGATGGACGAGGGGCTCTCAAAGGCGGTCCTCGAAGTCTTTGTGCGTCTTTACGAGGATGGCTTGATCTATCGCGGCGAGCGCCTCATCAACTGGTGCCCCCGCTGCCTGACCGCGCTCTCGGATATTGAGGTCGAGCATGAGGACGTCAAGGGCAGACTCTATTTGATCGAATATCCGCTCGCCGACGACCCCGGCACCCGACTGACCGTCGCCACCACACGCCCGGAAACCCTGCTTGGCGACACGGCCGTCGCCGTCCATCCTGAAGACGACCGCTACAATCACCTGATCGGTAGACAGATCCACCTGCCGCTTACCGGCAGGACGATTCCGGTCGTCGGTGATGCCATCCTCGTTGACCGCGAGTTCGGCACGGGCGCCGTGAAAGTTACGCCGGCTCACGACTTCAACGACTATGAAGCCGGCGAACGCCATCACCTGCCGCGGCTTCCAATCCTCGATCATCAGGCGTTGCTCGATGCCTCCGGAATGCAAAAGGCCGGCGTCGACCGCGCCGTCATCGAGATCCTTCAGGGGCTCCCCGTCGCTAAAGCCCGTCCCAAGGTCGAAGAACTGCTCAAGGAGCGCGGGCTTCTCGCGAAAGTCGAAGACCACAAGCTATCGGTGGGAAAATGCTACCGCTGCAAGACAGTGGTGGAGCCCTATCTGTCGCCGCAGTGGTTCGTGAAGATCAAGCCGCTGGCCATCCCGGCGATCGATGCTGTCGAGACCGGTAAGATTCGGATCATCCCCGAAGGCTGGATCAACAACTATCTTGGCTGGATGCGAGACATCAAAGATTGGTGTATCTCACGGCAGATTTGGTGGGGACATCAGATTCCAGCCTGGTACTGCCTCGCCTGCAACGCACAACATATCGCCCGCACCACCCATCCGTCTCCGCTGTCAGGCCAATCCATTTCACGCACAACGATTCTGCCGAGCGCCTCACCGATCGTCGCGAAGTCTGCACCGGCACGATGTCCGGCCTGCGGAGGATCGGAGTTTCTCCGGGACCCCGATGTCCTGGATACGTGGTTCTCTTCCGGTCTTTGGCCCTTCTCCACACTCGGATGGCCCGAGCAGACACCGGAACTCAAGGCCTATTATCCGACCTCGACCCTGGTGACGAGTTTCGACATTCTGTTTTTCTGGGTCGCCCGCATGATCATGTTCGGACTCAAGTTCATGGGCGATATCCCATTCCGCGACGTCTATATTCATGCTCTGGTGCGCGACGCCGAAGGGCAGAAGATGAGCAAGTCCAAAGGCAACGTCATCGATCCGTTGCATGTCATGGAGCAGTTCGGGACCGATGCGCTCCGATTCACCCTGGCTTCCATGGCCTCACCTGGCCGGGACATCAAACTCGCCGAAGAACGCATCGAGGGGTATCGCAATTTCGCCAATAAGATCTGGAACGCCGCACGGTTCGCCCACATGTATCTCGACGGCCCAAAGGCTTCCTGTTCGCCGACCGATCGTCCGTTTCCCGACCGCTGGATCGTCAGCCGTCTCAACCAGGCGATTCAAACCGTGACGTTCGAACTGGAGGCCTATCGATTCGATCGTGCGGCCAATGCCTTGTACCAATTCATTTGGCACGAATACTGTGATTGGTATCTCGAACTCATAAAGCCGGTCCTGCAAGATCCCGCGCATCCGCTAGGTCCGGTGACCAGACAGACCCTGCAGGACACGCTCGACATTTGGCTTCGTCTGCTCCATCCCTTCATGCCGTTCATCTCGGAAGAGATCTGGCAGACTCTTCCGCACAGCGGCGAGACGATCGTCCTGCAACCCTACCCGTCCGCTCGAGCGTCCCAACATGACGCAGCAGCCGAGGCCGCCTTCGGTCTGCTCGAACAGGGCATCGGTCTCATGCGCACCGCCCGTGTGCTCCTGAATTATCCACCGGGCAAAGAGGTGCGGTTCTTTGTGACGCATGAAGAACCCGCCGCCCTCGCGACACTCGCCTCGATGGAACAAGACCTCGCGCATCTGGGCCGCGGCCAGGTCTTGCTCACACCCGTCCTGCAATGGCCGACGTCAAAGGTGCTCCGGCTCGTTTCCGGCGGCATCACCGTGGGCGTATCCGTCGAAGGCGATGTGGATCTCAAGAAAGCGCTCGACCGCCTCGTGAAACAAGTCGGTGCAGCCGACAAGGAAGCCCAGCGTCTGCAAAGTAAACTGAACAATGCCGACTTCGTCTCCAAGGCTCCTCCAGAAGTGATCGCCGATCACGAAGGTCGTCTACGCGCCCTTGCCCGAGATCGCAGCATGTTGACCAGCAGTGAACAACAATTGCGTCTCATGCTGGAGCCGTGACCCATGGTGCACCTTCCTGCGGCAGAGATTCGCCGTGCCGTGCGTCAAGGACTCGAAGAAGATCTGGCTCATGGAGATGTGACGACATCCGCCATCTTCTCATCGCGGGTTCCGGCTCAGGCCAAAATCATTGCTCAACAGTCTCTGGTTGTAGCAGGGATGGCGGCGGCGGTTCAGACGTTTCTGATGGTCGATCCTTCCCTGCGATTGTCGGTTTCCAAACGTGACGGCGACCGGGCCAAGAATGGAGAGCCACTCCTTCATATCGAGGGAGATGGGCGGTCCATCCTCCAGGCCGAGCGGGTTGCCCTGAACTTTCTTCAACATCTGTCCGGTATTGCCACGTTGACGCAACAGTTTTGCCAAGCCGTGCGCGGCTATTCCGTCAGCATTTTGGATACGAGAAAAACCCTTCCCGGCTGGCGCGCGCTGCAGAAATGGGCCGTCTCGCTCGGCGGAGGGATCAATCACCGACAATCATTGAGCGACGGCATTCTCATAAAAGATAACCACCTCGCTCTTCTGCAGCGCAATCAACGGCCGGTTGAACGAGCATGCCGATTAGCTCAGGCTCATCGGTCAAACGCCCTGCCGATTATCGTCGAAACGGAGTCGCTCTCTGATGTTCGACAAGCACTTGCGGGAAAACCCGATATCATCCTGCTGGACAATATGGCTCCAAGCATGGTGAGACGTGCCGTCGCTTTGATCAAAAAACGGGCGCTTGTGGAAGTATCGGGCGGCATTACCCTCAAGAACGTCCGAGCCATGGCGGCATCCGGTGCCGATCGCATTTCGATCGGAGCGCTCACCCATTCAGCCCCGGCAACGGCAATCAGCCTGGTTTTGACCTTGTCGAAACGATCACCAATCCGACACTCCTAATCAATGTCTTCTTCCACCCCGCTCAGCGTTGACGATATCCGAAGCACCCTCGCGACCCAGTCACTTGGTCATTCCCTGTATGTCCACCAAGACCTCCCCTCGACTAACAAGGAGGCCTATGCTCTCGCTCAGGACGGTGCGGCGCACGGCACGGTTGTGGTCGCAGAGAGTCAATCCGGCGGGTATGGACGACATGGACGGGTCTGGTTTTCTCCGCCAGGACTGAACATCTATTGTTCGGTCATCGTACGTCAAATGGGACAGAACCTCTCCCTTTCGCAATGGCTATCCTGGGTGCCGCTTGTCAGCGCGCTCGCCGTCGCCGAAGCCATTCAACAAGCAGTCGGCGTGTCCCTCGCTCTGAAATGGCCCAACGACCTGCTCTTCCATGAACGCAAAATCGGGGGCATTCTCTGCGAAGGTATCGTCCCTTTGTCCAATGAGCCAGTGGTCATCATCGGAATCGGACTCAACGTGAACTCGCCGCCGGACTCCTTTCCGGAAGCCTTGCGACCGATTGCCGCATCATTGTTCGAAGCTTCCCAGCATCCGATCGACCGCAATCGCCTCATCGCACAACTGCTGCTGGAACTTGAACAGTGGCTTGGCGAGCTTCGATCCCATGGGCCGGTCCGGCTGCGGCAGGCCTACACCACTCGCTGCACCACACTGGGACGCCAGGTGCGCGTCCTTTTCAGGGACGATCAAGAGATCAGCGGCACCGCAGAAGCAATTTCTGCCGATGGCGCGTTGCAAGTAAGAACCCTGTCACCTCAATCTCGGTCACAACCTATGCCCCTCATCGACGTGCGTGCAGCGGATGTGTTTCATCTGAGAGAGTAGCGAAAGCGGCACCATGCCGAGTAGAATAGGCCCTATGCTATTGGCGATCGACATCGGAAATACCAACATTGTCGGGGGGATTTTTGACGGATCGACTCTGCTGACCCATTGGCGATTGGCGACCGACCCTAAGACCACAGCCGATGAGTACGGCGTCCTCTGCCTCAGCGTCATGGCGCGAAGCGGCCGTGTCCCCGAGCAAATCACCGGCGCCATCATTTCCAGCGTCGTACCTGCCCTCACGGAAACATTCGAATCGATGGTCGAAACATCCTTTCGCTGCACCCCGATCATTGTCTCATCCGAGATGGACACAGGCTTGACGCTGAAGTACTTGAACCCGAAAGAGATCGGAAGCGACCGTATCGTGAACGCGGCCGCGGCCTATCATAAGTTTCGCCGTGATCTCATCATCGTTGATTTCGGCACAGCCACGACGTTTTGTGCCGTCAGTCACCTCGGCGAATATCTCGGAGGCGTAATCGCTCCGGGCCTCTCGATTTCCGCCGATGCCCTTTTCTCCCGGGCTGCAAAACTGAGCAAGGTCGAGCTCGCTCGGCCTAAGACTGTCATCGGCGTCGATACAGCCGGGAGCATTCAAGCGGGGCTCGTATTCGGTTATGCCGGTCTCGTAGATACCCTAGTCCGGCGGATGGAAGAAGAAATGGGACGTACCTCGTATGTGATCGCCACAGGCGGATTGGCTCCGGTGATCGCTCCAGAAGCGAAGTCAATCCAACATATTGAACCCTTCCTGACCTTGAATGGGCTCGAACTTCTCTATCGCCGCGCCCGGGGCGCCAGTTTGACGCAGTGGACCTGATTTTCTTCTCATCCGCATCATTTTATTTTCCTTTTACCCGTTGACTTCCCTGACTCCTATGGATATCTCCAGCGCTGTAGAGGCATCAGAATGAACGACGATCAAGACCAAGAAAAAACAAACGCCAATACAATCGATGGTTTAGAAGATGATTCTTCCGTAAAGGACACGACGAGTTCCTCATTTCAGGACGAGTTGGCCCTTAAGACTGAAGAATGCAAGTCGGCTAATAATAAGTACCTCCGGCTGGCCGCCGAGTTTGAAAACTACAAACGCCTGACACAACGCGACCAGCGTGACCAAATTAGATTCGGGAATGAACAGCTTTTGAAAGAGCTGTTGCCGGTTGTCGACAATATGGAGCGCGCAATCAAGGCGTCTCGGACAAATGGAGGCGATTCGGCGTTAATCCAAGGCGTGGAACTGACACTCAAGCAGCTATCCGGCGTCCTTGCGAAGTTCGGCGTACAGTCGGTAGAAACAACCGGCCAGGAGTTCGACCCAAGCACCCATCAAGCAGTCTCTTACGTGCCGTCTGACGACCTGCCGGCCAATAAAGTGTTGGACGAGTTTCAAAAGGGTTATCGGTTACACGATAGAATTCTGAGGGCTGCAATGGTCAGTGTCTCGTCAGGCCCGGCCCATGCACGCGAACATGACTCAGCGACGAACTGACCTCATTCAGTCGACCTGGTCGAGAAGGAAGGAGTCCACCAATGGGTAAAGTCATCGGTATCGATCTCGGGACCACCAACTCTTGTGTGGCGATTATGAGCGGCGGAGACCCCGTCGTGATCGCCAACGCCGAAGGGAGCCGGACCACTCCTTCCGTCGTGGCCATCACCGACAAGACTGAACGGCTGGTCGGCCAAATCGCAAAACGGCAAGCCATTACCAATCCGGAAAACACCATCTTCTCGGTGAAGCGCCTGATGGGACGTAAGTTTAAGAGCCGTGAAGTTCAAGAGGCCTTGAAACGGCTTCCTTATAAAGTGGTCGAGGCCGATAACGGCGATGCGCACGTGGAATTGCGCGGCAAACGCTATAGCCCACCGGAAATCTCAGCCATGATTCTGCAGAAAATGCGGCAGACGGCCGAAGATTATCTCGGTGAGAAAGTGACCGAAGCCGTTGTCACGGTTCCCGCCTATTTTGACGACAGCCAACGTCAAGCGACAAAAGATGCCGGCCAAATTGCCGGTCTGAACGTTCTCCGCATCATCAACGAACCGACGGCGGCCTCCCTCGCATACGGCCTAGACAAGAAGAAGGATGAACGGATCGCCGTGTACGATTTGGGCGGCGGGACCTTCGACATCTCCGTCCTCGAAATCGGCGAAGGTGTCTTCGAGGTGAAATCTACCAACGGAGATACGTATCTCGGTGGCGATGACTTCGATCAACGCGTGATGGATTGGCTGGTCGACGAGTTCAGGAAAGACCAAGGCATCGATCTGCGGAAAGACCGGATGGCACTCCAACGCCTGAAAGAATCGGCGGAACGGGCCAAAATCGAATTGTCCTCGTCTCAAGAAACGGAAATCAACCTGCCGTTCATCACCGCCGATGCCAGCGGCCCTAAGCATATGGTCACAAAGCTGACTCGGGCAAAACTCGAACAGCTCGTAGATGACTTGGTCCAGCGCACGATCGAACCCTGCCGCAAGGCCTTGTCTGACGCCGGTGTCACCGCCAAGGATATCCAAGAGATCGTGTTGGTCGGCGGCATGACCCGCATGCCCAAGGTGATTCAGGTCGTCAAGGACTTCTTTGGGAAGGAACCGCATCGTGGAGTCAATCCTGACGAGGTCGTTGCCATTGGAGCCGGAATCCAAGGCGGAGTCCTCAAAGGAGAGGTCAAGGACGTTCTGCTCCTTGATGTCACTCCCTTATCATTGGGCATCGAGACCCTAGGCGGCGTGTTCACCAAACTGATCGAGCGCAATACGACCGTTCCAACCAAGAAGAGCCAAGTGTTCTCGACCGCAGCCGATAATCAAACGGCTGTCACCATCCGGGTATTCCAAGGCGAACGGGAAATGGCCAATGACAATAAGCTTCTTGGGCAGTTCGACTTGGTCGGCATTCCACCGGCGCCTCGCGGCATGCCGCAAATTGAAGTGACGTTCGATATCGATGCCAACGGCATCGTGCACGTCTCAGCTAAGGATTTGGCCACTCAAAAGGAACAATCCATCAAGATCACGGCCTCCAGCGGTCTGAGCAAAGAAGAGGTTGAGAACCTCGTTCGGGATGCTCAGTCGCATACGGAAGACGATAAAAAGCGCCGCAAGCTCGCCGAAGCCAAGAACCAAGCGGATAATCTGGTCTATCAAACAGAAAAAAACATCACGGAATACGGCGACAAGGTTTCCGCTGAGGAAAAGACCAAGATCCAGGATGCCATTGCAGCCGTCAAGAAGGCGCTGGAGGGCACCGATGCCGAGGCAATCGAATCGGCAACTCAGTCGCTCATGACTGCCTCGCATAAATTGGCCGAAGAAATGTACAAGAAAGCCGCTGCATCTCCGGGTCCGCAACCCGGTGCGACGGACGGCGGGAGTACCGAGGGGGCAAAGACCGACGAGAAAGTCGTGGATGCAGAATTTGAAGAAGTAGACAAAGACAAGAAATAGCCTAAAATAGCGCATCAGACAGCCCGAGTTCCCGGCACGTTCGGGAACTCGGCCATTCCAGACGCTTAGTACAATGGCACCCGTGTCGAAACGCGATTACTACGAAACTCTCGGTGTTGATCGGAACGTCTCTGAAGACGATCTGAAGAAAGCGTATCGAAAGCTCGCCCGCCAGCACCATCCGGATCTCCACACCGACGCTCACCATAAGAAGACCGCTGAAGAAAAATTCAAAGAAATCAACGAAGCCTATGAAACGCTGAGCGATCAGGAGAAGCGAAAGCGCTACGACATGTTCGGTCATGCCGGCGCGCAACAGGGTCCGGCCGGCTTCGACGGATTCGATTTCGGGCGCGGAGGATTTGGAGACGTTTTTAACGATATTTTTGAGGACTTCTTCGGCCAAACTCGAGGAGGAGGGGGAACTCGAACTGAGCGTGGCAACGATCTCCAATACAACCTCGAGATTACGTTTGAGGAAGCCGTCTATGGGAAAGAGGCCAAACTCAAAATTCCGCGTTGGGAAATTTGCATCGACTGTAAGGGGACCGGGGCGAAGTCAGCGGCAGCCATCAAGACGTGCGCCAGTTGCAAAGGCGCGGGGCAACTTCGGTTTCAGCAGGGGTTCTTCAGCGTCAGCCGGCCATGCGGCCAATGTGAAGGAACCGGTCACTTCGTGACGGAGCCTTGTGTGACATGCCAGGGCCGCCAACGGGTGTACAAAGAGCGCACGATCTCTGTGCAGATTCCAGCCGGTATTGAAACCGGTATGCGGCTTCGGCTCTCCAATGAAGGAGAGCATGGCCCAAATGGCGGTCCACCCGGCGATCTCTATGTGGCCATTACCGTCAAGCCTCATCAGATCTTTCAACGAAAAGGCCTCGATATCGCCTGCGACGTCCCGATCAGTCTTGTGACGGCCGTCCTTGGTGGGAAAGTGGAAGTTCCGACCCTCAAGGGAGACACCGTCATCAAGGTGCCGGCCGGTACCCAGCACGACAAGGTCCTTCGGATTAAGGGGCTGGGTATTCCCAGCCTGAAGGGCGGCGGGACAGGCGACCAGATCTATACGATCAAGGTCCAGATTCCTTCTAAACTGACTCCCCGGCAGAAGGAGCTGCTGACAGAGTTCGCCAAAGAGAGCGGCATGTCCATGGAAGCCAACGGCGACGGCTTCTTCGACAAGATGAAGACGTTTTTCGAGTAGCCCGGCCTTCCTGATCTTCAGAGTCCCACATGTCTGTGTTTTTCGTTTCCCCCCAGTGCATCGCTCCACCGGCCATAACAGTCACGGATGACTTATTGACCCATCTCAGGGATAGCCTACGCGTCAGCAGTGGCGAAACCCTGTGGTTCGGCAATGGGCTAGGCACCAGATATCGTGCGGAGATCACCGACGTTTCCAAAGGAGCTCTCACCGGGCGCATTCTCGATACGATTCAGGAACCGCCTCGGCGCGTCCCGCGCCTATTCCTCGGTCAATCGCTCCTCAAAGGCGAAAAGATGGATTGGGTGATTCAGAAAGCCGCCGAGCTGGGCGTGGATACACTCATGCCGATTGAAAGCCGGCATAGCGTGGTGCAACTCAAAGCCGACCGTGTGGGCCATCAGCTTGCCCGGTGGCAACGCATTGCCCTCGAAGCCGCGCAACAATCCGAACAATGGCGAGTCCCGTCCATCACTCCACCACATTCTCTCATATCACTTCTGAGAAGCCATGTGACCGATACCGTGACACTCATGCTTACCGAACGGCGAGATGGGAACAATTTGCAGACGATCGAACTCCCGCACGATGCGACTGGTTCCATACTGGTTTTAATCGGCCCTGAAGGAGGCTGGAGCAAGGAAGAAATGCTCGCGGCCGAACAGGCGGAAATCCAACCGATTACCCTGGGTCAGCACATCCTGCGGGCAGAGACTGCCGCTATTGCAGCCATCAGCATTGTTCAGTCGCGCCTCGGCAAGTTGGGATAAGCGCACATCCCCTCTGATTTTTATTGTTGGCCTTTTGAACAGCCCTATTGTCTTCAGGACGATCGCGTACTGGAAATGGCTCTGGGCGCCTGGAGGCGGGTGATACTGTCAGGCCAAAGGGTGGCTGGGTCCTTATCAAAGATGTTGAAGGTGTCCGATGGTAAGACGCCCCACGATCCCTGAAGCATTTCATAGTCGAGCTGCCCCGGTGCCCATCCGGCCAAACCGGCAAAAGCGCGAAAGGTTTCGGACGATTTAGGTTGAGCCATGATGCGTTCGAGAACTCTCGGCGTACCGACATAGACTCCATCAACGATCAATCGCGTATCAGGATACGGGCTCTTCAATCGAAACAACAAGACCAGCTGCGTTCGCTCGACCGGACCGCCGGCAAACAATCGGTAGCGCGTTCCCTTGAGCACGGTGAGGTCCGGCAAAACTTCGGATACCAGTACGTTCGTGGAACGATTCAAAATGAGACCGACTGTGCCTCTTCCTCCGTGTTCGATAATAAGCAGGACGGTTTGATGGAAGTTGGGATCACTCAGCGACGGACTGGCAACCAGGAGGACGCCCTTTTTGATCGACGAAGGCGAAAATTCCCCCTCAGCCACAGCCGGCAGCGTAGGCAGGAGAGACAAAAGCCCCATAAATAACAAGCATCTCAAAATTCTTTTCCCGTCAAACATATACGGAACGTTCCGATGGGAAAACGAATGGCATTTGCGCAACATGACTGCGCACCAGGCTACGACTCTCGATGACTGGTGTCAAATCAGAAAGGGCGTTGTCGAAGAGGTATCGGATTGGCTGGGAACATGGTCCGGAATTCCTATGCTCCCAGCCTTAAAGTATATTAGTAGAAGTGAAACGACAGTCCCGCAACGCTATGGACTGAATTCAGAGTTAGATCAATTGGGGGGCCACCTTGAACTTCTATCGAGTTAGAGGCGTGTATAAACTTTCCTTCTGCAAACGCAGCAAAGTGCTTCGTTAAAAACACTTTCATTCCTCCAACCCCCTGAAATGCCGGCGCCGTGCCCCGACCTTCGTTCGTTATTCCAGGTACTTGAAAAGTGAGTCGAAGCCCTCCTCCACCCACCCCGATGAACGGGAACCATCGTCCGTTTGGAAGTTCCGAAGTAACTCCCATCGGGTAACGGGCCAGAACATTGACACCAAAGTAAATTGCCTGGAAATCAAGTGTTGTTACCAACTGGGCAAGTCCAAGGTTCGACGACACTACTTGTCCGCTGGAGGCATAGGGGCTGAAGTACGTCACGTCGATTTCAGCTCCGACATCTATCCCCAAGGTTTTTCGAGGAGCCGTGATCCACATCCCAAGCTTCGCACCAAGGGAAGGAGAATTGTCAAGTTCCACATCTCTTAGCGTGAGTCCTGATAATGAGAGGTCTGTCTTGAAGGGAAACGCATAGCCACCGAAACCTGAGAATAGCCATCAACCGGCCTGACCCGAACCTCTTCCTCCGCTCGGACTAACCCCGAATGACCAAACATGCACACCAGAAGAAGAGTTGAGCAAACGAGCACCCTCATATAATCCTCCTAAGTAAATTAAATAGCATACCTAGGCAGTATAAGTGGTGCCGAGAATAGCGCAAGGATGAGATGAAATCCCGATCTCGATCAAGAGCTCTCGCCACCTAGCGTGTGACATGTGCTACAGTAGACTTTGATACTTTGCTGATTGACTGTCGGGAAGGCATCCAGCCAGACTGATCGCAACAAAGGAGATGTCATGACCACCGGCTTACGTTATCTCATCACGTTAGCCATCTTCAGCACACTACCGGGATGTATCGATCCGCCTAAATCACCCTACGTGGATGTGCACGAATCTGTGACACGTATCGATGGGTTTCAGTCTGTGGGGGAGCAAGGAAGTGCTCAGGACCAATACCACCTCGGTTTGCAATACGAGAACGCCTTGCCTCGGGACCACCGAGAAGCCGTTCGGTGGTATCGCATGGCGGCGATGCAGCGGCATCCGGACGCCTTATACAGACTCTGCGTGCTATCGGACAAGGGCCTTGGGATGCCGCAGGACTATCAGGAAGCCTTCCGGTGGTGCCGCCTGGCTGCAGATCATGGACATGGAGCTGCGATGTTTCTTATCGCAACCCATTATGAAAAAGCTCGAGGTGTCCCCAAAGATGTCGTACAAGCCTACCAGTGGTATAACCTGGCGGCAGCCAATGGGCATGAGGAGGGTGCGAAGTGGCGAGACCGACTGGCCCGCGATATGACGCCGACTCAAGTCGCCCAGGGACAATTCCTGGCTCGGAATTGGAAACCGAAAGCGCAGGATGCGCCTGAAGAACGATAACCCAAGGATCTCTCCAGTCCAAACACCGCGCCGAAGCGTCTGTCGGAATCCACAATGTGAGGTCTCTCACGTCATTCAACTCCTCCTAGCAGCCAAGGAGCCTGTCCCACGCATCGTGATACCCATAACTTCCCTCCAACACACTTCCTACCCGAAATTCTTTCTTGAACTCACGGCCTTTGGCTGAGTAGGATGGTTTTTTTGTGGCCCGCTAGCCGACCAGCAGGTATTAATCTGGTAACAATCGTCAGAATGTTTCACCGGCCGCTGCCCTACCAGTTTGTTGCTCTTGTAGGACTCCTCTTGGTGTCATCTCTCGTCTCAAGCTGCACTGCGCCACCCCCTACTCCACCTCAACCGCTCATTGGCGGATCGGCGGTGAGCGAAATACTCAAACGCGCGCAGAGCGGAAATCCTGATGCCCAAAATCAATTAGGCCTGCTCTATAGCGAAGGACGCGGTCTTCCGCAAAACCATTTCGAAGCCAAGGATTGGTTTAAGAAAGCCGCGGACCAAGGGCATGCCGACGCGCAAGTCAACCTCGGAACACTCTACTCTCTTGGGCAAGGCGCCCCCTTCAGTGATCCCATGGCGCTGTATTGGTTTCAGAAAGCCGCCGAACAACGAAATGCGTTGGCATTTGCAAAGCTGGGGATGATGTATGAGCGAGGACGCGGCGTCCCTCAGAATTTCATCGACGCACACATGTGGTACAACCTCTCGGCCGCATACGGTGAGAAACGAGCGGCCGAAGCGCGCAATGCACTGGCTACGCAGATGACCGCCGAACAGATCGCTGAAGCGGAAACACGAGCGAAGAAATGGACACCGAAGCGCCGGTGAGGAGAGACTGCTCGACCAGAGGACTCCTGAATTCAGGCCAACCTCGTGTTGTTCGCTTTACGATGAGCGCACGCTAGTAGCCGATCGCTCATGGTCGCGCTAGTGCGATCGGTTGATCGGAGTGCTTGTTTCTCCAGGCTGTAACTGCCTGTGCTCCGCAGGGTGCAGATCAATAACACTCCCCACTTCGTTGATTTCCGCCGTTACCGTCGCTCCATCGCGAATAGAGGCCGACAATTCTCGCTTTTCAAGCGGGAACGATTGTTCTCCTTCCGGCGTCTTCAACGTAATGGTTCCTTGTCGAAGTCCCACGGCTACCACATCCCCGGTGATAAACCGATGCTTCGATTCCGTTCCCTTCGGATGAACCTCAAGCACCGCATTGTTTTCATCAAGGATTACGGTCACTTCCTCACCAACTTTGGGCAGCTCATGGCCATGTCGAAGTGCACGGTTCTTATTCAAGAGGTACACCGTGCCGTCAGGTACTTTCACGGCAGGCGAGCCGGCTTTATCAACGATGACGCCTTGGAGACTTCGGTGTAATGTCGAAGAGGTTTGTTCCGACCATCCTTCATTAGGCACCACCCCTATCACGACGAGGAACGCTGCCAGAGCGCACAAAGCATACTTCAGCATTTCAATCCTCCCAGGTGACGATAGTTCATGGATAGAAGAATGAACCGGCTGAGCCTGAGAAGCGACTCGGAAGTCCCCCAGTGAACTTTGTTCGCTCGAGGATTCGTCTTCCCAAGCCCTGGTAATCGACAAGGAAAGACATCAGCTGAACCCTGGTTTAGGGGGGGGTAACGTCATCGCGAAATATAACGATCATCATGCCATCTTGTTCTTGACGGACGAAACCGTGAACCGATGAGATAAGCCGAGACGCTGAGGAAACGCGAGGTGAGAAGCTAGAAGATGCCGGCCTGTTTCTGCAGCCAGCGAACGTATTTCACGATATGATCCACGTCGTCGGGCACGACGGTGGTGATCTTTGGCATGTCTCCGAATTGCCAATGGTGAGACTTCACGCCATTGGCTGCTGCTCGCTGAAAGGCCGCATCACCGTGATGATTGGGCTCATACACTTTGTGGACCAGCGGTGGGCCTTGGGTAGTACCGACTCCCCCGACCCCGTGGCAGATCGAACAGTTGGCGTTGAATTTCTGCTCTCCGTTACGCAATTCGGCGGGAGCGGAAGCGACAGTTCCCGTGACCTTCGGTTCCCCCCCATTCTGACTGCATGCCGGTGTTGTACCGAGCATCAGCAGAACCGTGCTCACCCATATCATCCGTGACGATTTCATACGACCGGATCAGTTATTCGAGCCATCGCTTCGTCAACATACCGCATAGGGAACCGGATCTACAACTCCTGCTTCCGCAAATCCCCGCCTGCGCACGAGGCAGCTATCGCATCGCCCACACGCAAGCGAACCGACAGGGTCATAGCAGCTATGCGTCAGATGAAAGGGAACGTTTAAAGTCATGCCGAGTTGAATAATCTCGGTCTTGCTCATTCTAAGCAGCGGAGCACGGATTTCAATATGCTTGCCCGTCATACCTGCCTTTGTTCCAACCTGAATGGCCGCTTCCACAGCCTTGATGAACTCCGGACGGCAATCGGGATATCCGGCATAGTCGATCACATTGGCGCCAAAATAGATAACCGAGGCTCCCAGCACTTCCGCATGGGCGGCCGCGAGCGAGAGAAAGATCAAGTTTCGTCCTGGCACGTAGGTAATGGGAACGTCCTTGCTCCGTTCAGATTCACTCTCGTATTTCGGAACCGGAAGATCGTCGGTGAGGGCTGATCCTCCGATTGTCCGCAAATCGACGTCCACCACCACATGCTGTTGAGCCTGCAGGGCTGTTGCCACCTGTCTCGCCCGCTCAATCTCCACACTATGCCGCTGCCGGTAGGCGATGGTCAACAGATAAAGCGTGTAGCCATCTTGCCGTGCAACGGCCGCTGCGACAGTGGAGTCCAGTCCGCCGCTGGCGAGAACGACCGCTCGTCCGGTGATAGACCCGTGCATGCGAGGGAGAGAAGGCAATGCAGGATACCGTGAGGAGAACGTCTTCGGAGCTAGTCGCGATCTTCTTCGCGTTCGATTTTCTCCAGCAGTTCCGCGCGCGATTGGCACTCCACGCACAGCTTGGCGAAAGGAACCGCTTGGAGTCGCTTCTCACTGACCTCGACACCGCATTCTGCACAAATGCCATATGTTCCTTCGTGCAGACGCGTGAGCGCTTCGTCGATCGATTGTCGCCGGCGGTTGCGCATCTCCATTAAGGAGATACCCAGTTCGCGCTCAAGATCCATCAAAGCCTGGTCCCCGACGTCACGCGCTGACTCCAATCGCCGCTGCTGGTCCTCGGTCAGAGATTGCCCCAGGCTTTCTTCAATCTCCTTAATGATCTCTTGCCGTTTACCAAGAAGCATTTTATGGAGCACTTCCTGTCGCTGCTCCCTCGCTTCTCGCTCTTTGGCGGTTTCCTTGGGCCGTATGGGCGTCTCTATCTCGACCTCGGTGGCCGTCTTAGCCGCTGAACTCGTACTGGAACCGACCGGTTGCGGCTTCTTGAGGCTGGGTGCTACCGGCTTCGTCTTCACCACATCCTTTTTTTTTGTCTGTGTTTTCGTCGCCATAGAAGGTCCACTCCGAAAATAGATGGTTGGAGGGTCGAAAAGGTCCGGCTTCTATACCACGCCCGGTACCCTTGGAACAAGTGGCGATGAAGAGACCAATGAAACTGCCTAGGGATACGTGATGGTTGAGTGGACGTCATAGCCGGCGAGCTTTTCGCGTCCGTTCAAACTCTTCAGCTCAACCAGAAAATCGAGCCCAACGATCATGCCCCCCAACTGGCGAACGAGGTGGATCGTCGCTTCAGCAGTTCCTCCGGTCGCCAGCAGATCATCGACGATCAATACCTGCTCTCCGATTTCAACCGCGTCACGATGCACCGCGAGGCTGTTGTTTCCATATTCAAGGCTATACTTCACTTCGTAGCAATCGGCAGGCAGTTTTCCCGGCTTGCGAACGGGGACAAATCCGGCGCCGAGACGCGCCGCGAGGATCCCTCCAAAAATAAACCCCCTGGACTCGATACCGAGGACCTTGGTGATGCCACGACCCTGATACCGCGTCGTCAATTCGTCGGCAAGACTTTGAACGGCGGGAGGACTTTTCAGCAGTGTGGTGATGTCATAGAACAGAATGCCGGGCTTCGGAAAGTCCGGCACTTCACGAATGAGCGCTTGATAGTTGACGGCGGTCACGAGATTAGAGCAGATCTGCTTGTGTCATCGTTTTTCGCTCGATGGTGTTGCGAAGACGAACTAACGCGGCCATCTCGATTTGCCGGACCCGCTCTCGGGTCAACCCCATGGTACGGCCGATTTCCTCCAGCGTCTTCGCTTCGTCTCCATCAAGCCCGAACCGTGACACAATAACAGTTTGCTCTTTCTCAGGCAACTCCCTCACCCAAGCCATCAGCTCCGTTCTTCGACGCACTCCATCTGCAGTCTCGTCGGGTGACAGCCCAACCGGATCTTCAATCACATCGCGCAGGAAGGTGTCGGTGCGGTCGTTGAGCGGGCTGTCGAGCGAACAGGTGGTTCGTATCAACTGCTTCAGGTCCAAGACTTCTTCTTCCGAGGTCTTCATCTTCGCGGCCACTTCCGCCGCCCTCGGATCTCGTCCCAGCTCCTGTACCAATTGTTCGGCACGATTCAGGTACCGATTGAGGCGTTCCACCACGTGTACCGGGAGGCGCACCAGCTTCCCTTGATTGATAATGGCCCGTTCGATGTATTGCCTGATCCACCAGGAGGCATAGGTACTGAACCGGAAGCCCCGCTTGTAATTAAACTTTTCGACCGCTTTGATCAGGCCTAAATTACCTTCTTCGACGATGTCGGAAAACGGAAACCCTCGATGCATGTAGCGCTTTCCGATACTGATCACAAGCCGTAAATTCGATTCGATCATCTGTTGACGGGCTTGCTCATCGCCGGCCATCACCCGTTTCCCGAGCTGCTGTTCTTGCTTAAATGTGAGCAGGGTCGATCGGCGAACCTCCCGGAGGTAACTCTTGAGCGTATCAAGCCCCTCCGATCGACCTGTGTCCCGTTCGCTCTGGTCCGCCGCATTCCCGGGTTCTGAGGCCCCCAGATCGTCGACAGTGTGCCTCCGAGCTTCACTCAACTCGGACTCTTCGTCGTGCTGCCGACCCATGATCCCTCGTTCCCTAATACCAAATGCTGAAATTCAAATGCCGCCCAGTTGCCGCACTCCACTCCGTGTCAATCTTCGTCACCCGCGAGGCGGGAGGCCCGCTTCGCAGTTCACGTATCAGCGCTTCGATCACGGTCTGCTTACCTTCGACTTCCAACTCAACCCGGCCGTCGTCGAGATTACGGACGCCGCCCGACAGCTCAAGTCCTCTCGCTACCCGTGACGCAAACGCCCGAAAACCGACACCCTGCACACGACCATGCACGAGAATGTGTGCCCGAACCGGCGGATCATCGGCCGATGGCATCATCTGGCTTTACCAAGGATATGGGCGCTACCGGCTATTCACTGGTCCGCCCAGCGGATATTCTCACACCTCTTCAGATGCGTCACGTGTTTTACAATTTCTACGCGTGCATCTTCTCGCCACGGTTGCGTTCAAAGCCATGACGCGGCCACTACGGCGAAACCGCGACACATGCCACCATGGAGAAACGGTAAGGCACGCGATTGGTTCGTCAAAGAGATAAAGGATTTGTAAATTATGCCTCTCCAGTGTCTTAATGCGATGCTGCGACGAATAGGCGCTGACTTACACGAAGAGGATTCTTGATCAAAGCGAAACTGGTAGGGGGTTGTCCGCGCCATTAACGATAAAGAGCCGGCGTACGAGCACGCTCTATAGTGGGTGCGAGAAGATTTGACCTTCGACCCGGTGCCTAGGTCACGTGTAGTTTCTATCCCGTCGCCTCAATGGAAGAAATAGGCTACACGTCGAGCACGAAACGGAATCCCACTGGAGGGAATTATCCGCGTGCGATTGTAACGATACAACGATGAATAGCACGCGGCACGAGCAAGCACGATGGTCGGGGTAAGAAGATTGGACTTTCGATCCAGCGCCTAGGTCACGTGTGGTTTCTATCCCGTCGCCCCAATGGAAGAACTAGGCTCCGGGTCGAGCAAGCTTGGTTTGGTCGGGGCGAGAGGATTTGAACCTCCGACCCCTGCGTCCCGAACGCAGTGCGCTACCGGGCTGCGCTACGCCCCGACATCAATGAATCGTTGGAAACTAAGGGTCTGATTGTCTTACAGGATGGGAGTGAAATGCAACCCATGCGCTTCGGCCACAGCCTGGCAGGTCACTTTCCCATCCATCACATTCACACCACGAGCCAGCCCAGAATCCGAACGGATGGCTCGATCGACACCATCAGAAGCGAGGCGCACTATATAGGGCAGGGTCGCATTGGTCAAGGCAAAGGTCGCCGTTCGGGGAACAATGCCGGGCATGTTCGTCACGCAATAGTGTGTCACACCATCCACCACGTAGACTGGTTCTGAGTGCGTCGTCGGTCGTGTCGTTTCAAAACACCCTCCTTGATCGACTGCAATATCAACGATCACAGCCCCGGGTTGCATCCGTGCAACCAACGCTCGGTCCACTACCTTGGGCGCGCGTGCACCATGCACGAGCACGGCACCGACTACCACGTCCCCTTGCACCACTGTTTCCTCGACGGCGGCCTGCGTTGAGATCCGGGTAATAATTCGGCCTCGATAGAGATCGTCGAGCTCTTGCAGCCGTTGAACATTCAAATCAAGTACGGTCACTTGCGCCCCCATGCCGACGGCAATCCGTACCGCCGACGTGCCGGCGACTCCGGCTCCGAGCACCACAACTTTTCCCGGCTCGACACCAGGCACACCACTCAACAACACCCCTCGGCCTCCGTATGAGCGTTCCAAATACTGTGCTCCGATTTGTACCGCCAGCCGACCGGCAATTTCACTCATCGGCTTCAACATCGGCAAGCTGCCGTCTGCAGCTTCAACCGTCTCACGAGCAATCGCCGTAATTTTCGTTGCCATCAAGACTTTCGTCAGTTCCGGAAGAGACGCCAAATGCAGATAGGTAAACAACACTTGTCCCGGTCGAAAGAGCGAACATTCGGAGAGCAGCGGTTCCTTGACCTTCACAATCATCTCTGCTTTCTCGAATATCTCGTGTTTTGAGCGGGCGATGATCGCCCCGGCCTTACGGTATTCGTCATCACTAAATCCGCTGCCTTGACCGGCGGACGGTTCAACCCACACGTCATGTCCACTCTGGCGCAATGCCGCTGCTCCGTCTGGCGTAAGACTGACGCGATGTTCTTGGTCCTTGATCTCTTTCGGGATGCCGATAATCATAGCGATTCCCCTCTCGACGTTGCGCCAGGTGAGTTCATCGAGTCATTATACCTCGTCACAGGACGATACGCTTCGCCCAGCGCCTTCGCGCCCGTGGACAGTCCTGAAAGTCTTGTTGTAAGATGAGACTTTGCGAATCGCCTATGGAGGGTAGACATGGACTCTTGGAACGAATCGTGTCAGGCCTGTGGATCCGCTGGCGGACCGCTTACAAAGTTTTCACTGGGGAAGGATTTTTTCGGCCGCCCCTACGATCGTTTGTCGCCGTCAGCGGATCAAAATCCGAAATGGTATTGTACCCCTTGCTCGATGCACAAAAACCTGCAACGGGACTTTCGCGATATCCGCACCGAATTCGAAAAACTACGCGCCGGCCAAGGGTCGGAGCTTTCACGGGGTGACGAGTTCCGACGGGCCTCGTTACGGTTACAGGAAATTCGGACTATCCTGAGCGCACCCCAACAACAGTCTCCCTTTTTAAGCGGTCACGATGTCACGCTCCTGATGGAACGACTCAATACCCTCACCATGCCGGCATAACCGGCTTCCTTATGCCACCTTTTCAACGACATATCTTCGTCTGTACCAACCAGCGTCCGAAGGACGATCCGCGTGGTTGTTGCGCAAATTTGGGCTCGGAAAAACTTCATGCGCACTTCAAGAACGAAACCAAGCGATTGAATATCAAAGGTCTCGTTCGTGCCAATAAGGCCGGCTGCCTCGACCATTGCGAACTCGGCCCTAGTGTGGTGGTCTATCCCGAGGGAGTGTGGTACTGGGTCGGTACAGAAGCAGATGTCACAGAAATCATGGAACGGCATGTCATGAAGGGGGAAATCGTAACCCGATTGCTCATGCCTGATCACCCGATTCCAGAACAGTTGGCACCACTTAAGAGACTCTAGCACTCTTCTGCTGCACTTCCATGCCCACCGAAGACAAATGGAAGGCCAACATGGAAAAAGTGGCCTTCGCTCAACAGTTTCCCGGGTTGGTGCTGAACTGGAACGCCTGCGAAGGTAAGACCATTCGTGCCGTCATCCCGCTGACAGGCAAACCGGGCGCCGCGGTAGTCGTGTTTACTGATGCCTCCTTCACGATCGTCCCTCCGCTCACACCCGAGCCCTGGGCGGTTGGACAAGCCCTTGTTGATGCTCGTGCCCAACTTGAACCGGCCCACCAAGCGGCTTTTGCAGAGTATGATCAATTAGCCAGGAAGGACAAGGAAGCGCTGAGAACCGCACGGCTGGAAAAGATTTTGGGCGCGATTCAAAATAATCTGGCGCAAATTCCTGAGCTCAAGGATCGGCTCAAAGAACTCGTAAAGGAATGGAAGTGAGCAGTCTACCGAAGAAGAACATGTTCGAGATCTTTTCGCAAGGCCTCTTTGAAGGAGTCAAACCCATGTTGGTCATTCGTGATCACCTTGTCCGCCATCCCGACCGCTGCATTCACCAGGCCGTATGCGTACCGATCTGCCCGACCAGCGCGTGGCTCTCGACGCCGCCCTACAAGTTCGATCCATCGCGCTGTCTAGAAAGTTGCCGGCTTTGCCTCGACGCCTGTCCATCGCAGGCGATCTACGCCGTGTTCAGAAAAGGCGACAAATTGCTGGAGCCGCAGAAGAAGACGGGGTAGGCCGGATACTTCTCGTGCTCGCGCACCCCGCACATCTGACTATTCTGATTTTCTAGGTGGTGAACGATGTGCTCGGTGCATGCGCGCAATTGAGAAGCATCCGACCTCCCCCATGAAGGAAAAGGAGAACGAAGGATAAGATGATGTAACGACCAGTTCCTCTCAATCACACGATCTGTTTTCGCAAATGCCCCCACAACGCGGTTCCGGCGTATCCACACGCCACGGTACCCGTCGTCATCGCCATAATCTGATAGACCTTGCTGCGTGGGATTTTGACTTTGACGGCTGGATCCAATAAATCGGGAGAATTCATGACGAGCTTGAGAGATTCTCCGGCTGAGAGGATCGGCCACATGCATGCCAACCGTAACCTGGTTTCATGGCGCGGAACCGTCATCGTATAGAACCAGCCTTGATCCAGATGCCCGACCGCCAGGCGGACAAGCTTGATCAGGACGGGTCTGAAGCGAGGAAGGTTGTTCCGATCCAATAAATCCGACGGTTTCAGGCCGGCTTCGGCGAGCATCATTTCGGGAATGTAACAACGCCCCTTCTGCAAATCGTGGGCAATGTCCTTCACGATGTTCGTCAATTGCAGCCCTTTTCCGAATCTTACCCCCACTTCGGACATCTGTTGACGATCCCAATGCGCCAGTGCCTTGCGATGGGCACACATCAAAGAGGTCCAGAACTCACCCACACAACCGGCCACATGATAGGTATACCGATCTAAATCATCGAGCGTCTTGAGCGCGGTGAGATCAGCCACAGAAGCTCCAGGGAAGGCGCTCAGATCCATCTCCATTCCTTGTGTCAGCGTCATCATTACCCGCTGGATTCGACGTTGGTCGTCCGGGGAACAGGTCAGGAACAGCCGGAAACATTCGTCCAACCGTTCGAGCAGGATTCGTTCCGCTGAATGTTGTTGGAGAGGCCCCACGGCTTGTTGAATCGTGCGGATCTGATCCCAGTCGGGATGTTCACCGAGAAACTGCTCTCTGAGTCGGTTAAGAAAACTTAAGCGGCGCGGTCTGTCGATCAAATCCGTATCGGCGATCGTATCGGCGGCCCGAGCAAAGAGGTACGCCAATCCCACTTGATCACGCACATTTGCCGGCACAACGACCAATGTCGTGTAAAACAGACGCGAGACTTGTTTCAGAAGGTCACGAAGAAGCTCGTTCTTGGAAGTGGTGGTCGCCGTGGAGAGAGTCATTACTTGACTTCCAGTACCCCCTCCATCCCTTTGTCTCGATGGCTGGGCATGGGCCACAATCGTTTGTCGCAATAGAACGGGAAGCGACCAGGCTCCGTCGGAACAAACCTAGCCAGGACAGTCTTCCCAGCTCCGACATCGTACTCGATCGACAAGCCTCCGGCCGAGTTCTTGATAATGAAGTTATGCGGTGTAATCGTTGTGACACTGGTCAGCGTCAACTCGACGGCCTTCCCCCTTTCCACAACCAGATGATTCGGTGAATAGGAATAGCTGTCGAGAATAACCGTAGCCCGTTGAACTCCATCCGGTGAAGTGGGAACCATGATCGGCGGACTGGGGATCGTGGTGTCTGCAGTCTGTCCTATAGAAGGCAGCAGCATCGTTAAGCAGCCCACCATGCCGAGCACCCAGAAAGGTTGTTTGCCGACCCTCATGAGAACTTTCTAACAGGAACCACAGAAAGGGGTCAACATTATCCACGTACTTTCAGAGACTTCGAAAGTCTTGACTTTCCAGAACGCGTCCTTATGTTGGGGTTGAAGGACGGTGGCCGCCGCTTGATGCGGTCATTTCCGGAAGGCAGTTTGTGTATAATAGTGGCTGTTCGATGGCCGGGTCGCGTATACAAGCGAGTAGCTAATCCCGAAGGAGGATTTCCATGAAGTGGCTTAAGGGTATTGGCCTGTTTCTGATCGCAAACTTCCTCATCTATATCACGCTGTCATTCACGGCCAACCTGTTGATAAACGTCGTCCTGCCTGCATTCGGGATCGATGTGCGGGGAGTCTTCAATCAGCAGCTGTTGGTCTGGTCTCTGGTGATCGGATTCGGCGGTGCGTTCATCAGCTTGGCATTCTCCAAGCAGATGGCCCGGGCGATGCTGAGCTGCCAGCAAATTACTCAACCTCGGTCGCATGCCGAGCACGTGATTTACGGCTCCGTCCAGGAGATTGCTCAACGGCTGAACATCACCATGCCGGAAGTCTGGGTGTACGAATCCCCTGATCCCAATGCGTTTGCAACCGGTCCGAGCAAGAACAATTCAATGGTGGCGGTATCCACTGGTCTGCTGCAAAATCTTAAGGAAGATGAAGTGAAGGCGGTGCTCGCCCACGAAATGGGGCACGTCTATAACGGAGACATGTTTACGACGACTGTGCTCGCCGGGTTAATGAACACGTTCGTATACTACATCAGCAACTTCCTGGCACAGATGGTCGGACAACCGCATGGAGACCGGGAAGAAGGCAATGCGGGGAATCCGATCCTGGCCTTTGTTGTCTATATCTTTTTGCAGGTCGTCTTATCCTTTCTCGCCATGCTGGTCATCAGTTGGCATTCCCGTCGCCGAGAATTCGGCGCGGACGCGTTTGCGGCGAAGGTGTATGGCAAGGGCGCAATGATCGCAGCCCTGGAATCGATCAACCGGTGGGTCACCCGCGCGCAGCCTGAGTATGGGACGCAAGATGCGTTGGCGACGTTCAAGATCTCGGGCAAGACGTCCGGATTTATGCACCTCTTCGCCACTCATCCGCCGATGGAGGAACGAATTGCCGCCTTGCAACGTCTGACCGTGTAACGACGTTCGATGGTGGCCGTCGTGCGGCCTCGAGAACGGCAGGTGTCAAGTTTTCCGATAGAACGTGATGTGTCGGCGATATTCTTGGACGGCCGCCCATAAGGCGGCCGATCCGAGAGCGATGTTGGTATCGAGAGCAGCTTCAACACCGGGATCATCAATCTCAACCTCATAGCGGTCTTGGATGTTCGTCCGAATCGGCCCCTGCGCGATTTCACGAGGCAGAAAGATTTCCTTCCAGACTTCTTTCTCGACCAGGCAAACATCCCGAAATCGCTCATAGAGTAACGTCAGTTTTTCCGGATCCGTAATCCTGGCTCCCTCCCCCATAACGCTCCTTTCTTTCTCAACTTATTTGACGGACTTCTGTTCAGGCGTCAAGGCAGGTCCGACCTCTGCGACGGTAAAGCGCATCGTGCCGACCTGATTCACGGCATGAAACGGCTGCTGCCCTAACGGCGCGATATAGATCTTCGCCAGATAATTGCCCACCGCCCATCTTGCGCCTGAACGCTTCAACTCGAGATACCCATATCGCTCATGACCCGGCACTTCCAGCACATCCTTGCCCAACGGACTCTCATTCGGCTGGCCGCTCGGCTGCTCGAGCTGCCATTGCACTGCAAACTGTGCCGGATCTTCCAATGGAGCCACTTCAAAAACGATATAGATGGCTGGAATCTCCGGCGTGAATATCCAGCCCGGCTCGATCGGTTTCAGCCGCGGATCCTGGCTATACCACCCTTTTCGTCCAAACGTATCCCATTCCACCTCAAACCCTTTGGCCATTTTGATCCAGGTAAAGAGCGACTGTGGAACGCCCTTTTCCTGATAGTCGAATGAAGGGGTTTGTGTCGTTCCAATCTCCGTGGACTCCTGCTCTTTGGAAGGCAGGAGATCTTTGCCGACCCCCACCTGTTCATAGAAAAGCACGACACACAGAACACCAACGGCAAACCAGCCTTGTGACAGTCTCACGAGAGGAACATCAGCAGCCATGGATTCAATCGTACTGAGGCATATCATTGGGGTCAATAACCGCCGCTGATCATCCGATCAATCCTTGTGCCATACCGGTGGTATGGTAGAGTGCTCTTGGCGTTCCTGTATGACTGCCCAACAAGCATCGACATCAACATTACAGTCCGTCGACCCTGCCGCTAGAGAGCCACACGAATCCGGGCGGCGCTTCGGCATTCGGGACGGGCTGTTCCAAGCCGTCGCCCAAGGCGGAGGCGAGCAGTACCTCTCGGCCTTTGCACTGCTGCTCCACGCGACACCATTCCAGTTGAGCATCCTCTCCGCCGTTCCACAACTGTTAGGAACATGGGCGCAGTTGATTTCAGTCAAGGTATCCCACTGGTTCCCCAGCCGAGCCTCTCAAGTCTTCTGGGGGATCATCGGTCAGTCCCTATCCTGGATCCCAATCTTGGCACTACCATTGCTCTGGCCCAACCAAGGGCCTTGGCTCCTCATATCCGCCGTCGCCGTCTATTTCATCTTCAGCCATTTCACGTCTCCTGCTTGGAACAGTCTCATCACCGACTTGCTGGAACCCAACGAGCGAGGCATGTACTTCGCCAAACGAGCACGGGTGATTGCACTGACCAGTTTTATCGCGCTCTGCCTGGCGGGAGTCCTCTTGAGTTTTTTCGAAGAGCGGCAACTCCTTTGGATCGGTTTCGCGGTCATGTTCCTCACAGCCGGTGTTTGCCGGAGCGCGCCGGCCTTCTTGCTGCGGAACGTCAGCGGCTTACCAACACCTGACCCGAGCACGACGCCAACGGGCTTTCTGGAATTTTTCCGCACCGGCATGTCTGAAAACTTTCGCCATTTTCTGCTGTTTTCAGGTCTCATGCATTCCGCTGTCCTGGTAGCCGGTCCTTTCTTCGTGATCTATCTGCTCCAGGATCTCCACCTGGCTCACTGGCAGTATGGGGCCTGGCTCGCGGCAGGCATCTTCGGTCAATTCCTCACCCTGCCCGGTTGGGGACGGTTCGGTGACCGTTTTGGGAACAAGGCACTGCTCACCTTCACCGGCTTGCTCGTAGCGTTTCTGCCCATGCTGTACATAATCAACACGACATGGTTCTTTCTTGTCGCCGTGAACTTCTTTGGAGGCGTGGTGTGGGCAGGACTTGGACTTGGACTGAACAACTACGTCTTCGACGCAGTGCAGCCAACGGACCGTGCAAAGGCGGTCGCTATTTCAAGCATCGTCAACGCCTTTGGGTGGGCCATGGGAACGGTAATCGGCAGCCTGTTGATCGATATGCTGCCTGCCAGACTGGGGCTTGGAGCCGTAACTCTGGAACCTGTCTCGAATCTCCCGTTTATATTCTTTATTTCAGGTTTGTTGCGCTTGGTCGTCTCGGTTCTACTACTCAGGACCTTCCACGAACCCCGTCAAGTCGAACGACGAGCCCACAACCGACTGTTCTGGGAACTACCACTGCTGAAGCCTTTACGCGAGTTGTCGCGCCGGCCCACCAGCGCCAATCAGTAAGGGCCCACCCCGGAACCAACCGCACGATTCTTCTCTTCTTGTTTCAGCTTGTCGAACGTCTTATCGCCATGATCACGGACCTGGTCCTGCGTCACCGTCGACGCCGGCTTAGGCGCTTCGCCGGCACACCCACCGATACTCACCAGCACCACTCCCGCTGCAACAATAACCCACCGATGTTTGTGTTCCGTTCCCCCCGTCTTTTCTCCGAACATCTCCATCCTCCTTGGCAATGATGTCTCGATGAATCGAGACCTATCATACCACCCCTTCGTCTGAATACCATTCTCACCCCATGTCGTTGACTCACTGAAACCAGGAGGGTATGCTTCCTCAGCAGCTCCCCCTTAACCCGAGAGATCCTCTATGTCGTTGCACGACCGCCTGACCGAAGACCTCAAGCTCGCGATGAAATCGCGCGATCAACTTCGCATGGATGTGATCCGGATGATCAAAGCTGCGGTCCTGAACAAAGAGGTCGAACTCAAACGGGACCTCGATGACGCGGAAATGAGCCGAGTGATGACCACCCTGGTGAAACAACGACGGGAATCAGTCGAGCACTTTGAAAAAGCCCAGCGGATGGAGCTCGCCGGAAAGGAGCGCAAGGAAATTGAGATCATCGAGTCCTACCTCCCAAAACCGCTTTCCCCGCAAGAGCTTGAAACCGTCGTTGGGTCGGTCATTGCCGAAACCGGGTCCCGCTCGCTGAAGGACATGGGATTGGTCATGAAAGCTGTTATGGCTCGCCTTGGAGGGCAGCCCATCGACGGCAAACAACTCAGCGACTTGGTCAAAAGCAAACTCGCCTGATACCCCACAGTCATTTGCTATACTGGATCTGATCCCATCGTGACTTTAGTTTTGCTGGACCTCAGCCGTTAAGAACGTTATGCCGCTCCTCATCGTCGACGACTCGCCCGACCAGCATCGCTTGCTTCAGTCTATCCTGGCCAAGGCCGGTCACGACCAGATTGTCGCAGTGGATTCTGCACAGGCGGCGTTTGCAACCTTGAACCTCGATGGTGCTCAATTGTCCGTCAAGGTCGACTTAATTCTAATGGACGTACTAATGCCCGAGATCGACGGCGTGGAGGCATGCCGCCGAATCAAACAGCAGGCGCACCTTCGCGACATTCCCATCATCATGGTAACCGCTAAGAATGATCTCAACAATCTGAAGGAAGCGTTCTCAGCCGGGGCGATGGACTACATCAATAAGCCGGTCAACGAAGTGGAATTGCTTGCGCGGGTCGCTTCAGCCCTGACCTTGAAGAACGAGATGGATCGCCGTAAGGAACGTGAGGCGGAGCTGCACCGCAGCAATCAGGAACTGCAACGCGCCCTCAAGGAAGTCAAGGTGCTTCGTGGCCTGATTCCGATCTGCGCCTCGTGCAAGAAAATCCGCAACGACGGTGGGTTCTGGCAGCAGCTCGAAGAGTATATCGGTGAGCATTCGGAGGCAGAATTCAGCCACGGTCTCTGCCAACCCTGCCTCAAAAAGCTTTATCCTGGCGTTTATCAGGCCTAACTGTTACGATTCCGCCAGTTTCCTTCCTTCTCAGACTGTGTGAATTTATGAGCATTCTCATCGTCGACGATTCTGCGGATGACCGCCTGCTGTTGCAAACTATTCTATCCACGGCGGGCTATGAAGACATTCTAGCGGCAGATTCTCCAGCCGCCGCGTTTAAGTATTTGGGCCTCGACGGCGGCAAACACGGCATCGCACGGGTCGATCTGATCCTCATGGATATTCTGATGCCACAAATGAACGGCATCGAAGCCTGCCGCCAAATAAAAGCCGTCGACCGGTTCCGAGACACACCGATCATCATGGTCACGGTCAAGACAGACCCGGTGGATCTGCAGCTGGCATTTGCCGCCGGTGCTATGGATTACGTCGCCAAGCCGGTCAACAAGATCGAGCTCCTGACCAGAGTGCGGTCAGTCCTCCGGCTCGTTCATGAAATCGACCGCCGCCGGGCACGTGAGCAAGAACTCCTCGAGGTCATGCGTCAACTCCAAGAGGCCAATCAGATGCTGCTCCGCCTCTCCTGTTTGGATGGATTGACCGGCATCACCAACCGACGCCAATTCGACGATTTTCTGGACCAGGAATGGCGAAGAGCCGTGCGCGAGTCGACTCCCCTGTCTCTGATCATGTTCGATATCGACCGGTTTAAGACCTACAACGATTCCAAAGGTCACACCGCAGGTGATGAATGTCTGAAACAAGTCTCTGCGGCAGTCTCCAGCTCGGTGAATCGTCCCGGTGATTTGGTCGCCCGCTACGGAGGAGATGAGTTCGTCACGGTATTGCCCGGCACAGGCATTGACGGCGCGGCTCAAGTCGCAGAGAGCCTGCGCCGCCGAGTCGAATCGCTGGGGATTAAGCACTCGGACGGGGAACTCGTGACGATCAGCGTCGGGTACGCCTGCGTGGTTCCCAACAGAAACTCCTCCCCGACCGACCTCATCAAGGCTGCAGATCAGGCGCTTTATCAAGCCAAACAAGAGGGACGCAACCGGGCAAAATCGGCCAGCATTCTGATGTTGGTCCCGGACTCACACGACGACCAGGAACCTCCTCACAACACTCGCTGAGCGTTCACGCGCCCATGTCACGCCGTCCACGGGTAGCCTCTCAAAAACGAGTCTCCGCACCCGGCAAGTCTTCCCAACGCCCTATCCCCGCTGGCCGGACCACTGTTTCCCGTATACCGCCACGCGGCGAGCAGACCCGCTCTTCACTCAAGCCGAACTCAGCTGCACTGTTGGAACAGTACCAGGAAACACTGCATAAGCTGGCACAAAGTGAAGCCATGAACAGCGGCAGCCTTTCACAGGCGTTCCAAGCCATTTCGAAAGCCTGCTGCAGCCTGCTGCAAGTCAAGCGCGCCAGCACATGGCTGCTCTCCAAAGAACGAGATTCCATCAGACTCGTCGACCTGTGTGAAACGGGCCGGGAACACTCCAATCCCGACTTTGTGTTCCAATCCAAGCACTGTCCTGCATATCTTCGGTCCTTGACCCGTGAGCGTCGAGCCATCGCATCCCACCATGCTGGTCACGATCCCCGGACCAAAGAGCTGGCGCCGTCATATTTCGCGCCGTTCAACATCGAGGCCATGCTGAGTGCGCCGATCAGGCAAAAGGGACAGCTCGTCGGAGTCCTTTGCGCCGAGTCAGTGGGGATACCTCGACAATGGAGCCGCCATGAAGAGCACCTCGCCGGTCTCCTCGCAACCATGGCGACGTTGGCACTTGAGGCGGCCGAACGGCGTGAAGTGGAACAGGCCCTCCGCGTCGCCAAGGAGGCCGCCGAGGTGGCCAGTCGAGCAAAGAGCGAGTTCCTGGCCAGCATGAGTCATGAGATCCGTACCCCGATGAATGCGATCATCGGTATGGCCGACCTTCTCTGGGAAACTCCGCTGACACCGGATCAGCGCAAGTACCTGCGCATCTTTCGACGAGCCGGCGGCACACTGTTGAGTCTCATCAACGATATCTTGGACCTCTCCAAAGTCGAAGCGGGACACTTGGAGTTGGAAGCCATCGAGTTCGATTTGAACGAAGTCATCGATAAGGCCATCGATATACTGGCGATGCGGGCCAACGAGAAGGGACTGGAACTCGCCTCGCATGTGGACCGAGAGGTGCCTTGTCATTTGATCGGTGATCCGACGCGGCTGACGCAAATTCTGATCAATCTCATCGGCAACGCTCTCAAATTTACCGAAAAAGGCTCTGTTGAAGTTCGTGTGACCAACGATCCCGACCGACATATTGCCGGCGCTGTTCGATTTTCCGTGAGCGATACCGGAATCGGCATTCCTTCAGATAAGCTCGACTTGATCTTCGACAATTTTACGCAGGCCCACGTGTCAACCACCAGGCAGTTCGGAGGCACAGGTCTCGGCCTTGCAATTACCAAGCGCCTTGCCGAACGGATGAACGGCCGGATCTCGGCAGAGAGTACGGTGGGGAGGGGCAGCACCTTTCACTGCTCGATCCTGCTTCAGGTCCAGACAGAACTCACCCAGAAAGCACAGAAGGCCGCAGCACAGATCGATCTTACAGGAGTCAGAGCCCTGGTGGTGGATGACCATCCGACCAATCGCCTCATACTCCGCGAAACGCTGGGGAGCTGGGGCGCTCAGGTCACGGAAGCGAGCGACGGAAAGACGGCATTGGACACACTCCAACGCGCAGCCGACCAGGGTGAGGCCTACGAACTCCTACTCCTCGACTGCCGTATGCCGGGGATGAACGGATTTCAAGTTGCGGAACAGGTGAGCGCACTATCCGGCGGGCAAGGCCCGACGGTGATCATGTTGACCTCCGACCATTGGGCTGATGATATCGCTCGGACGTATGATCTCGGCCTTGGTGGGTACCTGATTAAGCCTATTCGACGCTCCGACCTCCTGCAAACGATCGGAATCGCCCTGGGCCGGGCAAAAGGAGCTGCGCCAACGACTGTGGAAGTCGCGGAGTCATCGACGGCGACTCCGACGCGGGCCTTGCGGGTACTCTTGGTTGAGGATTCTCCTGACAACCAACTGCTGGTACGGTCGTACCTGAAGCAGACCGACTGCTTCCTCGACGTGGCAGACCATGGCGCGATCGCATTGGATAAATTCAAAAGCGAACATTACGACGTCATCTTGATGGACATGCATATGCCCGTGATGGACGGCTATACCGCAACCAAAGCGATTCGATCATGGGAACGAGACCATGATCTGCCGCCCACACCGATCATCGCCCTTACCGCGTTGGCCCTCAAAGAAGAAGGCACCCGCATCATTGAAGCCGGCTGCAACACTCATCTGACCAAGCCTGTAAAGAAATCCACCTTGTTGGAGGTTCTTCGGGCGCACAAGGAACACATCGTCCGGTGATGAACCCCTTACCTCCCGAATCAAGGGACCGATTACCTGTGGAAATTAGTCGTGACCTTGAGGATATCGTACCGATCTTTTTAGCGAACCGGAAGAAAGATCTCCTGACACTTCGAGTCGCACTGACCGAGCAAGACTTCAGGACGATTCAGAATCTGGGCCATCGCATGAAGGGTGATGGAGGCGGCTTCGGGTTCGACAGGATTAGCGAAATTGGCGCCGCCCTGGAGCTCGCGGCGCAACGCCATGACCGCTCGATCGTCGATCAACATATCGCACAACTGGAGGATTTTTTACACCGGGTTACAATTACCTACCGATAAAAAACCCTGAGATGGCCTGTCGAGGGAATAGGTGCTGGCTCCTCGTCGATACTTTTTTTCACCTCACATAAAAAACCACATTTGTCTCACCGTGTAGGCTAAAGGTCCTGGTAGAGACTCGATAGCAGGTTGTGTATAATGCCGATCACGGGTACGCGAGCCTATGTTCCTCCCCGTTCTCCTTCCGCAGCTAAACCCTGCGCGCTGATGCGCAGCGAACCCTGCGGGCTTCAGAGATCGCGTGACCCGTTTCCCACAGGTGGGGGGCTAGCTCAGTTGGGAGAGCACTACGTTCGCAACGTAGGGGTCGCGGGTTCAACTCCCGTGCCCTCCACCAAATTCGTTGGGCACGAATTTACCGCCATCAGTAGGCAATCCAGCGTCCCTGTCGTAGTGAAACGATAGCCCGGTTTCCCCCTTCTCCACATCGGCTCACATAACAGATGGCCGTCCAGCAGCTTCCTGAACATCTGGCGATGGCTGTGGCACAACTCGAGAGAGAGAAGGCTGAGAAGGTACTCTAAGCAGCCGCGAAGGTTCTCAGACTAGGCGCCGTTCTTCCTCCATCGACTTTGGGCAGCCTGTTTAGCGATTCTCGTTCTCTTCGTGGCTGATAGCTTCGCGGCCCTTGCCTTCCCGCCCTTCAGGCCCCCTAACCGACCTAAAGCAACAGCGGCAGGGTTCTTGGTGGGAGTATTGGAGGTCTCTCGCTTGACTGAAGTCGTTCCGACGGGTTCTCCGGCAATAGCCTGAAGCATGTCGTGCGCGATGGCTTTCGGATCGTTGAATGATTGTCTTTTCTTCATAGAGTTACCTTACCCGACGGCTTACGCATCTGCAAATTTGAGAATTCCACTGACCTAAAGATTCTCCTAGTTCTCTGCAATCGGCAATCAGGCACCATTGCGCACACATTCAAAGGAGGGCGCATGAAATACCAAGTCAGACCATCTCGCTTTGATCGGGAATGGATCGTAGAGGCTTTTAACGAAGATGGGGATGGGGACATTCACATGGCTGCCTTTTCAGGCCCAGAGGCTAAAACACGTGCGTTTGAATACGCGGCGTGGGAAAATAATCAAGACAGGGAACCGATTACGGCTTGACCTTCGCATCAATCTCGTCTACACATGTCTACGGTCGGCTGTGTCTGTGGTCTTTGCGCCATGACATACCGCAACCACAATTCCCCGTAATTTGAAGCCGATCAATGGTACCAACAATGGGTGATATCCGCGCTCTTCACCGACCTCCTTCATGGAGAACATACAAGAGCTGATACTTGCTAAAATAAGCGGAAGTTTCCTACAGTCTTTTGCGGCGGTGTAATCTAACCACAATAAGGGAGGCAAAGATGACCAGCAGATTCTACCGTGGTGCTCTCATTGGTGTTGCACTTGGAATGTTCGTCGGTGCGCCGATACTCCACGCACAGCCGTCCCCAGCCGGTAACGTGAAGGACGCCGTCATGCACACCAAAGAAGCCGTGGAACATGGCAAACAGGGCCATGCCGATGCGGTGGTCACACATGCCGAAAAGGCTCGGAATCACGCTGAGAGGGGAGGCAAAAACCCCCATTTAACCGAAGCGATCAACCATCTGACCGAAGCCATCGAGCATGGTAAGGCGGGCCACGCCGACGCTGCAACGGAACATGCCGAAGCCGCCCTCACGCATCTGAATGAGGTCAAATAAGAGACGACCTACGGCGAACATACGACGGGCAGGGCAAGATACCCCCCTGCCCGTTTCCCTATGAAGAAGTTGCTCGCTAGGCGCCCAATGAAGCTATCCTGCAAGTGTGTCTAGCGCGTAGAACCTGACTTTGGTTTGACGCGCTGCGACGTTCGTCCCTTACCCTCTTCAACCGACATTCGCCTGAGCAATGCTCGCCCCATCCGCGTGCCCATCCCTAACAGCGCCGCTTGCCTGTTTTTGAACTTTGATCGCCGTCCATTGGGCAGGGGATACTGCCGCAATGGACGAAGGTCCATCAAAATGCGCTCGAAGGGAAGAGGCGCGATATACTGTGAATCTTTCCGAGCCATAGCGTGCCTCTCGGGTATGGAGTGTTCTCCCTACGATAGGAGAACCGTACGTGCTTTTGGACCTGGGAGTAGCCCTAGTTTCTTTAATTCTCCTCCAGTACAATCGCGCACCCATGTCGCCCTCCCCTCTGATTCGATTCGGTACCTCGACGTGGACCTACGAAGGCTGGAAAGGCCAAATCTATCAGCGGCAGTATGCGAAGACGGCGTTTGCCCGTGAATGTTTGGGGGAATATTGCCAGTACCTCCACAACGGTGAACCGCTCTTTCGTATGGTCGGCAACGATTCCACTTTCTACCGACCACCCACAACCAACCAACTCCGTTACTATCTCAACCAGATCCCGGAAGACTTCGACATGTGTTTCAAGGTCTGGGAGGAGATGACCATCCACACGTTTGCAACCCAGGTTCGTTATGGCTCCAAGGCGGGGCAAGCGAACCCGCGATTCCTTGATGCGAAGCTGTTCAATGAGCTGGTCCTCACGCCCTATCGGGAGGCGAATTTTCAGCCACACATGGGAGTACTCATGTTTGAATTTCAACAACACGGGATGCCCACGGGTGAGTTCTGCTCACGGCTGGACCGGTTCTTCGGACAATTACCGCAAGACCTTCGCTAGGCGGTGGAAATCCGGAACGCCGGGCTGCTGGGTCCTGAATACAGAAAGGTCCTCGAGAGCCATGGGGTGGCCCACGTGTACAACCACTGGTCCTACATGCCGGGACTCCTACACCAGCACACACGAATGAATGAGCATTTCACCGCGTCGTTCGCCGTCATACGCCTGCTCACGCCGCTCAACATGAGCCATGACGCAGCCGTCAAACGGGCGGCGCCCTACAACAAGATCGTGGGAGTGTTGCCACAGATGAGGGAAGAAACGGTGGCCCTCATCAAACAGGCCGTGGGAGAGAATCGTCGGGCCTATGTGCTGGTGAACAATCGATCGGAGGGCAATGCGCCGTTGACGATACAGGCTTTGAAACATACTCTGGAATTTTCGCTCGCATTGGACAGCCATACCTCATCCATTTGGCAACGATGAAATTGTGGCGTGAGTATGGAGAGTCTATTCAGAGGAACTGATCACGAAGAGCTGATCACAGCCTCCCCGTCCGGCTTGGCGGCATCGATGAAGACACGGCGACCGTCGACGCGCAGTCGGCCTTCGGCAAAGAGCTGTACGGCGCGTGGATAGATCTTGTGCTCTTGCACAAGGATTCTGGCGGCCAGGGTTTCAGGAGTGTCATTGTCCAAGATCGGTACAGCGGCCTGGATGATGATCGGCCCTTCATCCACACCTTCCGTGACGAAATGTACCGTGCATCCCGCCAACTTACAGCCCCAATCGATGGCTTTCTTCTGCACATCCAAACCGGGAAAGGAGGGCAATAGGGACGGATGGATATTCATCATCCGGTTGGCATACGCGTCAACCAGCACAGCGGTGACAATTTTCATATAGCCCGCCAATAAGACGAGCTCTACATCATGGTGTCGGAGCACATCCAGCAGCGCCAGGTCATAGGCTTCACGACTGTCCGGTCGTCCCGCAAAGGGTTTGGGATCGACGAACAGATCTTTCAGGTCGTGCTTTCTCGCGCGCTCGAGCGCCACGGCATCCTTCTTGTTGCTAATGACGGCCACAATCTGCGCCTGCGTCCGCCCCGCCTCAATGGCATCGATAATGGCTTGCAAATTCGAGCCTCGACCGGATGCCAGCACAGCGATCCGCAGAGGAGTCGTTCGGCTAATCGACATACTCCACCTCCGGCTCTTCTGCGGTGGAAGACACGATTTCGCCGATTTGCCATCCTCGATCGCCCAGCGCCGCGGTATGGGCAAGTACTCCTGACACCGAAGCGGGCGGCACCACGAGGATCAACCCGATGCCCATATTGAACACCCGGTACATCTCTTCGCGATCGACCTGCCCTAACCGGCTCATCACCTCGAAGATCGCTGGAACGGGCCAGGCATTGCGGCTGATCTTCGCGCGCATCCCTTGTGGGAAAACCCTCGGCAGATTTTCCGTGATCCCTCCGCCGGTAATATGAGCCACGGCTTTGATGGGAAATTCTTGAATGAGAGAGAGAATCTGCTTGGCATAAATTCTGGTCGGTGTGAGCAATACTTCTCCTAGTGGGCGATCGAGTTCCGGCAATCGACTCGCCACCGTCAACTGCTCCTGGTCGAATAACACACGGCGCGCCAGCGAAAAGCCATTGCTATGCAACCCCGTAGACGCCAATCCGAGCACCGCGTCGCCCGGCTCGATGGCTTTTCCATCGACAATTTTCGACTTTTCAACCACACCGACAGCGAATCCAGCCAGATCGTACTCACCGTGGGCGTACAGCGACGGCATCTCCGCCGTCTCTCCCCCGATCAACGCGCACCCGGCTTGACGGCAGCCTTCGGCGATCCCTGAAACTACGGCTTGGGCCTTCGATACGGACAACTTTCCGGTGGCGAAATAGTCCAAAAAGAACAGCGGCTCCGCCCCGCTCACCGCGATATCGTTGACACACATCGCCACCAGGTCGATCCCGACGGTATCATGCTTATCCATCATGAAAGCGATCTTCAATTTGGTGCCCACCCCATCCGTTCCGGAGACAAGCACAGGTTCGTTGTATTTGCCGGCTTGTAAGCCGAACAGCCCTCCAAACCCGCCCAAATCTGCGAGGACTTCCGGACGAAACGTGGATCGGACGAGTGGCCTGATACGGTCGACCAACTCATCTCCTGCGTCGATATCTACACCGGCGTCACGATAGGTTGTCATGAGTGGATCTTCGAAAGCACTAGGTCAATCCGGCACGCGTTACCTTCGGGGGCGCATCTTAACGGAGGGTCCTCCGGAGGTCAACGCGCAAGTCGTTGATCCCTCCCTTCCGCTTTTTTCTTGCCGCTTTGGGAATAAGTCCTATACTGGTGTACGTATCTTCGCGTACAAGCCTATGAAGGAGGGGGTAGTGGCCATTTTGATTGTCGACGACTCTCCCGACGAGCGTCTGCTGCTTCACCATATCCTGAAGAATGCAGGCTATCGGGACTTGATCACCATCTCGTCAGCGCGTGATGCCTTCACCCAGCTGGACCTGGATCATGCCGGCACCAACGGCGTCAAGGTCGATCTGATTCTGATGGACATCAAGATGCCGGATATGGACGGAGTCGAGGCCTGTCGCCGCATCAAGGCGATCGATGCGTTCGCACAGGTCCCCATCATCGTGGTGACGGCACGGAATCAAAAGGACTTCTTACAGGCGGCGTTCGACGCCGGTGCGGCAGACTACGTCAGAAAACCGGTCGAATCGGTCGAGCTCTTGGCCAGAGTCAAATCGGCGATCAAACTCAAACAGGAGACCGAGGCGAGAAAAAGCTGGGAGCAAGAAGTCACCAAAACGATCACCGAACTCGACCACACACTGCGCCACATGGTGGCCTTACAACAATTGATCCCTGTCTGTCCGTCTTGCAGGACATCTCACCCTTCGCAGATTTCTCAAGCCGCACTCGACGAATATGTCCAGACTCACCCCGAGACGAAATTCCGCGACCTCACCTGCCCCGCTTGCGCAGGGACCTGATCATGTGTCTTTCTGCCGTCTAGCTCTCAGGCCGCATTTCCACATCCAGCAACTTGATCTTCCGGTGGAGATGACTTCGCTCGATCTTGAGGTCCTCCGCGGTCCGTGAAATGTTCCAATGATGCTCTCGAAGCTTGCGGCTGATGTACTCCTTTTCAAACGCATTCCGCGCATCCCGGAGTGAGTCAAAGGATTTTGTGAGGAGCGGATTCGCTGCTTGACTGGCGACGGGAACGACACCGGCGGTCCGTCCTTGCAACGACATGGCAACCTGCGAGGCCTCGATCACAAACCCTGGCACCATGATCATCAGCCGCTCAATCAGATTCCTTAATTCACGAATGTTGCCGGGCCATTCGTATTGCTGGAACACCGCCATCGCTTCCGGCGAAACTTCTTTCATCCGCAACCCTTGTTCCTCGGCATGTGCTTTCATGAAATGCTGCACCAAAGCCGGAATATCCTCCCGGCGCTCGCGGAGCGGAGGCACAATGATCGGAACAACGTTGAGCCGATAGTACAAATCTTCTCGAAATTGGCCCTTGCCGATTTCTTTTTCCAAGTCCTTATTGGAAGCCGCCAGCACCCGCACATCCACCTTCATCAGCTTGGTGCCGCCGACCCGCGTAAACTGCTGCTCCTGCAAAGCCCGTAACACCTTTGCTTGGGTATTGAGACTCATGTCGCCGATTTCGTCGAGAAACAACGTACCGCCGTCAGCCTGCTCGAATTGGCCGCGCTTCATCGACGTGGCACCGGTGAAGGATCCTTTTTCGTGTCCGAACAATTCGCTCTCGATCAAGGTCTCCGGAATCGCGGCGCAATTGACGGCCACGAACGGATGATCCGATCTGCTGCTGCGCACATGAATGGCGCGGGCGACCAGTTCTTTTCCGGTCCCGTTCTCGCCTCCGATCAGTACCCGGCTGTTCGTGGGTCCTGCCGTTTCGATGAGTTCACGCAGCCGCTGCATGACCTGGGAGTAGCCGACCAACTCGAACTTTTGCTGGACCTTCGTCCGTAAAGATCGATTCTCCTGCGCCAATCGGTACTGCTCCAGCGCATGCTTGACGCGAAGCGTGACATTCTCCAGCGACAACGGTTTCTCGATATAGTCGTACGCGCCGAGCTTGATTGCTTTCACCGCCGTTTCAATGGACCCATGCCCGGAAATCATCATGACCTGCGTGGTGGGCACAAACTCTTTCACACGGCGCAGCGTCTCCAGTCCGTCCATCACAGGCATCCAAATATCGAGGATCATAAGATCCGGCGGATCAGTACCGCACATCTTCAGCGCTTCCACCCCATTGGCTGCCACGACAACCTCATACCCCTCGTCCTCCAGGATGCTTCGTAAAGACGTCCGAATCGCTTCCTCGTCGTCCACTATCAGAATTGATGCCGCCATCTATCCTCCCTACTGCGTAGACCGCGAGTCTTCTCACCTGACTCTCGACTGATCGTGCCTGCTGTGCCGGTGAAAGATTGCGATCACATTCGCGTTACACCGGCAGATCGAACGTAAATACCGCTCCTTTGGGGTGATTGTTCCCGACCTGGATCTGACCTTCATGGTCTGTGATAATCCGGCGGACGATCGCCAGCCCTAACCCGGTTCCGGTTTTCTTACGGGTGAAGTAGGGCACGAACAGGCGCTCCTGGTCCTCAGGGGCAATTCCAGGTCCTTCATCCGCCACGGTGACCACCGCGCGTCGTCGTTTCGTGTCATATTTCGTGGCGATCCACAACCTCCCCTTTTGATTCATGGCTTGCACCGCGTTGTCGAAGAGATTGACAAACACGCGCCTCAGTTGTTCCCGGTCGAAATTAATGGGCGGCAGATCCTCATCAAGCTCGATCTTCAACTCGATATCTTTCTGTGCCTCGCGATACAACGTGACCACTTCACGCAGTACGTCGTGCAGAGATTGCCGTGTCATCTGCGGAACAGGCAGACGGGCGAATTTCGAGAATTCGTCCAGCATCTCTTTCAGGCTTCCCACTTCATTGATGATGACGTTCGTCGCATCGTCGAACACCCGGTCAAGATCCGGTGACTTTTCGAAGAACTTCTTCCGCAATCGCTGGGCCGACAGTTGAATGGGCGTCAGTGGATTCTTGATTTCATGGGCGACGCGCTTCGCGACTTCCTGCCAGGCGGCGACTTTCTGTGCCTTGATCAACTCCGTCAGATCTTCAAAGACCAACACAAATCCCAGGTCTTTATTCCCCTCATCCCGCATACGGGAACCTTTCAGGCCGATCGTGATCAGCTTCCCCTGAATGTCCAATTGTCCTTCCAAATCCAAGTTGTCGCGCTCATCGGCCAACATACGATCATAGGCAGTCTGGAACAAGTCAAGCCCGAACTCTTTGAATACATCATTGGCCGGGCGCTCTCTGAACCGATCGGCGGCCAACCCAAGAATACGCTCGGCCGATGGATTGAATGTGGTAATCATTCCGCTCCTATCGATTGACAGGAGACCGGCGGCGATCGTATCCACGACCGTTTCAATATAGGCACGGCGGCGATCCAGCTCGACGTTGGTGTTCCGGAGCGTCAGGTTGGCCTCCTCAAGCTTGGATTTACTCCCCTGCAGATCCTGCGTCATCCGGTTAAACGACGCGATGAGCGTCCCGATTTCATCGGTCGCCTTGGCATCGATCTGCACAGTAAGGTCGCCTTGGGCGACAGCTTCCGTTGCCTCCGCCAACCGCTGAATCGGCACGGTAATACCGCGTGCCACATAGAACCCGAACCATGTCGCGCTGAAGAGGATCAAGACCGTCACGACAGCCACGAAAAGATAGGCCCCGGCTTTGATCGGGTTTTTCATCGCCTTGAGCTGCTTATACTCCGCATATTGCCGGCCGATTCCCTCCATCTTGGTCAGCAGCGATTCAGGGACATAGGTCTCAACGACGACGACCCCCTCCAACTCGCCCTGTCGGATTCCGGAGGCCACAGGGATCGCCGCACGCACTAACCTCCCTGTTTGGGCCTCCTGAACTGAGGTAAATTCATGCTTGCCGTTGATCACTTGTAAGACCAGCTGACTGATCGGCAGATCCAGCACCCCGGCCGGAACCTCACTATCGAGCGCCTTTGTGAGTGTCTCCATCTTGCTCGAAAAGACCTCGATCCCTGCGACACCGTATTCCATACGTTTTCGAGCCATCGCGGCAATCAGAAGATCGCGCTGCACCGGGGTCAGCATGTCCTCGCGGAACAATTCCTGCGCAATCGCCCGTGCGCTGTTGACCGCGAGCGCGACATGCCCCGCATGCTGAAGGCGAGCCACCTCATAGGAGTCTTTCATGACCCTCTCGATGTGCTCGCTGAACCACACATCGACCGCTTTGTTCACAAGGCCGCTCGCCACGAATGCCAGTAGTACGGTGGGAATCAATGAGAACCCGATAAATGCCGCGATGAGCTTTGTCCGAAACCCCGACCCGACGAGCTTGTGGCGGCGTTCGAAATAGGCCTTGATGAGGTTCCTCGACAGCAAGAGCGTCAAAACGACGAATCCGATCAGATCCAAATTGAGCAGGAGAAGGACGAAGGCATAACTGGTCGTCGGCAAGAATGAGCCGGTCTCGTCGACACCCGGAACGACAATTCGCCAGTAATACAGCGTGAGCGCCAAGCAGGGGATCAGAAGGATCAGGACGATCCAGACCGGGCGAAGGTGGAGTTTTTTGCGGTCAGGTTGCTTGGGGATGTCAGCCGAAGAATTGCGCGATTTACTGCCGAGAGCCACAGGTTGGACATCACCAGCCGCGTCGGAGGCGGGCTCTAACACACGTATGGGACGGTTTGGCTCAGGCATTCGCTCGCCTTCCGCGCATGGTCAACCCGAACAACGGCAGCCCTTACCACTATAGCCGACTCACAGAGCAGTCTCAAAGTCCGCGCAGAGAGCGCGGAATTTCGGCGAGTGGGGGAAAGCCCAACAACGGGATGTTACTTCGGCGAGGCCAGCGTCACATACTTCATGCGAAGGGCATAGAGCATATCGCGCAGGACCGCCTGCTCTTCAGGGGTCAGATTGCCCTTGGTCTTGTCTTCCAAGACGGACAACAGATCGATGATTTCTTTGGCTTGGGGGAGGTTGACGGGAATCGGCGCTTGCTGAGGATCCAGTTGCTCGCCCATGAGCATGAGCGACGACGAGCCCAATGAGATCACAAAGGACGAAAACGTGACGGGAAGTGCCGGAGCCGTCTGGGATGGTTCGGTCTGTGCTACAGCGGCAGGTTTCGATTCTTGTGGAGTCGGCGAAGCCTCGGTCCCTCCACTCGCCCGCCGATCCCGAATGATGAACCCCTGCTCCTCCTCAACCATTATGTCCCTCTCGTTGAGCTGCTTCCACACGTGTCTGGATGCTGGCGGTACCCTACCATAGGGTCTATTTGGTCGCAAGCCGTCACCGAGATTGAAGAAGCCGCCAGACTCGGTATAGAGTGACAAATCCTCAGCCCGGCGGTAGACGACCGAAAGGGGTGGCTCACTCAATGTCGACACAATTTACCAAAGTGGTTGAGCTCATGGCTGCGTTGCGGGCGCAAGACGGATGCCCCTGGGATCGGAAGCAAACCCATGAGTCACTGAAACCATACCTGCTTGAGGAAACGTACGAAGTCCTGGAGACGATCGATCAACGTGACAAGCAGAAGCTTCGAGAAGAACTTGGGGATGTTCTCTTGCAAGTCATCTTCCACAGCCAGATTGCCGCTGAGGCCGGGACGTTTACCGTTGACGATGTGCTCGACACGCTCGCCACAAAGTTGATCCGCAGACATCCCCATGTCTTCGGTACCAGCGACCAGGGAGGACGCGCGACGAATAGCGAGCAAGTCCTTGCCCAATGGGAGGAAATCAAGCGCGCTGAACGCGAAGCCGCCGGCCATACGACCTCAGCCTTAGCAGGAGTGCCGAAAACCTTGCCGGCATTGTTGCGGGCTTATCAGATTCAGGCCCGAGCGGCCCGAGTCGGCTTCGATTGGCCGCACAGCGATGCGGGTCTGGAACAGATCATTGGAAAAGTTCTCGAGGAAATTGGTGAAGTGCGTGAGGCGCTTGCGTTGAATCGAGCGAGCGTGAACGCGGGTTCCGATCGACAGGACTCCCGTGAGGAGGTTGAGGCTGAGCTGGGGGATCTGCTGTTCTCCCTGGTCAATCTCGCCCGCTTTCTCAAGACGAATCCTGAAGACGCGCTGCGCCGAGCAACGAATCGCTTCATCGATCGCTTCCATCTCGTGGAAGCACAAGCTGAAGCGAAAGGCCGGTCGTTGACGGACATGACATTAGCCGAGATGGATGAGCTCTGGGAGGAAGCCAAGCGCCGGTTGCAGAGCCCACAGCCAGATACCACACCGCAGATCGGCGATCGCACACTATGAGCAAGAACCAAGAACCGTACGAAGAAGGGAAGCGTGCCGGAGCCCATCCGCTGCTGGTGGTATTTGGCATCCTCATCGGATTGTGGTTGTTTGTCGCGCTGATCGTCCCCAGTTCGAGAAACAAACAGGCAACCGGCACCGAAGGTCCCAATGTGTCGGCCATCGAAGACCCCGAAGCTGCTCCCGTCATGTTCAAAGTCCAAACGACCATCCTGGATATGAACACCGTGGGTCTGGTGGTTCCTGCTCAGGCAACGGATAGTCAAATTGTCGCCCTACTGAAACGCCTCAAGGAAGCGCGATTGAAAGGGACGCTTGGCGAACAGCTCCCCGCCACGACACCCGGTCACAAACTGGGGGACCATGCCATTGCAGACATCTATATCTTTGGGGACAAACAGTTCGCGGAAGCAGAAACGATCCGCACACTGGCACGAGGGGCTCATGCTCCCGGTACATTGTACCCGAATGCTATTCCGTTCGAGGTGGCAATGGAACAAGTCCGTGGCTATTACCGCATCGACCTGAATGATACCGGCAGTCCGGACAAGGGATCGCTTGGGTTTGCGGACGAATCAGGCGTGCACTCAAAACAGTATAGAAGAATCTTTTAACGGATTCGGAGGCGAGGATATTGCGCGTAGGGATCGCTAGATCCCCACACGCCTTTTGACATCCTGCCGAACAGCTGCTTGATCCGATTCAAATAACGTCTCCAGTTTTGGGAACAAATGGGTGAGCGACCCGACAAACGGGGCCAGCAACACATCACGTCGTTCCGCCAACAGTCCCTCCTCCTCAGCGACCCGTATCTTCCAGTCGGCAATCTTCTTGGAAAGAATGTTACTCACCAGCAGCTGCTGACCGGGTGAACCGGTCACCACTCCGAGGAGCCGCTTCTTCACCACCTCCAGCTCATCCGGTATGGAAATCTTCACGCGCACACCATGCGGCGTCGCCCAGGTCGACCGTTGAATCGAGTAGTCGTACGAAAAGACCTGCTCCCTTGGCTCACGAAACGGGCCGCTGACGTCTAAGATGGTAAGGGTGCTCTCGGGTGATCGCATAATTTCGGCGCTTTCCAAAGGGTGAAACACGCACGTTTCAAACCGTACTATAAAAGCTTGCAGTTGGGTAGAACAAGGGGCTATCTATAGAGACGCTGAGACGGCCAACATTATCAGCTTCAATACCGGCCGGGCCTTAACGGAAACCAGAGAGCCTGAGACAGCTTTCTGACACCTTGATATACTTCGATTAAGCGTTGTTCTGAGAGGAGGCATGGCCAAGAAAGGCTATCCTGGACTTGTAGTCGTACCTCCCAGCGATCGGTCGATCTTACGACGTCGATTGGTTCGTTGGGGGCTCCTCGTTATCGCTGTGATCTGGATCATCTCGACCGTCACGGTATGGCCACCCACGTACAATAATACGGACTGTGAAACCGGTCCCGACGGGGAACATTTGGGCAATCTCTCCGAGAAATGTAGCTCTCCAAATCAATCAGCCACAGAAGCAGCGTCTCATCAAGAAGAGTTTAGTCTGACGCAACTATCACAGGCCGAAAGTCTGGCTGGGACACCAAGCTCCACTCCTACGCCAGCTCCAAATCTCGAGAGGTCCACGACGCGGCCCGCTCCCACTCAAGACTCCAAAACCCACTCTTCCGTTCCATCAAGTGCCTCCCCGGATCGGACCATAGCGACTTCAGGCAATCAGAGATCAACGGCAAATCTATCGACCGGGAAATCGGCGCCGAATCCGGATGTTGATGCTCAACTCGCCGAACAGGGCGATGCATTTGCCCAATATCGTCTTGGACGTTTTTACGCGCAACGGCATGGACCGCAAGCACCCGAGTCCGTAACCTGGTACAAGAAAGCTTCTAACGGTCTCCAGCGCTTGGCCGAAACCGGCAACGGACAAGCGATGTACGTTCTTGGCGTCATGTATGCCTACGGACGCGGGGTGGCAAGAAATACGGAACAAGCGCGGCACTGGCTGACCCAGGCTGTTGAACGGAAGATTACCGCGGCTCAGCCGGTCCTCGCGAGTTTAGACGAGGATCAGACTTCTGATCCAAGCCGCAGATGAGCGAAGAAATCCAACCGGTGATAGCGAAATAATCGGTCCGGATGGTGCGCTCCACCACCCAGACCCTTACCGTTAAATCCGGGAAGGTTGTTTTACTCATTGTTGCCTGTGACCCCGTTTGATGTTTGACGATTGAAATATTGCCGAAGCATAAACGGCTGCATTCCGGCAGATGAATTCCCAATTCATCGTGCTGTCAGCTCAAGCGCCCTCCGACAAAATACGTCGCCGCCACCATCGTTTGCTTCTTTCCACTTTCCTGTGTTTCGAACCGATGCAGACTCGTACAGCAGCATTGATACCAAACCGACCGCGGCTTGTTGCGTCTATCGATGTGACCCCGTATGATGCGTTCCATCATGGAATCTGTCACCCGAATCAAGACGAAAACGCCGAGTCCGTACAAGCTGACGGCCGTCGAGACCGACACCCATGACACAAAGTCCTTCCGATTCGAACTCCCCACCGATGCGACGCTGGATATGCTGCCCGGCGACTTTCTCTACGTCCATGCGACGATCAACGAAAAAGCCGTTAAGCGGCCGTATACGCCGTCCTCGCTGCCCGGTACGACCGGCTTCTTCGAGCTGACCGTCAAGCGTTACGAAACCGGCCTCGTCTCCAAGTTTCTCCATGATCAGGGAATCGGAGACAGCATCCTCATAAGCGGACCGAACCCGGGCGGCCATTGGGTGGACGGCATGGCAAAACGGGTGGGATTCGTGGCCGGAGGCACCGGCATCACGCCGATGATTTCCATCATTCGCTGGATTCTTACCAAGAAGATCGATGCAGAGTTATTCCTACTCTTCGCCAATAAAACAGAATCGGACATTATCTTTCGACGGGAGTGGGAGCGAGCTCTCCGGGACTATCCGAACTTTCATTGCCACCACGTGTTGGAACAGCCCCCGCTCGGATGGTCGGGTAGCACGGGCCGAATTACCCCTGACATCCTGCGCCGACACCTTCCCGCTCCCGATGCCGACACCCGCATTTTCCTCTGCGGTCCCCCTCCGATGGTCGACTCTCTGGAAGCGACACTGAAAGAACTCGGTTATCCCGAGCAGTCCGTGATCCTTCCGTGAATGAGGATGCCATCGGCCAACTGGCTGGCTGAACGTGTATCAGATGCTTGCCAGCCGCCAGGAAGCCGCCGGCCCGACCGAATTCCCGTTGACCAAAACCTGGATCTATCAGTGATGAGGGTGAGGGAGATTGAGAGAGTTAGGCTGAGCCCAGATCCACGGTACGTCGACCATCGCTGCCGATTCCGCCGAGTAAATCCCGCATGACCCGCCCGGCTGCGGCCGTCCCGTCGGAGATGCAATCGGGAATGCCGACTCCACGATAACCGGCTCCTGTGAGGACGAGTCCAGGATAGCGGCCCACTGCCGCATCGAGTTGCGCCAATCGGTCGAGGTGGCCAAGCGTGTACTGCGGCATCCCCTTCCACCACCGATTCACTTCTGTGTAACTCGGCTCCGCTCTGATACCGCATATGTCACTGAGTTCGGTACGTACTTTCGCCGTCAAGGCGTTGTCGTCCAGTTGCAGAATATCTTCACGCCCTACCCCGCCGACATAGCAGCGCACCAATAGTTGGTCGGCCGGTGCACGATGGGGCCACTTGCGTGAAGTCCAGGTTGCTGCGATCAAATCCCGCCTTTCGATCCGCGGCACGATAAACCCGAATCCGTCAATCGCTTCAGGCACGGCCTGGGCAGGAAACGCCATGGCAATCGTGGCAGTGGACGCGTAGGGAATCATATCGAGCAATCCGCCGGCGATCGGCGTCAACGGACGCAACAGGTCCGCTGACACATACGCCGGTGTCGCGAGAACCACACTTTCCGCGGAAAGCGCTGAGCCATCGTGAAGAATAAGGTCGTACATCCAACGGCCCAATTCATGAGATCTCACCCTGAGGGCCTCGACTCGGCAACCCAAACGAAGCTCCACACCCTGCTGCGCCAACCGTTGCATTAGAGCGTTCACGAGATCTCCCAGTCCATTTTTCAGACTGATGAACATCGTTCGCCGTGGATGGCCTGACGAAGGCAATGAAGAAGTTTTCTTGGTCTCCATCATGCCGCGAACGACACTTCCATGTTGCTGCTCCAGCTCAAAGAACCGAGGGAACGTGGCTCGCAGGCTCATTTGCTCGGCATCTCCGGCATAGATCCCGGACATGAGCGGCTCCAATACTCGCTCAAACGCTTGCGGGCCGAACCGCCGGCGAAGGAAATCCGCCAACGACTCATCGCCTGTGCGCAAACCAGGCGGAACGGCGATCTCAAGACCCATGCGAATCAACCCCGCCCAAGTGAGCAGTCCACTTTGCAGAAAGACTCCCAATTGTTTTGGAACAAATGAGAGCAGACCCTCCGGTAAATCGTGCAACTGTCCACCCCTCAACACACAAGCCTTCTTGGCCGTCTCATTGGTATTGATGAGCTGATCGGCGAGTCCCAACTTCGTGCACAGTTCAAGACCGGCGTGCTTTTGAGAGAGGAAGGAGTCCGGTCCGGCTTCCGTCACAATCTCGCCGACCCGGTGAGTGACGATTTTTCCGCCCCAGGATGATTCAGATTCGAGGATTGTGCAGCGGATGGGAAGGCCGGCCTTCGTCGCCTGCTCTTGCAGTGAAAAAGCAGTGGCCAGGCCGGAAATGCCGCCGCCCACTATCACGACTGTGCGTGGTCGAGTCACGACGGAATGCAGAGAGAAGATTCGTGGGCCGTCAAGATCTCGCGTAACGTCTCGATGAGTGCGGGCGAGTCGTTCAGCATGGCCATGCGCTCGAGATGCATGCCTTTGTTGGCCGCCAATTGCTTCAATTCAATGTCGATATCAAAAAGAGTTTCCACGTGGTCACAGATGAACCCGATGGGCGCAACCAACACATGTCGGTGTCCTGACCGGCAGATCGTGTCGAGCATCTCCTCCACGGTGGGCCCTAGCCACGGTTCTGAAGACCGCCCCTGACTTTGATAGGCGAAGTAGGTCGATTGGCTCCCCAAGAGCCGGGTCACAGATTCGACCGTGCCCTTGACCTCCTCTGGATACGGATCCTTCATCGCCACAATCCGTTCGGGAAGACTATGGGCCGTGAACAGCACCGGTACTGTAGCTCGCACATCCGAAGGAAATGCGAGAAGCCCTTGCCGGATATTGTCCACAATAGCACCTATCAGCCGAGGATGCCGGTGCCAGCTGCCGACATAGGTCACGCCGGTACGATCCTCCAACTCAGTACGAGCCTCCTCGACTTTCCTCCGATACGCTCCGGTGCTCAGGGAGGACTGTTGAGGAGCCATGCACACCCCAATGATCTGCTCCGGCGATGCTTTCAGCAACTCGGCATATGTCTCTCGGATAAAGGGATGCCAATGACGCAAACCGACGTACACGCGGTATCGGCCATCACCCGATCTATTCAGTTGCTGTTCCAGTTTCTTTGCGACCTCTTGGGTGATGCCGACGGCCGGGGATTTTCCACCGGTCACTCGGTACCGTTCACGAATTTCCTCCACCAACTCGGGAGGCGTCGGCCGTCCCCCTCGAACATCCCGCAGAAACGGCTCGACGTTCTCCAGACAATCGGGCCCGCCCATGGCCATGAGCAAAATCGCGGTGTGATGTGTCGTACCTGGCATTGTTCTATGTCGTTCGCAAGACGATGAAGTTCGCTATATCGAGGTACACTTCACGAGGGACGATTCACTTTATTACTCACCGTTGGCTGAGCTTGTGCACCATGTCGATCGTCGCGGCCACATGATCGACAGGTGTCGTGGGTAAGATCCCGTGACCGAGATTGAAGATGTGTCCGGGACGCCCTCCAGCCCGACGCAAAATATCCTCGACCCGGCGTTCGATTTCATGATGCGGCGCGAACAGCACCAGCGGGTCCAGGTTGCCTTGCACGGCACGATCGTGCCCAACCATCGTCCAGGCTTCGTCCAGATGAATTCGCCAATCGATCCCGATGACATCGCCCCCCGCTTCACGCATCTGCCGAAGAATAGCGGTCGTGCCGGTGCCGAAATGAATCATCGGAACGCCTTCCCGCTTGAGGCCCTCGAAAATCCGCTGGACGTGCGGCATCACATACTCGGTATAGTCACCCACCGAGAGACACCCAACCCAGCTATCAAAAAGCTGAATCGCCTGAGCCCCCGCTTTGATCTGTCGTCGGAGATAGCCGGTGAGTACTCGCGCGAATTTGTCCATGAGCCGATGCCATGCGGTGGGATCCCCATACATCATCTGCTTGGTGTGCAGATAGTTGCGAGAGCCTCCGCCTTCAATCGCATAACTCGCGAGCGTAAACGGCGCACCGGCAAAACCGATCAAAGGCACTCGCCCGTTGAGAGCGCGCCGCGCTTGCCGAATGGCTTCGGCAACATAGTCCAGTTCGTCACCGTCGATGACTTTGAGCTGGTCCACCGCCGTTCGGTCGCGAACCGGATTGTGAATGACCGGCCCCTCCCCAGCGGCAAACTCGAGGCTGAGTCCCATCGGCTCCAACGGAAGAAGAATGTCGGCAAAAATAATGGCGGCATCCAGTGGAAATCGCTCAATCGGCTGAAGGGTGACCTGAGCCGCAAGCTCAGGGGTTTTGCACAGCTCGAGGATCGAATGTTTTGCGCGCAACGTCCGATACTCGGCCATGTAGCGTCCGGCCTGACGCATAAACCACACGGGTGTGCAGTCGACGGATTCACGGCGACACGCTTTGAGAAATCGGTCGTTCATCGCAGCCGCATTCTAGAGACGCATGAGCAGACCTGTCAAACCTGGGAAACAAGGCTCTCTGGGGCCATTCAGGAACTCCGATAATAAGTAGACAGGGGACCCCATTCCAGTACAATTACACTGGCGGGGGCCATGCAAAAAGTCAGGTTTCACTTTCCTGACATTCCGTGTATAATGCTGACCTGACCTATTCTGCGTGATCCATCAGCTTAATCGGGACCCCGGCTCCCTGTTTCCCACCACAGTGACGTTGCCGATCCCCCCGACGTAGAGGAGAATTGTATGTCCGACGTGCAAACGCTTCGCCCGACTAAAGCCCAGGAATTTTGGTATTCTTTTCTGCGCTGGTTCGACTCCTGGGCGGGCTTGGAACACACAAAAGTCGACGGCCCCCCCAAGGTGGACTGGGTACGTAGTATCCCTTTCATTGCCGTGCATCTGATGTGTTTGGGAGTGCTCTGGGTAGGCTGGAGTTGGACCGCGGTCGCCGTTGCCATCGCATTCTATTACATCCGTATGTTCGCGATCACCGGCTGGTACCACCGATACTTCTCGCATCGCACGTTCAAGACTTCCCGTACGGTCCAGTTCTTATTTGCGTTATTGGGCGGCTCCTGCGCTCAACGCGGTCCCTTGTGGTGGGCCGGACATCATCGCCATCACCACATTGCATCCGACACACCGGATGATGTGCATTCCCCACGTCAAGGGGGATTCCTGTGGTCTCACATGGGCTGGGTGATGTCGCAAACCCATTACGCTCCGCGTCTCAAGGGAATCGCCGACTTTGCAAAGTTTCCGGAGCTGCGGTTTCTGGACCGATTCGATGTCCTCGTTCCCACCATCACCGGGTTCGGAATGTTTGGCTTCGGCCAGTTGTTGGAAGCCTTTGCACCCGGACTTGGCACCAACGGACCCCAGATGTTGATCTGGGGATTTTTTATCTCGACCGTGGCACTGTTTCATGGGACCTGCACCATCAACTCTCTATCACATGTCTACGGGTCACAACGGTACGAGACCGGCGACGACAGCCGAAACAACTTTTTCTTGGCTCTGATTACCATGGGAGAAGGGTGGCACAACAATCATCATTATTACCCGGCTTCCACCAGACAAGGCTTTTACTGGTGGGAAATCGACATGAGCTACTACTGCCTGAAAGGTTTGGAGTGGTTAGGACTCGTCTGGGATGTCCGAGGTGTCCCGGAATATGTGCGTGAAGGAAAAACCAAGCAAGACTCCGACCGTAGCGTGCTCAAAAAGAAGATTGAAGTGGCGCTTACCGAGGCCACGGAGCTTCCAGCCTCGCAGCCTCAACTCGAGCTAACCCGCTAGATCCAATCGGGTCCATCGTCGGACCTTGGCTGATCAGACGCCCGATCAGCCAAGGTTTCTCGGATTCGACGGCTTTCCCCTTCGATCGACTTTCGTTCTTCCTCGGACAGCACCCATGCGTCACCAGGACTCAGCTCGAAACGATAGTGGTCCTTTCTGAGAGTGAACCACTCGACATAGGGGTGCGGCTCCAGGTTGGGGTGCGGATCCAGTGAGATGAGGTTCACTGTTCCAATCTGCGGGTTCGCCATATCGCCGATCACCTGTCCCGCCATCTCGTCGTCTTCGAACCGACCGTTGCGGAATCGAATCACCTCTCCGGCGATATCCGTCTTGAAGTTTCCACGTAAATAAAAATCCACCGGACCGATCACGGCAAACACAACCTGTCCAACGACGGTTCCCTCAACCCGGTTGTCCAAAAATCCTTCACAAACCCACCGTCCATTGCCGAACTTCTGTGCCATACGCCTCCTCCTTTCGGAGCGATCAGCCACTAAACGCTCCGATCACCACTGCCAATAAGATGAGCGCGCTTCCGATCCACCCTTGCACATCCAGCGTCTCTCCGAGAAAGTACCACGAGAGCCAGGCCGCGTAGGCAGGCTCGGATGCAAACAGTAACGCCACCTGCTGAGCGGGAACCAGTTGCTGAGCCCAGATTTGGACAGCAAACGCCAGCGTGGCCAGAACACCGGTGACGCCAAGACCGACCAGCAGGACGGTAGTGGGCGCAAAAGAACTTGATGTCACCTCTTCCCACCACGGAGCAGGAAGAAACAGCACTGTCATCGCCACCATTTGCCATACGAGCAGCGACGGTGCATCGACTTGCCGGGTGAAGCGCTCAAGACAAATGATATGCCCCGCAAACGCGAGGGCGCAGCCCAACGTCATCAAATCTCCCACATTCATGGATGTAGTGGGCTTCACCAACAACCATAGTCCGACGACGGCGATCCCCGTGGCCAGCACGACTCGTCGGTCGATCCGTAGCAGGATCAGCGGGACAAAAATCACGTACAGCGCCGTCAGAAAGGCTGAACTCGATGCGCTCGTATACCGGAGTCCGACAGTTTGCAGCAGGTACCCAAGAAAGAGGAAGACGGTGGTGAGCGCGCTCGCCCCTAATACCGCACGGTCATAATGCAATCGGCGGCGGCTGAACACAAACCAGAGCAGAATGAGCACGGTGCCCACAAAAAATCGGAGCAGCAAGAAAGAGAGTGGAGCGATTTGCTCAAGCGCCGCCTTGGTGGCCGGGAATGTGGCTCCCCAAATAACGGTGGTCAGCAGGAGTGCAAGTCGCGGCATGGATTAAAAAGTACCGGGTACCGAGCATGAGGGTTGAGCCAACAATCGGACGACGCGACTCGCACTGAGCGCCGCGGGCTCAGCACGTTATGTGTCTACGGTTTACAGAGCGGGCACAGCCGTTGTCTGTTCACTCCCGCTTGCTCCATGGCGCGGAGCGCCCGTTCTTTATCGGGATAATCGAACCATCCCCCTTCCCAAAAATCGCTGGAGGTCACAGTGGATGGAACCTCTGAACAACGGTCTCGGTGGAGCGTCACGCGGTCGATCGCGCGGGCAATGTGAACCCAGTAGATCATGAGAAATCAGCGATGGGCGAATAGGATGAGGAACAGGAATGATCGGCGCATCGATAGGCGCAGCCATTCCCTGTTCCCTCTGACCCGTACCGACTCAAGGAAGGAGCTGCCACTCATCCTTCTCGATGAAGACCTTCACTCCGGTCTGTAACTTTTTGACATCGTCTTTCTCGAAGAGCCTCATGTAGCGCTCGATTCGATCTTCATCGTCGATCCGTTCTTCCTGCATCATACCGTTGTTGCCTTTGTACCGTCGAATCAGCATGACATCGACACCCTCCTCTGAAGCTGGTAGTTTGACTGAGTAAGTTGTTACAATAAACGGAACGTTGTGAGCCGGTCAAGATCGCTTGCTGAAGGTCAGCTTGTCAAGTCCCGAACGGCTCCACTGGGTGCAAGGTATTCCGTAAAGGAAGAAAGGATAGCCCCTGTGCCATTGTATGAATACCGTTGTGGACAGTGCGAGAAAGAATTCGAAGCCACCCAGTCCGTCCATGCGAGGGTCGAGGACACCGAGTGTCCCCATTGCCATGCACGGCAAGCGACTCGGCTCCTATCTTCTTTCTCGTCCAGTGTCATTGGTGATCGCAAACCCGGGTTTTCTGAGATCAAGGCCAACGCAATGGTCAATGAACGGATGCAGCGATTCTCTATGTTGCCGCCATTAAATGTGAAGCGCAATGTGCCGCCGCCGAATATGTCCTCCGAATCAGACTCCTGTTCGAGCGAGGGGTCCAATCCAGGATCGTAACCATGGATGGCTCTCGTCGCGGCATAGTACCAAGCCGGTCATGGCTTCCCCTGGAATCGGGAAGCTCTATCACGAGAAGACTGTCGGTGTGCCGGCTGTTGATCGGCCTGATCCTCTGTCTATCCCCTGCCATTACCGTTGCCCAAACTGCCGGAAGCCTTGTCATCGCCGGCAATGGACCGGAACAAGCCACCATCGAAACGCTGGCGCGCGCGTTTGAGAAAGCTAATCCCCGTGCCTATATCGATATTCTATGGGACGAGGATTCCAAGCCATTGCAGCTGGTCAAGACCGGCCACGCGCAGATTGCCGTGACAGGAGCTGAGGACCCAGCGCTGATGGGCACACAGATCGGCTGGGACGGCATCGGCATTTTGGTCCACTTGTCCAACTTCACCAAAGAAGTCACGAAGCAGCAGGCCGCCGACATCTTTTCTGGGAAAATTAAAGAATGGTCGGAACTGGGTGGGCCGGATACCAGAATCCTTCTGATCGACCGGCCGCATAATCAAAACATCCGCGAGGCGTTCGAGTCTCAACTCGGCATCCCTGGGAAAATTCCTGAAAACGCCAAAGTCATCGGTGGAGATGAGACAGTCGTCAAGACCGTCGTTGGAACCCTTCCCCCCCTATCTGCTGCATCGTATATCTCCTTGAGCACCGGGCTCTCCGTGGTCTCAGACGGTGTCGCCGTTCGGTTACTGCAGATCGATAAAGTCGAGCCTGAAGTACCGACGGTAAAAGATGGGCGGTACAGCCTGCGGCGCCCTCTCCTGCTGCTGGCTAAAAAGGAGCCAAATCCCCTGGTTGAGGCCTTTACCAAATTTGCGTTGTCTCCGCCCGGTCAAGCGATCATTGGAGAAACGTATGTGCCCATGCCGAGCAAGTAAATCCGAAAGGAGGTCCCGATGACTCCCCGATCCCTGCCGTCCTTCATCATGATCTCGTTGCTGGCGATTCCCTTTTCTCCGCCCGGCTCATTCGCCGAAGAGGGGTCTGTCGTCGACGGCGCCGGGTATACGTTGTTTGAGACGGAATCGATCAAGGGGCACGACGAGCAGAAACTCGAGAAGGATCCCGTCTGCGATAGTAGTAGGAAACCCAAGATCGCTACAGTGGAGCCGGACGAAGCCAAGCCAGGACAAACCATCACGATCAAGGGCGAAAACTTCGGCACGAAAGATTGTTTTCGTGGCGTGGCGTTCAGTGCGGCCGGCTCGACAAAGATCGATCATAAGTTCGTGAACGACCGCACGATCGAAGCCACGGTTCCCGATATACAGCCAGGCATGTCCTTCATCGATGTCGTTGCCGCCGGCGGCAACGCCCGTTCGAAAGCGTTTTTGGTACAAGCCAAGTAGCAGCTCGACAAGAGAATGCCTCATTGTGTATCTTATCGATGCACAGTAGGCAGTCTGGTCCGCAAAGAAAGTTCATCTCATGCAACAATTCTGGGTCCAACGAGGTGTCTCGACCGTATTCCTGATCGCAAGCCTTTCTGCATCGTTGCCGGCTGCGGCGAATCCGCCTACTAAGGAGCGACTGCCCCTCATGCTCAGCGGCGCCGGCTGCGGCAGCAAAGAAGCTGAAATGAACACCGTCTTGCAGGCCATTCCAGGCGTGACCGGCGTCTATTTCAACCGCGTCCCTGATCATGTGCTCGTGGACATTACCGTCGGCACCGTTAAGGCAGCGGATGTGGTCAACCGCGTCAACGATGCGGCGACCTCATGGCAATGCCGCGTCGAACTCATGCAATCATGCATCACCGCGGACATGCCATCCGCCTCGGCCGCCCCTCACCATACTGAGCAATAGTTAGGAATTACGACCTCCCTCTGTTTGCAAAGATCCCTCACAAATAGCCCAATTGAGCTGTTTTTAGCTTTCCTCTGTTCATCGGCATGTCCCGGGTCAATCTTGCCCCTCACGCGTGCGGATCAGATCCTCGAATATGGTGTAGTGATCGCACTCAGAGCAGCACAAAAACAGGAAAAACTATCGATACATTTTCATTTCAGGTACATCTTCTTGTAACAGCCTGTTCAGACCCGGTCGTACAGTGTGCGAGCACTGCTTCAGAATTGGTCAGAACGTTGGTTCGAGGTTCGGTCACCAAAGATTCGGGTTGTAACCCCACAAACACCAAGTACCAATCGGCAACGGAATTTGCGCTAGGGATCCAGTTCACATGCGGCCCTCTCACACATTCACAAAAATAACAACAATGATCGGCATCTCGGCGATTGTACTGCTGGCCGTCGAGATCTTATTGAGAATCGCTCAGTATCCACCACCTATTCCATCAGGATGGGGATGGGACGGGTCGCCGAGGAGAGGACTGGCTGCTACGAATGACTCAGTTCAAAATGAATTGGGGCTGCGCGGAAATCCATTCTCGTACGGCACTGATGATATCGTTGTCCTGCTGGTAGGCGACAGCAATGTGGAAGCCGCAACCAGTGGACTCGACAGGATGCCAGAGCGCTTGCTTGAACGCCACCTCTCTACCCTTCTCCCCTCTCGAACATTTAAGGTCTTCTCCCTCGCCGCTTCCGGGTGGGGGCAAGATCAGCAGCTATTGGCTCTCGAACGGTATTTTCAAGCATATCGAGCCGATCTGGTCCTGGTGTGGGCACAGCCCGTGAATGATTTTTGGGAGAATACGTTCCCCGACCGGAATGAGCATATCAAGCCGACGTTTTGGTTTGACGGACAGTCGCTTCAGGGACCTTTTTTCCATGACGGCGTTCATCTGAGCCGGTTCCGAATATGGGATCTCGCCATACGGGCTAAGCTGCAATTCAGGCATCGAAGCGTGGCACAACATATCCTTCACGAATGGGTACCACGCCTTCCATCTGACGCGAGGGCCCCGAGCGAATCGCGGCCACCTCGTTGCACGAACCTGCCCGTCATTAATCAACAAGACCTTGCAAAAGATATCTTTTCCCTATCGGACGAACGAAGGGTAGTGGTTCGAACCACTGAGGACGTTCAACACAGCCGAAGCCACTTTTCGCCATACATCCGACCACGTTCCCCCAAGGACAACTATTTGATCGATATCACCCGCGCACTCGTGGCTAGAATCAAGACAACAGCCGAGAAACACAAGGCAGCCTTCAGCGTATTCTATCCGATCAGACCGGACTTCGATAATTCAGGCAAACGTGGGGTGCGGTGCGTTGAAACGAGCACGGGCCAACTGTTCGAAGCACAGTTGGATATGCCGGAACTTCTCCGAAGCCTGGTTGCTCAACCCGATTTGATCGAAATCACGTTGCAAGGAAGGGAGGAAATATCCGTCAGCCCGACAGACCGCCACTTCAGCACTATCGGAAACGACCAGGCCATGCAGCTCTTAGCTCAAGAAGTGCTTCGACGACACCTCATTCGGCAGTGACCAACTGGCCCCACAGAGCCGCTTTGATACTCTCCAGAGACAAACCCTAGAGTGGGATGCTCCGAGACGACTTCACAGAACCCTCGTAATATCGTGAACACACCGCAACGCCTGCTATCACTGCAATAGGTACGTTCGATGCACAGAACCTTTGATGCATCGTTTCTTCCCGAGCAGAAGCTCAAACCGTTCAGCGGCAACTCGCCGCTATGTAGCCAGGCACTGAATCGCCCTGTGAGGCGATCCCCCACTTTCCAAGAGATGGCCTGCTCCAATTAGCAATTCCCTCCAAAGAGGGGCAACACCCCTCCTCCTCCCTCTCCTATCCCCGCATTTAGGGGAACGCCAGTTACTAGCCACCCTGATAGATTCAGCCCACTCATTAGGAGGAACACCACAATGAGTTCTGACGTTATCGACAACCTGCCACGGCGTGAACTCCCGATCATCGCAATCGACGCTCCCGAAAACAATACCCACAATTCGTGCAAGGTCGGAAGTCATGTCGATCAGCAACCCACGAAACGGTACAGATATAGAATGATAGCACTGGCGTCGGTGCATGCCTATATCGCGTTTCATCTCATCTCATGGCATGTGTTCGACTTTCAGATTTGGGGCAAGACCGCAATGATGGGCGTCCCTTCTCTTGCCAAGGGAACCATTAATGCCGCGTCGATTATGGTGGCGTTAATATTGATTTCCATACTGATCTGGGGACGTGCTTTTTGTGGTTGGGTCTGCCACATGCGAGGAGCAATTGAATTCGCTGACTGGATTTTGCGCAAGCTAAAAGTACGGCAATACCTCAACCTGCGCGAGAAGAATGTCCTTATCAACACGCCTCATCGTTGGCTCTTGCGGATCGGGGCACTATTTGTCCTGCTCTTGCCAGTCATCATATTGATCCTCAAGGCCGGATTTACTCCACAAGTCAACGTTATGTCACCTCCTCCCATAGCCGATCTGCCCGGTTATGAAGGTAAGGCTTTCGCTCAAAGCGCCCCTTTAAATTTTGATATCAAACCAACCTGGAATGATTTCTTGTTGGCATTCGGCTTGGCGGTGTTTATCCAGTTTACAATGAGTATCGTGCTGAATTTGCGGTATGGACAAGGGGCATTTTGTAGAATTCTTTGTCCGTATGCCCCAATGATGGCGCCTCTTATGAACATCTCTCCTGTCCAATCTAAAATAACACGCGTTGCGCAATGTACAGGCTGCCGCGATTGCAGTAACGCATGTCCACAAGGAATTGATGTCAGTCGAGAGATTTTCCATTTCAACGGTAAAGTGATCAACCGAGAATGTATCAAGTGTTACGCCTGTATCGATGCATGCGACGACCACGTCCTAAAAGACACGGCGGCCCCAGGTGTTCCTCAAACCGACAAATTGAAACCGTATGAGAAACGCCCTTGGCAGCAAGAGCTGCTCAGAAAAGATGGATATCGAACTAATGCAAGGCACATGCAAGTGTACGAACCGCTCGGACCAGTAACCGATTTTCTGTCGCTCTTGGTCGCATTGATCGGTGGGGCTGCTACCTCAAAATTCGGCGGATTCTGGTTTTATCCCGGAGCAATCTTCGCATTTATTCTTTTTAGGCAGGTGTGTGTAGTAGGTACCAGATGGATGGAGGCTGCGAAAGCCCAGCGAGCGAAATGCGCTTGAGCAGCGATACCGTGTGAATATGGTAACGTTTTGAATTGTTCACAAGGAGGCATCGATGAGCGAATCACAGAGAGTCAATACCGCGAATGATATAGGAAGGATCCAAGAACTCATCATGTTTGTGCAGGAGAGAAAGTCATATTGGTTGGCGCCGGTCGTGTTCGTGTTACTGTTGCTGGCAACACTGATTTACTATGTTGAAGGCGCTGCCGTTGCGCCATTTATCTATTCGATATTTTAGATAAGTCTTGAGCACTCCGTCGCAAAACTGACTTGGGATTTGGTGCCATGCTCCACGATACTGGAGCACGAGCCCGGTCTCGTGACTGAGCCCGTGATCCAGTATCCAGATCCCACTCACAATCTCTTGCCGCTTGGCGTCATTGCGTTCTCTGTCCTCTCCGTTCCATCGATTATCTCCGCGCGGCTCGGCGCATTCGTTGGAAGCCAACGTGCAACATAACCGACCGCCCGATTCGTTCATCCATCCGTGATACACTACCGCCGATCCACGTTCGCAAGGGAATCTGATGGATTTCGTCTCACACGGTCTCTGGGGTTCGATTGCGTTCGGTCGTAAGAGTCGATCGAGTTTCGGCCTGGCCTTCGCCATCGGGATGGTGCCCGATTTGTTTTCATTCGGGGTGCTGTATGGCGCGGCCACGCTCGGCTTGTCGCCGAGGCCTGATTTCAGTCGTGGCACTCCCCTGGAATCCACGATTCCTGAGTACGTCCATCACCTCTACAATTACACCCATAGTTTCATCGTATTTCTCGCCGTCTTTCTCCTCGTGTGGCTTATCCTAAAGCGACCGGTCTGGGAACTAGGAGCATGGGGACTACATGTCTTGGCCGACGTGCCCTTGCACTCCTACGCATTTTTTCCGACTCCCGTGCTGTGGCCCTTGTCTAACTGGAAATTCGACGGCTGGCAGTGGATGACACCGGGTATTCTCATTATCAACTTCTCGTTGCTGTCCCTGCTCTACGCGTGGTTCATCCGTCATCTCTATCTGACCAGGAAGAAAGAGAAGCCATGGCAAGGAGTTGCTACTCGACCATCCGCTCTTGAAAAACAGCCGGACTAGCGCTGCGAACAGTGATTCTTCGGTTTCTTCATCCCTCTCCTCCACATGACCGCCTGTTCTTATTGTGCCAACCTTGCAGCCATTTTCTGCTCAGACCCTAAAATGTTTGTGCTGCATCGAGATATGAACAGGATTCTCAAGAAAACTTTACGGAAACCTGAGAATTCACTGACCGACCAGTAACGGCATTCCAACAGAATCTCACAGTAGTGAATAGGGGCGAACCGGGGACTGCAGCCTCGATTCATTCCAATTCTTCTAGACAGAGATGCTCTTCAGCAGAGCCGCTCATAGTGATGGAGAAAACACATGAACAATCTCGATGATGACAAGGGGTGTAATACCTCGGGCAACGAAAGCTCCCAGGAAGTCCTTGAAGCACGCATGTCGAGGCGCAATTTACTGAAAAACGGCATCGCGACCGCCGCATTGCTGTCCCTCGGTGGAGTAGATGCGCTCTTGCGAGCTGTGCCGACTTCGGCCCAATCACACGGCTCCACTCTACTCGGGTTTCAGAGCATTCCGGTGTCGGATGCCGACACCGTCGTGGTCCCGACTGGTTACACGGCGGACGTGCTGATTTCTTGGGGTGATCCTGTCTCCAATGGCCCGGCGTTCAAGCAGGACGGCACTAACAGTGCCGCGGAGCAAGCCCGGCAATGGGGCATGCACAACGATGGGATCGTCTATTTCCCAATCATCGGCTCTCAGCGAGGTCTCATATGTCAGAACAACGAATATACGGACGATGGATTGCTCTTCAGCGATGGAATCACGAACTGGGATCAGGAAAAAACCAATAAGTGTCTCAATGCCCACGGTGTCTCGATCATCGAGGTGACCAAGCGAACCGGCTTTCCCTGGGACCCCAGGCGTCGCAAGGGCGAGTGGGATGTCTTACGTCCCTCCCCATTCGCTCGCCGGATCACTGGCATGACTCCAATGAACATCGCGGGTCCCGCCGCCGGCGATCCGCGACTCCGAACAACCGCCGACACGACCGGGACAAGGGTCCTCGGCACTTTGAACAACTGCGCGATGGGATTTACACCGTGGCACACGTACCTTACGTGTGAGGAAAACTTTAACGGCTTCTTCATGACCAAAAGTCGGCCCACCCGACGTGAGAAGCAATCTCGAGAAGCGATACGGTATCGCCCCATTCAGTAGCGGGTTTCGGCTGCATACCGCGGATTTTAGGTTCAATGCCGACGCCGAACCTAACGAGCCGAACCGCTTTGGCTGGGTTGTGGAAATCGACCCGTTCCGACCCAACTCTACACAAGTAAAACGCACGGCCCTGGGGCGGTTAAAGCACGAGGGCGCATGGGTCCAAGAGACAAAGGACGGCAAGATCGTCGTCTACATGGGTGACGACGAGCGCAACGAATATATTTACCGCTATGTTTCAAATAAACGTTGGCGGGTGGCTCGATTGCTCGGGGAAAGTCCCCTGGATGACGGGATTCTTTACGTAGCTAAATTCCATGCTGACGGAACCGGCGAATGGCTGCCGTTAACACCGAACAACCCGGCGTTGGCAGGATGGTCATTACCCGATATCCTCATCAATACTCGCGCCGCGGCAGACGCAGTCGGCGCCACCATGATGGATCGCCCGGAATGGATCGACACGTTCCCCGAATCGTTGACCGTTGTCGCCACACTTACGAACAACAATCGGCGAGGCAGCGCTCCGGCGTCGTCCAACGCACCGGACGGCAGCACGGTAGCCGGTACCGCCAGACCCTCGGTGGATGCGGCGAACCCTCGCTCGGTTAACAACTACGGACACATCCTCCGCTGGTACTATGCGAAGGATTTCTCGGAACCGAACTTCGGATGGGATATCTTTGCTCTGTGCGGTGATCCTGCCAATCCGGCACATGGATCCACGATTATCGGCGACAAGTATGGATCACCCGATGGAATCTACTTTACCCCGAGCGGGCGTCTTTGGATCCAAACGGACGTGTCGACGTCCACGATCAACAGCGGTGTGTACGCCGGTTTCGGTAACAACCAGATGCTCTGCGCGGACCCGACCACACGTGAGACCCGACGTTTCCTTGTGGGACCTAAGCAATGCGAGATCACCGGTGTGTTTGTGACCCCGGATGAAAAGACCATGTTCGTCGGTATACAACATCCCGGTGAGACACCCAACGATCCCCTTAACCCCAAGGCGTTCAGTTCCTGGCCGGACGGTGCGGCCGGTGGACGACCTCGTTCGTCCTGTATTGTCATTACCAAGGACGACGGGGGACAGATCGGCAGTTAGCGCAGTCGGATGAAGGGGCGTGCCCCAGGCAGTGCGCGCCCCTTCATCCATATTACCGCTCCACCCCTGCGCCCACGGCTCCACTCTCGCCATCTCGCGAGCCAGTCATTTGACAGGTATCATGGTTGAGAGTGGATCGAAGGATTTTCTCTGTTTTCCGGGGTCTTGGTCGATCAGTTTCAACGCTTCCAGTTGTGACTCCAACTCTTCAATCCGTCTGTTCTTCTCACGGATTTGTTTCTGCAGCGACTGCATCTTGCCTGATTGATCGGCAACATACATCCGCCTATGCTTCATGGGGCTGGTGGGAACTGTTGCGCACGCGCTCAGGAGAACGAAAATGGTCAGCGCACTACCCAAGACAGTCCAGCGGTTTCTCTTCTGTTGCTTCATACGATGCGACTCCTGCTCGAAAACTTTCCCTTTGAGAAAATAGGCGCATGTCATGATGCCGGCAAGTCGGCGGCAGATTTCGACCATCGGTCATAGATGAAGTTCCAGACTCGCAGGGCATCGACAGTCAAGGTCGCGCCATAGGTGGGACCGAAGTCTCGCTCGGAGATGTTTCCCATACTATCGTTCCAGGTTTCGAGCCGCACCGGACCGGCAGAGAACGCGATCGCCCACGCGAACTGTTCCTGGCTTCTTCCTACGGTATTGACAAAAATTCCGGAATCCCACATGAGCGCAAACTCGATTTCCCACGTCGGGATCGTTTCACCACTTTCGGTCGTCTGATACTGACCAAGAGCCACAGAAGGCTGTACCAGCGCTGCAGTATGTCTAATCGAGTGAAGAACTGCCCCGTTGTCCTGATAGCTGATCCGTCCCAACGCAGAGACCCGGACACTCACATCCCCCCACTTTTCATGATGATAGATGGTCGGGGTGATCGGCATCCGCCTAATGCCGGCTCGAAGAAACCCTTGTTGATAGATGGTCCCGACGGAGAACCCTCCGCCTACAAACATGATCTTTGGACGAAACAAGGGGAACCATCTGGTCAGAGAGCCATCAATCATCACATCGGTCTCGCGGCGAGGGTCCACGGTCGGAACTGACGGAAGTTGACGAAGTTGATGCACAACTTTGTTCTGAAAGAACTGGGTGGGTTCATCACCCGTGGTGCTGATCCCAGCCGTGAGATTGGTGCTCCAACCCTGCCACTTCCCACCCCAATGTTGGGTCCAACTCATCGTGATCAAGTTGAAACCAAGCGTATTGCCCACCGTGGAATCGTACTTGTTCCCTAAGCCATCCGTCGGGGTGAACCGGTTGAGGGTCAGCCCTCCAGTGGCGGTAGAATACTGATCGGGGAAGGCCATCGCCCCCCAATGGACGGATGGAGCAGGACTTTCACTCCATGCGGGCGATGAGACCAGTCCTATGAGGGACAGGACGCCCACAATCAGCTTCCATGCTAATCGCCCCCACCAGTACCTCTGTGTCGTACAAAAGGCTTCGGCCATCGGAAAAGAACCTTTCTTCGTCAATGTCTGGGGACAATCGCCGGTCTGTTAGGCGGGCGACTGTGTGATCCCAGGACAAAAGACCTTGGCATTTTACATAAGAAGAACGGAGGTGGCGACCCGATTGTTCGACAACCGACGGCGCACAACAATCTTTCGTTTTTGATGAGCAATTCTGACTGCCTTGCGATGCTTCACCCTCGACAGACCTCCTGATCCTATGCTAGCTTACGCGTTCATTTTCCTGGTCTCATACCGTCCCACGCGAAAACCATGTTTAAGAAAATATTGATCGCCAATCGCGGTGAAATTGCCATGCGGATCATCCGTGCCTGCCGCGAATTGAACATCGCCACTGCCGCGATCTATTCCGAAGCCGATTCGACCGGAATCTACGTGAAGAAGGCCGACGAGTCCTACCTGGTCGGGCCGGGTCCGGTGAAGGGGTTTCTCGACAGCAAACAGATCGTCGACCTCGCTAAACGGATCGGTGCCGACGCCATCCATCCAGGATATGGATTTCTCTCTGAAAACGCTGAGTTTGCTGAGCTCTGTCAGACTTCTGGCATCACATTCATCGGCCCTTCGACCCATGCCATTACCCTGATGGGCAGCAAGGTCAAGGCGCGAGAACTTGCCCAACAGGTCGGTGTCCCCACCGTACCCGGCACAAAAGGCGATCTCACCGACGTGAAGGAGGCGCTGGCCTTCGCCAAGAAGACCGGCTACCCGATCATGATCAAGGCAAGCGCCGGAGGGGGAGGCCGTGGACTGCGTGTGGTCCGGTCCGATGAGGAGCTCCGAGAAAACATGGAAGTCGCCTCGCGTGAAGCCCAGGCGTCGTTCGGAGACGGACGGGTGTTCCTCGAAAAATGTATCGAGCGCCCCCACCATATCGAATTTCAGATATTGGGTGATCGCCACGGCAATATTATTCACTTAAATGAGCGTGATTGCTCAATCCAAAGACGTCATCAGAAGTTGATTGAAATCGCCCCGTCTTTGATTCTGACTCCGAAGTTGCGGGAGGAGATGGGCACTGCTGCCGTGACCATCGCACGGGCGGTGAATTACGACAACGCAGGGACGGTGGAGTTTCTGCTCGATCAAGACGGCCAGTTTTACTTCATCGAGATGAATCCGCGGCTTCAGGTCGAGCATACCGTGACGGAACAGATCACCGCGATCGACATCGTCCGGCATCAGATCTCCATTGCAGCGGGACGGCCCCTCGACATTCAGCAAAAGGACGTCATACTCCAAGGGCACGCGATCCAGTGTCGGATCAACGCCGAAGATCCCAAGAATAACTTTCTCCCCTGCACCGGCACCGTTACAGCCTACCTTTCTCCGGGAGGAATCGGCGTCCGTATCGACGGTGCGGTCTACAAAGATTACACCGTGTCGCCCTACTATGACGCCCTGCTGGCTAAGTTGACGGTTCGGGGCCGCACGTGGGAAGAAGCCGTGAGCCGGATGAGACGGTCGCTCGAAGAGTATGTGCTCCGTGGAGTTAAAACGACGATCCCTTTCATGGAAGCGATCATGCAGGAGCCGGACTTTATTGCCGGACGTTTCGACACATCCTATCTGGACACCCATCCTGAGTTGTACTCGTATCACGAATTCGAGCAGCCGGAAGATTTGGTGCTGGCCTTATCTGCCGCAATTGCCGCCTACGAAGGATTGTAACCCGGACAATACCCCGCACTGATTCCGAAAGAGATGCACGAGACGTCATGGCGAAACGACGACCAACAGCAAAAAAACAGCAGAAAACATCCCGACCGTCCGCTCCGCTGGTCAAGACTCCAAAAAGCGCCAAGCCGCGCTCCAGTGAATTTACGATCCAACCGGCAGTCGGCAGACCGGTCCTGATCACTGACGTCGCGTTGCGAGACGGTCACCAATCGTTGCTGGCTACACGGATGCGCACAGAGGATATGCTGCCCATTGCCCAAAAACTCGATGCCGTCGGCTATTGGTCGTTGGAGGTATGGGGCGGCGCCACCTTCGACACCTGTCTGCGATTTTTAAAGGAAGATCCCTGGGAACGACTCCGCGCATTGCGGGCTGCGATGCCCAACACCAAGCTCCAAATGCTGCTACGAGGACAAAACCTCGTCGGCTACCGACATTACGCGGACGACGTGGTGGAACGATTCATCGAACGTTCGGCCGCCAACGGGATCGATGTCTTCCGCATTTTCGACGCGCTCAATGACGTGCGGAATGTCGACCGGGCCGTGAGTGAAGTGAAGGCCTGCGGGAAACATGCCGAGGCCACCATCTGCTATACCGTCAGCCCGGTCCATAGCATCGATCGGTTCGTGGATCTCGCGAAAAAATTAGAAGATCTAGGGACAGATACCATTTGTATCAAAGATATGGCCGGCCTCCTGGCGCCGCTTGAGGCCTATCATCTGGTGCGTCGGTTGAAAGCTGCCGTCAAGGTTCCGCTCCATCTCCATTCGCATTACACGTCCGGGATGGCTTCCATGGCTTCCCTGATGGCGATACTTGGAGGCCTGGACATGCTCGACACCGCCATGTCACCGCTGGCAGGCGGAACGTCCCACCCGGCAACGGAAACGTTGGTCGCAGCGCTCCAGAATACTCCCTACGATACCGGGCTGGAACTCGCGTCCTTCCCGCCGATTACCGAACACTTTCGCTCCGTTCGCCGCAAATACCGTCAGTTCGAAAGCGACTTTACCGGTGTCGATGCCGAAATTCTCACGTCGCAGATTCCGGGCGGAATGTTGTCGAACCTGGCGGCTCAGTTGACGGAACAGAATGCCTTAGACCGGATGAAAGAGGTACTCGACGAGGTCCCGCGCGTGCGAAAAGAGATGGGCTATCCCCCGCTTGTCACCCCGACCAGTCAGATCGTCGGGACCCAGGCCACACTGAACGTGCTGACCGGAGAGCGTTACAAGGTCATCACGACGGAGACCAAGAACTATTTCTTGGGCTTGTATGGGCGCGCGCCGGGTCAAGTCGACCTCGATGTGATGGCACGCGCCACCGGCGACGAAACTCCGATCAAGACCAGACCGGCCGATCGACTGGAGCCCGAATTGGAGACCGTCAAGAACGAGCTGCCCGATTCAGCCCAGAGCATTGACGACCAGCTGTCGTTCGCGCTGTTTCCCACCATCGCGCGTGACTTTTTCGAGGCTCGCGAAAAAGGCGATTTAACCCCGGAACCGCTCGAATTGGGCTCGACCAAAGGCCCTGCGACCGCTCATGAACTGCATCTGGCTCCCGTGGAATTCAATGTGACGGTGCATGGTGAGACCTATCATGTAAAGGTGTCTGGTTCAGGCCGAAAGGTTGATGGGCGCAAGCCATACTACATCCGTGTCAACGACAAGCTCGAGGAAGTCTCCCTAGAAACCATCCAGGAGGTCTTGGCCGGCGTGCCGGAGTCGCAGGGGACCGATTCGGGAGGAAAACCGAAACGTCCCAGGCCGTCGAAGCCGGGTGATGTGGCTCCCCCCATGCCCGGCCGCGTAGTGAAAGTGCTGGTTGCGGTAGACGATCATGTGAAAGTCGGGGACCCCCTGTTGATCATCGAAGCGATGAAGATGGAAAGTCGGGTGCCGGCGCCGATCGATGGAAGAGTCGCCGCGATCCTAACCGCCGAGGGTGACAATGTGAAGACAGATGAAACGGTCATTCAACTGGAGTAATTCCAGCGCCGGCTCGACCTCACACCCGTACAGACCTGAACGGCTTGCGCTGTGCATCCTGTGCCTCATATCGTACCTCATGAGCTCCTGTGCCACGCCCTTACAGATCCCACCCTATTTTGAAACCTTAGAACGTACCCCGATAGAACGCATCCCAATCAAGACCGTCCTCGTCCGCGATCAAAGGATCGCGTATCTCGATATCGGTACCGGCCCACCAGTCATCTTGATTCACGGCTTCGGCGGATCCATGTGGCAATGGGAACATCAGCAACATGCCTTGGCTCAACATTTCCGTACCCTGACGCTTGACCTACCTGGTTCCGGATTGTCCGACAAACCTGACATCGATTACCTGCCGGACCAGATGTTGGACTTCTGTATTGGATTCATGGATGCCCTGCAGATCCAGAAAGCCACCCTGGTCGGCAACTCCATGGGCGCCGGGTTGGTCATAGGAATGACATTGACCCATCCAACCCGTGTCGACAAACTCGTGCTCATCAGCGGGCTACCGTCTCATGTCATAGCCAAGCTCACCAGTCGGTCATTCAGGCAAGCCCTGGAATCTCGAGCCCCTACCTGGCTGGTCTCCCTCGGCAACTGGCTGTTCGGCGGGCTGGTCACCCAAACAGTCCTGAAGGAAATCGTCCATGATCACAACCTCCTCACCCCAGCGGTTATCGAACGGTCCAACCACAATCGTCGGCGCCCTGGTATCATAAAACCCATCATGGCCGTGAGAAACGCCATCCCTTCCTGGGAAACCGATTTTGCTCCACGCCTCAGCTCCATCGCACACCCAACGATGATCATCTGGGGTCAATACGACCGGATATTTCCCATGGCCGTGGGCGAAGAACTTCACCATAGAATCCGTGGATCAGAGTTCGTCAGAATTCCCGATGCCGGCCACATGCCTCAGTGGGAACGCCCTGATCTGGTCAACCGATCTCTGATCACGTATATTGAACCATCACCCTGAACAGATCGTCCTCATGAGACCGATGATCCCCTGTTTCCTCACCAAGGAGCACATGATGCGGACACGATTCTATGGGTCCATCGGCGCAGTACTGCTCATTTCGCTTGGCTTCGTTGGATGTCAGACGACCGGAGGATCATCCGGCGGCACTTTTGTGTACAAAAGTATTCCGGTGGCAGACGGAAGCGCCGTCGCAGGAGAGGGCAACAATGTCATATTCAAGGGCAGCCCGCTTCCGCTGGCCGGCAACGGCGTGAAAGTCGGCGACACACTGCGCGATGTGAACGTGGTGCAGAACGATCTCTCGCTCGTCAACATCGTGGAGACCAAGGGTGCGGGAAAGGTCCGGATCATCAGCACGGTCCCGTCGCTCGATACCCCGGTGTGTGAACAACAGACTCATCTTCTGAGCGAACGGAATAAAGGCCTCGATAAAATGGTGGAACTCATCACCGTCAGCGTGGATACTCCCTTTGCCCAGAAACGATTTGCGGAGGATGCGAACATCGCCAATGTGACATTTCTGTCCGACTACCGAGGAGGCGAGTTTGGTAAAGCACATGGTCTCTTTTTGGAAGGTCCGCATGTGCTGACGAGAGCTGTCATCGTCGTCGACAAGACGAACACTATTCGCTACCTCCAAATCACTCCGCAACTCTCCCAGCTGCCGGACTTGGAAGAAGCCTTCCAGTTCGCCAGGCGATTGATCACGGAGAGCTAAGGGGACGGTACGTGGAGCTGAAACGACGGGCGAGCAGATAGTCGTTCGTTAGGCTCACCCACCTCTTTGTTGTCCGAAGGCTCTGATGGCTTATTACGACTTACTCGTCATCGGTACGGGACCGGCCGGCCAAAAGGCCGCGGTACAGGCAGCCAAGCTGGGCAAAAAGGTCGCCATCATCGAGCGAAAGATGGTCGTCGGTGGTGTCTGCATCAACACCGGTACGATTCCAAGCAAGTCACTCCGCGAAGCGGTCCTCTATCTCTCAGGATTCCGGCAGCGTAGCGTCTACGGTGCCACCTACCGTTTGAAGAAGACCATCGCGATCGAAGATCTTGCGTTTCGGGCGAATCATGTCATCAAGAACGAGATTCAGATCGTGCAAAATCAGATGGGCCGGAATCGAGTCGACATGTTTTACGGTTCAGCCAGCTTCGTCGATCCTCACCGCCTGCGTATACAAACGACCCGCGGTGCGCTTGAACTGACGTCAGACTTCATCGTCATTGCGGTAGGGACGGAACCGGCCCGGCCATCGAATATTCCGTTCGACGGCAGGACGATCATTGATACGGATGGGCTCCTGACGCTCAAGCGTATTCCCGACTCCATCGTCATTGTCGGAGGTGGTGTGATTGGGACGGAATATGCTTCGATGCTTGCCGCTCTGGGGGTCCCCGTCACCCTCATCGATAAACGCCCACGGCTGCTGGAGTTCGTCGACGCCGAGATCATTGAAATACTCCAGCAACAGATGAAAGAAATCGGAGTCACTCTGTATCACGATGAAGAAGCCGTGGCCATCAAGAGGGCACGGGACAATTCCATCCAGGTCACCCTACGCCACAGCCGACCGATTCACACGTCGACGTTGATGTATGCGATCGGGCGAATCGGGGCGACACAATCGCTCGATTTGGACGCCATAGGATTGAAACCGGACGATCGTGGGCGCTTGCCCGTCAACGAACACTTCCAAACGGCAATTCCACACATCTACGCCGCAGGCGACGTCATCGGCTTTCCCGCCTTGGCCTCGACGTCCATGCAACAAGGCCGTCACGCAGCCTGTCATGCGTTCGGCCATCCGGATCGGCTCGACAACTCGCTCCTCCCCTACGGCATCTACGCCATTCCGGAAATTTCCATGGTGGGCCTGAATGAGGAAGAGCTCAAGCGTGCAGAAATCCCCTACGGCATCGGCATCGCCCGCTACAAAGAGATCGCGCGCGGACAGCTCATCGGCGACGAAATGGGCATGCTGAAACTGTTATTTCATCGCCATACCAGACATCTGCTTGGCGTTCATGCCATCGGAGAAGGAGCAACCGAACTGATTCACATCGGGCAGGCGGTCATGGCCTTTCACGGCAAGATCGATTATTTCATCGATACGGTCTTCAACTATCCAACTCTGGCCGAATGTTACAAAGTGGCCGCGTTGGACGGCATGAATCGCTTGCCGAGACCATGGGTGCCCTACCTGTGACGCCGAAACATGTCCTGACACTTCGGCGGTATTGAGCCGGAACATCCTCCACGAGCTGCGAAAGGCCCCCCAGAAAGGAAGAGATGCATGTCATTCTCAAATCACCTACGAAAGCTTGCCAACTCAATCTGGAATGCCCAGTTGAGCCATCCCTTTGTCGTCGCACTAGGGAACGGCACACTGCCTGAACAGAAATTCCAGTACTACATTCTGCAAGACGCCAGGTTCCTGGGTGATCTAGCCCGCGTCTTTTCTGCCGCCGCGCAAAAGGCACCGGATTCCGACTCGAGCCTGCGGTTCAACAAGCTGGCGGAAGAGACCATCGTCGTAGAGCGGAGTCTGCATGAGAGCTACGGTAAGAAATGGGCGCTGACGGCGAAACAGATGACGTCGGTTCCGATGGCGCCGACAAATCACGCTTATACAAGACACATGCTGGCCGTGGCCGCTTCGGGAACTGCGACGGAAATTACCGTCGTCGCCCTGCCCTGCGCCTGGGTCTATTGTGTGGTCGGACAGCATTTATTGAGGAAAGGCCCCCCTGCCAAGAATCACCCCTACCGTGACTGGCTCATGCTCTACGCCTCGCCGGAATTCGCCGAAGTCCAACTATGGATGCGGAAGAAAGTCGATCAGTGGGCCAAGACGGCCGGCAAAGAGGAACTGCGGCGGATGGAAGAATCCTTCATCATCAGCTCGCGGTATGAATGGATGTTTTGGGACATGGCATGGAACGAGGAAAAGTGGCCGGTGTAACTGCGGGTAGGTGTCTCAACGCCTATCGGCTCCCGCACTCCGGCTCGACCGCGCTAGGCCTCACTCACGCTCGACTGCGCAACTCGCTGCATTCCATGGTTCACATGAATGCAGCGTCGGACAGTGCTCGCCGTCCGCTGCGCGGATCGCTTTGTTCGGCAAGTGCGGTAGCCCGAGCCTCCGTGCAGGTCGCCAGACAGGCGCTGAGACCCCACTACTTGAAAGGCACACCAGCCACGAGGGTAGAAAGGAAAGAGAAGAGAAATCGAGAGTGGCTCACGGACAGACGCTTGCTTAAGGCCACCCGTCGATAACGTGGCTAGCAGATCGGACCGCAATGTGCTCTATTGGAAGTTCGTTACAAATTTTTCCGGGCCTTGGCCAATGCGAGCGCCATCGCACCGATCGGCTGGGGCATTCGTGCCGCTTGATCGGATGCCGATGGCCCACGCCCACGCGAGTCGCGTGCTGACGCGTTTCCAGACTGTGTCGGTACAGATGGGCGGCTCGCAGTCTCCTCAAGGCGCATGGTCAGCGAAATACGCTGGCGCTTCAGATCGACGTCAAGCACCTTCACCCTGACGACCTGACCGGGCTTGACCACTTCATGCGGATCTCTGACAAACTTGTTCGCCAACGCCGATACGTGCACGAGCCCATCCTGATGGACTCCGATATCGATGAACGCACCGAATGCCGCCACATTCGTGACCACTCCCTCCAACACCATTCCGGGTTGCAGATCACTCAAGGATTCAACTCCCTCTCGGAAAGTGGCCGTCTTGAATTCTGGACGCGGGTCGCGCCCTGGTTTTTCAAGCTCGATGAGGATATCCCGCACCGTCGGCACTCCAAACTTCTCATCGGTAAAGTCCTTCGGCGACAACTCTCTTAAGACAGTCGGCCGTCGCATCACTTCGGCGATTCCGGTTCCTAGGCGTGTCAGAATCCGTTCGACCACCGGATAGGCTTCCGGGTGAACGGCAGAACGATCTAAAGGATTGTCTCCATCGGGAATGCGGAGAAAGCCTGCCGCCTGCTCGAAGGTTTTTTCACCAAGACGCGGGACATTACGGATCGCCGTTCGATTCGCAAACGGCCCGTTCGTATCCCGATAGTTCACAATATTCTTGGCCAGCGCCTTGTTCAGACCCGACACCCTTTCCAATAAGGGCGCCGATGCCGTATTGACGTTTACGCCGACTGCATTCACGCAATCTTCAACCGCGGCATCGAGCGACCGCGCCAATGCCCGCTGGTCGACGTCGTGCTGGTATTGACCGACCCCGATCGCCTTCGGCTCAATCTTCACCAGCTCGGCCAGTGGATCCTGTACACGCCGGGCAATGGAGACCGCGCCCCGCAAACTGACATCCAACTCAGGGAATTCCGCCGCAGCGAACGCCGACGCGGAATAGACCGACGCGCCTGCTTCACTGACCACAATTTTGGCCACCTTCTGTTCAGGCTTCTGGGCAGCGACCAGCTTGATCACCTCGATTGCCAGCTTGTCCGTCTCTCGGCTTGCTGTTCCGTTACCGATTGAAATCAACTCCACACCATGTTGAATGACGAGACGTAGGAGCGTCTCCAATGCTCCCTGCCAGTCCTTGCGAGGTTGATGCGGATAGATCGTGGCCGTTTCCAACAATTTTCCCGTCGTATCTACCACCGCCACTTTACAGCCTGTGCGAATGCCTGGATCCAGGCCGAGAACGGCCTTTGGACCGGCAGGCGCCGCCAATAATAGTTCGTGGAGGTTTCTGGCAAAAATCTTGATCGCCTCCGCTTCTGCCGCTTCACGTAACTGCACCAGCAGTTCGACGCTGAGCTGTAGATGGATTTTCACACGCCAGGCCCAGTCACAGACATCAGCCAGCCACTTATCGGCAGCCCTGCCGCGATCTTCAATACCGGCGTGAGCCGCAATCATTGAAACACAAGGATGCGGAACGACTGCGTCAAGCACCTCTCCCAAGCCCAATTCCAACTTCAGCACGCCGAGGGCACGGCCTCGGAACAACGCGAGCGCCCGATGCGAGGGGACAGTCTTGATCGACTCGGTATAGGCATAGTAATCGCGGAACTTCTCGTCTTCGGCCATCTCCTTGTCCTTCATCACCGTCGAGGTCAAGACGCCCTGTTCCCACAGACGCATGCGCAACGCAGCCAGCAAGCCGGCCGTTTCGGCAAACCGCTCGGTCAGAATATCCCGCGCTCCTTCCAGCGCCGCTTTGGCATCCGGTACATTGATGGCTTCCACCCCTTCAGCGGCAGGGACCACACGGATGTATGTGAGCGCTTCCTGCTCGGGAGTCAGCACCGGATCAGTCAACAAGGCGTCCGCCAACGGCTCCAGCCCTACTTCGCGCGCAATCTGTGCGCGCGTGCGCCGCTTGGGTTTAAAGGGCAGATAGAGATCCTCCACGGCTTGCTTCGTCGCCGCCGCCTCAATGCTCGCTCGCAACGCGTCCGTCAGCTTCCCCTGTTCTTCGATCGACGTCAGAATCGCGGCACGCCGCACCTCCAACTCACGCAGATAGAGCAGGCGCTCTTCCAGCGTGCGTAGCTGCGTATCGTTCAGATTGCCGGTCGCTTCTTTGCGGTAGCGCGCAATGAATGGGACCGTTGCTCCTTCATCAAGTAGCGTCACCGCCGCTGCGACCTGATGAGTCCCAACGCCGAGTTCCTTGGCGATGAGGGGAACAATCTTGAGCTGAACTGTGTCGGATGAGATCTGAGGTGCGACAACTGTCATCTGCAATGGTAACCGATCTTTCCGAACGCGTGAGAGGTTCGCGTTCTCTTAGAATATGATGAAGTCAATGATTGTCGTTGATTGATTGTATCGGGGTTACGTAATCGAACTCCGCCCACTGAACGAGAGAGGAGAAAAGGGTTTTATGCGAGCGGATAACTTGCCCAATTTCAGCTGTCCAGGCTGTGAAACGAGAAATGTCCCCGTTCGATCATACGCCAAGGATCAATGGGCAAGAGTCCCAAAAGCGGCAAACAGGCGCCCTGCGAGGTAATGGGTGCCCCGGATATCGCTCGACTCTTTACGCCGCATGAAGTCGTTCAGAACTCGTCCGTCTGTAGTCTTGTGGATGTCAGGCTGTTGGAGGTTCATCCGATAGCGAACAATCCCTCCTGACATCCAACTCACGAAGATCACCGTTCCATCCCGTTCCACCTGCTCGACCACGCCGACATGCGTGAGTGGATCATTCGGCAAGCCATCCCGATTGAAATCCCACGTATTGTGGAAAAAGACCAGGTCTCCCGGATGCACGGTCGGGCCATAATGAATTCGTCCGTGTTCCATGACATGGGTGTAGATACGCCCGACACCGTTTCCTCCATCGAGTTCACCCAACCCGCCGTACAAGTCGACCCGCTGTGTCGCGTATACCCCTCGGACGAAACCGGAACAGTCCGGAGCATAGTGCCGGCCACTCACTTCGATACGCGACCGGCCAAGGAATCTCACGGCTGTCTGCGCCAGCGCTTGCTGCCGCGGAACTCCCTTGGCCATGGAGCAGCAGTGCCCGCTGCGTGTTCCCATGGTAGGAATCACGTCATCTTGCGTCGGCTGAGGTCCTGCCGTCGCACAACCGTACAGTATCCCTGCGGATACGATGGCTAGAAGTCCAGTCGCTAACGAACGCCCGTGCTCGGCTGACTTCGTCATGCCTCAGTATACCGTTAAGCTGCTGCAAAGCCATACCGGAAAACAGTTCAACTACCCGCCTGCACTGCCCACTGGTCCGCCCGGTTCGGTCATGCGCCAGGGATCGAGGAGTTCGGCCAATCGCTTGTCGGGTAAGACTTTCTGTTCCTTCGCCATCTGTCTCACCGTCTTGCCTGACTTATAAGCTTCTTTGGCCAATTTTGCCGCCGCTTCATAGCCGATTTCCGGTGCCAGGGCCGTACACATGGCCAAGCTCTCTTCAATGAGGCTCTTACATCGTTCCTCATTCGCCTTGATCCCTTCGATGCATTTCATCGCAAAGTTGTTGGAGGCGGTCGCCAGCAGCTCGATGGACTGAAGCAGGTTGTAGGCCATGACGGGCATCATCACGATGAGCTCGAAATTGGCCGCCTGGCCGCCGACGGTCACCGTGACGTCATTACCGATCACCTGCGCGCAGACCATCGTGACGGACTCGGCGATGACTGGATTGACCTTCCCCGGCATGATCGAGGAACCAGGTTGCGTCTCTGGCAAATTGATCTCACCAAGGCCGCAGCGCGGCCCTGACCCTAGCCACCGAATATCATTGGCAATCTTCATGAGGCTCACGGCCAGAGTCCTCAATTGCCCGCTGGCTTCAACCAATGAGTCCTGCGCCGATTGTGCTTCAAAGTGATTCTTGGCCTCTTTGAACGAACAGCCGGTCTCCTTTGAGATGATAGCCATCACCTTGGCAGAAAATTTCGGATGACAGTTCAGGCCGGTGCCGACGGCAGTGCCTCCCAAGGCCACCTCGCTTAAGGCCCCTTGTGCTTGCTTGACCCTCTGGATACCAAGTTCGATCTGCCTGGCGTAGCCCCCGAATTCCTGACCGAGGCGAACCGGCGTGGCGTCCTGCAAATGGGTACGACCGATCTTGACGATCGTGTCGAATTCCTTGGCCTTGCCCTTCAACCCCTTCTGCAACCGAGTCAGCGCCGGCAAGAGCTGGTGCTGCATCAATTCTGAGGCGGCAATGTGAATGGCCGTTGGAATGACGTCGTTGCTCGATTGGCCGAGATTCACGTGATCGTTCGGATGGACGAGCTTGCTGCCACGCGCACCGCCGAGCAGTTCGGTCGCACGATTGGAGATCACTTCGTTCGTGTTCATATTGGTAGACGTCCCGGACCCGGTCTGAAAAATGTCCACGGGAAACTCGGCGTCCAGTTTTCCATCGACCACTTCAGTCGCCGCCTGCCGAATCGCATCCGCAGGCTTCTTCTCCAAGAGACCAAGGGAGTGGTTGACGGCAGCTGCGGCCCGCTTGATCATACCCATTGCCCGAATAACCGCCCGCGGCATCCGGAGGGAACTGATCGGGAAGTTCTCGATGGCGCGGGCAGTCTGCACCCCATAGTAGGCCTCAGCGGGAACAGCCAGTTCACCCATTGTGTCCCGCTCGATTCGGGTCGACGCTGATAGATTATTCTGATTCGTTTTCATTCGCTGTACTCCATGTCTAAGGGGGTTCTCGTACCTTGCGGGCGCCATGATAAACTTACCGCGCCGGCTTTCACAAGAGCATGCCGTCATGACTCCTGGCATTACGGGCGAAGCTCATGCAGGTTATCAGCGAGACCTCGATAAAGGGGTGTGAGAGTTGGTGATGCAGAAACGGGCGAGTGAGAAGTGAAAATCCTGCCTGACAAGGCGGGCTGTGCGGCTACCGGTTAAACCAAACGCTCGTCCCTTACCAGCCCCGGATAGAAGGACTACGTGACATCTTCCTATTTACGTCATCAAATTCGAGTGATTTCCCTTTCGACTTCTTTCGCAGTATCCGCCTCTGGTGTATACAGGTAGGCCGCTTCGCGTTTGGCCATTTTGAACGCATGCATCATGTCTGTTCCCATCCCTGCCAATGCGAGACACCATCCGCCTACTATCATCCACCAGACCAACGAAAATAGATCCGATGGCTGGTCGAAGTTGAAGACTGCCACTATCCCTGCCAGAACCAGCACAAATCCGACTGTCATCAGCGAATAGGTTAAAGTTTTCATCTTCGCCTCATCAAACATGTTAGGTGCCTGAACAAGTTCGACAACTAGGCGGAGTGTCTACACGCCTTCTTATTTACGCATGACAGCTATCACCACCTCCTCAATTATTGATCGTAGCAATCTCTTGCTTTGCGGATTTGCCCCTACCGATTTTGGGCGGACTTTACTCGTTTTCGTCAAATACACAATCCCTCAAGATGACCCTAACCGGTAGATCCAATTGGGCCATCATGTTCCATGGACGAAGGGCCTGGTAAGTGACGTGCGATCGGCGTCGGACGTGGAAGCAATCCAATGAAAAGGCCCGCCTGACTCAGGCGGGCCTTCGCTCAGAACATCTACTGCAAGAGAGGCTTATGCAACCTTGACTTCGATGGCTCTTGGTTTTGCCTTCTCCGACTTCGGCAGATGGAGATTCAGCACTCCATCCTTGAACTCCGCCTTGACCTTGGCATCGTCAATGACATCAGGGAGTGAAAAGGTCCGGACGAAACTGCCATAGGATCGTTCGATTCGATGATACTTCGTCCCCTTGTCTTCCTTCTCCTGCTTACGCTGCCCCTGAATCGTAAGCACTCCATCTTCCAACGTGACCTTGACGTCCTCCTTTTTTACATCCGGAATTTCAGCCTTAATCTGGTATTCCACATCAGTTTCACTGATGTCGACAGACGGAGTCCAATCGGCTACGATCATGGTCTCTTTCCCGGTGGTTCTGGACACTGCAGGGCGCGCGAACATGCGATTCAGCCGATCGGAAACTTCCTCCAGTTCACGAAATGGATCCCAACGTACGAGTGTCATAGTGAACCTCCTCATTGTCGATCTTATGTGGATTCAGGTTATCTGCGCTGGCGCGGCGCCGATTCAACTGCATGGTTCTTAGATAAATCGACCCATGGAGAAGTCAAGGGGCTGGACCGACTTGAAAATACGGGGGTTATCGATGCTCGATGGGCACGTAGGGCCGGTTATGTTCTCCGGAGTAGATTTGATCGGGCCTGAACAGCTTGTTTTCTCGCAACTGTTCCAGCCAATGCGCAAGCCAGCCCGACACGCGCGCCATCGCAAAGAGCGGAGTGAAGAGGTCCACATCGATGCCCATCTTGTCGTAAATAATGCCTGAGTAAAAATCGACGTTGGGATAGATGCCCTTACTATTCAGTAATTCCCCGGCTGCCGCTTCCACTTCCAATGCGATTTCATACAGAGGTGAGCTTCCGCATTCCTTGAACAAGCGCCGACAGAGTTCCTGCAGCACCGTTGCGCGAGGATCCTTGACCTTATAGACACGATGCCCGAATCCCATCAGTTTTTTCTTGTTTTGCAAAGCTCGCTCAACGTACCGCCGTGCCTTATCGGCCGTGCCGATCTCTCTGAGCATGACCACCACTTCTTCATTTGCGCCGCCGTGCAAGGGTCCCTTTAAGGCTCCGATCGATGAAGCCACGACGGTATAGGGATCGGCCAGGGTTGATGCCGTCACCAATCCTGTAAAGGTGGACGCGTTCATCGTGTGTTCGGCATGGAGGATCAGACAGTCATCAAATACTTCGGCCCATACTGGAGGGGCCACGGATTCCGTCAACATGTAGAAGAAATTCTCGCTGAACCCGAGATCGTCCCGCGGGGTAATGGGAGCATCGCCATGGCGAAGCCTCGCCCAGGCCGCCACGATCGTCGGTAATTTCGCGACCAGGCGTACCGCGCTCCAGTAGTTATTCTCGACGTCCTTGACGTTTCGGCCTGGGTAGAACATTCCGAGCGCGGCCACCGCCGCCTGGAGGGCATCCATGGGATGGCCTTGCTCAGGCAAGCACTTTAGCAAGTCAAGGATACGAAATTTGATGCGCCGATGGTGGGTGACGTCAGTGATCCATTGTTGGAACTCGGTCGCTGAAGGAAGGTGCCCAAAGAGGAGCAGATACGCCGTTTCCAAGTATGATGAGCCCGCGCAGAGAGCTTCGACTCGAATGCCGCGGTACTCGAGAATGCCGCGTTGGCCGTCGACATCGCTGATCGAAGAAGTGGCAGCCGGCACACCGGCCAAGCCCGGCATGAAATCATGAGGCATAATTCACTCTCCTGGGAAAAGTGTACTCTTCTGCCTACCCTACCACGGCTGCGTGGCGTTCTTGCAATGGAAAATCGTGCTTGGCATACTTCATATGGAGGATGATATCGGGTGATGAACAGAGACGCGAATGATTCGATCAGCCGCCATCATGTGCTCCTTCCTGATCGCACTAACGGGCCTCATGACTGTTTCATCCGTCACGGCAGACGAAGAAACGATCGCGTTCGCCGTCGTCAGCGAACCTCCCAAGGATAAGACACGGATTCCGGCAAAGGTCGCGATCGAGGGGACGGTCACGGACATGAAGCTGCTCGCATCCGACCAGATTCTGTCCAATTTAGCCTGGAAGACACTAGAGATCTGTCATGCGCTCAAGCTTGAGGGACAGAAGTCTCCGGAGGGATTCCGCGTGCTCTCGGTGCGCGCGATCGACGCAGCCATGTTACCGATGGTGTTGCAGGGCGTTGCGGGAGATTGCCTGCTGAAAAAAGCCTTGGAAGTAGCTCCCCTCGTCGATTAACATCTGACAGGATGTTGCAAAATTCTTCCAGCCCAATAGGCTAAATGATTTTTCGACAGGCTGCTGAAGACCAGGCACATCAGGCCGAACAGTCAGGGCATTGCTGCGGCTCATGGTCCGAATCACTTTCCTCCATGGTAAGGGGAAAGAGCATGTCGCAGGATCGGCACGACCGGACCTCAAAATAGGGAACACCGTGCTCATCAATTTCGGTAGGAAGAAGGAGCTCAGAAGGATCATACCCCACGAAGCCTCCATCGCTGAACTTCACCACCGCGAGCCGATCGTTGAAGGCTTCGAAGGTCGCTTCTTGCCCCTTGCGAGCGAGCACGTGGCCAAGCACACAGACCGGCTGGCCCTTCCGTTTGATGCGGAGATCCTTCAGTGTTCGCTGGAATGCAGTGGCGCAAGCAAACTGACCGGCAGAACTGGTTCCGACCCACGGCATAATTGCCCCTCTCATGCGACGACTACTAATTGGGATCTAACATAGGCTGAAAAAAATCGTCAAGACGCGTCTTCTCACCAAGGAGATACTATGGCCGACATCACGATCTATCACAAACCGACCTGCACCACGTGTCGTCAGGCGGTACAGTTGCTCAAAGACAGCGGAACACCCTTCACGGCGATCAACTATTATGAGCGCTCATTCACCAAGGCGCAGTTGAAAGCACTCCTGAAGAAGGCCGGGCTTTCTCCCAAAGACGTGCTTCGAACCAAGGAAGACCTCTATCAGGAACTTGGCTTGGGGAAGAAGCAGCTTTCGGACGATGAATTACTCGACTTGATGGTCAAACATCCGGATCTCATTCAACGGCCACTCGTCGAGAAGGGTGACCAGGCAATTCTGGCGAGACCCGCCGAGTCGATCAAGACACTCCTGTAGGTGGTCACAAATCCCCCATTCACTGGGGGTGGCAGCAGCCTATGAACCGGCTGTGTGCTCGGAGGGCGATTGTCGAATGGTCCGTGTTTTGGGATCGACCGTAAAGGCGAGCTTCCCGTCCAATGCATCCAGCAGAATGTTTCCCACCAGTATTCGTCGCCATCCTTTCAGGAGTGGAAGATCCAGAGCCGATCGATTCGCCTTGGCATCCACCAATTCCTGCAGATCGGCTGTGGTCGCCAACAGGGTCGGCGCAATCTCTTCTTCCATGGCCCGAGCCTTGACGATCGCCTGAAGCAACTCGACAAATCCGTTCGATTCCGGATCGGGTTTCCGCTCCTTCGGAAGGACCGGCCAGGCCGACGGAGGAAGCGCGAGCGACGCCTGAATCGTGGCCAGAAGTGTCTCGCCATTGCGATCAGCCTCCGAGGTGTGGAGGCCTCTCACTTTGCGCAGTTCGTCCGTATGCCTCGGCGGATGTCTCGCGAGTTGGAGAAGGACTTCGTCCCGAACGACGCGACTCCGGGGGACATTTCTCCGTTTCGCTTCTCCTTCCCGCCAGGCCGCAAGTTCCCGAAGGACCGCAGCCGATTTCGGTTTGAGCTGATCCCACCCCCGTATGCGTTGAAAACGTTCCTGTGGTTCGCGGCGGGTTTCGCCGACGACGCCTTCAAGACGGGAGAACTCTTCGTGAGCCCACTGCAACCGGCCGAGCTTTGACAGTCGTGTATGAAGATGATCATGAATCGCCAGGAGAAAGGTCACGTCCTCCAGCGCATAGGCCAATTGATCATGAGACAGCGGGCGGGCGCTCCAATTTGTAAAGGTATGCGCCTTGTCCAGCCTTTTCCCATGCACCCGTTGAACGAGGTTGGCATACGCGACTTGGGGACCGAAGCCGACCATCGCCGCGGCAATCTGAGTGTCGAAAAACGGTTTTGGGATCTGGCCGGCATGAACTGCAAAAAGATCTAAGTCTTGCCGACCCGCATGCACGACTTTCTCGACCGCCGGATCGCACACTATCTCCCAAAACACATCAAGCGCCCCGCCGGATAGGACAGCCGGAAAATCGATGACGGCTGCGGTGGTTTCAGTGGCAACTTGAATGAGTTCCAGCCTCGGCACAAAACTCTCTTCGCCGACAAATTCGGTATCCAGCGCGAGGCGTGGGCTGTCTTTCAATCGCTCGCACAACTCACTGAGTCCGGTCGCGCTCGTAATGTACTGCTGTGGGGTGGACATTGTCACAATGTATGTCACTCAGAAGGGCTGTAGGGTCGACCCGGAGGCTGCATTGGCTCAGTGTTGCTGAGACTGAGATATTCTTTCAGAAATTGATAGGCTTCCAACATGCGGCGGAGTTCCGGCTCAGAACTACGATCGCCATTGTTGGCATCGGGATGGAGCTGCTTGGCCTTGGTTCGGAAGGCTGCGGTGACATCCGCCAGAGTGCTACCGAACTCCACGCCCATGATGGCATAGGCATCCATCGCAGTATTGACACCGTTCGGGTTCTCTGAGAGCGCCCCGCTGCCGCCGCTGGCCGCTTTCAACATATCGGCAAGACTGATTTTCTTGCGCCGGCGCCTTGGCCGTTCACGGATCTCGCTGTCAAACTCATCCCAACGATCTTCCACGAATTCCAACCGAGATTCGAGGCGCATCGCGCCGGAGAGATCGTGAATCGACTCCAATTCCTCTTCAATCTCAAGCAGCGAACGGATGATCTCTTCAAGGCCCTGTTCGACACGGAAAAACCCATCCACCCGTTCTTCCATCATGCTGTCGACGGCGACGTCCAAACTGTCTTCCGTTTTGAAGCGAAGCGCGCCGATGCGTTTCTGCATGCCGGTGCGGAACTTCAGATATTTGGCGGTCGAGAACGGCATGGATGCCCTCCCACGGCATGGAAGGGGTATTGTACCACAGGCAGAGTAGCGGACTCACCAGAGCAGAATACGGGTGAGGATGATGAAGTGTGGCGAGGCGAACTCAAATTCTCGAACAAGGGTCTACATTGGCACTGGGAAATTGTGGTACAGGTGGGAAGTGTGCAACCGCTTGATCTGAGAATGCGTCCGAGAAGAATTACCCTCCTGACTTTGATCCCAATTCCTTCGACCAGAACAAGAACATACCGTGGCCACCTCTTGTGGGTGAGCCTCCATCCGAATCGCGGAAGATTCCAAAATTATAGGTATAGTTCAGTTCAATTTGTGACCGCCAGGGGGCACCGGATACAACACCGACCCCCACGGTTGGCATCGAATCCGTCGACTGTGTGATCCGACCATCCGACGTAAAGCGCGGACGATCAAGGAACGCCCAGCCCGCTTCCACATAAGGATACAGAAAGAAAAGGGCTTCATACCGATACTGCACATTCGCAACTGCGTAGTGCTTGGGAAAGAGTTCATTGAATGCCACCCCATGAATCATCGGCAATGACACGGCGTCCCATTCATAGCCAGTCGGGCGTCCCGGAAGTCGGAAGGCCGTAAACCGGTCAAGATCTTTCCCAATCCCTGCGTGAAAGCTCGAAACCAGACGGTGCTTCTCACTGTCGACGAACGGCAGCCCGGACGCAGCCATCAAGTATCCGCTCATGGCCAGATAGATGCGCTCTTGCTTGAAATCGGGTGTGTCGAACGGCGGGCCTCCCCATGCAGTCCACTTGGCGCGATGTCCTTGAATCACATCGCCACCCATCGTCACACCTTCATGGGGCAATTCCATGAGATTACGGGTCATGGCATCGATACGAACCTTGAGGTGAATCCGGCCTTCATAGGTGTCGCTCGGAACGCCATACTGGGGTGAGGTATGCCCGGTCCCCTTGAACCAGCGGAATCCCGGCTCATACGTCACAAAAAGATTGACGGCACTATCTTGTCTGAACGGACGAATCGGAAGACGGTACCCTAACCCGATACCACCGAACACGTAACTCCACTCAATTTCGGTGTCACGGATCCGCTGTCCCTCAACATTCTCAGATCGTCCCAGCGGTGCGATGAAATTGTTCAGAGTAAAGAGCAAGGTCCAATTGGGAAATGTCCGGAGTCCGATCGAGTAATTCAGGTCGTTCACGACCCCTGTAATGGTTCCACGGAATCGTCGATTGTCGTCATCCCAATTTCGCCACACATAAAGCGCTCCGAAGGGAAGTACTTCGAGCTGGGCGGGGCCGTCCGGGATCCATTGCAACCCGAAACTCGCGGCGGTGACGGACCGGCGATCTCTCGGCGCGACATAAATCTCCTCTCCAAACAGCTTGGTGCGAAATTCTCGCCCGGCATGCGGAGTGGGTTCCTCTATTGGAGTGGGTTCTTGTGGCGAGGATTCAGCGTGACTCACTCCGGACATGACGAGTGCGAGGGCAAACCCTAGAACTGAACGCGAGAGAGCACGAAGGATTGGGCGTGTAGGGAATCGCACTTCCGTTCCCTCTAATCGCGTCCGACCATAGGTCGTCCATCGCATTCCTGCTGCATGTGACCGCATATAACGAGAAGCTGTAGTCATGAAACACGTGATGGGATGATCAAGCGGGATTTCGCTGGAGACCGCAGGGCCCTCGGCAGCTCTCTGACCTGGTTGAGTATCGGAGGGAATTCGATCGTCTCCTCGAGACATTCCAGCCAAAAAGTAAAGAAGGCACGTAATTGTCAGTCTCCACCATGACTAAACACGACTAGGTGCACTAGATACAGCTATGGAACTCCCTAGTGGGCCAGAAGCGGATAAGGAGTTATTGTAACTTGTATGGAGCGTACGCTCTGAACTGCAAGCACATTGATAACCATCCATAAAGGAGGCACAGATGAATGCAGACCAATTCAAGGGCAAGTGGACTCAGTTTAAAGGAGAACTCAAAAAGAAATGGGGAGAGTTGACCGATGATGACCTGACGCAGGCCGAAGGGGATTACGACAAATTCATCGGGCGCGTCCAGGAACGATATGGCGATAAGAAGGAAGAAGTGATTCGATGGACGAAGGATTGGTATGAGAAAGAGCGGCCTTCCCTGGCCGCAAAACCCTGACGCTCCCCCTATAAACGTGCTCCTGTCAGGCCTGCGGTCGGAAGACTGCCTTGTTCATGGGCCGTAAGGGAAGGACGCGTTTACTCACGCAGAGATGGATGGGTTGATTTCGTCCGTCTTCTGGCGACTCCGGTAGCGCGTGCCGCGGCGGCGACGGCACGTGCCACCCGAGGGACGACTTCTTTATCAAAGACACTCGGAATAATGTAATCCTCGCTCAAGGTATTCTCCGGAATCACGCGAGCGATAGCCTCGGCTGCGGCCAACTTCATGGCTTCATTGATCTCGCTGGCTTGGCTATCGAGCGCACCGCGGAAAATTCCTGGAAACGCAAGAGCATTGTTGATCTGATTCGGATAATCCGATCGTCCGGTGGCAAAGATCGAGCTGTGAGAGACTCCCACTTCCGGGGGAATTTCCGGGTCTGGGTTGGCTAACGCAAATACGATTCGATCCGGGGTCATCAGATCGAGATCTTCGGCAGTCATGACATTGCCGACCGAAAGCCCGATGAAGACATCGGCACCTTTCAACGCATCCCTCAATGTCCCTTTCGGCTTGTCTCGTGTCAAGCAAGCACGAAGGTCGGTGCGGCAGGCGCGGAGTTGATCAGCTTCTCCGTACAGAATGATGCCCTCCTTATCGCATCCCAACAGATGAGTCGCTCCCGCAGCCAGCAATATTCGACAGCAGGCCGTGCCTGCGGCACCAAGACCATTGACGACGATACGAACGTGCTCCAGTCGTTTCCCTGTGACTCTGAGTGCATTCGTCAATGCCGCCAATAGAACCACTGCGGTGCCGTGTTGATCGTCATGCATCACGGGAATATCGAGTGATTGTTTCAGTTTCTTCTCGATCTCAAAGCAGCGCGGCGCACTGATGTCTTCCAAATTGATCCCGCCGAATCCGGGCGCAATGCCTTGTACGATCCGCACGATCTCGTCCGGGTCTTGCGTACTCACACAAATGGGCCACGCGTCGATGCCGGCCAGCTCTCTCAAGAGCATCACCTTGCCTTCCATGACGGGAAGAGCCGCTTCCGGACCGAGATTGCCCAACCCCAGCACAGCCGAACCATCGGAAACAATGGCGACGGTGTTGCTCTTGCTGGTAAATGTATAGACTTTAGATTTGTCCTTGGCGATCGCCTGAGCGACACGACCGACGCCCGGGGTATACACCATCGACAGCACATTTCTAGTACTGATCGGAAACTTACTCGCCACCCGAATTTTTCCACCAAGATGGAGGAGAAAAATACGATCGGAAGCCGAGAGCACAGTCACATCGGGCAACTTGCCCAAACGGGCGAGAACTTTCTCGCCGTGTTCCTCACTCTGCACATCAAAGGTAATATCTCGAACCATGCGGGTCTTCGTCGCCGAGACGAGATCGACAGCTCCAAGATTCGCCTGCTCTTCTGCCAAGAGCCCCGCCACTCTGGCAAAGATGCCGGGTTTGTTCGCGAGTTCCAGGCGAACCGTCAACCGATAGTTGGAGTATGGACCTATCTCTCTCATTTGTGTCCTGCCCCATCTAGACTATCACAACTTGCATTCACAGCAAGATTGGGGATTCTCGACATACTGAACCGGACCGCGACTTGCCTGGATGCCGTTGACGCTGTTCCAGTCACGATGCTAGGTTGATCGAATGTCTTCATCTCCAAACAAGCGATCTCCCAACCGCCTCATCCATGAGACCAGTCCTTACTTGCTGCAACATGCCTACAATCCCGTAGACTGGCATCCCTGGGGACCGGACGCGCTGCAGCTCGCGAAGCAGAGGAATCGCCCTATCTTGCTCTCAATCGGCTATTCCGCCTGCCACTGGTGCCATGTCATGGAACGGGAATCCTTCGAGAATGAGGCGATCGCCGAGCTCATGAATCAATGGTTTGTCTGCATTAAGGTAGACCGGGAAGAACGGCCTGATCTCGATGAGATCTATATGGCCGCTACGGTCACGATGAATCAAGGTCAGGGTGGATGGCCGATGACGGTCTTCCTGACACCGGAGCAAGAACCATTTTTCGCGGGAACGTATTTCCCTCCCGAAGATCGATGGGGCAGACCGGGTTTCGGTTCCGTCTTGAAGAAGATCGCCGATTACTGGGAGACACGGCCATCGGAAGTCCGGATTCAGGCCAAAGAACTGACGGAGCAACTACAAGGAGCGAGACAAGTCCCCTCCCCCATCTCCATCAGCGAAGCGGTGATCGACGAAGCCGTCGCTCAATATAGAGAGGATTTCGACGGCACTCATGGCGGCTTTGGAACGGCGCCGAAGTTTCCACCGGCTACAGGATTATCCTTTTTGCTCCGGAGTCACCGACGCTCACGCGATCTCCATACGCTCTCTATGGTCACAAAGACTCTGGACATGATGGCGGCAGGCGGAATCTATGACCACATCGGCGGCGGCTTTGCGCGCTACTCGACCGACGCGCGATGGCTAGTCCCTCATTTCGAAAAGATGCTCTATGACAATGCGCTCCTGGCCCGTGTGTATGTCGAAGCGTACCAAGTCACCAGGAAGCCGCTCTATCGGCAAGTGGTGACCGAGATTCTCGATTATATACACCGGGAAATGACCGGACCTGAAGGCGGCATCTATTCATCGACGGATGCCGACTCTGAAGGGGTCGAGGGGAAGTTCTTTGTCTGGAACCCTGCACAGGTACAAGACGTACTCAAGGATGATGAGGACACGCGACGGTTTTGCGCACTGTACGATATTACCGCATCAGGCAATTGGGAACAGAAGAGCATTCCCAACCGCTTACGACCAATCGAGGACGTGGCCAGACAGCTGGATCTGACGACCGATGAGTTGGTGGAGACCGCATCCCGAGTGAAGCCGCTCCTGTATGAGGCGCGACGACAACGCGTCCCGCCCGGTCTCGATGATAAAGTGATTACCGCGTGGAACGGGATGATGCTGTCGGCCATGGCCGAGGCAGCGCGAGTCTTCGGAGAGCCGGACTATCTCGAACACGCCAAACGAACCGCCGATTTTCTGCTGCGGAGTCATACCAAGCCGGACGGACGGCTCTTACGTACATCACGAGCCGATCGCGCGCACCTCGATGCCTATCTTGAAGACTACGCCTATCTTGCCGAAGGACTGCTGGACCTCTATGAAGCCGGAGCCGAGGAATCGTATCTCCAGGCAGCGGCACGACTGGCGGACTACCTGATCACGGACTTTATGGATCATGAGCAAGGCGGCTTCTTCACAACTGCCAAACACCATGAATCTCTTATCCTCAGACACCGGGAAGGGACGGACGGGGCTATCCCGAGTGCGAATGCCGTCGCCGCTTCAGCCCTTGCCCGACTGTCTTTCCATTTCGATCGCGAAGATTGGCGACGTGCCGCAACCTCCGCAGTGCGAGCCTACGGCCGGCAAATGAGCCGCTACCCTCGAGCCTTCGCCAAGAGTCTGGCGGTGGTGGACTTTCTGACTGAGGGGCCAGTGGAGCTGGCATTCGTTGGAGCAGAGTCGCAAGACGAGCTTCGCGCACTCCGTGAAGCGGTGGCACACTATTATCTTCCCAATCGCATCGTGGCGACAAAATCTTCCTTGGACCCGTCAATGCTCCCACTCTTGCAAGGCAAGGAGCAGGTTTCGGGAAGAGCTACCCTGTACATCTGTCGCAACTTCACCTGTCAACGACCGATCACCGATCATCGCGCCATCCCAGATGCGTTACAGACCGACCAAACGACGTCAATGGCCCATCAAGACGAGCCGCGGCTGCTGCAAGGCACCAGCCTCTCGGGGTGCGCAACTGTTCAAGGCACTGCAGCCTATGCCTCCCGAATTATGGCGCGTGACGGCGAAATCGGTTTGGCCAACGGCTTCACGACACTCGGAACGACCGGCTTGACCACGACACGGCTGGGATTCGGCACCTACCGCGTCGATATGCAGAATGCCGAATTTAGCGAAGCGTTGAAAAAAGCATTGCGGACGTCCTGCAATCTCATCGACACGTCGACGAATTACATGGACGGCGACAGCGAGCGGTTGGTGGGATCTGTGCTGACGGAACTCGTTTCGTCGGGAGAAGTTCGGCGTGACGAAATCATCGTCGTCTCCAAAATCGGCTACGTGCAGGGACAGAATCTGAAACTTGCCGAGGCCAAAGAAAAGACCGGCCATCCCTATTCTGAAGTCGTCAAGTATGGGGATGGGATCTGGCACTGCATCCATCCGGAATTCCTGGCGGATCAATTGACGCTGTCGCTGGATCGTCTGGGACTGACGACACTGGATATTTGCCTGCTGCACAATCCCGAATATTTCTTTTCAGAAGCGGCGCACCATGGCAAAACAGATCTGGAAACACTTCGCGCGGACTTCTATGCTCGACTCGAACGTGCATTTGTCTATTTTGAAACCCAGGTCTCGGCAGGGCGACTTCGATATTATGGTGTGTCCTCCAACATGGTTACATCTCCCGCTGAAAACCCGGAAGCGACCTCACTGGCACTCATGATCCAAGCAGCTGAATCCGCAGCCCGATCCGTTGGAATCTCGACCCATCACTTTCAGGTCCTTCAATGTCCAATGAATCTCTTCGAGTCCGGAGCCGCCTTCACGGCAAATACAGGACCATCGCACTCCCAGACCGTCCTTGAATATGCGCGGCAGAACAACATATCGATTTTGGTGAATCGGCCCTTAAATGCCATGGTGGCCCAGAACAAGATGCAGCGCCTCGCGGACTTCCCGCTCGAAGACACCCCTATCGATCTCGACCGCCAGCTGGTCACGCTCGGCAATCTCGAGCAGGAATACCGAAATTCCATCGCGCCGAGCATCAAACTGGCCGCGCAAGGAATGAATCCGGCCGAATTCTTCAATTGGTCGGTAGAGCTGCAGCGCATACGTCCGCAGATTCAAGGACTGGAACATTGGGAACAGATCGAACACCGCACGATTGCGCCGCACGTCAACCAAGTCTTTCAGTTGCTCTCACGCCAGCTTTCCGGAGCTGCGGCGGAACAATGGGAGGACTGGCGTCAACGGTATGTTCCGGAGCTGCTGACTCTGCTGCGCGGCCTCCGGCACGAAGCCACCATGCGGAGTCGAGCCCAAACCGAGCGGGTCGCACAGGCGATCGACCCCCTCTTGCCCGCATCCCACCGCTCAGCCTCGCTCTCACAAAAAGTGCTCTGGATCCTGAGCAGTACACCGGGAGTGACCTGTGTGTTGAACGGCATGCGGTTTACGAGGTACGTTGACGATACACTCGCGGTCTTGAAGTGGGAGCCGCTCAAAGATACTCGGCCGATCTATGAACGAACAGCGACGCTTGTTCAGTGACCATGCAATTATTCTTTACTCAGAGGAGGATTTATGAGGCAGGTGTGTAGCGTCACTCTAGTGGGCTTGTCCTTTCTCGCCGTGCTCCTTGCGCAGGGTTGCGCCACGAAATCCGGATCGGGGACCGGCCAAACGGGGCGCGCACAGGAGGAGCGGATCAACGAACCAACCATCACAGAGATTTCTCCAGACGACAGCCAACCGGCCGACCCGCGAAGAAGCCCGGCCATGCAATCAGAGCTCGCATCCCGCAATGCGACAGGCATGGCTGCCGGAATGCTGAGCGATATCTTGTTTGATTTTGACCGAGATTCGATCCGCATGGAGTCGATGCGCGTCTTGGAGGCCAATGCGAAGCAATTACAGAATGGCAGAGCGACACGCCTCCTGCTGGAAGGACGTGGCGATGAGATGGGCACATCGGCGTACAATCTCGTCCTCGGCGAGCGTCGGGCTCGGAACGTGAAGTCCTATCTCCAACAACTCGGCCTGTCCCTCGACGTGAACACGACGAGTTACGGAAAAGATCGGCCGCTCTGTTTCGAGCACAACGGCGACTGCAGACAAAAGAACCGGAGCGTTCATTTCACCGTCAAATGATACACGGAGCCGGCTTCTTCGCCGCGCGCCGTGTATTTGTAACACACAGTTAACAATCTGCTCCTTGACACATCCCCCGTTCGTTCATTAAGGTCCATAAACTCTCGATTCATAGGGGGTTTCCGTGTCAAAACTCGCCGTTATCGATATCGGGACCAATTCCATTCATATGGTACTGGCTGAGATCCTGCCGGATGCCAGTTTTAAGATACTCGACCGTTTCAAAGACATCACCAGGCTGGGGAACGGCGTCTTTGCCACGAAGCGGCTGTCGGACGAAGCCATGGCCCGCGCGTTGGAAGTCCTCAAGACATTGGTGACCCTCGCCCGCAACAAGGGGTTCGACCGCATCGTCGCGGTCGCAACCAGCGCCGTCCGTGAAGCACAGAACGGCGGCGATTTTGTCGCCTTGATCATGGAACAGACGGGGCTGAGAGTGCGGGTGATCAGCGGAACCGAAGAAGCCCGACTGATTTTCCTTGGCGTCAAGAACAGCATCGCCCTCCCGGACGGACCGACATTGGTCATCGACATCGGCGGCGGCTCCGTTGAATTGATCGTGGGCAACCGGGACGGGCTGATCCACGGCAAGAGTCTCAAACTCGGGGCGATCCGCTTAGCCGAACAATTCCTTCCCAAGACTCCGCCGGCAGAGTCGATGATGCACGCCCTGGAACAGGCCGTCCTCACTCACCTTCGCGACGCCCTCGGATCGTTCAAGACGAAAAAGTTTCATTCATTGGTGGCCACATCCGGCATGGCCGGGAACGTCGCCGAGGTCGTCCATCTTCGTCAGACCGGACGACCGTTGCCGCAGCACAATCTTGCGAAGGTCCAGTTGAAAGATATCCGTGTCCTTGAAGCGGAGCTGGCGCAGTCATCGGTGAAGGCGCGCCTGGCGATTCCCGGCCTGGACCCGAAGCGCGTCGATACACTGCTGCCGACCACCGTCGTCCTCCGATGTCTCACCGAGCTATCAGGCCTGAATGAAATCACGCTTTGCGACAAGGCTATTCGCGAGGGGGTGATCTACGATTTTATCGTGCGCCATCGTGAAGGCTTGAAGGCCGAAAATGACATTCCCGACGTCCGCCGTCGCAACGTGATCGGTCTTGCCCGCCGCTGTCACGCTCCCGAGGGCCATTCCCTGCACGTGGCCAATCTGGCATTGCGCCTGTTCGATCAAACCAAGCGGGAACATCATTTAGGGGTGCAGGAGCGCACCTGGCTCGAATACGCGGCCATCCTGCACGATGTGGGCTACCACATCAATCCGAGACAACATCACAAGCACGCCTACTACCTGATCAAGCATAGCGACTTGGGCGGATTGACAGCCGAAGAGATCGATGTGGTTGCGAACATCGCTCGCTATCACCGGCGAGCCCTGCCGGCCCCGAAGCATGAAGAATTCGACTGCTTGCCTCCCCGCTTGCAACGTGTGGTCAAGATCCTTGCATCGTTGCTACGGATCGCCGACGGACTCGATCGAACCCATTTTTCCCTTGTCCAAGCCGTGAACGTCAAGTTTGGGAAGCAGGTCACAATCGAGGTCCACGTGACGGGCGACGCAGAGATGGAGCTGTGGGCAGCGACAAGCCGAGCCGACTTGTTCGAACAGGTATTCCGCCGACGCGTCCAGTTCTCCGGAGTGCTGGTGGAAACCGACAAATCATGACCGAATCTCACACCATCAAGACCGCACCTCATCCTCACCCGGGGAAACTGATCATCGTCGAAGGCATCGATGGGTCAGGCAAGAGCACCCAACTGCAACTGCTTCACAAGTGGCTTGAGTCCAAAGGCCACAAGGTGTTCTTTACCGAGTGGAATTCATCGGAGCTCGTGAAAGAAACCACGAAACGAGGGAAAAAATCGAAGAGCCTCACCCCGACCACGTTCAGCTTGCTGCATGCCACGGACTTTGCCAGCCGGCTCTATCACCAGATTCTCCCTCCTTTGAAGGCCGGAATGATCGTCCTTGCCGATCGCTACATGTATACGGCCTTTGCGCGCGACGTCGTGCGCGGCGTGCCCAATGAGTGGGTTCGAAAACTCTATGCGTTTTCGATCAAGCCCGATATGGCGTTTTACTTCAAAGTCCCGATTGAAGTGGCCATTTCCAGACTCGTGCGAGGAACGCGTGGCCAGTTCAAGTATTATGAAGCCGGCATGGACATGAATCTGAGCGCCGACGTCACCGAGAGTTTCCGAATCTTTCAATCACAGATTCTTACGGAATACGACAAGATCGTCGATGAATTCGGTCTCTTGACGATGGATGCGACCCAAGACATCGAGACGCAGCAGGAACAGATGCGGGCGTTGGTGGCGGACGCACTCCATGGCTATAAACCCAGACGAGGCATCTATGGCCGACGCACGCTTTTTTGGCGACGGTTTGAAGTACCTAAATCCGAGTGAGCTGAAAGGGAAGCTGATCGCCGTCGAAGGGACCGACGGGGTCGGCCGAACGACTCACATCGAGATGCTGCAGGAATGGCTGGAGGTGCAGGGCTATGGAGTGATCACGACGGGATGGACTCGCTCCAACCTCATGTCCAAAGCGATCGAAGCGGCGAAGGCCGGGAACATCCTCGATCGTTGGTCGCTCAGTCTTCTCTATGCCACGGATTTCGCGGATCGTCTCGAGCATCAGATCATTCCGGCTCTCCGATCCGGATTTGTCGTCTTGGCCGATCGCTACATCTATACGGCACTTGCCCGGGACTTTGTGCGCAGCGGCGACCGCAAATGGATTCGTGACGTGTTCGGATTCGCGCTGATCCCGGATCTGGTGTGCTATCTGCGAATCGATGTCGAAACACTGGCGCTTCGAGTCATCGAGACCACCGGAATGAATTACTGGGAATCCGGCATGGATCTTCGCCTTGGAGCCGATCTCTACGACAGTTTCAAAAAATACCAGTCGCTGTTGATCGAAGAGTTCGACAAGATGGCGATGGAATTTCGATTCAACGTCGTCGACGCGAGGAAATCTCCAGAAGAAATCCAGGATGAACTCCGAGGATATATTCTCCCCGTTTTGCAGAACCACAAGCCTGTCATCGAGGCCGGAACGGCCCCTGCCTAAGGCTGTTCAACGCGTTTCTTGGCATGAGATCGCTTCGCCAATGCCCGCAGTTGCATCGGCTCGAGCCAGCAGCACAAGCGTCCTTGGCCTGATTTCACAACGCCCTCGATCTCGATCCAAGCGGTCCCGGCCTTCTTGAGATGAAAACCCGAAACGGCTTTTCCGCAGAGCAGCAGACCCGCGACTTCACCAAGCAGAGGTTCATGCCCCACACACACCACCACCGAATCGGACGGGAGCGTTTGGAGAAAGGCAATAAATTGCTCGGCTTTGGCCCCGACAGCCAACTCTTCCCGCGTTTCGACCTTCAACGCTGGACAGACAGCTGCACGCAGCAGCCTCGCCGTATCATAGGCTCGCACGAATGGGCTCGTAAACAGATGAGTCGGCTTACAGTCAAGCGCCGCAAGCCCTTCAGCAGCCTGTCTGGTTCGCCTCTTTCCCTTCTCCGTGAGGGGACGATTCTCCTCAGCTCCTTCCCACTCCTCCGGTTCGACAGCGATGCCATGACGAAACAGCACACAGTCCATGCTCCCTCCTTCATCTGGCTTCATCTGATGAACATGAGCCTACCACACAGGAACGGCACAGTTAACAGAAGTTTTACGTGGGAGTCATAGTTCTGCAACTCCTGCTTAGTACCCTCACAGTACGGCAAAAGAAATCAAAAATGCCCTAGCGAAGGAGGAAGCATGACCACTGTGGGGCAACTGATGAAGCGAACGCTGGCCACCGTGCCCGCGAGAGTCAACGCCGTCGATGCGGCAAAACTGATGTCGAATTGCAAGATTGTGAGCGTCTTTGAAGAAGATGACAATCACATTATCGGCCTCGTGACGGAGCCGGATCGTAGCCGAACAATGGCGGAGATCGATCAGGAACCGCCTCTTCTCTCGGTTGATGCCATCATGAACAAGCCGATCGCCGGGATCGATGAACGGCGTCCCATCACAGAAGCGGCTGATCTCATGCACCAGCACGGTATACGGCATTTAATGGTGTTCAAGGCGGAGACGGTCGTCGGAGTACTCGCGGTTCGCGATCTCCTTCGTCCGGTATTGATCGATGAGTTCTAGTACGTTCTGGAACACGCCTGGACAGATTCTCCTGGCGGGGGGCGCCACGGCGTGGGATCGGTTGCGCCGCCTCGATCCGATGGAGGTCTGGACCTGGGGAATCAAAGGAGTGCTCAGTCTGATGATGATCACCATCTTGACTGCACTCACCGGCGGGATCCTGAAAACATTCCTGGATCTGTTGACCCTCACCCACCAGCCAACCGAAGTCGTGTTACGACAGGTCATCATCAACACCCTCATCTTACTGGCAATCGTCGAAGTGTTTAAGACCACCCTCACCTATTTCAGCGAAGGTCGTGTCAAGGTGACCTTTATCGTCGACACCATCCTTGTGGTGATGCTGACGGAAGTGATCTCTGAATGGTTCAGAGGAGGCGATTGGAGGGCGTTGGTGGCGTTGGGTGGAATCCTGCTCACATTAGGAACTATTCGCGTGATAGTCGTTCGGTGGAGTCCAACGCAGGCGGGACGGCCGGTCTATGCGCCTATAACTCATGGTGATGGAGGAGGTCACACATGAATGCTATTGCCGGGCAAGCCGAAGCAAAGATCTTGATCATCGTTCAGGAGCAACGACATATTTTGCTCGAACAACTTCTTTCTCGTCTTCCAGAACTCACCTGGAATCAAGTATTCACGATTGTGGATGAACTGAGTCGACGGGACTTGATCCGTTTACGGCGCCGGGGATTCGAGTACGAATTGCAGGCCTGCTTCGCCGCTTAGCGGCCCTCTCTGTCCGCGGGCCGTTAGCGACAGATCATGACCGGGAAAGGCTCAGATGGGCACTATACCTTTTTCGCAGCCAGGGCCGGGCGACGGGAGCTCAGCCGCTCAATACGTTCAGCGACATCTCGATAGGCCGCATCCTCCCGCCTGATCCAGCGATAAGATTCCATGGCTTCCGCGACACGGCCCAACGATTCCAGCGTGCGACCGAGAAGATAGAGAATTTGAACGGTTTCCTTGGAGGACCCCGGTGTGAATTTGAGTGCTTTCTGAAATGCCGGGACGGCCTCCTCATAGCGGCCGGATAGCTTATAACACAGTCCCATCTGAGCATACGCCTTGACCGCGAACGATGGATCGACTGCAGCCATTTCAAGCTGATCGATTGCAGCCTTGTGCATTCCTGCATTCTTCAGCGCAAGCCCGCGTTCATAGCGTTCCGCCGGGCTCACGACTGGTTCTGACACCTGATCGATTGGATCCGACATGACGCTCCCAACCTCGCGCACCTAACACTGGTTCATGTCAATGAAACCAGAAATCGTCCCGTTTGGCACGTAAGAAATAGAAAACTTACTTAAGACGGATGGAAGCACCACTCCTGCCATTCATCGAAGCCTACTTCTGGCTCCCGATCAGGAATCGTTGAAAATTATCGATAACGCTGCTGAACCACGAGTCTTTTCCCATTGCCGTCTCTCGTCCTTTAGCCGATTGCTTTAAAATAATCCTCAATTCCCTTGTCCGATTCGCAACGTCTCGGAAGGTTGGTGCCGCTTGCTCAATTTGCTGGTAGACTTCAAACGCCTCGCCGGCCTGCCCGACCGATTCGAGGCTACGCCCTAAGAAATAGAGCGCATCGATGGTATCCCCCGGCGACGCCTTCTCATCCTTCAGGGCCGTACGAAACGCTTGTATCGCGGCGTGCGGCTCCTTCATCTTGACATAGCAAAGCCCTATTTGAGCATAGGCCTTGAGCCACATTGATTTATCCTTCGCCGCCACATGAAACAGGTCTATGGCCTCCTTCAATCGCTCTTCATCCTTCAGCATCAGGCCCTGCGAGTAGGCTCTTTCAGGAGAACCCATGAAACGGCCTGCGGCCGATTCCTCGTTCCCTGGCGATCGGAGGTTTGGAATAGAGACTTCCACTTCGCTCGCATCTTCCGGAGCCGCCGCCAGTCCAACCAACTCTTCTTTAGCTGCCAGAGGCAGGATCCCTCCCCTGCATCGATCTAGGGCCGCTTGGGCGACCAATTTAGATGTAATGACTTTCGCTTGCTCGGCATACCCATAGGTCAAGGCCACATCGCATACCTGATTGATCAGGCGCGGGGTTCCTCGGCTCAAACGATGCACCAGCGCGCATGCTTTTTGGGTAAAAAGGGAAGGCCGTCCACCAGCGACTTGGATTCGATGGCGAATACACCTGGCCGTGTCGGCTTCAGACAGCGGCTTCAGATGATAGTCAACGACGATCCGCTGCGCAAATTGAGTCATATCGATTCGCTGGAGCAAGGTATGGAGATCCGGTTGGCCGGATAGGATGATCTGCAACTTCAATGTCTGACCATCGTTCATATTGGACAAGAGCCGCAGTTCTTCGAGCAACTCGGCTCCCAGACTTTGGGCTTCATCTACGATGAGGATGACCCGTCGTGAACGTTTCGATTCCTGAGCCAGGAATTCCGAAAACATGTGATAGGCTTCGATCGGATCAAGCCGCTTGGTGCTCAATCCGAGAGACAATAAAATCCAAGGCAAGAGATGCTCGATGTCGTAACGGGCGTTGGTCACCAGCCCAATCTTGTGTTTGTTTCCGTGTTCGGCAATCAGCTTCTGGAGAAGGGATGTCTTGCCCAAACCGGGCTCGCCGGTGAGCACCATAAACGGAGCCTGGCTGAGGAGGCCATATTCGAGCAAGCTGTAGGCAGCCTGGTGTTCCGAACCGGAATAGAGAAAACTGCTGTCCGGCAAGAGCGCGAACGGTTTGGTCTTCAAGTGATAGAAGGATTCGTACATGATTGCGCCGATCCGCTCTCCGTGTCGTCTCCTATTGGGACAACATCGCCTTCATGTCGGCCAGCGTCAGAGATGATCGTCCTGCTTTATTTAAGACCGTTCCCAAAACGGGGCGGGAATTCTTGACCAACCCTAAAGCCCGCTGCAGCTCATCTGCGGTCGTTCTCCCCTCCTCCACCACCATGAGAAGGGCATCTGTGTAAGGTGCAAATGCCAGCACATCCGCCGTGTGAAGCAACGGAGGAAGATCGAATATGACGACTCGTGAGGGATATCGATGTTTGAGTTCTTCGACTAACGCCACCATCTTCGGAGAGGTCAAGATCTCGGTGGAGTTCGAGATGGCTCGTCCTCCAGGCAACAGCACGAATCGTCCGATTCCCGGATGAAGGAGCAGATCCTCGACGGGCTGGTCATCCAGCAAGTAATCCGCAAGCCCGAGACAGTCCTGCAAACCAAACACCTTGTGCACGCTTGGATCCTGAAGATCCGAGTCCACCAGGAGCACCGTCTGCGTCGTCTCCATGGCGAGACTGACGGCCAAGTTCACGGCCGTCAACGTCTTGCCCTCACCGTACCCTGGGCTGGTGACACCCAACACATTCCACCCGTTCTCTCGAAGCCGATGCGTAACTTGCGTTCGCAATATTTTGTAAGCATCGACAAATGGTCCCTTCTGATAGGAGGCCATCACCCGATGACCGCGCAGCACGGAAACTGGAATGTGGAGTGATCTGGTTCGCGTATACGTGATCGGAGGTGGGACAGAGTGAGATGCAGTCCGCTTCGTCCCTTCCCCACGAGAGGAGGTGGAGGAGGTGTCTTTTAAATCTTTATATAGCTTGAGTGCGGTTCGAATACGATCCATGTTCTTTCTGTGTCCCTATTCCATGCCAAATCGTCTCAATGCAGTAAACCACAGCACATCTAACGGCACCACGAAGACATGCAAGAAGAGAAGAATCGTCGCCACAGCGCCTATCCCGGCACTCTGAAAGATACGTCGCCGCAACCTCACCCGAGAGAAATCTTCCTCATTCGGCATAAAGGGAACGACCGCCAACGGGAAATGTTGTGTCAACGCAACGAGCTGTTCCGGCGTACGGATCGAATGATCGAGTGATTCCGCCGTTGCCCCGGCGCCGATTCCGCCACCCACCGCGAGGATGAATCCAAGGAGCACAATAGCCAGCCGATTTGGTTTGAACGGCTTTTCAGGAAGACTGGGTGGGTCGATCAAAGAAAACCGTTCGCCTTTTCGCTGCACTTCCAGACCTTCCGACACCTTCGCTTCCAACAACCGAGACCGAATGTCTTGATACTTCTGCCCCGACGTATCCCGATCTCGAGTCAGCACAAGATACTCCGGTTCGATCTCGGGAGCCCGTTCCAGCCGTGTCGCGTATTCCTGAAGTCTGCGTTTCAAGTCCACTCTGGTTTTTCGAAGCGCCTCCAGGGAAGCGGTTGCGGAATTCAGTTGAGCTTGGAGATTGATGTAGGCAGGATTCTCCGGTCGCAGCTCAGTTTTCCGACTCGGCCCAGCTTTGACGCGCTGTACTTCTTCTTCGAGCCCAGCAACCTTCCGCCGTAACTGTATGATATCGGGATGCTCATGCCCCAATCGCTCCAAATCCGCCGCTAACATGGCACGCGCATCGGTGAGCCGTTTTATGGTTTCTGCCTCATCGGGGAGCTGACCCGTCTCCTTCTCAAGCGCGTCCATCTCCTGCTTCATCTTGATGATATCCGGATGATCGGACGAGAGATTGGCCGCAGCACCCGCATACTCGGCGCGCAGCGCACGCAGGCGATCCGCTGAATCCAAAATGCGCTCTCCTGTGACGGACACAATCGGAGTGTTTGGCTTGATCGTGGCCAATTCTCCCTCAAGATAGGTTTTCCGTTCCTCGAGGCTTCGCAGCTGCTGATCGACGTCCATCAGCTCACGTTCAGCTTGGTTCATCAATTGTTGATTCAAGGGCATCAACTCCGGGAGCGCCCCGCTGGCCCGCTGTTTGAACGACGCGATCTTTCCATCGATCTCACCGATATGCTTGGCCAGATTATCCGCTTCCTGCTGAAGGAACGACGAGGCTTCCTGCGCTTGGCGCTCGCGACTCTTCAAATTTTCACCCAAGAAGAGACTGGTGAGCTCGTTCGCCACCTTTTGAGCTAACTCAGGGACCCGGTTTTGATACGTCACCGTAAAGGCAATGGTGGCTTTGGTTGCATGCTGAGTGCGTTTATCCACGACATCCGCACTGATCACTTCCACCTCTATATCCTTGACGAAGCGCCTCACGATCTCCTCTGCCGGACTATTCCTCCGGAGATCCTCATACAGATTGAATTGCTCCACCACCTTCCACAGGGTGGTGCGGCTCATCACTTGCTGCTTGATGATCTCGATGCGCTGGTCGGCATAACTTGTGATGGTCGATCGCACAAGATCGGATGGAATCTCCTGTTCCTCGATCAGAATGGTCGCCGTGGATTTGTAGGTCGGAGGCCACAGAAAGGCCAGTGCAAGGGTGACACTCAATAGTCCGACACTTGTCGAGACCATGAGCTTTCGGCGTCGGTGAAAGGACGCGACATAGTCTTTGAGACTTTTAGCCTGCACCGAAGTCTGTGCTGGGATGTGTGTAGAAGCCATCGCTTTTCAGTTAGCAAATGCCCATTTGGGGGGAGAATAGGTCACCATGAACATTGTGGCATGGGATTGCGCTGTATCTGCGGAAGTATCGATATCCCGCCATCGGTACATATAGGACACCTCCGCTTGCCACCACTCGAAAATTCTCCATGACAATTTTGGTGCGACGCTGACGTAGCTGCTGTCTGGAAACACTCCGCCGACGGCCGCCCTCGTCTTTCCTGACGTGAGCATTCCGACCACATTGAGGGAACAGGCCACGGTTTCGGAGATTTCGTACGAACCCGACACTTCGCCTCGGTTGGTCTGGATAAGTAATCCAAAACCGCTGGGAACGAGATCCCGAGCGAAGGATGCTTGCAGCGAAGCCCTCTCGAAATTCTTCGTCACACTCGCCCCGGCCAACCACACCGTCTCTCGAGCCGTGATATCGCCGATCGGCGTCTGTGAACTGGACGACAAGAATCTTGGCCCGCCGTAGATGGTTCCCTTAAGCGATTCTGCAAAGGCATGCGTCAGGCTCATATTGATCCCGGGGAAATGCGCTTGAAATAGAGAAGGAGAGTTGGTGGTTCGGAAATCAACATACGACCCGGACAGTTGAATCTGATCTCGTTCAGTGAGTTGATAGAGAAACCCTCCGGATCCCCCCATCAACCGGTAGTCAGCCAATCTCTCACTTTCATACGTCGTGCCTGAAAACTGCACACCTGATTGAACAGAAAGTTTTTCCGTCAACCTTCTGGTCCACGTAGGATTTGCGGTCCACTGATTGCGCTGCGTGAACTGCAGAACGACTCCCGTCGCCTGTAACTCGCTGAGCAGCGTATTGTCACGAGTGAACCCACCGGTGAAACCGATGAGGTCCTGTTCGGTCCGATACTGCAACGACAACGGCGCATAGACATTGGTAAACTGTCGGCTCTCTCCGCCAAAGTACCCGACGAAATCCGCTGCAACGCGGCTGCTGACGTCCAGGCGCTCGGTTTTTCCGGCAAACTCTGTGGCTGGTGTGACCCAGTATCCATAGGTGTCATCGTGAGGCAATGGGGTCAACAGTAAGTTGCTGTTATAGACCCCTTTGATGCCGACAGTTGGCGAGAGCGACCATTCGGCCGCTTGGCCCACCGGTACCAAGCCACATGAAACGATCGCTGCCACAAGTATGACACGAGCAGTCTCCCTGCGACTCCAAACGCGACTTCTCCCTTTGCAGTGCGATTGCATTGACACTGCGATTGTCAGGGCACCATGACAACGTCACCGCGCTGGAGCATGATATTTTGCTCCAGGTCTTTGCCTTTGCGAAGATCGCCGTACCGGAAGGGAATGGCGTGTTGCTCTCCTCGTACCCGGCGCATGATTTTGATATCGTTTTCCACAGCAAAGGGAGTGAGTCCACCGGCAAGGCTTAACGCCTGAAGCACGTCGGTATAATGGCCGATCAAGTATTCGCCCGGCTTATTGACTCGGCCGACAACGTAGACCTTGTAACTGACGACCTTCGTGACCGCCACGGACACATTCGGATTCGGGATATACTTCGTCAACCGCCTCACCAGGTCGCCACGGATGTCATCGACCGTCCGATCTTCGGCCTGGATATCACCGACAAGAGGAAACGAAAACATCCCGTCAGGGCGGACGACGACTTCTCGTGTCAGCTGTTCATCCTTCCACACCGACACCAGCATGACATCCTCGGCACCTAGGCGGTATCCCGGATCAACCTGCGATGTCGGTGAAGCTGTGATCGCATCACCGGCTCGAGCTTGACCCGGTAACCAGGCTACGATTACGGCTGCTGCCACGAAACACCCACTTACCACCAATCGCATAAAGCGAGACATGGATTCTCCTTACCCTCTTATCTGCGCGAGGATCTGTTCCGCCTCTCGCCGTCCTTCGAATTGATCCGGACTCTTGAGAGCTTTCGATAGGTAGGTACGGGCTTCCGCCTGCTTCCCGGACTGAAAGAATGCTATCCCAAGATGATAATTCAGGACAGAGATTTCCGGAGATTTGGCAACAGCCTGCTTCATCAATCGAATCGCTTCTTCCTGTTGTCCCATTTTAAATCGCACCCAACCAAGCGTATCGATAAACAGCGGATGTGGTGCTTCCTTCTCAAAATCGCGGCTCAACGCGAAGGCTCTGTGGAGACTTGATGGATCGCCTTTTCGCTCAACGAGCAAAACAGCCAGGTTATTGGCTGCAAGCACATTGCGGGGATTCACACGTAGCGCTGACTCATACGCGGCCATGGCGGAGTCAGTCTGTCCTTTGTCCGAATGAGCGGAGGCCAACAGCATGTACAACTCTTCACTGTCGGGATTAGCTTTCAGACCGTTTTCGAGAACCTGCACAGCCACATCAGGCATTTTCTGCGCCAAGGCCAATGAGGCCCAGCTCAGCCATGGTGATATCCACTTCGGATTCAATCGCACGGCTTCGCGAAACTGAGCGGCCGCAGCTTCCTGCTCTCTCGTGATGGACAAGACCTCTCCGAGTAACCCATGGGCGAATGGATGGTTTGGACGTGAAGCCAGAATCGATTCCAAGCGAGCTCTCGCTTGGACGGTCTGACCTTGAGCCACTTCAAGCTTCACAAGAGACAGCAGCGGTTCTGGATCGTTTGGTGCCGCCACCACAGCACGTTCATAGGCGCTCCGAGCTTCCTCCACACGGCGTTGCCCCTCATAAAATCGCCCTTCAGCCATCGACGCCACGGAATTGCCGGCCGGTATCTGACGGATCCGCACCAAGGTCTGTTCAGCTCCCTGCCAGTTCTTCGTCGCCAAATCCAGCGTCATCAGCATGTCAAGAGCGGCCACATCATCCGGTCGCTGTTTCAGCAGTTCGTCGAGCCGGGCACGAGCCTGTTGGTAGCGCCCGCTTTTGCTTTCCAACACGGCAAGGGACCGTTTCGCATCCACCTGGTCGGGATACAACGCAACTGCCCGCTCAAAACTTTCCTTTGCAAGGTTGGTTTCACCGGTCAGCTGATAGGCCTGACCAAGCAGATACTGAACCGTTGCCAGCTCGGGCTGATCGTGCAAGACCGTGCGAAATGCCTGTACGGCATCCTTCCCATTCCGTCTGGCCAAAGCCATTCGACCTGATAGGATCAGCCCATCGGAAGAACGAGGATTGGCTTTTAACACTTCCTCCACTTGACGCTCAGCTTCGACTTCCCTCCCCGCGAGGAGATCCATCTCGGCCAACCTCACCTTGGCTTCCAGACTGACAGGCTTCCCCTTATATTCCTCAACCAACGCGGAATAGCGCTCCCGTGCTTTTGCGTCTTGCCCGCTCCTCTTATAGAGGGCCGCGAGTCCGAATTGAATGTGGCTTGAATACGGCAGATGTGCGGCAGCCTCGAGAAGTACCCGCTCGGCGGAAGGAACATCCCTTCGATTCATAAAAAAGTCGGCCAACATAAGGCGGCATTGCTCGCTGTCCGGATCCAGGGTTACCGCCTCGCGCAGGACCGATTCCGCTTTCTCGTATGCGCCCTGACCCACATTGAAGCGGACAAGCCTTAGTCGATGATCCAAAGACTTAGGTTCAGCCTCGATCATCCGACGAATGGCCGCCTCGGCACCAACCCAATCTTTCGCTCCCGTCAACACGGCGTTCAAATTGTTCAGAAGATCCAGATTTCTTGGCTGCGCTTCCAGGGCTCTTCTGAGTGTGTTCTCCGCATCACGATACCGCCGCTGCTGACCGTATAACGTAGCCAGCAAGATGGCGACGTCCGGTTCTGTCGGAAACTCCCTCGCCAGCGCTTCCGCCTTTGGAATGGCCGGGGGAATGGCTTCTTCTGTCACAGCCTGTGCGGCGATCTTGAGCGCATTGGCCTGCGGCTGGTGCGGATCGGTTTTCAGCACCGTGTCGGCCACTTCCACCACGTGATCAGTCAGACGGGCTTCGAGATAGTATTTGCCGAGCGTGATCAGCGCAGCGGAGTGATCGGGGACCAATCTGACGGCTTCCTGATAGAGTTGGACGGCGTTGCGCCAGTTCTTTTCCTTCTCCTCAACGTGAGCAAAGAGGACATAGGCATCCGCATCCTTGGGGTCTATTTTCAGGACATTTCTCAGGGCGACGCGAGCCTTGGGATAGTTGGCCGCTTCAATGTACTCATTGGCACGAGCAAAGTACTTTGCCTTTCTCTCCTCGGGACCACCACAAGCAGTCCATGCGAGTACCGACAGAAGAACAATCCCGATTTTTACACACATGCCGAGAGTCCATCCCCATCTGTGCTGTATGAAAGGCGTTGTCATGGACCTAGGTTATTACGTAACCGGGTTCGCTACAACAAAATCCGAATTCCGAGTCCGAAGAGGATCCAGAGCGAAACCAGTCCCAATTGACGGACGCGATGAGAAAAGGCGTGGAGGAGCAGTTCAAAGGAAAAGAACAGCACGAGTAGCTTGGCCGCAAAGACTCCCAGATGAGATATATCTGCATTCACTTCCGGGAGCAGCGGGAAGGTGATCGCCAAGAACACCATCAGATAATCGAGCGGGGTGGTCTGAAACCGGTTCTGTTCGTTAAACCGAAGACTCAACAGCACCATGACCGCGACCACAACGAAAAATGCATTGTGGGCCATCGCGACGGCAGATACGGACGAGGATCGCGATCCCTCACAGACATAGAGCAGAAACGTCGTTCCCACATAGAGTCCGCCACGCACAAAATATGGTGCGACCTGTGTCGAGATGCCAAGCAAAACCACAACAAAGAGAGCGATCGAGAGATAGCCCACATCACTTGGCACGTTCGAGGGAATAAAGACGAGTGCGATCAAAAACAACGGAACGGCGACAGCCAGGAACTGGATCGGCATATCCGTCAACAGCGGCCCATTCACAAAGCGCGTCACGGCGACATTCGACATGAACAATCCCTCTCGTGATGTCGGAGTGGGAAGAAGACCGCGTCCAGCCGCTATAAAAAGCAACAGCACTGAAATCGCCAGGGCGAGATAGAGCGGCAGAATCAACGTGTCGGACTGCCATCTGAGGAGATAGGCCACCCCAAGCATGCTTGCCTGGATCAAGTAGATCACGGTCACAGCCTCATAGTGAGTCAGTCCAGTCCGCAGCAACTTATGGTGGATATGCGCCCGGTCGCCGACGAATGGAGAGCGCCCTTCAGCCAATCGCTGACCTGTCACACCGAGTGTGTCTAGAAACGGCAGCCCCAATAGGAAAAGCGCGAGACTCGGACTGAATGGCCCACGTGACGAATCGGTCAACAGGATGGCGAGCACACCCATCATGAAACCTAACAGTTGACTGCCGCCATCACCCATAAATATTCGTGCCGGATACGTGTTGTACCGCAAGAAACCCAAGAGCGCCCCAAGAAAGGGAACCGTGAGCGTGAGCACCACCGAGTCATTCGCGAGAAAGGCTAGATAGGCGATTCCCGACAGCGTCAAGAACGATAAGCCGCCGGCCAGTCCGTCCAAGCCATCGGTCAGATTCACCGCATTCGAGACTCCGACAAGAAAGACAATGGTCACGAGAGCGCCGACCCATGCCGGCACTTCAACGTCCGGCAAGAAGGGAAGCGTCGTAAACCAAATGTCACCGCCGATGACAACCGCCATGGCCGCGAGTATCTGCCCCACCAGTTTGGTCCGATAACTCAGGTCGACACGATCGTCCCAGACTCCGAATGCCACTATAATCACGCACCCGACCAGAACCGAGAACGTAGTCGCATCTCTCGCACCCCACCAGGCAATTGAAGCGCAGGCCCCCACGGCAAAGGCAAGCCCGCCGACGCGTGGGATCGGGTGCTCGTGGACTTTGCGTCCTCCCGGTAGATCCATGACCTGAAATCGTTCTGCCGCCAGCCGTAAGGGAGGGATCAGTGCCATGCACAGAAGTAACGCCGTCATGGAACTGAAAAACAATTCGTTCATCATAGATACGCTCGCATGCCTTGGCTGCCGCCGGTCAATCCGGCACAAACCGGTTCAGCTCTTGGCCGATCTCGACCGCAAATGCTTGGAGACGTTGGTCGACGGCCGCCTCAGATTCACCAGGACTCACAAGCGACGCCATTCTGATCAGCGCCCCGTCGGTTCGATGGCGAATAAAGGCATCCCACAACAGATACAACTTGACCTGGTACTCGTCCGCGATCTGTCGGTCGCGCTGTTTAAACCAGTAGAGGACGATCTGCTTCTGATCACCCTTCTGAATCACGGCGCGATTGACTATGACCGGCTGCCCCATCGTCGGTGACGACGGCAACTCCGTGCGTGACAAGGACGCAATCTCCCATCCCCCTCCAGGCAGACAACTTTGAGGCGAATGTGCCGATTGTCCTTTCCTTTGTGACCGATAGTAGGCGGCATAGAAATTCATCTGAGGTCCCTTGTCCGAATGGTAGTCGGCAAGGACGTAATCATCGAACCGAAGGGCATCGATATATTGCTTTTCCAGAGCGAAGCGGGCTCCTCGCCACGGACCAACCTGCATCGGGAACTCGATAAAGGGCGCCCGAGCTGGAGCAACCTCTTCCCGATCACCGAAGGCCGTCGACAGCAGAGTGAATGGCGCAAGCAGAGCAACACTGCATAGATAGGCGCGCCCTGGCGCGAATAGGAGACGGATCGGCTGGTTGAGGCTGGGCTCGTGGCCGTCAGTTTTCGCCTGATCTCTCCAGGTAAACTGTTCACGAAATGATCTCTGGGGTATCACCGCCGCGACTCGTCCTAGTAGTCTCATTTCAGCAATCAGCAGCCCAAAACTCGCCATGAAAATGACCCATCCCTCGAACAGGTGATAAAACCCTTCGGCAGCTCCTTGCCCATAGAGTTCGACCAGAACTCCGATCATGCCGATACGAAAACCATTGATGAGGATCGAGATCGGAATCGCGGAAAGCACCAGGACCACTCGCTTCCACATCTTGTCCTTGAACAGGTAGGCACAGAGCAGCGCCAGAGAAGTCAGAGGCAGCAGGTAGCGAATACCGCTACAAGCTTCGACCACTTGAAGCTGTACCGGTCCCAAGTCAATGACATTGCCTTCGCGAAACGCCATGACTCCGATCAGTTGTAGACACCCGACTCCCAAGGATGAAGACCACAGCTGAAGCTGGCTCGATAAACTCGCGTAGAAAAATACGGGCAAGGGAATCGCGGTCAAGAGATAGCCGAGTGGAAATGCGATCGCCTTCGCGCCGCTCATCCCGATGAGCGCAATCGCCAAACCAACGATCACCATCCACAAGGAGAGATGGAGGACAACATAGAGCGTGGACAACTCACCAACTACATAGAGAACAAGACCCGCTGCGATGACCGCAAGACCCCACCATGAGGATTCTCTCGGCATTTGCAAGAGACGATGTCGGGATTGCCATATTAAGAACCCACTGATCACCGGGACAAAGATTCCATGACTATAATCGTCACTGCCTAACCAGTGGTTGAACAAATAGATGAGGCTCTCCTCATACATGTAGCCCAACAACACTGCGATCAGGACTGAGGTGAAGAGAAGGACCCGCGTACTAGTCATAAGAGAGAGCCCTTCAAACAATGATTGGGAATGAGCCGAGCGAGCAACGTTTAGCCTGAAGCGGGGGGCGCAAGCTTCTATCTACGGCAATTTCTACCTATCGCTCCATCCAAGAGAAAGAACGGGCTTGATACCTCCTTGAGGTATCAAGCCCTCGCGATCACAAACACCGTCGCACTTATGCCTGCGAGCTTCGAAGATTTCGCAGACCTCCCGCACCCAAACCAACCAAGGAGACGAGACCCGCACCGAACAGAAGGACCGCCGCCGGCAACGGCACGGCCGTCAAGCTCGTGATCGATCCGAGAAAAACGGCTGGATTACCTTCTGAATCCTCAAAAAAGAGCCGCCATCTCGCTGCAGTCAGACCGCTCAAACTATATACGCCATTCAATGAACTAAAACTTGGAGGGCCTTCTAGATCCGTGCTGGTAAACAATGCCCCCCCCTTACTGTCGAGACGAAGATCAAAATTAAACGGCGAGTAGCCGGAATTCATAAAGTTGGGACCGCTAACTGCAGACGCCAATGCCCAACGATTGCCACTACCACCGCCCATAGGAATATTCTGCGAAATCGTCACAGCGTTGGCGCCAGGCGCCAAAGATGACGTGTAGTTGAACCCGCCAAAATGCAGAGAGAAGCCCGTTACTGCACCATTATAAGCGCCACTGTTTCCGGCAGTGTCACTGTTGAATTGAAACGAACCGGTAACCGGGACAATCATTGTGGACATACCATCGATGCTACCGGTAAACGAATAATTCACCAGAGCAGCATGTGCCGCGTTCAAAGGAACCATCAATGAACACAGCGCAATCGCCGGCAACAGAACTCTCCTGAGAAACAATCGCGTCATCATCGGCATAACACTACTCCTGCTAGAGGTTGGTACATTAGGGACACGTATGAATTGGCGTATTGGTGAGCAAATCCTGGGCCATCACTCACACATTCTATCTAGCTGAAAACTCGGTAAGACCAAAGATATTTCACAAAACAAGCGTGTGCAGATTCCTGCGGAGGTGTTCAATTATGTATGGGAAGGGGAAAATAGGAATGCACTAAAGGTATTGGTGGATCACACGTCATCGCTTCGGAGAAGCAGACTAGTCCCAGAGCAACAGTTCATGTCATGAAGACAGTTCCACTGCTCAGGCAGCTTTTTCTCGTTGGTGGGAATCCTTTTCCTGCCTAGACTGATCACCGGATATTTCTGTGTTATGACTGGCGAAGACATGTTGACGAAGTACAAGCCATATGAATTTCGGAGCAGACACAAAGTTTCGCTGCCACATCCGGCGAGGCTCGAGGATAAAGCGGTATGCCCACTCAAGGCCAATATCGCAAATCCATTTCGGAGCTCGCGAGTACGTCCCGGCATAAAAGTCGAAGACCGCCCCGATCGAGCCGATCACGGGAACATTGAGCTGCCGTCGATTTGCCTCGACCCATTTTTCCTGCTTTGGGGCAGTCATTCCAACCCAAAGGACATCCGGCTTTGCATCGTTGATCACTCTCACCATCCGTAGGTTTTCAACCTCACTCCATGTTCCAAACGGTGGAGACAAGACACCACAGAGTGTCAAAGATGGGAAATCGTCAGCAAAACGTTTTGCAATAAGGTCCAGAACGCGCTGCGACGATCCACAGAAAAACACTCGTCCACCCCCGGACTCCTGAAGTGCGGCTAGAACTCCATAAAAATAGTCGGTTCCCGTAATTCTGGGACCGACCTCAACGCCAGTCACACCCGCCATCAGCGTCACACCTATGCCATCTGCCACTACGAAGTCTGCCGCCGTTAAGGCCGACCGAAAACTCTCATCGTACTGTGCGACCACCAGCGAATGTGGATTCGCGCAAGCAAACACAACCTGTGGTCTCTTTCGGTGAATTGCTCGGAGTGCTCCCTCTGCTCCCTCCAGAAGAGATCCTCTATCGATTGGGATGCTGAGCAAACAGCCTACGTTTCTCAACGCCATCTCTACGTCTCCTGATCACGTAGGATCATCCATTACGTCCTGATAGATCGCCATTAGACTCTCATAGTTTTTCGCATCTGAAAATCTTTCATCAAATCTTTGCCTGGCGATTCGGCGCATCGATACCCGTAGAGCTGGATCCTTCCATACCGCCATGACTTTCCCTATCAAATCCTCAACATTGCCCGGTCTAAATTTCATCCCGGTTCGGCCATCTTCGACAATCTCATCAAGACTTCCTATGCGCGATGCAATGATGGGCGTCCCACAGGCATAGGCTTCTACGATCACCATGGGAAACCCTTCGTACCACTCCGAGGGAACGATCTGAAATGCTGCATTACTTACAACACCCGTGGCAATATCTCGCGCACAGTAACCCATAAACTCAACAGGTAAGTTCTCTCTTTCTACCACTTCCTCTAGCTCTTCTCTCAGAGGCCCCTCCCCAAGTATCTTGAGCGGAATAGTTTTCAAACCACGCCAAGCGGCTATCAAGGTGCGAACTCCCTTTTCCTCACTCAAACGACCAACATATACGACATATCCCCCGTCACCACTGCCAGGACTCGGAGCATCAATCATGCAGTTGGGCTTTATAACGATTCGTTCCTTTGGAAGCCCACCCTGGACCAAACGATTGGCTGCAAAGTGAGTCAGTGCTACATAGCGACTCACGAGTTTGTTGTACGATCCCTTCCGCCGATTGCGCTGTAACATCCAGACCACTGCCCCTGTCGCAAGAATAGAGTCCCTGTAGCAGCGGTGTTTCAGGGCCGGCAACAGGCTTGTACCAACACAATCCTCGCAAGGATGTCCCCCTCTTTGTAGAAGTCCTCCCGGACAGATCAGACGGAAGTTATGCAAGGTTTGAACGACGGGCACACCGTTATCACGGCAGGCGGCATAGGCACTGGGAGATATCAACGGAAACGTATTATGGAAATGTGCTATATCAGGTCTCACATTCTTCAAGATAATCGAGAGGTCACGATAGACTGTCGGAGACCACGAACAGGCCGTTGCAACTTTCAACCTCGATACCAGTGTAGTGTCATCTATTTCATCATTGAACCGCTCGAACGAAACCACTTCATGACCATGACGCGAGAGAATGGCCCGTTCATTGGCAAACACCGTATTTTCCCCGCTCGGCGCCGAAGAGCGGTAGAAATTATGAGAGAGAAGTATCTTCACAACCTTCACACCTGTGACATTCAGTTTGTTTGATGCTATTTCCCCCACATCGTCCGGTCATCGGCGATCTACAACCTCACGGCAAGCCTGACAAGAAAGGCAATTCACTTTTCCAACCATCCTCTCACGAGTGCGTAGTATGGACCAATTATTGCCTCTAACCAATCACCGGAGGTGCCGCAACTATTCGCAGAACGAAGCTGAAGTTATTTGTGACGACCGTCACCACCACCAGCGGGAAACAACTCATGCTCTTTCATTGCATGAATCCAATAGGCCATGGAGAAATACTCCTTAAATGGAATGGGAAGCACGTTCCAAGCCCTATTCATAACCGCTCCAGCTTTCCCTCTGATTTTTGGCAGGTGGTAAATGATCTGATTGACTTTAAATCCTGTAACTGACAGGAGCTTGCAGGCATTTCTAACTGTGAAAGCGTATAGGTGAGTTCCATTGAAGTAATCATGACGGACGATCTGACGAACAAGACAATTCTCAATTGGCAAGCCCAGCATCAAGGTTCCAGCCGGCCGCAATACTCTATTAATCTCTCTCAATGCTCGAATCGGTGCATCGATATGTTCCATCACATGAGAAAACAGCACTGCATCGTACAATGATGATTCTTGGCGTCCTAGTCCTTCGATTACGTCGCATTGCTCGACTCGCAGGCCTCTTCGCCGGGCCCGCTCGACTAACTCTGGAATCTGTTCAAGCCCCAGGGATTGGGACGACAGATGCTGAAGATAAAGCCCGTCGGAACATCCGATATCGAGAACCTTTTTATCTCTTAAATATGGGAGCACTAACGGCCATGAACCCATTTCACCAAATGCTCCGGCCATTCTTTCCAAGGCATACAATTTGTAACTGCTCTCCAAATTATCGGTTAACATCCGCTCCTCCAGTGTGACAACTCAATCTCATGGCTCCTGCCACGGATATGATCTTCAACGGCAACGGTCCACTGTTGATACGATCACGATGTTCTTGGAGATGTTAATAATGGGTATTTCCTTTCAGGCTGGTGAACGGTCGTGTTCGCAAGCTCTGGCGCACAATGTTGTCCGAAACACTCGCTGCTCGGCACAAGCGCCCTAGCCATGGCAATAATAAGCATTAGCAATACCAGGTTAATGTTGTAGTCTTGAAATGTTGGCCCCGTCATACTCCTCGTCATGACAATGATATAGATAGAAGTGAGCTGCAGCCACACAAGCTTTTCTTGCGAAGAAGTCCAGACACGGGGCCTACTCAAATAAAGCTTGTAGGCCACACCGCCCAGCGGAACGAGCATCACCAGTAATCCGACAAAGCCTAATCCTACGAGAATCTGCAAGTAGGTATTGTCTACTGAGAACACACTAAGTATTATTCTCTGCGCATAGAACCCATGTCCAAGAAGAGGCGCCTGAAGCACAACCTCCCAAACTTCACTCCAATAGGAGGTCCTTCCAGTCATGCCATAGAATGCCTGTTCCGTTTGTCCTCGAAGGATATAAGAGGCCAGGATTTCCCTCGCACCGATTAACATCCCGAAAACAACACCGAGCCCTGTCAGGATGGCAGCAAGGAAATGTCTTCCCATGACAAGTATCACGCTACAGGCGATCAAGGCGGCAAAAATTGATGTTCGACTGTGCCCCAAGATAAGTACAATACCGCCAAGGCCAAGAGTGGCCATGAGTCCTATTTTCCTTTTTTCTGAGCCGGCGAGGACCTGACAAAGCGTAATTGAGACCAATAGAGCCGCGAACTGTGTTACCGAATTCGGATAGATGGCGGGCATAATGCTTTGCGCTCCGGATACAATCGAGCCGCTCATCCCCTGTGATGTCGGTAATGCCAGTGACGGCGCCAGGATCACACTAAAAATAACGCTCGCCGCAAAATAGAGCATCGCCATTCCCACAAGATCAATGCCCCACTGAATATCTTCTATAACAGTGAAGTACCTGGTCAGATAGATACCCAGTGTCACAAAGACGAGAACTTCGAATCCCTTCCAGAGGGAAACGATCGGGCTGATCGAATAGATAGAGGACAGCATCGCCAAGAGAGAATAGATGAGCATCCAATGTGAGGCTTGCCCTCCTCGCGTGAGGCTCGATGGATTGGCCAGAATTCCGGCTATGGACGCCATGAAAATGAATCCAAGAACAATTGCACGAAGAGTCCGGCCAGTGTCCGGGGATGCGCTCGTAGCCCCGCCAGGTTCGCTACTACCTATAAAGAGACTGCCCATGGCCAGAAATACCAGGAATGCCGCCCATTTTCTCGGGAGCACTGCGTGCTTCGATCTTCGAACGATCCCACCGCTCGTCAGAACAGCCACGGTTCCAAGCGATCCCAGTACAATGAACAGATATGTCAAGTCCATGTAACTTCTCGTAACCCGACGCCTATCGAAGCACTCGTGGTCCCGTATCAGATTGGCATTGCGCCCGTTCAGGCTTCCGCAGAAGCAAACCGGTGGTATCCGGTTCTCGTGATAAATAGAGATCGGGGCCGTTTTGCGTTCCACACACAACGTTGTCGATTAACTGAATGCCTCTCATTTCATCTTCCTTGTTCCCCTTAAGATCAAGGCCGCCTGCTGCCCGATCGACATACCTGCCTGGATCAGAAAACGAGACGTAATTGTCCAGGATCTCATTTCCTTTGACGATGACTCCCCCGCTCCGTCGCACACTGAGTCCGCTGACATTGCCTTCTCCCGCCAAGACTGCCTTCTTGCCATTTCGATACACTCTGTTGCCAATGGCCGAAGACCGATGCGATAGAATTCCGATTAAGATACCGCCATAGTAATTGTCATGAACGTCGTTTCCCTCTATCGTCGTCTCCGGAGCGGTGTATGCGATCAGGCCTGGATCGCTATCGGGGCCGCCATTGTAGGCGACTTCATTGTCGATGATACTATTGCCAACATTCACGCCGACTTCGCCGATTGCGATACCCGATCTGTCCCCCTTTTGCCACGGAGGCCAATTTCCATTGTGGAGTGCCTTGCAACCTATGATCGTATTGTTCGCAGCGTTGTTTAAGAGGTACACACCTTCACGATTGTGCTCAAATACGCTCGCCTCAATGAAATTGTGATGGCCACCTCGAATTTGGAGTCCTCGCGCGTGCCAGCGAGCATGGATCCTTCTGATGATATTATTGCTTCCTTTATCGATTCCGATGCAGGCGCCCTGACCAAGCCAACACTCAAAATCTTCAACGATGACCCACGAGTTACTACCAAGCTGTATCCCTCCTCCGTTGGCCGCGCGCCAGACATCATGGTCACGTGGATCCCCCGTGGTCGGCCGGTAAAACAGCTCGCCGCTCTCCCAATACCAGTTACCATCAACGCATGCGCGTGTTCTTGCCGGTGTGAGGGGTCGCTGATCCTCCATCAATAGAATTGGCTTCGCGCTCGTCCGGATATGCCAGACTCTTTCGATATCGGAAGACCTCCAATTCGATTCTTTGAGTCCGCCTGTAATGACCGGCAAACTATCTTGGTGCTCTCCTCTGAACACAATCGGATTTCCCTGTGTACCTGAATGCTTCACTGGCAAGTATTGGTAGGGCTCTCTGCCTTTTCTGATAATCACCAAATCGCCAGCCCGTGCGGTTTCGCCCGCATGCTCCAAAGTACGCCACGCCTGCTCCCAGCTGAGACCGTTGTTTGCGTCGTGGCCATCCTGTGAAACATGGTAGACGCCGGCATGCGCTATGCCCCCTTGCGTCCACACGAGAGTGACAAGAACTCCAATCAAGTTGCGTGTAATGAAGTCATGCACATATCACCTCTGGAAGCCGAATCCTCACTCCACGGATCCACGCGATCGTAGAGAGCACTAACAACTGCGGCTTTCCTCGACCACAAATAGTGCTCTTCCACATGTTTTCTGCCACACATACCCATCTTTTTCTGCAAGTCGGGGTCAGCAATCAGGCGGGAGACGGCATCACAAAGGCCGGCTACGGTGGTCGTCCAATCTTGAACAGGCACTTTGATGCCACAGGCATCAGTGACCATGGTCCCTGGACCCCCATAATCTAAACACACGACCGGAAGGCCCGAGGCCATGGCTTCCAACACCACCATCCCCGCTGCTTCCATGCTGGGAAACAAAAAGATGTGTGCTTCACTCATGAAACGGGATACCGCATGAAGTGGCTGCCAGGTCACGAACTTCACCCGCTCCTGCCAGCTGTATCCCTCAATCCTCCTGCGAAGGCGTAATTCTTCTGGACCGCTACCAAGCAAGGTCAACTTAGCATTCGGGTGCTTTGACGCCAGGAGCCCAAAGGCATCCAATGCGAGGTGTGCGCCCTTCATCGTAACGAGCCGTCCGACAAACAGGATCTCCGTCTGAGGTGAAGGCAACCGATCTGGCCATTTGTCTACCCGATCTACTCCTATCGCCGACTGGATTTGAAGCTTGTATTGTCCTAACCAGCGTAGAGGAAACGTCCTGGACAATTCATGATTGATCACAACAACCTGTGAAGCACGAAACAAGGAAATCCAATACAATGGTTCAAACGAACGCCCCAGCAACTGGATAGTGACACGTAGAAAGTCCTTACAGCGGACCTTCATATCCGGAAGCAGTTGCTGGGGAAATCGCGGGGTGTTGCCGATTGGTCCCCAAATGAATGGACCGGGCAAGAGTCCGAGGAAAGTCCCCATCCAGGCATTCACAAACGTGACATGATGGCTGAGATGAAAGCGCATGCGACGGTGCAATGAGTATCCTCTGACCAACGCAGCGAATTGCCACAAATAGTAATATGTTCTGATCCCTCGCTGTTTCCGCTTCCAAAATGCCAAACAACGCGGCAAATCCACGTATTCGAAACGCAGGTTTGCGTTGGAGGTTGGTCTCTGCGCTGCTTCGATGGCGGACTTATTATTGCTTCGGGTGATCACCCACGTTTCATTCTCTCTTGAAATTTCTTGCACCCAATGCCAGCCGACTCCTGGTTCCGAGCCTTGATTAGGCTCACACGCATACGCCGCAACCAAAATCCGCCGCCTGTGTGACGGATGGCGCATGCGAATTAGGAGATCGCCCAGACAATCCTTCAAGTAGGAAGAAGCTTGGCCATGGCTCTCGAACTCACGAGTGAGGATCTCAACCACATATAGTGCCAGATAAGCTGGCAGCAGATTTTCAGCAATTCCCGTGCGGCGTATCACAGGCCCCAACACGGGACAGGCAGCCAGTCGCATGAGCTTATCGATCGCGGCTCCGGGAGAGAGCCCTTGAACCAATCTGGAAGGCATCATGACACGGTGGAAAAGATCGTTTAGGATCGGAGCTCTGGGAGATGAATATTCCCAGTCATACACGTACAACTTCGATTCATTGAGCATCTGTGTATTCCACGGAGCATAGTCTCCGTGTGAAAGACCCACAACAATACCTGCCTGCTGCAAAACATTGGTTACCGACTCAACAGCATGTGTGACGGCAACAGCTAGGCGTGGATCTTCGTCACGAAACCTAGCGATCAAGGCTTCATACCCAAGACCGCGAAGATAACCTCTTACACTCAGCTCCTGACGAGTTTGTTCTAGCATCGCCACCAAGAAACGTGCGTCATTATTATCTGGGATAATGGATCGAGGCTTTCCTGGAAGCGCAGGAGCGGATAGGTACAGAAAATACCGACCACCGATCGCGGAGAATTGTCGAACCTTTGGCACGACAATTCCGTCTAGCTCAAGATTAGAGACATTCTCCAGGCCATCCCGTTCTCCTTCGAGAAGAGCCTTGACCTGAGGTCCATCACCGATCTTGACATAGGCAACGTTGATTCCAGCTCGGCTTACCTGTCCGGTAAGTTTCTGATGCTTCCCGGCCGCACCGACAGAAAAACTGGTGACGAGTTGACGCTCCGAAAGTGTGTCACGGATGACAGAGTGATACCTAACAAGTTCGGAGATCCTCCCTTCACGGGTCCTACTCTTTAAAATACATAGTGAGACCCAATTTGGGAAAATGCATAGAATCCATTTGACAAGTCGTCCTCTCCTAGACGACGGCTGATAAAGACGTAACGCATTCTTCACGCTATCCTGCACACTGATCCAAACTTTGACGGGGCCGTACAGTGGAAACGGAGCCCACAACGCTTTCCCGCCATCGCTTGGAGCAACGGAACGGTCTTTACCTCGACCAACTTCAATTCGCCTCGCGATTTCACTCACGACTGAGTGAATTCCACCGTCAGTTTCAACCACACATGAATGAGGCCAATTCCGTAGCTCTTCCTCAAGTAGCGATAATTGCTGAGCTATACAATGGAGCGGCAGTTCTGGTTTTCGCATGTAGACCACTTGCGGTTCGGCTTTCAGCAATACGACCAAATCTGGAGATGGGATCCAAGCGCGAGCCGACCGCAACAACCAACGAGACACATCGAACCCATACCGCTCAGGATGAACGACGACATCCATGTAGTACCGTTCGCCAATAATCAACTGCCCTCGAAGTTTTCTCGGGAAAATCTTTACCCAGTAGCCTACGATAAAATCGATCCAATAGTAGACGAATCTCGCCAGAGAAATTATGCCTGTATACTTTGATGAATGAGGAGGACTACTCATGCCTTGATTGCTGTTCTCCGAGCGGGCGCCTATGATTGGACGACCAAGCTTGGGCAACAACCCCGGGCGCCAGTGAAATCGCCAAGCTTCTGGGAATCGATCCTGGAGCTGTGCGATGAGGGCATCCGCTACAGTAGACTTTCCACTGCCATCAGGGCCAACAAGAACGACAAACATTCCTGATCCCACGCTCGAACCGGCTCTAATCAAGGTTGAGCCTTCTATCTCGGAAATAGCTCACGATTTCCTTTTCGCATGTTGAAACATTGACATTCCCGGACAGATTCAAGTCGGCCAATAAAGCACTGGGAACCGCACATATTTCCGACATCAATCGAGACCGCAGACACCCGGCGAGCATTCCGTGTCGTCTAATACCCCGTGATTGAGAAAGATATATCAGCAGAGCACTCTCATTAAGGATCGAGGGACTGGCTCCCCCAATCATCAAGCCGGTAGGTCGCCAAAAACGCCGCAAATAATGAACGGCGCAGCTTACTGCACCGCACAGAGAACTCAGCGGCTGCTTCATGATCAAGTCTAGAAGCCACTTCTTTCTCTGACGGCAGTTCATAACCGAAAAGCCGTGCCTTTCCATGGATGTTCGATACTTCTCTGCCCCACTGTAGGCATTCTTGATCGCCCACGCGATCTCCACTGCAATCTTCTCCGGAAAAACCTTAAACCCACTGTTCGAATCCACTGTGCTATGCGCTAACAATCGATCGACCTCCAGCAAGGGCACACCTTTATAGTGCAGCTTCCAGGTTACATCCAATCGCTTCATCATCCTCACACCGTCCCCAAGGAATAGGCGAGTTCCACCGTAAGCGCTCGCCGCATAAATCAGCATCCCTGACTTTCGAATCCTTTCGAAACACCTCTCCCTATCGCGTTCCGAGAGCAGGAGATCAATATCCCCCTGGAGTGGGATAGCTATGGATTCCAAGCCTCGCGCTACGGCGTAATCAAGGCCGGAAAATAATTCGAGCAAGACTCTCGTCCATTCTCTGTTCTCTGTCGAAATACATGAATCACCGACATTTGGCGTCATAGAAACGTGCCCATAAATACACGTCTTGCCATTCATCACACTTCAGGGACAAGAACGCGATTAAGCACCGCCGACTTCGATAATGCCCCACGGATTACATAATAGACATAGACCCCTGTCCACGTAACTTGTACGGCAACAAATCCTAAGGCAGCTCCAGCAACTCCAAACTGACTGATCAAGGGGTAGGCTATCAGCGATGACACGACAGCCGCCACAAACTGCGCGGAAAACCCGACCTGCGGCAATTCGGCCGTCCTAAATGCAGCTACCAAGACGGTGTTCACAGCACGAAAGATATAGCTGAAGCCGATGATCTCAATCAGATAGGCAAATCCAGAATAGTTTTCGCCGTAAGTCATGCGAAGGAGGGGTTCAGCCAGTACCGCAACCACTCCCCAGAGCGCAAGAACGGCCGCAATAAGCCGAAACCCAACTGACTTCAACCAATTCACCCAAGCTTCATAGTTCCTATTCAATAAGCGATCGCGAGCGACAGGAATCGCAAATCCCATGACACCGGACAACAGAACATTAATGAGGTTGAGCACCGCGAGCGCAGCATTCAAAGCGCCTGCCGAGCGGGCATCGATAATGAGTGCGGTCAGATATAGATACAGTTGAGAAGAGACGGCATATGCAAGTGCTTCAACGAGAATCCACTTGCCGTAAGCCCAATTCTCGAACGACCGAGATAATAAATCGAGCCTACCAAACGGAAGAGAACGATATGGAAACAGAAATGCCCCGGCAGCGAGGGCGCTTGGAATGGCTATTCCAAGGAACAATGTATTTGTGGTCAGCCTATCTGTGAGCGCGAGAATCCCTAAGAGTAGAAGGCGACCGCAATGAGTCCAAAGATCCAAAGACAACAATGAAACAACCGATAGCTTTGTCGCCAGTATCGTGCGTGCAAGCTCTTGGAGCTGAACAAAAAAGACACAAAGTGGAAAGCTGACGCCTAATGAACTTGACCCGAACGTGCCGGATACAAGCATTCCGGCTGACAGCAGAGATGTGAGCCCACCTAACGCAAGCTGAAGCCAGCATTGCGTCTCGAAATACCCTGGGTCTTGACTCCCGTTCTTTGCAACCCCGAACACTCTGACAGGACCACTAATAAGCGCGTTCTGTATCCCTAAGAACACCAGTAGAGTTACGTAAAAGAGCGAGAAAATCCCGAACTCATCAAGCGTCAACGTCCTTGCCGCTACAACACTCGTTAAGAAGTTTGAAAGAGAAACAACACCTTGATCGAGGATCGAGACTACAACCCCTTTAGACACGGTGGAGGTGCGAGAACTCTTCGTGCTGACTTCAGAAGCAACTTGAGAGGCGATCATTACATTCTTCCATTTCCAGTGGAACTCCTCGATTTCTATAGACGTTGACGTCAGATAGGGTACCGCTGAACACTAACCGTCTAGCAGCGACATCCAATCGTTCTACGATCGCTTTCTTGCTATGACGTATCTGCTCCGACAATCTGTCCCTCATGGACAAAACTCAAATGGCCTGACGGACATCGCAAACACCCATGCGAATCAACGCTGACCTGGGAACTACGGGTGTGATTAGGAAGGCTTTTGTGATGGTATTGACTGAACCTACATGTGGCAACTTAAAACGCTTTTACAACAGCAAGACTCGGTCCATGTAGCGAACTCCAAATGACGTGACGAATCAGTAGGTTGGGAAAATGATCTGGGATGTTGCAGTGTGTTAACGGAGGTAAGAGGATACAGAAACGTTCGAATTGGTGCAGACAAAAACGCGGGAGCTATTCAGCGCTGTGCTTCCAGGATCGATTGACGGACCACCAGATTAGACCTAACCTGACTGCCTATAAATTAAAGGCTCTACAGAACACGAACCACATATCACTCATTACGCAACACTCGCTCCAAGCACTCGACGATCCGCTCGGCTGCGTTGCCGTCCCATTTAGAAGGAATCGCTCCTGTCTTCCACTGTCCGGCCATCAATCGAGCAGAGTCAGACATGGCAGGCCCACCACCGGCATTTCTTCGACTTAAACTCAGTTAGAACGGAGCAGAACGGCCGGAAGTAGCTAGAAGTGCACTTCGCGGATCGGCTCGCGGTTGGTTCGAAACCATTGGACGGTTTTCTTCAGCCCGTCGCGCAAGCTATGTCGCGCTTGAAATCCGAAGAGCTGTTTGGCCCGGCTCACGTCAAGACACCGCCTCGGCTGGCCGTTCGGTTTGGCGGTATCCCACTGAATCTCACCGGAGAATCCCACCTCGGCGGCAATCATCCTAGCCAGATCGCGAATGGCAACCTCTTCTCCGGTTCCCAAATTGATGGGCAGATCGCCCTGGTACTGTTCCGCTGCGAGAAGGATCCCCTCAGCAGCGTCCTCGACGTACAAGAATTCCCGCGTGGGGGATCCATCTCCCCAGAGGGTGATCGACGCGTGTCCCGCATCTTTTGCCGTCGCACATTTCCGTACGAGCGCCGGAATGACGTGAGAGGTCTCCAGATCGAAGTTGTCACGCGGTCCATACAGATTGACGGGAAACAGCACGATCGAATTAAACCCATACTGTTGGCGATAGGCCTGCGACTGGACCAGCATCATCTTCTTTGCCAGCCCATACGGGGCATTGGTTTCCTCAGGATAGCCGGTCCACATATCGTCTTCTTTGAATGGGATCGGAGCGAACTTGGGATAGGCACAAATCGTCCCGAGTGCGACAAACTTCTTGAGCCCCCGTTGACGGCCTACCTCGATCAGCTGCGTGCCCATCATCAGATTATCGTAAAAGAACCGTCCCGGATTGGCTTGGTTTGCGCCGATTCCGCCCACACGAGCCGCCAGATGGATCACCATATCGGGCTTCGCGTCGCTGTACAGTTGCCGTACGGCATCCATCTGCACCAGATCGTAGTCCTTGCTACGCGGGACAATGACTTGCCGACAGCCTTTTACTCGCAACTGCTCGACGACGAACGAACCGAGGAACCCGGCACCACCCGTCACGACAACACACTGATCTTCCCAAAATGAGGTTTTATTCGTCAGAACACACCCCCTCTAGGTTCGTTTTCTCGTCCCATCCAACTTTTCTTTTTCCGCCGCCAAATCCGCATCGACCATCATGGCGATTAACTCTTCGAACCGTACCTTGGGCTGCCACCCGAGTTGTTTCTTGGCTTTACTCGCATCCCCGATAAGCAGATCGACTTCGGTCGGTCGATAATACTTCTCATCGATCTTCACATGTTTCTTCCAGTCCAATTGGAGCCGGTCAAAGGCCAGCTCCAACATTTCCTTGACCGTATGGGTTTCACCCGTTGCGATGACATAGTCTTCAGGCTGTGGAGCTTGGAGCATCATCCACATGGCTTCGACATAGTCGCCGGCGTACCCCCAGTCGCGCTTCGCATCGAGGTTTCCCAGGAACAAATCGTGTTGGGTCCCAAGCTTGATGCGCGCCGCCGCTTTGGTGATTTTCCTCGTGACGAAGGTTTCACCCCGTCGCGGCGATTCATGATTGAACAGAATTCCATTGCATGCAAACAGATCGTACGCCTCCCGATAGTTCACTGTAATCCAATAAGAATAGACCTTCGCCGCCCCATACGGGCTCCTGGGATAGAAGGGAGTCGTTTCCTTCTGCGGGACCTCCAGCACCTTGCCGAACATTTCGCTGGACGACGCTTGATAAAACTTCGGTTTGAGCCCCGATTCGCGGATGGCCTCGAGAAGCCGAATCGTGCCGAGCCCCGTGATCTCTCCGGTGTACTCGGGAATATCGAAGCTCACACGGACGTGACTCTGAGCTCCGAGATTATAGATTTCATCGGGTTGGACGGTGCGCAAGATCCGATTCAGCGAACTGGCGTCGTTCAGGTCTCCGTAAATCAAGTGGAGGCGCCGGTGAGGTACATGCGGATCTTCATAAATCGGATCGATGCGGCCTGTGTTGAAGGAGCTGGAGCGGCGGATGATGCCGTACACTTCGTAGTCTCTGGCGAGCAGAAATTCCGACAGATAGGATCCATCTTGTCCCGTAATTCCGGTGATCAGTGCTTTCTTCACGCGCGAAGTCCCCCTTAAGCTTGGAATGAGGAGCGGATTATTGCGTGCTTCCATCCATTTGTCTACTCTTCATGCGAAAGGACCGTTGGTAAAAGATTCTTGCGGCCAACGGCAGTGTCCGGGTACGATGCAAGACTAGAAGGGAGAGAGGCAATACCTTGGCCGCATTACCTCCGCAACACGCGCGTCGCGTCGGAATGTTTCTCTGTATGGTTGTGTGCGGTCTGCTCATCGCGCACTCAATCAATGCCTTCGTTGCCGAGGCACTATATGTGATCCCCGAGCATCCGTCTGGCTCCGACAGCGGTGGATTTCCGGGCTCTCCGGTGCTGGCATCCTATTCACCGACACAGGCGGTGGACGATGTGCAGACCAGCGGTCTGTTCCTTCTCCCTCCTACACCTCAGAACGGACAGACGAATGCGACGAATTCTGATAGACGCGGTCTCTCCGGAACTCCGGTTCGCGCGTCCCTCGGGTTGGCGGCAAGGATTCGTTTGATCGGTATCGTGTTCGGCGATCAGCGCGGCATCTTTGCGATCGTTGAAGAACTGTCGTCCAAGCAACAATCGTTATATCGCCTCCATGATTCAATTCTCGATCTGGGAGAAGTGAGCGAGATTCGTCGAAACGGACTTCTGGTCCGTCAAGGCAATGTCGAGGAGTTGTTGGAACTGGCGGTAACCGACAACCCGATCGCACCGGCCGGTTCTTCCGGCACGGTTCCTACTGCCGCCCAGGCACCGACACCCGGCGCTCCTCTGCGAAAAATCGTCGACCGCCGTGAAGTGGAACAAGCCATGAATGATCTGCCGAAACTCTTGTCGCAGGCCAGAGCCGCCCCATTCATGGTGAACGGGACTATAAACGGATTTCGCCTGGACTACGTCGCTCCGGCCAGCTTCTATGAAAAAATCGGGGTTCAGGCGGGGGACGTGCTGCAACGGGTCAATGGCGTCGATATCCGTGATCCCAGCACCATGCTGAGCTTACTGCAGCAACTCAAGAATGAGCAGATCGTCAAGCTCGACGTGGTTCGAAATAATCAACGCTCCACGATCACGTACGAGCTTCGCTGAGACCATCGTTCCTGCTTCGTGTGTGTATTGTCCTTGACCCTCGCTCCTAACGGTTCTGGGCTACGGCCACTTTCAGCCCGCATTCTCAGTGATCGACAACTCCACAAGGCAGCGCTTAACTTTACGTTAAGAATGCACGGTGTCCTTGCCAGGCCGTTGGAAGGGAGAGTATCTTTACCAATTGAGGGAAAGGCCAGGCGAAATTGTCTGAAACACTGCACCACGATCAACCCAGTCCGGGCTCCGGCCGACCACGGCTGGGACGCATTCTCGAAGAAAAGTTCAATTTATTGGAGTCGAAACTCGAGGAAGCACTGGCCTATCAACAGGACAAGGGCGGCCGATTGGGAGAAGTCCTCCTGCATCTGCGCTCACTGCGGGAAGAACAGCTCTTGGAAGCACTCGCGCAGCAATTTGAGATGGCCTGGATGCCTCAGCTGGATACCACTTCTGTCGACCATGAACTGATCAAGAGAGTCCCGATCGCCTTTTGCCGGCGATACCGCGTCTTGCCGCTCCGATCTGAAGACGGGGCCATCTTGACCGCCTCGACTGACCCCCTGGAAACCGTCGCGCTGGATGACCTTCGACTGCTGCTGGGCAAACCGATTAAGCCGGTTTTGACGACGAGCGTCGTCCTCCTTGCCTGTTTAAACCGGGCCTATGACGAGATCGCCAACCCGGCCGGCGCCGAGCAAGTCATGGAAGATATCGCCGCCAGCAAGAGCCTCGACCAGCTGGCGCACGAACTTGATGAGCCGCAAGACTTGCTGGACTCGACCGATGAGGCCCCGATCATCCGGTTGGTCAACTCGGTGTTGTTTCAGGCCGTTCGGCAACGAGCGAGCGACATCCATTTCGAATCGTTCGAACGCGGACTGGTGGTCAGGTATCGCATCGACGGTGTGCTGTATCCGGTTCTTACACCACCCAAGCATTTGCAAGCCAGCATTATCGCGCGCCTGAAAATCATGGCCGGCCTCAACATCGCCGAAAAGCGCTTGCCGCAGGACGGCCGGTTCGCCATTCGCACTGCCGGGAAGGACATCGACCTCCGGGTCTCCGTGCTGCCTACCTCGCACGGCGAGCGGGTCGTCTTGCGATTACTGGAGAAGGAAAACCGCCTCTTGAACCTGTCGGAGATGGGCTTCTCGAAGGAACGTCTCGCGGTAATTCATCAGCTGATCCAGCTCGCTCACGGGATCATTCTCGTCACCGGCCCCACGGGGAGCGGCAAGACCACCACCCTGTATGCCGCCCTGAGCCACATCAATGCCCCGGACAAGAACATCATCACGGTCGAAGATCCAGTGGAATACCAGCTACTCGGCGTCGGGCAAATGCAGGTGAACCCCAAGATCAATTTGTCGTTCGCGGCCGGACTGCGGTCCATCCTCCGGCAAGATCCTGATGTCATCATGATCGGCGAAATTCGCGACCGCGAAACGGCGGAGATCGCCATCCACGCATCGTTGACCGGACATCTGGTGTTCTCCACTCTGCATACAAACGACGCCGCGAGCGCGGCCACTCGGCTGATCGATATGGGGATCGAGCCTTTTCTGGTCGCGTCATCGGTCGTCGCCGTCCTGGCTCAACGACTGCTCAGAAAGATTTGCCCGGACTGCAAACACCCCTATACACCGAGCGAGGAAGAATTGAGCCGGCTCGATCTTGCACCTGGTTCAAACATCACCCTCTATCGAGGAGTCGGATGCGCCGCATGTTCTCAGACCGGCTATCGTGGGCGCACCGGCATCTTCGAGCTCATGGTGCTCGACGACGAAATCAGACGCCTCATCGGAAGCAAGGCCGACTCGACGGCCATCAAGCACGCGGCGATCGCCAAAGGGGTCGTGACGCTGAAGCAAGAAGGCGCTGAACGTGTCATCCAAGGCCACACCACGATGGAGGAATTCATGAGGATCACTCAACAAGAGATTGAAGTCGACTAAATGCCGCACCGAGTCTCCGACCCCCTCCCTCGGCCATTTCCAGATTGGACTGTCGGACCGCCTTCAGTGGCGTGTGACGCCTCCGGAGCCTGCTGACCATGCCCGTCTATCAATACCACGGGTACCGCAACGACGGCGGGACCGCAGCCGGAATCATCGATGCGGAGAACGTCAAGGTTGCGCGGCTGAAGCTGAGAAAAGAAGGCGTCTATCCGACGGATGTCGTCGAGCAGAGCCAGTCCACGGTTCGGTCACCGGACAAACCCCGTGCCACCACCGGGCGCACGATCGGACGGTCGTCCGTCCTGACGGCCAACGACCTGTCCTTGCTGACCAGGCAGTTTGCGACGCTCTTAGTGGCCGGGCTCCCACTCGTCGACGCCCTCGGCGTGCTCGTGGATCAAGCGGAGAAGAAATCCATCAAAGCTCTCCTCGCGGACATCCGCGAGCAAATTCGCGGAGGAAAAGCCTTGAGCGCGGTCCTTGAATCCTATGACAAGGATTTTTCCGCCATCTATGTCCACATGGTACGAGCCGGCGAGGCCAGCGGCGCGCTCGATCAGATTTTATTCAGGCTTGCGGAGTTTTTGGAGAAACAACTGGCCTTGAAGAACAAAGTCACCAACGCCATCCTCTATCCTGTGCTCATGCTCATCGTCGGAATGTCGGTTCTGTTTTTCTTGGTGACCTTCGTCGTCCCGAAGATCACGGCGGTCTTTGTCAGCATGAAACAGGCGCTTCCCTGGCCGACGGTCGCCCTGATGTCGGCGAGCGGATTCCTCGCCGACTATTGGATGGTGCTGCTGACCCTGGTGGGTGCAAGCCTGTATATGACCCGGCGATTTATCCGGACCGGGCCAGGCCGAATGGTCGCAGACCGTATAATACTGAGACTCCCCTTAGTCGGAGATGTCGCGCGCATGGTATCGATTTCCAGGCTCACGAGTACGCTGGCGACGATGCTGGCGAGCGGCGTTCAATTGCTCGATGCGCTGGATGTCTCTAAACGAGTCATGAACAATCGGGTACTTGAAGCAACAGTGGAAGGGGCCCGGCAGAATATCCGCGAGGGTGAGACCATCGCGGACCCCTTGAAGCGAAGTGGAGAATTTCCCGCGCTCGTCACCCACATGATCGCCGTCGGTGAGAAAAGCGGTGAGATGGAAGAAATGTTGCGTCGTGTCAGTCAAATTTACGACGGCGAAGTCGAGCGAGTCATCACGCGGTTGACCTCGCTGATGGAACCGATCATGATTCTGGTCATGGGCGTCATAGTGTTTTTTATTGTCGTCGCGATTCTGTTGCCCATCTTTGAGATGGGTCAGATGATCCACTAAGATGGGCGATCTGCAACACGGTAGAGGGAGAGCTGGAACGAGACAAAGGGGGACTGACGATGACTGATTCGGCAATGCAGAGCCGGGACACCACACCTGTCGGCGAAGAAAACCGACTGCTTCGCGTATTCGTCTACCTGGCCCGGCGGACTTCAAGGAACTCCGCCGGTTTTACGTTCATTGAAATCATGGTGGTCGTGGCCATCTTGGCCATTCTTGCCGCCTTGGTGGTTCCGCGCATTATGGGCAGAACGGATGACGCCAAACGAACCGCGGCAAAGGTGCAGATTCGAAATATCGAGGGTGCGCTCCAGCTCTACAAGTTGGATAACGGCGTCTACCCCACGACCGAACAGGGCCTCAAGGCGCTGATCGAAAAACCGTCGGTCGGGGTTGTGCCCAAGAAGTGGAAGATCGGAGGGTACCTGCCGAAACTCCCGGAAGATCCGTGGGGCAATCCCTACAAGTATCTCAGCCCGGTCCAACGGGGAGATCAAAAGATCGACTATGAAGTCACCTCCTTGGGAACAGACGGCGAAGTCGGCGGTGAAGGTGTGAACGCCGACATTACCAATTGGAATCTGGACAAAGAATAGGCTCAATGCTCAGGCGCGATGCACCATCGAATCGAAAGCGGCAGGTTCGAGGACTCAGTTGCGCCTCACGCCCTACGCGTCGCCCATTACGTTCTTCCGGCGGTTTCACTCTCCTTGAAATGCTGATTGCCCTGTTTCTCCTGGCCGGAGTCGTCGTCATCGTTCTCCCTCGGATTAGTCTCGACGAAGATTTACGTTCCACTGGAAGAAAACTGGTCGGGATCCTGCGAACCTTACAAGGTATGGCCATCACGAGTCAGACGCCCATCAAGCTCTACCTCGATCTGGATCAGGGGAAATACTGGATGATGACCGTGGAAGGAAAGGAAGAGCGCATCCCGCTTGATCCGGGTTGGAAAACACCCCGTACACTCCCTGAATCGATCCGCTTTACGGAGGTCTCCATCGGACAAGACAAGCGCTTCTCCGGAAGAGTCGCGGTGACGTTTTTTACCAGCGGGCGTATTGAACCGGTCACCATGTATCTGATGGACGGCAAGAGCAATCTCTTGGCATTGGCAGTCGATTCTTTGACCGGGGGAATTCGAGTCAGCGATGAACGACTCGATCCTCCACCCAACCGGATCATCCCCGACCGCGTAAAAATTCTATTGAAAGCCAGTGCGCAAGCCGGTGTCGGAGGGGCGCCGAGGGGGATATTACCCAATCAGTGACACGTCGCAATGGGACGGAATGCACACCACCCCAATTTCGATGAACGCGGTTTCACGTTGCTCGAAGTGCTGCTGGCAATCGCCTTATTGGCGATCGCACTTCCGATTCTCCTCGGCCTCAGAAATTTCGACCTGGATCTTCAGGGTCGAGCGACCGAACTGACTGCCGCGACCCTCTTGGCCCAAGAGAAATTAGTGGAAACTGAACTCTCTGGACAATATTCCATAGGAGAGACTGTCGGGGATTTTCCGAACCTCCCGCTCGGAGCCCAGACCACGACCCAAGCGGTCCCCAGGGCCGTCGGTTACAAATGGAAGCGTACCATCGCGCCGACCCCGCTGGAGTTGATTCGAGAGATTCGCATCAAGGTGTTTTGGCCGCGTGGCGAGCTTGAAGAAAGTGTGGAGGTGAGTACCTATGTCTTTGCCGGGCGTCTCACCTTCTAAACAGCAAAGTGGTTTTACGCTTGTCGAGGTCTTGGTTGCCATTGCCCTGCTGGGCCTCATTGGCGCCATGGTCTTTGGATCACTCATCACGACAACGCGAACCATCGATGCCGGAAGAGATCATGCGGCAAGGGAAGAAACCGTCAGAAAGCTGTTGCGCCTTATGGCAGAGGAAATCTCACTCAGTAAGCGCAATCTCGCATACCCGTGGGTCGGGATGAACGGGACATGGGAAGGGTATCCGGCCGATACACTCGCGTTCCTCGCGATGAGTCAGGAGTTGAGTACCTCAACCGCCAAAGAGACCGATCCCATAAATATGATGAGCAAGGAGAGCGAAACCGTTCGAGTCGTGTACACGCGGGAACGCGACCGGCTGATCCGCTTCGTCCGCAAAAACGTCTACACATTGACCGACACCAACGAATCGTTGGATCAGATGGAGTTGGCGGATCGTGTGCAAGCCTTCAACGTCCGGTACTACGACGACCAGAACCGGCTCTGGCTCGATGAATGGCCGACGGCCAGCAAAATGCCCAAGGCCGTACTGCTTGAAGTAACGTTTCAGGCTCCCGATACCGAGCCTTGGACGGTGCGGGAATGGGTGGCGATCGGAACACCATGACCTTTAAATGGACTGACGCATGGAGAGAGATCCTGGCGTGGACCGTGGGCGGAGTCTGCATCTTGGCTGTGTGCGTGATGGTCACCTTTCCGTATGGAATGCTCCAGGCCAGGTTGGTTGCGGAGCTCAAGCGAGCCACCGGTATGGATGTCCGAGTGGCCGATTGGACCCTGGGATTGCCGCTGAGCCTGGAATGGAGGAACGTCACTCTATCGAAGCAGAACTTGGCTCCCTTCCAGATGGCCGTTCTGCAAGCCAAGCTCGGAATCATGAAGGCCTTGAGCGGCGCGCTCGGACTCGACCTAGTCGTGCAGTTGGATGAGAACTCATCGCATACCAGTCTTGCCAAGGGCACGCTCACGGCCTCGTCGTTTTCGTTCTCCGGCCCCGTCACGGCAAAGGGTCAGTTTCAGCAGGTGGATCTCTCCAAAGTCGTCCGCCGCTATGTCACTCACGGCACGCTCAACGGAGATTTCTCTCATCGGGTCGACTCCGGCTTGGGAGCCGGAACCACGATGAAGGGCGAAGGGACATGGACGGCGGACGCAACGGACCTGGTCATCGACCAGATTCCACTCGGCAACGGCCGAACCTTGTCGCTGACGTTCAGCAAAGTCTCGGCAGGGCTGGCGTGCCGGGACCTCCTCTGCGAAGTCACCCAGTTGAAGGGCGAGGGAATCGACGGCTCGTTCTCGGGCGAAGGGAACATCACCCTTCAGCAGCCGATGCCGAACAGCCAATTGCACCTCACGGTGACGGTAATCCCAGGCCCCGGCTTTGTGGCGAAAGCCGGGACACTCGGCCTCCCCTCACCGCCTCCTGGAACCCCCATGACCGTGAAGATCGTCGGAACCTTGGCACAGGCGAGGATTGCATTGTAAAGTAGGATCCTTGTAGGACTATTCATCGAGACTGTTATGTCAATCGTGAACGAATGTGTGGGGCTGGATATCGGGCAAACGGGCTTGAAAGCCGTCCGTTTCCGCCGCCGTCTGAGCGGACGCGAAACCGTCGACTACTTTCAACACCCCATGCCGTTTTCCCGTCCGGAAGATCTTGAACCGGCTCGACGCGTGCAGTCGCTGCGGGGATTCCTCTGGAAGAATGGACTCTATGCCACAGATCGATTGGTCACCGCGATTCCCTGCCAGGACCTCTTCGTCAGAACGCTCTCGTTTCCCTTCAAGGATTCAGCCAAGCTAGCCCAAGTCGTGCCCTTTGAAGTCGAGAATCTTGTGCCCATGCCGCTCGAAGATCTCGCGGTCGGAAGCCTGGTCTTACCGCCTGGACAGCTGGTTGAAGGGGCTTCCCGCGAGTCCAAGGGCTCGGAGGTTCTGGTCACGGCAGCGCCAAGAGACAAGGTCGACGAGCATCTCAAGTTTTTGGCCCAAGCCGATGTGGAACCGTCGGCAATCAATGTCGATGCCATGGCGCTCTTTTCCGTCACTCAATTTCTGCAGGAAGAAGGAGCCGCCGTCCCGCAAGATTTGGCCATCATCGACGTCGGAGCTTCGAAAACCACCCTCTGTCTGGTGCAGGGGGGACGTCCCGTCATGCTCCGGACGATTCTCTGGGGCGGTAACCATGTGACGCACGCCCTGGCTGTCCGGCACGCCTGCAGCTTCGCCGACGCGGAACGTCACAAGCGCACGATGGCCGTGGATCAAGTACACGGCATGTTGGAGCCTATCCTGAGAGAGCTTCGGATCACATTACAGGGCTATCAAGGAAACGACCGTAGTCGCTTGACTCACTGCTGGGTATGCGGAGGAGGGTCGAAGCTCCAGGAAATCGGAGGTTACATCTCTCGTCAATTAGGACTCTATCCGGTAGGGCCGCGCCAAGGATTTGGCGCCGATACTCCGAGAGCATTTTCCATCGCATTCGGTTTGGCCATTCACCCGAAAATCATCCGACCCCGCTGGCGGTTCAAATCGTCTCCGCTAGGGCTCGCGCTTGATCTGAAAGGGGTCTCGGAAGCGGGTTCACCGGACTCCGCCATGACCAAACGAGACCGCCGGTTGGCGACGGCTGCCGGCTTGGTGATCGCCGTCTTTGCTCTCGTGGATTTCTCGATTCACTTCATGCTGCAGGATCAACGAGTGACCAGGCTGAAAACCGCCCTGCACAGCCAATATGAGCAACTCTTCGGACCAGGCGCCGCCTCCGGAGAAGAACTTGATCAAGCACAATACCGACTCGGAGTCCTCGACAAGTCACTCGGCCTTGTCGATGCTACGAACGGGAAGGCCTTGCTCACGCTCTCGACATTCGTGAAACAACTGCCGCCGGGAACGATGGTCAAGGTCCGCGAGCTGACCGTCGATGGCGCGGTTATTATCCTGGAGGGAGAGACCACGTCTTTTGACGCGGTGGAACGCATCAAACAAACCTTCATATCGAGCCCGCGGCTGACGGACGTGTCGGTGACGGAAACGCGAGTGGGCGCGACTTCCAATCAAGTTGTGTTTCGCATGACGGTGACGGTGCAGCAACCATGATACAGAGCTTCCGGGAACGATGGCATCATATGTCACAGCGCGAGCGCGTCATCATGCTGACCGGCGGAATCGTGCTCGGACTCAGCCTGCTCTTTGTGCTGATTGTGGATCCCCTGCTGGACAAGCTCGATCGCCTCGAACGCCAGGCGGTGCGGAAACAGAAAGACCTCGCCGAGCTGACTGTGCTCGGCCAAACCTATCTTGCCAAACGAGACCGCTTGACCAAGGTCGAAAGTCGCATGCCCGGAGCCGACAGCCATTTCTCTCTCCTCACGTTTATGGAAGAAGCGGCGACCACCGCGCACGTGCGCGAGCGAATTGCCGGCATGCAGCCGCAAGTACAGTCGCTGGCGCAAGGATATGAAGAAACAGCCGTCGATCTCCGGTTGGAAGGCGTTCAACTTCCGGAGTTACTGGCGTTACTGGTCGCCATCGATCAAGCTCCATACGACCTTCACGTTCGCCACCTGCAAATTCGCCCGAAATTCGATAATCCCGTCAATATCGACGCAACCATTCGTGTCTTGAGCTATGCCAAGAGCTGATGAACGGGGCGTCGCGCTTCTACTGGCGCTGCTGATACTGACCCTGCTGACAGCGCTCATCCTTGAATTTGACGCGGAAGCTCGCCGTGAGTACAGAGCTGCCGCCACCTTTCGCGACGACTATAAGGCCAGCATGCTGACGCGGGCCGCCGTGCAGGCAGCGCGGGCGGTGCTGCAGCAGGATCTCATGCGCGAAAAGATGACCGGTCAAAAATACGACGGCCCCACTGATATTTGGGCCATGCCGATCAAGAATTATGCGATCGGAGACGGATTCCTGACCGCGCAAATCCAAGACGAGATGGGGAAATTGAACCTGAACGACCTCGCGTCAAGTTCGGGAAGCGAGGTGGAGCAGAAAAAGAAGGTCCTCCGGGTCAAACGATTATTCGAACTGCTCAGGGTCAACCCGAACCTGGTCGATGCGCTCATCGATTGGGTCGACCAGGATGAAGTGCCCCAACCGACCGGCGCGGAGAGCCTGTACTACCAATCGCTGAGGCCGCCTTACCGATCCGCCAACAGTCCGCTGCCGGGCCTAGGAGATCTGCGGCTCATCAAGGGATTTACTCCGGACATTATCGAGCGAATCTCTCCATATGTCACCGTGTACCCGTTGGAGGGTGGCGCAGCGGTGAATCTCAACACGGCTGATCCCATCGTCATCCAAACGCTCGACCCGAGCATCAGCCAGACCGTCGCGATTGAAATCGTGCAGGGACGCCCCTACAAAACCAAGGTTGAACTCGACCGGATCGGAAACTTTCAAGAAATCGGTCGAGCGTTGAGGAACGACTACGATGTGAGGTCGGACTATTTCTCCGCGCGCCTCACCATCACCATCAACGAAACAACCAAGAGTTCCCTTGCAATCTTGAGGCGAGACGCCGGTAAAGGCGAGAGCACCGTGGAGTACTTGCGGGTGCTTTAGTGATACAGACTGAGTTTCAGGTTGCGTGTTTCTGGTTTCGCGAGGCGAGTGTTTCTCTTTTGGGTTCCCGTTTCTTGTTGGCGCAATACCACAAACTCGAAACATGAAACGGGAGTCTACTCAAGCGGCACCGTAATCATCGCCTCATTCCCCCGTTCGTTGTATGTCAAGCAAGGAAAGAACGATCGGGCCAAAAAGATCCCTCGCCCGTTCGCGCCTACGGACTCACAACCGTCCTGGGATCGCGTGAGCAGACTCCGCCACTTGAAGCCCTTTCCCTCATCGGTGATGCGGTACACCAAGTTGTTGGCACTCTTGTCGTGAAGCACATGAATGACCACCCGGCGGTCTCGGAGCCGTGATTGGGCGAGGCGGTTGGCGAGGAGTTGCTCATAGTGGCCGTTAATCAGAGCTTCCCGCTTCTCCTGATAAAAGATCTCGAGATTCCCATGTTCGATCGCGTTGAAGAGCAACTCCTGAAGGGTTCCCCGAAGATGGAGCCGTTGTATCGGAGGCAAGGTCGAGGCCGTCGTCTTGATCAACCAGGAAATGACCCCCGGAATGTGTGTGGGGTCGGAATCGACCGTCAGTCGATATTCCGACAGGCAAAGTCCAGGCAGCTCCGCCAGGTCTCCAGGCAGTAGATCCTGAGCACGCTGCAGCGCGCGGGCCAGTTCTTCCTCGACGATGGGCTTGTGGAGATAGTCGGCAGCCCCGACGCGAAGCGCCTCGACAATGATGGGTTCCGGCGCATCTCTCGCCATCACGATGACCGGGCAGAGCTCATGCCGGGCCCTGATCTCTTTGACCAGTCTGAGACCGGCTGCTTCCGGAAGAAACGCGTCGGTGATAACAATGTCCGGCGAAGCCAGATCGATCGCAGTCAGAGCGGTCGCCGGATCAGACGCGGCGACGACCGAAAATCCTCTCCCCTCCAGATGTCGGACGATACGTGCCTGCGTTTCTCGACATGGATCGATGATCAAGAGCTGGTTGCGAGCATCGAGCATGCTCATGCGGCGATTCCCTCGTCGAGTACCCGGCGGAGCGCCGCCAGAAGGCGAAGAAGTTCGCGTTCCAACGCGTCGTAGTGTTCTCCGGCTTGCGTTAAATTTCCGGCTTTCGCCGCTTCTTCCAGGTCTTTGCAGGCGTGAAGGGCAGCCGGAGCGCAGAACTGGAGAATCGCTCCCTTCAAGCGGTGACTGGATCGCGCCAACCCTACGGCATTCTGGCCGCTCAGCGCCGCCTGAGCTTCGCCCAAGTCCTTGGGGCCATGCTCGACAAACAATTCCACCATCATCTGAAAGATCTCTCGATCGTGATCCACGCGGGCGAGGGCCTCGTCGAGGTTGAAGACGGGGTCAAGAGTCATGAAAGGTCTCTCTCAATTCGGAGATTTCGAGACCCATCAACGCCACATCATCGGGAAATTGTTCGTGCCCCAGCCACCCGATCGCCGTCTCGATGGTCCCCGAGACGACCTCTTCCAGAGGGCGATCGCCGAATGAACGAATCGTCTTCTCCAGACGATCTTGCCCCCACAGTTCGCCGCTCGACGACGGCACTTCATAGAGACCGTCACTCAGAAGGTACAGGCGATCACCCGGCTCAACAGGGACCTTTTCTGTGAGGTAGGTCATCGACCCATCGAAGCCAAGCGGCAAATTTGGTCGAGCCATCCGACAGATTTCACCCGACCGGCGGTGAAGAAGCGCCCCATTGTGTCCGGCTGTCGAATAAGAGAGTGTGCGAGAGCGGGTATCGAGTCTGGCAAAGATGATCGTAAAGTAGTTTCCATCCTCCGTCAGAGGAAACTGTTTATTTGCTTCTGTCAGGATGGCGCCCGGATCGTTCGATCCGACGGCATGCAGCAGGCTGTCCCTCCGCAAAAAGGTCGAAAACGACGCGGAGCGCAGAGCCGGAGAGACACCGTGCCCGGACGCATCGAGCAAATACAGCCCCAGCACGTCTTCGCTCCACGGGACGACATTGAAGAGATCACCCCCCAACGCAAGCGACGGTCGATAGGCATGCACCATGCGAACACCGTGCAGGAGCGTCCCCGCAACGGGAAGGAGTGATTCGACATAGCGTGCGGCAGACTGGAGTTCCCGTTCGATGGCCTCCTGTTTTCGCTGGATTTCTTCCGTCACATGCTCCAGCCTTCTGATCAACGTCGCCGCGCGCATCCCGGCCTGGACTCGAGCGGTAATTTCATACTTGCTTGCGGCCTTGCTGAGAAAGTCATCCGCACCGCGGGCCAGCCCTTCAGCGATTTGCTCGGGCTGATCATGACTCGTCATCATGAGAATCTGGCTCGTCAGGAGCTCCGGATCTTGACGAACCAGTTCGCAGAAGGACGGGCCGTCCATTTCCGGCATCATCCAGTCCAAGATGGTCAGATCCGGCCGCTCGCGTCGAAGCATATCGAGTCCGGCCTTTCCATCGCCGGCTTCGATCACACGATAACCGAGCCGTTTGAGCCGAGCCGCCAATGCGATGCGCGCAACAGGCTCGTCGTCCACAACCAGAACGGTTTGCTCTTTCCCATCTTCTGAATGGCGGAGCATAGTCACGGGTAATGGAGTCGGCATTGGGTGATGCTCTAATGAGAGAGACGTTGCGCGTCAGGAGGAACGGCCACGCGTGCCGTCAGACAATTCCACGAGCGATCTAGGCTGCGCGTTGGTGTCCGGCCAATGCGTCTTGCTCGTTGTCGTAGACAGGAATCAACTTCTGAATATTCGCCAGGCTCATGATCTCCCGCACATAGCTTTGAGGCTTCAACATACTCACTTTCGCCTGACTCAACTTGAAGTTCTGCGAGACGAGGGCCAATAATCCGAGGCCGGAGCTGTCCACGAATCGGACCTCGGCCATGTTCAAGATCAAATGCCGACAGCCTTTTTGCCGGATGGTTTCCACGGCCGTCTTGAATTGTTCGCGATTGGCATAGGTGAGATCGCCCGTCATCTCGAGAATGACACCGTTCGGCACGGGGCGCTCTTTCGTCTGCATCGACATGGGATCCTCCTTCATTCGGATGAGTCCGGACCAGGTTACTTGTTTCGATCAAGCGGCGCGAGCATCAACCGCAGCCTGCTCGCTGGGAAATACTGCGATCATCCGGTCTATATTCGCCATCTCCAAAATCTGCTTCACCGTACCTTGCGGGTCCACGAGGCTGATGCTTCGGTTGTCCGCCGTGAGCTGCTGAGACGTCAACGCCAGGAGACCCACTGCGGCACTATCCATGTAGGTCACCTCGTGCAGATTGACGATGAGATGCCTGCCTCCGGACTCCCTGAAATGCGTCACCGCAGAGGAGAACTCCTTGCGATTACGGTACGTGAAGACGTCGTCGATGTCTATCAATGTCGCGTTGTGTGTGATCCGTTGAGTGATCGCCATAGCGACTCCGGGGTCAACCGCGGCTCACGTGGGTAAGGATGGCGCCGGCAATGTCATCCAGCGGTAGAACCTTGTCGACGGCGCCCGCTTTGATCGCCTCTTTCGGCATACCGAATACGACGCAACTCGCTTCATCTTGTGCAATCGTAAACGCGCCGGCCTGCTTCATCGTCAACATTTCCTTGGCGCCGTCGCCTCCCATTCCGGTCAAGATCACCCCAATCGCGTTGGCGCCGGCATAGCGCGCTACCGATGCAAACATCACATCGACCGACGGGCGATGACGATTGACCGGTGGCTCTTGGTTGATGCGCGCCGTGTACCGGGCCCCGCTCCTGACCAACGTCATGTGATAATTTCCTGGGGCGATCAACGCATGTCCAGGCAATACACTGTCTCCATCTTGAGCTTCCTTTACGGAGATCCGGCAGAGGCTGTTTAACCGATCAGCCCATGTCTTCGTAAAGCGTTCCGGCATGTGCTGCGTGATCAGGATGGGGGGTGTATGAGGCGGAAGCATTTCCAACACTTGCTTCACCGCCTCTGTTCCGCCGGTCGATGAGCCGATGGCAATGATGGTGTCGGTCGTCTTGATCATCGCGGAAGAAGAATTATATACCGTCTCTCGCCATTCACTTCTTGTCGCAGATCCTTCCGCTCCTCGATTCGGCGTTGAAGCCCGGATGCGGGCTACCGCGGCCGCTTTAACCTTGGCGATCAGATCTTGCGCGAGCTCCTCCATGCCTTCTCGAAGGTCGATCTTGGGCTTCGTAATGAAATCCACGGCGCCGAGCTCCAGTGCACGCAACGTCGTTTGACAGCCGGCTTCCGTCAGAGAGCTGACCATCACCACCGGCAGCGGATGCCCACGCATCAACTTCTCCAAGAACGTCAGGCCGTCCATTTTTGGCATTTCTACATCGAGCGTCAGCACGTCAGGACTCAAGGCCTTAATCTTTTCTCGCGCGATATAGGGGTCAGGCGCGGCCCCGATCACTTCAATTTCCGGATCCTTCGATAAGAGAGTCGCCAGGACTTGCCGCATCAGCGCTGAATCGTCAATCGTCAAGACGCGAATCTTCTTCATCCGTACCTCGTGATTCGTGAAGCATCTCGCTCCATCCCTGCAAGCGACGGGATCTAAACCATGCCTCACGATCGATCAGAACAGTGTCACGTCCTCCGCCGGCTGTTGCTCACGTTGCTGGATGCGTGTGGCGTATTCATTTTCGCGTTCGAAGATCGTTCGATTTTTGATCCGCTCGATTTTTTTCAAGAGCACACGCCCCGATTCGGTGAAGTAATACACCTTTCTTGGGAAGACATCCCCCAAATCGGTTTTCAACACGGTCAGACCTTCGCTCTTCAGGTACTGAATCACCCATTTCGCGTTCTTGTCTCCCACGTCGATGTGTCCGTCGTAAATTCTCCCCGCCCCAAACAGTTTGATCTCCAAGCGACTTTTGATCCCGCCGCGCTTGAGGATTTCATTGATGAGAGACTCCATGGCAAAGGAGCCATAACGAGTCGATTCCCCCCAAGAGTCATGGGCATTCTCTTTCGGTTCCGGGAGCATGAAATGGTTCATCCCGCCCACTCTGACGATCGGATCCCGGATACACGCCGAGATGCATGAGCCGAGCACGGTATAGACGACCATCGGTTCACGGCTGACAAAGAATTCTCCAGGAAGAATCGATGCGATTTCGTGAGGGAAGCGCCTGTCACGCATCCGTCGGATATGGGAAAATTGATCGGCTTCAGGCTGTGACATGCGCGGTCATCGCTCTCTTTGATAAATCGTCGGCTCCAAGGCTTTGAAGGCATGCTTGACCCATTGAAGGCTTTCAGAGTGTCCAATGAACAAATATCCGCCCGGTTTCAGGTACCGGTAAAATTTATTGACGAGTGTTTCTTGGGTCGGACGGTCGAAATAGATCATGACGTTTCGACAGAAAATCAAATCCAGCGGGTTTTTGATGGGGAAATCATCATCCATCAAATTGAGTCGCCGAAAGCGGATCATGGAAGCCAAGTGCGGCTTGACCTTATAGCAACCCTTGCTCTCGCCGCACCCGCGAAGAAAATGCCGCCTCAGCATGGTCGGAGGCACGTCTCGAAATCGGTCTTCGTCGTAAACACCCGCTGATGCCTTGGCCAGAACGCGTGTCGACAGGTCGGACGCCAGAATCTTGAAATCCCATTCCAGCGGGTTATGAACGCCCTCAAAGAGCGTCATCGCGATCGTGTAAGGTTCTTCCCCGGTCGAGCAGGCAGACGACCAAATACGGATACGTTTCTGCGGCATCAACTCCGGCAGAATGACGTCACGGAGAAAGTCAAAGTGTTTGGGCTCGCGGAAGAAATCGGTCTTGTTGGTTGAAATTAAATCCAGCATCCGAGTGAACTCTTCCTGCGTCGGATCCACCGTCACCTTGTCGTAATACTGCGAAAAGGTCTCGAGCCCGAGCTCCCGCAGGCGTTTAGCTAACCTGGACTCCAGCAAACTTTGCTTTTGCTCGTTGAGTGAGATTCCGCTCTCGTCATAAATAAGTGTCCGGAAATGTTCAAATTCCTTGGCTGTGATTTTGTAATCCACTTGGTATGCCCCTGACTGGACCTGAAATTCAGGCTGATGAGCTGTTACGCAACCAGCCTCCGCAGTCTCGCATTGGCTGGCCCCGGCTGCCCCGTCGAATCGTATCTCGCAGCCGGCGTGATGTCCCGCGCTCAACTGAACATTGGACATCCGGCCTGCCGTAACCCAATCACTTCATCATCCATACTCTGAGGAGATGACCGCCTCTTTAAAACTCCTCAAACTCGTCCGCCTTGTCGCGACGGTCCCTGCCGCTGCCCGATGTCAGAGCGACCGGCTGATGCTCTTCGGCTGATCGGGCAGAGGTCGCCGGCCTCTTCGTCGTCTTCAGATTGTATGTGCTCACCGCCGGCTTGGCCAGTTGTTTGCCGGCCACCGCGCTCTTCGTCGCCTCTACTGCGCGCCTGTTTTCAGACTGCTGGACCTTGAATACCTCCACTTGCCGCATCAACTCTTTGGCCTGTTCCTTCATCGACTGGCTGGCAGAGGCGGTTTCCTCGACCAGAGCGGCATTCTGCTGGGTGCCCTCGTCCATCTGCATAATCGCCTTGTTCACCTGATCGATACCGCTGGCTTGCTCCTGTGACGCCGCGCTGATCTCGGCGATGATGTCGGTGACGCGCTTGACGGACCCGACGATCTCCTCAAGCGTCTTCCCGGACTGATTGACCAATTCGGTGCCGTCCGTAACGCGTTGGATGGACTCATTGATCAAGCCCTTGATCTCTTTGGCAGCGGTCGCGGAGCGCTGGGCTAAATTCCGCACCTCGGCTGCCACCACCGCGAACCCTCGCCCATGTTCCCCGGCTCGAGCCGCTTCCACGGCGGCATTCAATGCCAACAGATTCGTCTGGAAGGCGATTTCGTCGATAACGGTGATGATATCGGCGATTTTTTTGCTGCTCTTGTTGATCTCTCCCATCGCATCGACCGCCCTGGTGGTAACCGCTCCTCCCTTGTTGGCGATATCTCGCGCCGCGATGGCCAACTGATTCGCTTGCTTGGAGTTATCGGCGTTCTGTTTGACGGTGGACGTCATTTCTTCCATTGATGCGGAAGTTTCCTCCAAGGCCCCGGCCTGCTCGCTGGTCCGTTGCGCGAGATCATCACTGCCCTTGCTGATTTCTTCCGCTCCGGCTGTGACGGCTTCGACCGCGTCGCGCACAAGCGACACCGTTTGAGTCAATTGCGTGATCGCCGTATTGAGGCTCATCTTCATCTGGTCGAACTCGCCTTGATATGCGCCCGTCATTTGCTTGGTCAGGTCGCCGGAGGCGAGCGCCGTCAAGACGATCTGCGCTTCGTGCAGCGGCTTAGAGACGGCATCGAGCAGCTGGTTAAAGCTGGACACGAGATCCTTCGCTGACCCTTGGAACCGTCCGGTATTGATTCGATCCGAGAGATTCCCTGTGGCGGCGGCGCCGATAAGTTTTTCCACCTCGTTCTGCGCCTGCTTTTGGCCGGTGATGTCGGCGGCGAACATGACAACCTTTGACACTTTTCCATCGCTGTCCAACATCGGGTTGTAGGAGGCCTGAATCCAAATTTCCTTGCTTCCCTTCCCAACCCGGCGATAGACACCGGCATCGAACTCCCCACGGTTGAGTTTGGCCCAAAAAGCCTGATATTCGGTCGACGCGGCATACGCGGGCTCGGCGAACATCCGATGATGATGGCCTTTGATCTCGTCGAGGGTGTAGCCCAAACAGCTGAGGAAGTTCTGGTTGGCTGTGATAATGGTGCCGTCTGTATTCAATTCAATCACGGCTTCCGCTCGATCCAGTGCGGCCATCTTGTATTTGGACTCGAGCGACTCCTTCACATTCGATTCGATCTGTTCCCCCATCCGGTTGAATGCCTCGGCGAGGCCGCCGATATCGTCCTTGGTCGTGATGCTTGATCGTGCCGTCAGGTTGCCCGCTCCCAGCGCTTGCGCCGCCTTCAAAATATCGCTCAATCCTCCGGCTACTGAGCGCGAGATGAGCCAACCTAAGAACATTCCTAAGAGCAGGCCGGCACCCATGATGATGATATTGGTGGTATGAAGAGTAGAGGCCATATCTAAACTGGTGTCGAACGTTTCCTTGGCTTGGACTTCGTTCTCGTGAGTCAGGCCGTTGATCGCTTCCAGAATACCGGCAAGTTTCTGGGCCAACTCGGTCCGCTGGATCTCAGCCGCACCATCTTTGCTGAAGTTCGAGCTCAGCTGCATGACTTTTGTGCGGATCTCTTTATATTCAGCCCAGCTGGTTTTGAAACGCTCATAGATCCCACGTTCCGATTCCGCGACGATAAGCGGCTGATACTCTGTTACAAAGCGATCGACATCTTCGTCGAGCTTGCCGATTTCCTGGGTCCATTTGGCCATCGTCGTCGAGTCATACGCGAGAATGTGCCAGGCCACGAGCGCGCTCATCCGTTCAGCCTGCCCATGCAGATCTCCAAGCAGCTTGAGCGAGGTCAGATTCACCTTGTAAATTACGTTCATTCGCTGATTCAGCTTGTCGATGCCGGTGATCGACAGCTCTCCGACCGCTACCAAAAGCAGCCCCACGAGCCCGAAGCTGATCAGCAGCTTGGATCTGGTCTTAAGATTCCGCAGGGTATTCACGATACTCCTCCTTTATGGCGTCCACTCGTATGAGAGCAGCACCGGGCTAATCGCGATCCATTCCACGTGTTTCTTCCCCACCACACATCCACCTTTTCTGGCTCCATCCTCACTTCACGGTGCAAACGCACGCGTCATCCTTCGCCTTGTGATGCAGTTCCGGCCATCGATAACTAAGCAGCAGCCGAGCCGCCGTTCTCCGGCAACTCTCCGTCCATCAGCAACCGGTCGATATCCAGCAAAGCCACGAGTTTATCGCCGGACTTCCCGATGCCGCTGATAAAGGTCACATCGACTTTGGCCCCAAATTTTGGGGGAGATTGAATCTCTTTCGCGTCGATGTTCAGGACGTCGGAAACTGAATCGACGACGAGCCCCATGACCTTGTCACGCACCACGACGACGATAATGACTGTGAAGGGTGTGTACTCGATCGTCGGCAAGCTGAATTTGGTGCGAAGCTCGACGATGGGAACGATGGTCCCGCGCAGATTAAGGACGCCCTTGATATGGGCCGGAGTGTTGGGGATCTTGGTGACAGCGGTATACCCCTTGATCTCTTGCACGCGCAGAATATCGACGCCGTAGAATTCGTCACCCAGATTGAACGTCAAAAACTGACTGCCGTCCGTGGTCAGCCCGATCCGCTGATTGAGCTCTTTGGTCGCGCTTTCTGTCGTCGATGCTGCCATCGGCCCTCCTTTACGACGAATCGTCCTGTCGAGCTATTCAAGCTCCTCGTTGATATGCCTCACTATTCGGGATGGTCTCACGCTGCCACCGCTTCGCCTCTACGGGCGATTTCCAGCATTCCCCGCACGTCCAGAATAAAGCCCACCGTGCCGTCTCCGAGAATGGTGGCGCCGGCAATTCCTTCGACCTTGTGGAAGTTTTGCTCCATGCTCTTGATGACGACCTGCTGCTGGCCAATAATTTCATCCACCATCACTGCCACTCGCTCGCCCTCCGTCTCCAGGATGAGCAGAATGCTCTTCGCCGGATCCGTATACTCCGGTTGTAGATTGAATACCTCGTACAGACGCACCATCGACAGAAAGGTGCCGCGGACATTGATCAGCTCCCCTTTGCCGACGACGGTTTTCACCGCTTCTCGCTTCGGCTGAATGGACTCCAGAATCGAGAGCAGCGGCACGATGTATGTTTCTCGCCCGATCCGGACGGTCATGCCTTCGATGATCGCCAGGGTGAGGGGCAGTTTCAAGGTGAAGGTCGTCCCCTTTCCCGCCATGGTCTTGATGCTGATCGTGCCGCCCAGAGCATCGATGTTCCGCTTCACGACATCCATCCCGACCCCTCGCCCGGATACGTCCGTCACTTTCTCCGCGGTCGAGAACCCGGGTTTGAAAATGAGCAGCCAAATCTGATCGTCCGTCAGCTTGTCGTTCTCCCCGATCAGCCCTTGCTTGATCGCCTTCGCGACGATCTTCTCACGGCTCAGGCCACGCCCGTCGTCTTCCACCGTGATGCAGATATTTCCACCCTCATGAAACGCGTTCAGCTTGATCGTGCCGGTTTCGTGCTTGTTGCTGTCGAGGCGCTCCTCCGGCAGTTCCACGCCATGGTCGGCTGAGTTCCTGACGAGATGCGTCAGAGGATCGCCGATGGATTCGATGACGGTTTTGTCCAATTCGGTTTCTTCACCCGATAAAACCAACTGAATTTTCTTCCCCATCTTCGCCGATAGATCGCGCACCAGCCGAGGGAAGCGGCTGAATGCCGTTCCGATTGGAAGCATGCGGATCCCCATGACACGCTCTTGAATCTCGCGGGTGTTCCTCTCCAGCTCCACCATTCGCTCAAGCAGCACCGGCAGCTGCCGCATCTCGAACCGTGCTCCCAGATCACTCAACATCGACTGGGTGATCACGAGTTCACCCACCAAATTGATGAGCTTGTCGATCTTGGCTGTATCCACACGAATGGACGTCGTGTCGGTTTTCTTGGCTTGAGCCGTGGATTCCTGTTGCCGCTGTTTTTGCAGCGCCTGCTCGACCTGCTGTGGCGTAGCGGCGTGTTGTTCGATGAGGATCTGGCCGACCCGCTTTTGCTGTGCCAGCGCGCTGTCCAACGTTTCGCGGGACACCACGCCGCTCTCGACCAGAATCTCTCCGAGGGGCTTCGGCTCTCCGTCTTCGACGCGTTGCTCGTCGTTCGTACCTCGTGAAGCGTTCGAATCCGAGGACGAAATACGTTTCACGGATGACGATTCACGTTCTTCAATCGTCAGCTTGCTGTCTTCCCGGACAAACTCGAATACCGCCTCAACGACTTTTCGGTCCTTGGCGGTAGCGAGCTGCATCTTCCACGTCAAGTAGCACTTCTCCGGGTCCACCTCATCCAAATCCGGTAACCTGGAGGCATCCACCTCTACTTGCAATAATGTGCCGAGATCCTGTAGCTCTTTGAAGACTTGCAGCGGGTCGAGGCCGCGCTGAAACATCCATTCTGGCGGGGTCCAGTCAATAGCAAAGAGATGCGACCCGTCAGCCGATGGCGAAGACGACGGCTTCTCCGATTCTCCTGTGGAACCGTCCGACGGAGTTTTTAACACACTGGCAGCGGTCAATTCCGTCGTGAGCCGTTGGGCCGCCTCGTTGTCCACCGACACACCGGTTTTGACGGCATCGATCAACGTCTTGAGACAGTCTATGGACCGGAGCAACAGATCGGCAATCGCCGGTGACACGGCCTTCTGCCCATTTCTGAGCAGATCGAGCAGCGTCTCCATCTTATGGGTAAACTGTGCGACGGCGTTGAAACCGAACATGCCGCTCGTGCCCTTAATGGAGTGGGCGGAGCGAAAGATCTTGTTCAGCAGGTCTAGGTCTTCAGGATGCCGTTCCAGTTGCAGCAATCCCTCTTCGACCACCGCGAGATGTTCGGCGGCTTCTTCGAAGAACGCATCCTGAAATTGCGCGAAATCGCTGCTCATCTTGAATCCTGTCGTTCGTGAGGCTCGCCTCGACTCAGCGAGACGAGCGTCGTTCGTGAAGCGCTTGATTGATCCGATTCGGACACTTCACGCTTCACGAGATACATGTGACCCATCATGCCGGTAGCACCTTGGCAATGGTTTTCAGCAACAGTTCAGGATTAAACGGCTTCACGATCCATCCAGTGGCCCCGGCTTCTTTCCCCGCCTGCTTCTTCTCCACCGCAGACTCGGTGGTCAGCATAAGAATGGGGGTAAACTTGAACGCCGCCAGCTTGCGCAGTTCCTTGATGAGCGTAATGCCGTCCATCTCCGGCATATTGAGATCGGTGACGACGATGTCCATCTTCGGACCGGCCGCGACCTTGTTGACGGCATCCTTCCCGTGTTCGGCCTCGACGACCGTGAACCCGGCGTTGGTAAGCGTGAACGCCACCATTTGGCGCATGGTGGGTGAATCATCGACAACGAGGGCTGTCTTGCTCATGCTGATCCTCCACCGTCATGTGCCTGTCTTTTTTGAGGCCTTCCTGCTGGTTTCATGGGTGACTCGCCTAGAACAGCGTGACGGAATCGGGCTCCTTCACCGGCATGTCGACCGGCACCGGCTCTTGATAGTCGGGCGTCAACGCTGCCGTGTGAAGACGGCGTTCTTCTTCCATCGTGTAGTGTTGCTCAAGCTGTTCCAGCGCGGCGATTTCCTGCTTCGCGCTGTCGTCATCCGGTCCTCGCATCAGCGCCTGAAGATGTCGGCTCCATTGATCCAACGCTTGCCCGACGTGTTCCAGCTTTTGTCGCGTGATATCTTGAAACTGCATCGCCATCACGATTTTTGACACACAGGCCGACCTCTCGTGCGGCGAAGCCTCCACTTCTGGAGATGCCAGCAGGTGGAGATTCAGCACTAAGTCCATCGTAGCCCGCTCGGTTTCGTCGGTGACGGCCGTCATCTGAGCTTTCAACACCGGTATCAAGCGCACGGCGCACGCCGCAAATGCCTCCCATGCCTGTCGATGCTCGTGGAGCTTGGCGACGTCGCCCATCTCGCCGCTGCCGGCTGAACATTCAACATTGTCGGTCATCGTCTTCTGTCCAATCGTAAACCCGGCGTCGAACTATTCGCTGAGCGGTTCGGAAAATCCGAGTTGAGTCAATCTTGCTTGCAGATCTCGGGAAAGACCCGTGACAAACATCCGGCCCCGTTTCCGCGCGGCCCATAGCAACTGGATGATTGCGGTATCTGCCCGTGAGACTTTCCCAAGGTCGAGTGAAACCAGCCCATCGTTCTGAAATAGTTTGAGCAAGTCCGCCTTGAACTCCGCCGCCTCGAAAATGGTGAGATCGCCGTCTGGAGCCAGGTGCCTGCCGTTCGGCTCTTCCGCCCGGTGTGCCTTAGATGCAATCGGTTCCGCCGTCATCGTGAGCTCTCTCCCCAGTAGTCACTAAGACATATTGTCGGCTGCTTCTGATCAAGACTTGAGAGTCCACCTGCCGTAAAAACCCCGAGATGCGCTAAGGTGTCCGGCCATTGCCGGACGTCTCCGGAGGCGGCTGCAAGGAGTTCAGCGGCCCATCATCCGATGGCCCGGATTGATCCGTCTCATTTCCCGTCTGGAGAAGAGGCGCGGGAGGCGGCTGCTCAAGAATGACGACCTCTACTCGACGATTCTTAGCCCGCTGTTCAGGATCCAGATTGGCTGTCACAGGCCTGGTGTCGGCATGCCCCACCGCAGCGAGATGATCCGATTGGACTCCATAGAGCTCGGACAGAACCCTGACGACCATCACAGCCCGGGTGGATGACAGTTCCCAATTGGAAGGAAATTGCGCTGTCCGAATCGGCACATTATCCGTATGTCCTTCAACGCGGGCATGTCGGTTCAATTCCAGAATGGCCCCGCTCAATCCTTCAAGAAATGGAAGAGCTTCTGCTCGTATCGTCGCTTCTCCACTGTTAAAAAGCAGTTTATCTGGGATCGTAATGACGATGTCTCCATTAACGGTCTGGACGACGGTGACGAACGCCGCCAAGTCTTTCAGTTGCTTATCCTTGATACCTTGGAACACTTGGCGGATATGTCGAATCGTGACTTCCTTGGCGTCCGTTGGATTCCTCCCCTGCTGCACCAGCCTTGCCTCACCGACGCCGAATACCCGGTTCGCACCCGAACGATTGGCGAGCGGATTCAGCGCAGCCTTGATCGATTCGCTGACGGTTCGGTACTTTCCTTCATTGATCGAAGAAATCGAGTACATGACGACGAAGAACGCAAACAACAAGGTGATGAAGTCGGCATACGACACCAGCCAACGCTCGTGGTTTTCATGCTCCTCGTGCTTGTGCTTCGCCATTTATGACCGCACCGCGTGAAGCGTGACTCGCGAAGCGTCGTCATAGTTTCCGCTCATGACGTCGACAAGATACGAACCACGCTTCACGAAGGACCTCATTTCTTCGTTTCCTTTGTCCGCTCATTGTGCGGCAGAAAACCTTCCAGCTTTTCCTGCAGCAGTCGAGGGTTTTCCCCCTGGGCAAGTCCGACAAGTCCCATGATGACCAAATTACGGGAGCCTGCCTCCTCCTTCAGCTTCAGCTTGATCTTGTTCGCAATGGGTAAGAAGAAGAGGTTGGCGGCTCCCACACCATAGACCGTGGCGACGAAGGCCACCGCGATACCACTGCCGAGCTTTGAGGGGTCGGCCAAATTTTCCATCACGTGAATCAGTCCGAGGACGGCGCCAAGAATCCCGACGGTCGGCGAATACCCTCCTGCGGCTTCCCACACTTTGGCCGCCAAGATGCCTTGCTCCTCATGCTGCTCCACCTCGATCTCGAGGATCTCATGCACGGCTTTCGGGTCGGTTCCATCGACAATGAGTTGAATCCCCTTTTTCATGAACGCATCATGGATGTCTTTCAGCTTTCCCTCGAGCGCGAGCAGACCTTGTTTTCGTGAGACGTTCGCGAGGTCGATGATGAGTTTGATGTTCCCCTTGTTGTCGACGCGGGGACCGGCAAAGGCGAGAGACAGACTACCGGCTGCCTTGACGATGACCGGCAAGGGACTCTGCACGCAAATGGCGCCGACTGTGCCGCCGATCACAATGATAAAGGCGGTCAACTGCATGATCGAACCCAGATGGCCGCCTTCGAGCGCCTGGCCTCCGACGATGGAGCCGATTGCAATCACCACTCCAAGAATTGTCGCAATATCCATTGCGTGAGCGCCTCATTTGAACCCGAATTGAGCCAAGATATCGTCGGCGACTTTTTGCTTCATGGCCGTCGTTTTGGAGTCCTCGAGTTGTTTGAGCAAGTGGCCGGCCGTTCCGGTGGAAGTGATTTGTTCGCCGTTTTGTTGGAGCCCGAAGACGACGACCAGTTCCATCAGCTTGTTCTGCACCTCATCAAGGATGGTCACAAGCTTCTTGACTCGTTGAGCAACAAGATCTTGAAAGGAGAGAGCGGTCATGATTTCCGTCAAGTGCTTGGCGTCCTGCGCGATCACGATGCTCACCTTCTCCAGACGTTCTGCGAGCTTCACGCAATCGATTGCCTGTAGCGTGTCGACGACGGAACAGAGGTCCTTCGCCACTCGGTCGCGATTGTCTTGGATCATCTCGGTCAGACGCATGACCTCGAGGGTTCCGGTCTCCGTCATCCGATTGAGCTCGCTGAGATGTGATGAGGCCGCCGGCAATTGCGCGCTGCTGGCCACGATCTGAGGACCGGCGTGCGAAATCGTCGTCATCGCCTTCTCGACAAAGCGAGCCAGTTCACCGAGTTCTCCGTACAACTTGTGTCCCTGGTTCTCCACACGACCTCCATCCCCGACGGCTCGGATGCCCTTTGGTCGCCCGAATCTATTTGAAGATCTTCGCGATCTTTTCCTGCAGTGTCTCAGCCGTAAAGGGTTTGACGATGTAATTGCTCACTCCCGCCTGCACGGCCTCAACCAAGTTGCTTTGCTGAGCCTCGGCCGTCACCATCAGCACAGGCGTGGCCTTGAGCTTCTCGTCCGCACGGATCGCGCGAAGCATGTCGATACCCGTCATGACCGGCATGTTCCAATCCGAGACGACGAATCCGTACGTGTCTGCCCGCAACTTTTGCAGAGCTTCCTGTCCGTTTTCCGCCTCTTCTAAATTGGCAAACCCAAGCTGCTTCAAAATGTTCTTGACGATTCTCCTCATCGTCACCATGTCATCGACGACGAGGATCTTCATGTTCGGATCGGCTGGCATAACGCCTCCTTTGTCTCATACGGCGGTCACAGCGGTAGTGGCCCATGGTCCGGTGATCACGCGACGATTCGGTCTTCCAGCGACCTCGCAATGCCTCGCCACATATCGGCACATTCGCCACACGACCTGACCCCCGGAAAGCTCGGTGGGTCATCGATTTCACTAGGCCTGCAGGAGATAGTCGACTTGCGTGGAGAAATGTGCGTTCCAGCGATGACAGTGCCGGCAGGATCATGCCCACCGCTCATGTCCTGAGTACCCTCTGGAACGTGAGAGCGAAGGAATGGTCGTTCTGCCGATGAACCTGACAGCACCTCATAGAGCCACTAGCCTTGCCTGGATCGGCTGTGCATCCACTCATGAATGTCACGGCGCAGGAATCGCCAATGTTTACCGATCTTGGACGCCGGCAGTTCACCGACCCGTGCGAGTTTGTAGACGGTGGATTTCGGCACCCGTAGAAACCGCGCCACTTCCATGACGGTTAAGATTTCTCCGTCCCGGGCGGGACTTCCTTCCAGCTGGCTCGTCGTTGCTGCTGATACGTCATTATTCATGCCGACTGTGGTATCGGCGTAGCGGTTCGGAAACTTGAGCGCCCTGCCATGATCGGCTTTCCATCATGCCGTCACCTTCCTCTGGCCGCACCGGGATGGGCCGCGTCTATTCAGGATTCTCAGCCGGTTACCGAAGAAGGTGTGGTATTCACGCCGAACGAATAGGAACTGAACTCAATGGCACGCATCATCTCCGTCGCGTCCGGCAAAGGAGGGGTTGGCAAAAGTGTGGTCGCAGCCAACCTGGCTCTGGTCTTAGCGCAAAAAGGCAAGCAGGTGGTCCTCGCCGACCTCGACATTGGAGGCGCCGACGCCCATGTGCTGCTGGGCCTCCCCAACCCTGCGCGTACCCTCACTGACTTTCTCAACCGTCGAGTCGAACAGCTGGACGCACTGGCTCAACAGCTTCCCATTCACCCATCGTTGCGCATTATTCCAGGGACAGGCGACACCCTTGCGACTGCCAATATGTCCTATTCACAAAAGCGGCGTCTTATTCGAAACTTCCAAGATATCCACGCCGACGTGATCGTCGTCGATATTGGGGCGGGAACGAGCTACCATACGCTGGATTTTTTTCTGATGGCCGACCATCACCTCGCCGTGGCTACGCCGGACCCCACCTCCGTCCTGGACCTCTATCGCTTCATCAAACTGGCCGCAATCCGTCGAGTCTTGTCGATGTTCTTGACGCGCGATGTCATGGCAGAAGGACTGGCGAACCGGGATTACAGCAGCGTGGAGGAAGTATTGGACGTTGCGGGCAAGACCGATGAATCCGGCCGGTCGATTGCGGAGGCTACCTTGAGCGTGTTTCAACCGGCTCTCATCCTCAATCGTGTTACCGGGCGTGCTCGCGTCAATGTGCCGCAGCTCAAGAAGCTGCTCAAAGAATATGTGGGAGGTGACTTGACATTATTAGGCGAGATTCCCGAGGACTCCGCAATGGAGCAAGCGGTACGAGCGTACGTCCCGGTGGTTCAGCATGCGCCATCATCTCCGGCTGCCGTCGCGCTCACGAAAACCGCCGAAGCGCTGGCACAGTTGCTGCGCGGCTCCTTGCCGCAAGCAGCTTGATTCGGTTGAACGGCCTGAATGTTCCTGGCGGTGTTTCCTGTCAATCGTCATTCGTGATCTTCACATGCGGAGCCGTTCTTCCAGCGCGCGTACACTGGACACTTGCACGGCGTTTGCGCCTTCTCATCATCGAAGCCCTTGCACGATCACCGCATACCATCCGAGGCCGTCGTATTCCTGATAGCCGAGCGTTTTGGCATACGCGACCACGTCGTGTTTGTCGTTCACGTAATGGCCTCGTTCACGTCCTTGATGTTGGAGCGCGAAGGGCAACAGTATTCCTTGATCATCGGATGCCGCGATCACCCGCAGCTTGTTGTCCAGCAAGATCACGCGGGTACGTTTCCATGCAGCTTCGGATATCGCCGGTTCTTTTTGAACAATAATTCTGGCTTGCTCTTCCCAATCAAACACCACTCCTAGAACACCGATGATCTTTCCGTTCGGCTTCCCCTCCTTCCGAACGGCGGCGGCGTACACCGCGACCAGTTTGTCGCCGTGGAGTGAGTCATGACCGATGTCGTCGACCACGTACTGGTCGCCGTTCGTCGTCGCCATGGCTTTCTGAAACCACGCGCATCTGGTCGCATCGGCCCTGGTGACCTTGGGAAACTTCTCCGGGTGCGAGGAGGCCATGATCTTTCCGTCGATTCCGACCAAGACAAGGTTGAGATAGACCGAATAATATCGATTGATCAGCCCGAGTCGTTCGGCTGCATGATGGAGAGCAGTTCCATCGGCAGCTTCGAGACCGTTGACCAAGGCTTCATCCATCGCCCACCACCGAACGTCGGCGGTGCGTTCGTACAGATTGCGTACGATCAACTGCACCAGTGTCTGTGCCATCTCTGAAAGGCGATCGTGTTCTTTGTCCATGAATCGCCGATTCAATTCGCTCGTTTCCTCCCGTATTGAGCTCAATGCTTTGGAGGCGTCGGCGGCTTGCGTGGCCAGGTTTTTCACCTCTGTCGCAACCACGGCAAATCCTCTGCCTGCATCACCGGCTCTCGCCGCTTCTATGGTCGCGTTCAGCGAAAGAATGGTGATCTCGCTTGTGATTCTTGCGTTCACAAGCCGATGGTCGTCGATCCGATTCTCAATGTTGCCGATGATCTCTTTAATATTGAGCTGGTTCATGAACGTTCCCTGGGTTTGTCTCCGCTCGTCCGGTGCCCCCTGGATCCCTCCGTGAGGCCCGCGGTTTCCATGAACTCTTTTTCTCCTAGCCGGGATGTGCACGACGTGCACGCAAGCGTTCCGCCTGTGTGTGGAGGATGTGGCGGATGAGGTGCTCCTGACCGTCCACGCTGATCTCAACAAACTCTGTGGCCAAATCCCAGCCCTGTCCCTGAGGATTCAGCGTCGATCGGATAACTTGCGCGACAGCATGCACGGGAGTAAAGGGAGGCAGGATCATCTTGACCGATAATCGGTCTCCGGCGGCGAATTCACGGGAGGACACGAAGCCCACTCCTCCTCCGCTCAGATTGATATCCATCAGCCTCGCCATCGCGACACTGGACGGCGCGATCGTCGCGAGAGAGTTGAGGATGACTCCGAGGAGATAGTCGACCTTCATCATCCAAGGCAACACCGGTGAGTCCATCAACGATTCGCCGGATCGAGCCAAAAGATCCGCTGTCGGTTTCGTCACTGCCGCCGTGATCGTGTCCGGGGTGGCGCCCCCCTCATCGACACCGGTTGCAATCACCGGCTCGTCCACCAGGCGGTATTCCATGAGCACCCGATCCTCGATTCTGATCCATTCACGCCGTTCGTCTACGGCGTGCTTGGGTTTGGGTGATGAGGGGACGGTCGGTGGTGCCATGGTCATCTTGCTTTCAGGCATTATGCCGCAAGACTCAGCGAGGCCACGCATGCCAAAGCTGGCGGTTTCGGCGTATGGAGGACGACACAGTTCCGACCCTGAGCTTTGGCATGATTCAGCGCAGAGTCAGCGGCACCCATCCAATCCGCACAAGACGCAACGGCGATGTCGGGAATCGCAGCCAAACCTATGCTGGCAGTGGTACGGACTTGTCCCGCCTCGACTGCAAACAGGTGTTGCTCGATGCGCTCTCGCAACCGTTCCGCTAGGACACGAGTCTGCCCCCGATCAGTATGCGGAAGGATGACTGCGAATGTGTTGCCCTCGTATCGACCGACAACATCAATATCACGTACCGTGTTTCGTATCACCTCGGCAGCCGTCCGGAGCACATGATCTCCGGCTGCGTGCCCAAGACGCTCGTTCACGGTCTTGAAATAATCCAGATCCAATAACAAAAGACAGGCCGGAACTCCGTAGCGAAGCCCGACTTTCAATTCCCGTGTCAACGCCCCCTCAAACGCATGTCTGTTGAGTATCTCCGTCAGCGGATCACGCATGGCGATATCCTGTGTGCGATGATTCGCGTCGAGATTCTGCAAAGAAAGCGCGAGCGCGGTACCGACAGTATCGAGTAATTGCCGTTCCTGCTGGGTGAGGGGTTCTACGCCCCTCTTACGAACGAGGAAAAGACCCGCTTCCTGCCCAATAGCCAAACTACTTTCATGGCTGTTCGCCGGCGCCTCGATCGGCTGCGGTCGTTGAGACCCTGAACGTGGTACGAGACGAAGATGCCGCGCGTGCGCGCGCTGATGCGGAGTCGACGGACGAGTACTCTCGGCAGGCAGGCGACCGAGGCGGCGAAGCAAATAGCGCCGTGCGCGCGCTTCAGGTTCCAGATCTTGGGTATCACACCAGACCCATACTTGTTTGCGGTTTGATCTGGCGATCCCGATCATATCCGTATCGACCAAGGTCCGTAACCCGCGGGTCAGCGTTTTGCCGATCCCATTCTCATCACGCGATGCCGCCAGTTCTTCGGTAAGTTGGTGCAGCGCCGAAAGCTGTCGGCCGTACGATTGCGGTGCACCGCGATCATGTGCCGGTTCCTGTGTGACCCGGGGCCGTTCGCCGGATAGATGCCTCACCTCGCGGATGGCACGCTGGTACGTCACACCACGCGCTATCGACTCCGTCACTCTGGCCGCAGTGCACGGCCAGGTCAGATAGTCAAACGCGCCATCCCGTAACAGCCTGGCAGTTCGATCTGAGCCGATGGGTCCGCCGAGCAGAATGATACAGAGGTTGTGTCGCGCCTGGACCATGCGGGCGAGAGACTTACGTGCATCGGCAAAACGGGCGCCGATCTGATAGATCACGAGTGTACGGTCATCTGAGGTATCTCGGTCGAGCGAAAAGTCCTTATGCCCGTATGATTGGACCGTCACGCCCGGGCCGAGTTTTTTCCAGATGGGCGCTCGAAGGATGGTCGGAGCGGCGACAAGTAGAACCGTCGTTGAGGAGGCCGACTCTGGGCGAAGGGAGGAGGCACCGCCCTCCGAGACTTGTGGGCTGGACAACCGGGCAAGGTTGTGAAACATTTTCACATCGATGGCCATTGCCCGTTCCTGATTCCGGCTAGACTTCCACAGACATTGTTGCAGGCGTCGAAACAGCCGCACCAAGTCGCTGACGCAGTCCGTGCAAGCGCCGCCTTGTCGCCATGGCATCGCCCAAGAGCGACGCCAGCACGGCTTGAACAATATGCACGCGGGTACGGACTTGTTCGTCGAGTTTTAGGAGATCACCAGCTTCCCCCATCGGACTCTGCATTGTCTCCAAGAGCGCGCCGCGATCTCGATAACATTGAACCACGGCATCCCATCGTCCCAGTTCGGCCGCCTCAACCGCAGACTTGGTCAGTCGCAAGATGTCCGCCCGACAGTCGTTTCTTGTTGGGAGTGTCATACCCCCGCCATTCGAGCTGGTTGCGCCGCGATTTCACGCCAGCCTTCTCGTAACGTGGTCAAGCACCGTAGTGGACCATCAAGATGGTGTGCCTTGTTGCGGGCGTTCGCTGCAACCAGTTCATTGAGCATGTAGTCGTAAAGCCGGTGCAACGAATGCGCGATCTCTCCGCCCTGCTCGAAATCGAGGACGCTGTTGAGCTCTCCAATAATGGAAATGGCTCGACCCAAAAACCGGGCTTTTTCCTTCGTGTCGTTCGACTCGATCCCGGCCCGAGCCAGCTCGATCGATTGAATGGCCGCATCATAGAGCAGCACGACAATCTGAACTCTCGACGAGGTCATTACCTGGGTCTGCTGATACTGTCTCACATTTTGAGTAAGCATAGGTCTCTTCCCTGGACGATTTAGTTTCCTCCCGTTAACGAGGAATTGGCCTGGAGAGAACTAAGCTGGCTCTGTTGTTCTTTCAGCAGCCCATCGAGCGCAGCGTACTGTTGGCGAAGCCGTTCTTCATACTGCGCGAGGACATCCTCTTTCCTCGTGATCTCGTCGGTCAGATCCGAAATCTGGTGGGTAAGTCCGTTCTTACGCAGTGTCACCGCGCCGGATTCAATGTCACTGAGCGTATTCACCGACGCGTTCAGGAGTTGCGCGACCCCGACGCTGCTGGTTTGATTCACGAACAAATCCTTGACGGCTGCATAATTTGAACTGAGCGCGGCATTCAGCTTGGCCTCATCGACGCTCACTGTGCCGTCGCGCTCAGTTTTAAAGCCGATCTCACCCACTGAAGTATAGGTGGTCAATCCCGGCACGATAGAGGAGAGTGCGCTCCTCAATTGGCTGAGCACGGTCCGTACCGTCGGCTCGTTGAAAAAGATTCCGCCCTTCTTGGTGGTGACGTCATACGTGTTCCGCTCGTTGATGAACTTGACCACCTCATTGTAAGCCGTCGCCAGATCCTTGATGTTGGTCTGGACGGCCGTCACATCCCGTGAGACATTGACGGCGACCGTACTTGAGCCTGTCGTCTTGGCCAGGGTCAATGTTACACCGGCAATAGCATCGGTAATGGTGTTGCTGCTGCGCTGAAACGTCAGCGGATTCAGATTGGGGTCCCCCACGACGATAACGGCGTCCTGCGCCGCTTGCAGGGTATCGGTTCCTCCGGTTCCACTACCGTTCAGAAAATCGAGGTTCGTGTCGTCCGCCACAATCGTCACCCCGCTACTGGCGCCTGTAGTCGCAGCCGTCAACACCAGCCGGTAGGCGGGAGAGGCCTCGCTGCCCGCGTTGACGACCGACGCTGTGACGCCTGCGCCGAGGTCATTGATGGCGGTTTTAAGATCCTCAATAGTCGCGGTGGCGCTCAGGTTGACGGTTTGATTGCTGCCGCTGCCGACACGAAACGTGAACGTCCCGGAGGCACCACTCACGATATCGGTTGTAGTGGACGCGACCGCTTTCGCGGCCTTATTCGTAACCTGATGCGACTGCGCCAGTTGTGTGACCTTGACGGTATAGCTTCCCTGAACGGCCGTGGACGCGCCCGTGGCTGTGAGAACGGTTGAGTCGCTCGCCGACACGCTGGAGCGGTCGAAATTAGAAACCAGACGCATTTTATCGGCCGCGCTTTGCAGGGCAATCAACTTTGTGCTCAACGTGGCGTAATCGGTCGATTTCGAATTGAGATCATCCTTCTTAGAATTGAGCCGATCGACGGGTGTATGCGCCGCCTTGACGAGTTGATCGACGACCTGACCGAAGTCCAGTCCGTTTCCGAGGCCGCCAAAACTTATCGTCGCCATTCCATAACCTTCGTGACTGAGCTATGCTTTTTCACTCAGCAACAACCCTTTCGGGCTCGACAGATACTTGTCCAATTTCAACAGCTCTTCGGGGGGAATCTGGCGAATGACCTCGCCTGATTTTTGCTCGACCACTTTCACGACTACTCGCTCGGTCTCATCGTCCACTTTGATTTGCAGTTGCGGTTCCCCCAAAACCAGCATCTCGTTGACCTTCGCCGCAGCCTGATCGACCACGGCCCGATCGGCGGCTTGCTGGGATGTCGACCTATCATCCCGGTCGCTTGCCCTCGTGCCCGGCTTTTGCCCTCCGGGAGGAGATAGTTCTTCCTCGCGAACCCGCCCGACCCGTGGATCTGCCTTTGGTGTAACGCTCTGTATCATGGCAGCCTCCCTACGGCTCCATCGGTCGCCGCACGCCCTCGTTCATAGGAGAGCGTGCGACGCCGATAGCTTGTTACTTACCGAAGTAACGCCAACGCCTGCTGCGGCAGGGAATTCGCCTGTGCAAGCACAGCGATACCTGTTTGCACGAGGACCTGGTTCTTGGTGAACTGAGACGTCTCATAGGCAATGTCCGCATCGCGGATCCGGGATTCGGCCGCGGTGAGATTCTCGCTGGAGATCTGCAGATTCGAGATCGTGGCTTCGAACCGATTCTGGAGTGACCCGTATTCGGCGCGAGCGGTTGCTACGGCGCTGATGGCGCTGTCGATGTTGCTCAACGCGCTCTGCGCATTAGCCGATGTGGACACGTTCACGCTGCTGAGGCCCAGGGAGGAGATCGTCAGATCGTTCAGGTCCATCGTCAACGTGTTGCCGGTGCCGCTCTTGAAGCCCACCTGCATCGTGAAACTGATCGTGCTGCCGCTGGTCAAGGCTTGCCCGTTGAACTCCGTCACCTGCGCGATACGGTCGATTTCCGAACGCAGCGCCACAAACTCCTGATCGATGTACGATCGTTCGGTGGCGCCCACCGTTCCGCTGGACGACTGCGAAGCCAGTTCGCGGAGCCGGGCCATCAGATTGCCGATCGTGGCAGCCGCGCCGTCGGCGATCTGGGTCAAACTGATGCCGTCTGAAGAGTTCCGAACGGCTTGGTTGATGCTGCGAATGTGCGCCCGCAACGTCTCGGACAATCCAAGACCGGCAGCGTCATCCGCGGCGCGGGTGATTCGGAGACCGGACGAGAGGTGCTCGACTGAGCGTCCCAGGCTCCCTGTACTCACGCTTAGATTGCGCTGGGCCGCAATGGATGCAGGATTGTTGTTGATGATAAGAGACATTGACGCGTCCTCCTTGAGACAAACACTTGATCCAACTCTTCGCCTCCGGCATCCGTGCAGAGGCGCATGCCCCGCTCATATCCATGAGCCGGCCTGGTGTCTTATCGGTAGAGCCGGCCGGGACTTGAGCTGCCCGCCAATCGAGCACGAAGAGACGCTAAGGCTGTACCAACGGACACCAATCTGCCGTCACCACGGGATATCCAGACGGGGTAGTATTTCATATTCCAACAGATCCGCCAGACGGACCATGTCTTGGGCCGCACGCGCCTCCAAGAGTTGCTGCACCCATGGCGCCAATGCAGAGGCGCCGGTTCCCGCTCGCATCACGATCAAAGCCTGATCCACGAACTCCAGATAATCTGCCAGCCGGCCCAGCCAGGCATCGAGCGGGGAAAGCGGCGACGGCCCAAATCTCAACTTGGGGATCAAGGCGGTTCCATCGACGCGTAGCGTCTCGGTGAATTTCCTAATGGACCCCTCGGCAGCCCGCATGAGCTCCGACATCGGCTGCGACACCGCCGTGAGCCGTTGGAAACGCACGGCGGGTTCGGCGAGAAACGCCGAATCCAGGTCTCGGTCAGTAATCGCGCGATGATCGAGCTGCAGCTTGGTCACGATACGGGCGCGGGCATGGGCCCGATCACTGACTTCCGTCAACACATCCTCCATCGTCAGGGGCGCGCCGACTTCCCAGTGATCTTGATCCAGCGTGATATGCATGGTCGGTCTCCTCTTATCTGATACCGGCATACGAAGCGGGCACAATTGGGCTTGGGTTAACGGTCTCCGAAACGGACGCAAGTCGGGAGGCCACAATGCCTATCTCGCGGCGCCAGCGATGATAGGCCGCCGCGTGATGCCGCGCCATCTGTTCCAGTCCTTGCACATTGTCCTGATGCAGCAGGCGGAGCGCGGCCGTGGTCACTGGCTTTGTGGCCCACGTCGCCGTGCCGGCCATGGCGACTTTCTGACGATCCTCCGCCTGGGTCCGCTGTAGTGATTGAACGGCTTGGACAGGAATGGGTGCTTGCCCAATAAGCGTCACGATATGGTCGGCGCGTTGGCACAGCGTGTCGAGCAGGGGCACCATGGCTCCGATGCACGCCGATGCCTCCCGGGTATCGGGAGGAAGACCGTTCAATACCGGCAGCCGGCTGGGCTGTCCGGTAAACGACGTATACCATCGGCGTCGCCAGAAAGCCGCATACCAGGCTATCACAGGGTCCTCGCGGCCGGAGACGAGCTGGAAACACCCCAACTGATCTTCGTCGATGCCCGATCGATACAAGCGATAACCAGGAGCAACCAGGGGCAGCGGCCCTTCTCCCACCACATGTCGCATGACCTCGACGATGGAGTCGATCGGCAAACGGTCCTTACAGGCGTGGTGCGGACAGACCTGGTCGAAGCCGCAGGGGGCACACTCCAGATCCGGTTGCACAACCCAGTGCCCCGTTCCATACGGACCGGTTTCCTGAAAATCCACGTGGCCGACAGAAAGATCGATAACCGGAGTCTGCACGCCGACAGCCAGGTGCATCGGTCCTGTGTCGTTCGTGAGGAGCAGCCAGCACCGCGCCAGGAGGGCGGTGAGTTGCGCCAGCGTCGTCTGACCCACGGCATTCTTGATCGAGCAGCGCCCACCCGCCTCTCGATACGTCCTGATGACATGAGCAACGGTTTCCTGCTCCGACGCTGATCCGACAAACAGGATGCCGCCGTTCCAGCGTGCGCTGAAACGGGCCAGCGTCTCGCCGAAATGCTGTGGGCGCCATGCCTTCATGACGTCGCTCGCTCCGGCCTGTACCGCAATCCATTTGGCATCCGGTCGATTCGGGTTTGACAAAAATCGCTGCGCCCAGTCTCCGCTTTCGGCCGGTGCCGTCACATGCAGCGGCGCAAACGAGCCGGGCCCGCTCCCAGCCAGCGCATAGACATCGACGAGGTTGAATCGATTGATCCGGCGGATCTGGTGAATGTCGGTAAAGTAGGCCATCCAGGGATTGTCGATGACCGTGCCCCCATCCCACGCGCTCCGCGCCCCGCGGATATCCGGAGCGCCGACGTAGTCAGCCAGCAGCGCGCTCGGACGGTTGAACGTGAGGTTGATGATGCGGTCATACCGGCGCTCGTGCAGATTTCCTGCCCATGCCGCGACTTCTCGATAGAGCGCGACGGTGTCCTTGACGCAGGCGCGGCTCTCGTCGATCAACGCATGGAAATCATAGGCGAGGATGTCGCGCAAGCCGCTCAGCATGGAAGCCACCGGCGCGAATTGCCGGTCAACTACCAGGTCCACCGCCACACCCGGCCATTCTTCTCGAAGGCGAGCCAACAGCGCGCCCATTTGCACGAGATCTCCCATGCGGGTGATGTTCACAATCAACACTTGCTTCATTTCCAAGCTCCAGCAAAACGAGTTTCAAACTTCAGTCTCATGATCAATGAACAAACCAAGACGCGAAACGTTCCTTCACACAAGGTCCCTCGTTTCAGCGCGATAACAATCCAACATCAGGATCAACAGCTCTTCCCTCGCCAACTTGTGGCCTGCGCCTTTCGCCTTGATCTGGGCCGCCACATCTTTGAGCTCCACACGTTGACCTGACGGAAAGCTGCGAAGCATCGCCGCAAGCTCAGGAGGCGCGTCTCCCCGCTGCGCCAATGCGCCGGCGTCACGCCCTCCACGCATGATCGTCCCGATCCGGTCAGGCTGCTGCAGACCGATCGCAGCCAACAGCTCTCTCATACGATGTTCATACGTATGGTGCGCAAGCACACAGCGGCGCGCGGCGGCAGCAATTTCACGCCGTCCGGACATATCCGCGAGCCACGTACGGATGAGCGACGGGACCTCAGCCAGAGTGGTGAAGCGGGCCATCTCGTGGGGAGCGAAAAGGTCGGGAAAGAGCGCCCGCTCATCAACCAGTTGAAACGCGCCGCACGCCGCCAATTCAAACGTCCGCGGATTGACAAAGTCAGCCTCGGGATCGAGTCCAGCACCCGCACAGGAATGAAGATTCAAATTGATGGCTGTGGCGTTGAAGACCTTCATGCAGGTCTCGGTATCGATGCGGGCGCCGCCGCGCTGGAGAACCGGCGCGAGAGCATCCGCTCCTTCCCATTCATTGCCCCAAAGCTTGAACGACCAATCCTTCGACAGCCATGTGGGAAGGACCGCGCGACGGTTGGCATATCCTGCGCCAACAAACGATACATCTGCGCCATACTCGGCCTGCTCGGCTGGAGTAAGCGTATGCGGCCGATGCAGGGTGGGGTCAGCCGCCATCGGCAGATAGCTGACTTGGCGTGCTCCGGCCCGTTTCAACGCCTCAAAACAGGGAGCTTGCTGGATCACGAACCAATAGTCGTAGCCGCCCGCCAATTGCTGCCAATAGGTCAGATGCCGATAATTTTCGACGAACCACATCGCCGTGAGAAATTTCTTTTTTCGCAGATGCTCGAGTACCGGGAGATTCAACGGCGCCTGCGCAAGCGCCAGCACAAGATCCGGCGGATCCTCGGCGAGATGCGTCATCACCCCCAAGCTCAGGCTATCCGCGAATCGGCTTTGCATCGTCAGACGATGCCGCGGCTCGCGATAGGATCCGAACAGATCATAGCTCGCCTGATGGCGGCTCTGATCCAGCCAACTGACCCGATGCCCCAGCGACTGGAGCGCCGCCACCGTGTGATGGGCAATGGGAAGCGAGCCGCCGTAGATCGGCCCGACGACGGCGACATGGAGCCGGCCACCCTGTTTGCTCGCAACCAGATGTCGGAGTTTCGCGTCCAAGTCGCGATGCGCGTCGGTGTGCAGACAGGCGGCCGACGCAAACGCCATGAAGCGGAGCGGCACCGAATTCGTGACGAGTCGCTCGGCCATCACTTCCGGCGTCCCCCAAATCCAGTCGACTGTGCTGCCCCACGCATCCATCGGTCTGGCCGACAAAGCGTCCTTGAGCACCGCCGGATCGGGCACGACGACCGCCAGTCTCACTTCCCTCGGCTTCAGAGCAACCAAGGCTTCGATGTGATAGAGCAGTCCGACACCCAGCACAACGCCGAGTTCGTCCGTCTTCCATTCGAGCAATCGGGCTTCGGCCCACGCACGGGCTTCTTTGCGCGGATCATACCCGCTGTGTACCCATCGCCCATCATACGTCGCCGACGGACTTCCTTCGCGCGACGGCGCGATCGTCAACAGTCCGCCCGGGCTATCCTGAACGGCCTGGACAAGTGCCGGAGAGAGCCGTCGAAGGCCGTCGAGATTTTTCGCCAGATAGTTCATGAGCACGCCGGCTCCAATTCACGCCAAAGCGCTTCCCGCTCATGCGGCGGAACGGCTGGTTGACCGACTGGGGAATAATACGCGCCCCATCTGTCGTAGTGACTCGTCCATACACTCCAGCCGGCCGGCGCATGGAGGCCCTGCTCCAATACTGCCGCGAGGGTTTCATCGACCGGCCACGTTCCGTCCCCCGCCACCTCGGCTTGCCACACGACGTGGTGGAAACCATACGGCCCCGTTTCATGCACCCGTGCCCGCGCGAAATACCAGCCGATGACCGGCCTGCCGAGCGCTGAAGCAAGATGGAGTGGGCCTGTATCGGAGCCGATAATTCGATGACAGCGCATGAGAATCAGAGCCAGCTGAGGCAGCGACGTACGGCCCGTCGTATCCCAAATCCGACCCAACGCTGTTGGAGACAGATCTGCCTGAATCTCGGCCGCTCGCTCCTGCTCTGTTCCTACAAGTACGATACGGCCTTGCGGTGCTGCGGCGAGAAAAGAGGTAATCCACCGGCGCCAAACCTGTATAGGTACAATCCGCTCAGTCTCCCCTGCCCCCACAATGAGCGCGACCCACGGAGCCCCTTGCTTCCCGATGCTGTCCAGATCGTCGGGTAATTGAACCGTCGGACAATTCAGCATGACAATCCGTTCCGGCGGAGAGACTCCGCAGAGCCCACAGAACGCATCGGCAAGGTGCACACGCTGGTCCCGGCGCCGCTGCGCCACATCGCGCACGTAGGCTGCCCAGGGTGTCAGCGCCTCGTCGAGCGGCCCATTTTGCAACGGCCCCTTCACTTCCCGGCCAAGCAAGGACGCAGCCACCAGCGCACGACGGTGTTGATTGATGACATACGCACAGTCGTACCGATCCGGCGCCAGCGTCCCGAGCGCTGTGTCGACTTCGATCAGATGTTCTGCACGCAAGTCCTGCCGGGCCATTTCAGCACGCCGTTGCCAGGCTGCTCCATCCCACTCAAGGACGTTTTTAATCCCAGGGATCAGACGTCCCACGCCAGCGAGATGCGACGGGCAGAGCAGGTCAAGTTGTGTTTCCGGAAAACGAACGCGGAGTCCAGTGATTGCCGGAAGGGTTTGCAAGAGATCGCCCAATCGAGCCAGTTGTATGACCAGTGCGCGTGGCATTCGTTCATGCTTTCGCCTGACCGGAATGATCGAAGAGCTCGATCGGGTCAGAGGTTTGGGTAGACTCATGCAAGCGGGATGCTGAGTCGTTTTAGAGATGCGCTGCTTCCACGGCAAACGCCGCTTCCTTTCCTGAGATCGCTTGCTCGAGTTCGGCCAAACCGTCATACGTCGGGGCAAGCGCGCGCAGCGTTTCATACTCTTGGCGTGCGCCCACGATCTGTTCCCCTCGGACCAGCACACCGGTCAGCGCAAAGCGAACCGACAGGTCGGCCGGATTGCGCGAGAGATACTGACGCAAGTGCTCACCCACCTCTTGCCAGCGATTCTGTGCCGTACCGGCCCGCAGCAACCAATGGATCGCTTCGGCATCATCAGGATGCTCGGCGAGCACTTGACGGAACCGTTCCCAGGCGCCTTGTGCATAGGCCCTTCCCATCGCCGCCATCCCCATGCCCATCAGACATTTCTTACGGTCCGCGCCTTGCCGCAGAGCCGAGGCAAATGCGGCTTCAGCCTGCTGATACTGCTCCCGCTGCATGGACAGAATGCCGCTCAGCAAGAGACCCTCCGCATGATCGGGGGTTATATCCAGCAACATTCTCAGATGACTCTCTGCATCCGTAAAATTCCTCTGCTCAAGCAACGTGCGAACCAATGCGGCCCGCTCGGCAGGCGCATCCACCAATGCCAAATAGCGGGAGAGGAACCGCACACGTAAGACCGGCTCTTTCATCTTCTCGGCAACCATGGCGCCCCAGGACAAGACGAATCGGTCGTTCGGCCAATCGTCGACCATCCGGAGTTCCCACTTGACCGCCGTCCAATCCTTTTTCAGCGCAGCCGCTTGCAGCGCCGCGACATGTGCCCAGGCAGCTCGATCATGCACGTCGCTCATCGGCTCCAGTTGCGTCGGGAATTTTACGTCCCGAGGGCTGCTGACTAGTTTGAAGCCGTCGGTGTGATAGTGGAGATCTTCATCCGCCAACCACCAATGAGCGCCCCATCGTTCCTCAAGCAATCGACTGTTATGCTCGTCGTGGCTGTTCCTGCCGGGGGTCTGGCTTTCCAGGTGATACAGCACACTGCGCGGCTGATAGATGACGTGATACCCTTTCTCCCGAATCTTCAGACAGAGGTCCACGTCCTCGAATCCATTGATGAAGCTTTGGTCGAAACCCAGCGCTTCCTCGAAAACATCCCGACGAATCAGCATGCAAGCCGCCGTGACTGCCAGGAATTCTCGTCGCTGATTGACGGCTGGAACGGTACTCGAAGCCGTTCGATAGATGTGATAGGCGCTTCGAAACGATCGCATAAACACGACGCCGGCATGCTGGACGGATCCGTCCGCAAACAGCAGCTTGCTGCCCACCGCGCCGACTTCCGGATGCTTTTCCACCTCGTCAACTAACGGATTGAGCCAGTGTGGTTGTGGGACAGTGTCGTTGTTCAGAAACACCAGGTACTTTCCGCGAGCTACCCGTGCGCCTTGATTGCACCCCTTGGCAAATCCTAGGTTTTGCTCGTTCCTGACGATTTGCACATCGCCCTTGAGGCCGGCCAAAAACTCCTTGGTCCCGTCTACGGATCCGTTGTCGACGATGATCACTTCGAACGTAACATCGGTCCCCGCAGCCGCCAGTGCAGACAGGCATTGCTTGGTCAAGTCGAGTTTGTTCCAGACAGGGATAATGATGGAGCAGGTAAACGCCGGCGCCGGCTGCAAAAGCGCGTGATATTCCTGCAAAGCCCGATCCTGCATCTCCCGGACCCCGGGGCTTGACTTCGAAACTTCACGATGCTTTTCATAGATCATCGCGGCCGTTCTCGCAAAGTCCGGACGGCGGCTGCTGGTCATGGACGAGCCGTCGGTCCGCCAAGTGAACTCCGCAGTCACCTTCTTGAGATGCTTAAAGGGATACCGGCGTGAAATCCTGATCCAGAGCTCCCAGTCTTCGTGGGAGGTGAGCGCTTCATCGAACAGACCTGCCGCTTCAAGACAGACCCGTTCATGCATCACGCTCAAGACAGGAAAATAATTGGAGATCAGCAATCGCGCAGCGTCGAAGTCGTAGGAATAGGGGATATCTCGGCTGGTTTCGACGTACCGGTCTCCCTGCATTTTTTCATGTACCCGCCAGGCATCGGTGTACGCAACACGCTCATCATGCGTCTCTAAGTAATTGACCAGGGTCTCCAGATGATCGGGAAAAAATCGATCGTCATCGTCCAGATAGGCGATATATTTGCCGCGCGCGAGCTTGAGTCCCGTGTTGCGGGCGGCAGCCAGTCCCCGGTTGGCCGCATGCCGGACGTAGGTGATCCGCCCACCGGTGTTCATGTCGCTCAGCTCGGATTCCGCACTGGAACCCGCGTCGTTGACCACAATGATCTCAAAATCCTGGTACGTTTGGGCCAGGACACTTGCGATGGCACACCGTAGTTGTTGGATGCGGTTATGCGTCGGCATGATAACCGACACCATCGGGAATTCTCGATTTGGTGTCTCCGATACCTTTACTGGAGAGACACCAGAAGGAGCATTCGACCGAGAGCTCTCTCCACTGATCCGTTCGGTCTTGTGCTCGACAATCGAGGCGATCTTGCCGCCGTAGTACTGCGCATTGAAGACCATGTCTGGAACAGGATCGAGCCTGCGCAACAGTTCCTGATCATCCGCTGTTTGCCTGAGAAGAATAAACCCCTCACTCGCACCGGTCTGCCCCGTTGCAAGGCGCCGCATGACTTGAAGATTATGATCGAATGCGCGCGGCATCTTGATCGTCTCGTGGACGAACCGAAAGCACATCTCCGCCTTGTCATGGAGGCCGAACAAGGCCAGCAGGACCCCAAGATTGTTGATCGCTTCGAGGCCATCGCCACGCTCCACAAGTGCCTGACGGAATTCCTCCACCGCGAGCTGGGGACACGGAATATTGGCCGTCAGCAAAAGCAGACCGAAATCCACATGCGCGCCATACCGGGCCGCTTGCTGGTCCGCACACTCCGACAATTCCGGATACAACTCTTGGATCTCGACTCGCGCTCGCATGGCGCTAAGGAGTGTGACGGTTTCCGGCCCAGTCTTGCTGGCAGGACCGGTGGAAATACCTTGTGGATGAATGCGGTATTGGACCAACTTTTCGTCCATATATTTGAAGCGGAGGCGAGCTCCGGCCGCTTTGAGCCAGAATTGATAATCCGGACAGAAGCCAGTTTCGAAACCACCCAGGTCTTCGATCACCCGCCGTCTGATGAGCACCGTCGGATGCGGCACGATGTTTTTGCGAAACAGGGTGCGGAGCAAATTCCTCGACGTGAACGCCAAGGATTCTTGAAACCGAAAGTCGGTAACGAGTATCCGTCCTTCCGCATCGATGTGAGACCCGTCCGAAAACAGGATATCGGCGGCAGGATCGTCCTTCAACGCGGCCATTTGCGCCGAGAGCTTCCTAGGCATGAAGACATCGTCGGCCCCGATGAACGCGACATACTCTCCGGTGACATAACCCATGCAGGTGTTCAGCAACTGGTCGAAGGCCGCCCCAGACTGCGCAATATTGCCGTGGTAAATGTATCGGATTCGCGGATCACGCGCGTACATCATGACGATGTCCCGCGTCCGATCGGTGGACCCGTCGTCGAACAGCACCAATTCCCAATCGGTGAACTCCTGGCCCAGCACCGATTGAATGGTCTGATCGAGATAGCGTTCACCGTTGAACACGGTGCAGATGACTGAAACCGTCGGCCGTTTGGTCGACAACCGTTCCGTGTCCCGATGATCCGGTTTCTGGACGGGCCGCATCATCGTCATCGTCCAGTCCTCACCGGCTGTGCATGGAGCATGGTGGCTTCGCGCAGACCGGTCGCCACCTGTTGTTGTTCCTCCACCGTCATACCGGGAAATAAAGGAAGCAGCACCGAATGATCCCGCCTCCGTTCCGTGTACTCCAGTTCGCTTCCCTTTCGCCACGGCTGTTTCTCGTACGCCGGTTCTCGATGCGCGCACATGATCCCTCTCCTTGTCGTAATGCCGCGGTTCAAGAGTGACTCCATAATACGTTCCTGATCACCATCTTCCGGCAGCCCGACACAATAGCTTTGCCAGTTGCTGCGAGCCCAGGCCGGTTCATGTGGTGGCACACAGTCCGTTCCTTCGGCAAGGAGATGACGATAGTGCGCGGCCAGCATGCGCCGTTGGCGAACAATCTCCGACAATTTGGCAAGTTGCACCCGCCCGATTGCCGCCTGCAGATCCGTCATCCGGTAATTGAAGCCAAGCTCGTCATACGTTTCGAACACCACCCGGCTTGCGTCATGCCGCTGGCGATCCGTGACCGTCATGCCGTGCTGGCGCCATAGTCTGAATAACCGGTCATACTCCGGATTGGCGGTGGTCAACATGCCGCCTTCCCCTGCCGTGATCACTTTTCGGGGATGAAACGAAAAGCTGGCGATATCTCCGTGCGGCCGGCCGACACGTTCCCACCGTCCGTCCAACCAGATTTCGCTGCCGATTGCGCAAGCAGCGTCTTCAATCAACGCCAGTCGGTGGGAACGAACGATCGGGAGAATCGCGCCAAGATCGCACGGCATACCCATCTGATGCACGCAGAGCACCGCCTTCGTCCGCGGAGTGATCGCGGCAGCGATCAACGTCGGATCGATATTGAAGCCGTCTTTTTCGATGTCGATAAAGACCGGCACGGCGCCGCAGTACCGGATGCTGTTGGCCGTGGCGATGAACGAATGGCTGACGGTGATGACCTCGTCACCCTCGCCGACCCCGACTGCGCGGAGAGCCAGATGCAACGCGGCGGTACAGTTGGAGACGGCACACGCATAGGGAGCCGAAACGGCTGCGGCGAATTCCTGCTCGAAGGCTTCCACTTGAGGTCCTTGCGTGAGCCATCCGGAGCGAAGGACGGCCTCGATCGCCGCGTGCTCCTCCTGAGTGATAGACAATTTGGTCAAGGGAATCGGCATCGTCGCGAACTCCTCGGTTAGGCAGCAGCCTGTGTGAGCGTACTCTGCCACCAATCGACTAAGTGACGCAGGCCGGTTTCCAAGTCTGTCTCGGCATGGAACTTGAGCAGCCGGGCCGCTTTCTCTGTGGACGCCAGTCGGCGAGGCACAGGATTGACCGCTCGTGCAGGACCATGCTCGGGCCGTAGCTGAGAACCCATCACGGCGAGGAGTTGCTTCGCCAGATCGTTCAAGCTGGTTTCGACACCGGTGGCAACGTTGAACACCTCATCCGTCACGTCGGCTTGGGCGGCCAGGATATTGGCGCGGGCAATGTCCTCGACGTACACGAAGTCCATTGTTTGTTTCCCATCACCCAGAATCAGCGGCGACTGTCCTTGGGCGATCCGCTCCATCCATCGGATCAAGACCTCCGTATACGCGCCATACACATCCATGCGGGGTCCATAGACGTTGAAATAGCGAAGCGCGACATAGTTGAGCCCGTGCATCTCGTGAAAGCTGCGCAACAGGCCTTCATTGAAGGCTTTGGCCGCTCCATACAATGTCCGGTTATTGTAGGGATGGTGAGCTTCGGTCGTCGGAAAGTCGTCGGCCAATCCATAGATCGATGCCGACGAAGCCGCGACCACCTTCTTCACGCGGGCTTGGACGGCGGCTTCCAACACATTGAACGTACCGTCGGCGAGCACTTCCAACGCCAACCTGGGATCCTGGGCACAGTGAGTGATGCGAATGGCCGCTTGGTGGAAGACGAGATCGATACCCTGCATCGCGGATGCGACGGTCGCACGATCCCTGATGTCTCCCTCAATGACCTTGACGCTGCCATGTTGCAGAGCCCACGAGAGGTTGTCCCGTCTGCCACGGGAGAAATTATCCAGCACGACAATCTCCCTGGCACCCAAACGAATCGCATGGTCGGCGATATGTGAACCGATCAACCCCGCCCCGCCCGTAATCAGCACTCTTCCCAAGTTCATGATTGTTCCAGCCTTAGGCCGCCTGCCGGCCGATTGAGGTCAAGGGAATGATCCCGCCGCTCGCCGCAGTACTGGGCAGTGGTGGAGGCTGATCGGCGACCTTTCGCTTCCCCATCACCGCATCCACGGCTAGCTCGAAGCCCCATTCCCATCGCATACCCATCCAATCGGTGCATGGCCCGCACAGGTCGTGTGCGTCGGCATAGCGTTTCTCCAAATGTGCCTTTCGCAAACGCGCGTACTCTTCACTGTGCCAGAGCTCTCGAATCGAATGGGTCCCGATGCTGCCTATGACTGTCTTTTCAAGCCAGTCCACGACGCAGAAGCGGATGGATCCGTCGCTGCCGATGGTAATGCGCTTCCAAAATTGCGGACATGCCCAACGCTCGACACCGCTCATTTGATCCACGACCGTCCCGGGTTTGCTGGGAGTAAGTCCAAGATTCGTCAGATAGCCGCGAACGATCACGCGGTCCACCAACGGTGTCCAGTACTTCACGAACTCATCCACCTCTTCCTGCGTGATATCAGGCTGCACGATGATGCTGAGCATGATCTTCGTCGGTGCTTTCATCTTGTCGCGGTGATACAAGAGCCGATGGATGTTCGACCAGACTCGATGATAGTCGGCTCCGACACGAACCCGTTCGTAGGATTCTTTCCGCGCCGCATCCAGGCTGATGTCGATGAGATCGATCCCGATCTCCAGCAATCGCTCCATCATGGTTTTGCGCGGCAGCCGCTTCCCCTTCTCGATCGCCGGATTGTCCAGCAACACCCCGTTGGTCGTGAGACCGACCGGCTTCACACCCTTGGCCTTGGCGTATGCCGTCTGATCCAGAAACTGCGGATGGATCAGCGCCTCGCCGTCCGGCGAATAGCGCAGCAGCGTGATCGGATACTGCGAAATCTCATCGATCGCCTTGGTGTACACATCCCACGACATGTAGGTGGCATGAAAATCGGGGCGATCCGGAAACCCCTGCCCTTGAGGACAGTGGATACAACGGAGATTGCACACGTTCGTGTTCTCCAGCGTAATGATGGAAGGGAATTCCTTCGCGGCTGGAGTGGCGAAATCATAGACGGGAAGGGTTCGCGACATGACGCATCTCCTTTCAGTTCTACTCAGCACTTCTGAAAACGCTTTTGCTCGAATCCGGTCTCAAACACCCCGAACGGCACCACGTAATGCCCGCTGTAGTGCGTACGGAGTCCGTCTGAACCGAGTGCGGCAAGACGGCCTCGGTCGCCAATTATGCGCGTGACGAAATAATACGGGAGTTCGATGCTGCCCCACTGCCGCTTGTACTCGTACACACCGCAACGCTTGTTCGCGGAAGACTGCCAGTTATAGACCGTCACTCCCTGTCCTCTCGCCCACTCCATGGAATAGTCCGTATTGAGGAAATTGGGCGCCAGCTTCTCAAGCGCGCTGTCGAAGCTGAGCATGAACACGTCCATAATTCGCCGGTGGTACACGTAGAAGCCGCCTGAGACCACCGCATCATTCATTTTGAGCAAGACGAGTTGTGCACGTCCTTTGGCCACCAAGCTACGAAACAAGTTCTCAAACAACCGGTAGTCCAGTGGTATTGCCCCGATCTCCCGGTGCCGTTTCTGATGGATGCGGTACCACTGCTCCAATTCCGCCTCGTTCTTGCAGAAACTGGCCGTAAAACCCGCCTTGCGGCCGCGGTTGACGTTGTTTCGATGGCCGTGATTGCGATGCGCCGGACGGTCGAGCGGCACGTACTGCGTGAAGTTTTCAAAGATGAAGTCGGGCGACAAATACCGCTCATACCACTCAAGGTCATCGGTGAACGGATTCGTGATGACGCTGAGGGTGAGGCAGTGGTGAAGTTCCGCCAGCGCAAGCGCCCGTTCGAGCAGGGCTCGGTAAGTCTCTCCAATTAGCGCGTGAGACAGGCCGGGACGATGAAAGACCCCGCCCAACGGTCCCGGTTGAGGAACGGACGTCAGCACGTTCCCCGTGTCCGCCTCATACAGATAGAGCGGCAGCCCGGCCAGGTCCTGTGTTCCGTCCGTGCAGATAAGAAAGAGAGGCCTGTCCGGCCCGAGACATGCGATCGCCCGGCACCAGTCCATCGACTGTTGAATGCAGGCATCGGGACACTCGTCGAACAACCGCTCATAGCGGGCAACCGACGAGGGATCTGCCGGGTCGATGTCAATGACCTGCAGCATGGACCTCCCCAGCCGGCTGATGCGGTCCGCTCACCAAGCGATGCAGCGCGTCGGCTACCTCATCAACATGGCCGTCGGGCATCTCCGGATATAATGGCAATGACAGCACGGTGGCTGCCGCCTGTTCCGTGATCGGAAATGCTCCGAGCCGGTAACCAAGTGACGACGCCCATGGTTGCAGATGGACGGGAACCGGATAGTGGATACCGGTCTGAATACCGGCTTCCTGCAGCTGCGATTGCAGCCGGTCTCGATCCCGTACCCTGATCACGTACAGATGGTAGACGTGGTCGCCATGCGCCAGACGTTCCACACGGCCGGCGGAACATTTCTTTAGCTTGGCATCATACCGGGCTGCGAGCTCGCGACGCCGCTTGCTCCAGGACTCAAGATGGCGCAGTTTGACACGAAGGATCGCGCCTTGAATCCCGTCCATGCGGTAGTTGAACCCCAAATACTCGTGATGGTATTTCCGTTCGGCGCCCCAGTCGCGAAGGATCCGCAGCTGACGGTCCGCCTCATCATGGCGAGCCGTGACGAGGCCACCTTCTCCGCACGCCCCGAGATTCTTGCCCGGATAAAAACTGAAGCAACCGAAATCGCCGATAGAACCAACCGGCTTTCCCTTATAGCGGGCTCCATGCGCCTGACACGCATCCTCAATGACGGTGAGTCGATGGGCTCGCGCGATATCTAGAATGGGATCAAGATCCGCCGGCTGCCCATAGAGATGGACGGGGATCACGGCCTTGGTCTTCCCCGTAACGGCCGCCGCCAATCGATTGGGATCCATCGTGAGCGTACCGGGATCGACATCCACGAACCGAGGGATCGCACCGGCGTATCGGATGGCGGCCGCAGTGGCGACAAAGGTAAACGGTACAGTGATCACTTCGTCGCCCGGTTGTATGCCGGCGGCCAAGAGAGCCAGATGCAACGCGCTGGTACCGGAGTTCACGGCAACGGCATGGCGCGATTCGATATATCGCGCGAAGTCCTGCTCGAACGACATGACTTCCTGCCCCAGCACATACTGGCCGCTTTGGAGAACCGCCAGGACGGCGGGTTCCAACTCTCCCTTCAAGAAGCGGTACTGCGCCGGCAAATCGGAAAATGGAATCATGCCGCGACCTTCATGTGGTGCAATTCGATCGGTGTCCCCCGCTGTGCCAGCGACAACGTGGCAGCCTCGAGAATCTCCACGACGCGGGCACCGGCCTCGCCGTTTGTGATCGGCGTCCGCGACTGCCCGATGCAATCAAGAAAATGCCGCGCCTCATGCCGGAGCGCTTCCGTGTTATCCAGCTGTGGAGCCCACATGTCGCCCGCGCGATAGCCGACCATCATCTGATAGACTTTTTCGCTGTGCTTGCTCTGAGGCTGGCGCGTCACACCCTTGTCGTACACCTTCACCTTTTCGCTGGGCTCCACGTCGTCGTACATGATCATTTTCCTGCTGCCGCCGATCAACGTGCGACGGACTTTGACGGGAGCCAGCCAATTGACGTGTACGTGAGCCAGGAGGCTGGAATCATAGAAGAGGGTCAGATAGGCGATGTTGTCCGGCTGTCCGGGGAAGTGGGTGATCCCGGTGGCCGATACGGCGCGCGGTTTGATCGGAAGCAGGTGCTCCATGATGGAAAGATCATGCACAGCGAGGTCCCACAGCACGTTGACATCGTGTTGAAATAGTCCGAGGTTCACCCGGACCGAATCGTAGTAGTACAAGTCTCCCACTTCACCGCCATCGATGAGTTCCTTCATCTTCCGGACGCTGCCGGTATAGACGAACGTGTGGTCGACCATGAGCACGAGCCGGCGTTTCTCCGCCTCTTCGATCAATTGCCAAGCCTGCTCGCTCGTGATGGCCAACGGCTTCTCGACGAGCACGTGCTTGCCCGCCTTGAGCGCTTCCATGGCTAACTGGAAATGCGAAGAAACAGGGGTCGCGATGACGACGGCATCGACGGCCGGAGACCGGATCAGCTCACTGGGGTTTTGCATGATGCCGATTCCCGGATAGCGCGAGGCGGCGAGCGCCAGACGATCCATGCGCAGGTCGCTCACCGCCAGAACGCGCGAGTCCGCCATCTCATGGAAGTTGCGCACGAGGTTAGGTCCCCAGTATCCAAACCCGATGACTCCGATGCCGATCATGCCGACTGCTCCTTCCGATTCAATGCCGCAAATCGCGCAGGCACGCCCATGACAGTGGCCCGAGGCGGCACGTCGTGTGTGACGACTGCACCGGCGCCGATCTGAGCATCTTCTCCGATGGTGACTCCGCAAAGAATGACCGCTCCGCTACCGATCGAGGCGCCACGTTTGACGGTGGTCTCGATGACACTCCAGTCCTGGTCCGTTTGAAGACGGCCGCCGGTTGTGGCGCGCGGATGGCGATCATTGATGAATATGACGCCGTGGCCTACGAAGACTTCATCCTCGATCATGACGCCTTCGCAGATGAACGAATGCGAAGAAATCTTGCATCGACGGCCGATGCGCGCCCGTTTTTGAATCTCGACAAATGCGCCGATTTTTGTCTCTGCTCCAATGCGGCACCCGTAGAGATTGACCAGCTCCGGGTGGTGGATCACGACTCCCTCAGCAAGCAGCGTACTGGGACTGATAGGCATACCGGCTCCTCTCATTCTCTACATAACAAGTTGTGTGCCAGAGTCAGCAGACCAATCCGGCGGCTATTCCGGCAAAAGCGAGAATTTATGTGAGTGGCACAGGCTCGACCGGCAAGATTTGCCGAGGCCCATGTGGAAGGAACTGCCGTCTCATGGTGCGTCGTGGCCATGGACCGGTTCGAGCGATAGCTGCCCCAGGCAGCAGCACAAGTCCATCTATGGGGTGAGAAACGGGGTGCTCGCCTTCTGCGACACACATTGCTCGATGGCGTTTCGGACGGATCCGCCCCACCCCCGATATTCGATGTACTCCAATTCGTTGAAGCGAAACTCCACGCCGATTATGTCGCAGCCGTTTCGCACTTCCGCGCTTTTGACGATGCCCGTCAGATTGGTAATATGCCCTAGTCCCGGAAGCTCGAACTCCAAGCGGACCGTAATTCCCGAACGCAACCATGAAGGTCTTTGGGCCAACAATACGCTGCAGCCTCCCTCACTGAGGTCTTTGAGCAAACCCCCAAGATAGTCCCCGGTGGACAGCGTGGACGCGGACGCATTGCCTGCTCCGGTTCGCATCAATAGGATTGGCTCATTGGACGACACGCGTTCATGCTTACGCAGATGCATTTCCTCCACGAGCTTCGGATAGGCGATGAACATCAATGGGACCGGCGAAAGAGTCAGATCGCGTATCTCGCTGTGGTATCCGACCAGCTTCCCGTCATGAAGATAGCTGACAATGCATGGCGTACCTGCGGGGACTTGCTGATCATAACCAAGTTGTAGCGGTCGTTCGCAGACCAGCCAAGCATGATCCTTCCATCCAAGAAGCGTTGAGCCGTAGGTCACCTTTTCCTGATCAATGGTGAGGGATATTTTCAGCGACAATCCGACCGACAAGAAGGAACCCGCTGGGGGAACGGATACGACAACGTCATTCATGATGATCGTTCCTGAGCTCTCAGTCGACACAAACCGACTCTGATGGACTCTATCGGAACGTTCCGGGCCGATCTTGAGGAACCAGGATCGATCACACCAGCTCAGAACCGATCACAACACATCTCGATGCAAGGATAACGATCAAGTTCGACGCATCCTTCGCCGATAACGCACACGAGGCCTCTCTTCTGTCGGCACGCCCGACCGGAGACACTTCTGACTCGGAGTCCAAGACATATGGCGATAAAGCGCATTCCGATCGAGCAGCTGATTCCAGGCATGTACATCATCGAGATGGATGTCCCTTGGTATCGAACCCCATTCCTCTCCCATAAAAGAATGATCAAGGATCTCCAGACCATCGAACTCATGAAGCAACATGGGATTAGGATGGTGACGATCGATACCAGTAAAGGATGCGATCTTTCATCAGAGGCTCCGGCGAATACACCGCCCACGGCAGACCGGCAACAGGCCACCCCGGACGCATCCACTCCTCCGAACCCCAGTACCGAACGTCCATCGGAGTCGAAGCAGCCTGACGATCATACCGTGACGATCGTCTATGCACAGGCTCACGAAGCTGTCGAACGCATTTTTGAGGAGCTTGAACGCGGAGTTCCTCCGACTTTCGCGACTACCAAGGCGATCGTCTCGAATGTGCTGGCACAAATCCTCAGCGACCGCACCGCCATGGCCACACAGGTCGCCATTCAGAAAATCAAACAGTTCGATCGGTCATTGACGGCCCATGCGCTGGATACTTGCGTCCTGTCCCTCGTCGTGGCCATTGAAAGTGGGGTGGAGCAACCGCTGCTCGAACAAATCGGTATCGGCGCGTTACTCCACGACGCAGGGTATGTTCGCCTGCCACGAAATCTTGTTCGCAAACGGGAAGAATGCACCGGACAAGACAAGACACTTCTGGAACAGCATTGTAAATTGGGGGTGACGCTTCTCTCCGAGCATCCCGGCATGCCCGAGGACGTCTTGCGCATCGTCAGGGAGCATCATGAGCGCGCCGATGGAAGCGGATATCCGGCCGGCCTAGGCAACGATCAGATCTCACGCCACGCGCAGATCGTCGGCATCGTCAATTACTATGATGGCATGGTCAGTCGACACGGATCTCGTCCCGCCATGATTCCACACGATGCCGTGCGGCAACTCTTCCTAGCCGGCGAAAAAGGACAGTTCGAAAAATCTCTCGTGGAACTTATGATTCGGAGCATCGGCGTCTACCCGGTCGGAAGTCTGGTCAAGCTGAATACCGGCGAACAGGCAGTCGTAATCGGAGCCAACCCTCAGCAACGGCTCAAGCCTCTTGTGAAAATCACGACCGACCCACAAGGGGGATCCTATACGACGCCCCTCGAGGTTGACTTGGCCGTGCCGTCCCCCGACCGCACGGTGCGAACGGTGCTGCGCGTCCTCGACCCGGCCAAAGAACGCATGAACATCGGTATACATCTGGACCAAACTCTGTCACGAGCCGCTTGATGAAACGGTCTGGACGGAAGCGAGGACCATATCAACGTCGAATCGCAGTCGCTCCGCCGGGTGTGTTCCCCATGGTGGATCTATTCGAAGGACTGCCTCTCGCCTGCATCGTCCTCAACGCCGATCTCACGATTCAGACCGCCAACCGAGAGGGGCTTCGGTTGCTCGGGCCACGGTCAACTTCCCGCATCGCGAAATCATTTCCGGCTCTGTGGTCCAGGCTCACCCGATCCGATGCCGCGACGATTACGTCACAGCTGACCGGAGCGCTCAAAGGCCGTCCCGCCTCGGCGACACAACAACTCTTTTTGAGAGGGAGGATCGCCCCTGTTCCGGTGGAGTGGACTTGCGCCCCGGCCATGCACGACGGGATGAGTGTTCTGGTTGTCAGTCTGCGAGACCTGTCGTATGAAGTGGAACTGGAACACGACCGTGATCGCTTGGCCGCCATTGCCGAGGAAAGCCCCTCTCCGATCATCGAGCTGGATCGGCACGCGAGCTTGTCGTATGCCAACCCGGCGATGATCTCGTTGCTCTCCCGATTCGGATACAGTCCCGAAGGGTTTCCCAATGTGGTGCCCGGTCGGCTTCCAGACATCGTGCAGCGCTGTCTCACGACTCGGCACATCCTGCACGGCGAAGAAGTCGTCCTCCCGGGTGCCAGCTTTGTATGGACCTTTTGTCCGGTTCCAATCTTTGGAGTCGTTCGAGGCTACGCCACCGACATGACGAGCGTCCGTGAGACACAGCAGGCGCTCCAACTGTCGGCCGAGGAGCTTCGCCATAGCAACCAACGCCTCGACCGGGCTCTCGATGAGGCAAAAGAATCCGCACGGGTCAAAACGGCGTTCCTCGCAACGGTCAGCCACGAACTGCGAACCCCCATGAACGGCGTCATCGGAATGACGAGTCTGTTGATGGAAACAAACTTGACGCCTGAACAGCAATCCTACGCGGAAACCATCCGGCTGTGCGGTGAGGCGCTGCTTGAGTTGATCAACGATGTGCTGGAATGCAGCAAGATCGAGGCGGGTAAGCTGGAGTTGGAGTGCCTCGATTTCAACTTGCGGACGACGGTCGAGCAAGTATTGGCGCAATTTGCCGAACGGGCCGAGACGAAAGGGCTGGAACTGACCGGACTCGTGCACGCGGCGGTTCCGACCGGGCTCAAAGGCGACCCAGGACGGCTGCGCCAGATACTGACCAACCTTGTGGCCAACGCCGTGAAGTTTACCGACAAAGGCGAAGTGACCCTGCAGGCTTACCTCGAGGAAGACCTCACCGATGCTGCCGTCATCCGTTTTGAAGTCACGGATAGCGGTATCGGCATCAGTCCGGATACACAAGCCAAGCTGTTCCGCCCATTTGTCCAAGCAGACAGCTCGACGACGAGGAAGTACGGCGGGACCGGCCTCGGCCTTTCGATTTCCAAGCAACTCGTGGAATTGATGGGAGGACAAATCGGAGTCCGTAGCGTTGCAGGACAGGGAAGCACCTTCTGGTGCACCGCGCGCCTCTCGAAACAAGCCGGCTCTCCACATGCTATTCTGCCGACCGGAGATCTTGCCGGAAAGCGAGTCTTGATCGTCGATGACAACGAATCGAATCGTTTGATTCTGCACCATTTGGTCTCAGGTTGGGGCATGATTGACGACCTTGCGGAAGACGCCGAAGCAGGCTTGCAACGGATCACGCAGTCAACGCAGCGAGGAGAGCCCTACGATCTCGCCATCTTGGATGTGGTCATGCCGGGAAAAGACGGGTTGCAGCTCGCGCGAGAACTGCAATATCACCCTGAAGGTTCAGGAATACGCCTTGTGGTCATGACCTCAATACTGCAACGGGGCCACGCAGAACAGGCTCGCCAGGCCGGTGCGATGGGCTACCTGCCGAAGCCGGTCCGCCATGACGAACTGCGCGACTGTCTAAAAACCGTGCTCGGCATACCCGAGAGCCAAGAACAGAGAGACACCCAGACCCTGGCAGTCGTCCCGCAACTCATTACGAGGCATACGGTCGCGGAAAATGTCCAGCATCGGCGTGTGCTGGTGGTGGAAGACAATCTCGTGAACCAGAAACTCGCGGTGCGCATGGTGGAGAAACTGGGATACCAGCCGGACGTCGTCGACAATGGCCAAGAGGCTTTGGTAGCGCTGGCAAAGGGAGACTATGCCGCCATCCTGATGGATTGTCAGATGCCGATTCTGGATGGATTTGAAACAACCCGAAGCATTCGAGAACGTGAACAGTCGGTCGAGCCTCCTCACACGCTCGATGAGGGCGTCGCTCGTTCAACCGCTACGCCGTATGCGATCCCGCATATTCCGATCATCGCGGTGACGGCAAATGCAATGCAAGGGGATCGCGAGCGCTGCTTGGCGGCCGGGATGGACGATTATCTCTCCAAACCGATCAAACTGAACGAACTGCGGGCTGCTCTTTCACGTTGGATCCCCACATCGTCCGATATGAGTGTCTGTCTATCGGAGGAGCCCCGTTCTCCCACGAGCGACCCCGTACGAGGCATTTTTGATCCCGCGAAGATGTACCAGAATATCGGGCGCGACAACGAATTGTTCGCTCAACTCGTCTGCCTGTTTCTCGATCGCCACCAAACGATGCTGGCCGACATCAGAACGGCGCTGACCAATGCCGACTCGACCGCCGTTGAGCGGGCGGCGCATTCCTTCAAGGGAACAGCGGGAAATCTATGCGCCTCCGAGGTGGGACTCACCGCCGGCCGCCTCGAAGCAGTCGGGCGTCTGAATACACTTCATGATGCGCCACCAGTCTACGCGCAACTTGAGCTCGAAGTCGCTCGGCTCGTCCGTGTGCTTGAATCCTACCGGCAGGGATACCAGCCTCTCCCCCGAGCAGCCGCGTAAGTTAACCGCCCTTCCCGACCATACATTACCTTCTCTGGCTCATCGCCAACTCAATTATCTGCGCTGGTCGGATCGGAAGCAGGTGGATTCAGCGCGCGTAATTCCAACCCTTCTATTTCCTGAATCGTCTTTCCCGCAATTCCCTGCAGGTCTCCATACATCCCGGCCGTGGCCTGCATCACACGATCAATCTGCTCTTCTCGTTTGGCCCATTGTTTGATGATCGCCTTCCTCTCCTTATCGAGATCCTCCTGCATGGTGGAGAAGGCTTCGACGATCGCTTCAACCCGATGCCGGAAACGCGGTCCCGTTAGATACTGATAGATCATCTCGGTCTTGGTCTGCTGCCCTTCCGATGCTTGGCGCGCTGAGGCGACTTCGATCAGGGTATGACGGAGGGTGTACGCCAGCGGAAGCACGGTCTTTGGATGTGTCACCCATACATTCTCGACCACTCCGAATGTTTCTACCTCTTTAGGAAGCGAGTGACTCACGATGACCGCGATCTCCGCTTTGGCAGCCCGTTGATCTTCTCGTAGCTTGGCAAGCCAGCCGTCACTCCAATTCTTGGTCCGTTTCGATTCCCAGATGATCGTGCCGCACGGCTGCCCGCTCGATCCCACGACACGCTGAAGCGCGTCCCCACCGTATTCACCTTTGGGTACGGGCTCAATCGTATCCCGAGGGAACTTGGCCCGGAGCAACGCTTCCAACTCCAATTCCTGCACCTCGCCCTGAAGCTGCTGCGAGCCCTGTTCGGCCTTTCGTTTGAGATCCTCAATCTGCTTTTGCATCGAAGCGATCGTTTGCTCTGCCTCCATCACCTTGAGCTTGAGACTTTCCTCCGCTTCTTTCTTGGCCTGCTCTCTCGTCACGGCGAGTCCTTCCTGGACTCGCGTTTCGATTGTCAGTTCCAGTTCACGTTTAGCATCGTCCAGCTCTCGCTGTTTCCTGATCAGGTCGGCCTGTACCTTCTGCGCCTCAGCCAGTTTCGTGTCGCGCTGCCTCAGAATGTCATTCAGCTCAGCAACTTCTTTGGCCTTCTGGTCGAGGTCGTTTTGTAAAGCGAGCTTGGCCTTCTTCCCTTCTTCAACCGCAATCTTGCCTCGCTCAAGCTTGAGTTTCTCAGCCACCTGTTCATCGAGTGCCTGCTGCGCCTTGGATAGGGCTTCTTCCCGCTCCCGTAGGACGGTATCGCGTTTTTCCACATCGGCATCCTTCTGAGCAAGGCGCTTTTCGTAATCGCGGCGTGTGGATTCGATCAGCGGAGCAGCAAGGGACTCAGTCAGCTTGATTTCCGTTTTACAGGAGGGGCAGATGATGGTTGGCTCGCTCATACTGAATTCGCCCTCAGTGTATCCTCAATCGACCAACTGCCGCAGTGGTCAGGTGAATTCTTATTCGACGTGCGTGTTGTGTGAGCAAGTTCCCACACCCTTGCCTACCTTTAAGGCCGGCGAATTGACCTAAAACTGGCGAAAAGGCTTACCGGTTTTTGCTGGAGAAAGCAATCGGCTCTGAGACGGGCAAATCAAGTGGAGGGGAAACCCTCGGTGTCAGGAGATCGGAAACTGCCATGATCACGGGGAGAAACGCTTTGGCTGGCAGCGTGTCAGAAGAGTCAGAGTGGGTGCTTATTCGCTAGACCCGACATTCGGCGGCAACGCCGGCCTGCGTCGTTTCCGGTGTCGGACGCTCTGAGATCGGAAACAACGGGTGTCTGGTGGGATATTCCTCTGAAAGAACCAGCTGCTTCCCGAGTTTGGTCTTCTGGCTCATGACGAGCGGGCCTCGCAGATTGGCCGTGATCCGACCCGGATCGTCCGACGGAATCGTTAGGACTACAACCAGCGCAAGGTCCTCGCCTTCTTCACCTTTGATTTCGGCCAAGGCATCGACAGGAACATCCACGTGATAGTCGGAATAGAACGTGGTTGGATCCAGGATGACGAAGGCCAGCCCCGGTTCTTCAACCGACTGAAGCCACCGGAACGGGGCTTCGGTATCATGATCCAACATCACGTACCGTTGTTGGTCAGGGAAACCAAGGAGCCCGGAAGGAAAGCGTATGACGCTTTCGTCAGGAACCTCGAACGATCCAAAGCGGGTCGATGTGCACTTCACAGGCATATCCTCACGAGGCGATTCGGCGTTTTGCAGGAATCAATCGGCGAAACGCGTCGAGCGGCACGGCTTGAGTCTTTGCCGCCAATCGATTTTCGTCTTGAATCCTTGCATAGACTTCTTCCCGATGAACCGCAACCTCCCGCGGCGCTTCGATGCCGAGACGGACTTGTCCGCTTTTCAAACCAAGCACGACCACGCGGATATCGGGACCGATCGTGACACTTTCTCCACACCGTCGTGTGAGTACCAGCATACCAGCCTTCCATGGCGCGAGATACGAGTCCTCACCCTTATCGGCCTACCGGGACGGAAACTTGATGTCGCAAAGAGCAGACTCAATATATTGAAATGACTTCCAGAACGTCGTCGGCATCATGCCTGTCCGTTCCCTGCTCACAGATAATTCAACAACGAGTTTTCAAATACCTTCGTCAATGTCCTGCTCGCCGCTTCGATCGCAAACTGTTGCAGAGTCAAGTCTGAGATGGCTTTGGCCAGATCGACATCCTCGGTTTGCGAGAGCGATTGGAGGAAGAACCCTTTGGTGTCTTCAAGCTGCGCGGCGCTTGTGGTCAGACGATTGGATGTTGCGCCTACTTCTCCCTGAACCGCTGCCATCTGCGACACCCCACGATTCAGGTCGCCCAGGGCCTCGGTGATGCCCTGCCCGTCATTGCCGCGCAATGCGCTGATCAGCTGTTTGACCCCCGCGAATATATCCACCCCACCCGAAGTGAAAGCCCGATCGCCGGCAACGTTGGTCGGCACAGTCTGGCCGGTTCCGATTTCGATGGCATGGCTTCCTGCGTCTCCTTGGTACTGTAAGCCCGAGACGATGGAGAACAGATCGCCGTTTGCCGGCGCCCCTGTCCCGTTGCTGAGCGTCACCCGGATGCCGTCGAAGCTGATCTCGCTTCCTGAGGCATACGTCTGGTTGGTAAGGATGTTCCTCGGCGACACATTGAAGGAGAAGGTATCGCCGGTTTGAGGCCCTCCTTGCTGGCCGTTTGCCAGCACGACACGCAATCCGGCAAATGAAATCGACTCGCCCGACACATACGTGTTGCCGGACGACAGAGTGGTGCTGGTCGTCTGGTCGATCACCGAGTACTGTGTCGAGGACGTAAACTGAATTTGATAGTCGTGCAATGTGAGGCCCGGCGCATTCACCATTCCGGCGTTCTGCACAGCGGCGCCACCGGTGTTGGATGAGCCGCGCGTTGCGGTCACGGGAGCCGTCACGTTCAGCACATCGTAGGTCGTCGCTGACGTGAACCGGATCAGATAATCGTCCAGGGTGGCGGCGTTTTCATCCACGACTCGCCCGTGTCCGGCCACAGCCCCGCCTGTGTTGCCGGCGGCAGATGCGACGGTGGCGGTGAGTGCGAACGGCGTACCGCCGGTTGTCTCGCTGCCACCCGTGAGTCCAAGTGTGGTTCGGGCCGGGCCTCCGGTTACACGCACCGCGGACTGCGAACCGTTCGAATCGGATGCGATGACGAGATGATCGCCGTCAAACGTGACGGTCACGCTCTTCCCGGCATTGGCCAGAGCCGTATCGGCGTTGATGCGGCTTTGCAGGCGTGCCGCAAGTTGGGTTCCGGACAAAGATTCCGTCCCGGATGTCAGATCGATCGTGCCCGACGTGGCCCCGTCCACCGTCACGCTGAGAGCATCGTTGGTGCCGTTTGTCAGCGTCACGGGTGTCGTCAAGGCAAGTCCGGTTACCCGTCCATGCGTGCTGGTGCCGGTGAAGATCGGCTGGTCGTTCAGCACGGTATTGGCCGACTGTTGGAGTTGCGCGAATAATTGTCGCACTTCTTTGGCGCCGATGGTCCGCTCCACCGCACCGTTCGAATCGTTGCGAAACTGTACCGCGAGCTGCTGCACACGGGACAGCGAGTTCATCGCTTGACTGAGGGCGTTGTCTGAAAGATCCAGCCTGGTCTGTCCAAATTGGATATTTCGTCCCCGTTGCTCGATCACGGCAAGCGAGGCCTTGTCCAACGCGATGTGATTGAACGCGCTGGGATCATCGGACGGTTGGCGCACCTGCTTACCGGTCGACACCTGCTGCTGCAGTTCCAGCATTCTCGCGCGTGAGCGGGTCAGATTATTTGTGAGCACGCCGAAGGTCTGTAGCTCTGTCACCCGCATAGAATCCTCGATGCTAGGGTTTGATCGCCAACAGCGTTTGGAACATCTCATCGGTGAGACGCACAAGGCGCGACGCGGCTTCGAATCCTCGTTGGAACTTGATGAGGTTCACCAATTCTTCGTCGAGGGACACGCCGGATACCTGCGCCCGCAAGGTCTCAATCTGATCCTTCAGAATCTCTTTCGCTTGCAGGTCACGGTCGGCCGTCTGCGCGGAAACACCCAGCTCCGCCGCGACGGTCCGATAGGCGTCGTTCAACGTGCCGTCATCCAGACTCGCGAATCGTCGCTGCTGAAGGGCGACCAGCGAAAGGAGATTGGTATTGTTTCCTGGAATTCCGGTTCGCGTGGATGAAGCCGCGACGGACGAGGGATTCGTGAGCGCAACCGTCAGATCACGCGCCGCGTGATTGTACGAATCGACTTCGAAGACGTCTCCGGCCGCCGCCGCGCCGGTCAACGTCACACTCAGACCATCGAACGTAAGGGTCGTCGGGCTAGCGTATGTGCCCGAGGCGGCCGTACTGGTGCCGGCAATCAACCCAAGCGAGGTTCGAGCCGTGCCGCCGGTCACGTTGACGGCCGACGAGGCTGTCGTACTGTTCGACGTGATGACCAGGCGATTGGTGGTGGTGTCATAGGTGACCGCTACGGTTTTCCCGGCTGCCTGCAGCGTGGCATCTCCATTGATCTTGCTCTGAACTTCCTGCGCGAGGGCCGCACCGGAGGTATACGATAGACCCGGACTCGCGGCGCCTGCCAACGTGATCGTCCCGGATGCCACACCATCAACGGACACCGCGAGTGTATCGTTCGTCCCGGTCACGATGGACAGCGGACTGTTCGCAGAAGGCGCCGTGATCGCCGTGCCGGTATGGTTGCCGCGAATGGTGGCCCCGGTGGTGGCATCCACGATGGAATAGGCGGTCGCCGAGGAGAAGCGGATCTCGTAGTCATGAAACGTCAGTAGCTCGTTTGCGGTGACTGCACCGCCGTTGATCGCCGCGGCTCCCTGATTGGCCGTCATAGCCCGCGAGGTCACCGTCGCGGGACCGAAAAAATCTTGTCCCGTCGATCCGTCGAGCCCATACCCTTGTCGATGGATGACGTTCACGGCGTTCGCCAACGTCGCTGCCATCCGGTCGAACGAGGTTTCCAAGCCTCGAACCGTGGTGTCGCGAACATCCAACAGGCTACGCAGGCGCCCGTTCGAAATCAGTGCGTCGATGCTCAAGGGGCGTGTGCCGCCGGTGGAATAGCCGACCGAGAACAGCCCGTCGTTGTCTGGATCTTCGACAGCCGTCAATTCCCGAATCGAGCCGTTCTCCACCAAAACCTGTCCCCGCGCAGCGAAGACCGTCAGCGCCCCGGTTCCTGACTCCACGGTTGTAATATCGATGCGCGTCGCCAGCTCGTTCAACGCTAATTCACGCTGATCCCGTAGATCGTTGGCATTCTGACCCGACACCTCTGCCCTGACGATCTGACTGTTCAGCTCGGCGATTTGCTTCGACAGGCTGTTGACCTCTCCGACCGTCTGCTTGACTTGGAAATTCAGTGATTGTCGCGACGTGACCAGGTCGGTGGAGACCTGATTGATACTCGACGCCAACTGTTTCGCGTTCGCCAATACGACAGAGCGGGCCGCCAGCTCACCCGGATTGGTAGACACATCTTGCAGGCCGCTGAAAAAATCATTCATTCGCGCGGCGATACCTTGATTGTTGCTGTCTCCGAACAAGTTCTGCAGGCGGAACAACTCGTCTTTCGACGAGGTCAGGCGTCCAAGATCCTGCTGGGAGGTGGTGAGTTGCCGGTTGATGAATTGATCCGTGTACCGCCTGATGGACGTGGCCATCACGCCGGTCCCCGCCATGCCGGGCTGTCCGTCCAGCGGAGGCCGCTCGGTGAGCACCGCTTCCTGTCGGGAATATCCCGGAGTATTCACGTTGGCGACGTTATGTCCGGTGACGGCGAGGGCTTGTTGCGAGGTGGTCAGTGCGCTTCGCGCGATGTCGAAGAGCGACGATAGGCCGATCATGATTAGCCTTGCTGATGAATGAGTACGTTGACGTGAGACGCGACGAACGATTGCCCGTCGGCGGTATACAGCTCCCGACCCGGCAAGACGGGTGTGCCGGCCGAAAGAGCTTGATCGACCACACCGCGAATGCCTTCGATGAGCACGACATTCTGTTTGATTTCGTCACGGACGGTTTTGGCTACCGTCATGTAGCTTCGGTAGCCCTCCCGCAAGTCGTCCGACGCGGCGCTTCGTACCTGGTCGATAAGGTCCTGGATCGATACCCCCTCCGGCAAGCCGTGATGTAACGACAGTTCTCGAACAAGTTGCTGCCGTTCGTCGGCAAGAGACTGCAGCGACTCCAGAATCGCCAGCCGGCGGCAATTGATGGGGTGAAATTCGGTGATGGCCATCGTCCGGATGGCGGCTCGTTCTGTGTGAATCGTCTCAAGCAGCTGCAGGCAGGTCGCTTTTTCCTGGTCCAACAAGCGGCAGAGCTGGGTGATCGCCGGCGAGAACGTAGACGCGGGCATACAGACTCCTTGTGATCATAGGCGTGCGCTGTGTTCCGCCATCTGTCTCTTTGGACCGAGAGCAGAGTGTGTTCAGACTCTGGAACGGCGGATGCTAGAGCACGGCGTCGGTCAGCACCTGCTTGATGAGCGCGTCTCCAACCGCACGTCCGGAGACATCATACGTGCCGCTATCAAGAGAGCGTTTGATTCGCTCCACATGTTCCGTCCGCCCAGGGTCAGGTTGATTGGCCAGTTCTCGAATCCGTTGAAGCTCCTTTGCCTGTGCGGAAATCTGAACTTGATCCTTACCCGCTTGGGTCGGGACAGCCGTTTGTCGAGCACCAGATTTGTCCGCCTCATGAACCCCAAGCAACAGCTTTGCAAGATGATCGACTTTGCCATGATCTGATATCTGCATATCGCCGCTCCTTCCCCCGCTCACTTCTCCCAGCTACCATCCCCCTAGAATTGTGGACTTTACCCCGGTCGTGCCTCTTATCGGTTTCTACCCAGAAAAACTTGAGTGCCCCATTGGAGCTGATGAGAAATACTTATCCGTATATTCCTGGACCATCTTGGCAATGCCGATCCCTCCGGCTTCTGCCGCCCGTTTCCCGATCTCTTCATCATAAAATGAGTGGAAGTAGGCCCCTTGCTTATTCGAAATGGTCCCCTCAGGAACCGTTTCCCGCATCACCTTCAGTAAGTACGAGATAAAATAGGCCTCAAACTGCTGTCCGGCTTTGACCAGCTGCCGGCGTGCTTCAGCGGGGTTTTGCACCTTTTGCGCATTCACCTGAGGGTCGAGCTGACCGGAGGGGAGAGTGAAACCCGGATCGACATATAATGGTGAAGATGCTACAGAAGGACTGCCTAATGACTCATTATACATTATATATATCAATCACTTATCTATATTATTTCAAGATTAGCTTGAAGTGCACCAGCCGACCTAAGCGCCGATAGAATGGCCACAAGATCGCGAGGTGTCACCCCCACAGAGTTGAGGGCCCGGACAACCTCCCCCAAAGTCACTGTTTCATCGACAACCATCAGACGCGACTCCTGTTCCTTGATTTCAGTCTGCACATCCGGCGTGACTGTCGTTTGCCCCGCGGTCGAACCGATAAGCGGCGCCGGCGGCTGGGAGACATTCAAGGTGTTCTTGACCGAGATGGTGAGATTGCCGTGAGAGATCGCACACGTTGAAATCCGTACATGCTCACCCAACACGACCGTTCCGGTCCGCTCGTTGACGACGACTTTCGCGACGGCATCGACGGCCACATCCAGGCCCTCGATTGAGGCAATGTATTCGACGACGCGACCGTGGAACTCTGTTGGAATCGTCGCCTTGACATATCCGGCATTGACGGCTGACGCGCTTCCTTTCCCGAAGGCGCTCTCGATAGCTTCGGAAGTTCTGATGGCGGTGGTAAAGTCGGGCTGCCGCAGCAGGACGGAAACTGTCTCCCACGAATCGATGTTGACGGGCAGCTCCTTCTCAATGATGGCTCCCCCGGGAACCACACCGGCCGCTTGATGATTCTTCGTGACCGTGGCTCCACCTGCGCCGCCGGTCCCTCCGAGAAACCCACCGATTGAAACCGGTCCCTGCGCCACCGCAAACACTTGCTGGTTTGCAGCTTTTAACGGCGTCAGCAACAGCGTGCCGCCTTGCAGACTTTTGGCATTCGCCATCGACGACACGACGGCATCCAGTGTCATACCCGGCTTGGAGAACGGAGGAAGCTTGGCGGTCACCATGACCGAGGCGATGTTTCTGGTGAGCAACTGAATGGGGTCGATGACCAGATTGACGCCCATCTTGTTCAACATGGACATCATCGCCTGAATCGTAAACTGTCCGCCGATGACCCGATCGCCGGTACTATCCAGCCCGACCACCAGCCCATAGCCGATCAACTGGTTTTCGCGCACGCCTTCGATCGCGCCGATATCCTTGATTCTCACTGCATCGGCGTTTGAAGGAGAGAACAGATAGCCTGTCAGGACCAGTAAACATAATAGCGAGTGAGTCCGTGAGCGCATGCGTCGAGTATCCTTCATGGTTATGAACGTCTTGAAGCCAGAGCAAGCGCCTTCCGGCCGAGTATGACCCGCGCCAGCCAACCTTGCGCAGAAGCCGTTCCTCTCAAGGAGTCACGATCGGCTTCATCCGCCACCTGAAATTGTTTCAGACTCACGGTGGGAGGAGGATCAAAATCAGCTCGTCGGACCACCCCGCTCTGCACCATCATTTCGAGAGTCTGGAGATTCAACGCCAGCTTCTTGCGAACTGCCCTCAGAATCGGCCTTCGTCTCACCGGAGCCTGCATAGAATATCCCCTCCTCAGAATGGATAGACCCAATCAAGAATTCGAACAAACCATCCGGGTCGCTGCACATCGTCCAGGACGCCGAGACCGGAATATTCGATTCTGGCATCGGCGATGGCGGAGGACAGCACGGTATTTTTCGTATCCACGTCCACGCGACGCACAATCCCACCGATGCTCATGAGCTGTTTCTCACTGTTCACGCTGACCTCGCGGCGGCCTTCGATACGAAGGTCTCCGTTCGGAAGCACTTCGGTGACGATCACGGAGATGGTACCGGTCAGAGTTCCTTCCCGGCTGGTGGCGCCTTTTCCGCCGAATTTATTCGCGGCGCTGGCGTCGATCCCCATTCCACGACGTGTTTCATCGCTGAACCGGATTCCTGGTATTCCGATGTACCCCATCGCGCTGCCGACAAGACTGTTTTTAATTGTCGACTCACGTTGAGCCGCCGTGTCAGCGGACTTGGATCCTTTGTGGTTTTCCACAATTTTAACGGTAAGGATATCGCCCATACGCATGGCGCGGAGATCCTCATAGAGATAGGCCCGCCCGTTTTCCTCCTGCCACAGCGAACCCACTGTCTTCGGTGGAGGCAATGGGGTCAGGGCGATCTTGCTTGAGACACTGGGCGGACTGGAACATCCCTGCAGCAGAAGCGCGGCGACTATACAGACGCAGCCGACTGCCGTTCCGAGGCGCGGTCTAACGTCGATTCCTTTCTCGCTGATGACATCCATCGACATCCCGTTAGAACTCCACTTGAACGATACTGGGAGCGACGACCGTGGCTCTCAGCTCACGACCAGAATCCAGATTGGCAACCATGATGCTCTGCCCCACCTGCCCGCTCGACTTGGTAATGCCATACGCCCGGATCGACAGGCCTCCCCGTTGCGCTTGGATGAGGACTCGATCCCCTTTCTTCACAACCAAAGGGAGCTTGACGAATGCGGAACGCAGTGGGGCATCGGGAGGAAGGGGTCTGGTCGCGCTCCTCCCTATGACTTCACTTTGATCCGTCACGAACGGATGATTCACCTGGTACACACGAGTTCGGGCGGTTTTGAGATCACCGGCTTCGATCACTTCGTCTGTTCTGAGGAAACGGCCGGGAACGACCGCATCGATCATCGCCGTCACATCGGCAAGAACTTGGACGGTTTTCCGCAGCTTGCTGTTCGTCACCGCTTCCACCTGGAATATGCGTCGCCCCGGAATTTCCTCAGCCGACCCTGGAATGACGCGCAGTTCCACCAGGCTACCGGAGACTTGAATCGGATCTGAAGGTTCCAACACCGACACAGAGACCGTCTTAATCTTGTGGGCCCATTCGTCCTCCAAGTATTTCTGAACCACCTGCTTCATCTGCTCGGGAGTCACCTCACTGCCGGCGACACGGCCCGCCGCCGGTTCAATCTGTTGATGAACCGAGCCTCTGTTTTGAGGAGCGACCGGGCGGGCATCGCCACTGGATGCCCCTGTGGCCGCCGAAACGGCCTCCAAGAGTCCGGTCGACATGAGCAGGATCAGGCTCAGGATTCTAAACATGGACTGCTCCTTATCGTCGGAGATTGTTCGCAATGGCCATCATTTCATCGGAGGCCTGAATCGTCTTGGAATTGATCTCGTAACTTCGCTGGGCGATGATCATGTTGACCATTTCTTCAGCGAGGTTGACGTTCGAACTCTCCAAGAATCCCTGCTGGATCGTGCCGAACCCGGTGGTGAAACCGCCGGTCCCCTGTGTCGGAGGTCCCGAAGCGAAGCTGTCGATAAAGAGATTGTTCCCCATCGCGACTAAGCCCGAAGGATTGTCAAACCTGGTGAGCTGAATTTGCCCTACTTGCGAGGCCTGCGTAACGCCGGGAAGCAGAACTGAGACGGTTCCGTCCTGGCCGATATCCACCTTGAGCGCGCCGGAAGGAATCGTAATGACGGGATTCAGAAGGTCGCCGTCTCCGGTCACCACGTTACCCACGTTGTCACGCTTGAAGGACCCGTTTCTCGTGTACATGATCGTCCCGTCCGGGCGGGATACTTGAAAAAACCCCGGCCCATCGATCGCCAGGTCCAGTTCGTTGTTTGTTTGACGCATATTGCCCTGCAGCCATTCTTTCGCCACCGTTGTCGGACGCACACCGGCGCCGACCTGGATGCCGACCGGAAAGACGCCGACGTTGGAGGCATTCGTGCCCGGGAGCCGTTGGATCTGATACAGCAGGTCCGCGAATTCAGCGCGACTGCGCTTGAACGAGTTCGTATTGACGTTCGCGAGGTTGTGCGCGACGGTGTCGACATTGATCTGTTGAGCCGTCATTCCGGTCGCTGCTGTCCACATGGCTCGAATCATGGAAATCCTCCTCGTCTCTCGTCATTCGTGAAGCGTATCTCGTCCCGATTTCGGACGCTTCACGAGATATGATTCACGGCGCTACAACACTCGACCCACATCTTGAATCGCGATCTCGGCCATTCGATCGAGCGACTGAATCAGTTTTTGCGTTGACTCATAGGTGCGCATGCCCTGAATCATCTTCACCATCTCGCCGATTGCATTGACGTTGGATTCTTCGATGTGCCCGACCTGAATTTGCGGATGTTTGTTGATACTCCCCTTCTCCGAAAAGAAGAGACCTTCCGAGGACTTCTGCGGCATGTCATTCTCGGCAAATTCCATAATCTTGATCGTCGCCACAGGTTTGTCGTCGACCTTAATGTCCCCCTGTGTCGTAATCTCGAGCTTCCCCGGAGGAACCTTAATCTCGCCTTTCGTTCCCATAATCGGATAGCCCAGACCATTCACCAACCGACGTTCACGGTCGAGCGACAGCATGCCATTGCGTGAGTACCGAGCCCCTTGCGGTGTGTCCACCTCAAAAAACCCACGGCCTTGAATCGCGACGTCCAGGGGATTGCCGGTGAGCCGGATCCGGCCCGCCTCGAATGTGGTCTTGATTTGGTGCGGTGCCACAAATGCCCGTTCAGACGGGCCAGAGGGCCTGGCCATGATCTGCTGCGCCAACCCCATGTTCAGACCGCTCGATGGCGCCACCGCATGGTACCGGGGAAAGATTGCCTTGAAGGCTTGCTCGTCCTGCTTGAAACCAGCCGTATTCACATTCGCCATGTTATTGGCAAATACTTGCATCCGCCGCTCGTGGGCCAGCGCTCCGGACAAGATAGGATAGATTCCACGGTTCATGCTTCCGACTCCTTTTGATGTCCCACAGAGTGACAGCAACCCTTATGCCAGGATCGTCCGCCCAATAGTTGTGTCCCGTCGTATTCGAAATCAGCCAAATGCAGGGAAAACCTGACGGCCGACAAGGTGGACCTGAATGGGAATCAAGCGCACAGGCGATCCCGAGAGGGCGGATTCTACCCATCGAGGTGAAAATTCTTCCTAGCAGCGATAGTGGGAAACTCTCCAGCGTCGTTCTCGTCGCTCCCAGGAGTTCCTTGGCGAATGGTGGATGAGAAGGGCGGTGCGTACGGCCGAAGACTGAAGGGTGAAGGTCTGCGTCGGGAAACAGCAGCGCCGATCGTGGATGATCGCCAGCGGTATTCGAGCAGAACTGAAGGGCGAGCGGGCTCGCCCCCACCCGTCGGCACGATCAACTGACCGCTTGTAGATGCGCTTTGAGTCGGATGATCGCCTTCGTATGAATTTGACACACTCTCGACTCGGTCACCTTCATGAGCTCCCCGATCTCTTTCATCGTGAGCTCTTCATAGTAGTACAGCGTGAGGACAAGACGTTCTTTTTCCGGTAAGGCTTGGATGGCCCCGGTGATCAATTCACGTTCGCGCTCGTTGACCAACGACGACAAGGGATCAGGCGTATGCGTGTCGGCCAACATCTTCACCACTTTATGCCCGTCCGGTTCTTGAAGACTCAAATCGTCCACGCTGATCATCACCGCGCCTCTGGCCCGCGTAATGAACTCGTCAAGTTCCTCTAAGGACATCTTCAGTTCCGTCGCCACTTCGTCATCATGCGGCGGTCGGCCGAATCGGCTCATGAGCGTCACATGCGCCTTTTGGAGCAGACCGATTCGTTCGTGGACCGATCGTGGAACCCAATCCATCGAACGGATTTCATCGAGCATGGCCCCGCGAATACGGAACTCCGCGTAGGTCTTGAACTTCGCTTCCCGGGTGGGATCATACTTGTCCATGGCATCCATGAGTCCAATGGTGCCGACCGAGATCAAGTCCTCCGCATCCAAGTAAGCTGGAAGGCGGAAGGCCAGCCGATGCGCCATCGCGCGAATCACGTGGGCAAACTCTTTGATGAGTTCCTCACGTCTCGTTCCCTGCGAAAAGGATTTCCGCTCGTGTGACAATGCTGTTTTGCTCATGATTGTTCCACGTATGACCTGTTCTCAGTTGCCGGCGTGTATGGCTGATCGTTGCCAGATGAGCTGCACGGAACTTTTCGGAAGACCGGGTTTGGGCCATTGGACTATCTGTTGAGCGATCTTCCTGAAGGCTTGGGAAGCCGGTGCATCAGGGAATGCTTCGAAGACCGCTTTCTGCTGCATGACTGCCATATGCACATAATCGTCATAGGGAATAGACCCGACGAATTCGATGGCCACATGAAGAAAACGGTCCACCGCCACGTCGAGCTTGCCGAACACCTCGGAGGCTTCACGGGGACTCTTGGCTTGATTGACCAGAACTTTAAAGCGGCGCTCTCGATATTGACGTGCCAACACTTTGATCAGCGCGTAAGCATCCGTGAGCGACGTCGGCTCCGGCGATACGATGACCATCGTCTCATCCGCCGAGGATGCGAAAAACGTCACGGTCGGGGAGATGCCGGCGCCGGTGTCGATCAACAGCACGTCCATTTCACCGGCCAACTGTGCCAGCTGCTCTTGGATCACCACCTGTTGGGATTCCGTCAAGGCCGTAAGCTGCGGGACCCCGGAACTTGCCGGCAGCACATGGATGCCCGCCGGACCTTTAAGCACGATCTCGTCGAGCGTATGCGTGCCCGCCAGTACGTTTTCAATCGTGTGCTGCGGGACGAGCCCAAGAAGGACATCGAGATTGCCTAAGCCCAGGTCGGCATCCAGAATCAGCACCCGTTTTCCTGCTTTTGTGAGCGCAATGGCTAGATTCGCCACCACATTGGTCTTCCCGACTCCTCCTTTGCCGCTGGAGACGGCAATGACCTGAGTGGACGACTCACCTGCCGGACGGGCTTCATCCGGCATGAGGACGGACTGTTTCGTTCTGGGCTGCATATCGCGACCTCCAAGCAAGTTATCCATGATGTGTTCCAGTTCCTGTCAACTCAGGAGCTGCCCCCGATGATCGAACCGATTGACCGACGGACCCACGCGAACCTTCTGCGGTGATGAGCGCCGCCAGGCGATCTGCTGAGGCGATTTCGATATCTCCGGGAACTCGTCGCCCGACACTCCAATAGGAGAGCGGTACCCCGGATCGATGGGCCACTTCGAAGATAGATCCATAAGACTCCGTCTCATCGAGCTTCGTAAACAACAGACTCAGCTTCGGCAGATCGTGGAGACGCTCGGTGATCCGGCGAGCCTCACGTTCCGCGATGGACGCCGGAAGGACAAGGTGAGTCGTCACGGTCTCCTTTGCCAACAGATGACGCAATTCTTTGGCCAACGTCAGATCATCCGGTCCGACTCCCGGCATATCAACCAGCACAAGATCGACCTGCGCATGACGGCGGAGCCCTTCAGACAGCTGTCGGGCCGATAGCGCGCACGCGAACGGCGCTCCAATCAGCTTGGCGTACCGACGCAACTCCTCCACCGCGGCCTCCCGATGATTGTCAAAGGTAATGATGGCCACGGATTTTCGTTGCTCAAGACGGTAGTGTGCCGCCAGCTTGGCCACCGCAGAGGTCTTTCCGGTACCACTGGGCCCGATGAAGAGACCGATGGCGGAATGCCCATCCCCGTTGATCAATGGCCCGCTGGTTCGGATTCGCTGCGAGATCTCTCGCTGGACCGCGCGCTTGGCCGACTCATTGCCGCCCACACCCACGGCTTTCATAGTTTCGCAGACATCGTTGATGAGCAATTCGGCAGTGGACGGGTTCATCCCCTGCTCGACCAAGGAGCAGCGTAACCTCGCAAACACGGGCGACAGCGCGCGCTCCGGCGGTTGACTCTCTTCGTGCGACAAGTCTTGCAACAATCGGCTTAACTCGCCCACCACAGTATGCAGATGCCGCAGCCGGCTCGGCTTCTCATTGTCCAGAGATGGTTTCAACGATGAGGGCCGCTTCCCGGCAACCGGTGCGCTCGCCTCACCATTCGGTTGCAGCATGGTTGCCAGCGTCTGTTGAAAGGTTTGTGCGGCCAGAGGCGACGGGGGCGCGGCATCGGGCCGAGGTATTGGTGGAACGGATTTGGGGGCCGGTTCCTTGACCTGAACGGATGGCTGTGCATCCTGATCAGAGGCTGCCATGACTTCCAGCACCGGGCGATTGAACGCGCGGAGCAGTCGTCCCCCTTCGCGTACTTCTTTCGATGACAGGATGATGGCGTCCGGTCCAAGTTCTTCCTTAATGGCCCGCATGGCGTCCTGCATGGTGAGTGCGTGAAACGTCTTTACTTTCATGGACTACCCTAAGATGGTTGCGCCAATTCCAAGTCGATCCGAACCGTATCGAGTGATTGCAGGCGAACGAAGGCATCGACTTCGTTCAGTCCCATGACGGGAACTGAATGAAGAAGGCGATCGCTGTGTCGCCGGAGATGGCGGCGCACGGCCTGTGAACAAAGAACGATCGGCTGCTGTCCCCGCGCGGCGACCCTCTCGGCGGCCTGCTTCAGGTTGCTCAAGAGCTTATGCGAAAGTGCGGGATCAAGGTTCAAACTGGCGCCGGGCGGCAAGGCTGCCACCTGTTCCGCCAACGAACGATCGAGCCGAGGGTCCAACGTAATCACCAGTAGGCTGCCGTCGGGCGCCTGATACTGCTTGGTGATGGTCCGGGCTAATGCCTGCCGCGCATACTCCGTGAGCACGTCGGCATCCTTGGTGCTCGTCGCCTGGTCGGAAATCGCTTCAAGGACCGACCTCAAGTCCCGGATCGGAATGCCTTCCTTGAGCAGATTGCCGAGAACCCGCACGACCGTTCCAAGGGGCAACAGCGTCGGGATAAGTTCCTCCACCAGTTTGGGATGCGATTTTCCGACTTCGTCCAATAACGCTTGCACCTCCTGCCTTCCCAACAGTTCATGGCCGTGACGTTTGATCAACTCGGACAGATGGGTGGCAATGGCGGAACTCGCATCGACTACGGTATAGCCGGCAATCTGCGCTTGTTCGCGGGTATCCTCGGTGATCCACAGCGCGGGCAACCCGAACGCAGGCTCCTTGGTCGTAATTCCTTTCACCAATCCTCGTTGGCCGGTCCCAGGATCGATCGCCAGCAGATGGCCGGGCAATACCTCCGCCTTCGCAACCTCCACTCCCTTTAAAATGATGGCATACTCGTTCGGACGCAGCTGGAGATTGTCGCGGATATGGATCGGAGGCACCACAAAGCCCATCGATTCCGCAAACTGGCGCCGCAACGCTTTGATCCGATCCAACAGTGCCGTGCCTTGCGTCCCTTCGACGAGTCCGATCAGTCCATAGCCCACCTGCACCTCCATAAGGTCGAGCGGGATCACTCGGGTGACTCCCTCATCCGCCTTCGGTGCCACCGGACTCGGCGCCGGAGTTTCTTGAACCTGTTCCTGCTTGTGGAGATGATAAGCCATCCATCCGACAGCGCTGCCCAACACGAGGAACGCTATATGCGGAAGACCAGGTACCAATCCAAGCGCGAGGAGAATACCTGCCGCGATGCCCACCGTTTTTGAGGATGTCAACAGCTGTCGCGCCATTTCTCCGCCTAGGTCCGTGTCTGAGGCGGCGCGAGTCACGACGATACCCGCCGCGGTCGAGACGATCAGGGCCGGAATCTGCGCCACCAACCCCTCGCCGACCGTAAGAATGGTATAGGTCTGCGCCGCGAGGGCCGGACTCATGCCTTGTTGCAGAATACCGATCGCCAATCCACCCAGAATGTTGACCAGCACGATAATGACGGCCGCGATCGCATCTCCCCGTACGAACTTGCTGGCCCCGTCCATAGCCCCGTAAAAATCCGCCTCTTCCGTGATCTCCCGTCTTCGGCGGCGCGCATCCGCTTCATTGATCAGACCGGCGTTGAGGTCGGCATCGATGCTCATCTGTTTCCCGGGCATGGCATCCAACGTAAAGCGAGCGGCCACCTCGGCCACACGTCCTGCGCCCTTCGTCACCACGACGAAATTGATGATGACGAGAATGGAAAACACCACCAGGCCGACCGTGTAATTGCCCCCGACGATAAAGTTTCCGAACGCCCGAATCACCTCGCCGGCCGCTCCGGCACCCTCGTTGCCATGCAGGAGAATGAGACGCGTGGAGGCGATATTCAGAGACAATCTGAAGAGCGTAATCATCAAGAGCACCGAGGGAAACACCGAGAACTCGATCGGTCGCCGGACTTGCAGTCCGACCAGCAGAACAATGACCGACAAGGTGATGTCGAAGCTCAACAACAAATCGAGCAGAAACCGCGGCAATGGCAACAACATCACCATGATGACGGCCACAACCCCGACGGACATCACGACGTCCGGATGCTTGATCAGCTGGTTTCGTCCCGCTGGTTCTATTGCTGTCGCCATAATCCCCTAGCAGCTGGTGGACTTTTTCATCATCCTGTTCATGGCGTCATGCCCCTGGCGCGATACACAAACGCCAGAATCTCCGCCACGACGCGATACAGATCACTGGGAATCTCCCTGCCGATATCGACGAGCTTGAAGATCGTTCTCGCGACGAACTTGTTTTCGACGACCGGCACGCCGTGATGGCGCGCCAGCTCTCGGATGCGTTCCGCGATCAGACCGGCACCTTTGGCGACGACCACCGGAGCTCCCATAGTGGCGGTATCGTATTTCAGCGCGACGGCCAAATGGGTTGGGTTGGTGATCACCACGTCCGCCGTCTTGACGGCCGCCATCATCCGTTTCTTCGTGAGTTCCCGCTGGACGGTCCGCACACGGCTCTTGACGAGCGGATCACCTTCCGCCGCCTTGTGCTCTTCCTTGATTTCGTCCTTCGACATGCGGAGGCTTCGTTCCCATTCGTAACGTTGATAGAAATAGTCGAGCACGGCCAGAACGGCGATCGCTCCAGCAACGGCTAACCCGACTTTTAAGGACAGTTGTCCGGTCACTTGCAAGACGGACCCCATATCGAACTCAATCAACCCCGGAATCCGTAGAACGTCGTGGCGGGCGACCCAGAGACCGACGCCCGTGACAATGGCAATCTTGAGAAGCCCCTTGATGAGCTCCATCACGGACCGAAACGAAAACAGCCGGGACAGTCCCTTTATCGGGCTGATCCGTGAGACATCCGGCTGGAGCGCATTCGCGCGCCACAACAAACCTGTTTGCAAGAGCGCTGTGCCGCTTCCCATCACGAGAATCCCCACCACGATCGGAAGACTGAGCGCAAAAACCGTGATGCCGGCGTGAATAATGATCGAAGACACCTGTTCGATCGACATCCCTTCGTAGAACTCCTGGGGAAACGAGAGGGTGAGACCTTGGCGGGTCATTTCAGTCATTTTCACCATGCCGACCGGCAACATAGCCGCCAAGAGGCCGACGCCTCCCAAAAGGATAGCCGCCGTCGATACGTCGCGACTGATGGCGATCTGTCCTTTGCGGCGCGCCTCCTCTTTACGTTTCGGGGTCGCCGGTTCTGTTTTATTGCTCCGGTCTTCAGCCATGACCCAACACTTTCATCAGCCCGTCGATTGTCAGCTGCAGCCGCTCGATCTCACGCACCAGGAGTTCCACCGTAAACGGCAAGGACAAACCCAGCACGGCCAAGCCTGCGGCGATGGTGAGTGGGAAACTCAGCACAAACACGTTGATCTGAACGACCGCTCGTCCAAGGATCGCCAGGAGAATATTGATCAGGAGAATGATGACGAGCACGGGCGCCGCCAATTTCAATCCGACGACGAACATGGATTGAGAGAGGCGCAGGACATCGTCCCCCGTTCCTGCCGGAAGTGACGCTCCAAACGCCGGAATGGCGTCAAAGCTGGAAAGAATCGTCGCGACCAGGAGCATATGTCCGTTCAGCGAGAGAAAGACGAGTGATGCCAACAGTGTGAAGTATTGGCCGATGATGGAGGTCTGATGCGCGGTGGCGGGATCGAACAGTTGCACCACCCCGAATCCCATCTGGACGCCGATCAACTCTCCGGCCACTTCAAGAGCGCTGAAAAACAATCGGACGGCCAGTCCTATCGTGAGGCCGATGACCATTTCGCTCACGAGTCCGGCCGCCAGGCCCAGTGGATCGTAGGGCAGGATCGGGAGCCGCACCATTGGAGCCAACAGCACCCCCAACGCCAGAACGAGGATCACTTTGACTTTCATTGGAACCGCTCGGCCGCTCAAGACGGGTAACGCCGCCACAAGCCCCCCAATGCGAGAAATCAGGACCAAGAAGGCTTGGAACTCAGGAAGAAGAATCTGGAAGGTCTGCGTCAGCGCCATCGTTACGTACTACTGCACGTAGTTGGGAATATTGATCAGCAGATTCGCCGTGAATGTGGTCATGACGTTCAACATCCACGGCAGAAACAGCAACAGCGCACCAAAGAGAGCCAGTATTTTCGGGACGAATGTGAGCGTGGCTTCATTCAGCTGGGTCATCGCCTGGAGAATGCTGATCGTCAAGCCGACGAACAGACTGAGCCCCAAAATCGGCGAGGACACCAGCAGTGTCGTCTCTAGCGCTTGTCTGCCCAGTTCGGTCACCAATTCAGGCGTCATGTCATTTCTCCTCGTTGCGCGCATCTCGTCTTGCGTGACGCGTCACCGGTTGAGTCTTGCGCGATACGCTTCACGGATACGAACGACACGCGACCGGTCACTGAAAACTACGCACCATCGAACCGACCACCAGATACCAGCCGTCGGCCAGCACGAATAAGATCAGCTTGAACGGGAGGGAAATCACGACAGGAGGCAGGAGCATCATACCCATCGACATCAGGATACTGGCGACCACCATGTCGACGATCAGAAACGGGATGTAGATCAAGAACCCGATTTGGAATGCAATTCGCAGCTCGCTCAGGATGAAGGCCGGGATAATGGCATGGGTGGGAACATCATCAAGCCGCTCGGGCTTTGGGATGTGACTCAGCGTGATGAACAGTTCAAGGTCCTTGTCCCTCACCTGGTGCAGCATGAATGTTCGCACCGGCTCGATACCCCTTTTCCACGCATCCTCATAAGAAATCTGCTCGGCGATCAACGGTTGCATGGCATTGCTGTAGACGGCCTGACCCACGGGAGCCATGATAAACATCGTCAAGAACAGCGCCAAAGCCAGCAACACTTGGTTCGGCGGAACCGTGGGCGTTCCGAGCGCTTGCCGAAGAAACGACAACACGATGACGATTCTCGTAAAGGACGTGACCATGATGAAGAGGGCCGGCGCCAGGGACAGGACCGTCAGAAGAATCAAGATCTGGATGACCACCGCAGTTTGTTGGGGGCCGTTTGCTCCGAAATCAATGCTGACCGAAGGACCGCTCGCTGCCGAACCTGACGACGGCATCAAGAGGATCGCCATTGCCCCGACCACGATCGCCCACATGATGATCCGGCCGGCGTCGTGACGGTTAGCCATGGATTCCTTTGTCATGATTAAAAGAGCTCAACGGCAGACGTCGAAGCCATGAGGCCAAGACCGACTGCGGTGCCGGGCTTTCGGTGGAAGGATTCTGGATGGGTGAAGCGAGCAACTCACGCAATTGAGCGGAATCGCTGACGCGTCCCAACGGGACCAGATCGGTTGCCGTCGTCCCGATGATCAGATATTCACCCGCGACCGACACCAGGCTGACCGTCTTACGCGGAGCGATATAGCCGCTGGCGAGTACCTGGACAAGCGGGCGGCCGCCGGTGATTCCCAGTCGATGCCCCATCAATCGCCGGACCGCTAATGCCGCGACCCCCATGAGAACCAATACGACAGCCAGAGCCGAGACGGTGCGGAACAAGCTTTCCCATAGATCAATCAAGATCGCTCCCTCTGACCGTTCAACGCAGCTGCTGCACGCGTTCCGCCGCGCTGACCACATCCGTCAATCGAATGCCGAACTTTTCATTCACGACCACCACTTCGCCGCGAGCAACCAGTTTGTTGTTCACCATCACTTCCATCGGTTCGCCCGCCAGCTTGTCCAGTTCGATCACCGACCCTTGCGCCAACTGCAACAGATCGCGAATCGCCATCTTGGTCGATCCGACGTAAACCGAGACGCTCATCGGAATGTCCAGGATGAAATCGATGTTCTTCGGAGTGCCTCCGGTTTCCGTGTTTTGGACGGATGGAAACGAAGCGGGTTGCGGAGTAGGACTTCCGGTCGTATGAGGGTCGGTGCGTGTCGCGGATTCTGATTCAGCCATAGTTACTCTCTCGGTGCTGTTCCGACTAGCTCAATACTTTGGTTACGCGGCAAGCGTGATTGCCTTTGAAGATCCCTGGACTGCCCTGAAATTTGTGATGGCCCTCTATATAACAGTCGAGGAGGTCACCCGGACGCTGGTCAAGCAAGATGACGTCTCCCGGGGCAAAATTCATGACATCTTTCACCGTCACCGTCGCCGTTCCCAGCCGCACCGCAATAGGGAGGGGACAGTCCTGCAGCCGGTCACGAAATCGCTGATTCCACTCTCCGTTCTGATCGACATGATCGGAGACGAGGCCGGAATAGAGTTTCTCTTTGATCGGTTCAAGCATGCTATAGGGATACACGATGTACAGCTCGCGGGCGGTTTCTCCCAGAATGACTTGGAGAGTCACGACCACCACGATTTCCGAGGCAGTGACCACCATCGCGAACTGAGGGTTACTTTCAGAGCGGAGGTACTCCACCTTGACCGGCACGACTGCCTGCCAAGCTTTTTCGAGGTCGACGAGCGCTTGCAGCAACAATCGTTTAATGATACGCAGCTGGACGGACGTGAAGTCCCGTCCCTCAGGCTTCACATGAGTCTGTCCCTTTCCGCCGAAGAAATAATCCACGACCAGATACACCAGAAACGCATCCATCACGAAGAGGGCGTTCCCCCGTAACGGATGCATATGAAACACGTTCAGCGACGACGGCATCGGAACTTTCTTCAAGAACTCGCCGAACTTGACGACTTGCGTTCCGACCACGGCGAAATCGACGGCCTCCCGAAACATGCTGGTCCAGATAATCGATTGGCGGCGGATAAACCGGTCGTTGACCATCTCCATGGTCGGCATCCGCCCGCGGATGATCCGCTCCTGATTGAACAGATCGTATCGCGTCACACCTTTTGCATCTTGTGTATTGTCCTTCGGAGCGGTTTCTACCTCTCCTGAAACGACTCCCTTGAGGAGCGCATCGATTTCATCCTGTGACAGGATCTTTTCCATAACACCAGTCTATTGAACGACGAATTCAGTGAAATAGGCGGAGCGGACGCCGGGCTTTCTCAGGACGGCGCTTATGCGTTGGGTAATTTCATCACGCAGTTGCAATTTTCCTTGAGTCGTTCTCACCGCATTGACATCCTTGCTGCTCAGCAGGACGAGCACCGCATCTCGAATCTGGGGAACCCGCGCCGACAGCTCGGTGGAGACGGCTTCGCTCTCCACCTCGAGCTTGATGGTGATCTTCAAGTAACGAACGTCCGGTGTATCCGCGAGGTTGACGATGAAGGGTTCTAAGTCGAACATGGCTCCCGGCACGGCAGCCTGGCCTTGCTTTCCGTTGACTTCGCTCGCAGGTTCGGGCTTGGCCTCCGCTTCAGCCTTATGCTCTTCCGCACTTTCCGAACCCTTATTGGATCCTCCCAGGAATTTGATGACCACAAATGCCCCACCCACGCCGAACAGTAAGGCAACGACCGACACAATAATCAGTAGTTTGACCGGGAACGCCGAAGCGGGGGCCGCTACCGGAGCTTTTTCGTCTGCCGCTGCTGCATCTGCCATGGCTCCTCCTCGAGTGACTCGTTGGCCAGGTGCGGAGACTGCAATGCATATGCCACTACCGGTTGATCCCAACGGCCATCGGCCATCGCGAATCAACACACTTTTCGCATGATTCAATGGGACGCTCGCTGCGGGGTGGCCGGAGGATGGGCTCGCTGTCAGCCAACCGCTTGACAGCGTCAATAAGCTGACGGGAGTAACGACGGATACCGGACGCGGGGAATAGAGAGGGGTTGGGCCGAGAGTATGACTTCACTCCCCGCCCAACCCCAAGTCAACGGGCCTACCGTTTCAGGTTGACCAGTTCCTGAAGAATTTCATCGGATGTGGTGATTACCCGAGAGTTCGCCTGGAAACCGCGCTGCGCGGCGATCATATCGATAAAGCTTTCGCCGAGATCGACATTCGACAACTCCAGTGAGTTGGACAGAACCCGCCCAAGGCCTGCGCTGTCCGGCGTGCCCGTGACCGGCTGGCCGGAGTTACCGGATTGTGCAAAAGTGTTCTTCCCGGTCCGCGTGAGTCCAATGGGGTCCGGGAAACGCGCCAGCACGACCTGCGCGAGTGCCCGCAGTTGCCCGTTGGAGAAACGTCCGTTGATGATCCCGTTCGCATCCACCGAAAAGGCTTGGAGCGAGCCGGCGGCAAAACCATCCTGTGTCTGCTGCACGAGAGCCGACGTCGACCCGAATTGCGTGGTCCCGTCGAGTCCGCTCCCGCCGTCGGTCGTCACGCTGGAGCCGAAATTCAGCGCAATCAACTGGTCCGGCGTGGCCCCGACAAAGTCGATCTGCAGCTCTCCCGGCACCGTGCCCGACGTACCGGTCGCCGTGCCGGTGTCGTATCGAATCACCGTACTCTCTCGATCCAGCGTACCGTCCGTCCCGAACGTCAAGGTACCGGATCCGACCCGGACAATACCCAGACTGGCGTCGATGTTGCTGGAATCATAATTCGCCGTCACGACGTCGGACATGCCCGCCACGGTATTATAGTTCCAACTGTTGGCGCCGATCTTCGTGAAGTAGGTCGTCAGCAGATGGCTGTTGCCGAGTGAATCGAACACCGTCATCGACGTCGAAAAATTCGACGTGGCAGGCGGATCGGATAGTTGGAAGTCCGTGCCGGTCGTCGAGGTGGGCGCCACCATATTGAGGTTGGCCGCCAGCGTATCGCCTCCGTTTGCCGTCACCACAACTGTCCCGGTACCGGTGGTGGAATTGTTCGTCGTGCCGGTCATGCCCGAGGCGAAAGTGTAAATATTCGCCGCGTTGACCGACGCAGTGAACCCCGCATAGGCGGCGGCCTTGAAGGGATCGTTCGGAACCAGCGCGCGCACGGCGTTTTGAACCGCAGTGGCCAGCGCCGAGCCTGTCAACCCGTTCGCCACAGTGACCGTCTGAGCCCCGTCACCGTTCAAATCGATCACGAAAGAATTGTTGCCCCCCGCGGTCGTGGTCGTCGACGCCGCCGAAGCCACGATATTCCCCAAAACACCGTTCGGTGTGGTTGCTGAGTTCAAGTTGGCTGCGACCAACGCCGTGGTCGTGGCTCGCGGCGAAGCGGTAGTCGACGGCAGCGCGATATCGCCGATCGTCCCGGTAATGGTGCCGGTCGTGTCGGCGAGGAATCCCTGCAGCTTGAATCCCGTAGGGTCTACGACGTTGTTGTTCTTATCGAGACGGAACAGGCCGGCTCGGGAATAGAAGGTCCCGCCCTGCGCGTCCTCAACGATGAAAAATCCGTTGCCATCGATCGCAAGATCCAATACGTTCGATGACGTCGCCAGCGACCCTTGGGAGAAGTTCCCCTGGACGGATGTGAGTGCCACGCCGATGCCGGTTTGAATCGCGCCGGCGCCGCCTGAAATCGATGAACTGATCAAATCGGCGAACGACGCTTTGCTCCCCTTGAAGCCGACCGTACTGAGGTTCGCGATGTTGTTGCCGATGACGGAGAGTGCTGTGCCGTTCGCATTGAGCCCGCTGACTCCGGCAAACAATGACGACAGAATTCCCATGGGTGCATGCCTCCTTCTTCAGCCTGTTCGGACAGTTTCCTGTTACTGCACTTCCACAATCTCCGACGGATCCACAGCTATCGGGCCGATAGCCAACTTGGGTTGCCCATCTTCCATACGCACGCCTGTCACGGTGAGTTGCGCACGCCCTTTAGAGACCACTGCTGCGCCCTGACTATCAACGGCAGAGATGGCATATTCATAGATGCCGGCCGGCAGGGCGACGCCATTGCTGTCCTTTCCATCCCACTGTTCCTGGTTGAGCCCGGCCCCGCGGCCGGTGTACTCCAACGATCGCACAGCCTGCCGATTCTGATCGAGAATCGTAATGTTCACGCGAGCCGCGCTCTTTTCGAGCGCGTATGTCAACGATGCCGAACCGTTCTCCAATTGAGTCAGAGGGCGATCGACGCTGACGTGGCGGCCGACCATGGGCAGCAGCGTGAACTGCAGCGAAGCGGTCTGCGCGTCGAGACTCTTCTGCATCAGCTGTGCTTGCTTCGCGGTCTGCTCCAACTGGCTGAATTGCGCGAGCTGTGAGACGAATTCGGTATTGTTGGTTGGGTTCAGAGGATCCTGGCTTTTCAATTGCGTGATCAGGAGTTTGAGAAAATCGTCCTGCCCCAGCTGTCGAGGTCCGGTTTTATCAGACGTCGATGGGGTTCCAGTCGAAGTGATTTGTGATACATCAACCATTGCCGTATCCCCTTTCCAATCTACGCGACCAAATTCAAGAGACCGTGCAGTGACCCGCGCGGTTCGTCCCGCCTATCGTGGCCATGCTCATGCTCCATTCCATGTGAACCTTGATTCCATGCATAACCTTGTTCCTGAAACGAACCTTGTTGAAACGAACGGCCAGTGCCCTGGCGGTCGATGTCGACGCGGAACTGTCCCATTTCCAGTCCGTTCGTCTGCAAGACGGCTTGAAGACGATCCTGCCCGTTCATGAGGTATTGACCAACCTCCGGTCTGTCGGCTGACATATGGGTATGAACCACATCATTCATCATTGCGACACGAACATTCACATGACCCAGATCAGGTTGAGCCAAGTCGAGCACCACCGATCGGGTCATCAAGCGCGCAGAGTGTTCCATCGTATCGTGGGCCGGCAGGGCCGGCGGTGGTGGGCTCACGAAGGAAGCAGTGGAAGGCGGCGGCGTTGGACCGGAGCCGGAATGGGCCTGGACTCCGGCCGCCATCGGCCCGGCAGACTGTCCGTTCGCAAGCTGAAGCTCGACCACAGCTGCCTGCGGGAGTTTGGCGACCACGTGATCAGGTTGTGGACCATTGTGATCCGCCCACAACTCGTTGGACTGCTCTCCTGCCTCGGCACCCGGCTGCTGGCCATGTGGGAAAGCCCACCGCGCCCTCGCTCCGATGTCCTCAGGATTCCCGAGAGCTCGCCCATAGCAGTTGACCTGCGTGGAAACGGAATGGTCTTGCGGGACCGCTTCGGGCTGAACCGAATCCGGCTTGGGGGTTTCAGGTTTTCCGTTTGACGACACGGCGCCGAGGTAGGCGTGAAACGCCCGCCGAACAACCGAGTCTTGATGTGGAAGGGTCGAGGTAGGCTGCGGCTCCACAGACACCGGCTGAGTTTTCCCGCTATCCGTCGCGCCTGCGCCGCTGTCATCCGCAACGACATACGGAGTCTGCCTTACGGCTTGATCGGCTTGTGAAGCATTTTTCACTTGAGTCGACGAAGCATCCAACTCCTGCCTTGCCAGATCGTGAGGAGGAGTGCTGACCGTATTGGGAGAAGGATGATCTTCAGAGGGGTGGGACTCCGTCACCGGAGCATTCACTGTCGCCACCGATATCAGCGGAGACTTTGGGAGATCACCGGAAGCCTCAGTGTCCTTCTGAGATGAGTGAATCTCTTCTCCGACCTCAACCTTGTCTTCTAGGTGACTCTCTCCCTCCGTGTGAGCCTCGGTCTCATCGATCGCTTCGGGTGCCGGCTGAAAAGGAATGACGGCCACGACAGGCGCAGATTCTTGTCCTTGACTGTCGGAGCCTGCGCTGCTCTCCTGTCCGGAAGATTCCACGTCTGTCTTTGAAACTTCAGTGTTGCTCTCATTGTCACTCGATCGGCTGTCGTCCGTTGCCTGAGCGGGTGATGTATCCGCCCGCTCCGTACGAGTCGAGGAACCACTCAGACCTCTCGTCTCCTTCGACGGGGAACCAGCATCGGACTTCGTCGCCGGTCGACTGTCATCCGCTTCGCGAGCGTCTCCCCTCTCCCCTTCTCCACGCGCTCTCTGAAGAACCGTGGAAAAACTCTTTCGAACGCTGCTGGAGTTTTGAGACGTCGTTGCCCGGACCGGCTTGGGACTCCCATCCACAGGGGGACCGGATGGAGCGGAGGGCATATTAGGAGCGATGAAATCCATAATAGGTCGGTCTCGTATGATCCGTGCCGAAAGAATACAAGCCCCATGCCACTCGAGCGGGTTAGCAAGATCAATAAATACGGGCAATTGTAATGATGATTCCTACAACTCGATGCTGGGAGGGAAAAACTTTACTGGGTACTAGGCAAAAGTGACCCGCGAAACGATAAACGGATCGTTCTTTGCCCTATTACAACGGGGATTCAAACTGCAGCGGGAGTTTCTTGGAGCGATCGTCAGGCAACATGAACCTGAAATGCCAATCACGCTGCCCGGTCTCCGGTGCGGAGCGAAACCAGCCCTCAGCGGTAAGATGCTGATCCGATTTCGACTTGCCTTCGGGATAGAACTTGAAGCGCAAATGGTTGTCTTTCCCGCCCGGTGACGAATCCGGGTTTAGCCGGCCGGTGATTTCCACGTGGTCTTCCAGCGTATCAAGCGCCTGATCCAGGAGCGACCGAAGCAGAGTCGTGCTGAGCGCCTCCTCGAAGGGTTGATCGGGGTTGAACGGTTCTGTTTCCGCGGCCCACAGAGGAGCGGCCATACACATCAAGAACAGCGCGGGTACCATAGTTCGTAACATGCGATCACTCTATCGCCCCCTCGCCGCCTGGTCAAGGCCGAGTCGGAAGGATGACAGGATCGAATGGCTAACCTTCCGAATACGGATGGTGGTGTCGTCACTTCGAGTAAATCATTTCCCGTCTGAACACAGCTATTTAGCGATTCCCGAAGTTCCGATGCCTGCGTTCTCCGGATCGCCCATGAACTTGTTGGCGATCATCTGAGTCGCCTTGAGCGGATTCAGCGCCAGATCAAGCAACCTAGCTGTCGCAGATTTGGCAACCTCTCCATAGCGGAACCGATAGCCGAGCCTGGCTAGTTCCTTTTTGTGGAAGGTCCACAATCCCTTGTCGGAATGATCAAATATTTTGGCGCCCAGGAATGCGTAATACTCCCGCCATCGTTGCCTGAAACATTGTTCAAATTCCTCGTCGCTCAAATAGGCCCGTCCATACTTGGTCAAGTGTTCAAGCATCCCCAAATAGTCGGTGCCAAAGCGCTTACAAAAATGACTTTGCGCCGCCACATGCACTCTCGTGAACGTCAATACCTGGTGGACAAAGCCGAAATCTCGACTCCTGAGAATATCGAAACACGCCTCAATATCGCAGTGGAAGTTGGCTTCGTTGTAAAACGTGGGACGCTTTCTCACTTCATCGGCGCCAATCAACGTCGACGTCGATCCCCCGAACACGTACGGGTCGTCCAGGAAAGCATGTCGGCCGATCTCTCGGCCGGCCATGATACTCGTCTCATACGGTGGAGTTCCATCCCAGAACATAAAATCATTGCGCAACCTATGTGCGCCGACAATGGCGACTGTCGGATGAGCTTCGGCAAGTGCAACCATGCGCTCGATACACTCCTGAAACAGCCAGTCATCTGCATCTACCAGTTTGCAGTATTTCGCCGCTGGGGACATCAGCCGAAATGCCACATTATGGTTCTGAAGGCTGCTGACGAATTTCGAGTTGTTATGGATACGAATCCTCGTATCCTTGCTGGCGTAGCTTTGAGCAATTTCAAGAGTTCGATCGGTACTGCAATTATTGACAATGCAATACTCCCAATTGTGGTAGGTCTGCGCCAACACGCTTTCGATGCATTCGGCCAGGTATTGCTCGCCGTTGTAGACGGGCGTGAGGACACTCACGAACGGCTGTGATTGTGGCTTCATCCGCTTCGCCTCGAGTGATTATCGAATCGCTAAGCTCACAGAACGGAACGGAAGTCGCGCCTTAGCCGAGGACGATTTTACGACCGTAAAAAGCCTCCGCATAGTTGCTTGGCGCATTCGATTCGATACCCCGAAGACGCAATATGGAATGGAAGGTCTCTCGGGAAAACCATTGCCTGCTTCGCTGGCTGGGAAATTCATCCATAAGATAACCGACCTTTTCGTTGCATATGGACTGAGTCAAAGGAACAAAGACATTCGGCTGCCCGAGATCTCCGTCATACTTCGGAATTTCAAATTCGAGTATCTGATGATGACGAAAGGTATTCCACGTCAGGTCAGATACCACTCGATGATCCTGATGCAGGTCGTGCCTATAGTGCGTGAAGATCAAATCAGGGCTTACCCGCTTTTTAAGACGTTCAAAGAAACCCTTGATCTCTTCACCCCGGTAGGGAAAGAAGCTTTCTTTGAATTGTTTCGTGACAACGGTCTTCTTCTGCGCGTTTCCGAGAAATCGCCTTGCGCTGGACAGCGCCTCACGCCTCCGCTGCCCCGCCGCGCTCAATACCACCCACGTGACGTGGCAATTCTCGCAGGTGCTCAGGAGACGAAGGATCGTGCCACCACAACCAATTTCGATGTCGTCGGAGTGCGCCCCCAGACACAACACCGACAGCGCCTCGTTCCGGGGACAAAGGGCGTTCAATTGGAGCATGTCGAGATCGTATCCGCTCCATGAGCACGCCCCCAACCAAGACTCGGTGTCACTCGCTGCATCATTTTGCTCCTCGTTAAGTAAATTCCTGACATCAGCAGGATCGTCGCCGCACAATGGATGCAATAAGAATTGAGAGCGAGTTCCTTATGATCGTCTCGAAATCATGACAGCCGACACCGACGTTGACCGCGGCACAATCTCTGACCATTCGGTGGAGTGCAGACATCCGCCTAATCCGGTTTCTTAGCAAGGTGATTCTTCCATATCATCCATGGGCAATTTCCACGTGCCTCCATGCGATCGAATGCGATCTTGTCCTTGAACGTATCCATGCATTGCCAAAAACCGTCCCACTGGAATGCCGCAAGTCCGCCTTCGTCGACAAGACGCCTAAACGGCTTCTCCACCAACTCTTCACCGTCATGTATGTATTTGAATATCTCGGGCTTCATCACGAAAAACCCGGCGTTAATCCAAAATTCTTGATCGCCCATTGCACCGATACTGGTGACGATACCGTCACGCCCGGTCTGCACGGCATGAACACTTTGCCGACTTCGCACTGCAACGAGACTCGCAATTACGTTCCGAGACTTAAATTCGGTGAGTTGCCGGTCGAGCGGAAGATCAGTCAGCGCGTCCGCATAATTGGCGAGAAACGCCTCTTCGTTTTCAACAAACTTGCGCACATGAAGAAGCCGTTGCCCGATGTTGTTGTGCAGGCCGGTATCCACGAAGGTGATTTTCCAGTCGGCGAGATCTCGCGAGTGCAGTTCTCTGCGGCCATCCTTGCCGTACATGGTAAAGTCATTCGTCAGCTCTTCATCGTAATCAAGAAAATACCTTCGTATGAGATCTCCCCGATAACCCAAACACAGAATGAACTCATTGTGGCCATAGTGAGCATAGTAGCGCATGAGATGCCAGACGATCGGTCGAGCCCCGATATTGACCAGCGGCTTCGGGATCGTCTCCGAGTGTTCCCGGAGTCGTGTTCCCATCCCACCACAAAACAGCACCACTTTCATCGTGACCCACTTCTGAATTGTCGCCCGATGGCTTTATGACGATCGGCAATCCCCATCAAAGTCACAATCCTTCAAGAACACTTCATGAATGGACGAAGATGACTATCCGTACCTTCTGCCCCAAACCGCAGCGTCAGTTCGTTGCCCCGCAGCCACACATTACTGCCTAAATGTTTTGGCCTAAGAGTATACTCGAACTTCTGGGATCGGCACAACAAATTGTCCGCCCCACTCCCGAATCCAGCATAGCTGCTCCATAATTTCGTCTCGTATATTCCACGGAAGAATCAACACGTAATCCGGTTTTGTTTCTCGAATCTTGCCGGGATGATGGATGGGGATATGCGTTCCCGGCAGAACTTTCCCTTGCTTATACGGATTACGGTCGACAGTGTAGTCAACAAAATCCGTTCTGATCCCGCAGTAGTTCAGAAGCGTGTTACCTTTTCCCGGCGCTCCATAGCCAACAACCGTTTTCCCCTTGCGCTTTGCCTGGATCAAGAACTCCAGGAGCTTCCGTTTCGTTTCCTTGACCTGCTCTGAAAATGCCGCATATGTATCCAGCTGATCGAGCGCGACCGTCTTCTCATGGTCTATCAGCGCCCGGTATCGAGTCGTCGTTTCATTGCCGGCATACTCCCCATGGCAGCCGTAGATCCGCAACGATCCCCCATGCGTCGGCAATTCCTCGACATCGAACAGTCGCACCCCGTGAGCGGCAAAGATTCGCTCAGCGGTCATCAGTGTGAAGTAGAAAAAGTGTTCATGATAAATCGTATCAAACTGGTTTTCCTGCATAAGCTTCATCAAATGAGGGAATTCGATCGTCACGACCCCGGCAGGAGCTAGGAGAATTTTTATCCCGGCCACAAAATCGTTGATGTCAGGGACCTGAGCCAACACGTTGTTCCCAACGATCAAGTCGGCGGTCTTCCCCTCTGCTCTCAACAATTGAGCCGTATCTTTCCCGAAGAACTTTATCAGCGTTGGAATCTTCTTCTGCCGCGCCACTTCCCCCACATTTGCGGCGGGCTCAATCCCCAATACCGGAATGCCGGCCGCGACAAAATGCTGCAGTAAGTAGCCGTCGTTACTGGCCAGTTCCACCACGAAGCTTTCCGGCGAGAGGCCAAGGCGTCGACAAATCATTTCTTGGTACCGCTTGGCATGTTGCACCCAACTGTCCGAGTAGGAAGAAAAATACGCATATTCGGTAAAAATCTCGTCCGGCTTGACATACTCGTGCAGCTGCACCAAAAAGCATCGGTCGCATACCAATACATGGAGTGGATAGAACGGCTCCATGCTGTTAATCCGCTCCGGAGGCACGAAGCTCTCACAGAGCGGGTGCATGCCAAGATCCACGAAGGTCATGCCTAACGGCGCATGACAGAACAAACAGCCGCGGACATCCGTCATCTTCACCGCACAAATCCCCCTTAAAGGTGGCGCAGAATATCAACTACTTATACTCATAAAGTCAATGACGATTCCGGTACAATACTATGGTTTCTCACTCTACATGAACTATCTGGGGCGCGCGCCGGCTATGACTTGGTAGACGACCCCAAACTGTGCGGGCATATCGCGGTAACGAAGCAAATGGCCATAGATGAGAATTGCCAACGCGGCCATCTCCGTTGGACAAGCGCGGGCAGAGATCAAGGAAGACCTGAAACGTCTCTACGGTGTTTGCGCCAACAGCTGTTCGGTGAGTTTTGCGGCCCGGTCCGCTTTGACCTGGGCCAGGATCGCTCCGGCGGTTTTGGATTTGACCATCCGGAGAATCTCGATCGCTTTGCGGTCCGGCATACGTTCCAGGCGTGCGGCGGCGTCCTCTGACGCCATGGCTTCATAGATTTTGGCGAGTTGCATCCGCTGATCCTGTCCCGCACGGTCCTTCTCCGCGCGGATTTTGGCGAGTTGAGCCGGAGAGCGGTCGTCTTTGCCCTGCGCGCTCTGAATTCGCTTTTCCAAGGCTTCGTTCTGGTCCAAGAGTTGCTCGACCTGACTCCTCACGATCATGAGCCGTTCTTCGTTTTCCCGGATCGCATCCTCGCGCCGGTCCAAATCGCGCTTTCGCTGTTCCAGCATCTCGATCACTTCGCGGGGCAGATTGATTGCCGGCCCCTGCGTCACGGGGGGTGCCAACAGCTTGGCATCGTCGCGGGATTCGCCTTCGGTGCTTTCCCCCTCTTGCATAGGCTGTGGCTGACTTTGTTTCACTGAACTTTGCGGCAGAGGCAGCGTCTTTGGTTTGGGTCCGGATGAGGCTTGTCCCAATTGCACCATCACCCACAGGAGGATGGTCGAGCCGATGATCCCGCCGACCATCGTCCACAGCGACGACCGCCGGTTCCTCCTCGGCATATTCACAGCAAGATGTCCAATGCCGCCGAGACGAAATGGATTTACCCTGACCTGCGTAGATCGTACCTTCATGACCTATTCTCGCTTCCGCTGGAATACCGGCGGCTCGCGGCATCATCCGTGATCCGCTGCTCTTGACGCCCCATGTCCGCCCGCTTCGCTTCCTGGCGCTTTTCCGCCACCAGCTCAAGCAGCTTGCACTCCTGACTGGTTTCGACAAGGAGAGACTTGGTATGCTGCCATGCCGAAGCGGCCTGGTGGATCTCGCTACGCGCGTGCCGCAGTGCGGTTTGTTGGGAATCCATGCGTGCTTGCCATTCCAACAAGGCTTCGATCGTCAGCCCTTGCTTCGTGTGTCGTTCATAGTCCGCGGAATCCGTTTGAATCTGAGCTTCAATGTTGCGATGGCGTTCCTCGCTGCGGGCGAGAGTTTGGGTGATCTGCGCCAATTCCATCATCAAGGCCTCTACGGTCTGGGCGCGCAGCTTCTGCAACGAATCGAGACTCATGCCGTCTTCTGGGCCAGCGCCTCAAGCTGCTGCACCGACGCGGCTAAACTCGAGGGCTCCTCAATGTCCTGCCTCAAATACGAGTTGATCGCCTCTTGCGCCTGAACGGCGCGGTCGAGTCCGGCATTCATCCCCGACTTGTAGGCTCCCAACAGTACCAGATCTTCGGATTGGCGATACCGGGCCACTAATTCGAGAAGACGCCTGGCGGCATCGTACTGCCGTCGCCCGACGATATCCCGCATCACACGGCTGGCGCTCTGGAGAAGATCGATCGCAGGAAAATGATTGCGCGCGGCCAGCGCGCGTGACAGGACGATATGGCCGTCCAAGATCGAACGGACCGAATCCGCGATCGGATCACTGAGATCATCGCCATCCACCAGCACGGTATACAATCCCGTAATGGTTCCCGGTCCCGGTCCGGTTCCGACGCGTTCCAGGAGCTTGGGCAACAGCGCGAACACAGACGGCGTATACCCTTTGGTCGTCGGAGGTTCGCCGATCGCCAGCCCGACTTCTCGCTGGCCGTAGGCCAATCTGGTCAGCGAATCCATCAACAGCAAGACCTGTTTCCCGGCGTCACGAAAATACTCCGCAATGGTCGTGGCGACCAGCGCCGCGCGTATCCGCACGAGCGGGGCTTGGTCGGAAGTCGCCACGACGACGACCGAGCGTCCGAGTGCCTCCGCGCCGAGATCGCGTTCCAAGAACTCGTTGACCTCACGGCCTCGTTCTCCTATGAGGGCGATGACGTTGACCTCCGCTTTCGTATAGCGGCTGATCATCCCCAACAACACACTCTTTCCGACCCCCGATCCGGAAAAAATACCCATTTTCTGCCCGCGCCCGCACGTCAGAAAGCCGTTGATCGCCCGAACGCCGAGATCGAGGGGAACCTGGACGCGGGCTCGTTGAAGCGGATTCGGCGCACCGGCATGAAGCGGATAGCGTTCTTCGGTCCTCAGCGGCCCTTTGCCGTCCATCGGGTTTCCACAACCATCGAGCACCCTTCCCAACAAACCCGGTCCGACGGCGAGATCGGCCACGTGGCCCGTCATCGTAATTCGGCTGCCCGGCCCGATGCCCTGCATGTCGCCCAGCGGCATCAGCAAGACACGATCCCCACGGAATCCCACCACCTCCGCCGCGATCGGTCCCCCACAGGCTTCTCTTGTAATCCGGCACAGTTCTCCGACGGTCGTCATCGGCCCATACCCTTCCACAACTATCCCGACAGCTTGCGCAACTCTTCCGGAGATTTCGATCGGCTCGACGTGCTCGATGAGCTGACTAAGACTCATGATGAGCCCTGCTCTTCAAGACATCGCCCAAACGGAACAGCTGGGTATCGAGAGAAGCATCGACTTGTCGAGTTGCGGTGTGCAGCAGGCAGCTTCCCCGTGGAAGAGATGGCACCGGTTCGATGGTGATCGTCAACGCAATATCCTGCTGCCCCGTGAGTTCCGTCCGAACAGCCTCGAGCACCGCTGCATCCGCCGGATGGACCCGTATCACGACGCCGCCTGACTCTCGAATGACGCCCAACGCGGCTTTGACCTGCACAACGATCTGTTCCCGGCGCGACTCGGCCGATTCGTGAAGAATCTTGGACACAATCTGAAGCGCGAGTGCGATGACTTCGTCGTCGACCGTCTGACGGAGCAGTGATCGGGCGGCATCGAACTTTCTGACGGCATCGGTCAGCACCGTGATATCGTGCCGGCGCTGCTCTTCCGTCTGTCGCCGGCCGTCCGCCAGTCCTCGCTCGTATTCCGTCGGATCGTCCTCTCTTCGGAGCGCCTCTCCGTCTCCGAAGGTCTGGAAGGGCGCGCTCTGCAGACGTATCGCGCCGGATCGCACGGCGGCATGTTTCAAGACCGTATTTTCGGTGCGCAGCCGATGGAGTTCCAGTAAACGGCGCACGGTTGCCAGGACGACTTCGTTCTGAAAGGGCTTCATCAAAAAATCGGTGGCGCCGGCCTTCATCGCGCGGACGGCGAGTTCCACCGTCGCCGCTCCGGTCATCGCCACGCCGATAATCCGATTGTCGATCCGCTGTGCTTCTTCGAGCACTGCAATCCCGTCTTGATCCGGCAGTAAGACATCGACGATCAGCAACGCCGGCGCCATCTGCTTCACCATCGATAGCGCCTCCTGGCCCGAACCGGAGACTCGAATGGGCACTCGATCCGGCTTGAACAGTTCGACGAACAAATTGCGAACCCCCTCGTCATCGTCAACGACTAGGATGCTGCCCTGAAGTCGTGGAACCCCTCGTTCGCGCGCGGTCATCCCCGGGATGGTCATACCCGTCACTACAGCATCTCCTCTCCCGGTCCGGCGATGACGATGCGGCTTTCCTCCTCCAGCTTGCGGCATACTTTGAGGATATTCTGCTGAGCCTTCTCGATATCGGATACCTTGACCGGTCCCTTGGACTCCATATCGTCCTTCAACATTTCCGAAGCACGGCTCGACATGTTCTTGAAGAATTTCTCCTTGACCTCCGGATTGGCGCCGCGGAGGGCCAACGGAAGGTCTTCCTTGCTGATCTCCTTCATCAATTCCTGCATGCCGCGGTCGTCGACTTTGATAAGGTCGTCGAACACGAACATGAGCGCCCGGATGGCGTCGGCCAGCGGCTGGCTCTTCTCGGCGATCCTGACCATAATGCCGCCTTCGTTGGCCTTGTCCATTCTTGTCAGAATGTCGGCCATCACTTCAGGCCCTCCGATGCTCTGCGATCCCATTCCTTTACTGGTCAATAACGCCTCTTGCATACTTTGGCTGAGTTCCTCCAAGACCTCCGGCTGAACTTCCTCCATGGTCGCGAGCCGAAGCGCCACGTCCCCGCGCATCGATTCCGGAAGCCCGGCCAGTACCTGCCCGGCTTGTTCACTTTCAAGGTGGGCGAGCACCACCGCCACCGTCTGGGCATGCTCGATTCTCAGCATTTGAACCAGGCTCCTCACATCAACCCATTTCAGCGCTTCCAGGCCGGGATAGGTTTTTCGGGCCATCGATTCGATGATCCGTGCCGCCTTTTCCGGACCCAACGCCTTATTGAGGACGGTCCTGATAAACTCTTTTCCATGGAACTGGACTTGTCCCGTCGCGCTCTGGGCGCGAAAGTCCGAGATGACCGCATCTTCCTCGTCTCGCGAGATTTGCGCCGTGCCGTCCATGAAGCTTCCCAACTTTTTGATTTCTTTGGGGTCGAGTTGCTTCAAGACCTGGGCAGCCGCCTCTTCCCCGATGGCGCGAAGAAGAATGGCTGCTTTCTGCTCACCCGTCAGGTTCTTCGTCATCTCAACGTACTAGGTTGGATTCTTGAGCCACTGTTTGACGACAACCGCCGTCGTGTCTGGATTCTTTCTGGCCATGTCAATGATCTGAGCTCGATCCGGCGCGTTCGGCAAGGAAGCTTCCCCCATTCCCACAGCGCCGGGTAATGCAGAGGCGACCGCCTCGGCCGGCATCTGCTCCGTCGTCGAACCCAGCATGGCCAGCAACGGACGGACGACGAAGAGGAGAATCACCGTAAACAGCAGAATTCCGACCCCGTAGCGGAGATACGGCAGCCATGGCCTCGGGCCTTCCGCCATGGCCTCTGCCGTCGCACCCTGTGCTTCTTCCGGCTCCGTGCCGAATTGGACATTGACGACTTCAACTTGATCTTGCCGCTCGGCCGAAAAGCCCATCGCCTTCTTGACGATTTCCTCAATCCGTTTTAAATCTTCCTCCGAACGCGGAGTGTATTTTCGTGCGACGACCGGCGTGTCCGCCGATTGCCCCTCACCGGCTTTTGCGGTTTCATAGATGCCGTCGACCAGCACCGCGACCGACAATTGCTTGATGACCCCCACCGGCTCCACGATTTTTGAGACTGTTCGGCTGATTTCATAGTTCACCGTCTCGTTTTTCGTCTGGCTGCTGCTCGAACTGGTCTGAGGCGGTTCCAGATCCGTTCCCGGCGGTACATTCGACTGCACACCGGGAACCCCGCCGCCGACCCCGTTGGAGCCATTGGCTTTTTCCTGCCCGCGCTGCTCGCTCCTCACCACCTGGCTGTTCGGATCATAGCGCTCTTCCGTCGTCTCGACCTTGCGGAAATCGACCAGGCTGGACACACGGACCACCGCCTTGTTGGGCCCGACGATTCGCTCCAACATCGTTTGAATGCGGGTCTCCACATCCTTTTCGATACTGCGTTGGTATTCGAGCTGCGAGTTGGTCAACCCCGACGTCTCGTCCGTCGCCGTGGACGACAACATGCGGCCGTGTCCATCCACCACCGTGACATCTCGGGCCTGCAGCCCTTCGATACTGCTGGAGACCAGATGGATCACCCCTTGCACCTGCGACTGAGTCAGCTGTTGTCCGTTGCGGAGCGAAAGAATGACCGACGCGCGCGCTTTTTCCTGTTCGCTGGCGAAAAGACGACGCTCCGGAATGGCCAGATGCACACGGGCCCGTTCGACTTCCGGCAGCTGCGCGATGGTTCTCGCCAACTCTCCCTGTAGGGCGCGACGATAGTTCAGCTTCTGGACGAATTCGGACATGCCGATCGATGTTCGATCGAAAATTTCAAACCCGACCCCGCCTCCGTGGGGAAGCCCTTGGGTCGCCAGTTGAAGCCGCAGATCGTGAACCTGAGCGGTCGGAACGAGCACCGTCGATCCGCCGCCGGTCGTTTCGTACGGCACCTTTGTTTCTTTGAGCTTGTCGACGATGGCGGCTGCGTCTTCAGTGCTGAGGTTGGTGAACAGCACCTGCATGTCCGGTTGCTGCGTCCATAGAGTAAGGGCAATGAGACCCGCAACGGACCCGGCCAACGCAATGAGGATGATCATCCGCTGATTGATGGAGAATTTGGAAAATATACCGGCCACGTCCCCTCACTCCTTCCGGTTGATCAGAGCTGCATCCGTTGAATCTCTTCATATGCTGCGACCAGCTTGTTCCGGATCTGCATCATCAATTGGAACGACACGTCCGCCTCCTGCAGGGCGACCATCGTGCGATGAAGATCCTGCGATTCACCCGTCATGAGGGCATCCACCGCCCGGTTGGATTCTATTCTCGCCTCGTTGACTTTTCCGATGGCGGACTTGAGAGAGTCCACGAACCCGGAGGTTCCTGAGCTTTCGGCGGGGCCTGCCGTCCCAATCTTCGCCACATCGGCGATGGGAGCGATACCGGATGTCACGCCGTAAATCTGACTCATCATTACCTCCCGATCTCGAGCGCCTTATTCCACATGGCGCGTGTCGCGTTGATCGCCTGGACATTGGCTTCATAGGCGCGCGATGCCCCGATCATGTTCACCATTTCTTCCATGACGTTCACATTGGGCAGACGGACAAACCCTTTTTTGTCGGCATCCGGGTGATGCGGGTCATAAATCAGTTGCCCGGGTTTGGGATCTTCCACGACCTTTGCCACGGAAACCCCTTCGAGCGCATGCGCCGATGGTCCAAGGGCGACTTGGCGGAAGGCCCGCTGAAACGCGCTGGGGACCGCCGTCGAGCGAAAGACGACGTCGCGTCGTTTGTACGGACCACCCGTCGGAGTCTTGGTCGATTGCGCGTTCGCAAGATTGCTGGCAATGACATTGAGTCGTCGCCGTTGGGCGTCTAAACCGGAAACCGATACGGCCATACTGTCGGACATTTCCATACACAACCTCCTCGATGGCAGTCAGCTCTCGGCAACCATCTGTCGGACGTCAATTGTTTGTTGACGGTGATTCGTCATCGCGCATCTCGTATGGCGCTCAACAACCCCCGGAACCTGGCGGCCAGTATCGTGGTCGCCGCGTTGTACTGCATCGCGTTCTCAGATAACTTCGCCATCTCCAACTCGAGATTCACGGAGTTCGCGTCGAGAGGGAGATCCCCTGCCGGCATTTCGCTGAGCTTCCCTGTGACGGCTTGCACCCCTTGCGGCCCATGGACGCCGAAATGCCCGGACTGAGTGGCCGCCAGCATGATCGGCAGGCGCCCCTTGTGCGCAGAATGCAATTGGTCCATAAAGTTCAGCTCTGATGCGCGATAGCCCGGTGTTTCTTCGTTGGCCAGGTTCGAGGCGATCACACGTTGCCGCGCACTGCGAAGATCAAGTGTCCGTTCCAACAGTCGCATGGTTCGATCAAAAATCGTCATAGCCTTGTGCTCCCTTCAGTATGCGTCGGCGTACCGTTTGCACTTTGATTGCAACCCTAATGCCTGCTTAAACCATCCGGTTATGGCCGAGACCCCAGCTTCGTCCCGATCACACGGCTTGTCGCAGCACGTGTTGTGGTTCTCTGTTTGGCGCGAGCCGTGGCTCGGGACGAACTTGCCGACCGGCAATTCTTGCCTCCCTCATGGCGTGATGATCGACAAGGGCTGCTCGCTCTCCCGATACTCCCGCAGCTTGTTTCGTAACGTGCGGATGCTGATGCCCAATTCTTTCGCGGCGTGTGTGCGATTGTCTTTCACACGCGCCAGCGTCTTAAAGATCAATTCCCGTTCCATCTCCCACAGAGATCCGTTGGCCGGCTGTTGCGGACGGACGGGCTGCGCCGCCGTCTCATCGCTTCGCTCCGGAGGACAATGATCGGGAAGCATGGGACTCTGCCCGGCCAACAGCACCGCCCGTTCCATCACATTCTCCAACTCGCGCACGTTTCCCTTCCACGCCAGCCGTTGCAAGTGCGCGATGGCGCTCTCCGACAAGGACGGCGGAGTCAGGCCGTTCCTCGTGGCCGATTGGTTCACAAAATGCCGCGCGAGGAGAGGAATATCGGCGATGCGCTCGCGTAGCGGCGGGACGGTGATGGGGAATACGTTCAAACGATAGTAGAGATCCTCGCGAAAGCGGCCTTGTTCGACCTCGCGATAGAGCGCCCGATTCGTCGTTGCGATCACGCGGATGTTGACGGGAACCGGATCGCGGCCTCCGATCCGATCCACCTCGCGTTCTTGCAAGACACGCAGCAGCTTCGCTTGGAGGGTCAGGTTCATTTCGCTGATTTCGTCCAAGAGCAGCGTTCCGGAATGCGCCATCTCAAACTTCCCGATTTTTCTGATCAAGGCGCCGGTAAACGCGCCGCGCTCGTGGCCGAAGAGTTCGCTCTCGAGTAGTCCGTCCGGCAATGCGGCACAATTGACCGCAATGAACGGTCGATGCGCCCGTGGGCTCCTATTGTGGATGAACCGAGCCAGGAGCTCTTTTCCCGTACCGCTCTCTCCATGGATCAGCACGGTCGCTTGACTGGAAGCCACCCCTTCGATTGTGCTTAAGAGCCTGACCATGCCCGGGTCTTGAGTTAATATCGCCCGGGTGTCCGTCGGTTGGGTCGGCAGGTCTGTTCCCGCCCCTTCTTCCCGTCCCACTTTGAGGTTCACGACGACTCGCTCCAGCAAGTCCATTGAAAACGGTTTCAAGAGGTACTCGCTGGCGCCCAGCTTCATCGCCTCGACCGCCGTTTCGATCGTGCCATACGCCGTCATGAGCACGATCGTGACCTGCGGAGCGCGCGACTTGATCTCCTTGATCAAGTCCAGGCCGTTCAGGCGCGGCATCCTGAGGTCGGTCAGCACCATCCAAGGACGAAACCGGACGATCCGTTCCATGGCATCGACGCCGTCGGACGCCCCTTGCACGGAATACCCAAGCCGCCTGACGGTTTCCATCAGCGCTGCTCGCATCGACGGGTCATCGTCCACAATCAGAACGCGTTCGTTTTCCTCGGCACTCTCCGGAAGAGGGCTGTTTTTATCGCGGTCACTCATGAGACCAATCCTCCAGTCACATCACATTGCTTTCCACAGGGTCCGTTACATCGGATGCATTCCTATTCCGCGCCATGACCGGACCCTCACTCTGATTCGAGGACGCCGATGGGTGCGGCAGAATGATCGAACAGGAGGTGCCTTGCCCGACTGTGCTTTCGACATCGATCCGTCCTTGATGGGCTTCGATGATTGAATGGACGATAGCAAGGCCGAGGCCGGTTCCCTCGTCTTTCGTCGTGAAGAAGGGATCAAATATGCGCGAGCGAAGAGCCGGGTCGATGCCGGTACCGGAATCGCGCACGGTCAGCCGAACGGCGGGCATGCCGAGTGTGTGCGCCGGTTCTTGTTGAAGACCGACCACCAAGATGCCTCCGTTAGGCATCGCCTGCACGGCGTTCACGACCAGATTCAAGACGACCTGTTTCAACTGCCCCTCATGGCACCAGATCGACGGGGTCTCTCGATCGATGTCGACTCGAATCTCCACCGGCGCTTTGGCGATCGTATGGGCGGCCAGCTTGATGGAATTGCGGATCAACGGGTCGACCGGGTACCAGCCACGAGCCATGCGTACCGGTGTTGTGTACAGCAAGAGATTGGCCAACAAGCGGTCCATCGATTGGACAGCCTGCGAAATCTGTTCGGCATAGCGTTTGGCGGACGGGCGCTCATCGAGATCGCGCTGGAGCATGGATGCAAAGAGCTCCACGCTGCCCAACGGATTTCTGATTTCATGTGCGATCCGTCCGATGAGCTCCCCCATGGCCGCCAGTCGTTCCTTGCGCTGTAATTGCTCTTCAAGCTGATACACCCGAGTGATGTCCTGAATCAGGACGAGGTGACCGGAGGCATCTCCGGAATCGTTGTGCAACGGTACCCGACTGATTGAGACCAACGCCTGCCCGATGCGTTGCGGCCGATCGCACACGCTGAGGCCCGCACGTGCCAAGACGTCGGATGCGCGACGATTCCGCAGTTCGGCATCCGTCGCCCCGAGCAACGCTCCGGCGGCTCGGTTGCTCCGGCTGATGATCTCGGAATCGTCCACCACCAAGACCCCGGTCGATAAGGACTCGAGGATGCCGTCCAGATGCACGCGCATGGCCTCGTTCTGACCGAGCTGCCGGCGCAGCGCCTCGTTGCTGTGAGCCAATTCCACATCCATCTGCTCCACACGCGCCGTGAGCGCGTGATACGATTGCTGCAGGGTATGGGCGGCTTCATCAAAACTTTTGAATGCCGCGCAAAGCAGTTCCCGTTCCTCAGGACGCCCTGTGGTCACGCTGGTCATAATCCCTCCGCATTCGCCGAACGACGGACGACTTGCAAGCTGGCTTTGAGCGATGCCGCCAACCGGTTGACCGTCTGATCACCGGCTACATCGAGTTCCGCCAGCGCGACGGTGGCGCGATCGTACTGCTTCAACGCCGTCCAATGCTGGGCGGTTTGGAGATGCGCCCATTCGGCTTGGCTCGCCCTCGGTTTCTTTTCCAACACCGCCAGATAGGCCGTGATGGCCCGTTCATGCCGATTCAATCGAGACAAGGTATCTGCGTAGGCCAGGAGTGTATCGGGCGATTTCCCTGCGCCGGCCTTGAACGCTTCTTCGTACGCCAGCGCGGACTCGTCGAGCTTCTCCAGTTCTCCCAAGGTCTTGGCCAACTGCAGATACATCGCCGGCCGTTCCGGATGAACCGGATGGCGCATGAGCCATGTGCGACAGAGATGGAGAAGGCCTTGCAGATCCCGCTGTTGCCGCATGGCGGCGATGAGCAGGTGCAGCACCTCCCCTTCGTACTGTCCGATGGGAAACTGAAACCGGTATCGCTCAAGAACTTTTCGAGCGGCCTCAGGATCCCGTTGATCGAGATAGATCTTCCCCAGGCTGATCAAGGCCGGTTCGATCAAGGTCGGCTCTCGATGCGCCTTCATCACTTGTTGGTGGAGGCGCAGGGCCTCCCGAGCGAACCCGATGCGTCGATGGGCCTCGGCGATTTCGAGCAGCAAAGGAGAACGCGCATAGCGTTGTTCTCCGGTCGCGCCGTAGCGGTGAAAGAGACTCACCACCGTAAGATCGTCATGCGAGGACACCGCCGCTTCGATCCAAGGCGTCAAGAGGGCCGACAGACGCTCCGAAGCCTTCATCGCCCACGGAGCGCTTCCAGGCTCGGTTCGAATGGTGACGTCCCTGTATGCACCAAGTGCCCGATTCATGTCATTCGCATCTTCATACCCCTTCCCCAGGTAAAACAGCGCCTCGCCACCGATGGGAGCATCCGTCTCTTGCGTCGCGATGGCCTCCAGCAGCGCCCGGTAGGATGTGTCGGTTTGATCCGGGACCGGTACGCCGTGCATCATGGCGCGCACCGTGAGCCCGACCCAATTTCCTCCAGCAGGAAGCATGCTTTCCCCGCGAAGCGTGGCGATCCGCAGCCTGGCCGTCGCCGCCAATGGGCTTTGAGGGTACAGCGAGGGAATCAACGCATAGACAAACTCCGCGAGCGGCTGTTTGGACCCCGCCCGGAAGCTCTCGGCCGCCTGCAGCAACGCTGCAGGAGCGTACTCGTGGTGTGGATACAGATTGTAGAACAGCATCATGAGCTCTCGGACAGGCGCCTCATGATGCAATTCAACCTGTGTAACGGCGTACCACTGGAGAGCCAGAGGGTCACCCCTGAAGAGGGTCGGCCATCGCCGATAACTCAGGTCGTAGAAGATGTGCGCCTCCGCAAATCGTCTCTGCCGGAACAGGGCATGGGCCAATCCCAGCGTGGCCCCTTGAAGCAGCCGGTCATCCTCGCTTCGCTTTCTCACATTGGCATAGGCGTGCTCGGCGTCCTTCCATTTGCTCATCGCCATGAACGTATGTCCCAGCCCGAGTAGAGCCCGATTCGCGTCGAACGGAAGGTGGGCGGAATGGGCCATGGCTTGTTCATAGAACGCCTGTGCTTCCTGAAACCACCCTTGATCGATGTATAAATCCGCGATCCGCCATTCCGCTCTTCTGGCGTTCGCAGACTGTGGATGATCATGGAGAAGCTTTTTGTATTCCTGAATCGCATCCAACCGGTGTGGCGTGGAGAGCTCGTCACGAAGCGACAGCTCAACCAAAAACGCCTTCGCCGACGGAACGAGTACGCTTGCCGGATGTTCTTTGACGATCATCTCGAAAAATCGTCGCGCTTCCACCCAGGATTTCTTTCTATAGGCAGACTGGCCTTCTTCCCACGCCAGACCTTCAATTCCTTGAGAGAGGCCTTCCAGACGGGGCCCGTCGTCGGGCAAGAGCTGCAGGAGCCGGTCGACCGGCTCCGGATTGCGCACCGAGGGGGCCCGCTCGGTGACGGCGGCCGACAAGGTGGGAGGAGATGAGCGGCCGGAAGACTCCCCAATGGCTGAGGGAGGGATCGCCATCCAGGCGGCGGTCCAGAGAATCAACGGAGCATATAAAGGGCGGTATCGATGCACGGCGATAGGGCATCAGCAAGGCTCATGCCCTGTGCATCCGCAGAAAACTCGAAGGAAATCATGACACTTATCGTGAGCGGTCGTGAACCGCGGCTGGCGGCGTCAGGATTGGCGTCGGCTAGGTCGCGATATCGTCAATCTTTTGACTGGATGGCCCGGGCCACAATGGGAGCGTTTCCAGGTGGGATCGCGGATCAACGCCTTTGCGTTTGAGTTTTTCGACCAACGTCGTTCGATTGAGATGGAGAAGTTGAGCGGCGCGAGACGTGACGCCGTTTGCCTTGCGTAACGCCTCCATGATGAGGTGCTTTTCGTACTGCTCGACCTCTCTGGAAAGATTGATGCCGTCCTCACTGAATCTGAAGAACTGTTCCTTGAATTCAGGGGCGGCCGGTTTCGGACCAATCTTCTGCGGAAGATCCTCTGCCGACAGAATGCCGTGCTTCTTCAGGACGACCAACCGTTCGACCATATTCTCCAGCTCGCGAATGTTCCCAGGCCAGTCGTACTCGGTCAACTGATGCAGAGCCTCGGGGGTAAAACCCGACACCTCGGTGTGCTTGCCCTGATTGAAGCGGGTCAAAAAGTGATCGATGAGGAGCGGAATGTCGCTGCGGCGGTCTCGGAGGGGCGGGATGACGATCGGAATCACGTTGAGCCGATAGAACAGATCCTTGCGGAATCGCCTTTCCTCCACGAGCGTTTCCAAATCCTGATTCGTCGCAGCGATGATGCGCACGTCCACATGAATCGTCCGATTTCCCCCCACCCGTTCGAATTCCCGTTCTTGCAGCACACGGAGCAGCTTCACTTGCAGCGGGAGGCTCATTTCCCCGATTTCATCGAGAAAGATGGTCCCGCCATGCGCCAACTCAAAACGGCCCATCCGCGGATGGGTGGCACCGGTAAACGCGCCCTTTTCGTGCCCGAAGAGTTCCGATTCCAGCAGATTTTCAGGAATGGCTCCGCAATTCACCGGGACCAACGGGCGATCTCTTCGGAGACTATTGAAGTGGAGCATGCGGGCCACCAGCTCCTTGCCCGTGCCGCTCTCCCCTTGAATCATCACCGTACTGTCGCTGTCGGCGACTTTTTGCACGAAGTCCATCACCTGCTGCATCGGCTCGCTGATGCCCACCAATTGCTCCAGCCGGTATTGATCTCGCACGGCCTTTCTCAAGAGGTGGTTTTCTTGACGCAGGCGATGAAACTCCGCCGCCTTCCGCACCACCACCGCAACAGTCTCGAGATCAAACGGCTTCGTAATGAAATCGAACGCGCCGGACTTCATGGCACGGGCAGCGGTTTCGATCGTGCCGAATCCGGTCATCATGATGGGAATGATTTTCGCGTCGAGCTTGGCAAGGCGATCGATAATGGCAAGTCCGTCGATGTCGGGCAGCTGAAAGTCCGTGATCACGATATGGACCACTGCCTCCCTGACCGCACGGATCGCCGCAGTCCCATCCTCTGCAGTCGAGACACTGTATCCCTCCTGCACGAGCGTTTCCTGCAGAATGTCCCGAAGCGCGGGATCGTCGTCGACAACCAACACGTGGACTTGACTCATGGTCGATACCATTGGGAATACGAAGTACGCGGCGGGGTTAGGATAATCACCAAGGGCATCCAATGCAAGTTATATCAGTTACCCAACAGCAACCTGATCGGAGGGAGATTACTTGAGAGGTTCTAGTGAAAGGACACCCCATGTCATTCGCCAAGCAACGTATCGAAGAACTCAAAAGAGAGCTGAGCTGGCCCAAGCGGAAGAGGAACTCACACCGCACACTGTAGAGGTTAACCGACGACAAGGAGCAACGCGTAGTTAGACTCTATCCGAGCGAGACAATTCGCACTGATACCCGCGCAGGCGATCCAGAGGCAAACCAGCACATCCCCGATTTAGGAAACCAGGTGAAGACGTAGAGGGGCAATCTAGCCCGGCAGTGTTCTATGAGTTCGTGTCACGTGGCCGGGAGTGTCCGGGAGTGTAAGGAGAAGGACGAGCAATAGCTCTTAGAGTGTTAAAAAGAACCGCAGGAAGAAGCCAAAGGAAGTCGTCCAGGTGGGTGACTCTAGACGACTCCCTTTAGGCCAGCCAACAGCGGGTGATTGTCAGGGTAACTAATCCAGCTGTTGAACTCTCTTATACCGGTGACAAATCGGGAATGCGGGCACAGTCCCAGAAGTATTTTGAGGAGCATGCCCTTATTGCCGATTCACAAAGCCTCCGTGTCGTTCACAGAATGGGTGTCGCACACAGGCTAACGCCGCGCGAGTTGAAACACTTGGTACACCAATCCAACGATGGTGGCCAACAGGAATACTTCTATGAGGATTGTCATAATGTGTTCACCTCCCTCCTCTTGTCTTTAGCCTATCCTGCGAACATGAATTCCCGATGACGATTTCGTGAACATTTCTTCATTGATCTGAAACACAACAATTATGCCTATGGAACCGTCTCAGGCTGCACTCCGAAACGGCCCATAGGCGAATCGGGAAGGGCCTTCAGGTTAGTTCTCACTTTTGCGGCTGTTGACCCTTTTTGTAGACGACCACTGCCGCAATTACTAACCCAAGAATCGTCCCACCGAATATCAGCCAATTGGTGTCCATAGGTTCCCCTTTCGTTTAATCGATGTAGACAGCCTACCGCTGGGAGATGAAGACAGGGTGAAGGGAGCATGAAGAAGGTCTAATGAGAGCAGCGCACCGCCAAACCACGGAAGACACTCATGGGACTAACCCAGCGGCCTGATAGTGACTATGTGAAGTTTCGCGTGATCGAGAGCGAAGACGGGAAATCGTTGGTCTTGGCGAGTGGGGTACACACTCCCCTCAACTGTGGAAGCGGTATAATTAGATTCGAGAGGAAGACTTAACTCAGGCGGCACACCGACTCGGAAAGTATCTCCAACAGCACACGCCCAGAACACTTGACGGAGCACCCCATAAAGGATAAAACGACAACTACTCGAAATTCTTAGAGGGCTGGCGTAGCTCAATCGGCAGAGCAGCGGTTTTGTAAACCGCAGGTTGGAGGTTCGATTCCTCTCGCCAGCTCCATTCTTTCTTCAGCAATTCCAATGAGTTCAGGCTCTTCTTCATGATTCGGTGCGTGCGGTAATTCTGCGAGTGTGCCCGCCAGTGTGCCCATACTCGCTTGTTTCTCTCGCACAAAATAATCAGAGAGACTCTTTGCCGCTCTCGCTAGGTCGGCTTCATTCACAATGTTATAGCGATCAAAGACGGAACGTGTCCGATGTCCTGAGATCGCCATCGCAACTTTCTCAGGTATCCCCGCCCTGACCATATTGCGAACAGCCGTTCGTCGGAAGTCGTGAGGGATAGGACCATCCCATATCACCTCACCTGTTTTCTCATCTTTCACCATCCTGCCCAATCCTATGTGCTGACAGGCCTTACGCCAAGAATGCTTCAGACTTTCGAGCCGGACCCCTCCCCGATGGCAAATCCATGAACAAGATGGCCACTTCGTCTCACACCGTTGCTTCCATGTTGCGAGAACCTTCAATAAGTCTCCAGTGAGATATAGGATTCTGGGCGTTTCGGTCTTCGTATTCTGTGCCCGAAGATACAGCTTTCCTTCGTTCCAATTGATCTGTTTCCATTCCAGTGAACAGACCTCTCCCATGCGCATGCCACTGTAATAAGCCAACGTCACCGCTACTTGGGCATAGTCAGGCAATGCCCCTCGCAAGGCCAGAAAGTCTTCATGCTCAAAAAAACCGGAGCGAATGTTGCGTTCTTCCAACATGGAGATATGCGGGACCCGCGTCACCTTCGGTGGAGTCTGCTGGTAAGCCAGCTTGAACATCCGCTTGAGACATCCCAACTCGCGGTTGATGGTTCCATTCGCTGCCCCTTGCCCTCTCCGTTTGGCAATGTAGACATTGATTTTGTCCGTCGTAATTGCCTTCGCTCTCATGTTGCCGAATGAGGCAGACAGATGCAGGATGAAGTCGTTTAAACGTCGGTGGGACTTTCGATCATTTAACGTGTAGTCTTGCCTAATTCCTTCAATCAGATCCTCAAACTTCGTCCGCTCCACCTGAGGACCTTGGTACACACCTTCCGACACTTTACCCTCTTTCTGCTTTAAGCGACGGCGAGCTTCCGCCTTGTCAGTCGTGCCTGTACTTTCACGGATAGGGCGTCCGTGGTCATAAAACTTGATCCACCATGGGCTTAACACGATCATCTGACCGGTGAGAGGGTCCCGTTTTCGTCGTCGATATAGCATGCCCATATAACCTCCTATTCGTCCGCGACAAGATCCGCTACCCGAACCTTTAAAGCTTTTGCAATACGCCGCAACGTGTATAGCGAAACATTGACCTTCCCCGCTTCAAGATTACTCAGATACGCGTGACTCATTTTCAGCTTGATAGCTAAATCACGTTGTTTTAGCCGTCTCTCTTCTCGGATTGCTCGAATCTTCATCTCTAGATACTCTATATGATAATTACTATATAGAGCATTATAGGTATATCTGTCAACTATCCCTCTCTCACCTTGTGCTGAGCTATAAAGACCTCTAAATCCATTACATCGATGTGTACCCTCCGGCCACCACGGACACACGGTAACTCCCCTGCCCACACGAGCCGTCTGACAGACCATCCCGACCGACCAAGGTACCGAGCGGCCTCCTGAATCGTGAGTAACCGTCGCTCTATAGCGGACTCATTCTTCATTCGATAGATCCTTTCGTCTGGTTAAGCCCCAAGTCACAACCCATTGAAAGATCTACATCTTCTGCGGTTGTCATGTACCCCTTCACAACCCATTGAAATCATTGATAGCGCCTTTTTGTCTTTTTTACTGCACTGTGAGGGGCCAGAGGACCCTTCACCGTCAGAAAATATGAGTAGATCAACGAGATATGAGTGTTTGTTCTCCATATTGCCAACCATATCTGTCACGTCATCCTGCCTCCTTTTGGCATGCTCTAGCACCTAAACCTCACACAATTGCAGTGTCCTTGCTTTGAGAAGGGGTGACCGAGGTGACCACCCATTTTCCCTACTCATCATTACCAATTCTTTCTTCTCGATAGAGAGATTACATGTCACCCCTGTCACCTTCTGACTTAACGGGATACCTAAACTCGGCTGATTTGAATGAGGGACTTTCCGTTGAGAGTTCGGAAACTAATTCGTGCTTTAAGTTCTGTCTCAAAGAGTTTTTTAAGAGTCTTCAATTGAGTGGTACAACTCGCTGCGGTACGGGGGAACCCTGATGGCCTTTCAGTACCCTGAGCCCTGTCTGACAGTTTGTCGAAGAAATCCAAGGTAGGCATTTCTGGAATATCCCCCTCACTTAACCAGTCCCTTAGGATTGGTAAGAGGGGGTTATCTTCGAGTGAAAAGCCTGCCTGGGCAGTCTTTAAGCAAGACATGGTCTCTCGCCACGCGTTTCCCTCACCATATAACGACGACACACGCCACCCAAAAGAGTCGAAATCAGCAAGACGAGCGGTAGGCTGAGGGGGATTCAGCGAAGAGAAGTTATCCTGAATTTGCGCCACAACCTGTAAGATGCCAGCCCAAATCTGTCCCCTCTTCGCAATCACAGGATTGAGCAGTTGTGCTTCGGTCTTTCGCTCCTCGTCCCCAATAGGAGCAAAGCGAAAGGGAATGATGCGGGTCGCGACATCCTCACGATTGAAGGATGCCTTGCGGCTCGTGACACAGAGGCGGGCTTTCGGTTCAAAGTAGACCAGGGTCGCATCGGAATAGAGCTTCCGTTTTGACATCTGCCCACCGGTCGCATAGGTGCAAATATAGTCATTGAGCCACTTCGTCTGGGTATCGGCATTGTCGAGTAAGACAAAGGGGGTTTGTCCTAGGAGCAGGGATAAGGCTTCTTTCCCCTTTTCGCTACCATCCATCGGCGTCGGCTGGAAGGCTGGGCCCTCCCACACGACCCCAATCATTTTTCCTGCCGTCGTCTTGCCCGTATCGTGCTGCTGATCTTGGCTGAGGCCAAGGTGAGCTGAGACAGGTCGTGTGTGGTTCAGGGAGGGAAATAGCGGCACAAGCAACACTGCTCTAAACAACAATCGCTGATCTCTGATCGTCAGATCGTGTTCGGCAAAATGAGGCTGCTGGATGAACCACTGGAAAGCATCCTCAGCCTGTCTTGTACTGTCTGTATTGAATTGGGGGACCCACTTCTGAACCTTTTCGTTCGGTGACCAAAAGAAAATGCCCTCACTGCCATTGGGCTTCCATTCCCACTGTCCCCCCTGGTTGCGATACCACATGCCGCCCCCGAAATCGCTCACGGCAATCACGCTCAGATCGTGAGCGTTGTAGGCTATGCCATGAACCTCCACTAACTTTGCTTCCTCCAACATCGCGGCATGCAGACGATCAAGCGAACGGCGCAAGAGATGAAATGTGACACTCTGATCCGTGATGCTCGTAATGTATTTCGCGAAGGCGCTTTCGGGATGAGTCGTCACCTCATACAATTTGTGATTGTGATGACGAAAGAACCAGATCACCCCATCTGATTGGCGATAAAACTCGCCAAGTTTCTGAAGAGACGAACGCAGGAATTGTGCAATCTTGTCTTCCTTGCAGTGGCTCGGAAGGTCCCACCCCTTTTTATCCAGTACCTTGCGGATGTGCTTCTTGAGCTCACTAGCAATCTCCTCTTGTGAGAGTGCTGTTGTGCTGCTACGTCGCGAATTAGCCATTCCCTACCTCCTCTATGTTGTTAGACTAGGTCAGTAATGTTGCCAATCATGGCGAAATCAACGAACCCCTTATTCATTAGATGTTTATGGCAATAGCGATCCATCCACTCCTTGAGGTGTTTCTCTGCTCTCCTACGAATTAAGGGAAAGAATTAGAAGACGGTCCTGATGGATGGTTCCATCAGCGAGTTAATGCACTTCGCAAGCTCTATACAGGTATTATCCCATCTATCAGCCCAAACGATGGTAAGTTCCCTCATGACTTGCTCTGATTATTTTTGACGAGCATATCTTGATACCTCCCTCATGAGACGTTGCTCTGCGTTCAGCGGCATGTGGGTTATGACCTTCATTTCTGATGAGGTGGACTACAAATAGCGACCATGAATTTTTGTCAATACCAAATATTGTGTGTGTACTGGGGAATGAGAGGAAAGCCTGTGGATAGTCGTAAAGGGAATGTTCTAGCCACTTTGAGTTGCTTAAAGAGAACGTTATCCACAGAAATGACCCCTAAAAAGGTCTCAGCACATTATCCGGGCATGTGAATCGACCGAGACCGAGCACCAGAACGTGTGTCTCTGCCACATCCGTCTCATACCGGCTAAGAAACCACCAGTTGTGTCTTGCGGTATTCGGCCGAACAACTGACTCCAGGCAAATAGTCGTCCATGGTGGGATTCGACCATGCCAGACCGACCGCGCCGGTCAGTGCCACGACCAGCATGCTCAAACGAAGAAGGCTCATAAGGCTCTGAACCTTTATTTCCAATGCAATCCGATGACGGCCAAACCAGCCTGATTTGGCAGCTAACTGTCAGCCGATCAGCTTGCCCTGACTGCGTTCACCTGGTCCTTGTGAATGCCATCCCTCCTGTCACATTTTCGATCACGACTGCCGCCGTCAGTACCGTCGCATTCTTTCCTGCCAATGCCAATGCGACAAATCCGAGGTTTGAGACAGCCTGCAAACGCAGAGTTGCGCCACCACCATCAAGCCACGGCCCCGACCTAACCAGGGTGGGACGACCCGATCCACCACGGGAGCCCAGAGAAACTTCGGGGTATAGGGAGGCCGACTCGAATCTGTATGTTCCAGATAGCCCTTTTCGTTACCATTGACCACGTTCTGCTCCGAATCACTTTCCCTATAATGATGCCCCCTATATATAACCGTGCATCAATGAATATCCGTGCATCCCTTCATACGCTCGGCTGTCCAACTAGACCTGTCTGCCTATCTTCCTCCCGCCCACGCCTGATGTGCAGCAGCTTCTGCATTATTCCGTTCGCGTGGGGGCACGAGCGCAGTAGAACATTCGATAAAACAGTCTGGAGTGTAGATGCAAAGGCATCTCTAAGCTTGTAGAGGATAATCACGGCCAAGAAGCCCCACGCATGGGGCCGAGTGAAGAATTCAGCGAGAGGCGCGCCGACGGCTTCTTTCAGGCTCTTCGGGGCATCGGCAACAAGTGTGGGAGCCGGGCTGACTAGGACGATAGCCGATGCTGCTATATGATGGCCTAGTTGGTAGTCTGGAGGATTGATCAAGTCAGAGGGGGACTCTTTGCTTGAACACATGGTCCACAGGAGCCAGATGGAAGCCTAGAGCACGCAAGCGAGAGCGATAAGCTGAGACCTGATAGCTATAGTATCCCTACCAGTGCCTAAACCCTTTGTGATATCTTTCCTTCTTTTATTCCAGGTATGACACCAAAGAAGCCTTCCAAACCAGGTTCGACTGTCAAAGGCCAATTGCATTGCTCTCGCAGGCCGCCCCTGCATCCGAAGTACGAGAATAAGACACGTCTGCCTGATACAAGTTGCATCCCATGGATGCCTGAGCCATCAACCATCTCCAAAACAGGTACGGACGACCAGCCGCTCAGTTCTAACATCAGCTAAGTGGCTCACAGCATCTCCACCAGTGCCTGGATAGTAGTAGGTGCATTGCCCTCTGACCGGTTGTTCACCAGGACATAGGCCAGTTTTGCAGCCGCCACCCTGTGGGACAAACTGACACTATGCAACCTGCTCTCCAGTGAACCAGGGGATAGGCCATTGTGAAATGCCCTAGCTCTTCATAGGATATAAATAAGAAATGGAGGGTACCATGAACCGAACCAACATCTGCATAGGGATTTTGGGAATGATGTCTTTGTTCGCAGCACCTGTAACAGGCGAAGCAGCGGCAACAGACAGCCTCGATACCAAAGCGATCGAGCAAGCCATCGGTAAACCCGGGGAGATGAAGGACGATGTCTATAAGATTTCGCTGCCGCGCAAAGACTTGTCGGTCTCTCTGAATGGAGTTCAACTGAAACCTGGTTTTGCCCTCGGTAGTTGGCTTGCGTTTAAGCAGGCAGGACATGTCACGGTCGTGGATGGGGATCTGGTGTTAACAGAACATGAGGTCGGTGCGGTGTTTAGAAAACTCCGAAAAGAAGGCATTCAAGTGAGTGCGCTTCATAATCATCTCATCGGCGAGTCACCCAAGCTCATGTTTCTCCATATTGAAGGTAAAGGCGATGCAGGGAAAATGGCAGTCTCTGTGAAGGAGGCTTTAAGTCTTACGAGTACGCCGATGGAACCGCAAATTGCCAAAGCGACCGCAACGGCGATGAGCACGGCCAGTGAGGAAGCCGATTTTGACGCCGAGACCATTCAGAAGGAACTCGGCCAGACGGGGAAGATCAAAGACGGGGTGTTGCAGATCGCGGTCCCGAGGCCGGAGTCCATCAAACTACATGGGGCGATACTGCCTCCCAGTATGGGCATGGCGACCGCACTCAACTTCCAGTCAGCCGGAGAGGGAAAAGTGGCTGCGACGGGCGATTTTGTCATGGTGAGCGAAGATGTGGACGGAGTTACCAAAGCATTGGCTGATCATGGCATTTTGGTAACGGCCTTACATAACCATCTCGTTCATGGATGGCCGGATTTATACTTCATGCATTTCTGGGCAAACGATACTGCGGAGAAGTTAGCCCATGGGTTGCGAGCAGGCCTCGATGCGATGAAGAAAGGGTAAAAGACTCATAACATTGCCACGAATCTTTGGCACAGTCTTTTGGAACACCAGGAATCCATCGCCTGACAAGGCTGGGCAGTGTTGGCAGGGATTACCAATAATAATCGTTGTCGCCTATTTGCATCATTCCACTGGCGACGTTGCCGCTGTCCAACGCAGAGCGGGTATGCTCGGGCGTATTGCTACGGTCTGAAAGTCGCGGCCAGCTCACCTTGAGTTTGTACCGTGTATACTGCGTATGGTTCGTCACAGTGAACTTGTGATAGAGACTCGGTACGGCGGCTTCCGTGATGGTATGGTCAGGAAACTTACTCGTCAGATACAATCGAATGACGGCCAGATTGTCCTTAATGCGCTTCTGCTCCTCAGGAATTTCCATTATAGATAGGATACCTTACTATATGTAAAACTACCCTGACCGTGAGAAGGATGTCAAGATTTGGGTTCGGGTGAATTGTAGGTTTTGCCCGAGAGGGGTCAATCCAGCAACTTGTCAGAAGGAGGCAGAAGAGGAAAGCACAGTGAAGGATGCTTGATCAGTTTCACTATCACCTTGGCCTTTTGGTGTATACAACCCTGGCACTTGGGTTGAAGGTTTTCGATGTCCGTTTCACCACTATGTGAGAATGGAACTATATGATCGAAGGTAGCCTGTTTGGAAGAAGTCATGAGGACTCCACAGCCCGAACACTTTCCGTCATACGCTTGGAGGACAATATCTTTCATCCATTTCGGCGGTCGTTTTCCAAAGTCCCTCCTGAGGCTGTAGAACAACGAGATCGATATGGTCTTCAAGAAGAATCCGTCACTGGCCCGAGCATCTAATTTGATGACACTTCCACATTGGTAGCACCCAGGCCCTCTCCATTTCCTATTCCGTAGTGCCTTAGAGGCCTCGGTCACTTTCTTGCTGGGTATGCCTATCTCCAGATAATCCCTGCGCCAACTTTCTGACAATACATGGGGCAACTGAGGAAATGGAATCTCAAGCCACCGGCATTCAAAGTGCTTGCACGTCAGGCAGAGGGGGACGAGCACATCAATGACCACGGAGACCCTCGGTCCATAGCGACTCCGTATTTGTTTGATCAATGAAGCAGCCTGAAAATCTGATGCCTTCCTGTGTCCTCGCGTGTTGGTCAACCCCTCCCGAACAATGTTCTGAATGAGACGCGCAAAGTTAGGCCACGATTCCTCATTCATGGAAGGCATCTTTTTTTCGCTACTCACTCGGACAAGCTACCCGATAAGGATAGCCGCCTCACAACCCCTTGATAGTGTAGCCGTTCAAGTCCTTCTTGTAACGTCTTCATCGAGATCAGTTTCTTGTGTAGCTACGGCTCCTGCACATTTCTCGCGTCTTACCTCACATCTATGTCATAAGAACATGAATCCATTTGATACGAAAAGAATCATTCATGATTCACAGAATCTGCCAGCAATACTTTTCAGCCTCTCAAACCCCGCATTGATATTGGGCTTTAGGGTTGGTGTTGGTGGTACCGGAAATATGCGCCAGGCGATACGGTCCTTGAAGGGTTGGAGATTGGAGCGAGGAAGGCGGGGAAAGGATTATGGGTAGATCCACACCCTATACCGCCTTGGGAGTGGCGGAAGCAGAAAGCCCTCTCCGTCAGCCAACGCTAGGGTGAAGGAAATTCCCAGACGGAGAAGCAGTTAGTCATGCCGACTACTCTCGCCATACCGATATCACGATGTACGTTAGTTCTAGAATAGCCCCCCACCAAGAACGGTTCGATGATCCATGGCATCATAGAGTCACGTTCATAGAAGAAAGGTCGCTATCGCCATACCCGCCGCGGTAATCTCAAACTAAGAAAAACTCCTTGCTCAAGGCCCGGCATCCCAGATCTCCCGACAATCTACAGTGCTACCTTGCTCGTCGGGAGGAGAGGTCAGTGGCTCATGCTTTGATCCGTCAAAAAGGACATGGCATGACCCCGCTCGTTATATTTGACAATGACATTGTCTCCTAAATCGGGCCTCAACATAATGTCCTTCCTGGTCGTTGTCTTATCGACATGCAGCACGAATACGTTCCCCGTTTCACCATCCTTGACTGACACCTGCCATGCCTGGGACCCCACTTCATCCACTTTCATGACTTTCCCTTTAATAGTCTTACCGGTCTGCACCTCAGGCTTGTCGTACACTTCCCTGTCTACTGATAGGGCGACCGTAGATAAACTCGTCAACAACAGAACCGAGAGCAAGCCAATGCCGAGTCCTTTTGATATGACACGCATCATATGTCCTCCTTTGATGGTTGTGATCTCCTACGCCCCTGACGCCGAGGCGTGTGCGACCTCTCTTAATTATGACCAGTGGGAGGTCAACAGACCTTCCCAAGCTGTGGTTAAACGTAATACGGATTTATGGCACGAGGTACTAGGAAAAGCGGATAGAGAGCGATTATGTGAGGACGCACAACCTGTCGACAAGCTATTGCATAACGCGGACTCAAGTCCGCCACAAGGCGACTCGCGATCCGAGAATACGCCGCCCGCATGCGAGGCTATCCGATGGCTTGAATGACACACCGAGGCGGGTCAGCAGTTCCTGGATCGCTCGCAGAGTCGATTTCCCCAAATATCTTTTGTTCAGAAATTCATCCTCTGTCATGTTGAGGATGTCCGCCAACGTTCTGATGCCAGCATGTCTGAGGCAAGCTTCAATCGCCCTACTCAGTCTCAGCTGCGAAACCGACACCGCTGCTGGTTCTTGACACTCAGATATGGATATTGGTTCTAACGCCTGATCGTAGGCTCGGAGCCAGGCGTCCTTGTGTTGCCGCATGACCGTCACATGCTGTTCATGCAAGGGTGGTTCGAGTCGATACCTCATGGAAAGTCTGCCAACCGCCGAACGTGCCACTCTAAAGAACCGTCTCCTGCAATTTTGCTGGCACATACCAAACATTGTCGCAGCCTGTGAATACGGCATTCCGGCTAAGATCACCTCAAACAGACGCCTGGACAAAGCGGATTGCTCTTCCATTGTAAGGACACGTCGAGACTTTAAATTCCTTCGCGTGGCTAATCTGAAACCAGATTGCTCTGGAGCCGCAAGGTGAGTAGCCATAAGAGCCTCAGCCTTTTCTTTGATTTAAGATTACCCATCCGATTCATCGAGCGCGACTAGGAAGAACACTGAAAATCGAGGGGCTTCTCTGAACCAATGCGGATGAAGCCGTACCGATACCTCTTCTTTTAGTTTAGATGCCCTCCTAGGGTTCCTCCTAGTACGAAGCCTTAATCCTATCTGGCAAAACGTGATGCCCGGGAACTGTGCAAGAGAGGGGGAGAGGCATTATGACGACGAGCAAATACTGTTCAAGATGTGCTGGGCTGTTATCGGTATTCAGACCCACGACGGAAAAGGAGATGCTATTCAACTGGGCCGCAGTCCGTCAGCTTCGTCCGCTAAGCCTGACGGGTACGTGTGATAAATGTGGGCAGAGAGAGAATCTTGCCTTTTATCGGTTACCAGATTGATGCTCCTGCAGGGGCGTTTCACCAATTTCTAAGCCGCTCGGCTCATCCTACCGACGCCTAAGAGAATTCCCACTGGGAGAAAACATAGCAGCGTACGGAGGGATCGAGTAGGCGCCTGTTCTAGGGATAGATCCAGCCATCCCGACACATGATCCTCAGCTAGGACAACCTCACAAAAAGTGGATTTCGTTGAACTGAGATAGGAGGGACTGCGTATGTCTACCATTTTGCTCATCATCCTCATTCTGCTGCTTGTGGGAGCCTTGCCGACATGGCCCTATAGTGCCAACTGGGGCTACTATCCCAGCGGCGGCCTTGGACTCGTTGTCCTCATATTAGTGATTCTAGCTCTGACGGGACGCTTATAGGATGTGGAACATTAACAACGATTGACGAAGGGTAGAACGATGCGCAATCAGGAAACATCGTGTCGTTAGTGGGCGAGTTCGTATCGCACGAGACTCAGGAACCTCTCAAGGTTGAACGGCTTCTGAAGGATATGCCGGGCGCCTAATAATTTGGCTTTTGAGAGCGTGTCGACTGCATCCGACTCGCCACTCATGGCAATGACTTTCACGTGCAAAAAGCAGCGGGTCAATGCTAGGATCAGGTCCAACCCATTCATCTCTGGCATACGGATATCGGCAATGACTAAGTCCGCTGGAACTTGTTAATAGGCGTTCAAGCCCTCACGGCCATTACCAGCCTCCGTGATCTCATGGCCCTCTCCTTCTAAGACTATTCGAACAAAGCTACGGACGCTCTGTTGATCGTCAATCACCAAGATTTTGGCCATGGAAGCCGCGTCCCTTACAATTCCGCTACCACGCCGCGCCAGGAGTTCTGGCGATTCAGCGGTCAGCTCTTGTCGGAGACGGGAGGACCTCCCGCAATGCCGACCCCAGGAGATCCAGGGAAAAGGCCTTCTGAATAAAGGCCGTGGCGCCCTGGTTCAGCATCTCTTCCTCAACTTCTTCGGTGCTGCGTCCACTAAATACCACGACAGGGAGAGTGGGGTGTAATATCCGCAATTGCCGCAGGAGGCTGAGACCGTCTATTCCGGGCATGTTAAGGTCCAACACGACCGCATCAGGAGTTCGCTGGTGACATACCATCAACCCTACCGCTCCATTGTCTGCCAAAATGACTTCATATCCTCGTTCCTCTAGGACGGCCACGAGGAGGCCCCGGTCGCGGGCATCATCGTCTATAACGAGAATCTTCGTCATGTGGTCTTCGGTACAGTCACAATCGAGCAACCTATGATCTCAGTGAAGGGAGCGTCGATCCATCATTTTCTGCTTTCTGCTACTAGGATGGCTAGTCTTATGCTAGTCACCGATATCCCTCCTTTTTGTCCTAGTGCTGGAAAGCCGATATGGGGACCATTGCCTGGATGGAGAGAGGTGCGCCGGTTCGATGGAGGTGTAGGGATATTGATATGTTCAGAGATACCCTTTTCGGTCAGACCAACGGAGCGGTTGCAGAACTGCTCCTAAGGCAGCTAGGGCACAGATCAACAAAAGCATGCCTAGGGCGATCATGAGCAAGAATGCCGCTCTCATATCGTGCAACATGGGGATCATATTGTCTGCTTGTAATATAAATCATCAAAAATGCTAGACGGACCTAGAGCTTTACCTAGCCATCTTTTGTCCCGGTCTTGCAAACCCAATATGGGACCCATTGCCTAAGCCGGTGGCGGGTGGGCCGATGATACCGGATGATAGGTATGGGTGTTGAACCAAGGCGATACTAATTGAGGGGAAAATTAAAGGGAAACAGTTTCCGATTGGTCGGGAGCCGGTCTATCGGATCCGCTTGGGTGCGGGTCTAGGGAAAGTCCCAGGTGACGGGTCGTACGAAATAAATTAGAGTCCCATCGGACGTAAACCCTTGGGAAAAAACCCCCAATGTTACACTCTCAAGTTTCGCAGGCGACCAACCCGACCCCCCACCTAAGCCCTGATCCTATCGAGCTAGTGACGACGCAGGAGTATCAGAAATGTACGATCTCCGTACTCGTAAGCCAAACCGTTACGGGACTGTGGCGGTCTCGGTATGTGTTGATTCGATTCTCGCCTAGTAAGTCGGCATACATCGCGGCCTACCCTGACGGCGCTTACGCGACACGCGAAGAGGCTGAGGCTGCTGCGCTCCAACGCGGTCAAAGAATCGTCGATTTTGCTTTGCCCACGGTTGCATAGCTCCGCCCTTTTGGGACTCTCATTGATTGGAGGAGCTGGATCGACAGCGCATAAATTGGGACAAGGAAAAAGCCAGTACGCGGCTGCTGCTTTAGAGGGCCCATGAAAGCTGTGAGACAAGAAATAAAGGAGTTTATAAAAACGTCGGAACGGCTCATTAGCCTCGCACGTCAGACCGATGAGTTATCATCAGAAGAATGTCAAATTCTTGATTACTACGTCACGGAACTGAAGAGCACAGTCCATCCTATCTGCATTCGTAAAGCTGGCACGATCTCACTACCCGCCCGATAAGGATTTGCTAGGATGGGAAGTTCGAGATTTTGGTAAGGGGACTGGTGAGTGCTGCAACCCAAGCGGAAAGCGACCATGACCCCCGTACCCAAGAAGCTCCCCGGGAAGAATCCCTCTAACCCCATAAATCTCTCTCGAGTACGGGGCACTGCTCCCGGTGGTGAACCACGCAGACACAGACCCAAGGCTGCTAAAAAGAAGGTTGGCCGTAAGAAGTACTCTTAACCTCCAGCCGTCAGCCGCTCATACCGATAATCATGGTTTAGCAGCACCTCGCGTCAGGGATTTCTCATAAAGAGCCACCTAAAAGCACAACACCGACATCTAGGAATTCTCCCAGTAAATTATGTCGGTCACGCATGGCAAAATCCCACCCATTTTGGAATGCCCTTCATGGGGGGATTCTCATATCGTCTTGGAGGTTAGCCATGGCGTCACAATTAAAACCCATTCCGGTCTGTGACCTGTGCCAACACGTGTATGATCCGAACCGCGGTGTGTGGCTGAAGTTGAGAGAGTACCGGGCGTGTTATGGAGGACCAGTCGAGAGCTATGTCTTTACCGAAGCGTTCTGTGACGCGTGCCGCGTGCTGTACGCTACGATGATCGGTACACGTAAAGAGCCAGAGCAAGTCCATGGTACCCTCGATGGGGTCATGGAGGCCTCGACCTGTGAAAGTGCCCAAACCCTGGAGTACGGCTATGCTTAGGCAGTTCTTCGGCCCGGAGCATGTGTTGATCTCCGTGTTCATCGGCGGACCCCGGCCCTCTCGAACGTGTTGACCCCAGGTGGCTGGTTCTCTACCGGGTCACTCAAGTGTGTTGTTGAATAGGGCAGGCTGACAACACATGGGAGAAGGTCACGCGATAAGGTGCGACGCTCATGAGGGTTTGCAGAAATAGGCCGTGGGTTTGGTCGATTTTCCCCCTCATGAACCAGCCTCTTCATTGAGACAACCAGCAGTCCCCCTACACTCCTTCCATCGGCTCCTTGTCAGCCAGCGAACTGTCGAGAGGGTCCTATGGCCACGATTTTAGTGATTGATGATTCGACGCCCAGTCGCTTGGTGTTCTCTACCGCCCTACAGTCTGCAGGATACGACGTGGTGGAAGCGTCTTCCGGGCACGAAGGGCTCGCCGCGTACCGTCAGCGCCCGGCGGATTTGGTCATTGTGGATATCATGAAGCCGACCATGAATGGCCTGGAAACCATCAAGGACCTCACACACGAGTTCTCGAACGTCAAGGTCATTGCCGTCTCAGGAATGCTCGGTGAGCAAAGCCTCTTTAGTACCGCCAGGAGGTTGGGTGCCCGTCAGACGCTGCGCAAGCCGTTTGACATGGATGAAATGCTCAACATGGTGCGCTATGAGTTGGAGCATTAATTGGCCCACCTTCCTTTTGTTTGGGTGTTGCAACCCGAATATGGGACCCAAGCTTGTGCAGGTGGGGGGTGCGCCCTTTCGATGCGGTGTGATGGGATTTAGAACCGGTTGCTTGAACATTCAATTGCACACAGGCGATTTATTCTCCCATAGGAAGAGGCTTTTCGGTGTGCCCGAAAGTGTGCCCTCCCCTAGCCAAGCTTTGCCTATTCAATGCAACGCAATGCAACATACCGAATTTCTTATACAGTAGGCTGATTGCCATTTGGTGGCATTTCTGGCGGTATTGGATTGTCTGACGGTTTCGTTAAGGATGGTCTTTGTAAACCGCAGGTTGGAGGTTCGATTCCTCTCGCCAGCTCCAACCTTTCAAGCACTTACCACTGACACTGATTCACGATCATCGGCAGGTGTTATAAGGGTGTTAGAAAGGTAGGCATTCAGCTTACTCGCGGCACTGAGTAGATCCCTCTCCGCCACACTGTTATAGCGTTTCCACATGAGCGGTGACTTGTGACCAATGATCTGCATGGCCGTCGTCGTATCGACCCCAGCCCGCCTTAAGTTGGTCGCTGCACAGTGTCTTAAATCGTGAAAGCGTAGATTCTCAATATTGGCGTTTCGGCAGGCGGTCTTGAATGCCGTTTTGACCTCTCGAATCGGGTTACGCTTAAATACAAACACAAACTTGTGGGTCAAATCCCGCACCTTTGATAACGATGCCAGGATTGCCTTCACCTGGGGTGTCATTGGAACCTGGCGAGGTTTGTTGGTCTTCGTATCCACGCCACGCAAGGTGATGATCCCCCGATGCAGATCAACCCGATCCCATGTCAGATTGAGAATCTCGCCTAATCGCTGCCCTAGGTGGTACGCGGTGAGCAAAATCGGCTTCAGGTGCGGGGATGCTACCTCGTAGAGCCGTTCCCACTCCTCTGCCGTCAAGATTCTGTCCCGCTCATTGTTGGCGCATGGGATTGGGACGAGTGTAGCCGGATTCGTGGTGAGTAGTCGTTTCCGCCTCGCCACGTTTAAACAGTGTTTCAGAATGATGTGGTCATTATTAATTGTCTGGAGACTTGGTGTCTTGCCGTTAAACTTCTTCCGTTGAGCACGGTAGGCTTCCACATCCTCCGGGGTGATGGCTGTCAGGTGTTTCTTCCCAAAGTAGGGAATCAACTGAAGTCGGACCACGTTCACCCGGTCCTTGAGTGACCGTAGGCGCTGGACTTCCTCTAATTGCAGGTAGTCAGTCGCCCACTCCTCAAATGTGATCAACCGTTCCTTCTCGCTCTTGATGATTCCTTTCATGAGATTTGTCTTAATAAGAACTTCCTGCTGCTTCGCCACGGTCTTGTTCATACTGCCCACTTTCCACCGTTTGAGCTTGCCACCCTGAGCGGCTGACGCCAGAGTGAGTGTTCTGCCATCATCCAACACATGAAACTCGACATAGTGTTGTGCCCCACTTAATATTTGGACAGCACCAGAAGTCGGGAGGGAGCAATGG
>JAMPUU010000018.1 GCA_030144965.1 Nitrospira sp. BO4
CCCGGTGACCCTCGCTTCAGCAGAACCATACACAGTGACCATCAATCCTGCGCTGACTGAAACGGGGAGTATTCACCTGCAGGTGGCAAACCAATAGAGGCGACACTCTGCAGGGCACTGAGACTTGCTACAGATCAAAAGAGGGTGGGGAGGCAACTCCCCACCCTCTTTTTTGTCGCGAACCGACCGCGACGGCCATTGCCTATATAGGCTCCGTGAATATGGGAATGGGTAGCGAGCGCTGCTGAGGATCCACTTGCCGGTGAAACGTCAGGAATCGCGCGGATTATGGCATTTCGGAAGCGGTGAGGGAAGGAAGTGCGGTCAGTACGAGCAAGGCGGCTGAATCGCCCGGCTTCAGCGCGGGAATGATCTGTGGGCGCTGCGCCGAGTCAAACTGCGATTTGGACGCCCAAGTAGCTTTTTGTCGCACGTAGTCGGTGATCTCTCCGAGTGTCACTTCCCCATTTCGGTTCGAATCCGCCTCTCCACGAAGTCCTCGTAACAGGTAATAGGTGAAGAGTCCATGCTGATGGCTGTCGTCGTCGAGCCCGGGACTCAGTCCCTCACCAGCGATCAACCGAATGGTATTGCCGCCAGTCAAATCCCATCGAGGGGTGACCTTCATCTCGGAACCGCTCTGAAGTTGAGACACTTTCCCGTCAAAAATGAGAATGGCCTGCTTGGGGTTCAGCTTAGCAAGGACTGACTCAACCGCCTTGAGCGGGTAGAGTGTTGTGGCTGCTGCGGCACCGTCGTATGGGATCAGCATGACTTCCCCGGTCTGGGAGACCATGGCGTGTCCGGAGAAATAGACAATCACGACGGCATCGCTCGTTGGTTGCGAACGGAGCCAGCCGGAGAACGCCTTCTCCATATGTGAATGAAACGCCTTCCAATCAACCAGGAGATGGATGTTAGATGATGGGACCCCACCGAAAGTCTGAAAATACCTGGCGACCATCTCTGCATCTCGTGAGGCATACTTGCGAGATAGTATTCGACGGTCGAGATAGGAGCTGAGTCCGATAGAAATGAGATAAGTGTGCCGGCGCTGAAGACTCGAAGCTTCTGCCGGAAGCTGATCGATATCGTCGGATCCGGGTCTTGTCGGCGCGACCGTAAACAAAAGGGTCTGCGAGGGAGCTGCCGATCTATCTCCTTCCGCCACGTGGACGTGAATCTCGGTATGCAGTGGTTGGGTCAGAAGGGGTAAGGTCGCGACAAATTCCAGAGATTTCGTTTGGCCGGGTGGCAGAGGTGGAATTTCCAAGCGGGTGGTAGGAAACTGCTCAATGACCGCCGGAGTTCCCGTCAGCGAGGCGGAAGCGTTTTCAATCAGGTGTATTCCGGTATTGATGACATCCAGACGCACTCGCACATGTTCGCCACCTTCAAGAATCAGATTGCTGTTTTCGTCGAGGATCATCGCCTTGAATCGAAGTGCTGACGGTGGCAACGCCGCAGAACGAGGCTGTTCTGCGAGAGACGAGGCTGAAGTTGAGGACGCAGGCAAGGTTGACGGATTTGGTTGGGTTGAATCGAGGGTGACTTCTTGGCCACCAACCGCCGATCTGGCATTCTCCAGGTGGCCGGCACAGGCGCCCAGAAAGAGCAGAGTGCAACCTAGCCATGCGCCTGCCACAAAGCCTGTATGATTGAGCTGTTTCTCGGGGATCACTGCCTGGCCTATGATGATGATCGCGCTCTGGCCGTGCGTCACCGTACTGGAAGGACCGCATGAAAGCAACCGGACCGCCGGTGCAGTATGGGGCGAAGCCATTCCCGCACCGAGGAATTGGATCAAGCGTGTCTTTGATCCACTTCACGCTCTTGTGGAGCGGACTTTTCCTCTTTGAAGCCTGTTGAAAGAGTGGTGTAATATGTAGTGTTCGAGTCGGTGCAGATGCTCATTTCCAATAGGACTCTCAGGGAGAGTCTCATCCTGGAGGAATTCGGTTATGACCAATTGGCGTCAACAAGCGACGAAAGTGCTCATCGGTAGCGGACTGATAGTGTGCGGTTTTGTCGGCGGCGGAAACGTGTCCCCGACTTCAGCCGCCGGGGTACCTCCCGCCTGGGCTCAAGGCTTTTCGGAGATTGTGAAAAAGACGACTCCAGCTGTTGTGAATATCGCCGTGACCGGCGGTGGAGAGGGCAGCCGGCGCCGTGGTGGAACTCCGCCACCCAGTCCTTTCGGGACACCTCCTCCAGGGGATGAGCCGGGCGGGGGAGAATTACCGACACCTCCCCCGAGCCCTCACGGTCCGCCCGCACCGCATGGTCGCCCAGATCAGAGTGCAGGTTCCGGGGTCATCTTGGATTCAAACGGCTTCATCGTGACCAATAATCACGTCGTTGAAGGAGCCACGCAGATTACCGTGACGCTGAGCGACCGGCGCGAGTTTGCCGCGAAGGTCGTCGGCACCGATCCAAAGACGGATTTAGCGGTGGTCAAGATTGAAGCGAAGGATTTGCCGTCACTCAAGTGGGCTGAATACGAAAAGCTACAGGTCGGCGACCTTGTGTTGGCCGTTGGAAGCCCATTCGGCCTGAGCTCAACTGTCACGCTCGGAATCATCAGTGCGCTGGGGCGTGGCAATGTTGGGATCGCCGACTATGAAGATTTCATCCAGACCGACGCGGCGATCAATCCTGGAAATTCAGGCGGAGCGCTCGTCAACATGAACGGGGATCTGATCGGCATCAACACGGCGATCTTTTCTCGAACCGGCGGATCGGAAGGAATCGGATTCGCCATTCCCAGCAGCATTGCGCTTGATATCGTGGACAGTCTCCAGCGAACGGGCAAGGTCGTACGCGGATGGATGGGGGTCGCGATTCAGGAGATTACACCGGCGCTGGCCAAGTCGTTCAAACTTCCGGAGCAGCGGAAGGGTGTGCTGATCAGCGATGTCAATGAAAATGGTCCTTCCCATGCCGCCGGAATCAGACGGGGCGATGTGGTGGTGGCGTTCAACGGTAAAGAGGTGCAGAGCGTCAGTCAGCTGCGTAACCTGGTGGCGAGAACGGTGGTCGGAAAGGACGCGCAGGTCAAGGTTGTACGAGAAGGCAAGGAACAGCTGATCGCGGTGAAGGTTGCTGAACGTCCATCGGACGAAATGCTGGCCAAGAAGGAGCCGGGGCCGCCCAAGGAGTCGGGAGAGCTGATCAAGCCCCCGGATAATGTGTTGGCGTCACTTCGTGTGCAAACGTTAGACAATGCGCTGATGAGCCAACTGAACATTTCCGCGAAAACCGTCGGAGTGGTTATCATATCGGTTGAACCGGGTGGACAGGCAGAGGCGGCCGGGCTGCAGCGCGGTGACGTCATTCAAGAGATCAATCACGAGACAGTCAAGACGATCAGCGATTATCAGAAGGCCGCGGAGAAGATCAAGAAAGACGAGCTCGCGGTGTTGCTGGTCAATCGACAAGGGAACAGCCTGTTCGTGGCCATTAATCCCAAGTAGAAGAAAGGTCGGACGGGTTGATCTGTCGATCTGTTGAAATCCACAACCGCGATCGTCAGATCGTCGGTTGGACGGGTTCTCATCGTTGCGAGGGCCTGTGCTGAACAAGCTGAACCGGTGGCTGCAAGACTCGGTTTTCAAGCCGCTGGAAGACAAAAAGATGCCGGTCATGGAGCACCTCGTGGAGTTCCAGGTCCGGCTCACCCGTGCGGTGATCGCCATGGCGGTCATCTTCATGGGGACATTTCTGTATGCCGATGCGTTGGTCAAATGGTTGCGCGTTCCGCTCCAGAACATGTTCGTGCCAAGCAAATTGACCTGGGAACCTACTGATTTGCCGACCGTGCCTTTTGTCTTCCTCGCGCCGGCGGAGGCCCTCTGGCAGAACGTCAAGGTGGCGGGATTGTGTGCCGTCGTGATCGCCATGCCGTATCTCTTATTTGAGATCTGGCGATTCGTGGTTCCAGGACTTCACGCTCAGGAACGTCGATTCGTCGGGCCGTTTGTGTGTGTCAGCACGCTGGCGTTCTACGCCGGGGCAGGATTTTCATTTTTCTTCGTGCTTCCATTTGCCTTGAATTTCTTAATTTCGTATGGCGTCAACGCCGGATTTGTACCTCAGATCTCGATCGCGCAATACGTCGGATTTGCCCTCTGGTTCTTGATGGTTTTTGGACTCATCTTTGAGGTGCCGTTGGCGATCACCCTTATGGCCAAGCTGGGCTGGGTCGATGCGCCATTCCTAATACAATACTGGAAGTGGGCCTTGTTAGGATCGTTCGTCATCTCGGCGATCCTGACTCCCACGCCTGACCCGTTCAATCAAACTCTTATGGCCGGTCCCATGTTCCTGCTTTACTGGGTCGGCATCTTTGGCGCTAAGGTGTTTGGCAAGAAAGCGCCCGCCGAAGGGAGTCAACCTGGTGTTCCAACGGTCGCGATGGCTGTTGCTGGGGCCGGGGGAGCAGCCTCTGGTATGGCGATGCCGAAATCCTCGGGCGATGATTATGTGAACGTTCCTGGAGGTCGTCACCACTAGTCGTACGGGCGAAGGACATCATATAGTCGCCGGAAAGAATTCTATGGCACGTGAACTCAATGTGATCAACAGTGGAAATGGGGATGCCTGCACGTATATGTGGGCCTGCGCTATCTGCGACGAAAACGAGAGGTGCCAAAAGGATAAGGAGGGACATAGTCGCTGGCTGGTCGCCAAGCGGATGGAGCGTATCGAATACAAAGTGCTGATCATGAGCAATAAGGGCGGCGTAGGGAAGAGTACCTGTACCACGAACATCGCCGTCAGCCTTGCGCTTAAAGGATGGCATGTCGGGATCTGCGACATGGATATTCATGGCCCCAACATCCCGAAAATGGTCGGGGCTGAAGGTCAGAAGCTCAAGATCAGCACCTCCGGTGGAATTATTCCCTTCCAAGCCTACAATTTGAAGATTGCCTCGATGTCGTTTTTGCTGCAGAACTCGGATGATCCCATCATTTGGCGCGATGCCTATAAGTACGAATTCATCAATCAACTGCTGGGTGGGGTAGACTGGCAAGACCTGAACTTTCTCTTGATCGATCTTCCCCCGGGGACCGGAAACGAATCGGTCACGACGATCGACCTACTCGGCAATGTCAGCGGCGCCGTCATCGTCACGACTCCGCAAGAGGTGGCGCTGCTCGATTCACGGAAGTCCGTGACCTTCTGTAAGGACAGCGAAGTGCCGATCGTCGGCATCGTGGAAAACATGAGCGGGTTGGAGTGTCCTCACTGCCACGCCCAGATCGATGTGTTCCGCAAGGGTGGAGGGGAGGCCTCCGCGCTGGACATGGGGGTTCCGTTTTTGGGTCGGATCCCGCTCGATCCGGATGTGGTGACGCAGTCGGACGCGGGCGAGCCTTTTGCCATGTTCAACTCCGACACACCGACGGCTGAAGCATACCACCGAATCGCCAATCAGATTGAAGCGTTCTGTAAGAAGGGCGGGTCGTTGCCTAAACCGGGACGATCCGGTATGGGATTGTTGAAGGGAGTCACCCAGTGAAGGCTGCCGATGCGATGACCGGACTGACTCAATTGCACGACGCACAACAGGTCGTGCTCGATGCGGCGCCGGTATTGGGGCTTGAAAAAATCTCGATTCTTGATGCGTTGGGCCGTGTGCTCGGTGAGGACATCGTTGCTGAGCGAGACAATCCTCCATGGGACAATTCAGCCATGGACGGGTTCGCTGTCAGATGGGAGGATATCAAGCCGGAGCACTCGATACAGAAACCGGTGACTCTCTCGGTCATTGAAGATGTGCCGGCCGGGATGATGCCGTCGAAAACGGTCGGTTCGGGTCAGGCAATTCGGATCATGACCGGGGCGCCGCTTCCCCGAGGGGCTGACACAGTTCTGAAGGTCGAAGATACTGAACATACACCTGATTCGGTTCGCGTGTTCAAGACGGAATCACATGGTGCCAACATCAGACCTCAGGGTGAGGATGTCAAGAAAGGGGAATGCATCATCGCGAAAGGGACCAGAATTCGTCCCGGTGAAGCGGGGATGCTGGCAATCCTCGCGAAGTCATTCGTGTTTGTCCACCAGCGGCCTCGGGTTGCGATCCTTTCAACCGGTGACGAGTTGGCAGATTTGGATGAGCGGTTCAGTGAAGAGAAGATCATCAATTCGAATAGTTACGGTATTGCTGCGGCTGTGCAAGAAGCCGGCGGGGTTCCATTGTTGCTCGGCATTGCCCGTGATACGCCGACGGCGCTCAAGGAAAAAATTTCTCAAGGGTTGAACGCGGATATTCTCGTCTTGTCCGGTGGCGTGTCCATGGGCGATTATGACTTCACAAAAGCGGTGTTTTCTGAACTCGGCGCCGAGATGAATTTTTGGAAGCTTGCGATCAAGCCGGGTCAGCCATTGGCCTTCGGAAAAATTCAGGGCAAGCTCGCTTTTGGTCTCCCGGGCAATCCGGTCTCCTCGATGGTAACCTTCGAGCAGTTGGTTCGGCCTGCCCTGCTGAAGATGAGCGGATGTCGAGGATACGGCCGTCCGGTCGTGCAGGCAGTTTTCCAGGAGACATTCTCCAAGCGCGGTGATCGCCGTCACTTTTTACGCGGGATCCTCACCAGAGAAGAAGGCGTCTTCAAAGTCCGCACGACCGGAGATCAAGGATCAGGTATTCTCACGTCGATGGTGAAAGCCAACTGTCTCATCGACGTACCCGTAGATGTCGAGCGATTGAATCCAGGTGATGAAGTAACGGTTCAGTTGTTAAGCGGTGACGCGTGGCTCAGCACGACCTCGCATGTGCATGCCGGCGCACACGGCGTCTCTTGTTGTTAGAAAGGCGGTCAGACCTCATCGGTTGTGAGTCCACAGAGCCGGTGATCAATCACGGCGGTTGGATGAATGACGATTGAGGCGCGACGATTGATTCCTATGTCCATTCCCATCGTTTCGTTTATCGGCCGTTCGAACAGCGGCAAAACCACCTTGATCGAACGAGTCATCCCCGAGTTGGTGAAGGCCGGGTACCGTGTCGCGACGGTGAAACACGCGGGTCATGGGTTTGATCTCGACACGGAGGGAAAAGATAGCTGGCGCCATAAACGTGCCGGCGCCAGCAGTGTGGTGGTCGTGTCGAAAGGGAGTCTTGCCCTGTTTGCCGACGTCTCTGAGCAGATGAAGGTGGAGGAAGTCCGAGACCGGTTCTTGGATAGCTCGTATGATTTGATCATCGCGGAAGGGTGGAAGAGCGAGGGCTACCCGAAAGTCATGATTGTCCGCGATCAACTCGGTGAGATCGCCTATTCTGCGGACGGCCTGCTGGCAGTGGTCACCGATAAACCAATGGATCTGCCGATGCCGGTGCTGCATCTCGACGATGTGGCCGGTGTCGCTGCCCTCTTGATCGAGCAATTCCCCCTTAGACGCCGGGAGCATGAACTGGAAGTCTAAGGCCACGCTGGTCCTGAGCCTCGTTGCCGGAGCTGCGGCTCTGGTTGGAATTGCGACGCCGTATACAGATCAGCCGAAGTTCTGCGCCGGATGTCACACCATCGCGCCTTCCTATGAGAGCTGGGCCAAATCCTCCCATAAAGACGTGAGCTGTGTTGCGTGCCATGTGAGGCCCGGTCTCGATGGGTGGTTGCACGATAAGGTCTGGGCAGGCGCCACAGACGCGGCCATTTATTTGTTCGGGACGCCGACCGATGCGCACAATCTTCAGGCAAAAGTGGATTCAGGAGTCTGTCTCAGCTGCCATCGCCATATCCTTCGAGAGTCCGAGATGGCGCCGCGCGATCTCCCCCAACCGGTGAGAGAGGTGGGGCTGATTATGGGCCATCGACAACACATGGAGGCGTTCCAGGCTCGTGGACAGGAGGAAGGGTGTACGACCTGTCATGCCGGTGTGGTGCATGATGAACCGATCAAGGGCTATCCCATCGTCATACCTCGAGGCCATGTGTCCACTGACAGCAAACCTTGGTATCCGACCCATCCGGAGGGAACTCACCTTCGTGTGAGGGGCCTCAATGACTGTTTCCGCTGTCACGATGGGAAAACAGAATATCGCGGTAAGGTGCTGAACCGAAAGTGCGAGACTTGCCACATCCCGGATCGGATCAGTGGCACCTTGTTGTTCAATTAACCGAACGGCGCGATGAGCCTCATGACGACTCCCGTGCTGAAAGTGTCGAACCTGACGAAGCGATTTGGGGATTTCACGGCGGTAGATGGAGTCTCCTTTGAGATCAGACCTGGCGAAATTCTTGGATTATTGGGGCCGAACGGAGCTGGCAAGACCACCACGATTCAGATGCTATTGGGGTTGGTCACACCTACGGCGGGAGTGATCGAAGCGTTCGGCTTGGATCTTTCGGCTCATCGGGAGGCGGTTTTGCAGCAGGTCAACTTCTCCTCCACGTATATTGCGATGCCTCAATCACTGACCGTCGAGGAAAATCTGTATGTGGTGGCGCGGCTCTATGGATTGTCCGATATCGTTCGTCGGGTGGACCATATCGTCAAAAAACTGGAGATGGGTGAATTTCGGCACAAAGTGACCCGCAAGTTGTCGTCCGGCCAGATGACGAGACTGACGTTGGCAAAGGCTTTTCTCACGGAGCCTCGCATTCTCTTTCTCGATGAACCGACTGCCAGTTTGGATCCCGACATCGCCTACAAAATCAGGTCCTTGCTGAAAGAAGAGCGGCGTTCATCCGGCTTGAGCATCCTCTATACCTCGCACAATATGCGGGAGATGGAGGAAATGTCGGATCGCATTATTTTTCTTCAACGCGGACGGCTTGTGGCTGAAGGGACAGCACAGGCCATCGTTTCACGGTTCGGCAAAGCCGACTTGGAGGAGGTCTTTTTGAAGCTTGCACGGGAATCGAACAGCCTGTTGCCATCATGACGCAGACAGTCGTCGACCTTTGCGTGGGGTTCCTTGCGGGGGGGCTTGTCGTCAGCGCTACCTGGGGATTCTTTTGGCTTGCTATCGGGGTGATCGGATTGAGCCGAGGTACCTGTGGATGGGGGGTTGTATTGAAGAGTCTGATGGGAGGCCTTGTGCCGATGTTCCTGCTGGTCGGGCTCGTGTGGTGGGAGAGCGGAACCGGGCGTGAGAAATTGTGGTTCGGGATTGGCCTGACGGGAGTACCGATGGTGTTGTTGGCCCTCGGCTTGAGACGGATGCCTGATGGAAAACTAGCCGGTACGCACCTGATTGAAGGGATTCGATATCTCATGGGGGACATCCTGGGAACACATCAAGGTTGCGGCGGTTGCGACCATGAGCACGATCATGAGACCTGTCGATGAAGCTGCATCGCGTCACGGCATTGATGATCAGGCATTTGTATCTTTACCGCCGCAGTTTACCGCGGATTATGGAAATTTTTTACTGGCCGTTCTTGGATCTCGTCATCTGGGGATTCATCACGCTCTATCTCAGTCGATACCAAAGCCAGGTTCCTGGATTCGTCACGTTTTTCCTGGGAGCCCTGATTCTTTGGGACATGCTGTTTCGCGCTCAGCAGGGGATCACCATCACCTTCCTCGAGGAGCTCTGGGCGCGCAACCTCATGAATCTATTTGCCAGTCCCCTGAAGCCCAGCGAGTTCTTGGCTGCGACGATGGCGATGAGTGTGCTGAAGGTTACGGTCGTTTCGATCGTCATGGGCGTATGTGCGGTCGCCTTCTATTCTTATAACGTCTTGATGATCGGGGTATGGCTTGTTCCATTTGTGCTGAACCTCGTGGTCACCGGGTGGATTATCGGCGTGTTCACGACCTCACTTATCATGAGATTCGGGCAAGAAGCTGAAGTGCTCGCTTGGAGCATGGTATTTTTGTTTCAGCCGATCTCCTGCGTCTTCTATCCCATGGAAGTGCTTCCGACGTGGCTCAAGGGGATTGCATGGGCGAACCCGGCCGCGCACATTTTTGAGGGCATGCGGGCGGTCTTGAGCACAGGCAGTGCTCCGTTTTCAAATCTTGTCTGGGCCGTTGGGCTCAACGGTGTGTTGCTGGTGGGTGTCATCGCCTGGTTTTATCGCACCATTGCGTACTGTAAAGACCAAGGACTTCTGGTCCGAGTTGGGGAGTAAGGTTGTAATCCACAGATCGCTGTGCTAGTGTATGCCTGACTTGGATCGCCCCGGGCCTCGCGATACCAAGTGTCTATGAGAGGAGGCCCACAATGCCGATGTTGCCTTGTCCGGGAATCTCGTCGGAAGTCAGACCTAAGTCGCTGCATCGATCGCGTCTTCGGCCCGCTCCTTCCCCGTTCCTCGTGCTCAAGACAATGTCATTATTCTAAAGGAGGAACCCCGATGGGTTCGAAGATTTATGTCGGTGGGTTGCCCTATTCGGCGACCGAGCAGCAATTGAGTGATTTATTCGCGGTCCATGGCGCAGTGGCCTCGGCGCGGATCATTACGGACAAGTTCACCGGCCAATCCCGTGGATTCGGCTTTGTGGAGATGTCTTCGGATGCTGAAGCTCAAGCTGCGATTACGGCCCTCAATGGATCGGAGATGGGTGGCCGGACTCTAACTGTCAATGAAGCGCGCCCCCAGGAACCGCGCACCGGTGGCGGTGGTGGTCGTGGTGGATTCGGCGGAGGCGGTGGCCGAAGCGGAGGGGGAGGAAAGCGCGATCGCTGGTAATTGATCGGTTCAGTGTGCAATCTACTGAAGGGGTTGCCATCGAGAGTGGCAACCCCTTCTTTCTTTGCGAACTGGGCAGGAGGATACTAGATCGGAGCCGATAATGAATACGCCCGGTCGCTGGGACCGTGACAAGATATGAATGTTGCTCAATCGACGATAGAGATCACCGATTTACGCTCATTCTCCTTCCAGAGATGTCCGGTCGTGGTCGTGGAGAACTTTTGGTCTGCGGAGGAACGACGATTCTTTCGTGAAGGGATGAACCAGGCGGCCTGGAAAAGTCTCTCCGATCTGCCGAACGTTCGGGACGATTTTCCCAATTCCGGCAACTGGGCAAAGGCTGAAATCGGCTCGCTGGAGGGTGAGCGGTTTCTCTCGCGGTTACAGCTTCCCTGCATTCGAGAGTGTATCGAGTCTTTCCCGAACATCGTCGGACGTCACGTGGGATTCAGTTACTATTCGTATGCTGCAGGGGATTGTCTCTTGACTCATGATGACACGGATGAGGGGCGTCTTGTCGAGGGCCGCAGAAGGCTGCAGCGCCGCATTGCAGTCGTCACGTATTTTCACGAAGAATGGAAGCCCGATTGGGGCGGAGAATTAATCATTTACGAGCGACGAGTAGATCGTGCTGACGGTTCCGTCAACCTTGTCCCAATGTATTGTATCGAGCCCCGCCCCGGGTCGCTTGTGATGTTCACCGTGCCTCGATTCCATCGGGTCTGTCGTGTGGATACCATGGCGGGCCGGCATCGCCGATTGTCGATCGCCGGATGGTTCATGACAGAGCATGCCTAGTCTCTTAGCAGACATAGAAGGCCACAACCTTTTTCCGGTTTAGCCGAACCAGTCGACGTCGTTCGCCGCTTTGCCCTGCTCCGCGAGATTGGGTGCTGATGCCGGTTGTGCGAGTACCTCCCGCACCAAGGTCACCAACTCATCTTTTCCGAACGGTTTGGCGAGAAACGGTAACGCTCCTCGTGTAATCCCATGACTGGCCAGCTCTTTATCAGGGTTTCCTGACATCAGGATGATGCGGAGGCCGTTCCGGATCGTCGCGGCGCGAATGGCCAGCTGATGGCCGTTGACGTGTGGAAATTGGTTGGACGCAGAGGAAAGCTGAAAGTCCGGAGGGGGTAAGACAAGGTCCGTCAGCAAGAGATCAATCGGCCCCTCATGCTGCGTGCAAATCTTTAGGGCTTCGGAACTGCCTTCCGCTTCGATCACGTGAAACCCCCCTCGTTCAAGCAAAGCCTTGCAGAGTTTGACGATCGACAATTCGTCGTCGACGACCAAGATGGTCGATGAAGCTTCTGATGGCCTGTCGGCCCGCTGACCCTCCATGTGTGGGTCCTCCTGCTCGCATCATAGTTCAGAACGCTCTAAGGGGCGAGAGAAACTTGTATTTGTGCACGTAATCCAACCTAAGGTTAGGATGGAGGTCCTGCTGAGGCTCGCATCAGTGCGAGAAAGGCGTGATTACTCTTGAAGTCCTCGGCTCTTGAGCGCCGCAAGCCGCACCGGATCAAGACTGATGTGGAGTGATCGCTCTTGGGTGACGTTCACGGCGCCGGCTGCCTGGCCCTTTGCTTTCCTGACCCATTTGCGGCGTGTATAGATGACATCGCCCTTGCCGCTCTTCTTCAAATCGCTATAGAGGAGGGCCAAGGTTGCCGCGTCGCGAAGGGTTTCGGGTGGGGGCTCAGTGCCTTTGGCGAGTCTCACGACGACATGAGAGCCGGGTCTGCCGCGGGCATGTAACCAGAGATCCTCACTCTTGGCCAGGCCGAACGTCAATTCATCATTCTCCCGGGCGTTGCGTCCGACGAAGATCGGGAGTCCGTCCGTCGACGTAAACCGCCGAAAGGGGCCTCGCCGGTCATTGGCTGAGCGACGTCTATCAGAAGTCGGGTAAGCAATGGTGCCGGAGGCAGGGCGGGTAGGAACTCTGGGGGCAGGCGTCCAAGTTCCTAGCTCGGTCTCTTTGAGCTCGTCACGAAGTGTATGTACCTGCTGCTCCGCCCGTTCGATGCGCGGTTTGAGCTCGCGCTCGGCAGCGAGATATTTGCGATGCTTCCGAAAGTATTCATCCATGTTGCGCTGGGCCGATTTCGTAGGATCAAGCGGAATGGATATATCGGGTAACTTGTCATCGAAGTAGTCTGTCACCTCAATATGATCAGTCCCTTTCTTGATTGAGCTGAGGTTGGCTTTGATCAATTCTCCATACCGGGCATAGTCTCGATAGGTATTCGCTTTTGACAGATCACCCCGCCAGGCCTCAATCAATCGCAGCTCTTTCTTGAGTGTTTTCTTGAGGAATCGCACGCGTACATCCTTGGCCTGAGCAATCTCTCGTGCGGCATCCTGGCGCTGGTAGTAGGCATCGATTTCCTTTGAAATCGGGAACAGGGAGCCGGCAGCTCCGGTGAATCTGGCAGGTGCGTGTTCCCGTCCGGTCGTGTGTGCTGCCGGCAACGCATAGGGTTGTCCGACAAGAGCTTGCTGGTGGAGCAGGTCCCTCAGCACTCGTCGTTCGGCATCGAGGACCAGTACGTTGGCCCTTTTCCCGGTTAATTCACACACGATCGTCCCGGCCCCTCCCTTGCCTGTGATCTGGAGTTCAACGATACGATCATTCGAAATCTGACGAAGATCGTCGACCCTCGCTCCTCGGAAGTGAGCTCTAAGAAATTGACAGAATGGCGGAGGTGTCGAGGGATTGGGTAGTGAGCGGTCGGTGAGATGAAGACGAGCAGCTTCCGGTTCGGATGAGATAAGCAGCCGATGTGTCTGTCCGGGTACTCGAATGTCGAGCACCAACGTACAAGTTGTCGGCTGATGAATTTTCTGAATCCATCCTCCGAGTAACGACCTAGAAAGCTCCTGTACTATCTGTGACAGGTCGGAAGAGTTGAGGGTCATGAGTCAGTGCCAACGCCGTTCTGTAGGTTGCGGCCTACTCGCATGGTGTCTCATACGAGCAGCCCGGGCACAAGTGTAATTGGTACGGGTAAGTGTTGTAGCGGACACTGTACGATGTGGAGTGAGAAGCCGCAAGAGCGGGACTAACTGTTTGTAATCGGCATTGCGTCCATTCAGAGCGGGTCGTATCGATGCAGAGCTCGAAGTTGCGCCCGACTTCTTATTACGCTAGAGTCTGGGGAGCATTACTTGCGTAGTCGTCCCGGTATGCTCCTTCTTGATCCGCAGCCGCTCGCGCAATTAAGAGATGAGTTTCGTCTGTCGATGCGGCGGTTGCTCATCGAGCTGTGCCAAGAACTGCATGCCGACTATTCCGATCTGGCGAGAGAGTTCTGGCTTCCCACCGGGTTCTTCGACGTCCTTCATTCAAGCCTCAAGTTAGAGACCTATTCCAGTTGGAAAGTTGTCGGGTGGATCGAAACACTCAATGATCTGGTCTATCTCCTCGATGTGCTCGGGCAATTGAAGATGGAGCAGGATCGACCCGATTTTGCGGCGCAGTTATATGACGAATGTCAGGAGAAGTTTTTTGAACATGGCTATCTTGACGATCTCTTCCCGACCAGGCGACCTCATGTCGGTGGACTTGAAAAGCGGTTGTTCGCTCTGTGTCGTCGGTTGGCCCAGGAATTGACCCAGGAGTCCTTGTGGTTTGACCCGGCGTCGTTGCTCAAATGGTGTGGCCAGAAGAGGATGGGACCATGGGATGTGTCGGGATCGCTGACCGATCATTTTGAGCGTGGCGAAGTCGCGGGAACGCTCGCTGGTGACCTCGATGGAGCATGGTGTTCAGCGCCGTCCCAGGTTCAACGCGCATTGCGGCAGTCGCCGGGACGCGTCACGTTTCGAGTGGAGCCGACCGGCATCACTGTGAAGGTCGGAAAGACCGTATCCTCAATCTGGTCGAGATGGGGAGAAAAGGGGCGATGGGAGTGGACCTACCATTCACCTGTGGTTGCCATCCAAAACGAGAACAACCCAATCACCGTCGGCCCATCCCTTGTCTACGGAAAGGATCGCCAGCCGAAGACAATGAAGCTCACGGCACGGCGACAGGTGGAGCGCATCGCCGGCGCCTGGCGGACCATCCAGTGCGCTTGGCCGGAAGGCCATGAAGTGTTGGCACTATTGACCTCGCGGATTGTTCCACTCCGGGCAAAGGGCGTGGTCAGTTTCAGCTATCGGCATCGGCCTGGGCTGTCCTTCATCAACTGTTTCGACCGCGGCAATCTGGATTTGATCGACGATCTTGTTCATGAGAATAGCCATCACCATTTGAATCTCCTGCTGCGCAAGCATGTCATGTTTTTGGGCGACCATAATCAGCAGATCTTCTATTCGCCTTGGCGGCGGAGCCTTCGCCCCCTACGCGGTATTCTTCATGCCACGTTCACGTTTACCATGGGTGCGCTCTTGTTCGAGCGGCTCGTGTCCTGGTCCGCAGGGCGAGACGGGGCAAAAAGATGGAAGAGCGCGGGGCTCACCCGGCGAGACCTGCAACGAGCGCGATTTCGTTGCTTGGAGGAGGTCGAGTCCGTCCGCTACTCGCTACAAGACCTGCACTATGCCGATCATCATCTCGGGTGGCTCACCGGTTCAGGTCAGCGCTTAGTCGGACAGCTGGAGGAAGCCATCAATCACGTCGAGCGAGAGAGCAAGCGATTCAAGCGCGATGTGGATCGTTCCAAGTTCGGCCCGACACTACGGAAACATATCAAAGAGCTCCAGCAAGCCCGCCAAACCTACGGACCGGTGAAGCTCAGCAAGGCGTAGGCGGCATGGTGGTGGTTCATCGGGGCCGCCTAGAGACTGAAGCTATTACTACGGTTCCACCGTCACATCCACAAAGGCCGGCAAGCTATCCGCTCCCTTTTTATCCGTCACCCGTAGTTTGAAGCGGTAGGTACGTGGTTCTGAAACCAACGGTGCTAGGAAGGAGGCCTCTGAGTTGTTGGCATCAAGGAGGGAGACTTTGCTGCCGCGTACTTGGCTCCAACTATAGTACAAGGCCTCGCCCTCCGGGTCGCGGCTTTTGAGGCCGCTCAGTTTCACTCTGGAGCCGGCCTTGACCGACTTGTTCGTCCCAGCGTCGGCGATCGGCGGGTCGTTTGGTTCATCGTTCACATTCACGTCCACGTCAAGAGAGCCTTGTTTGCCTCGATTGGTGACGGTGATGGTGGTCTTTCCATTGCCGACAATCTGAAGCAGGCCGGCCTTCACAATCTTAATGACTTTGTCATTGGATGATGTGTAGCTGGTGCCGCTGGCCGGTGTGCTGATACCCCGGGTGACGCCGTCGGCGAAATCGCCGACAACCGGGAGTTCAAAAACCTTGCCCAGCGAATCGACGTGGCCGAACGCGGAGGATTGTCCTGCCCGTCCCAGTTGCAAAGGTTTATCCGTCTCAAAATCAATGGCAGTGAGGGCGGCAGTCGGTTCCACATTTACGATCACCTCGTCGAAAATCGATCGCGTGCCCAACCGCCCGCGGGAGATTTCGGCCACGGCCAATAATCGCATCGGTCCGATGCCGTCGTGAGGCACTTTCAGCGGACCGCCAAAGGCGGGGTCCTGTTCAGGCAGTCCAATCATGGCCACGGGCGCCACGATCGAACCGGTGGCCGTCGAATCATCCTGTTCGACCAGTGTGTCGTCCTGCTCGCCGTACCAATAATAGCGGACCTTGACGAGACCCATGTCTTTTCCCAAATCCACACGGGCCGTAACAGTGCTTCCTGACGTGACCGTGGACCCTTCCTTCGGCCACGCGATATTGAAGGCGAACGACTGTCCAGTCAGGAAACTAAAGTAAAGCGTGAAGATGAATAGTTTGACGAGAAGGGGAGAGAAGAGGTTGCTCTCAACCTGATGGCAGTTCACGTTAAGCTTTCTATGACCCACACTCACCTTGTCAGGTGGTACGGGACATCGGTGAGAATGACGCGGTCTTTGAAGAGCAGTGCGGCTTTGAGCATCAGCGCCCGCTGATTGTGCAGGATATTCTGCCACCACCTGGCAGGAAGAATCTCCGGGATCACGACGGTCACCCAGGTGTTCGGGTCTTTCTCCAGTACTTCCTCGATGTAATCAAGCAGCGATCCCAGGATTGAGCGGTAAGGGGAAGACAGAGCGATCAAATTGACCCCACCACCCCATTGGGCCCACTGAATCTTGACCTTGGCGCTTTCTTCCGGGTCAAGGTCCACATAGACGGCACGAACCTCACCAGGTCGACTTCTGGCATAGTCCAATGCTCGGACGACGGCGCGATTCAAGCCGCTGATCGGGATGATCACGATATTGCGACGGGGCAATGGAGGCCGTTCCCCTCGACGGTCCAGTGCGATCTGCTCCGTGACGGCCTTGTAGTGCGAGCGAATCCCTTGAAACATCAGAAGAAGGACGGCGATGAGCAGGAACACGATCCAGGCGCCCTGCGTGAACTTGGTGCTGGCGATGATGATGGTCGCGATACCGGTAGTCAGGGCGCCGGCCCCATTGACGATCAGTTTGGTCTGCCAGTGCGGGCCTTTCTTGACGAGCCACCGTTTCACCATGCCGGCTTGGGAGAGGGTGAACGACATGAACACGCCGATGGCATACAATGGAATCAGCGCGTGAGTATCCCCTTCAAATACGACAAGCAAGAGGCAGGCGAAGACTCCGAGAATGATGATACCGTTTGAGAAGACCAGGCGATCACCGAACGTGGCCATCTGATGGGGCATGAATCCGTCCCGCGCCAGGATCGACGCCAGGTTCGGGAAGCCTGCGAAGGCGCTGTTCGCCGCCAGCACCAACAATGCCATAGTGCCGATCTGAACCGCATAATAGATGAGCCCAGTGCCGAACGTGACGCGAGCCAATTGCGAGACTACCGTTTCATCCACCTTGGCCAGGATGCCGTAGTGATAGGCCATCCAGCTGATCCCCATGAACAGCGATGCCAGGATCGTGGACATCCAGACCATGGTGATTGCGGCATTTTGGGATTCCGGGGCTCGAAAGGCTCTTACCCCGTTTGAAATGACTTCCATGCCAGTGACCGTCGAACAGCCTACAGCAAAGGCTCGAAGCACTAAGAATAGGGTAAGAGTTTCTGTTTCCATAGGGTGTGTCGGAGGGGGAGGGGATCCGGAGTAGGAGAGGGACCGAACTGTACCCACGATGACAAGGAGGCCCAGCGCTCCAATGGCAAAATAGGTTGGGACGGCGAAGAACTTTCCTGATTCGCGAACCCCGCGCAGATTCATCACGATCATGAAGAGAATGGCGACAAGGCCCAAGGCTTCGCGATGGATGAACAGACTCGGGATGGCCGACGTGAGTGCCGCGATGCCTGCCGCCACGCTGACGGCCACAGTCAAGACATAATCGATCATCAGGGCCGCCGCAGCCACCAGGGCCGGTATATCGCCCAGGTTGGATCGGGCAACCACGTATGCACCGCCCCCCTGCGGATATTCATAAATGATCTGGCGATAGGAGATGGTCAAGACCAAGATCAAGAAAAGAATGGCCAGACTGACCGGGATCGACCAGGCGACTGCGGCAGTTCCGGCGAGCATGAGCACGAGCAGGATTTCTTCGGTCCCATAAGCGACGGAGGAAATGGCATTCGATGAGAAGATGGCAAGGGCGATCGTTTTCGATAGCCGTTCGTGCCTTGCTTGAGCAGTCTTGAGCGGATCTCCGACGAGCCAGCGTTTCAGGATCATGGAGGGATTATCGCATAAACTTCCCAAATGGGAGAATGTTAAGATGGCCTCGGCCGTAGGGCGAAAGACTCAGGTTGGTGACAATTTTAGTGATTGTTGCCATGTTCAGCGATTGTGAGACCGTCTCATGTTAAGAGAATTCCGGTACGACGAGAATCGAAAGGGCAAAGCTCCGGCGGATAGTGAACTCCTCCGCGTTCTGCGCACGAACAAATGAAACACGCTGCATAGGGCCGGCCGCCTCTCTGATCGATTGATTATCTTCCCCCAGACAAATAAATATACCACCATAGAATCAAGGCGTTATATGGCCCGCTCTTCTTTAACGCATTGACAGCAAATGGCGGGGGTCTGTAGGGTGATACCATGACGTCCAGAACGACGTCGACTGTCCCATCTCTCGCGCATTCCCTCCCACTCCCGCGCGTCTGATTCCTCAGTCTTTGCCTCCGTTTCTTCGAAGCACGACCGTCATCGAGTCCAGCATTGCATGGCCAACCGCGCATGTCAGAGGGTTGGTGTCTTCTGCACCTGGGGTGCATGGGGCGCCGACAATGAGAGAGGAGGAATCATGATGAGAACGACCACGACAAAAGGTGCGGTTATTTGGATGGTGGTGCTGCTCGCAGCATTATCCATACCGTCAACATCATCTGTGCAAGCCGAAGATTCGCACATGAAAGGATCCATGGTTGTCCCTCCAACACAAGCGCGTGCCGTTCCGATAGGAGAACGTGCTGTTGTGGCCTCCGGAGCAGCGGAGGATACGCTCAAGGCGTGTCAGGCCAGAATCCCGGAGTCGGCCAGTGCCGGGCAACGCATGTTGGCTGAGCAAAGTTGTGCCGGTGCAGAGCAAACGAGGAACGAGATCCGATTGGCACCGAAATTGTGAATGGATATTCTAACTTTCACCTGATGGAGGAGGGGATGGGTGAACAGAGGCACACGAGCACATTCGAAGGGATCTCAAACCGGAGGTGATGAACATGTATCAGATTTATAGCCTCGTTGCGATTGTCGTGTTGTTGTGGGGCATCACAATTTGGGCCTCGATCCCAGAGGAAGAGGCAAATAGACGCTCTTGATCGGTCAATCAGACTCGTGGCCAAAGTCGGGCGCATGTAGTTGGGAGAGAGCGGTGTTCGTCTATGGTGAGCAGTAGTTCTTTTGCGAGAACAGGACACCGAACAGCACAGAAGGGGAAATGATGGACGGTACGATCGCAACGAGCAGCCGAAGCCCGACAACTCGATGGTCCTTCTTGGACGGGGTCCTCGGCGATAAGGCGGTCAAAGTGATGGAGACCCTGGACGGGCTCGGCTACGTCACGACAGGAGTGAGTTTCCTGGCCGTCAGCGTCGTGCTGTTTGTCCGTGCCTGGTATGCCTTCATGAGTGGAGTGGGATCCGACGCGGTGCTCGCGGTCCTCGGCCTGGTGCATGATCTCTTATTGGTCATCATCTTGTTGGAGCTGTTCAGGACCACCATCAATTTCGTAAAGACCAGAGTGATTACCCTGGAACCGTTTCTGTATATCTGCGTGATCGCGTCAACGCGGCGCATTCTGACCACCGGAGCTCAAATTTCGTATATGAATGAACTCACCGATGTGGTGTTCAACCGCTATCTCATGGATCTTGGGGCGAATGTGCTCGTCGTCGTGGTCTTGATTGTCGCCATCTATGTCTCGCGGCGGGCATCCCTCCCGGCCATGACGGAACGGACTGAAGTGACTCAGGGACCTGATCGCAAGGGCGAGAGCGCAGCGTCGTCTCGGCGGGAGATCGACGGACCGCTCGTCAAGTTCAAGAAAGAATACACATGAGACTGAGCGAGAGATGGCCATAGCCGTCTCCTGGATTCACGGCTTTAGTTGAGAGAGGAGGTTAAGATGAGAGTCAAGAGCGCGCTCGTTCAGCAGGCGTTGGCGGGGGGCACGGTTATTTTAGTACTCGGTGCGCTCTCGATGATCTGGCCCGTGATCATTACCCTCTTTGTTGGTATTCTCCTGCTGCTCCAATCTTGCAGTGCCGAACAGGAGATTGGGGCGATGTTGTAGACCGAGGTCGGTAATTGGCCGATTGTCGTCGGTTCTATCTAGCCACACGGTTTTCCTGCCATGTTATCACCACGGCGGATCGTGGCTGGTGATACACCGAAGATGGAGCGACGACCTCCATCAATATGCGGGTCGATTACGATGGTGAGGCTAAAACGCAATGGGCCCACCGTGGCGGGGTCGATGCGCCCACTGGCGACAGGCCTGCGATTCCAGGCCCGATCTTCTTTCAGTGATCCTTCGGCTTGTTGCGCAGGAGGGCGAGCTAAGTGGTGGCGGGGCAGGGATGAGGAACTATTGAATCGATGATCTGTTGCGCCTGGTTCAGCCCCGCTGCTTCGGCTTCGTGGCGAGACGCGAATGGGCCGTTAGGGTAGGCGGTGTTTTCGACCCACGGTGTTTGGCGGAATTTCTCACTGACCAAATAGCTACACGTCCATTGGTCATCTTCGCGTTTGTTCGCATACAATTGGATTGTGCGGTCCTTATACTGATGCCGATGCACGGGATACTCCAGCATGGCGCGACCCTTTGCGTGCACTGCCAGATATGACTTCAGATTCTGGAGTGTAGACAACCGCGACGGAGCAGCTGAATTCCGTTCCAATCCTTTCACCTGTCGCATCAACGACCACACCAGGGCGCCTATCCATCCGATCACTGTCCAGCCCAAAACTAGATTGAGGGCGAAGATCGGAAAACGCTTGTCGTGGTTGCGCGCCACGGCGACAAAGCTCGGGATGAAGTAGGCCAGCATCCCTGGACCGTGCAAACCATAATTTCCGAGTTCCAGCATGGGTTGTTATTTCTCTTTTTCCAGTGTTTCTTCAGCCCGATTGTGCAACTTTCTCGGGCTGTGCATTGGTCAATGCCAGGCGCTTCTCCCCAAGATCGCTCGATACCCTTGCGTTGCGCGATACGGCCCCCAGTTCGAGAGTGAGGAGTCTGGTTGACATTCTCCAGGCTCGTGCTCCCGATTTCTCGGCGGCCGTTACTTTTATGGCGTTGGCTTCAGGGGACCTATCCATTCACCGTTAGGAATCGGCCATCGCTCAACGTTTCCTGCAGTGAACATCGAGAATCCTTTATCATCATAATTGTTGATGAGCACAATTGATGGTTGTTCTTTGTCGGAACGACGATGCCAATACCAGCCTTTCTTCACCGGCCTCTCTGTCGTCCAGGTCGATGCCTCTGCCAGTGGCCCAGATGCTTGTTCTTTCATCACTTGGCAATAGATCGCTTCTGCATCTTCATGAGAAACCCCAAAGACTCTCATCATCATTTCCAAACACTTAGCCTTCAACTTTTTGTAATTGATACCCGCCAGTTTGTCCTCAATCATCGCGGCTGCTCCAAGGGGCATTCCATTCAACGTCCCCGAGCATCACATGCCCCACCTTCTCATCACTTATTTGAGTAACCTTGTCTCGATAGATACGTCGGCATCTACAAAAGAGCATTCACACCGATTATTTCTCTTTCTCCAAATCTTCACCAAGTAAAGTGCATTGCCTTCGACCAATCCCAAAAACCGAGACAGCTTAACCTTTTCCGAGTCCAGTTCATGAATATACCCGTCAAAGACCTCAACACTCCGTGATGTATTATAGCGAATCTGAACGGGGCCTCGTACTAGGAAAGACCATAGGCGAGATCGCGAGCAGTCAACATCAATTGATGGGGCGATACTCCCTTGCGCATGGGGAAGTAGTTCGGTATCAGGGCTTTCACTCCTATGCCCACGGTGTTCCCAGCTCCCGATTCAGTGGTCTCATGGGTGAATGATTCGACACTAAACGGAGATTCTATGTAAACAACGGTACCATTTATGTTGGTAGCTGGATTGCTGAGCTCCGGAGGCGGCGGGCCTCGGTGGAGCCAAGCCAGGCCACGTCCGGTCCATTTCGTACTCGTTCCCTCCTGAGCAATTGTGAACAGACGGCAGCCAGCCCTTCCATTATGCTTCTCCATAAATAGGTCGATGCGTGTGACGCAGACAAGAGGCCTGGTTTCCATTCGATGGGAATCTGCCTAGCACGCCATTGGGTGCGGAGGGAGGATGTATGCTCTGTCAACGCTGTCGAGGACTCCTTGTACAAGACACCTTCGGTGAATTGAACATCAAGACAAACTCTCTAGACCCAGCCACACGCTGTATCAATTGCGGGTGTATTGAGGATGCCGTCGTTCGCGCGAATCACCTCCAGAGTGTGGTGAGAATGCGGGAGATCTCGCACAGAGAGCATGCCTCTCAAGCGTCTGTCTCGATGCGATGAACAGATGGTAATGGTCACCGTGTAGAGGACGGAACAGGTCGATTGATGGACAATGAACATGCCCTTGCGGCAGAGGTGCGCCATGACCAGATACGTATTCCCTACGGTTGCGGCGTTGGCCTTGACGTCAGTGATGGTGGGGATCGGCCCTGCGTGCGCAGAACCATTTGAAGATTCGTCCGAATCCACTCAAAACTCGAATCCAGAAGGGAGGTCTAAGTCGAGTCAAGAGGCAGCCCCTTCGGTTATGGACCCCGGGATGCAACATATGCAAAGAGGGCAGCCAGATTCACGGGCTTCTGTAGCGCCACCGAACCGTGATCCCACCATGTCGACGAATCCGGATGCAGCCCCTCCTTCACCAGACTCAGGGAATGCCGCAACCGAGAGGACGCGGGAGAACCAGGAGTAAAAATAGCCGACAAATGGTTCGAACGTCGCCACGAGATTGGCTCCTCAACGAGCAGGATTCGCGATGGTGGTGAACAATAAGAAATCATGCATTAGAGCTAGAACGAGAAAACGTCGTGAGAACGTAGCGAAGAAAAGCGTCGCCAGATGTCTCCGCAAACACTTTCGACGGCCTTCCTGATCTTGTGCTCATTGGTGCTGTACCAGCTCGCCTTGATTTTCGCGCCTTTTTTTACCCCAATTCTGTGGGCGCTCATCCTGGCGCGGCTTTTTTTCCCTCTCTACGAGTACCTGTTACGGTTCCTGCGTGGACAGCGGACGCTCTCTGCTGCGTTGAGTACGATCGTGGTAACACTTATTGCCATCTTGCCGGTGGCGTATCTCGCCTTCTTGGCGGTGACAGAAACTATTCATGCCTATCAAACCGGCATGGCCTGGGTGCAGAGCGGTGGAATCCAGCGCGTTCCTGCTGCGGTCTCGCACGTACCCGTGATCGGCCCTCTTTCGGAAGGGGTGCTAGAACGATTTGTAGAAGCTTATGGGGACCTCCAAGGATCATTGCTCGAAGGAGGAAAGGCGGTCAGTGCAGTCCTCTTCACGGGCGTCAGCGGGCTTGCCAAGAATACGTTTGAACTCATCACAGACTTCTTCATTATGCTATTCACCCTCTTCTTTTTCTTTCGCGACGGCGAGCGTCTCTACACTAGCTTTTATAATGCGATGCCCATCGAGGCGGGTCATAAAACGGTCATTTTTGATCGCCTGATCCAGACCATGCGGGCGGTGGTGCGTGGCACGTTGCTCACAGCTCTGGCACAAGGCGTCGTAGCGGGGCTGACCTATTGGGTGCTTGATGTCCCATTCCCGGTATTTCTCGGTTCGATGAGCGCCCTCTTATCTTTGTTGCCGTTCGGAGGCACGGCATTGGTATGGATTCCCGTGGCCGCGTATCTGTTCTGGACCGCTGCGCTTTGGAAAATGATCGTCATGATCGTCGTGGGTGTGGGGCTCGTTGGGCTCATGGACAATATCCTACAGCCGATTCTCGTCGGCTCAGACGCAGATTTACCCGTTCTCTTTCTCTTCTTTGCCTCCGTCGGTGGCCTGATGTACTTTGGTTTTATCGGACTATTCTTGGGCCCGATTCTCTTGGGGATCGCTATCGCTGCCTTCAAGATCTACTGTGACAACTATCAAACTCCCTCCAGCCAGGTGATGACGGGCGAAGGAGCCGTCCGCATCGATTCCACTCCTAAATAAGGATAACTAGAGAACGAACCCACATCCATCGGGTTAGCATGGAGAAGGCCCTCGGGAACATACCAGTGGTTACATTGGCGTTTAATGCGAGAATCTTACATCGACAGTTCCAAAACACTCCTTGCACATAGCCAGCGGCCTGCTGAAGTGTCTTGACCGCCGACCTGTGGGAAAGCGGATATCATGGCCGCATCTATCGCATCAGCCTCAATCTTACTCATAGATCCTGCTCCTGAGCTCCACGAAATCATCCGCCGATATTTTTCGAGCGCTCTGGTGAATGTGTGTTCCTCGTATAAGAAAGCTGTGACGTATATACCGCTGAACCTCTACCAAGTCGTCATCTGTCCTCAGCGCATTGCTTCAGTCGACGGGTATTCTTTACTCAGCCTCAATCGGCTTCACCATCCTTGCTCGCCCTTTATTGTCACGACGGAGCGAGAGGAAGTCGCTGCCGTGCGGCAAGCCATAGAGCAGGGCGCCCTTGGGTTCCTGCACGGAACCACGACGACCCCGAACATCATCTGCATCATTGAAGACCTGTTGTCACTCTACCAATTGCGTTGTTCTCTTGAACGTGGCGCGACGTGGACGACCAAGTATAGCCATCAACTTCGGAGGAACCTCATTCGTAAGTCCAGAATGCTGAGCGATACCAGACAAGACAACCGAGTGATGTGCGAACAAACGCTCACGGCCGTAGAAGGCAGCACGCTGGCATTTCAAGCCCAGGCCAATCATCTCCTAAGCGAGGCACGACAGAGAATGTGGGAATACTGATGCTTTCCCCGCTGGAATTCTTTAGGCGCCGGACATACGTAGCCTTGTGGAGATGCTGCAACCTCTTTCTTTATCGTCACATGATCGACGATGCTTTTCCCTAGGTTCACGCTCCATCAATTGGTTAGCTAATGCTTATCCACGGTAGTCTCCCAGCTGGGGATACGATGGCCGCATGCGAGAATGAGTTCAATCTAAACGGAGGACACGATGAAAATAGGAATATTATCGATGTTGGTGGTTGGATTGTTGGGATCCGGAGCTGGCATGACCTACGCTGCTGATCCCATGGCGGAGAAAGAAGCGAGTCCCACGATCAAAGAGCGCTTCTCGAACGATTCGTTCAAGGGAACGTTGTTGAGAATAGAGGGAGAGTATTACTCGATAAAAGATGATGATGGCAAAGAGCATAGGATCCATGTCGATAAGAACACGAAGTTGGACACGGTGAAACCGGGCGACCTGGTCAAAGCCTATGTCACGGATCAAGGCCATACGACAACCTTGCAACGAGTGAACTGAATCGATGCTCCTAACATAAGCAATGAACTAGGTTCCCTCCCAGTACCCGTTGGGACGTGGTGACGTTAGCATGCGACTCGAATGAACGCAGTGGACATATTGTGAAAGGTAATGGAAACGTTATCGCGCATACATGATATAAAAATTGCGCTGTTTCGCGGAGGGCTCCGTTCTTGAAAAAGGATGGAGCTTTCTGTTTGTGGCGGGGTGAAACTCAATCGCTACAAAGTTCGTGTCACATGGCTGATAGATGCGGGCTGAACATGTTTCCCTTGCCTATGCGGTGGCGTGGGGAGCCGTGTTTGTGACGTTACTAGCTGCTGAAATCACCATGAAATAGAGTAGGAATCTATATACAGAACCCTGCTTGGATAAGGTTAAGGTTATAGACACGCTATTTTGGGTCGGCGGGTCCAGATGATCGGCACCGATCCATTGAAGCAGCGCGAGAGAATTTGAGCTTTAAGGTATGAGTATAAACCTAGACTCTCTCCTCGTTGACGTTCGAACCGCTTTCGAGGACCTCTCTTCTCATGCGTAAAGTCAGATTGCCTCCGTATGTGACGTTCCTTTGCTGGAAATGTTGGATCGTTGAAAATCCAAGCAGGCTGCTTCCGCCCAGAGGGGCCTCGTTCGGTATCTGCCGTGAATGCGGAACTATAAATTGGCTGTATACTTATCAACCGGAGTCTGCAATCCGGACAAAGACGCAACTCTGAGCGTCTCCGGGGTTTTGCGAGTGATCCATGTCGACAGCGAAGCCGCAGCACGGATGCTGGCCATCACGTGGGCGATGATCGCACTCGCCACTCATTGGCACCGCATGGACACGAGAATCGATGCCCGCATTTATTCCCTTCGGAGGTCTCATTCGGGACGTGCAGTTGAACGATGATCCATCGCGGAAGGGCTCTACGGTGGAGGATGTGGTCGGATGAGAGCGAGGCTTCTATGACCGTCCCAACGAGTGGCCGGGTCATGTGCGGATGGACAGGGTGCTGTGTCCGTTCCGCTGAGAGAGTCGGGTGATTGTTCCATACAGCACGCTCTGGCCTGATCGGTTTGAGACGGTCGTCTTCACTCGCTATGTACTCTTGTAATGGGAGAGTAGGCAGGGCCGCTTCTCTCTCATGGTGTGGAGAAAAGCGGCCCTAGAGTTGCTAGGCTTTGGCAACGGGCTTCTTGCCCCTAGTAAACTTATTCACCAAGGTCTCTTTGCGCTTCATCACCGCCGTCTCCAGTGCTGCCCAGTCGAGTTTGCTTTCTTGTGCCATGGGGAACATTTCCCCTTCTTCTTCCTCAATATGATGCTTCAGCAACTCCCCCAGGACGGTGAATTTGGCCTGAAAGGCGTCATCCTTTGGTGCGAGCTTCTTCACTTCCTTGATGAGCACGTGAACGAGATGATGCTCTTCGACGGCCTCGTTCATCTGTTCGTCTTCGTCAATGGCCTCACGAATGGCAGGATAGATGAGCGTCTCCTCCAAATCTGCATGGACCTCCAGCTCCATAATTGCGGTAGCGGCAATGTCTGCCTGCGCTTTCCCCTCTGCTGATTCGAACTCCTCGAAGAGCCTTTTTACCTTCTCATGATCCTCTTTCAACATGTCGATCACTCCGGGTGCGACTGCGGCTTTGCCTGACATAGTTACCTCCAGATGTTAATTTGTTGTGTGAATGTTCGCCTATCCTATAGGACTTGCCATGAGGTCGTACTAGGAAGACCTATAGTAGGGAGAAGATAAATGATCCGGAAATCAACACCACGACGGGAAAAACGATCTCAGCAGATTGTGGAGGGTGGCCGCGGATTGACGTGTCTATGCGCTCAACAGTAGGACAACGGAATGCAACGGGACGATGCAGGTTTTGATGTATGCGGGGCAGGTAGATGGGATTGGATCAATCCGCGCCAATGAGTTGTGTAAGGGCCAGCTATCACTCGCCGTAGGACACAAGAAAAAACCTATGGAACCGTCCCGGGCTGCACGTCCGAGACAGTTCACAGGCTACGAGGAAGGGCCGTATGGTTAGCCACCCTCCCTACGACTTTTGATCCTTTTTGTAGACGACGACTGCCGCCACTACCACTCCAAGAATCGCCGCACCGAATATCAATCAATTTGCATCTATCATGTTCCTTCCGTGCATCGGCTAAACTCACAAATTTTCTATTTACAGCGCTGGGTTATACCACAATATGAAATTCTTCTTTTCTGTATGCCCGATTGCCGCATGGCGCGGTGAGCCCATGCCTTAAACAGGCGTATCTAACCGTCAATCGTTCTGTGCTTGAAAATTATCCCTACGCTAGGGAACGGCCTAGCGGCAGCAGCTCTATCCGAATAGTACATTCATATGTTCAGTAGGAGGATCCTATTTGATGGACCGTCTGCGTTCAGCGGCAAGGGTAAGCAGTCTGTGAGTGACATGATCGGTATAAAGGAGATGGAAGAATGAAACGGAACAAGAAGGATAGGGATACTCCAAAGACAAGCGACCTGGCTCCATTTCAGGAGACCAACGACGAACAGATCCTCACAACCAACCAGGGCCTTCGGATCAACGATGATCAGAATTCTCTTAAAGCTGGCCCACGCGGGCCCTCGCTACTCGAAGATTTTCATGTACGCGAGAAGATCACCCATTTTGACCATGAACGCATTCCTGAACGCGTGGTACATGCGCGCGGTGCGGCCGCGCACGGCGTTTTTCAGGTCTATGAGTCGATGGCTTCCGTGACCAAAGCGGGATTCCTTCACAATCCTTCGGAGCGGACGCCAGTCTTCGTGCGCTTTTCAACCGTGGTGGGATCGCGCGGCTCCTCGGACCTGGCGCGGGACGCACGTGGGTTTGCCGTCAAATTTTACACGCATGATGGAAACTTTGACCTCGTCGGAAACAATATTCCAGTGTTTTTTATTCAGGACGCGGTGAAATTTCCCGACTTGGTCCATGCGATCAAACCGGAACCGCATCAAGAAATTCCGCAAGCCTCGAGTGCACACGATACCTTCTGGGATTTTATCTCCTTAATGCCGGAATCAATGCATATGATTATGTGGGTCATGTCCGACCGAGCGATTCCACGAAGCCTCCGGATGATGGAAGGGTTCGGCGTGCATACGTTCCGGTTCGTCAACGAGAAGGGCACGTCGCGCTTCGTCAAGTTTCATTGGAAACCTCTCCTGGGCGTGCACTCCGTCGCCTGGGATGAGGCCCAAAAGATTTCGGGGGTGGACCCCGACTTTCATCGTCGCGACCTGTGGGACGCGATAGAGCGGGGCGACTTTCCTGAATGGGAACTCGGTGTCCAACTGGTTGAGGAAAAGGACGAGCACCGCTTCGATTTCGATCTGCTGGACGCGACCAAACTTATTCCTGAAGAACTCGTTCCGGTGAGACGCATTGGAAAGTTGACGTTGAACAAGAACCCGGAAAACTTCTTTGCCGAAACGGAGCAGGTGGCGTTTCATCCAGGCCACCTGGTATCCGGAATCGAGTTTTCTAATGACCCGCTTCTCCAGGGCCGCCTCTTCTCGTACACAGACACGCAACTCATCCGGCTCGGTGGCCCGAATTTTCATGAGATCCCGATCAACCGTTCAGTGGCCCCTGTCCACAACAATCAGCGAGACGGGCATATGCGGCAAACCATCAATCAGGGCAGGGTCAGCTATCATCCCAATTCGTTGAGCGGCGGCTGTCCAATGCAGGCCAAGGCCGATGTAGGCGGGTTTGTCAGTTATGCAGAGCGGGTGGAAGGGGCGAAGGTGCGCGCCAGGAGCGAGAAGTTTTTCGACCATTTCAGCCAGGCGTCTCTCTTCTGGAACAGTCAGAGCCATGCCGAGAAGGCGCACATCGTGCAAGCCTTGCGCTTCGAGTTGGGCAAGGTGGCGGTGCCGGCGATTCGCGAGCGCATGGTCTTCTTGCTCGCACAAGTGGACAAGACGCTCGCGGGTATGGTGGCGCAGGGCCTGGGTATGGCTGTTCCCATGAAAGTCGAGGGTCCCCTCAACCAGAGCGTCCCTGCAGACGGTCAGCCGAAGCAGTTTCAGCCGGAACCGCCTGTGCGTACCATTGATCGTTCCCCTGCGTTGAGCATGGCGAATACAGTGAAAAAAGGCATCGCGACACGGAAGGTCGCCATTCTCGCCGCGGATGGCGTCGACGAGACCGCTCTCACCGGGATGAAGAAGGCTCTGACGGCGGCCGGGGCTCAAGCCAAAGTGGTAGCGCCGAGACTTGGACTCCTGAAGGGAGCGAAGGGGGCGCAGATCGTCATCGATTTTAGTTTTTTGACCGCTGGGTCTGTCCTCTTTGATGCCGTGTATGTGCCTGGTGGCGAACAGAGTGTGGAAATTCTTAAGGGTGATGCGAAAGCAATCGTCTTCGTCAAAGAAGCGTATCTCCACTGTAAACCAATTGCTGCGACCGATGCCGGTCTCGAACTATTGCTGGCGGCTCAGCCGGGTGGAGACAAGAAGGCCATAAGTCACGCCGAAGGCGTCGTGCACGATGAAACCAAACTGCTCGCGGGAGATGAAGGCATCGTCACGGGGCGAGGAACACAGATTGTTCAAGTTGCAGGCAAGTTCATCAAGGCGTTGGCTCAACATCGGCACTGGGACAGGGAGAGCAAAGGACAAATGTCGGCATAATGCGTTGTGCCGACGGCACAGGACAACAAAGTTTTATAAGGGGAACATTATGAAAAAAGAACAATTGCGGGAACTGCTGTACCAGGCCCTAGAGACGGAAGCCGGGGGCGTGCAAGTTTACGAAACCGCCGTCCGCTGCGCAATCAACGAAGATTTAAAGGAAGAATGGGAGAAGTACCTGGAGCAGACGCGCACCCACGAGCGCATGATGCGATCGATCCTGGAGTCGATGGGATTGGATCCGGCGAAGGAGACGCTGGGGCGGCAGGTCGTCAGGCACAAGGGCGAAGCCTTAGTCGAGGCGATGAAAATGGCGCTCAAGGGCAACAACCCTCAGGCGGCTCAACTCGTGGCCGCGGAATGCGTAGTCACCGCAGAAACCAAAGACCACCAAAACTGGGAGCTGCTCGGGGAAGCGGCCAAAAAACTTCCCGCCGCTGAAGCGAAGACTCTCAAGGAGGCCTGCGGACAGATTGAGGACCAAGAGGACGAACACCTCTACCACTCCATGGGCTGGAGCCGGGAGTTGTGGATGGAGTCGCTCGGACTGCCGGCTGTGCTTCCGCCGCCAGAGGAAGCACAAGATGTCAAAACCGCCGAGGAAGCCGCTCATGCCAAAGAGTCGAGGAAACGGATGGTGCAATCTTAGGCGAGTCCAAATCTTCTTCAGAACGAGAGCCACCCAACTTACGGCATCATCGGCCCGAAGCACCATTATTCGTGATCGATCCATGACTGGCGGTCAGCGAAGATGGGATGCCATGACTCTCACACAGTGGCAGCACCAGCGTAGCCGTCGTACCATTCCCTGGCGAGGATCTGAGCTCGAAATGGCCGCCTAACGACAACATCCGCTCGCGTATACTACACAAGCCAAACCCGCGTGCCGGAGCATTTGCTGTCTTAGTCGCGCACAATGGGTCAAATCCTACACCATGGTCGCAAACTTGTGCGTACAACGATCCGTCACGCAGGTCGAGCGTAAGCATCGCCTCATGCGACGCAGCATGTTTAATACAATTGAACAGAAGCTCACGGATCGACTGAAACAGGAGCAGCGCTTGATCCTCAGGGATCGTTGGAATCGGCGTCTTGACTTGTATCGAGACGGCGAGATTGTGCTGCTGCATTTGATCCGTGAGCCATTGCAGTGCCACCGGTAGGCCAGACACGGCTAAAGCCGGTGGACTGAGCTGTGAAATCAACGTTCGCGTGTAGGTCAGGGCCTTGTCTGTGAACCCGTCCACATCAGTAATGATCTTCGCGAGCGGAGGCGGCATGGCCTGCCGTTTCGCTAAGGTAAGTTTCATCCGGGTCAGGGCCAGAAGCTGTGCGAGTTCATCATGCAGATCCGCCGCCAGCCGCTTGCGCTCACGCTGTTCCGTATCGGTGAGTTCCGCGGCCAAGCCTCGTAGCCGAGTCTGCGTTGCGGCCAATTCCTCGGTCCGCTCAGTCACTTGTGCTTCCAGGTTGTTGTTCAGCTGCCGCAGCTGTGCTTCTGTTCGTTTGCGTTCCGTAATGTCATTAAAGAGAATTCCAACCTTTCTCCCACGCGCCTCGCCAAAAGGGTAAGCATACCCTTCGTACCAGCGCTGCAGGTCGGCAGTGGGAAACTCGAATCGCCTCGCTTCACCAGTCAAGGCAACCTGGCCGAACATTTCAAACCAGTGGTCTTCATGATAGAAGGCCACTGCTCGTAAGCTTTTGCCAGGGGCATGAGTAATGCCAGTTTGCTTTTCAAAGGCCGGATTGGCTTCGAGAAACTTGTAGTCCACCGCCATATTGTTCGCATCAAGCACCACTTGAATGACGCAACACCCTTCATCTATCGACTCGTAGAGATGCCGGTAACGTGCCTCAGACGCACGCAACGTTTGCTCGGTCTGCTTGCGTTCCGTGATATCGTAGAAGCAATTGATCGCTCCTGTGATGTGTCCTTGCTTGTTAGTCAGCGGAGTAATATTGACGATGACGATAACCCGCGAGCCATCGGGCCGTTCGATATGCACTTCTGCGTCATGAATCTGCGGTACGTTGCCACAGAGCACGTCGCCCATAGGACATTGCTTGTGTGGCATAAAACTGCCGTCCGGGCGGTACAGCTTGAATGAGCCGCAGAACCGCTCATCGCTGTCGTCCGGAGCGGGTTTGCGACCCCACAGTTCCGCTGCACGGTTGTTGTACTCCCGGATGATACCGGAGGCATCACAGGAATAGACAGCAATAGGGGCCATGTCGAATAAGGTCCGATAGCGCCGCTGGCTTTCGCGTAAGACTGAATCATCATGAGGTTCGAACTCGTTCGTGTTGTTTGGGCGGTTCATGTGCATCCCCGTAAGGAAGCAGTGAGGCTATTTCGATTTGTCCGAGGAGTATAGAAAACCTCACGCGTATAAACTCAGGAGCGGGAACATCATGCCCGAGAGACAATAGGGGGACTGGTCAACTTTGATCACTTTGCAGGAATTGATCAGACAGCGAAATGTGTGCTGATTTTGTGATCAAGCCCACTCCATTCCTCTCCACTCAAGCTAACACCCGGTTTGGTTCTACACTCTTTTATGCAATGCGCCACCAAAGCAAAAGGTGGGCAGGAAGGAATGAAACCGGTTTACTGTCGAAAAGCCACTGCCCCTCGTGGTTCTCCCAGTCGTTTGTTCATATCTTCCGTCACATCATCACTCGTGCTCGCCTCAGCACCGATCATGATTAACAGTCCACACTATGCTGGACTCATGGGAGCGAGAGAGGCACCGATAAGAACCGATATCGGGGATACGAAATAATTGGCTTCATATGGTGCTCAGTTGATATAGCGGGATAGTAGGGGAACTTGTAGGGCACGCTAGAGGAGGAACTGATGATTGAAGACAAAAACAAGACATCCACGTGGGAATTATCCGGAGTTCCAGCCGGAGGTATACGTACTGTGGGGCAGATCAGGGGTACGAATGCGTTGCTCCTCCGTGCCAACCAAAATGGAATGCTCGTGGCACTGGAACTACTCACGACTCACACTCCCGGCGCCCCAGTGATAAATGATCAAGGCGCGTTTATTGGATTTATTAGCGAATTTGATGTGCTGCGATCATTGAAAGCCGGAAGGGATCTTTCGAAGTTGACGGCACAAGACATCATGGTCCGCGAGCACATTTCCGTTACAGCCGAGACCACAATTGAGGAAGCGGTGAAGATGATGGAAGAAATGCGACTCCATAATCTCCCAGTGAAGAAGAATGGAAAGGTTGCGTACTCTGTCACGCGGCATGATCTGCTGCGAGCGTGGATTGGTCTCGGTACTTCTGGCGAAGATTGAGAACGGTCGCTTTTTGCGAAATATTTGGAACACCGATTTGACTGTTCTCCGACGCCCGTGATCCGTTTCATCGTTTGAATCAAATCTAAAATCTTGTCATGGAGAGAGTGGATATTTATGGACAGGGTATACCTGTCAGAGCCTGTTGCTATCATCGCGTTACAAATTACTGACAACAATTGCGGTACAGGTTTGGCCCAAATGAACTCGTACACCAGCCCGGAGACTTCTCTCGTATCCCATGATTCGGCACCCACGACAAGAACCACTTCCGTATATCTATCCTGCGAATGGATGGCAGATCATCGAGCGTGAATTGATGCCGTCGCTCTTGAATCAGGGTGAAACCATTGGGGAAAGTGTCTGTGCGCACACACGTGAATCGAGGCGGCACCATCGTATGGACGATCGTCCGCACAATGGTCGGCAAGTTCAGTCAGGATAACGGACTGTTTCTCGCGAGTGGTCTGGCCTTCAGCCTGCTGCTGTATGTGATCCCGCTTGCGCTCCTCATGATATCCATTCTGGGTTACACGGTGCTGGAGTCAGGGCAAGCCATGGAAGAAGTGCAATCCGTCATTCGACAATTTCTTCCCCGGTCGGAACAGATCTTTGCGGAACATGTGGGAGCGATCGTCGCCGATCGGGGACTGCTGGGGATCGCCGGATTCATCTCGTTTCTTCTGTTGAGCACGATGGTCTTTGGTTCGACCCGGCATGTGCTCAAAATCGTATTCCAAGCTGGCTCCGCGAGGAGTTTCCTGCGTGGGACGGCCCAGGATCTGTTGATGATGGGCTTCTGCGTCGCTCTGCTGATTGTGCTGATCGGCCTCGCATCGGTGGAGACCATCATCGGCAATCTTGGTGAGGATGTTCCCTGGGCGGGGGCTTTGTGGGGACAGGGCATGCAAGTACTTCATCAGATCATGGCGGTCATACTCGGCGGCAGTTTGATCTTGGGTATCTATCGATTCTCTCCCGTCACGACGTTGAAACTCAGTTCTCTCACGGTCGGCGCCGGCGTGGCGGTCATTCTGTTCGGGTTTGCCAAGCAGGGGTTTGCCTGGTATGTACACTTTGCCCAGTCCAGCATCCCTCTATATGGCGCACTGGGAACCTTCCTGTTGTTTTTCTTATGGCTCTACTACGCATCAGTGGTCTTTGTATTGGGCGCGGAAGCCGCTTGGGCATTTGATCAAGCTTCCGTTGTTCACGGAAAGATTCACCAGGTCCTGTCCAGGCGGTCTGGGATGGGTTGAGTGTTATGGCGATTGAGAGTCGCCTGCATCTATCCGTAAGGATGGTGGAGTTTCACTAAGCCATGATTCTGAGAAAGTGGCGTTGCAGGACGATGCTGACGACCACGGTTGACTAGTTCGTTGTCCAAGTATCGACGATTCGGCAGAACTACGGAAGCCACGTCGCATCCGGCCCACCATGTATTCGTTCCCTCCTGAGCAATTGTGCACAGACGGCAGCCAGCTTTTCCAGTATGCTTCTCCATAAAATGGGTGGATGCTCGTGACAATGACTTTCCATTCGATGGGAACCGCCTTGTACCCAATGGGTGCGGAGGGAAGATGTATGCTCTGTCAACGCTGTCGAGGGCTCCTGGTACGACATACCTTCGGTGAATGGAACATCGAGACCAACTCTTTAGACATGGCGACCCGCTGCATCAGTTGTGGGTGTATCGAGGATGCCGTCGTTCGTGCCAATCGCTTTCAGAGTGTGGGGAGAACGCGAGGGATCTCGCGGAGCAAGCCTGCCTCTCACGCGCCTGTCTCGATGCGATGAGCGGATGGTACAGGTCGATTGAGGAGCATTCATGAACATGCCATTTTGAATGAAGGAGGGCTCCATGTCTCTGTACATACTTATTCTTGGAATCATGATTGGAATGCCCGTGACAGCCTTCGCTCAATTTGAGGATAGAGGTGAGTATGTGGAGGTGTCGAAAGGTGCGAGGTTGTGTTCCAATAATAGCCTAGACATCTCGAGCGCGTTCCTCGATCCGGAAACGCGTTTCAATCGGACGGGGTGAATCGTCTAACAAGGGAGAACTAAAATGACTACTATCGTGATCGTCGTACTTGGGGTCGTACTCCTGTCAGTACTTCCATTTTGGCCGTACAGTGCGCAATGGGGCTATAAGCCCACGGGTGGGGTGGCTTTCCTCCTAGCGATTCTAGTTGCCCTGACGCTGTCCGGTCGGTCGGGTTCTGCCGCTCCAAAATCGTAATATGAACTGGATAGAGACCAATGAGACCAGAATGGTTAAACCGAACAGACCAGTCTGTTTCGATAGACCATTCTAAGCCGTGTGTGCATATGGAATCGGCGGGTACTTAAATTTTCCAGTTCATAGAAGGTGAGGGTCCTGGGGATACGCTTTTCAGCTCAAGCCTCGGGAAAACCTTCATAGATTTGTTTGGGTGATTCCTCCCCCTTCGGCAGATGCCCACTTCCTATCCTTTTCAGCCAAGTGATGGTCCACCAGTTTGTGGATGTAAGCTTTCAGCGAAAGACCTATGTGATCATCAAGGAACAATCAGAAGCTAATGCCCCGCTTACGATTCAAGCCTTGATGAACGCGCTGCAAGACGCCGGACAAGTGTCAGTGGCAAAACGGTGAAAACCTAGGAACCGTCCCAGGCTGCACGTCCGAGACAGTTCACAGGCTACGAGGAAGGGCCATATGGTTAGCCACCCTCCCTCCGACTTCTGATCCTTTTTGTAGACGACGACTGCCGCCACTACCACTCCAAGAATCGCCGCACTGAATGTCAATCAGTTTGCATCCATGATGTCACCTCCATGTATCGGCAAAATCACAAACTCCACTCCACATATCCGTAACGTAGCCCCACAGGATGAAGAAGGAGTTAGAAGGAGATGAAGAATGCCTCATTAGAGGATAGAGACCGTCCTCAACCATAATACCGCTTGACTCCGGTGCTGAATGCGCCCAGGGTGATGCTATGACGTATTGAACCGCGTCGACTGTCCCATCTCTCGCGCATTCCCTCCTCCCCACTCCGGCGCGTCTGATTCCTCAGTCTCTGCTTCCGTTTCTTCGAAACACGACCGTCATCGAGTCCAGCGATGCAAGAGGCGAAAGCGCATTTCAGAGGGTTGGTGTCATCTGCGCTTGGAGTGCACGGGGCGCGGACATTGAGAGAGGAGGAGTAATCATGATGGCCACGATCACAACACAAGGAGCAGCCCTTTGGATGGTGGTGCTGCTCGCAGCCCTATCCCTATCGTCAATTCCGCCTGCTCAAGCAGAAGATTCGCACGTGAAAGGAACCATGATTATCTCCCCGTCAGAAGCGCGTGGCATTTCGAGAGGAGAATTTTCCGTCATCGCATCAGGTGCAGCCGAGGATACACTCACGGCCTGTCAGGCCAGAATCCCGGAGTTGGCCAGTGTTGGGCAACGCATGTTGGCTGAACAAAGCTGTGCCGGTGCAGAACAGACGAGGAAGGCGATCCGGTCGGCACCGACATTTTGAAGAAGCATTCTTAACACCACCTGATGAAGGCAGGATGGATGAAACGAGGCACACGAGCACATTCGAAGGGACCTCAAACCGGAGGTGATGAACATGTATCAGATTTATAGCCTCGTCGCGATCGTCGTGTTGCTGTGGGGCATCACCATTTGGGCCTCGATTCCAGAGGAAGAGGCAAATAGACGCTCTTGATCGGTCAATCAGACTCGCGGCCAAAGTGGTCCTGGTTTTGATTGTAGCCATCTATGTCTCGCGGCGGGCATCCCTCCCGGCCATGACGGAACGGACTGAAGTGACTCGAGGACTTGATCGCAAGGGCGAGAGCGCAGAATCGTGTCGGTGGGGAATCGACGGACCGCTCGTCAAGTTCAAGAAAGAATACACATGAGACTGAGCGAGAAATTGGCAAGGCAGTATCGAGGATTCACAGCGTGGATCAAGCTGATCACCTTCTATGAGATTGCTGTGGGAATGCAGTCGACCATGAGCCATCTCATTCACTACAAGCCGATCACGCTTCAGTATCCACACGAGAAGCGGATTCTGCCGGACAATTATCGGGGCATGTTGGCCTTGTTGCGGTATGAGGATGAAACCGAGAAGTGCGTCGGGTGTGATCTTTGTGAGGCTGCTTGTCCCTCTCGCGTCATCGCCGTTGAGAGCGCAGAAGTACCGGGAGAACCGACGAAGCGATACGCACGTGCGTATTCGATGGACATGACACGCTGTTTATTTTGTGGACTGTGTGTTCAAGCCTGTCCGGTGGATGCCCTGGCGATGACTCGGGAATACGAGTGGGCTGTCTATGACAAGCGGGACCTGTACCTCAACAAACAACAGCTGTTGGCAATTGGGGATCGTGCGTTTCAGATACGCGAGAAACGACTGGAGTTCCAACATCCAAATCTCGCGGTCTTTAATGTCGCCTCCGCCAACCATCCATCCAAAGCTTGCTAGTGTTCCGGGAAGGAGGCCTGACATGATCAGGCCATGGGATTTCATCGCCGAGGTGTGGTGGTATTGCTTCTTTCGAAGTTACTCAGATTCCATATATGCATCGCTTATCTGGAATGGGACCTTGAGAAGGGTGTTGTAGAAAGAGCCCATAGGAGATGTCATGCGCTGTCCACGTTGCCAAGGTCTCTTGATCGCGATCCAAATGAGAGACATGGGGCAGCCTCCGATATTGGGGTGGCGTTGCCTCCTCTGCGGTGCGACGACGGACCCAGGGATTGAGGCGAATCAAGTGAGTCACAGTCCACCGGCTCGGAGCAGTGCACGCCCACCTGGGTCACCGGCGGCCAGGTCTGGAAAAGGTCGAGTGAGGTGAACCGCAGGGTCATCATCACAGAGCGCTCCTTTGCTGGTCAGTACGAAAGTAGATTATGTAGACCACACGCAGCTCAGGATTTGCGATGAAGAATCCGACAGCAAAGACGACGTGAGGATAAGACAGTTCATTCAGTCCATAAGGCGACAGGTTAATACCGTGAGGAAACTATGAGCAGGTGGCGTGATTTTAGGCGTGACATGGCAGCAGAACTCCTCTTGCTTGCGTATGCGATTGCCTGGGGGGTTGCTCTGCTTGTGACTGTCCTTCTGACCAAGTAACAAGGTGTCAATGCGTTGTTACCTTGGAGAATTTTTCTTGTCAGGGGCCTGAAAATGCAAGGGGTCTCTCAGGCTCTGAAGCTCACGGTAATAGTAGAGTGGGGTTGGTCGTTTGTTGTCAAACGTCAGTGTGCGCAGAAAGATGAGCTCCTCCTCGGTCGCATCCCCGCTCAGTAAGGGATCTTGGAGAAACTCCTTAAGCCCGGGCTCCTCTCCCGAAGTCTTGTCCGGTCTTCTTTCCATAAACTCGAATGTCTTGTGGTGGCCTGATGCCACCCGGCGGTTCAAGACAATCTCTATGCAAAAAGTGACGAGGTCAATATTCCAGGATTCGATCAAGGGATCGAGAAACGCGATGCAGTTCTCGTTCGAGAGATCGAAAATCGTCGTATCCAGGAACTCCAGCACGGTGACGCGCATCTGTGGGTAACTTTTCTTGTTCAGTCGAGCCACCTGGCGTACCCACATCGGATTGTCGAGTTCCTGCCGAGCCACACTTTTGACGACGCCGAGGAGTTTCTGTGTGACGAAGCGTTCGAGTTCGCCGAAAGGTTGCTTCTCAAAAATCGCGCGGATCTGCCGGGTCTTCCCGGGATGACATTTGCGGAGGATCAATTCTCGCACGTCATGCAGCAACGGATTCGGCTGATCTCCCAGCCGTTTTCTGAGCTGTTCTCGGCGCTGTTGATCGGCGAGTTTGGCAAGTTGTCCCGGCGGCAATTTCAGTACTCGTCCGATCTTATCGTACATGTCAGTCCGATTCGGCGCCGGCGGGAGCTTTTTTTGTGTGAGTAACTGCGAGATATATGATTCGGTCACGTGAGCCGCACGGGCGAGAGTCCGTTGACCCAGCCCCAGCTCTTTCAATCGATTCCTGATGAGCAGCGCAACGTCCATAATGATCGTCCTGTTGCAATGTAACGAATGGGTTAACTAGTTGTGGTCAAGAATAGAAGCAGAAGAAGTGTATAGCAACATAATACTTGACTAGTTATAGTTAAATCGCGTAGCGTGGTTGATGCACGGTGATGTTTCTGATGCGGGTAGTGACGGGTAGCATGATCGATGCATCGCTGTAGGCTCTGACGTTCCAGCTACGCCGACTGTCCTAAGTCCCTCGCGCGACTCGGTTCCTTCACTGGCGCGACCGATTCTTCAGTCTCCGCCGCTTCTACGCCAGAGAGGATTTCCAGGCGATGATCGCTTTCCCCGATGGCGATTCATCGGGTATGCCCGCCAGGCACAAGTCGACTTGAAGTGGGGGCAGGCGCGCGGAGATGTTCCCAATAGCGGTGCGCAACTCTGGAGAGGAGTTCAATATGGTGTGCTACGCAGCGGTGTTTTTATTCGTCGGGTTGATTGCCGGAGCCTTGAATTTGGCTGGAGTGGCCCCGGTTGCGACCCAGAGTTCCTGGACGCTGCTTTTGGGTGGGATCGTCTTGCTCGCGATTCACCTGGTGGCGCGACGCACCGTTCGAATGTCCTGACCGGTCAGATTGGTCGCGGAGACTTACAAACGAGAGAGGGCTCATGACACCTGAAGAACAAATCTCGAAGATGAAGAAAGCGATCACTCAGGCCATCAAGGTGATGGGAGACCGGTTTGGATCGACGGAACAGGATGTCGGGAAGGCTATCGAGGCACTGAAGGCGTCGATGCAGGGGTCGTCGGAGCCGAGTCTTTCCCTGGAAACCCCGCCGCGACCGGGTAACTAGTCACCTCGGGTTACTCACTCGACCAACGCGACGCACGAGCGTCTGTAACGAGAAGGAGCACGAAGAATGAAGACCCCATCTGTCATTCATAATCATATCGAGGTCACGGATACGCTGGCCAGATTGTACGTCTTCTTAGCGCAAAGCATGGATCGCTGTGTGAGCGAGGCAGCACGTATCAGCTATCCGGAAGCCGAACTACAGTCGCATCTCGCCTCGACCAAGGCCACTGTGCTGGACATGCTGTCTGTCAATCAGGTCGTCAAGGCGAAGGTCGAGCAGGAGTGCAATCGGGTGTGTTCGCTTATCGAGTCCTGCCTCGCGGAAGGAGACGCGAAGGCGGTCGCTCTGAATGAGCTGAAGGTAGAACGGGCCATGCTGAAACACAAGACCATGGCATTGAGTGATCTGCTTGCGGTATTTCGGGCGGCATGACAGGAAACGGAGCATAGTCCGTTGTTTCAGGCTCGTCTCGAGCGTGAAGCGGTGGGCCACCATTACCACGGAGGACAATATGAAGACCATATCACGGACTTATGTGTTGACACTGAATTCACCGTCACGAAAAGGCCTTCGGTTATGGATGGGGGACAGCATCCATGCCTTGCGTCATTGCTCGGTCAAACAGATTGGTCTGGCATTGAGGGAAATGCAACAGAATGTGGATAGCCTGCATGCCCCAGTCCCATCGGCCGGGGGATCCTATTCCCTGAACCGCGGTCGATAGCGTCATGTCCTCGCCGAGTGAGTATAGATCGAGATCGGGGAGACTGTGAGCCCAGAGTGGATACAAGTGCATAGTCCCTGATGGATGGCTAACGGCTCTTGGATACGACATAGCATTCTGTTACGTCAATAACTGGCTCAGTCGCTCGAAATGAAAAGGAGGGTGACCTATGGCACGCATGCACATACCGTTCAATCTGGACACCTTCCTCACGAAGATCGACAAGGGCAAAACGATGCTCACGTTTCGGAAGAAGCTGATTATCTTCGCACAAGGGGATACAGCTGACGAGGTGTTCTATATCCAGGCCGGCAAGGTTAAACTGACCGTGGTCTCGACACATGGCAAGGAAGCCGTCGTGGCGATCTTTGAGTCCGGTGCCTTTTTAGGAGAGTCCTGCCTGGTGGGACAGACTGTTCGGCCGGCGACGGCGACGACCCTGGAAGACTCCCAGATTCTCCGCATCGACAAAGCCGTCATGCTCTGCATGCTTCGCGATCAACCCACGTTCGCCGAGGCATTTACGTCCTATTTACTGGTGCACTCGATTCGAGTCCAAGAGGATTTAGTGGATCAACTGTTTAATTCAAGTGAGAAGCGGCTGGCGCGCGCGCTACTGTTGTTGGCCCACTTTGGGAAGGAGAGTAAGCCGGAGACGGTCATTGCGAAGATCAGTCAGGAAACGTTGGCCGAGATGATCGGCACCACCCGCTCTCGCGTCAGTTTCTTTATGAATAAGTTCCGCAAGTTGGGGTTCATTGATTATAAAGGCGGGTTGCGCCGGAACAACGGATTGCATGTGCATAGTTCTCTCCTCAATGTCGTGCTCCACGACTAGAATCTTCATCTGATTCCGCTCCGCTGACTCAGGAGAGCCAAGCCAGCCTGCGCCCAGCCTCGCCACCATCTCACAATTGTTCCTGCTGAGCAATTGTGCACAGACGGCAGCCGGTCACTCCAGTATGCTTATCCATAAGGGAGTAATTGTGGGTGCTTCATCCAGTGATGGCCATGTGTAGGACGCGAAGACGTTGAAGGTGGCGCTGTGACCTTGAGATGTAAGGCCAAGACCGAGGCAGTGATCGGATTACTAAACGAAGCGCTGGCCATGGAAATTATCTGCGTCCTGCGCTACAAGCGGCATTACTTCATGACCGCCGGGATAAGTTCTCGTCACGTGAAGGCGAAGTTGCTCCAGCATGTGACCGAGGAACAAGCTCATGCCGATCAATTGGCGGAGCGCATTGTGCAGCTTGGGAGCGAGCCGGATTTGTCACCCGAACGGCTGCTGAACCGGAACCATTCAGAACATGTTGAAGGGGATTCTTTGGTGGAGATGATCACGGCGGATCTGCTCGCCGAACGGAGTGCGATCGACAGCTATCGCGACCTGATCGCGTATGTCGGCGCCGATGATCCGACGACCCGACATATCTTGGAGCGGATTTTGGTGCAAGAAGAAGAGCATGCCGAAGCCCTGGCCAGCCTCTTGAGGGCCTGAGCCTCCAACTGAAACTGTCTCGCTCGGGCCGTCCAGGGATACATGCCTCAGCGGGCTGATCACCCGCCGTACGAGTCATGAGGGTGGAGGTGCGGGGCACGGTGGCGCCTGGTGCTTCATGTGCGCGTCCTTGGGCGCAGAAGGAGGAGGTATGCTCTGTCGACGCTGTCGAGGGCTGCTTGTACGAGACACCTTCGGTGAATTGAACATCGAGACAAACTCTCTAGACACGGCCATACGGTGCATCAATTGTGGGTGTATCGAGGATGCCGTCGTTCGTGCGAATCACCTCCGCAGTTTGGTGAGAACGCGGGCGATCCCACGCAGGATGGCCAGGAAAGGAGAGGTCGTGTTCAGCGAGCCTGACTCTCCATCGTCGGTATCGATTCGATGAGCGGATGCCGCTGGATCGAATGCACATCTCACGATCAACCATGTGAGAGGAGCCTCACCGTGTAGGCATGTGCCGCCCGCTTTCTGATCGTAGGGAGGTACTCAAAATGAGCGGTGAAACCATAAGGCGGAGAAACCTTATATTACGGATGCAACGTGGACGAGGGTCAATCTCTGAGCCGATCCCGTTGAATGACAGAGCGTGCTATCGGCCCGGTATTCTGATGTTCTCTCGTCGGCAGCAATTGCTCCACCTGAACAGCAGAGCCCTGGAACTGACAGGCCATTTCGATCAGGCTGAGATTGGGTCGGCCTGCGAGATTCATTCGGCGTCCGTCCTCGACCTTCGGAACGCGATCCAAACAGCTCTGGACCATCGCCGAGATGCCAATATCTTTGAGCTTTTCGAATTGAAGCGTGTCCTTCTTGGGGCAAGGCGCAGGATCCTGATGCGTGGATTCGGATTGGCAGATCGCAATTCCCACGACGACTCAAGCATCGTGATCGTGCTGGAGGAACTCGATCATCGACAGGAGCGCAGTGAGCCCCGGAGACGGAGGATGGGACGTTCCTAAGAGAGAAGGATTGAGGCAATCCCGGGAGCAGCCCAACGCCTCAGAAAACATTGCGTCGACTTCCCATAGAGTTCACATGGTCAATCAACGAAACTCCGCTCCCCAATGTGAGTTCAACCTGTCCTTTCTGCCACACGCAAATCTCTTCCTCGCTGATCAATTGTGACCAGACAGGCATCGGGCATTTTGGCATGCTGTCAGATGTATATGCAGTCGCCGTCCTTCTCAGCCGAGGAGGTGGTATCATGACCTGTCGAGTCGCCCGGTCGTATCAATCCTGTGACCAGATGGAGCCCGTTTGCTGTTCTAAATGTGGCTCGGCATCTGTGAGCGTGCCTGTGGTTTCAAGAACTCTAGGGCCGAATCTGTGTTCGATCTGCGCTCAGTCCGTGAGCCCGCGCCTCGCGCTTTCTGCTCACGCGCCGCGCGAGCCGATGAGACATCGGCAGGTCGCCTGAACCGCCGGCATAAGGCATCCCGGCATCATCGGAGGGATGGGGGCCACTACCATACCGTCGTCCTGACCAGGTGTTCTACATTCGCTCGTGCGTCGCAGAAAGTATTCCTGAATCGCCGGAACGTGAAACCGAGCATGGCAGAAAGTGGGCCGTATGGTGGCAAATAATGTGAAAGTGTGTTCGCAGGCTCGGACAAGACATCCGTCTGAACCGTTCTCGCGTTGTGTTTCACATCGGAGGTTCGGAGTATGGGGGGCGCTTCTGTGTCTGGTGGCGAGTGTGGTCTTTCCTCCCCACGTCCTGGCCGGAGTATTGGACCAACTTGTTGACTTGACCGACAAAGCGGCTCAGGTCGTGGTCACTCTCAAAGGCCGCGACAACTTCAATAGCGAGTATCTGTACGATGTGAGTGTGAAGAACTTGTCGTCTGATCCTTTGGTGGGAGAGTCGCTTATCATCGTTCTTGACAAGATCACCAATATCGGTGGCGATGAATGGATGGCGGGCACGAGCCAATCAAATCTGACACGCATGGAGGTTCTGGGACAGGACGGCGAAGCAGACGGCGACAAACCTTACTTTCGCATCCCCCGAGGATCCGGTCCAAACCTACCCCCCTACACCGAAAGTAGTCCTGCTACCGTGCGCATTCGCAACAAGGACTATCTCATCGTGTTCACTCCGGTTTTTCGTGTGTATGGTACGAAACGGTCGCCCGTTCCGGCGAAAACGAAGGAGAATGTGTCGCCGACTCCAACCACGACCCCTACCGACAAGCTCATTCAGTTACTCATCCAGAAAGGTGTGTTCTCTGAAGAGGAAGGCCGTGCGCTTTATCCTCGATGATCCCTCTCGCCTGTCGAGTGGCTGCAGGACTACAGCGCCCCACCCATTAATAGTGCCTCTTTGAGCCACTGTTACCTGATTCAAGCGTGGCGTCAGTCGGCCGGCTTCACTTCCATGCCCGGCATCAGTTCTTTGAACCGAGCGAATCGCGGCCCTGTTTATTATCATGCCCAGCATCGGTTTTTCGCACCGAGCGAATGGACAGCGCGTGATTCTGATCGTTCACCATTGCCTCAATACGGTCACTCTTCATGATTTTCCCAATCATCTGGGTTGTTTTATCGGTATGCAAACGTATTGTTCTGCCCTCCTCCACCTTGATGAAATAGTTCCCGTCTTTGATACGGAACAGTTCACCCGTGATCTTCTTGGAGTCCTCTACGCGGTTAATGCCCTTCTTATGGTCCGCGGGCTTTTGCCTGTCATCATCAGATTGAAAGCCTAGCCCGGAGTCGGATTGAGAGTCAGTTTTCATAACGTCTGATGACGAAGGCGAATGCTTTGCCTGCGCCGTGTTGGCCAGCCCGAGACACAGCAACAATCCACACGACAGGACAACGGCGAGTTTTGGAATGGCTACCATTGGAGCCTCCTTGGGTAGACGTAAGATTCTTTTGCAAGTAACGGTATGCGCTTCGGCTCTTGCGTACTGAGCGATATTGACCGGACTGCTCCAACGCTTCTCGTCATACTCGGCTAAGAGGGAGGAGTTTAGGGAGGACATGTACAGGTCGACATGAAAGCCGAGACACCCTATGACGGCCGTCGTCAAGGCACATATTCACCGAGAAGGAGGGATGCTCAATGGAAGATGAGGAAGGATCAATGACGGATAACAGAGGGTGTTCATTAGGAGCGGTGGGATTGGCTTTTGTGACCGGAGGGTTGCTGGGAGCTGCGGCGGCGTTGTTGCTGGCCCCACAGTCCGGCCGTAAATCGCAGGAGCAGTTGAGAGGGTATGTGCGACGAGCCGAGGAGAATATCCATGATCTGGCCGACAAAGCCACCGAGGTTGTGGATCAGGCGCTGGATAAGGGCCGCGAGTTCATCAAAGACAAGCGGGCGGTCCTCACTGAGGCTGCCGAAGCCGGTCGTACGGCCATGCATAGGGAGCGTGAGCGATTGTCGGGTGACAAGAAGGTGTGACCGCAGAATGCATGGCTACCAAATGGTGGACTGTGTGGCGAACGTGCGAACAAAAGGAGAATCAAGATGAGTATTATTCTTATCGGCATATTAGGAGTGTTGTTTCTTGGCGTACTTCCGATCTGGTCCCACAGCGGTAACTGGGGATATCTCCCCAGCGGCGGGCTGGGCTTCCTACTCCTGGTCCTGGTTATTCTGACCCTGATCGGTCGGATGGGACAGTCGGCAACTGAAAAGTCTTGATGGGAGCGAGCGCTTGTGTTGGTCCGCTCTGATCGTACAGCGCCTCTGCCGGGATAAGGACCAAAGCTGTGTCGTCTCATGGTATGGGACTCACACGAAAGTGTGGCCATTCTTTCGGCTCCGGCATTGTGTACATGGTTTCATTCGAGCGGAGGATGTTGAGCGAGTCCTCAATGAGCAACAGCGGTGTAACGCATCGGGTTCGCGGGGGGAGCTCAGGGAAGCCGCAGAGATACAAGGCTTCCAAGACGCGCGGGGAATGGCCTACCGACTGCGGAGGTACGCGAGCCGCACTGACGAGCCAAGCTAAGAAAGAAGGCCGGAGAGCGTTCTCACACTTGGCAACCTGCTGAAAGACCGCCACTAAGCGCCGCCTTGGTCATGAGAGATGTTTCACATGATGCGGGAGATGGGGGAGACGCACTGGATGCAAACCGCGATATTCAGAAGGAGGAGATCATCATGCAGATACTAAAAACCACCATCCTGGTAACCAGCCTGGTCACTTTCGCAGGCTGTTCTTCATATATCAAACAACCGGCTGTATGTACGAGTGAGGGTTGGTACGGCTATGAGCGGAGCGGGCAATGTCCATCCAAGCCGGTACTCGCGATTGTACCAGACAACACTGCCGACCGCCTCGCGGTGCTAGAGCGAGAGCGTCAACGGCTGGCTGACGAGCTGGGGGCCGCGCAACGTCAGCTCGCCGATCATGATCGTGAACTCGCGGCAATCCGATCCAGGGCCGTGGAGCCGCCCAAACAAGCCAAGGCCGAGAAAGACCTCTTAAGGGCGCTGCAACCGGAAATTTCCAAGGGCACGGTGTTGGTTCACCAATCCGGCAGTGCCCTGACGATCAGTTTGGCGTCCGGTCTACTGTTCGATTCCGGGCAAGACCAGCTGAAGGGCGAAGGGGCTGATGTCTTGCATCGAGTAGGCGTCGTCCTCAGAGACTTCCCGGAAAAACAAGTGCATGTGGCGGGCTACACTGACAACATTCCAGTCCGGAACGGGTTGAAAAAGAAATATCCGTCCAACCAGGAGCTGTCAAACGCGCGGGCCGACAGTGCCGCACAGGCGCTGCGGGACGGGGGTGTCAGCAGCCAGGTATCAGCAGCAGGCCACGGGGACAGTCACCCGGTCGCCAGCAACGACACGGCAGAGGGACGCGCCAAGAACCGTCGTGTCGAAATCATTGTGTCATAGCTGAATGGTGGTGTGGAAGGAACCTCTGGGAGGCATAGGCGGCTCGATCAGTGCATGGTTTACAACGGTGGTCTATCTACCGCAGGCGCTCCGGACGCTCTAGGCTGATCGTGAAAGAGAGAGGAGAGCAAGAAGTCCGAGTGTTCGGGGCATGGAAACAGCGCCTTGGCCTATGACCGTTCCAGCACGCCTATCGAGGTGTGAGCCCTCTCCAAACGCGCGACTCAGACGGGACGTGTCTCGGATAACAACAGAATGGATTGGCAGAACGCAATTATCGCGAGCAATGAGACCCAAAAAGGGCGGCAAATGAATCGTCGCGTCGAAATGCTTCTGTGCGCAGAGCCTGCCTAACGGCTGAAATCCGTAAGCGTGACCTGCTGGCAGAGGGCTTCGGCGGGTTCTTGTGTAACGGACAATTCTATTCTCACAATGCGAAATGGATCGAAGGCGGTCTCACCCGTACTTCCTAATCCGATCGAGCCTTCTCGTTGCCGCACTTGATGATCTCATTGTTCGGCTGCAGGTGTGCTTCGGCAGCTGATTCAGCCTGACGACTCTGGGTGAGGCAGGAAACTCATGAATACGATTTTTTCACCTGTTGCCAAGAGTGCCGAGTTGGAAGAACCGATTCGCGCCGAGCTCTTCGGCATCGAACGGCTCGAACAGCATGCTGCGAGTCTAGCGGCGGCACAGGTCGTTACCGATGAGGCACGGGTGGGCCGGTTACTGACGCCACGAGTCCTCGCGAATGGACGAGTCTTGGTGAAGTCTTACCAGAGTATCGCCCGTACGATTCGCGATGAGAAGGCCATTACTCCCGCGGCTGAGTGGTTCGTCGATAATTTCCATATTGTCGACGAACAACTTCGCGAAATCATCGACGATTTGCCTCCCGGCTATTACCGGCAATTGCCGAAACTAACATCAGGGCATTTGCAGGATCATCCACGGGTATTTGGCGTTGCCTGGGCATTCGTCGCCCACACCGACAGTCGTTTCGACCCTGACATGCTCCGGCGCTTTGTGACAGCCTATCAACGGGTGCAACCGTTGACGATCGGTGAATTGTGGGCTGTGGCAATCTCGCTGCGTGTCGTGTTGGTGGAGAATCTTCGAAGGCTGGCCGAGCGGATCGTCCATAGCCGAGAGGCCCGGCTGGAAGCTGATGAACTGGCGGATAGCTTGTTGGGGAGCGGCGCGTCGGTTCTGGAGTCACCGGCCAAGGCATTACGCCGATTTGAGCACAGCCCGTTGGACACGGCGTTTGCCGTGCAGCTTGTTCAACGGCTCCGTGACCTGGACCCGAAGGTACGTCCCGTGTTGCTGTGGCTCGACGAACGTCTGGCGGCGCAGGGCTCGACCGCCGATGACATGGTGCACGACGAGCATCTGCAACAGGCGGCCATGAGCGTCACGGTTCGCAACATTATTACGAGCATGCGATTGACGTCTGAATTCAATTGGGCTGAATTTGTCGAGGCGGTCAGCCTCGTCGATCAGATTCTGCGATGCGACTCCCGCTATGCCGAGATGGACTTTGTCACGCGGGACACGTACCGCCATGCGATCGAAGATCTCTCGCGCGGCACGGGTCTCTCAGAGCTCGAGGTGACCACGCGGGTCGTGGACCGAGCCAGGCTGGCTGGGGTTGAGCCGCACACGAGTGAGCAGCCGGAACGAGATCGGCACACGGATCCCGGCTATTACCTTATCTCTCAGGGCCGCCGGGCATTTGAACGCGAACTCGGTTACCGGGTGTCCTGGAAGCGACGCCTCCTCCGCTGGTATGTCCAGGCGTCTGCACCTGGCTATCTGGGGTCGCTCGCAGCGATGACCGCCATGGTTCTGGCCTTCCCGCTGTGGCATGCCGCCGAAGCGGGTGTGACCGTCGCAGGCCTGGTGTGTCTCGGTCTCATTGCGCTCGTGCCGGCCTCGGACCTCGCCATGGCGCTTATCAATCGTGCCGTGATGGCCATCCTCGGGCCGCGGTCATTGCCCCGGATGGCATTGCGGAATGGCATTCCCAAAGAATTGCGCACAATGGTGGTGGTCCCCACGTTGCTGACGAGCCGGAACAGTATCGATGAGCTGGTTGAGCGATTGGAAGTGCATTATCTGGCGAATGCGGATGATGACCTGCGTTTCGCGCTGCTCTCAGACTGGAGAGACGCTCCAAGCGAAAGTATTTCAGGGGACGCCGAACTGCTGGCAAGAGCGGTGGAGGGGATCGCGCATCTGAACAAGCGGTATGGAGCCGCAGCCGGGGGCGGATCGCGTTTTGCCCTGTTTCACCGCAGGCGAGTTTGGAACGAGTCCGAGCAGGTATGGATGGGATGGGAACGGAAACGAGGCAAACTGCATGAGTTGAATCAATGGCTACGCGGTTCGACGAGCACGACCTTCATGTCCGTCAACGGGCAGTTCCCTGAGGCGATTCCGTCGGTCCGGTTCGTCATCACACTGGATGCGGATACACGGCTGCCTCATGGAGCCGCGCACCGGTTGATCGGTACCATGGCTCACCCTCTGAACCGGCCACGGTTCGACCGTTTCGCTGGACGCGTTGTAGAAGGGTACGGGGTTGTGCAGCCGCGGATTACACCGTCGCTCCCGGGCAGCGGCGCAGGGTCGTATTATCAACAGACGTTTTCCGGACCCAGTGGGATCGATCCCTACGCGTCGGCCGTGTCTGATGTCTACCAGGATTTGTTTCAGGAAGGCTCCTACACAGGCAAAGGCATTTACGAGATCGACGCATTCGAGGCGGCGCTGGCGGGCAAGGTGCCGGACAACGCGATGCTCAGTCACGATCTTTTTGAAGGATTGTTCGCGCGCGCAGCGCTGGCGACCGACATCGAGCTGTTCGAAGCGTTTCCTGACCACTATGAAGCGGCAGCAGCCAGACAGCATCGATGGGCGCGTGGCGATTGGCAGCTGTTGCCCTGGCTGTTTGGGCGAGGGCATACCGGGTCTGAACCGCATCGCGCGGTGGTGATTCCCACCATCGGCCGTTGGAAGATCCTCGACAACCTCCGCCGTACCCTGTCGGCTCCCGCGGCGTTTCTGACCCTGATGGTCGGATGGATGCTGCCGGAAACATCTGCCTGGGTCTGGGCCGGGTTCATTCTGACCACCATCGCGATTCCCTCGCTGTTGTCCTTCGTGCTCGGACTCTATCCGCGCCGATCCGGGATTGCCTTGCGCACCCATTTCCGTGGAGCAAATATCGACCTAGCGTTGGCCGCGAGACAGATCGCATTGACCGTCACCTTCCTCGCGCATCAGGCATGGCTCATGACGGATGCGATTGTTCGCACGCTCGGTCGGCTCGTCTTCACGCACGCTCGGATGTTGGAGTGGGTGACTGCGGCTCAAGCCGAAGGTGCCTACACGTGCAACTTGACGGGAATGTATCGTCGTATGGCGGGCGGTGTGATGCTCGCCGTCGTGGCGGCTGGCGGGGTGGCCGTGTTGGGCCGCTCTGAGTCCTGGGCTGCCGCGGCTCCGTTCGTTCTGCTCTGGATATCAGCTCCTGCCGTGGCTCGCTGGGTCAGCCTGCCGCCTCGACTCACGAGGGCAGAACCGATTTCTCCCGCGGATGCGCGGACGCTTCGATCGATCGCACGCCGGACCTGGCGGTTCTTCGAAACGTTCGTGTCTCCCGAGGACCATGCGCTGCCGCCTGATAACTTTCAGGAAGATCCGAAACCCGTCGTCGCCCATCGTACGTCGCCGACCAATATTGGGCTCTATCTGCTCTCAACTCTGGTCGCCCGTGACCTAGGATGGCTGGGCACCCTCGACGCCACCAAACGGCTGGAAGCCACGCTGGCGACCATGAGCCGTCTCGAGCTATTTCGTGGGCATTTCTACAATTGGTACGACACACGTACTCTTCAACCGCTGGATCCCAAGTACGTGTCCTCCGTCGACAGCGGAAACCTCGCGGGACATTTGTTGGTATTGGGAAACGGATGTCGCGAGCTGATTCAGCAATCTTCCATCGAAGGCGATTTGTTTGCCGGAATTGACGATGCCATCCAATTGTTACGCGGTGCGCTGGAGGAGGTTTCAGATCAGCGACAAACTCATACGGTGACCAAGAAGCAGTTGAGCCAAGCCGTCGACGTACTGGCCATGGAGCTGTTATCGAGGCCGGTCGATGCCGCCGGCTGGACGGCCAGGTTCGGCAGGCTCAACGCCTTGTCTCATACGGTTTCCGATATGGCTCAGACACTGGGACAGGAGCGCAGTGATGAGCCCGATGGAGAGTTGCGTGCCTGGGCCGATGCGGTCCGGGCATGCGTGGATAGTCATCTCCGTGATGTGGAGCTGTTCCTTCCATGGGTCCGCTTCAGTGCGAAAGACCGGGCGGCTCTGTTCAACCATCCGTCTGAGCCATCGCCGGAATGGGCGGTTATCGCGCCGTTCTTCCATCCCATGCCTACGCTGGCGGCTGCTCCTGAACGGTTTGCGGATGCACTCCGTGCGCTCGAGCACTTGCGGGAACACGTGCGCAGTGGCCCCATACAGGATCAGGCCACCTTGGCAAGAATCACCCTGTTGGCTGATGCCATCCAGCAATCGGTTGCGGATATCACGGTCTTGACTCGTCGTCTTATGGCGATCGCACAGAACGTGGAGCACATGGTTCACGCCATGGATTTCACCTTTCTCTTCGATCCGATACGCAAACTGTTGTCCATTGGCTATCGCGTGCCGGAAAACAGCCTGGACCCCAGTTGCTACGACTTGCTGGCGTCGGAGGCCAGACTGTCGAGCTTTATCGCTATCGCCAAGGGCGACGTGCCGTCATCGCATTGGTTCCACTTGGGCCGTGCTCTGACGCCCGTGGGAGACGGTTCGGCGCTTGTGTCCTGGTCGGGCTCCATCTTTGAGTACCTCATGCCGGCGTTGGTGATGCGTTTCCCGGCAGGCAGCTTGCTGTGCCGGACGTATGAGCTGATCGTTCATCGGCAGATTCAGTACGGGAGAGAGCGCGGCGTGCCCTGGGGTGTGTCGGAGTCGGCTTATAATGCACGCGATCTCGATCTGACGTACCAGTATTCCAGCTTTGGCGTGCCGGGTCTGGGGCTCAAGCGAGGCCTCAGTGAGGATGTGGTCATCGCGCCCTATGCCACGGCACTCGCGGCGATGATCGATCCCATGGAAGCCACGCAAGGTTTCGCGCGCCTCGCCGAGGCAGGAGGGAGGGGAACCTACGGGTTCTATGAAGCGCTGGATTACACTGGGACACGGGTACCCGAAGGAAAAGACGTGGCCATCGTGCGGGCCTATATGTCGCATCATCAGGGCATGTCGTTGGTCTCGATCGCAAATGTCTTGAACAACGGAGTGATGAGGAGCCGGTTTCATGCCGAGCCGATCGTGCGAGCTACTGAACTCTTGCTCCAGGAACGGACACCGCGCGACGTGCCGGTGACGCGGCCGCGCGCGGAGGAAGTCGCTGCGGCGGCGCAGGTCCGCGACCTCATACCGCCAGTCGCGCGGCGATTTACCTCGCCGCATGAGGCAACACCTCGGACGCATCTGCTGTCCAACGGGCGGTATGCGGTTATGCTGACCACGGCAGGGTCGGGTTATAGCAGATGGCAAGATATTGCGGTGACACGCTGGCGAGAAGATGCGACGCGGGACTGCTGGGGTTCTCATATTTTTCTGCGCGACATGGTGACCGGGTCTGTATGGTCGGCCGGGTATCAGCCCAGTGGTGCCGAGGCCGACGCCTATGAAGCGTCCTTTTCAGAAGAACGAGCCGAGATCATCCGCCGGGATGGCGATTGGAGTACGACGTGTGAGGTTGTGGTGTCCTCCGAGGATGATGCCGAAATGCGGCGCATCTCCGTGACCAATATGGGCGCCAGTGCGCGCGAGCTGCAAGTCACCTCCTATGCCGAACTGTCTCTGGTTTCACAAGCCGCCGATGTCGCTCATCCGGCTTTTGCAAATCTGTTCGTGCAAACGGAATTTGTGCCTGACTACGGCGTGTTGCTTGCTACTCGTCGCCGACGATCGGACGAAGAAGCGACGGTGTGGGCGGCCCAGGTGGTTGTGGTCGAAGGTGAGAGCATCGGGGATCTGCAGTATGAAACGGATCGCGCCCGGTTTCTCGGCCGCGGTCACCATGTGCGCACGGCGGTCTCGGTGATCGGAGGGCGGCCGCTTTCGAATACCGTCGGGTCTGTGCTTGATCCGGTGATGAGCTTGCGCCGCACGGTGCGCGTGCCCCCAGGTGAGACCGTGCGCGTGGTGTTTTCGACCATCATCGGCCCCGCCAGAGATCAGGTGTTGGAGTTAGCGGACAAGTACAGCGATCCGAGAGTCTTTGAGCGTGCCCTCTCGCTGGCTTGGACGCAATCGCGGGTACAACTACATCACCTCGGTATCGGGGCCGATGAAGCGCAGTTGTTCCAACGACTGGCCAACGCCGTCTTGTATGCTGATGTGTCGATGCGGCCGTCCTCCGAGGTGCTGAGCGAGGGTACGGTGGACCGTGCGGTGCTGTGGGCGCATGGGATTTCAGGCGATCTGCCCATCGTGTTGGCCTGCATCGACAAAACGGATGACATCGACATTGTCCGGCAGTTGCTCCGGGCACATGAATACTGGCGGATGAGGCAATTATCGACCGATGTGATCATTCTGAACGAGAAGGCCACGTCGTATGAGCAGGGGCTGCAAGGCGTCCTGGAAGGGCTGGTGCGGGGCAGTCAATTGCGTCTCTGCCCGGATACCGGTGGGGCGCGAGGTGGTATTTATCTTCTGCGGACCGACCTGGTCTCCGCACAAGATCGGATCCTGCTGCAGCAGCTTGCTCGGGTCGTCCTACTCGGCTGGCGCGGCACTTTGGCGGAGCAGATTACTCGGTTACAGCGCAGGCACAGTGTGGCGCCGTTGAACCTGCCCACGCGGCGTGCCGGCAGACGTCTGGACGTGCCGTTGCCTGAACGAGAACTCGAATTCTTCAACGGCTTGGGCGGCTTCGCAGATGATGGGCGCGAATACGTCACGATTCTCGGCGAAGGGCTGCGAACGCCACGACCCTGGATCAACGTCATCGCGAACCCGTCGTTCGGCTTCCTCGTGTCGGAATCAGGCTCCGGGTTTACATGGTCGCTGAACAGCCGCGAGAATCAATTGACACCCTGGTCGAATGATCCTGTAACCGATCCGTCGGGAGAGGTGCTCTATCTTCGCGATGACGACTCGAAGGAGATTTGGAGTCCCACGGCCCTGCCGATTCGTGATGACCCGGCACCCTATGTCGCCTGTCACGGGCAGGGTTATAGCCGTTTCCACCATGGTTCACACGGCGTCCTACTCGAATTGCTGCAATTTGTGCCGCCTGAAGATCCGATCAAGATCTCTCGCCTTTCCCTGCAGAATGCGTCCGGCCGCTCGCGTCGCCTTTCTGTCACGGCCTATGCTGAATGGGTACTTGGGAACTCCCGCAGTGACTCCGCGCCGTACATCATCACCGAGATCGATCCGGAGACCGGCGCCCTCTTCGCACGCAGTATGTTAGGCGGCGAGTTCGCTGGTCGCATCGCCTTCTCCGATCTTGCCGGAAAACACACCTCGTGGACCGGCGACCGCACGGAATTCCTCGGCCGTAATGGGACTTTTGACCGTCCCCTGGCATTGGAAAAGGGAGGTGAATTATCCGGTAGGGTCGGGGCGGGTCTCGACGCTTGTGGGACTCTTCAACTGTCGATCGAGTTGGAGGCAGGCGAACAAGCGGAGGTTATCTGGTTTCTTGGTCAGACAGCGGAGAGAGAGCAGGCGCGTCTCCTGCTTCATCGCTACCGTGGGGCGGACGTCGACGCGCTCCTCCGTGAGGTCACTCGCCGATGGGACGACGTGCTGGGTGTTGTACAGGTCCGTACGCCGGAGCGCGCCATGGATGTCTTGTTGAATCGCTGGGTGCTCTATCAGACGCTGGTGTGCCGCGTCTGGGCACGAGCGGCGTTCTATCAGTTGAGCGGGGCGTACGGGTTTCGCGATCAACTCCAGGACGTCATGGCCCTTAGCGTGGCGGATCGCGATATCACACGCGAGCATCTGCTACGAGCGGCAGGGCGGCAGTTTCTCGAGGGTGACGTCCAGCATTGGTGGCATCCTCCGTCCGGACGCGGCGTGCGAACCCGCATTTCCGACGATCTGCTCTGGTTGCCGTACGCGGTGATCCAGTTTCTTGAAGTCACCGGCGATATGACCGTGCTGGACGAAATGGTGCCATTTCTCGAAGGACCTGTGTTAGTGGATGGACAACATGAATCCTATTTTGAGCCGCGAGTGTCCCAGATGTGCGCCACTCTCTTCGAACATTGCGCGCGCGCGCTGGACCGAAGCCTTGTCGTCGGTTGTCACGGCCTTCCGCTCATGGGCACCGGAGATTGGAATGACGGGATGAACCGAGTCGGCCAACTGGGCAAAGGGGAAAGCGTCTGGCTGGGTTGGTTTCTCCATACCGTGCTCTGGGAGTTCGCCAAGGTGGCGGCCCAACGCGGTGAGCATGGTCGTGCTGAAACGTGGCGTTTGCACGTCAGTGCATTGAAAGCCGCGATCGAGCGGGACGGTTGGGACGGAGAATGGTACCGCCGCGCGTACTTCGATGATGGGACGCCGCTCGGTTCCGCGGGAGATCCAGAATGCCGCATCGATTCGATTGTCCAGTCCTGGGGAGTGATCAGTGGCGCGGCAGACCCAGGCCGCGCGGCACGTGCCATGGCCGCGGTGGAACGGCATCTGGTGAATCGGCGGGACGGGCTGATCCGTCTTTTGGCACCACCGTTCGACCGAATGCCGAAGGATCCCGGCTATATCAAGGGCTATGTCCCGGGCATTCGAGAAAACGGCGGCCAATACACCCATGCATCCGTTTGGACCGTGCTGGCATTCGCAGCCCTGGGTGACGGGGACAAGGCCGGCGAGTTGTTCCGCATGTTAAATCCTGTTCATCGAATTTCTTCGCGAGCGAACGTCCAGCGCTACAAAGTCGAGCCCTACGTGGTAGCCGGTGACGTGTACGCCGAGCCGCCGCACATTGGGCGCGGGGGATGGACTTGGTACAGCGGATCAGCGGGTTGGCTCTACCGGGCCGGTATGGAATGGATGCTGGGTTTCCGCTTGCGCGGTGCCATGCTCTCCATCGATCCTTGTATTCCACGTCACTGGCCGGGGTACTCGATTCGTTTCCGGTATCATTCGGCGGTTTACAACATCACATTGGAAAATCCACGTCATGTGAGCCGCGGCGTGGCGCTGACTGAACTGGATGGCAAAGCGTCGACAGACAATACGAACATCCTGCTCGTCGTCGACGGCGAGCACCAGATTCGCATCGTGCTCGGTTGATACGGGCGGGGTGGGATAGTGACCAAGGAAGACATCATGGACCGCGATCGAAGAAGCGGTGAAGACGATGGAGGAACAGCACCTGCTGAATCTTCCTGTGAAGAAGGATGGGAGGGTTGCCTACTCTGTGACACGGCACGATCTCCTGCGAGCCTGGATTGGTATCGGCACTTCGGGCGAGGACTGAGAAAAGTCGCCTTCGCAACGGACAAAGGGGCAACCGAGGCCGGATCGGTCCGGCCCCTTTGGGGTCCTAGGTCTAGAAGCTGGCATGGAGGAAAGTTGACCGGTAGGGGGAGCGATGAGTGGGAGGATCGTTCGTAGGCACAGGGAGACGGGTGCCTCTTGGCGAACTGAGCCGTTCTGACCAGACCGTGAATTGTCTTTAGGGTAGACTCATTCCACATCTAACGCGAATGTCCTCTGGTTTCTGAAGGTCAGCACTCATAGCGGTGAGGGCGACCAGTTTGACGATTTTTGCGGCTGGTGCTCGACAGTACCTGCGAGCGAGCACAGGGCGACAGCTCATCATTTGAAAGAAGGAGTCTTGCATGTCCACATTCTTGAAAACAGCTACTGCTCAGTGTTTCCTGGCTGCGGCTTGTTTCCTCGCTATCACGGCGACCCAGGTGAATGCCGATGACCAGGTTTGGACGACCAAAGTAAATGGGGTGATCTCCGAGATGCGGTCTGGTCTCATCATGGTCACCACGTCCTGGGGCTCCATGAGTATCCAGTCTGATGCGCTGACCGAGGCTAAAGTTGGCGATGAGATTACCGTATGGGTGAATGAAAACAATGTGGTCATCGATGCCTACCCCAAGGGTGAAGCACGGCCACATCACCGTTGGGTGAGAGGCAACCTGACCTACACGTCCGGGAATCAGGAAGCGATTACCCTCTGGACTCCGGAGGGCAAGAAGGACTTCATCGTGAAACGAAATCGATCGAAGTTCGGGAGCTATGCTGAAGGCAGCCCGATCACCGTGCAGTTGAATGACAAGGGTGAAGTCATCGATGTACACCGCCGATTAGAATTGGAACTTGCCATTGCCCCGATGCCTCATGCCGACCCTGGTTCTCGGATCAAGCTGGAGGGCGTGGTGGCAGACATCAAGTCCGGGTTAGTCTTCGTGCAGACATCCATGGGCCGCTACAGTGTGACTGCCAAGACGGCTCCGCAGGACGTCACGGTCGGCGATAAACTGACGCTCTGGGTGAGCAGCAATAATGTTGCGATCGACCACCATGCGAAAGGGAAAGAGGGGGTGCATCGCCTCATCTCCGGCAAGCTGACCTATGCGTCGGCGGACTTGAAAGAGATCAAGCTCACGACACCGGAAGGGGAACGGACATTTGCGGTACAGCACGGAGAAACCAAACTCTCTGGGATGAAAGAGGGGACGCCGATCACCATCGAACTAAATGAAGCTGGCAATGTGATCGAGATCCGGAAGGACGGATGAGAGCGGACGGGTAAATGGAACCCGCGTCATGGTCGAGCTGAGCCTGTCCGGGGCTATTCATTTCGTGCCACGCGACCGGCTGTTTCGGAGTGTCGCGGTGCGGAATCTTCACGGTCATGGTTGTCAGTCAAATGTCAAGATTGATCCTGCCTCTTTGCATCTAGGTTGTGGCATTAGGGGACAGGAGATCCGCCTTCCTCTGATCCGGAACGCCACAGTGTCCTTTGAGGGGATCCGCACAGCCGAGTATGGACTCTCCTCGTCATTTCGAAGTTCCGCGGATTTGAGCATACCGCATATCCGTTACAGAATGGCATTCCACATGCAGTTTCACGATTCGGTAGGATGACGAGGACTCATGAAGCGGGCCTGATACAAGTACAACGCAGTGGGGATTCCCTCCCAGCCTGATTTATCAGAGATCTCTCACGCGATGGAGAGAATGAAGATGTCGACACCACACCATCCTCGAGATAAAAAAGATCGATCGGTTCGAGCCCGAAAGCACGACCCCTACAAATCCAAGGGTAAGCTTCGGGAGCCGTCGGTGTGTCGTGAGTGCCATGCGGTGTATCACAAGGGGAGGTGGGTGTGGGGGCCTGTCCCGGCGGATAGTCACGAGGTGATGTGTCCTGCCTGTGAACGGATCCGGGACCGCGTGCCAAGCGGGGTGCTTCTGCTGACGGGTGAGTTTGTCGCCAAGCATCGAGACGAGGTGCTTGGTCTTGCCCGCAATGAAGAGGCTCAGCTCAAATCCGAACATCCGCTGGCTCGAATCATCAAGATCGAGGACCACGCCGAAGCACCCGAAGGGGTGGTCATCACCACGACGGACCCCCATCTCGCGCGGCGCATCGGTGAGGCGTTGCATCATGCCCATCGCGGCACATTCGCCTGTCATTATGAGGAGAATGAAGATCTGCTCCGTGCGAACTGGGAGAGCTAAGCGGAGGACAAGAGTCGACATCTCTGTCGATTGAATGCGGTGGACGCGATGTCAGATGTTTTCCTTTCCAGGCAATGTCCGCTAAAGAGTGTGGTTGAGGAAGGAGCATCATATGCAGCTGACCCTGGCACAACAGGAGCAGGAGGTATTGTCCTGGGCGGTCGAGAGTGCCATCTCGGACCTCGGTACCGAGATCGGTCACACCGACAACCAGGCCATGCGGAAAGACTTGCGAGAGCGAAAGGATGTCCTTTTGGCGATTCTTGACCGGCTCAAAGTCACCGCCTGATTTCGGATGTCCAGAAAGCCGGAATCAAGGCGCATTCCCGCTCACGCCGATCCTGCATGAAGCGCTAACATCGAAACGTCTGGCCGTAATCGATTGTCCGGTGGTTGTGGAGACAATCTTCGATTGACCGCGCATCTGAAACACGTGCCTTAGCCCATTCTCTTTAAGTCTGTCTGAGTTACGCCATTATGTCATCCTACCGTCTTAGGAAGGAAGATCACGTGTTCGTATGGCTGCTGGCTCTTACAATCGTCATTGGATTGCCTCTGTCAGGCTTCGCTCAATTCGTGGACAAAGGCGAGTATGTCGAGGTGGCCAAAGGTACGAAGCTTTGTCCTAACGTTATCCTGGAAAAATCGAAGGGGATGCTTGATCCAGAGAACGTCTATTGGCGAGTCACCAGTAAGGTACGGGCGAATGGCACGCAGACCGTCGTTGCAGTTGTCCTTGAAACACAGTATGACCGCAAAAGCGGTGAGACTACGATCAAGGAACGCCAGTATGATGAAGACTATGCCACGTTTTTCAAGAGATCCCCGGAGAACAAAGGGATGCTCCTCATGATCAGCCCGCAAGATGGACGAGTGGAAGCAACGGTGGAAATTTGCGGGAAGAAGAAGAAATAGAGTTCTGCCCCAGAGGCCCCTCATCCATCAGAGCGCTCCGTGCACGACGTCATGCGTTGTGGCTTGCTGGGACTGGTCGGTTAGACATGTGCGCATGAAGATTAACAAAAAATGGTTAACATATGCTGCTAAAAGTAGACCGTGAAATATATAAATTGACTAAATATGGTAAACTTGTGTATGCTAGTTTGTGCGAGGAGAGGTGACTCTCGGAGGGAAGTGTTCCTCATTCTTGCGCGCCATGAAAGTTGGGAACGTAACGTTGGTGTGTTGCTTCAAACTCTGACGTTCCAGTTTCGCTGACTGTCCCATCCTTTGCGCTTCCCGCATCCTTCCTAGCGCGATCGATTCCTCAGTCTCCGCCGCTTCAATGCCAGAGCGCCGACGATGGTCTTGTGAGGGTGCCCTCATAGACCGATCTTGAGGCTTCAGCCTGTTGCCTTGCTGACAGAGGTGACCTCCCGGTCACAGATCGGGATCGTCGTCTGTCGAGGAGATAGTGGGCTGTACAACAAAGGGAGGCCATCATGAAGCTCTTTACGATGACGCTGATGGGACTCGTGTTCGGAATGGCAGCACTTGCTCTGGCGAATCCGGTAATGCTCCCCAAGCATCCCGGATATCCGTCAAGGGGAGAGTTTGCGAACGATACGGGTCGGAAAAACTTGACCTATAGCCAGTCTATGGAGGAGGCCGCGAGGTCCGGAGATACAACCGTGAGCACCGTGCTGATCGATCCTAAGGGTCCCGAGGCCCACGAGATCCAAGTTGTCGAACCATTGTCGAAAGGGGCAGCTGAACAACCGGTGAAAAAGGACATGCGGATACAAAAGAAATAATACAGAAGCGTCGGGACGGATGGCAGCCATGGGAATAATTCGAGCAATCGTCGGCGGATGGAGCGAACGTGATCGCGTGGGGCCTTGCGGTCATGTTCCTACATGTTAGGCCATGCATGAAGGAGACAGCCATCATGAACAAGCACTATACGATATGGCGAGCAATCTTGATTGCGGCCACGGTGATTGGCCTGGCAGGGATTGTGGGTGAAATGGTTTGGAGCGCCGATAAAGGGAAATTCAACGCGGCGGATGTTATTACCGTGGCAACCTCCGCCAAGATCACGGTTCAGGGGGCGGCAGAGACGGCGTTGGCCAGTGTCGCAGGACAGGTCATTGAGGCGAAATTGGAGAAAAGAGCGGACAAGACTGTATGGATGGTCGAAATCCTGACCGCCAAAGAATCGATTATGACGGTCTATGTCGATGCCGTTTCAGGATCGATGATGATGACCGAAGAAAAGGTGCCTCAGAAGAATCCGGTTCAAGGCCAGACATCATGACGTGGTTTAGTGCAGGATTTGATCGAGGAGAGAGGGGAGCAGATCTTAGACCAAGCATCCTGTAAGAGGGGCTTGGAAGGAGACGAGTACGGAACGCTTCTACGAATTTCTTGGAAAGGAAAGGTCTAGACGTCAGCCTGTGCCACCAATCTGCTCGATTGCGCTGATGCTTTCCCGATGAAGGAGGGGCGACATGTTTCTGTATGTGCTGGTTCTTGCAATCGTTATTGGATTTCCCTCAGCGGGCTTCGCCCAATTTATGGATAGAGGTGAGTATGTGGAGGTGTCCAAAGGTGTGAAGCTGTGTTCCAATGCTACCCTAGATACCTCGAACGGAATGTTTGATCCGAAGAATCGTTTCTGGCGGGTCACGAGCAAAGCGCGGTTGAATGGCACGCAAACCGTGGACGCATTTGTCGTCGAAAGTTCATACGACCGCCAAAGCGGCGAGACGACGATCGAGGAACGTCGATACGATGATAGCTATGCCACGCTGTTCAAGAGGGCCTTGGAGCATAAGGGCATGCTGTTGATGGTCAGTCCAAGAGATGGTCAGGTTGAAGCGACAGTCGAGATTTGCCAAAAAAAGAAATAGGGTTTCGGGTCCGGTTGAGATGATTAATAGAGTGCCCGGGATCTTGGTGCCATAGCAGACGAATCTTTGCTAGGGGAAGGAGGCACGTGGACCCGGCCAAATGAGGTATGGTGGTTTTTTCATCGATTCGACGGAACCGGGATAGAGTCGAAGGGCGTAACTGTAGGCGTTTTCTTGGGCGCTCATGCAGGTCGAGGCCGCAAAGTGGTTCGAAACAATCTGGAATGCCGCTTGATCGTCTGTCTTGACCACCGCGCTGTACAAGGCGCAGGAGAAATCTCCACCTACTGAACACTGTGTGCTGATCAACAGGTGCGATCCGTCCGCAAAGGTCAGAAGCGGATCCAAGTTGATGCGACTCATGAGTGTGCTCCCTCTCGTCCGGTTGGGCAGATCTCAGGTATGAGCGGATACATGGGGCGTGACGTAGAGTCGCAAACGATTGCCCTCAAACAGCGCACCTTCCAGGGCGACGACCGCGCTGAGGGCTTGCTCGCCCGAGCCCATTTCCACAAATCCATAGCCGGCCGACCTTCCGCTGTGTTTGTGTCGCACGACATAGGCGCGGGCGACGGTGCCGTAGACCCCAAATAGATCACGGAGGTGACAATCGGAAGCGGCGTCCGAGAGGCCACCGACATACAACACGCATTTATTCAAGATCGTCCTCCTATTGCGCAAAGCGATCGTCGGTACTGACAAGGCTATTGCTGATCCTGGGGCTCAAAATAGGCATAGACAAAGACGCTGATGACTCCCGCAAGGTACAGCAAGATTACCAGAGCCAAAGGATTGTGAACGAACCATTGGACGAAGTTCTGAAAGAGGGACATAGGTTTGCTATTCCTATGCAGCGTGTCTGCTCAGTGGCTTCGCAGCGCTTGCTTCTCGCTCCGGCTGGCGTCGGCTTCTGTCTAACGACTTGCTTTTCCAGACGATGAACGCAAGCGAGTCTCCTCTCCGAAGCTCTGTCTCGCCAACGAGGCGACTTCTCGCCTGATGACTTCGATTGAGGATTCGTTGTTGGCCAAATCGGGATCAGTCAGCCCCAGCAGTTGCCAGCGGATTCTCGGCTTATGAGCGGACTTCTTCTTTCCAGTTTTGCGACTCCGAATCGAAGAGAGATACATAAATACTCCTTCTGTGCGGGCTCTGACCAGGACCACACCCAGCGAAAAGACCGGCAGCCCTGTTCTTATGCCGACAATGGTTCTCACCTGTGAAAGACAACGGGTGCCGTTCAATCAAATGAGCGTCAGAACGTGCTACTACAGACTGTTGCGCAAAGACTGAGATTGAGTACGGGGAGTGCGCGGAGAGGTAAATAACCTAAACGATGGATGACCCTAACACGTATCGTATCAAGGAGTCAAAACCTCAAGATTGACTCACGTTGCGTTGAGATAGACGATAACCTGTGTGTATGCCGATCTCCTGCTCTCTCGCATCTATTGAAGAACAGGTTGACGCCGAGAGTGCCATGCTGTATGGTGACACTGTATTTCACTCGTGGCAGTCCGGCGAGGAGATGCTCAAACTATAACGGACTTCGCGATCGCATCGCGACCAGGTCCAGTTTGGAGTTGCACCCTGCCCGGTTGTCTCTCCCCTCGGTTCTCTGATCCCGTCATCATGCGATCAAACTGAAAGGATATCGTAGTGGATACGTCTGTTCACCCTAATTTTCACGCTCTCGGTTTGTCCGAGGCACTTTTGCAGGACTTGACTGATGCCAAGTTCGCTTCACCGACACCTATTCAAGCACAAGCTATCCCACCTGCGCTCGCCGGGCGGGACGTCATCGGGTGTGCTCAGACCGGGACAGGCAAGACCGCAGCTTTTGTGATTCCGATCGTCGAACGGCTCGCGGGGCTGCCGAAGAACCAGCCGCAGGCGTTGATTTTGGCACCGACACGTGAGCTTGCCTTGCAGATCTCAACCACCATCGAGAAACTCGGGCGGCGTCGCCGCATCTCAGCCACGGTCATCGTGGGAGGCGCAGACATGCAAGCTCAAGTGCGAGGCTTGCGGCAGCGACCGGATATCTTGGTGGCGACGCCCGGACGACTCCTCGATCATATGTGGAACGGCACAATCTCGTTGTCGGCCATTAAGGTGTTGGTGTTGGACGAGGCAGACCGGATGTTGGATATGGGGTTTGCACCCCAAATCAATCAGATACTTGATGCCTTGCCGCAAGAGCGGCAGACATTGCTGTTCTCGGCTACGCTACCGACCGATCTCGCGCGATTGATTCACGCAAACGTCAGCAATCCCGTTCGCGTGATGATTACACCGTCCGCAACCACCGCCGATGGCGTGACGCAGGCGATTCATCATACGTCGCACGACGCGAAAGGTGACCTGCTTTTGTCGCTTTTGGGGTCGGACAAGGATACGGCGCTCGTGTTTACCAGGACAAAGCACCGTGCCGATCGGCTGGGCCGCATGTTGAATAGCGCAGGACATCGAGTGGCCGTGCTGCACGGGGACCGAAGTCTGTCGCAGCGGCGCGCGGCGCTGGAGGGATTCAGGCGCGGGTCATTTCGTGTACTGGTTGCAACGGATATTGCCGCCAGAGGAATCGATGTGGCGAACATCGGGCACGTCATCAACTTCGATCTGCCCAATTGCCCCGAGGATTACGTCCATCGTATCGGTCGCACGGCCCGGATGAAGACGACCGGCCGCGCCACAAGTTTTGTCACAGGCGAAGACCGTCATCAACTGCGAGATATCGAGCGTCTGTTAGGGTATGCGGTGCCGCTTGCTTCCGGAAGCACGGCTCCCTCGTCGGCGATTTCTTCGGAAGGCCGACAGGCTCATCGGACTGAGCGTCCCTCGCCGAATCAGTGGAAGCGGTCACGACCTCACGGCCGTTCGAACTCCGGTAGGCCTCGAGCTGAAGCATCCTTATCCACGGCCTCGACCGCAATACGTTCATAAACTACGAAAATAGTTCGCAGAACGCACCACGTGAGATAGAGTGCTTCTTACGTGGTGAAGTTCTACGCAGACTGTCCATCAACGGGAAGTGGTTGTTGACGAGGCCCGTTGTTACCGGTGTGTTCGCAGGCCCATGGCGAAAGGGTAACTCAAATGGATGAGCCGATCTTCAAGTCAGGTAGCGTGTCTGTTACGCAGCAACTGCGCAGGCACCCTCGTATTCGCGTCACGGCTCCATTTCCGTGTTCCTTAACTCGCGTCGGCGCGATGAGGAAGACGGCTGTCGAAGCAGGGTTGGGCATCGTGTACGACGTATCCGCAAAAGGCGCGCGTGTGATGACCGAAGCCGTGATCACGCCCGGAGATCGTATCGCGATGAGTTTGCGGTTGCCCAATCAGACGAACTCGATGTTTATCGAGGCCGCCACGGTGCGGTGGGGAAAAGAACACACCTACGGTGTGGAGTTCGAGGGCATCTCTCCAAGCGACAACAAGTATCTCCAGAGCTTCATCACTCACCTGTCGAATTCTGGACCGACGGTGACGGTCTGACCTTCTCAATCGCTGCGGCAATCACTCAACGATCATTGCCTTCCGGCAGATACACAAACTGCTTCCGGAAGGTGACGACCTTCACGAGGTAATCCCTCGTTTCCTGATACGGCAGGTTGTTCCGCAACCGGTCATAGACCGCCGGTGGCTCGAGGCTATTGATTTGATTGAGGGCGGCTACGGAGTCGTTGGCAAATGACTTGAAGACGTTCCGTGGGCCGGTGTTATACGCCGAGATCACGCAATATTCCCGAGAGACTTCATTGTCGATCTGTTCGAGCAGATTATACGAGAGCACATTGAGATAGGCGCTGCCGAGTTCGATATTATTCTCGGGATCGAACAGATAATCTCGTGAAGGAATCGTATCCGTGCCTTTGGCTTTTCGATAGGCATCACGGCCTCCACTGGTCGGGACCAGCTGCATCAAACCATAAGCCGGGGCGGAGCTTACCGCAAAGGGGTTGAAGTTGCTTTCTGTTCTGATCACGGCAAAAATAAGGCTGGGACTGATCTTGAATTGCTCGGCAAACCGGGTGACAGTCGCCCGATACTTGTCTGCTTGGCGGTTCGAGAAATTGGCCACCATCTTGATCTCAGCGATCAGAGACTGCTTGGTGACTCCATTCTGGTCCACGGGTCTCGTTTTGGCGGCGGTCTCGAGGGTCGACGCCGCAAACGCTTCGGCTTGTGCGGGAGTGCGGATCGGCTGTCCTTGTTGATCCAGCACCAAGCCCAATAAATAGGGAGGCCGGTCACTGGTCAACGTGACCGGCTTGTCGGAAAAGAGATCGACGGAGCGCGGGTCATCGGGTGTGAGCAAGGTTGTGACGATCGCGTTCTTCAAGCTCTCCTTCGGCGCCTTGTCGTCCAAGGTTTCCACCACGATCGACCCGCTGTCGAAGTCGACAATGGTACGACTCATATAGTTCTGGGTGTATTTCACGTATTTCTTTTGTTCCGGAACCTTCACTTCTTTCTCGCCCCAGGTTTGTCGCACCCGTCCCGTCAGCGCGGCCATGATGGTGTTGAAGTCGCGCTGGATCGTCCGGAGGTCCCTGATGACGGCTTGGGGATCTCGCTGATAGGCATCGACGCGCTCTTTGAGGATTTGCTTGGGATCCTTGCCCGTCGCGACGTCAAGGAGAGTCCTGCTGGTGCGGCTGCCGAGCACGCGGTCGGCGTTCGTCAGGACACGATCGGCTGATTCGCATCCGGCGAGAAGGATCAATGAGGCGAGAAGGAGTTTGGATATGCGCATCGGCCGGCTGTCCATATTAAACGGGGCCGCATTCTACATGGTTGCCGCCGAAGAATGAAAGGGTGATATCAGCAAGCGGGCTGAATCGAAAGTGCTATTTGATCGCGACGGCTTTGACTTCCTTATAGGTCGTATGGCCCTGCAAGACTTTTTGAACGCCGTCTTGAACAAGAGTCGTCATTCCTTCTTCGAGTGCCGTTTTGAGCATCTCTTCGGTGCGAGCCTTCTGTTGCACCATTCGCTTCAGTTGGTCCGTACCCAAGAGGAGTTCGTGTAGAGCGACCCGTCCCTTGAAGCCGGAGCGGTTGCACGTTTCGCACCCCTTCCCGCGAGAAAGCCGAAAGGTATTATCCTGTTTGATGCCGAGCTTATCCCAGTACTCAGCCCCGTATCCGAGTCGGAGTTCTTCATACTCCTCCTTGGTTCCAATGTACTGCTCTTTGCACTCTTTGCAGATACGGCGAGCGAGACGTTGCGCGAGCACACCCAGCATGGCATCGGCGAAGCTGAACGGGTCACAACCCATATCGAGTAGGCGCGTGACCGTTTCGACGGCGCTGTTGGTGTGCAGTGTGCTCAATACCAGATGGCCGGTCAGTGACGCTTCGATGCCCGTGTCGGCGGTTTCTTTGTCCCGCATTTCTCCCACCATGATGACGTCGGGGTCGGCCCGAAGAAAGGCGCGCATCGCGTTGGCGAACGTGAGCCCGATCTTCGGCTGGACCTGCACTTGTCGAAGGCCATACTGTGTAATTTCGACCGGATCTTCCGCTGTCCATATTTAAATGTCGGGGGTGTTGATGTTGCCGAGTACCGAGTGAAGGGTGGTGGTTTTCCCGGAGCCGGTCGGACCAACGCACAGAATGATGCCGTAGGGCTTTTCCGAAATCTCCTTCAGCACTCTGAGGTTCCGATCAGAGAACCCCATCTTGTCGAGAGGCAGCGGCTCGCTTGCCGCCAGGATACGCATGACCACGTCTTCGTTGTATCCGGCTGTGGGAAGCGTCGCGACGCGGAGTTCGATCTCTTTCGTCTCCGAAAGCTTGAACTTGATCTTGCCGTCTTGAGGTTTGCGGCGCTCGGCAATGTCCAGACTCGCCATGATCTTGAGTCGCGAGACGATGGCGCGGCGGTAACTCTGAGGGATCTTCATGTATTCGAAACAATCCCCATCGACTCTAAAACGCACGAGCGTTTCGCGCTTTTCTCCATACGGCTCGATGTGAATGTCCGATGCATTTTGACGGTAGGCATCGGCGATGATCTGGTTGGCCAGACGGACGATCGCGCTGTCGTTTTCGTCCAAACCTCCGGCTCCGGCGGAATCCTCCATCGCCTCGGCTTGTGCCTCGGTAACGAGTTCGCCGAGAATATCGGACACGTTTTCATCGAGTTTCCTCCCTCCAGTATCGGTTTGTCCGGTGGCGGAGGTCAGAAATTGCGCGATGTCGCGGCGCAGACTGACGGCAAAGCGAATATTGAGCCCGGGAAACGTTCGCTTGATGTCTTGGACGCGGTCAAGATCTCCGGGATCGTCGGTGAGAATCTCGATGGCCGTGCGGTCTCGTTTGAGCGGCATCCAATGGTTCTTTTTGAGGTAGTCGACGTTGAGGTTCTTCAGCAACTCCACATCGACAAGGGTGCGCTCACTGTACTCGATATACGGACACTTATAGAACTGGGCGAGCGATTTGCCGATATCGATCTTCGGGACTTTGCATTTTTCGATCAGGATGCTCTCCAGGTCGCTCATCCCTTTTCGGGAGTCCGCGATAGCCTGGTCGAGTTCATTCTGTGTAATCCGGTTGTTGCTGACCAAGAGATCGAACTTGGTGGGGTTCTTTTTTGAGATCTTCCGAAGATTGAAGAAGGCGATTCCAAGCGCCTTCGCGATTTCGTCGACGGCCTCTTCATCTTTGCGGGTAAACCGACTCCCGCTTTTTTTGTTGAGAAGTTGCAGGACTCCCATCAGGTATTTGTTGTCGGCGACAATGGGATATGTCAGAACCTGTTTGGTTTTGAAGCCGGTGCGCTTATCGTAGGATGTGTCGTGAAGCAGCGACGGATGGATCGCTTGGAGCTCCATCATGTTGTAGGCGTCGGTGATATTGACGGGGCGGAGGTATTTGGCGCAGAAACCGGCGAGACTCTGCTCGGTAATGGGGATGCGGACTTCTTCGACGCTGTCGATATGCGGAACTTTGGAGAAGATTTCTTTCTTTTCAGCGTCAAATGCGAAGAGCGTCAGGTCTTCTGCGTCGAACAGACTCAGGATGTCCTTGTGCAAGTCGAGAAGGATTTGATCAAGATTGCTGGCCGCGTGAACCTGAGTGGTGATCCGTTTGACGTGCTCGGCGTGCTCGACCTTTTGCTGCAGCTCCTGAAGGTTCTGAGTCATCGGCTTGGCTTGCATCCGACTGCGCTCTCTCCGAGGTCGGGACGTGAACCAATAAGATTGTACGCTGGATCAGTAGGCACCAGCCGGAACGGGTCACAGGTTGTGAATTGAGCTTCAGTCTAACCGAACGGCACGAGAAGGCAAGGAAAACGCGGTTTCCGCCGGTCGAGTTCGGAGAAAATCGGAAAGTCGTGTGAGGCCGGAACACTGAAAAATGGCTCACGTCGGGGGTGAATCGGATTCGTGAGAAAGTGTCCTGAGATGCGCGAGGAGATCACCGGGAGCGATGCGGGTTTTGATGCCGCTTCTTCGAATTTTGATCTCCACGATGCCGTCCGCAAGACCTTTATCGCCGACGACCACCTGGAACGGGGCGCCGATCAAATCGGCATCGTTGAATTTGACGCCTGCGCGATCGGCTCGGTCGTCCCATAATACTTCGAACCCTGCAGCCATGAGGTCGGAATAGAGACGTGCGGCGGTTTCAGTGGTCTTTTCCGATTGGCTGACCGTCAGGAGGTGCAGATGAAACGGCGCGATGGGAAACGGCCAGATGATACCCTTCTCGTCATGATTTTGTTCGATCGCAGCAGCGGCGGTACGACCGACGCCGATGCCGTAGCAACCCATGATGGCGAGGCGCTCCTTGCCCTGCTCGTCGAGGATGGTGGCGTTCATTTTCTGGCTATACTTGGTGCCGAGTAGGAACACCTGTCCGACTTCAATGCCTTTGGCGAGCATCAACTTGCCGGATCCGCGAGGGGAAGGATCGCCGGCTTGCGCATTACGAAGGTCGGCAAATTGTTCAACGGTGAAGTCGCGCTCAAGATTGGCGTTCAGGTAGTGAGTATCGTCTTTGTTGGCCCCGATCACGACGTTTTTCAGTCCGTTGACGGCGTGGTCTGCCAGAAGACGCACCTTCTCTAAGCCGACCGGCCCGGCGAATCCGGGAGCGGCTCCCGTCAGTTGCTGTACCGTCGCGGGATCGGCCAGCGCTGCATCGTTTACCTTGAGCAGCCGCGCCAATTTCACTTCGTTCAACTCATGATCGCCTCGAATCAGCACGGCGACGGTTTCCGATCCGGCTCGATAGATCAGCGTCTTTACCAATTGTCGCGGTGAAATCTTCAAAAAGGCCGTCACGTCTTCCACCGTCCGGCGCTGTGGAGTGGCGATTGGAGTCAAGGGGAGCAGGGGCGTCGCATCGACCTCAGCGGGAGGGAGCACTTCGGCCCGTTCAAGATTGGCGGCATACGATCCCTGGTCGCTGTATGCCACCGTCGCTTCTCCGGTGTCGGCCAGGACCATGAACTCGTGCGAAACATCTCCGCCGATTAACCCCGTGTCGGCTTCAACCGCACGAAAGGTGAGTCCACACCGCGTAAAGATGCGGGTATAGGCGTCGTACATTTTCTGATAGCTGATCTTGGCGCCGGATTCGTCGACGTCGAAACTATAGGCATCTTTCATGATGAACTCACGCCCCCGCATGAGCCCAAAGCGGGGGCGGATCTCATCCCGGAATTTGGTTTGGATTTGGTAAAAATTCAGCGGAAGTTGGCGATAAGAGCGTACTTCACGGCGGAACAGATCGGTAATGACTTCTTCATGCGTCGGCCCCAGGCAAAAATCACGCTCGTGGCGATCCTTGAAACGCAGGAGTTCCTTCCCGTAATAGTCCCAGCGGGCCGTCTCTTTCCACAATTCGGCAGGAGACGCGATCGGCATCAGCAGCTCCTGAGCGCCGGCACGGTTCATTTCCTCGCGAACAATCTGCTCGATTTTGCGGATCACGCGGAGACCGAGCGGGAGGTAGGTGTAAATACCGGCTGCAACCTTCCGGATCAGGCCGGCGCGCAACATCAATCGATGGCTGACGGTTTCCGCTTCTCCGGGATCGTCCCGCAGCGTGGGAATCAACAATTGAGATGTTTTCATGGCATTGGAGTCGCTGTTAGGATATGAATCGAACTGTGGAGGATTTCGCAGAATGCTCAAACGAGGCGCCTAACGAGGCCGCAGGTGATAAGAAACCGGAGGCGTATCTGTTCTCACCCGCCCACCCCGAGCTGCCAAGACAGCTCTTTGCCCCGATGGAGTACGTTGAGGATTTCTTTGAGCCGAGAACGAAGTTAGGGACGTGTTTCAGCATTCTGTCTAGCGGGAGAAGATGCGTTCCAGGTCATTCCAGAACGCGAAGATCATCACACCAACCAGCAACACCAACCCGACTTGCTGGGCCACCTCCCGTTGCCGTTCGCCGAGCGGTTTGCGCAGAATGCCCTCAATCAAGAAAAAGAGCAAGTGGCCGCCGTCCAGAATGGGGATCGGCAGCAGGTTGAGGACTCCGAGATTGATGCTGAGGATGGCGATGAGGAATACGACGCTGGAGGCGCCTTGAGAGGCGGCTTCACCAGAAATATTGGCGATGGTCAGCGGTCCGCCGATATTTTTGCTTGAAATGTCGCCCACGATCATTTTGTAGAGACCAATCGCGGTCAGTTCGGTCCATCCCCACGTGGCTTCAAGACCTTGATAGACGGCTTCTGCGGCGTTGTCGGAACGCATCAAAGAACGACCCGGGCCGGAGATGCCGATCTTCCCCACCTCCAAGGTTTGTCCGTTGACCGTCATTTTTTCGCTGGTCGGCGTGACCGTCAACGCAGTGCGTTTCCCATCGCGGAGCACCTCGACTTGCAAGGGCTTCTGCGGGTGTTCCCTCACCTGGGTGGTCATCTGCGCCCAGGTATAGATGGCTTGACCGTCTATCGTGGCCACGCGATCCCCGGGCTGGAGTCCCGCTGCAGCCGCGGGCGACCCATGCATGACTGAGGTGACTAACGGTGGGGTTTCTTCAACGCCAATCGTATACAGCGGTTCGTCTCCGGCCGCTCCGTCTCCCGCCATCGGCACCGGGGTTGCCGTGAAGGTTTTCAGTTGCCCCTCCCGTCGGACTTGGAGGGAGACAGGCTGCCCTTTGCTCTTGGATACGACATCCAGCAGCTCGGTCTTGGTCGAGATGTCTTTGCCGTTGACCCCGACCACGCGGTCACCGACCTCTATCCCCGCGACCGATGCAGGAGAACCGGGAACAAGTGCCTCGACATCGGCGCTCAGATCGCGGAATGTCGGGACAAAGAGCGGGGCGCCGGTCGACAGCCATCCGGCGAAGATCAAATACGCCAGAATGAAATTAAACCCGGGTCCGGCTGCTACGATGAGGACCTTTCCCCAAAGACCCTGGTGCGAAAACGACCGCCGGCGGTCGTCGGGGGTCGTCGCTTCCGTTTCATCTTCGCCGAACAATTTGACATAGCCGCCGAGCGGGACGGCAGATACGAGATACTCGGTTTCGCCGACCTGGCGGCCGAATAGTTTCGGGCCGAAGCCAAGCGAAAACTTGAGGACTTTGACTCCAACCCATCGGGCGGCTAGAAAATGGCCGAGCTCATGGAAAGCGACCAGCACGCCGAGCACCACAAGGAACCACCAGGCCTTCTGGAGGAGAAGCCACAAGGTATCGGGGGACCAGGCAAATGCGGACGTCATCGGAACTCCCTGTCGAGTGGTTGGCCCTTTACTTTAACATTCGCCGCGTGAAATACAAAACGATTGTCAGCGAGGCAACGCATGCACCAGCGTTTCCGCCTTCTCTCTCGCCCATCGATCCGCTTCCAATGCGTCATCCAGGCAGGTGATTTCGCGATGGGGATGCGCCTCCATCGTACTACGGATGACCTGAGCGATTTCGATGAAGCGAAGACCGTGGTTCAGGAATGCCTCGACGGCAATTTCATTCGCGGCATTCATAGCGGCGGGCATGGTGCCGCCGATTCGAAGCGACTCGTACCCGAGATTGAGACAGGGAAAGCGATCATGGTCGGGCTTGCAGAAGGTCAATTGTCCGATCTCCGTCAGGTCCAGTGAGGGGAGGTCGAGAGCCATTCTGGCTGGATAGCGCATGGCGTACGAGATAGGAGTTCGCATGTCCGGAAGTCCCAATTGGGCGATGATCGATCGATCCTTATATTCTACCAGAGAGTGAATGATGCTTTCCCGATGAACCATGACGTCGATATTGGACTCGGGGATATTGAAGAGCCAGCGGGCTTCCACGATTTCCAAGCCTTTATTCATCAGCGTGGCCGAGTCGATGGTGATCTTGGACCCCATCTTCCAGTTTGGATGCTGCAGGGCCCGTTCGGGGGTCACGTCCTGAAGCTGTTCTTGCGGAAGTGTCCAGAGGGCTCCGCCGGATGCGGTGAGAATCAGTCGCCGGACATCTTCAATCCGATGCCCTTCCAAGGACTGAAAGATCGCGCTGTGTTCGCTATCGACCGGAAAAATCCGGACACCATGTTGCCGGGCTTCATCCTGCATCAACTTGCCGGCCATCACCATCGGTTCTTTATTGGCCAAGGCGATGTGCTTTCCGCTGCGGATTGCCGATAAGGTTGGTACGAGGCCGGCCGCGCCCACGATGGCGGAAATGACCAGTTCGGCATCCAGCCCGGATGCCACCTGTGCAATTCCTTCTTCGCCGGCCATGATCTCAACCGGAAGACCGGCACAGCGCTTTTGAAGCACGGCTGCGGAGGACTCCGTCGAGACGGCGACGGCTTTGGGTCTGAACCGGCGGATCTGCTCTTCAAGCTTGTCGATATTACTGCCGGCCGTCAGCCCGACGACACGAAATTCATCGGGAAATCGCTGAACGATATCGAGCGTATTGGTTCCGATCGATCCGGTCGACCCCAAGATGATAATCGACTTCATATCCTCTCCTCTCAATTCTATAGAGACGGCGACAGGCCGCGGACGCAGGCGACATAGTAGTAGAAGGTGGGGGCGGTGAACAAGAGACTATCGAGCCGGTCCAACATACCGCCGTGGCCCGGCAGGATCCCCCCGGAGTCTTTGACTCCCGTCCGACGTTTGATCACCGATTCGAACAGGTCTCCAATCAGCCCCGCTCCGGTCAAGAGCACGCCGAGAATCAGCGCATCCGACAATGAAAGCTGAGAGGCAAACCACTGCTGAGCCAGGAGTGCGGCCCCCGCGGCGAGCGCGAGTCCTCCGAGTACCCCCTCGACGGTCTTCTTTGGACTGATCGACGGGATAAGCAAGTGTTTCCCCCAGAGCGTTCCGGCGTAGTAGGCGCCGGTGTCGGAAGCCCAGGTGACCGCCGCCAGGAAGAGGACTAGGAATTCACCGGACGGCAGTGAGCGGGTCGAGACCACGGTGCTAAGGGGGAAGCCGACGTAGAGCACGCCGAAGAGGATGATAAACGCATCTTTCCATCGATGCTCCGCCGATGGAGCGACGAAGAAAACGGTCGCCCCCACGACGAGCGTACCGGCGATCAACAGCTCCGGTAAGCTGAGGGACACATGAGAGCGGGCGAGTACCATGACAAAGGTTGCCAACCCGACGCCGACAAGGAGACGGTTCAAGCGTGATTGGAAACTGAGGCGATAGAGTTCCAGTAGGGCCATGGAACCGACGGCGATCAAGAGGAGCGTCAAGGCCCAGGGAGCAAGATAGGCGATGATGACATACACGGCCGGGATCAGCGCCGCCGCGGTGTAGAGACGCCGAAGATCGAATCGACGAGTGCGTGCTGGTGAGGTGGTCACAGATATCAAGCTGTGGGCAATAGCGTCGGTGGTGAGGGGATATCCCACAAGGATTAGGATGACACGGTGCTTAGGACTCGGCCAAAGCGACGTTCACGTCTTTGATATTCGATCAGCGCCAGCAGAAACTCCCGTCGTCGAAAATCCGGCCACAAGGTCGGGGTGAAGCACAGTTCCGTGTAGGCCAGTTGCCATAAGAGAAAATTGCTGATCCTGGTTTCTCCGCTCGTCCGAATGAGTAAATCAGGGTCCGAGAGCGGATGAGTGTACAGGTACTGTTGGATCGTGGTTTCATCGACCATGCTCGGTTGTACGGTCCCGGCCTGGACGTCCTCGATCAATGCCTTCACCGCATCGACGATCTCAGCTCGCCCTCCGTAGCTGAGAGCTACGGTGAGGATCAATTTGTCAAGATGTGAGGTCTCCTTCTCGGTCGTGCGAACCCAGTGTTGGGCCGATGAAGGAAGAAGATCGTGGCGGCCGATGGCGCGGAAGCGAACACCCTGCTCGATCAGACTGGCACGTTCGGTAGAAAGGTAATGTTCCAAGAGACCCATCAGCGCGTTGATTTCTTGCGTTGGGCGGTTCCAATTTTCCTGCGAAAACGCATAGATGGTGAGGGCATGGATGCCGAGCTCCAGACACAGAGTAATCATCTCCCTCACGGAGTTGATACCTTCCCGATGGCCGGCGATGCGAGGGAGACCGCGAAGCTCCGCCCAACGCCCGTTGCCGTCCATGATCACCGCTACATGTTTCGGGAGGAGTTCGGGCTCCAACTTGGCGGTCAGCTCACTTTCAGAGAGGTGGGCGAGGCTTGAGGACGGCTGGTGTGCCATAGAGTTTTGCGCAAGCGCCTCATGTCCAAAGTGAGAGGAACTGCGGTGGCCAAAGTCTACTGGTGGGGGTATGGAATGTCAAACGATAACTCGGTAACTACTTAGAAATGCGTGGTGTGAGGAATCATCGCATTGCGACTGCGGAAATGATTGGGCTATACTCGGCCAGCAGCCGACAGAAACGGAGAGGAAGCCTTACCATGCCCGAGCCGGTCCAATTGACAAACTTTGGTGTCACCGAACTTGAAGCCCAGCATGCACTCGACCGGTTGAAGGTGCGGGATGTTGATTATGCAGATCTCTATTTCGAGTCCCGCACGTCGGAGTCGGTTTCCATGGAGGAAGGCATCGTCAAACGCGCCGCCAAGAGTGTCTCCCAAGGAGTCGGGGTCCGGGCGACTGCAGGCGAAAAGACCGGGTTCGCGTACTCGGACGAATTGACGAAGAAGGATTTGGAGATTGCGGCCGACACCGCCCGCTACATCGCCAATTCACCGAAGGGAGAGTCCCCCGTTCCGGTCCCCACACAGCGACGACCGACGAGAGACCTGTATCCGATCGAGCGAGCGACGGCCGAAGTGGCGACCGCTGATCGTGTGGCGCTGTTGAATGAAATCGATGCTGAGGCTCGGCGGTATGACCCCCGTATTAAGAACGTGATGGCATCGTTCAACACGGAATATAAGGTGGTGGCCGTTGCGACATCTGATGGGACCTTAGTCGGCGATATCCAGCCGTTGTCACGCCTCCAGATCACCTGCATCGCTGAAGATCATGAGAATCGCCAAGTCGGAAGTTTCGGTGGGGGAGGCCGGGTTGGGTTCGAATATTACCGAGAGGACAACCGCCATTTAAGCTATGCCCGAGAGGCCGCGAGAGAGGCGATCCTGAATCTTTCCGCCGTCGACGCTCCCGCCGGAGTGATGCCCGTCGTGCTCGCCGGAGGGTGGCCCGGGATCCTCTTGCACGAGGCGATCGGGCATGGATTGGAAGCCGACTTCAACCGCAAGAAAACGTCGGCCTTTTCAAGCTTGATCGGAAAGCGCGTGGCGTCGGACGTGTGTACCATCGTCGATGATGGGACGCTCCCGTTCCGCCGCGGCTCGTTGAATATGGATGATGAAGGAACGCCGACCAGCTGCACGACGCTCATTGAAAAGGGCATCCTTCGTCGGTATATCACCGACAAGCTGAACGCACGTCTCATGGGGATACCCCTGACTGGGAACGGCCGGCGGGAGAGCTATCAAAGCGTGGTGCTTCCCCGAATGACGAATACTTTCATGCTGGCCGGCGAGTCGGATCCTCAAGATATCATCCGGTCGGTCAAGAAAGGGCTCTATGCCGTCTCCTTCGGAGGGGGACAGGTCGATATCACCAACGGGAAATTCGTGTTTTCTGCGAGCGAAGCATATCTCATCGAGGACGGCCGTATCACCAAGCCGGTGAAGGGAGCGACGTTGATTGGGAATGGGCCGGAGATCCTCACCAAGGTATCGATGGTGGGACACGATCTGAAACTCGACAATGGAATCGGAACGTGCGGCAAAGACGGCCAGTCGGTGCCGGTCGGAGTCGGGTTACCGACCATCAAGATCGAGGAAATTACAGTCGGCGGGACCCAGGGATAGGAAGGCGTCATAAGACCATGCTCCAGACGTATTCGCATCTCAAGGAAACAGGCAACGGCTATGCGCAGCTCGCTGCCGATGTGCTGACTCGAGCCAAGGCGTGCGGCGCAACGGAAGCCGATATTGTGGTGGCCGACGGCGAGACCTTTTCGGTCCAAGTGCGGGTGGGCACCGTCGATCGATTGACCAAGGCGCGAGAGAAGCGGCTGGGCTTGCGGGTGTTCATTGGGAAGCGATCGGCGACCACGTCCACGTCCAATTTCTCACAGGACTCTCTCGAACGGCTCGTGGCAGATACCTGCACCCTAGCCGGCGCCGTTGTTGAGGATGACGTATCGGGCTTACCTGAGGCTGCGCAGATGGCGACAGACCAGCCGGGCCTCGATCTCTATGATGGGACCGTGCTCGATACGGAAACTCAGATCGATTGGGCCAAGCGGGGAGAAGCGGCGGCCTTCGCGGCCGACCCCCGCGTGACGAATTCCGAAGGAGCGGAGTTCGATTCGTCATCAGGACGAGTAGTTCTGGCGAACAGCCACGGGTTCGTCGGTTCTTACAAGAGCTCGAACTTTTCACTATCCGTCTCTCCGATCGCGACCGAGTCCGAGACGGGAGCCATGCAGCGGGATGCCTGGTACGAGGTGCAGCGTAAGTTTGCGCGGCTGGCCTCGGCCGAATCGATCGGGCAAGAAGCGGCGCGACGAGCGGTTCGCCGCCTCGGTGCGCGCAAGGTGGCGACGAAGCGGGTGCCGGTGGTGTTCGATCAAGATACGGCCGGGAGCCTGCTGGCTAACTTGTGCAGTGCGGTTTCCGGCTATGGTCTCTACAAACGGGCTTCGTTTCTTCTCGATAAACTGGGCCAGCCGATCGCGTCTGATCTGATGACCATCTATGATGACGGGAGGATGGTGGGCGGTCTGGGGTCTCGCCCATTTGATGGCGAGGGGCTGGCTACGCGGAAAAATACAATTGTCGAACGTGGCGTACTGAAGAGCTACTTGCTCGATACCTATTCCGGAAAGAAACTGGGACTGCCTTCGACCGGAAACGCGTCACGGAGCGTGGGCGAAAGTCCTTCCGTCGGCCCGACGAACTTTTATCTCGTCCCCGGATCAAAGAGCCCACAGGACATCATCGGTTCAGTGAAGGACGGGCTCTATGTCACCGAGTTGATCGGGTTCGGAATCAATATGGTGACCGGGGATTATTCTCGGGGAGCCTGCGGGTTCTGGATCGAGAACGGGGAGTTGACCTACCCGGTTGAAGAAATCACGATCGCCGGGAATTTGAAACAGATGTTCAAGGATATCGAAGTGATCGGGGACGATCTCGTGTTCCGGGGGCGCATTGCGAGCCCGACATTGAAGATCTCCGAGCTGATGGTGGCAGGCAACTGAACACGTGCTGAGACCCGAGTGTTGACTCCTGAGTTGAGGATCGCACGTCCGCTGACGTATCCAATTTGGAATTCACCACTCAGCATGCAGGACTCAATTTCAGCACTCGCGAAGGCGCGGAGGTGACTCATGGCTGAATCCATCCGAGAGACGACCGTTCAATACCCAAGTGGAAAAGTGGTGACGATGCGGGCATTTGTCGCGGCTCCTCACACCAGGGATAAGCGACCGGCCATTATCATCGTCCAAGAATGGTGGGGACTCACAGACCACATGAAAGATATCGCGAGAAGATATGCAGGAGAGGGCTATGTTGCAATCGCTCCCGACCTCTATTCGCGCCTCGGCCATCCACTCACCACCGATGCCGCGGAAGCCGGAAAGCTGATGAATTCCCTCAAACAAGAGGATGGCCTCACCGATCTGAATGCGACGGTGGACTATCTCAAGTCAGTTCCCGAAGTCGATGCAACAAAGATCGGTGTCACCGGGTTTTGTATGGGCGGGTCCTATGCGCTGATGCTGCCTTGCGTCAATCCGGACATCAAAGCGGCAGTGCCCTTCTATGGCCAGGTGCCCAATCCCGATACGCCGATTCAGAAGCTGGCTTGTCCGGTGCTGTATTTCTACGGCGAGGACGACGGCTGGATTACGAAGGCCGACGTGCAACGACTGGCGTCGGCATTGAAGAAATACGGGAAAGCGGGGGAGATCAAGACCTATCCCGGTGCGCCTCATGCGTTCTTCCGAGATAACGACCCCTCCGTCTATCGGCCGGACGCAGCCAAGGACGCCTGGGGAAGGGCAAAGACTTTCTTTAAGCAACACCTCGGCTGATGAAAATGCCCTCCAGTCTCGTACTCAGTCGTTCGCCATTTTGATCAACCTCACGAATTGCGTATAGCCCAGGAAGACGCCGCCATGCCGCTTGATGCCGACCTCGGAAAGAAAATGCTGCAGCTGATCACGTCGCGCTACGACGATCGGCAGTGGCGGAAGCGAATCGAAAAAACTCTTAGCCTCCCGCAGTCCGGCGTCACGGACCCGATTCAGCAGCAAATCTTCATGTATCTCAAGCACGGGTTGAAGGCGTACAAGTCTCGCCGAGCCGATCCCGATTCTTGGATCATCGGCGGCTATGCCACGAAGGAAGTCATCAATCGAGCAAAGTTCCAGCCGCAGCTCGTCGGTTCGTCTATCAAGCAAGATGATGTGGCTTTCCTAGGGACTGACCCAGGGACTGACGTCACCGAAGCCTGGTGGGACGAGATGCTGGTCCAGTGGTTCGACGTGCCGGAAGAAGAGAAACCTGCTGAAGAAGAAAGCGGCGAAGCCGCAGATCCAGACTCCTCGCCGACCCTCAAATCAAAAGCATAGGTCTCACAGCTCGGTGTTTGGCCGGGAAAACTGAAACGGCAAGGCTGTGAATTTAGAAGCGACCAGATGCCAACGCATTCATCTTCAGGCTGGTCAAAATGGTCGTCCAGCGAGGCGAGAACAAAGCTGGCGAACTTTTTCACCAGCCTGCTACCCGAACAAATCCATTTGCGCTGGCTGCGGCGATTCGATATTGAGGACCGGTGCGGCTGGGGTGGGGGCTGTGCTGGTGGTTTCGGCTGGTTTGGTGTTCCGATCCAGAAACTCTTTCAATTTCTTGAAGTCTTCTTTCAGCGTGTCGAGCAGATTCCCTTGATGAAGGGCGGCTGCCGGGTGGAGGAGCGGAAAGATCACGAAATCCTTCATGTAGAAGGCCTGCGCTTTCACTTTGGTGATCCCGACTTTGCGTTCCAGTAACGTCTGAGTGGCCCAATTCCCCAAGGTACAGACCAGTTTCGGGCGGATCAACTGAATCTGCTGCAGCAAGAACGGTTTGCACGTCTCCACTTCGTCCTGTTCGGGGTCGCGGTTGTTCGGCGGCCGGCACTTGATGACGTTCGCGATGTAGATCTGGTCACGCGAGAGTCCTGCGGAGGTCAGAAGGTCGTTCAAGAGTTTGCCGGCTGCACCCACGAATGGCTCGCCTTTCTGATCTTCATTGAATCCTGGCGCTTCCCCAACAAACATGATACTTGCGTGAGGATTACCGACTCCGAATACGACTTGGCTGCGTCCCAGTTTAGCCAGCTTACAGCGCTGGCAGTCGTGGAGTGACTTGGCAAGTTCTTGGAGAGGGGTGAGTGTCATGCGTGATCAAGTTAAAACAGCTGGTGGCGGTATCTTAGAAACGCCGAGCTGTGATGTCAATCGAGATGATGTGGTCAGATTGCTGGAGAGGTGACGATGAACCTTGCACGCCTGGGGACGGTGTTGATTGCCATGATTCCAGCCTTAGCAACCGCGGCCTCTGTGGAACTGGCGGCGTTCGCGGATAGGCCCTTCTGTGAAAAAGTGGTGACATCGCTGGGAGGGCATACGGCCTCTGATTCCGAACTGTGGAAGACGGTGGAGTGGACGCCGGTCGAGTTGAAAGGCCAGGGGCCTGCGACACGGCGCTGTTCGAGCTTCGACAAGGCCCGCATGGATTTGGACAACGACGGGCGGGAGGACCTCGTGGTAAGGGCCACTTTCTGCATGAAAAGCGTACCGAGTGACAGCCTTTATGTATTTCCTGCCGACAGTACTGTCCTTGAACAGGCGGGTTGGCAGGATACGGGTCCCTTATTGGCGACTCGTGATAAGTTTGAACGGACCGGCGGGACCTATCCGCTGACTGCGCTCAGGATCGACAAGGCTCCAGCCCCTCACACCTTGACGACAGCCTTCTCACTTCAACCATTCCTGCTCGATGGGGCGGCCTATGTGAGTCTCACGGATACGCGACGGGAATGGATGGTAATCGCGACGTATCGAGGCGGCGAACGGTTTGAAGATCTGTGCTATTTGCACATCGGATCGAATTAGTCGGTAGCGTGTTTCTGCAAGAGAGGCATCCCTCCCATCATTGGCTCCTTGTGCCATCCAACTCCCCTGTGATCAAGTCGTGTGGCCGGCGATGATCTCCGCACAGCGCCGGGCGCTCACCACAGTGCTTTCCAGATCGGCGGGCCATCCGGTGTCGGTCCAGGCACCGGTGACGAGCAGATTCTGGATCGGGCTTTGTTGAAGCGGCCTGAGCCGCGCCGCTCCAGGCGCAAGCAGCAGGGCGGCGTGGCTCTCATGCAAGATCTCCTGGGATGTCAGGTTTTCCCTGGTCAGGGTGGGGAACAACAGGCCAAGCTCGGTAATCGCTGCGTCGACTAACTGATCGGTGTCCCATTCTGTAAGCGGGCTTTCGACGGCGGACAGCCGATAACGGATTTCGCCGGTCGTGAAGGATGATCCGGAGAGCTGCTGAAATGGTCGGCCTGGTAACAAGAGCAATCGAGGAGACTGGACGGTTGTCCGGGATGTCAGTTGGACGACGATCTCGCTCACGCTGTTCAGTTCGGTTAATTGCGCAAAGTAGGCATAGCGCGTCAGCAGTCGATCCGGCAAAAGAGCAAGCAGATGCCGGTATGAAAGCGCGACGATGTACCATTGTGCCTGCAACGTTGCGCCGTCGTGAAGCCGGATATCGCTCACTCCGTTCTGCCCAAACCGGAGGTGTGGCCGATGTGTGAGGGGAAGAATCCGCGCATTGTTTTGGTGGAGTGCCTGTTTCATCGGTGCGATAAACCGGTGGCCGACGGATCCGGAGAGGTGTGTGAGTCTGGCGTCCGATGCGTCGCTGAGAAATACGGTTGAAAGCAACTGGACGAACGTTGCGGCGGAGAGACGTGCCAGCGTATTGCCGGTCAACCATCGAGCGAGCGGGTCCCAAATCCGCTCTCGTGCTTCGGGGCTCTGCCCGGTTGCCGTCAACCACTCGTCTGCGGTCCGGTTCTCCAGGTCTGCCGGGAGCGTTTGTGCTTGTTCCCAAATTTGTTCGACGTGCGAGAAGAGTCTCCACCGATCCTGCCAGGCGAGGCCGTGGAAGCTGAAGAGACTCATCATCCATTGGAAGGCTCCGGGAAGACGGGCGGACTGATAGGGAACAACGCGCCCATCCGGCAGGCGAAATTCGAGAGGAATGGTGCGGTCTGCTTCCGGAGCGCGGTCCTTCTCCAGGGCGTCAAGAATCCGCCTGGTTTCCCGGTGGCATCCAAGCAGAATCGGCGCGGCTTCGGATGCATTGGTCCGGAATCCATCGAGCCAGTCCGGATGATCGAGCAATGTCACGTGATAGCCCTGTTGATGCAGATGGTACGCCGTTGTAAGACCGGCCAGCCCTGCGCCGAGAATGAGCACCGTGTGTGAGGGTGGAGCGGTCACGAGAACCGGGAACGGACCCAAATCCGTAAGGCGATGACCACCCGCTGGGTCGTGGTGAGACTGATCCGAGGTCCGAAGACCTGATAGTTCGACTGTTCGATTTGTTCCAGAATCCGGCTGTATATGCCGCGCATGATTTCAGCAACCGTCAGCGCCCGACGTTCGGAAGGCGGCAGTCCCATGAGGGCCGCATCGGCTCTTTTATAATAGTGGTGAGCTCGGGAGGCTTCATACTCCATCAACGCCCGGAATTCCGGGGAATCGCTTCGATTCAGCATGGCCTTTTCAGGGTAGTTCCATTTCCGCAAGTCCTCCAGCGGCAGGTAAATCCGGCCATCGGCGGCATCGGTACCCACATCACGAAGGATATTCGTCATTTGAAAGGCCATGCCGAGTGCCACCGCATAGTCCTGTGCGCGGGCGGACGTGACGCCGAATACATGCAAGCAAATGAGCCCCACAACGGAGGCGACGCGGTAACAATAGAGGGACAACTCGTCGAACGTGACGTAGCGATTGTTGAAGAGATCCATCTCGACGCCTTTGATCAACTCTTCAAAGTACGCCTTGGGAATCCCCATGGTCTTCACATGATGGGCCAGGCTGACCATGATCGGGTCGGTAGGAGTGCCCGAGTACACGGCGTCAAGCTCACTCCGCCAACGCTTCAGTTCGTCTTTCGGGTTGCTGCCGGCGGCCGGTTCATCGACAGCGCTGTCGACTGCCTTGCAGAAGGCATACACCGTATACATGGCCTCACGTTTCGCTTTGGGAAGGAACAGAAACGAGTAGAAAAAGTTGCTGCCGCTTTTCTTCGTGTAGGCCGTGCAATAGGCCTGCGCTTCCCTGACCGTCATGATGTGCAGCCCCCGGCGAGTGTGTCGGTCTCGAGTTTGATTGCTTTCGCGGTGTCCATTGGATGATCAGGATCTGGGTGCAGAATGGCAGCGAGCAGTTCCACACCATCCACGAGTCGAGGGCCAGGGCGGCTGAAATATGATGCCGCATCAACGACGTAAATATTCGGCCAATGATCACAGGCGCGTCGCCATGCGTCTCGAAGCTGCCCGGTCTGCATGAGTTCGTTGACGGTACGATCCACGGAGTAACCGCAAGGCATCACGATGATCACATCGGCTTGCGCGGCTTCCACCGCGCGCCAGGAGGTTTGGTATGAAGGAGTATCTTTGGATCCAAGGACATTGAAGCCACCAGCCAAGTCGACCATCTCCGGGACCCAATGGCCCGCGACGTACAGAGGATCCAGCCACTCCAGGCATACCACACGGGGACGCGAGCGAGTCGCACTCATTTGTTCGTGCACGCGGTTCAATCGTTGACGAAGGCTGTTCGCAAGCGCCAGTCCCTCGGCGGGACACCCTGAGGCCCCGGCGATCCGTTCAATATCATGGATCATCTCTTCCAACGTCGTCGGGCCCAGCGTCAGCACGTGGGGTCGGTGTTGAAGCGACTGGATGGCCTGTGTGAGTTGGTCGGGCGTCACGGCGCAGACGTGACACAGGTCTTGTGTGAGAATCAGATCGGGTTGAGCCTGATGGAACGCCTCCTCGTTCAGTTGGTAGAGCGGGCTTCCTGCAGCCACCAGTTCTTTGACCCGCTGATCGATGGCCTGGCTTGTTGTCCGGTGCGCCTCGACCAGTGGATCGATCATCACCGGAACATCTCGAACTGAGTGAGGAAAATCACATTCATGGCTGATACCGACGAGCTGATCGGCCAAACCGAGGGCGGCGATCACCTCTGTAGCTCCGGGCACAAGTGAGCAGATTCTCATGATGGTGTCGAGGTTATATCGGCCACAAGCGGGCCCGCAAGTCCGCGAGACGTGTCTCACTCAAACTATAGCTGATGGCATCGGCTTCGTGCAGGTCTTGCACGGTGTGTGTATTGGTCACCGCCAAGACCTTCATTCCCGCCGATTTTGCGGCCTGGATGCCGGGACGGGAATCTTCTATGACTAAGCACGAGGCGGATGTCATCGGTGCGGACGAATGATGTCGGTTCAATCCGGCCAGCGCATGCAGAAACGGTTCAGGGTCCGGCTTGCCGTTCGTCACGTCCTCGGCGCTTGTAATATGACAAAATGCTTTGCGGATGCCGATTCGTTCCAGCACCAGCTCGATCTCGGCGCGCAACGCGCCCGAGGCGATCGCTATGGGATACGCGGCCGCAGCCTCCTCGACGAACTCTCTCACGCCCGGGAAAATCACCAGGTGGTCTTTGATCGAGGCTAAATAAGCGACAGCCTTCTTGGCCATCAGATCTTCCACAAGCGGGGTCGAGATTGGGCGGTGATTGACCCGCAGTGCCTCCCGAATACATCCGCGATCGTCGAAGCCGAGGTAGTCGGCGTAATAGTCTTTCTCCGTCAAGATGATCTGGATATCCGCAAGTGTCCGGCGCAGCCCTTCGAAGTGGAGGGGCTCGGTGTCGGCGATGACACCGTCGAAATCAAAGATCACCGCGCGCATGGGTTCCTGAGAATTGAGATGGACCACCTGTTTGATGGAGGCGTGGACGGGCGGCATTATAGCACAGAGGGTGGTGATGCGATCACCACCCTCTGTGCATGACGTGTGTGGTCCGGACGATCAGGGTTTCAATTTCAGCTGGTGCTCGGCCAACCACCCCTTGGTGCCGAAGTCACTGCGAACGGAGTACACCCAGCCGTCACCCTGCAGATCCCCGTCGAGAATCGTAAGCACGGTTCTCGGCGGAATGGCCGGTCCGGGCTTTGTCCCCTCTGCGTCCTGATGAAGTACGACTTTCTCACCGGGAGCGCTGGGATTCGGCAGTACGAATACCCGCTGCCCTTCGCTGAACAGAGGAGCCGGTGAAGCGCTGACGGGAGCTGCAGGCGCCGGCGTTACGGGTGCGGGAGCAGAAGCGGTCGGCATAGGTGGAACAGAAGGCGGCGTGGGAACGGGAGCTGGTGCCGGTGTTGCTGATTGCGGTGTCTCGACTGGTGCCATGGCAGGAGGCGGAGTGACAGCTTTAGGCTGAGCGGACGGAGTAACGGGCGCCGGCTTTCGAGCGACCGGCGGCTGCGGTTGAGGCGCCGGTGATTCGCCGAGGAGCGGACCGATGTAATCCATGATCATCTCCGGTTCCATCGCAACGTAGGCGCCACCGCCGATCAGCACCAACAAGAGAACCCACAGAACCGGACGCCCACCCGATTGCTTGGGGGGTTTCACAGGCGATGGCGATCGAATCGTGGTTGTCTGCTCCAATTCCTCTTCAGTGAATTCCAAATCGGGCTCAGGCTGACGAGCAAAGAATAGGTTCCAAGTCAGAGGACTGCCGGCCAATGATGGGCCTCCAGCAATAACGAACATCGAGCACCTCCCTCTAGCGGACAGCATCGTACAATCTGAAAAAGTACTTATCACCAAGCGTATAGGCTGTCAATTTTGTGCGAATATTCAGCAGTGCCAATCCAGGTGCGGATTCAGACTCAACAGGATTGCACGTGAGAGCAAGAGAGCACCTGATGCTCTCGGCAGCCGGATCGATATACGGTCAGGCCTTTGCACCCGAGCTCGTGGGCCAGCAGAAACGCGGCGGCCACCTCCTTCGTTGTTGCCGTGGGAGGCAGGTTGATCGTCTTCGACACGCCGCTGTCGCTGTGCCGTTGAAAGACCGCTTGCATCCGAACATGGTGATCGGGAGTAATATCGTGGGCCGTCACAAACAACCGACGAAGGTCGACTGGAATCCCGGAGAGGTGCTGAATTGATTCGTGACGACCGATCTCCTGACGCAATTCAGCGAGAGGCAGTCTTCTGGATTTGGCCTGCTTGAGGAATTCGGGATGGAGACGTTCAAGGCGAATATCTTCCATGATGGTGTGAACGACGTTGATGCCATACAGCGGCTCGATTCCAGCAGAGCAATCGGCCAGAATGCTGATGGTGCCGGTGGGGGCGACCGTCGTGACGGTGGCGTTGCGCAGTCGGGACCCCCTGGATTCGAGTCGGCTGCCTTTGTACGCTGGGAACGTTCCCCGCTCCTGCGCGAGTCGGCGAGATGCCTCGTGGGCATGCAATCGGATAAATCCCATCAACTGATCGGCGACTTGCAAGGCTTCGTCGGTATCGTACGGAATACCGAGCCGAATCAAGACATCGGCGAAGCCCATGATGCCAAGACCGATCTTTCTGGTCTGTTTGGTATGACGTTCAACCGATGTGAGAGGGAACAAGGTCCGATCGAGTATGTTGTCGAGGAATCGAACTGTCAGCGGAATGATAGTTGCCAGCCGCTCATAGTCGATGGCGACTCTGCCGCGCTGTGCCGTGAGGAGGCGCGCGACGTTGATCGATCCGAGCGTACAGGATTCATAGGCAAGCAGCGGTTGTTCACCGCAGGGGTTGGTGGCTTCGATTTGGCCGAGATGAGGCGTGGGATTTGCCCGGTTGATGGTGTCGAGAAACAGGACGCCTGGTTCGCCGGATCGCCAGGCTGCCTCTGTGAGTTGGTCGAAGACCGCCCTGGCGGGAAGACGCCGAACCGGTTTCGCAGTGCGTGGGTTGATCAAGGCATAAGACTGGTCTCGGTGTACCGCTCGCATGAATCGATCCGTGAGACCGACCGAGAGGTTGAAGTTCGTCATTTCACTCGGCTGCTGCTTCAACGTGATGAAGTCCAGGATGTCGGGGTGGTCGACCCTCAGGATGCCCATGTTGGCGCCCCGCCTCGTGCCTCCTTGTTTGATGACATCGGTGGACATGTTAAATACGCGCATGAAGGAGATAGGGCCTGATGCGAGTCCGCTGGTGGTCGTGACTCGGTCGGCGTGAGGGCGGATATGGCTGAAGGAGAATCCGGTTCCTCCACCTGACTGATGGATGAGTGCCTGATGCTTGACCGCATCGAAGATGGATTCCAGCGAATCGTCCACAGGCAAGACAAAACAGGCTGAGAGCTGCTGAAGCGGCCGTCCTGCGTTCATCAAGGTGGGTGAATTCGGAAGGAACGCAAGCGAAGCCATCACCTCATAAAATTGCCGTGCGAGCGTGCGTCGTCGTGCTCGTGGTTCGGCGGAGGCGATGTCGTCGGCCACGCGACGGAACATCTGACGCGGTGATTCAATCACGACCCCTTTTTCATTCTTCGCCAAGTAACGTTGGCGCAAGACGGTCAGTGCATTGGCCGAAAGGCGCGGTGGTTGTCGAGGAGTGTTCATAGAGCTGATCAATATTATATCCTCTTCTTTTGCGGCGAGGCATGTAGTGGGAGAGGAATCGCCGGTGCCTCTTGCATGTCCGGTGAGGCGGCAGGCACAATGCCTCGATCCCCGACCATGAAATCCTACCGCGAAGAACTGTGGTTTGAGACGAAGACCAGACGGGCCTACCTCAATATCACGCCACATATCGAGGGATTGGTGAGGAAGAGCGGGATACGGGAGGGACTGGTTCTGGTCAATGCCATGCATATCACGGCGAGTGTGTACATCAACGACGATGAGCCGGGTCTGTTACAGGACTACGACGAGTTTTTGGAACGGCTGGCTCCTCAGGAAGCTCGCTACCGACATAACGACACAGGGGAAGACAACGGGGATGCCCATTTGAAACGGCAAGTGATGGGGCGGGAGGTCGTGGTCGCGATCACCGAGGGCAAACTCGACTTCGGTCCATGGGAACAAATTTTTTACGGCGAGTTCGACGGGCGTCGGCGCAAGCGGGTTCTCGTTAAAATCATCGGGGAGTAGGCGAGTCGACGGCCATGCGCCACTGCATCGTGGATAATCGTCTTGACGCTTGCGCGGGCCAGAAAAGTTTGGCAACATGCATTTTGAGTTGTCGAGTCATCACGCATGGCTCATATCGTAGGGAGCGAAAATGCTAGCGTGGTCTCGCCCTGATCCACTCACACGCGATCTCATTCATCTCATCAATGCCCGTCGCCACGATCACGGCGACACCGATGATGCGATCGACACTCTGCAGGCATTTCTTGAACAGGGCCGCGAGCACGATCTCTTGACCGTGCTTGCCGCGCTCGACGAAGAAATGGCGGAATGGCTGTTCGACCTCGTGGCCGAGGCGAGTTGCACGTTGCTTCTGGATGGGCCGAACGATGAAAAGCCGACCTATGCCACGATCGCAGCGCTCGAACTTCCCCTGCAGGCGAATTTAACCGCTCCGCTGAAGCTCAAAATCGACCCGATCGCCACAGCCGACTTGCTACACCGTTATTTGCAGCTTCCTACTGGAACGGTCGTTCGTGTCGAGTCGCGACTATTGACCGATGCGACGCTCGAGATGTTGAATCTTCAAATGTTCCATGATCACTTGGTGACGGTTGCGGATTCACGGCGTGCGCAATCAGTGGCGGCGCGGCTTCTTCCTCCCGTCGAAAACACGGCGTTTCTCTTGTTCGAACTGATAGGAGCCCCGGACCCTGGCTTGCCTGATTCCTGGGAGGACAGTCAGCGCCGTGAAATTCTGGAAGGACTGGTGAAGCAATGTCCGGAGTTGGCTTGCGCGCCGGACACGATCGAGGTACCGGTTTACGCGGCGTATGCCATGTTCGATGCGCAGAACGCGGTACGTCTACATCATCTGGCCGATGAAACTGCGGCCGTGTGGAGAGAACTGGACCCGCTCGTACGGTCACGCACCATCGTGCATCTGCATACGCAATGTGGAAACGGGGTCTACATGCCGGTGTGGACCGACCTGTTCGACCCCGAGCTTCCGGAAGAGCACGGCCCGGTGTGGACGTCCCCGGATGTCTGGGTCTTTACGGCCGATCTGCCCATTGAATGGCCGGGTGAGATGTTGACCAACAGACTCCTTGCGGAAGGCTGCACCAGGTTCGAAAATCACATCGTCGAAACCCCCGAAAACTAGTTCCGCCGCTCTCGTCAATGCTGTTCAGCTCGTTCCTCGATCGTGGTTGTGTCGGCCGAAGGAGAGGCCATGCGCAAAACCTCTCTTTCGGTGATTTTCCGACAGCTTTACTTTATTCTCTCCTCGATGAAGACCACCGGCACTAAAGATCAGTCCGGAAAGGCCACTGCGAGTCTCGTCACTGTGGTTGGATTGATCCTCGTCTGGACGATCGTATGGGCGAATTTGCCCTCGAAGGAGGAGCTCTTGTCGGCGCAACCGGCGCCAGCTCGAGTCGAAGCGGCGCGCGTGCCGGAACTCGATTTGACGATCCCCGGCATACCTGCTCAACCCAGCGAAAGTGCGGCGGGAAACGAAGGGTCAGGGTCCGTGAGGACTCTCGGCGGATTGTCCGTTCCACTCGACGGACGTGCCAGGCAAATCGCGGAAGTGAAGTGCGAGGCCGAGGTCCAGCAGTACTGTCCCGATTCTCTTTCTGGAGAAGACCGACGACGGTGCGTGATGCAACGCCTCAAACGATTAGATGCTCCCTGTCAACAGATCGTGCGGCAGAAGCTGGTGCGCTGGAAAGAAGCCGATGGCTATAAGCTGGCGTGCGCCGAAGACGTGAAGCGGGTCTGCCGAGACGTACAGCCCGGTGATGGCCGTATCTTGCAATGTCTGCAGGAGCACGAACAGGATCTCTCAGAGGGCTGCTACCAAAGTCTGCCGAAAGGGCGGCTCAACCTGCGAAATTAAGTTCCCACCGCATCGCTCCGGGCCATCCAGGAAGACACACACCATTAGCCTTTGTTAGGCGGCAAGCCCTTCGACACAGGAACGGAGTTCCGTCGCGAACTCACCGGCGCGACGATAGCGTTGGACAGGATCCTTGTGGAGCGCTCGATCCAGGACTGTTTTGACGATGGGAGGCACGTCGGGTCTGATTGCAGCCAAACTGGGATGGGGATTGTGCGCGATTGCGAACAGCAGGGCCGAAACGTTGTCGGCGATGAACGGTGGACGACCGGTTAGGAGTTCGAACATGACGACGGCGAGGGAGAAAATATCGGATCGACCATCCACCTTTTTGCCGGCGATCTGCTCCGGAGACATGTAGGTGGGAGTTCCCATCACGATATTCGTCTGAGTTTTTGACGACGTCGCCATCTTGGCGATGCCGAAGTCCATGACTTTGACAACCTCATCGTTGGTCACCATGATGTTCGCCGGTTTGATATCACGATGGACGACTCCTTGCTGGTGGGCATAGTCCATCGCTTCGGCGACGATGGCCAGTGTCGAGATCACTTTTTCGAAGGGCAGGAGATTGGGCTTTCGCGACCATTCTTTGAGCGTCGTGCCCTGAAGCAATTCCATGGCGATGTAGCCGAGGTCATCTTCTTCACCCGCGTCGAAAATCGTGACGATGTTCGGGTGGGACAATCGCCCGGTGGATTCGGCCTCTCGAAAGAACCGCGCTTTCGACTCTTGCAATGTGTCGGCATCGTCGATCGCGTCGAGCTGCATCGTCTTGATGGCGACGAACCGCTGGATCGTCGGGTCTTTCCCGAGATACACTACACCCATCGCGCCACGTCCCAGTTCCTTCAACACCTTATACCGACCCAGTGTACTGGGTGGGCTATTCTTTGCGGCGGTCGTCCCGGTTGTGGCCTCTGTCTCCTCTTCTTCTTCCTCTTCATGGTCCGGATGGATTTCGTCGGTCTCGTCAGTCGACGGCGTGGCCTCCTTGCGACGAGGAGACGGGACGGGCTTGGAAAAAAACCGGTGCAGTGCGTCAAGATTCAAAAGCCATGCAGCGGTGATCCAGAGGCCCGTCAGCGTCAGCCCAGCGGTATACGCGAGGGTATAGCGTGCAGGGCCGAAATGGTCGATCAAAGAAAGTCCGACCACGCGAAGGGTTCTATCCGTCGCAATTACGATGAACAGAGTCGTGACTGGAAGGACCAGTTGCCTGAGGAACGAAGACCCTCGCCCGTTATCGGGCATCTGCCGAAATGCGCGGATCGAGAGTATACAGAGGATGGCCAGGCCGGTTTCTTCCACCACGAGGCGGATCATTTGGGAACCGTTCAGGCCGAACAGCGTGAGCGGAAACGATTGCGCCGCCGGTAGTTTGCTCAAGAGGGGACCGGCAAACAGCGCCACGAGCGCGACGAGAAGATATTGAAAGACCCAACTTGAAGCGTTGATCATGAGCGAAAAGATCTGAGGACTAGCAAAGTCTAGCGGATACCGAAGCAGAGTCAATGGATTGGAGGAAATACGCGCAGGGATATCTTAGAGTTGCGCGGCGGCTTCCTTCATCTTGGGAAGCAACGAGGTGGGAATGTGCAGTGCGCCTTTGCCGATGCCGACCTCGATGTCGGGTTTCGTGAGGCCGTGAAAGTCGCTTCCGCCGGTGACCAACAGACCGAGTTGTTTTGCAAGGCTAAGGTACTCGCGTGTTTGCCGCGCGGCGTGCGTACTATAATACACTTCCACACCATCGAGCCCATCGGCTTTGAGCTGTCGAACCAGATCGGCCAGCGACCGATCCGCAGGCTTGACCCACGTCGGATGGGCCAGGACGGCGAGTCCTCGCGCGGCTTTGATCCATTGAATGGCTTCGGCGGGACTCGGGAGGTCGCGAGGAACGTAGGCGGATTTTCCTTCGGCGAGAAAGCGATCGAAGGCTTCTTTCGCTGACGAGACAACTCCCTTGTCCATGAGGACCCGGGCAATGTGTGGTCTGCCGACTGAATCACTGCCGGCAACGGCGCGGACTTCGTCGTACGTCATCTCGATCCCGAGGGCCTGCAGCCGTTCAATGATTTTCGGATTGCGGCGGTGGCGACTGTCTCTCATGCTCTTGAATCGCTGATTCAAGTCGGCGTCCTGCCAATCGAGGAAGTATCCAAGAATATGCAACTCGGAGTTGGCGATGATCGAGCTGATCTCGACTCCAGGGATCACCTCGATTCCACACTGCTGTCCGGCCGCGATGGCTTCGGCGACCCCTGTTGTAATGTCATGATCGGTGATCGCCAACGCGCTCACCCCCGCTTTGTGCGCCAGGTCGATCACTTCGGCGGGTGTGCAGCTTCCGTCAGAGTGGGTCGTATGGAGATGAAGGTCCAAGCGGCTCATGGTGAGGACCTCGCAAGAAAGGGTTTCAGCCCCACGAGCTGCGCGGTGTGAACCGATTCCGAGCCGTGATGTCCTTCGTGCAGCCCTTCATCATAATGAAGCACGCGGAGGCTCGCTGTGAGGTCCAAGAGTTCACCGTGGTTGAGGCAAAACTCTTGGCGCCTTGGATGTCGATACTGGAGGTGGTTGTCGATGGTAAAGGTTTCGTAGAACAACATGCCGCCGGGCTTGAGCGCCTCGATCAGGTGGGGGAAGAGCGGTCGGTTCAGATAAAAGAATACGAGAATAGCGTCGTACGTTTCATGTCCAAGATTCGGCTTGTACGGGGGCGGTTGCTCCAGGTCGAGCGCTCGTGTCGTAACCCCGGTGAGGTTCCGTGCTCGTGCGCTGGACGAAAGTTGCGCGATGGCGTCCTCATCGCGATCGACGGTGTCGACCTGATAGCCCAACGACGCGAGAAAGAGCGCGTGGCGTCCGTTTCCAGCCGCGACGTCGAGGACCTTCCCTTTGGGAAGACGGTGGAGCTGTTGGATAAGAAACCGTGCCGGCGGTGGATCCGTTCGGAGAAGTTGTTGCGCGAGCCTGCTGCGTTCCACAGTGATCCCGACGGATCTGGTGACGTGGGAGATCGGTGGATGAAGCTTCCGCAGCCATAGCTTGATGCGATCAACGGGAAATTCGTCGAAGAGGGCCGACAAGAATCGTTCAGCCATCGATTCCAGCAGCCGAGAATCATGACCGACTCCAAGTTCAACCACGCGCTGAGCCACTTTCGCGTAGTCGATCGTGTGCAGCAGGTCGTCGGACCGCCCCGCATCCTCTAGCTGACAACTCAACTCCAGATCGACCGCAAGTGGCTGAGTCCGAGCCCGCTCTTCCGGCGTCACGCCACAGCGGCCGCGGAACTCCAACTGCTCGATGACGATCTGCCCGCCCATGCCGGCATTGTCGAGGATCGTCTTTCAGCGTGTCAAGCAAGGGCGGCACAAGAACGGCGCAAGAGAACCAGGAGAGGAGAGAGTCCCGTTACATACGACGACTAGACGAAGTAGCGGCTGGTGTCGAATTTGTACTCGGTGTTGTCGACCAACCGAATAATGCTGTGCCCATATTCGCCGGTATCGTTTTTTTCCGTCAAGTCCAACTCCGGTCCGTCGTCGATGGGATTGCCCTGGGCATCGGTGATGATTTTGACGATGGGGCGTTCACCGTCAGCTTTGTCGGCGGCAGGTTTGAGCACGACGGCGAATTCGTCTGAATCGAGGACGACCAAGCTTCCGATGGGGATAATGCCGACACAGTTCACGAAGAGTTTCAGAAGTATTGGGTCAAAGGATTGGCCGCTTTTGCTGAACATGAATTTCAAGACCTTCGACGGCGACATAGGTTCGCGCCGGTAGACTCGTGATGAGGTCATGGCGTCATAACAGTCCGCTATCGTGACGATGCGGCTCGGCAAGCTTTGCTTCCACGGCACAGCAAGTTTGGGGTATCCGGAGAGGTCATAGTTCATGTGATGCTCGAAGGAAGCTGAGGCCATTCGGGTTGGGACATTCCCGATATTCCGCAGCTCGATGAGGGTCAGCACTCCCTCTACGGGATGGCTTCGCATGATCTCCCACTCGTCTGTGGTGAATTCGCCGGGCTTATTCAGGATATCCAAGGAGATCGCACATTTCCCCACGTCGTGAAAGAGAGCCCCCAACCCCAGATCGGCAAGGTCGACCTTGGAGTAGCCGGCACGATTACCGAGAGCCATGGAGAGCAGCGCGACGTTGACGGAGTGATTATGAGTGTATTGATCGTGACAGCGGAGTGTTGTGAGACCGAGCAAGACAGGCTCATCGTGCATCATCAGGTCGATGATATTCTGAATGGCACGTTTGGCGAGCTTAAAACTCAGGGTCTTGCCGTCGCGGGCGGACTGTGTCAGGTTGCCGACGGCGTCGGTTGCTTTCCCATACGCGGCTTTCGACTGCGATTTGTGCTTGACCTTTGCATCCCCGTCTCCGGCAGGATCTTCTCTGAACGTGAGTTGACGAGGATCGTTGATTTCAATGCCGGTGACGGCCAGGTTCTTCAATTCCTGTCTGAAGTCCTCGATCGACTTGGAGGCCGGGTCAAGACTGACGAACAGATGGGCGAACTCTCGAAGGTCTTTGGAGGAAACGGACGAAGAAAAAGTCAAGCCGCCGATGCCCCACTTCCTCAGAGCGTCAATCACGCTTGAGACCACCAGCATTTGCTGCGAGGTCACTTTCAGATGGTGCTCTCCCAAGAAGAGGAAATCATCCTGGACCCATAAACCGACCGGTCGGTCATGAGCGAGCGTTTCGATGAGCGTCAACATCGTTTCGACGGGCTTGTCGAGCGCGGCATTGGCGCGACCATGAATCCTCGACGTCTTGATCAAGGTGTTCAGCTGCGTAATCAGCTGGAATCCGAGCATCGCCAGCTGTTGGTCGAGGATATCGCCGGCTTCCGAACCCTGGCCGATCTTTTGTGACAAAGATTTTTCGTGGGTCAGGATCGGCTGGGTCGTGTCCTCGCTTGGCTGGCTCCGGGGAATCTTGGACTTGAGTTCATTCACGGGTCCATACTCCTATTGCGGCGAACCGGTGGAAGGATTTCCCCGTTGCTGCCGCTGAGCGTGCGACAATGCTGTGACACAGGCCTGACGAACCGTAGCGCTTCCCTTTTTGGCGCCGAGTGTGAGGGACGCGATGGCCGCGGGTGTGGCGAGTTTCCCGAGTGTTTCGGCGCCCATGACCGCCAATTCTTCTTTTTTTCTCCGATTCGTCCATGCCCATTCGGTCATCAAGCCTTCCCAATAGGGGATCGCCTCGTCGCCACACGTCGCGCGGATAGCCTGGAAAATCGCTCGACGCTCACTCGGAGGGAGATCCAGGAACTCTTCCCCCGACACAAGCGAGGTCCAGTGGTCGAATGACACCTTATATTGTCCAGACATGAGCAGTTTCACCGCGGCGATCCGCACATTTTCATCCGCGTCTCCCATGCAGGAAATGAGTTTCGAGCCGTTGCCGTTCGGCCGAAAGAGGCCGATCGCCCGTACGACTTCCCGGCGGACCCGTGCGTCAGGATGCCGTATCAGTTTCTCAATGGCATCGATGAACTTTGGATTATTCCACTTGAGGAGGATCGACAGAAGGTTTCGAACATACGTCGGCCGGCGGTCCGACAGACTTCTCAGCAGCGGTTCAGGCTGATCTTTCGCTAACACCAAGAGCGCCTCCGATACGATGGTTTGATGTATGGGCGACTCCAGATTTGCCAGCAGGTTGCACAGAGCGGGTACGGCGTCGTGCTTCATCAACAGCAAAATCGTCGACAGTCCCTCGGTGCCGGCGTTGGGTGTTCCATTGAGGTAGCCTTCGATCGCTTTGATTCGCTCTGCCCGGCCGAGTCCATTGAAGACGGAGGCTAATTGTTGCTTTTGTTCCTCAGCGAGGTCAGGACGCACGGCGTCCGATTCATGAAGCAGGCCCAACACCTTCTCCAACACCGTCCATTTGCCTTCACGCAGGAGGGTTTCGACGATATTTCCCCACAGACCAAAAAGTTTTGTGAGTAACGCCGGTGACTTCTCGGACGCAAGGATTGCCGTCAGCGTATCCAAGATGTACGTGAGAGTATCTTGTTTATTCTCTGCTTCGATCTCATTTCTCAGCGTTGCGAGTTCTTCTTCCGTGACTTCATAGCCCGCCAGCCCTGATTGAAATCGGCTTTTGGAGTTTCCCGTCCCTCCGCTGTTGGAATCGGTTTCCCCTCCGGACCGCTTTTTTCTGGCTAGCTCCCGGTCCAGCAAGTCTCGGAGCGTCGAATCCGAGGAACTCATACTTCCATCAAGACGGAGGAATCCGTCGTTGCTTGCAGACGCTTTTGAGAGTTCTTCTGCGGTCGCGATCGTGATGGTCGAAAGATTTCGAGACCAGAGCCGGGTGACGATATCGTCGTCATCCTCGTTGGAGTCGGTCCCACTCCATAAGGACGCGAGGAAGAAGGACAGATCCTCCTCCGTCAGGCCTTGATACAGAACCAATTCTCGAATGCCGTCGGCATACAGTTTGAAGGCGATGCTCTCGCTTCCACTATCCTTCTCTGCCTGATAGACGACAGAGTCCTTACACAGCAGTTCGGAACGTTGAATGAGAAAAGCCAGTTTGGAATACGTGGAGAGGTGAGTGGTCAATTCGGCAAACAGTTGCTGGGAAAATTTCTGCGCCACGGGATTCGTTGAGCCATAGGTCCGATTGGATTTGGCCGTTTTGTCCAACAGTTTCAAGACGCGTTTGATGGAGGCGATTTCCGGGTCTTCCGCTGCTCGTGCGGCTACTGCGGCAGCCATCATCTCTTGTGCGGTCTTCAGACCCGTGGTCATACGTAAGAATTACCGGCAGTTCGAATATTCGTCAAGAAAATCGCTATTCCTCACGGTCATTCCTCGAAGAAGGATCATCTGCGCCGGCGCCTTGTGTGTTGTGAGAAGCATCAGTAGAATCGATCCTGGATAGGGCGCGACGCGCAAATCTTTTCCACCGAAGTCTTCTCTCACCTATGATCCGATCTACGCTGGTGATCTGTTTCGGCGACAGTTTGACGGCTGGGTTTCAATCCCCCACCAGGGAGAATCCGACCGGGCGGGAGACTCCGTACGGCGAGTTTCTGCAATCGTTGTTGGATGGTGGCGCACACGTTCGCACCAGTGGAATCTGCGGTGAATTGACGGGCGAAATGGTCATGCGGTTCCGGCGGGATGTCCTCGATCATCGGCCCGGCTACGTTCCCATTCTTGGAGGAACGAACGACCTTGGATGGAATGCGGTTCCGCCCCACATCATGCGCAATTTGGTCAAGATGTATGAACAGGTGCTCGCGATGGGAGGTGTGCCCATTCCGGTGACAGTCCCTTCGATTCGCGTCGAAGATACTTCGGAGAGTCAAGCCGGGCACGAGTGGGTGGCCGAGCATCTCACCCATCGCCGTCACCTCAACACGCTCATCCGGGAATATGCCGACTCCAAAGGCATCGCCATGGTCGACCTGTTCACGCTTACCGCTGATCCAAAAAGCGGGCAGCTGGCTTCGATCTATTCGAACGACGGCATTCATCTGACCACGGCCGGATACCGATTATTTGCGGAGCACATGGCTCACATTCTGAAACCCTTGTTGGCACAGGCCGGATCGTCGTGAGTGGTTCCCTGCAAGCCATCACCGATCGAGAGTTCGATCAGGTCGTTGAGGCGAGTGCAGTCCCCGTGTTGGTGGAATTTTGGAAGCCAGGCTGCAGCCATTGCCGTGCTCTTATGACGGAGCTCGAACTGTTGCAAGACGATATGGGATCGAAACTCGTCATCCTCACCATGAATGTGGAGGAGAATCACCAGATCCCCGCAGAATTGGAAATCTCATCGCTCCCCGCGCTGGCGCTATATGACCAAGGACAATTCGTAAGATTTATTGGAGGACTAGGGAAGAAGGATGAGATCGTGAAACAGGTCTAGTTAGCAGTCGGCTGGTGACGATTGCGCATACGGACAGAGGTGGTTGAATTCTGTCATCGGGACCTGCCAATCGGAGCAAGCCATACCCCTTCATTCTTGAATTTTCCACTATAACTCAATGCGCAGTCATCTCGTGACGAGGTGTCGCCAGGCTTGAATCCAAATGCACAAGTGGAAGTCCTATCCTACGGAATCTCCCTTCAAAGGCGGCCTCTGAGGAGAAGCGACCCGTACTTGCACACGAGCCGCATCGGGCGAATGCCATAATACAGAAAAGCCAAGCGCCGCGGCAGAGGCACAAGCTGCCGATCAAGGTTGCAAGGGGCAAAAGCATTATAGATGTAGCGTAAGTAGTAGGGGTGGAGTTTATCTCGGAGGCGTTCGCGCACATGCCAGCGGAACGTCTCAACTGTCCGCCGCTCCGCGACCACAGGTGCCTCGTTCTGAAACAGTTGCCGCTGCGCGGCTTCAACCAGCCGCCCAATCGAGGGATGAGACCGTATCGCACGGAGACATGCTTGAGGCATCCTGACTCCGAGGAGGTCGTTGACCAGGGCCAGGCTAAACAGGAGCATGCGTTCACCGCCCCCTTGACGTGCGTAGAACAGGGACTGGGCCAGGTCGAGAGAGGGAGAAGCGCGCAACAGGGCGGCCATATCACAGAGTTTCACCAGCTGAAAATAGCGACTCCCGGCGTCTTTACTTATCTGGATGGCGAGCATGAGGAGGGTATCTTCCGGCGACAGCGAGGGCACCTTTGTGCCTAGCAAGACGGTATGATGACGGCGTTCCCAGAGGTGCTCAAATTGGAGGGGAGAAGGAAACTCCCGCGAGGTCATCCGCTTGTGCAAATCAACCGCAACCGTCCCATTACTATCAACATAGGTCGACTCGTTTTCGAATGCTTCAATGAGACGATAGGCGCTGGTACTGAGAAGGCGCTGCGCACGCTGATAGTCGCGTTCGTGGACCAAAATATCCAAATCGAAAAATTCTCGTAGGGCAAGATTTCCGTAGATAGAGGCCGCCAAGATAGGCCCTTTGTAGGGGAGGGCAGGAATGACGTGGGCCTCAAGCAACTTGAGAAGTTTGAGGAGTCCATCTGTTAGAAACAGGGTACGGGCGGCGTTGGCGCGGGAGTGGTATCGGAGTTCTGCCAGAATGGTCGGTGGCGCGTCCTCGGGGGAAACTGCACGCAGGCTGCGAGACAAGAGCGGCATGACTCCATGCCGGCCGGCGGTCTGGAGCAGAGAGGCCCAGTCGAGGTCAGTGCGGAGCAGCACCTTGATCCGCTCAGCTCCTGCCGTATCAATGGAGGTATCTGCGCAGCAGAGCAGGAGTTCGACTTCAGGGCGCATGGAGCTGTCTATGATGTGCCTGGATGGACCAGGCCTTCCTGCTGCAACTCGTCCACAAAGGCCAGCAGCACGGGCATCGCTTCTTCATCCGTGACGGCATAGTCGTTCTGCAAGGCCTGGACGATTTCCTGCGCGCAGCGACTCTGTTGCAACAGTTCCCAGATGCGGGTTCCGCTTTCATTCAACGTATAGTAACGTTTGGTGTCGAGATGTAGCAGAACCGCTTCGCTCTCATCGAGCCGCGTGAATACCAGGCTGGGATGGGGATGCAGGACAGTTTCAGGCGCGAGCATGGGATGCCTCCTCAGTGGGTGCGACAGACCGTCGCGACGGTGGCTCCAGAATATGGGTAAGCTGGGGCACTTTCTGATAGTGCAACAGACAGTGAGTGCAGAGAAATTGCTCTGCTTCCGTGGGAGAGGACGTAGCGAGCCGTTCCAGTCTTTCCAGATTGATCTGCGCGATTTTAGTGATCAGGCGGCGATGGGCCTCGACAAAACTCACCCCGTGTAAATCCGCCAAAACATCCGTCTCGGACGTGCCCCCGCGATAATTCGAGAGGGTGCAGCAGGCGGTCAGGTTGCCACGGTAATCGATGTTGAACTCCTGCATCTGCAGCTGCGAGCACTGGCCAAAGCGCGAAGCGGTATAGTGGTCACCCGCCAGGAGGATGGGCATCGTAAACATCTGCTGCAAGGCGGCGATATCCGTCTCCACGTTCCGTCGTTCACGGGCGTTCAGCACCAGATTGGCGGCGAGGGCGTCGTGGGTAGGCTGACAATGTCCATAGCCTAATGCTGCACAGCCCAGGCGGCTGGCCAGGATGGCCATCGCTTCCAGTTCGTCCCGATTGGCATGGGTGACCACCATGTTGAGCTGAACGGGAACGCCCTGCACATGACACAAACTGACCGCCTGCATCAGCCGGCGAAATGACCCGGGTTGACGCCTCAGGGTATCGTGCGTAGTCTCACTGGCGCCATCGAGGCTCAAAGAGACACGTTCGAGCGAACTTTTCCAGGCTTGGATCTTCGCGAACGTCTGGGAAAAGTTCCAGCCATTGGTCACAAATGTGAAGGAGTACCGGGCGCATGCCACCAGCTCGACAATCTCGGCAAACTGGGGGTGCAGAGTCGGCTCCCCTCCGGTGAAAGCTATAAGGTTGACGGGTTGGTACGCCTGCACCTCCGTCAGCACCTTGTTCACGATCGTCAACGGCAGGTCGTGATGCGGCCCGTCCTCCGACCTGATACAGTGCACACAGCCGAAGTTACAGCGGTTGGTCAACTCGAAGATGAGCTTAATCCCCGATGATGTAGCCGCCCTCTGTATCAGTGGTGTGGTCCGCGGGTCCACGCCTTTCCTCCTTTTCCTATGTGCAACGCGCTTGCTGTTGTATCTCTTCCAGGAGAGGGGCAATGCGCCGCGGGTTGCGGGCCAGGTCCTGACCAGCCAGAAGTCGATAGTGCCGACTCTGGCGTACTAGACGCACCAGAACGTCCAGATGGCCAGATGCTTGCTGGGGATCTATCGCCAGCAGGGCACTCTGCTGGATCAGCCGTAAGAGCGCATCGGCTTTCCCGATGGGGACCAGCTCGCTTTCCGGCTGGGCCACGATGGTAGGGAACAAGAGCAGGTCCGGTTGGCAGGTGTCACGGATCTGCGCTGGGTACAACGCTCGCACCTCGAGGCGCTGTTTCGTGTCCTCACGGAGCAGGCAGGTCTGCCAGTGATCGCTAGTGTCGGGGAACAGCGCCGCAGCCTCAGGGGCCAGGTACAGGTCCTGTCGAAGCGGCAAAACATCCACGTGCTCTCCATGAGAGCGACGGAAAACAACGGCATCATCAGCGAGGTAGTTCCAGCCTGCTTGGACGAGGCCGAGCGTCAGGGTCGACTTGCCGCTGCCACTATCAGCGACGATCAGGCAACCGCCATCCTCGTTGGCGAGACACGCGGCGTGCGCCGCATACCATCCCTGTCTGCGCAGCAAGAGGAGCAAGCTGTAGAGGAACAAATCTACGGGCAGTGTTGGCGCGGTTAACGACGCAGCCAGCAATGTTCCGATACCTTGACCTACAGCAGGATCAAGCTTGACGAGCCACTCGCGATCACCCAGGTAGAGTTCTGTGTTGACCTGCCAAACCTGCAGGCCATGGTGCTGTGCTACGGGACAGGCAGCGGCAGGGAGAGAGACTTGAGAATCCTGCGTGCGCCACATCATGGTCACCGGACACTCCACAGAGTCGCGAGGGATAGGGGCCAGACCGAAGTAGGCGCAGAGCGCTTGTACCCGCGCTCCGATCTGAGCCGCGTCCCAGCCGATCAGAACCCCGGTGCCGTGAACCTCGTAAGGGGCATAGACCATGGACTCGGCACATCGCATCAAGGAAGGTCCTTCCCACGGCAGAGGAATCATCACCGAGGGCGTGTGTGGGGTGAAAACGTTCCGAAAAAGGCCGCCGTCACGGCCGGCAGCGTGGCGTGTCGTGTCAGGATTGGCCGCACGAAGGGCTTCTTCCGTGTCGGCTCATTCTCAGACTGGTCTACATGACGGTCTTGGCGTTGCAGGGTATCTCCGTTCGAAATCTTGGTATCCATCGTAATCTCCTTCTCTGGTGAACGTTGTCCATAGGGAACGTATACACAGTGGTAAATGCACGCCGTGGGTCGCCCTTCTCGCCAAAAGGTTGGTCTGCCAGCTCGATCCAACAATGGCCTTCGAGGGCCTCGTCTCGCTTGGCCACTCCAAAATGCAGAGTAACAGGAGCGCCCCATTGGCGGAAAAAGTGAAACAGCACCAGCGACTGCTTCATGCAGTTGGGGCGGAGCAGGCCGATGCGCTGTTGCAGGAGCCGCTGGATAAGAAACAGCAGACGCTCAGGTTTCAGTGGTGGGAGCCGCGTCGGCATCGTGTTCGCCCCGAACAAGGTGACCAGGGCAGGCAGCGAAAGCACCCGCTGCAAGACGGGGAGTGCCACCAGCAGGCCCACGCTCGACATCAGCAGCCGGAGCTCGTGCCGGCGGAGCGTAGCGAGCTTCCTATACACAGCTTCCAACCGTGCGGGCATACCGTCTTCCTCTCTCTGTCGCGAAGACGTTGATCGCGCAGGGGACCTGATGGTAGCGCGCTCCATCGCGCATGTCAAAACACCTTATGAACGCCCTACTCACGCTCGAGGTTTTCACGCATCCTGCGTACGACTGGTGACGTATCCTTCCTTCTACCGTAATCGTGTCAGTGTTGCGATGGGTCAAACGTAAATTGAAACGGCCCGGTTGCGGGAAGATCGTCGAGCTGTGTCAATTTAGTCTGGCCCTTGGGTAACACATAGACTTTGGCAATCCGATGCGGTGGAGCGTTTGGGCCCTGCGCCGTGGCAATCGCCACATTCGGGCTTAACTGTTTGAGGGCTTTGTCCAGCGGCATTGGGCTCAAGTGGATGGTGATCCGCTCGTCCACACCGGAATACATCATGACGATGGGGATCTTCGTGCGTTGTTCGATCTCAGCCAGGATGGCCGCCAGCGACGCCTCGTAGGCGTCCAGCGAGAGCTCGCGTTCTGTCACCGTCAGGCGAAACGTGCCCTCGGCAAGGAACGAGGTCGCCCCTGGTGGCGTAGACTGCGCGGCCGCAAGGCCGGTCAGCAGTAGCCCTCCCAAGATCAGTCCCATAACATGGACGGTCATCCTCGAAGACCAGGAGAGTTGCATGTGTGGCATGGTCAGTTTCTCCTTTGCAAAGAACCTGGTGATTGCCTCTGTGCCTTTTGAGCATAGAGCTGACACCAAGCGCTGAAGCTCCTTCTATCGCGTGCCCAACACATCTACGAAGAACGTGAATTGATCAAACGTCTTCAAGCAGAGCGTCACCGGTAGCCCCACATGTTCCTTGGCCGTCAGCACGCCATCGGTATACTGCCCGCTCGGGCTGAACGTGACAGTCGCGCCATCCCCGCCCAACCCGCCATCAGCGTTGAGCACGAGGTTGCCCTTGGTGAGGGTGGCCACCTCGGCGACCACGTGGGACAGCGGCGGACTGCCGGGCTTGTTGGCCAGGTCCGCGGTGAAGCGAAATTTCCCGACAGAGCCGGCGGGGCATCCGGTCGTGTCCCGACTGGTTTGATACGTGGCAGGGAGCGGCGTGAATGTCACGAGGCTGTTGAGCGTCTGCAGCTGAGCGGAATTGGCCTCCACGGCGCCTATGTCACAGAGGGCAGTGCCGTTGCGGTCCCCATCGGCCGGGCGGAAGAACCCCCGCTGGTCTGTCCCAAGCGGATTGCCCCCGGCGCCAGTGCAATTGGCCGTCGGAATGGCGTCAATCGCGGGGCTTTTGCCCGTGCACCCAGCAGGCGTGCCGGATCCGGTGCAGAGTGCGAGGGTCTTGGTCGGCCCGCCGTTGTCCTTCAACCCGGCAGGATCAAGCCGAGGGTCAATGTTGGATTTGTCGCCCGGGCCGGTGAGCCCACAACTGCCCGCTTGGTCCAGGTTATAGCCCAGGGAGGTTACGGGGCCGGAGCACCCATCGGCAATGAGGCTGCTGTGCAGCCTGAGGGTCTCGCTATTAAAAATGCCGGTGCCGTTGTCGCTGACCGTACTGTGGCTGAGCGTCAGGGCGCCCTCATTACATATGCCACTGACAAAGGCGCAAAAGCGCCCGCAACCGTTGCCGCTAACCGTGCTGTTGCTGAGCGTCAGAGTGCCCCCAGGCGCATTATAGATGGCGCCACCAGCAGCTTCCGTCCTAGGATGCCCATCAATGACGTTGCCGCTAACCGTGCTGGTGCTGATCGTCATGGTGCCGCGGTTAGCAATGCCGGAGCCGCAAACGCCGAAGCCGCAGAAAATGTTGCGGTTATCGCGGATCGTGCTGTTGCTGATGGTTGTGGTGCCACTGTTGCTGATAGCTCCATCACCAGATTCAGTGAAATGGCCGCTGACCGTGCTGTGGCTGAGGGTCAGGGCACCACTGTTGCCGATGCCGCTCCCGTCGGCGACTGTGAGGTGCGTCAAGGTCAGCACTCCGGCTGGGCCCACACCAATCCTCCCGCCGCTTGTGGTAATTCCCCCGCCGCCGTCGATGGTCAGGCCTCCTACGTTGGTAATGCTCAGGCTTGAATCCAGACTGATTGTCCCGCTCACGGTGAACGTAATGGTGTCGGCGCCATGGCCGGCGGCGCAATCGGTGGAGCCGGAGTGGCTATCCTGCTCGGCATTGAGGATGGCTTCACGCAGGGTACAGACCCCATCCCCCGAGACCACCGTATCCTCCAAACTGTTGACCACAATCGTGGCCGCCCAAGATCTTTCGGGCCAGGCCAGCGAACAGAACCCCGTTGCCAGGGCTACACAAAGTATGACGCCCGGATCAGTCCACCACGGCTTTACCGCTGATTTCGTGTCCTGCGTCATCGATCCCTCCGTCCGTTACTACGAATGCAGCGCCTCCCGGTCACTCCCGCTGCCCCACGGTTCTCCGATCCTACCGCGTGCCCAGCACATTCACGAAGAACGTGAAGGGGGAGAACGTCTTCAAGCAGAGCGTCACCGGTAGCCCCACATGCTCCTTGGCCGTCAGCACACCATCGGCATACTGCCCGCTCGGGCTGAACGTGACAGTCGCGCCATCCCCGCCCAACCCGCCATCAGCGTTGAGCACGAGGTTGCCCTTGGTGAGGGTGGCCACCTCGGCGACCACGTGGGACAGCGGCGGACTGCCGGGCTTGTTGGCCAGGTCCGCGGTGAAGCGAAATTTCCCGACAGAGCCGGCGGGGCATCCGGTCGTGTCCCGACTGGTTTGATACGTGGCAGGGAGCGGCGTGAATGTCACGAGGCTGTTGAGCGTCTGCAGCTGAGCGGAATTGGCCTCCACGGCGCCTATGTCACAGAGGGCAGTGCCGTTGCGGTCCCCATCGGCCGGGCGGAAGAACCCCCGCTGGTCTGTCCCAAGCGGATTGCCCCCGGCGCCAGTGCAATTGGCCGTCGGAATGGCGTCAATCGCGGGGCTTTTGCCCGTGCACCCAGCAGGCGTGCCGGATCCGGTGCAGAGTGCGAGGGTCTTGGTCGGCCCGCCGTTGTCCTTCAACCCGGCAGGATCAAGCCGAGGGTCAATGTTGGATTTGTCGCCCGGGCCGGTAAGCCCACAGGTGCCGATCTTGTCTAGGTTATAGCCTAGAGAGGTGATGGGGATGCCCGGGGGACCGAAGAGGTTGGCTGCGGCGCACCCATCGGCAAGGAGGCTAGTGTGCAGCTTCAGGGTCCCGCTATTAAAGATGCTACCGGTGGCGTTGTTACTGACCGTGCTGTGGCTGAGCGTCAGGACCCCCTCATTATAAATGCCCGTGAGAGTAACTGTAATGGGGTCGAGCGTATCGCTCACGGTGCTGTTATTGATGGTCAGGATCCCCTCCGGCCCATTATGGATGGCGCCCCCACCACCAAAGTGGTCTTCCCTACCACATCTGCAGAACCCCTGGTTACCGTTAATCGTGCTGGTGCTGATCGTCATCGTGCCATGGTTATCAATGATGCCGCCATGGTGATCGAAAGCGGGGAGTGCGGCCGTGTTATCCCTTACCGTGCTGTGGCTGATGGTCAGGGTGCCCCCAGTCGCATTATAGATGGCGCCATCCTGTTCAGATTCAAAGAAAGGAGAGGAAGGGTCTAAGCCGAAGTTGTTGCTGACCGTGCAGTTGTCGAGGGTCATGGTGCCAGCGTTGGAGATTCCGCTACTGTTGGCAAATGTGAAATTCTTCAATGTCAGCACGCCGGCAGGGCCCACACTGATCCCAGAGCCAAAGCCGCTGATGGTAATTTTTCCACCGCCGTCGATGATGAGGCCCCCGGCACTGGTCATGGTCAGATCTGAACTGCTCAGGGCATTGATCGTCCCGCTCAGGCTGAAGGTAATGGTGTCGGCGCCATGGCCGGCAGCGCAGTCGGTGGAACCGGAGTGATTATCGTGCTCGGCGTTGAGGACGGCTTCGCGCAGGGTACAGACCCCATTGTTGGACACCGTATCGTCTAAGCTGTTCACCACGATGGTGGCCGCCATTCCAGTACCGGGCAGAGCCAGCGAACAGAACCCCGTTGCCAGGGTTACACAGAACATGACGCCCAGATCAATCCACCACGGCTTTACTGCTGATTTCATGTCCTGCGTCATTGATTCCTCCATTCGTCACTATGCATGCAGGCCCTTCTGTTCGCCCGCGCAGGTTTATGTGCCCTCTTTTTAGTGCGTGCCTAGCACATCCACAAAGAATGTGAATTGATCGAATGTCTTCAAGCAGAGCGTCACCGGTAGCCCCACATGTTCCTTGGCGCTCAGCACGCCATCGGCATACTGCCCGTTCGGGCTGAACGTAATAGTCGCTCCATCCCCGCCCAATCCGCCATCGGCGTTCAACACCAAGTTCCCCTTGGTCAAGGTGGCCACCTCAGCCACCAGGTGTGACAGCGGCGGACTCCCGGGCTTGTTGGTTAAGTCCGCGGTGAAGCGAAATTTTCCGACAGAGCCGGCGGGGCATCCCGTCGTATCCCGACTCGTTTGATACGTGGCAGGGAGCGGGGTGAACGTCACGAGGCTGTTGAGCGTCTGCAGAGGCGAAGACGTGGCCTCAAAGGCTCCCATGTCACAGAGCACGGTGCCGTTGCGGTCCCCATCGGCCGGGCGGAAGAAACCCCGCTGGTCCACGCCAAGTGGATTGCCCCCCGCGCCAGTGCAGTTGGCAGTTGGGATGGCGTCAATCGCGGGGCTTTTGCCCGTGCACCCAGCGGGCGTGCCGGATCCGGTGCAGAGCGCGAGGGTCTTGGTCGGCCCACCATTGTCCTTCAACCCGGCAGGATCGAGCCGAGGGTCAATGTTGGATTTGTCGCCCGTGGCGGTGAGGCCACAGGTGCCGATTTTGTCTAGGTTGTAGCCCAGGGAGGTGATAGGTCCAGAGCACCCATCGGCGAGCAGGCTGGTGCTCAGCTTCAGGGTCCCGTTATTAAAAATGCCGGACGTCACGGCGGGAAAGGAGGGAGGGAGGGAGCCGTTGTCGCTGACCGTGCTGTAGCTGAGCGTCAGGGTGTTTCCAATCGCATTATGGATGGCGCCACCAGTAGCATCGAATCGAGGGCCCCCGGTAATGCCGTTGCCGCTGATCGTGCTGTGGCTGATGGCCATCGTGCCACTGTTATCAATGCCGCCGCCGAAGGGAGGAATGAACTCACTCCCCATATGCTTGTCAACGCCATTGCCGCTGATCGTGCTGTGGCTGATGGTCATCGTGCCACTGTTGGAGATACCACCCTCAAAAAAGCAGAACAACTCGTTTCCATTGACAATAGCGGCGCCATTGCTGTCGACTCTGCTGTCGCTGATGGTCAGGATGCCACCGTTGGAGATACCACAACTTTCGGTCACCGTGAGGTGTGCCAGGGTCAGCACTCCGGCAGGGTCCACAGTAATCTTACCGGGTCTATCAGACCGCTGTGCATCACTGCCGCTGATGATAATTTTCCCTCCGCCGTCGATGGTCAGGCCCTTGGGGCTGGTAATGGTTAGGGCGGACGGGACCCTAATCGTCCCGTTCACGGTGAAGGCGATGGTATCGGCGCCACTGCCAGCGGCGCAGTCGGTGGAACCCGAGTGGTTATCCCCTTCGGCGTTGAGGATTGCTTCGCGCAGGGTACAGACCCCATTGTTGGACATCGTATCGTATAAGCTGTTCACCACAATGGTGGCCGCTCCAGCTCGACTGGGCAAAACCATCGAGCAGAGCCCCGTCACCAGGGCTACACCGAGCGTCACGCCCCAGGTACTCCTCAACGTCACCCCTACTGGGTTCACGTCACGCATCATAGATCCTTCCGTCAGTCTCTGAGAGTTAGTCGCGAACGCCTGGTGTTCCTGTCGTGCTGGCCACGACACTCAAGCAGAGCTAGCCTGGTTCGTTGCGAGCCATTCAATCTACCCGTCGCACACTGGCGCACTCACAAACCACCTAACGGTTACCGAAGGACACTGTGAGTCATTAGGGCCAGTTCTGTTCCAAGAGAGTCAGCGCGACTGAATACGTATTATTCCTCCATGCTCTTTAATTGTTCGGATATCGAAGCGACAACAGAAAGGCCAAGTTCAGGCTTCAGGTTGGGGAGATATGCCCCAGCATTTGTAAAACCACATGGACAATTGTCAGCAATAATTCATGTTCGTGCGATCTCCGGCCTTCTCCGCAGTCGGATGTTGCAATAAGACGTTGTTACGATTGGCCGTCCTGCCATGCCTCGAGATTCAGGTGACAACGATGGTCGCGCTAGAAAAAGCGAGTGTGTAGGTGAGCCGTTGAGGGGGAGATGACCTTGGGATTCCAGTGCGTGGGTTCGGCGAATTGGTCAACATTCCTGGATCCTCGTTCGTCCAAGCTGCCGGCCTTCAGCAGGGTCATACGGAAGAGGATATGGGCACTAATCGGCTCGTCGTGTGAGATCATCTCTGAATCCCGACCCGTCAGTGCCTCACGAGACTCTTGCTCTCTCGCTCTATAATGGATGCGACTCTAACTCACAGGAGAGACCTTCGTGGCGGGGCTATCAGCGTAAGCGAGGACGTCGAAGTTGAGACTTTCAGGCCAGGCATTGACTGCCTGCAGGGGGGCGAAGTCTTATAGTGAGAGTGTGAGAACGATCAATTCAGCTGATGCCGCGGCGATGGGCGTCCTATGCCAGCCGGTGCCTACAGCTCCCGCCAGGCGCGGCCGTCGTTTTGAATCAACCGGTCGGCTTCCACCGGCCCCCATGTTCCGGCTTGATATTCGGGGAGCCAGCGTTGTCCCGACTTGTCCCAGGCTTCGAGAATCTGGGTGATCCACGCCCAGGACGCTTCCACGGCATCGCGCCGCATAAAGCGGGACGCGTCTCCCGCCATCACGTCGAGTAAAAGGCGCTCATACGCTTCAGGAGACGGACGACCGAATACTTCTCCATACTTGAAGTCCATTTCCACTGGATGGGTCTGAGCACGGGTACCGGGGACACGGGAGACGATGCGGAGCGTGAGCCCTTCTTCCGGTTGAATTTTCAAGGCTAAGACATTCGGAGCTTGAGGAGTCTGTCCACCGGCATTAAAGAGGATCTGCGGGATCTCCTTAAATTGGACGGCAACTTCGCTGGCCCGCTGTGGCAAGGCTTTTCCGGTTCGTAAGTAAAACGGCACACCGGACCACCGCCAGTTCTCGACGAAACATTTCACCGCCACGTAGGTTTCGGTGATGGAGTTCGGGTTGACGCCCTTCTCACGTCGATAGCCGGGGACTGGTGTCCCATGCGCCGTCCCCTCGGTGTATTGGGCCCGCACAGTGAACTTTTCCACGTCTTTCGCCGTGATCGGCCTCAAGCAGCGGAGGACTTCCATTTTGGCGTTTCGCACCACGTTGGGATCCAGGGAGTAGGGCGGCTCCATGGCGACCAGGCAGAGGAGTTGAAGCAAATGATTCTGGATCATGTCCCGGAGAGCGCCCGCCTCCTCATAGTACGTCGCTCTGGTTCCGACACCTTCGGCTTCGCTCACGGTAATTTGAACGTGATCGACGTATTTATGATTCCAGATCGGCTCGAAAATGCTGTTGGCGAACCGTACGACCATGAGATTCTGAACCGTCTCTTTGCCCAGATAATGATCGATCCGGAAAATCTGCGATTCATCGAAGACACGGCCTGTGACCTCGTTGATGGCCTGTGCCGACACCAGGTCGCGCCCGACCGGTTTTTCGACGATGATGCGCGTATAGGGGGAACGAGCCCCGGGAGATCCCGCTAGACCGGAACGGGACAAGCCTTCGCAGACGGATGTAAAGGAACTGGGGGGGATGCTGAGATAGAAAATCCGATTCCCGGGCAGTTGAAACGTCCGCTCGAGTTCTTCCACGCGCTCCTTCAGTCTCACATAGGTCTGATCGTCGTCGTTTCCCCCTGCCAGATAAAACAGATGCTGAGCAAAGGCCTTCCACGTCTCGTCGATCAAGGCCTGCCGGGAATGTTTGACGACGCCATCACGGACGCTGGCTCGGAACTCTTCATCGCTCATCGAAGTACGGCCCAAGCCGAGCACCACGTAGTTCGACGGGAGCAACCCGTCGAGGAGGAGGTTATAGACCGCGGGAATCAGGCGTCGCCGAGCGAGGTCGCCGGAGCCACCGAAAATGACCAAGGTACATGGTTCGACTGGCGGCAGCGGTTCCTGAGAGGGGCTGATATCAATCCGTTGACTGTTCGTCGATGCCATCAAGGCCTCCTCAATGCTGCCGGGAGTTATCGTCGGACGGCATGACCACCGAAGGCGTTGCGAAGGGCGGCCAGCATCTTTTCGGTAAACGATTCTTCTTGCCGTGAACGGAACCGGGTAAAGAGGGCGGTCGTCAAGGTCGGAACCGGCACGTCTTTCTCAATGGCATCGACGATCATCCACCGTCCTTCACCCGAGTCTTGCACATATCCTTTCAGGCGTTCCAGTTTGGGATCCTGTTTCAGCGCGCCCGCAGCCAACTCCAAGAGCCAGGATCGGACCACACTTCCATGCATCCACAAGTCGGCTATGTTTGCCAGGTCCAGCTTGTACTCGCTCTTTGACATCAGCTCAAACCCTTCCGCATACCCTTGCATCATACTGTACTCGATCCCGTTGTGGACCATCTTCACATAGTGCCCGGCTCCAACACCTCCGACATGCGCCCACCCGTTTTCTGGGGCGAGGGTTTTGAAGACCGGGGCAAGCCGCTGGACGGGTGCCGCTTCGCCACCCACCATGAGGCAGTAGCCGACGGTGAGCCCCCAGATACCTCCGCTCGTTCCGGCGTCCACGTAGTGGATGCCTCGTTTCTTCAACTCGGCGGCCCGCCGCACGTCGTCATGAAACCGTGTATTGCCGCCGTCGATGATGGTATCTCCAGGTTGCAGCAACGCGGCCACCGCCTCCACGGTTTCTTCCGTTGGCGATCCGGACGGAACCATGATCCAGACGGCGCGGGGGGCACCAAGTTTACTCACAAGATCAGCCAGAGACGTGGAGCTGATACACCCGTGACTTTCCGCCTGTTTGATCAGTTCACTGGATCGATCATAGACGACCACGCGGTGCTGATCGCGCCGGAGACGCGTGACCATGTTCATCCCCATCTTGCCTAATCCGATAAATCCCAGTTCCATAAGAGCTCCTTGGTATGAATGTCGGTTACAGAGGGTGCGGTAGCCGTCGATCTATTCACGGGCACGCGTGGCTCTTCTCACGTCGCATGGGAACAAGGTCCTTGCGTAGAGGCTACCGGTTCAGCGCATTCCCGCGGTCAGTCGATGCGGGCAGGATTCGGGACATCCTTAAAGAGAAGATCGGCAAATTGCCGTCCAAAGTTGAGCCTGTCGGCGAGGGTGGTGGCCGTCAGGAATTGTCCCGCCAGGTGCTCGAGCGCCGGTTCACGCGAAAACATGAATCGATGAACATCCACAGGGGCGACCAGCCAAAACCCTCGTAACCGGAAAAAGGCCGAGATGCAATCTTCGTAGAACAGCGTCAATAGATAGTGGGCCGTTCCCGGCTTTTCTAGGAGATCCTGTGCTTTCCCCAACAGGTGGAAGCATTCGGCCTTGAGACGAATCTGTTCGTTGATGGAAGCCGGCGGCGGGCCTTGGCGGAATCGTTGGTGAACTTTTTCGATCAACTGCGCACAGACGCCCTCATAATCGTAAAGGATTCGGCCTTTTCGAAGCAACGAGGGAAGGCGCAGGGAGTAGGCGAGGTCATCCTCAATAGACTGGTATCCACGATAGCGGATATCCGCCAAGCGCTCGCCGACGCGAAGGATCTCGTGGCTGTCGGCCTCTCCCTTGACCAGAGCGATCAGATCGATATCGCTATGCGGAGTGAGCGCTCTCCGTGCGCCCGACCCGACGAGTATGACGCCGACCAGATCCCCGCCCCTTCGGCCCTTCACATGCCGCAAGGCAATTTCCACATTGTCTTCAAACCCGGGGGGAGAAGGTGATTCCGGCTGTTCCGGCGGTTCCGGGATTTCGACCAACTCGGCATTCAGTTCGTCTCGCGTGGGGGTGCTTGTCGTGGTGTTTGAATCCATAACCTTCTTTCAACAGTAAACGACGGTGTCTCTCCGGCATTCTATGGGTCAAGAAATAGAGTGTCAACGTTCAACGTGAGAGGACTTTCGAAAAAACGGCGGAGGCTTCGTCGATCTGCTTCTCCGAGATGTTGAGATGGGTGACGGCTCGATAGGATTTCCCTCCAGTCGCGTTGATAAGTACCCCCTGCTCTTTCAGAGCAGCGACCAGTTCGGCGGGAGAGCGCGGCTCGTCGACGATGTCGAAAATGACGATATTGGTCTCCACGTGCTGCGGTGCAATCTGGATCGAGGGAATCTGCTGCAGCAGGCGAGCCAGTTTTTTTGCATTGTCGTGGTCGGTCTTGAGGCGGGCGACGTGCCGATCCAAGGCGTAGATGCCGGCGGCCGCCAGAATGCCTGCTTGCCGCATGGCCCCTCCATACATGCGCCGAAAGCGGCGGGCGCGATCGATGATTCGTTGGTCGTTTGAGATCAACAGCGATCCAACGGGAGCTCCCAGCCCCTTCGAGAGACAGATCGAGACGGTTTCAAAGTGCTGTGCGTACACCGTGGGGGGCAGCGTCGTAGCGGCCACGGCATTGAAAAGCCTAGCTCCGTCGAGATGCATGGGAATCCCATGTCTGACGGCAATGGCGCGGATTCTTTCGATCGTGGACAGGGAATAAATCGTCCCGCCTCCGGCATTGTGTGTATTTTCGAGGCAGATCAAAGCCGTCATGATGCTGTGGGGATCGTTCGGCCTGATCGCGGCTTCCACCTGCTCGGCGGTCATGATCCCCCGTTCACCGACCACCCAATGGAGTTGCACGCCTGCCAGTGCCCCGGCCGCCCCCTGCTCGTAACGGACGATATGACTCTTGCTTTCGACGATGATCTCCTGCCCTGGCTGGGTCTGTGACCGAATCGCCAGTTGATTGGCCATGGTTCCGGAGGGGACAAAGAGCGCGAAGCGCTTGCCGAGCAGGTTGGCCGCCATGTCTTGCAGCCGATTGACGGTCGGATCTTCACCATACACGTCGTCGCCGACTTCGGCGCGCGCCATGGCCTTCCGCATCTCGTCCGTCGGTTTCGTGACGGTGTCGCTACGAAGATCAATCATGTGGTGTGTCTCCCGAGAATTCCACACGGCCCGCCGCATTCTAACAGATATGCCACTTGCAGGCGAAAGCACACCTGCTACACTGGGCACGCATGGGCGAACCGAGTCAGACGATTCTTGTTCGATGGGCGGAGTCTCTTGGTGCCAAACGGGAAGAATTGGTTCCGTTGGCCTGGGCCTTTGCATATTTTTTCTGTTTGCTTTGCGGGTATTCCATTCTCCGTCCCGTTCGCGACGAAATGGCCATTGAAGGAGGGCTGAAGAATCTCCCGTGGATGATGTCCGGGACATTTTTGGCCATGCTTGCCGCCACGCCGCTCTTCGGATGGCTCTCGGCCCGATATACGCGCGATCGGCTGCTGTTGACCGTCTACACCTTCTTCATCACGAATCTGGTTGCGTTTTATGTGTTGATGACGAGTCATGTGTCCCCGGAGTGGGTAGCCCGTGGGTTTTTTATCTGGTTGTCGGTGTTCAATCTGTTCGTCGTGTCCGTGTTCTGGAGTTTCATGGACGACATCTTTACACCGGAGCAGGGAGCGCGGCTGTTTGGGGTCATTGCCGCGGGAGGGAGCAGTGGAGCGATAGTCGGCCCGCTGCTGACAACAGGCCTCACGTCTGTTTTCCCGGTTCCGGTCTTGATGTTGGCCTCGACGGCGTTTCTGTTGTTGTGCCTGGGATGCATATTCCGGCTTGACCAGTGGAGTCGGCAACGGTCGGAACACCATCAACCGCACCCGGGCGATCCTCTCAGGGGAAGTTTCCTGGCGGGAATCCGTCTGACATTCTCTTCGCCCTATTTACTTGGGATCTGCGGCTACCTGGCCCTGCTGACCATGACCGCAACCTTCTTGTACTTTGAACAGACTCGTTTGGTGGCGGAATATCTCGATCAGCCGGAGGCTCGTACGCGTCTCTTCTCTAGTCTAGATCTTGTCACCAATCTGTTGACCTGGCTGACCCAGGTATTCATTACCAAGGGGGTAATCAGCCGGTTTGGGCTGGTAGCGGGCCTGCTCTTTCTCCCGGCGGTCAGTGTGATGGGATTTATAGGGATCGCCCTGTGGCCGACGCTGATGGTCTATGTCATCTTTTCGGTTCTGCGCAGGGTGGGGGAATATGCGTTGTCCAAACCGTCGCGAGAAGTGCTGTTTACTATCGTCAGTCGTGAAGAAAAGTACAAGGCGAAGAACTTTATCGACACAGCCATTTCACGCGGAGGAGATGCATCCACCGCCTGGCTGGTCACCGGAGTGAAGACACTCGGAGCCACCACCGCCCACATCGCCTGGGCACTGGTGCCATTGATGCTGGCCTGGGCATGGCTCGCGGCTATGCTCGCTCGTCAGCACAAGCATCAGACGTCGTCCACCGCATCATCGACGATTGCGGGTTCTCATTCCACAGGATGAGCGTTGCTTCGACCTGACCTGTCTAGTCGCGAATGGTGACGGACCCGATCATATAGGAGCTTGCACGGCCCGCCCTTGCTCCTCGCACTCGGACTTCCGACACATCGCGAGTCCACTCACGGGTGTTCCATGTACTTCCTGCGTTCAACTCCGGCCAGAACCACCAAGTTCCGTCGCGCTTCCGAAACCAGAGTTGGATCGGTGTATCCGGCAGGACGCGAATAGACTCCATGTCAAAATACGTAAACGCATGAGTCTCGCCGTTGCTGAGCCAGACGCGAATCCACTGGTTTTGGTCGTGAGAGGAGAGCACTCTGGGAGTCTTCGCCCAATCGACATCGGTGCATTTCCAATCGACAAGTTTGCCGAAGCCTCGGCCAAGACCATCTCCCGGGTCCGGAAGGGTGTAGCACTCGATTCCTCTCGCCATGCTCAAATGAAAATGATTTTGTCCTAGGCTGTCTAAGTTGACGTCATGTTTTTGACAACGCTGGCGGTAGGTCCAGCAGTCGCTATGCTTGGAGGGATCGCACATTTGCAATGGTCCTGACGGCGATCGGGCTGTTTTGAACGCGAGAGTCGATCGAGCCTGGGCAAGGATTTGTGAGAGCGCAGCTTCGTCGTCGAAATTGACCACACATTGTTGCGGACTACTCCCGTTTGGACGAACTTGAACCACTTTGGGAGTTTGGCTCTCCCGTTCCCGTTCGGTTTCCTGTTCAGGGGTCGCTCGTGTCGGGGGATTCAGAGGATTCATGGGCTTAAGAGAAGTGCACGCTCCCAGCGATAGCGCCAAACACATCCAGAGAGCCATGCTGAAACCACGTACGTGCACCTGTGCTAGAGACCGCATCACTCCTCCTTTTCTTGCGCAAACACGAGTCGGCTCACCGATTTCTTATTTTCCATATCGAGCATCGAATTGGGACAGATTGAATCGAAAACCCGCTGACCGTTGTTTACTCGTCGAAAAAATGCGTGCTATAGTCCGACGCCCTAGGATCCTATCATTGTCTCAGGGTGATGGGCTGATTGCAATGAATCCTTGGAAGGCATATCCCGCGAAAAACGGCCCCTATGGCGATTGAAGTTCCAGTTAAGCTCTATCTCGATAGGTTATTGAAAGATTGCAGAGAGGTCTCGATAAGACTGGCTCGGCTTCCGGGTCCGGTGAAGTCGAGAGCGCTCCATGCCATGGCCGATCGTATTGCCGGCGACGAGTCAGCCATTCTGGCGGTGAATGCGAAAGAGGTCGATGCCATCGGGAAGTCCTTTGATGGCGCCGAAGCCAAAAATCGGATGAAGGCTGCCGTGGCCCGCGTGCGTATGTCGACCGACCATCTGAAGGAAATTGTCGAGCGGTTGCATCTCATCGCCGATCTGCCGGATCCTGTCGGTGCTGTGACAGCACGACACGAGCGTCCTGATGGATTGCAGGTATCCAAGGTCAGGGTTCCCATCGGGGTGGTCGGCATGATTTCCGAACGGAGTCCGCTCGTGACCGTCGAGTCGATCGCGCTCTGTCTCAAATCAGGCAATCTCTGTATCTTTCGCGGAGCTCCGGAATGGAGCTTGACGCATCAGGCGATCGACGTGCGGTTACGGGAGGCGGCGACAAAAAACGGCGTACCCCAAGGGGCGTGGGTGCTCATTGACCGCCAAGAGAAGGAGGTCGCGATCGAGCTGATGCGTTCGGGCAAAAGTCTCGACGCGATGATCGTGCGCGGTGGGGCAGGATTGCGGAAAGCAGTCGCGGAGCAAGCGAAGGTCCCGATCTTGTGTGATGACGGAGGGCTCACCCAATTTTTTGTCGATGAAGACACCGACATACCGGTTGCCCAGAATTTGGTGATCAACTCCAAAGTGCAACAGCCGGGAGCCTCCAATGCCTTGGATACCTTGCTGGTGCAACAGGTCATCGGACGGCAATTCTTACCTCCGTTGATCAACCGTCTGCTGGATCAATTCAAGGTGGAAGTGCGTGCGTGCCCCAAAACGGTCGCCCTCATGGGACAGATGGCCATGACGGGCCATACGTCGATCGTTCCTGCGACGGATGCGGATTGGCATACTCAGTTTGCCGGTCCGGTGTTGGCCATCAAGATGGTGGAGGATATCGATGAGGCGCTGGCACATATCGCGGCGCACGGGGCATGTCAGACCGCGGGGATCGCCACCAGCCGCTACGAATCCGCGCTGCGATTCACGCGGGAAGTCGATGCGAGCGCAGTGCTCGTGAATGCCTCGACACGGCTGCACGCAGGCGATAGTTTCGGTCTGGGATGCGACGTCGGTCTGAGTGTGGGTAAGCTGCATGCGAAGGGGCCGATCGGCTTGGAACAATTGACCTGTGAAAAGTATGTCGCGTTTGGGGCGGGGCAGCTTCGATTACCGCATCCGGTGCCCGACACTTACTTCGATGCCATCATGCTGAAACGTCCCTAGGCGCTCGCTGAAAACGCTCGCCAGCTTCGTTCTCAGTCGTTCGAACCACTCAACGTACCCTCAACGGGAGAGAGCTGCTCTGGCAGCTCGGGGCGGGCGGGTGAAGAAGCTTACGACTCGTGGTTCTCACTCCTTGCGGCCTTGCTGGCAACGGTTTTGAGCGAGCCCGTTAAAATGGTTTCTGATTCCCTGCAGCGATCGCTTCGCGAGCATCTTGCCTGGTGGGGGCTCAGACGCTTCACGTCGGACCGCGAGTACTTTGCGTGGCAGAGACGGCAACTCTCATCGGAAGATCTCAAGCTGTTGGCCTTACGCGTCGAGCGAAAACGAAACGGCGATCGTGACACCGAAATTGCATTTTACGATCTCACCGCGCATCCGACGATCTTTCCAGTCCTCTACAGCCAGCGCTATGAGTACTATGAAGCGATCGGGCGACGGACGATCGCATCGCTCAGCCAAGCGAAGAATATTCTCGATTTCGGTTGTGGCCTGGGGATTCTGACCACCTTCTATGCTCGGCATTTTCGTGACCGAACGTTTGTGGGGGTTGACCGCTCAGCAGCTTCACTCGCGGTTGCACGGAAAAAGGCTCACGAGCTTGGTCTGGACAATCTTCGTTTCGAGTGTGTCGATGCGGAGGCCGAACCTCTGCCAGGGGTCTATGACCTGATCCTCACGGCTCACGCATTGTTACAGGCCGAGCACGACCCCGGTCTTCCGAGCCAAAGTTGGCGAACGTTCGAGCGAGCGCGCAATGTGTTACAGCAGGCGTCGTTTGAACGGCGGACAGGGCTGGGTGCTCGGCTCGATCGGCTCTGCGAGGTTCTCCACCCAAATGGCCGGATGATCGCGAGCGAGAAAACGCGGCAATTGGCCAGGCGAGTGCCCTTTCAGCGCGCCTTGGCCCACAGAGGATTACAGCCGGTTGAGACTCCTGCCCCAATCCAATACCGATCGATCGAAGAGGCGGTGGAAGATGGTCCATTCTATCTGATGCAGAAGGGGGGACAGACCGTTGCGGCTTGGGATGAGCGGCCGGAGCAGGATAGCGGTCAAGTATTTGCTCAGAACGCTGTGCCCGTTGCCACCGATCCTCGCGCGCCCCTCTACGAGAACCATTGGCCATCGGCCCAGGCTGCATGGGAGCAGTTGGAAAATCGGGAAGTGGCTAGAGAGATGACGCACGAAGGACCGGAGGGTCGACAACTGCATGTCGAGCGCGGCGCTTCTCGGGGGCTCCAATACCTGTACTGCGCCAATACGTTTGACCAACGGCAATTGGTGATCGTCGAGGAGGCCTACTCGGCGATGGTGGATTCCTATTACCAGGAAATTGTCGACGGCGTGTCAAAGGAAGGAGGCTCTAAATAGGTACCTCCTGCACTCCAATAACTACATATGGGTAAGGTACGTATTGCCCGATATTCTTCTTGCATTCGCCTGTTGCTCTCGCTACCCTTGCGCCATCCTTAAAAGAATTCAGTAGGTACGCACCTCGTGTTCGTGCATGATCGTTTCCGGCATAAGTCGGAAGGAGGAATCACGATGAGATCGGCGCACATCTTTGTTGCCTCACTCAGTCTGCTGCTGTGTGTCGGTTGCGCCACTCCGCCCGAAGTCAAGCAGGCCTTGATCGCCAAAGACCAGGCCTATGCCGAGAGTGAACGACTGATGCAGGAGTACCGCGAGCTGGTCAGCAACGTGACCGAGCGGCATCAGCAATGGTACCGCTATGTTCAAGCTCGGCTCAAGCTCAACTTGGCGCTGCAATGGGCCACCACAAACCCCAAACTGACCGATGTGGCCGACCCCGAGTTGGCCAAAGACGATGCCGACCTGTTGGGGACGGAGATCATCGCGCTGGTCAACGAGATTCGACTGAAGAATCTCCCCGAACGCAAGGGACCGACCGGGCAGGTTATTTTTCAGGCCGGTATGGGAGACATGAACAGTCTGCTGCAAAAGCTTCCTGAACTGATTGGTCGGATCGAGCAGCGTGTCGCGAAAGATTCACAGGCGTCGTCCGCGGTGGATCTGACGGCCTTCGATCAGTACCGGACCAACGTCGAAGCGGTTCGACGGATCAACGCCATCATCAAGCAATACCTGGATATCGACGTCACCTTGTCACGCAACGATGTGCAGTCGCTCGCGGAAGCGGTGCGGACGCTTCGCCGATGATGTCCATCTTGTGAGCGGGAGGAGACCAGCATGATCCTACGAGGAACCACGGTTTGGAGTCTCGGACTCGTTCTGATGAGCGCATTAGGATGCCACTCGATTCATAGCGATGCCGTACGCGATCTCATTCAGAAAGAAGGGATCAAAATCGATGCCGCTCAGACGAACATCGATGTATTCCAGAAAGAAACGGAAGTGCGCATCAAGTTTCTAGAGCAGGCGCGCAGCTCTCTGCGCGAGAGCTTCAAGGCCTTGCAGGCGCACGAAGCCAAACATCAATTCGTCCTCGCCCCGTACCGTAACGCCGCCGGGAAGAAGGGGGAGTCAGCGTACGCGGCAGCCTACCTCGTCGGGCAAATGTATCTTGCCGACTATCAAGGGTTGGAAAAGGCCGTCTGGGATCAGTTTGAGGAAGATTTCTGCGGCTTGCGCGATGCGGCGAATGCGTTGAACGACTCATGGAAACGTACAGCGGCGCTTCATGCCCAGCTGAAGCGCTATGCCGACAAATCAGGACTGGCGTCGGTCGATCCGGAGTTTGTGTCGGCCTTGATTGAACAGGCTCCGGGACAGTCGGATCGGATCATGGAGATTGTGAACCATTCCCGGACCGTCAATGACGCGCTGGAGGAGGTCGTGGGTTCGGGCATCGTCAGGATGAGGGGCTTGCAACGCGCGCATACCTTCACGGCCGACTTGGTCGACCTTCTGGATAAGCTGAAGAAAGACGACGGGCAATAGCAGGCTGCGGAAAAACGATGCCGACAATATAGCTGAAAATGTTCCGTACGATGCGAACGCCTAAATACCTTCAGGATGGTCAAAAAGGCTGTCCAGCAAGGCCGCAGCGAGCGAAGGGGCGAGGCGTACGCTGCGGTACGTTGAGCCTCGGAGCGATACGAGAACGCCGCTGGCGGACTTTTTCAGCATCCTGATAGAGGAGGCACCATGGAGACCAGCATCGCCGGGGTCGTCGGTTTTCTCGAAGACAACGATACCCTGATCAAGCAGTTGATGGAAACGGCTGAAAGCGCAGATCAGGAAATCAGCGATTTATCCGTTCAGGTGGATCATGCTCGTGAAGAAGCCAAAGCGCTGATCGATCAGCTGGGTGTTGTGGAGTTCGCTGTGGGAAAACAGGATGAAACCAAGGTCCGCCAGAAGGCGCTCCTGGAAGCCGTCGCGGCGCTACGGAAAAAATTCGAGACCTACAAGAACGACCCGCTTCGGCGCGGTATCTACGCGGCGGAGATTTCCAATCTCTACTCGCAGTTGGCCAACACCTTCAACAATGAGACCATCGCTCAGATCGTTCCGTTCAGTAAGGACGAGATCAAGACGTACAAAGAACTCATGAAGGAGGCCATACTCGACGCCGCTTCGCGAAAGAAACGGGCAGCCGTCATCAAGGCCGCTGCCCAAATGTCCAAGCTTGCCTTGGGAATTGCCGGGAAGCTCGCGGTGTGAGCCATGAGATTCCGACCGATTAGACGGATGTTCTTGCTCTGGATCGTCATCGGGGTTGGTTGCGGTTGTAGTCTCGATGCCGGTTCGCGTGGTCCGTTTGGACCCGAAAACCCTGAAACTGCGGTGCAGAAGGTCAAACTCCCCGGCAAAGCTCCTGCTCCCCACGTCCTCCAATTCACCGGCGAAGATATCGCCGGTCACCACAAACCAAAAATGGCGGGTGCCGCCCCGGATGCGGCCGTGAAGCGGTCGACGAACGCTTCGGCGGTCCTGACCGCCGGTGAGGTGGCCGCATTGCGGAAAGCGGCCGAGAGCGACTCTCGTGTGATGGCGTTGCTGGGCAGTCGCTGGGCATTCGTCGAGGCCGACCGGGTGCCGCCGGAAGGCAAGATCTCCTTTGGGTGTTGCCGGCACACGACAAGCCTTACACGGCTTGTCTATTACAGTTATGGACAAAACGTCGCTGTCGACGTTCGCATGAAGGAAATGAATGTGCTCAGTGCTGCTCGTCTTGAAGAGTATCAGCCGCCGGAAGGCCAGCAAGATGTGCAGCGAGGGATCGAACTCGCCAAAGCGGACCCACGGCTGGCCGGCAAGGTCGAACAGCTCCAAGGCCACGGATTACTCATGCAACCAGACCGGGGATTCTTCAGGAATGACCCTGGATATGCCCACCGCACGATTTGGATCACGTTTTCCCAAGGACAGGACGGGGATCCGAAATATTGGGCCGTGGTCGATTTGACCGAGGACAAGGTTTTGGATGCCGGAGAGGAACCGCCTCGTTCGTGAGAGGGAGTGAGATGAAGCGAATCTTATTGAGCGCCTTGATCATTCTCTGTGCCGTTGGATTGTCCGAGCCCCTGTTTGCCGAGACTCAATCCGAGCATGTGGACTGGGGACGATGGAGTTTTGACTGGGAGGTTCGAGACAACACAGGACTGGCATTGCGAAACGTCAAGTACGCGGATGAGTTGATTCTCAACAAGGCCAGCATGCCGGTGATCCGTGTCAAATATGTCAAAGAACGTGTCTGGTGGAATCCCTTTACCTGGTTCGGTTCGCGGGCAGACAGCGGGCGATGCGGGCCATTTCAGGATCGTCTGCGATGGCAGGACCTCGTGCCGATCGTGAACTGCGGGAATCAGAAAGTCTGTATGGAAAGCGCTACGCAGAATAATGTGAAGTGGCTCGAGGTGGGGGCGTATGCGCGGATCGGTGAATATCATATTTATCAGTCATGGTATCTTTCAGATGATGGGGAGCTCAGGCCGGTGGTTCAGAGCCGGGGGTTGTCCTGCAACACGAACCATCACCATCATCCCTACTGGAGGTTTGATTTTGACATCAACGGCAACGGCATGGACCAGGTCTTCGTTCATGAAGAGGGAGGACCGGATAAAGGGTGGGGTCCTGGCTGGCGGAAATATGTGAACGAGCGTAACGATGTCAAGATTCCTGCGCTGTACAAAACCTGGTTGGTTCGTGACCACGTGAACGGCCATGGAGTCTGGGTTCTGCCCGGTGCCGGGTATGCTCCATTAAAGGACGATGGCGAACGGGATACGTTCGCCGATTTTGATGTCGCGATTCGTCGTGCCAATGTGAGCGAAGACATTCCCTGGAGCTTCGGCGCCCGTGGGCAACTCGGGTATGATGAGGACAATCAGGGAGTCCAAGAGCAGGATGTCGTATTGTGGTACGTGGCTCACTTACCCCACATGGCTGCCCTAGGACCAGCAAAATGGCTTGCTCTTGGTCCCATCCTTCGCGTGCAACGGTAATCGTGCACGTGTCTGCGGACCATTCTGAACAGTGTTGACCATATTGTAGGTGTCCCTTCAGATTTTGCTTCGTTTGGGAGTGGCATGCTGTATGCTTTCAACTATGACCGATGCACGCTGGATTGTTTTAGTTGACAAAGAAGCTGGAACGGGAGTATTGAGAAAATAGTCCATTGACTTGTCGCATTCTATAAGCTTCGAGTCATTCCGTAGCAGGAGGAGGTGGAAATGGAAGACCTTAGTCCACCGGATCACATCGGCCCGCCGAGCTATGGGCGGGTGCCGCGCCAGTCACGCTAGCCGGTTCTCCATCGGCTGTCGTTTCCCCGCGTAGGGGATTCAAATGTCAGATACGCCTTGTGGAGGTTTCAGGTTGGCGTAACGGTACGCTGGCAAGCGAATCTCAGTGCTTCCCATGGAGCACTCTTCCACCCATTGGCCCACTCTTCGCGCGGGTCTCAAAAATTAAAGGATTCCCTTGGTGCCCTAAGCGCCATGCACGGGCGGCCTCACCCATCGGGAAAGGGTCGCCCGTAGTGAATCCATTCGGGTTTCGTAGGAATGAACCAGAGTGAGACGAGGGAAAAGGTTCAGAGCGTCTAAGGCCTTTTTTGAGAAAGCAATGTGAGAAGCGCAACGTCTGAGCTCATGGCACAAACGAAAGGAGTGAGCCATGGATAGTACTTTTTTGATGTTCGCGTCTGTCATGCTTGCAATCTTTATCGGTGGCTTAGTCGTGTACAAAAAGAGTTAGTAGTTCCAACGGGGCGACCAGGTGGTTGCCTGACCGCGTAGTGAATCAATGGCCGCGGGCACCGGTAGCGTGTGCCGAGCCTTCAGCAATTGAAGTCGCCATTGAAAACGAGGGTGGCGATTCGTGAGGGAGGTTTGTCACGTATGCGCCGGTGCGTGGCGGAGAGTTAGAGGTTCGTTGCAGCGAATTCTTGTCTTCGACCGTCGTTGTCTTTCATAGCTCAATCTCTTCGTTAGTGTGATGCACGTTGCAGTTGAATCAACCCCTGACAAGTGCACTTCTCACATCTTCCTTCAATGTTCCGGAAAAAGAATTGGCTGGTGTGATCCTCCGAAAACCTGACAGACAAATCCTGTCCTAAAATTCTTACAGCTACGGGAACTGGATATACGGCTTCGGCGGTTCTTGATCCGGCGGGAGATAGCTGGGAGCCGGTTCGCCGGCAGGTCCGAGTTTTCTGATGAATCGATACATCGCCCGCAGATCCTGTTCAGTCATCACACGAAGCACAAACCATGGCATGGGCGGGCGAAGCTCGACTGAGCGTGAGACCTTGATCCATTCGTCTTCCGAAAGATTCTGCATATAGAGACGCAAGTTGCTCGCATAGGTGGTGCCCCAGGGACCACGCCATCCCATCGCATCTCCCTTGAGCCAGTCTTTCTCGGGAATCTTGCCGGCCGCTTCCGCATAGCCGGTTGTGTGGCAATCGTTGCATCCGGCGATCTTGATGACATATCTCGCCCGATCCTCGGTTTTCTTATCCAATGTAGAAGCCTGACCGCTTGAGCGTACGGTGTCACCGGCGAATGCCGGAGCGATCATTGCTCCGATGAGTAGCAAGCAGAGCATTGAAGATCGGATGATCTGAATCTTAAGCATGGTGCGTTCTCCTTAATAGCTGTAAGGCAAGCCAAGATGAGCGGATCTCAATATTCGTCGATTTCATCGGTCTCGTCGAGCATTTCCGCCGTGATCTCGTCGGCCTCGGCGGTCCAGTGGGTCAGGGGAATGCCTTTCGCCTTCAGGATGGCTTCTTGCTCCGTTCCCGCCGCCGTCGTCAGTTCATACGTTACCGTTTGTCTCACCTGAAACATCCTCATGATCGTTCACCTTTGAATCCGCTATGGTTATTGATACTGAGCTCGTTCAGTTGTTGTTTCCTCTGTGACGAACTATTGAGTAGCTGTGCCATTGTTCGGGTGTGTACTAACAAGGCTTCTTTTGTCCTTGCATCCGCGCCTGTTCCAACTCGGTCTGCTTACGCATATGCTCGAGTTCAAGCTGGAACTGGCGTTCCCGTTCATCATTCAGGCGTGGAGGCCTCGCGTTACCTCCGAACCCGTCTTTCCCGGCTGCCTGTACGCCCATCGAGGTCAGCAGTACACCGATCATGGCGCCAAGTATGAAATTCCGCATCGCTGCCTCCGTCGTGCTCCTTTCTGAATTCGGACCACCATCACGCAGTTCATTGCGCTATCGAGTGAACGGCGCATTGTAATCGATCCAGCTGTGGATACCATAGAGGCTCTTTTACTCTGTTGTAGAGGGCCAATGGCGGTTGCCTTGACTCCATTTCCATCGCTTTGCTAGAGTGTCCAATCCAAGTCTAAGCGATTGAAAGTTCCACTGTTTCTGAACCGTTTTACGAACCACCCTGAGGCAATACCGTGATGAAAGCCTGGCTTTTCGATGAAATGTTTCAATTCGATCGGCACCGTCTCTTTGTCGATGGAATCCAGGGAGAGTGGGGCGGAGGAGATTCGCTGGTAGAGGACGAAGAGCTGCCGTCTCCGCCCCAGAATGTCCAAGCCAAGCCTGGCAATGGACGCATCACGATCACGTGGGATCCGGTTCCGGACGCCATGTACTACAACCTGTATTTCCAGACCACGAAGGGCGTGCAGATCAAGTTTTCGGAATTGACCCGACCCATCGCCAGCTCCGAGGATTTCAAAAGCGTAATCGGAGTCAAGAAAGACAAGGCGACGTGCTTGGAAGGCGCCACGAGCCCCTATCTCCACGATGACCTTGCCAATGGAACTTGTTACCACTATGTCGTCACAGTAGTGACCCCAAAGGGGGAAAGCCCTGAATCGCAAGAAGTCATGGCCATTCCTTCACCCTATCTGTTGGCCATGGTGATCGGCCATGAGGGTGTCGATGAGGGTGAATTCAGCTCACCCACAGGGATTGCGCTGGACAAGGACGGTAACATCTATGTTGCGGATACCGACAACCATTCGATCCAAAAATTCGACAAGGCCGGAAAGTTCTTAGCTCGATGGGGTGGTGAACCCGGCACACAAGAGGGCCAGTTTTACTATCCGCGCGGCTTAGCAGTGGGGCCGGATGATGTCGTGTACGTGGCCGACAGCGGGAACAATCGAGTGCAGAAGTTCGATCTGGAAGGCAACGTGCAGAAGGCCTGGGGCAAGTTTGGGTTCGCCTGGCGCGGAGCCGACATGGGTCGGTTCGACGTGCCGTGGGGGATTACGACGGATCAAGACGGCAACGTCTACGTCTCCGATACCAGCAACGCACGCATTCAAAAGTTTCAAGCCGACGGCCAGCCGCTGCTGAAGTGGGGACGTGACGGGAGTTTCGACGGCGCGTTCTTTTTCCCGCGCGGCGTGGCGGTCGATTTCGTCGGCAACATCTATGTCGCCGACGAGAGCAATAACCGCATCCAAAAATTCGATCCGCGGGGAAGCTTCTTGACGAAATGGGGGCGCGAGGGCAGCGGGCCCGGGCAGTTCAAGGCGCCATGGGGGATTGCCTGTGATGCGTTGGGCAACGTCTATGTCGTCGACAGCGGTAACCACCGGATTCAGAAATTTGACGGCAATGGAACGTTTCTCTGCTCATTCGGCAATCGCGGTAAAACAGAGGGGCAGGTCAACTTCCCCTACGGCATCGTCGTAGATAAGGAAGGCAGCGTCTTCGTGGCCGACAGCGGCAACAACCGTGTCCTGAAGTATGTGCCGACCGAGGAGGAGATCAATCGTGGCAAAGAGCAGCCGACCCAGGCGGTGGAAGCCGGGGCCGTGCAGCCGCCCCGCAGTCTCGCCGTGAAGCCCGGTGATACAGAAGCGTTCTTGAGTTGGATGGAGGTGGCGGGCGCGCAATCCTACAATCTCTATTTCAGCACCGCTCCTCATCTCACGACTCAGGGGGCCACCAAGATCGAGGGAGTGACGAATCCCTATACCCACGAGGGCCTGACCAACGATACGCCGTACTTTTATGCCGTGACGGCGGTGTTCGAGAACGAAGCGGAAAGCGGATTATCGGAAGAGGTCACGGCGACGCCCGTGCTCATTGATATTACGGCGCCGCAAAATCCGTACGCGGTCATCAATCACGGGGCGTTCATGACCAATTCGCCTGACATCGTGGTGACGATCTCGGCGACCGATTTGGACTCGGGGGTCGGAGCCTATTTCATCTCTGAAAGTCCGTTGACTCCTGTGGCCGGAACTCCGGGGTGGGTGGATGTGACGCCGGCCATCAAGTTCGGGGCTACCATTCCCTTCCTCCTATCCCCCGCGGATGGGCAGAAGACGATTTATGTGTGGTTCAAGGATATCGGCAACAACATCTCCACTCCGGCCACCACGACGATTCTCGTCAATACCTCCGGCTACCTGTGCGTGTCGAAATGGGGCAAACCCGGACGTGGCGCGTCGCTCTTGCATGGCGGCGAGTTTCTGGCGCCGATGTACGGACTCTGCGTGGATCAGCAGGGATCGCTGTTCATCGTCGACAATGGAAACAATCGTGTGCAAAAGTTCGACAACGCCGGCAGCTTCATCATTCTCTGGGGGAGTTTCGGTTCGGCAAATTCCAACTTCCACAATCCCACCGGCGTTGCCTGCGACGGCAAGGGCGACGTGTGGGTCGTCGATACCAACAACCATCGGGTTCAGAAGTTCGACGGAAAACTCGGCGGCTACCTCATGAAGTTCGGTTCGCGTGGAAATGGGGAGGGGCAGTTCAATGCCCCCTGGGGTATTGCAGTAGACCGTGTGCGCGGCTATGTCTACGTCGTCGACAGCGCCAATTTTCGTGTGCAGAAGTTCGACATGGCGGGCGAGTTCATTATGGCTTGGGGCAGCTTCGGAAACGGCGATGGACAGTTCTATTTCCCGCGCGGGGTGGCGGTCGATCAAGAAGACGGGTCGGTCTATGTCGTCGATATGGGCAATCACCGTATCCAAAAATTCGACACCAGCACCAATGTCTTGCCGCAGCTGTTGACGAAATGGGGGGGCAGTCCGTCGGCGGGGCATGCCAGCAGTTCCTTGGCTCAAGAGGCCGGACAATTACGCTCACCATGGGGCATCACCATCGATGGAGCCGGAGATGTCTATGTGACGGATACCGGGAATCATCGGATCGAAAAGTTCGACCGGGAGGGGAATTTCATCACTCAGTGGGGCGGGTTCGGCAACGGTGACGGGCAATTCAATTTCCCATACGGGATCGCCGTTGATGCAAAGGGCAGTGTCTTCGTCGTGGATAGCGGCAACACGCGAGTTCAGCAGTTCATGCCGGCGGAAGAGGGCAGCGAGCGATTACAAGACGAGGCCGAGGAGTTGGCCGACTTGGAAAAAACGCAACGCACGCAGAGCGTCTAATAGGACCTCACATGAGCCGGCAAGCTGTTCAAAAAGGCCGTCCAGCAAGGCCGCAGTAAGCGAAGAGGCGACGCGTAAACTATTTTTGCCCGGCCCACCCATCGCCTGTCGGAACAGGCGTTTACCCAGGCCGTGCGTTGAGCCTCTGAGCGCCGCGAGAACGCAGCTGGTGGACTTTTTCAACGGCTTGCTAGAAGAGGGTACGATGCTTGACAAAGAACCGAGACAGGGACTCACCTATGACGACGTGGTCCTCGTGCCTGCCAAGTCACAGATCCTACCCAACGAAGTCGATACCGGCACCTTCGTATCGCGCAACATCCGGATCAATATTCCGCTCCTCAGTGCCGCCATGGACACGGTGACGGAGGCGCGATTGGCGATCGCGATGGCGCGTGAAGGGGGGATTGGCATTATTCATCGAGTCCTATCGCCGGCGGATCAGGCAATCGAGGTCGACAAAGTCAAAAAATCAGAAAGTGGCATGATCCTGGATCCCGTGACGATCTCTCCCGACGAGACAATTCGTGACGCCCATCAATTGATGGCGAAATATCGAATCTCCGGCATCCCCGTCACGAAGGGACGCAAGCTGGTCGGGATTCTCACCAACCGCGATCTGAGATTTGAAACCCGAATGGACTTGAAAGTGTCGCAGGTGATGAAGCGGGACCGGTTGATCACGGCACCGGAAGGGACCAGCCTGGAAAAGGCGAGAGAGATTCTTCATGAACATCGGATCGAAAAGTTGCCGGTCGTGAACAAGCAATTTGAACTGAAGGGTCTCATTACGATTAAGGATATCGAAAAGCGGATTAAATATCCCAACGCGTGTAAGGACAGCCATGGCAGATTACGGGTCGGGGCGGCGGTCGGTGTCGGGCAAGATACCGAAGAGCGCGTGACCCTCCTGAAGAAATCAGGCGTGGATCTGGTGGTGATCGATACGGCACACGGTCATTCGCAAGCGGTGCTGGATACCGCGAAGATGATCAAGAAACTGTATCCGGCTCTCGAACTTGTTGTGGGAAACATTGGAACCGCAGAGGCGGCCAAAGACCTCCTCAAAGTCGGTGTCGATGCCGTGAAGGTCGGGGTCGGACCAGGATCGATCTGTACCACGCGGATCGTGTCGGGCGCCGGAATGCCGCAGCTGACCGCCATCGCGGATTGCGCCAAGGCGTTGAGCGGAAGCGGGGTGCCGATCATTGCCGATGGGGGCATCAAGTTTTCCGGCGATATCACGAAGGCGCTGGCTGCCGGTGCCTCGTCCGTCATGCTCGGCGGTCTGTTTGCCGGAACGGAGGAATCTCCGGGCGAGACGGTGCTCTATCAAGCCAGAACCTATAAGGTCTATCGCGGCATGGGTTCCATCGGGGCGATGGAGCGAGGGGGCGGAGATCGGTACGGGCAGGGTGGGCGCGCGCCGCAGAAGTTGGTCCCCGAAGGAATCGAAGGCCGTGTTCCTTATAAGGGTCCGCTGGCGGCCGTGGTCTACCAGTTGGTCGGCGGCGTTAGGTCGGGGATGGGCTATTGCGGCTGTAAAACGATTGCCGACCTGCAGCAGAATGCAACCTTCATCAGGCAGTCTGTCGCTGGCCTGCGTGAGAGCCATGTGCACGACGTGATTATCACGAAAGAGGCACCGAACTACCGGATGGATTGGGAATAGCCCCGCGTGAAACGTCTCTCGTGAAGCATATCTCGCAATCACCTTTCTGTTTTCCTCGTCCAAGCGAACGACGCTTCACGCTTCACGAACGACGGCCCTATGGAACTTTGGCACAATAGAATTCTGGTCCTCGACTTTGGGTCGCAGTACACTCAACTGATCGCTCGCCGCATTCGCGAAGCCCAAGTCTACTCGCAAATCCTTCCCTGCACGGTTTCTTTGGCGACGATTCTTGCGTATCGTCCGCAGGGCATCGTTCTATCCGGCGGACCATCCAGCGTCTACGAAAAAAAAGCGCCGCTCGTGCCCAAGGAACTTCTCGATCAGAACATTCCGATCCTCGGTATTTGCTATGGCATGCAGCTGGTGACGCATCTCTCCGGTGGGGACGTCGCCAAGTCGACACATCGAGAGTATGGCCGAGCGGATCTCACGATCGACGACGCGGATGATCTGTTTCTAGGAGTGGGAACCGAGAAGCAGACAGCCGTGTGGATGTCTCATGGTGATCGCATCGAACGGATGCCGCCTGGGTTCCGATCGATCGCGCACACGAGCAATTCGCCCGTCGCGGCAATGAAGCGAAAGGATCACAAGCGGAGAATCTATTGCCTGCAATTCCACCCCGAAGTGGCTCACACACCGGAGGGCACGCGAATCCTGCGTAACTTCGTGTACGAGATTTGCGGCTGCAAGCCGACCTGGACCATGCAGTCTTATGTCGAGACGGCGGTGAAGCAGATACGAGAGCAGGTCGGCAAGGAACGGGTCATCTGCGCGCTGAGCGGAGGCGTCGATTCATCGGTCGCGGCGGCGCTGACGCATCGGGCGATCGGCGATCAGTTGACCTGCATTTTCGTCGATAACGGTGTCTTGCGGGCCGGTGAACGTGACCAAGTGCAGAAGACGTTCGCCTCGCAGCTCCACCTGAATCTCAGAATTCTTGACGGAACCAAACAGTTTCTCGCCGGGCTGAAGAGTGTGACAGATCCCGAGCGAAAGCGAAAAATCATCGGCCGGCAGTTCATCAAGCATTTTGAGGCCGAATCGAAAAAACTGAAAGGCGTCAAGTATCTCGTCCAAGGCACACTCTATCCGGACGTGATCGAGAGCATCAGCTTCAAAGGGCCTTCGGCGACCATCAAGACGCATCACAACGTCGGGGGATTACCCGCGCGCATGAAACTGAAGCTCATCGAACCGCTCCGCGAATTATTCAAGGACGAAGTGAGGGTGCTGGGGAAAGAACTGGGATTGCCGGACGAAATCATCTGGCGGCAACCGTTCCCGGGTCCCGGGTTGGCGATCCGTGTGCTGGGTGCCGTGACGCCGGAGCGGTTGGCGATTCTGCGGGCGGCGGAAGCGATCGTCGATCAGGAAATACGGAGCGCCGGTCTCTATCGGGAGATCTGGCAGGCGTTTGCGGTCCTGTTGCCGATTCGAACGGTCGGGGTGATGGGCGACCAGCGAACCTATGAGAACGTGATCGCGATTCGCGCCGTCACCAGCGTGGATGGTATGACGGCCGACTGGGCGAGGATTCCGAACGACGTGCTGGGCCGAATGTCGAGTCGAATCATCAATGAAGTCAAAGGCGTGAATCGGGTCGTGTACGACATCAGTTCGAAACCGCCGAGTACCATCGAGTGGGAGTAATAGTCTTGACCTAAACGATTGATGTCGTGGGATTCATTGCCTATCAGATGAAGGCGTGACGTAGATCAGGTGTTCTTTTGGATCCCAACTCCTAATCGATTTAGCAGCACAAGCATCGCAGTACCGCCGTCCTTCAATAGCTTCTCAGCGCCATCCTTTGCGTCGCGTATCAACAGCAGTTCATCACGCTCGGCATCACACCGAGTATGAGTCGAAAAGGACAACCGCTACAATAACACTGTGGCGGAGAGCCTCTCCAGCATGTTAAAGAATGAGCAGACCCATCATCACGCGCATCACACGCGAGAATAGGCTGGCCGGGAGATCTTTGCGTGTATTGAAGGATTCTATAATCGCCAGCGGCTATCTCAGTCCGCTGGAGTTCGAACGTCGGGTCAGTGAGTCTTAACCGGGGGTCCACGAAATCCTGGCTAGCTTAGGGTGGCCTATGAACCCGTCAGAAAAGTAGCCTGTCGCGTTTCTTATACTGATTTGAATTAAACGGTTACGGTCGCTGCAGCCTCCCTCCCACCACCTTTTTCAAACTCGACCGCCCGGGCTTCCATGTACCCAAGTCCTTCTGATCAATAGAATCATTATATATTCATGATGTATCGAATCGACACACCGTGACTCATCGGACCAAACTCTTAGACTCACTGGCCAGACACTCCTGTTCTTACAGCCATATAGAGCTTGAATATTTAAGTATCACTTTCCATTAGGCAATATCTAGGGAGGAGTCCTCCTATAGCTGGGCACTACTCGATGTGGCAAAAGACCCCAGAAGAATCGTATAGTCTGGCATCTTAAGCTCCTTTACCAACATGGGGCCATAAAGCGAAATGGCATTCCTTTTGCTCGATACGCATGATTATCGTATGGGCACGTCAGAACTGGTGTTCGGCAAGTGCCTTACTTGGTGGGGGTGAAGAGATGGTTCAGGACATAAAAAGATGCGCCAGAAGCGTTAAGGCTTTGATCCTCAACAAACCTGACAACACGCAGTCGCCACAGTAATGCCGACTTGGTCTTGTCACGCAAAAAGGAGATCGCCGACCTGGGGTTGTGCTTTCCGGATCGGGACGCCAAGTCGAACCGGCTGCGGAGCGAATTGGCTGGGGTCACTGAGGAGGGGGGCATGTTAAAAAAAGGAGCGCCCTACTTTACGAAGGAATCTCCGTGAAATACGCATTCTATCAGGCTCATGAGCCCATCGCGTCACACACCTTCGTGCCGGGGTGGCCGTGAGCCGACTCTCTAGGCCTTGATCATGGAAATGGATTAGGTGCTAGTGCCTAGAGATAAATGCAGGTATGTGACTCTTCCGCAAGTAGAATTAGTGTTGAAAGCAGAGCCAACTCCTAGTTGTTGAATATTATGTTGCTCTTGTAGGGTCGGGCACCGTGGACGAAGCAAGATATGAGAAGTACTTAGTTTGTTTAGGCTGTTCCACATCTTCCAGATATTCTTTCAATGCCCTTCTGGGCGCGGGCAATAGGTCGAAACAAGGAGGCCAGTGGCTACTATGCCCGGCGGGATCGAATCCCGAGTGCGCGTGCCGAGCCACTTGAAGAATGAACTGATCCACCATCAGCCGTATCACACGCGGGAGGAGGCGGGCCAGGAGATCTTTGCGTGTAGTGAAGAATTCTATAATCGCCAGCGGCTCTCTCAGAACCTCGGCCATCTGAGTCCGCTGGAATTCGAGCGTCGGGAGGGTGAGCCTTAACCGGGTGTCCACAAGATCCGGGCTGGCTCAGGGCGACCCCAATGTCATCACGAGAAGTTACAGTCTGTCCCGATCCCTACTCTCCCTTGGAAGACAAGACTCACACGATAATAGTTGATTTGGATGGAACCCTACTCTGCACTGATACTCTCCATGAATCTGCTTTGCAGCTCCTTCGTGAGAAAACCATTTCCGTTCTCTATCTTCCATTTTGGTTGTTAGCTGGAAAGGCTTGCCTCAAACAGAAGTTGGTGGACTCTATTAAGCTAAATCCGGCCACTCTCCCCTACAACGTTGAGCTCATCGATTGGCTGAAACAGCAAAAACAACTTGGGCATAGGCTGGTACTCTGTACCGCTGCCAATGCGAGTGTGGCGCAACGGATAGCAGACCACATTCAGTTGTTTGATGATGTCATGGCCAGCGACGGGAAGAACAATTTGGCCGGCGCCAGAAAAAAAGCTGCGTTGGATCAAACGTATGGAGCGGGGGGATACATCTATGCTGGAAACTCTGCTGATGACATGCATGTTTGGAGTGGTGCATCGAAAGGCATCGTGGTCAACGCTTCATCGAGCGTGTTAGCCAAAGCGAAACAAGTGACGGAGATTCACGCTTACTTTCCACGTGTACCGATCACATGGTCGGCGTGGCGTCGAGTGTTTCGTGTTCACCAATGGTTGAAGAACCTATTGCTCTTCGTGCCGTTGTTGGCAGCACATCGGTTCAGCGAAGTTCTGTTCTGCCCCACCTAATTTTGGACAGGTCGGTTCATTGGTTGTGACTAGCCATGCTGCATGGTACTCGGCTGGCGACTGCATGGCCAAGGCACTGTGCGGCGCCTGCTGATTGTCGTGTTCGATCCACGCTGGCAGCTGCTGCGCCA
>JAMPUU010000019.1 GCA_030144965.1 Nitrospira sp. BO4
CCCGGTGACCCTCGCTTCAGCAGAACCATACACAGTGACCATCAATCCTGCGCTGCCTGAGATTGGTAGTATTCAACTACAGGTGAGTAGCCAATAGCATCGGAGCTTCCGCAGGGGCGATGACCTCGCCCCTGCGGAAACCGTGGAGACATCATACACGCTAGTTTCAACCACAGTTGGCCGCTGCCGAACGAAGAGAGGAGCTTGATCGGGCAGTTTGCAAAGCTCATGGCAATTGATGCCGGCTATCATTTCTGAGAAAAGCGGAATGCGATGGATACGCGGCCTCGGTTTCAGTCAGTTCGTGAAGGGGCTTTCTATCAGGCTACGACCATGACGATACAAGACCTTCCTAGGAATACAACGTTCTAGTCCTAGCTAGTTACCGATATCTCACCTTTTTTGTCCTGTTGTTACATAACCTATATAGAAGCCCTTGCCAGTGCCGGTGGTGTGTGCGCCGATCAATGACTAGAAGGCAATTCTTCGTACGAAAAGCGAAGATAAGTCGATTGGCTAGGGGGCCGTGCTGGTCTTGCGCCTGGTAGGGATCGCGTTACCGGTAAACCACGGGATGTGGGTGGTGTCTGGCAGTGGCTTGAGGGTGGGCTTTGCAATATGAACGGCAGTTTCTGGCGAACGTGGGCGCTTGCCTTTTGGAAGGGGCTTATTCCGGTTATTGAAAGCCATGACTTCATTATATCAAAAACCCATGGCAGATATGCGTACATTTCCATCTCACATACCTTCCAACTGGGATCACCAAATGCGCCATGACGCTAAAGCCGTCAGAAGCGACGGACAAACGCCAGGACAACCCCAGTCAGGGTGATGGCTAATTCAGAGCCCGAGTTGTCTGCGCGTGATGTGAGGCCCCCAAGCCGGCCTTTTGCTCGATCTTAAGCTTAATTCGGGCACCCATTGTCGGCAATGTGAGAGGCTCTTTGGCCTTGGAGAACCAACCATGAGCCATATGATCAAAGACGTACAGCAGAACCGCTCGATACGAAAACAGCGGTCACCTCAGGATGACCGTTATGTGGTACTCACATTGACCCCGAACAATCGATCTCGTGAAACGCATCAGGGCACAAGTCTAGAATGGAGGCACGGGCCGTCAGCGCAACCTTGCCCGGTTGTTGAAGCCCTTTTCCCTAGGCGACACTAACGAAGTGTTAGGTAAATTGTTCGGCCTTGGCGTTTCAGCAAGAGCAAGACCGCTTGGTCCTTTGGTAACTTGCCAATGATCTGCCCAAAGGCCTTCGCCGACGTCACCGCCTGGCGGTTTACTTCCAGGATGATATCGCCCTCTCGGACACCCACTTCCTCAGCCGCACTCCCGGGCCGCACCCCGACAATGACGACGCCTCGTTCACTTGACTTCAAGCCATACCGACTAGCCAATTGTTCGGTCAGATCGCGAACCTCAAGACCGGACAGTGCTCCAGTGGGCGTGGCTGATTCGCCGTCGTCCTCCGCGTTTTGTGATAAGGATTTGGGTTGCTCCAAGATCGTGAGCTCCACTGCCTTCGGCTTCTTATCTCGAATGAACTTAATCATGACTTTTTTCCCCACCGGTGTCTGCCCCACGGCATTGCGTAGATGCGTCGGGGAATCCATCGGTTTGCCATCGTATTCCACGATCACGTCGGCTCGCTCGAATCCGGCTTTCTTCGCGGGGCTCTCGTCCATGACATCACTGACCAGCACGCCCTTTGTCTCCGTGACACCGAATTGAGACGCCAATTCCGGTGTCAGCTCCTGAATAGATACCCCAAGCCACCCGCGAACAACTTTTCCCGTTTGTACGAGCTGTCCCATGATGGACTGCGCCATGTTGCTGGGCACGGCAAATCCGATCCCCATGTTTCCGCCGCTCTGGCTGAATATTGCCGTATTAATCCCAACCAGCTCGCCCCGCACATTGACCAAAGCCCCGCCGGAGTTACCGGGGTTGATGGCTGCATCCGTTTGGATGAAATCTTCGTATTCGGCGATACCTGCGGCCCGCCCAAGAGCGCTGACGATTCCCAGGGTCACAGTCTGTGTCAGGCCAAACGGATTTCCCACGGCAAGAACAAACTCCCCGACCTCCAGTTTGTCAGAATCGGCCAAGGACACGGTTGGAAGCCCCGCCGCATCGATCTTGACGACGGCCACATCTGTCTTTGGATCGGTGCCGATCAGCTTCGCCTTGAATTCGCGTTTATCTGACAGGATGACACGGATTTCATCCGCCTTGCCCACCACATGATTATTGGTGATGATGAGTCCGTTAGAGTCGACGATCACGCCAGACCCAAGTCCTCCTTCTTTTCGTTCCTTCGGTTGTTCAAATTTCCGGGGAAACTCGTCGCCGAAAAACTTTCTAAACAAGGGGTCGTCAAACGGCACGGGCCCCGACCCTTGGGAACGACCGCTTTTGGTGGCGTAGATATTCACCACCGCCGGTTTCACCGACTTTGCAATGTCCACGAATGTTTGATTGCCGCCGCCCAGCACGGGCTGAGGGGCGGTCGAGACGGGTTCGGCAATGAGAGGAGGCTGAACTAGAGAGGAGACGTCAGAAACTGCGTGTCCGGTAGGCAACCAGCCAAGGTCAGAAGCAATCACAAATCCAATCATGATCCCAGCCGTCAACCATATTGCGGGCACAAGCCAACTTCTGGGTCCACGAGGCGCTTTGCGGTCAAAATCTGTTTGATACATGGCGTCGACTCCTGGCACTGTGAGTCTGGATGAGTGCCCTACATTTCGCCGCCCGATCAGTGAAATGAAGGCACGTGAAATACTGTCAGTACTGCAACTGGCGGACCCGGAACTGGGCCTAAGCGGTTGTTTTACGCAGTGGCGTGAGAGCATGTCCCTTTCATTTGGAGAGGGTTCGTAAGCAATGTGTGCCGCATAGCACTCACTTCCGAGATAACATCCGCTTCACGCAGTTTTTCATAATTCTCAGCAAAGCGAAGTCAAGAGGAGGGTGAACGGGAGCGGCTGATAACATTGTACGTATTTATGGGTTTCAGACCAGATATGAATATGTCGGTTATCCATCGAAGGAAAAAACCGTCCTGTGGGAATCACAACACAACACAGGAACGGCCCGTCTTGCTAAACGGGCCGTATCTGTGGATCGCAATGCATTGGCAGGAGCCTCGTTATGCCGCTTTCACATCGATGGTTTTGGCTTGGGAGTGAGCAGATTTCGGTAAGTGAACGTATAGCATCCCATCCCTAAATTCCGCCTTCACGAGTGCCACCTCGACCGAATCCGGGAGCGTAAAGCTCCGGAGAAAGCGTCCGTACGCCCGTTCAAGGCGATGAAATCGACGTCCGGGGCCCTTGGGCTCTTCCCTCCGCTCGCCTTGGAGGAAAAGCACTCTATTGTCGACGGTCACCCGTATATCCCGTTTGTTCACCTCTGGCACTTCTACTTTGAGGTAATACTCGGCGTCTGTTTCAAGGACGTCCACGGAAGGGTACCAATCCGGGACCGTCACCATTTCTTTGCCATCCACCTGGTGAGTTTCGGTCTGTTGATTTTTAGAATGTGACAAGAACCGGTTCATTCGCTCCGAAATGCCTTCGAGTTCACGGAGCGGATTCCAATGTGCGAGCTTCATATCGTTTACCTCCTTTCATCAAGTCCACTCTCGGTTTTATAGACTGCATCGTCGTGCCGAGAGCCTACAAGGAAATGAATAATCTCGTCCTCCCATGAATCAACTCCCTTGGATGAAATGGGTAGGGTTTCAGCGGAGGTAGTATTTTTACACGAAGGTGGGCGGAGCCGCTTGCGACGAGCGAACCCCGAAAAGTAGGCGAACTATTAGGCCGAGCCTTCTCCGATTTTCACATCGATCCGAGTACGGTGGACGTCTATGGAGCTTCCTCTGCCTTACTGTCCTCATCCAGGTTGAGGGTGAGAAGTCTGCCCAATGCCTGTTGCCTGGCACGTTGTTCCACTAAAACTGCTATGTCGAAGAGACTCTGGTCATTCTCCTTATTCTCGAGCAGTCGCATACCCGACTGTAAGGCTTGGAAGGTGCGATCGAATACATTCAAATCGTGTACAAATTCCCCTTCCGCCTTCCGATCATGAGGAAACGCCTCCATGTGTTGCTGGAACCGGACGACCGCCCTCTCTTTAGAAGCGAGCAATCTCAGCAGCTGGTTTTGCCAGAGCGCCAGTCGGACCGTTTGAGTGGCCTCGTGGGGAATGACGGGTATGGCAATTAGACCAAATACGTCCCCCTCAAGCGCCGCCTGGGCCATCGAAAGGTCTCGTTGACAGACCGTTACGAGAAGAGGCGCGAGCAATTGATTCTTTTTCTTTTGGATGGAACGATAGGCTGGAAGCAACAGGGGGCTTACTACGACGGTATCGTAAGAAACGCTCTCGAACTTATGAGAGAGTTCCTCGGCGGAGGCACACGTGCCGATGGCGATATCGAGAATGTGGTCGAACAGCGTACAAGAGAGACGGTTGATCGTGCCATAATCATGTTCAGCAATCAGAACCGATCGTATGAGCCTCATACGTCACCAGAATGGCCTGACCGCGCCCTCCTTTTACCGTGCCATCCGGCGGCGCCTCGAGCACCGCCGGGGCCTCGTCGGCGGAGAGTGCCAGGGTGCTATTCTCATTGTTATAAGCCGTCACAGTATGAATAGAGCCGTTATGAAAGGGGCCACAATAAGCCAGGTTGCAATAAGTCTGTAGAGGAATTTCATAGTCAGCCACCTCCTTCATATATCTGCCCCAGATTGTTCAGTCGCTCTTCTCTACCATGCTCCAAATACTACATATGCGTGCGCTCTAAACGAGACATCGCCATCTGCTTGCTTTGTATTCCAGGAGTGGGCAATGGAATCGGGACTCTCAGCGTTTCTTGTCGACGGTACTGCTCCTGATCCTGCTCAAAGATTTGCTGGAGCTCGCGATCTGTGATCGTCAAGATCAAATCATAGAACTCGCGCCCTTGGTCTAGTTTATGAAACTGAGCCAAGACCGACATGGTGCTACCGTCTTTCCACACTGTCTTCTTCACGGAGGCGATATTGGGTCCAGCGTCATAATCTGTCTGCTCTGCCACTGCGGGCTCCCCATAGGCTTCCTGCAGTCTTTGGCGTAGCTCTTTAAACCCACCGGGCACCGCATCATAGTTGTAATGAATAGCCAATTCTCGGAGACGGTCATTGTAGAAGCGATATTCCACGCGTTGGACGGCGTGATCCTTCGATGGAAGTACGATGATACGTTGAGCGGGATCACGTCGATTCAGGGACACGCCTTTTGCATCAGGCACAATACGGGTCAGTTCAGACAACGTCATCCCCAACCGAGCGCCTTGAAATGAACGGGGAAGCACAGTTTCCCTTGTATCGCCTTGGGCGGCCAAGCCTGGACCCGCCAAGTTCCCCAGTAACAGACCAACCATCAACATCATGCCTAGCGCGACGGATTTCACTTGCATGGCAATGTCCTCCTTTCTTTACCTCATTACACCGCTCCAGGACTGTTGCATGACTGCCAGCTGTTTGGTCCCGCCGGCGCCTGAATCCAGGACCGCCGGCGAAGACGAGTACGTGTCACTTTCTTTATTCACACTCGATCATGATCGAGCGTGGTTTTGCCTGTTCCCGCTTCGGGAAGGTAATCGTTAACAGGCCCTGCTTATATGAGGCCATCGATTTCTCATGGTCTGCATACTCCGGCAGGTTGAAGACACAGGAAAACGCACCGGCTCCGATCCCTTGCAAGTACCATCGTCTCCCCTCAGACTCGTTGCGCTTCCGTTCCCCCTTCACGCGGAGTATGTTGCTTTCTACCTGCACGGCGATCTGATTCGCCTCCAAGCCCGGAAGAGCCAACTGAACGGTGAAACCCTCTTCGTTCTCAAAAATATCGCAGGCTGGATTCCAGGACTGCGACCACCCATTCACAGATTGGATTGCGTCGTCCAGCAGATGATCAATTTGTGACTCGACCGATCGGTTAGGGAACAAGACAGGCAGTTGGTTTTCCCAAGACATAGCTCTACCTCCTGTGATCTATAAAAAATGATTATTGAAATCAGCTGGAATGAAGGACTGCGTGAAGGGCCGGAGTACAGCTCTATAACAGCTGGCCAGACAGTGAGCCCTTCACCAAGTCCATCCAGTCCAGCTTGTCAACTGCGCATTTAGTAATGTCGAAATTTCCCGAGTCAAGACCCTGTAGGTAGCAGATAAAAATCCGATGCAGATTGGTCGGGGCGAGTGAGAGGGCAAAAGGTTGGAGGACTGTTGAATACTCACCGAGCCCCTTTGCTCTTTGTTCCAATCCACAGACCCCAAACACCAGCTCATCAAGGGTCAGCTCGCTAAGATTCGTGTCGGCTTGGTTTTCGACAACCCACCGTAGAGCTCGATCAACCGATCCGCCGGGGCCATGCGCGGCCTCTACAGATGATCGGGAAATCATTGGGTTGGTGTTGGGGTTTCCTTTTTCGACGGGTACCCTTCTGACGGATGCTTTGTGTTGGAAGGCGGGGGCTAGTTCAAGGAGGGAGAGCGCTGGATATAAATGGCTAGTCGTAGAGGACTCCATGTGGCCACCCTGGCCTGCGACGAAAGGCGGGAGGGGCTCTTCTGCCAGAGGACTGTCAAGTGGATGCCCTATCCTGCTGTTTCCTGCCGTACCGTGCTGTCTCAAGAATGCAGCTAAATATGGGGAAAACTGCAGCGGTGCGACATGGTGAGCAACAGGAGGAGAGAAGCTGCGCTCCCTTCAGGATCCCGCGCCCTCACGGCTGTCCGGGTTCAAATCCCGGCTTCGGCACCAACCCTCTTTCCCCGTTTCTATCAGGGGTTTCAGCGGTTCTGTAGCCTTCACTGTGCTGGCCATAAGAGACGTTCGTCAGTTACTCGTCGATCTCATACAGCACCTGCGCATTCGCTATCGAGTTGAATCCATGGTACCTTAATCAACTAGTCATCCTGTCCTTCGCGCCTCGTTCTTTAGCCTTCTCCGCGCGAATGATCCTGTTCCCCATGACAGGTCTTTGGGCTTACTCCGACTCACTCAGAGCGCTGAGGACATCTGTATTGAAACGAAAGGAGTCTTGATGAGCCGTCTCAACTTAGAACCGCTCATGACATTTTCGGATGGATCATATCTGGCCATCAGCACGGAATGTTTACAAAAAGGCCACTTTTCCTGCTCCGTATATAGTGTCGTTGAAACGGGTGAATGCACGTCGTTCCGTATCATCGTGAACCCCCTCCTCTCGGCAGCCACGTGTTTGAATGCCCAAGAACAGGCCTACAGCTGTGCCCTCCGCATCTATCCAGGCGCCGCCGCTGTCATGAAAAAACCACCCTATTTGGTCTGGCATGGGCCGCACTCGTCAGGGGTCCAGTGATTGACCGCGAGGTGCTGCTGACTAAACACATGACGGGCGACGTCGAGTAGCCATTTCTTCTTGCTGGTGATTTCAGGGTAGAGATTGCTCCTGTTGACTGTCTCTGAAATTGGGAGTAGCCTTAACAGGTTATACTCTCCACACACATCTTGCCGACGACTCCTGGATGGCCTACCGCCGACACCTTGTGAGAAAGGCGGTGCCTCTATGTTCGCGTTTACCGATCCTCCCTCTTCCCTGCGGATGGAACTTCAAGAATTCATCCGTTCCTGCGAAAACCTTCTGTCCTCAACGGTCTTCCCTTTCAATGTGCCGTTAGCACCAGATGAACGGCCTGTCGTTGAATATTACGTGGAAGAACTGAAGACCTACCTTCTCTCACCCCAGCGTCACTGACCAACGCTATGATGCAGTACCCTGTGAGGAGGCATGCGATGTCTGATTACCGGCAGAGTATTCGTGAGCATCTCGTGGCCAGCAAAAAGCTGCTCGAAACGGGAGACCTCTCAAATGATGAACCGGAGTCCTTGAGGAAAAAGATCGAGGGTCTATCTGCTCTCCTTGGTGAAGAAGGGACCAACGCAGAGCGATGACCGCTGCAGGAATAGCCCTGGTGTCATGCTCCTCCGGTTTCTATGGTCCTTTGGATGAATGATTGGAGTGCAGGAAACGAGAATGCTGGATTATAAGCATCGCAGGATCGAGTTGTTGCCGAGACGGCAAGCTGATGAGACCTGGCATTGCCAGTATCGCATTATTGAATTCCGACAAGTCTGCTGGGGGTACCACAATGGACGCACCAACGGCGTCTTCCGTTCCCGCGAAGAGGCCACAGCGGCAGCCCTGGAAGAGGCGAAGCATATCGTTGATTCACTCGAACCACCTGCACAATTTCCGTTGTCCCAGCCTGCATCGATGATAGGAACGTACGGGGACAGGGTGCGAAAGCTGACTTACTCGTTCGTTCAATCCTGGATCAAAGGGGGCGCATTGTAGGCTGCCATAACATACTGTCATCTCGATATATTTGCGGACAACTGCGGACGGGAGTAGTTCAACCATTCTCCCTACACATCCATCGCCCCCATCGGGGAAACCGAAATTGACCTGTGGCGAGTGCTCCAGGAATGGTAGTAACCCTGTTATGTGGTGCTCAACCATGTTTGGCAATGTGAGGAGGTTCCGCCCGTTGGTGTTGGAATCGGCGGTGATCGTCGGAATCCCAGCCGTCTACATGATGCGTTCCGCCAAGGTGTTGATGAACTGGGATTGACCCTCCTCCTGGAAGATCTTCGTCAGATCTTCAGGAAGCCGCTCGGCTGGTTTTGAGGGAAGCCGGCTATTGCTTAAACCGACATCCCATGTTCTATGAAGACCGCGCTCCCACTCACGCACCCATGCTCGAATCGATTCATGCGTCGCTGTTGTCGCGCGCTGTATCTCGCTAATGGATCGCCCGTCCTTCCATAGACGAAAGCACTCTTTTTTTGAGTTGTCTCTCTGCGGCATGCTACCTCCTAGAGTGTCGGGTCCTTGCTCAATCCACTGACTGCAAGTAACTGAAAACTAACTATGGAGATCTTCTAACGATACCGTGAGTCGGCAGACTCGAGCGTCGGCAGGCGGATGCTCATTTTCACCGCCTTGCGATCGGTCTCACCGTATTGGGAAAAGTCCAAGTAAAATGTATTCGTACCCATGCTGATTGAGGGTCTAGAAAAAGACGGAAGGGCGCGCAAATCAAGGCGCACACCCCGTTTATAGCAATAGATAGGAATCAATATCAATATATTGGGAACCCGAGGTCTTCTGTTGCGCTCCTGTCTCCTAAATCGGGCTTTTCATTGAAACTATGCCTATTTCACGTACACTCCGACAGACTGATTTTTCAGTGATGGTGTATGTTGAAGGGGGAGTATGGCCACGATATTGGTGATTGATGATGAGGCTCCCATTCGCACATTGTTATCGACGGCTCTTCAATCGGCAGGCCATGAGGCGGTGGAAGCGTCCAACGGGCGCGAGGGGGTCGACTTATATCGTCAGAGCCCGGTGGATTTGGTCATCGTCGATATTCTAATGCCTGAGTTGAATGGACTCGATACCATCATGGAGCTCACTCGCGAATTTCTGAATGTCAAAGTCATTGCCGTCTCCGGCGTGGTCGATGATCAGTCCATGCTTAGCACCGCCAGACTGTTGGGTGCACGACAAACGTTGCGCAAGCCCTTTGGAATAGATGAACTGTTATGGGCGGTCCGGTATGAGTTGGCGCACTAATTCGCTGGCTCAAAAAGGACGGTCAAGTGTGGCAGGATGGTCGGACGGAGAACATTTTTTGGACACGCTCTTTCTGTCGGCCATTGGAAGAAATATGTGCCCCATAATCCTATGGTGGAGACTCAGAAGCGATACATACCGACCTGATGATCCAGCAACAGCCGCTACGCGTCTTCTGCTGAATCACCGACACCGATCGTTCGGCCCTGTCGTGCAAAGGGGCCGTTTAGACCCCTTCCGTCTTCATACCTCCGATGCGGCGACTGGCATAGCTTCTGCACTACAGGATCACGGAGACTTCTTCTATGGAGGGAAGGAGTTGTGGGATGCGTGGAGACTGGAGGACACGCCAATGCCCGACAATAGGGAACGCTGGATTGAGTTCGGCACAACACGATGGAAAGGTAACAAAGGATGCCCTGACGGGAGCTTGGCGTCCCGTGAAGAGGCACAAGCAGGCGCGCTAAATCAGGCACTACGGGTCATCGATTCACTCACGACTCCAGTCTAATCCCCATGTCGTTCAAGGCTCAGGAACAAGACGTCCATGGAATTCACCCAAAGGTGACAATGATACCTGATCGCCTCTGTACCTGGTGCAGCGTTCCCATGAAGAAACGGGTGGTCGGCGGCGACCAGTTCGTCCACTACACCTGTCCCAAATGCCTCTTCCAGCACACGACCAGACCGCGTCCCAAGGCGTAAACACCACCCGGATGACTGTCATGTCATGGCGAGCGGCTACCTATGCTGTCGTTTCCAGCTGTCTTGCGCTGCCGCAAGAATGCTGTTAAATACTGGCGAAACTGCGCCGGCATGACTTAGGGCGACACAAGGGGGATAGAGGCCTCGCCTTCTTCAGGGTCTGACGCCTCGCGAGTGTTTGAGTGTTCAATCCAGGCTTTGACAGCAACTTTCGCATGGCGCGTGCCGCGGACTCGTTATCGCTCCGTGGGCAGTGATCGTGAGCGTATGAGTTCCTCCAGTGGCTTCTATCCGTCAGAGTTGAACCGCTTCGCAGATGCCGACGAAGAACATCGTAACGAGAACAGCATTTTGGTGACATCTTCGCCTCGCGCAAGAATAGGCTTGCTCTCGTCTTACTCTGCTGTGGTGTAGGTAGAAGTGGAAGAGAAGAGTGTCTTGTTACTGAGTAATAGGAGGCTCAAGAGCCTGATGTTGTTCATAGTGTGCTCGAAGGTAGGTGCACGATGAGGCTTTTCCTGCTCGCGGTGATTTTGGTCGTCGCCGGTGCGACACCAGCGGCAGCACTGTCCGGTGATGAACCATATGATGCGCTACAGCGTGGAGAGTTCAAGCTCGCAGCAGGACTCTTTTACCCCTTGGCAGAGAAAGGAGATGCGCGGGCGCAGTACAACCTTGGATTGCTGCATGCCAGCGGTCTGGGTGTGGGACAGAACTACCAGTCGGCATTGAAATGGCACCGTCTGGCGGCGGGACAAGGCCACGCAGGAGCCCAGAACCAGTTAGCCCAGATGTACGCCAAGGGGGAGGGTGTTCCACAGGACTATATTCGTGCGCACATGTGGTACACGGTTGCGGCGGCATCGTCGAGTGGCGGTTCAAAAAATGAGTTGATGAAGGACCGAGACGTTATGGCTTCACACATGACTCCACCTCAGATCCAGAAAGCGCAGGAGATCGCGCAGCGTTGTCTGCAAAGTCAGTTCAAGAAGTGTGATTAGGAGAATCCTCCCGAGCAACTCTCCCTCTTGCCTCTTCCGCCCACCGTGGTTCAGACTATAGCCAACGGGTGCTTCATGAAGCGCCGATCGGGCACGAAATCGATAAGACTGGGGATCGCTCTCCTCGTCTTCATCATGCCTCCGCCGGGACGGGACCTGATCCTCTCTGCAGAGGCGGATGACACTGCTCTTGAGCGACCGGGCTTCTCGATTATTACCCGGGATGGCTCGGGCGATGCCGGTCAGTACAGCTCCGTGACCATCGGGGCCGACGGGCTGGCTCTCATCAGCTACTATGATGCCATCAACGGCGACCTGAAGGTCGCCCACTGCTCCAACCAGACGTGCACCTCCGCGACGATCAGTTCTCTGGACCGCACCGGAGATGTCGGTCGGTACACCTCCATCGCCACCGGAAGCGATGACCTGGGCCTCATCACGTACCATGACGCCACGAACGGGGATTTGAAAGTTGCGCACTGCACCGATGTCGCCTGTACCTCGGCCACGCTCACCGCTCTCGACCGCAATGGGAATGTCGGTCAGTACAGTTCCCTGACTATCGGTACCGACAAACTCCCCCTTATCACTTACTACGATGTCACGAATGGAGACCTGAAAGCGGCGCATTGCAGCGACGTCGCCTGTAGGGCGGCTACGATTACCACGCTCACGTTTCTCAAAGCCGAGGAAAATGTCGGTCTGTACACCTCGGTTGCTATTGCCGGAGGCCAGGGGCTCATCAGCTACTATGACGCGACCGACCACTACTTGAAATCCGCCCTCTGTCCAGACCTACCTTGTACGGAACCCACGCTCACGACCACTCCAGATAAAACCGGCGATGTGGGCCAGTACAGTTCCGTGGCGATCGGTATGGACAGTCGGCCGCTCATCGGCTACTACGATGCGACGAATGGCGATCTAAAAGTCGTGCACTGTGAGGAAGTGGTGTGCACGTCCGCAACGCGCACCGTTCTTGAGAGTGAAGGCGATGTCGGTCTCTACACCTCCACGACGATCGGTGCCGATGGCCTCGGCCTGATCAGCTACTACGACGCGACAAACGGGGATCTGAAAGTGGCCCACTGTGGCGACGTCGCGTGTACCTTCGCTACCATCGCCACACCGGACAGCATCGGCAACGTCGGAGAACACAGTTCCGTGACCATCGGCACCGATGGATTTCCCTTCATCAGCTACTACGACGTGACAAACGGGGATCTGAAAGTGGCTCACTGTGGCGACATAGAATGTATCTCTGCGACCGTGACTTTGCTGGATGGGGGAGCGATCAATGTAGGCGCGCCGTCTTCGATGGTGATGGGTCCTGATGGAAAGGGGCTTATCAGCTATCATGATGCGACGAAGGGCAACCTTAAGGTGATTCGCTGTGCCGATCTCGCCTGTGCCTCGGCCACGCTCACGACGATTGAAAGCCAGCACGATATCGGTCAGTTCACGTCGGTCTCGATCGGGACCGACGGACTCCCCTTTGTGGCGTACTACGATGCGACGAACGGCGATCTGAACATCATGCACTGCGCTGATCTTGCCTGCATTACAGGGACTCAAACCACGTTGGACGAAACGGGACAGGTCGGGCAGTTTCCGTCGATGACCGTCGGGGTTGATGGTCGAGGTTTGATCAGCTACTACGACGCCACGAACGGGGACCTCAAGGTCGCCCACTGTGCCGACATTGCCTGTAGCTCAGCAAAGGCCACCATACTCGCCAGCAAAGGTGACGTCGGTCAATTTACTTCGGTCACCATCGGAGCCGACGGCCTGGCGCTGATCAGCTACTATGATGCGACCAACGGGGACCTCAGGGTTGCGCATTGCGACGATCTCCCCTGTGCCTCAGCCACGCATAGTGTCTTGGACAGTTCAGGGCAGGTCGGTCAGTATAGCTCCGTGGTGGTTGGGTCCGATGGATTCGGCTTGATCAGCTACTACGACGCCACGAACGGGGACCTCAAAGTTGTCCATTGTACCGACCTTGCCTGTGGTTCAGCCAAGATCAGCACCCTTCACAGTCAGGGTGATATTGGTCGATTCACGTCGATGACCATCGGTCCTGACGGCCGAGGTCTGATCAGTTACTACGATGCGACCAATGGGGATCTCAGAGTCGCCCATTGCATCGATGTTGAGTGTCGTTCGGCAACCCACACTGCCGTTCAGAATGAAGGCGATGTCGGTCGATTCACGTCGATGATTATCGGGGTCGATGGCCGAGGCCTGATCAGCTACTACGATGTCACGCACGGAGACCTCAAGGTTGCCCACTGTTCCAATAGCCTGTGCCTCCCGCATCACCGCCGCTGAGAAGCATCCGGCACCGCAATCCTGGTGCACGTGGCAGAACTGATCTCTATGACGAGCGAAGACCTCGGATTTCTGCCAACGTAGTTTCTATTTCATCCGGTGAGTTGAGGAGACTCGGCGCGAGCCGAGCATATTGCGTCGCGTACGGCGTCATGCTCCCGACGATCTTACGCTGACGCAACTTTTCCACGATCTGACGAGGAGTCATTCCCGCTATTTCGAAACAGACGATCCCAGCCGAAAGATCCTGTGAGAGCGGTGTGTGGAGGGTGACCTGGGGCATGGCCGCCAAGCCCTGTTTCAGCTGTTGATTCAGTTCATAGATACGCTGAGTCACTTTGGATTTCCCGATGGCTTGATGAAACGCAAAGGCTTCATCCAAGGCCCAGCGATGTTCGAACGAGTGGAACCCGCCGGGAGTCATGTGAACGGATTGAGGGAGGCCTCTCGAGGAGGCATTCTTCATCCAAAGATCAAAAACCTGCGTATTGAAAGTTGGGATGGTGGCCTGGGCAATCGGCCAGGCCTGTGGGTGCCCCCAGACGAGCCCGGTCCCTCGCGGGCCGAACATCCACTTGTGAGTCCCGGCGATCAGAAAGTCGCACCCGAGCTCGGGGAGGCGGAAATCCTCAACCCCCAAGGCATGGACCCCGTCTACGCAGAAGATGATGCGATCCTGCTCGCCTCTCGAGCGATTGATGGATTGGATGACCTCAGCCATTTCGTGGATTGGCAGCTTGAGTCCCGTGCTGGAATGGACCCAGGTAACGGCCACAATGCGTGTGGCTGGGGTAATACCTTTTCGCAAGGAATCGAGGATCTCGCCGCGAGATACGGTTTTGAGTGAACGATAGAGAGTGATTTGACGCACGACGGCGCCCGTGCGTTCGGCGCGAAGGCGTAGCGCAGTTTCTGTCGAGTAGTGATCGTGGGTCGTCGTCAAGATGTCCTGTCCTTTACGAAGCGCCAGCCCGCTGTAGAGCAGGCCCAGCCCCATCGTCGTGCTGTCGGTCAGCGCGATATCGATGGGTTCAACACCCAGATAATCGGCTGCAGCCCGCAGAACCTTGGCCTCCTGCTTCTTCTCATGCTTGTACCAGTAGCCAATGGGATCGGCATCCAGGCCGGCTCGGTGCCGTTCGATCGCCTCCCGCACCGGCGTGGGATGAGACGCCAGAAAGAACGCCGCCAAATGGATGAGCTTGGGAGACAAGCGAAACTGCGTCCGCAGATCATCCCAGCCCGAAAACTTGCTCTGGAGTGGTTGTTGATCAGCCAAGGCGCGATCGTACGCACTTGCCAGAACCGCTGCGCCTAAGGCCAACCCCGTCCGCACCAGGAAACCTCGACGTCCAATGTCGCTCATATGAACCTCCAGGTCAGAGCTGACAGCTGTACTGTACTGCGAGTTCAGAAAATCAGGCAAGGAGCGCGATCGTCACCCATGGAGGACCGCAACATAAGGGAGGCGCCTGCTAGGACTGGTAGGTTTCCATTGGCGGACAACTACAAACAAGGTGGCGGTCGCCGTATGCCTCGTCGATACGGCTCACGCTAGGCCAGAATTTGCTGTGCTTCAGCCATGGAGCCGGAAACGCCGCCTGTTCGCGGCTATACGGACGATTCCATTCTGTAGCCGTCACGATCGCAGCGGTGTGAGGAGCGTTCTTCAGCAGATTGTTCGTGCGCGGTTGTCGTCCATCGACGATCTCTTGAATCTCGGCACGAATGAGGACGAGCGCCTCGCAGAGCCGATCGAGTTCGCCTTTGGCTTCGCTCTCCGTCGGTTCGACCATGAGGGTGCCGGCCACAGGGAACGACACGGTCGGCGCGTGGAAACCATAGTCCATCAATCGCTTGGCCACATCCATCGCCTCGACACCGGCGCTTTCCTTAAATTCGCGTAGATCCAGGATGAACTCATGAGCTACCAGTCCAGAGTCTCCCTTGTACAGAATGGAGTAATGCTTTTCCAGCCGCTTAGCCATATAGTTAGCGCTCAGGATGGCCACCTGTGTGGCTTTGGTGAGTCCGTCACGGCCCATCAAGGCAATATATACCCAGGAAATCGGGAGAATGCTCGGGCTGCCGAATGGGGCCGCCGATACGGGACCGATGGCTTGCGGTCCACCGATCTTGACCACGGTGTGTCCCGGCAGAAACGGGACAAGATGCGGCGCCACTCCGATCGGTCCCACGCCAGGACCTCCGCCTCCATGGGGGATACAAAACGTCTTATGGAGATTGAGATGGCAGACATCGGCGCCGATGTCGCCCAGACGGCAGAGGCCGACCATGGCATTCATGTTGGCCCCATCGATATAGACCTGTCCGCCATGCGTGTGAACGATTTGGCAAATACGCCGCACGCTCGCCTCAAATACTCCATGGGTGGAAGGATACGTGAGCATCAGGGCCGACAACCGGTCCCGATATTGGGCGGCCTTGGCTTCCAGATCGGCGACATCCACGTTTCCGTGCCGATCGCAGGCGACGACGACAACCGTCATGCCGACCATGGCCGCACTGGCGGGATTCGTACCGTGAGCAGAAACGGGGATCAAGCACACGTCGCGGTGTGTTGCGCCCGTCGCCCGGTGGTAAGCCCTAATCACCATCAGGCCTGAATATTCACCCTGGGATCCTGCATTCGGTTGGAGGGAAAATGCCGCAAATCCGGCGATCTCGGCCAGCCAGGCTTCGAGTTGCCGGAACAGGGTCCGGTAGCCAAGAGTTTGTTCAACCGGGGCGAATGGGTGCAGGCGAGCGAACTCCGGCCAGGTGACCGGGAGCATTTCGGCGGTTGCATTCAGCTTCATCGTGCAGGATCCCAGTGGGATCATCGAGTGCACGAGCGACAGATCCTTGGATTGCAAACGATGAAGATAGCGGAGCATCTCGTGTTCTGAGTGATATCGATGGAAAACTTCGTGCGTCAGATACTTACTAGTTCTCTCCAACGGAGCGGGATAGCGCAGATCGATAGTGGCGGCGAGGTCGGAGAGGCGGAACGGCAACTGATCCTGACCGACGAAGATCTGCAGAAGGTGGCGCACTTCTTGCCCGGAGCTGACTTCGTCGAGCGAGATGCCGATCGAGCCGTCCTCATAGTGTCGGAAATTGATCCCGTGTTCATCTGCCCTCACCGCAATCTGGTTGGCCTGAGCCTCGGATACCGGAACCCGAATCGTATCGAAGAAGACTTTCGTTGAGACTTCGAACCCAAGCCGGCGCAGTCCTTCAGCCAGCAGCAGCGAGAGGCCGCGTACGCGCTCGGCAATCCGACGCAGCCCGTCCGGCCCGTGGTACACCGCGAACATCGCGGCCATGACGGCCAGTAAGACTTGGGCCGTACAGATGTTGCTCGTGGCTTTCTCCCGTCGAATGTGTTGTTCCCGTGTTTGAAGCGAGAGCCTGATGGCTGGTTTGCCGGTCACGTCTTTTGAGACGCCGACGAGTCGACCCGGCACTTGCCGTTTGTACTCTTCCCTGGTGGCTAGAAATGCGGCGTGAGGGCCACCAAAGCCGATCGGCACACCGAACCGTTGTGTCGAACCAACGACGATATCAGCGCCGAATTCTCCTGGTGAGCGGAGCAACGTCAAGGCGAGAAGATCGGTGGCGACCACCACCAGCGCGCCGGCCTCATGCGCCTGCGTGACCAAGGTACTGAAATCACCCACATACCCGTCAGTAGCCGGGTACTGCAACAGAATGCCGCACAGTTGAGGACGCGAGCAATCAACGGACGAAAGGATCCCGGTTTGGATGACGATGCCGAGCGGTTCGGCTCTGGTCTGCAACACGGCCAACGTCTGTGGATGACAGTCTCGCGAGACGAAAAACTCTTTTCGCTCCTGACCAGCGTTGCGAGCGATCGCATAGCACATCGCCATTGCTTCGGCTGCAGCGGTCGCTTCATCCAGCAGTGAGGCATTCGCCAGCGGGAGGCCGGTCAGGTCTGTCACCATGGTCTGGAAGTTAACGAGCGCCTCCAAGCGGCCTTGCGAGATCTCGGCTTGATACGGAGTGTATTGCGTATACCAGGCCGGATTTTCTAGAATGTTTCGTTGAATCACGCCCGGGGTTACGCAGTCGTAGTACCCCATGCCGATAAGCGACCGATAGACCTTGTTCTGTGACGCGAGATCTTTCAGCCGGTCCAGCACGGCCTGTTCCCCTTCGCCGGCAGGAATGTCGAGAGGTTGATGGAGCCGAATGTCAGAGGGGATCACCGTATCGGACAAGGTATCGAGCGACTGTAGGCCTAACGTGGCCAGCATTTCTTGGATATCGGCTTGTGTGGGACCAATGTGCCGATGGAGAAAATCGTCGCTCGGTTGGAGCCAATTCTGAGTGGTCATCGAGTCATCTGTCCTCTGTTTGGGTTCTGCGAGATCGATATCAATGGCTGTCGTATCGACCGCGCAGCCTATCATGGCATCAGCTCTTTTCCAAGAGACGGAACCCCCGCTTTGGAGGGAGAGTCGATGGTCATTACACAGGATGTTCGCATGACGAAGAGGGTAGGTCGAAGCAGGCCTATGATGCGTCCGGTGGTCTCCGAGGGCTCCACGTCTTGCACAGGCGCTTACTTTCGTTGCTTTTCTCGGAATTCACGCTATTGTTGCCTCATCCCTCGAGTCCGGAGAGCTGACCTATGGCGGCCATGAATCGGGGCTCCGATCAAACGACAGCCAAGGAACCTCGGTCCCGCTTCTCGGCGGGAAAGGTTGTCGTCATAGGCCTCGCTCTAGGGGTCACAGCGGTCATCGGATACCTGGTCTTCAAGAGCCAAGGTCTGGTGACCGGTTTCTTGGCTCCTCATTTTCCCGCTACTCAGCCCAGCGTGGTTCTCACAGGACCACAGTCGAGGCCCGTCCCATCTGATGTACGTCTGACTCGTGAAGGGATCGACGTTCTTCTCGATGCCCTGGACGAAGCGATTCGCCGAAAAGATGTCGACGGCGTCGTGCGCCACATTACTCACGATGCCACCATTACCATTCATATGAAACAAGGCCCGCAGCAGCAGATGGCCATGCTGACGCGGGATGAATATCGGAAGACTTTGGCCATGGCGTTTGCCTTTCCCAGCGCCAATGACTTCACCCGCACGAATACTTCGGTCTCGTTGGCTTCGGATGAACGCAGCGCGAAAGTCTCATTCAAGTCGACGGAGACACTTCGACAGGCCAATCGAGAATTCAAGACGGAGGGAGAGGAAACGCTTGTCTTCAACATTCGCGACGGCAAGCCCATGATTACCTCTCTGGAACAGACCTTCCCCGGCGATTCCACCTAGCCGCCTAGTCGGCGAATCGGCCTTCTCGTACGTGACTTCACGTTGAGCGCGCTCGTTCTCGCCGAGATTCACGATCTCTGGTTTGATATAATCATCGCGCGGATCAACCTTTGTTGGAGTGACCATGCGGGTTCTTGTCATAGAAGACGAAACCAAAGTCGGGTGTTTTATTAAGCGAGCACTTGAGGAAGAAAGTTATGCCGTCGACCTCTGCGAGGACGGAGCCAAAGGGTTGGAGATGGCCTTGTCGACCAACTATGATCTCCTTGTCGTCGACGTCATGTTGCCGTCCATGTCCGGTTTGGATGTGTTGAAGAACCTCCGCCGAGAACGGATTCAAACTCCGGTGTTGATCCTCTCGGCGCAATCTCAAATCGATCAGAGAGTCAAGGGACTGGACGCCGGCGCCGACGATTACCTGACAAAACCGTTCGCCATCGATGAGCTGTTGGCGCGTGTGCGCGCGTTGTTACGCCGTGGCGCGACGGAAAGCCCTGGGATCCTTCAAGTCGACGACTTGATGCTCAACCCGGCGACGCGTGACGTGACCCGGGGCGGACAACGCATCGATCTGACGCTGAAAGAGTATGCCTTGCTGGAATATCTGATGCGCCATACCGGCCGTGTCCTCACACGGCCCATGATCTCTGAGCACGTGTGGAATCAAGACTTCGATACCTTCACGAATGTCATCGACGTCTATGTGAACTATCTCCGGAATAAAATCGACCGAGGCCGAACCAAGAAACTGATCCATACCATCCGCGGGAGCGGGTATATGCTGAAGGCCGACTAGCACGATGCCGAGGCAACCGGCCGCCCCCTCACGCAGTGGCTTCAGCCATACCAAACCGACAGCAAGGTTTCGCCGAGATTTCGTGCCGTCGTCACCGACCGGGAGTTGCCTATGCCGTTACGTGTCCGGCTGACCCTCTGGTACGGGAGTGCCCTTGCCCTCATTTTGATCATCTTCTCCGTCATTCTTTACGCTGTGACGGCGCAACATCTTCGCGACGCCGTCGATGAATCGCTCGAAGAAACGGCCGCCACGGCGGTGCGCTCACTGGAAGAGCGGGGGTTTCTTCCTCTGGTCAACGAAGAGGAATTGCTTTCGCAATTTCCCGAGCTGGCGCGAATCGACAAGTTCTTCCAGATTTTCAGCCCTTCCGGCACGATCACGATCCGCTCGCCGAATATCAAGCAGCATGAAGTTCCGCTCAGCCGAACCGCCCTCGAAACCGCATTTGCCGGACAGAGCACCTTTGAGTCGGCTAAGTATCCCCACGAGCCTCCGCTGCGGTTGATCTCCGTGCCGATCATGTTCCGCGGCAATCTGCTGTATATCGTGCAGGTCGGCACGTCGATGGAGTCGGTGGGAGAAACGCTCCGGAGGTTCCTCGTTCTACTCGTTGTGGCAATCCCGATCGCGCTGGCGGTCTCTCTGGCAGGGGGCTGGTTCTTGGCGGGCCGGGCGCTGCGCCCGGTCGATAAAATCACCCTTGCCGCACAACGCATTGCCGCAGGAGATCTCAGTCAGCGCCTGAGCATGCCGGCAGCGCATGATGAAATCGGTCGCCTGGCGGCCACGTTCAACAACATGATCGGGCGGCTGGACACCTCGTTTCGCCAAATCCGTCAATTCACCAGCGACGCATCACATGAGTTGCGGACGCCTTTGACCGTGATGAAAGGTGAAACGGATCTGGTTCTGCGGCGACCTCGCCCGCTGGAGGATTACAAGTCGGTACTTGAAAGCAATCTGGAAGAGATCGATCGGATGACCCGAATCGTCGACGAGCTCTTGTTCCTTTCCCGCGCCGATATGGGTGAAGTCAAAATGGAATCATTGCCCGTCGCGCTGGAGTCCCTGGTCGAAGACATTCATCGTCAGGCCACCTTGCTTGGACAGGAGCGGAATGTCGAAGTGGTGCTCGGAACGGTCATGCCGGTGGTCGTCCAGGGCGATGACTTGCGCCTTCGTGAACTGCTGCTGAATCTCGTCGAGAATGCGATGAAATATTCGCATCCAGGCGGCAAAGTTGAGATCTCGTTGTTGAACGATGGACGGGAAGCTCGACTCTCGATCACTGACCATGGCATCGGTATCGATCCGGCCGACCACAAACGGATTTTCCAGCGTTTCTTCCGCACCGACGTAGCCCGAGCCCACACGAAGAAGGGAACGGGTCTGGGGCTCGCCATCTGCGCCTGGATCGCAGATCTACACAAAGGCCGAGTAGAGGTCAAAAGCAATATTGGCCAAGGGTCAACCTTCACCGTCGTGCTCCCCCTCACGCGCCCTTCTGCTTAACGAACTCTAATACTGGGCTAATCCCACTCTCATCACCGGTTGTTAGATTTCTTCGTACACATTCACGATCCGCCCGACGGCAGGCATCACAGTGAGCTGGTTCTCATCTAGCAGTCCAAAAAGGAGGACGTATGTCATCACGCCTACTTGGTAAGGTCGGTTCCGCAATCGGAATCGGTCTCGTGGGTGGAGTCTTGGTTTGGGGAGGTCACTCGCTCAGTACATCCCACGCATCCAGTGCCCCCACTTCAACTCCAGTGGCTGCGGCCACCACAACTCCCACGAACGGGTTTACGGAAGTCGCAAAACAAGCTACTCCGGCGGTCGTCAATATTACGACGGTCATGACGGAAAAGGTCTCGGACGGATCATCCCTCCCTGATGAACTACGCGACCGAATGGAAGAGTTCTTCGGAAAGCCGCTCGACCCAAGACATCGGGGGCCGCAGAACCCCTTGGAGCCTCGAGGACCTCGACGAAGTCAGGGATCCGGCGTAATCGTTTCCTCAGACGGATATGTGTTGACGAACAATCATGTGATCGCCAATGCTCAAGAAGTCAGCGTGACCCTTCCTGACAAACGAGAATTCAAGGGAAAGATCGTCGGCACTGATCCGAAGACTGACCTTGCCGTCGTCAAGATCAACGCCAGCGATCTTCCCAGCGTACGATGGGGAGATGCCTCCAAACTGCAAGTCGGTGAGTATGTCCTTGCGGTCGGCAATCCGTTCGGGTTGAATTCCACGGTGACGCTCGGGATTGTGAGCGCCGTCGGACGCGGTCATATGGGGATTACTCAGTATGAAGATTTTATTCAAACGGACGCCGCCATCAACCCGGGCAACTCAGGCGGTGCGCTGGTGAATACCAATGGTGAACTTGTCGGCATCAATACGGCGATCTTTTCACAGACCGGTGGCTATCAAGGCGTAGGGTTCGCCGTGTCGACGACGATGGCCAAGCCGATCTATGAGAGTCTTGTCAGGACCGGCAAAGTTGTCCGAGGCTATCTCGGCATCGGTCTCCAGGATTTGAATCAAGATCTGGCGAAGTCCTTCAGCATCAATGATTCTAAGGGCGCCTTAATCAGCGACGTGAAGGAGAACAGCCCGGCTGACCAGGCCGGACTTAAACAGGGCGACGTTATCGTTGAATACCACGGCACTCCCGTGGAGGATGGCGTCGCATTGCAGCGATTGGTGACCAGAACTGCCGTCGGCACCAAAGTGCCGTTGAAAGTAATTCGCGACGGTCGCGAACGTGAGATGACGGTCAAAGTCGGTGAACAGCCGGACGAAACGAAGATCGCCAAGGTGGAAAGGGCCAATGCGGACCACGCCTTGTCCGGTCTCGCGGTCGAGGACCTCGATCAGGATATGGCCAGGGACCTTGGGCTCAATGGGAAGCGGGGTGTAGTGGTGACAGGGGTAGAACCGGGTAGTGGAGCCGAAAAGGCCGGCCTCCTACCGGGCGATCTCATTCGAGAGATTAACCGGCAACCAATCAAGTCGGTGAAGGATTTTGAGAAGGTGTCCTCGGATGTGAAGAAGGGAGGAACCGTTTTGATTCTGATCAATCGCCGTGGGAACTCGTTGTTTCTATCCGCCAAAATCTAACGCAAGACACTAGGCCTGAACGCGCAAGGGAGCCGGATTCAAGCGGCTGCCTTGCGCGCTCTTTCCAGCCGATGAACAGCCTAGTCGAACACCACGGTTTTTCTGCCGTACACTAATACACGCCGCTCGATGTGGCGCCGGACGGCACGAGCCAACACGATTTCCTCCAAGTCACGCCCTTTCCGCACGAGATCGTCCACCGTATCCCGATGTCCCACGCGAATCACGTCTTGCTCGATGATCGGCCCTTCGTCCAGGTCCTGGGTCGCATAATGCGCGGTCGCTCCGATGATCTTCACGCCGCGGTCATAGGCTTGCCGATAAGGATTTGCCCCGATGAAGGCTGGCAGAAAGGAATGGTGAATGTTGATCACCGGACAACCGACCTGGGTGAGAAAGTCCGCACTGAGGATTTGCATGTAACGAGCCATCACGACGAGCTCAACGGTATGCTCCTTTAGGCGCGCCAAGACCTGCCGTTCCTGCTGCGGCTTGGTCTCCTTGGTAACGGGATACACAGCAAACGGGATCTTGAAGAGATCGGCCCAGGTCGCGCAGGTGTCATGATTCGAAATGATGACAGGAATATCGATATGCAGCTCGTCTCGACGGTGCCGCTGGAGGAGGTCCGCCAAACAGTGATCCTGCTTCGACACGAACATGCCGACCCGGGTGCGTCGGCTGGACGGATGCACCTCGTAGTGCATCTCGTACACTTTGGCGATGGGCTCAAAGGCCGCCGGAATGTCGCCCACGGGAATTTGGAATCCCTCCGTCGCAAACTCCATCCGCATGAGAAAATCGTTCGTCTCTTCGTCCGTGTGATGGTCGGAGTCGAGAATGTTGCCGCCGAAATCGTGAATGAATCCCGACACTCGCGCGACGATGCCTTTACGGTCTTTGCAATGGATCAGCAGAATGATGGAATCTTTTCTCGACGCGGTCATCGGTTCTCACTCCATGAAATGACAAGTATGAGTGTAGCAGAGCGGGGGAAAATAAGAATCAGCGGACTGGATTGGTGACGATGTGTCCGACAAGATCAAAACCCGCCGCATCCGTAATCTGGACCTTGCAGAAGTCGCCGGGCGCTGGATCGTCAACCCTTTGACGCGGTGAGCGCTGCGTGCGGCGATCGGCCGCACCTTCGTCGATATAGACGACGCCGTCTATTTCAGGAGCGAGCCCTGCGTGGCGCCCTTCCAGCGCGCCATCTGTTTCTTCAGATCGGCCATCGACAAGCACGTCAAGGATAGAGCCGACCTTGGCCCGTCCTTTGGCCGTCGCGATCGATTCCTGTATCGAAAGGAGGGCATTACGGCGCTCATCCATAATTTCCCGCTCGACCTTTTCGTCCAAGTCGGCGGCCGGAGTCCTCTCCTCGTCCGAGTAGAGAAACACCGCGACTCGGTCAAACTCAGCCTGCTCCACATAGTTGCGCAGTTCGGTGAAGGCCGCCTCGTTTTCTCCCGGGAAGCCGACGATGAAGGCCGTCCGAAACGCTACACCGGGAATGCGCTCCCGTATGCGATCGACCAGGGATTCAATCGCAGCGCGATCGCCCAGCCGATGCATGCGTTTGAGCATGCGGTCATTGATGTGCTGAAGCGGCATGTCGATATATTTCGTGATCTTTTCTTCCCCGGCATAGAGATCCAGCAGATCATCTGTGACCTGCTGCGGGTAAAGGTAGAACGGCCGGATCCACCGGAGGCCTTCAACCTTCACCAATTCACGGAACAGTCGGACTAAGCCTTGGCGAAGGCCAAGATCGACACCGTAGTTGACCGTGTCTTGCGAGATGAGGTTGATTTCCTTCACCCCTTCTTCCGCGAGTTTCTGCGCTTCCGCGACAATGGATTCCACCGGCCGGCTGCGTTGCTTGCCTCGCATCAGCGGGATGGCGCAGAAGGTACAATTCCGGTTACAACCTTCAGCGATTTTCACATAGGCGCTGTGCTGTTGACCCAGCCTGAGACGGGGGGCCAGTTCATCATAGAGATACGGGGGTTGGCTGATCCAGAGTCGCCGATGCCGCTTCTTCGGAGCCAATAAGTCTCGACAGATCTCGGCAATCTTGCCGAACTCGCCGGTGCCGACTACCGCATCCAGTTCCGGCAATTCCTTCAGTAAGTCCCCCTGATACCGTTGCGCCAAGCAGCCGGCCGCGATCAAGATACGGCAGGTTCCTGTTTTCTTCAGATGACCGTGCTCCAGGATCGTGTTAATCGATTCCTGTTTGGCTTCTTCGATGAAGCCGCAGGTATTCACGATGACCACCTCGGCTTTTTGGGGATCACCAGTCAGCTGAAACCCTTCAGATACAAGCGTGCCAAGCATGATTTCCGAATCGACCTGATTTTTGGAGCAGCCAAGATTCACGAACCCGATCGTGGTCGTTGGGCCGTTCGCACCAACTGGCGTGGCAGATTTAGAACGTTGTGGAACAATCAGGGGCTGGGACATGAAGGCAGTCTACGGGAGGGTCGAAAAGCCTGTCAATCAGACCCTTGCGGGATCTGGATCAATTCCCCTAGAGTGTTCCTCATGATTCGCACGTTTCAGGGCATCAAGCCGACAGTCCCGAAGTCTTGCTTTGTTGAAACCACCGCCGTCGTCATTGGCGATGTCGTCATGGGCGAGGACTGCAGTGTGTGGTTTAACGCGGTCATTCGGGGCGATGTGAATTACATCAGGATCGGAGATCGGACCAACGTACAAGATCTCTGCATGTTGCACGTTACTCATGACACTCACCCCCTGGTAATCGGGAATGCGGTCACGATCGGCCATCACGTCGTACTGCATGGTTGCACGATTCACGATCGTGTATTGGTGGGGATGGGGGCGATCATCATGGATGGCGCGGTGATCGGGGAGGATTCGGTGGTGGGAGCGGGCGCACTCGTTGTGGAAGGTACGATTGTCCCGCCGAAGAGTCTGATCCTCGGTGCTCCGGCGAAGGTCAGGCGACCGGTCACGGAGAAGGAGTTGGCCTGGATCAGGGAATCGGCGGACAATTATGTGAAGTATGCAAGGCAGTATATGGGCGATACGGGTAAAAAGACCGGTTTTGAGCTCTGACAGGCATCAGACAGGTGTCTCTCCCTATTTACCGACTTTGATGAAACAGATCGGATCGCCCACGAGCGCCGTGGGATATTGTCTCTGCTCCACACGATAAGGCACTTGGTGTCGATGGCACCAGTCCGCAATCCATACCACTTCCTCCGTGGACGTGGTCACCAGGCCCGGCACATCTAATTTTGACATGCAGCGGTTCACGATCGCTTGGACGATCCGCCGCTCTTTCTGAAAGAGCACATGCTGGAAGGTGACCGGATCAGCGCGACCATATGACAGCGTGGAGAGGTGGGGGAACCGCTCCGGATCGTTGAGCACGCTGACGATCCAGATGTGATTGAATCGACCTTGTGCTCGGGAGGCATCGAGAGCGTGGAAACGAATCGGTAAACCGCGACACGCACGATTGAGCACCGCGACCTCCAAGCGCCGAAGGTTATACGGCTCCACCGTGCGTTGGCGGCCGATCGCTTCGGCAAGTAGTGCCGGAAGCTCCGCCACTCCGGCGCCGACATAGAGACTTCCCCCATCACGCGGCAACCTCCGTACGAGCGCTTCGGCCACAGTAGTTCCCAGTCTCCGGCAAGGCGCTCGCTTGGTGCGCCAGAACTCATCGCCACCTTCATAACAGTAGACGGCCTCCAGCCGTTTGTAATCGAGGCGATCAAACACGTCGCTGATAACTCGCCGGGTAGTATAAGCAAGGCGTTTCCCCATGCCGCTCACGTAGGTCGCATCTCTCTGACGACGGTTTTAGGCCAATCCACTCTTTAGCGCTTGAACCTGTTGATACACAGCCCTTCTGCGCTCATCTGAATACAAGGAGTTCGTCTCTCTGAGAATAGCGTTGACTATAGGATGATGCTCATTCGTTACAGTGCCAATGCATCTCTTCACCGTCTCCAAAGCTTTCCCTGAAACGTTGTCGCGAATATCATTTCCCAACAGGAACGCCCCTGCATCCTCATATCTCGCTATGCATGCTAAACCCGCGAGTTCAAATCGACGTGCCTGGTTAGCCTCATAGTGCTCCATGACGTAGGAGAGATCCACAAGGTCTCGCGGATATGTTCTGTCCAAATAGGCCACCACCTTTAAGACCGCGAACAGCCACAGTGGTACGATCGGCAGTACCAACCCTTGCATAACCTCAACCTGTCTTGCATATTGAAACACTTCCGCAAACCCAGTCAGATTCATGTGGTTGCCAGATTTCCTCCAAACCAGGATGTCCTCGGGGCCATCTGAGATCCCATAAGGAATGAGATCGATCTCTGCTGTCTGATAATAAAGCCGGTGCTCCTGTTCCCCGTGGCCTTGCCGAAAACCCAATTTGGCGAGGTCCGATATGACAGCTTCCCAATCTGCCCACGACGACAATTTGATCACATGATCGGCGTCGCGCGTCTCGCGAGTGCCGACATCCGAGGAGAGTAGAATGCTTGGAACAAGTGCACCCACAAGTGCGAATGAAATCCCTTTACGGTCAAAGTAGGCGGCGAGCACATTCATCGCATGCGCAAGATGGGCCTCAATCTTTGGCAAGGGTCGGCTCCAAGTACTTGTGGTAGATAAGCCGAGCGGTTTCGAGGTCGCGGTCGGTGGCTCGACATAACAGTTCGGCGTAAACCAATAAAGGGTGCACTACCGGGTAAGGCTCTTGTTTTCCCCAGAACCGGAAGACATTCGGTGAAAACGCCTTGATGACGGTGATCGGTCCTTCTGTAACGGGCAACCACTTCAAGGTCCGAAGAGCTTCATCCTGTCGCCACAATTCAACGAAGACCGTGAGGACTTTGCCGCGGTAGTGATGGACCAATTCGTCCGCGCCGAACCCTCCTGTGAGTCCCCACGATAGCCCCTGATCCGAGGCATAGTGGTGGAAACTCTTGACAACGGATTCTAGGTTGTTTTTCAGATCTCTGAACTCACCGAGAAAGAGTTTGGGGCGAAGGCGGCTTGCATACCCCTGGACCCAGCGCTCCACCAATTCCTTCTTCCGAAGCAAACGAAATCGCTCATTGCCGAGCGGTTCCAGATATCCCTGTTCCCTAAGATCTCGTTTCACCCATCCCACCGTTCCCAGAGCTACGCCATTCGCATGGGAGAGATGCCGATAGGGAGTGTTGATGGAATCTGGCTCAATGAGCAGGCCGAAAAGAAGTGTAAGACCGCTCGGCTGAAACAGCCTGGTTGGTTTTTCCTTCTGAGAGGTTGGTGGTTTTTTGCCTTCGACATAAATATAAAGACCTGGGTCACGGCTTAGGAACAGGTTGCCTGCTGTATCAATAAAATTGACGCCAGCGTGTCGTAGCTTCCCAGCAAGCAGTGGATTGACGTAATCAGCAAGCAATAAAAGCCCTGTCGCCTTCCCCCTTCGACTGCGATCGGCGTTCGCTCTAATGAGCAGATGCTGAACTACTTGTGGGCGAAGATGAGCCTTTACCTCGAATAAATAGTGATAGTTCTTACCTTTGGTTTTGATCGTGACCTCACCATCCCATCCATGGTCCCTGGGACCAACCTCGCGCCGGAGATTTGCAACGCGAAGAGGATGGACGGCCTTGAGCCGATCCAATGTTGAGGCGATGATCTGAGATTCTTGCGCAATGCGTCTCATAGTGATCGGCAATATAGCACGTTCATGAATCATGAACAATAGGATTGAGTGAACATATTGCCTATAGAGAGTAGGAGTTCTTAAAGGTAAAGAACTCGCGATCGGCAAGAGGCTAGGGCGCCTATAACTCTCCCTGGAACGCGCGGTGGAGCATCGACTGAAAGAGATCATCAAGATGTCGGCGAGAGGCAAATTCTTTCTGGAAACTGAGAGATGGAACCGGCACAGGCAGACCTCGTAACTGAGTCATGTTAATACTGGCGAGATGGATTGTTCTTATTGCGCAACCCAGAAAATATTCCTTGGCAGTGGGAGTCTGAAGAAATGTCTCGAAGTACACGGGGAGCAACTTTGATTGTTCGAGTCGCACCCTAAAGAATGACTGGAGCCTCGCCGCAGGCCGCTACAAACCCGTGACCGTTGAAGCAGTTGACCACGACAAGCCGCAAGACATCCTTGGCGACGTGCTCAAGCTCGAACACGAGATCATCAAGGATGGTTTTGAACCAGGTGAGGAGGGATACCTCGGAGGGAGAATCTCAGAAAGATGTGCCGCTCGACCTCACGCTTTCCCCTTGGCCTGGAAGCCGATCCGTCGCGTGGGTGCGTCGGGTGGCGGTTGCAGCAGTGGTTGCAGTTTCTCGTACAGATCGACCAAGGCGGTATCGTGCTCAAGCAAGGTCTTATCAATTTCAGCTAGGCGCTTAAGAATGGCCCGATTGGCAGCGATATGTTCACGCAGTCGAACAAAGGCTCGTATCACAAAGACGCTCATGTGGATTGCCCGTTCGCTATGGAGAATGTTGGCGACCATCATGGCGCCGTGCTCAGTGAACGCCCAGGGTCGGTACGCCATTCCGCGATGGCGGCTGGAACTGGTCGCAAATTGCGACCAGTTCACATTTATCCCTGTCATTCCAACTGATTGCGACGTTGAGGTCGCAAATGTCGACTTCAAGTTATTGAACTCCACAGTGGTGAGCTGAAAGGCAAAATCATCGGGGAACCGCCGTTGGTTTCGTTTGAAGGCTTCGTTAAAGCGCTTCGTAGGCACTCCGTATAGTCTGGCCAAATCCGCATCCAGGATGACGCGCTGGTTTCTAAGGACCAGGATGAGGGGCTCTAAGGAATCAGGGACAAGATCGGCTTTTCGTGAAGGCATCGATCAGCTCTCCCATGAAAGTTACGTCTTTCTTGCTCCGCACAGCGCAGCGGGCAGTCTAGCCAATACACTGAATGAACGCTACGTAATAGGTCGGGCGGCCAACGCCATGACGGCTGCTGTGACCCCATCGGCGACTGAGGCGATAAAGTCGAGATTCAACGTGTCGAGGGTATCGGTCGGCCGATGATAATGAGGATTACGGAAGTTCGCGGTGTCGGTCAGCATGACGGCCGGGAACCCCTGTTCCCAGAACGACGTGTGGTCGCTACGTCTTGTGTCCGGCAGCTTTTCTCCGTTGCCCGGCACAACCAAAGGAACAATCGGAAGGTGCGATTTCATCGTCTGGGCGATGGAGCTCGTCAAGTCCCGTGACCGCTCATTGCCGATCACGGCAAGGAAATTTGCTGTCGTGGGAACGGCGATCGGCACACCGGGGGGGATTTTCTGCGAACCTTCTTGATGGCTCGCATAACCGACGCACTCCAGCACGATCGCTCCATGAATGGCATGATGGTTCTTCCGAAGGAATGAGGTATAGGCGAAGCTGCCAAGGAGATTGTGTTCCTCCAAGTTGAAGGCGATGAACTGGACCGGCCTGGCCAATTTTATACTTCGGACCTGACGAGCTGCGTGTAGGAGCACCGCGAGCGCGCTGGCATTGTCATCAGCGCCGGGAGACCCTTCAATTGTATCGAAGTGCGCGGCAAGAATCAGAGGGAGCGCGTGTTCATCGTGCAGAGAACTGGAGCGCGCCGTTCCGATGACATTCCGATAGGGCTTGCCCAATGCTTCGAATTCATGCGCAGTGACGGCGAGCCCGGCTTCCATGAATCGGCGGCGCAGATACGCTTCCGTCTGCTGTAAGCGGACTGGAGAGGACAGGGGATGCCGCTCTCCTACCAGATGGCGAAGGTCTTCTTTGAGAAGGTTGCGATCAACGGGCACGTGGGTTTCCGTCAAGGGAAGGATTAGGTCACAATCTCGGTGCCGATACCTTTGTGCGTGAAGATTTCCAGCAGAACGGCATGGGGAATGCGCCCATCGATGATATGGGCCTTGCCGACTCCCTCAGCTATTGCCTCCAGGCAGGCATGAACTTTCGGGATCATGCCTTCCGTGATGATCCCTTTCTTCATCATACGTTGCACATCTTTTCGAGACACCGTGGAAAGGTGGCGTCCGTTGGCATCGCGAATGCCTTTGATATCCGTCATCATCAGAAGCTTCTCCGCGCGCAGTGCACCGGCCACCGCCCCAGCCACGAGATCCGCGTTGATATTGTATGTATTGCCCTCGCGGTCTGTTCCTATGGGTGCGATGACGGGGATGTAGTGGTCGTCCTGAAGATTGCGTAACAGACCCGGATCGACCTTTTCAATGTCGCCCACCAACCCAAAGTCGCCTTCACCATCTTCTCCCTCCAAGTCGCGCTCCAGACTTTCTGCCCAGGCCTTGGCCGTCAACGGCTTGCTGAGAATCAAGCCACCGTCCTTTCCGCTTAAACCGACCGCGCTTCCACCGTGCCGGTTGATGAGATCGGTGATCTCCATGTTGATTTTTCCGGCCAAGACCATTTCCACGATTTCCATCGTGGCCTCGTCGGTGATGCGGACGCCGTGACGAAATTTTGCTTCGATGCCGAGCCGATCCAGCATCTTGTCGATTTGCGGGCCGCCGCCGTGAATGATGACGGGATTGATCCCCACGTACTTCAATAGCACGATATCCTGCGCAAAGCGTTCTTTGAGCGAAGAGTCCGTCATCGCATGGCCACCGTATTTGACGACCACGGTTTTCCCGCGGAACGTGCGAATATACGGAAGGGCTTCGATGAGAACGTTGGCCTTCTTGATCAGTCGGTTCATGCTTGGCTCCAAGCTATCAAGTTCGGCGACCGTATCGGCCGATGTCGACGATGATCAGCTCTTAGAGTATATACCGGCTCAAATCCTGGTCCTTGACGATATCTTTCAAGCGCTCCCTCACGTAAGAGGCGGTGATGTCGATTCGTTTGTCGGGCCATCCGGGCCCTTCGAAGGAAATTTCCTCAAGCAACCGCTCCATGATGGTGAAGAGCCGGCGCGCGCCGATGTTCTCGGTCCGTTCATTCACCTGCACCGCGACCTCGGCGATCTCTTCCAGGCCGTCCTTGGCAAACTCAATGGTGAGGCCTTCTGTGGCCAGCAAGGCCTGATATTGACGGACCAACGCGCCTTTCGGCTCCGTCAGAATACGGACAAAATCATCTTTTGATAAGGGACTGAGTTCCACCCGGATGGGAAACCGTCCTTGAAGCTCCGGGATCAGGTCGGACGGCTTTGCCACATGAAAGGCGCCGGCGGCGATGAAGAGAATATGATCCGTCACGACCGGGCCGTGTTTCGTAGTGACCGTACATCCTTCTACGATGGGGAGTAAGTCGCGTTGCACGCCTTCCCGCGACACATCCGGTCCCATGGTACGTTCGCGGCCGGCGATCTTATCGATCTCATCGAGGAACACGATTCCGGTCTGTTCCACCTTGGCGATGGCTTCACGTGTGGCGTCATCCATATCGATCAATTTCTGGGCTTCTTCCTGTGTCAGGTGTTTGAGCGCCTCCGGCACCTTCATCACCCGCTTCTTTTTCTTACCTTGGAACATTCCACCCAGCATGTCACGGAGATTGTTCTCGAGGTCGTCAAGCCCTCCGACGTTGGAGATCACGCCGACCGGAAGCCCGCGTTCTTTTACTTCCATTTCAACCGTGCGTTCGTCCAGCTTTCCTTCCCGCAACTGCAGTCGAAGTTTCGACCGGGTGGCCTCGTGGGAATCCGGCGGTGTGTGGGTGGACGTCTCGTCCGCGCTTTCCCCAAATCCTGGTCGAGGGGGCGGCGGCGGCAAGAGAAGATCGAGTAGTCGCTCCTCTCCCTGTTGTTCGGCCTTTTGCTGAACGGAGGCAAGGCGTTGGGTCTTGACCATATTGATGGCCAGCTCGGTCAAATCGCGAATGATGGATTCCACATCGCGCCCGACGTAGCCGACTTCGGTGAATTTCGACGCTTCGACCTTGAGGAAAGGGGCCTCGGCCAACTTGGCGAGCCGTCTGGCGATCTCGGTCTTCCCGACTCCAGTCGGCCCGATCATGATAATGTTCTTCGGCATCACCTCATCGCGCAGGTCAGGAGCCACCTGCTGGCGACGCCAGCGGTTGCGAAGGGCAATGGCGACCATCCGCTTCGCGTCCTTTTGCCCGATCACATAACGATTCAGTTCCTCGACAATTTGACGCGGGGTGAGGCTATTGAGATTCAGCGGTTCGGAGTCGCTCGTGAGATGCTTCATGATAATGAGTTATCCTCGAAGTTCTTCAACAATAATCTGTTGGTTAGTGTAGATGTCAATAGAGCCCGCGATGGTCATGGCTTCGGTGACGATCACCGGGGCCTCGAGTTGCGAATGGCGTAACAGGGCTCTGGCAGCCGCGAGAGCATAGGGTCCACCCGAGCCGATGGCCAAAATGCCGTCTTCCGGCTCCACAACATCGCCGGTTCCTGAAATGACGAACGACTGGTCACGACCTGCGACGGCCAGGAGCGCTTCCAAACGTCGAAGCACGCGGTCGGTTCGCCAATCTTTCGCGAGCTCAACCGCTGCCCTGGTGAGATTGCCTCGATACTCCTCCAACTTGGCCTCAAATTTCTCGAACAGCGTAAAGGCATCCGCGGTGGCCCCGGCAAATCCGGCCAGTACTTGATCATGATGCAGGCGTCGAAGCTTTTTGGCGTTGTGCTTCATCACCGTGGTGCCTACGGTCACCTGGCCGTCGCATCCCATGGCGACCCGTCCGTCGCGTCGGACACACAAGATGGTGGTCGATCGAATAATCATGAAGATTTGCGGTCCTTTCCCGAGATGATGCTCGCTGCCTTGGCTCGAGGATGGGCTCGATCATAGACGGCGAGGAGTTGATCCGTCGCCACATGTGTATATTTTTGTGTTGTGCTCAGCGAGGCGTGCCCGAGCATTTCCTGTATGGAGCGGAGATCCGCGCCTTCGTCGAGCAGGTGCGTTGCGTAGGAATGCCGCAGAGCATGAGGACTTACCGATCCGCCGACGAGACGGCTGGAGTACCGCGAAACAATTTGAGCGACGCTCCGAGTCGTGATCCGGCCTCCACGATGATTTAAGAAAATCGGAGCCGATACCTGTGAAGCGATGGCCGGCACACGCAAGGATGTCCGATACACCCGGATCGCGTGCAGCGCCACGTCCCCGATCGGAACCACCCGCTCCTTGCGACCTTTGCCCTTGAGGCGGACAACCCCGTCCGCCTCGTTCAGGTCCCCATAGTTGATTCCGACGACTTCACTCACTCGAGCGCCAGTGGAGTACAATGTTTCGAGCAAGGCACGATCCCGCAAGGAGAGCGGTGAGACCCCCGTAGGAAATTCCATGAGCGCCGCGGCATCGTCCTTTGTCAACACTCGAGGGAGCGGCTTTGGTAGCTTAGGGCTTCTCAGGCTTTCTGCGGGGTTGGTCCGAACCACGCCTTCACGAACCAGAAACCGAAAGAAACTCCGAAGACAAGCGAGTTTCCTCGCCAAGGATGACGCTTTCTCGCCCTGTCGATCCAGGCTGTGGAGATAGGCACGAACATCGTCGCTGGTGACTGCATCGACTCGGATGCGGATGGGCTCTTCTTCCGTTCGACGGAGAAACCTTGCCAGTTGTTGAAGGTCGGATCGGTAATTGCGAATGGTCTCGTCCGACGCATTGCGCTCAACGTGCAGGTACTTTATGAAAGCCCTGATTGTATCTTCCATGAGTTGAAATCCTCGAGGGCACGCTGGCTCAACGCGCGGCGCTTCTTGTCTTTGTCTTTGGGAGGGTTCGACAAGGGAGGAAACAAGCCGAAATTGGTGTTCATCGGTTGGAAATGGCGAGGGTCCGATGAAGTGATATGAGAAACCAGACAGCCATGCGCTGTTGTGGGTGGCGGCGTGATCAATGGTTGCTCTGCTAGAGCCCGCGCCGCATTGATGCCGGCCAAGCCTCCCATGGCCGCCGATTCTGTATAGCCTTCCACGCCGATGAGTTGCCCCGCAAAGAATAGTGTGCTGCGTGCCTTGAATTGCAGCGTGTTGAAGAGGAGTTGAGGGGAATTGATGAAGGTGTTGCGATGGAGGCTCCCATACCGCAGGAACTCGGCTTGTTCGAGCCCGGGAATCATGCGAAACACGCGCTTCTGCTCCGGGTAGGTGAGTTTCGTCTGGAATCCTACCATGTTGTAGCACGTGCGATGGATGTTTTCTGTCCGCAGCTGCACGACTGCCGCCGGCTCTATCCCGGTCCGCGGATCCTTCAGGCCGACTGGCTTCAGAGGACCGAACTGCATTGTCTGGCGGCCACGTTCTGCCAACACTTCAATCGGAACGCAGGCCTCGAAATAGGGAGTTTTCTCAAATTCCTTTGGCTGCACCTTCTCCGCTGCCATCAGAGTATCGTAAAAGGCGTCGTACTGCGTATCGGTCATGGGGCAATTCAGATAGTCATCTCCACCCTTGTCGTAGCGAGAGGCACGAAAGACGATGTCCATGTTAATGGAATCCGCGTCGATGATCGGCGAGATGGCGTCGTAAAAATAGAGGTGCTTCGATTGTGTCACAGCGCGGATGGCCTGTGAGAGTTTATCCGAGGTCAACGGCCCTGTGGCGATAATGCAGAGGCAATCCACGGGAATTTCCGCAATCTCTTCGTGAAGAATTCTGATGCGAGGATGTCCTTCCAAGGCCTGGGTTATGGTCTGCGAGAACCGCTCACGATCGACAGCCAGCGCCGATCCGGCCGGCACTCTGGCCTGCTCGGCGGCAGAGATGATCAGCGAGTTGACGCGGCGCATCTCCTCCTTGAGAATGCCTGGCGCATTCAGAGGATCAGTGGATCCCAGTGAATTCGAGCACACGAGCTCGGCCAATCCTCCGGTTTTATGCGCCTTCGTCATCTCTTTTGGGCGCATTTCATAGAGCGTGACTCTGGCTCCGCGATTCGCCGCTTGCCAGGCCGCTTCCGAACCGGCCAGACCACCGCCCACGATGACGACGTCATCTCTCATGATCGACATTCCTTGCCGTGAAAGGCGTTCATTCTAGAAACCGTCTTTTGGTGAAGTCAAGGAGAGAGACAACGTTGAACCACGCCAAAATCTCGTGCTAGACTCCCCCTCCGGTCGGGCGATTAGCTCAGTGGTAGAGCGCTTCCTTCACACGGAAGAGGCCACAGGTTCGATACCTGTATCGCCCACCATCTTTCCCACGGCACCGTGCGCTCTTATCGTCCACGATCAGTCTGGGCGTCATCTCCGCCACTATCCGACCTCCAAAGAACGTACGGAAGCGTTTCACGAAGACCTGACCTGTCTGGTGGCTTGCCAACTTCACGAGATGCTTTCGCTCGAAACGATCCATTAGTTCGTCGAAAGCTCGGGTCTTTTCTTTGAGGCGATCCAAATACTGCCCCTCAATCAGCTGAACCTTCACCTTAGTCATGATCGAGTCTGCCAACGCCCGATTCGCCGTCCCAGAAAAATCAAATTCATCCACCAGACATTCCCTCGTTTAACGAGCCCCACGGTCTTCCTCCTTTCATTTTTGGCTCGCTGTCGGTGGTCTCCCCGGGGGGGCGGAGTATGGGCGTCTCGCGTGGCCGCTTCAATGACACGATCCAGATCGCGGTGACTGATCTGGCACTCTCGCGGCATTGATGCTGGTGATTTCCCCTCAAACGATTCCAACCATTCCGTCACCTTGTCCCGCTCGAACCGAATCAAGCCATGAATCTTTCGACGGGGGATCTTACCTTGAGCCCAGAGGTTGAGCGTTGAGGGTTTGATGTTGAGCCAGGCGGATAAGCCAATCGGTTGTGGGTTCTCTCTGACGGGACTATGTCTTGCCTCGGGATTGAGGCATTCAGCTACAACGGTTTGTATTCTGTTGAGGCACAACACCACAGGCCGATGCAGCTCAGCGGATCAGCTGAGGGAAAGCCATGACGAGTAAAGCCCGAAGTCACGGTGCATTCCATGTCCTCCGGTTGACTGCTTTTCGATCGAACCGTGATGGCATTCAAGATGCTTTAGCAACTTCATGGAACGTACAAGGAGGAGTTGTGATGGCGATGATTAAACGAGGCGGCTCTCTCGTCGTGATGTTGATGCTCATGGCGACGATGCTGTCATGCGGCTCGCGCCCGCCGATCGATGACCGCGTTCCCTCCACGCACTTGGAAAAAGCCCTCGCCTTGCAGGCACCGTTCGGTGATGCGCGGCACGCTGCACCGGAGATTGTGGCAGCGGGGAAAACTCTCTATGAGGGCAAAGGCACCTGTCATCTCTGTCATGGGTTGAGCGGGAAAGGAGATGGCCCGGCCAACCATATGCATGCCAAAAATCCTCCCCGAGATTTCACGGATTGCGCGGTGCAGAGAGATCGCGACGATGGCGAGCTCTTCTGGATTATCAAGTACGGTAGTCCAGGAACTGCCATGCAGGCCCTCATTCCGAACCTTCTCAGTGAAGAGGAAGGCTGGAAAGTGATTGCTTATCTGCGAACCTTCTGCAAGTGGGGAGAGCCACCGGCTTAACCTGGTTTCCTGATCTCTTGGCAGGGAACAACGCCCACTATTTTAGTTCGGGCGAGAGTGGAAAGGAGCTCGTTGGGGTATGAAACACCGTCTAGGGGTGCAAGCCACTCTCCTGCTGGTCGGGCTGATTGCCTTGGTGGGCTATGACTGGAGCCAACTCGCCACCGACGCCCAGGCGATTCCCGCGTTTGCCCGGAAGTACGGGTTCTCATGTAATGTCTGTCACGTGCCCGGCTTCCCGAAACTCAACGACACCGGCAATATCTTCCGCGATCAAGGCTATCAAGTGGATTCTGAACGGGATCTGCCGACGCACGAAAGCATCTCCATGGGGTACATTCCCATTTCCTTCCGCACGACGGTGGGCTATCAACGAGCCAGTGTTCGGACCGACGCCACCGGCGTGACCACGGGAGGGTTCGGCTTCACGGGATTGGATATCCTCAGTTTCGGAACCCTGACGCGCAATATCGCCTTTGGGGTTGTGTATACGCCGGGATTGGGGAGTGCTGGATTTGGGACTGGCGCCAGTGATAGTGATCTCGAGGCCGCGTTTGTCCGACTGATGCGGCTAGAACAATTTCTGGGAGTGAAACCTGAAGCCGGCAATTATCTCCTGAACCTGAAGGTGGGTAAATTCGAGCTGGATGTGCCCTTCAGCGAGAAACGCAGTCCGACCCTGAATACCCCGTTTGTGCTGTATCATTATTTACCCGGCACACCATACACATCGACCATCAGCGGGACCTCCACGAGTTCCTATCTCAATCCCAACTCGTTTGCGATCGGCGAGAATCAACCTGGTCTTGAGCTGACCGGGATAAAGAAGACGGCTGCTACGGAAGGGTACTTCCGATACACCCTCGCCGCTCTCACGACCAATGCCTTTTCCGGGCCGCTCAGCGGATGCAGCGCCGGGACGACGTGTGGTACGGGAGGCCGAAACGTCAACTTCTATGGTCATGTCACCCAGTCGTTCGGAGGCTATGGCATCGTGTCTGGACATCGGCTCGGCCTGTTCGGCGCCTATGGCACAGCACCTACGGTCGTCAATGCGACGTGTCCGACCTGCCAAGCGGTTGCCGGCAGCGGGCAACCCTTCCACCGCGTCGGAGGCGACTTCAGCTTGACCTTCGATGGGCAATGGAACTTGTTCGGCGCGCTGATGTATGGCAACGATAGTAAGAACTTGTTTACGTCCCAAGGCATCGTCAACGCACAGCGGGCGGCTTGGTATGGGGCATTTGTGCAATTGGACTGGTATCCGACGCTGCTTCCCTTCATCCATATGCCAGGGTGGCTGTTGTCGTATCGCTACGACTTGATCCGCAACATCCAGCAAGGGGATCCGACTTTCGCCAAGGACTATAACAACGTGAACTCTCATACGTTCATGGGGCGGTATTACCTCCATCAGTCCAGCCGAACCGATATTGCGCTGCACATGGAGTACAACTTCTACCAGACCGCCAGGGTCGGAACCGGTGGCGGGGATTTACACGGCCAGACGCTGCTGTCCGGAATCGACTTTGCGTTCTAATTGAGGTGAAAGTGTGGCCGCAAGAATTCACCAGCGTCGGAGGATCGGTGAACTGGTGGGGTACGATTCCAATGAGTCATGAATGATGCGATCATCGCGAATCGGATTGGTCGGACTCACTGTGTGCCTGGTCGCATGCTCCGGCCCACCCCTGAGTACCACGGTGGTGAGGGCCGCCACGCCCATCACGCGAACCGCCTGTCACCAATGTGAGGAGGCAGCCCGGTTTGTCCGGCTCCAACAGATGTCCGATGACTCTCACGCGGCTTCCTCTCGCCAGTTCACACATCCACTTGTCCTCACTCCTGAGGAATGGACCGCGCTCCTCGCGACCGTGCAGGTCCAGCGTCAAGCCGAGGGCCTTCTGTTCCGGGACCCACCAGGGCCGGTGCTCCCCGCCTTCACTCCGGAGGACATCAGATTTCTCTGCGCCGCATTGAGCCAGGCCTTTGCGCAAGCCCAACCCCATGAAATGGTCGTGTTTGGACTCAGTCACCTGAACTCGTACAACATGACTGAATTCACGACCGGCGGATGGTTCGCCGAAGGGTCTTCGCTGCATCTTGTCTTAGCAAACTATCGAAAGGTCGTCACCATGCCGGGTACCCGTCAATTGCTTTGGGAGCGCCCCCTGCGTCCGGATGCAGGCCCTCGCTACGATCTGGTCGCGAGCCAGTATCAGACACCCGTGGGCGACGCTGGGGCGTGGGCGGGTCTGTTTTCGCCCTCCCCAGCTGAAGTGAGTATTTCGTACCAGGCGGTGCTGGTTGGAGAGCCGGGCGACCCCTCGACACCTCAGAAAGAGCTTGCATCTTCCCCTGATAGGGATCCTCCCACTCTGTCACTCGAAGAGCGCCTCCGGATGCTGAAGCGGTGGCACGACCAGGGGTTGATCACGGAAGACGAGTATCATGTCAAGAAACAACGGCTCCTGGAACGCTTCTAAGCCATCTCGCGCAGAAATCATTGCGATAGTCCAATCGCGTAACGACCACAGTACTTAACCAACAAGAACTGACTACTGAACCATTGATAACCCGAACAATCCTTTAGACAATCATCTTCCGACATTGGTTCTCATAGGACAAACCTAGCCTCCGAAGGGAGCGTGATACCGGATGAGAACGAGCAACAACGTCGTAACGAACGATTGCTTCTGAGGGGACAGCCCAGTTTTTCCCAACGCAAGGATGGGCAGGGGACAGATTGGAATATACATACAGCAGATCGTGTTGTTCTTGATTTCCGTCTGTCCTCTCAAGGCCTACGCACAGATTCTATACCTGTATCGCCCACCATGTTGTCCTGCTGGGTGCTTACTCTAACTCCTTGGAAATATTGATACAGTAGCTTGGAAGCAACGCCTCGTGTTCTGGACAGAAATGAGGACGTCAGCTACACTTCTGATTGTGGTGATGTGTCTGGCTTGAGGATCGCGTGGTGAGGACCAAAACAAGCGAGGTAATGTTATGAGAGCAACGTGGACGGTTGTCGGTATCATGATGTTGGCTATGGTCGCAGCTGGCTGCAGCACAACACACCAGCAACGTGCCGGCGCCGATGATAAGGAATACACTCCCCCGACGAGCATTTACAACATTCTGGATAGCACTGCACTGGTCTATTCAGACCCGGCTGCTGGATCAGCCGTGAACGATCATCCTCTTCGTTGGCTCGGGTTCGTTTCACATCCGATAGGCCAAGCTTTCGACTACGGGATTAATCGGCCTTTGTACACGCTCTCGAGCGGGTTCTCGTATCTCAGCGGGTACACGGCAGAAGACAATATGCTAGACGCACAACGCCGCTAAACTCAGCCAGTGCTTTTGCGAAAGCCGAGGCCCACTCTTTGGAAGCGTGGGCCTCGCAGTTTCCTCTTCGCCAAGACCCCCTCAAATCGTGTATTGTCCCTCTTATAGGGATCCAGTCATGAGTTTCTTGAGATACCTGTCTTCAGCCGGTTTGTTGATAATATTGGGTCTTACGATCGGGTGCAGCGGCCCAGCAGCCCCCGTTCGGCCCCCCCTCCCTCCCTCAAAAACCGATCTCGTTCTGCTTGCCTCGACGGCACTCTGCGAGCGCAAGGCCGAATTTCTAGAAAAACATCCTCCCACGACGCACACGTCGAGAGACTGGGGAGCAGGCCGCGAACTCACGATTTCGTTGGAGAAGAGTGCCTCGCACGGAGAAGAATCCTACTTCTTCGACGAAGATGGTGTCCTGGTGGGGGTACTCTTTACGTTCCCCCGAGGGCTGGACCTCAAGCCGTATTCAGTGCTCCGGCAGACGCTCTCGCAGCTGAAGCCGTCACTCGAGTTCTACTTGAACGTAGCCGAATTGGAGACGAGAACGAACATGGAGAGCAGTGCTCTTCTGGAAACCGGCGACGAGAAAAGCACGACCCAGTATCTCGTCACAAGTCTGCGAGAGCATCCGATGTTGCTTCAAGCTTCCTTCACCATCGACCCGTATGTGCGGCTGTTTTCTCCATACCGGCGGGAGTTTCTCGATCGGCTTCGCAACCCGACAGGAGGCAAGGGAGGACAGAAGATGGAGAGTCAAGGAATCGAAGACAAGGAGCCGTTCGCGTCTTTGCAGCAATTCGCCCGTGGCCAAGCCGCGCAGCTCGCCTATTGCGGTGAAAAAAACTATGATATCGCGGCCGACGCCTACCAGAAAGCCATTACAAGTGGGTTTACCAACAAGGTGTGGCTTGCCGAAGCTCGACATAAGCTGGGAGTCGCTTGGCAAGCGAAGGGTCAATTCGAAAAAGCGAAAACAGAGTTGCTGGAATCGCTCGCTCTCAGACCCAACATCCCCGAAGTGCTGAACAACCTCGGAACAGTTCAGGTCAAACTCGGTGATAAAGCCGCCGGCTTGAGCTCGTTTGAAAGAGCGGTCGTCCTTCGCCCCAACTATGCTCTAGCCCGATACAACCTTGCCGAAGCGTCTGAAATGACGAATCCAAAGCGCGCCCTCTCCGAATACGAAACCTACCTTGCCATCGTAGAAGGGGTTCCCGAAGAGGCGGATCGCATTGCTTACGTAAAGGAACGCATCAAGGTATTAAAGCAGTAGTCTTCACTCTACGTACTCGGCCCTACCAGGGTCCGCGACTTAACGACGAACAAGTAATTCTTGGAGAATGTCGTCGGAGCAAGAGTTTCAATATGACAAAATGGCTCAGCCTCGAGCCCGTTCCTGCTGTTCCTGGAGGGTTTTGCACTCGATGCAGAGTGTGGTCACGGGACGGGCTTTGAGCCGCTTGTAAGGGATGTCTCCGCCGCAGTGTTCGCAAATCCCATAGGTCGCGACATTCATCCGTTCCAGAGCCTCGTCGATCTTCTTGAGCAACTTCCGCTCGCGCTCGCGAATTCGCATAGAAAAATTCTGATCGACTTCGGCGGAAGCTTGGTCGCTGACGTCTGGAAATGCCTCGAGATCGCCGCGGTGCGTCAGCACTTCCCCAACCTCATTCAGGATTGCCGCACGCTGGCGCTCAAGGTCACGGCGAATGTCAGGGTATTTTGCCTTCTTGGCAGGTGCTTTCTGACTATCTCTCGAACCCTTGGTGCGCGCCGTGCTCGGCGATTTGGTCGAAGGAGCGCGTTTACTGGACGGGCGTGCTTTCATAGCCAAGTTCCATGTGTGAGAAAACAGCAAACTATACCAACCTGAATCAGGAGGGTCAACGAGGACCGAACGCTACAAATCTCGCCGACCTTCGATCGATTTCAACAACGTCACTTCGTCCGCATACTCAATGTCCATGCCCACGGGAATTCCATAGGCGATTCGAGAAACACGCACACCGAACGGCTTGAGCAACCGGGTGAGGTAGATTGCCGTGGCTTCTCCTTCAATCGTAGGGTTCGTTGCAAGAATGATTTCTTCGACCCCTCCGAGTTTTACACGCTCAATGAGTTCGTCAGCTTTGATATCTCCCGGACCTACGCCGTCGAGCGGCGAAAGCGCGCCCAACAGAACGTGATAAAGTCCATGGTAGGCGCCGGCGCGTTCAACCGCATAGAGGGTGCTCGGTTCTTCAACGACAAAAATCTTAGTACGATCGCGCTTAGGGTCAAGACAAAACTCGCACAAATCCCCTTCGGCGATATTCCGGCAGCTTCTGCAAAATGCCAGCCCATCCTTCACTGCACGTATGGCATCCGCCAAGCGCAAGGCGTCCTCCCGTTCAGCTTTCATGAGGTGAAAAGCCAAACGCTGCGCGCTCTTGTGGCCGATTCCCGGGAGACGGACCAGCTCCTTGATCAATCTTGCCAACAGCCCTTGCTGATCGACGGCCATCAGAAAAGGCCCGGGATTTTCATCCCCCCGGTCAGCGCTTTCATTTCGCCTTCCATCAATTCCTTGGCTTTACGGAGCGCCTCATTCGTCGCAGCCACCACGAGATCCTGAAGCATATCGACATCGCCGCTTTTGACGACCTCGGGATCGATGACCACGCTAACAATCTGCATCGCACCATTCGCCGTTACCGTGACAATCCCACCGCCCGCCGTCCCGCTGGCGGTTTTCGATGCCGCCTGCTCCTGAATCTTGGCCATTTGCTCCTGCATAGCCTGGGCTTGTTTGAGGATGTTGCTCATGTTGCCGAAAGGATTTTTCATTCGCTTGCCTCCTGTTGGGCTATGGTACGAACATCGGCTAACTCGACGCCGAATATCTCAAGTGCCTGCTTGACCGTCGGATTTGCCTTCGCACGTTCGAATAACACCAACCGCTGCTCTTGTTCCTTGGCTGCTCGTGCTTGCGCCATCGTCGGCCCCTGTGGATGCGTGTCGGTGAGTTCAATGATGCGAACCCGCACGGGGTGCCCCAATTGCTGCTCACAAAGCTTTGCTACCACGTGGAGATTCTCTTCCTTCTCCAGTCTGCCCCTGGCCAGGGTTGCCTGCTTGGCAAACCCGATGGTGACGAAGCCGCTTTCCATCCCGATAAACCGACCGGCTTCCAGGAAGGGTGCGATGTTTGGAAATGACGCAGCGACCTCTTCTTGGACTGATTCCCAATGCAGTGTCGGTTGTGGGCCGACGGCTGTGGGAAGGTGAGGAATCGAGGTGGTTGTCGTCGTATCGGTGACGAGCTTGTGGGATGGAACGGGTGCATTCGCACGCTCTTCGTTCTTTCCTACCTCGGATGAGGGAGGTCTAGAGACCGATTTTGAGGCAAGAGATACGTCCTGTCGCACAGTCGGGGGAGGCGGTGTCGATGGCGCAGTCTTCTGTGCTTCAGGCGCAACCGAAAGTTTTTGGCTTGAAGACGGCCCTGTCGGGAGCGGCCGGGCAACGACACTCTCCCTTTGACGCAGCAATCGCGTGGCTCGAACCGCCGCGGTCTCCATAACAAATCGAGGATGAGCGGTGAACCGTAATGAATCTTCCGCCTGGAGGAAGATTGCGAACAGTTCCTGAAGCTGTTCCGGAGTCAGCGTCTTCGCATCCATCGAAAGCTGCTTCAGATCTTCTTCCGATGTTTCGATCAAGCTCTGCAACTCTCGTGTGCCAGGAACGACTGCCGCCACAAGCAAATTGCGGAGGTGTTCCACCACTTCGGCGCAAAATGCGCGCAAGTCATGTCCCTGGTCCAACAAATTCGCCAGACTGGCTAGAGCGGTGGGGCTGTCTTGGGTGATCATGGCTCCGATGAGCCCCTGCACCAGCTCTTGTGGCACTGTGCCCAATAGCACTTCGAGATCCGTGTGCCGGATGGTCTTCCCGCCATAGGCAATTGCCTGATCGAGCAAACTCAGAGCATCTCGCATACTACCTTCACTGGCACGAGCCAGGGCTACGAAGCTTCGTTCCTCGAGTGTCAACCCGTCCTGGACAGCCACGTGTCGAAGGCGTTCGATGATTTCGGTTCTGGCAATCCGCCGAAAATTATAATGCTGGCATCGAGAAAGAATCGTCGCAGGGATCTTGTGGATTTCCGTTGTCGCAAAAATGAAGACCACATGTGCCGGCGGTTCTTCGAGCGTCTTCAACAGGGCATTGAAGGCTGAATTTGAGAGCATGTGAACTTCGTCGATGATATAGACTCGAAACTGACCACGAAACGGCGAGAATTTGACGTTCTCGCGGATCTCGCGAACATCGTCCACGCCGGTATTGGACGCGCCGTCAATCTCGATCACGTCGACTGAGCTTCCTTGCGCAATCTCGCGGCAGTTTTCGCATGTATCGCACGGACGACTGGTCAGCCCTCGTTCGCAGTTGAGCGCCTTCGCAAGGATACGCGCGACGGTCGTTTTCCCCACGCCTCGCGTGCCGGAAAAGAGGTAGGCGTGAGCGATCCGCTTGGTGGAAACCGCGTTCATCAGCGTTTGGACGACATGGGGCTGCCCAATCACATCGTCAAACGTGCCGGGCCGGTATTTTCGTGCGGAGACTTGGTAGTCCAATGGATGCTTTACTCCCTATGGTGAGCGATATTCCAGGAGTGATGCAGATGCGAGACTTGGATCATCGGGGCAGTTCTGGTTCTTTCAACGCGTCTGATAAAAAGCAGTGGGGCCAGGTGATCCTGCGGCACACAGAACTGGCTGCTTACCGTTGCTTCCTTCCGGACCTGGCGGGGTTCACAGGGTTCTATTGCACAGGGCCCAGCCCCTATTCTCACGCTAGGCTCTCCAACAGTCCACACATGAGGTGTCATCCGCCCGTAACAATTACGATCCAACGATCAAAGAGCGGGCGATACACACGAAGTGCGGTATGGCGGAGAGGGTGGGATTCGAACCCACGGTCCCGTTGCCGGGACGCATGCTTTCCAAGCATGTCGATTCGTCCACTCTCGCACCTCTCCGCGTCGAGAAGTGTAAAGGGTGGCATCTTAGCATGCGTGTTCATGACCGGCAAGGCGGACGGTCTAGCCGTTGCGTCGGTTATGAGCTGGCCAGAAGGCGATTCTTGTCTCAAGACAATCACCTTTTGAGTTGCACCACGGTGAGCAGGAAAGAAGAGATTGCTCTCTACCCAGAGAAATCGATGAGGGGACCAACCTATCTGACCGAACCATTCCTACTAGGGATGGAGTACCCCCGGTCGTATGGGTTGACACTTGCATATCTTCGACGGTACAACGCTATACGACATCGCGTGTTTTCGCTGTCTTACGGTGATAGCTTCGCAGACGTTCTCCACTGTGCGAGAGTGGCGGAACTGGCAGACGCGCGAGACTTAGGATCTCGTGGGCAACCGTGGGGGTTCAAGTCCCCCCTCTCGCACCACTACATCAATCCTTGAGGGAGCCCGATTTTGACAATGAAAATGGAAGTGACCGAGTTAGGGCCGATGAGACGTGCCTTGAAAATCGAAGTGCCGGCCGACGAGGTGACACAGCAATTTTCACGCGCTTATTTGGAGCTCAGCCGTCAGGTTCACATTCCAGGGTTTCGGCCAGGAAAAGCTCCCCTGGCGATTCTAGAGAAGCGGTATGCCAAAGCAGTCGAAGAAGATGTGATTCGAAAGCTTGTGCCGGATTTCTATGGTCGAGCCATCAAACAAGCCGGTATCAATCCAGTCGTGGTGGATATTCCCCCCCTGGATAGGGTCACAATCAAGAAGGATTCCCCATTTACCTTCACGGCGACAGTCGAAATCAAACCCACGATCGAGCTGCGTAGTTATAGAGCCCCTAATCCTATTTCTCTCCCAGCCGACAAGCGTACCGTTGCAGAGGAACAGGTAGACCGTGCTCTCGAGGTGTTACGAGAGCAACAGGCTCGGTTGGATGCGGCGCCTGCCGGTACGGTCTTAGCCGAGGGAGACTATGCCATCGTCGATCTCGAGGGATACCTGGATGATATCGCTCTGGAAGGCACAAAGAAAGAAGGTCAACTGCATAAGGTGGGTTCGAAGGCCGCCTTACTGGGGATTGAAATCGATGCACACCTTATTGGAAGACATGACGGAGAGGTTATAGACATCCCTCAGACCTATCCGGTGAGTCATCCGGATCAGCGTGTCGCAGGAAAATCTGTCAGGTTCCGTCTCGATATCAAGGGGGTCAAACACAAAAAGCTTCCGGCTCTTGACGATGAATTCGCCAAGGACTGTGGACCATACGCATCGCTCCAAGAGTTAAAGGACAAGCTGCGCGGTGAAATGGAAAAGGCGCTCAAGAAAGATATCGAGGAGTCTTACAAAGATGTCATTCTCAAACGCCTGATTGACACCCATCATTTCGACCTTCCTGATACACTCGTGGAACGTGAACTCAGCACGATTGTGCGGCAGAAATTACAAGCACGGCAGCGGGGGAAAGCTCTCGACTCCCCCCCCGCAGCTGATGCAGAAGAACTGAAAAAGATTCGCGAGGAACACCGTGAAGAAGCGAATCGTCGTGTCAAGGCTGGATTGATCCTGGAAGCCATCGCTGAGAAGGAAGGTTTGGCTGTGAGCCAGGAAGATCTGAACAACGAGGTGACTCGATTGGCCACGGAACTGAGGGTGCCGATGGCCGATCTCGTAAAAATGATTCAAGCAGGTGGCCAGGACTCCATCGATGAATTACGAGCACGGATCTTGGCCGACAAAGCTTTGGATGTCGTCTATCGGCAAGCGGTCATTCAAGGATAAGCGCAACCACTCAGAGCCCCTGATCGCAACGGACAGGAGCCGTCGAGGAAAGGAATCGAGGAACATGTTGGTCCCGATCGTCGTGGAGCAAACCAATCGAGGCGAACGAGCCTATGATATTTATTCACGCCTTCTCAAAGACCGTATCATTTTCCTTGGTGCCCCGATTGACGATGTCTTCGCCAATTTGGTGATCGCGCAGCTTCTCTTCCTTGAAGCGGAGGATCCCGAGAAAGACATCAATCTCTATGTCAATTCGCCTGGAGGCAGCGTGACGGCCGGATTAGGCATCTACGATACCATGCAATATGTTAAACCCCCGATCAACACCATCTGTCTCGGTCAGGCTGCCAGTATGGGAGCGCTCCTATTGACCGCAGGAACAAAGGGCAAACGGTTTGCGCTGCCGAATGCCAGGGTGATGATTCACCAACCGTTGGGTGGATTCCAAGGACAGGCGACGGAAATCGACATCCACGCTCGAGAGATTCTAAAGATTCGCGAACGCCTCAACGAGATCATGGCTAAGCACACGGGGCAACCGATCGAGAAGATTGCTCATGACACGGAACGGGATTATTTCATGTCCGGTGAGGAAGCGAAGCGATACGGTATTATTGACGAGGTCATTACGCGGCCACCGAAATTCATGAAAGCCGTAGAATCCGGAGACGGAGCTAAAGGTAAGTAACACAGGAGGGTACATGGCCAAGCAGGAAAAGATGGACCGGCACTTGCGATGTTCTTTCTGTGGGAAAAGCCGTGATGAGGTTCGAAAACTGATTGCCGGACCGACCGTCTATATCTGTGATGAATGTGTCAACCTCTGTAATGACATCATCGCTGAGGATTGGGAAGAAGCCAAAGAAGAGATTTCGTCGAAGCTCAAGAAACCGGCGGAAATCAAACATCACCTCGATCAGTATGTGATCGGACAGGAACGTGCGAAACGCATTTTGTCTGTGGCCGTGCACAACCATTACAAGCGCATCTCGTCAAAAGAAAAGGAAGTTGACGATATCGAGCTTCAAAAGGGCAATATTCTCATGGTGGGCCCAACCGGAACGGGGAAGACGCTCTTGGCCCAAACCTTGGCCAAGTATTTGGATGTCCCGTTTACCCTCGCCGATGCCACAACGCTGACCGAAGCCGGTTATGTGGGCGAAGATGTCGAGAATATCATTCTGAAGCTCCTGCAAGCGGCCGACTATGACGTAGAGCGGGCTGAGCGCGGGATCGTCTACATCGATGAGATCGACAAGATCAGCCGGAAAAGCGACAGCCCGTCGATTACTCGCGACGTATCCGGTGAAGGCGTTCAGCAGGCTCTGCTGAAGCTGATAGAAGGCACGGTGGCGAATGTCCCGCCGCAAGGAGGAAGAAAGCATCCGCATCAAGAATTTATTCAAGTCAACACCAGCAACATTCTGTTCATTTGTGGTGGGGCGTTCGTCGGGTTGGAGCAGATCATCGAACAGCGTCTGAATCGAAAATCGATGGGCTTCGGAGCTGAAATTCGTGGGAGAAGCGACGTTCGCTTAGGCGATCTGTTGGCCAAGGTGCAGCCTGAGGATTTCTTGAAGTACGGCCTGATTCCTGAGTTTGTCGGAAGGTTGCCGGTCGTAGCGACGCTGGAGGAGTTGGACGAGCGAGCTCTGATTCGTATCCTGACCGAACCACGCAATGCCCTGACGAAGCAGTATGAAAAGCTGCTGTCATTCGAGAAGGTTAAGCTTCGATTTACGGAGGGGGCGCTGGGGGCGGCCGCACGAAAAGCCTATTTACAAAAGACGGGGGCTCGGGGACTTCGGGCGATCTTGGAAGAAGTCATGCTCGACGTCATGTACGATGCTCCTTCGCAGAAACAGATCATGGAGGTCGTGATTACGGAGGATGCTATTTTGGGTAAGAATCCACCGATGCGCATCTTCGAACAGGAAAATGACGCTAAGTCTGCGTAAACACTGCTAAATTATTAAAGTTCCACTCGGTCTTATACGATGGCTCGAGTGGGTTCCCATCGGACCGCTTCTTGTACCAGCGAGTACCGTGTCTTTCCTTTAGCTCCTCCTCTCATCTTTTCTCGACAAGTAGAAACGCTGCGCTATACTTGCCACGTGCACGCCGCTGAATGGAGGATGTGTGAAATACCCCGTTTCTTCAAGTCTTCGCCACAAGGGTAAGGTCCTGGAATTGGATGCGGCGCGAGAGATGGTCATCTTGTTGGGGATCAATGGGGAAGCGATCGGGAGTTTGTCGTGGGACTTCGTCATCGATCAAATTCTCGCGTACCGCAAGGTGTCTGTGCAAAAGGAAATCCGGTCAGAACCGCGCATTTCCCTCGCATTTCGGGTTCGCTACAACACCCCGGAAGGACCTCGATTCGAGAGTCGTGCGGGTGGTATCGGTGGAGGAGGGTTGTTTATTGAAAGCCAAGCGCCTCTTCCGATAGGGACCAAACTGGCCATGGAGTTCTCGCTTCCCGAGAAGTCCGAGGAATGGTTGCTGGCCAAAGGGACTGTGGCCTGGGTCTGTCCAAAAGCCGATCAATATACGTTCAGTCCTGGAATGGGAGTACGGTTTACTGAAATTGCTGAGGATGTCCGCGATCGAATCCATGAAATCGTGAAATCGATTCAGAACACGAGTCAAGCAGCCTAATTCCGTTCCTCATGCAGACCTCCCGGAACAATGACGGTTCTATGAAGTTTTTTGTCGTTTCTACCGCAGGTCATCAGGGTAAATCGCTCCTCATAGACCCCGGGCATGAAGCAATCAACGTGCATGACACTTCAGGTCAGTTGTTGGGCAATATGCCGTGGGGGGCGATCATTGAGCGTGTCCTCGCCAGCAGCGAAGATGCTCGGTTTGCCCATTGTCGGACGCAGCCACGTGCGCCCCTCGCACTGAAGGTTCGTTACACAACGCCGGAAGGAAAACAGTTCGATAGTCTGACCGGAGGAATCGGCGGCGGAGGGCTCTTTATTGAGAGTGGCGCTCCTCTGAGTCCGGGCACAGAGTTGACGGTCGAATTCGCGCTTCCGGATCGGCCGTGGGATAAATTCCAGGCTAAGGCGAAAGTCGCTTGGGTCCGCAACAGACCCGAGCGATACCTCCTTTTCCCAGGCATGGGCGTCCAGTTCATGGAATTGGACAAGAAGATTGAGGAGCAACTGGTAGGACTCGTCGAAGCTTTGAATCGCAGCCGAAATCCGCTCTGACCCACCCTAGTCTTTGACATCAAGACTCTCGTCCTGCAGCATGACCCATGTCATTTTAGTCTCGGCAATCAACCGCCTACGATTCGAGGCGATGCGGGCAGAGGATCACGCGGATCTTGGTGGGTCGTCTTGTACAGGCGGGAGTTCCTTAGCGGCATCGATGGATTGTTGGATTTCCTTTTGTGCTGCATCCATTTCAGCTTGAATGGTGCGCATCTGAGGGTCGACACTGCTTCGGACATCAGTCACGGCTTGCCGAAACGATCGTACGACCTCCCCAAGGCCTTCACCCAGATTCTGTAGGTCATCCGGCGATACTCCAACGGACGGCGTCGCTTTCGCTTTGAGAGCAGCTTGTTGCGCCTGCACACGGGCGACCGCATCCTTATTGACGATGGCTGAAGGACGTTTTGCGGCTGGTTTCGCATGAGCGCCGGCCGGCAACGATGGGTACGAGACACGAGCCGTCGGAGGCGGAGCTGCAGCCCGTTCCTCCATCGACACCACCTGGCTTGCGACTGACGCAGAGGGTTGATTTGGTGGAGACAGCGACGCTTGAGGATTTTGTGGGCTTGAGTTGTAGAGCAACGAGGCCGTGGTGCCAGGTGTGAGCTCAGGCCCCGGGATGTATGGAACATTCGGTTTGGCCGGTGTCGGAGACGGTGTTGTGACAGTGGGCGAGGTTGTTGTGACAGCCGCAGGAGCCTGAACTGGTTGTGGCGGTTGTCCGGTTTCCTGCTGGACCTGACCCGAAGAAGGCTGGGGAGGTTCGTTGACTTCTTTCCTAAACCCCTTCAGCGCCTTGCCGACACCCTCACCGATCTGTGGTAGACGCCCCGCCCCAAAAATGATCAGCACAATCACTAGAATAATAATGAGCTCGGAAAAACCCATTGTGCCGAACATGCACGGCCTCGCACTGGTCCTGGATTAGGTGCCTTTACTGGATGAGTGAATCTAGCCGCCCCATAGACATCGTGTCAAGAAAGGGTGGGAGCAGAACGAACGGATGGCCAAAATCAAAGCAGCGGCACAACTTCTGTCTGAAGCGGTAGACCGTGCACAACGGCTTCACGATCCGAGACATAGACATCGAGCTCACTCCTGATTCCGAACTCTCCGGGAAGGTAGATGCCCGGCTCAATGGAAAAACAGGTTTTCGGCATGAGCCGACGACCGTCCTGAGTTTCCAGGTTGTCGATATTAGCCCCGTTGCCATGAACTTCCTCACCGATTGAGTGACCGGTTCGGTGAATGAAGAAGTCGCCATAGCCTGCCTCGCGAATCACGTGGCGGCAGACATCGTCGACCTCCCAGCCGTATGGAAATCGTCCCGCAGCGATCTGTTCCTGGACAAATGACAGTGCCGCATCGCGCCCTCGCCGCACATGTTCAAAGATCATGCGTTGCTTTGCCGGCACGTGCGTACCGGTGTAGCCGGTCCAGGTAATGTCGCCGTAGACTGCCCCGGGTGCGGTTTGTTTAGCCCACAGATCAATCAGCACCAAATTGTCTCGAGTAATGGACGAGGAGCCGGATTCGGCAGGACCGTAATGAGGATCGGCGCTATGGGCATCGACGGCGGCAATCGGAGCACTGGATGTCGTCATGCCCGTGTCGCGAATACGAGAGAGAATGAATTGTTGCAGTCCGTATTCGGATAGCGGACGTTCGTGGGTGAGACACGACGCAACGTGGGAGAAGGCGTCATCGACGATACCCCTGAGCCTCGTCACTGCGTATCGATGAGATTCCAGTTGCGCATCTGTCCAGACAGCCTCAAAACGTTGAACCAGATCGGCTGATGTGACCACCTCGAGCCCGAAACTCCGCATTAACTCGATCGTACCCGCATCGACCCTCGAGAGGTACGGCACAGCGTTGAGCGGTGAATACTGCATGGCAATTCGGCATCGGCCTCGCAAGAGGGAAGCCAATGCCATTCGCTGCTGTTCCCATGATACGTAGTGCTGCGTTTGACCGGGTAATTCATCCAGCACATGGGGTTCGATCTTATGAAGGAGTTTGACCGGTTCCCCGCTCGTAGGGATCCAATAGTACCAGCGCCGGGTGACGTGCCGAGTCGGATCAAGGAGCAACACCCGATAGGCTAGCGGGTCACTCCCACGAAAGTCGTAGAAGAGCCATCCATCAATTGTCTGGGCGTCTCGAAGCGCTTCTTGGATCGCGAGGATACGCGCATGGTGCGCAGTGAGGTTCATACGATGGCATCTTATCCTTGGGCTAGAGAGGCGTCAATCAAGCCGGGCTCGTTGTGTGAATATGTTACAATGATGGGCGATGATGTCGGAATCACCTCGAGATATCCCAGCCTATCGAGTGACGTTCTTTTTTGGGCCCGAACCCGTTGAGGGAAAATCAGACGCGCTGGTCTGCGTGTTCAATGTCAAAAAGCGGAGTTGGAAGGCGGGCATCCAGGTCGCTGTCGAACTCAACACCGTCCAGCTTTCGACTCTTCAACAGCGGATACAACTCACCGATCGACTTGCGAAGAGTTTGACGGCAGTCGATCCCCACGAGCTTGCACACTATCAAGAACGCACGGCCGATCTGTTCGCTCAAGCCCTCTGCTGGTGCAAGCTCGATCTTCGAGTACAGGCGGGTCTGACTCAAGAAAATCAGCGAATTCGAGCCGACGAGTTGGTGATCGAATTGGATCATGAGGTCGGCGCGCGCTCCGAATATGTTATCGCCTATATTTTGGAAGAATTGGATCTGGCAGCTGATCATTCGTTGCCATCGTCCTTCGGCTCGTAAATCGGCAGGGGGTTTGCATTTACCAGCGGATTTGTTATAACGCATGCCAGTGTTATCGTGTGATTACTGGCGGCTCGATTTGTCTATGGATTGAGCGGAAGGAGGCGACGCCTGTGAGACTCCCGATCGTTATATTCATGGTTATCATCACCTACTGTTCGATGGTTGCGGCTCCAGCCTGGAGTCAGTCGTCCTCAGCCGATACGCAGCAAGGGACGGCTTCTGGTGCGGGTATGGGAGCTGCGTCTGCCGCTGCCACTATTTTATATTTCCCGTTTAAAGCGGCATTTGCCATCGGTGGAGGTATTGTCGGTGGCTTGGCCTATGTCTTTTCGGGTTTTAGCGAACCAACGGCAAAGAGTATCTGGATCCCCAGCATGTACGGGACTTACGTCATTACTCCCGAGCATCTCAGCGGTGATCGTCCGGTCCGGTTCCTCGGAGTAGCTGCTGAAAACGAGGGAGCGCCGGCTGCCTCTGCGCCGATGAGCCACCCCGCTCAGTGATATGAACCCTGTCATCGGTGTGACGCCAGACTTCAATGCCGGTGACAGGAAAGACATGGGTGGACGCGAGCCGACCTACTTCCTGCGAGCCCGTTATATTCGGGCCATCGAAGAACTCGGTGGAATTCCTCTCATTCTTCCCTTAGTGGCTGAGCCTTCCGCTCGACGTCGGCTCCTTGACAAGGTCGACGGGCTCCTCATGACCGGCAGCGGGCCGGACCTTCCGCCCAGTCTCTACGGAGAACGGCAGCGCTACAAGTTTCCGCTAGTCAGTGAGCGCCGTGCCGATTTTGAGCTGGAGTTAGTCCGCCAGGCCAGAATGCGAGACCTCCCGTTGCTAGGAATCTGCGGAGGCATGCAAGCGATCAATGTTGCGTGTGGAGGTAGTCTCTTTCAGGACATTCCCGCACAGGTGCCGAACGCGATGGATCATCGTCAAAAGAGGAAGGCGATCCATGTCTCGCATCCGGTAACCGTGGCCCCCAAGAGTCTCTTGAACAAGGTCGTCGCACGAGGGAAGCTCATGGTCAATAGTTCCCATCACCAATCGGTCAAGACGGTTGCTCCATCGCTCATCGCAAGTGCCGTTGCACCCGATGGCATCATAGAAGCGATCGAATCTCCCGGGCATCGATTTCTGCTCGCCATTCAGTGGCATCCCGAATTTTTATTTGAGCGTCACGCGGTCCATCGGCGACTGTTCGAAGCCTTGTTGCGCGCGGCGCGACGAACTCGCTCATGAATGTGACGTGCCGTCCAAACGATCACAATCGGTCACCATCAGCATTCCCCTGCTATACTTGATCTTTATGGGACCTCCAGTCATAGATCCCACCACTGCGAATCCTAGCAGCTTGGGCTGGGAGAGACCGTGAGAAGCCGACTTCTCCGGACGAAATCCATCGATCAAATCCTCGCCGACGCCGACCGTCCGGAACATCGACTCAAGAAGACATTGACGGCCTGGGATCTGACGGCACTTGGGATCGGCGCGATCATTGGGACCGGCATCTTCGTCCTGGTGGGGACCGCCATTGTGGGCGATGCTCAGCGGCCAGGAGCTGGACCTGGGATTATTCTCTCGTTCGTCCTCTCCGGGCTCACCTGTGCATTAGCCGCGCTCTGCTATGCCGAGTTCGCGGCCATGATCCCCGTCGCTGGGTCGGCCTACACCTTTTCGTACGCCACGCTGGGAGAGTTTCTCGCCTGGCTCACGGGGTGGAATCTGATCCTCGAATACGGGGTCGCCTGCGTTGCGGTTGCCATCGGCTGGTCCGGCTACTTCAATAAATTGCTGAAGCTCGCGGGACTGGAATTGCCCTATTGGGCAACCAATCCACCTCATTGGGCCGGCGGCCCGGAGGGAAGTATCGCTAATTTTCCGGCTGCAATCATCGTGCTGCTGGTCACAGCCATCCTCGTGATAGGAATCAAAGAAAGTGCTCGGGCGGCCGGCATGATCGTCCTTCTCAAACTTGCGGTCATTCTCTTCTTCATCGCCGTCGGGGCTCCTGCCGTGAACGCGGACAATTGGACGCCCTTCATGCCCAACGGGTTCGAGGGGGTCCGGGCCGCTGCCGCCATCATCTTCTTTGCGTACATCGGATTTGATGCTGTCTCAACGGCTGCAGAGGAGGCTCGAAACCCTCAACGAGATGTTCCGTTGGGGATTCTTGGCTCGTTGGCTGTCTGCACCGTACTCTATATTTCTGTGGCTGCTGTGCTCACCGGCTTGGTCCCTGCGAATCAAATCGATATTCACGCTCCAGTGGCCGAAGCGCTCAGCCTCGTTGGGTTCAAGTGGGGCGCTGCCATCGTTGCAATCGGAGCTGTGGCGGGTATTACCAGTGTGCTGGTCGTCATGATGCTTGGACAAATTCGCGTGTTCTTTGCGATGTCACGTGATCAACTTGTGAGTCCGGGCTTATCCAAGGTTCATCCGACGTTTGGAACCCCGCATCGCGCCACGATCATAACAGGGCTGGCTGTGGCAATCCTGGCGGCGCTGTTTCACATCGGGGACGCAGCCGATATGACCAACATCGGAACTTTCTTCGCCTTTGTGCTCGTCTGCTTCGGTGTCATGCTGCTCCGGTACACGAAGCCGGATCAGCCCCGTCCCTTTCGTCTGCCCTTCATGCCTCTCGTACCGATCCTGAGCATTGGGGCGTGTCTTTACCTCATGGCAGGTTTGCCTTGGGTCACATGGATCCGCTTTGGGGTGTGGACCACCATTGGCATTCTCGTCTACGCCCTTTATGGGATGAAACACAGCAGACTGGCCGTGCAACCCGCCAACCGCGATGGAATGTCTCGATGAGTCCGGGGTAAAGAAACTAATCCGACTTTCCGGTCGGCTGTGTCGCAGAAGCAGGTGCTGTGGTAGACGCTTCTCCGACCGGGGCAGTAGCGGCTTGAACTGCGGCCGTAGCAGGCGTGGCCGGAGATGGGCTTGGAGAGGTACCTGCCGGAACTGCAGCAGGCTTGGGGGCAGCAGCAGGTTTGGGCGGAGGTGTAGCCGGCTTCGGTGGCGCGGGTTTCTCCGGCTTAATGCCTCTTTCCCAGGCCGGACCCGAATACATATCCGCGGTTAACCCCTTCGTCTTCCATTTTTCCTCGAAATCGGCCGCGGCTTTGTTGGGGGTTTCACCGATACCTGTCACATCGTTCCAAGGATAAACCTTCGGCCCAATCTGGCAACCGGACTCTGTCCGTTTCAGGTACAAAGCAATGGGATTGCCCCGGTAGGGTCCAAGAAAAATATGGACAGATCCAACGTACTCGAGCAATGAGGCCATAAGGCTCCCCAGAAATGCCCATGATGCCATAAGAAGTGAGAAGGGAGCAAGGCCGACTGAGGCAATCGCTGGGTGTCGGGGGCTGGAGAAAAAGGAAGAGGCGAATTGTCCCGTTCAGGTGTCGATTTTCGAGAATCGCTCGCGAGCCTGATTGATGGAACGCAAGAGGGCCTTGTGGCTTCGGCAGCCGACCGCAAGCTTTGCATCGGAAATCGTGACCGGTCGATAGGGAAGCAGGAAACGTTCCTTCAATCGACGGATCCGAGCGAGGGATTGTGCCAGCCGTGCAGCAGAAATGTCCCCATTCCCGACGGCCTTGTCAACCGCGTTGAACGCGGCCACGACTCTGTTGCGATCTTTGCAGATCAGAGGCATATCGCAGCCGGCCTGAATGGCCTGAACCGTCGCGTCTCCGATGCCGTAATGATCGATGATCGCGTGCATCTCGAGATCGTCTGTCAATACGACCCCGTCATAGTGCAACTCCTCGCGAAGAAATCTCCCAATAATCGCTGGAGACAGCGTCGCCGGGCGGGTGTCGTCCAACGCTTGATACAAAACATGGGCCGTCATCAGCGTCGCTACGCCGTTTGCCACCGCATGCCTGAACGGTGGAAACTCAATACGCTCGAGTCGTTCGCGTGCCGCCGTCACGATGGGCAATTCCTTGTGCGAATCCGAAGTGGTGTCGCCATGCCCGGGAAAGTGTTTCCCACAAGCCACCACACGATTGTCCTGAAGACCACCCACCGTAGCCAACCCTAATTGAGAGACGAGCTCAGGGGCTGAGCCGAAAGCCCGATCACCGATCACCGGATTCGTCGGGTTGCTGTTCACATCCAGCACCGGGGACATATTCATGTTGATGCCGACGGCCTTGAGCTCCTTTGCGGTCGTTGCTGCTGCAGCGTAGGCCAGTTCAGATGAGTGACATCGCCCCAGAACCTCGCATGGCGGGAAGATCGTGAATTCTTTCGGCAACCGTGAGACACGTCCCCCTTCTTGATCGATGGAAATTAATAGTGGGGAATGGGGGCTGCAGCGCTGGAGGTGGTTCGTCAAGTCAATGATCTGTGGCACTGAATCGAGGTTTCTCGCAAACAGGATCACTCCACCCGGCTTATACTCTGTGATAAGCGCGGCCAGGTCGGATGAAACGGTGGTCCCGTCGAACCCTATCATGAAGAGCTGGCCGATCTGGTCGCGAGAAATGGTCTGCATTCGTTCTCTCGTTTACAGGGAGCGAGTGATGAGGAACTGGATCAACAGCCTGGTCCCAATGCCGGTAGGGCCTTTGGGAATATACGCCCGTTCTCGTTCGCTCCAATCGGTGCTGGCGATGTCGAGATGGATCCAGGGACAGTCGCCGACGAACTTGCTCAAGAACAGAGCCGCCGTGATCATGCCGCCCCCACGTCCGCCGATATTCCGCATGTCGGCCACATCGCTGCGTAATTGCTCAAAATACTCGTCCCACAGCGGCATTTCCCACACGCGCTCACCCGCGCGGAGACCGGCCTTACGGATGGCGTCTTTCAAGTTCGCATCCGTGCCGAACATGCCGATCGCGAACTGACCGAGCGCGACGACACACGCCCCTGTCAGCGTGGCAATGTCGATGAGCGCGGCCGGTTTGAATCGGGTTGCGTAGGCAAGGCCGTCAGAAAGGATCAGGCGACCCTCGGCATCGGTGTTCTGCACTTCCACCGTCTTGCCGGAAAGCGTCTTGACGACGTCACCGGGCCTCATCGCCCGTCCCCCGGGCATATTCTCCGCCGCCGGAAGAATGCTGATGAGATTGAGGGGCAGCTTCAGCCGAGCTGCCGCTCGCATCGCAGCCAGCACCTCTGCTCCGCCGGTCATGTCGGCCTTCATCTGTTCCATATTCTCTGCGGGCTTGAGAGAGATCCCGCCAGTGTCGAACGTGATGGTCTTCCCGACGAGAACCACCGGCCGGTCGTCTTTCTTCTTGGCTCCGTGGTACTGGAGAATGATGAATTTCGGCGGTTCATGGCTGCCTTTCGCCACACCGAGTAACGCGCCCATGCCAAGTTCTTCTATGTCCTTCTGCTCGAGGATTTTCAGACTGATGCCGGCTTCCTTCGCCACGGCCTTCGCCTCGATGGCGATCTTCGTCGGTGTCATCACATTGGAAGGATGGTTGCATAGGTCCCGGACAAACACGGTGGCTTCAGCCGTCGCGACACCGCGACGAATCCCTTCAGACAACTGACGCAGTTGAGTTTTCTGAGGAGCCAGAATGGTCATTGCCGTCACGTCCCTACCTGTTGGAGTGTCACTCCGATAGGCGGTAAATTGATAGCTCCCCAAGATGGCTCCTTCGGCCATGGCCTGTGCCACATCCATCGGTGAGGTGCCGCGAGGCACTAGGCTCGGCAGCGCCACCGTAAAAACGCTGGATTTCGCTTGGCGCACTCGTTTAACCGCATGTCCCAGAGCTTGGCGAATCTGATCCAACCCCAGCTCATGTTTCTTGCCGAGACCGACAAGAATCAGCCGCTTTGCTGGAATTTTTCCATGCGTATGGAACAGCACCACCTCATTAGCCCTTCCTTCAAACTCCTTCGATTGCAGAAGTTCGTTGAGCGATCCACCGAGAGACCGGTCCAACACCGCCCCGTCTTCTTTGGACCATCCCGCTCCTTCACAATGCAGGATGACCAGCGCATCCGTCATCTCGGTGTTAACCCGTCCTTGTTTTGGCTCAACCCGCATGATCTGCATTCGGTTCTCCTTTGTATGTCAGTCGGCCGATGTCATCCGTCGATCACCGATCATCCCCGGCCTTCACACATCCCACGTGACGAGTGATGGCCTTATACTCCCCGCATATCGGGTGCCCAAATATGCTTGTGCAGTTGCAGCTGAAGGCGAATTGGCAGACGATCTGCCAGCAGCCATTCAGCCAAGTGGCGGGGATCCAGTGTGCCGAATACCGGACTGAAGAGGACAGGACAGCGTTCGGGCAGTCGGAAGCGATCCAGAACGTGTTTCGCCCATTCATAATCACGGCGGTCTTGGATGACAAATTTCACTTCATCCTGTGGTCGTAACCGTTCCACATTGGACCAGTGCATCCGTTCCATCATGCCGCTCCCTGGACATTTCACATCCAGAATGATGCGCACGGAGGGGTCGACGACGGACGTATCGACGGCCCCGCTGGTTTCGAGGAGAACCGTGAGTCCTTCCTCACACAACCGACGCAGCAACGCGGCCGTGTCCGCTTGTGCCAACGGTTCACCTCCTGTGACCTCCACCAGCGGACAGCCGTAGGAGCGCACCTGTTCGAGAATGTACTCAATGGACTGGTCCGTTCCTCCGAAGAACGCGTACTCCGTGTCACACCAGACGCAACGAAGCGGGCAACCGGTCAGGCGTACGAATACGCAGGGCTTCCCGGCGAAGGTGGATTCGCCCTGAACACTATGGAAGATTTCTGTCACGCGCATGAGAAAGGTGTGGGCTCGCCGATGTGTCGGTCGGGGGATTCGGCGAGGGAGATAGTGGATCTGATCACAAGCCGTCGCTCATTGCCATTTGACAACAGGCCAGTTCTTACGCCGGGCGATGGAGGCCATTCCACGAATGGGATTTACCACCGTCGGGTGTCCTACGGCACGGAGCAAGTCCAAATCACCGGGGCTGTCTCCATAGGCGTAGCACTGGGACAGATCAAGCGTCAGTTCATGGGTTAATCGATCGATGAGTTGGCGTTTCCCCTCTCCATATGGAAGGGGAGGCACAAGGAAGCCGGTGTAGAGGCCGTTCTGTTGCTGCAACTGACTGGCAAAGCACCGATCGGCCCGAAGTGCGTCAGCGACGGGGGCGATCAGGAAATCGATGGAACCCGTCACGAAGATAATGGCATGGCCGGCCCGGCGATGCTCGTCGAGCATACGCATGGCTGTGGGAGAGACACGAGGACATAATTCCTCTCGACAGAATTCCTCACCCAAGGGTTGGATCACTTGCGAAGGCTTCCCGGCCAGGTAGAGCTTTCGTTCGCGGAGCGGATGTAACGACAGGGGCGGGAAATGCCGCAGGAGCCAAGACACACTTTCGCGAGCTTCGGGCCAGCCGATGATACCGCGGCGCCACAGCCAGCGGAAAAATCTCACTTCGCTCGCTTCGCCAGGCAAGATGGTATTGTCGACATCAAAGAATGCCGCAACGGTGGCGGAAAGGCTTCGTTGATCAGTCCGTATCATAAAAGCGCCGACCGAGTTACAAAATGAGAGGCCAATTCTACCGGAGGCATGGTTCATTGACAAGAATTTTACCCTACTTCTATAATGCACCTCCTTTCCCCTCTATGCTGACCAAAGGCCTTGATGCAGGCTTCGTGTCAGCATCCTGCTGAGTGCCGAAGTGGTGGAATGGCAGACACGCACGTTTGAGGGGCGTGTGGCGAAAGCCGTGCGGGTTCAAGTCCCGCCTTCGGCACCATCTTTCTCAGAGCGTAGTGATTTCCGAGACTTGGTGAGGGGCGGTCTGGCGACGTGTTATAAGCGTGTTAAGACTTGCCATCGCAGCGTCTAACTTTTCTGCTTTAACAGTGCGGTAGCGTAGAAACATTTCGACCGAGGAATGACCGACGATTTTCATGATCGTTTCGGTATCGACCCCAGCATCTGCCAGATTGGTGACTGCACAGTGCCGAAGGTCATGGAAGATGAAATCTTCAATGCCCTGCTCTCGGCAAAGCCGCTGGACCTCCCGATAGGTATGGTTCAGTTTGCTCCCATCCTTATGGAACACTAGGCCCTGAATGCGCGTCACCCCGTCAAGGCTCCTATGACGCTGGAGTTCACGACGTAGAGTTGCTGTGATGGGTACCAGGCGCTCCTGCCCTGTCTTGGTCAGATGTCCTGGAAGAAAGATTCGCCCCTTATCCAGGTCTACCCGGTCCCACGTGAGGGTAAGGATCTCTTCTAATCGCATGCCCGTGTGATAGCCAGTCAATAAAACGGGCTTAAACCATTCAGGTGCAGCCGTGTAGAGTCTTTCCCACTCAGCTGGCTCTAAAACTCGATTCCTTGCATTCTTTGGCTTTGGAGCCGCTACGAGCGAAGCAACATTGCGAGTTACAAGATCCCGCTTCATTGCGTGCTTCATCATGTGCTTCAAAATATTATGATCCACATTGACTGTGGCGATTGCCCGGCACTTGCCTCGATCTTGCCTAAAGGATTCCACATCCTTTGCGGTCAGCTCGCTGAGCAATCGATGCTTACCAAAAAATGGGACTATAACCCGGTCAATACGCTGACAGCGCTCCTTGTAAGACCGAAGCCGTTTTACTTCCTCTATTATTTTGTACTCGTCGGCCCATTGTCCAAGAGTGCTAATCCCATTTCCAACCCTCTCAGTGCACATTGTTCCGGCTAAGATCTTGGCCTTTATCACTGCCTCATGATCTTGGGCTATTTTTTTGTTAAGGCAGCCCACACGCCAGCGTTTCAGTTTGCCCAAACCTTCTGGAGCCAGCTGAAGAGTCTTGCCGTCATCGAAGACCCTCAATTCAACATAATAGCTCCTATCTGGGCGCTTGCCCTCCTTGGTATACGTCCATAACCGTTTGGTCAGTCCCATAGACTCATCCCCCTTTCTTGATTGATCGTTCACCTATCAACTCTGCCACTGTGACACCTAAAGCCTTTGCTAAACGCCTCAAGGTACTCAGGCGAGGGTCATATCCACCCGCTTCAATCCGAGCTAGAGTAGCGACCGCAACGCCTGAGGCTTTCTTGAGTGCTCTCAAGCTCACCCCCTTTCCTTCTCGAATGGCTCTCAATTCTGTCACGGGTCAGATGCTCTCATATGTGAGAACACACTGTCAACCCCATTTAGCCACCGGCATGACCGTCTGTTGTTGGATCCACTTATCCAACTGCTCCAGGTCAAACTTGGTCAGCCGACCAACCTTCATATAGGGAATCCGCTTCTGGCTGGTCATTGTGTAGAGGGTATAGACAGACAAGCCGGTATATTGTGCTGCTTCCTGAACCGTCAGCAATCGTCGTTCTATGGCGGTCTCACGATTCATTCATACCTTCCTTTCAGCTGTTACAGGTCTGATTCACAACCTATTGAAATTACGCAATGTGCTATTGCTGCTCTTTTTGTATATTTCCAAAGGACACTCGGAACCCCTTACTGTCAGGCAAATCTACAAAGTGTGAGCACAGACTTACCCAGACGAGCCTAGACTAGCCGAGACTACCTGCGCTCATTGAGCCATTTCAGTACCGTTTGGAGGTGATACCGCCTCAGGCGATTTCTGCCGATAGATGGCAATCCCTGGTTCCTCCAACGTCGGATTGTGGATGGGCTGTAGCCGAGGTAAACCCGTAGATCGGGTTCGCTCAGATACCTGTCGTTCTGGTTCTTCTCCATGTTGGTCATTGCACTTGGCATCATTGCCCTCCAGTTAACTTTGTAAGTTGTAGCCCACGCTATCCAGCCATTTGCTGTCCCATCCCTAGAGTCTCAGGGGCGGGACCGTAATTCTTCTCATAAACTATGCGAGGCCGACCTTTGGCACCTTGGACCCGCTTGGCGATGGCATACCCCTCTTCCAACAGTTGCTTCAGTGCGATGTCTACGTTGATGCGTCGTTTGTTGAGTGCTTCTGCTATATCCACAGAAGTGCCTTCCTGCCCTTGATCCAACCAACCTCGAACGGCTGCCAATGTTCTGGCAAGTTCCTCGGCCTGAATGTCCCCCAAAGTCCATTCCCCTGGCCCTTTGAAATGAAACATCCATTCCGTACGCTCCACCAATTTCCCTTCGACATGCAGGACACGCTTAGTCTTCTCGTCATTCTGAACGGCGGCTAGACGAAGGATTTGCTTCGCAGCGGCACGGATAACGAACGAACCGGCCACACTCTCGCCCGATTTGGTATCGTGGGTTATCAAGAGCACGGCGGTTCCGCTACTCTCGCAAATCTTATTGAATTCATTCATGACTGGGGCCATGCCTCCTGCCTGATTCATGGATTCTGCTCCTCCAGGAAGCATGAGATAGAGGGCATCCACGATCAGAAGGCGAGGGCGAATTTCATCTATTGCTCGTCCTAGGTCATTCCAAAATAGCGAATTCGCGACATCACATTCCCCAGGAGTGGCTATTTCGAGATTGGCTGCTTCAGAAAGGCCCAGACAGTCGAGGCGATGAATGGTGACCGTCGCTGGATCGTCCAATGCCAGGAAGACGACTGTGCCTTGCATCGCAGGGAAATGGCCGACAAAGGGAGTGCCGTGTAGAACAGAACGACAGAACTCCCACGCAAGCAGCGTCTTGCCAAGCTTATCTTTGCCTGAGAGCAAGGTCAGCATTCCCGAAGGGATGATCTGGTCAATGGCCCATTCGAGGGACGCTGCCTGAACTTCCCACGGCTTTCGCAATGTTAAAGCTGACTCACTCATCATGGCTGGTCCCTCCGTGCTTCGTCATGCAGTCCCAGTCGTATCCAGGCTGTGAGGTCTTCAAGGCGGATGCGTGTGAGCCGCCCTATCTTGACCTTGGGCACCTTCCCTTGATGAATCCACTTCCTCAGCATAGCCTCGCTACAGGAGAGGTACTGCGCTGCCTCTTTAATCGATAACAACCCATCCATCTCGGTCCTCCTCGGTATAGGGAAGGAGAATTCCTACCCTCTACCAGGTGAAGGATGAGATAAGGGAGCCCTTATTTCGCAGAGATAAGTTAAACGATGAATTTTGCGGGTGTATTTAGAAAAAGCCGCTCATTTTTGTGGATATGCCGGAGAAAGCGGATTGGGGTGCGAATATATGTGTATATCAATCGAAAATGTATGTCTTTCTGTCTACTTGCGGGGAAGTTTTGTCTTTGCGTGCTCCTCATAGTATTCGAATTCTTCCTGTATCTGGCGGAAGCGCTTTGCCACTATAAGGCAGTCTGGGTCCAGCTCCCTTTTCCGGTTGCAACGTGAGCATGCGGATAAGTGGGAACGCTTCCATAGTCGATGTGACCCATGTTGGCGGATCGTATGCGTCAACTGGAAGGCGGTCTTAAGCTGACTACGCACCGTACCCCACGGCCTGCGAAGGGATAGGGAGATCTGCTTGGTGGTGTCCCCATTCATATATCGATCGAATACTTCTAACTGTTTTGTTAACAAATCGGGCCGTCGACGGGTTCGGTCGGCTGGCAGATAGGGACCGGGTCCTTTCCTGTTCCGTCGTGATATGGACTCTCGCAGAATCTTTTCAATGACGTTCATTAAGTCCATGAACGGGTAGCTCAAGTCTATTCTCAAGACTAGTGCTTGATCGGGCTCGTCGGCTTGTTCGGGAAATGGGGGATCATTGTTATGGTAGGGATCATAGGCGGCGACGCCCCCTCCACCGACAGGAAGGTCCGAAAAAAATGTCTCATATTCTCTTACCGTTCGTATGGAGAGAGGCGGTGTTGCAGGACTTCGCAGTCGTTCAGAGAACCACAGGGCAATGCCCCATTGATCTTGAAATTCACGGCGCATTCTATCGGTATCAGTATAAGCTTGAAAGTGTTGATGGATTTTTCGTAATGCCTTTTGAAAATCAGCCCGTCTGATAAGGACTCGCCAACGATTCCATCCCTCTCGCCTCATTTCTTCCTCGGATTCTTTGGCTGTCCTTCTGGCCATAGTTCGTTTCTGCTAAGTACGTATGATTTACTGTCCCAATATACGCCTTCTAGGCATGGGACAGTTATTCGCTTGAAGTAATGTCACGACATGCTGCCCGTGGAGCTTCCTATACCTCTCTCGAAGTACCGCTTACAGCATCTCCACCAGTGCCCGGATGGTGGTGGGTGCATTCCCCTCTGTGCGATTGTTCACGAGAACATAGGCTGGTTTAGCCAGGGTAATGGATTGCTGAATGAGTGCAACCGTATCCTTTCGCATTTCTGATAACTCACCCACAATCTTGTTATACGGCTCGGCTCGTTCCTTGGCGGCTTCATAGGACATCTTCAGAGGTGTAAGGAGCCTTAAGACGGTAAAGGGTGCCGTGAAGCTTTCTTCCATGCGCTTATGTTGCTCAGCCAACGAGGGCATGTAGCACCAATGATTGTACACGTGCGCCACACCATGTCGCTCCAACACCTGCCGATAGGCTGGACCCAATAAGCCAGGGTTTCGAATCTCCACCGCATATTTGAACGCTTTCGGAAGCTGGCCAAAGAACGCATCCAGTTTCGAGATAAATTCATCAGCCGGTATCCCGTGCCGTTGGAACTCAAAGAGAAAGGGGCCGGTATGGGGTTCGAACTTTGCCTCGCGGAATGGAGTCAGGACAAGTTCATTGAACACTTTTGCATCTAGGAAGTTTGGATTGGTCCGGCCAGCCTTCAAGCCATAACGGGCGTGTTGCGCATAGCTGGGAATAGTCATCACCTCCCACACCTTGAAACACATCTCGAAGTCTTCGGGGATCTGGGTCAGATACTTGCGGAGTTGGTTCGGGGTGGGTGGCCGGTAAAATGTAGAATCGTTGCCGACTGTTCGGAATAACGGCTGACCGTTATAAAGATATTGGCAATACTCCCCGAGGCATTCCCTCGCAAACATCGTCTTGGCATACTGCCTCAGATACACCTGGCCTTGCCAGCCTTCATAGGTCCATGTGCTTGTGCCAAATCTGACGAGCGGTGAAAGCATCGCTTTGACTCACTGTAATACCAACAGGAAAGCGGTTCAACGATGCCCTGAGGATTCATGGGTGGTCCCATCATTCACAGAAATGGATGCCCGGTAAACAACGACACGCCCATTTGAAAGTATTGACTGTCAAAACCTGAGTCATGGGTTCCCGACAGTCCGGGCATGTCATCCATCTGTCTTCCCTCACACCTTCCTTACTATGTGCTTCCTGGCTCTTAGATGTTCTCTTCTGAGTGCCGATTGGCTTCTTAGATGCTTTCTTCATTTCAGTACCTCCTAGGCTTCCGTGGCACCAATCGCATGTCGCCGATGAGACCGCCGAAGGGGTAAATTCTCGCTTCCGCCCACGTTCCAAGCCGAGAGTAATGGTCCGTTATTGCGCGGATGCCATAGAAGACCGCCTGCCCACGTGCCTCAGCTTCGTCATGTGCGGGGTAGGAGCAACGGGAACCATATTGATACTCAATCACGGTGTGTAGTGTGGGATGGATGCCGAGGTAGTTGCTGCCTCTGGCAAAAAGGATCACCTGATAGCCGAGAGCGGGTCTGACATAGAACTGGATATCTAATCTGTCCATTCGGTTGGCGGCATAGGACATGTACCAATGGTTACAGGGTTAGGGACCAAGGTCAATAGGGGAAAACTGATGAAGCCAATATTCCTATCTAATCTGCTTTCCTGATTACGCCTGGAAGCTTCGCTGGCTAAAATGATATAGCGGTCTGTGGGTTTTCCAGGATAATCTTCTTTGATTCTGCGGTTAGTTTTAACTTATCTAGAATGGTGTCAGAAGGGTAGAAAACAAATTCCTTACCTTGTCTGGTTTTTTTAAAAAACCCCTTGTGCGTTAGTTCCATGAGATCCTGTCTTGCAGTTTCGTATACAATACCGTGAACAGTCATATGTGCTTGTAGAGTGTATTGTCTATCGGGATGACGTATTGCATTATAGATCAGTGTTTTCTGTCTAAGATTAAGGCCCTTATGGCGTTTCAATAAATTGCTGCTTATTGCTATTTCCTCCTGTTTCCTTTGCAGGTAGTGACGTAATTCTTGGAAGGCCTTTTGTATGGCGCCCAGCTGAAAGAAGAGAAAATAGTTAAGGTCATTTTCATCGGTTTCTGTGTAAAGATACGCTCGTACGTACTGGGCTGGTGCCTTTACAATATACCTAGAGAACGCTAGATATTCGAAAAGAAGGTAATCTCTGGAAAGTAAATACCAGTACATAAGCGCTCTCGCAGTCCTACCATTTCCATCTGTAAAGGGGTGATCATAAGCGATCCAAAAATGGATCATAGCTCCTTTAATAACAGGATGAATCCAGTTGTCCTCTGCGTCTTTGTTAAAAAACTCAAAAAGCTTATCGAGCCTTGCAGGAACGGCCTTGTAACTTGGTGGCGTATGAACGATATCCCCATGGTATTCGACTACAATGTCATCTCTCTTTCTAAGTTCTCCGGCTTCCGTCGGGTCTTCCATTGTATCAGCGGTAATAATTTGGTGAATTTCGCGCAATCTATCTAGGGTCAATTTCTCTTTCTTGTGCTCTCGCACATATTGCATCGTCTGCCAGTTGTTTAAGATCATTCGCTCGCTTTTATTTTTGGGCTTCCTGCCAGAGCGCAATAACTCTTTCGCTACTTTTCTTGTGGTGGCGGCGCCTTCAAGCTGACTGGAGGCTATGGCCTCTTCCATAAGAGATGAGACAATGTACTTTTCCTTTGGAGCCAATCCACCTGGATGGTCCATTATGATATTCCCGCCCGACCATCTATCAATTTCGTTTAAAACCTTTAGAAGAGTATCTGGTATCCAGTACGTGAAAGTGGTTCCTAACTTATCGGTAAAAGGGGCCATTTTACGCTGAGCTAACCTGCCGAATTTTATGAAAGCCCACAGGTCCGTATGAGCAAAGCCTTCAGGAAGTTTATAGTGTCTAAATTTGTCCCAATGATGATAATTACGCACGGCGCTCTCTATGATGGTCCGACAGGACTGGTTCTGTGCGTTAACGAAAAGCGACTGAAGTTTATCTGCGTCTGAAAAGGTTTGCCGGATATCTGGAGGAGGTATTACAACAGGCATATTGTTCTACTACTAAAATGCAGAATATAGTAAGTGTATGACCTTTTAAAGAGCATGTAAATACTAAAGTTATAAAAACCAGTACATGCTAGTAGTAAATCTAGATATCTGGACGCCTTAATTACTAAATCTGTATAGAATGGTAGGAAATAGTAGTTTGCTTATAATATTATATAACTCAATGTGTTATGGGCAGTGCAAAATAGTTTAAACCCGTGCTACCTTCTATTAGCTAAGTACGATCATTAACGGTTATTTGGCGCATGCTTATGATGATTATGATCGCCCAGCCTGAGAACGCACTTGAGAGTCAGGTTGGTTAAAGCCCAGGGGTTGCCCCTATCGCGGTCATATTAATCTCCTGGCTTCTTTGATCCCGGTGATATAAATCCGATACGGGACCTTAAAAATGATGTCTGCAGGATGGGCCGGTATGCTGCGAGGTGCAATACGGTCTCATTCCTATACACCTAATCGAATGAATGTTGGTCGTTATCTTTTTTCCTTTGTCCTGCTCCTTCTATCCATTTCTCCATCCCGCGCAACCGAGTTCACAGGACGGGTGGTCTCCATCAAAGACGGAGACACCATTGAGGTTCTGCATAATAGAAGGGCAGATCGTATTCGGCTAACTGGTATCGATTGCCCTGAGAAGAAACAAGCCTTTGGGCAGCGAGCGAAGCAAGCCACTTCAACAATGAGCTTTGGCCAGACCGTGACCATTCACAGTACCGGCAAGGATCGATATGAGCGAATCCTTGATACGGTCGTGCTACCCAGTGGCAGAAACCTGAATCAGGAACTGGTCAAAGCAGGTTGGTATTGGTGGTATCGGAAACATGCGCCAGGTGATGCGGTTATTGAAGGATTGGAGAATGAGGCACGAGAGGCGAGGAAAGGGTTATGGGCTGATCTGCACCCTATACCACCGTGGAAGTGGCGGAACAAAGGAATAGCCGGAGGTGGACGATAATGAAGAACTTTCCTAGATACATGCTAGGCTACACCACAGCTGTTCAGATAGTCCTCATCCCTATGATTTTGATCGTTATGAGTAGTGCCTGTTCACAGGTACCTGTTGTGTACACTGTCTCAGCTGGGTCGCACATTCGCTTGACTGATGAAGAGCTGGCGAATAGGCAAAAAAGCCCAAGAAGGAGGTTTGTAGTGTGGGGTAATCATCAGGGCGCCACCAATAGTGCAATACAACTCATCCAACAGTTTGGCGGTTCCGTTGTAGAACGCGCCCGTCTTCAAACACTTTTTGAAGAGCAGAAGATGATCTTGACTCACAGCTCCGACGACAGTGCAACTCTGTTGAAGGTAGGGAAACTTGTCGATGCGGATGTCGTTGTCTTTGTGGAAACGACAGAGAGTGCTGAAAGCCACACACCAAGTATTAGCACAATGGAAAATGTTGCCATGCGTCTCCAAAACGCAAATGCTGTTGTCAATGGTGGAACACCTCTGTGGATGCAAATGCAAAAACATCAACAGCACATAAGAGTGTATCGGCCAGGCGTAATGGTCAGAGCGGTGAAAGTAGAAACTGGTGAAATCGAATGGAGCGGTAGCTCAACCTTAAGCCAAGGGGTCACAGACCCCGAACTCGCATACCCTATCCTCACTCAGGCCGCAATGCATCGTGCAGCATGTCTAGTTGAGAAAGGCGCAACTTGGGTTGAAGCTGCAAGCGACGGGTCAGTGAAACAATGGGGATGTATCAGCAAGTGAGTAGAAGAATCTTTGTCGAATGCCAACCAGCCGCCATAACCCTTGTGGACGCAATTGAAGCAATAGCCATTGGAGATCTGAGTACATTATACGTGCCTCCCTTCACATTACAGATTGCGCCCTAGAAGGGGGACTCCTTTTGTCCTGGTGTTGCAAACCGAATATGGGACCCGTTGCCAATGGGGGTGGGAGATCTCCGATCATGTCGGGGTGGTGAAGGTACGACGGTCGAAACTGGAGAATGCCGGTTCGGTGTTAACATGAACGGTCACAACTAACTGAACATCCCCGGGTTAAAAGCAGACTCCAGTCTCATGACTGTCCGCAGACTTTCACCACGTTCTCTCCACATACAATGCAACTGTAATTGCCAGTCCGATAACCGCCCTCACTCCATTCCAATTCTAGGTTCAAATGTTCGCACTTAGAAGGATGACTCTGCTGTTTCCACTTGACTCGGAGTTCAGCCGCTTGAGTCGTGGTCATCGTGCACCTCCTCTAGTAAACCTTTAGAGCTTCGTAGCGACTGTTACCATACCGTTTCTCCAGATAGCTGGACACTGGTGCATTCCACTGGAGCGACAATAAATCCCTATCGATGAACTTCATTCGTATCGGCAGCTAATTTGCTTCGGGTGCCACTGCATCCGGTGCATTCGAGGAGTCCGGCTTGCAGCGATGAGGGAGAGCCCCAGTTGGGTCGCCGCTGAGAGGGGTTGATAATCCATTCTAAATGCGAAGGACCGGTGATTCCGCTTCGTATGTCGGTCTCGGCTGGGCGAATAATCAGGCTCTTCATGAAAGTTTCTCCTTTTACCCTCTGTGTGTTAACGGCACTAGTCACGGGATGCGCACTTGAACAAGAAGTGTCACGCACATCTCGCACGGCGGTTGAGCAGGTGCTGTTAACTCAGGCAGTCGAGCAAGCCCTGAAGAACCTCACGATTCGTCTACCCGAGGGCGTCCACGTAGACGTGGATGCAACTGGGCTCGACAGTGCGCCGTCCCGGCCTCGCATGACGAATGGTGAGGGCGGGGTAATTGATCGTCCATCGCGCGACGTTCTCTACATCAGGGATGCCGTGGCCGCGGAGTTGGGTCGCCAAGGCTATCGTATCTCCGCACGAGACATCGCGCCCTACACGGTCCATGTGATGGCTGAGTCGTTCGGGACGATGCAAGGGATGACCTTCGTAGGCATGCCGCCCGTTCAGAGCGTACTAATTCCGTTCTCGCTCCCCGAACTCACGATCTATAAGAATCAAAGCCAAAGTGGCTATGTTCGGCTCCATATGGATGTCGTTGACAATCGAACCGGTGAGTTTCTTGGTACCACGGCTAAATTGGTCGGACGAGCATTTTACAATCAGTACACAGTACTCATATTTGCGAACTGGCACCGTACCGATGTGACGGCACCACCCTTCGCGGGCAGCGAGTGACCATGTCTACTCTCGGCCCACCCCCTAGTGCGGGTGCTACCACGGCGAGTGCCTGGGCTGCTTTCCCACCAGCCAACCCCAAATACCGCCCTTTTTCATTTGCTGGCGCATTCCTTAAAAGAGTCTCAGGCCCTTAAATGGTGGGGGGTGCGCCGATTTGAGTGGAGTGTTTTCTAATAAGGAACGTTATAGGGAGGTGTACGTTCTATCGAGATTTTCTGAATGGCTACACACGCGCCGGAGACTTCAGCGCCCTCTGTAAGATCGATTGGGCTTTTTTTGTTTTGTCCCTCAGTTCGTCGAGCATTGTTGCCACTGGCGTGATGAGCGAATTCAGCTCTTCAAGGGCGTCCTGAGACTTCGCGACGTGAGCCTTGGCTTGTTTCAAGTTGTCTTCAAGCACTCTGATATTCTGTTCTGACTTATTTCGACTCGATGTATCCTGGCCGCTTTTCTTTGCCGATCCAGCCACAGACAAGACGAGTTGAGCATCCTGCAGCGCCTCGAAGAGTGCCGAGCGTTCCGCCTCGATTCGCTTTTGCCGAGGCGCCCGATTGACAAATGTTTCTGCTGCTTCCGCGAGCCGCTTATACGCTTCATGCACATCGGGATTAGTCTTACTCGCTGACTTGTTCTGCATGATTTACTTGTCGCGAATACATTTCCTATTCACGCTGCCCGTGCCGTGTCAGCATCTTGGGGGAGGCTCGGAATTCGCACACGACGCTGAAGTCATTCTCATAAGGATAGCTCTCAGCCAGTTCAAACCCCACACGATCCCGCGCGGGCTGACACTCCTCGACCGTTGCAAAGCTCTTCAAGACGGTTCCAGCATCGAAAACCGGGGGTGACGTAATAAGGACGATTAAGAGATACCACATTGAGCCTGATGTCTTTTGCGACCTCAATGACGAATTGGCTACAGATGGAGGCTACGAGTAAATCTCCTCGACCGCCTTGAGGACTATTCCATGAATGCGCCTACTTACCGCCGCCTCCCGCACCGCCAGATGAACCCATACCTCCACCCGATCCCATACTGCCAGATCCAGACCCCATGCTGCTGCCTCCTGGAATCCTCGGACTGCTTTCGCTTGAACCAGGTGATTTTCCAAGAGGGGCATCCCCACCTTGTCCTGGTCTCGTACTCTCGGGGCGTCCTTGACCCATCGGTCCCGACGATGTGCTATCGTGGTGCCGATTTTGGTTCATAGAATTCCCTGATTCACCTGGCTTTCCTGGACCACTTCCCATGCCTGGGGAACCGCCCGGAGAAGTTCCACCGCCTAGCTGGGCCTGTACAGTCCCCCCAGTGAACAGTAAAACTCCACTTATCATTATTACATATGCACACATTTGACGGATCTTCATGTTGGCTCTCCTTGTGAGGGTTTCGGGATAGATACGGCGCCTGTTATTTGAATGTGCACCTTTCATCATAACGAAGCTTCAGGTTATTCAGTACTGGGAAAAGACATGGGGGCGAGCTGAAAGCGGCGCAACAGCCCCTTGGAGTGACGCCCGTTGCGTTGGCCTCTGCCGACCCTCCTTTTCCTGTGGTGCTGCAAACCCGATATGGGACCCTTACCCTAACGGTGTGGGGGGTGTGCCGAGCATGGAGGGGAGTAAGGTGTGTGTTATTTGCGTGTTTTTAGGAGAGGCAAATCAGTATGAAACAGGATGACATGGACTTAATTGAAACAAAGCGCCTAACATGTTTTTGTGCAGTAAAGAGAAGGGATTGCCCAAATCGTCAATGACTTAAGCAATCCCTCTCGATACAATCCCGCCTTCGGCACCATTAATCCAGCCAGTGTCAGAAGATCTCTCCTAGTCTGCATTATCAGCGGTCTCAACTTTCCTGCAAAGCAAAGCAACCGTACGGGCGAGTTCGTTTGCATTGAGTTGCCGTTTTCTGGGGTGGCAACGGTCGAGCTGTCCTCGAGCGGCAGTGTCATCCTGAGCCCATGCTACTCCTCTTTTTCATCAGAATCCGGATAGGAGTGGCATAATATCTCGGAAGGCGAAAGTTCGGTGAGACTCTCGGAATTGGTCGAAGTAATCTAGGCAACCAACCAAATGCAGTCCGACGGTAAGACGTTTAGCCTTTTCGCATGTCGGAGACTGTGGGATGCCGCGCATAAAGTCGTTGGTGGTTCTAGCGGAGTTGTTCTTAGTAATCACATTAACGACTTCTTGCTCAAAAACTGGAGTGTTTTCGGAGATGTAAATACCGTCAGCTCCGGGTAAGAGGATACCTCCGGTCAGATCGGAGCTCCACTTCGGCTTAGGTTGAAAACAATGACCAATGGCAGAATCGTTGAAGAGAGGAGTGACCACATCACCTTCTGGACTTATCCACGGCTTGAGGACAAAGTATTTGTGAGAGAAAACAGCGGGAGACTTTCCGCTGCTCAAAGCTCGTGCCTATAGAGGGGGGTGGCCGCTGCAGACACACGTTTCACGTTTTGTGGGTGCTCTTTTCGTATTCGCAATGGCGATGCCGAGTGAAGCGCTGAGCCAAGAGGCGGTTCTCGAGATCCTCCCACTCCGCCCGTTCAGTTTCGACGTGTCCTTCAACGATCGCACCTTTGCGCCAACCCAAAGAATTATCGCTGTTCAAGCCGGAATTACGGCACTCCGCTATGGCCCCCTGGAATTGAGGGGCATCTACCAGTATTACAGTCACCATACACCGACCTATATTACCGACCAACATTCCATGTATGCGAACCCACGTTGGAATAATTTCATCGACTTGTTGGATTTTCCAAACGGCAACCCCATCAGTGGCATCCTGCGACATGTTCTGTTCGGTCCGCTGGAGCACCGGGCGGTACCCTATGTCGGCGCAATACTGGGAGGGACCTTGCCGGGGCGAGGTGCACTTTCGCCGGGCTACCTGTATGGAGGACAAGTCGGTGTACGATTTCCTGTCGTTCAGGGAGTTTCCGTCGATATGGGACTTCAGTACACGCGATATGAGATTGATTTCCAGGGCAAGTCCGACTTGTCGCGACAATGGCTCTTCACCATCGGCATTCGGTTTTGAGCCGATGGCTCGTGATCCTCGTGACATGTCAAGACATGGAGGAGATGGATCATGCGCCTCTGGGCTCGCTGCCTATAGGCGATCGCCTTTCTCACCACACCCACCGTGTCCCATCTCTTCTCTGGCAACGCACCCGCACCATGTTGTAGGGCTCGGGTTGCTTCTTGGCTGCCTCATACTCATCTTGAGGGGCGTTCAGCAGGAGAACGAGGCGCTGTGAGGGTCTCGGCTTCCGGCCATCGAAACGATGGCCAATATCTCGGTGCCAAGCGCTCATAGACTTCTGTAATCGACCATGGGGGGAACTCATACATAGGTCCACCGCTCGCGTTATGCCCCAGATTCCACTGGCGCACGTGGTACCTGCGCGCCAAGAGAGAAATCGGATGCATGGCAGACATGTCGAGCGTGACCACGTGGTTGTCGTCTTCTCTGGGATCGGTCATCGCGAAGTGGCCTGCAACTTTACTCCGCCAAATTAGGACGTCTTTGATCTCAGAGATGCCAGTTACGTAGGCCTTGCAGGCAGCGGCTATACGCTTTCGTCCGGCCTTGTTCTTCAGGTCCTTGCGACTGGCTGCGCCGCTGTTTAGGGAAGCCAGAAGACCCACGAGATTCACATAGGTACACAACGACACTCCAAACCAGTGGAAGTAACTTTCCAGCAAGCGAGCCTCCCGTGGGTCGGTACCGGGGTGAGCGGCGCGCTTCGCTGCGCCGTCCCTGCGGCGCAAGGGCTCTTCCTTCTGCCACACTGTCATCGCGATGTGATTCAAGCCCGTCTCAAGGGACATGAGAGTCGAGAGCTCAAAGATGCCGGTATCCGCTGAAATCTGCGTAGGTACCAGGTGGTCGATGATGACGTTTATGCTTGGCTCATCTGTTGGCACGACACTCCCTCCCGAGGACAATGGTTTGTGAATAGGCTTCGTTGCACTGCGGAGACTCGAGTTATCCGGTGACTACTCTATCCCGCACGGGCGTCTTTTGACTAGATGTTGCAACCCTAATTATGAGACCCATAACCCGCGAGTCGGGCGGGCAGTTCGAGGGTGGCAGATGTATGGCGTAAGCGTGTTTTGAGGAGCAGCGAATCAGCATGAAACTGAATGACATGACCCGAAGTCAAACAGTGGTCTACAATGCTCCTATACAGGGATGACAAGGGATTGCCAAAATCTTCAAGGACTTACGCAATCTCTCTTGGTACAATCTCGCTTTCGGCACTATTGATTCCGAACATCCCTCCCCGGTTATCTTCCTAGGGTCTCTGGCTCATTCGGATCTGGACTTTCATCCCCATCTCGTAGGACACTAGCCCATTTTTGATCTCTTGTCGTACGCCTGAGTGACATGCGATGAGATCGCCTCATCCCAAGTTGATCTCTACCATCTCATGGCCGTTTGATTCGTTCGCGTCTGTGACCCCCAACTCGTCTTCAATCGGTCGGCCCCATCACATGGCAAGGAGTCTCACATGATATCTACCGGTAATCTTTCTGTTTTGGATTTACTGCGCAAACGGGTCGCCGATCTGTCCCATGAACTGGCCGAGCGGGACAGTGTGTTGCACGAACGAACTCGGCACCTCCGTGTTGCCCAATCTCTGGCTCATCTGGGCAGCTGGGATTGGGAGATCGAGAGCGGCGAAGTCCGATGCTCGAACGAGCTGTATCGCATCTTCGGCCGTGAACCTGGATCTCACCACATGACTTTCGAGATCTTTGTATCGGCACTGCTTCCAGAAGACCGCGACCGGGTTGTCGCTTCAATCGATGATGCCTTGGGGGGAAAGGCACCGTACGATGTGGAGTATCGAATCGTTCGTCCTAACGGCGACGTGCGGATGATTCATTGCTGCGGCGAGGTCCTGCGCGACGACAATGGAAAGGCGTGTCGCATGTCCGGCTCCGTTCTGGATATTACGGAGCGCACGCGCACAGAGGCGATGTTGCGGTCCTCAGAGGAAAAGCTCCGGCAGGCCCTTCAAGCATCGGGAATTGGACTGTGGGACTGGAATACCGACACGGGGGATATGACTCTTTCAGAAGAGTGGAAGCGCCAGCTGGGGTACCGGGAGGCGGAACTCCTGGACTCGTTCAAGACCTGGGAGGCGCTGTTACACCCAGATGATCATGATCGCGCCGTCGCATATGTGCGGGAGTACGTGCGTGTACGTCAGGGAGAGTATCGGCAGGAGTTTCGCCTGCGGCACAAGGATGGAACATACCGATGGATCGAAGCCCGTGCCTCGTTTGTGGCGGAAGCTGACGGTCGCCGGATTCGCCTTCTCGGCTCGCATACCGACATTACAGATCGTAAACGGATGGAAGAAGCAGTACGGGAGAGCGAAGACCGGTACCGAGCGTTGGTTGAACTTTCACCATCCGGAGTCTTCGTCTTCCGTGAAGGACAGACCGTGTATGTCAACCACACGGGCGCCATCCTGATGGGGGCGAATGATCCCCGGGAAATTCTCGAACGACCGATGTTTGATTTCATCCATCCGGATTATCACCACGACGTCCGTGAAAATATAAAGCGGTTACTCAACGGGAGAGATTCCGTTCATAGCGCGGAACGAATCTATCTGAAGAGCGATGGAACACCGATCCACGTTCAAGTTGAAGCCGCACGGATCATGTGGGACGGCAAACCCGCCATTCTTAACCTTGTTTCCGATGTCGCTGAGCGTAAGCAGGCGGAAGAAGCGCTGCGGGCCAGCGAGGAACTGTTCTCCAAAGCGTTCCGGTCCAGCCCGGACCCGATGATTCTGGTGGAGCTTGACTCGGGCCGGTGGCTTGACGTCAACGACGCCTGTCTCGCCTGTCTTGGGTATTCTCGAGAGGACGTGGTCGGGCGCAAGGGAGATGACATTGAACATTGGTTGACGCCGGACATCCAGGTTCGCTTCATTGAAAGAGTGAACCGCGAGGGTTCAATCCGTAATTTCGAAGCTGCTGTAGAAACGGCCAGCGGAGAGCACCACGATTGCCTGATGTCCGCCGAGCGAATCGAGTACAACGGCAAATCCTGCATGATCATACTCAGCAAAGACATTACTGAACGAAGACAGGCGGAACAGGCCCTCTGGAAGAGCCGGCAAGCCATCCGCGCGCTCCACGATATCTCGTCGGCGCAGGGGCAATCGTTCAAGGAGCGGGTCGAAGCGCTGCTTCAGCTCGGGTGCCGATTCTTCGACCTGCCGATCGGGGTCGAAACCTTTGTCCGGGGCGAAGAGTTGGAAATGGGCCCGGTCAACGCACTCGAGCCCGCTTTCCATCCAGGCATGCGCGTGCCTCTGTGCAACACGTACTGTGGCGAGACCCTTCGTCAGAGCGGGACGTTGAGTTTCGAGCATGCGGGTGCGTCTCCGGTGTGGCGCCAGCACCCGGCCTACGCGACGCTGAAGTTGGAATCGTACATCGGGGCCGCGGTTAACGGATTGGAACGCACCTACGGAACGTTGTACTTCGCGAGTGTCGAACCCCGCGACAAACGTTATACCGAGTCCGAACGCGATTTCATCCAACTTATGGCGAGGTGGCTCGGCAGTGAGCTGGACCACCAATCGGCTCTGGACGCATTGCGTCAGAGTGAGGAACGATACCGGACCCTCTATGATGAAACGCCCTCGATGTATTTCACCGTGGACGGTGCGGGAATCATCCGGTCCGTTAATCAGTACGGCGCGCAGTACTTGGGCTATGGCGTCGAGGATCTGGTGGGGAAGTCCGTGGCGACGATCTTCTTTGAAGAAGACCGAGAACGTGTTTGTGCTGAAATGGACGCGTTCTTTCGTCATCCGGAAGGCGTGGCGCAATGGGAATTCCGCAAAGTGCGACACGATGGCACGGTGCTGTGGGTCCGTGAGTTTGCGCGTGTGCTGCAAAGCCTGGATGGAGAACCATTGGCCCTGATCGTGTGCGACGATATCACCGAGCGCAAGCATGCGGAAGAAGCACTACGTGCCAGTGAGGAACGGTTTGCCAAGGCGTTCCAGGCGAGCCCACATCCTGTGGTCATCAGCGAGATAGACACCGGTCGGCTGGTGGAGGTCAATGAAGCTGCGTGTCAGCTGTTGGGCTATCGCAAGGACGAAGTCGAGGGACACACCACCTTGGAAATAGGCGTCTGGTATTCGGCCGAGGAACGAGTACGTTTCGTTGATTTATTGAAGCGTGTGGGGTCGATCCGCAATTTGGAAGTCAAACTGCGGAGCAAACTTGGCGAGGTTCGCCAGTTCCTCTTGTCGTCGGAGCTGATCGAGCTCAAGGGCAAACAATGTAGTGTGACGGTGGGGGATGATATTACAGACCGAAAACGTGCCGAGGACGAGTTACGCCGATCCCATGCCTTCTTGCGGCAGGTCATCGACGGCGATCCGAACTTTATCTTCGCCAAGGATCGCGAAGGACGCTTTACAATGGTCAATAAGGCGGTCGCTGATTGTTACGGAACCACTGTGGAAAACCTCATCGGGCAATCGGATGCTGATTTTAATCCCAACGGGGAAGAGGTGGAGTTCTTTCGTCAGAAGGATCTCCAGGTCATGAACTCCTTGCAGGAATGCTTTATCGCGGAGGAGAAGATCACGGATTGGTCTGGCAAAATGCGATGGTTACAGTCCATCAAGCGGCCGATTATTGATGACCAGGGGCACGCCCACATGGTGCTTGGCGCGTCGACCGACATCACCGAACGGAAGCGCATGGAAGAAATGCTCCTGCAACGCGAACGGGATTTGAGCGCGGCGCTTCAAGAACGGGAACGGATCAGCCAGGATCTCCACGACGGTATCCTCCAATCGCTGTATGCGGTCGGGCTCGGGTTAGAAACGTGTAAGCCGCTGATCAGGGAACAACCGGAACGCGTCGCTGAAAAATTTCTGACGACACTTGATCAGGCCATTGGGCAACTCAACCAAGTGATGGGAGAGGTCCGCAATTTCATCGCGGGTCTTGAGTCTCACCTTATGCAAGGCGGTGACTTCCCGACGGCCTTGCGAACCATGGTCCAAACCATGTGCAGTTCCTCGTCGGCCACATGTCGGGTACGGATCGACGACGCAGCTGGGCGGCATATCACAACCGAGCATGCGCTCCATATCATCAACATTGTGCGGGAGGGGTTGAGTAACTCCCTCCGTCACAGTCATGCCACACGCATTACCGTGTCATTGCGACAGCTCATTGGTTCGGTCCGTCTGGCTATTACTGACAATGGCATCGGATTCAATCCACGGTCGGCCCATGGGGTCGGTCACGGATTGGAAAATATGGCGGCGCGGGCTCAAAAAGTCGGCGGATTGTTTGCCGTACGGGCGGAGCCGTACAAAGGAACAAGAATTCTGCTGGATCTTCCGAAAGACGCCGATGGGAACTCCAACTAATATGCTCTTTTGAGAGGTATGCGGGAAAACCCATAAGGGTTGGAGACCCGTCGTTGACGCCATCGGCCTGAATACCTGCCCAGAGTCGGATTCTGACTCTGGGTCCATTTGGATCTAGACTTTCCTCCATTCCCATAGGACACTGGTGCCCTCTTGAGGCCTTTTCTTAGGAACCAGTAGCTTCGGTCCAAGGCGAAGCATTTTTCTTGGCGAAGCCACATTCACTCATCGGTTCGCGAGGGGAAGCGGTTACTCCCATGAGCTGAGCCGACCATCGTTAGTGGATCGGTGTCGCGCAGCAAGGAGCCTCATCATGAGTCCAACGAGCCACCTTCCTGAATGGGATCTGCTGCGCAAGCAGGTCGCCGACTTGGCGCGTGAGCTTGCCAAACGGGACCGTGTGCTGCACGAACGAACTCGCCATCTCCACGTGGCTCAAGCCCTTGCTCACTTGGGGAGTTGGGACTGGGACATCGCGAACGGCCCGGTGCACTGGTCGGATGAGCTCTACCGTATATTCGGGTACGAGCCTCAATCACGAGAGGTGACGTTCGACACCTTTGTCTCGGCAATTCTTCCGGACGATCATGACCGGGTCCTGGCGTCGTTCGATGGCGCCTTGGCCGGAGCGTCAACCTATGACATCGAATGCCGGATCGTCCGCCCCGATGGCGAGATACGAACCATTCACTGCTGCGGCGAAGTTGACCGCGACGGCGGCGGGCAGCCCCTTCGTCTGTCCGGAACAGCCTTGGATGTGACCGATCGCAAGCGGGCGGAGTCCGCGCTGCAGCAGCGCGAAGCGCACTTCCGCGCGCTGATCGAGCATTCCTCGGACATCATCACGGTGCTTGATTTGGACGGCACGATTCGGTTTGAAAGCCCCTCCTTCGAACGATTGCTCGGGTACGCGCAACACGAGCTCGACGGGCGGATCGCCTTTGAGTTTGTTCATCAGGAGGATCTTCCCGTTGTGCTGGAAAAGTTCCAGTTGCTCATCCAGCAGCTTGGAATACCTCAAATTGCGGAATTTCGTTTTCGTCACAAGGACGGCTCATGGCGCCATTTCGAAGGAATCGGCCGGGCGGTGTGTGATCCTGAAGGACGATGCAGCGTCATCGTCAACTCACGGGACATCACCGAGCGGAAGTGCACGGAAGCCATGCTACGAACCTCACAAGAAAAACTCCGACAAGCCCTCCATGCGTCAGGGACCGGATTATGGGACTGGAACACAGACACGAAAGAGGTCGTGCTTTCTCGGGAATGGAAACGACAGCTTGGATACGAGGAGACGGAGCTGGCGGACTCATTCGAAACGTGGGAAACGCGGCTGCACCCAGACGATCATGATCGAGCGCTTGCGTATGTGCAGAACTACCTGACAAGCGCTGAGAGCGACTATCGGCAGGAATTCAGACTGCGGCACAAGGATGGGACGTATCGATGGATCGAATCACGAGCCTCCTTTGTTACGGAAGCCGACGGCCGACGGATTCGCCTCCTCGGATCGCATACCGACATTACGGATCGCAAACGGATGGAGGAGACCCTCTCAGTCACCCTCCATGATCTTCAGAACATCACCGAGACCGTTCCCGACATCATGTATACCCTGGATCTCGAGGGGAAGGTCGTCAATTGGAATAAGCACGTCTGGAACATCAGCGGCTATTCCCCCGAAGAATTGATGCATCGTCCGGCGCTGACGTTCGTTCCGGAAGATGAGCGGCCGAAACTTGCGGCGGCTATGCAACAGGTGGTTGAAGCGGGGACCGCGGAAGTTGAATGTCACTTGGTGACGAAAGACGGACGGACGATTCCCTATCACTGGACCGGTGCCGTGCTCAAGGATCGTCGCGGACAGCTCATCGGCATGACCGGTATCGGGCGAGATATTACGGCATTGAAGCACGTTGAAGCGGCCGTGCGGGAGAGCGAAGAACGGTACCGGACGTTGGTGGAGCTTTCCCCGTCAGGCGTCTTCGTCATCTGTGAAGGTCGGACGGTCTACATCAACCGAACCGGGATCTTCATCATAGGCGGGAGAGATCCCAAGGAAATTCTGGATCGATCGATTTTTGAGTTTGTCCATCCGGACTATCATCAAGAAGTCCGTGAGAACATCACACGGTTGCTCGCCGGCGGGGTTTCTGTCCATAGCGCGGAGCGAACGTATCTCAAGATAGATGGAACATCCGTTCCAGTTCAGGTGGAAGCCGCACGGATCATGTGGAACGGCAAGCCCGCCATTCTTGGCCTGTTTTCCGACATCACGGAACGCAAGCGGGCGGAGGAACGGTTGCGCCAGACCCAATTCGCCATGGATCAGGCAGTGGACGCGATTTACTGGATCGATCCGTACGCCAAGATCCTCTATGCGAATGAGGCCGCCAGCCTCATGGTGGGCTATTCGAGAGACGAGCTCCTCGGCATGACGGTGCATGACCTCAATCCGGACTTTCCGGCGTCCATGTGGCGGGGCTTCTGGGAGGAGACGCGGCGAAACAGGACCATGTCCTTCGAGACCAACCATCGGGCCAAGGATGGGCGGCTCGTCCCGATCGACATTCGCGTCAGTTTCCTCGCTTATGAAGGGCAGGAGTTTCACTGTGCCTTCGTCCGTGACATCACGCAACGCAAGAGAGCAGAAGAAGCCCTGCGGGTGAGCGAAGAACTGGGCCGCGGCATTTTGAATTCATTGTCTGCGCACATCGCCGTGTTGAATCACGAAGGCGCGATTGTGGCCGTCAACGAAGCCTGGAGGCGATTCGCCAGTGCCAACGGGACGGTGCCTTCCTTGAATACAGGAATCGGCATGAACTATCTGGGCATCTGTCGCCAAGTCCTGAAGGAAGACGTATCGACGCAGATGATTCTTGACGGCATCGAAGAGGTCCGCACGGGACGGCAAGGGGCCTTTACCATCGAGTATCCCTGCCATTCAGCCACGGAGCAGCGCTGGTTCGTCCTGCGCGCCACCGCCCTCGCGGGCGACGGGGAAGGAGTCGTGGTTGCCCACGAGGACATCACCGACCGCAAGCGGGCCGAAAAGGCGTTACGGGCGAGCGAGGAGCGCTTCCGATTGCTGGTTGAGGAAGCTCCGCTGGGCATCACGGTACTGGACGGAGAAAAACGGTACGTGAAGGTGAATCAGGCGTTCTGTAAGCTTGTGGGATTCTCTTCGGAGGAGCTCCTCGGACAAACCTATGCGCGCTTCACCCATCCCGACGATCTCTCCAGGAACCTGGCCCTCACTGACGAAATGCACGCCGGCCACCGACAAGGCTATCGTATAGAGAAACGATACGTCCGAAAAGACGGCCAGGCTGTTTGGGTTGTGGTCAACGCCACGCGATTGACTCTTGCGGGGGTCACAGATCATTTCATGGTCGCCATTATCGAGGACATCACCGAGCGTAAGCGGGTGGAAGAAGCGCTACGGTTGACCCAATTCTCCGTGGATAGGGCGGTCGAGGCGGTGTTGTGGGTGGACTCCAGCGCCAGAATTCTCAGCGTCAATGACACCGCGTGCCGAATGTTGGAATACCCGCGCGAAAAGCTGATCGTCATGACGGTGCAGGATATCGATCCAAGCGTGCCGCTAGAACGGTGGCAGGATTATTGGAATAACCTGAAGCAGCAAGGATCGCTCACATTCGAGTCGACCTATCGGTCCCGAACCGGAAGTGTCTTGGAGGCGGAAGTCACCGTCAACTACTTGCAGTATGCGGGCAAAGAATATGGCTGCGCGATTCTGAGGGATGTCGGAGACCGGAAGCGCGCGGAGGCGGAGCTGCACCGCTCCCATACATTCTTGCGACAGGTCATCGACACAGATCCGGACCTCATCTTTGCCAAGGACCGGGAAGGCTGCTTTACGATGGCCAACAAAGCTGTCGCCGATTGGTACGGCACTACGGTGGAAGACCTGATCGGGCAGTCCGACGCTGCGTTCAATAGCAATGCGGAGGAGGTTGAGTTCTTTCGGCAGAACGATCTTGAGGTGATGAATTCCGGGCGGGATCGGTTCATCCCGGAGGAGAGAATCACCGATGCGAGCGGACGAACTCGCTGGGTGCAGACCGTCAAGAGGCCGATTTTCGACGACCACGGGCGGGCTCACATGGTGCTTGGCGCCGCAACCGATATTACAGAACGGAAGCGCATGGAAGAGATGCTCTTGCAACGCGAACGGGATTTGAGCGCGGCCCTTCAAGAGCGGGAACGGATCAGCCAGGATCTCCACGACGGTCTTCTCCAATCGTTGTATGCGGTTGGCCTCGGATTAGAGACGTGCAAGCCGATGATCAGGCAGCAACCGGAACACGTGGCTGGAAAATTTATCAGGACACTCGATCAGGCGATTGGGCAGCTCAACCAAGTGATGGGCGAGGTACGGAATTTTATCGCCGGCCTAGAGTCCCACGTCATACAAGGCGGTGACTTTCCGACCGCTCTGCGAACCATGGTGAAAAGTATGGCGGGTTCTTCTGCGGCCAGATGTATGGTAAGAATCGACAACGCAGCCGCGCGTCGACTTTCAACGGAACACGCGCTTCATATCATTAATATTGTACGGGAGGGGTTAAGTAACGCCTTGCGTCACAGTCGAGCCACACGGATCACCGTGTCGTTTCGAGAGCTCAGCCAGTCGGTTCGTCTTTCCATTACCGATGATGGAGTCGGCTTCAATGCAAGATCGGCTCAAGGAATTGGTTATGGGTTGGCCAACATGGCGGCACGGGCTCAAAAGGTCCATGGGTCGTTTGCGCTGCAGTCAAAACCTTTCAAGGGAACGAAAATCTTGCTCGATCTCCCAAAGGACGCGCACTATGCTCACAACTAAAACTCACACCATTCGAGTGTTGCTCGTCGACGATCATGAAGTCATTCGCGTGGGGCTTCGGACGGTACTTGGCCAAACCCAAGGTGTCACTGTGGTGGGGGAAGCGGGCACGATGGCTGAGGCGGTCCAGCAAACGCAGAAGCTGAAGCCTGACGTGGTCTTGATGGATGTCCGTCTCCCCGACGGCTCCGGGGTTGATGCGTGCCGAGAGATTCTCGGAGCGCTGCCGGGCACACGGGTGATTTTCCTGACATCCTACGCCGACGATGATTCCGTTCTCGCTGCAGTACTCGCCGGGGCGCATGGTTACGTCCTGAAGGAAATCGACTCACCGGGCTTGCTGGAAGCGATCCGTTCGGTCGCCAGGGGCCAATCGATCTTGGATTCCGGTGTGACAGAACGGGCGCTGCGGTGGCTGAGAGGACTGCACGATCTGCCGGCGACTCCGGGCTCAGATCAGCTGTCGTCTCAGGAAGAACGGGTTGTCGCACTGGTAGCCGAGGGGAAGACCAACAAGGAAATCGCAGTTGCTCTGGGCCTCAGCGACAAGACCGTCAAGAACTATTTGGCGAACGTGTTTCAGAAGCTCCGCATCACGCGGCGCGCGCAAGCGGCTGCCTTCTTCGTGAAACGGCAAGGATAGCCCGACAGCATTCGGCTCTACCATTTCTAGGGGCAAAATTCTAGCCTGTAAATAACGTTCATATCTGGGCATTCCTCCCGGATTTCTATAGACTTACCTCAGTTTATTCGGATTCGTAACAACTCTATACACGCAGACCGGAGGTTGTCCCACATGACTGCTGGTCTCTTCCTAGGGTTGATCCTCCTTCTGAGCGCCTCTCTTTGGATAGCAATTCGACATCGCCGCGAAAATGTCTTGAAGTCACGGGTCATTGCGGCGACGAATTGCGGCGTACTGGTGACGGATGCGACGTTTCCACACCATCCCGTCGTCTATGTCAATCCCGCCTTTCTCATACTGACCGGCTTCGCTGAACGCGAGATAGTCGGTCAAACGACGGCGATCTTGAGTGGGCCGGATACCGATCGAGCTTCGATAGAAAAGCTCGCGTTGGCTCTTCAAGACGGAAGTGCCTGCCGAGTGTCTCTGCGCCACTACCGTAAAAACGGCACGTCGTTTTGGAATGAGGTGACGCTGACTCCGGTGGTGGATCAGGCGGGACGGCTGACGTCGGTCATCTGGGTGATGAGTGATGTGTCACACATCCGGCAGCTGGAGGCGGATCTGCACAAGATGCCTTCCCCGACCTTCCTGTGTGATCTCGCCTCAGAAGGAATGTTGGTAACGACCGAGACAAGGGTCGCATATGTCAACAGGACCGGTCTGAAGATTCTCGGAGCCTCGTCGGCCGAACAGCTTATTGGAAAACACTTTTGTGACATCATCCATTGCGACTCTCAGGAGGTCGCACGACCATTGATGGTGCAGATAGAGGCGTCAAGTTATTCGAACAAGACGCTTGAAACGCGATTCCTGCGTCTTGACGGACAGGCCGTTGATGTGGAGTTGTCGGCAGTTCCAATCATGTGGGATGGAAGCGCGTCGTTCCTAGTCTGTTTCTCGGACCTGTCTTGCCGGAAGCGGACTGACATCCAAGGTCCTCACGTTCACAATCCCCTAGGACAAGCGCCTGCGATTGCTGAAATGAATCATTGGGCGTGGGGTCTCGGCCACGGTGCGGAGGTATGGTCGGCCGAGCAATACCGCATCTTTGGGTATGAGCCCGGTTCGGTGCCGACGACATATGAAACCTTTAAGAAGGCCCTTCATCCGGAGGACTGTGATCGTGTTCGCACCCTCGTCGAGGAGACGCTCAGCTCGGATCGTCCATACGACATCGAGTGCAGAATCATCCAGCCCAGGGGCGATATTCGGTTTATCCGCTGCCGCGGAGTCCTCATGCGAGATTCAACAGACCAGGCGATTCGGATGTCTGGAACCATTGAAGACATCACAGACTACAAGCTCGTCGTGACTATGGCAGAGGAGCGAGAGCTTCAATTCAAGACCGCCATGGAATCGGTCCCCAGCGGCATGCTCATGGTTCACCACGACGGAACTATTTCCTTGGTCAACGGGAAGATCGAGCACATGTTCGGCTATGTTCGTGAGGAGTTGTTGGGCCGGCCTGTTGAATGCTTACTGTCTACACGAGGTCGTGTGTGGCAGCAGGACCTCCGTGCCAATAGCCGTTCAACCTCTTCATCGAGCAGTAGGGAGGCAGGTCTGGAATTGCACGGAGTTCGAAAGGACGGCTCGGAATTCCCGATCGAGGTCGCCTTTCATCCCATCCATCTGTCGTCAGGAACGTCGTTCTTAGTCACGATTGTCGAGATGGGGCCGGTCAATCCATTGGCCGGCGCTATGGCGCACGAGTTTAACAACAGTCTTACGGCCGTACTGGGCTTTAGTGAGTTGGCACTGGCATTGATTCCGACCGAGAGCAAAGCTCATCGCCATATCGGACAGGTCATCACGGCGGGGCGAAAAGCCCGCGAGCTGGCGCAGCAGATTCGCCGAAGCATGACACGCTCCTTGCCGTATCCGGTATCCGCCGCTCCGCCGACGCATGTTGATCAGGAACCATCGCTGTTACAGATAGAGGTGTCGGATGCCGTCGGTCCTCGTCGTTGATGATCAAGACCAGGTTCGCCAGCTCATACGGGAAGCTCTGGAGCAGGCAGGCTATGAGGTTGAGGAGGCTCGTGATGGGAAAGAGGGACTCGAACGGTATCGGGCCAGATCGGCCGATCTTGTCATCATGGATATTCTCATGCCCGACCAAGATGGATTAGAGGGTATCATGAGGCTTCGGCGGGAGTTTCCTAATTCTCGTGTCATTGCCATGACAGGCGGAAGCGAAGCGATCGGCGTCCTCAATTTCTTGGATGTCGCAAAGATGCTTGGAGCTCGACGGACTCTTCAGAAACCATTCGAGCTGAAGGTTCTTCTAGACACGGTTGCTGAGGAAATGATCCCCTAAACGGTCTGCCGCGCAGATTCCCCCTTTCTTCCCATTGACATCACATCACGGTCCCGTCAGACTCTCCCCCTTGTTTTGTCCTCATCCTTGTCATGAGACTCCTCAACCTGTTTCTTGGGACTCTGGTTACCGTCGTCGGGTTCTGGCTCATCTGGGGAACCGTGTCTCCATTCCTCGTGCTTGGATGGGGCTTGGTCGTAGGGGTGTTTCTATGGTTGAAGGCGGAATCGATCACGGAAATATGGGCATGGTCGACCTTGTTGCTCGGCCTGGAGAGCTTTGCTTGGCCATTGGTGTTGATGATTCAAATGAAGGGCACTTCGGACGCACTTCCTGAAGCCGAGATGGGGACGATTCTTTCAGCCGTGGTGTTGGGTCTCTTTTCATCGGTGTTTTGGGTCTCGTTTTCTTATGGGCTGTTCAGCCGAGCACGCAGGGAGCGTCAGGGTCTGTCCGGAGAGAAATCAGCAGCAGTGCCGACGTCCCGGGCAACCAAGAAAAAGAAAGTCGTGTAACGCTATCCAGTCTCAACTGGATCGACGTCGACGGTAAATTTGATCCGTCCCTTGTGATACTCTCGCTCCATGTGCTGGACAGAGTCATGGATCCTGCGACTGAGTATACCGAGATCGGTCGCTTTGACCAGCATGCGATGGTGATGATGACCGGAGGGCCGCCCGCTTATTGCCGGCACCGGCCCTAACACGACGACAGGCTCCTGATTGCAGGCAGGTTGTCCAAGCTCCGCGCCCCAGTGCTTGGCCGCTTCTTCGACAATCTTCGCGTCTTTTCCGGTGATCGAAAGATCGGCCAAGTGACAGACTGGCGGATAATTCAGTAGCTGACGCGCAGTGAATTCTTCATCATAGAACTGACCAGGATTTGCTGATAGCACGGCCTGCACGGCATGATGTGCCGGGAGCCGCGTCTGTAAGATGACTCGACCCCCGGCGGATGCCGGACGGGCCAGGCTTACGGCATCCACCAGCAGGTGATAGGTCCGTTCCGCTGCTCGAAAGTCTGAAACGTGTAACCCGGAATCTGCTTGAAGGATCCCGACCAATTCCTGCTGAGGCAGTGGCTCCCGGCCAAACAAGGCTTGCGTCCCAATCAGAATATCCCAGGCCCCTGATCTCACACGTTCCCATAGAGAACGAGCGGAAGTAGGACGGCCGAGTGTATCGCCATCGAGCCGCACAAGCCGGGCATGTGGAAACAAGCGATGAGCTTCGGCTTCAACCCTCTCAGTACCGTCTCCAAGGGGATTCACACGAGATGCAAGGCACAAGGGGCAGACATCCGGCAACCCATCCGCGCACCCACAGTAGCGACATGTCAGGCTGCCGGCTTCCCGGTAATATGTGAGCGGCACAGCACAGGAGGGGCAGCGGGGCACCCAGCCGCAGTCTCGGCACACCAGGGTTCTGGCATAACCTTTCCTATTGAGAAACAACAGGATCTTGGCATGGTTCTCGAGCGCTTCCCGCATCGCCAAGATGAGTTTTTGGCTGAGCAAGGTTCCTCTTGGTTCATTGCGGAGGTCGACGAGCTCAATGTGAGGCTGCGGACTATCATCTTGTGGAACGTGATACATCTCGGCTGCGGTGTCGAACCGCGACTCAAGGGATGGATGAGCCGATGCGAGGACAAGGAGCGCCTGCTCACTTTCAGCTCGCAAACCAGCCACCTCCCGGGCATGATAACGGGGCTCTTGAGGTTCTTTGAGCGCCGGATCTTCCTCTCCGTCTACCCAAATCAGTCCGATGGATCGAAGAGGGGCAAAGACAGCTGAGCGGGTCCCCACGACAATCGATGGAGTGGGTCCTTGCCCCGGTTGCCATCGGTCGAATCTTGAAGATGAGCATGCGAGAGTAATCGGAAGTCCCGTGAGAGTTGAGAGCAGGTTTTTCAACCACACCGCCCTCGCTATCTCGCCGCAGAGAACAATGGTAGACCGCTCCATTGCGTGCGTCTGTTGAATGGCGTCGGCAAGCCTTCTGATTCGATGCTGCCATGGAGCATGAAGAACGATTTTCCTCATGCGGTGACTTTGCAGACAATGGGCAACGTGAGTTTCCCAGGAAGAATCCACCTCAGGAAGCTTTTCTGTAGGCAGAAGAGTCTGCATCGGCGTTCTGCGATCCTGTTCGTCCGCCACGAGTTTCCCACGCCGCTTTGGTGGACCGATCTCGGCGTTGTTTGAAGGCACGAGCGTTATCCACGACTTTTTGATGAGGGCATCGATCGTCCGCGAGGCGGCGCGCTGACGAGTCGGTTGAAGAGTAGACGACGATATTCCCGTAGCTCGTCGTGCAATTCGCCTGAGAGTCGGCGCCAGGAGATCGGGGCAACTCTCGGTCGCCAATGCCTCGTGACCCTGCTGGGTGGCAACGTATCGTGTAGGTGAGGTTTTCTTTATTGCCGTCGGCGGAAATACAAGCCGGAGACACTGACCCCAGGGTGCAACGTAGTAGGTTGCAATCTTGCGGGATAGTTCGAGCAGTCCGGGAGGGAGTGTCGAATCTTGTCCGTCCTGAACGAGCGAGCGGACTTCTTTGAGGACACCGCCCTTCATCTCGACGGAAAGGTGATTGCTCAACGAGATCACGACCCCTTCCAGCACCACTCGTCCAAACGGCACCAGTACACGGCTTCCTATTTCAAGGGTTCTGGTCAAGGTGGGAGGCACGAGATACGTGAATGCCTTAGCAATATGACGAGGAACGATGACGTCAGCATACAATGCCTCCGTTCGACGAAGGAGGCTCGAGGGACTATCCAAACCCATGCCGCATTCTAACAGTGTGGGAATATGAAGGACACCGAGTATACCGGTATCCTTGGTCAGGAAAGTTCCGGTGAGCGAGGGCGAAGAGTGAGGGGAACTCGGATGTAGGTGAATCTCACTTAAAATCGATTGATCCTACTCCGTAGGTGTCCCGGTGCCTGGTTGCTGCTGAGGAGTGTCTTGTTTGTTGATCTCTGTCGAAATAGAGCCACTCGCATTGGTGGCACCCGACCCGTCCTTGACGGAAGCCTGCGAAGAATCGCCCACGGACAAGGTCCCCCGGCTAAGGGAACCACCCGTATCCGAAGCAGGGGTGAACGGCTGGTCGCTACTATCTCGTGCGCTCAAACTGGAGGGATTGGCCCCCAGCGGTGGCACGTGAGTCTGAACATCAAGCTTGGAGGCCGGGGGACCACTTTCGGAGGTATGGAGAACAATCTCCACACGCCGATTCTTGGTGCGGCCTTCCTCGACCGCATTCGTGGCGGTCGGCTTGGTATCGCCGAGTCCCACCGCGCTGATCCGGGCCGAGTCCACGCCGCCCTTCTCCACGAGATAGCGGAGAACACCGTTTGCGCGCACTCTGGACAACTCCCAATTGCTGGGATACCGCGACTTGAGCGAAGGGCCGATCTCCACACTATCCGTATGACCTTCGATTCGGATCATCCTCGTGTCTCCGCTAGTACGCAAGTATTCGATCAACTGATCAAGAACTTTGTAACTCTCGTATGTAATGGCTGCGTCCCCAGAGTCGTAGTGCAGGAATTTGGCTAGTTCCCCAAGGTTGAGACGGCTTTGTCCGGACGCATCTTGCACTTTCAGTCTGCTGGCTATCAGATCGGCCGGGACTGTTTCACTGGCCTGGGGTGCGGGTGATGCCGGGATCGCGGCGACGGGCGGAATGGTGAGTGCAGAATGTCCCACGAGCTTGAACCGATCCCCTTTCATGACACGGGTGTTGGCCTTGAGAACTTTCGCGGCTGCCGTATGTGGTTCCGTCGACAGCACCTTGAGTTGGCCGATCTTTCGTGGAGGGAGTCCGGCGCTATGACGGTGGATATCTATAAGATCGCCGGTCTTGAGTCCATCTTCCCTTCCTCGATCCAGGTATACGACATTGTATTGTGAAACCAGTGTCATCGGCCGGTCGGCCTGAAGTTCGACGATCATGCCCTCGAGGTCGGACACGTCCGACACGGGGTTCATGTCTACGTCTGTGGTCGGAGGAACAAACCGCGCGACCGGGTCTCCAGGGGAAATCGGTCCGTAGCTGAGAACAGCCTCTGCGGTTGTGAGGGCGTGGTCAGCGGCAGTCACCTTCACGACCGCCGAACGATTCACGACAAAACCCAGGTATTCCCTGGTCACGGGATGGAATACCTTGCGAACCCGCCTGTACACGGTAAAGAGGTCGCCAACGGCTACCTCTGCCGGGTTATTCAGTTTCAGGTAGAGGGAATCCCGCTTACCCAGAAGCATTCGATTGCCCGAAGATTGATTATCACCTGTGATCAAGTTCACGGTTCCATCGATGGGGGAGCTTTTCTGGATGGCGCCGGTGGAAAAGGCAAGCGCGCCATCGGTAACCCTGACGGAATCGAGGTCTGGGGTTTGTGCGAGTGCGTTATCCATCGAAAGGCCGATGCCCGAACACAGAACCAAGATCAGAGACGTCAAGGTTTTCATAGATAGATTCCTTTTCGAGCTAGTGCTACTTAAAAACCATAGCAAAAGGCGCTGTGTTGTCAAGAATTTGAGCTTGATTGGCACGAGTTTGACGAGCATTTCCTGCCGGTGTTAACGTATGAGCCTGCGCATGTCTGTCCGGAGGAATATTGGCTCAGCCATGAATGGTCATGAAAAAGGGGGGCAGCGTCTCGAGCCGTTCCGTGAGAAGGGACGACTCGAAACACAGATCCATCGGCGACGGAAGATCAAAGCGCTTTCTCCCTTGGAACTAGAATGGGAGAGTCCCAATCCTCCCGTTAGGGCGAGCGACAACGCAGCAGTGACCCCTGGCTCCATGCCAGGTTGCGAGCGAGAGGAAGAGCCTCACCACTCAACCGTCACACCACTCTCAGACCGTCATACCTAGGGCTTTCGGGTCGGCTGAAATTAGGTCCTTTGTTCGCTTGCTATCCCCGAGAGCAGGGCACTAAGATTCCACCTGTCAGATTTAGAATACCCTTTCCAGGTCAATGCCTTGTGAGACAAAAGTAAATGAGCGGAACCGAAATTCTTTTCGAGTATCTGACACGATTTTTCCCGGTCTTTCTGTTTATCTTCGTGACGCTGGTTTTTGGAGTGTTGACCTTGCTCATCAGTTATTTTGTGCAGCCCAGGTACCCAGAACCTGAAAAGTTATCGACCTACGAATGCGGATCCGAACCATTTTCTGACGCCCGTATGCCGTTCCCTGTTCGGTACTACATTTTTGCGATGTTGTTTGTCATCTTCGATATCGAAGTCATCTTTCTCTACCCGTGGGCGGTGGTCTTCACCAAGATCGGGGTGATTGGGCTGATCGAAATGCTGATCTTTATCGGGCTGTTCATCGTGGCGTACGTGTATGCCTGGCGAAAAGGCGCATTGGAATGGGACTGAGGGTTGTATGGGACTGATCCAACTGGGACGCCATGACAAAGACGGGGCTCCTGACGTCATTACAGGGTCTCTGGAAAAGGCCGTCAACTGGGCCAGGAAGGGCTCTCTCTGGCCTATGACCTTCGGACTTGCCTGCTGTGCCATCGAGATGATGGCGGCTGTCTCCTCGCGGTACGACATGGACCGGTTCGGGGCGGGAGTATTTCGGGGTTCTCCGCGGCAGTCGGATTTGATGATCGTTGCCGGTACGGTGTGTCGTCGGATGGCGCCGGTGATTCGAAAAATCTACGACCAAATGCCGGAACCCAAGTATGTAATTGCGATGGGGTCCTGTGCCACTTCCGGGAACATCTACGACAGCTATCCCGTTGTGCAGGGGGTCGATCGGTTCATTCCCGTCGACATCTATGTGCCCGGCTGCCCTCCGACTCCAGAGGCTCTCTTGGACGGTATTCTGAAGCTGCAAGAGCGCATCATGCAAAAGCGTGTGTTTGTGACTCAACCGGAACAGGTCAAGGCCAATTTAAAGGTCTGACACGTGAGTATGCATCCATTATTGCAGCGGATTCAGCAGACGTTTTCGGCCGGAATCACCGGCTTGACTGAATGGCGAGGCGATGTGGCCGTGACGGTCTCCCGGGACAAGCTTCACGAGGTCGCTCAATTTCTGCACGACGATCCCGGGATGGATTTTGACTATATCGTTCATGTGAGCTCAGTGGACTGGCCAGACGACGAAGAGCGATTCGAGGTCGTATGGGAATTCTACTCGATCCGGAAGCGGCAGCGTATCCGGCTCAAGACTCGGGTACCTGAAGCGGATTGTGTGGTTGACTCCTTGACGGATCTTTGGAAAGGCGCCGACTTCATGGAGCGTGAAGTGTTCGATATGATGGGGATCCGATTCCGAAATCATCCGGACCTCCGCCGCATTCTCATGCCGGATGACTATACCGAGGGCTACCCTCTGCGGAAAGATTTTCCACTGCGTGGCAAGGGCTGGCGGGACACGTTTGAATTCCTGGATGAAGTCCCGAGGTAGGATTGGGCGTAGTTATGGCATTCGAAGACCAACGAACGACCGTCTATAAGATCCACCCGGAGCATCCGGAAAGCGAGACGCTTCCGACCTTGCGAACCGAGGAACTTCTGCTCAACATGGGACCTCAACACCCCAGTACGCACGGTGTTCTCAAGGTGATCTTGGAGTTGGAGGGGGAGCGGCTGGTGAAATCCACGCCCGTGATGGGGTATCTCCATCGTGGAGTAGAAAAACTCGCGGAAGACGGTACTTATCATCAGTTCATTCCCCATACGGATCGGTTGGACTATGTCTGTGCGATGTACAACAACTTTGCCTATTGCCGCGCCGTTGAAAAGCTCTTGAACCTGCAAGTGCCGGAGCGAGCGGAGTATCTTCGGACGATTGTCGCGGAAGTCCAGCGCATCATCGGGCATCAATTTTGGCTGAGCGCCCAGGCGCTTGACATCGGCGCCATGACCGTCTTTTTTTATTGTTTTCGCGACCGGGAGATCCTGCTCGATTGGTTCGACGAGCTGTGCGGAGCCCGTCTCACGACCAGCTGGTACCGAATCGGCGGGGTTGAACGCGACTTGACCCCTTCATTGATCGATAAGCTCAAACAGTTTCTGGACTATTTCCCGCCGAAGATCGACGAGTATCAGGTGTTTCTCGAAAAAAATCGCATTTGGCTGGGGCGCACCAAAGGGGTAGCCGTCATCTCTGCGGAAGATGCTGTAAATTTTGGGCTGAGCGGACCGGTTCTCCGAGGGTCCGGCGTGGATTATGACCTTCGCAAGTACGAGCCCTATAGCGCCTATCCAAAGTGTGAGTTCAGTGTACCCGTCGGAAAAAACGGTGATACGTACGATCGGTATTGGATTCGGGTGATGGAACTCTACGAGAGCGTCAAGATCATTCGGCAATGTCTTGAACAAATGCAGGATGGGCCGATCATGGCGGATGCTCCGAGCGTCACGCTGCCGCCGAAAGAACGGGTCTTCACAAACCTGGAGTCGATGATCCAACAGTTCAAGCTCTTTTCGCAAGGATTCGACGCTCCCCCCGGGGAAATCTACTGTGGGACTGAGGCGCACAAAGGTGAGCTGGGCTTTTACATCGTCAGTACGGGAGGAGGAAAGCCGTATCGGCTGAAGATTCGCGCCCCCTCTTTCATCCATATGGGCGCGTTCGATCATATGGCCAGGGGCTACATGATTTCGGATGCCTGTACGATCTTTGGGACGTACGATGTCGTGATGGGTGAGTGCGATCGGTGAGTTATGGGGCGTCGGTGTTGTGAGATCGGATTGTTAGGCCAACGCTAAGAACCGGGGCATTCAGGACAGGAACCAAACATGGGACTCAAGCCGGCTACGAATCCCGACGTGGAAGCAGCAACGATCGAGCTGAGCATCGACGGCAAAGCTGTGACAGCGAAGGACGGGGTGTCGCTCTACGACGTCATTTCCATGACCGGCAAGATCATCCCGGCCATGTGCTACCACTATACGTTCGATCCGTTCGGCTCTTGCGGCATGTGTCTCGTGATGCAAGAAGGGAAAAAGGCCCCCGTTCGGTCTTGCACGGCCAAGGCGGCAGCGGGAATGGTGATCCGTACCGAAGGAGAAGATCTGTTCCTCGCCCGCAAGAAAGCCGTCGAGAAGCATCTGTCCGTGCATCCCCTCGATTGTCCGGTGTGCGACGCAGACGGCCATTGCGAACTGCAGGACATGGCCTTCCAGCACGGTGTGACCAACCTGGCCAATGCCAAGCAAAAATTCATTCCGGAAGATACGCGTAGTCCGGTGCTCGATTTCAACATGAATCGCTGCATTGCCTGTGCGGAATGCATCAATGTCTGTAAGGATGTGTTGATGATCGACGCCTTACAGTTCATGAAAAAGGGCGGGTTCAACCAAGTGGTCCCCAAAGGGGACCTGGCCCTCGATTGCGAATTCTGCGGAGACTGCTTGGCGGTGTGCCCTGTCGGCGCCATCACAAACAAGTTTTCCAAGTATCTGTATAAGCCTTGGCAGATGAAGAAGACGACGACGACCTGCAATTACTGCGGAGACGGCTGTCAAATGTACTTGGAAACGAAAGACGCGGAAGTGGTCCGCGTGACGTCGCCGTTATCCTGGAAGAACAAATGGGGAGACCGTTCGGACACAGCCAAGGGTCATGGGGGCCTGTGTGTGCGGGGACGCTTTGGATTCGAGAGTCTGGACAGTCAAAGCCGGCTCGTACACCCGTTGGTTCGTGAAGGCGGCCGGCTCGTCGAAAAGCCCTGGCTCGAAACGATGCATCTGCTCGTGGATCGCGTGACTGACATTAAGCGCAAGCACGGCGCCGATGCCATTGCCGGTCTCGTGACGGCACGCTGCACGAACGAGGAACTGTATCTGTTTCAAAAGCTGATGCGCACAGCCTTTGGAACCAACCAGCTTGATAGCAGTGCCCGCTATGGGCATATGAATTTTGTGCTCGCGTCGAGGCATGCCGTCGGACTGGGGAGAACTCCGAACGATTGGGAAGATCTGACGAAGGCGAAGGCGATTCTGATCATCGGTTCCAACATCACCGAGACGAACCCATTGACGGCCGTGCGCATCAAAGAAGCCATGCGGGTGTACAAGGCTCAAGTGGTGACGCTCGACAGCGCTATTACGAATATTGCCAAGTTGGCCTCGCACCCGTTTTTGATTAAGCCTGGAACTGAGGGCGCGGTGATCGATGGGTTGGTCAAAGCGACGATCGACCAGGATTTGGTGGATGAAGAAACCGTGGGGAGGCACCCCAAAGCGTTTGAAGCACTCAAGAGCGCCGTGGCGAATGTCTCGTTGGAGCAGCTGTCGGCTCAAACCGGTCTGGCAGCGGAGGCTTTCAGAGAAATTGCCGCGATTATTGCTGAATCGCCGAGGTCCATCATCCTGTGTGCGGAAGGGATTGTCAGAAGGACGAATGGCTACCAGAACGTCTTGAAGCTGATGGATCTAGCCTGGATCACCGGGAAACTTGGTCGACCGGGGTGTGGTGTGAATACGGTGACGGAGGAGCCGAACGAACAAGGGGCCGTGGATATGGGCGCAGTCCCCGAGTTCTTCCCGGGACAGGTCCGGTTTGATGACCCCGACGTGCGTGAACGTTTCGCCAAGGCATGGGACGCGTCGCTTCCTCCTGTCGGGTCAGGTGCCAATCTGGTCGAAATTTTGAAGCGGTGCAAAAGCGGACAGATTAAGGCGTTGTACGTGTTGGGTGAAAATCCGCTCGCGACCCTGCCGGCCTCGATGGAGATACGAGCCGCGCTCGAGCGTCTGGAACTGTTGATCGTGCAGGATCCATTTTTGACGGACACAGCGAAGCTGGGTCATTTCGTGCTTCCGGCCTGCACCTATGCGGAAAAGGACGGCACATTTACGAACTTCGAAGGTCGCGTTCTTCGCGTCAGGCAGGCGATGGATCCGCTTGGAGAGAGTTTGCCGGACTGGCACATCATGACGGCCCTTGCCAATGCCATGGAATGTCGATGGGAATACCAATCGGCAAACGACATTCAAAGCGAGATCATGAAACTATTGCCCGGATATTATAATCTCGGCCAGCCTCGCAAGGTCACGCCCGTGCCCGATCAGTGTTTGTCGAACGGTTATGCAACGGAGGTGAAGGCTCGTTACCGCCCGACTCCGGTATCAGCGGAGCCCACGCGTCCTTTTGCGCTGTTGATGGGGCAGTTGTTGATGCATTCGGGAAAATTGTCGACGCAAGCGGCCGGGCTGATCAAGATCGCACCGAACACCGGAAAGTTACGGATGAATATACGGGATATGGAACGCTTGGGATTGGAAGACGGCGCGAAGGTACGGCTGACCTCGGACCGTGGCTCATTGCAACTCGGCGTGCAGCCCGATCAGTCCATTGCGCCGGGCACGTGCTTTTTCCCGGAGCATTTCAATGAACCGCCGGTGAAGGACTTGATGACCGTCTCGGTCGATGCCACGACCGGTGTCCCGTCGTTCAAGCAGATCTGGGTAAGTGTTGAGCAGGCGTAAGGGAGAGGCGGGCGTGCGCCCGTCCGTGACGAGGAACCAGCAATGAGTGTCGCCGCCCTGACCAAGAAAATCCTTCAAGCCGCGTTGTTCTATGAAATTTGGGACGCGATGAAGGTCACGTTTCGGCACATGCTTCATCGACCGATGACTTTTCAGTACCCGCGGGAACACCGGACGATCCCGGATGCGCACCGTGGGGCGCTGGGCTTGCTGCGATACGACGACGGGCACGAGCGTTGTGTCGGCTGCGACTTGTGCGAAGTCGCATGCCCATCCCATTGCATCAAAGTGATCAGCGGGGAGGATATGACTCGGCCGCTTCAGCGCTATGCGAGTGAGTTCTACATCGACATCACAAAATGCGTGTTCTGTGGATATTGTGTTGAGGCCTGTCCGGTGAACGCCCTCGCGATGACCAAAATGTACGAATATTCAACCCATGACAAGCGCAGTCTGCTGTTCGATAAGAAGCGGCTGTACGACATCGGCGAACGCCATCTCGAGGACGGAAAAAAATATTTGTACGCGCACAACCAGGAGAAGGACGTCGAGCAGAGCCGCGAGTACCGGTACTACTTTCCTCAATCAGTGGCGAAGTCGACCCAACCACCTCCCAAGCATCTGAGCTGAGCCGAACACATGGTCTTAGTGTTTTTTGCCTATTTCGCGTTGATCAGTATTGCCGCCGGCGTTCTGACTGTGACCTTACGGCACCCCGTCCATTGCGCTCTCGCCCTGCTCGCATTACTGACGCACGTCTCCGGCCTGTTCATTCTCTTGAACGCGGAGTTCCTTTGGGCGGTGCAGGTCATTGTCTATGTCGGGGCCATTCTCGTGCTGTATCTCTTTGTGTTGATGCTGTTGAATCTCAAAACGGACGAACGCTATTTCCATCCGTCGGCCCTCTATTTTCTCGGACCGGCCGTCCTGGGGGCCAGCTACGTCCTCTTTTTGCTCATGCGGTCTCCATTCGGTGGAGCGAAGGGAAACGCTCCGGCCACGGCTGTGCTGCTGGAAGGCGATACATACGCAGTGGGCATCAAGATGTTCAGCGACCACCTCTTGCAGTTTGAGATCGTCGGCATATTTCTATTGGGTGCCATTATCGGCGCCATCGTTCTGGCCAAGACTCCGAAGCCACTGGATGCGGAGAAAGATCGTTTATGATCCCGCTGTCGGCGTACGTAGCCGTAAGTGCCATCCTGTTCATGACGGGACTCATTGGAGTACTCGTCAGGCGGAACTTCATCATTGTGCTGATGTCGGTCGAAATCATGATGAATGCGGCCAATATCAATCTTGTCGCATTTTCGCACTATCTGGAATCTATGGCAGGGCAGCTCGTGGCCCTGTTTATTATCGCCATTGCCGCCGGGGAAGCCGCCGTCGGCCTGGCTATCATCATCGTGGTTTTTCGAGGCAAGATTTCTACCAATGTAGACGAAATGAACCTTTTAAAGTGGTAGCAGGAAGTTGAGAAGGGGCAGTGAGCGACGTGCTCAGTAGCTTGCATACATGATGCAGCCCCAAGCGAGACACTTTGTATGACTCGGCTCCATACGGCGTCGTTGCTCAGCTGAACACCCTGCGAATCGTAGGATACTGTGTCTGATCTGACGGATCTGCTCATCAAACTGATTCCCGTTTTTCCGCTGTTGGCAGTCATCGCGAACGGCCTATTAGGGAGTCGCTACTCTCATGATATGGCCCATCGATTGGCCTGGGGGTCGGTCGGGCTCTCGTTCCTCTGCACAGTCGCTGTATTTGCCGATGTCCTACGGACCGGAGCTACCCACGAAGTCATTGCGTACCAATGGATTTTCGGCGGCGATCTCACGATCAACCTCGCGTATCTGGTGGATCCTCTGACCTGTGCTTGGTTACTGGTCGTCACCGGCGTGGGTTTTCTCATTCACGTGTATTCCGTCGGCTATATGCACGGAGAGGTCGGGTTCACACGATTCTTCACCTACATGAACTTATTCATGGTCTCCATGCTGCTGCTCGTCATGGGGAACAACTACCTGGTGCTCTTTATTGGGTGGGAGGGCGTCGGACTTTGTTCGTATCTCTTGATCGGCTATTACTATGACAAGGTTTCCGCTGCGAAAGCTGCCACCAAGGCGTTCGTCGTCAACCGGATCGGTGACGCCGGATTTCTCGTCGCCATTTTTCTCGTCTTTATCAACTTTCGGACGCTCGACTATACGAAGGTCTTCGCCCAGGTTGGACAACTATCTCCCGATATGGCCACTGCGATAGCCCTGTGCCTTTTCATTGGGGCGATTGGGAAGTCCGCGCAACTTCCACTGTACACGTGGCTCCCCGATGCGATGGAAGGTCCGACACCAGTGAGCGCACTCATCCACGCCGCGACGATGGTCACGGCCGGTGTCTATATGGTGGTCCGGAATCACGTGATCTTCGATCTCTCTCCTCTCGCGATGTCCGTGGTCGCGTTTGTCGGTGGAGGGACTGCTTTGTTCGCGGCAACCATCGGACTCGTACAAACCGACATCAAACGTGTCTTGGCCTATTCGACCGTGAGCCAACTCGGATACATGTTCCTGGGTTGCGGAATCGGTGCCTATACGGCAGCTGTGTTTCATGTCATGACGCATGCATTCTTCAAAGCGCTGTTGTTTTTGGCTGCCGGCTCGGTCATCCATGCGCTGTCGGGCGAACAGGATATCCGAAGGATGGGTGGACTGAGTAAACGCATACCCTGGACCCATCGTCTGTTTCTTATCGGTACGATCGCGATCGCCGGGCTTCCTCCGTTGGCGGGCTTCTGGAGCAAAGACGAAATTATGGCCCATGCCTTCACCCACCATCACTACCTTTTGTATGGCATGGCTGCCGTCGGCGCACTGATGACCTCTTTTTATATGTTTCGTCTCACGTATCTCACCTTCTACGGTTCCTCGAGGATCGATCAGCATACGGAGGGGCATGTGCACGAGTCTCCCATGGTGATGATCGGGCCCTTGATGGTGCTTGCGTTCCTGTCGTGCGTAGGCGGATTGGTCTTAGGATTTCCTCCCGAACAAGGTTGGCTGCATGGCTTTTTGACATCGGTCGTCGGAGCGGCGGGTGAGCATGAAGCCGGTGCGGGAATGGTGTTTCTGCTGATGGGTGCGGCCATCGTCATCGCATTGATGGGATGGGGGCTCGCACATTTCCTCTATGCGGTGAGCCCGGTTACCGCAGACGGATGGGCTGAACAATTTTCCGGCCTATATCGGATTCTCTGGAACAAGTACTATGTCGACGAACTGTACGATCTGATCTTCGTCGAGCCCTTCAAGCGTCTGGGCACGATACTTGACTGGTTCGATCGCACGGTCATTGACGGCATCGTGCGGGGCGTCGGGCGACTCGCTGATTGGGGTTCTGCGGGATCCACGTGGATCGAGAAATACATCATCTACGCCGGCCTGAACGTGATCGGATACAGCAACCACCTCGCCGCCCGCGAGGGACGAAAAATGCAGAGCGGGATGGTCCATCATTATGCGGCGATCATCATTGCCGGGATCTTCCTTCTGGCTCTGGTTGTTCAACTTGTCGTTCAGATGTAGCGTGAACTGACTGTAATCATGCTCGAAGAACTCACAACAGGATTCCCGATTCTTTCCTGTATTCTTTTTCTGCCGGTTGTCGGGGCGGCCGTTCTCTGGTTGCTCGACGATGAGGACATGGTCCGGACCTCCGCACTCACCATTGCGCTGGTCGAGCTTGCGCTCTCGGTCTTCGTGTTGATGCGATTCGTGCCGGAGTCGGCTGCCATGCAGTTCACGGAACGTGTCCGATGGATCCCCGCGCTAGGCATCAGCTATCACTTGGCTGTTGACGGGATCAGCGTACTGTTCGTGGGACTCACGGCATTTCTGACGGTCTTAGTCGTGGTGTACTCCTGGGATACGATCCGACATCAAGTCAAACTGTACATGATGTGCCTATTGGCGCTCGAAACGACGACCATGGGCGTCTTCGTGTCGTTGGATTTGATCCTGTTCTTCGTGTTCTGGGAGCTGATGCTGATTCCGAGCTACTTCCTGATCAAGCTGTGGGGCGGAGGAGCGGAGCGTCATTATGCCGCCCTGAAGTTCGTCGTGTATACGCTCTTAGGCAGTGTGTTCATGCTGGTCGGCATCGCCTTGCTGAACATCAATTTTCATCAGTGGGCCTCCTTGCATCACACCGATCAACTCTATTCGTTCGATCTGCTTGACCTCCTCACGGTGCCGATTCCAATCAGTCAGCAGATCCTCATCTTTTGGCTGATGTTCATGGGATTTGCGTTCAAGGCGCCGGTGTTTCCCTTCCATACGTGGTTGCCTGATGCGCTGCTGGAGGGTCCGATCGGGATGGCCGTGGTGTTGGCCGGTCTCAAGCTCGGGACATTCGGCTTCATACGTTTCAGCATTCCGCTGCTGCCGGATGCGTCAAAGAGTGAGACAGTCGTCACGGTCGTCGTGGCTCTCGGTCTCTGTGCAATTCTCTATGGGGCCTGGATGGCATTGGTTCAAGCTGATTTTAGGCGCTTGCTGGCCTACAGCAGCGTCAGTCACTTGGGCTTCGTCGTGGTGGGGTTGTTTGCATTGAATTATCAAGGTCTGCAAGGCAGTTTGCTGACCATGATCAATCTGGGATTCAGTACCGCCGGACTCTTCTTCATCGCCGGGTTTCTCTACTCGCGGCAGCAGACGACCCAATTGTCCGCATTCGGTGGTATGGCGAAGCAAGTGCCGCTCCTCGCGACCTTCTTTCTCTTGATCGGACTGGCCTCGATCGGACTTCCGGGGACGAACGGCTTTGTCGGTGAGTTTCTCATTCTTTTGGGGGCGTTCGAAGCCAAATGGTGGTTCGGCGCCATCGCCGTGCTCGGGGTGATTTTTGGCGCCGCGTATTTTCTCTGGTACTACGAGCGTTCGATGATGGGCCCGCTCGGCAACGCCGTCAAAGCGACGATGAGCGATCTGCAGCTTCGTGAGATGATCATTGCGGTTTCACTTTCAGTCATGATTCTCTGGATCGGGCTCTATCCGTCGCCGTTTTTGCGAATCATGAACGGGTCCGTTCAAGCGCTCGTTGACCGCCTCCATCACGAGAAGACCGCGGGATTGGATGATAACCGGATGGGACGAGGGTTTTAGGTCGCCTCATGGGAGAACACGCCCTACTCTATATCCTCTTCGCTCCGTTCGCCGGAGCCCTGGCGCTGATCTTTGTGTCCAATCGTCAGCCCCTGCTGGTGCGAAGCATCGCGTCGAGCGCCGCCTTTGTGTCGCTGATGGCCTCGCTCTATATCTTTTACACCTATGATCCGGTGAAAGGCGGATTCCAGTTCATTCAAAAGTTTGAGTGGTCGAGACAACTCGGCATTTCATTGTACCTGGGCGTGGATGGGATCGGCACGCCGCTCGTGCTGGCTTCATCGATTTTGCTGTTTGCCGGCATCTTCGTGTCATGGCACATCAAGGATCGCACGAAGGAGTTCTACATCTGGTTGCTGATCTTGGCGGCCGCCACGATCGGGGTCTTCATGTCGCTCGACCTCTTCTTCCTCTATTTCTTCTATGAGATGTCCGTGATCCCGATGTACTTGCTGCTGGGTATGTGGGGTAGCCACACGAAGAACTATTTGGAGATGACGGACCCTGAGGGGCTGAAGCGAAGAGACTCCGTCGGCTTTATCCTCAACTTTGGGTCGAACAGCAAAGAGTATGCGGCGATGAAGCTCGTCCTGTTTCTGTCGGCCTTCGCGGTCGTCGCATTGATGGGTATTCTGCTGATCTATAAATACGCGGGGCTGAACACCTTCGATATTCTGGTGCTTCGGGAGCAGGCCAAGCTGATGAATATCCCCGTGCTTGGCACGACCTTGGACAAGATTATCTGGGTGTTGGTCTTCTTCGGCTTTGCCTCGATCGCCCCGCTATGGCCGTTGCACTCCTGGTCCCCCGTCGGCCATGCGGCCGCGCCGGCTGCCACGAGCATGCTCCATGCCGGGGTCCTCATGAAGCTGGGGCATTTCTCTATCATACGGGTCGCCTTTGAAATTCTCCCTGACACGACCCGGGAACTGATGCCGATCGCCGCTGTTCTGTGCATGTTCAGCATCATCTACGGCGGGTTCGTTGCGTTCTACGCCAAAGACACCAAGTACGTCATCGGCTATTCAAGTTCCAGCCACATGGGTTATGTGTTCCTCGGAATGGCGGCCTTGAATTACATCAGTTTGAGCGGCGCGGTCATCTACATGTTCGCTCATGCCATGGCGACCGGCATGCTCTTCGCGATGGCGGGTTGGGTCTATGACCAGACCCATTCACGTGACATCCCTTCGCTGGGTGGCCTGGCGAACAAAATGCCGTTCATCTCGGCCTGTTTTATCGTGGCCTGTATGGCCTCGATCGGGATGCCCGGCACCGTGAATTTTATCGCAGAAATCATGATCGTCGTCGGGAGTTGGAACAAGTATCCCCTACAAGTCATCGTCGCCATGTTAGGCATCGTGCTGACTCTCGCCTACCTCTTCAAAATGATGCGCGGCCTTTTCTATGGCCCGATGAACCAAAAGTATAGCCATGCGCATGATGCGATTTCGACGGTCGACCGTCTGCCTCTGTTGATCATGATCACAATCAGCATCGGGTTCGGTATTTTCCCGATGCATTTGTACGATGTTGTTCGCTCAGGGGTAGATCCGCTAGTCGCGAGGATTACGCGAGTCGTCCCCGTCGCAGAAACGGGCGAAGGGAAGGGGACAGAGAGTGAGGTGCTTGTTCACGGAACGGCTTCCGAGCCTCCGGTCGTTGCGAACAAACGTGTACCGCTTCCGTCCGAGGCCTCGCGAGGAGACCGGGAATGACCTTTTCATTGAATATGTCGTTCTCCGATCTGCTGCTCCTCTTACCGGAGATCCTCCTCACCTGCTGGCTCTGTGTGATCATTATCGTCGACTTCGCCTCGCCGCGCCTCCCCAAAGAGCGACTCGCGTACCTCAGCGTTGCCGGTCTGATGGGGACACTCGTCTGTTTGCTGTGGTTTGACTTCAATCAAGTTGCCGGCACGCTTTTCGGCAACATGTTCGTCCTCGATCGGATGGCCATCTTCTTCAAGGTGTTCATCCTCGGATCTACGATACTGGTCATTCTCTCGTCGATCGAGTACGTCAACCGCTTTACCCTTTTTCGGGGAGAATATTACGTTCTGGTCGTCATGTCGGCGCTCGGCATGATGTTCATGGCGTCGTCCAACGATCTGCTGTCCGTCTTCGTCAGTTTAGAATTCTCGACGCTCGGGTTCTATATTCTGGTGTCTTACCTTCGGGATGATTTGGCCTCGAACGAGGCGGGCCTCAAATTTTTTATCCTGGGGGTCTTTGCGGCCGGCCTCTTCGCCTATGGAATCAGCCTCGTCTACGGCGAAACCGGCAAGCTGGTGTTCTCGGAAATGGCGTCAGCGCAAGCGACGCCTGGGTTGATCATCGGGTTTCTGCTGATCTTTGCCGCCTTGGGATTTAAGATCGGTGCCGTTCCCTTCCACGCGTGGATTCCGGATACGTACCATGGCGCCCCGACTCCTGTGACAGCGTTCTTATCGATTGCTCCAAAAGGCGCCGCCTTGGCGATTTTGCTCCGTATTTTCCTGGTGGCCCTGGGAACGTTCAAGCCGATCTGGGTTTACCTGTTGGTTGCGGTATCAATCATATCCATGACCTACGGCAATATCGTGGCCATCGCGCAGCGGAATATCAAACGGCTGTTGGCCTATTCCGGCATCGCTCAAATAGGAAATGTCCTGATCGGTCTTGCGGCAGGGACTAAGATGGGAAGCGATGCCATTCTCTTCTATCTCCTGGCATATCTCTTCGCGAATATCGGGGCCTTTGCCGTCGTGATTGCGGTCAGCCAGGCCATCGGCCGGGATGAAATCGAAGACTATCGGGGCTTGAGTCGGCGCTCGCCGTTTCTGGCGTTCGCGATGCTATTGTTTCTCTTGTCGTTGGCCGGGGTGCCTCCGCTTGCGGGGTTTATCGGCAAACTCTACATTTTTGTGGCTGCCATCAAAGAGGGACTCTATACGTTGATCGTGGTCGGTCTGATTAACATCGTGATCTCGATGTACTATTACCTCATCGTGGTGAAACAGATGTACATCAATGAGCCGATTGATCCCTCTCCTATTGGAATTTCAGGACCGATGAAAGCAGTCATCTATGTCGGTTTGGCCGGCACCTTGGTGATCGGTATTTACCCCCAACCCTTTACAGACTGGGTCGTAGCCGCGACGCTGATGTTCGCTAATTTTGTCGCACCTTCAGCTACGGTCATACCCCCGAGTCTCCCGTTAGGCAGCTAGTTTTCTGCTTCCGCCTCTCGAGAGTTCTGCTACAATTAGAACGGTCTAAGGAATCTTACCGGTACGGCTTTCGCAAGATCGCCCTACGCGTGCTGATGCAGGTCGTCCTGATCCATGGAATCAGCCACGAATCAGCAGTCACAGACGCCTCTCCTAGCGACTGAGGGAACCAAACCTCTTGCCGACGTAGCTCCGGGCGCAACGGCTTTCTACCGAGTGGCCGTTGCGCGGTTTAACAGGATGACCATTGAGCAGCGGGTTTTGACCGGGTTCAGCCTTGTGTTCGTCGGTATCCTGATCATCAGTGCCATATCCTACCGCAATATGAGCACTCTGCTCACAAATAGTGGGCTGGACGGTCGCAGTCATGATCTTTTGCAACTCCTCGGTACCATCGACGTCACGATGAATGAAGCGGAAGATATCCACCGACGGTACCTTGTGACCGGAGAAACATCGTATCTGGGGGCTTACCAGAAGCTCGTGAAGCAGAAGCCGGCGTTCACGGTGTATCTCAATGATTTGACCCGGGGGTCACCGGAACAACAGCAACGCGTCGGAGTTCTGGATAGGATGATGGACCGGCAACTGAACGCTGAGTCAAAGGCCATCGGCATGTTTCACGAAGAAGGCTTCCGATCGGTCAAAAAAATGGCCCTTGAAGGAGCGGGAAAACGTGAGCTCGGGGTGATCCATCAACTCATTGCCGAGATGGATGCACATGAACGACAAGCCGTAAGTCAACGTGTACTGGAATCCGTCGCCGGTACGAGAAATAGCATCGTGTTGCTCGGTATCGGCGCCGTACTCCAACTGGTGTTGTTGGCATCGGTGTACTACTTGATTCGGCATGACATTACGGAACGGCGGCATGTTGCCGAGGAACTGCAACACCGAGGCGAGCTTCTGGAGGCCGCGAACAAGGAGCTTGAGGCCTTTAGCTATTCGGTCTCTCATGACCTCCGTGCCCCGCTGCGACACATCGATGGGTATGCCGCCCTCTTGCGGAAATCGGTTGAACAATCGCTCAACGAGAAAGCCGCCCGCTACTTGCAGACGATCTCCGATGCTGCCAAGCAGATGGGACAGCTGATCGATGATCTGTTGGTCTTTTCCCGAATGGGTCGGCAAGAAATGCTGGCCACAACCGTCAGCCTGGATCAACTGGTCAAAGGCGTCATTGCCGATCTACGGCTGGACTTGCAAGGACGCCGGATATCGTGGACAATCGCCACGCTGCCCGACGTGCAGGGGGATCCGGCCATGCTCCGACAGGTTTTTATGAACCTGATCGCCAATGCCGTGAAGTTTACGAGCACCAGACCGACGGCCACAATTGAGATCGGCGCAGATCGTTCCACTTCCTCGGAAATTGTGTTGTTTGTCCGGGACAATGGAGTGGGGTTCGATATGCAGTATGCCTCGAAGCTGTTCGGAGTCTTCCAACGACTGCATCGCGCTGATGAATTCGAGGGAACGGGAATCGGTCTTGCCAATGTTCGTCGCATTGTTCATCGCCATGGCGGCCGGACTTGGGCCGAAGGCGTACCTGATAGAGGAGCGACATTCTACGTCGCGCTACCGACAAGGAGAACCGAATCATGAACATGGCCAAGCCGATCCTGCTTGCCGAAGATAACCCGCGCGACGCCGAACTGGCTTTGGCGGCCATGGAGGAGGAACGCATATCCGATAAAGTCATTCTGTGCCATGACGGGGCTGAAGTGTTGGACTATTTGTACTGTCGTGGACGCTTCAAGTCACGACTGAAAGGCAACCCTGCTGTGGTGTTCCTTGATCTGAAGATGCCGAAAGTGAACGGACTGGAGGTGTTGCGGACCATCAAAGCGGATAGCAACCTTCGCCCGATTCCCGTTGTGATGCTGACATCCTCGCGGGAAGAACGCGACCTTGCTGAGAGCTACGCCTTGGGGGCAAACGCCTATGTCGTCAAGCCGGTTGAGTTTCACAAATTTTTGTCCGCTGTCAAGGAACTCGGGACGTTCTGGGGTCTCATCAATGAACCGCCTCCTGAAAGTTCCCGTTCCACTCACTGACCCTTCCAATGATGACTCCGCTGCGGGTAATTCATCTTGAGGCCAATCGTCACGATAGTGATCGTATAGGGACGATGTTGACCGATGGTGGTATTGCTTGCGTGCTGGACCGCGTAGACACTCGCCGCGCGTTCAAGTCAGCCCTCAGCGAAGGTCAGACCGACCTCATCTTGGCTGAATTCGCCATTCCAGGGCTTGACGGGAGGGCCTCCCTAGCGTTGGCCAAAAAGGTGGCCCCTGATGTCCCGTTCATCTTTGTTTCGTCCACTCTTGGTGAGAAACCGGTTATTGAGGAGCTGCAGCGCGGCGCGACGGATTGTATTTCCAAAGAAGAACTCCATCGCCTTCTTCCCTCGGTGCGGCGCGTCGTGCGTGAACGAGAGGAGCGAGCGGCGCGAAAGCGCGCGGAAGAGGCCCTCTTACAGAGCGAAGCGCAACTTCGACAGATGCAGAAGCTGGAAGCAGTCGGCCGTCTGGCGGGAGGACTCGCTCACGATTTCAATAACTTGCTGACCGTTATCATAGGGCAGAGTCAGATCCTGCTCAACGAAATGAGCCAGAACCATCCACTGAGGAGCAGGGTTGAAGAGATGCAGAAGGCGGGTGATCGTGCGAGGGTCCTCATTCGCCAGTTGCTTACGTTCAGCGGAAAACACCCTTCTGAGGCGAGGATTCTTAGCCTGAACACCATCCTCTCGGATTTTGAGACGATGCTTCGGCGGTTGATCGGAGAGGATATCCAACTGACGTTGAAACTGAGCCCGGACGACCTCCGAGTGAAGGCTGAGCCTGCCGCCCTTGAGCAAATTGTGATGAACCTGGTCGTCAACGCTCGGGACGCGATGCCGACAGGTGGAAAGCTCACGATTGAAACCGCTTCGATCGATCTCGACCACACGCCGGCCTACCACGCGCGACCGGTACTGCCCGGAGAGTACGTGAGACTTTCGGTATCCGATACCGGGTGCGGAATGACTCCTGAAGTGCAAGCGCATATTTTCAATCCATTCTTTACGACCAAGGAAGAAGGAAAGGGAACGGGACTTGGGCTGTCGACTGTGTTCGGCATCGTCACCCAGAGCGGTGGAGGATTGGATGTGACCAGCAAGATCGGAGAGGGGACTCGGTTCGATGTCTACCTCCCGCGTGTTATGACCGAGGTTGAACCCCCATCGGGAGTCAATGCGACGTTCCAATCGATGGGCGGTCATGAAACCATTCTCCTTGTCGAGGATGACGAAAGTGTTCGCGTACTGATTCGTGATGAGCTTCGCAAGCTGGGGTATCGAATCGTCGAAGCGAGAAACGGTATCGAGGCGTGTCTCGTGGCCACACCTTATATAGGGAAGCTCAAGCTGTTACTCACAGATATTGTCATGCCAGGCATGAGCGGGACGGAACTTGCCAGGCATCTTCGCGTGATCAAGCCGGAACTGAAGCTTCTCTTCATATCCGGATATACGGATGATGTCGGTATCGGTGCCGGTGATGCCGCCAGCGCGTATCTGCAAAAGCCGTTCACGCCGGAGGCCTTAGCCGGCAAAGTTCGCGAGCTGCTCGACCTGCTGCCAGCCGAGCGGACGAAAGTCGATCAACAACCGGAGACGATTGAGCAGCCATCACTCCCAGAACGATCCTGAACCATGAGCCGTCGATACCTGCATGCCCTCCACCGTTGGGTCTCCGCAGGGCCCAACATCGATCGATGCCGTCGATCATATGGAAACACACATGGGGTGAGCTGCGTCGTTTTAGCCGTGTTCCTGTTGCCCAGTCTGAGCCTAGCCCAGAATATTGCGTGGGAGCGCCTGTCTGAGGGCCTCACGGTCTCGGTGTGGAAGCCGGGAGACTCTTGTCCTACCGTACCGACCATGCTGGTTGTGGATATGGACCCGGAACGTGCGCGCTTCTCGATCCACCATTATGCACAGGAGGGACTTTCACACCCTCTCACGATCGAGGAATGGCAAAAGCGCACTGGCCATCATGTGGTGTTCAACGCGGGATTGTTCCGTGAAAACTTCACCTATCTCGGTCTGCTTTACAAAGATGGCCGTTCTTTGGGAAGCCGGCGCCACGCGCAGTGGCAAGGGTTGTTTGTGGCAGAACCGTCCATGACGGGAGTGAAAAAAGCCCGAGTCCTTGATTTGGAATCGGACAGCTTCGACGAAGATCAACCGCCTTACCGGGAGGCCGCACAGGCCCTGATGCTCCTCGATCAATCCGGGAAGATCCGTGTCCGCGAGACCGGGAAACATGCCTATCAGACGATCGTAGCCGAAGCCGAGAATGGACACATTCTCATCTTCAAGAGTCTGGGGGTTGTCCCCCTGTACGATTTGGGTCGGTGCTTTAAGGACGGGTTTCTGGCTGTGCGCCAGGCTATGGCGATGGATGGAGGGTCCTCATCCGATGTCCGAATTTTGGAGTCGCTGTGGCAGAAAGACATGCCTATACTGGGACATGCTTCATGGAAGAGCTTGTTCAGCGGAACCGCAGGTACTCATATTCCGTTGCCCACCGTGATCGGGGTGAGTTCAAGGTAATGATCAATCCTTGGCCCATAGCCGCAGCGGCAATGGCCTGTCTGATTCTTGGAGGCTGTGCCGACGGGGCAAAGATCGTTCAGGAACACGACATGGGTGGGGTCGTCATTTATCCCTTCAAAGATGGTCAGGGCCACATGCTTTCGTCGTTTCGCAAAGATGCCCTCGACCTCATGAAGCAAAAATGCAACGGCAAGCCCTACAGTGTCGTTCGCGAAGGAGAAGCAAAAGGACGGACTCGGGTCGTGAGTCCCCTTGATGGAGCGCAGGAACTTGTGGAGGAGCGGCGATGGGGGATTCAGTTCGAGTGCAGATGAATGGGAGCGTAACGCCGCGTCGTCCAGCCGGTCGTATTAGGAGTGTTTCATGGCATGCATGAGATCCTGAATAGTCAAAAGACTCAGCACCCGAACCCCCTCTCTTTCTAGTCGCGCTTTTCCATCCTGTTCTTGGCGATCCACGATCACCAGCGCATGGTCCACTTTGAGGCGGGCTTCCCGCGCGACGCCTATCGCCTTCAGCACCGACCCACCGCTCGTGAGTACATCGTCGACAATCAATGCTCGATCGCCAGGATGAATACTGCCCTCAATCAGTCTGCCCAATCCATGGTCTTTGGCCTGTTTTCGTACGACGAACGTCCTCCAGACGCGCTGACGAGAGGCGGCATAGGCAAAATCAGAAATGGTCGCGGAGAGAGCGATGGCTCCAAGCTCGAGGCCGCCCAGACAATCAAATTCAATCCCGGCGAGACCCTCATAGGCAAGCTCTCCGACCAGTCGGCGAGCTCCCGGATGTGCCATGAGTGTGCGACAATCGACGTAGAATGGACTCATTTCACCCGATGCGAGCTTAAATCCGTTCTCGCGATCCCACTTAAAAGATTGGGTCTCGTGGAACGCGTTCGCCAATTGTTCCCGAAGCATCACCGGTCATCCTCCTTCGTGTGGCAGTCGATGGGCGCCGGCATTCTACACCGCTCGCCCGGCTCATGGCATGCCTTTTCACAGCTTTGCATGGGACGTGCTTAGGAGTGCTGTCGAATCTGTTCCGCCAAGGTGGTCGCGACCAGTTGAAGATCATATGGCCAGGCATAACGCAGCTCGACTCCAGGGTACTGTGGGCGTAAATGATCGAGAATTTCAGGAATCTCGACTTCCGAATGTGAACCTCCTGGGGTGAACATCGTGGTTGCCACGGTAATGTGAGTCGCGCCCTGCTTAATCAGCGACTCGATCGATTCCTCCAACGTCGGCGCACAAAACTCGTTATAGGCCACGGCAAACAGCGCGCCGTCGAGCTGGGGTCGAAGGCGTGCGGCAACTGTCTCGAGACCTGCTTGATACGGGTCCGTTTCTGCGGTCCTATGCCAACGCCGGATCTTCGTGTCCAATTCGAGCTCTTCTTGGGATGGCGGTTGTTTGGCGGCGCGCCGTTGGGCTTCCAACCGCTTCAGTCTGGTCACCAATTCCTGTGGACAATCCTTGGGGATGCCGCCATGACCCACCAGAACCACCCCTCGCTTGTCTGTCGTCATGAACCCTCCTATGCGTGATTTCGCAGCATCAGTTCCTTCGGGTGTGGATGGAGATACACTTGATCACGGATGTAGCTCACGTCGAACACCCGGACATAGTGCTGAATCAGTGTGAGCGGGACGATCAAGGGAGTAAGCCCTCGATGATAGTCGTCGATCACGCCTAACAGCTCGGCCTTTTCATGCGTCGTCAGTCGACTCTTGAAGTATCCCACAATGTGGTGCAGCACATTCACATGCTTGCGGACCGTCGCTTTCACGGCGAGAGCCTTCATGAAAAGGTCCCCGTACTTCACCGTCAATTCCTTGGGCCGATATCGTTCCGCTTGTCCGACCAGCCGGCCCATTGTCTCATAATGCTGTTGGCTATGGGACAGGAGCAGGTACTTGTGGATCGTATGGAAGCGTACCAGCGCCTGTCGCGTGAGCCCGTTCTGCATCAGATCTTGGAATCGGCGATAGCAGAACACTCGTTCGATGAAGTTCTCCCGCAAGGCAGGATCGCAGAGCCGACCTTCCTCCTCGACGGGAATCAACGGAAACGTCTCCATAAAGGCACCCGCGAAGATCCCTGATCTGCTGTGACTCGGCATCCCTTGGACGGTATACACGCGCACCCGCTCGACGCCGCAACTGGGTGAGCCCTTCTTGAAGACAAACCCGGAGAGATCGAGTCGTTCGAGGGAGTCGAGACGCGCAGGGATGATGGCCTTCATCGACTCGGTATGATCGCGCTTGCTGGTGATCGTCATCAGCCGAGGATGATGCGGATTGCCCACCAACCGCATGGCTTCCCGCGGGGTGCCGAATCCCGCCTCGACCTCAGGACAGACGGGCACCCATTCAACGTAGCGGCCCAAAACTTTCGTGAGAAAGTGATCGCGCTTGTGGCCGCCATCAAAGCGAACTTCATCACCGAGGAGGCAGCGACTGATGCCCAGACGGATCGGTGAAGCGATCATAGTGTCGCCTGACGCTTGCCCAACTCTAAATATTCCTGGCGAGCTTGACTGTGATCAAGGACGGGAGATGGATAATCAATCGCGATGTGACAGCCATAGCGGTTTTGCTCGTCACAAGACATCAGATGCGGCTCATGGATCCTGTTCGCCGGCACCTTGGCGAGTTCGGGTATGTAGAGGCGAATATACGCACCGTCCGGATCGAACTTCTTGCTCTGGAGCGCAGGATTAAACACGCGATAACCCCGCATGCTGTCGGTGCCGGTCGAGGCACACCACTGCCAGTTCCCGTTGTTGGCTGCCAGATCCGCGTCGAGCAGGTGGTTCATGAAGTACCGCTCACCGCTTTGCCAGTCGATTCGAAGGTCCTTGATCAAGAAGGAGGCCACGATCATCCGCACACGGTTGTGCATCCAACCTGTCCGGTTCAGCTGCCGCATGCCCGCATCCACAATAGGATAACCGGTTCGCCCGGCGCACCAGGCTTCCCAGAGCGCGTCACGTTCCGGACCAGGCTCACGCGGCGGCGGCACGGACACAGTGCGGAATGGTCCCGCGGCCACATGAGGGAATGACTCTAAGACTTGCTGGAAGAATTCACGCCAAATGAGTTCATCGATCCACGTGACGATGTCGGGACGGGACCGGTGCCCACCTATGGCCAGCTTTGCCAAGGCCGCGTGAATGGCCACCCGAGGTGAGAGTGTTCCGAAACGAAAATGGGGAGACAGTTTTGAGCTTCCGTCAATTCCGGGGAGATTTCGTCCATCCGCGTACTGGAGGATCGGGCCATCAAGAAAACTCCGCAATCGTCTGCGGGCGTTGTGTTCGTCTGGTTCAATCCAGGGTGTCAGGGTCTCGTATCCTAAGTCGTGCGGTGAAGGAAGTTTGGGGATGGAGAGTGATGAAACCGGTTTCGCTCGTCCGGTCATTTTCGGAACCGGTAATATGGCCGGCTTACAAGCCTGCCACGTTGTCCACCAACGAGCGCGATACGCGCTATATCGTTGTAATGGATCGCCTGTCGCTCCACGAATCTCTTCGGCTTCAAATACGACATGATCCTTGAAGGTCCGTACGGACACACCCAATTGCGCCAATTGTTCTTGGACCTGCCGGTCCCTCGTCTTCGCGGATGGGTCGTAGTCGCGATTCCAATAGATGATGTCGGCCTGCCATTCGCGCGCAGCGCGAACCACCTCTTCGGCCGGCTCCCCGCGTCGCCACCGAAGAGAGATTCCCAATTCTTCCAACGAAGATCCAAGATGCTCTAAACATCCGAGCATGAAGTTCACACACGCTGACCCAAACTCATGCGACTGCAGCAGCGGCTCATCGAACACGAATAGTGGAATGACTTCGTCGCATTCTTTGCAGGCGGCCGTCAGGGCCGGCTGATCGTGCAATCGAAGATCGCGTCTGAACCAGACGATCCCGCGCATCCGCTCTCCTTCTGCCTCGAATCACTATCGTTCCGAACGTCCAGGACTATCCAAGACTCACCAATCCAAGCAGACAAAGTGTCGCCACCGCTAGAAAGCCTGTCATCAAGCCTGCGGCAACATAACCAGGGATGGCGGACATTCTCATGAGACCACCTCTTTCCGGGCTATGTTTTGAGCACGGCGCTCAGGGCTGGTTCGAGCGTCGGATACTGAAATGCATAACCTCCCGCGATCGCTTTTGCAGGGATCACGCGCTGGCCGGTTGTCATCAGTGACCCCAGTTCACCAAGCAGGATGTTCAAGGCAATGCCTGGAACGGGAAGCCATGACGGACGGTGAAGCACTCGCCCCAGGACCTCACAGAACGTATTCATTGTCACCGGCTCCGGGGCCACGGCATTGAGCGGACCGGAAAGAGTTGCCGTCGAGAGCGCCCATTGGATCAGACCGATGTGGTCACGCCGGTGGATCCAGGAGACCCATTGGCTGCCCGGCATGATCGGACCGCCTGCAAAGAGTCGAAAGGGCAACAGCATCTTAGGCAACGCTCCACCATCTCGTTCGAGCACCATTCCGGTTCGTAGGAGGACGACCCGCGTCCCGAATTCCGCAGCCCGAAGGGCCTCCGCTTCCCATGCGAGGCACAGATCGGCTAAGAACCCCGGACCGCGTGCGGCCCCCTCGTCAAGACAGCGATCGTCGGTGGCCCCGTAATACCCGATGCCGGACGCACTGATGAATGTGGCAGGCCGAGCAGAACGCTGTGAAAGGGCTCTGACCAGTAAGCGAGTGGTGAGCACGCGACTATCGGTAATGAGTCGCTTGCGTGCATCTGTCCAGCGTGCCTCGGCAATTGGTGCACCGGCGAGGTTGATGACTGCATCTGCTCCTTCAAGAGCCTTCTCCCAGAGTCCTGTATCTCGTGCGTTCCACGGGACTTGGTTCACGCTCATCCCGGGCTGGTTAAAGACCTGTCCAGCATTTCTCGTGAGGATGCTGACTCTGTGGCCTGCATGGAGTAGCGTTGTGCATAGTGCCCGGCCAATGAATCCAGTTGCTCCGGCTACTACGATATTCATAGGCCCATCCCCGGAATCGCCGCTGACATGACATCGTCAATCATGCGCATGTATTCGGACTCTATCCTAACGTAGATTGGTTGAGCCATGTGAGACAGACTTGGGACAACTCATCTGTTGCACCAACGGGTCGTTTCTCGGGTCCTCAGGTCCACGTGATCTTTCCTATATTCCCACGCCCGAAACATGCGTGGACGGCTGCGGTTGTGCTCCACCGAGGTGACAGATCCCCCTCATGAAAGGGAGACCTGTCTGCCTCAGCGGGTGACGCCGTGCGGAGTTCCGGCGTCACCTTGACCAAACCGGAAGCCAACCTCCAGCAGTGTTGATTGGTTATTCTATTCCGACACAGCATGAGGGCGCTTCTCCAATGCCTAGTGACTCGTTCTCTCGAGATTGCGGGCGCACCGAAACCCAGTGCCATGGGTTTGCAAGGCGAACCCGCCACGACCCCGTGCCGATGTAGTGATGTCGGATTTCGGACTATGCCAGGAGCCGCCTCGGATCGAACGAACCACTCCTTTCTTGTCGGGGCCTTGCGGGTTCCGATTGGGCGCGTAGTTGTAATATTCCGAGTCATACCAATCGGAGACCCACTCTCTGACATTGCCCGCCATGTCCTTCACCCCATAGGGGGAATCTCCTCCGGGCAAAGACCCGACCATATGGAGGGTGTGCTCATCCTCCCATTCACGATCAAAGTTCGCGTGTTTCCCAGTCGGCGGCTCATTACCCCATGGATACAGCCGGCCATCGGTCCCGCGAGCGGCCTTTTCCCATTCTGCTTCGGTCGGCAAGCGTTTCTTGGCCCAGGCGCAATAGGATTTGGCGTCGTACCAGGTCGTTTGGACCACGGGCAGTTGCTCAATGCCTTTGGCGGCCTGCAACGTACCGGTACCATAGGGATTAGGAGGAGGTCGGTGGCCTGTTGCCTTGACAAACTCCATATATCGCGCGTTCGTCACTTCGACCTGATCGATGAGGAATGTGTCCAAGTATACAGACCGTTGAGGCCACTCGTCGGCCCGCCCTTCTCTTTCCGCAGAGCCCATCAAGAATTCACCGGCTGGAATTGTGATCATCGGAACGGGGTCAATGTCTTTCGCCGAGGGCTGCGATTCGGCGGCGAGTGACTGCGAGAGCGAGAACAGCGTCACAACTGCCAGGGTCGCTATTTCAGTGAATCGCCCCGAACTCCGCCACCAATGAGTCGTCATCTCTTCGGTTCCTTGCTACCTTCAATGGCTTGGGTGGTGTGGAATCTGACTTGCTCGATGAGGTGCTCCACTTGGCGTTGATCTCCGTATTCAGCGGCCTCTTGGGCTTGAGTAATGAGAACACGGGCATCGTGCAAATGTTCCTCGATCTCGGCCTGCAGTCGCGGAGTGGCCACCGTACCGCCTAACGCTGCGCGGTGATACACCTCCCAGGCATGATCGACATCGTGTTCAGCTTCGTGGACGGCTATCACGCTTTCCCGGTGTGGGTGGTCGGCCGGTTCTAGCGGACCGGCCGACAAGTCTGGAGGTACAGTCAAGGCGATGAGGAGGATCCCAGCATAGTGGAAATTGCGGTGTCTCATGGGTCGCGCCTCCATCCCAAGCGATCGGGTTACGCGGATTGCTAAGAGCCTCACCATAGGAGTTCTGAACACCTGAGCAGATTACTTCGTGATGTTCAGGCTTTTCCGGATCACATCTCGGGTTGCGAGATACTCTATGTTCCCAGGGTCTGCGGCCAGCGCTTTCTCAATCGACGTGAGTGCATCGGCGTTCTTTTCAGCACCCATTGCGATTAGCGCCTGAATGAATGCCTCGCGGCCTCCTTGCACGGCTTCGTCGGACACCGTCTGGGCCGACTTGGCGCAACGGAATCCAAGGCCAACGCCGTAGGAGTTATTGTCCGGCTGATTCCAGAATCGGTGACTCGTATGGAGAGAAGTTTCCGGGGCGAGCCAAGAGCCTCCCCTGAGCACCTTGACGGGACCTTGATTGGCGAAGTTGTAACCCTGATCAGCACCCTTCGGATTCAGAGCGACGCTACGCTTGTAGTACGAGGGTTCATACCAATCCTCTACCCACTCAAACACGTTGCCGGCCATGTTGTAGACCCCGTAGCCGCTGATCCCATCTGGATACGAATCCACAGGCATGGTGCGGCCGACGTTTTGACCATAGTTGGCTTTCTTTGGATCAATCGTGTGGCCCCATGGATAATGTCTATCCCCTTCAGGGCCTTTGGCCGCTCGCTCCCACTCTGCTTCTGTTGGAAGGCGTTTGCCGTCCCATTTGCAGAATGCGCTTGCATCAGTCCAGCTCACACCGACAACCGGATGGTTGGGCTTATTGAGTCGCGGGTCGTCCCAATAGGCCGGCGCGGGATGGCTGGTGGCTTTCATGAACTCTTTGTAACGAGCATTGGATGTTTCAAACTTGTCGATCCAATAGGAATCGAGCACGACTTGATGCTTGGTTTCGTCTCCGTGCTCGTTACTCCCCATGGAGAACTCGCCTTTGGAAATGAGCACCATGTCCTTGTTCACGGCCGATGGATCTCCCGCCGCTGCGGAAATCGTTCCAGCGGTCAACAGAACGATGAATAACATAGGTATGCTGGCTTGAATGTGTGGGTGACTCCGCATGACTTTCTCCTTCGTCTTTAGGCGCATGAAGAGGAAACGATCTCTCATGACGTCTGTGGTGATGGTGTCTGCATGTTCGGGCAGTGAGCCGAGACGTGCAGAGGGTGGACCACGCTTGATTGCTGTTGAAGCGAACGATTACGGAGGATGACGGAGTCGATGATCTCTCCACACTGGATACATCTTTGGGCGATAAAGGGATTGGATGCGTCCATCAGATCTTGCCAAAAGTCCCTCACCAATAGGCCTCCACACCTAGTGCAATTTGATTGGTAGGGATCTGCCGTAAAAGTGACCGCATGGTGCTCCTGCCCTTTGATTCGCTCCGACGTCCTAGTAGCCATTGAACACCTCCATGCTCGTGCACATCGTTTGTATAATGTATGTCCAATGTATAGCAGTTATATGTCCAATGTGTCAAGTGTTTTATGAGAAAATATTTGACAAACATTGGACAACATATAAGAATGAAATATGAACACTCACAGAATTCATAGAGTTTCAAAGCTCGTGGGGCTTTCAAGAGATGTGATCAGGGTCTGGGAACGGCGGTATGGCCTTGTCAAACCGTTGCGGAGTGCCAATCGCTATAGGGAATACACTGATGAAGATGTCGCCTTACTTCGTTTTCTTAAGGAAGAGCTCGACCGCGGCCAAACAATCGGGGCGCTCGCGGTCGAAGGGCGGGATTCACTGCTTAATCGAATGCGAATCAATTCAACCCCGAAGCAGCAGGATCTGTCACCGCATAACTCTTTGTTGGAGGAACTGATCTCGCGTCTTGATCCGCTCGACAAGACCAGGTTTGAACAGCAACTCAACGCAGCAGTGGCGGTGATACCGTTCGAAGAAGCCGTGCAGCGCATTCTGCTTCCGTTGCAGCGCCGCATCGGCGAGCTTTGGCATGAAGGGCGGGTGACCGTTGCCGTTGAACACTATGTGACGAAAGTCATCCAGCAGAAATTGTTTGCCGTGATGAACCAGTTGCCGGTGAATGAATTCGGTCCTCGGGTGCTTGTTGCGTGTCCCGAAGGTGAATTTCACGAGATTGGCGCACAGGCTGCGGCCTATCTTGCTGCTGCACGTGGGTGTCACGTCTATTATCTTGGTCCCAATCTTCCTATTTCAGCTCTTCAAACATTCTGCGAACGCGTCAAGCCGGACCTGGTTCTCCTCTCCTTGACCGAAACGCAATCTGATGGAGCAACCAGCAAGCTGTTAGACGAGCTGAAAGGGCTTTCAGCGTCCTGGTCTGTTGCGATTGGAGGCCAGGGCGCGCGTGTGATCGAACACCTTTTAGAGATCAGTGGAGTTGAACTTCTTGACGAGCTTGCCGCACTACACAACCGCCTGGCGATTCTTCTTTCGAGGCAGCAGCGGGTTATTCGCTAAAGTCTGATCATACCTGCATGAAGCCTCTCGATAGCTTAGAGGAAGAGTCGACGGAATGTCTTGATAACTGTGCAGTGCGAGGGCTCACGGACGAAAATGAAGTAAGTATATGGACGTAAGTGAAGCGATTCGGAGGCTAGTCCAAACCCTTAATCGGTCCGCGAACGCACCAGACTGGATAGGTGTATATTTTGATGAAACTGAGCACATTGCCCAGGAATGCGTCCACGTAGCGTGCATAGGATGGCTGATTCGCTTCAGGAACTACCGTCCAATAGGATGTCGGCTGGATATTCGAGAATGGATGACCCGGTGGAAGATTGGGAATGGGTGAGTCGACTGCAGGCCCCACGAGGCTACGCATTTCGGCCGGTGCGGGAAGGCGCCAACCCTTCTGTCCCCCCGTCGCTCTGGTGACGCAAGTGGCACGAGCCTCATTCCACGTCACGGTCGTTGGTTGTGGAGAGATCTCCCAGATGAGGCCCGTATCCTTATCAAGAACCGCGTCGTTGTTGAAGTCAGGCAGTATCACAAAGCGGTGTGCGGCAGGATGTGTGTTTTGCCAGTTTTGAATGATATCAGCAATCAGCGCTTCCTTGTGGGTCGCCGGACGTGTCAGGAGCTGGTATCCCAAAAGAGCGGATGCGCCAATGATGATAAGGATGGCGAATCGAGTTACCCATTTAGGTAGCGACACGTTCCTCCAAAATCTAGACGATGGAGAGAGGTCAAACAGGTCATCCTACGCCATGGCTATGAGTGTGTAAACATGACATGCATGGCGATCGATAAAAGCCGGCATTGATCAAGTGGCAAGGGCATCGATGTTTTCGTATTCTGAAATGAATCTGGTGATCAATGGTAAGCGTAACAGGGCGAAAGAATGAATATATTGTAAGGGGCGGCAAAAGACGAAATGGAGTTGAAAAGGGTTAATTGAGAGGTATAGAATGCACAGTGCGTGAGAGAAGGAGGGTCATTTTGTTCGATGCTCGTTGATGGAGAACAAGAAATATTATAAGTGGGTCTATTTTCTGGGTAGCAGTGGAAGGAGGTAAGAACTATGGCAAGTGACCGAGGGTACGATATTTCACAGTGGTATGACTCGAAGCCGG
>JAMPUU010000020.1 GCA_030144965.1 Nitrospira sp. BO4
GGCCCGGAGCTCCGTCGAAGGGGTTCCGGGCCGTCGCATTTCTGCCCCCTGTCGAAAAGCATCGGAACCGGATACCGCCTCTTGCACGACGTATTTCTTTCTTCTTAAAATGAGTGTGGGAAGAAGTTCAAAGAGGAGAGGTTCCGTGATCCGTATGTCGTGTAAGAAGGAGGCCTCACATGTCGGCTGAACGAACGTGTCCAACCTGCAACACTGAAAAGGCACAACGGATTAGTGATATTCTCCGGCAGACGGCGTCCCCGAAAGCAGTGGAGGACGTTCCGGTCTCCTATCACCCACCAAAGGCGCCGTGGGCCTATCTCCACGGATTTCTACTTGGAATCCCGGTCAATGCCGCTGTGATGTTGAGTCTGGCTTCTCCACAGGGATCTGAAGCCGAGATGGCAATAGCTGATGTGGCCTCCTCTGTTGCGTTCCTGGGGGTATGGGTGGGATACGGAGCATTGAAGACTAAGAACTATACCCAGAAATTAAACGAGTGGAAGGATAAGATCGCGTCGAAATTCCTCTGCCGAAAATGTAGTCATGCATTCGAGGGCTAGGCTTTTTGTACCGTGGTTCCTCGCCTTCTGACCTACGTTCATAGGATTCGGCGCTGCACCTGCCAACGCAAGCCTTTTCAGAGGAGAGCTAGAAAGAGTCGTATAGAGACGATCAGAGCTTCAATGGTTCCCGTGGACTAACCGAATAGGAGGTATCCGACCATGAAGCACATCCTGATCATCGGTGCCGGCTTCGCCGGCATGTATGCAGCCCTGTCCGCTGCGCGCCTGCGCGACGAACAAGGCGTCTCGCCAGACACCCTTGAGATTGTCGTCGTTGCGCCGGAGCCCCAGCTGGTGATCCGTCCCCGCCTCTACGAGCGTGCGCCCGAGACCATGGTGGCACCGCTCACCGAACTGTTCAAGGCCGTCGACGTGCGATACGAACAGGGTCGGGTCGACGTCATCGACTCCTCCAGCAAGTCGGCTGTGGTCGTCAAGCCAGACGGGATGCGGTGCTCGCTGCACTACGACTGCCTGGTGCTGGCTGCCGGCAGCCAAGGGGTCAAGCCGGACATCCCAGGCCTTGCCGAGTACGGTTTCAGAGTCGATCAGCTCGACGACGCGATCACACTCGACCACCACCTCAACGCCTTGGCGAACCGGCCATCTTCTGCCGCCCGAGACACGGTGGTCGTCGCCGGTGGTGGCTTCACTGGTATCGAGGTGGCGACCGAAATGCCATCGCGCTTGCGCGCTATCCTCGGGCCGAAGGCAAACGTCCGTGTCATCATTGTCGACCGCAACGCAGCCATCGCGCCGGCGATGGGCCCCGATCCACGTCCGTGGATCGAGAAGGCGCTGCGCGAAGCCGGCGTAGAAACCAGGCTCGGCGTGGGCGTCTCGGCGTTGAGCGAGAGCGGCGTCACCCTAAGCGATGGGCAGGTCATCGAGAGCGCAACCGTGATCTGGACGGCAGGCTTTCAGGCAAATCCACTCACTGTGCAAGTCCCGGCTGAACGCGATCGTTCCGGCCGACTGGTGGTTGACCGCAATCTGCGTGTTCCCGAGATGCCCGCGATCTTCGCAGCCGGGGACACTGCGAACGCAGCAACGGACGACCTGGGCCACCGCGCGCTCATGTCGTGCCAGCATGCCAACCGGCTCGGTGCCTCAGCCGGGTTCAACGCGGCGGCAGACCTGCTGGGCGTGCCGCTGGAACCATATCAGCAGAAGAACTACGTGACCTGCCTGGATCTTGGCCCGTCCGACGCCGTGTTCACCAGAGGCTGGGACAGCAAGGTCGAGCTGAACGGCGACAAGGCCAAGACGATGAAGCGCGAGATCAACACACAGTGGATCTATCCGCCGCGCGCCAACCGCACAGACGCCTTCAAAGCGGCCGAGTGGGCTAGACTAGTCGACTACTAGTGCGGTGCTGATCAATGAGGACCGAGTACCCTTCACCCCAGTGAGTGATGATGCTGGGCGTTGATATGAGTTTAAGGAAGGGGTAGCGATCAGTCGGCTAATCCCTGATAGTGCAATCGCGTGCGGCGGAGTCCGGAGAAGATCACGAACCGTCGGTATTTCTGATGTCGTATCATGCGAGTTCCTTCCTCTACCGTAACTGGCCCTTACGTTCAGTTAGGCTTCGCCTTCGCTCTGTCCCCTCTTTAACGACCAGACCAACGCGACCCCCCAGCCGATCACCGTCCATCCTAACGCGAGATTTACGACCACAATCGCGATGCAGTTGCGATGCCCTCGCCCGAGGGCGATAAACGAGGGAAGGGAATACAAGAACGCCTTCCCCAAGGCATAGAGGTTGCTGACGAGATCATCGTCCATGGTTCACACCCTTCGTTCGGAGTCGTCTGGCGTTCTCTGCTATTTCCACTTCGGGTGAACCCCTTCTTTTCGTGTTCTTGGATCCTCTTCCTCTTGCCTTTTCTCTGTCCCGGTACTTCTTCAGTACATTCTTGGCCGGCCGTCTGTTGAGATGTTTATCTTTCCATTACGTGTACCGGTCAGCGATCTCCTTCGGCTGTCGCCGCAACCAGTCTCTCCAGGGGCTCTTTACTGACCGATCCCGAGTCCCTTCTTCATCCCAGTATTTTGCGACGATGGGATCAAAGTCGAAGCGCTCGGGCAGCACTCGCCAGTCTCGAATGTTTCGGCGAGCGAACGTGCGCGGGGCCTGCTTCCTTCGGCACCAAGTGTAGATCACTTCGTCATGGCTTGGACGGTAGATCTCGACCACCCGTTCCGTGACCAGGCCGGAACTGTCTTCATAACGGATCCAGACCGGTTGACCAGCCTCGAACGCCCGTCGTTCGTTGTCGGCTGTTAACAGCTGATGGTGCGTGTCCGGCCTGTCGATCAGCTCAGCAGGTTCCACGCTGAGAGCGTCCCTATTCTGCGATGGCTTGTCGTGGTGATGCGGGCTGGCGTTGACAGTGCGATGACGGGACGAGCGGCGCAATCCGATCCAAGCAACCCAGCCCATCAAGACAATGAGACACAGAATGAGAATGTTCATGCATCCTCTCCAACGGATATTCTCTGCCCGCATGCAGAAGACTCTAGGTTCAAAGTCTAGGTGGCGGCAGAGCAATGACGGGTCTTCCGGCTCTTCCTCACGAGCCTGAGCACATGGGGCGTGATAGGAAATTCACGGTCAGAACCCGATGGCTGAGGCACACAGTTGGAGCAGCTGGATTAGGTCAGAGGCGGATGGAAGACCGAGGTGATAAACAAGGGAGGGGTGAGAGATGGGTCGCGATCGACGCAAAAGGACAGGGGATTGGTAAGATGCAGTTCAGGCACGGATGGAACTATCGAAGGATCTGCGCAGATCGATGCGGTGAGCAGATCATCGGGAGTGAAGAAATTCAGCATGGTGATGGGCAAGCCGAGCATCTGCACCAAGACACAGACGCACAGGAAGACGATGAGATACACGGTGATGCGTGAATGATCGAGGAATCTTATAGGGGCACTCATGGTTCGCAAGAGGTCCTTTATCTCACTTCCCCTTCGGCAGCGTCAACGTAAGCCCCTTCCGTAAATGAGGATTAAGACGCAGGCATGCGGCTGTTTGATTTTTCCCGAACGTGGCCTAGCCATGAGTGGGGCAAACTGTAGCAGATGACCCTGGGACTATCAATTGGGGGCACTTGAGATGATAAAAGGAACGGCGGCAATCGGGCAGTCGGTGACTGGTGGTGCAAAAGCACTGGTGTCCCCAACGGGACAGGCCGACAACGTAGCAGTCTCTCGTGTTTGCTTCATGTTATCTCTCACCCACTTGCAGCGCTCGTAGCACGTTTCTCTGTATTGATCGTAGCAGACTCGCCCTCAGATTTGCCATCCATCACATCGTGCCTTAGCCTAGTTTCCAAAACGAAAGGAGACCCATCATGCGTTCCACTATTTTTCTATTCATTGGGGCCATTGTCCTCAGTGCTTCGCTCGCCTTTGCCGAGGATTCACCCTTTTACTTCGACGAATCTGGTCAAGTTCAGTCACGTGGCTACTGGTCCCCGAACGCTCGAACGAAGTCTGACTTCGAAACCGACAGGCGCATGTACAACGATCATATGAACCGGGAAGCCTTGAAGCAGAACGAAGCCTTAATCGACGAGTACCATTCACGAAAGCCAGTTGCTCCACCTTCTGGCTCCGGTTCGTTCTGGGTGACTCCTGGCGCTGGTGAACTGAGCCGACTCTGTACCCAGATTGCGCCCGGTCAGATTGTATGTCAGTAGCCGTCCCCCGATTCTGCCAAAAAATATCTCAGGGTCAGGCGCTAGGCGTAGCCGGTCTTTTCCCCCATGCCGGTGGCCCTCGGCCATTGGTGCAGGGGCCATTGATTGAGGGCAGGGAGGGCAGGGGTGCTGCCTCATTCCATCCTCTTTCGAGGCTACGACCACGTAACCTATGGGAATCAAAGGCTTTCCAATGCAGAGGTGGGACGTTGAGCGACGCCATGAGCGTCTTGGAGGGCCTTGGAAGGGCTTAGACCTGCCTCGAAGGGCCTTTGGGAACCATCTGAACAGCGTATCCTATCGGAATCACAGGTAAATCATCCGTTTTGCGCCCTCTGTTTATGACCCCTGCCAGCGATCAGCCAAGAATGGCGCTGGAACGAACGCATTTAACCCAGGAATGACGATCCAAACTTGGGAGTATCCACCTAGGGCCAGAGGTCTAGGCGCCGAAGGTTTGCCTCGGCCTGGTTTCGAACGCTGCCGGTGACGCCATTGCCGGGCATTCTTGGCAACGAGGAGGGAAAACACCAATGAAAACAAGGAATCCCGAGAGACTACAAGTCTACCGGACTGGAAATAGGCTGTGTCTGTCTACGGGAAAGCTACGGTTTCGAGCTTTGTTGAGCGAGTAATCAACTATTAACCAAGCGCCAAGCGTGTGCGCGTGTTTCTTTGATCTAGCACAATGGAGTGTGTACGGAGATGGCAAGAATACAACATATGGTGGTATCGAGTACTGGGAAGCTAAGGCTTCGGCGTGCCGGTGGCTTCCCAATCTGTGACGGTTCGAAACAGTACCCGGCTCTACGACGCCGATGGATTAAACCGTGGAGAAAAACCGTCAGCAAGTTTATTGCTGAACGAGTGAAGGCCGGTGATGAATCTGTCATGAAGATGATTCAAGACCTGACGTGTGAGATTCAAACGTACGAGCAACGCAACTTCAACGAGTGGGCGAATCTAACACCCTTATCGAAACAGCAAGCGTTGTTCAGGTGGATTCTTGACCAGGCCAAGTGGAAGAAACACTATCGGTTCACCGCTGCCGATATCTTGGCCGCTGGCATCGCTGGTGATGTGTGGACCACCTACGGACCAGAGCCACAGTTGCGAACACCATACGCACGAGCGGCGAACATCGGCCATTCGGTGAGGTTCCTCCTGGCTACCGAGTGGCGAGACTATGAACGAGACAATGGACACGGCATGGTCACGCTTTTACGAATCAACCTCACGAAGAAGGTTCGCATGAGATCAAGGAATGCCTGTCAGCGTATCGAAGCCGCAATCAAGAAACACGCTGGCTGGTTCATCCAGAAATATGGCAATGAGATTTCGCAGCGAATTCAACGCAGTCAATTATGTGGCGCTTATTGACCGGAGAAACTTCTGCATCTTGCAAGTGCGCGATTCTAGGGCTGGTCGTTACCCCCTGCTTTATGACCGCCTAAACATCAAGCCTGATCGGTCTTCTACCGTTCTGAACAGAATTGCGGACTTGCGATATGTGCCCCTTATTGACCGAGAGAAACATTGCCAAGCTCGCCCAGAGTCCTCGGAGCGACGCAAGAAGCGTCTTGGGACTCGTCCAGATCCCTTGCCCTGCCGGGAGTCTCCTCCTCCTGGTGGGGCCATCTTTTCGAATTCTTCATACCATTTACCGTCAGCCTCAACCATCCAACCTGCTCATGGTCGAAGTACCTGAGCAGCGCAGTCCAATAGGTGTCCTCATGTCTTTCTCAATCTATCGTCCGCGCGGCTCCAAAACGGTTCGCAAAACCCTCGCTATGTCTGTCGAGACACAGCAGGGTATCAAACAACTCCAAGCGGCCTTCTCTCACCGATTTCCCAAGGATCAGTTCCCAACGCTGAGTGCCGTGCTTGAGATTGTGATCCACAAGAATCTGGCGGAACTCAACGCCAATCCGGAGTGGTTGGCTGAAGAGGTCAAAGATTTTCAACGAAGATATCTCACAGCGAAGAAAGGCAAGGTGTAGACCATGTGTGAACCGATCACGATGGCAATGGGCGGAATGGCTGTGGCTCAAGCCGGAATGGGAATTTATTCACAGTTCCAAGCTCGTGACCAACACAACTCGACTGAAGAATACCGCAGACTGGAGCAAGAGAACGTCATCGAAGAGAATCGGCGCCGTGCAACCCACGACTACATCACTTCAACGCGCCTTGAGCAACAGCAAGAAGATCAAGAGAAGGCCGCACTCGCTCAGAAGGCTGTCGATTTGCAGATGCAGGCGGATCGTTCGATTGCGACTGGTATGGCGTCTGCCGCTGAACGTGGTGTAGCTGGAAGAACGGTCGATCAGATCGCTGCCGACTTTGACTTTATGGCGAACGAAGAGACCGGACGATTGAAAGAGAACCAGAAACTGGCGAACCTGCAGCACAACGAGAACATCCGATCCTTCGGGACCACATATTCGAACCGCATTGCTGCCGTGAAACCCTACATCAAGACACCAGCGAAACAGATCGACTTCTTTGGTCCGATCTTCCAGGCCGGTGCGCAGACACTGGGTACCGCAGCCAAAATGCCTGACGGCAGTTTCAAGGGTGTCGGATATGGTGCGCAAGCGAGTGGAGCACCCAACCCTGGCGCTCGTCCATACGCCGGATTTCCCTCGGTTGGAATCTAAGTAGTTCTCACTTCTCTCTCAATCCACACGTCAACCACCCAACAATACCATCATTGCAGCCGTCTCTCTGAATGAGGGAGACGGAGGAGGATTGCTATGTTACCGGACGGTGTACCAGACGTATTCAAACTTGCAGAAATTATTCGGGACGTAAACAGCGGGCGGTATCCATCGGTTCAGCATATGGCAACGGCATACGATCACGGCGACCGGTGGGCGAAACAAGTGTTCAAAGCTGCGAAGGCATCGAATCTACTACCGCAAGACATGACGCATAGAGAATGGATGGACTTGTTCACAACGACCAGACATCTATCGAAAGCAGCCAGGATGGATAAGGCAAGACGACGAGCTAAACTTCAAGGACTACAAGTGGAGTTTACTAGCCGATGGATGGAAGAACAACGTGAAGTAGCAACGCAATGGACACCCGAACGAACCTTTAAGGACCTTTCACTTGAGTTCGTGTTGACCACGCATAAGTATGACGACCTCTCGACCGAACAGAAAAAGATCGTCAAGGAAAAACTGGCGGAACACCAGAAGGGCGTCTGTGCTATCTGCCGAAAGCCCTTCTCGACAGACCGGATACCATGCCTTGACCACTGCCACGAAACGGGAAACATTCGCGGGATGTTGTGCTGCTTCTGCAATATGGGATTGGGCGGCTTTAAGGACTCCGCACTGAGTTTGGAGAACGCCATAAAGTACCTCCTTGACCACATGGCCGGTCAACCCTACGGAACCGCCTAAGGACGGCTTCTAAGCCTCATCCTTCAGTCCTGCACAGATTTCATCGAACTTTCAGCTTCAAGCTCCCATATTCAAACGGCCTCATGTAACCCTTTGATATTGCAAGGGGTCATCTACAACAGACAAGGATCTTTGCGCTATGCCAAACCCCACTCACCAGTTCCATATCTCCACTCGTTCCAACCAGGCTACTTGCCGGTGTGGTCGGTGGTCTCTGACAGACATGAAAAAACCACTCACCGAGGAGTCCGCCAGGAAGAACTTCACCCTTCACAAAGAGATGACCAACGGCCATGACCGACGACTCGAAGCGCAAACGACGCACTGAAGCCGCCAGACAATGGCACCGTGAACATCCAAACTATTCCCGTATCCACCGACAACGGCAACGAGAGTTCGCCGACGCTCATGGACTTGCCAGGGACGGTACCATCCCGGTGAAGCCGCAAAAGAAGATCAGCTACACAATCCACGTTCGTCGCCCACTGTCGCCGGGTGAACGAGTGGCAACGAGAAACAAACCCATTACACAGAGGAGGAAAAAGAAATCTCATGAAGAACCCTTTCATCATTCACCCCCAAACCAAGCAGACACCTTCGAACCGACCGACACCTGGTGACACTCTCCCCTGCCCAGTCTGTGGCAAGGATCAACGTCACCTCGGCCAATGGAGAATCTGTTCCGGTACCTGTGAAGAATTGTTACCACTCGCTGACTGTAACGATGCTCCGATTGAAACCATGCGAGCATGGACACGAAAAGGCGTGTGGCCTTCACCAGCAGCAGGGAGCGCATAAGCTATGTCAGCAAACTTTAAAACTCACATCCCACCGAAGCGTCACGATGAGCCTATGGATGATCGAGCCATTCAACGTGAACTGGACCAGGAGCGACTCCACCATAGGCTGTTCTTCCGTCGCTCTGTCGCTGTGTGCAACTGCGGCAAGAGCTATGTCGATCCAACCAAGGGTGACATTCGATGGAGACATGACGTGCACGTCAAGGAAGTACTCGAACGATTGGATGACCGACTGCGAGGTATTTCCAATGGCTCGTAAGAAACCAGCCAACCTCTCGTATTCCGGTCCATCTTGGGCTGAAGTCCAGGCCCTGTCAGATGCCGATGTAGACCAAGCCTTTGTCAGGTTGAAGTGTCAACCTCGACAGCGAAACTTCCATGACGATGATGACCAATGGTTCATCGCAGCTCATGGCGACAAAGACGAAGACTTTGAGTGGACGCCTAAAGCGATCCAGGCATTGCGAGAGCGTGTCCACGAATGGCATCGGGGCTGCCTCAAGAGCAAGTTGTTCAGGGCCTACATTGAGCACTGGATTGAATCGTTGCCCGAGGATCGATGTTGGACATTGATCGAAGAGTATGAAGGCACAAAGCCCTCACTCAACGACAAACGCTACACGCCGATGGACAAGGTCCGCCTTCGAGCGGCAGACGCCACATGGCGACATGAGTATCACCACCAACTGAAGGAGCAACCATGACATGAACACACCACAGCTCAACCGGCACGGCCTCCCATTTATTGGGCCACGACAGCGGCGTCGAAGGCCGCAAGTCGAACCTCCGTTCAACTTCGAGGGCAATCGAGTCTACACGTTCCTTGCCGTCCAGAAGTACCGAAGCGAGCAGCGGCGATATGCCGTGCTAGCCCAGGCCCAGCACCCGAGCATCTTCTAACACTCACACACAACGAAAGGCGAATACGTCATGGCACAGATCAAACTTGTACCTAAGAAGCGAGAATACCCAGACGGAGTGAAACTTCACAGAACCCTAGCTGATGGGAGCATCGAATACCTTACGTCGTTCAAAGACTCAGACGAATTAGTTCGGGCAATGTCCGTGATCGATCCGGCCACAGGCAAAGCGTACTACGACACCAACGAAGCGTATCGTGAAGCGGTGATCGAACTGGTCGCAAACACACCAGCAGAGCAGGTGGGCATTCAACTTGAACCGAGGAATCCCATTCCTGATAACGATCAGATGATGCAAGGTCTGCTCGAAGATGCTTATCGCGCCGAGTTCAGCGACTGGGTTGATCGTGCAGGTGGGACTGACGCAAGAGCGAAGCTCCAGTTCGCACAACACTTCATGAACCCTTCAGATGAAACCCGCACCGTGCTTGAGGGTATCAATAGACTCACTCAACGCGATGCCGGGCGACCATTCGAAACCTTCCTGAAGGAACGGAAAGCAGCTGGACTTGGGCCGCAATGCGACAGTATGCCGATGGAGTCTGAGGAAGAATTAGCCGCAAAGGAGGCGGCGCACAACAAGGAAATCTTGGAGTGGATGGCACAGGAGGAAGTGGATGCGGTGCCTGGTGGTGACGAAGGAGTGGAGGTCTAACATGCCACCGAAATCTTTCAAGCCAGTACCACTAGACGAGCCAACGATCACTGAGAGATTGGACCACGCTGAACGCCAAGAGCCACACTATGGCGAGCAGCATGTCTTCAACTCTACCGTTCCATATGGTGGAGGTCGAAGGGTGGTCAATGCCACCGTAAATCCCGCTGAACTCCAACGTGGGATTGCAAAACAGAAGTCCGACTTCGCCAAGATGGTGTCTCAACACCAGGAATTCAAGCGAGTGAAGAAGGGCAAACGAGTCGTGAAACATCGGCTACCAGTCGAGGAAGAATATGCTGAGAACGGAGATGTCATCTTGAAGCGTAAGTCCACGGCTACCACCAGGATGGAGCACTGAACATGTTTGGTGAAGAGTCAGTAACATACGCCAACGCTCCCGAGAAGCTTCGTCAACTTGGCGCAGCTCTGGGCGTAGATGTGAGAACACAGGCAGAGATTCGACGCCAGGAGTTGCAGGCCTTCAGAGATGCCGCAAATTCGGCAGCCTTAGGACGGACGTTCAGTCCGTTGAACGTGCCAGGATAGCAGTACAACACTCAACAACTAGACAAAGGAACACACCATGGCTACCACCAAAACAATCGTTCACAAGATCAGCAAGACCTCCAAGAAGACTTTAGACAATCGGACCAGCTTCCGGTCTGCTCAGATGGCAAACACACGGAAGACGGATCATAGCTAGTCCCTCACCAATCCCTCCTGCCGACTCTGGCAGGTCTTCACCCGCAAGTCCCATTTCATAGGCAGCCTGATGTGAACTCTTGCGAGAGGTCAATAAGACAACTGCGCTTTGAAATCCGACAAGTGGCTGAAGGACCATGACGCTGTCGCTGAAGACAGCTCCGGCCTGCTACCAGTTCACACTGGTGGTAGGCCGTTTCTCAAATAAGAAAGGTTTCATATGAGTTCAGTACTCGACGCATTCAACCAGGAGTTGACCATCGGTGATGAAGTGGTGTGCATCACATCACCGACAACGCTACAACGTGGAGTGATTACCGGCGTTTCGAAGAACAACCGGTTCTTGACGACAGTGGAGATCGTGGTTGATCGGCAGGACAAACAGACCGCAACTCTCAAGGTAGCGTCATTCATGTGTGCGAAGCGCTAGCACTCTGACACCAGTCATCCACAAGTGGATAGCTTTCAGCGCATCTAAGTCTCGGTACAGTCTCACTCAAATAATTAATCATATCCACTTGTGGAAGTGCCGATCCATGCAGCATGGCCGGTGGTACGCTCCAGTCACACCAACAAAGGAGGACCACACCATGAACCAAGCCACGTTTGTGAAGCTGATGAACGAATGCAGGACAGAGCAAGGACTACCGCTGATGACTTCACAAGAAGAGACAGCGGACTACCAGGAATGGTTGAGAGAAGAAGAACAAGCCAGTCGATGGAAGTAACAACAGAGCCGGATGCCTGCGAGCCTTCCGAGGCGAAGGCCGGTACCGTAAGGGCCAGGAGCGTTTTCCATACACTGCAAACATCCGGCACCTTTTTGCAAAGGATTGGAACATGAACCCACAACACCCAGTCACAAAGGCATCGTTTGCCACACTCAAGGATTCTTTGAAACGATTCGGGAATACGCTGAACGTCCACCACATGATGGCGCTTTGTGCGCTTCTCGATACCATGACCAAAATGGCTGAAGGTGACATCACTGGACGATGGGCCTTTGGTCTGCCGACAGGCACAGGTAAGACCCGCGCGATCATCGAATGGTCCACAGCAGTCTATAAACTGAAGCTCCCGTACACTCTCGCCGTGTCCGCTTCTCGTATCGAAGCACTGTGCACCCTCAAGCGTGAGATGATCGAGAACGGTATTCCAGAAGAGATGATTGGACTTCTGCATGATGACGCAAAGGCGTCCCTCAAGGCCACGGCTGACAATGATGACCGACCGTTCATGTTGATCACGCACCAGCGGATCAGATCGAAGGCGAGCAACCTGAGCCAGTACAACCTGTACCAGGGTCAACCACGGCACCTTCTCATCTACGATGAAAGTCTCATGGTGTCAGACGTGGAGCACTTCAACTACGCTGACCTCACTGGCGCACTCGCTCACGCTATTTATAAACATAAGCACGACATGAAGCATGTAGACATTTCCAACTACCTTGTCGAATGCCTGCAGGTACTGGAGTATGTCTACGAGCGCTATGACGAAGCGAAACACGATCTCCATTTGATCCCCGCACCAGGCATTGAACCTCGGATTGCTGAACACTACGCGAGGGAGTGGGAGAAAGAAGGTATCATCTCTCAATTCCTCCGATCAGCAAACCTTGATCTTCGCATGGTGAAGTCCGGTCAAGCGGCAATCGTGAGCTATCGTATCGTAATTCCAGCTGAGCTGAAGAACATGATCGTCTTAGACGCGAGCTATCCAATTCGAAAGCTCTGTCTATTTGACTCCACGATTCAGAACGCTGAAACCTTACCGAGTTTGAAGGGATCGGGTGTCAGACCGTTCCATGAGCTGAAGCGGTTCGACAAGGTGACGATCAATAGACTGAGGTCTTTTGGTGGTCGACATTCGATGGAGAAAAGATTCAAAGACAAATCTATGGCGAAGGAGGTTGTCGAGGTACTCAAGACCATCCCTGAGTCTGAAAGTGTTCTCTGTTTCCTCTACAAGTGTAATCAACCTGGAGGGACTGACTACAGAAAGATCCTCGCTCAAGAGATCCAGAAAGCCGGTATCGACCTTGACGCGATGACATCAACAGGACACCCCAGGATTTCCATCCAGACCTGGGGCAATGAGACCTCACTGAACTGCTACGCTCACTGTACCCATGTGTTCCTGGTGGGCATCCTCCACCGTGACGATACCGAACTCATGGGTCTGTACCTTGGTCAGACCAATGACATCAAGGGAGAGGTAGACAAGAAGAAGGCCAATGAGCTTCAGCTATCCGAGAAGGCTCACTTGGCGTATCAGGCTTTGAGTCGTGGGACGTGTCGCACGGTATCTAACGGTCAAGCGCAGCCTATGACAGGGTACATCGTAGAGGTTGATCAAGAGATTGAGACTACACTGACTACGGTCATGCCTGGGGTGAAGTGGCAGACGTGGAAGCCGTACTTCATGCCCGAGAGTGAAGACCTCATTGTCACATGGGCCAAGAAGGTTCGAGAGTACCTCGCTGGCTTAGATTCCAGTCTAGACAGGGTGTCGAGTCGGTCAATTAGGAAGGCCCTTAAAGCCGACAAGATTGCCCCAGCTACCTGGACACTGATCATCAGGTCTTTGGTCAAACCTCATACTGGCTCAAAGAATACTATGGGCAACTATGAGGTTTCAGAATGGCGTCTTGAAGGTCAAAGTCTGGTCAGAGTCACGGCAGAAGCCTATGGATTTGCTGAAGAAGTCGCGTAGGTATGGGTGAAAGGAGTCGTGTGGTCTGGTTGAGGTTGATAGATTTGTCACTTTAACCAGATCACACACAAGCCTTATACACGCAAATCTTCAGCAAGGGCAGTCAAGAAGGCCTTGAATGCCGAGACCGTTCACCCTTCTACCTGGAAGCTGGTAATCAAAAAGGTCAGTGCTCCTAAAGATATTATGGGGGACTGTCTTTTTCCGCCTTGGAGTCTCGAAGGGTCGAGCCTCGTCAGACAAACCGCAGAAACCTATGGATTCACTGAAGAAGTAGCCTAATTCAAATCGTGCATAGGCTCTTAAGACTGTCTCTATGGTCTTAGGAGCCTTGGCTTCTATTCCTGTTGTGATGAAGAAAGGGGGGGGTACCTGGTGAGAGCCAAGCAGCCTAGGCGAGACACTATAGGCCCAGCTCCCTATGTAAGGGTTTTAAGGAATTTGTGAATCCCAACATATCAATGACTTAGATACTACCCCCCCCCCGAATCCTTAGCACCCTTACAAACTTACATAGGAGGAATGATGATTCAATATCCGATCAACCACACTCCACCGCGACTATCTGTGAAGCTCCGTCGAACGTCGAAACGGAAACAGCTTGGACTCCCATCTTACGAATCAAGGGAGTATGAAGCGTCCTGCCGACGATGGCAGAAATATGGCCTACCGGAGCTTGCCTTCAACTCTATGATGGATGGTCAAGGATTCGCCTGTGATATTTGTAAGCAGGTAGACGAAGATGAAACAGGCAAGGCTGTAACGCTCCATGTAGATCACTGCCACAAGAACGGATGGGTACGTGGTCTCCTCTGTGTCAGATGTAACGTAATCCTTGGCCGAGTAAAGGATGATCCTTCTATTCTCCAAGCCGCAGCAGCCTACCTCCGGTTCCATAATCGTGAAGGGAAGCTGTCAGTAGCGTCAGCAGATCCAGACACCAAGTAATTCTGTCACACTGAGAGTTGGCAGTAACAAGTCATTGGCGCACCACGAGGCGCCACCATGAAACAACTCAGCCTAAAGCCTGAAGTTGTTACATTCACTATGAAACAAGTCCGGTCAGATGGACAAGTTGTTACATCTACCGAGAGGGTCAGCCATCATCGAGATAGAATCACCAAGTCGAAACCACTTCAACGTCTCCTAAAGGCGTCAGAACTGGCATACCTCAGACATCGACAGCAGGAGGTCTACTCCCAATCAACCAGACCAAACCTTGAACCGTCTTGCGCTTCATCGAGGATGGATAGTGCGAAGTCATTCTGGGTCGTCTTCTTGTGATCGAATGTTGCGTTTCGGGCGCTTTGGATCAGGCTGATTGATCATGCCCAAGCCGAGCAAGCCAGATACACTAGGGTCATCTAGATTGATCGTACCCATGTCAGCTAGTAATTCGCCAGGGGTCACCATATCACCGAGTGAACGCCATCTCTTTGGGCCAGTGTCCTTCGGCTTATCTATTATCAATCTGCCAGCGGATCGGACATGCCATTCAACTAATGCTTCAAGGACATTTAACATTCGAGCATGATAGTTCGAATGGGACCGTAGTGTAGACACAACTTCTCGAAACATGTCTGGAACCTCTCGTCTTACGGGTTCGTTAATGACAGGGGCTTTGATGTCTGAAAGAGCCTTTTCCAGCTTTTCCCACCACACGTTGAACGCCTCTTCTAGTGTACTTTCCTCCAATGCGGCTTCCTTAAGACTCGCGTTCAATGTACGAATAAGTTGCCAGGTGTCCGGTTTGTTCGCCTTAGTATGCTGAAAATCTACGAGGGGACCGGAGACATCTGTTGGATCGAGGTCATGCAGATAGGTGAACACGTAGGAGTCTTCTAATTTAGATAAGGCTCCGGCCTCGAAGTTGATCCACGGCTCTTTGAGATTCTCAGGCGTCAAGCATACGATGCCAGCTTTAATATCTTGAAGCTGAGCTGATAATTCCACCCTCCATCGTTTCCCTTTTTTTATATCGATCTCAGACATCCAGGGGTCGAGATCCTGAATGACATTCTTGAGCCACTTTCTAAGAGCCAAGGCTACCGCCTGACTCCGTTCACCAGACCATGCAAGAAATACTTTGGACTTAGGCATGTTGCCCTCCTCGGCACGGACACTGACGTTCAGAGACCCATAGCAGGAGGGCAATTGTAGGAGGGACATGACGGAAGGCGCAAGTGCAGAAGAAACTCAGCCTATTGCCAAATGCGTCGTTTACAACATCTATACCAATCCTTGAACCGTCTTCGGCGCATTTCCCTCTGCCCGGTTGTTGACAAGCACATACGCCGGTTTCGCCAGCCTGATCGATTGCTGTATCAACGTCACCGTGTCCCTCCGCATGTCCGGCAGTTCTCCCACAATCTTGTTGTACGGCTCTGCCCGTTTCTTCGCTGCCTCATAGCTCATCTTGAGCGGAGTCAAGAGACGCAACACGGTAAAGGGAGCCGTGAAAGTTTCTTCCATCCTCTTGTGCTGATCGGCAAGCGGAGTCATGAACGACCATTTTTGGACAAGTGGCGTGAATACGCTTATCCCTTATAGAATGAATGAAGAAGCCCCAGACGTTCGAGAGAAAGGGAGGCACGTCATGGTGAGCAAATTATCGAAACGGATCGAGGAACTTGCACTCGGACTTCGGCAGGTAGGGTTCAGAGCGGGGCATATCCTACATGGCAGTCCTTGGACTCACGAGCTTGGTCCATCAACTGTCAGGAAGATCGATCAGCAGCAGGAATCAATTGCATCGGCATAGTTGATAATTACACTGACTCTCTTCTAGAGAGAATATCCTTTTCCGGTGCATCGGGGCAGTAGAGGGGATGAGAAGATCTATTTCTTCGCTTCCATTCGATATAGGCCATATGTAGGACGGACATGTAGTTCTCCACTCGAATCCGCTCCAACTCATTGAGAGAGCAGTCCCGCCCTAAGGAATCGGTCACTTCCAGACTGGCCCGGATAAAATTTTCAAAGACAATGCGGTCCATGGGTGGTGCTTCCTGTCTCTCTGTTCTATTTCATCCCTATCAATACTCCAGCGGAAACCGAACTAGTAAATTCCCTTGCATTGAAGGCGCTTGAATTTGAATAGATTCGTTCGACATCGTGCTCGCAATCTCCATTGACAAGCCAGGCAAGGAAGCGTAGGGTGAATTTCCTAAAATCCAACCCACAACCTGCCGACGGGTCTTGGAAGGCCCACCGCCGACTCCTTGTGAGAAAGGCGGTCACTCATGGCGACCTCTCCTATTCCTTGCTCCGATTTGCGCAAAGAAGTGAAAGAGTACATCCGTTCCTGCGAACGGCTCCTGTATTCTGCAATGCCCTCTGCCAACGCGCCGTTATCGGCTGATGAACGGGAAATGGTGGAATACTATCAAGAGGAGTTGAAAGCGCAGCTCCTGCGGCAAAAGACACACTGACCTGCTCCATCATTCGGTCAATGTCCAAGGAAGGGATCTGCTGTGGCTGATTACCGGCAGAGCATCCGAGACTATATTCTTGCCAGCAGAAGACTGTTGGAACTCGGCGAACTCACGGATGACGAATTGGAAGTCCTGCAGGACATGGACGAGCGCCTGGTAGTTCTGTTCGGCGATAAGCGAGACCACCCAGCCACCCTCACGTGACCGCTTGGCACTCGCCCTGGAGGGCTCGGGTTCGTTCATACTGGGACGTGTGGCAAGCTGATAGCTTCCACCGCCTCCTGCAGTTCCTTGGGGGAATACACCAAAGAACCAATATAGATCCGATCCTCAACACTCTTGCCTACCGAATCCATGTCATCGTCTGAGCTACGCCCTCATCACGCTTTGGTGAGAGCCTTTTCTATATCGTCATATCGCAGTTTCTCTATTCCATCTCGAAGGAGCTGCAGGGGGATGAGATCCTTCTGTACGTAGACCGTATGGTGCACATCTGACTCACTATGCCCCACGAGCATCTTGACAATGTTCTCCGGCACTCCAGCCGCATGCAGCTTGGTGATTCCTCCGTGCCTGAGACTATGCATGACGAGTGCTGAATCGGTTAATCCAAGATGGGTGATAAGGCGACTGAAATACTTCCCGACTGCATCGCCAAATCCATTGCGGCCTTTTCGAAGGGAGGGGAACAGACGAGACTCACCTGTGGCTTTCACACCTTCTATGAATTCCAGAATCCCAAGGTGAATCAGACTACTGTGAATCGGTAATCGCCTCTTACTTATCGCTCCCGTTTTCAGATTCTGATCAGCTTCCTCGTTGGTCAGATGGAAATACCACATTCCATCTTGCTTCTGAACATCAGCACAGTAGAGTTGAGACGCCTCTTCTCGCCGACAGGCTCCAAAGAGACAGATCAACGAGATCCAATAACGCTCAGGGTGTATCTCACGTTGGGCCTTGAAGTCCTGTGATCCAAATACTGTGAGCAGTTCTTCGTCAGTAAACGGTCTACGCTTGGCCGCTGTCTTCTTGGCTTGGCGCTTGTTGGGAATCAATCCTCGGACAGGATTCACACCCTCATCGACAAATCCTTGAGCTTCAGCCCATTTGAATAGAGTGGAGAGACTGGACAGATGCTTCACACAGGTAGTCTGTGAAAGACTCCGTTCATGCAGGAGGCTCTCCTTGTACTGTCTACAGAGATCCTTCGTGATTGAACGAATGGAAATGTCTTGGCCCAGTGGCTTTAAGAACTTCTCGAACTCCGCTTGCATCTGCGAATCAGTGCGCTTCGCCTTACTGCACTCTTTGAAATACAGCGCCACAACCTCAACAAACGTTTTCGACGCCTTCAACGTCGCCTTCAACGATGATGGGCCAATCCTCTGAGTGACACTAGGCGCCTCGTGATACTCACCGTTCCATCGCTCTGTTTCAATTCGCGTGTACTCCAGTCGTGCTCGCAGGAGCCTCCTGCAGAGCCGCCCATATTCTGCAGACTCCCGGTCCATTGGTGGGAAGCCTGCCGCTTTGATCAGTTCGTTCGCTTCTATCTCAATCTTCCTGAAGTCGTTACCGAGCAACGCCTCACGTGTTGTCTCGGCCATGATGTCGAGACCGTCTAGCTCGCCCTCAAGTCTTGCATCAGAGAGTGGACCGGCTGTGATACGGCATTCCTCAGCGTAGTCCAGCTCAGACGCCAACCAGCCATTTACGAGGGATTCGATCTGTTCAGGTGTCATTCGAGCACCATACTGTTTGAGTGTACGGAACAGTCGTTTTGCGTCGTACGTCCACTTTGTCGCCCGATAGGTCGCTTCGTCTGCATCAGTCGTCTTCAGGGATTTCCAAATCTCACTGCGACCATGAAAGCACGAGCGTAGCTTGAGGGGGATGGAAATGCGAGCATACCGGCATTTTCTTGCCTTAGGAATAAAGGTGTGAATTGTAGACATGCACAACCTCCAGATCGTAGCTATTTTGGTTTCTGCTACGAGCGCTGAAGGTTTCTAGGTGAGAGAACCTTGAAGTGGCGAGAGGTTACGTAGTTTTCTGGTGTCCCCAACGGGACCCGTCAGATAAGGGAGCATCTCTTGAGCATCCGCTAAGCTTTAAAATCGAGCTGCTGGTGGAGGCTGCATGATCCACTCGTTCAACCTTCCGCTTTATCGTCACCGTGGTTGCCCAATAATCGTTACGTTGCAGTACGGCACTTCCCTCGAGAAGGTCGGTGATTTCTCCGCACACGTCAAATTTGCCTCATGCGAGCCCATGCCAGGACATGATCGCTTGAAATGAATACCAGACTGGCTGAACTCAATGTGTGCCAGAACGCGTCCTCACCCGAAACTCTGAATTCTCCATAGAGCTTAGGTTGTGAATTAAACACGTAAATGATAATTAGGTGGTCGCTGATTCTCCTAAACCATTGCTTTGCGAGACTGTTCAATGGCCGTCCCGGACTTCCAAAGTTTTTTTAAACCTCTCCTGGATCTGGCAGCGGACGGTCAGGAGCATTCCATTCAGGAAGCGAGGACTGCTATTGCCAAACAAATGGCTTTACCGGAAGCAGATTTAAATGAGCGGTTGCCTAGCGGCATACAGACCAAGTTTGAGAATCGCGTGGCATGGGCCAAGAGCTACTTCATTCAAGCGAAAATCTTTGAGGCGCCACGTCGCAGCGTTTTTAAGATAACGGATCGCGGCAGAGAGCTTCTCAGAGCAGGACATAAGCGAATCGACATAAGAATTCTCAACCAGTACCCAGAATTTCTTGAGTTCCATAAAGGCCGAAGAGAAGAAGAAACAGAGAATGAAGTCGAAGCGGCCAAGGAGACGCCCGAAGAGACCTTGCAAAAATCCTATCAGAGCATTCGTAACGACCTCGCCAGTCAAATCGTTCAACGCATTTCTCAGAACACCCCTAAGTTCTTTGAACGGCTTGTTGTAGACCTGATGGTAGCGATGGGATATGGCGGCTCAAGAGCAAATGCTGGACGCCCTATCGGCAGACCGGGTGACGAAGGGATTGACGGTGTTATCAATGAAGACAAGTTAGGGCTTGATCTAATTTATCTTCAAGCGAAACGCTGGGAGGGTACTGTCGGCAGACCAGATGTTCAAAAGTTTGTAGGGGCACTGCACGGCAAACGTGCGCAGAAAGGTGTCTTCATTACTACGGCTAAGTTCTCAGACGACGCTAAGAGGTATGTGGAAGCCATCGATCCGAAAGTCATTTTGATTGATGGCCGTACATTAGCGGAGTTGATGATAGATCATGGTCTGGGAACAACGACCACGGCAAATTACGAAGTGAAGCGTATCGACTCCGATTATTTTACAGAAGAATAAATCGTAGGCTTAGGCAAGCCATGATTCTACGATTGTTCTGATAGCATACCGGGCAGGTTTGCGGAATGAAAGTCGTGTACAAGATTACTTATCCCAATGGCAAAATCTATGTTGGTAAGGACCTGACAAACTCAATAAATTATTTCGGTTCTGCAAGTAGTGATGTCATAGCTATGGACTTCGCATCAGAGAATCGGAAGGAATTTACGGTCAAGCGCGAGATATTGTGGGAGTCAGAGACGGCAACAAATTCAGAACTGGCTATTAAGGAGTTAGAATTTATAAAAGCGTTACGATCAAATGATCCAACAATAGGGTATAACCGCTGGCCTAAATTCAAACCGAACTAATGATCCGAAAGTTTTAGGCTGAGCAGGGTTCAGGCTACTGCTTATCATACTAACGCCAGAAACAGACTGAAGTTCGTTCTGTATTGTGTCGAAGTGGTGAACGGGCTGGGATCGTCCCCGAGCCCCCGCCTTAAAGCACCAGCGTTTCTGAGATAAATCAATACGATCACTCTTTGGAGTTGTCCGATAAGTGACAACGAGTTACAAACTGCGTGTCCTATATAGGAGAGACCCCTTTTCGTCGCGCGCTCTCTTCCCGTCGTCACCACGTCACCCAAAAGGTCTGGATCGCAGACCAGCGAATGCGGTATATCCCCGTCCACGATGAAAGGAGGCCAAAAGGCGCGCCATATGAAAGTTTATGCGTATCGGTCATACTCTGCACGGACCGCCCATGAGCAAGAATCACGATCAACCCATTGCGTCTCTTGAGGCCCCGACCCACACTCTTCGCGGGCACGACGATGTGGTCTTGCGCATCTCGTGGTCGCCTGACAGCCGCATGCTGGTCTCAACATCGGTCGATCGCACAATCCGATTCTGGGATTGGGAACGGGAAACACACCTGAGGACGTTGTCCGGACACAGGCACGGGGTCAACGAAGTCGCCTGGGATCCGGCTGGTCGCTGGCTCGCGTCGTGTTCTTACGATCGCAGCGTGCGGATCTGGAATCCCGAGTCAGGCGAGACGATTCGGGAGCTTCACGGACACCGGGACGATGTGTCTAGCATCAGCGTTGCGCCAGCCGGTGACCGTCTAGTCTCTGCATCAGCGGACAAGACGTTGCGGCTGTGGCGCACGGATACGTGGGAAGAGGTCAAAGTCCTCCAAGGCCACACCGACAAAGTGTATCGCGTAAGCTGGTCTCCAAAAGGCGACCGTTTCGCCTCGTGTTCGAAGGACGGCAGGGCCATAATCTGGGATGCCGTTACGTTGCAACCGATGTGGGGGTGGCGTACCGTCGGTCGATCGCGTCCATCGTCAGTAAGCTGGTCGCCCGCTGGACGTTTTCTTTGCGTAACGAGCTTCGACGGTACGGCCTCGATCTGGATCGATCCCGAGGGCAGCGGCCCACCGGCGGTCGTTTTGACGCATCATTCGGATGTGGTCCGCAGCGCTTCCTTCTCTCCCGACGAACGGCTACTTGCCACGAGCTCCGGGGACAACACGGTGCGTCTATGGCGGACAGACACCTGGGAGCCGGTAGGTCGCTTAGATGAGCCGACGGCGAACTACTGGCCGCAGGGGATCTCGTTTCATCCCGCGGATCCAATCCTCGCCACGTTTGGGGAGCGCGATCGGGTTATCCGCATCTGGAAGTTGAACATAGACGAAATACTTGATGTGGCGCCTAGAGATGATGACCGCGTGTACCGAAATGCAAAGGTGGTACTCCTCGGTGATACCGGCGTAGGCAAATCCGCGCTGCACCTCGTACTCACCGGAAAGCCGTACGCAGCAACCGAGTCCACCTACGGCCGGCGTGTGTGGACGTTCGGGCTGGAAGAGCACCATGCCGGCAGGCAGGGCGAGACACGTGAGACGCTGCTCTGGGATATGGCGGGACAACCCGGCTACCGGCTGATTCACCAACTTCACCTCAATGAGGTTGCTGTCGCACTCCTGGTGTTCGATGCGCGACAAGCAGGCGGTGATCCCCTCGCGTCGGCAAGGCATTGGGAGCGTGCGCTCCGTCAGGCCCAACAGCGACAGGGTTCTCAGTCCATTCCGCTTAAACGGTTCCTCGTGTTGGGCAGAGCCGACATCCAAGGGGTTCCGCTCTCACGCGAGCGAATCGATGCTGTCATGCGCGAATGGCAACTGGACGGCTTCTTCGAGACCAGCGCTCGGGACGGCCGTGGAATCTCCGAACTGACGCATGCAATTCGTGGGGCCATCGACTGGACCTTTCTGCCGTTGGTCAAGTCGCCTGACTACTTCGTGCGTGTAAAGGACTTCCTGCTGGCGGAAAAGAGCGGCGGGCGCCTAATCGCAACCGTGGATGATCTCTACCGTGCCTTTATAACGATCCATCCTGACAACCCCCGGCCTGATGCAAGGAGCGCATTCGAGGTGTGCATCGCTCGACTCGAGAACCGTGATCTCGTGCGACGACTGAGCTTCGGTGGGCTCATCCTTCTACAGCCCGAACTGCTCGACATCTACGCCTCTGCGATTATCCAGAGCGCCGAAGCTGAGGGGACGACCCCCTCGGGCTCGGTCCCAGAAGCCGACGCACTTGAGGGGCGCATCACTATGCCGGCATCAGAGCGGCTGAAGGACCCTCGACTCGAGAATCTGCTCGTGATCGCCACGATCAAGGAGCTGATTGAGTATGAGCTGGTGTTACGGGAATCGGCCGCAGACGGCGTCTACCTCGTGTTTCCGTCTCAGTTCATGAGCGAGTGGCCAGATGGCAGCAAGCTCCAGGCCCAGACCGTTTCAGTGGCGTTTGAAGGTCCCGTGCGGAATCTGTATGCCACACTCGTGGTGCGGCTCGCGCACAGCGGGGAATTTCAGATCGATCGGAAGGCCATGTGGAAGAACGCCGCAGTGTTCGCCGCGGACACGGGAGGAGAGTGTGGTCTCAGGCTGCGAGAGTTTGCTGATGGAAGTGGCGAGCTTCACATGTTCTTCCGGTTGGATCCGAACGGGCGGAAGGTCGACACGCACGCGCAATACCGGTTCGAAGACTTCGTGCTGAGCCATCTACAGAGACGTGCGCTCACAGGCTCGGTGAAGGTTACACGGCATTTCATATGCCCACAGTGTGGAACCGAGGTTCCCACAAAGTGGGCTGACGGCCTCCGCAAAGAGGGTAAGCAGGTGCTGCCGTGTCCGATTGACAGCGTGCCCATCCCTCTCGTAGCACCGTTCAAGCAGATCAGCGCCCAAGAGCTCAATCGAATGGAAGTCACGGCCGATGGCAAGCGGGAGGACGATGTCAGCAATATAGTCGACATGGGGAACCATGCGGTTGGGCACTATGACGTATTCTTCTGTTATAACCGGCAGGATAATGCGACAGTCAAAACGCTCTATCACCAGCTACTCGGACACAAGGTCCGCCCCTGGCTCGACTCGGAGGACCTCAGACCGGGGGACGTCTGGCTCGACAAAATCACCGATCTGATCGGCTCCGTGAAGACCGCGGCGGTGTTCGTGGGCACCGGCCGTACCGGTCATGTGCAGGACATGGAAATCCGCGCGCTGCTGAGGATGTTTGCCAAACGTGACGTGCGAATCATTCCGGTTCTACTGCCAGGCGCCGGCGAACGGCCCGACTGGTCCGCCTTTCTGGACGACTTCCAATGGGTAGACTTTCAAAAGAGTGAGCCTGAGCCTTTATCACAATTACTCTATGGGATCACTGGCGTGCATCCGTGAGTACAGTGATGGCATGTAATTTTCTGGCCGGGTAACGTCGGCGTGAAGGAATTTGAAGGGTGGCCAAGTGTGACTCTGACGAAACCGTGAACTGAACGCTTAGAACATTCCCGTTAACTGATATCTCATAATTCTTGTCACTAAAATCAAGCTTGATGGGCCTTAGGGAAGTACTAGATTCAATCGTGTACTGTCCGGTTTGGAGATTGAAGTTTGCGGATGCTTCCACGGCCTTCACAGCCCTTCAACCACCGCCTGCCTCTAGGCCGAATGCATGCGGTGGCGAAAATGTGAAGTAAACCAAAGCGTGCGCAGGCTTTCGGAATGCCCTTGTAGTCGAAAACTTGATAATTCGAGGACGAGTTCGATAGGTCCGCATGACATGTCCTGCAGGGAGCTGCTCCCGGCTGATGAGTGAGCCTTATTGCATAGTCCCGAATTCATTAACAAGAGAGGGTGTGCCATGCCAGGTAGGTCATGAAACTACAGCTCAGGTGGCCTTCCAACCTTATTGATAGGTAGAATTCAAAGAATTATCATGATCTCCCAAAGCTTTTCGCCAGGATTGAAGACGGCAGAACTCTTCACCCGACGGGTTCAATTCATCCGAGTCACTGATCTCATACGCAAGATCACGGGCCACATGAGTACCCCTGAGGATATTCTTTCTACCGCTATTTCAATCACGTTTTCTGATTCGTCGGAAGGAAGTATTCGGCTCAACTTTAAGCGAGAAGCCTGCCGATTCGGCGGATATCGGTGGTGGGCAGCATGCCCCATCTGTAATAAGTTTGTTGCTTCTCTTTACTGGGCAAAGGACCGTGTCGCGTGCCGTAAGTGCCAAGGCCTGAAGTATATGAGCCAGGTTTGCTCCAATGCTCCCAAGCTAATGCACCACTACGCCAGACTGCGAGAACGCTTCGAATCCAAGCCTGGTCCCAAACCAGATCGCTATTGGAGATATCTAGCGAAGGAAGATCAATACGTCGACCAAGTGATGGAGAAACTCAGCAAACGCAGGAAGCGGATGGTGAGGCGGAAACCGTAGTGAGCGAGCTAGGCCTTCACAATCCGTTGCACCGTGCAGTTGCCGAGGCCCAGTGTTCGAGCAATGCTCCTGATCCCATTCCCTTTCTGCCGAAGGGCCAGCACCTTGGCTTCGATCTCAGATCCCACTCGGGGTCGACCTAAGGTTTTCCCACGCGCTCTTGCTCTGTTAAGACCCGCCTTGACCCGTTCGACGATCATGCTGCGTTCAAATTCAGCGAAGACCCCTAACATTTGAAAGAGCAGTTTCCCAGCGGGAGTCGTGGTATCGATCCCTTGCTTGTGCAGATAGAGATTCGTCTGTTTGCTGTGGAGTTCGTTGAGTAACGCCACCAAATCCTGCAGGCTCCGACCCAGACGATCCACCGACCACGCCGCTACCAGATCAAATTCCCGGCGCACAATGCCTTTGTGCAGGCCGTCAAAGCCAGGTCGTCCCTCTCGACCTTTTGACCCGCTGATCCCCTGATCGATAAACTTCTTCACTATGTTCCAGTTTTCTTTTGCGGCCACCGCTTCCAGCTCACCTAATTGGTTTTCGACGCTCTGTCCATCGGTGCTGACTCGGGCATACAAGGCGACTCGCTTTTTCATATTTGCCCTCCATCCATGACGATCACTATACACAGGAGGTGTCCTATAATCAACTGTATTTAGGACATGCCATGTAAGGTTCTGAGTGCCGCATGAACATTGAGATAGCGATGGATAGAAATGGCAGGGATTTTAGGACAAGCCCTCCCACGTGCAAATCATGAGGGACCAATGGACGACAAAGAGCTGATGCAAAAGCAAGAAAATATCAAAGGGCTAGGTAATGACGAAGATTCTTCCTGGAGCGATTACTGACCTAGCCCCGTTAAACCGGTCCACCTCCTCTCTGTTAGGTCGGGCCGAGAGGAGGGCTGTATGCCACATCTGTGTCACACCGTCGAACAGAAGAATCCTACAAGTCTTTAGAAAGATATCTAACAGTGACATCTTCGTCGGGCGTCTCCACAAGTAAACCGAAAAAGTTCTCATTAGAATCCGCCACACCGTCCCGTGCACATCCGTCAAAAACATTGTAAGTTTGATTATTTTCAGCGGAAGTAGCGGTCAGCGTCATAACCCATAGGCAGGCGTTTCCTGGTGCCGGTGTCTCCCTTCTTGAAAATCAGAGAGGTGGACTAATCGCCACTGATGTCACCCAGCTCACTCTGATGGTGAGACAGGTTCTAATGCTAAACTCTGTTAGAGGGCTGCCGGCACTGTCAGGTTTTCGAGTGGCATTCGTGGGGCACAGCCGCGGAGGGCTTGTCGCGCGGTCCTTTCTAACCGGTACTGCAGCCAACCCTTCTTTGGCAGGCTTTCTGTCCCGAGTCACCGCCCTAATCACGCTACATTCGCCAAATGCTGGATCCGGGGTTGCGAGTGTTGCCGCCACGGTTGCCGGGTTGCTCGGTCGCTTGGCGACCGCGTATACCGGAGCGGGGCTGTCCTCAGCTGCTGCATTTGTGACGATGCTTAACGGGTTTGTCTTGAATCCGGTGAGAGGCGAGCTTGTTCCGGGAAGCGCCGCCCTGGCGGCGATTGCCGCGGCGGAGCCCATCGCGGGGGTCACCTACCATACCTTCGGTGCACCAGCACCGACTTTGCCCGGCTATGGGCAGATGTGTATACGCCTGACAGCACAATCCCATGATTCCTTCCATTTGTGCCGATCCCGCTCTTTCACTGGGGCAGCACGCCCAGAGTAGTGGGCGTTCCAATGAATATCGCATCTTTTCTGCCCGCGGTTCTCGCAGCGCCGGTGCCGTTCGTAACCGAGATCATGACTGTACTTGCCGCCCTGGCCGCGACAACTCCCGACCTTGCGCCTGGTCAAGGAGACATTCTGGTGAGTGATGCGAGGGCACGATTACCATTTTCGGCATCGCACACCTCGAATTTTCTTAACCATCTCGAGGCGCTTTCGGATCCGACCTTGCAGGCCCAGGTGGTCGCCATCCTTTTGCGACTCCGAAGCCCAATCATGGGTAACCTCAAACCGGCAGGACAGGATTTCTATGCCGCGATTTGGGAACAGCGCCAGGGCCCAGCCTGGGAGGCGCGACAGGGCATGAGTTCGGCACAGTACCAGCTTACCTTCGACGATCTAGTCGCCCAGGGGTTCCGACTCATGCGGGTTAGTGGGTACGGTACGACGTAAAAGTAATCGACTTTCCTCAAACAGGGCCCAACACTTAGGAACGGTGAAAGTAGAAGTCCGATCGAAGAACAAGGTAATGAGTAAGAGCAATCATGGCCCCAGAGCAACGCATTCATACGGGTACTCCGACGGGAGAAGCGCCATTGACTCCGAGAAAGAATCCCGTCGTTGTTCGCGTCCACATTCCGTTTAGTGCTGCCGTGGTGGCACTGGTTGGGCTAAGGTTGTCCCCGAAATCCTTGTTGTGTTCCGCGACTGCCGCTGGGTCGATGCTGACGAGTGCTCGAGCTGAGCATTGAGGAATCGGGATGGACACTCTCTGTCCGCTGTTTATCGTCCCGATGAATTGTCCGGCTCCACTCGGATCAAAGACAAATACGTTTCGAGGTGTTCCCCAGCTGTTGGTAGCGATCATAGCACTCGCCACCGGCAGCGGCGACCCAGGCGGGATCGGAAGTGTCTTCGTCGTCATCGCGCCCTCGGCGTTGAAAGCGGTCAAAACATAGGTCACCCCAGCAGTGACCAGGGGGAGGTTGTCGATTACAGAATCGTTGACGGTAGAACAAGCATCAGAATACTTGCGGTCGGCAATCTGGGTCCCATTACGCGTCAGAACGATGGAGGTACTGTGAATAATGGACCAATCTATCTTCACCGCTGGTGTCGTACAGATCGTTACCGTACTATTTGGGCTTGTTAACGAGTTGATGCTGGGTGGTCTTGTTCTGATTAGTAGAAGAGAAGTGGCATAGCCGACACGGTTGCAGTGCGTAATAGCGAGCCCATACATCCCTGCAGGCAGCGCTGGAAAATCGATGCGAATTTGAGTCCCAGGGCTAAGCACTGTCACGATGCCGTTGGATGGCTGTCCATTCACATCGATTACCGCAGAGATGTCCGCGGCCCTCTCACCAAGGCAACTCCCAGTGACCGTTACTTGCACTGGATCGCAGGTCTGGAATGCGGTCGGCATAAGGGACGCAATGATTGGATCGCTCGAGACGGTCACTGTCAGCTGTTTTGACGGGTGATTTGGGACCGCAACCGTGAGCGTAGCGGTTCCACACTCCGTACCGGTGAGCACTTCCACCGTCGCGGTCCTATTACCTTCTTCGATCATCCCTGTCGCACTGGCAATACGTGTTGCATCGCTGGAAGTAAGCGTTACTGGTAAACCACCAGATGGCGCGGGGCAGGAAATGGTCACGTCTATCAAAACGCCGATCTCAGGATCGACGCAGCGGGTGTCTCCTTGGACCTGCGCGCGAAGCACGTTGAACCGGCCGATAGTAACCGATTTCGTCGCCACTGCGCAGGGTCGAGATCCAACCCATGCCTGGACGTGAAGCGTGTAAGTGCGTGGGGAGTCGTCACTCACTTGCAGCTGTCCGTTCATAGGGAGTGCGGTTCGGTAGTCATGGCCATCACGAAGCATGGTCACCTCTACCTTCGCTGCACTCATCGAGCAGCTGTCAACGCTCGTTCCCCATGTGAGGGTAATGGGTGTGCAGGCTTCAGCGTTGAAGGCGGTCGAACCATTTGGGCCAGTGAATGTATCTATTTTTGGTGCATCGATGAGTGAGAAATATGCTTGATCTGATCTAATCACATAGGGCATGACACTGAAACTGTTGCTAGGAAACCATGGACGACATTGTTCTCCGATGTCGCGGAGCTGAGAGACATCCGCCGAAGGAAGCATGTGTGCCCACCCCACCGAGTGGCATCCCGCCGTGATGCCTGCCGGAATCTCCAGCATAATTGCGGTTGATGACCATGAAAGAACGATGGCAGGAGAGTTGTCAATCGTGAGGAATGTTCCCTCCTGTATATCCGCTTGTGCTGTGAACTGTTGACCCATTGCGGGATATACCGTGATTGATGAAGCCCCACTCAAGCATTGATCTTCAGGACTCAACCTGCCGATGGGTGGAAAAGGTGCTGTATACATCCGGGCCAGCAAAGGAAGGGCTGTAAATATCACCTCGCTGATGCACACCTGATACTCACTGATGCACTCACCTAGCGATCCGAGCAGAGGCCGTCTGTCCCAGGGCGAGCCAAGTCCACGAAGCGTCTTAAGAAAATCTGTTGCTTTCTCGCCGCTCAGCAACCGCCTCCCCGAACCCAGCGCGGATTCGATGGGGATTGCGCGCACAGCCCAACCTGCATACCCACGATCTATCCACGTGAAGGCGGCCTCAAACCCATTGATTTGGGCACTCGGTATATCACCCGGTCCAAAACCGTCGTCTTTGGGGACACCAGCGAGTTGCCCAATTCCTCGGAAGTTAAAGATACCTACCGCATTGAGGCCCGCGGCGATGAAGGTATAGGGATGGGGTCCCCGAATACCGCAAGGATTACTATCATCGCTTGGGAACGGTCGCCCGCCGCCACTAAGCAGCTCGCTATCGAGCAATCGACCACCAGGTAGTGGTGCACGTGGGATTTCCCCTTTCATTGGACCATGGTTGACTCGACGGCCCCATAGCAGCATGCCTTCGGGAAGAACCGTCGAAAGCGTTATTCTCTTGAATGCCTCGGTAGCGGACTCAACGCCTGTCGCCGCCATGTGCAGTAATCCAACAAAGTCCCGAAGCTCGTCGATTGCGCGATACAAGGGCGCGAGTTGATCTGGGCTGAGACGAGTCTTGAGTTCCTGCAGAGTACGAAGGCCCCACATTGTAATTCCAGCATTCGAAAAGTCTTGTAGACTCGGCCAGGGGTACTTCCCACCGTCAGTGCGACTTCCTAGAAGTGGCGCTGCCTGCTGTTTGGGTAATCCCCTCTCGAAGAAAGGCGCATTGTTACCGCAGCTGGTACACGGAGGCATCGGCCGATTCCTTTCGTTCACAAATTATGGTCAGGTCGGTAAAGCGCACTTCCCATCTTCACCACGTCGAGTATAACCAGGGGGACAGCAACCTCCTTCCACCGTTTCGATACCGGCCTGCGTATTGCATTGAAAGTTATCGCCCTCAGGGCATATAGCCCATGGCTCGCCAGGATGTGCCGCACGCCATCGGACCCACGCGGGATGATCCCCACCTGAAATGGTAAACCAATCGTAACATTTCCCATTGCATACCACCTCGCGCACGCCACTGGCGGGCAGATTTGGGATGAGCGGACATTCGCAAACGCCGGTGTTGCATGCCGCCCCCTGAGGACACTTTATGTTGCAGCCGCCACAATTGCTAAGATTGGTATTTGTGTTCACGCAAACGCCATTACAACACTTAGTATTCGTTGGGCAGCAAGATCCACCTGCGCAGCACTCACGGCCATTCGGACAACAAGGTTTGTTCGCTCCTCCAGGACATTCACGCGCTCCATTTGGGCAATGACAAACTCCATAGACACACGCTCGCCCACCGGTACAGACGTTCCTACAATCACCGCAATTCGCTGTCGTTCCGAGTTCCGTCGGCTTGTACGTCCCGAACGGGGTGGCGCAACATTTCCAGTCGGTGGGCACGGCATCACCACACGAACGGCAGTTAGTATCGGTGCCAAGGGTTGTACAGACTCCTCCGCAGCAATCCTGGGTAAATGGGTCGCAAAGTTGTCCTGGAGATCCACCACAGCAGCGCGTGTCGTTGAGGGGATTACAACACAATCCGTTGCTAAGAATCTCTCCAGCCGGACACGTACAAGCGCAGGTGTTCGGATCCTGTATCTGTCCGTAAACGGTGCACGGGAGGCACACACACCCCAGGCAGTCCGTCAAATCTCGCGTAGTGCCGGGGGGGCATGGGTCATAGCAATGACCGCGACACGCGGTTTGACCAGAGCGGCAGCACACCCCATATTCGGATGTCGAATCGATTGCTTCTGCGACGCAACTAGTTTCAAAACCGCATGCGAGCGGCTGACCCAGAGTGTCGGTTTTTCGACAAAGCATGCCCTCGTAGTTTCGGATCCAGTCCTTCAAGGTACGTACCGACGCTCGTTCGAGCGAGTGAGCTGTGATGAACTTTGGGAGTGTGTACATGGATTCGCTCTTTCGCTATTCCGGTCAGTCGTAAATCGGTGAAATTGAAGTAGCCAGGAACGGGAAACGATTTGTTACGTCAACGGTGAATTGATACCGTTCAATCGTATCTGTACGGCGCGCTCGAAATGTGAGCTTTATGATGACGAGTTGGCGAGGTCCAGTGTTGCCTTTTCGGAGCTCCACGCTGACCAGGGCCATATCATTACGATATTTATCGGCAGCGAGCTGATAAAGCGGTGCGTAGCGAAGAGCCACGTAATTTGCGGCCCGGTGCTCGTCGCTCATTCCTCTATTGTCCGATCGCCGCGTCAAACGGGCGAAAACTTCATGAGCAGCTTTTTGAAATGCTTCGTCGGCCTTAACCGCTTTGTCTGATTTAGTGCCGACGCCCGCAATCGCGTCAAAGAAACTGCTCAGGGTGAATGTCAGGTGTTGATCCACCCAAACTGCCGGAAGATTAGTCCCGAGACATGCCGAGGCTTGTGGCGGCACACCAAGTGAACCCACAATCACCTGAACGGTCTCCTCAACCCGCTCTTTCTGTGGCAAAGCGTCGATGAACAACTTGGCTTGGGACTCATCACGTGCCAACACCGTAAATGCCTCCACACTGTCAACGCTGAACACCCAGCAAAGTTGCCGTGCAAGATACGCTGCAGTGGGCTCCTTTAACGCTTCGACCAGACGATGAGTCTCAACGGATTCTCCTACAATAGTTCCGCTAAGTTGTGCGAATTCCTTCTCAACGCCAAGGTCTGGGAACTGCGGTTGCAGTCGACCGATCGCATAGACAAATCCGGACGAATAAGCTGTTCCTGGGCTGGACATACCCCCACCGCAGTTAGAACAGGAGGCATTTGCTTTACGACTGTTCATATCGATACCGGGGGCTACTGACGGATTTACTGCTTCACCAATCACACGTGCGCCACCATTCATCGTTTTTTCTCCTGGTTGGAAGGTACAAATTGGAGCCATTGGTCGAGTCGAGCAGCTCGCGCAGTGCACGAGCCACAAGCTGGAATTCCTAGAGCGGTCGTAACTCGTTTTACGAATTGGCCAAGCCCCACCGGCTCATCTACTAAGAAACGAGGGAGGTGAACCACGTGAATCGCAAGGCGTTCGTCGTCTTCCATCGGAGGAGTCACCTGTTTGTTGTCAATCGTCGTTCGCCGCAAGCTTATATGTCGCACATTTCCGCCTATTGAAACCCGTCTCGCAATCATTCAACAGACATCGCGTGCCTTCGTGGGCAACTCGAATCAATAAAGAATGAAGGCAAGTAATGCGCCATCTAGTTAGACGAAGTGAATGTAATATTGACGTGTGGTTACGCGTGCTCAAGGACCTGAAATGTTTCATGGCTGAATCTAAAAGGATGCAATGTGAATCATTCCGATGCATTTTAGGGGTCCCATGGGGGGAACTTCATACTCGTGAATCCCTCAGTTCTGGAAAGTACAAAGATCTCAGACGATCCGGCAGTGGCACACTATGTTAAGTCAGGCTGAGCTTTGCAGAACTGGGTATAACAGCCATAAGTGAAGGCGGAGCAGAAGCTGATGCATAGTGTCGCGGCAACAGAGGAAGCCGACTACTTGCAATAGGCTTAGCGCGGTGCCGAACGCGGGATTAGGACGCAGGTTTGAATTTCTTTAGATAGCCGAAAGACTTCTCTTATGTTGGCCAACGAACTTTAGTTTCATCGGACGGAGAAATAAAACTGTAGTTGGCGCCGTGCTCACCCTTATCTGGAGCGAAATCTCGGGCCAACTAATGATGACTGATTGGGATTGGCTTTGATTCCTTATCGTGATTAAAACCTTGCCCGAACCGTGACCTAAACCGTGTCTGAAACATGGCCTACGTTTTATGAATTCCAACAAATACCACTTCAGACGACCTGACCACACAAGTTCCACAGAAAAGAAGCCTGGTATAGTTGGCGCCGATGGGGAGGTCGTTTTGGCAGAATTGTTCCCCTTGCTGGTATGTCCTCGGCGGTGCCGAGAGAATCCCTGCCTGCCCCCCTTCAATCGAAATGTTCCTATAAGTGCTATTCCGGATTCAAAATACATTGACATATTGGGTAGGCAGCATACATCCCTACAACCGCTGCTATAAGTCCCACTGCGAGCCAGAATCCCGCGCCAGTAGTCGCCAGTGCCAAGACCAATATGATCCCATTGGAGCGCACCAGCCGAGATTTGCGACGATGCAATCCCACGTCATTCTATTATTAAGATTGACAAGCTCCTTGATAACCGGCGATGAATTTGCAAGCTGAGGAAGTACAAGACCTCATCCACAATACAGAATTAGCATCTAGCTAATCTTCGTCGTCGTCATCCCACCGGCCGTTGTCCGACTTGCCTTCCTGACGGCGCCTTATAGCCTTCCCAAACGCTTTAATAGCTTTCTGCCCCTTCTCGGGTTGGGTCTCAGGAGACACGCCCGCGATGACCTTCTCCAGGGAATCAATCGAAACATATTCTTCAACTGTTTCAAGATGAATTCTCCAATGCTCTTCTGAAATGTAATCTCGAATCCCTTGCGATGTAGAGCGGAAGAGGCATGCGGTGAGAAAAGCGATGGCTCCATCTGTCGATTCAACAAGCTTCTGAGCCCATTGCTTTGGCTTCTCAGGTTGGCCCCAAGTTTTCCAACCGTGGAGAATCGCATGCAGATGAGGGTGGTTCGATAGTTCTGCAGAAGCGGCAGCTTCCTCGACTTTTTGAACACAGATCTGTTTTAGCTCTTCCAAGTCGACATCAGTGACGCTCCAAGCGTCGGGATTATTCTTTCGCTTTTCTTCGGTTCCCTCAAGGGAGGCGGTCCTCATAGGAAGGTACAACCCTGTTGAAGCCTTAGCGGCTTCCTTCAGAATTTGGCCTCGCTTTCCAATATCCTTTTCCTGTTTGAGATACCAGTAAATGATCCGGTTAGCGTGTACCTCGGGAGAAACCCAGGAAGAAAATACCCCTCCTCGGTGCTCAGGAAGTTCGTCGCCAACATCGAATAGTGCTGTAAGAAATGGGACAGCATGTTGAATGTTTATCGTCTGCTTATAGGCCTCAAGACGATCCAGCGCGACACTCAGGAGCTGACGCTCATTGAGGCTGCGTAATTCGGAGACAAGATTTGCCCGATCACCAACGAGCGATAGGATCCGATCCAGTTCCGCTTGGGAGATGTCACCTTCCGGAATCGTGAGGTGAAAATATCGATCGAACACGTCAGCATGACAGACTCGTTGTTCTCTGAACCATGTATCTTCAAATCCAGAACCATACCCGTGTCCACCAAAGACCCACTCTGCCGGCGGAAATAATTGCTTGATAATCTCTTGTACATGAGGCCGATTCGGTTCAGAGGCTTGGTTCACTAATGACTGCACATGCTCCCGCATTCGTGCCTCAATTGTGCTATTGCCCGAACTGCTCTCTCGGAGGTCAGTTAACTCCCGTTTTGCGTCAGGGAGCTTTTGATAGACGTCCTGTTCAAATACCCGGAGCACTTCAAGGGCTATTAGGTCTATCGGATTAACTTCAAAACTTCCTGTTCCTCGGAACAAGGAGAGGTGGAATGAAAGCGTAGCAAGATACCGATAAACATCTCGCAAAGTTTGGAAGAATGGACGAAGTCCCCCGACGAACAAATTTCCCCAACGCTGCTGATCGAAATGCCTTTGGACTTTCTCGTCTCCGAGGAATTCGTCAAGCCCGGTAAAGAGCACTTTCTCAAGCCGGGCCTGCTCAAGCCGCGGGATGTCAAACCCGACTTGGACAATCTTTTCGAGGAATTCTCGTCCGCTAATGGCCGGCGGAGAATCCAAGCTACGCTCGACGATGTCTCGTTGGAAAAGCAGAAGGTAGATCACATTGGGAAAGTCGGCATTGGCCTTGACCAGTTGGAACAACAGCCTAATCCCCTCTGCGGTCAGCCGATCAACATCATCCATTACGACGAGAACTGGGTTTTTCAGTTTTCGCAATAGAGCTGACAGATCTTCTTTCAGTTCCGCTCGGCTCAGGGTTTCCGCTTGCGATGTTACTTCAAAAACAGATGCCACTTTTTCACTGAGCGTTCCGATCCAATCATAAAGTTGGTTCAGTACAAGAAGAACCAGTGCAATAAGGCCAATCATGGTCGAGCTGCCCTTGAGCCAATGCGTTTCAGGAATACTATTGGCAAGTCCCGTGGCCGCTACAATTCCAACAAGAATTAGAATTAGCTTGCGAAGTCCGGTGGCGACAAATGAGCCAGCCTTCCAGGTAGCAGCATAGACTCGCCATCTCTCCGCACGTTTCTTCGCGGTTTCACCGGTATCCGTTCGACCCAGGACGAGTCCGATTTCCCGGAAGAATGCCTCCGCAACCCTGTCTTCCCCGGACCATTGCCATGGATTGAACTCGAGGATCGCGGGTATAGAATCCCCCTTGGCCGAACGGAGAGATTCCAGCACCATGTTTTTAATCGACGATTTCCCAGATCCCCATGCCCCATACAACGCGATGACAAGGCTCTCCTGATCCTTCCAGCCTTTGATCGAAGAAGCGATGGAGTTTGCGAAGTCGGTCCTCCCAAGACGATCTTCAGTGTGGGATGCGATAGGCCGATCGGAAGAGAACCGGTGCTTCGTGGATTCGCTAATTGTCGGATCCTTTTCCATGATCGGTTTGATGGTCGCTTCAATCAGCGAATGGATCCAGACAAGCACGGTTTGCGACTGGAAATTCCAACCTCGTCGTGCGAGTTCCTACTGCCGGAATCCCGCCCCCAGAACGGATGTACGAACCCACACAACCTCGTGGCTCGAAGTTGGTGGTATCCCCAAGGTCAATCCACTGATACAAGTCCAAGCCATAGATGCACATCCACGTACCATTGTCGGCCTGGCTCCAGACACATTCGTAGCGGCACTTACTGTTTCGGCAGACAATCCGATCCAAGGTGCCAGTCGCTCGATTTCGTTTCAGTTCCTTCACAAACTCGGGAACCGCCTCCATAACCGACCTGATTTTCGGGCCGTTTGCCGTAGGCTCTGCTTCTGGTACTGGGGGGCACGTCGAGAATGGAGTGTCTTCTGGCAAATACTCGGAATATAGTGCTGCGTGGAATCCACGAATCCACCGGTGGATAATGGCCCTGAAATCCAAACCGCCGACGGCGAGAGCGAGCGAACCGTTTTCAAAGCGACCCGCGGATACTCGAAACTTTTTGTGCTTCGGATTTGGACTGCGACCGTGAATGACACCTACAAGCTGTCCGATCACTTGGTCGTCAGGAGATTGTTTCGCATTGCACATTCTGTGAGTAGGAAGGATGAGCGGGAAATCCCGATCGGCAAGGGCAAAGAGCCCTGACGGCGGCAAATGGTCTCGGTCCGGCTCTTCTGCGCGACCGAAGCCGTTGCCACACAAATAGCAGAATTTAAGATTTCTAACGCCTCGGATGGCTCTCTGGTTATCAAGTACAAGAGACATGATTCAACCCGGCCCACCTCGACTAGCGGAGTCGGATAAGGCTAGGCTTGCGGCGATTCGCTGTCAAGGATGACAATGTCAAGATGCTCAAGTATCAGTGCCCCAGCGGGAACCTTACCCAAGAAGGTGCGTTTTCAGATCTGAATTGTGGCAAACAAATTTAGTCTAACGGGTGGAGTGCGAGTTGCAAGCTGACAATTTGTCGGCCTCTAGCGTACTCTCGCATGCCTACACAAGCAAAAACCGAAGACGAAGAACGCCGTCGCCTGCGCCGCCAACCCCAATGAGAACTTAGTCTAATGAACCTTAATCCAGTGGTAGGAGAGACGTTCGGCCCCCGCTCCCGTGTCCATCCCTTCAACCTTTTCGCGTTGGTCGCACCAGAAATTGAAGCGTCTCTCCATCCATGGGCTTGGTCATCCCAGACCGAAACTTGGACTGGCGGTGCCGGCGGACTTGCCATTGACGGATGAAACCCATTCCAACGACCACAGACACCAGCCCGCTGAGAATCCACCAGACATCCATAGCATGTCCTTAGTAACAAATGGCTGAGGTCATACAATTGCAATAGACATAAGTGTCCTACAATCAATTGGACCCCTCGGGTTGGTGCTGCTGTGCCATACCTCCTTGCGATCCGAGCTAAGTGTGTTTGGTCACGCTAGCCTCGTTTCGAAACGGACATGGGCAGTCCTTCCCTTCATTCAATGCACATTTATTGGTTTGTTTACTGTTCATACGTACTGATTTGACATTAAAAATACGAGGGAGTAAAGACAGGGTCCCACCTGTACCCCGAAAGGAGGGCGCCATGAATTATGGGCTTCTCGCCTTTGTCCCTATACCACGGTTCAAAATTAAGAACACTGAAATTGAAAAAGTAACAGTACCACTCCTAAGGATTACCGATGGAGTCAGAGAGATTTATGCCACTGAAAAAGGTGACGCTAAGCTCCTCGCTAGCTCACAGATTGTACTCAGCTCTTATCTGCTGTTCAAAAAGGCTGCTGGCCTTGTCGAAATTTCTCGTTTCGTCAAACTTGATGAGGCACAACGAAAGAATCGATACACCTATGGTGCGGGAGATCGAGCACAGTTGCTTGAGAACGAGGGGTGGCATAAGGAGAAGGTCTTAGGATACGGTGCCTTGCGGTTATTCGACGGCGCTATGGCATTGCCTGTGTTGGATTTTGTTGATAAAGATCAACAGATAATTTCATCAGTCCTTGGATTTTATGCTTTTGATCTAGGTGATGTTATTGAGAAGGTACTCAATCCCATAGAATTGTTTGATGATTTGTATGAGAGAGGGAAGGACTGGTTAGAGGGCCTTAATACCCCTGCCTTTAATCCAGAACAAGATCCTGGTGGGCCTACAAGGTTTTTCATGTTGCAGCGAGGGATAGGCACTGACAACGCGTCTGTCTGGATAGGCCGATTCGCAAGATCTAAACCAACCATAGAATCTAATCTCTTGTACATTGACGTGGATGGAAACAAAAGCTTGCCGATTCCGCCAAATGTTTGGAAGTCGTCAATCCAGGATATGAATGCTTACAAATGTTATTACCATGTGGCACAGCTGAAGGGATTGAAGCCAAATAGCACGCAAACTATTGTATTTCAGGAAGCAGGAGGAGATGGGTCGGCTTGCACGGTGGTTACCTCGCCAACCGGTCTGAAAGTAAAAGCTCAATTGGATAAGCTCTCTATTATTGGAGGCAAAGTAACAGTGACACGCGGTACTGAAGAAGACTTTACTGCTCCAGCTGCAAAAAAGGCAGAAGCATGGAGCAGGACCTTTCGCACCTGGTTTAATAATATTCCAAGAAAGGGCGACCGTGATCTAAGTACATTTACTGTATTCTTAGGATCATGCTATTCAAGCTTTCGAGATCCACACCATATCCTACCTGGGTACCATAAATTGTGTTGGTCCCATGGTATTCATCCTGATTTGCATTTTTTTGCGGGCGATCAAGTTTATTTGGATTCGCCATGGCATGAATACGAACTCAGATATACAACCGACCAGCTTCGAACCAAATTCACGAACAGATATTTAAGATTTTTGGGTGGTCTATGGATGCTTGCTTACAATGCCGGTAACATCTTTATATCGGATGACCATGAGTTCCATAACGACTATCCGAATCCATCGTTTATTCTACCGTTACAGAACGAAGAATACCGGACGACTTGGCAAAGCATTGCAAAGAAACTTTTCGTCGATATTCAAAACCCGTCGCCGACTTATGTTTTTTCCATAGGAAATGACATAACATTTTTTGTAGCAGACGCTCGAATTAATCGAAAAGACCCTAACTTCATGAAGCAAGAGGATATGGAGAGACTTAAGATTTGGATTCAGAGTCTGAATTGCCCGGGTGTAATCCTATCGAGTCAAGCAATACTGGACACAGCGAATGGAAGTGAAAAGAACCTGACGGATTTCCCACAATTTGTTCAACTCTGCACCGCAATATCTAACTCGCCACACGATATCATTTTTATGACAGGAGATGTCCATTTTGGCCGCGTAGCTCAGGTGCAGCTGAAATCTGGTAAATGGCTTTACGAAATTATTTCCTCTCCGCTGAATCTTGTCCAAGATAGAACGGGGAACATGTCCGGAATATTGGCGAGAAAGGCATGGAAACTTGGTGTGGACAAGGACCCAGAAAGTTTCCCTCAGGTGCCAGTACCAGAGGTCTCTCCAAGCAAAATTAAGTACCTTAAGGCAGTGTCTGCAAAGGAGAGCGACCCCGATCGAACAGCCGAGAACTTTTTTACTATCACATTTTCAAAAAAACCCGCTGGTGGGGTGCTCGCTGACATAAAGGCTTGGTTGCCGCGAAGACATCCGGAGTTGGCGAGCCTCTATCTTGACTTTGAACAAACGCTCGAACTTAATTGAATTTCCACATTGTTCGCCTGTAATTGGCATTAATTAAGATGGGAAAAGCGTGAACGTCGTATGTTTTCTAGAGTCGCTTCAGCTTCCGTTAGTTTTGGCGGAGCGCACCAACCTACCGGCCTTATTTTGCCCAACGACTCGGGTATCTTTACGATCGTCGGGGGAAAATGGAAATTCTAGACCAGGGCCTACATCCCGTTATTTCAGAGCATTACTTCGGGAGGTTGACCAAGTTAGGTAGAGATCCCCTTGCATTTCTGCCAATTCGGACAAAACGCCGTCCGATTCTCCCCGATCCATTTCGGCCACAATATGTATGAGTACGCGCACTCCTTCCTTTCGTAATACGTGTAGTTCGCTCGTGAGATCACCCGACAATTCATTGCCTGGTCGTGATAAAGCGAGTAGAATCCGGCTTCAATTGAGAAAACCCGCATGAACAGAGGAACTCTCCTCGCGGTCGTAGCCACGGCTTTTCTAGCAAGCAATCTCATGGCTTGTGTCAGTGGTCGAACCCCCCACAAATTCCATCCATACGGCAAGGAGGTCACTTGTTTTGAACCTCCAAAAGACGTCGTGGAAAAGGGAGGAGGAGTAGATGCCAGTATTGCAATCAAGGAAATTGGTGAGGTTTTAAAGGCGAGTGGATCAGCAAAGGTAGACACTCAAAGGATTCGTGAAATATCGACAGGAGTGAATGATTTCGAAGTTTTGGAGTTTCGCTTCTGTACTCAATATGGGAATGAAGTCCTGACCCCACAAGAATATCAAAAGTTCCAGACAGAGGTCCTCCCCATCCTCCATTCGTCTAAAAACAAGTAGGGTGTCTGGATCTGCCTATTTGGCAGATCGGCGCAGGGAAGGAGGAGCGGTCGGATTAGAAATCCCAGAAGTAAGTGGTGAGCTAAATGGCCTTATTATCGGTCCCACGACTCCAGGGTTTTTATGTCCCATCAGTAAGCACCCAACAGGAGGTGTGGAATGGCGAACCTAGCAGGGGCTTTACTAGGAATTCTGTTTTTTGTAAGCGCACCATCGCTCGCGTTTCCCCAAGCATCAGGGAGATCAGTCCCGCAGCCGCAGCAGCCGCCGCCGTCGCCGTCTAGCGGTATTGGATCTGGTCTATTAGACAATAGCGGGGTTTTTTTAGATTTGGAAAATGGTCCATTGAAGTCTGGCCAAAGCGGTACGAATACCGGGACTTTTGGCAATCAATGTATTACAGAAATTGGCAGGTGCAACACTGAGAAGGCGCAGCCTCTAGGATCAGAATGTAAATGTTATGATTTTGACGACAGAAAATGGGTCCAGGGTAAAGTGAAAAAATAAGGACTAATGTTGGAGACCGGCCGGAGGTGATTGCACTTGGGAGAACGATAATGACCGACCACAATGTCTATTTCGGTAATTTAGCAATTTGTGTCCAAACGTGCGAGACAAGATCCTGCATATCCTTCATTCGTCTGAAAAAAGTAGGATGTCTAGATCTGGCTACTCCCATAAACATTCACTTCTTTGTTTTCTAGAGTTCTTTTTCAATGTTACCAAGTTTAATCGGTCGGCGTGAGATACGTGCATATTGAACCAGCATTTATGCTTTAACTCCTTGAAGTCCTAAGGCCCCCTGAAGTATACCGTTTGCACAGGAGAACCTGCTGTATTAACCCGAGGGAGGAGGAGCCTAGTGAATTACGGACGATCAGGCGTCGTTCTATTTCTAGTGTGCATATTTCTTAGCGCTTGCGTCTCTGGAAGAACGGTCCACGAGCTTGTTCGAGCCGACGGCTCAAAAGTGAAATGTTTTGAACCTCCCCCTGACGTCGTCTTGAAAAAAGGGGACGCGAAGATTTCAGCTGCCGTTAAAGAGATTGGTGACATCGTCAAGGCCGACGCGAGTACAGAACTGAGCACGGAACGAATTCGTGAGATCTCAAAAGAAGTCAATGATTATGAAATCATTGAATTCCGGATGTGTACGCAGTATGGAAACAATGCTATCGGGCCAGCTGAGTACCAGCGTTTTCTAACTGAGGTTTTACCCATCTTGCGATCTTCAGCGAAGCCAGACTTAACGTCAGACACTGAATTAAGGTTCGAGGCGGACCTTAAAGAAGCTAAGTTTATAAGACATTCAAGGACAAATATGGTGCGGGCGGAGTTTCATTGGTGGCTTAGGCCTGTGGTACTCGATAATCAAAAATCCGCTCACATCTTTATCGGAAGGGCTACAATTTACAATGACGAAGTGCTTGATCCGGCAGTGCTACAGGATATGGAAAACGGAAAGTGCAGGAGAGTAAAGAGCTGTCTCGGGAATAAAGTGTGGTACCAGTTAATCGATAATCCGATCATTATCCGTGGAGGAACTGAGGGAAGCTATGTGACGTGGACCCCACTTATCCCAGGTAATGTGAAAGTAGTTCGCCTCGATTGGGATTTCTATCAGCGTGAGTCGGATAACAACACCTATTGCAGGGAAGTCGAGACCGAGTATGCGACCGAGGGCATTGGGATGCTAGAAACCACCGAACTAAGCGGAAAAAGAGCCAAAGGGCCTTGTTATCGGTCCTACGACTCCAGGGTTTTTCTTGTCCCATCGTAAGGCGACAAGGAGATGTTGAATAAGGAACCTAGCATAAGCATTACTAGAAAATTGGAAACTGCAGCCTAATAGAGTTGTAAATTTCAGTTGTAGCTACCCAATGTCGCCAGTCAGCAAAATTACCCTGTTTGGTCGGTAGGGTTTCGAGCTCTGAGATCAGAAGGGGATGGTATAGTCGACCTATCAACCTCTTCTTCTCACCTAGCAAGCTCCTTCTGAACAAATCGTTCATTTGATCCAATCCTTGGTCTCTCATTTCTTTTTCAAGCAGGTATCCACATACTGATGATTGCAGACGGATAACGCACACGATCGTGACAGCATCCCTCGTATGGAGGCGAAATCACCAGACGCAATCAATGAGGACCAGCTACTCCTATTACGATATTGCACGCTATTCGGCACTGTCGGAACTCATCGCTAGAGATTGCTGTGACGAGAATGTACTTCGTGGTCCCTTTGCCTCTGATCGCGGAAAAGGTCAGATCACCAGCACACCTAATCAATCCCATTACCTCGTCGACGCGTGCTGACATCCCGAAGCTGCTGCGCTAGAATCCTCCCCTATGCCGCTCTCCAAACTCATTCGCTTCGGAACCTCAACATGGACGTATGAGGGTTGGCAAGTACAAGTCTACCTGAAGCAGTACGCCAAGACGACGTTTGCGCGAGAATGTCTCGGCGAGTATTGCCAGTTTCTCTATAACGGCGAGCCATGTTTTCGTACAGTTGGCAATGACTCCACCTTCTATCGTCCTCCTTCCGCCAACCAACTCCGCAAGTACCTCAATCAGATCCCCGAAGACTTTGAGATGTGTTTCAAGGTCTGGGAGGAGCTCACCATTCCCAACTATGCGAAGCATCCTCGTTATGGACTCAAGGCTGGACAACCCAACCCGAATTTTCTGAACGCACAGCTCTTCAACGATCTCGTGCTGACCCCGTATCGAGACGTCAAGTTTGAGTCCCACACGGGCCCCTTCTTGTTTGAGTTCCAGCGACATGGGATGTCGAGCGAGGAGTTCTGTTCACGACTCGATACGTTCTTTGGCCAAACGCCGAAGGACTTCATGTACGCGGTCGAGATTCGGAACCCGGGACTCGTCGGCCCTGAGTATCGCCAAGTCTTGGAGCGGCATGGTATCGCCCACGTGTACAATCACTGGTCGTACATGCCAGCGTTAAGTGACCAGCACCAACGGATGGAATCATTCACGGCACCATTCACCGTCTTGCGACTGCTGACACCGCTTAAGATGTCCTATGAGGCCGCCAAGAAACGAGCCGAGCCGTATAACAAGATCGTTGGTGAACTGTTCGAAATGCGGCGGGATACCGTTGATTTGGTGAAGAAGGCAATGGAAGAAAAGAGGAGGGCCTATGTGATCGTCAACAATCGCTCTGAGGGGAATGCCCCCTTGACGATACAAGCTTTGATGAATGCGCTGGAGGCTGATGTGTAATGGCCAAGGCAGCTTCTAATAACAAACTGTCAGGAAAGCCAGCTCGGTTTATTCTCGGTGTCGACCTAGATGGTGTGGTGGCTGACTTTTACGGTAAGCTGCGTGAAATTGCTGCGGAATATTTGGGCGTTCCCATTGAAACACTTACCCGACATGTGAAGTACGGGCTTCCTGAATGGAAGTTGAAGAGAGTCGGAGGCTATGACGCACTACATAGGTTCGCGGTGACACAGCGAGACCTCTTTAAACAGCTGGCACCTTTGCCCGGAGCTCCAGCTGCCCTGCGACATCTGTCTGCTAAACATATTCGCATTCGGATCATTACCCATCGCTTATACATCAAGCACTTTCATTTAGATACAGTTCGGCAAACTACAGAATGGCTGGATGTGCATGGTATCCCCTACTGGGACTTGTGCTTTATGAAAGACAAGGCGGCTGTAGGGGCGGATCTCTACATTGAGGACTCCCCTAACAACGTAGAAGCGTTGCGGGCAAGTGGGCACACGACCATCGTCTTCACGAATTCAACAAACCATGGATTACCAGGTCCACGCGCCGACTCTTGGAACGAACTTGAGCCTCTCATCCTTAGAGAATTCGAGCATTGGAAGGAGTTAAACAAGAAGAAGGGGCTTTCTGGGAGATGACTTTTAGCGTATACCGTGTCGGCCTTCTAAAACAGCCCAGGCTCTCTGAATTCTTGCCCCATACCTTGGCCCAAAGCGCAGGTTTTAAAACGTGGTTGGGATGTGTGAAAGTACCGACAACCTAATTGGTCTATTAGTTGAAGTTTCGGCGTTCGTATCTGGGACCGGGAACCTGCAGGTGAGAAACTGAATCTGTGAGTACTTCACCAAAGAAACGTGAAACCGGTATTCCCTGGCCCTTAGGGTCGGCATTAACCACATCAGCAGCACATCCTCTTCCCAAGTCATCACCTCTATTGAGCCAAATCATTGAAGCTCTCCTCAAAAGGATCGCGGGGAGTCGAGCGCGTACAAGCAAGTCCCGGGAAGTCGGTCGGATCAGAGCCATACTGCAAGAATTAGCAGCGATTGAATTGGTGCGAGCTAGAACGCCTTGGCCAGATGGATCATTTCAGTACATTTCGACACATGCGCTCAAGATTGACGATGATATGTTAAGGGCAAGTGAATCGCGCCTTATTAAAGAGCTGTCCAAGCCTAATCACTCCAAGACACAGCACCTCGTATCCATGCTTCGTTTACAATGCAACTTCCTATTACAATTCATGGAAAGTAATGGCTATCAAGGGCTCGCCAGTAACCCGCAAGAGGAATGGTTTGAGCGCACTCAGGGCAAGTATTGGTTTTCCATGCTCACGTCCTACCCTTGTATCTGCCAATATCCGCAGACGATCAAGGAAGTGCTGTATTCAACTGCCCAGATTAACCCGCTTAGTGACTTTAGCAAGATAAAGGATGGGTATGAGGCAGCGCCAGGGTATGCAATTTATTACATTCTAGCCAACTTGCACCAAACCACCGTTAATCAAATCAAGACTCTCCTAAAACAGCCACTTAAGGATGACGCAAGTCGCCCCGCCTAAGTTTTTGATGTATAGAACTTATCAATGGGGTGAGTTCGCGTCTCAAAGTCACCCCATATTCTGCTAGGTCAACACTTCTCGATTATTCGCATTTCATATTTCCTGCGAACCCGCTCCCGGAGCCACTTCTACGAATATTAGTCATTGCAGGTCTTAACTCTGGCTTCGACTAGTGGTATTCATGAATAAATTTTCAAAAGAGGCGCCAGATGCTGGAGATCAAATTGTTACGGCTCTCGGAAGGCAAAACACAACTCTCTTTGAGTATCGAAGCAGGAATTTCACAAGGGCGGTATTCCCATCTAGAAAGGGGATTGCTTAGGCCAACATCTGACGAGCGAGCCCGGCTTGCGAAAATCCTTAAGACATCTGTATCGAGCTTGTTTCGCTCTGCTGTACGGCACAGCTCGAAGGCGGAAGAATCTATTCAGACGAATGATTCGATAGGGCTTAGCTAACATGATGTCTTCCGGTTTGGAAGCCCTCGGGTAGGAAATGAGCTTACAACGATGAGAGCCTATGCCGTAGTATTGCCGTCCTTCTGGACAGGTTCAACTGGCAAAGCCATCACAGCTGCTGGCAAGAACGCACGTATCGTGGCGACCTACCTGTTGACCTGTGAACACGCTAACATGATCGGGCTCTACCGACTGCCTTCACTTTACATTGCTGAAGAGACCGGACTAAAGCGATCCGAGGTGCTGCCTGTGCTGCAACGGCTCGAGACCCTTGGCTTTGCTCACTACGATCAAACAACTGAATATGTCTGGGTTTTGGAAATGGCCAGAATACAAATGGGGCTTCTGCCGGGAGAATCTCTAAAGGAGGGCGACAAACGCTCCACGGGAGCCGCACGCCTCTATAAAAATATCGCGGCAAATCCGTTTCTTGGTCCTTTTTATACTCGGTATTCAAGCATTCTTGGATTAACTCTTAAGCGGGAATTTTTGACAGAAACGAAACCTCCACTAGATTCCCTGCAAGGGGCTTCGGAGCCCCTTGCAAGGGGATATGATCCTGATCCTTCTCTTAATTCTCTACGGAAGGGGGAGATGGGGGAAACCAAAACATCGCCGTTTGCCTTAGCTACTCCTACCCCGGAAGAGATAAAAGAACGCTGGAACACGATCCCCGGAGTGAAGCCATGCAAGGTCCTGGGTTCCACGATCCGTGATCTAGTTCGTCGTAGGCTTGCTGAACATCCCGATCCAAGGTGGTGGGATGACCTTTTAAAGGAAATTCAGGATTCTGACTTTCTCTGTGGGCGGACAAAAGGGAAAGATGGCCCATTTCCGGCTCCGCTAAATTGGGTCCTTGAGTCGAAGAATCTGGACAAGATCCTCGCAGGTAACTACGAGCCCCCACCAAAACCCTGTCAGGAACGGATTCATAAAAACGGGAGTCACCACTCAACCCCCTGCGGGAAAGATTCCGTCATTGAGATCAGCACAAGACCGCTGTGTCAGGAGCACAAGGAATATCATGAGCGACGGAACAACGCCACTAAGATTGCCACCACTTAGCGAAGAGAGGGGAGAGGCGGCTTGTGGTTATTCGGACAATTCGTCGAGGGGTGTTTAGCATCTCACGAAGACCATGATCCTTAAACATCGGAAAGTCCAGACGAGCATCTGTCAACCGAAGTTTGCGATTCGTAGCGCGACTCGACGACTTTGAAGCGTGATGCGATGAACAAATCTTTACAAGACATATGTCAATCTCAAGGAAGGCGTGATCCACAAGATCGTTTCGGGGGAATCACCGACTTGCTCGCCAATTTGGTCTTGAAAGACATCAGACTATATCCCCTGCTTAAAGGCACGAGCATTGACAGATCCAACGGACCGGAGAATACTACCATGCTCGCACGGGGGTCTGCCGAATGATCGCTGCCATTTACGCTCGGAAATCGACTGAACAATCGGGTGTGAGCGAGGAAGAGAAGTCTGTCAAGCGCCAGATTGAACATGCCCAGGCCTATGCTATTAACAAGGGCTGGAGCGTCTCCGCGGATCACATTTTCGTCGATGATGGGATTTCAGGCGCGGAATTCGTGAAGCGTCCCGGCTTCATTCGATTGATGAATGCCCTCAAGCCTCGACCAAGCTTTCATGTACTCATCATGTCCGAAGAGTCACGGCTTGGCCGCGAATCGATCGAAACGTCTTATGCGCTTAAGCAGATCATTGATGCTGGCGTGCGATTGTTCTTCTATCTCGAGGACCGTGAACGCACGCTCGACAATGCCATGGATAAGGTCATGCTGTCGCTCGTGAACTTCTCTTCGGAAATGGAACGGGAGCGGGCCAAACAGCGCACCTATGATGCGATGCTTCGGAGGGCTAAATTAGGCTATGTGACCGGCGGGAAAGTGTTCGGCTATGACAACAAAGAGGTCCTGGCATCCACGGGGCAAAGGCTCCATGTGTTACGAGTCGTGAACGAGACAGAGGCAGTGATTGTCCGCCAAATCTTCGACATGTATGCCGGTGGGCTGGGTATTGGACGGATCGCCAAACGGTTGAATGCCGAGGGCGTGCCTGCGCCTCGTCAAAGTCCTCGGGGTTGGGCGCCGAGTGCCGTGCGAGAGATTCTCTATCGGCCACTCTATCGGGGCGAAATCGTCTATGGGCGGCTTCAGAAGTTCATGCGAGGCGGAACGAAGCGGCGCCGACTACGAGAGGAGAAAGAAGTCATTAGAATTGATGCGCCTGACCTCAGAATTGTAACTCCCCAGGTATGCGCACTGGTTGAGGCAAAGCTGACCAACCATCAGAATAAGACTAGGGCCATTTTTCGTGATGCGGATTCCAAATATCTGCTTACTGGCATGGCCCGGTGTGCGCATTGTGGTGGACCGATGCAAATAGTCGGGCGGGATTATCACCGAAATAAAGGAAGGTTTTACGGCTGCAGCTATTACAAAAAGAGGGGGGCGACCATCTGTAAGAACTCCTTCCTGGTCGAGCAGGAGGTGCTGGACCACATTGTTCTGAAGTCCTTAGAACAGGCGCTGACAGAGGAGATGATTGGGGTGGCGGTTCAGAAGGCTCTCGAAAAACACCGGGTTGGACAAGGACCTCAGTTGGATCGAAAGGCAGCCATTGAGCGAGAACTCTCCTTGATTGAGGCCTACGAAAAGAATCTCGTCGATGCGATTGCCAAAGGGCAGGCGATGGACCCGCTTCTCAAGAAACTAGAGGTCGAAGAAACCAGGCGAGCAGAACTCACCAAGGAACTGGAGCAAATCACCGCGGTCGAAACGGTGGGTTCGCTGGATGAGGCTCGATTGAAACGGGAAATCAAAGCTCGCCTGGCCGACCTGAGAGGACTGCTCAGGCGCCACATCTCTGGAGCTCGGCAGCTACTCAAGATGTTGTCGGATCACCCGTTACGCTTTGAAACGGTCGAGGACGGGGAGCGGCGTGGGTATCGGATCCTTGGAACCGGCAGTTATCTGCCACTCTTTGAAAATGCTGGAGAATCCGTGATCCCCAGTCAATGGTGTCCCCAACGGGATTTGAACCCGTGTTACTGCCTTGAAAGGGCAATGTCCTAGGCCAGGCTAGACGATGGGGACGTGCCAATATGGGTAGAAGTTACGAGGACTCATACCACACTCGTGGTTGTGCTGTCACTAGGACAGCCGGACCCATGTCCTTGTCGGCAAACTCAGTGGTACAGCTGGTATAACACGATCCGAGAGTGAGGATTCAGCTAGGTCGTCGGTCTATAGACGGGCAATTCTGCTTCCATTCCTGCCAGTGTACGGTGGCCTTGGTCTTTTGCTGAGAGAATAGGCTCGCTGACCGGCCAGAGAATCCCCAAAGCAGGGTCGTTCCAGAGGATGCCTCGGTCATCTTGCGGCGAATAGTAGGCCGTGCACTTATACAAGAAGGAAGCGGTGTCGCTCGTCACGCAAAAACCATGAGCGCAGCCCGGAGGAATGTAAATTTGCAGCGGATTCTCAGCTGAGAGCTCGACGCCGTACCACTTGCTGAATGTCGGCGACCCCTTGCGGATATCGACGATGACGTCATACACAGTCCCCTCAAGGACCATGACGAGCTTCCCCTGTGCCCGAGGTTCTTGAAAATGAAGGCCGCGCACGGTATTCCGGACGGATTTGGAGTAATTGTCCTGGACGAATCCCTCTTCGAGGCCGGCTTCTCGGTAACGACGCTCGTGATACGTTTCCATAAAACGCCCTCGACGATCGGAAAGGACAGAGGGTTCGAGCAAGAGCACACCAGGAATGTCAATGGAAGTCACACGCACGGTATCCTCTGGTCATTGCGTTGGATTCGACCCGCCAGGGGGCTGATGAGAAGGATCGACGACGTTCGGGTCACCGGGATACAATCGCCCCAAGCGATCAATAAGCGGAAGGGCCTCAGGGGAGCTGTTCATGCTCGGTTCACTCACCGGATGGTCCCACACGAGGGTGGTAATGTTGGCTTCGGTGAAGAGAGATCGGATCGTAGAAGCGCAGGCGTCGAGTGTCAGCTCCGTTCCTCCTCGAAGGTCAAGCACTCGTTCTTTGGGATTCGTCGGAGGCGGCTCGGTGTGGATGAGCGCCCAGCAGCGGTCAAAAATGGTGGTCCGGAGCTCCGGCGAGATGTTCAGCGTCGGCAGATCAGACGTGCAAAGAGCTGCAACGAAGAGGACAAACTGGAGGTCGGGCATTTCGGGGTTTTGAACATCAAGCGATGGCATACTCGTCCATTATCAGGAGAGATGCCGGGCGAGTCAACTATCCCACAATGGGGAACCTTCACACAGATGAGGAACAACAGGCATGGTGACCATCATGTTGACCGGGCAACTGCAAACCGTGGATGGAGAGCGGGATCTGGCATGTGAACTCGACCAGCCCATGTCTGTCCGCCGACTGATCCAACGGCAAGGAGTGCAGCTTCGCCACCTCCTGCAGTTGCTGCGGGAAAAGAAGGTGTTTGTAACCATCAATAAGCGGATAGCCAGTGAGGATTCGCTTGTTCAGGATGGAGATGCCATTCGTCTGATCGGGCACGATGGAATGGGAGGCAGCGGACTTGGGCCATCGGATCCCTGAGGGGTAGACGAAGAAAAGGAAAGGGGTCGAGACCTCGGCGGTCTCGACCCCCTTCGTATGTTGTCGGTCAGCGGATGAATCTCATCCAAACGGATCAGGCGCCGGCACGGCGCTCAAATGCCGGAACCCTCTTTACTTCTTGCCGAGAATCGAGTCCTTAGCAGCCTTCGCTACGCGAAACTTGACGACCCGCTTTGCCGGAATCTTGATCTCTGCGCCGGTCTGAGGGTTGCGGCCGATACGAGCCTTTCGGTTGGCCAACTTGAGCTTGCCGATGCCGGGCACGGTAAAGACGTTCTTGGCCTCACGATAAGCCAAAGCCGCCAGATCATCGAGGATCTGGACCGCACCTTTCTTCGTGATGCCGGCTTTTCCGGCCAAGTAATCCGCAATCTGTGACTTCGTCATTGATTTTGCCATTCGTGAACCTCCTTGAAGGTGAGAGATGAAGTGAGTCTACATTCTCGCTGACGTGCCTCGTGGGAAAACGTCTAGACCGGCACTTGGCATCGTCGAATGCTGACCAATGTTCATATGGTGAAAGCCCGCGAGAGTGTAGCCAAGAGTCTGAGGACTGTCAACGAGAAAAACTGCGTCTGGCGCAGGGAAAATGCCTATACCACCCCTTGCGGTAGCAACAAATGGAAGGGTACAGTAGAGCTGCTTGGTCTCAGACGATCGGCATAAACGGCTCTTGACATAGTGGAAGATTATGGGTAAAGAACTACCATTATTACACCTAGGTAAAGAAGAGAGTGTCCCAGGGGAGACCGAGAGTGTTCTCTATTCTCGTGTATTCTGCCAGAAGGAAAACTCACCTCCACTCCAGCTGTTGATCGATTTTTTAAAGTCCCGCGGGCAAAGTCCGATCCTGCCTCCCAATCTGGATGAAGCGGTGCTCCAGGAATGGGCTTGGGTTCACGTGGCCTTGGGGTACCATCGAGATCGCAAACCGATCCATCTGTTCTGTCTACGAGATCGTGGCAGCTATCGGGATGTGTTCGATCAGGAAAAAGCCCAATTCGTGAACATGCTCACCGCTCACGATGAGGTGGAAGCGCAGCTGGCTCTCGAGTACGTCACGCGGTGCCGGTTCATTCTGACGACGCGGATGGCTGAGAAGGATGTGACAGACGAGGGCTATGATTTCAATGGATGGATCCTCGAATTCTATCAAGAACAATGCAACGGTATCGTACAGATCGACAACCAAGGCTTTTATTCGCCGAAGGGCGATTTGATCGTGGATCTGTCGGGCTCGGATGAGAGCTGATCTGCCGGGAGTGTTTCTCGTGCAGCCCTCTCAACTCTTTCAAAGCACCTCGCAATGGTTTGATCGCGCCGGCGCCGCCCTTCTTGGAACTCTCCCGTGTCGCCAAGGTTGCTCCCACTGTTGTATGGGCCTGTTTCCTGTAACCCTCCTCGACAAGCGGGAGATTCAGCGCGGTCTTCGGTCGCTGCCTGACGAACACCGGATGAGGATAGAGGAGAAAGCTAGAGAGCAAGTCAGCACGCTCGCCGTTGCGGCACCTGCACTGATCACGAATCACTTCATCGATCGATGGCCGGATGGGGAAATCGATCGCCTCATCGAGCGGTTCGATGCCCTGCCTTGTCCGGCTTTGGAACGCGATGGAAGCTGTGGACTCTATGACTTTCGCCCGCTGGTCTGTCGCTCTATGGGAATTCCCACGGATGACGGAGAACGCGTCCATGGCGCCTGTGCGGTGCAAACCGCCGTTCCGCTTATCCGCCTGTCCAACGCGCTTCGCGAGCAAGAGAGCCGTCTCGTGGAGAGGGAAGCGGAAGAGCTTGGAACCTTGCGTGACCGGCTGGGAGCCGAGGGCGAGGAGCTGCTTTTGCCGTATGCTTTCTTGCCTGAATCCGAGGCGGGAACAGCGACTGACACGACCTAGACAGTGTCTTTGGCGCTATGCTAAGGTGAGCTTCCTTGGTTGCAGGAGCGCCTGTAGCTCAGCTGGATAGAGCATCAGCCTCCGGAGCTGAGGGCCACAGGTTCAAATCCTGTCAGGCGCACCAAACCGCCTCTGGTAGTCGGTATCAACAAGTCAATACCCGGTGGGGCCGTTAGCTCAGTTGGTAGAGCAGCTGACTCTTAATCAGCGGGCCGTAGGTTCGACCCCTACACGGCCCACCATTTTCCGCAGGTTTACGAACCACCACTAAAACTTCCGCTACCGTGGGAACCGTCTGGGAACCGAGTGACGGGACTGCTGTAGCCAGGCATGCACGCGCCTGCAGAGTTCGAGCTCTTTGGTGAGCCATCAGGAAAACAACCTGTAACCGGCCAACACCGTTCCTATGGTTTGGTTTTGGTCTTGGCCCTGATCTCGTCAGCAACGTCGTAACCGCGTTTCGTCATCGTGAAAAACTCAGCACGTGGGCTAGTAGGATTTTCGAGTAACTTATTCATGATAAGTTCGTCAATGGCCGCTTTCCAGCGGACTTGTTCGCGGTGGCTCCTTGGATCTATCATGAATTCTGTATCCCCTGCTACGACGGACGCACCCATCCCAAACTGCAGAAAGCCAATTTGTCCATCGCTTGCCTCCAAAAGGCTTTTCGCATCTTCGCTGAGTCCGGCCAGTATGACATTTTGGCGTCCAGAGAACTTAGCGATCTGACCAAGTACTTCTGCGATCAACTCGCCCGAAGGGGACAGGATGGTCACCGCACGTAAGTAGGGTGGTACGTCGTCAATTTTTGTATGGGCGACAAGAACCGGGAGGACGTGTCCTGCGGGGCTATTCCATTTTTCCCGGGCGAATCCCATCTCGGTAAGGGCGTATGATCCCTGAGCCACCGATTCAGGGCTAATTAAGAACACCATCAAATCGCACAAGTTGATGGCTTCACGGATACGAGAGTCGTAAGGCTCTCCCGGAGGGAGCTGATCGCGATCTAAAAAGACTTCATGCCCTTCACCGCGTAGTCCCAGCGCGAGCCGGTCCGCAATCTGACGATGCTCACTTGCATAAGAAACAAAAATCCGCATATGACTATCTCGACAGGAGTCCGAGGGGTACAAGAATCCTAGCAATGAGTCAGCAGGGTTGCCCGTAGTTCATATCCTGATGACTCGTAGAGTAATGCATACAGCTATGCCAACGACCATGCACCATCGCAGGGCAACGCACCCTGCCCGACTGTCGTAATTACGGTGCGTCGTACTCGACCCACAGCATCACGTCACGCACCTTGGCGAGACGAGCGGCGTCGGTTCCCTTGTCGATGGTTAGCACGACGGGGCGAGCCGGTGACCCGCCGACCGCCTGATTGAGTGGTTGCACATTCGCGACAATGCCGTCGTCGAGCGGTCCTTTGTTCGACATCGCCAGGCCGTTGTCGATCGTGAACGGCGTGGGCGGCGCACTCCCGAACTTGAGTTCTGCGCTGAAGGTTCCTCCTTCGACGCCCGGAAGTAGTACGGCGAGGTTCGTGATGACTGCGCCTGCCGGCAACGCGAGTTTGTCCAACGAGAGCGCGATTTTGGCCGCGACGCCGGATTTACGGAGCGTTGCCAGGCCGGTTGCGTCGATCGCGAGAGCTGAAACGAACACTGCGCGGCTGGACGCTGCCGGCAGGGCAGCGGCGACCGCCGCGCCTGCGGCGTAACCGGCCTGCACATCGAACGTCACGCGCAAGTCGGTGACGCGGTTCAGTCCGGTCGCGTTGGCGGGTTTTGGAAGCTCGAGCGTCCAGCTAGTCGCAAATCCCGAGCCTTCGAACGGCAACAGTCGCTCCCCTGGTAGTCCATGCAGGTCGAAGTCCCGGCGAACGCGGAACTCACTCACGGGATACGCGTCGGCGAAGCGGACGAGCGGTTGTGGAGTGCCGCCCGGCTCGCGCCGGAAGCGGGAGAAGCCCCCATTCATAAGCATGCCGCGTAGCTGCACCGTCGTGCCGGGCGCATCGACGAAAACGTCGACGGCGCGGATCCGATGAGCAAATGTGCCGGGGTGCGCGGCCACGAGATCGTCATCGCTCAGCGTGAACGTGCAGCGTCCGGTTGCTTTGAGCTGGCCGAACGCCAGCGGAAGATCCTGCGCGAGCGAATAGGTGCGAGTCAGCGGCACGGTGATTCTCGCTGCGGCCAAGCGCACAGCTTCGAGCTCGGCAAGATCCAGCGACAAGCGATCGACTCCACCCACGTCGCGCATCTTCGCATCGAAGTAGCCGAGCTTGATGATTCGCAGCGGCGTTCCGAGCATGTACGCGAGAGCGCGTTCCGCGAACCATCCGGCTTGCGCGGCCAGGTCGAGATATCGATGCAGCGAGCGACGTGCCACACCGGCGAGCGCATCCCAGAAGTCGCGATTCAGGAAGCGCTCGTTCTGGTAGTTGATCAGATCGCGCGCGTACGCAAGATCGGTCGCGGCAATCTCCGCGTGAAGGTTAGCGATCGTGACGTTGCGTTCCTGCACGCGAACCGCGGCTGCGGCCGCGGGCCGCGCTTCATTGATAAGCGTCTTGAGCTCGCCGTCGCGCTTGGTGGCCGCATCGGCCATGCCTTGCAACGTCGTGGTGCTGACCACTGCAAAAGCCGCGAACCCGCCGACGACTCCGAGCCCGCCCATCGCACTGCCGAGCCCGGCAGACTCCGAGGCCGCCGCACCCGCGCCCGAACCTTGTCCCAGTCCCAACGCGTCTCCGACTCCGCTCGTGCTCAGCGAGGTCCAGCCTTCGGAAGCGGACTTGCCGACATCCACCATCGAGGTGACGCTGTCCTTCATTCCTTTGAAGTAGTCCTTGAACTGGGTGAAGATCGAGTTGGCGTCGGCGATTTCCGCCTGCTTGGCGGTGATTTGCTTCTCCACGTCGGCGGCGAGTTTCTTCGCGACGACGACGCCCGCTTTGGCGATCTCAATCTGCTCGGCCGCGATGCCGACCGTCGCGCGCGCTTTACGCTCCTGCGCCTTGGCAGCGAGCAGATCCAAGTCGAGCTGTTCGACACGAGAGAGATACTGCAGATAGTCGCTCTGTGCGGACTTCGCACCGGTCGCCCAACGTCCTGCGGCGGCACTCAACGTCTCATATCTCAGTGTCGGGACGGCGGAGTCGCTGTATCCGTAGAAGTTCAGACCCGCCGCGAGCTGCTGAAGTGCAAGGCGCGCGCGGTCGGTCTGATTGCGGACCCGCGGATTCTCGACCAGTCCGAACCACGGCAGGGGATCGAACGTAAACGGTCGATAGGCGCTGGTGCCAGGATCTTCGCCGTGCAGGAAGAGCACGGCCTTGTAGAGTTCGCGTGCGCGCTCGAGCATGGACGCTTCATCGGTCCGGTAGAGCGCCTCGGCCCACGCAAGGATGGCGTCGGCTTGAACGATACGAGCGTACCGCTCTTCGAGCTGATGCAGAATCGGAGGCGTCTCCGGCGTCAGTGCGTCGTAGCCGCCGCGGAGCTGAGCGGTGAGCGGATAGGGCCCATCGAGGTAGCGATCGTCGGTGTAAGTCAGTCGAGCCGTGTACGGACGATCGCCCAGCGCGTCGTTCCAGCGCAATCGACCCGCCACGACGTGCTTAACGGACACGATCGCGTCCGGATGCTTCACCATTCCGGCGGGAGTTCCGAGCATCGCGGTGCCGATGTAAAAACCGGTCACTCCGGCAAGCATGTCTACGGCGCCCGCGAGATCGCCGAGTCCCGAGCGAATCGTGGCGCGAAGCATCGGCAGCAGAAAACGGAGCTGATACGTGCGCAGCCGTGTAACCTGATCGCGCGCGGTGCGGAAGTCGAGCAGGTCAGCCCCAGCCCACAGGTCGATGGGCCGGGCCAGCTGCCAGAATCGCTCGAAGCCGTCGGGCGGATAGCTCGATTCTGTGCCGGTGAGCTCGACGATGTTGCTGACCTTCATCCGCCGACGTCGGGTGAAGCTGAGTGGTCGCGGGAAGTTGCCACCGCTCATAATGGGTTCCCAATTTTCTCCGGCGACAGGGTTCGGCGCTGCTGAGTTGAGCAGGCGCTCGGCCTCGTCGGCAAGTCGTGCCGCGGCGGCGAACTGACTCTTGTCGATCGCTTGAACGAGCTCGGTGACCTTGGCATCGGCGGCGCCGTAATCGAGCAGGAACTTCGCAGATCGGTGGACCTCTCCCATCGAACCGAAATATCCTTGGTACGACGTCATGCTCTGTGTCAGCGGCAGCCCGTTGTGATAGTCGAGAAACTTCTTGCGCGCTTCGTCCAGCCAGGGCCCGCGAGGCACTCCGGCGACTTGAGTGCGGATCGCCAACAGATTCTCGGCGAAAAATGGTTGCTGACGCGCCAGCCATTCATCGAAACGCAGGAAGAACGGTGCAGCGCCGACAACTTCTTTCCATAGGATGGGCTTGCCTTCCTCGCCGGGAAGCTGAGGCTCGATGACGTTTTCTCGTGGCTCGAGCGGACCCTGTGCCGTATCGCTGAGCACGTGCGATAGCGTGTGGATGTTCAGCGCAACGGGCGAGGAGAGAGTGCTGTCGGGTTCGTCGAGAGGCAGGCGATATCTGTTCGCGAATTCCAGAGGGGTGATTGGAGCCGCTTCCAGCAGCGCATCCAGGTGCTGCCGGTCCGTGTGCGCGCCCTGCACGGGCAACGAACCAATTGCGATCGAGAATCCGAAACCGGATGCAGCGGGCGCGACCAGGATCTTGGTGACGATGGGCACCAGGAGCTTGTTGAGCGGAACCTCCATACGATCGGCCGTTCTGAAGTCCTGGAAGAATCGGCGGAGCAGCTGACGTTCGACGATGTCGGGGAAGGTCTTTGGGTCGGCCCCGACTCCCAGCTTCTGCTGATGCGCGAAGAGTACGAACACACTGCGCAGGTAGTCGCGGTACGACTGGTCATCGGGCAGCGCCCAGGGAAACTTGTCCCAACCAAGTCCGGGTTTGATGAAAAGGTCCGGGTCGAAGGTGGGCTTGTCCGTCACCTCGAACCGATGCGGCAGATCACGCACCGGTACCAGCCGCACGCCGCCATCGCGAAGAGCTTGCGGGTCTAGAATAAACGCATCACCTGTATTCCCGATGTTGTCTTGGCTGAGTGCGCGATCGATGTCCGCGAGCAGTCGTGCTCGAGTGCCGGCAGGCAAGAGGCGCGCGATACTGTCTCGTTCCGGACTGGCGAGGTCGCTGGCCACATCGTCAGCGCGCACTCTTCGCGTCGCAATCAAATGCTCGGCCAGCATTCCAAGCTGCTCAGGATCGACAAGGTCCGTACCAGTCACTTCGATCACAGCGTCCTCACTACCATCCAACATCGCTCGTGTGATGGGAACGGCAGGACCATCGTGCTCCGCTGCGCGCACCACTAGCTCGCGGCGCCAGAGAGCGGGATCCAGCTCGAGCACCGCAACGCCATCGGGGCCTGTTCGTGTCTGTGCGAGTACGTCAAGGTCGCGACTATCTGTGCTCTGCAGTTGAACGACTACTTCTGCGAGCGGTACGCCTGTGGCGGCGTCACAAACGTGTATTCGGATGTGCAATGGGTCAACTTGTGTGGTCAAGGGAACCTCCGTAAGAGCACGCTGAGGTGCGAATCGGATACCAAAAGCTGTATGTAGGCCCCTTAGAGCGTGTCTAGAGACCCAGTTGCCGAACGCGCGGAAGTGGCCGTGCGAGGGGCGTTTTCGCTGATGCGCGGATTGGCTGAGCTCAATGCAATAGGGAAAATAGTTACGGATCGATCCAGACTTTGCAGGCCCGATAAATCAGTTCGCTCGGGCATTTCCTGAAGAGCGATAATTGTTTGATGCAGTTTGAGTGGTACGTTGGCGAGCAGGTCCGCTGTTAAAGCCCTTGGCAACTCATGCAAACCGGCATAAGCGATATTGGAAGCGGCCAAGCCCAGACCTATCATTAAAGTGAAAAGGCATCGCATCATCCTGTCGCTCTCCTTTCACTTTATAGCTAATCGGTGAGAGACTTTAGTTTTTGGGATACCTCATAACAGTTGGAAAGACGAATCCAATTGCTGGAACGAAAAGTAGACGAAACGTTTTGTGATGTCAATGAGCGATGGATTCGGGTTTTCACTACGACGTTGTAAACTTTGAGTGTACTACCTCCAAATGCACGCGACGGGACTGATGTGATGCTCAGGAAGGGAAAGTAAAGGATTGGAAGGGGAAAGGCGCTATCCTCGCGCCTTACTGAAATCGAAATGAGTGCTTCCTACCGAGGCATCAGGCTGCCCCTGGAGGACTGATATGACTGGAAACTAATTCAGAGGAAAGTTCCAGGATGTGGGCTTTGAATCTTCCACCTCGTGCGCCGGCAGACGATGCCATGCCCGTAATGCCCGTCGCTGTGCCTCACTGTGTTGGGAAGAGGCCCAGACGAGTGTCCATTGCTTTTGCGCTGGAACACATAGGTTAGTGTAAGGGGTTGCTGTTATCACCCATGTCTCAACACGATCCTCCGGGGGTGGCGTTCGTGGGGTGACCGGTTCCTTCGCAGACCAATCCCCGCAGACCCATCCTCTCGGCGTGAGATGCCATTCAAGATGGACAAACAGGGCCGCGCTGATTGTTCCACGTATGAGCAGTCCATGCTCCATATCAACCTCCCTTGTAATCTGTCCAGCAAGCTGTATTCGCAAGTTGAATGCCATGAGAGATATGCCCAGAAGACTCGGCGCTATTCGCTTCTAGGTGCAATGAGTTAGCATGTGGGAAGCGACATGAGATGACAGGTAGCGCGGGTATCGCAGTGTAGGAAGAAGTGAGAGTGAGGGGGTCTGTTTTGTGTGGTTATGACACTAGGCAGACCCCTGGGTTGAGGACCGTAGCTCCCGCCCGGCAGAGTGGCCGTTAGATGAGATGGCAGGTGTTCATGCGGTGTTCGTGAAGGCGATAAGACGGGCTGAAGTGTCAACAGATGCATACCTCCAGTAGATTTCATTTCAAACCCGCAGCTTGAAACCTCCTCTACACGTTCTCTTACATTAAGAGTACACTCCACCCCACACCGTGCACCCGTGGGTGTATCCATACGATCCACAATGCCGTGAGGATACACAACCTGACTGAAGGGCCAAGGCTGGAGGCTGATCGGCGCGTGCTATCAACGACAAGGGCGAGATTGCAGCGCAGGCCGCATTCAATAACAGACCGAGGCGTGCGGTCCTTCTTCTGCCGGCTAGACTTTTGGGCGGTTTCGGTCAGACATGCCCGGCTGTGCTAGACTGATGCCCCGGCACTTCGCTCTCTCGGTTGGATAGGAAGCCGCTATGGAGCAAGGCCCATGATTCGCTCCACCCGCATCTTGCAATTTGCCAAGCACGATCTCTGGACCACAGATCTCATGGGCGTTTCATTCCTCCGTCGGTTAGGCATTCAGGCGCTTCGGCTGGGGACGGCTGTCGGACTGGAGTTCCGTCATCGCTTGCTGGATGCCCGGGCGGCCGGGCTCGTCTACACCACGCTGCTCTCGCTGGTGCCCTTTCTCGCCGTGACGTTCTCGGTTCTCAAGGCCTTCGGCGTCCACCATGGAGTTGAACCCTTGCTGGCCCAGGCCTTGGAGCCGCTGGGCCCGAAGAGCCGGGAGATCACCGCCACGATCGTGGGGTTTGTGGATAATATCCAAATTAGTGTGTTGGGAGCGATCGGGATTGCCGGGCTTTTCTACACAACCTATTCGCTGATCGACAAGGTCGAACAGGCCTTGAACGCGATCTGGCTGGTCAAGCAGGGGCGCACGTGGGAGCGGAAGTTCGCCGATTACTTGAGCGCCGTTCTTGTTGGACCGGTCCTGGTCGTCGGCGCGTTCGGCCTCCTGGCCTCACTCCAAAGCCAAGCTCTGGTCCAGCGCCTTGTGGAGTTAGAACCGCTCGGAACCCTGTTCGTCTGGAGCGGCGAACTGGTTCCCTTCGTGATGTTGTGTGCCGTGTTCACGTTCTTTTACAAGGTCATTCCCAACACGCATGTTGACTTGCGCTCAGCGGCGGTCGGCGGCGTCTCGACGGCGGTTCTCTGGGGCATCGCAGGGGAGGCCTTTGCAAAATTCGTTGCGGCATCCGCCAATTACAGCGCGATCTATTCGGGTTTTGCGGTCCTCATTCTGTTCCTGCTGTGGCTTTATGCCAGCTGGATGATTGTACTCATCGGCGCGCAGCTCTCATTCTTCCACCAGTACCCCACGGCCTATCTTTCGCGTTTGCTGTGGGAACAGGGCACCTATGTGTTTCGGGAACAACTGGCCCTCAAGGTGTTGCGCGTTCTAGGGCATCACTATCTCAAAGGAGATCGCCCATTGGGTGTGGCCGAGTTGGCCGGCGAGTTGAATCTTCCCTTGTCTCTGGTGGAGGAAGAAGTGGAACGTCTTGTCGACAGGGGCTTTGTAGCCCGGCTCCAGGAACCGAAAGGCGTGAGCTTGATCAAGGCGCCCGATCTGATCTTGGTGAAAGAGGTTCTGGATTCGGTCCGAAACGGAAGTCCGCCGTGGGTGCTCACCCATTTGGAAACGACCGATCCGATCTCCAGCCTTTTGCGCCGTCGAGACAAGGCCGTGGAGCATGCGCTGGACGGTGAAACGGTGCACTCGCTTCTCCAGGAGCAACCACAATCCCGTCAGTAGGTGTCCGATGATATACGGGTCACGAGTCTGAGCGAGGAGGGCTGGGTTGTGTGGAAGAGGAATCGGACCGAGTCGGTGTAATCAGGTGTTGGGTTTGAGACGGAATCATCCCCTGAGCGTCCATCATTTCAAACAGCAAACAACACTTCAGTCGGCCACATACGCCCAGCAGGCGCGGGTCATCGATCGGTAGTTCGAGTTTTTTGGCCTGTTTGGCCGTGATGGGCTTCACATCAGTCAGAAAGCTCGCGCAACACAGCACGAGCCCGCAGGTATCGATGCCGCCAAGCCGCCGGGCTTCTTCGCGCACCCCGACTTGACGCATTTCGATGCGGCCGCCGAAGCGGCGAGCCAGTTCACGAACCAGTTCGCGAAAATCGATTCGGTCCTCCGCGGTGTAGACAAAGGTGAGTTGCCGGCGATGTATGGCCCCATAGACTTCGACCAGCTTGAGAGAGATGTGGAGCTCGGCCGCTTTCGCTCGACAATAGGCTGCCGCTTCTCGAGAAAGCGTCTCAAGCCTGCCGATCAATGCCGTTTCTTCAGAATCAGGCTTTCGTAAAATGGATTTCATGGCTCGCATGGGCGGAATAAACGGGGTGGAGTAAGGCTCTGTATAGACGACCCCGTACGTGACCTCGCCTTCAACCTCGAGTAAGACGGGGTCACCGCTGCGTAAAGGCACGCCGGACGCACCCAATTTCTTGACCTCTCCTTGATTCCGGATCTTCACTCCAACAAGGCGGACCGAGGTGGGATAGGTGTGGGCAGACTCTTGGGTGATAGCCGGTTCCATGAAGCGATCATACACAATTTTAGTCGATGGGGGAACTAGTAAGGGTGAGTGCGGCGGTCAAAAGATGCCAGGAAGTATGAGCGGAGATGAATCGTAACTCATTGATTCTAAATGACAAAATTACCAATACTCCGCCTGCCTTGTTATGGTAGGCTAAATCCACAGTCGGAGGAAGATGGAGTGACCCATGGCGACGATGCTCAGAGAACGAAAGAAGATGTTGCGCATTCCCAATCAAGTTGTCCTTCCCTTTGGGTATCGGATTTCGGTCAGACAATTGTCGGATGCGGAAATGGACAAACGCGATGCGAATGCCGATGGTATTTGGGATGATGACACCAAGACGATCTATGTACGAAAACGACTTCCTGTCACGCGCCGCCGGTACATTTTAGCGCACGAACTGGGTCACGCCTGGCTGGACTGGCAACATCGCTATATGGACGATGGGAAAGCCAGTACATAGCGACCGGAACAGCTCAGTCTTCTACCAAGCTCATGATGTGTTTCCACTCGATCGGGGTGACCGGCTGAACGGAGAGCCGTGAACCCTTCTGCAGCAAGACCATTCCTTTGAGCTTGCGATCCTTCCGCAATTCATCCAGCGTCACAGGCCGCGGAAATGTTCTGACATATCTGATATCGACCATGTCCCATCGAGGCTGAGAGGGCTTGCTCTCCGGGTCGTAGTGCGTGTCCCTCTTGTCGAATTGCGTCTGGTCAGGATAAGTGGTCTTGACGACCCTTGCGACGCCCACGACTGCGGGCGGGTCAGCATTGCTATGGTAGAACAGGACGTGATCACCGATTGCCATACTGCGCATGAAATTACGCGCTTGATAGTTGCGGACTCCATCCCAACAGGTCGTCTGATCGGGAGAGCGCATCAAGTCATCAATCGAAAATGAGGAGGGCTCTGACTTCATCAGCCAATACTGTGCAGAACGCATGTACGCATCTCCTTATCGAACTTGATTGAGGGCAACCTCACCATCTTTTCTCACGGAAGCGAGAGACGGTAGATTCCCCCTTTATGATCGAGGACGTAGACCTCGCCGGCCTCATCGATCCCAAACGATGAAATCTGTAGTGACGTCTTGAGTATGGTGTGCGGTTCATCGAGAGCATGATTTCTAGCAGGGGGATGCAAAGCAAAGATTTCCCCGCTACAGAAATCCCCATACACGTATGCACCCGTCAGATTCCTAAGCAGTCGTCCGCGATAGACATAGCCACCGATAATCGAACAGCGCCCATTTTGATGCGAGTATTCGAGAATCGGCAAGTTCAGGTTGACCGTTGAACAATCGGCCGAAGGATGAAAACAATGGGTTCCTTCCATCACTCGCCAACCGTAGTTTCCTCCGAGGGTGATCAGATCGATCTCTTCCCAGCTGTATTGACCGACGTCGGCTGCCCACAGGTGTCCGGTTGTGCTGTCAAAGGAAAACCGCCACGGGTTTCGTAATCCGACAGCATAAATCTCCGGTCGGCCACCGGTTGTAGCGAAGGGGTTGTCCGTCGGAATTCCATAGGGATCACCGCGGTCCACATCGATCCGGAGAATCTTTCCAAGGAGGTCATTGGGATTCTGCGCGCGGTTTTCCGGGTCGCCTTTTGAACCGCCATCACCGAGGCCGACATATAAGTAGCCGTCGGGTCCGAAGGTCACCATTCCACCATTGTGATTGGGATAGGGTTGCAGCACGGTCAGGAGAATCCGTTCTTCGTGAGAGGCCGACGTCTCCGCTGCACCCCGGTGATACTCAGCCACGATCGTCGCGCCGTCCGGCTTTCTCGTGTAATTGACGAAGAAGCGCCCATTCCGGTGGTAATTAGGATGAAACGCAAGTCCCAGAAGGCCGCGCTCCCCACCGGAAAGTACCCGCTCGGTGACATCGAGAAAAGGGCCGGGACGCAACGCATTCGCTTCCAGCACACGAATGCGACCGGGTTGTTCGACCACGAAAAGTCGCGTAGACCCATCACCGGCATGGGTGAGATAGACCGGTTGCTCGAGGCCATGTGTGACGAGCGGAGCGAGAGCGACCACATGTCGCCCGTCAGAAGGCTTGGTAGGTGGAGCCAACGCGTCGTCCGCTTGCAGACTGCCGGTTGGGAGCAGGATGAGTATCACGGACCACCGGATGATCCAGGAATCCATATGTCAGCTTCGTCCAGGTGAGCGGGATTCGATGAACTCGATCAAAACCCGATAGGTAAGCTCCCTCGTTTGAGCCTTGCTGAGGTTCCGACCTTCAATATTTCCTTCCAGCCAAACTCGGTCAGATATCGGCGCGACCGCCTCATTACAGAGACTCCACATATCATGGAGAAACCCTTCGGGCAATCCGACTTGGACCCCTTCCGATTCAATGCGATCGTCCAGCAGCGCGAGGAGATCGGAAATGGCTTGGTCAGGCCGGTATGGGAGTGGAGTGAAGCCGAACTGCTCTTGCGAGAGCGTGTCCTGTGTCGCCTGATCGACGAGATCCCGCATGTATTCTTTCAGCAGGCCGATGACATGGCCGGAAAAGACGATCCGAGGTTCCATGCGCCATTATCGAGTTTCTGCAATGAAGGAGCAAGATCAAGACAGGTCCAATTATGGATGATTCACGTTGGACGTTGGAATGACCGGAAAGGAACCACAGGCAGCTGTACCGGTCCGGTTTGCTGGGAGCAGCATCTGCAGCGGGGAATGAGCGGTAGGGAATTGAGCGGGGGTACACCTCGCTGGCAGTTATGAAGTAGCGGCTCGTGATAATCGCAGGGTCGGTGTACCCGCGCAGAATAGACTCTACGCCTTTTCACCAACTGCGCAAGGCCCGAAGATGGCCTTATGAGGGAGTCCGTTTGGGCTAGGGGCATACGCACCGGCAGGATCTGCTGGTCTACCTCTTCTCTGCGGTGATTGAGTCGTCGGTCCTGGTGAATGGAGGACGACGAGCGAAGGCTGAATCGTGGTGATGGTATTCAAGACCGTCGACATGACGGCTATTGATTCATCGAGCAGCGGCATATTACTTTCTGGGCAGCATCACGCGAACATGATGCCTGTCAAGGACCGATCTGTTACCAAGAGAGCCTGCAATGACCGAACGTTTCGAGATAGCCATAAACACGCCGGCTGGTCAGATCACCAGCGCAGTGGAGGTGCCGACCGGTTTTGTTCCCATTACAGCGATTGTTCCCTTGATACGGCGTTTAGGAGAGGAGGCACAGGCTCTCGAGGTCGAGCGCTCCGTTGAGTCGGGCAAACCGCCATCCTGTCGCAAGGGGTGTGCAGCATGCTGTCGAATGCTCGTCCCGCTCTCGGCCCCGGAGGCCTTGGCGTTACGAGAATGGGTTCGGTCGCGTCCCGCTGAGCAGCAGGCTCGCATTTCGGCGCGGTTTGCCGAATCAAAGCTTCTGCTGCTGTCTCGCGGGGTTTGGCGAAAGCTCTTGGAGTTGTGCGATGCCCCTGAAGAGCCGGACGATGATGCCTTGGATGGTGTGAATCGTGAGTACTATGCACTGCGGATGCCATGTCCGTTCCTTGAAGAAGAGCTGTGTACGATTTACGACGAACGTCCCGCCGCGTGCCGCGAACTGTTGGTGACATCCCCATCCGAATACTGCGAGGACATGATCGAAAATCAGGTTGAGCCGGTACCGACACCCATACGGGTCAGCACTGTTTTGGGGTTAGTGTGGCAAGAATTGACGGCAACTCCGACGAGGCTGATTCCGCTCCCGGTGGTGCTCGATTGGGCGGAACGTCACGAACATGCGAATCAGCGGACATGGAAGGGCGCACAGTTACTGGATCAGGCTTTGGACAAGGTCTGGCGCTACTTGAGCCAGTCATTTTCAGGAGGCGGAGAAAAGGCCGTCAGGTGATGGCCTGAGTCGGCGGTATCGTCTATGGATGAAGAGGAGAGATGCATGCAGAAGCCCGTGGTGGTGTGTTTGGATCTGGAAGGAGTGCTCGTTCCGGAGATCTGGATTAATGTCGCGATGAAGACCGGGATTGAAGAATTGAAGATCACGACCCGTGAGATGCCGGATTACGACAAGCTCATGAAGCAGAGGCTGGACATACTCGATCGGCGAGCGTTGAAGATCGGCGACATTCAAAATGTCATTACAAAAATGGGGCCATTAGATGGGGCGACTGATTTCCTCGCGTGGTTACGGGAGCGCTGCCAGGTGATTATTTTGTCGGACACGTTCTATCAGTTCGCCCAACCCCTCATGCGACAGCTGGGCTTCCCGACTCTTTTCTGCAATCAGCTGGAGATCGACGGGAGCGGCCGCATCGTGAATTACCATATGAGAATGCAGGATCCAAAGAAGCATGCCGTCGCTGCGCTCAAAGCGCTGAACTTCTTTACGATGGCTGCCGGTGATTCGTACAACGATACGGCCATGTTGGGTGAAGCTCACGCCGGATTTTTCTTTTGCCCTCCTGAACATCTCCCGAAAGAGTTCCCTCAGTTTGCTGTGACAAAGACTTACGGCGAACTGCAGGAGCGGTTTGCCAAGACCGGTCAGTTCGCTGTCTCTTAACATACGGAGGAAAGAACTTAGAAATTTATCCAGAGCTGTGCATAAGCCCAATCCTGCCCGACTGCGTGGCGACCCAAGCTGTATGAAATATATGGACTGGGAAACAGATGATCATGGCCGGTTTGAATGCCGACCATGCCGTTCATGAAGAAATGGGTCCAGACGATATCGACTTCGTCGTCGATAGAGGTCTTAGCTCCAGGAGGTTTGCTATGCGCTCCTATATCGGTAGTCTTATTGGTAGTCTATCCCTAGTGTTCGCGCTGACAGCATGCGCCATGCTTTCCAAGCATGATTGCGTTCTCGGCGATGCCGATGACAAGGCAGAGCAGGAAGAGCGATACAAGACCTGGTTTCAAACACTCACGCCAGAAGAGCGGGCAAGGGAAGTACTAAGGCAACACGAACGCGCATTGTCGCCGTAAAAATCCGACAGTCCAGAGTAAGTTCTGGACATGAATACACGAACCCGCCTCCGGCATTTTGTTCTCGACGAAGTTCTTGCCCCAGCTCGTATTCAGGTTTGAAGAACGCATGTCGGACAGATTGATGTCCGATCCCTGAACTCCAGACCAGAAGGGGTGAGAAGGATTTTGATCCCCGTGCCAGGTGTAATTGACCAATAGCGACCACCCTCTACCTGATCCGGATTGACCTCGCGGATCCAGGCGTCGAACCGCCTGCAAGGAATCGAAGGGCAACGGAAGTGGTCCTTGACGCTATCGCTCCGACCGGCAGCGGGACAATTCTAGACAAGTCCGGCAAAAGCAACAGCGAGTGGAGTCTTGAACCAGACGGACTTCGGGAACAATATGCTCGGGGACCAATAAGGTTTACAAATCTTAAAATGTTACGTGTAAGTAACGCGTTAAAATGCGGTTACAATGTTATTCATAACAACTTAATATTACAAGGTATATTTGCATAATCTCCTCTACAGTTCAGCGCTGCATAGTCCAACAACGATACCATAACTACTCATATGGTTCTCCCGATGATCTGAGTTTCAAAACGTAAAAAATAGAACTTCTCGAATTTTGTCATAAGTTTATAATTCACATCCCGAAAAGTTACCAAGTCAATCGTGTGGTTTGAATATTGCGAGTGCATACTACGATTTGCATCGAGTGCATATTGCGATAGGCATATTTCGAATAGAGAGGTCGAAGTTTAGCTTCGTATCGTTGTGCCAAAACTCAAATAGAGACAGGTTTTCTAAGCGAGGAGAGATCAATAGACACTGCAGTGAAACCTGTCCAGACTAGTCTGGGACGACGGCGACACTAGCTTGCATATCCTCTCCCCCTAACAGCGTTGTCTGTCACCCCAAGACGAAATCCTCAATGTCCCACCTCTAACGTATTAAGTCAAAGGAGCTGATGATGTTACCCTGGAGAAAGATAGCTCTGTCCGCGGGCCTTCACGACCCGAAGGTCCTAGGCACTGCGGTGTGCCGAATGATGATCTTCTTATGGGCCTGCCTTTGGTGTCTGGGAGGGTTCACGCCGGACAGGGTGTGGGCTGAGGAGACCAGCGCTCAGTCCTCCCCAAGTTCCCCGAGCGCAGCACCCGCGAGCGAGGAGGAGTACTCGTTCTTCCGTCCTTCTCCTGAATGGGAGTGGAGGTTTTTCCCGACCCCCCAGGAAATTCAGAGGTACCGGAGGAGCTGGAATCCGTTTAGCCATGGGCCGATCCTGGCCAATTCCCCAGATGTTCAACCCAAGGGTCAGTTCCTGCTCCAGCTCTATGTCTTTAGCGAGGTTGGCGCCTCGCAGTACGGCAATACCATGTCGATAAAGCCTCACCACGCATCGACTGACCTCCAGGCGGTCGCCCCCACCTGGTTCTTGGGGTATGGCATCACGGATAATATCGAGTTGGATATCGCTCCCCAACTTATATGGTACAACTCCTATAAGGATTCTGGCCCTTCGTTGTCCGGACATGGAACCGCACATCCTAACGATATTGGGCTTGGGGACACCACGATGTATCTCAAGACGCGCATCCGTGTGCAGGACCCGGACTCTTGGAAAGGGACCTTCACGCTCTACCACGGAATAAGCCTCCCGACCAGTCAATGGTTCGGCACTGGTACGTTCGGCACGCATCCCATTCCAGGCGGATTCGCTCCTCTAGGCCGCCTTCCGTCCAGTAAGTTCGGAGGACTTGCCCTCACAGAAGGCGTCATGTGGCGAAAGAACATCAAGCCGTTCCGGTTCATGGGCTCGGTGTATTATACCTACACCATCCCCGGCAGCACGAGAGGCGAGACCACGTATAACGGCGATATCATCAATACTCGGGCCATCGCAGAATGGATTGTAGACGACAAGCGGGGGCTGGGCTTTGCCCTTGAGTTCCTCTCAGTCCATGGAGTGCCCTGGCGGATCGATGGGCATAGCCAAAACATCAACCCCACTACCTATAACCTGATTGGCTTGGAGCCCTCCATCCAGTATACGCTCTTCCATGGCCCGGGTGGCTCACTGGTAGCTGCCGCGGGATGTTTGTTCTCGCTCGCCGGGCAGAACGATATCAACGCCATCTACCCCAACATGTCTATCTACTACTACTGGGCCAAAAAGGGCACTCCAGTGATGCGCTAACAGTCGATCGCGTTGGCGCATCGGCGTCGATATGGCTATCGGCGGACCACGGCGGAACTTCGCCGGCGTGGTCTGCCGGTGAACCACAAACAGGTGGCGCGGCTCATGCGGGAAGACAACCTCGGCCATCCAACCGCGAGCCTTCGGTGAGCTCCTCAAATACCAAGCGGTCTTTTCTTGTGCGTTACGGGTCGATACCCTTCGTCCTAGGGATTGCTTCCATTTGTTAAGGAGGACTGCATGCGGAATAGAACAGTCCTGGTCTTAGTACTTTTTGCTGTCATTGCTCTCGCACGAGTAGCTGGAGCGGAAGTGGATCGGGAGAAGTTATTAAAGGAACCAGGCGTCTATGCAACGTTTGCCGCCTTCAAGGTCGGTGATCAATGGTCGCAAATGGATAAGCAAGCCAAGGCGGGCGCTGTGGAGGAAGTGAAACGGGTGTTTCAGATGCATGCGGACAAGGTCTCCGTGGATACCCACTTGGTGCGGGGCTTGTCCGAGAAAGCGGACTTTTTTCTCAGAGTGCACTCCAAAGAAATGATCGACAACCAGAATTTTTTGGTGGACTTTATGGGCACGTCGTTCGGAAAAGCCCTCAAGAACACCGACACGTTTAACGGCATCACAAAGGCCTTGAACTATGTGCCGAAATTTCCGGAGGAGCTAAAGGCTGAACTGAAGACTCCACCGCCTCAGGGCAGTCCGTACGTGGTGGTGGTCCCTGTCCGCAAAGATGCCGATTGGTGGCTGATGCCACAAGATGCCAGAACCACTTTGATGAAAGAGCATACAGATGCGACGGTGCTCTACCTGAAGACCGTGAAGCGCAAGCTCTACCACTCCAGCGGCCTAGACGATTTGGACTTCATCACGTATTTCGAGACAGCTAAGCTTGACGATTTCAATAACCTGGTGACCGCGTTACTGCAGGTGAAAGAGAACCGCCACAATAAACGGTTCGGTGAGCCCATCCTGCTAGGCACCATTCGTCCGCTTGATGAGATTCTGGAAATCATCGCGCGCTAGGGTTCAAACTCTACCTTTGGTTATGATGTGGAAGTGCGTCAGACGCTGAGACGAGAGACGTATGGTTCTAAGAGAATGACGAACGACTTCTGAAAGAGATCAAGCGGGTGTTGGCCACCGAGTTGGCGCAGGAAGCAGGAGATCAATCACAAAATCAAAGCCAAACTGATGTCCTTTTCGAGGAACCTCGTTGAGAGCAACGCTGAATGGGACGTGCTCAATCGCAAGACTTCTAGGAAGAAACGCGAAAGCGAACCTGATCGAGAGGTGAGCGGAGATGAAACCCTACATGACCGTGGTGATTGTGATAGGGATTGTTCTTCTCTTGGCGAGTGGGATGGCCTGTTCGCAGAAGCACAAGCCGCTGGTGCCGTTGGCGCTTGAAGGCGAGGTGAAGTCGCAAGCGACTCAGTTAACGGAACAGGGGATGCAAGCCTATGAGGCTCGCCAATTCGAAGCAGCCAAGCAATACTTTGAGCAAGCGATGGCGGCAGCCCCAGAATCGGGACAGGCACATTACAATTACGCCTTGGCATTGAAAACACTTGGCAATATTGATAGCGCGCGGCGGCACTTCATGGAAGCGGCTGATTTGGCTCCAGGAGACAAAATCATCTGGGATTCGCCAGCCCTCGCCCCGCATGGGGATCCCGAGTCCACCACCACCAACCAGAGTCGGTACGTAGAACGTCCCCAGGGGACTGTGCGGCCCAGTCTTGGCAACATGCCGGGAGCTTATTGATAAAGGATGGAACCATTCAGGGGTATGAATGGGTGGCTGTGGGTGGAACGATCAGCCGATGGCCCTGAGTAACAGCGTCGGTGGCGAGGGAGATTCGTGCGGATCAAAAACCAACAGGAGGTCGATGTTGCCGGAACCTATGTGAGCATTCTCCGCGGATCATCTCTCGTACGGATCAGGCCTGGCTCGGTTTACCGACTGATTCGGCGCCGTTCTCCGCTTGCTTCCCCGCAGCAGCGATTTCTTCTTCGGCTTCTTTCATAGAAGCTTGGAAGTCCTGTTCGACCATTTTGACTTCTTGTTGAATCATGTTCAGCTCCGGCTCCACGGACTTCCGTAGATCGTCAGCTGTATCTTTGAAACTCTTGATGGCCTTGCCGACTTGCCTGCCTACTTCCGGAAGTTGCTTTGGGCCGAAAAGGAGAAACGCGATCACCAGAATGATTAAGATCTCACTGGCTCCCAATCCGAACATACGTCACATTGGTACGAGGAGGTTGCTGATTCCCCGCTCTCCGGTCGTGCCGGCACACGCGGACCGTCTAACCTTGTTTCACCTGGCCCGTTTGCGGGGCTTGTGATGCGGGCGATGGTTTCTCTTCCGATTGGGCGCTCACCTGAGCGGATGAGGGGGCCTGCGTCTGGGCCTGTTGAGACTGTTCGGCCGGCGTGACATCGATCGCATCGGCCTCATGAACGGACTTCTTGAAGCCTTTGATGGCTTTACCAAGGCCTTCTCCCAATTGAGGAAGTTTGCCTGCGCCGAAAATGATCAACACAATGATCAAGATCAGCATCAGTTCCATCCACCCAAATGAACCGAACATCAGTACCTCATTATGAACAAAAGGAGCGTGGGCGGAGTACGACAGGGCATCCAGGGCGACAAAGGCAAACCACACCCTCAAGTTCTAGTAAGCTGAAGGCTATAGAAGATTCTACGACAAGTCAAGATGAACAGCGTGGGTCAGGAACATCAGAACGCTTGGATGATACCACCCCCGAGAACTTCCTCACCGTCATAGAAGACAGCAGATTGTCCCGGGCTTAGGGCTCTTTGAGGTTCGTGAAACCTGATGCGAAGGCTGGATGGGGTGAGTGGTGAAACAGTGGCGGGAGTCGGGGGCGTGGCGTAGCGTACTTTGACGTCAACCGTGACTTCACTTTCGCGGAGCCATGGGACGAAGAGGTTCAGGTCGCTCACCGTACACTCCTCCTTCCGAAGTGAGTGTTCCGGGCCGAGGAGCACGGTATTTGTCGCCGCATGAACTTGCTGAACATACAGACGCTCGCCAGTTGCAATGCCAAGCCCTCTACGTTGACCGGGCGTATAGAATGCAATTCCGTTATGCTGCCCCAGGGGCTGGCCGGCGACGTCGACAAAGAGTCCCGGTTTTTTGGCTTCGGGTGCTTCCTTCTCAATGAAGGTGCGGTAGTCTCCCTGGGAGACGAAACAGATCTCCTGGCTCTCCTTCAGCTCATCGGCGGGGAGGCCCATGGCTTCCGCTTCAACCCACACGTCTGACTTCTGGAGTCCGCCAACGGGGAAGAGGAGTTGGGGCAGCCATCGAGGGTTCAGTCGGTAGAGAAAGTAGGTTTGATCCTTGCCATGGTCAGCGGCACGAGCGAGGACCGAATAGCCGCGATTCATCTGAAGACGGGCATAGTGTCCCGTCGCGACGTAGTCGAAGCCCCGGGATGTGGCGAGGTCCACGAGCCCCCGAAGCTTCACGCGCTCATTGCAGCGGACGCAGGGGTTTGGCGTGGTGCCGCTGGTATAGCCGGTCAGAAAGTCGTCGATAACCCCCGTGCGAAATGTGTCGCGAGCATCAAACACCTCGTGGGGGATGTGCAGGACTTTCGCAACGTGTTTGGCAATGCCGACTTTGCAGCAGCCTCGTTCTTGCCACTTCTTGGAGGTCGCGACCGATTCGTCTTCGTGCTCCCAGACCTGGAGGGTGACGCCGTGGACATCATAGCCCTGGCGCACGAGCAACGCGGCAGCAACGGAGCTATCAACTCCGCCGCTCATCCCAAGCAGAACAGTGGGGCGAGTCATAGGGGGCCATTCTACCGGGAGAATGGGCAAAGGGCTAGAGGCTGGAGGGGCGTAGCTTGCTGCGAAGAGTCGTCAAGTCGTGAACGCTTTTCGATGACGAGGGATGCTCATCCACCCATTTGTGAGCCCCCATGTCGCACATGCCGTGGAAGTGAGCGCCGTCTTCGATGGAAATGCCCGGGGTTCGGATATCACCGATGAGAATCCCAGGCTTTTGGATTTGAACCTTGGCAGTGGCCGTCACCGTGCCGTTGATCTTGCCGCTGGTCATCAAGACCGCGGCAGAAATAATCCCCTTGACGACCGCTTGTTCCCCGACGATCAGGGTTCCTGTGGTGTGGACTTCACCTTCGACGCGGCCATCGATACGGATCGTTCCATCAAAGTTGACGATCCCTTTGAAATCGACACCTTTCCCTAGAAAGGTGAAATTCCCATCGTTACCGGCGTCCTGTGCATGTTTTTCTCCGAGAGCCCACATCAGCGTTCCATGCTCCTTATGACAGAAACCGACGAGGCACTATGCCAAATAGCGTCGAACGAAGAGCTGCTGCGTCCACCTATGTTTAGAATATCATATGGCTAGACGTTGACCCTCCTCACTCCGCTCTCGGTAGTAGGTCCGACAGGATGGAGAGACGTGTCTCGAGGAACTTCTCTCTGTGCGGGGCGCACGGCTTGTTCCATCTCCAAGGTACCATTAAACAGGACTCCTTCTTCGATGGAGAGCATCGGAGTGACGACTCCCCCGCTGATCACGGCGGGCGCACGGAGTTTCATCTTTTCTCGCGCGTGAATTTCCCCCGTGATCTTGCCTTTACAGACAATGGTGCCGGCGGTGACTTTGGCGGTGATGACGGCTTCTTCACCGACCAATAAGATGCCGTCCGTGTGGATTTCCCCCTCTAGGGTTCCATCGATCCGCACGGTCCCGTTATAGGTAATGGTGCCCTTGAAGACCACACCCTTTCCCACAAAGGCGCTGACATCTTGTTGAGCGTCGGACCTTGTCGAATCAAAGCCCGTTCCGGTGCCCTCAAGGTCCACTTCATCAGCGCGCCTGCCGTCCTGTTTGTCCTTCCACATACGATCGCCTCCTCTCACAGAGTGGGATAGGGGTGCCTGAATCAATCATGTTCGTTGCCGTTAGATGTCGTATCGGTTGGTCCCGACAGGATATTTAGCGTTCATAGGCGTCAAAATGCAACAAGGTGCACCTTTTTTGAGGGTTTGTTAGGACCCGGTCGCCCCCAAACGAAGGATTACCCAAGCAGAGTCTCAAGGACGCCATCGAGTTCGTCCGAAGAAAAATAGTGAATGACGAGTTTACCTCCCTGCTTCTGGGGATGGACGGTCACTTTGGTGCCGAGACGCTTCTGTAATCGTGCTTCAAGGTCGGCCCATTGTCCACTACGGGCAGGCTTTTGCTGCCGCTTCTTCCCCACGAGCGAGAGTTCGACGAGCTTTTCCGTTTCTCTAACAGAGAGGGCGCCGGATGCGACGAGTTTTCCGACTTTCAGCTGGTCTTCAGGGGACTGCAGCCCCAGAAGCGCTTTGGCATGGCCGGCGGAAAGCGTTCGTGCTTCGACAAGTTCCTGGAGTTCCGGATGAAGATAGGTGAGTCGAATGAAGTTCGCGACTGAGGAACGATCACGGCCGACCTTCACAGCCACCGCGTCCTGAGTGAGGCCGAATTCGTTCATCATGCGCGAATAGGCACGCGCCGTTTCCATGGGGTTCAAGTCTTCCCGCTGGAGATTCTCGACCAAGGCGAGCAACAGCGATTCTTGATCGCCGCAATTCTTAATCACCGCTGGGATCATGGCCAAACCAGCTTCCTTGCAGGCCCTCCATCGTCTCTCCCCGGCGATGAGTTCGTAGATCCCGTCCCCCTTCCGACGGACGATAATAGGTTGAAGGATCCCGCTCTCCTTAATGGACGCGGCGAGATCGGCGAGTTCTTCCGAGGCGAAGGTCTGCCGTGGCTGATAGCGATTCGGCACGATATCCTCTAGGCGGATCCGCTGAACGTCGGCCGTCTCAGCCGGCTTGGTTACCTTGGAGGAAGGTAAGAGGGCGTCGAGTCCTTTACCGAGCGCTTTTTTCTCCATGAGCAATAAACTCCTTAGCTAAAGTTACGTAAGCCTGCGAACCAGCCGATGCAACGTTGTACAAGATCCCCGGGCGGCCATAACTCGGCGCCTCAGCGAGAGCGACATTGCGAGGAATAACGGTTTGGTAAACCTTGTCTTGGAAGTGAGACCGAATTTGTTCGGCAACCTGCCTGGACAAGGTATTGCGTGAATCAAACATCGTCAAGACTATGCCTTCGACGTCTAGGTCTGGATTAAACGATTGATGGACGAGATCGATACTGCCGATGAGACGCGTCAGGCCTTCCATTGCGTAGTATTCACATTGGACGGGTATCAAAACTGAGCTGGCAGCGGTCAGCGCATTGATGGTGAGAATTCCAAGAGCCGGGGGGCAGTCGAGAAAAATAAAATCGTACTTATCTCTGACGTCACTAATAATAAACCTCAGATGACTCTCACGGCCTTCAACATTCGCGAGCTCAACTTCCGCTCCAGCAAGATCTGCATTGGCAGGTAGGAGTGAGAGTCCTGGAACGGGTGTTTCCGTTGCAGACTCTTGGATAGTACTGCTCTTAACGAGACAGCTGTAGGTGCTGCCTTTCAGCGATCTTTGGTCGACACCAAGGCCGCTTGTCGCATTTCCTTGAGGATCCATGTCAACCAACAGCACAGACCTTCCCTCCAAGGCAATTGCAGAGGAAAGATTTATCGCCGTAGTAGTCTTCCCGACGCCACCTTTTTGATTTGCAAACGCGATAACCTTTCCCATTCATATGCTCCTACACTCAATTCATGTTCCACGTGGAACATGGAAAACAATTTGACTAGGACGCTAGAGAAAAGATGGAAATCGTTCGATGCCCATACTCTCCAGGAAGGTCAAACGTGTATTCATTTATCAACCGCCACTCAGTGAAATCGTATGACTTTTCAATAGATTGCGACGAATAGAGGATCGCTCTTCCTCCTTGACGAACGACGCTCCTACCTTCCCGAAGAACCAAGGCGGGATTCAATGCGCGAGTGGTAATGTAATCAAATGATTTTTTGACATGGTGCATGCCTATAAAACGATTCAGAGGGATGTCGCATATGTCCACTCTTTCAAGCCGGAGGAGCCCGACGATAAAATGAAGGAAGGAGGATTTTTTTTTGGCTGGCTCCAGGAGAGTAATGCGAAGATCAGGTCGTACAATCTTTAGCGGAATTCCTGGAAAGCCTGCTCCTGTCCCAACATCAAGAAGCTGCGATCCAACCTCAATATCCGTTGCTATTAGCGCGGCAAGAGAATCCACAAAATGCTTGATGACGATCTCCTCGTTTACCGTAATGCTCGTGAGATTGAATGATTGATTCCAAGTTTGGAGCTGCTGGAGGTACGCCATGAACAATTGAACCTGTTCGCTATTGAGCGGAAATCCAATTTCTGCTGAACTTTCCTGAAGCAGTGAGGAAAGTGAGCCCTCTTGTTCCACGTGGAACAATTACGCTGATGGTATTAGGAGGTCAATAGGAAAGGAATGGATTAGCCGAATTTTATGGTGCGACTTGTCGGTCAGGAGGGAGTCGGCGCCTATTTTTTTCTATAGCAACCATGAGTAAAGAAATGGCGGCCGGAGTCACCCCTGATATTCTAGATGCTTGGCCGACCGTCTCCGGTCGCACCCGGTTGAACTTCTCGCGAACCTCACGAGAGAATCCGGAGACCTTGTCATACTCAAATGTGTGCGGTATCAATTTTTGTTCGAGTTTCTTAAATTTTTCAACTTGCTGGATCTGTCGACGTACATAACCTTCGTACTTAATCTGAAGTTCGACCTCTTCGGCTGCTTCATCATCTGGAACCGCAGGCGTTCCAAACACTCCTAAGAGATCTTTATAGTTCGCCTCCTGTCTACGCAGGAGCTGCGCCATGGTCTGTACGTGTGAAGCATTCTCCAGATAGGTTCCTCTGATCTGGGAATGGATCTCGTCCGTGAATCGTGGTCTGGTTGTATGTAAGTGCTCGATTTCATGCTCGATCATTGTCTTTTTCTGTAACAGTCTATCGTACGCTTGTGGCGCAATCAAGCCCATCTCGTACCCAATTTCCATAAGGCGAAGATCTGCGTTGCCATGGCGGAGGAGCAATCTGTATTCGGCTCTGGATGTGAACATGCGGTACGGTTCGTAGGCATCCTTCGTAATGAGATCATCGATCAGGACGCCGATATACGCTTGAGATCGGTCTAGGATTAGCGGGGGTCGCTCCCGCAGTTTCAAAACAGCGTTAATCCCAGCAAGTAAACCCTGTGCAGCAGCTTCCTCGTACCCGGATGTGCCGTTGATTTGTCCAGCATGATACAGACCGGCGACATGCTTGGTTTCAAGCGTTCTGTATAATTGACGGGGGGGAAAGTAATCGTACTCGATAGCATAGCCAGGCTTAAGCATCCTGGCATGCTCCAAACCGTGGATCGTCTTCAACATGGCCGCCTGAACATCAACAGGTAAACTGGTGGAAATACCGTTCGGATAAAATTCAATCGAATCGAGTCCTTCAGGCTCGATAAAAATCTGGTGACGTTCCTTTTCGGCAAAGCGGACGACTTTATCTTCGATGGAGGGGCAATACCGCGGTCCTACAGATTCGATCACCCCGCTGTACAAGGGGGAGCGATCAAGGTTCTGTCGGATGATGTCGTGCGTCTCAAGTCCGGTATAGGTCAGGTGACAGAGAACTTGTCTCGTTGTGATGCTCTGCGTGCGATAGGAGAAGGGCGGAGGGGGAGAGTCGCCGGGTTGAGGGATCATCGCTGAAAAATCAATCGTAGATTTATCCAATCGGGGAGGAGTTCCTGTCTTCAGCCGTCCGACTTCAAACCCGAGATCTCTCATGCAATCGGAGAGGTGTTCCGCCGAGGCTTCCCCAGCGCGGCCAGCCGGGAAATGGTTGAGGCCGATATGGATAAGACCCTTAAGGAAAGTACCCGATGTCAAGATGACGGCCTTGGCGCCGATCGTCTCTCCAGAGCCTGTCACAATCCCGGTGACGGCCTCGCCGGTTACAAGCAGTCGATCGACAACTCCTTCAGCCATCGACAAGTGTTTCTCAAAAGCGAGGGTTTCTTGCATGGCGATGCGATACAGCGCCTTGTCACACTGGGCGCGCAACGCACGAACCGCCGGCCCTTTGCTCGTATTGATGAATCTGAATTGAATCCCGGCGCGATCGGTGTTGCGACCCATTTCGCCCCCGAGCGCGTCAATTTCCTTGACGAGGTGCCCCTTGGCGATTCCTCCAACAGCCGGATTGCACGACATCTGCGCGATTCGTCCGATCTCCATCGACAGGAGCAAGGTCTTCGCACCCATTCGCGAGGCAGCCAGCGCCGCTTCACAGCCGGCATGGCCTCCTCCGACCACAATGACGTCAAATTCTCTTGCCAACAGACCCTCTACTTGCCGATACAAAATTCAGAAAAGATTTGCTCCAATACCTCATCCGACGTGATGGCTCCGACTATCTCACCAAGCGCGTCAGATGCGCCACGGAGATCGACCGCAACACACTCGGGCTCGACACCTCCGTGAATAGAAGCCAGTGTCTCCTCGATCGAGACCGCTGCACGCTCCAAGGCCATGCGATGTCGTATGTTGGTCACCACGACCCCATCGTTGGACTCCAAGGATGCGCCGAGAAACTGTGATTCAATCGCGCGTTGAAGTTCCGGTAGTCCCTGTCCTGTGCGGACGGAGATGGGAAACACCTGACGATTGGTGCGTTCAGAAAGTCGACCCACGAGATCCTTGGCTGTTGTCGGGGCGATCAAATCCGTCTTGTTGAGCACGAGCACATCTTCCCGAACCAGAGCCGGAAAGGTCCAGTTCCCAACGCCGGTGTTAGTCAGTTCGGCGGCATCCAAGACATGCAAAATCATATCTGCCTGTTCCTGGGCACCCTTCGAACGATTGATACCTTCTCGTTCAACCGCGTCGGAAGTTTCGCGCAGGCCGGCCGTGTCGACCAACGTGATCCGTAGTCCCTGCCAATTAACCGACTCCTCAATCAGATCACGGGTCGTTCCTGGAGTATCCGTCACAATGGCTCGATTCTCCCGAAGCAAGCAGTTCAACAAACTCGATTTCCCGACATTGGGCTTCCCGACGATTACCACCCGTGCCCCGTCTCTCAGGACGCGCCCGGTCTCAGCAGTCGCCAGCATCTTCTGTATCTGGGCCGACGCATCCTGGAGAGACGCGACCAATTCTGCACGTCCCACGAACGCGATATCCTCTCCTGAAAAATCAATCCCGGCCTCAACGTGTGCCAGCAAGGCTGTGAGGCAGCTCCGAAGCCGGTTGACTTGCTGTCCGAGTTCGCCTCGGAGCTGTCGCTGTGCCAACCGGAGACCAAGGTCTGACTTCGACTTGATGGTATCCAGCACTGCTTCAGCCTGAGACAAATCCAGGCGTCCGTTCAGGAATGCCCGCTTGGTGAACTCACCCGGCTGGGCCAAGCGAGCACCGGCAGCAACGCACGCCTCGCAGATTCGTCGGAGGACGATCCCACTGCCGTGGCAATGAATTTCCACGACGTCTTCCGCGGTGAAAGAACGGGGTGCCTTCATATAGACGACGAGCCCTTCATCGATGAAATCGTTCTCCACACTCTTCGTGGAAGGAGTGTCGATAGACCGGGAAGATGTGGGAAGATCAAGGATGTCGGCGAGGTGCAGTGTGTGAGAGGAGACTGTCCGCAAGGGTCGATTCGAATGCAATCGAACGACTTTGTCGGCTACATCAGCGGCCTTTTGTCCGCTAAGCCGCACGATCCCAATACCCCCCTCTCCAACGGGAGTCGCGATCGCGCAGATTGTATCTTCAGGTGCTCCATCGATAGGCATGATCCCACGCGCTCCGAATGCCTATTTGCATTGGCAGAGATAGCCCGACGTCATTTCTTATCGCTCTCTTCATCCGTCGTGGGCGGAATGAGGGGTTTACGAAAGAAGAAACGGTCAGTGACGAACTGCTGAACGATGGTCAGTACATTGTTTGTCAGCCAGTACAACACCAAGCCTGCGGGAAAGTTAATAAAAAGGAATGTCATGAACGCCGGCAGCATTAACATGACTTTCGCCTGGGTCGGGTCCATGGTGGTGGGTTGAATCTTCTGCATGACCACCATGCTGATTCCCATGATAATGGGGAGAATATAGTAGGGATCCTGCACCGATAGATCGCTAATCCATAGCCCCAACGGCGCTTGGCGTAAATCGATCGTCATATACAGAATATTGAAAAGCGCGACGAAGACCGGCATCTGCAGCACCATTGGCAGACACCCGCCCACGGGATTCACCTTGTGATCCCGGTAGAGCTTGATGAGCTCTTTGTTCAGGCGTTCTCGATCATCTTTGAATTTCTCCTGGACGGCCGCCACTCTTGGTTGAATGCCCTGCATCTGTTTCATGGACTTGTAACTCTTGTACTGCAAGGGCACAAACAGCAGCTTGATCCCAACGGTCAGCAGGATGATGGTCAATCCATAATTGTGCGTATACTCGTTGATAGAGCGGAGCACGTAAAAGATGGGTTTGGCCACGGCTCTGACCGTGTCCCAGCTTCCAAAAAGAAACCAACCAAAATCGATGGTATCTTCCAGGCCGATCTGTAAGCTCTGGAGCGTGTCATACTCCTTGGGGCCGGCGAATAGCTGAAGGCCAAGCGGTGCACCTGACGAATCGATCGGCATGCGAACGGCGGTGGAGACCAGCTTGTCGCCTTGTTTCTTGATCACGGCGGACGAACTCACCTTGGGCATGAGCGCAGAAATGAAATACTTATCCTGCAACGCGGCCCATTTCACGGAGCCTTTGCGCTCTGTCTCGGCATCCGGGGTGTCCTTTTCGACCTTGTCATCGACGAGCGTTGCCGTTCCAACCGAACCGATGAACCCCTCCCCCCATTCCACAACACCGAAATTGGTCCCCAATTCGACTTTCAGCGACTCGGTAAAGCCTCCGTGCCTCAATTCAATATCCGCCACATAGCTGTCGGCATGAAATATGAACTGTTTCTCCAGACGAACCCCTGTACCCGGATTCTCATAGGAAAATTTTAAATGGCCGGTAGGATGGTCCTGGTCTAAAGTCGTGAAGTCCTTTTCGACCCTATAGATTCCCTCACTCAATTCCTTTGTGAGAGCCGCGTCGTCGGTGGTGACAGTTAATGGTTCGGGAAACTTGCCCCCTTGCCTGACAAGCTGAACAGCCGGTTGTCCTTCGGAACTGCTGCGATAGCGTTTAAGCTCCCAACTCGTCAGCGCTGCTCCTTGGGTCGTGAACTTAGCCCGATAAAGATCCGTCTCAATCTCGACGATTTCTGACGTTGCCGGCGCTCTCCGCGGTTCCTGCGCTTTAGCAGCATCGGCCGGGGGCTTTTGAGGCACGGCTTCCTTGCCCGATGAGGCGTTCGTGGGTTCCGAACTTCGAGTACTCGCGGCAGACGGTGGCGCCTCGGTTGCCGCCGGCTCGCTCGGCTCAGAAATAGTCTGTTCTGGGAACAGTCCCAACTCTTTGAGGACGTACTCCCACCCGAAGATAATCACGAGGGAGAGTGCCAAGAATACAATGACTCGCTTGTCCATGCGGAGGCTATGCCTTGTTAAAAGATGGAATCGCCGCTACTTGACCGGGTCTTCTCCTCCGGGATGGAAGGGATGACACTTCAACAACCGGACCGTGGTAAGGCCGAGCCCTTGTAACGCCCCATACTTGCTGATCGCATCTGAGGCGTATTGGGAACAGGTCGGCTCGAATCGGCAGTTCCGACCGTACATGGGAGAAATCACCATGCGGTATCCCTGAATGAGCCAAAGACACAGATGACGCATATCAATTCAACTTTGGGCGAAGAAGATGCATGCGCTCCAGCGAGGTTTTCCACGCCTGCGTCAATTCTTCCCGGGATTCAAACAGCGCGTCCCTCTTTGGAAACACGAGAAGCCCACGACCCGGAACCAAGTCCCGATGTAATTGCCTAACCAGCTCACGAAAAACTCGTTTCATTCGATTGCGTCGAACCGCATTCCCAAAGCGCTTTCCGACGATGATCCCCACGCGACTGGGCGCATCATCCATCTTGTAGGCTAGGAGATTGAAGAGTGCCGTCGAAATTCGACGACCATGATGTTTGACCGTCTCGATATCCCGGTTGCTGCGTAAAAAAATGGTCGTCCGTCCACGGGCTTTGGGTGTCATTGGAAAGAGGTATTCGTTCGTCGCATCCCACCAGAGGTATTCGAGAGAAGACTGCGAGGTGGTAGGTGACCGTACACAACTCAACAGCACGACGAAGAGATGGGAGAGCAACCTGAAGACCACCCACTGATCAGGCACGTTGGATCTAGACAGTCAACCGAGCTCGTCCTTTAGCCCGTCGGCGCGCCAAGACCTTGCGCCCGTTCTTTGTGCTCATGCGCTTTCGAAATCCGTGTTCGCGTTTCTTCTTTAAATTGGACGGTTGTTGAAATGTGAAAGACATAGCGCTCCTTCCGCCCCCTCATCATAGGGGTTTAGCTTAAACGAACTGCGGATTATAGGGGGAGGCACTAAGACCTGTCAATTTGTCCACACACCGGATCGCTAACTCGTTTTGGTATCCACAGAGATGATTCGTGACCCATGGATGTTTGGGGCGCTTTTGCGTTGTTTCACCAGAATGCCACAAGATACGCTGCCTCCCAATGATAGAGTTCAGCTAAATACGCGAAATAGGTTGAATATTGGTCACATAATAGGGAATATCATTGGCACCGAGCTTGCTGCTCCCTTTGGATGTTCGATCCCGGTGAAGGGTTTCTGTCTGTCAAGGCAGGACAGTCCTGGCCCGCAAGTCGGGTCGCGGTGGCTGATATACCGAACAGAACCAGTCAATAGAACCTGTAAGGAGGATTCTTAGTATGCCGAGAAGAGTTTCCCTCGCATCGCTCGCCCTCACGCTCTTGACATTGGCCGGATGTGCGGATCCGCCCACTCAACAAATCCAGGAAGCGGAAAAGGCTCTGAAAGAAGCACAGCAAAGCGGTGCTGCCAAGTATTCCGCCGATGAATACGCAAAGCTAGAGGGCACTTTGGATACGTTGCGGAAGGAAGTCGCGGAACAGGATGGAAAGTTCGCTCTCTTTCGAGATTACGGTAAGGCTCAACAGTTGTCTGTCTCGGCCAAAGCCGATAGTGACAGGATCAAGGCGGCAGCGGCTCAAAAGAAGGAAGAAGCCAAAGGTGCCGCCATGCAGGCTCAGCAAGTCGCCGAGGAGGCGGTAAAAGCGACACAGGATTTGGTTGCCAAGGCGCCTGTCGGCAAGGATCGAGCGGCCGTGGAGGCCATCAAAAATGATGTGGAAGGGCTTAAATCGTTACTGAAGCAGGTTCAGGTTTCGATCGACAAAGAAGATTATCCGGCAGCACAGACCCAAGCCAAAGCCATCTACGACATGAGCCAAGGAGTGTCGACTGAAATACAGAACGCCTTGGCGAAGGTGGGAAGAGGAAAACCTGCTCATTCGAAGAAGAAGTAAGGTCGCTTTTTTATGGTGTTTGGTCACATGAATAGGGCTCTCGCATCGATCGGCTGTGCGCTCTGCCTCAGCGGTTGCGTTCAGGCCGTCCCTCCAGATCTCTTGGCAGCCCTTGAGACCATCGATCGGGACCTGATCGCATTGCGTGCCCCAGAAACAGCGCCGAAAGAGTACGCTGAATTCGTACGCGACTGGGTCTCTCTAAAATCTCGCGTTGACTTGGACGATGACTTGATCAGGTGGCCGTGGGAGTCAAGCGACCTTGAGAACGATCTCAGACGGCTGTACGTCATCGGTGAGCACACCATCTCTCAGCTCCACGATCGACAGGCGTCTCAACATCGCACGACAGAATCCAAGCTGGCCCGCCTTGAAGACAGGTTTCACCGCATAACCTCGAAGGTCGAGTCGATCGATGGCCGCATCTTGTTGGGAGAACAGGTCGTTCATACGGGTCTTCTCGTGAAACAGGCCCGCACGTTCTTCGAGCAGAAGGACTACCAACGGGCTGTTCAGGCCGTAGAACAAGCGGACCACGCTCTGGCCGCCCAGACTTCATTGCTTACCCGGGAACTGGGGCGATACGCCGATGACCGGCGGATCACTCATTGGCGGACCATGGCGCAACAAACGATCGACTGGTCGCGAATCCACCAATCCACAGCCCTTGTGGTGAGCAAAGCCGATCGGGAGCTGACCCTCTACAAGAACGGCCGGAAGGTGCTATCATACCCCGTCCGATTAGGGTTCAATGGTATGAAGGAAAAACAGTTCCAGGGTGACGGAGCCACACCGGAAGGCCGGTATCGTATCACCGACAAGCGCGGTCAGGGGCAGACTCAGTTCTATCGAGCCCTTGTTCTGGATTATCCCAATGCCGAGGATCATCGGCGCTTCGCCCTGGCGAAGAAGTCCGGGAGGATCGGCCTGGCTAAAGGCATCGGAGGCCAGATCGAAATCCACGGAGTAGAGAACCAATTCATCGAGCAGACTCTTGGGTGCGTCATGCTCGACAATCCACACATGAACGTTCTGTACGAGGGCGTCTCCCTGGGCACTCCGGTGACGATCGTCGGTGCATTGACCGGCCAAAACGCAGTGGCGCTTGCCTTGTCTGAGTTAGAGCATCACAGAGAAGAAATCTGAGGGTAGGCTGATGGGCCGATTCCTTCTAGCTGCTTCAGCGGTATTCTTACTCACACTCCTGGTGGTGACCGCGCCGACCGGCCGTGAGGTCGCATCGAAAGATTCGCAGGCGGTTCACCAGTCTCCGGTAGTGGACGAAACGGGTCTACGTACGCTGCAAGCCCGGTACAAGGCGCTTTCGAAACAGCTGTCCCAACTGATGCCCAACCAGCCATATATCTTGGTCGATACGGCCAGAAACCGGCTCTATGTGAAGCGCCAGGAAGAAGTGGTCCTCGATGCCATCGCTTCGACGGGGAGCGGGACGATTCTCGACAAGCCCGGCGAAAGCAACAACCAGTGGATCTTCGACACCCCGCGAGGAGAGTTTCTCGTACAGTCGAAAGTGACCAACCCTACATGGATCAAACCCGATTGGGCGTTCGTCGAGGAAGGGCTTGACGTGCCGAAAAACCCAGCCGAGCGAGCCGAGCAAGGCGTTCTGGGCGAGTATGCGCTGGGGTTTGGCAAAGGCTACTTCATCCACGGGACGCTCTACACTCGATTGTTGGGAAAAAACGTGACACACGGCTGTATCAGGCTCAATGATAGCGATCTTAAAGGTGTCTACAAGCTTGCTCGGGTCGGGACACCGATCTTGATCTTTTGATCCCCTCAAGAGAGCGCAGACACCACTCATGAACCTCTGCGCCATTCTCCTCCTTCTCTTGACCTTTGCGGTACCAAGTTGGGGAAAGGACCTTGAAGCCTTTCCCAACCTCAATTTCAATGACCCAATCAGCCTAAAAGAAGCCACGCGCGTCCTCGAAGAAGAACTCAAGCTGGCCGCCCGCCCCCAAACATATCTCTTGATCGACTTAGTCGCAGGTACGATTCACATCAAGAGTCGCGGCATGGAGCTGCATCAGATGCCCATCGTTCGGTGGTCTTCCGGGTCACGCGAGGAGCTCAAAGGCGTCCATCGATTGGTTGCGCGGCCTCAAGTCGTCAGGCGCAAGATCGAACCCGGTGCCGCCGTCGAACAGGAACCCATCTCCCTCACGGATATGCCTGTCGACTACGTGCTGGCGTTTGCTCCCGGGCTCACCGTCAGCGTGGTACCCTTGGCCGCCAAGGACAATCTCCTTCAGGGAATCGTCTTCCTTGGGAAATCGTGGTGGCGCAGCTTCAAAAATTGGAGTGGCACTGTCCCAACGGACCAGTTATCGGCGACCGCTGCTCATCTCCAGCTGACGATCTCAGTCGATCACGCACAATCCTTGGCATGGTCGATGGTTGACGGTATGCCTTTGGTCATTCGTCGCCCAACTGATAAATAGGAAAGCACAGCATCGAGTCTGTGTTGCCTTTTCTCTACCGGCTCAATAAGATACGAGAGAGTTTCCCACCGACTCCACCACCGAGATTTCTTTGAAGAAGGAGGCCTATGTCTATGCGCCTGAGTGACACGCTTCCACCATCGTTTCAATCCGTGATCAATCCCGCTCTGGATGCGCTTCGCCAGACTCAGGTCATTGACCGGTTATGGGCAAAGGACCATCGAATCTGGAAGGAAGATCCCAAGGATATCAGCGATCGTCTCGGTTGGCTGGTGGTTCACGAGCAGATGCGACAGCAGCTCGCTCAACTGCAGCACTGCGTCTTGTCGGCGAAGGACATGAAGATCAACGATGTCGTGCTGCTGGGCATGGGAGGAAGCAGCCTCGGGCCGGAAGTACTGCGTACTGTGTTTGGATCGCAGAAGCGTGCCCCTCGTTTGTGGGTGTTAGACTCAACCGTTCCAGGTTGGGTTCGACAAGTGACCAAGTCCGTTTCGCCCGCTAAAACGCTTTTTCTCGTTGCCAGCAAGTCCGGCGGAACGATCGAGGTCATGTCGCTATTCAGCCATTTTTGGCAATTGGTATCAAAGGCGAAGGGCAATCATGGGGGGCGCCAGTTTATCGCGATCACGGATCCGAGCACCGGCCTCGAGAAATTGGCAAAGGATCACGGATTCGGCCAGATCTTTACCAATCCTGCCGATATTGGTGGACGCTATTCCGTCCTCTCCCTCTTTGGACTGGTGCCCGCGGCACTTCTGGGCCTCGATATCGCTCGGCTCTTGGACAGGGCAGCCAATATGGCTGAGCGATGCCGAAAGCAGCAAGACGTTGAGACAAACCCCGGCGCGTATTTGGGAGCGGCCATGGGGAGTCTTGCGAAAAGTGGGCGCGATAAGGTGACGATCATCGCCTCGCCATCGCTCGCCACGTTTGGTCTGTGGGTGGAACAACTCCTTGCCGAAAGCACAGGGAAGGAAGGAACCGGTCTCATTCCCATTGCACAGGAGCCGATCCTGAAACAAGGTGCGTATGGAACCGACCGATTCTTCGTCTATCTCAAGCTCAAAGGAGAAAAGAACAAAGCCCTCGATCAAGCGGTCCAACAGTTGCTCAAAGCTCAACATCCGGTCCTTCAATTGGATCTCCAAGATCGTTACGACTTAGGGGGCGAGTTTTTTCGATGGGAGTTTGCGACTGCGGTCGCCGGACACATTCTCGGCATCCATCCCTTCGATCAGCCGAATGTTCAGGAGAGCAAGGACAACACCAATCGGGTCCTGGAAACGTTCCGATCGACTGGACGACTTCCGGAACAGGCAAGCACCCCTCCAAAGGACATCGCACAAGATCTTTCAAGTCGTCTGCAGCCGGGAGCCTACGTTTCCGTATTGGCCTACACCACTCCGTCACGTTCGTTCGACACAGCGGTTCGTCGCCTCCGCCAAGTCCTCATGTCAGGACATCGGGTTGCCACGACGTTTGGATATGGACCCCGTTATCTCCACTCCACCGGACAATTGCACAAGGGCGGCCCCGCCTCGGGCGTTTTTCTGGAATTCGTGGATCGCATGATGCCGGACATGACGATTCCCGATAAGCCGTTCTCGTTCGGTACGCTGGCGCAAGCGCAAGCAGCCGGTGATCTGGAATCTCTTCGAGCGCACCATCGTCACGCCGTTCGTGTCCAACTCGGGCCGGACCAAGCCGCCACGGTCAATCTAGTCACGGCATCATTCAAGACGGCGAAGAAGCGGCGTACACGTGCTCGGCGTTGACATGGCCGTCACCCCGGAAATTCACGTTTCGCGCAGTGGTCAGGAATGGGCGCAAGAAGCAGCCGCGTTCATCCTGTCCGTCAGCGAACAGGCGATTCAGTGCACCGGTCGGTGTCTGGTCGCGCTTTCGGGAGGATCGACGCCGAAGACCCTCTATAGAACCTTATGCCAATCTGAGTGGAAGTCGCGCTTCAATTGGCCGCGAATCTTTTTCCTATTCGGAGACGAACGATGCACGCCGCCTGAACATGCCGAGAGTAACTTTGGGATGGCCCAGGCTGAGCTCTTTCGGCCGTTGAACATTCACTCCGATCATATCTATCGGATGAAGGGCGAATACCAAGACCCAACGGTCGCAGCGCAAGAGTATGAGAGGCAGCTTCGAGAATTGACGAAATGTCCTGCTTCAGAGCCACCACGCCTAGACGTGATCCTTCTCGGTCTCGGCGAAGACGGCCATACCGCATCGCTCTTCCCGGGAACAGAGGCCCTACAGGAACAATCCAAGATCGTCACGGTCGGCCATGCCCCGACAGGTATTCGACATCGTCTGACGTTAACCCTAGGTGTTCTGAATCGAGCCGCTGTGGTACTGTTCTTGGTAACCGGTCCAGGTAAGGCCGAAATGGTCCGCCGGGTCATCGAGTCTGAATCCGACGCAGATCGTTCTTTGCCGGCAACGAAGGTTTCACCTGAATCGGGCCGGCTCGTATGGATGCTTGATCAAACCGCTGCGAAACAGCTCACGAAGCGATCGTACAAAGAGGGTACATGATTCTTGCGGGGGATATCGGAGGGACGAAGACGAACCTGGCGCTCTATGACTGGACCACTGAGCGGGTGGAACCGTTGCGCTTGGAAAGTTTTCACAGTGGTGACTATCAATCCCTGGAAGACATTCTCGTAGAATTTCTCACGCCGCCGAAAGCGCCGTCCCCTCTAGGGTCGGCGACAACCGAAGAGGGGGACCACAGCGAGCAAGCCGGCAGTGCTCCGTCTGAACCGGTACAGTTGACGGCAGCCTGCTTCGGCATCGCGGGACCGGTGATCGACAATCGTTGTCAAACCACGAACCTCCCCTGGGTGATTGACGGCCGGACCATCGCCAAACAGTTCACCATTCCGCGCGTGCAGTTGCTCAATGATCTGGAATCCACCGCCTACGGCCTTCTGTGGCTGCGCTCCGACGAGCTGGAAGTGCTGAATGCGGGGAATCCACCGGCCAAACGGCAGGCGTTGGCGCTCATTGCTGCCGGTACCGGACTGGGTGAAGGGATCCTGTTCTGGGACGGCAAAACCTATCGTCCGATGCCGTCCGAGGGAGGTCATACGGACTTTGCGCCGAACAACGATCAAGAGATCGAACTCCTTCGCTATCTCCGGAGCCAGTATCTCCACGTGAGCTATGAGCGGATTCTGTCCGGTCCCGGTCTTCACGCGATCTATGAGTTTCTACGCGATACCAAAAAGAACGAGCCGACCTGGCTCGCAGAAAAGATTAAAGCCGGGAATCCGGCCGCGGAGATTGCCCAAGCAGGATTGCAGGGACAAGCCGAAATCGCCAAGCAAGCGTTGGATCTGTTCGCGTCGATTTATGGCGCCGAAGCCGGAAATCTCGCCTTGAAGGCGCTCTCGCTCGATGGCGTGTATGTGGGCGGCGGGATCGCTCCCAAGCTCATCAAGAAGCTTCAAGATGGGACGTTCATGAAGGCATTCATCAATAAAGGTCGGTACAAACGTCTGATGGGTCAGATGCCCGTAAAAGTGATCATGAACCAACAAACAGCCCTCATCGGTGCGGCCTCCGTCGCGGCCGCCCTTTCCCTCCCGTCCGCGTCATGACCTCCGAAGATCTAGACAGTCTTAAAAAGGCCGCTGCGATAAAAGCGGTGGAATTCGTTCGCGACGGGATGATTGTCGGCCTAGGGACAGGATCGACCGCAAAACACATGCTGATCGCACTCGGCGCACACGTCCGTGCCGGTATGAAGCTGCGAGGAGTGCCGACCTCCCAAGAAACCGCTGCACTGGCCAGGAAGGCCGGCATCCCCCTCATTGATACAGAAGACCGATGGGACATTGACGTTGCCATCGACGGCGCCGATCAGGTGGATCCAAATTTCAATCTCATCAAGGGCGGCGGCGGGGCCCTCCTGAAAGAAAAGATTGTGGCGGCATCGGCGAAACAATTCATTGTCATGGTCGACCACACCAAGCAAGTTCCGGTGCTGGGAGGACCTTTCCCCTTGCCCATCGAAGTCATTGCCTTCGGCTGGGGAAGTACCGCACGCGAAATCGAATCGCTCACGAAATGTCGCGTGGTCCTGAGGGAACGAAGCGGAGTTCCGTTTAGAACCGAGTCCGGCAACCTTATTGTCGACGTCCATATGGATCGCATCGATCGGCCAGGAGACCTGGAGATCGCACTCAACCTGATTCCCGGCGTTGTGGAAACCGGTCTCTTCGTCTGCCGGACTGACGTCTTGATCGTCGGCACACCGCAAGGTGTCCAGACTCTTTATGCCACTCGGAGGTGACGATTCAATCAACAGGCGAGAGATACTGCTGGATTTTCTTCGACAGGCCCGCTTCCTTCTGACCCTTCCAATAGCGTATACGTTCTGCGTTCCATCAGTGTCGCCCAGCGCCGCAGCAACGGCGATCAGGCCGAAAGGTGAAGAGATGAATCTTGACGATATTCCAGGCAGCAGTAATCCCTATCGACTCCCACGGCATGTTATTCCCGCTCGCTATGACTTGCGGCTTGAACCCGATCTCACGACGGGGACATTTCAAGGCCAGGCGACTGTCGCGGTCTCAGTCAGCCAGACGACCCAGACCATCCTATTGAATGCCGTCGATCTCGTCATTACGTCGGCTGTGGTTGAAGGTTCGAACGGTCGGCGATTCGAGGCCTCCATCGATTTGGAACCGTCGACGCAACGTGCCCGGTTCTCTGTCAGGCAGCCTGTCACGCCGGGTGAATGGCGGCTGTTTCTTTCCTTTCATGGGAAGCTGAACGATCAGCTCCGTGGGTTTTACCGCAGCACGTACAAAGATGCTTCGGGAGCCACCCAAACTCTGGCTGCAACGCAGTTCGAAGCCACAGATGCGCGCCGGGCTTTCCCCTGTTGGGACGAACCGGATTTTAAGGCGGTCTTCGCGACGACGCTCGTCGTCGACACTCATCTCACGGCCATCTCAAACACGTCGGTTACCTCTGAATCGATTGAGAACAATAAGAAGGTGGTACGGTTTGCCGACACCATCAAGATGTCGACGTATCTGGCGGCCTTTATCGTCGGGAAAATGGAAACGACAGAGCCCGTCTTTGTTGGAAAAGTACCCCTTCGGCTTTGGACAGTTCCGGGGAAGCAACCGCTGACGCCGTTCGGGCATGAGATTGCCGTTGCGTCGTTGAAATTTTTCGAAGATTACTACGGCATCCCCTATCCGAGCGACAAACTGGATTTGGTCGCCATCCCGGATTTTGCGTCCGGGGCAATGGAGAATTTTGGCGCCATCACGTTCCGTGAGACGGCGCTCCTCGTGGATCAACGCACCGGATCCCATGCCGAACTCGAACGCGTGGCCGACGTGGTGGCCCATGAGAACGCCCACATGTGGTTCGGTGATCTGGTCACAATGGCGTGGTGGAACGGGCTCTGGTTGAATGAAGCCTTCGCCACGTTCATGGAGATGCTGGCCGTGGATGCGTGGAGGCCGGAATGGAAACGATGGGAGACGTTCAGCGTCGCCCGCGCAGCCGCGTTTTCCGTCGATGGACTGCATAGCACGAGGCCGATCGAATATCCCGTCCATGCGCCGAAGGATGCCGATGCCATGTTCGACATTTTGACCTATGAAAAAGGTGCGTCGGTTCTTCGGATGCTGGAGCAACATATCGGCTTCACGGCCTTCCGGGACGGTGTGCGGCAGTATCTTCGCACCCATGCCTATGGCAATGCCGATACGAACGACCTCTGGACGGCACTCGGCACGGTCGCCAAGCAGCCGGTTCCCGAGCTGATGAACGGCTGGATCTTCCAACCAGGCTTTCCCTTGGTGACGGTGGATATGCGTGGTCAAGAACTGCTTCTTTCACAACAGCGCTTCACGTACGTAGCTCAAGGGCAGTCTGCCGAGCAGATATGGCAGATCCCTCTCCAGATTCGACTGAGCATCGGGGAACGAACGGAACATCGACGGGTGTTGTTGACAGAACGGGAGACGAGCATCGGCATACCGGCCGGAGTCACTTCCGTGTTGGTCAATGAAGGAGGGCATGGATTTTATCGGGTCCGCCACCGCGATCCGCTCCTGCAGCAACTTCTCGATCAGGGGCTCGATCGTCTGGCGGCTATAGAACGGTTCGCCCTTGTCAGTGATGCGTGGGCCACGACACAGGCCGGGGTCATGCCGCTATCCGAGTATCTCGAGCTCACCGCGCATTTTAAGGGTGAACGAGACAAGAACGTGTGGACCGTGTTGCTGGATTCGTTTTCCTATTTGAACAGGCTCATCACTTCAGAGGATCGCGCAACATTGGAAGCCTTCGTTCGCGAGCGCGTGGGGGCGGCTGTGAAAGATCTCGGATGGGATCCGCAGCCGAAAGAATCGGATCTCCTCCGGCAATTGCGGGGGGATCTACTCGGCGCGCTCGGCAAGATGGGCAATGATCTTGCGACGCAACGCCAAGCGACAGAACGGTATCAGCGGTACCGCAAAGATCCGGCCAGCACCGACTCAAATGTCGTGCCCGCGCTCGTCGCCATTCTGGCTCATACCGGAGACGAAGCACGGTACGATGAATTCGTAGAACTCTATCGATCGGCGTCTACCCCGCAGGAAGAACGGCGGTATCTGTTTTCGTTGGCCTCGTTTCGACACAAGGAATTACTTGCGCGCACGCTGGCCCGTACGATCAACGGCGAGATCCGGACCCAAGATGCGCCGTTCGTCGTCGGGGCTCTCATGATGAACGTGTATGGTCGTGAGGTCGCCTGGGATTTTGTGAAAGCCAACTGGGATCACATGGACCGGCTGTACCCGAAACAAGGTCTCAGGCGGATGTGTTCGGGAATCATCGGGCTTGCCACACCGGACCTCGAACAGGATGTGCGCGAGTTCTTCACCGCTCGCAAGATCGACCTGGGCGGGAAAATACTCGACCAGTACTTGGAACAACTCCGTATTGCCGTGGCATTCCGTGAACGGGAAGGACGCACGATCCGAGCCGCCTTCGCCAGTTCACTGGAGACGTGAAATGCAGTGAGTTCGTTCCGGATGCTTTGGCAGAGCCGATCTAGATTCCCCGTTGCTCACCAAACGCTCATCTCTTTCTGCCATAAATGGAGTCAATGGGGCAGACCTGTCCCGCGTATCCTATTCATCCTTCTTGCTAGATGACGGAATGTTGGAAACGTCATTTATCTGCCAGTCATAAATTTGTTTGAACTCCAAAGCCGTCATGGTACCAGCTGGACTAAGCTTACGCCCAATTTGGAGTTCAGTGTTGTGTCTAGCTATAAGGTCAGCCTTATATTGCATAAGGAGGCTTCCCCCGGATTCCAGCCTCCTATTCGTGATGTGAATTATGATTCGCTTGTCTTGAGCATCCTCGGTTTCATCAATCTCAATGACATCGTTAGGGTTGAGAAAACGGTAGTTATTCTCGCATGCATAGAGTGTATCTATTGTGTGACGCGCACTCTTGTAGGGTGAGCGAGTCTGTGTATTTAGCTTGAGTCTTCGGTCCTTGTGGGTAGCACCGATTCTCGAGTTTGGAAAGATTTTAGGGAACTTTGTGATCTTGTTATGATCATCCAAAATTTCATTGCGATACTCGCCAATCTTCAAGCGTAGGGACATTGGCACGCACTGCCCGAAACATGCCAAAGCGACACAGCCCTGCCCCAAATGCCAGACGCATTAACAGGAACGTGGGCACTTCTCGCAATGATTTAAACAACCCGATCATGCCAAACCGAACAATCCCTGCTGGACGGACAATTCCCTGCCAGATGGAATCGAGCCAGGAGGGTAAGGTTTCGGCAGTCCAATCTGCTGTGGTGACTTTACCCGCCACCAGTCCGGTGGCCTCCAGTAATTCTGAGAACTCTTCAATGCTGGAAAACGCTGGATGAGACCACTGATCCAGCAGTTGCCGCATCACTGGCCTTTCCCAAAAATTGAATGGAACCTGGCGATCGTCTCGCTGATTCCAATCGGCAACAAGCAGAATTCCACCCGGTTTCAGCACGCGCAAGAGCTCTCGAGCAAATTGTGCCTTATCCGGCATGTGGGGTCCTGCCTCGACCGACCAGACCACATCAAAACTGGCATCGGGGAACGAAAGTGCCAGCGCATCATCAATCTGAAAGTGCGCATTCACCTCTGGGGAAGTCAGTTCTTGAGCACGTCTGACTTGCTGAGGGCTGATGGTGATTCCTGTGACCACAAAGCCATAATCTCGCGCGAGAATACGACTGCTGCCGCCAATGCCACAGCCCACATCTAACACTGTCGTACCGGAAGGAAGCTTGTCTAACCCACCCCAATGCACCATTTCATGCACAAAGTCTGACTTGGCTTTGAGAAAATCCTTTTTGCGCGGGGGAGAGCCATAGTGTCCCAGATGTACATGTTCGCCCCAGTAGAACTCTAGAATGCCGTCATTCGTCCAGTCATCATAGGAATTGGCGACAGAATCGGCAGACTGATATTTGCGGGGAAAGAGCAGGTACAGTACTAATCCAATCAGCAGAAAGCCCAGGAGAAGGACGATCGCCCATATGAACATGTTCATCATGTCGAATGTCTGAATGAACGTGACTTCATTAACATGTATGGACAAAACAAAGAAGGTGACACGAGTAACTTGGGGAACCCCTCACACCCGCTCTATTGATGTGCCAACAGAGGCGAAAAGTGGCGTAGATTAGCCTCGGAAATGCTGCTAGGTCAATGCGAAGGGTATTGGAATCTCAGGCGACGCCCGATGAAAACCATGCTCACCGGACCGGTCACCATCCTCCAGTGGTCATTTGTCCGCGACGATCAGCCACGTCCTTCAAACTCGCGACGAGTGGAGTCCTGGATGAGCCCCAGATTCATACCCACATGTGCTATTCAGAATTCGGGGACATTCTGGAAGCGTTTGTGTGGTAACGGCCTCCACCCATACGCATATTCCCCGCTTGTCGCCGAGATGTGAACATCGCTACAATCGCCGGAAATCGTTCTGGGTTGAACCATGCCTGATTTGCGATGCCCGGCTTGCAGGGCGAGTAAAGTTCGTCTCGCGGCGAGAACCACTCTGCCCGATGCTCTCCTGAGTGGGTTGACGATTTATCCTTTTCGCTGTCAGCTCTGTGGCAGGCGGTTTCGAATATTTCTCGGCTGTCGGACCTCCAATCCGCGTCGAAGCTTTGAGCGCATCGACGTCTCTTTTCCAGTCTGGTTCAGACATCGAGAATCCGCATTCTCCTCTGACGCAGCAAAGGAAGGGACGATCGACAACCTTTCGATACGCGGGTGCCGAATCCGTTCCACCGCTCCGATCAGAATCGGCTCGCGGCTTGAGCTGGAGTTCCAGTATTCCGACAGTTCATTTCCGGTTACGATTGATGAGGCCATTGTGCGGTCCGCAGTCGATGGCGCAATCGGCCTGCGCTTCACCAGGCTCCATCGAGACGATGAGCGGCGCATTCGACACATTGTCGATGTGTGGTTGCCTGAAACCTTACCATCAGCCTAGTGGGCGCGTGCCAACGCCGCTGCCACAACTATCCTGCCAAACAGCTCTTGTCAGGTTTACATTCTTCTCGCGTGCTTCCCTCGAGCAAGAATCAAAGCTCGGATAATCCGGTAGAGCAGAGACAGCGACAGTACGCTCACAGTCCCCAATATCAGCAGCGTCCATGCGGACCAGAAGAGCGGCGGGTCAACCAGGGGCGTGGTAGAGATATAGAGGTCTCCATGCTGGCGTACCCGCCACGGGATGCCGGGGGCAAGATAATGGCTTGCATATCGATATTCCGCTTCACCTCTGATGATCTTGCCAAGTTCGCTATCCAGCAACGCTAGCCAGCTGCGACTGAACCGCGGGGAACCATGTGCGCCGAAAAAGACCGTGTCGGAATTGGCGAGGTGTAGCAGCCGATCGCTGTTTGTCTTATACGCCACCAGATCAGATCCCGGCGCAAAGGCAATGATGCCGCCGAGATGCTGATAGACGAAATCGCCGGTGAAGACCTGATTGCGGCTTTTGTCGAGCAGGAGTATTGATTCCTTGGTATGCCCAGGCATGTTGAGCACGTCGAGTTTGCGGCCTCCCAGATCGATCACATCGCCATCGGCGATAAAGGCGGCAACCTTGAGCGGTCGTTTTCCAATGTCCAGCGATTCCCAGGGGCTGATCGTAAAGACATCATCCCTGACACTGTTGCGGATTTCCGGACGGTCTATGAGGTGGGTACGGTCAAACATTGCCGCATCACCGATATGGTCATAATGAAAGTGTGAGAGGATGAGCGTGATGGGTTTGGCTGTGTAGCGCTCTGCTATTGCGCGCATGGATCGCGAACCGAGAGGACGTTCGCCGCTGCCTGCATCGAACATGATGGCCTGGGTATCACCGATGATGAGGTGGGACGTGTTGTACTGAGAAGATCTTGGCTCATTGATAGCAAAAGTCTGGGCATCGATCGCTTCGACTGCATACCATTCATCAATCATTGCCGAAGCCGGGTCGTAGGTCTCTCCTTGTTTAATGTTGCCGAATACGTCTGCTGGTTCGACAATCTTGTCAAAACACCCTGCAAGGTTGAGGCACACCCCCACCAGGATCATGAGCGGTCAGCGACACATCGCAATATCTTTCAGGCGAATCGAGGTTGGCCGTAACCAATAGATAAGACCTATCACGTGAGGCAATTATAAGTAATATGCACTAAGAACTCCATACCGTCTCTATTACTCATGTCGCAGCACTGCCAACGGGGGCTGGCCGAGAATGCGATAGGTGCTGAGAAAACCGACCGACACCGTGAGGGTGATCGTCGCGATCACGCCCATGGCCAGCACGGCTGGCTGAAGATTCCACGATAACTCAAACACGGTCTCAAGGACCGCCCACGACAATGCACTGGCCAGCGCGCTGCCGAGAAACCCGCCCAAGGCTCCAAGCAAGGCATACTCGACCGCAAACGAGCGGGCGATCACTCCGCGTGTGGCTCCAAGGGCTTTGAGAATCACTGATTCATACAGACGGCGATAACGCGTCGCTGCCAAGGCCGCTGCCATCACCACAGCTCCCGATAGGACACAGAACAGCGCCACGGCACGGATGGCGAGAGACAGTCGATCGAGCACCCGCGCAAAGCTGTCGAGGATATCTCCGATGTTGATGGCCGTCACATTCGGGAATGAGGCCACCACTGCTTGCTGGAGGGGTACTTCCTCGGATGGAGCGACTCGAGCGGTCGCCACGTAGGTGTGAGGAGCCCCGTCGAGGGCACCCGGGGAAACAATCATGTAGAAGTTGGTGGAGAAGTTTCCCCATTCCACTCGGCGAATACTGCTGATCTCTCCGGTGATGGAGGCGCCTTGGATGTCAAGCTCCATCGTATCTCCGACTGTCAGACCGAGTTGCTTCGCAGCCTCTTCTTCGATCGAGATCAGAGGCTTGGTGAAGACTTGTCCCGGTTTCCACCATTCGCCCTGAATCACCTTGTTGTCTTTGGGGAGCTCCTGGAGGAACGTGAGGACATACTCTCGTGTCAGATACCACTTTTTTCGCCGCTCTTCCTTCTCGGCGGCCTTCTCACGTTGCTCTTCTGCCTCCGATGTGGCCTCAAGTTTGACCGGTTCCCCCTTAAGGGCAGCAAGGCGCGAGCGCACCAACGGTGTCAACCGAGGGGTCGAGTCGCCGGCTTGTTGATGTAAGAGACGCAGAAACTCATCGGTCTGATCCGGCTGAATATCGATGAAGAAAAACGTCGGCGAATCAGTCGGCCGATTCTCGCCCACCTGCACGAGTAACGACCGTTCAACGAGCGACACGGTCGTCACGACCATCACTCCGATTCCAATCGCGATCGTGATGCCCACCGCCTGGCTTCCCGGGCGCATCACATTTCCCAGTGCTTGGCGAAGGACGAGACGCTCGGGACGAGGCCATTTCTTGGCCGCCGCCAGGACAGCACGGGCTGATGCCGCCAACAGCAGAACCGCCGCTCCAAACGCCAGAATGAACAGCAGGCCGACTTTCCACGACCCTGCTTGCCACACCGATAAGAGAGCCAACCCCAGGCCGATCCCGCTCGATACGATCCCTTTGATGGGGTCAAGGTCATGCCAGGCCGTCCACCACCGGAATCTCCCCTGCTTTCGAGCCGGGGCGAGCGGAGCGACATCACGGCGAAAGATCCGAGCCGGTTTGACTTCACGGATCGTCAGCAGCGGCCACAGGGTGAACAGCAGCGTGGACAGTATGCCCAATGCCAGACCCTTCGCGAGAGGCGCGAGGGAAAGGTTCATCGCGCCTTTCGTGAATCCCAACTGGTCTAGAAGATCCGACGCGACTAGAGCCGCAATCATCCAAGGAAGTCCCTGATGGAGGAGGACGCCGATGATGAGGCCGACGAGACTTCCGACCAGCCCAAGGATCATCGCCTGCAGTCCATAGGTTCCGATGATGGTTGGAGAATCCGCGCCGACTGTCTTCAGCACAGCGATCGTATTGAGCTTTTCTCGCACAAAGGCATGAACCGAGGTTGCGACTCCCAGACCGCCCACAAACAGCGCCGTCAATCCGATCAGGCCCAAGTACCGGGTCAGTTGTTCCAGCGACTGCTTCAATTGTGGTTGGGCGTCCCGGTATGTCGAGACACGGGCAGATTCAGGTGTCAGGCGTGTCCTTAATTCATAGAGCAGAGGCTCCGGCGCCATGTTGCCAGGGACTTTCAAGAGATAGCGCTCACGGATCCTGCTGCCTACTTTGATCAGCTCAGCCGCATAAAGCCCCTCTCGCGACATCAGGACGCGGGGACCGAGGCTGAACGCATTGGCCATGCGATCGGGTTCCGTCCTGACCACACCGGTGATGACGAACTGACCTTGACCGATCTTGAGCCGGTCGCCGACGGCCAACGCCATTCTGATTAAAAGCGACTCCTGCACCACGACTCCGAAACAGGTGCGCCCAGGGCAGCCTCGAGCTTGTTGGTGAAGGAGTTCCGCTAAGTTGCTGTTGGGCTCCACTCGCAGCGAGCCATACAGCGGGTACTCAGGTTCGACGGCCTTGAGCTCGACGATCTGTGTCAGATGGCCACTGGTAGAAGGTTCTGCCGGCGCCGCCATTGCGACCAGTTCGCTGACATGCGTGCGCGAGATTCCACGAGCGCTTAGTGAGTCTAAGATTGCCTGACCGTTCGGACTGATCTGCCGCGATAACCGGATCTCCAGGTCGCCTCCCAGCAAGCCTCGCGCTTCTTTGGTGACGGTTTGCTCCACTTGCGTACCGAAGAGGGAGACGCCCGTCAATGCGCCGACGCCGATGGCGATACAGACCAAAAAATACAGAAAATGTCGCCACGCCGCGCGTGTCTCTCGCCATGCCATCTTGAACATGAAGGATGTCATGAATTTGATTCGGCGGCGGAATCGGAAGGTGAATGATCGGCAGAGAAGACCCGGTCAGAGCCTGGCAGCCCGGCCGAGAGGTCATCGACAAATTCGGAATACGAGGGCATGGTATCCGACTCCAGGCGTCCGTCGCGGAGCGAAAGTATTCGCTGCATCGAAGAAGCCAGCGTGGCATCATGCGTCACGAGCACAAGGGTGGTGCCGTGATCTCGGTGAAGAGAGAGCAGCAACTCGATGACATGGGCGCCGGTCGAGCTGTCGAGATTACCCGTCGGCTCATCGGCCAGCAGGATCGGTGGCCGGCAAGCAAAGGCGCGAGCCACTGCGACTCGTTGCTGTTCACCACCAGACAATTGCACTGGATAGTGCCCCATGCGGTCGGACAACCCGACCGCGTCGAGCAGTTCTGCTGCACGACCACCGGCCCGACCCACTCCGCTGAGCTCCAACGGAATCGCGACGTTCTCGATTGCCGTCAGAGTTGGAATGAGATGAAACGATTGGAAGATATACCCTACTTTTTCCCGTCTGAATCTGGCCATCAGGCTCTCGGCCATGCCGACAATGTTGGTTCCATCCAGCTCGATCGATCCGGTGGTCGGCCGATCCAGGCCGGCCATCAACCCAAGCAATGTCGACTTTCCACTCCCTGACGGTCCCACGATGGCCACGGTCTGTTTGGCCGGAATTTCAAAAGAGATGCGGTCGAGGATCGTAACAGAACGCGCCGCCGCCGTTAAGACCATCGAAACCTGTTTCACGTTGATCATTGAGAATCCTTTTTGCCTCAGAGCGAGACCATAGAGAATGATATTATACTGTACCGAAGAAGTGAGCGACTGTTGTGTGGGATCATGTTACGAGTAAAGCGATTTCACCATCTACTCTTGCCTGTGTTTATCATTCTTCTCTGGACGTCCACGACCGAAGGCGTCTCCTCCTCAGCTTCGGACACCAGGCCCCGCATCGTGGCTTTTGGAGACAGTCTCACGGCCGGACTTGGGGTACAAGCCGATGAGTCCTACCCCGCCCAACTCCAGCGCCGGCTGGATCACCTGAACTATCAGTATCGGGTGATCAATGCCGGTGTCAGCGGCGACACCACGGCCGGTGGATTGCGCCGTGTGCCGTGGATTCTTAACAACAAGCCTGAACTGGTGATTGTCGAATTGGGGGCGAACGATGGACTCCGAGGGCTCAGCGTCGATCAAACCAAAAACAATCTCCGCCAGATCGTTCAACGCTTGCTGGAGGCCGGCACTACCGTCGTCTTGGCCGGCATGAAACTACCGCCGAATTATGGACAAGACTACACCACTAGCTTCGAAGCCGTCTTCCCGGCAATTGCCAACGAATATCATCTTCCCTTGATTCCATTTTTTCTCCAGGGGGTTGGCGGGTCGTCGTCCCTAAATCAGGCGGACGGCATTCACCCGACAAAGGAAGGTTACAAGATTATCGTTGAGCAGGTGGTGAACGTACTCAGGCCCGTGCTGAATGAGCGAAGACAGAAATCTTGACTCGCTCACGGGCGGTGTTGAATGCGCGAGGTTCCTCTCGGAACTCGAGAGAAGTGAAACAAGACGACCTGCAGTTGAACAAGAGGACGCGACTCGTTACGACTTCTTGAAAAAGGTGTCATAGACGCCGTAGACGAGGATCACTCCGATCAAAAAGTAGTACAGACCGGTGATTCCGCTATAGTCCGGAGCCCCTCCTCCCTCTGGGGCGTTGGCCATTGCCGGCAACGCTTGGCTTAGCAGAGCTCCTGTTATCAGACCCATACCTGAACGTAGCTGTTTCATCTCCGTCTCCCTCCATATCGGACAAGCAAAAGAAGGGCGTATTTTACTGGACCTCAATTGGAAGGCGCAAGAGGCATGAGAAGCAGAAGTAGGCGCGTAAATGATGGGGGAAATAGCTATTATAGAGGGGGAATCTTGACCGCTGCTCTGAGTGCTTCTGCCACTTCCTTAAAAGAACCGGCGAGCGTATCGAACTGAGAACCCTTCTGAAGCATGTCGCGAGCAGCCGCTTGCATCTGTTCATCATAGCGGACCACCTCGGCGGTCAACTCACCGACTCTGATGAGCGTCTCTTTATAAGTTGCGATTTGGCGTTGAAGCTCTTGTACCGTCATCCGTGTGGTGTCTATCTGCGCCGTCGCAGTTTGGAGTTGTTGAGTCAGGCGTCCCACGTGCGCATGATGACCGTGCAAATCGGCCTCCAGCTGACCAAAAGCGTCTTCACTTTCGCGGCATCGCTCCTCAAGATTCATAATGGCTCGGATCCATGTCGAGATCTCTCCGGGGCCGAGTTTGGGAGGTTCGGGAAGCACCTCTTGCTTCCCGATCGCTTTCGTCGCCGACTGCAACCACTCCATAAGTTGCATGATTTCGTTGAGTTTGACGTCGACCGCAGGCGCTTGCATGGTGGGCGCCTTTCCATTCGTCGGAGAATCGACCTGCGGTAGCGGTTTCGATTCTTTTGGGGAACCCGGTTTGCGCACTTGCTGAGGTTGGGCCCACCGATGGTATTCCAGTAGGACCGCGATGCAATGGCGGCACATGGGTTCTTCAGAAGCCGTGCACGAACATTTCGAGATGAGATGACCGTCTTTCAACCGGATGGTTTGCTCGTACAAACCCGAGTTGCCGATGACGGCCGAAGTGATCTGAGAGTCGTCGGCTTCCACAATACGAACCCGATTCTCGGTCAGGTATTGTTGACCGATTTGATAGGCGGAAGCTTCCGTCACGGCCTTGAGCATCTGAGGGTCCAGCAACCCGAGCCGCTCCGCGCTGCAAGGAATTTTATTTCGCATCGTCGACACCCGAGTCTCTAAAACGCCGAATTATGAGAATGATCCTATCAGTCTGACGAGCGAACGAAATCCTGTCAAGCGCTGATCAATTTTGAGTTGCTCTTGAATGGTGGTGCGGTGGAACGCACGGTGAGACGGACTTACCGGCAGGGTTGGGAAGGCTGTCGCTTACCCATCGGCGTCAGCCAGATGTAATCTGCAATGGGTTCCCGCATGAGCGCGCGTACTTCATCCGTTCGGCTTGTGTCAAACGAAACCATATAGACGGTTGCCTGTTTGACAGCACCTCCGAGACGCCTGGCAACCCGCTTCGGTATGGGGAGGTTGTACTGGACATGGCCCCCTCCCGTATAACTTACAATGATGTGACGGGCACCGCCTCCATCACGTCGCAGTTCTTCTTGTCTGATAACCAGCGTCCTGGCCATGCCCTCATCACGAACCATCGACGCTTCGTACATCGTTCGGTAGTGCTCCTCGGTTCCTCCATGGCACCGCCTCAGCTGGTCGACGATCCTTTCTCGGTATGCAGGATCGTCAACGATATCTTCTTGGAGTATTCCCCAGCCAGCCCATTCCGGCTCTTGTTTGGCCTGGTCTAGCCCCAGTTTGACGACGCGACGGACCAACGGTTTGGGAGGGTTCATCGCTCGGACAGATACATGATGGTCGCGAGCAAACGTGACGAGTGGCGCATAGTCCTCAAACGCTCCACCCCAGTTTTGTTTCCAGCGTACCTGTTCCAAAAACTCGTTCGTAACCGGCTGAGTTGTCGATATGTAGCCGTCCAGTGCGTGTTGGCCGTCCCAGCCGAACATCTCCATCCCGATCGTCGGGTCGATGCCGTCGGCGACCAGTTGGTCCAGCACTTTCAGTGCCGCCTGGATATGGTACGGGTTGTGATGCTCCTCCCCCAGATACACAATGTCGTGACGTTCCAGGTCTTTGATCCAGTCCGAAAAATGAAGGGTGCGACCGGTTTGAGTCTCGAGAATTTGCCAGGGCTGCCACCTACCATCGCTGGAACCAGGGTTGCTGTCGCGCTCAACTGCACAACTGGTCGCGGACACGAGTAGGCAGGCCAGCAGGCCCAACATGACGGCCGACTTCCATTTTCCAGAGGCGGTAAACCCGAACCGTATTCGCATGGATTCAGTCCTACCATACCGATTGAGCATGAACAAGCGGACTTGACGCTATCGTTTGAAGACTACTATGCTCCTGATGAAGGCTCTTTGACTCCCTGACACACAAAGCCGATCACTTCCCGATGAATCCCGATCCGCTCGCCGAATTCCGTCGTGTCGTGAGCCATCGCGCCCGGCGGTCTCCCGGACAATGGGAAACATCAAAGAAACTGATTGAACGGACCACCCTTCCTTTCACCCTCGCCCGGCTTCACCAGACCATTCGGGAAAAAGACCTTCCGGCTTCAGTGAAGGAATCCCTGCTGCGTCTTTTCGAACCGCAAGCGACACAATCCGTTCAGGATCTCGACGGAGAGGGTCTGAGATCCGTTACCGGCTTCCCCCCGGCCAAAGCGCTACGGGCGCTCAGTATCTTTTTTGAGTTAGTTCCGGAACCGGGAGCGAAATGGCCTCAGACTCGCATGCCGAGTGCAGAGATCGAAAAAGCGATCCGCAATCTGAAGAATCCATTCGACCTCCTTCATCGCGCAGACGTGGCTTCTCTGTTGGATATCGGAGCCGGTGATCTCTCTTTCGCTGAGGAACTGGTTGATCTCTATGGGCCTGCGCTTATGCAGCAGAACCGACCGTTTATTCTCCATTGCCTGGATCGACTCGACCCTCTTTCGCGGCTGGGAGGTCCGCTCCATGCGAAACCGGAGAGGCTACGGCGGCTACAGCAGGAACCCGGGCTTTCGTTCTCCTTCTACAGTAACCAGAACATGTTCGAGCTTGGACATCTGGATGAGCGGGAGTTGCTGGCACCTCGATATACCCTTGCCACCTGTTGGGCTCCAGCCACACCCACCTTTGCGTATGAACCGACGCGACTCTCTCAGGCACTCATCAAGCAGGAATTGGAGCGGACCAAGGGCGTATTTCGCCAGACACGCTTTGGAAAGGAGCCTGCCTTGGAAGTTCAGCATGGTGATCGTGCCCTTCTGTTCCCGCCTTGGAAGTTCGAGATTGCCGGACCCGTCGCTCTCCTGAATCTGCTTGCCCGTCGTGGAGCTGTTTGTGTGCTGGGCTCAGTGGATACGCAAGTCTTCTGGGAACTCCTCGCACAACTCCTTGAGGACCCACGCTATCGTCCACAGGACGAACCATTTACCGCCGTCAACCTGTCGAAGATCTTCGGCAAGGTCTACGATGTGCTTGCCGACTTGCCGGTCGGTGAGTCAGTTGATCTCGCCGACTTGGCGGCTCTTCGGCATCAACCTCCGTCATCAACTCTATCTCCTTCACTGGACGTGTTGAATGGGACCTTCCGGTATGTCCGTATCAGCCGAGGCGCAACGTTCCCGGGCACTCCCGCGAGCAGTACCGCCCGGAAGTTTTCCTCTATGATCGAAGAAGTTCCCCCATGGATGGTCACCCTTGTCCAGGCGTAGCGCTCATCGAAGCACCTCGGCCCAGCGCCAAGATCGTAGAGGCGCAAAAAACATGAATAATTGACCGTCTTTAGACCCTTTGTTAGACTTCGATTGTGTCCGATCACCAAGCAATTCTACAGCCACTTCCCACGCGTTAATCCCAAGATGAATTCAACGCAGACCATTCAGGCCATTCAGGAGAATATTGCCCGAGTTATCAAAGGTAAACCGCATGTCATCGAGATGAGCATCGTCGCCCTCCTGGCGCGAGGGCATCTCCTCATCGAAGATGTGCCGGGGGTTGGAAAAACCACGCTCGCTCATAGTCTCGCGCGATCGCTCGATTGCTCCTTCAAACGCATTCAGTTCACGAGCGATCTGCTGCCGTCCGATATCGTGGGCGTCTCCATTTTCAACCGCCAGAAGCAAGCCTTTGAATTTATCCCGGGTCCGATTTTCGCCAATGTCGTGCTGGCGGATGAGATCAATCGGACCACGCCAAAAACGCAGAGCAGTCTCTTGGAAGCGATGAGCGAAGCGCAGATCTCGTTCGACAACAAGACCTATCCCCTGAGCCAGCCGTTCATGGTCATCGCGACGCAGAATCCCGCTGAATACCATGGGACCTTTCCACTCCCCGAGTCACAGCTCGATCGGTTCTTGATGCGGCTTCGCATCGGCTACCCATCGCACGAAGAAGAAAAGAAGGTCCTTGATCGATCGCAATCCCTCCATCCGGCTGAAGAGCTGCAGCCGCTGATCACGGCACAGGATGTCCTTCTGCTCCAGGAGCAGGTCGATCAGGTGCTCATGGAGGAGAGCATCACGGACTATCTCCTGGCTGTGGTCCAGAGCACCAGGCAGTCGGACCTCCTGTCTTTGGGGGTGAGCACACGAGGAGCGCTGGCGCTGAGCCGGGCCGCCAAAGCATTGTCGCTCGTTCGCGGTCGGACCTATTGTGTGCCGGATGATATCAAGGAACTCGCCCCCATCGTGTTGTCTCACCGCATCATGGTTGCGCGCACGCAGGGTCTGCACCAACGAAGTTTTGAGCAGGCCGAGCGGATCATCCAGGATTTGGTCGAGTCGATTCCTGTCCCGGTCTAGGTCTTGCCTGAAGTCTGCCGGCCGGCGTGGAGCTAATGGCACATGCCTCTTCAATCTCCTTCCTTCGTTCGGCGAATGTTTCGCCACCGCTCAACGCGCGTGACCTCAGTTGGCATTCAATTCCTGATCTTCACCCTCGCCATTGGCGCGGCTGCCATAAACACGGGCAACAACCTCTTCTATCTTCTGCTGGCCATGATGCTGAGCCTCATTTTGGTCTCAGGAATCGTGGCGGAATACTGCCTCCGGCGGCTGGAATTCCATCGCCATCTTCCCGATCTGCTCTTTGTGAACGAGCCTGTCACAGCGACCCTGGTGGTGAAGAACCGAAAATCGAGGCTCCCCAGCTTTTCATTGAAGGTATTTGACGTCAGCGATGGTCGTGATCTGGATCGCGGCGTCGACGTTCCCCAACTCCCTCCAGGCGGCAGCCGGCTGTTGTCGTATCCCTTGATTGCCACGCGCCGCGGGAGGCTTCAACTGGAGGGTGTACGCATCGCCACGGAGTTTCCTTTCGGACTCTTCATGAAAAAAGCCTTCTATCAAGTCGAAGGGACAGCCGTCGCCTGTCCGGAGATCAAACCGCTTGAAGACCATCTGTTACGAGGTCTTCACGCCACGGGGCAAGAGCAAAGCGTCTATCGACGAGGCCATGGCAACGATTTGTATAATCTACGGCTGTATCAGGCCGGGGATGACTCGCGAAGTATTCATTGGCCGACGACGGCACGGACCTCGCAATTGACGGTTCGAGAAACTGAGGCCGAAGACCAACGCCGGGCCGTCGTTCATTTGCCGACCATTGCCCCGATCAGCCATGACGCCTTGTTTGAACGAGCCGTATCCTTGACCGCATCCATCGTTCACTACTTGGCACATCGAGGCTATCTCTTCCGATTGCTTCTCGGGACATCTCGCTCTTCATTTGGCCAGGGGGAAGCCCACTACTTCGAACTCCTGCGCATGCTCGCCCTCTGTGAACGAAGCTCTCCAACTACGCAGGTCGTACTATCTGAAGGACCGAGCGCCGACTGTCCAGAAGTCGAAGGGGGGGCTCTGATTGTTGTGCGGTCATGGCGCGGACCAGAGGATGTCAAGGCAGAGGATCTTACCCTTCTGATCAACGGAGAAATGCTGGGTGGAGTTTCACATGTCCTTTGATCAGGGCCTTCGACTCACGTCGATTCTGCTGGCATCGGCGTCCTTTATAGGGTTGACGCTCGGAGCTGGTTTGCCTGCATGGCTGGCAGCGCTGGCCGGGGCTTCCCTGATCCTGGTGCTCTCGAGGAACTTAAGAGTTGGATCCATTGAAAAACTTGCAACGCAGACTCCCTTCTCGACCACCGGATGGAATCTGCTTGTGATCGTCGGCTTTCTTGGATTCTGGGTGGACATGTTATGGGTTTCTGGTGAATTCCTCCCCGCGGGCATTCACTTCCTCATGATCCTCATGGTCATCAAGCTGTTCAACCTTAAGCTCCGTCGGGATTATCTGCATCTCTATGCCATCAGTCTTGTCGCAATCCTCGCGTCGGGATCTCTCACGACGGATCTCTGGTATCTCCCGATTTTCTTACTCTATCTTGTTACCGGGGTTTGGACGCTCCTTCTGTTCCAGCTAACCAAACAATCCGAAGGAATGATGGGCCTCGGAATGTCCAACGAGAGTCGGCAGGAACAACCGGAGTCTTTCTGCCGGGTCACTCCCCAACTCTTCTGGTTTGCGAATGGATTGGCGCTGGCCACCTTTGGGATGACCTTGGTGATTTTCTTTACGATCCCGCGAGTCAGCGCGGGGTTTTATCAGAAAGGCTTCGGCGAGAACATTCGTACGTCGGGTTTTTCCGACACGGTGGACTTAGGAGCCATAGGACCCATCAAACGAGATCCCAGCGTTGTCATGCGGGTCGAATTGCTCGAGCGCTCCCCGCACGAAACGGACAGGCTGTACGTTCGAGGGGTCGCGTTTGATAGGTACGACGGCCAAAGATGGACGAACAAGCTGAATTATCGGCGAAACCTAAACGAAGAGGTTGCAGGTACGTTCGTTGTCCGAGGCAGCCGATCTTCTCTCCCGTCCCGCTTCGGGGAGGTCATTCACCAGAAGATCCTCCTCGAACCGCTGGACACCCCGGTCCTCTTCGGAGCGCCTTTCATTGAGAGCGTCAACGGAAGGTTTCCGACCGTCCAGTCCGATCTCATCGGTTCAGTCTATCTGCCGTTTCCCAGTTCCTCACGGATCGAATACACCGTCGTGTCTCGATCCAATCCTGTGTTGCCGGTAGACCTGGGTTCCGAACCTGGTCAATACTCCGAATCATTTGCCCGACATTTCTTACAACTCCCCACCTATTCCGAGCGCATCGGTGCTTTGGCCCGAGACATTACGCAAACGCAACGTAGCCTCTATGAAAAAACCGCTGCAATTCAAACATACCTGACGCACAACTATCGCTACAGTCTTGATGCGCCCCTTGCGGAGCAGGACCAGCCTCTTGAAGAATTTCTCTTCTCCCGCAAGACCGGGTATTGCGAACACTATGCGACGGCCATGGTGATCATGCTCAGGACCATGGGGATTCCCGCGCGCCTCGTGACGGGGTTCTTGGCTACGGAATGGAACGAGTATGGAAACTACTATTTGGTAAGGCAGCAGGACGCCCATGCGTGGGTCGAGGTGCACCTGCCCCATTCCGGATGGATCATGATGGATCCGACCCCTTCGTTAATCGAAAACGTCGGCAGCGAGTATCCGGCGTGGCAAGCTTTGGGGCGAATGATGGATAGCATCCGGCTCCACTGGAGCCGGTTTTTTGTGCAGTACAGCGCAGCGGATCAGCTTGCTGTTGTCCGAGAATTGAAAACCGGGGGTACATCGGTCAGAAATAAGGCCTTCGACTCCATGACGGCACTCTTCAGTCCCTTCATGAATCTAGCCAGTGGAATTACCGAATACGTTGCCAAGGGAACCATGCACCCTTCGGGGAAATGGCTGGGTTTGATACTGATTGGATTTGCGATCTTGTTATGGTTGGGTACGAAGCGGCCTTGGGAAAGTGGGAAGGCCTGGAAAAAGACAACGCGCGACGAGCAGGCCATCGTGCAACTCTACAGGCAAATGATCAAGCATCTCGCTGGGAATGGTATTCCGAAGCCGACCGCCACAGGTCCCCTCGAGTTTGTCCGCATCGCTCAAGCGAAATGGAGCGATGCGAATTCAGCTGTCGCGCTTATTACAGAACTGTATTGCCGAACGCGATTTGGTCGGATGCTACTGACCAAAGAAGAGCTGCGACTAGCGGAAAATAACCTTCGCCACTTAATAGCCTTACCAAAACCGTAAGAAACTCAGAACGCGACAACCCATTCGCTCTCTTCCAGGGCGAAGTGATAAGGCTTGTTATGAATTCAAATCCGGCACGACGTTGTAAGGTTGCTTGGAGCGGGAAAAGGGATTTGAACCCTCGACCCTCGCCTTGGCAAGGCGATGCTCTACCACTGAGCTATTCCCGCTCGAGAGGCTTGAGGAGCGGAGTGTACTGGCCTCTCCTTATACTGTCAAGCAAGGAATCCAATGCGATCTGAATAAAAACGAGGTTACCAATTTTAAAATGTTACGTCCACGTAACGCACTAAAACCAGTCGACACTAGAATCCATAAATGATTAATAATACAACATATATTCGCATAATCCACACTTCAATCTGGGCCTGCCGAGTCCGACAACGATACCATAACTACTCACTATGTCCTCCTGATGATCTAAAATTCAAAAAGCAGAACGTCTGAAGTAATCTATTATTTCATACACTTATAATTAATTCGCCAAAGACTGACCAAGTCAATCCTGTGGTTTGAATATTGCGAACGTCCTTGGTGAAGATCTTTGCACCTGATTCATGGATACCCATTAGGCCCGGCCGAAGGAAAGCTAAGTAATCAAAGCGGAAGTGAGTCCCGTTCAAGCTCATAAATGTTGAGGAGGTAGCTACAATGTTCTTGTCACGTCGCCAATTTCTGAAGGTCTCCGCCGGCACGGTCGCCGCTGCCGCCGTGGCGGACAAGGTCCTGGCGTTGACCGCGCTCCAGCCGGTGATCGAGGTGGGCAATCCCCTGGGGGACTACCCGGACCGCTCCTGGGAGCGCGTCTATCATGACCAGTATCGGTACGATTCCTCCTTCACCTGGGTTTGCTCGCCCAACGACACGCACGCCTGCCGGATTCGGGCCTTTGTGCGCAACGGCGTGGTCATGCGCGTGGAGCAGAACTACGACCACCAAACCTATGAAGACTTGTACGGCAACCGGGGAACGTTCGCCCACAACCCCCGCATGTGTCTGAAAGGGTTTACCTTCCACCGGCGGGTCTATGGACCCTATCGGCTGAAAGGCCCCTTGATGCGGAAGGGCTGGAAACAGTGGATGGATGATGGCTCACCGGAGCTCACTCCTGAATCCAAGCGGAAGTACAAGTTTGACAGTCGGTTCTTGGACGACATGCTGCGCGTCTCGTGGGATACCGCGTTTACCTATGCGGCCAAGGCCATGATTGTGATCGCCACCCGTTACAGTGGCGAAGCCGGGGCGCGGCGGCTGCGGGAGCAGGGCTATGCGCCGGAGATGATCGAAATGATGAAGGGCGCCGGCACGAGGTGCTTTAAGCATCGCGCTGGAATGCCGGTCCTTGGCATCATCGGTAAGATGGGCAATACTCGAATGAATGGCGGGATCAATGCCTTGCTCGATACCTGGATCCGTAAGGTCAGTCCTGATCAGGCACAGGGCGGCCGCTATTGGTCCAATTACACCTGGCACGGGGATCAAAATCCTTCTCAGCCTTTCTGGTCCGGGGTTCAGGGGTCGGACATCGATCTTTCTGACATGCGTTTTTCAAAGCTGAATACGAGCTGGGGCAAGAACTTCGTTGAGAATAAAATGCCGGAAGCGCACTGGAAGTTGGAGTGTATCGAGCGCGGCGCCCGCGTGGTCGTTATCACGCCAGAATACAATCCAACCGCCTATCGAGCAGACTATTGGATGCCGTTGCGTCCGGAGTCAGACGGTGCATTGTTTTTGGGCGCGATGAAAATCATTGTCGACGAAAACATGCACGACACGGATTTCTTAAAGCAATTTACAGATGCGCCTATCTTGGTGCGCACAGATACCCTGCAATACTTGGATCCGCGCGATGTGGTGGCGGACTATAAGTTCCCCGATTTTTCACACAGCTACTCGGGCCGCATTCAGTCCCTGAAGCCCGAACAGATTGAGCGACTCGGCGGAATGATGGTCTGGGACCTCAATAAGAAACAAGCTATCCCTCTGCATCGGGAGCAAGTGGGATGGCACTATATCAACAGTGGTATCGATGCCGCCCTCAACGGCACCTACCGGGTAAAGCTGCTCAACGGCCGTGAAATCGATGCGATGCCGGTCTGGCAGATGTATCTGGTTCACTTTCAAGACTACGACCTGGATACCACGCATCAGATCTGCCGTACTCCGAAGGATCTCATCGTACGCTGGGCACGGGATTCAGGCACGATCAAGCCGGCTGCGATACACAACGGCGAAGGGGTTTGCCACTATTTCCACATGACGCCGAACGGGCGCGCGGCTGCGATGGTCCTCATCATTACGGGCAACGTCGGCAAGTTCGGCACGGGGCAGCATACCTGGGCCGGTAACTACAAAGCCGGCTGTTGGACTGCAACACCTTGGTCCGGTGCTGGTCTGTCAGTGCACACCGGCGAAGATCCCTTCAACATCACTTTAGACCCCAACGCCCATGGGAAAGAAATTAAGACGAAGTCCTACTATTACGGCGAAGAAGTTGGGTACTGGAACCATGGCGATACGGCGTTGATCGTCAATACGCCGAAGTATGGCCGCAAGGTGTTCACCGGCAAGACCCACATGCCGACGCCAAGCAAGTTCCGTTGGGTGGTCAATGTCAACGTCTTGAACAACGCCAAGCACCATTACGACATGGTGCGCAACGTCGATCCGAACATCGAATGTCTCATCACGCAGGATATCGAGATGACGTCCGACGTCAATCACAACGATATCGCTTTTGCCTGCAATTCCTGGATGGAATTCACCTATCCGGAAATGACCATCACGGTCTCTAATCCGTGGGTCCAGATTTGGAAAGGCGGGATTCGCCCCTTGTACGATACCCGCAACGACCTCGACACCTTTGCCGGCGTTGCGGCGAAACTGTCGGAGATGACCGGCGACAAGCGTATGAAGGATTATTTCGCTATGGTCTACGCGAACCGCGTGGACGTCTATGCGCAACGAATGCTCGATGCCTCCAGCACCTTCTATGGCTATTCAGCGGACGTTATGCTGAAGTCGGAAAAGGGCTGGATGGTCATGGTGCGCACCTACCCGCGGCATCCCTTCTGGGAAGAGACTAACGAGTCGAAGCCGATGTGGACCCGTAGTGGACGATATGAGAACTATCGTATTGAACCGGAGTCTATTGAATACGGGGAAAACTTTATTTCCCACCGCGAGGGGCCGGAGGCGACCCCTTACTTGCCGAACGCCATCTTCACGACGAATCCCTACGTCCGGCCCGACGACTACGGCATTCCGATTACGGCGCAACACCATGACGACAAAACAGTTCGGAACATCAAGTTGTCGTGGCATGAAATTATGCGTCACTCGAATCCTCTTTGGGAGAAGGGCTATCAGTTCTACTGCGTGACACCTAAGACGCGCCACCGGGTGCATAGTCAATGGTCGGTGAACGATTGGGTACAGATCTACGAATCCAACTTCGGGGATCCGTACCGCATGGATAAGCGGACGCCGGGGGTGGGAGAGCACCAGATTCACATCAACCCGCAAGCGGCGAAAGATCGCGGCATCAACGACGGCGACTATGTGTATGTCGACGGGAACCCCGTCGACCGTCCGTACCGCGGCTGGAAGCCCAGCGATCCCTACTACAAAGTCGCGCGGCTCATGATCCGCGCGAAGTACAATCCATCCTATCCATACCATGTCACGATGGCGAAGCATGCGCCCTATGTGTCGACCCCGAAATCAGTGAAGGGTCATGAAACCCGCCCGGACGGTCGTGCTATCGCGATCGACACGGGGTATCAATCGAACTTCCGGTACGGCGCGCAACAGTCCTTTACAAGGAACTGGCTGATGCCTATACACCAGACCGACTCCCTCCCGGGCAAACATGCAATTGCCTGGAAGTTCAAATGGGGGTATCAGGTCGACCACCATGCTATTAATACGGTTCCGAAGGAGTGTCTGATCCGCATCACCAAGGCGGAAGACGGCGGGATCGGGGCCCGGGGGCCGTGGGAGCCGGTGCGCACCGGCTTTACGCCCGGGCAGGAGAACGAGTTCATGATCAAGTGGCTCAAAGGCGAACATATCAAAATCAAGGTCTAACCGTCCGGCAGAGAGGAATGAGGGGCCGCCTCCACGCGGCCCCGTCCCTCGGACCGAACGAAAAGGAGAGACGCAATGCCTGAAGTCTATAACTGGCAACTGGGGCGGAAGATGTTGTACCCGTACGA
>JAMPUU010000021.1 GCA_030144965.1 Nitrospira sp. BO4
CCGATCCCCAGGATCGCCAGCCAGCCCAACTTCACCGGCTTCGAGTCATACCACTCAGAAATGTCATACCCCCTATCACTGTTTGGTTGATTTGAGGACGCCATGATTCAGACCTCCTTGGTGAGATTAAGGAACACTCTTCTTCCCGCTCCGATTGTTCAGCCTGCATAACGATAGGCGGCCGTTAAAGCTCCGAAGGCTAACCCCATTAACCACACCCATTTGAATCGCATTGCATCTCCAGCTGTGTCTTCTAAAGGGCCAGATCGTCGCGCATTGGGTGATCGCATAGGTAGCGCCATATACAACCTCCTGGGTTAAGGCATTAAAGTAAGGGCATATGCCTGTATAATATGTGCATATGCCCATATACTACGCGCTAATATCTGTTGTCAAGCCATTGGAAAATGCTTGAGAACGACATATAATGGTTGTGGTCGGCGGCCTGTGCTACCTATGACAAAGGATGAGCTGTATGGTTAAGGAACAATCGTCACAATCTCCGTGCTACTGCACAGTCTTGCGAAAAGCCGTGCGCCGCGTGTCGGTTATCTATGATGCGCAACTCAGGAGTACCGGACTCAAGACGACTCAGTTCGCATTGCTTGGGGAACTCAGCAGACACTCCTCAACACCTCCGACCATAAATGAATTGGCGGAATACTTGGTGATGGACCGCTCAACGCTCGGGCATAACTTGAGGCCACTTCTTCGCAAAGGTTTAGTGGCCCTAAAGCCCGATGCGATTGATGGAAGAACACGGCGTGTGGCGCTCACCGCAAAGGGTGCAGCCAAATATGCCAATGGCAAAACTTTGTGGCGTAAGGCCCAGCAGGAATATGAGATCGTAATAGGGAAGACCGCAGCGGTCGCATTACGAAACGCCCTGCAGAAGCTGGCTACATCGGACGCTCTCTAAAGGAAAAAATCGATGACAGTCCTCAGCGACCCCAACCGCACCACTTAGTCCTTCTCGGTTATTTTCATGGGGTCATTATCACTTTCCCGGCTCACTGAGCTGTCCACGGCCCAACCGCCACCAAATGCCCTGGCAAGCGAGACCAGTGAGACACGCACCGCGGTTTCAGCTTTGACACGCTCGTCGTTGATTGAAAGTTTGGTGCGTTGGGCATCCAGCACGGATAAATAATCACTCGCTCCCCTCTGAAATAAGGCTTCGGAGGAGCGATACGTTTTCTCTGCTGCTGTTTCGGCCTTCACGAGTTGTTCGCGGCGCTCCTTCGAAGAGGTATGGGCGACAAAGGCATTTTCCACGTCTTCCAAGGCAAGGAGGAAGGTTTTTTCGTACTTCGATGCGACTTGATCCAGGCGTGCGTCCGCGGCAGCGATGTGAGCCCGAATGCGTCCCGCATTGAATATCGGAGCCGTGAGGCCCGCCCCCAGCGCATACACACTCTCCACCAGAGTCGGAAATCCGCCGATGGCCAGTGCGCCAATCCCACCGCTCGCCGACAGAGACAGAAAAGGAGACTGAAAAGGGGTCGGGAGTCTTTTCTTGACGGAGCTGCCTCGACTTCGTTACGACTCCGGCATGCCGCGTCGTCCCCGATTGGCCGCTGGAGCCCTCGCCTACCACGTCCTGAACCGTCGGGTTGGACGCCTCCCCTTGTTTGAGAAGGCCCCTGACTATCTCGCCTTTGAGAAGATTTTGGCTGAAGCGCATGCGCGTTCGTGCGTCCGGATTGCCGCTTACTGTCTCATGCCCAATCACTGGCACCTGCTGCTCTGGCCACGGCAGGATGGAGAACTCTCCGAAGTCCTGCGCTGGATCACCGTCACGCATACCCAAGGCTGGCATGCCCACCATCACACGGCAGGGACCGGACCGCTGTATCAAGGCCGCTTCCGATCGTTTCCGGTCCAGACCGATGAGCATTTTCTCACTGTGGCCCGCTACGTGGAACGCAATGCGCTACGGGCCAAGTTGGTGCCGCGCGCGGAAGACTGGCAGTGGTCGAGTTTGTGGCGACGCACCCAGGGGAACTCCACACTGACGGCCTGGCTGAGTGACTGGCCGGTAGAGCGACCTCGCCAGTGGCTCGCGTTCGTCAATCACGCCCAGAGTGCGTCAGAACTGGAGACGCTCCGGCTCAGTGTGCAACGCGGCCGCCCGTTTGGCGACGACGCCTGGGTGAAACGCACGGCGACACGGTTTGGGATGGAATCCACATTACGACCGCGTGGACGACCGAAGGGCTCCTAAACAAAGACTCCCGACCCCTTTTACTCGGCCGCTGGAACGCAGTCGGTTGCTCCTTGATTACGGCATCGATGCGGTGGCGATGGCGCTCGATGTGTCGGCTTCAATAGAGGCTGCGAACAGCTTGGGGAAAAAGCTAGCGCATCAGCTGGCCGTCGCGCACAAAAACGCCATGGAACAGATTGGGCGAGCCCATGGCGCGTGTGCGCCAGAGGCAGAAATCAAACGACTCAATGTGGCCACGCGCTTCATGTCTATTTTTCAACTGGGGCTCCTGACCTTGAAGAAGTTCCGGCAGGGTGGGCAGCAACAGATCACCGTGCAGTACGTCAATGTGAGCCATAGAAGTCAGGCGGTCATCGGGAGCGTGGAGAATGGGAGAGGAGAGCAAAGAAGCAGTGGTGTAAGTAAGACTGGTACGGATGTCTCATCTCATTCGCCACTCCCACGGCGGCACTGGCTGCGGATATAATTCTTTTGTACTGCCAGAACCGAGTCGGCGCGCACTGATGTCGTCAGTGCGTTCGATGAAACAGCTTCGCGCGGCCCCCAGTAGGATCGTGCTCGTAATGATCCCGAATGTACGCCGCCAACGCCCCTCTGGTTTCCCAGCCAGAGAGCGTGTGGACAAATAGGATCTCTTCAGGCCTGTATTGTGCGATGCATTTGTACACTGTTGACTCCGTAACACTGCCCGACCAGATACGCTTGTACGGAATCCCTGCCATTTCGGGTGGCACCAGCAGCCCTGCCCAGAAGGGATAGAGCGGACGATCGGCGAATACCCAGCTTGTGTTCGAGGCCCGCTTTCGCAACGCGACAACCAATTCATTCTCACTCGCGAGAGGAGCGGCCTGTAACCCCCGCAGGTGGCTCCATATGAGCCGAGGAGTGTCTGCCAGCGTCAGGAAAATCACAAGCACGTAGACGAGCCAAGCCAACCGGTTCAGAGACCTGCGCTCCCACCAAGCTCCGGCTCGATCTCGGAGCAACTCGAACCAGCCGACAATGCCTGCCGCTCCCAACCAGGCCATCGGGATGGCGAAATGCAGGCTGTAGTACCACCAGTACGGCCGGTGTACCCAATGAATCGCCAGCACGGTGGCAAACAACGTGGCCGGACACAACACGTCCCGTCGGCGTTTCGAGGCGAGCAACGCAATGCCCAATACGGTCGCAGCCGATAGCGACCGTGCACTCAAGAAAAATGCAGCGGGCTTGAATGTGTACCTGTCGGGCACAGCGGCGTTCGTCGATCCGGAGAAGTGAGACGCCCAGAACTCCCACACAGTATCCGTTCCGTAGAACCTCAAGACGATGAGGCCGGACGTCACGAGGACCGCTCCGAACCAAACTGCAACGTCGCGGAGAAGGTCGGTGCGAAGATTCCGGCTATTCCTGTCCAGGTATGCCACACCCATCGCCGGCAGAAAGATCGCACTGGTAAGTTTCACTTGCAATGCGCAACCGAATAGCACGCCCGAAAGCGCCAGCCACCGCATTCTGCGCGTGGAGTCGTAGTGTGAGGCTGATAGTAATGACGCGAGAGCCAGCGTCGTTGCCGGCAGCTCGATCATGGGCGCGACGCTCTGTTCAAGAAATGATGAGGACGACGCCAGCAATGCTATCGCGATCAGACCGGCTGCTGATCCGAAGCTGTTGCTCACGACCTTCCATAACATCCACACGAGGGTCATGGCAAAACAGAGGATCAGCAGCCGACCGACGAAAGCGGATGCTCCGAAAACGCGGAAAAGCAGGGCCAGGAGCTCGGTGAAGACCGGAGGTTGATCGCTCCATACGGAGCGGTAGAGAGCGTGGCCGCGGCTCACAAGTAGTGCCTTCATCAGCTCGTATCCCTCATCCCAACTTAATTCCAGAGCCGTTTGCAAAGGCACCGCAAAGAACAGAATCATCCCGAATCCAAGCGGTACGACCCAGTCCAGCATACGCCGCCTAGCGTCCACCTTCGTCATATCCGTACCGTTTTTCTTGGGGGTGAGAGAGAGATCCAACCAGAGATACGCAGCGGAGCGGAGGATAGCAGACGCCCGTGATAGGACGCAAACCATATGGTCTGACGCGGAAAAATCTACGTCAAAGGTGTCACGAACAAATGCTTTGCCCACAACGCCGGTGTCGGCTAATTATCGCCACCTTTCTGAGCGATCAGTTATGGCATGTCCACGGCTTCGATCCGCCACATTACAAGCGCCGCTCTTGGTGGCTGCGAGCCTGATTTTCTGGGCGATCGTGCGGTTGCTCCAGGTCTACTACGCCGGATGGGGGTATCGACCTCAATTTTTCACGCTTCAGAAACAAGCCAGTATTCGAAACTATGGCGGAATGGTCCAACTGGGACAACCGCAGTTATACCAAGTTGGATGTTCCGGCAAGAGCTTTTGGGGTGGAAACAAAGTCAGGTACGGGAGAACAAGTAGCCGCGATGCGGGAAAGAGGCGAAGGGGATGCAATAGCCGATTATTGTCTTCAGAATGTCTACGTTACGTACGCTTGCTATTGTCGCATGACCTTCCAGCAACCTCGTGGGGCTCAGGAAATCCTATGCAATAAAGTAAGGATGAATCTGAACTTGGAAGAGACCTGTACGCGCTAGGCCGCCGCGAGTCGTTTCCGATCCATAGCTGCCCTGTTCGTCGCTTAATTAGCCCTGTATGGCGGAGGGCTGCCTCATGGATGAAGGATAAAGGTAGTTTTGAAAGTTCTATCTTTTGTCTGAAATGGTGAGCCGGCTGGGACTCGAACCCAGGGCCCTCGCCTTAAAAGGGCGACTCGCCGCATGGCGATCTAGTGCGACTGAGTACGACAGAGTGCGCTCAAGTCGTTGGAACTACAAGACTATCTCAGCTTCAATTGCGATGGAGTGCGATCTTGTTCGATCTAGTACCGGGAGCAAAACCGGGAGTGGAACCGGGAGTAAAACCGGGAGTAAAAAATCAGGCTTCCAGCATCATAGGCCCCCTGGCATCCTACCAACCTTCTATAGAAGACACACTCCGTCACATGGCATAACTGGCGTCGGGCAGTGACCTAACCTGTCACAGACCGGTGTTATTGTCCGCTAGGAGACGAGAACGACATGCTGAACCGACGAACATTTCTCCCCGGGCCTGCCCAGGCAGCCGCGTTCGGCTTTTGATCTTGCGCCGGCATGACTGGCTGTTCTAGCTCTTGCAGGAGGAAGGCGCTGACGGAGTCCGACGAGCGATGGCAAACGCTGTCACCCCGGTTGAATGGATGAGCTCATCCAAACGCTCAAGAGTGGTGCCTGACGCCCTGGTGGCTGCTAATCATACGGCTGGTGGAAGGAGGCGATGTCACAACTGAGGCCATTTTCAATCTCTCGCTGAAGCAGACTCTACAGGAATACGTCGTCTGCCGAGAGGAATTTGCCGCTCGGGCGGAAGATTTTCAGCGGGCAGAACAACTGACTGACGCTGCCTTGCGTGCCTTCGCCGTGAACCAACTCCGGCTGACGGCCCTGCAAGACTGCCGCGTAAGACCGTGAGGGCGAATCTTCCTTGCATGAGCGTGACGCAGGCTTTACCATGAGGCGCTTTTCTGGAGACTCGCTTAGGTGAATCCCCTCTTTTCACAGCTTGCCGGCTTGTGTGCGAGTCGGCCGGCTCCGACCAAGTGGGTGATCGTCCCCTCGCTGCGCCTGGGTCATATGATGGGTGAGCGTCTCGCTCGCTCGGGCATCGCCTGGGCGAATCTTCGATGGATCACTCCAGACGATCTCGCGCGTGAGATAGCCGGTCCCACCCTGTGCTCCAACAACGTGACGCTTTTATCCGACGGCTCCGGTCCCTTGGTGGTCATGCGCTTGCTGCTTGGCTTGCCGGCAACGATTCCCGCGTACTTCCGCGACATGGCGCATCATTCTCCAATGACCGACGCCCTCTGGCAGGCACTTTCCCAAGTCCGGATGGCGGAACTCACGACAGCGGCATTCGAAACGGCAGGCTGGTGTACGGCCACGAATAAACAGCCCGAGTTTGCGGCTCTGATTCGAGCCTATGAAGCGTACTTGCTTGATCATCGCCTGGCCGATCGTGCACGGCTATATCAGGAAGCTCTCGTTCGGGATCTATCAGGTGTGATCCAGCCGCATGATCTGGTCCTTGAGTGGCCGCATACGTTATGGGCGCCGCTCCAGCGGCGCCTACTCGACGGACTGAGAGGGATCCGGATCGAGCCAAACGAACTTGATATACCGGGTCTCACCCGGCCACGCCGGCTTGGGGCCTTAGGGGCGACACACGCAGGGTCCGTCCCCGTGAGTCTTCAGCGGGACAGCGATCGCTTGGCCTTTCTGTTAAGGCCCGATGTAGCCCCGGCGCCTTTGCAGGACGGATCCGTTGCCTTTTTCAGCGCAGGAAGCCGCGAGGCGGAGGTCGAAGAGGTGTTTCGACGTATCCTTGCCAAGCAGTTGCCGCTTGATGAAGTCGAAATTGCCTGTGCCTCAACGGAAGCCATCTTTTTGGTTTGGGAAAAGGCGATCCGTCATGGCTGGCCCGTGGCGGTAGGGCCCGGCTTACCGGTCACTCTCTCCCGACCAGGCCGAGCATTGCTGGGCTTGTGCACCTGGATAGAAGACAACTTTCCCGCGGGTCAGCTCCGCAGGCTGCTTCAATCCGGTGATCTGACGGTGGATGAGGTCAATGGTCCCACGACCGGGCAAGCCGCACGACTCCTGGCGGGATCGAGTTGTACCTGGGGACGCCTGACCTATGAGGGCGGGCTTTCCGCACTCCTTCAATCTTATCACGCCCGTACTAGCGAGGACACGGACAAACAGGCGCTGTATGAACGCCGGATTCAGCATGTGGAACGTGTTCAAGCATGGATCCGCCGGTTGCTGGAGCGGATCCCGCGATCAGATAGACAGGATGCCTTGGTCCTTAGGCCATGGGTGGAACTGTTCAATCTCTTTCTCGATGAGTACGTTCAGAAAACGACTGAACTCGACCACCAGGCGGGCGCCGCCCTCGGCGAAGTTTTATCTGATTTGCTCGTACTCGACACAGTGCCAGCCGATTGCGACGTGCTCACAACGGTGCGAGAGCGCATTGTGGATCTCCGCATTCTCGCCGAACGCCCTCAACCTGGACACCTGTTCGTAACCCGGCTCCAGGATGTGGGCGAGACCGGGCGGCGGCACACCTTCTTGACCGGAGTCGAAGAAGGGAGCGTGCTTCCGGCGCTGAGGGAAGATGCCGTCCTGTTAGATCGAGAGCGATCGGCCTTACATCCTCTATTAGCTACATCCCAAGACCGGGTCAGCGAAAGTCTCTATCAATTGGTGGTTCGAATAGCTGCCCTTTCTGGCGAGGTCACGTTCAGCTATTCCTGCTATGACACACGCGAGGGGCGTGAGACATTTCCGTCCTGGATCATCCTGCAAGCTTGGCGGGTACTGCATCCTGGACAGACGTGGACCTACAACCAGTTGAAGGCGTCGCTTGGGACTCCGGCGTCCCTTGTTCCTCAACCGCTGGATATCTCACCGAGTGAAGCTTGTTGGTGGCTGGCCGTCCTCCATGGACAAGGGCCAGCGGCCCGCGATGGTGTTCTGCGTGCCTTCCCACTCTTACAGGCCGGCAACACAGCGGCCGCAGCCCGCGCTTCGGATCAATATACGGCTTACGATGGCTGGGTGCCGGCCGCGCGTGTGATCAATCCCTCTCAGACGGGTAGCGTCGTGTCCGCCACCAGCCTCGAGACCTTGGGTAGCTGTCCGTTTCGATACTTCCTTGACCGTGGGCTGAACATTGAGCCGCCTGAGGCTCAGGAGCCGATGCCTGATGCCTGGCTCGATGCGGCGACGCGCGGTGAACTCCTCCATCGGTTGTACGCTGAGGTGTTGCGGGAGAAGAGACGACGGGGCGGATGGACGGATGATGAAGCAACTGCATGGCTAGAACGACGGGCCCAGGAGGAACTCGATCGCCTCCGGGCGACGATGCCGCCTCCCTCGGAGGACGTCTATGCCCGCGAGAGAGGGGCGCTCTTCAAAGACATTGCCATCTTCCTGCAACTCGAGCGCCGCCATGCAAACAGGCAGGCAGTCTGTTTCGAGGTCGGGTTCGGAATGGAAACAGAACAGGAACCGCTCAGCAGCCCCGAGCCAATCGAGATTCCGCTGGGCGCACAAGGGTCACTGAAGCTCCGGGGAAGAATCGATCGCATCGATCGGTTGCACGATGGTTCCTATGAGGTCATTGACTACAAAACCGGCCGCGTTCGACTGAATGGAGGTTTGAAAGGCCCGTTCGCCGGAGGGCGGCAACTGCAGCATGCTCTATACGCCATCGCCGCAACGGAGCTCTTCAGACGACGAAAAGTTGCTGGCCAAATCGCCCGGAGCTCCTATTATTTTCCGACCCAGCGGGGAGGCGGCGCCCGCATCGAAAGAACGGTGGATCCTGCCACAACGCGAGCCGTGCTCTCTGATCTCGTCGGCCTACTGGCCACAGGTGTCTTTCCACAGACCAGCAACGAAGACGACTGTAAATTCTGTGACTATACTCGATCGTGCGGGTCGGAGCCTTCAGCCGCTTCTCATAGAAAGCTCGATAATCCGACGTTGATCACGCTCGATCCGTACCGAAGGCTCTCCGGCCATGCCTAAGTCTCAACGGCTCAGGGATCAAGACGCGCGAGATGCCATTGTTCAGCACCTCGATGTGAATATGTTGATCGAAGCCAGTGCCGGTTCAGGCAAGACGGAGAGCCTCGCGATGCGGATGGCCGCCGGCATCTCAGCGGGCATCTATACGGTCGAGCACATGGCCGCCGTCACATTCACTCGCAAGGCAGCCGCCGAGCTCCGCGGCCGCTTTCAGCTGCATCTTGAAAGGGCTCTCACCAAGGCAGCGGACCCTCAGACCCGGGCGCGGCTCGACGAGGCCCTCAGCCGACTGGAACATCTCTTTGCCGGAACCTTTCATGCCTTTTGTGCCCAGCTCATTCAAGAACGTCCAGTCGAGGCCGGTGTGTCGCCAGGGTTCAGCCAGTTGGAAGAGGGTGAGGATGCCCGCCTACGACAACAGCTGTGGCGCCAATTTATTGAAGAGGAGCGCTCTTCGCAGTCTCCGAACTACGAGGCCGTGCTCCACGCAGGATTGACGCCGACCGACTTGGATGACGCCTTAAGTCGTCTCTGTACGTTCCCGGATGTTACATTCCCCCCGGGTGAGGCGGTTGTCCCAGACGCTGCACCGCTGCGCCGGGCGTTTGAAGACTTTTGGGGTCGGCTATCCGTATTGGTGCCCGATGACATCCCTGATGCACCCGACTGCGCCCTGCTCGCTCTGATTCAATCGGTGCGTCAGAACCTCCTTGTCATGGATCTCCAGGACCCCCGTGAGGTGGCAACGCTCCTCAATCGGTGGGAGAAGCCGCCGACCATGACACAAAAATACTGGCCGGGAACGCCTGGCGAACGAAAGGCGCTCAAAAGCAGGCTGGAGGCCATGATTGAACCTTTCGTCACAGGCGTCGTCCACCCCTTTCTGCAAGCGTGGCGGCAGTATGTGTATCGTATTTCGCTCGAGCTCCTCCTGAAAGGCCGCGCCTATGTCGTTGAACGGCGCCGCCGGGCGCTGATGCTGAATTATGAAGATCTGCTCCAGGTCGTGGCGAAGCTCCTTCGGGCACGCTCAGACGTGCGGCAGGACCTTCAGGAAAAATATTGCTGGCTCTTCGTCGATGAATTTCAGGATACGGATCCTCTTCAGGCGGAAATCCTTCTGTTACTGGCCTGCGAACCCGCATCCGAGATAAACGACTGGACCTCCGTTACCTTGCGACCAGGAGGGCTATTCATCGTCGGCGATCCCAAGCAGTCGATTTACCGGTTTCGCCGGGCGGACATCGACACGTATCAACGAGTCAGGCATCGGATCCGCACGACGGGCGGCGAGGTAGTGTCGTTAACCGCTTCGTTCCGCTCGACTGGTAGCTTGTGCGACTGGACCAATGAGGTCTTTCAACGCGTTCTGCCCCATGAAGCAACCCCGCAACAACCGGCGTTCGAGGGCCTGTACCCCGCCTCATCCGAAGCCGCGAGCGGCCCCCACGTCGTCAAGCTCACCTCACCGGCAACGATGGGTGAGTCACAGATTGTTAGTTCAGAAGCGGCGACCATCGCCGCCTATATTCAGGCGGAAATCGATGCCGGACGTCGGCAACCAGGCGATTTCCTTGTGTTGACCCGAAAAAGGCGCGCGTTGGAACGCTACGCAGCTGCTTTAGAGGCCGTCAATCTTCCTGTCGAGGTGAGCGGCGGTTCCACTGTGTCAGAGTCCCCCTATGTGGGCGTGTTCTTGTTGCTCCTGCGCGTGTCGTCGGATCCCGACGACGGCCCGGCCGTCATCGGGGTGTTGCGGGGACCATTATTCGGCATCAGCGATGTAGAGCTGTTTTCACACCGACAGGCCGGCGGTTGCTTTCTGTTAACCGCGCCGCTTCCTGAGCAGGCACTTACGCCGGTGCAGACAGCCCTTGGAGTGCTGCGTCAAATGTACCACTGGACAAGAACGCTGCCGGCCGGCGCGGCTTTGGATTGCATTCTCGAAAGGACGGGCTTGCTGGCGCTTGCGATGACGCACAGTCCATGCGGAGCGGAGGCTGCTGCCCTGCTTCAGGCAGTGGACGGTGTCCGGATGAGTACCGAACGGGGCGACAGTCTCGCCACCGCTACTGCGTTACTGGAAGACGCGGTCGGTGAACGCTCGATCGAGACGTTGCCCCTGGAGCCTGGACTGAGCAATGTCGTGCGGGTCATGAACCTCCATAAAGCAAAAGGTCTTGAGGCGCCGGTGGTGTTCTTGGCCGATCCACTGGGCGGCGTCAAGCCGACGGTCGATCTTCGCATCACACGAGATCAAGAATCGATCGGCTATCTGAAGCTTACTCGCCCCAAGGGCGAGTGGGCCCGCGAAGTCATCGGCCTTCCTCCAGGCTGGGATGCCCATGAGGCGGCAGAGCAGGCCTACGTCGAGGCGGAGGAAGACCGTCTCTTGTACGTCGCCTGTACTCGTGCCAAAGAGCGGCTGATCGTCAGTCGGTGGGCGAAAGACGGCGGCCGCGGCAGCCGGCCCTGGGGGAAACTGGAACCTTTCCTGCTACAAGCACCTGAGTTAGAGCTTCCATCCAATAGAAGGACGGCAAACGGTCGCGCCTTTGAGCTTGACGTCAGCCTAGCGCGCGCGGCAACGCACCTTCGTGAAGAACGCCATGAAGCGGTAAAGAAGCCTTCCTATCAGGTCGCTTCAGTGACTGCCATCTCGTCACCCGGAGGAATGCGATCAGAATCCTTGGAGACGGGCCCCGCGACGGGAGTGGCTTGGGGAACGCTCATTCATGCGCTCCTCGAACAACTGGCGCGTCAACCCGGCCTAAGTACGCATGACCTTACGAACCGGGCTCGCTGGCACAGTAGAGACAATGAGGAGCTGTTAACTGTCGTCCCGCAGGCCATAGAGACGATTGAAAGAATCCGCAATTCCGACTTTTGGAGGGAAGTTCAAAGTGCAACCGTTCGACTAGCCGAGGTTCCGTTCTCTATCAAGCCGAATGACGGACCTACTCCTACCATCTTATCTGGTGTCATCGACCTCTTGTATCGAACGGAGCGCGGCTGGCATGTCGTGGATTACAAGACAGATCAACTCTCGCTCGATGAGCTTGCCGCGTCTTATCGAGAGCAATGTCAGGCGTATGCAACGCAATGGGCCTCCATTGTAGGCGAGCCCGTTGCTTATGCAGGTCTCTACAGTATTCGGCTAGTACAACTATCCCCGAATCTTGTGCAAATCTAGGCTCTATCGATTCGCGCTGACCATGGTAGGACTTATTTCGTCCTGCTTGCCTGGGCCCCATTCTTATGACGTGGTAGGGTGGAACAAGGCGTCTGAAGAATCGCGCGATCTTCAAGAATAAGGGGGCAACATGGGTGGGTTAGACGAAGCCTGGGATGAGGTGCTCCTCCGCGTAGCAAAGAGTGACCTACCACATTTCAGACCAGGAAACGTGACGGTGGGGTATATCTACACGAACTGGCGGGGCAAGACATTCCTTGTAGATGAGGAACACGCACGTCGCTTTCAGGACGCTCTTCGAAAAGACGACTGCGACGAATCGTTCATTCGGGCGCAGACTCCTGAACGAATCATCCGAGACCTTCCCATGATGGAGGAAGAAAGGAGAATTGAGCAGTTGGAGGAAAATGTGGGAATGGCCAGCGGATCCGAACGACCATCGCGGATGACAATCTCTGCATTTACCTGAATCGCAGAAGCAATTATTCGCCCTTGGTCAAGGTCGAGCTGAAAAGATCCGAGCCGGAGATCCCCTTAGTCCGCATAATACGGAGTCATCTTGCCGCGGAAAGAGATCCCAATCGGAGAATGAATTATTTCAGGCGATCGTCGCTTGTGCTTGCATTTAAGGTCTTAGCTCCGACGGTGCTTGTCCATGCCGTCAACCAAGAGTGACGGCTATTTATCAGGACTATTGAGGAGCTTTCTACAGGCCGGAGGGAACATGGATAATCGCCACCTCAACTTATTTTACACTTACAATACCCATCACCTAGAAGATAACGTTACGAGAGCCCTAATAATTACCCTCAAACATCTCTCTCCTACCCACCTACGCCTATTCTTCAGGGACGTTCTACTCGGGAAGGCACCACAATGCAGCCTTCGCGACCGTATAGCCATTTTAAGCGAGCCAGTATTCGACTTCGATGTGCAGATACAGCCGCCGGAAGAAGATGACAAGCTCACTGAGATCAATGGTGTTCTGATCGGGATCAATTATTCGGCTCAACAGAGTCTGCGGTTCGATGCAACCACCAACAAGGACAAGGCTAGACCAGATGCATTACTTTCTGACATTTCCAATCAGGTGACAGCAATAATTGAAACGAAGCTGGACGATGGCTTGTACCAAGAACAACTACATCGCCATTTCGCTAACTGGTTCAAGAGTGGCACCGCGACCTTGGATAAGGTATTTACCGAGGTATCATGGACGCGGATCGCTGAATTTTTAAACCTGGTTGCAAGGCAAAGTTCGAGTGAGAAGGAGAAGTACTTCGCAACGGAGTTTGTGCAGTACCTGGATCTGCTGGGCGTAGTGGACTTTTGGGGGTTCCAAACCACGGACTTTGTTCACGAGCAGCTAAACGAAAATAAATTAAACAAGTTCATGTCGAAGCTGACTAATGTCGTCGGAGTCCGCTTGGGGCTTAAACCCTATGAAGGGGACTGGAAACTGTATTTTCCAGATGTGCCCAACGAAAACGTGTGGTTTGAGTTATCTGCCGATGGGATAAACTTCGGAATTGTTCTGGGAAGCGGAAAGTTTTGGCGGGCTCAAGCTCTCCGCAACTATATTCTCCGTCATCCTGCGGAGTTTCGCCAGATCTTGGAGCAGCTGCGTTGCAACATTAACCGAACATATCAAATATGGTTACGGATACATGCCAATTTCCGGCATAGTCGGTTTCGCACCGGATGGCTTGGCGATATTCGTGGCATCAAAACGTTTCCAGATGAGTTCGATCAATTTATAGAGGTGTTATCGGACGAGAGCATCAACGCTTTCCGCCAGATGCCAAAAGTAGAGATTCAGGAACGGTTTAAAGAAGAAATTCGCAGCAGTCCACAAACCCGGCTCGATGAACAGGGGCGTTTCCCCCACTGGCCGGACATCGACAGCTTTCTTCAGTACACTTACTTTCACATTGATGTCCACATCCCATCCTCTGCTCTGATCGGAGAATCGTTCGATACTCTGTGCCAGCTTTTCGAGCCGATTCTCTCCGCTCAACACCAACTCATGCGTAACCTTTCGAAGCACTGATTGCGTTGACGAGCCGGCCCCATTGCTTCAGTGTCGATGTCGTGGAGGGCCATTGTTTCCAATGATAAGACAAGAGCTCCCTTGCCGATGTCGGTGGCTCGCGATAATGGTACAATCGCCGGCCGGAATGGGGCATCACACTCGGCATTGTCTCTGGCCCCGGTGCCATCTGTAGATGATCAATGTTATGCCGACGCATAGCGCACCGTTCATCATCGAACCGTACATGAAGCCCAACACGATTCGTTCGCCGCTTGGGTTCATGTCGCAGGCGACGTATTGGGCGCAGTTACTTTTCCCAGGCGTAACGGTTCTGACACGGCATTTTCTGCATGTGCAGCTGCTTCTACGTGAGCTGCGACGGAAGAGCAGGACCACCGAGTCGCGGCAGGAGATTGAAAAGGTATTGCGTTCGCAGACCGTGCATCGACGTCTTGAGCGGGAATACAAAGCAGCTGTCGGAATCGAGAACGATCTCGTCATCACGAAGATGACCTATTGGCAGCGCTATGCCTCGATGTTTGAATACTTCGGGCTGTGGAAGGCGCCTCGTACCCTGAGACCAAGAGAATTGTGGCAGATCGTGTTCTATAGCCGGGTGCCCAGGCAATTTCGGAAATGGGTCAAGCCAGAAGCGCCCGAGAAACGTCGCCGGCGAATTGCCCATACGCTTTGGTACTTGCGATTCAAGCCGGACCTAGAGGATGCACACGGACAGCCCCAGCGAATCCCATGGTGGGTTACTGGTGAAGGTTGTCCTCGGGATGTAAGTGTGGAGATTCGGCTTAGCCGTCGGGTCTCATACGCGTTTCTCATCTGGCAAACCCTCTTTGAAGTTGGCATAAAGCTTAGGTGCCGTGGCACCGCTTTACCTAAGGCCTCGAATCGGATGTTCAATGCGTGGGAGACGGTGGAATTGCTCGAGCTCGCCACGCAAGATCCAGAGCCAAGCACTGATACCTTGAAGCGAGTCTTCAGCGGTCTGCTTTCTGCGCATGCTCACCAGCTCCAGCCTTCGATGCCGACTTGGCAGACTGTGGTTGAGCGTCAGCCTTGGCATGAGTCCTCCCTGACAAGACTCTACGACGGGAGCTCCGTAAGAGACCTAGCGGCGGTACAGGCGGCATCGCTGTTCGCAAGACTAGTCCATCTGCACCAATATTACTGCGAAAGACAGGGTAAGACGGATGCAGAGTTTATCCGTGCGAACGCCAACGGTTTCACTGCACTCAAATCGCCGAAGATCAGTGCTCAGTTTCAAGGAACGCCCTGGGGCCTGTTCGGATACAGGCTTGACCAAGCCGTGGCGCTCTACCGCTCCGGTGCACCGCCATGAGCGCCAATACCCTCGCCAGGCTGTGGCTCTCCCGTGGCTTTGCGCCTGACCGGCTTCTATTTGTGACGTTCGAGTTCAATTTCCGAGATTTCCACGATCAGGTCCTGCGCAGGCTTCTGGAGAATGCGGGTGGCCGCATACCGTATGTGGATGTAATTGCATCTCGCGTAGACCTCGAGGAGGAGTCGGATTGCTTTGACTTCCGATATCTCGCTCCCTTCGGGAATCATTTTCGCCTCTTTCGTTGCAATTCTTTCCCGGTTGCTCATGCCAAGGGAATTATCGCGCGTGACAGCCGAACTGGCAGGACACTCTCGGGTATCGGCTCGGCAAATCTAACGCCGAGCGGCTGGCGGAGAAATATCGAGATGTGGTCATGGGATACCGGCCAGTCGACCTCCAGCATCATACAGATGTGTGAGGCACTGGGGCACACAAATGGAATCGCCGTCGGCTTAGTGGCAGAGTGGCGAAAATCTTTCAGTGTCAAAAAGGTAGCCTCTTCCGTTTTTGTCCTTGGCGGATCCCACGCTCCAAGCTTCGAAAACGTGGTTGATCGCTTGACTACAATTGTCCCGCGACCGCGAGTGGTGCGCGTCGCATCGCCGTACTTTGATCCTCATTCAAATGAACTATTCTCGCGCATATTCCTAAAGACCGGACGATGCAGACTGGAGATTTGGACCGACAGATCAGGTAGGCTGGCAGAGCCGACGCACTGGCGCGTACTTTCAAAAACGCTACCCAAGCTCGCCAAAAAGTTCGGTGATGTACAGGTATTAGCGCCGCCGCGCGAGATACCGTGGCATGCCAAAGTCATTGAACTTGATGATGGCCATGGCAATATAGCGCGCGCGTATGGATCGGCTAACTTCACCGGCGCCGGTTGGGGTGTAAGGCATCGCGGGAATCTCGAACTTGTCGCCATAGTCGCTTCGAGGGCTGGACTACCTGATCTTCTTGATGCCAGAAAGATCAAAATGACGGCCGTGGGGAAGGCCGAGCGGAAGCGTCTAACCCGGCAAGAAGATCACGAGCAGATTCGCCGAGCGAAAGGCCCAGAGCTGCTTTGGGCTTGCTTGGTCGAGAAGCCGAATGCACAAGTACTAGCGCGCCTGGCACGACCTGAAAAGTTAACCTGGTGGCGCCTCCATGCCGAGTTCGACGAGAGCCGACCGGATGACGAGCGAGAAAGGCTCAAGAAAGTTCGACAGTTTGTATCGGAACGTGCAAGGTGGCAACTTCGACAATCTGGATGCCACATCGTTCTCGACTGGATGGGAGACGAGTTCACAGCTTGTGAACGCATGACGCTCAAGATAAAAACGGCTTCGGGGTCGTGTTCTGCGCCTGTCTGGGTTCCCGAGCCCGACTGGTCAAAGCGAGATAGGGCAACAGGTATCCCGATCGCACCGCAATCCGATGAATGGTCAATTGATGCGTTCCTGCGCGGGCAGCGCCCTATCGTGGGCTTGCGCCGCAAAGACCGGGATTTGGAGCAAGATGAGGAGATATCCGCGGAGCTGAACACGGCCCCCGAGCCACCGATGTGGATAGAACATCCTGACTATGATCACGAGCCTGAACTAGTGCTCATCGCCAGGCGTTTCCGCGACTCACCCGCGGCGGTGAAGGATATGAAGCAGCGGCTTGAGATTATCGCGCGCAAGGGGCGACCCAAAGACCGGTTGCTGGCGAATGTCATCTTAACTACTTCAGAAAACAAATGAGCAGAGGCCCGGCATACGTCGCAGGCGGCAAATTGATTCGCAACCGGCAGCTGATCCGCTGTCAGGACCGTACCATCAAGCATGCTTGGGAGCGCATCAGAAGCAATGGCAATCGTTCATTCTTAATAGCGGATGCTGTCGGGCGCGGAAAATCGTACATGGCGCTAGGCGTCGCCATGGGCTTTTGGCGACTGGCCGGTAAAACAACTTTCCGCATCGTGATAATCGCTCCTACACAGGAACTTTCAAGCGCCTGGATGAAGAAGCTTGCCGACGGACACGAAACCAGCCCCTTCTCAGATGTCGTTAGGATAGTTGAAGGACGCAGTCGTGGACACCAGGACTACTTCGCTGCTTACGTGAAGGAGTTTCGCAAGCAGCGCGCGTTGGCTGCCATTTTCTCCGTTCGTACGCGGCGTGAAGCGCGACGCCTCCAGCATGCGCTTAAGTCCCAGGAGCTGAGCAGCCGCTTCAAACAAACCCGTGGTGCAAGACGTATCGAGGTGCTGATAACGAGCCCTCGATTCCTCACCAAGACCACCGAGTCGCTTCAGTGGCGACGATGGGCCGGCAGCGCAGATCTCGTGATCGCAGACGAGGCTTATGGTATGCGAAACGATTTGACTGCCTATGGCCGGCTTATGCGCCCTATGCGAAAAAAAAGGGGGGTCTTTCGGCGCTGCCCCTGGTTGATCGCATTGTCTGCGACGCTGCTTTCCAAGGATATGCGTGACACGCTGGGCGTTCTTTCGGCTCTGCTGGAATGGGGCTCAAGGCGAAACGTCCTGACGCGCTTGGAGAAGGTACGCGCTGCGTGTTCCAGGTACAATCAAGCCCTCAATAAGGCACTCGCATCTTCGAATCGCAGGTCTGTCGGCTACACAGCGGCATCGAATACGCTCGCTAGACTGCTTCGGCGCTATATGAGCAGGATGCCGGCGGTAAAGAACCGGTCCTATGAGACGTGGCTTACGCATCAAAATTCCTACGATGCTCCGGCGGGCCGATCAGTACGTAATTTCCCGTTTCCTAAAGCCGATATCGACTATGACGGCGTGTCCAGGTCACTCGATAACGAAACGCTACAGGCAGACTTGGCGCATTTTCTGAGGGCAATATCTCGCAACGGTCATCTAGCCAATACGAAAACGAGACAGTCCTACCTTCGACTCACGGAGATAGATGCTTCTAATCCCGGGGCATGGCCAAAGCCCGATGCACTCAAGAAATGGATGTCCGAACACATCCAAGCTCTCTGGAAGTACAACCGTGACGAGCCTAGCTTCAAGGTCGTTGTCTACTGCCACCATGTCAGTACTGCGAGAACGTTGGCACTGCAGGGAAAAGACTCTCTGTCGGATTCGGTAAAAAAGGCTGTGCGCAAAGCTTGGCAAAATCTCGCTTCACGCGAAAGTGCCTTATTCTCAGGTTTCTACACGAAGCGTAAACCCGTTCTAGAAGAGGCGCTGCGCAAAGCTGGTCTCGGGGCGGCATTCCTAGACAAGCTACCTCGAAGGAATGCAACGCTCTTGGTTTCCGCCCTCTTGAATGCACGTCGAGAGACATCGGCACGGCGAAAAGCAGCAGCACTTGTACGCACTCTCAAGGCCGCGCGACAACCAGAGAAGGATTCGCCGGTCCTCGGCCTCCTGCAAAGAAATATTGAAGTACGAGTAGCCATCTTGGAGGCGCTTGCCTGCAAGAGACTGGCTCGTTGGAGTTCCTCCTTGTCGGTTGCCGATAAGAAAGAGCGTGCTCTAGCATGGTTCGTCTTCAATAATTTGCGGGTTCGAGGAATACTTGAAAGCGTGCAAGTCAATGCTGATGTCGAAGAGATGGCCAGAAAGATCGGTCCGCTCAAAGCGGTCGATGCTAAGACACTTGCTGAACTGGTAGTGAACGCACTTTCCGAAGACCGACGTGTGCGAGCGCTCCTGCGTCGCTGGAACCGCAAAATGAGTGTCCTCAGACAGGCAAAGGACCACGAAGACTTAGATCGCAGTGTGGGACACCGAACCAAGCTCGTCGAAGTTCTCACTGGTGACAACCCAGACCGACGAGTGGCTGTATCTCAGGATTTCCTGACAGCTGGGAACCCATTCCTACTAATCCTCACGAACGTATGCGCAATGGGTGTCGATCTGCATCATTATTGTTGGGATGTCATTCACTACTCCCCCAGTTGGACACCGAGCGAGTTTGAACAAAAGTCAGGTCGAATTGATCGCCCGAGACCACGAGTTCTTAGGCGTGCGTTAAATATCGGAGAGGAGCGGCGCTCCAGCGCCATCCGCATACACCATCTCATTTGGCCATTCACGTATGATGAGCGCGTTCTGCGACGAATGAACATCCGAGGCCATCTCTCTGAACGTCTCCTTAGTTCAAGGAGAATGAGCGATCCGGATGATAAGACCGCAGAACTTTTTAAGCGGCTTCCGCCATTGTCCCTGTCGCCAAAGTGAATAGACAAAGTAGTGCTAGTTCAGACCTGGCTCATCGACGACCGTTCACTACATCCATTTGGCATTTCTGACCACTGATGTTCTACTTCGCATACGGTTCAAACCTTGATCAGGAACAGAGGAGGAAACGCTACCCAGATTCCGCTCTCATCGGAGTGGGTCATCTCAAGGACTTCAAAATGGGATTCACATAGGTGACGCAGCCATGCACAATCTGGTTGCGAAGTACAGCGAGTCTTCTAAGGACGAGATCTAGTAAATATTGCGGTTTGCCCTTTTTAAATTGATCTTCCACTTGATGACGTTGGCCCAAGAACTCAGCCTTTAGTTCACGAGACGTTCTTTCCCTTCTCCAATAAGTATCCGTAGAAAGTAGTTCAGTATGAGCTGCCCGCATTCTGGCTGACACAACTCTAGAGCGCGTCGGAGCCTGCGGTCGCCAGCGCTGATCGCACGTTTATTTATCTTTAGAAGACGGTCCCTGATTTCTGTCGGTCGCTGGTCTGGTCATCTCGTGTGCCTTCATACTGGCGGAGGCCATAAAGTGGGTTAAACGCTATGTAAAGGAAGATGCATTTGGCGTGCTGTTGATCAGGGCTGAGATCTTTAGCAGCAAAAAGCCAAGTGCTTGCGCGATGTAGCCGTCCTTGCAGTGCATGCGGACGTGCCATGACACGGGAGTGTAGCCGCAGTCTGTGCGATTACAAGGCCTGACCCTATCTGTGGTCACATTTGGGTGAATGGTTAGTCGCCATGACTGCTACAGATGGACCAGCGGATCTTTCACTGTCTTTCGATTCTCAAGCCACCGCCATAGGGATTGGCGGGGCTATCAGAGAGCGAAAGGGACTGCCGCACCGTAAGGATTGCTGATGGAGTCCGGCGAAAACGGAGAGCCATTCCGGCCGTGCTGAGGGGTTGACGCTCAACTTGCCCGAGAGGAGAGACAGGAGCATCGGACCCTCCTGCAAAAAGGATCATGCCAGAGATAGGTTACTGTTCCACAAGAGCACCGTGCAAACACGCCGATAGGACTGGAATAGTTTCACCTCTCTCAGGCTCTGCTCGTGCGGCCCCATATACTTGCCTTTCCTGCCGCGGAGGTGGGGGCGGTCATCTTGAGCTAGTGACGATTGCTTTACGATTCAAGAAATGGAGAATGTCCCCCCTTTTTCTGTTTCGCTCGCAGGCACAATGGCGGGCAACCCGTCGACGCGTGCCAACACCGTCAGGGGCGTCGGCACAAGGCTCCCATCTGGGCGCCTTCGGAGCCCGACGAGCCGAACGCGGTCGCCCCTAGAAACTGCCGTCACCTCTGGGTGGATGTTGGGATTCAGCGGCGCGAGCTGCACACGTTTCCTTTCCTCGCTTCCGTTTTGAACATTGACAGTCAACGACGTGGCAGCTCCCCCGTGAATAGCGCGCGGTGGTTCATCGAGCACTCCATCGACAACTGCCCCATCAAGCTTGCCAGACCAATCGGGGCTCACTGCGGACCAAAGTGGCGTACACACTAGCTTGAACGAGCACCACTTGCACGTCGTCGCCGATGGATCAGCCAGTTGCTCCGGCAATGCGCGGGCAGTAATATTGGAGTTGTAGTCGTCGAGAACCGCGACCGCTTCAACGGCTTCGCGCATGCACTCTTTCGGCTCCAGTGGCACTTCGACACCGGCACCCGCAAAGGGTAACAGCACCCCGCGCGTAGGCCACCATCCAAGCACCTCTTTCACGAGGAAACCGTAGATCCGGAGCTGCCGGACATAGGCAGCCTTCACAACATCAGACTGGGAGCTTTCGTCATATTCAAAGATCGCGCCGCTCTTATAGTCGACGACCTCCCTGTGTCGGATGAGATCCGGCCTCCCGACGAGCTTTCCACCAACAGCCACGAACTGACGTTCTCGAATGGTGCCAGCGTCACCTGACCCGGTTGCACCCAATGCTGTTCCACCCGCCGAGACTTCGCGTGCCCGCAGGAGAGCACTCGCTCGAACGAGATGATAGCCTGGCCACGTTTCCGGCGAACCGAATCGTCGATTAAGCTGATGGGCGGCGGCGCGCTGGTGTTGCGCGTCGACCGCTCTGTCCCAGAATTGCACCGCGGCTGCTTCGACATCGACTATCGACTCCAGGCAGGCGAACTTCTCGAGCACCTCGTGATACGCGGTGCCTAGCCACGCTTTTGGATTCCCAAGCACGTAGCCTGCGCTCCCGGTAGCACGCAAGAGCCCGGCGCGGAGTCGGCACGCCCGCATCGTCTCCGCCAGAGTTGGACTCGTCGACGGGATGACGGGAAGTACCAGCTGGCTCACGACTAAAATGGCCTCCGGAGCACCTCGAAGATAGACTTCATGGTGACCTGGCAACCCGCCGCCACCGCTTGCGCGTAAGCGGCTGCGAGCTGTGGGCCGACGAAGTTGGGATCCGTGTTCCAGAGCGGATGAGTGACGATCTCGACCTGGTTTCCACGCCGTCCCGCCTGGAGGCCACCGAACAGGACCGGCTGCCAGCCAGGCATCGCGGCGAAGTAAGGGCCTGCGGCCGCCGCGTCGAGGCCCTGCCAGTAGGGGACGGAGAAATCGATCGGCGCCGCTGGATCGAGCGCCAAGCGCGCGAGATCCAGACCCAGCCGCCAATCGAGAATGTTGTGGTACGCGAGGTTGCTGAAGTCGCGGAGGCAGTCCGGGCAGGATGTCCTGCACAGCGATCCGTGCAACGGGTTCCCCTGCGGATCCTGTTGAGCGACGAGTGGGCCATAGAATGTGTTGCTGGTCTGTCCCACAATGAAGCGCAGCAGGCTCTCGGCCTCGGCGGGCGTCCCGAAGTACGAGCTGTACCCGGCGCCGTTCTCCAGGCTGTCCGAGATGAAGATCTGGCCGATGACCTGCCCGTTCGGATCCTGCATCACCCGCAGGCCGACCTTCAGCTCGCGTTCATGAATGTCGAGTCGAACAGCAGCGGCTCGACGGAGCAGGAACCCGAGCGAGTAGAGTCCAGCCCGACCCTCAACCCGAAGCGGTACGGCGTTGACGCCTACTGGCCAGGTCTGGATTCCAAGGACAAGAACGTCCGTCGGCTTTACGGAAGCGAGCGCGCGTCGGTCTGGGGCACCTCCCGGAGCAAGAGGTGGATTGTTCACGTCGACCTTCGCGAGCGCGTCACGCGTCACCCAAGTCTCGCCCTGCGCGAGCTTCTCGAAGTCGAACAGCTGGCCCTCATTGTCGTTGATCACGTAGACGGTGTCTTGACCACTCCAGATCTCCAAGTTCGCGACGGGCGTCATCCCGATCGGCATTACGCCCACCTTTGGGCGCGACGCGCGAGCGGTCCACTCGAACACGCCGTCGAAGTCGCGACTTGCGCCGAACCAGGTGCGGAACCCCCGCGGCTGCGAGAGCACCACCTGTTCGTAGTCCGGCGGTGCCGCTCCGCAGACCGGACACGTCTGAGCGGGGTTCTGAGATCCGTCTACCGCCTGGCATCGCCGGCAGAGTCCGATCGGCAGCGGTGGGCCGAGCGGGTTTGGTTGCTCCACAACCGCGTTTCCCTGCGGCTGATAGTCGACGACGCCGACCGCCGTGTGGATGACGCCGTCCTTCACCGTCTCCGATGACGGAGCAAACTGGCTGATCGCGATGTCGAGTTCGCGATCGACGACCCCATCGGGTGGCCACTCGTAGGCTCCTCCCGGCCTCTCATGGAAAAGGTAGCGAACTCGCGTCGGGAATCCGAACATCGGCAGCACTCCGACGTTCGCGAGGCGCTCGCTCAACGACCTCTGTGGCAAGCGGGGATCGACGGAGGCCGCGGTCACTCGCGGAACGAGTTGCGTTTGGACGTAGGTGATCAGCGCCGCCCTTTGGGCCTGCAGTTGCGGCGTCGTGAACGAAAGCAGCACGTCGCACGTGTGCGCGATGGCAGCTTGATTGTTTTGGATCCAGTCATCGACCAGCTGCGCGACCGTCAGGCCCGGCGGTGTGCCGGGTGGCGGCTGAGCAGGCGCAGTGCCCCAGTCAGCTGCGTCTCCGAATTCGCCGTGCACGCTGTCGCCGCCCTGCGCTGCGAATAGACCCAGCGCCGCGAAGGCTTGCCGCAGGACCTCCTTCGCGAGCACGCGCTGGAGAATCGCCTCCCGGCGCATGTCCACGTATGGCTGCGGCGGAGGATCCGACGTGATCCGATCTGGCCGCTGGAAGTAGTAGTCATCATGGCTTCGCCCGCGGCACAGCGTGAGCGCGACCGACAGACCGGCTCCTCGCCGTCCCGCGCGACCAACGCGCTGCTGGTAGTTGAAGCGCATCGGCGGCATGTTCGCCATCATGACGGCGAGCAAGGAGCCGATATCCACACCGGCCTCCATCGTCGTTGTAACGCTGAGGAGATCAATCGGATCGGTGACCTGAATCTCGTCAGGGGGAGGGAGGCAGATGTCCTGGAAGAGTCGCTGGCGCTTGCGGCCGTCGTTCTTGTTCGTCTGCCCGGTAAGCTCCTCGCAGTTGAGCCGAAACAGAGGCCCTGCGTGTGTCGCCAAGTAGCTGTAGTAGTCGCGCGTGGCTTGGGCAGCCGCCAGGGGCTGCGGCGGGCCAAGGGGAATGTGGCAATCCGTGCAGACGCCTCCCGCCGCGTGCAGGTGGACCCGGCGGCATTGACCGCATTCGAAGTATGCTGTTCCCGGCCGCGCGAGGCACAAATTCTGGGCGACAAGGACGTGCTGTGTAAGCACACTCGCGCTGTTGAGATAGTTCAGCACGTCGGCGGCGAAAGTTGACGGTGTGAAGCCATGCAGCTGCGCGACCGCGGCCAGGTACTGAGCGACGTAGGCGGGAGGATTCGGTTGGCTGGCGGCTCCGTGTGTCGAGAGCCGGCGCCGCGCACCGAGCAACCGAATAGTTCCATCGGCGGCCTCTTGAACAAGGGCGCTTAGCGCTGGCATGGCGATGCGATCGGTAGTTGCGAATGCGAGCCGCAGTGACTCGAGGCTGCGGCGGCCTGAAGCGAAGACGACATCCATCACTTCCTGCAGCGATTGGTCCTGAATCCTCCGGAGGTGATCGCGCTGCTGCTGGCTGAGCTGCGCAGCCGGTCTCGCTTGCGGAATGGTTCCGGCCACGCCCCAGGTGTAGAGATCTCGCCAGCTGCCTTCCCTTGTTCGCGGAGCAGTCCAGAGAACATCCTGGGTGAAGCCGCCGGGATTCACTCCGTTGGCGAGTAGCTGCGCTGAGGCGTCGGCCGAGAGCTGGCCGATGTGAAACGGCCCCTGGGCAGCCCGAGCCAGAATCTGTTGTGCTGCTGCCTGGGAGGTGATGCCTGGGTGCGAGGGCGACGGCAGCTGCGCGGTTGCTGCGTTGGCTGCCATCGAGAGGGAAGCTGCCTCGGCCGGGTGTGTTACGCTAAAGGCGGTGGCGAGCGCCTGTTGCTGTGGGGACACTGGCTGTCCGCCAATTTGAGACGCGAAGGCTTGCGCGCCCGCTCCCTGGACGGCGATCGCACCGGTGATCGCTTGGCGGAGCGCATCTCGATAGTGTGAGAAACGCATGCCTGCCGAGAGTTTCGCGGCATCTTGTCGGCTATCGGAGAACACCACGAGCTTTCGCGACTGGCTGGCGGTGGCGGGCGCGATGTTTCGGAGAAGGGCATCCGAAAGCACCTGCGCGATCTTCTGGAAGCCGGTGCGAAGAGTGCGAACGGGTGACCCGATCTGGCGCCGAGACCAGTCAGCGTCACATCGAGGGCAGCGCGCTGGATACGCCTGCCGCGCGATGTCCCCCGCGGGTGGAGCCGGCGAGTGCATCGCCGGCACGTAGTAAAGGTACCCGGGCCCGCCGAGCGCGACCTTGCCGTCCGCCGACGTGAAACGCGCGGCTCGCCACGCTCTGGGAACTCCATCTTGAGTCCACTGGGGTGACGCTGGCGTCACTCCAGGTGCTCCGGGCCAATACACGGCATATCGGAGGTAGTCGCGATCCATCGAGGCCATGTCTGGGGACGCCTCAAGATCCGGATGGTCGGGGCTGAGGTACCACTCATTGGGATTCAACCCCGTGTCTCGCCGGTAGCCGCCGAAGAAGATATCGCCGCAGGCTTCGCAGTAGAGCAGCTCAAGCACGCGCGAGCCGCAACCGCAGGTGAGCGTCGGGACGTAGTGCAGCGCCCCGGCGGGAGGTGCGCCGTTGCGAGGCGGGACCTGCGTACACCCCGGGTTCGTGCATGCCCACAGCCCCTGCAGGTTGCGGTAGATGATGTGCGCGCGAACAGGGAGAGGGGCTGTGCCGCTCGCGCCTCTGGCTGCAGACAGGCCGGCGAGAAGACCTTCCACCGCTTCGATGCCGTCGGGAAGCGGAAGACCGGGGTACATCACGGACGCGATCTGCTCGGGGAATCTCGGCTCCAACTGGGGAGCGCTCGCGGGCCCCGCTGCACATGCCAAGCGTAGTGCGTCATCCGCCATCACGTGGGCGAGGGCGGAGTCGAGTGTCAACTCCGGGCTCGCTCCGGCTGGCGCCGCAGGCGCGCCGGTTGCGTTCTGAAATGCCGTCGCAGCAGTCGCAGTCAGCGACGGCGACGCACGCAGATCATTACGCAGCTGGCGCAGCGCTGCCACGCTCGCGCGTACGGGGCCGAACGCACCAGGGTTGACCGGCTGTGTCGCTGCACCGACGATCCGAAACCGATTGCGATCGCGCCCGAAGAACGACTCGAGGTACTGAAGGCCCGCCGCGCCACTGGCTATTGACGCGCTCGAAGCGATGATGCGCAGCTGATTCGAGTCCGGCGCTAGACCGATGCGGTCGAGGAGCACGCGAACGAGATACGCGACCTCGGTGCCGGGGGTTCCGCGATAGGTGTGCAGCTCATCGACGACGAGATGGAAGATGTGCGAAGGATCTTGCTGGAGCCACTGCCTCGTCTGATCGAAAACCTGCGCCTCGACGCTGCGCATCAGCATGATGTTCAGCATCGAGTAGTTCGTGATCATGACGTCCGGGGGGTGGTCCTGCATATCCCAGCGCGACCACATCTCACCGCCGTCCATGGCCGCGAAGAACCGTGCCGCAGGGGTTCCTGCAACGAGCTGGGAGTCTCGATGCGCATCAGCCAGCTCGGCGCGCAACCTGCCGGTCGCTGCCGACGTACGGCTCCCCGACACCGGCGTTCGCCCTGTGTAGCGCCCAAAGTAGATCCGATTCGCTGCACGGTGCGCTTGGAGCCACGCTCGGGCACCCGCGCCATCAAGGGCGTCACGCAGACGCGCGAGCTGGTCCTCGACGAGCGCGTTGAGCGGGTAGAGGATGAGCGCCCTGACCGCGGGCGTCCGGTTCTCATGCGCTCGCTGCGGAAGGCGGGGATCCCAGCGCCGCCGGCTTCCTTGCATGGACCAGTGATTCCACCAGTCCCACTGCGCGGGTCGCAGCCCGGGCGCCGGCCAGGTCACCGACTCCCGAGCGAGTTCGGCGGCAATCGGAAGCAGAAAGCACTCGGTCTTGCCCGACCCGGTTCCCGTTGTCACCACGACATCGTGGCCGTGGACGACCGACTCCTCGAACACGGCACGCTGGTGCGTGTACAGTTCGCGCGGCTGCCCGTTCGGAAGGGTCGGAGGAAAGAGCCCCTGCGAAACGAACGCGGACAAGTCCGTGACGACGGGCTGAGGCCAGACCGGCCCGAGGAGAGCCTGCGCCGCTTGTGAGAACGTTTGGCCAGAGAGCTGATATGCCGGGACGGGCTCGATGAGTGGGCGCCGGTATAGCCTCCCATCCGCGTCGAGCAGCGCACGCCGTTCGGCGACGAGGTCCGGGTATCTGAGATCAAACGGACTGTCGAGATACCGGAAGTAGGTGTCTCGGAGATCTTCGAAGATGGCGAGCGGGTTACTCATCGGAGCTCCTGGCGGAGAAGTGCCGCCGCAATCGCGGCGATGTCCTGCGGAATCTCGGGGTACTGGAGAGAGCCGCCTCGTAGGCCGCTGCCCTCGTACGAAGGTGGCGATCCCGAGCACAAGATCAGGGCTCGCTCTACCAAGAATGGCGGGCGGCAGCTTGCCGGCATTGAGAGCGTTCGGTCTTGGGCATCGTACCGGAGCACCTGGCGCCGGCGCTGGCGCAGAACGAGGTACTTGCCAACCTGTGCGGGGATTCGTGCTGCAGCGCCCCTGCAGCAGAAGAGCACATGGCGCTGGTGCCGGAGAGCGAAGCGAAATAGACCGGCCGGGGCAGTGCGAGCATCGTCCAGCGTTGCCGAGCGCCAGACGAGGTCGTCGGCGGAGAACCGATCGATTCTCCAGTCTGAACCGAAGGGCAGCTCGGTTTGGTAGCGCACCCTTGGGTCGTCCACCGGTGGGAGGCTCGCAAGAAGTGCTGCTGGCGCGTCATCTTGCAAGAGAAATCCGGCCCCCTCTGCGACGGCGGTTAGCGTGTCCCGTGTGTTGGCGGCAATCAGGATCTGGTCGGGATACGAAGCGAACTCGACGACCCGGAGTTCTGCTCCATGAGTAGCGGCGGCTGAACGCAGGCGATCGGTGAGCGTGACCGATCTCGCTCCGGCTACGACGCCGAGCCAGCCACGCGCATGTCGCGTGACCGCCAGGGACGGAGGCGTGACTCGCCACTCCGCTCCCTCGCCGGCACCGGCAAGGAACTCGGCGTGCCCAACCCGTTGCAGGTTGAACCTAAGCGTCTGGTAGAGAGGCAGGGCAAACTGATCAGGCGCGTCGTCGCCTTCTCCCTCGATTTCGGTGTCCGCTGTTAGGTGAAGCTCCTCGACGGCAGCGCGGAACTGAGCCCATGAACCGTAGCGCCGTGCGGACATCCAGAGGAGAAGAGCGTTCGCGCTCATCGCCAGCTTCTCCGGAGTGTCTTTGCGTAGCGCTTGTAGCTCTTCCACAGGGCTGCAATCTCCACCCGCGAGGGCACGGCCTGCAGTCCCTTCCTACTTGCCTCGAGGATGGCCTCGCACCACGCGTGAGTCGCCCGGGTCAGATCACGGCGCCTAACGGCGCACCCGCTGCGGTGCGTAGCGGACGTCTGGTCGGCTCGATTGACCGCCGCCGGTGGTCCGATCAGAAGTACGCGCGCCGCGCGCTTGTCGCAGTGAAGAGCGTCAGCCGGGACAGCCCAGATGGGGTGGAACCAGGGAAAGCCAACACAGAATCCCGCGCGGACGTCCTTGCGAGGCGTGCAGACCTCAATCTCGCCTGGTCTCGCTCCAAGCAAGATTGGATTCGTAGCCACAACCACTATCGGGCAGCTGTCGGCTCGTGCGTCACGCGGCGGGCGAACAAGCACACCACAGATCGCGGGTCGCGACTGTGTACCACTGGCCGTTGGTTCGCCGAGTGACCAAGAGTAGGCATCCCACGGATCCCATGCCTCGGCCCCGCTGCGAATCGCGTATGCGCGCGTGGCGCTCGTGCACCAAACGGTGTGCTCACCAGCAGAGTCCCAACCAGGGGCAACATATCCCCCTTCGGGGGATCGCGTGGCCTTCTGTCCGTCGATGGTGACAACCCCGAGCATGCTCGTTTCGCCGAGAAGCTCAATGGTGGGCGGAAAACTGCTTAGCCACGTCTGGCGGTCAATCCGGATTCCTCCAGTTAACGCGATCTCAATATCTGGAAGCGGCCTGAGCGCGTCCATGATGTCGCCGTCTGGGCTTGGCGCAACCGGGTGCTGGGGACGCACGCCGCGCAGGCCAACCCAACCAGCCGGAATACCGCTGTCAGCGTGCAGCTCTGTCGGTTCGGGACTTTTGGTGAGCGCGATCGCCGCACGTACATCTGGCAGACGCTCAGCGACACAGAAGACGACATGCTCCTCGCCAATGACCAGGCGCGGTCTACTGACGAAGCCATTTAGTTCGCCATGGCGAGCCAACACGAAAATGCCTCGACCGCTAAGGGACAGCCGAGCAGCGCCGCCATCGGGAAGTGCACCAACCCACTCGATCCCCTCCCTGAGCAGGCGCCCCATGTCGGGCCGCATCACGTCCTGGTACCACTCATCCTGGAGCGCCTCAAGCTCGAGAGGAGAGCCTGAGCCTCCCACTACGAACTCGGTCGGCATCCCGACAGCGCGGCGTGGCAGGAGCGAAACCCGGCAGAAGCCCGCCTTCTCAAACACAAGACGTAGCTCGATCGGCGTCGCGCGATTGCGCGCATCTCGCCCCGGACTCGGCGATCCAAGTGGACGGTGCGGCGCGGGCTTACGTGCCGTCGCACGGTATTGTCTCGGAGCTCTTGGTGCAGGCAGAGGCGGCGCCACTCGTGCAGCCACCACGGCCCCGTCCCGAGCTTGTGTCACTTCAAGAAGGACATCCGGCTGGGCCGTAGTGCGTGTCTGCTCCTCAACTCGCCTGCGTAGGTTTTGCTCCTGAAGCTGCGTTTCTTGCGCCACCGCCGTGCGTGATTCCTCTTCAGCGAGGCGGCGCGTCTCTTCGAACTCACGCCGTAGAGCCTCCCGCTGCGCCGCAGCACGTGTTACTTCATCGAATTGCCGACGTGCCTCTTCAGCTTCGCGCTCGGCCGCCGCGCGCGATTCTTCTGCGGATAGTTGGCGTGCTTCCTCTGCCTGACGCTGTGCCTCGTGCTTCGCCGTGGCGCTCGCTTTATCTTTGCGATGCGACTCCACTTGTGACCCGCTTAGGAAATCTGGTTCTATAGCATTTGAGGCATTTTCCTCACTCCGGCCTCCCTCCTCCTCATCCGTGGCCTGCGATGGGGTTGTGATTGATATCTGCTTCCGCAGACCTTGCTCGGGGTGGGTCGTTATTTCTTTAATGGGCGCTGCTGCCTCTTCTGGCCCCGTCTGCGTTAGGTGTGGCTCCAATCCTATATCGCCATTGACAATCGGTGCTTTACCAGATAATGGCCCCCTCTCTGCTGACCCCTTCTCTGGTCGATGGGAGTTATTCTCCTGACGAGAAGCTGGACGTTTTTTGAAGAGCCAAGTAGCAGCCGCAGCGACAAATATTATCGTGAGAGCTGCGAGTAGATTATTGAAGCCACCGCCCATAGGTGTGATCTTTTATTCAAGCCAGTATTGCTTCTTTGCTCACAAGTGCAGCTTACTCTCCGACTTTGATTGCCACAGAGCGCATCCTGTCCGGATCGGACAACTGGCGCATTCTGGTTGTCGGGCCTTGCAGTTCGCTGCACACACATCGAGTATGGCCAGATTAAATTCTCGTGACCGCTTTGCCGGAATAAGCGCATCAGCGATTTGTTGGAGACGGCGATCACGGGCGGGATTATTGGACGGGCGGTACTTCAGGCCGAAATATCGAACGAGAAATCGGGCAACATTGGTGTCTATGACTGCAAATGGCTGGTCAAAAGCGAAGCTTAGTGTGGCCCGAGCTGCATAGTGGCCTACCCCAGGTAATGCCAGCAAGGCCTGAAAACATTGGGGAACATTGCCTTTGTGATACCGAACGATGGCACGTGCGAGTTTGATAAGTTCGCCTGCGCGATACGTTAAGCCCAGCGGAGTTACGATTTGCTTAAGTTCGCGCCGCGATGCGGTCGCGAGCGCATTCCAGTTCGGATAGCGGCTCATGATCTGCCGGAATGCGTCAACCACGACGCCCGTTGCAGCAGTTTGTTGGAGAAGCTTTTCTGCAACCAAGATCCGGAAGGGATCTCGAGTCTGGCGCCAGGGGAACGGCCGCTGGTTATTTTCGAACCAGCAGAGGAGGAAACGCTGCAGTTCTTCTACCGGAGCGTAAACCGATTGTCTGATGGCATTAGCCACGGCGGCAGCTAAAGGAGGTGGTACTGCGTTGGAAATTTGAGTTACTTGATCACTCAATGACCCATGAAGGACGTAGCGTTTAGGAAACCCTTGAAGAAGCATCGCCTCTAGTATGGTGAGGCGACGTCTACCAGCCGGATGAATGTGAATTTCCCGATTCCCGTAAGCAACTGTAAAGCTCGGCTTGTTCCAGCGAAGCCTCTTGAATGAACGTCCGTTTCCGTGCATTCCGTTCTTGAACTTTGGCGAGCGGGGGACCATGGTCCAGTGGTTTGGATGATACGGAATATCCTCCGGCTTTAGATTCCTGTGATAGAAAGCGGCCGGAGGCAAATCACGAATTACGTCCCCTACTGTTGGTGGCTCCGTTCCCCCTTTCGGAAACTGGAACTGCACCCAAGGATACTTGTACCGATTCACTCCAACTATTAGTATTCTGCGGCGTCTTTGCGGGACCCCAAATTCCCCAGCATCAAGATTAGCGACAAAAAGATTGAACCCTGCTCGCTTCAGTTCTCTCTGGATACTTTGAAACCAGTGTGTATGACGCTCGGTGAGCAGCCCCAGGACATTTTCAAATACAACAAAGTCGAGGTCGAATTCCCTGTTAAGTTCATTAATTTGTCTGGCAAAGATTACCCCAAGACGTGATCGCGGGTCACGACGCTTTAATGATCTATTGCTGGATGAAAAACTTTGGCACGGTGGCCCTCCAATGATACCTCGTGGTACTAGTTCAGCAGAAGCCTTTCGTACCATCTCGACCAACTCAGAACCTGATAACTTGCTCAAATCGCATTGCACAGCGACTTTGGCTGGATCGTTCTGGTTATAGGTCTCAACGGCCGCTCTGTTGTCGTCTAGTGCCAGCATAGGCAAAAACCCACACTGACGAAAACCAAGATCCATCCCCCCAGGTCCGGAGAACATACTGATTATTGGAAGTCTATTTTCGATCATATGTACTTAGCTCAAGATTGGCACTTCCCCATTTGGACATTCACAATGAAAAGGAATGAAAATAATGTCCCGCAAAGCTAACCCCTTCCCCAAAGGAAATCACGCTCCCGCTGGGACCCTTATCTGGACGGCCTCAGGAACATTTCGTCTACTGATTTATATCGCCCCGCAGAATACCACTATTCATAAACGAATTCACTTCTCATTTGCTTACCGGAGCTTACCGGTTGGACTTCGACGTATAGGCGCAATTGCATCTCTTTCCTTGTGGATGGAGTACCTGGGACTCAGCACATCGCTCGCCATCGCCACCCGAACTGCTCCTGCTACGACTACCAGCACAAGCCAGGTTTTTTGGGCGAGCGACTGGTCGCACGAACCAACGGATCGACGTACCGAGATATTGTCCACTGTGTTTGGAAGCTACATCGTTCCACTTTGTATCTGAAGCCGATTGGCCTTATGGTCTAGCACCACCAGCCTTCCGGTACCTCCAGCAACCGATCGATCCGCCCCTGCATCGTTTGGCCGTTGAGAAGAACTGATTCGTTCGGGATCTCCTCATGGAGACAGTTAGGCCGCCTTATGAGAATCCACTGTTCTAGGGCGCCGATCTGGACCTACGAGTTCGGTCGGATCAATTGCGCCATTTAGTCTAAAACGGCGATTCTCTTTAAATGCCACATGTTTCACGGGGCAGACTACGTCCATCCTCAAATCCAGTCCCTTCAGCTTTCATTTTCCGCGCAGCAGACTTCTTCACAATCGCCCATTGGATCTCTGTCACTTTTGGAGACCGCACCCACACAGCTAGAACCTTATCTTCCCGACAAACCGTCGTTGCTCTGACGTCTCCACCGCGTGCGGGATATATTGCCTCACCCATTCAATGGCCAATTCACCGGACAGATTGAGGAGCTTCTTGGCTAGACAGGCTGCAAACAATCCAGTTCTTCCTCTCCCCGCCGAGCAGTGTATGGCAATGTGGCGCTCCGATTGCGTTTCTCGCACCGTGGTATTGAGTGCCATGCGAAGGTCCTCCGCTTCAGGAATGCCGAAGTCCACAATTGGCAGATGCACAACCCTGAAACCGTCCTGAGCATAGAGTGCTTTCAAATCCCTCCCCGACTTCGCCTCGCACTCGTGGTCTTCGGCCAGGAGCACGATCATAGAGATGTTGTGATTCCGGTAGGCTGGATAGATGAGTCCTTCCGGATCGTACTTTCCGAAAGGCATGGGGCTTCTGAAGATGCGTCCCGGCTGTCCGAAGGGGAGTTCGGTGATCATCATCCTGCTCCTCGCCTCCTTATATTATTTCTCACCGCGATGAATCGAGTCGTCACCATTGCGCCATCCATCCCACCATGCCGGTGATGAGTTCCTGTATTCGCTTGAGACCAGCCGTCTCAGCACCGGTTTGCTCATCCATGTAGAGATCGCGTTGGATTTCGATCATGATTGAACTGACGCGTGAGTCTGTATGCCAATACCTCTGCGGCACATAGGTTCCAGCGAATGGTGTGTTTCGTGCCACATGGAGCCCTTGGGCGAAACAACGCACTTCCATCTCACGCACGAGAGACTCGGGGGTGTGCCATTCATCTGTGCCGAGACAGATCTGTGGGCGCAGAGTCTCCTGGTTCAGTTCATACGGCAGCGGTTTCGAAGGAAAGGAGTGTCCGTCGAGGATGACGCAGCGCCCATGCTGGCTCAGTAGCTGCGACACGACATCCGCAAGAGCTTGGGCATAGGGATGGAAATATGTATCGAGCAATGTACTTCGCTCCACAGACGCAAGTTCAGTGCGGAGTGGCCGCCCGTCCGCAGTCTTCATATAGACTGCTCCCATTCCTCGCGCTGCCATGATTTCCTGACCGTCGTCCGGAAACCGCTCGGGATCGACCACCAGCCGACTGAGCCGATTCACGAAGAGGGTCCCTCCAAGGCCGAGCACTCCTTCGAAAAGCCGATCCGTATACCAATCCGTCATGCACAGCACCTCTCGTCGCAGTTCATCGTCCGTGAGGCAGAGTGTCCTCCGGATCACGTTCGGGATGTTGGTGGAGCTATGCGGAACATGGACGAGGAGTGGAATGGACTCGGCACGGGCACTTCGGATGATTTCAAAGTGCATCAACGATCCGGTGGTAAGGGGCTTGTCAGTTCTTCAAACTCTCGGACAGCCAAATCGAGATCCCGAACGATGGCCATCGGATCACGCTGCAGCGCCGTGACACAGCTCCGGTAAAACCAGCGCTGCTCGTCCACTCCTGCATTAAACCTGCTCCAGAGCGCAGGACCATGCGTCCGGTAGTCGGCGATGATGGCTCGGATATTATCCAGTTTGTCCGCGGCTGCCACCAGCCTGACGGAACGGGTGGCGGACGCGAGATGCTTCAAGTAACGCGCTTTCCGTTCCCTCCAGGGCGGTTTCGGCATGATGTCAGTATCGGTACAGCCTTCCACAATGGAGGCCACCTCGTTCCCGAATCGCTTACGAATTGTCTGGAGCGTTGGCCGCCCACCCTGGTCTTCCACGGCATCGTGCAGCAATGCCGCAATGGCCTCGTCTTCATTTCCGCCATGGGTGATGACCAAGCTCGCCACCGCCATGAGATGCGCGATGTAGGCAATGTCTGTTCCTTTTCTCGTTTGGCCGCCGTGGAGCCGGGCCGCGAAAACCAGTGCTTTTCTAAAACGGAGTGTGAACTCTACCGACATGGAGGTTAGGTTCCTCGAGGGTTCAGCAGGGATACTTTCCGAGTTTACGATCCAGCTCTTGTTTGTCCAATTGATTACGCATGTGTTGCAGATCCAACCATTGCTGCCGTTGCCGGAAGTAGTCGAACTGTTGAGTGCTCCCACGTGGCGCTTGCATATTACCTTTTGAGTCGTACAAGCTCCCTCCCCCTACTGCCGTACCTGTCATCACGCTTCCGATGAGGATGCCAAAGATAAAGTGTTTCATTGGACCTCCGATGTGATGTGTTTTCATTTGCCTTCGATTCTCCATCCTTGCCCATAGGGGTTGATCGGTGAATCGGATCGGAACGGGCTCCCTGCGCCGAATTGATTGTTCATGGAGTCCGGAGAAAAGGGAGACCCGTACCGGCCAAATGGATTACTGGTTGAATCCTGATCGAATGGGTTGGCGCTCAGCTTGCCGCGGTAATTGCCTTGCTGGTCGTAGAGTCTGGGTGCGTCGGTGGCGAAAGGATTCGTTGCCGACTTGTTGCTGAAGGGGCTGCCATAGGGACTGAAGGAATTGTTGATGCCGTTCGGTGCGAAGGGACTCCCGGCACCAAACGGGTTCGCCGTGGACTCATGCAGAAACGGATTCGCGCTCAGATTGCCGAGATCCTCGGCGCAAGCCAGGTTTGCCGCCAATACCAGTGCCTGAAACAGAATCACCGCGAGTGTCATAGCCACCTCCGGTTGAGAACGTAGCCCTCATTTTAATGGTGGAGCGTGACAAGCAAGGTCCCGAGACAACCGGGAGCGGATTTAGCAATAATCCTTGGAGGAACCGCCAGCTAGAAGGACTTGCGGGCCGGAGCCCTCATGGAAGTCGTGACATCCGAGGTCACTGCGTCAGGAGCTTTCTCGCTTCCTCTTTGACGGCGTGCTTGAGATGTTCTGGCTTCAGGACTTGAACGCCACTGCCGAAGCTCAAAATCCAGCCCAGGAGTTCACGCGTGTCGGCCACCTGGAGCGTCATCAGGAGTTGCCCGCTCTTGAGCTTCGTCGTTTGCTGGCTCGGATGCCAGACGCGGTCCTTTGCCCAAGCCGCCGTGGCTTTGTCGAACTTCAATTCGACCGTGATTCGCTCCCCGCGCATGACGACGAGCGCGTCTTCCACATAGGCGTCGATGTCGAAGTGTAGTGGCATTTGATAGGGATGGTCCGTGGGCGTCAGTGACTTGATCCGTTCCACCGCAAACATCCGCACGTCCTTGCGCAGATGGCAGTAGGCGATCAGATAGAGCCCTCCGTCCACATAACGCAAGCGATAAGGATCAACCTCCCGTCGAGTGCTTGCATTCCTACCAGCCGAGAAATACCGCATTTGGACGGTATGGCGGTGAGCAATGGCCTGAGACAGCCTATCGATCGTCTCCCGATGGTGACGGTAGTGCTTATGCGGCCCCAGGCCGACTGAGAACCATTGGTCTAATCGCTGGACATAATCAGACGCTTCGGACGGAATGGCCGCATTGATCTTCGTGAGTGCGGAGTTGAGGGAGGCCGCGATCAGTGTGCCCTCCAGTGGGGTGAGCAACTGGCGGCTAAAGGCGAGCGCCATCAATTCGGTGGGAGACAGACGCAGACCTGGGACATTCCGAAATCCATCCAGCAAGCGCCAGCGGACCTCGCCATGGACGCGCTCGGTGAGCAGAGGGAAATGGGAAGCTTCCAAGGCGGCGAGATCGCGCCGGACGGTGCGGGGATGCCGGCTCAATTCTTCGGGGATGGCCTCCACGAGCTGCGTCAGCGTCAGCCCGTTCCGAGCCGCACCGAGCCGCTGCAACAGATGCCATTGACGGGTAACTTGATCGTTGCGCGGCATGGAGTGCCTCCAGCTCGAGACCTCTCAATCAATATCTCGCTGTGGGCGTTACGATGCCATAAAAACGCCTAATCGGGACACCCTGCTTTGGGATGGCTCAACGGGAAGTGATTGGATCAAGTGATTCGGCTTGATGGCAGGAATGGCCTGAGAATCAGACCTTAATGTGCCGCTACCAACATCTTTTTGAGGCTGGTCATGAGACCGTTCCACATATGTTCTTCCACATCCCATGCGGAGGTTTCGTTCGTATTCATCTCGTTACAGAGAGATACGGTGTTCTGGTTAAAATCGGTAGCGAGGTAATTTAACCAGTCGTACTTTGCCGACAACATCTTCTGATAGATGCGGAAAAGGATAGTGCGATCGAGGCGGAGTCGCAAGACCATTTGTTCGAAGTCCCGTTCGCATTCATCAATTATCCAGTAGAGCGCCACCCATTGTTCAGCGGTGGTCATCCACGGTCTCACATTGGCGAGCATCCGAGCAATGGCAGCGTAGTCCAAGGACTTGCGTTTCAGCTCTGGAAGAACTTCTGAAACATCCAGCAACAACAGTAAATGCTCCTGAGAATCACGACCGTGACCCTGACGGCCTCCTGCTGTGCTCGTATGTTCGTGAGTGGGCTTTGACGCATTCTGTTTAGGGCGTTGTTCAGGAGGCTTGTTCTGAGCCTCAGCCTTAGCCTCTCTCTTGAGCCTGTGCCACCAACATTGGCGGAGATGGCCAAAGAGTTCCTGCCAGCTCTTGTACCGCCGATAGCAGGAAGCACACTCGAAAGGTTTTCTTTGCATTATCATCGACTCCATTATTATTGACGGGACAGAATTCTGTGAAAGACATGTCGGTGTAGGAAGATTGTCTCTACTCTGCTGTCGAGCACCGAGTCACCCATATGCTTTTGCCTCAATCGCCAACCACTAGCGCAGGCCTAAATCCCTCCATGATTAAGCGCTGAACTTCAGACTCAGGAATTCGCACACTGCGCCCGAGTTTGACGTACGCAATTTCGCGTCGAAGGATTTTCTTGCGAACGGTGCACGGCCTCCAGCCTATGCGCGCGGCGACTTCATTTACGCTGAGAAGGGGGCCGGTCGGTGTAGTGCTCATACCGTGTCTCCATGAGTTGACAATCGTATAGGCCGTATTTTATAGTAACCTTCGATTGCTTAACTAGTGGGTACACGCCGGTTACAGGAAGCGACACTCAATGGACATGCAGGCGGTCTGGTGGAAGCCTCGAGATGTGTTTATTAGCGACACAACTTTTCATCCCCGTCCTCCGTTCGAACCATACAATCCCTTCGTGCATTACCACCCGCACACCCTCAAGCAGACGACACGGTCTACAAAATCGCTCTACTACCAGTTCCTTCAAGTAGACCCTGAAGATCAAAAGGCCATTGCTAAATTCTGCTGTGACTATGGAATGCTGGGTCGTCTCGATAATGCTGGTTGGATCATGTGGGGGATGGAGAAACCCGGATTCGCTGACTCTCTCCATATTATGGGCTTGAACGAGCCATCACCGTTTGGACTCCTTTATGAACAAGATATGAGAGGAACAATGCTCCGCCAGATTGCGGGAATTCCCCCGGACCCATCACTCTGTATACCCATGGAATGGGACGATTTCAGGAAGGTACAAGGTCAGCTTCGCGAGGCTACAGAGTGGGCATCGACCATGGCGAGCAAGCGAAAACCTAAGGAGAAGGGAAAAGCTCAAACAGCCCTCCACCAGAGATTGCGCTGGAAACTATCAATGGTACGCCCCAATGTCTCGAGGGATAACAAGAAGGCAAAATGGCGCTTTACCTGGGACATTGGTTCACTCGAGGCAGCCTTCTACCTGATGCTGCTCTCGGACGTATGTGGTGGCGGTCAGATACGTAACTGCGAGTTATGCGGAACGTTTTTTCTAGGCATTACCAGTCGCGGGCGGTTCTGCTCAAATCGCTGCCTCAATACATTTAAAGTTCGGCGTTTCAGAGCCAAGCGTAAACAACGCATGTCAAAACAACCTGCCAGTAAGGAGGTGCTCGATGGCTCGTCAGGACGGTAGAGATCGTGGCGTGGTTTTCAAGAATGGGACTTGGTGGGTCCGTTTCTATAACGAAGGCAAGGAAGTCTGGCGGAAATGCGACAACAAGTCTCAGGCGCGCAGCCTCTACGGCAAATTCAAAGCGCAAATCCGGGAAGAGAAATACTTTCCGAAGGCTAAGAAACGCGAGCCGCTGTTATTCAAGGCTGTCGGGAAAGACTATGAGGCATCACTAAACAGGGATGGGCGTCGTCCTGGTGATAACCACGCCAGGATTGAGTTTTGGGTCGATCGATTCGGCAAACTGGATATCGAGGCCATTACGACATCCCAGATTGAGCAAGCCTTGTCGCATCTGCGGGCTCCGCTCATCGAGCGATCCGGCCGGCTGGCAAAGGGGACTAAACGGTCGATCGAGACGGCTCGTCGATATTATGTCGTGCTCCATGCCATTCTGGAGAGAGCCAGGAAGCGATTGAAGGAAGAGAAAGTCCTCATGATCAACCCCGCCTCAGACATTATGTTGAAAAAGGCGGATAACACATTGGTCCGGTATCTGACACCAGACCAGAAACAAGCCCTGTTCGATGCTCTGCCCGCCCGATATCATCCCATCGTACTGACCGCCCTCAATACAGGTATGCGCCGTGGAGAGCTTTTACGTTTGACCTGGGCTGATGTGGATTGGTTCGCCGGGACGATCAAGATCCGCCAAACGAAAACCGATGAACCGCGCCACGCCCCCATGAACAGCGTGGTGCAACGAGAATTGCTGGCGCTCAAGAATAAGACAAACCCCTCCCTATCCGACCCGGTGTTTCCCTTTTACCCTCGGTATCTTAGTCGGGCCTTTCAACGCGCCGTTATCAAAGCACAGCTTGCGCCGTTCAGATTCCATGACTTGAGGCACTGTTTTGCCAGCAGTCTCGCGAGGCTAGGTGCCAACGATAGGACTCTTATGGAAGCCGGTGGATGGGCATCCCCTGCCATGCTGAAACGCTACGTCCACCTTGGACCCTCTACTGTTTGGCAGGCAGTGGAGAAGCTGGCTGAATTATCACCCTTGAATAAGAACGATAATAAGCTGTTTCTCAAGGAAGAAGAGGTAAAGTTAAACCAATGAATTCGCAGGAGCTGGTCTAAGCAAAGTTGGTGATTGTTGGAGGGGTACCCGCTAGCCACCTGGATCGAACGGGTAAGTGAGTTACGAATTGTCCCTACCTCTCTTCAGACACGTAACCCACTGCGGGCTGCTCCGAACCTTCCTGGCTTTGTAAGCTGCCATTTCGGCTGAGCTCACTCACATGCAGGCCAGAGTCTGATCTGACCGTTCGTACAAGTTCTGCTGAGCAGAACTTTACTGACGTATGGACAGTCGCAGATTATGACGTTGAATACTTTTACTAAGCCAGCGAGGTAAAAATAGAGAGAATCTGTAGTTGGACAATTAAGCGTTTCGCAGTCATGACCTCCCCTTTGAAATATCCCTGGGAAATCCTGAAACTACAATACCATCCGTTAAGCACGACACATGTTCAGGTGAACTCAATATGTTCGACGAATACTAGACGGTGGCCTTTGCGAGTCGGTGTCTTGTCGTACGGGTGATCGTCATCGATCAAATACTCTTCGTATTCGGCGATGACTAGACGATGACGATCGCCTGTTGGAAATTCAGGGAAAACAATGTCACCCTCCCAAAGGGTCTGCCACATATGGATGAGGTCTACCAGTCGACTCGGGGTCAGCCGGGCGACATCCCTTGCGGAGAATAGGTCGCGCGTCTGTAATCGTTCCTCCGAAGAGACCACTCGACCAAAGATCGACTCAAGGGCCACGGGTAATTCTGAGGTCGAAGTAGCCGGAACTGGGATACGCTGTGAGATGATCACCTCCGAAACCTTATACCATCCGAAGTCCTCACCCCACCGTGTATCAAGCCGTTCGACCCATACTTGGACGATGCTACGCTCAGAGACAGTGGCTGGCGTCAGGTACTCGACTCGACCTGTCAAGCGGTTAATCAGAGGCGTGGAATCTGCGTCTGTCGCCTCGCGATGGGCGCTGGACTCGCTATAGCTTACGCCGAAGACAGCCACACGGATTTTCCGTGCATCCGATGCTGGCGTGACATTTACCCACCGATCAGCTGTCAAGGCCATGATATCGGAGAGGACGACGTTCGAGAGATGCACGTCAGGACTCGATGTCGGCTGATATCGAGCGAGCGCCAGACGAATGAAGGGGAAATAGGCAGCGGTGCTCGCTATCTCGACGTCGCAGTACCACAACTGTCGCGCTTCGTCATAGAAAACATCGTGGGGTGCCACATCGACGCGACTGCCGCGGCCTTGCAATCCCGAGATCGGAAGGGAGCTGACAAGAAATGGACCGGGGCGTTGGTCCTTCTCGTCGACCGGTGCGTTCGGAGGCAGCCAGGCGCCTGTCGGATCGGGTGCTGTCCGCGCAAGCGGGAAGTGCGCGAGCGTTGGCGCCAGTCCTGGCACGAACCCGGAAGCCCAGATGGGATCGTTGCCCCACAACGTCACATAATTCTTATACGGTGCGCCAGCAGGAGCGGTGTTGGGATCGTCGACGAATTCCTTTGGGGGAAGCACAACACCGAGCATCTCACCATAGCCCGATGCGTTCCAGTCACGATCGAGATAGATGCGCAATCCCCCGCCGCGCCGCCAACTCAAGAAATTGCCTTGTTCGTCGACTTCACGGCGCCACGCAAAGGTCGGCACGACGTACAGAACCTTCGGCGCCGGTGGTGGTGCAGAGCTGGGAACCCACGTAACCTGACGAGTTCCTGTGATCTTGATGTTCACATCGGTGGGCACACGCTTACCGTCCTGGAGTGTCGTCAACAGCGAGCCGGGTAAGAACTCGCGGAAACGCGATGTCGCGTCGAACCAATACTCGATCCGGCGATAGCGGGTGTCGTGAAATTCGTGTGCCTTCGCCGCGATGCGCTGATGCACGGCGCCGTTGATGCCGATCATGTCGGATGAGGAAATAGTATGCTCAGGTGTTCCGGGCGAAATGCCGTTGTTGAGCGCGTAGTGTTGAGGTCCGGTGATCTTCACCTGGAACGCGACATCTCGCCGGTGGCGATCGACAGGACCTTGGCTGTCTTTCAACGGATCGTCACTGGGTTCGTGCCACTCACCGTATAGGTCGAGTCGATCGGTACTGTCTATGTTGCACCGTACCTGGGCAAGCGGCAAGGCCGAGGTCTCTCCAAACGAGCGGTCGAGTATCGACAATGCTACGAAGTCGGGATTGAGTAGGGGGCGCTGCACTGCATGCACCACCTCCACGAGAGTCCATGGCGTGAGCATCCAGTGTTGGCCTGAAAGCGCACGATCGCGTTGCGCATTCTGGTCGGCCGCCGCAAGCCATTGGAACACACCCATCAATGAAAGTGCCTCGGGCGCGAGTGCCATCGATAGGCGCAGCTTCGCCCAGACGGCTTTGGGTAACGGCACGCGAAGCCTATGCGCCGTCGCATCATAGTAGGGTGATTCGTTCGGGTGATCATACACCTCTATCACAAAAGGTCGTGCCTCCGGCCAACTGGTGCTTGAATACAGGGGAATGCGAATGATCTTCGTATCAGCGATATTCGGGTGATCGAAAACACGCACAGCAACTTCGGTTGCCAATGGATCCGGCAGATAGGTAAGGGCACGCCCGTTCTCGTACACCGCGAACGAGGTTTGTGCGCCGGCTGTATCCAGTGGTCCCTGAGTCAGTAACTTCTCCTCACGGATCGCGGCTAACGGATTGCGTGGATCGACATCCATTTGATGCGCGAGCAAATTAAACAAGTCGGCGTTGACCTTACCTTCCGCATCGAGCATGCCGTGTTGCTCTGCATCGCGCACACTCACCTGTGGCGGTGCCGCAGCGCGATGTGCAACTTGAGCGGTGGTTACGAGGTTTCCGGCTGCGGTGTCATTGAAACTGCGAATGGCGATGCGATTCATCGACTCGCCTTCGAGCGGTCGCTCAACCGTTCCCGACTCGGAAAGCAACGCCACCACCGGAGCTGCCACCGGCTCGTAGCGCAAATAGGGACGGGCATGGATCAGAGGCTGCTCATTACCATAGTCCTGCGCCAGCGGAGCAAGCGAATTGCCCGCGAGGTCGACTGCCCGCGCACGAATCCAATACGAGCGTCCGAAGCGCAGTCGAGGCAGCGATCCCTTGACCGGGACAAAGGACGACTTGAAGTTCAGGCCTGGTGGAACCTTAGCGTCGCTGTCGTCGCGCGTTTTGTCAACTGTGTCGTCGACACTGATAGCGCGTCCGGGCGGACGCGCGGCTAGGCTCCAGCCGCTCCACGACACCAGTATTTCGTGCAGGTAAAGAATGTCGGTATTGGAAGTCTCGTCGCTGGAGCGCGTCGCTGCGAGCCGTACGGTGCTCTCCTCTTCCGGCACAACGACAGGAGGAACGTCGCCCAATTCATAGCGCGCAGTGCGCTGGCACAACGAATGCCACCGAGCAGTCACCGAGTCCCAAATGTCGATACGATAACCGCGAACGAGATCCTGTGCGTGCAGCTTCACAGTAGCCGCCCCACCCGACAACTGTGACTCGAGTTGTGCGTTGCGTATCTTGTTTTCGTCGAAGCGTTTCTTCAAGGTTCCGGCACGTTCTTTCTGCACAAGCATCAGACCGGCCGTTCTGAGCGATGGTGTGCCGATCTCGTCTTCATATCGCGTCGTTGGGTCGACACGCGATTCTATATCATCGACACGGCGGCCCAGCGAGCGTGCCAGGTTCATTGCTTTGAGGCCGGCCCCGTCGACATCAACTTGCAACAGACCATAGCGGGTCGGCTGAAGGTCAAGCAATCCATCCGCGAGGAGATTATCGGCCGAAGGATCGGGCACCGCATCAAAGCGAGTCGCGGACAGCCGTGCTCGTGTCACTGGAGCACCATCCACAGTACTTTGGATCTGCAGCGCACCGGCTGGAAACACGACTCTAACGGAAAGGTCTGCGGCGGCGGACGCAGCGAAACTTCCGGGATCCAACACGAGATCCACGACGAACCCAAGGCGCCGTAGGAGCGTTGGATACGACCCCATTGCAGCAACGATCTGGTGAAAGTCAATCATCTCCCCTATATCTTCAGGTTTGGGCAGATCCGTACGAAGGTGCTCGCGCGAGCGACCTTTGATGCGCAAGTCGTCGAGGCGCTGGTTCTGCTTCACGACACTTGCCGCAGGAGGCGTATGAAAGAGTTGGAAGCGGGTGAGCATGTTAAAGAGCTGAGAGACCATGAGTGTGGGGTTGTCTATTTCCAGGAGGCCTCGGCGAAGCGCATTGAACTGCCGGCCAGGATCGCGCAGCCCCGTGTGGGGATCGATTGATGATCGGTCGAGCTCCCGGACATTGCTTATGAACCCTTTCCAGCGCCTGTTGTCCAGCAGCTCGCTCACCCGCAGCATTTGATCAGTCGCGGAGCCCGCAAGATCTTTGTAAAGCTCCTCGATGGTCTGTGCCATCAGCCCAGCGTCGTAAGAGAGCAGTACCGACGGTGAACGGTCGATGTACTGAAAGCCCTTAACATTGGTCGTCGCGTCGAATACAGCCTTCCACACTACCGAATCGGCACGATTCGGCCCTACCAACGTGGTTCCCGATATAGACACGGTACTGCCATTGTAAGTGACGTCGAATCGGGCGGAGGAGAGGGTCTGCGGCCAATCCTCCCAATCGGGAAAGAACATGCCGAGTTTGCCGATTGGAGCCTCTGGATCAAGCCGCGGCGACAACATCACAGACAAGCGGAGCCCACTACGGTCCGGCGTGAAACCGTTGGGCAGTGCGGTCCAGATGAGCGATTGCTGGGCCATCAGGGCACCTCATCCGCAAAGGCGCCGCAATACGCGGCCCAAAGCTCAGGCGTGGGAATGAGATCGATGAAACGGGGATCGGCTTCACCGCCGCCGAACTCGCGCCGACACTTGACTGATACCTCAGCGCTGAACATTAGGATTTCGATCTCGACGGTCAAGGTCGCCTCGCCGTAGGCGACGGCATGTTTCCCTTCCTTCAGGTATCCGAGCTGAAGATTGAATGTCAACGATACAGACACGATCGCAAGCACCGTCAACTCCCCGTGGATTCGCACATAGCCGGCAAGCTCAACCGCACCCTGATCGGGCACTACTTCGAGCCAGTGAAAGTAGATGCCGGCCTTGATTTCAACACCACCTGAGGCGACGCCGAGATCGATGACCACTGCGGCACCGAACTCGAGTGCTGCTTCGATTTCGTTGACGCCGCGCGCGGATACGCCGATGGCAAAGAAACCTCCGCCGCCGAGCAGTGAGACTGTTAGAGAAAACGGATGCTCCCGTGTCGAGAAGTTGAACTTGACCGACACCGGACGCCCATCGAACGGCAGATTGAACGCGGCCCCGAGAGCAGCGTTGCTGAGCGCGAAGACACCTATGCCGATCGAGGGCAGATTGAGCGAGTAGGTTGCAGAAAGCCCGCTCGGCGTCACCGCGAGTCCCGGGGGATCGGAGAACCCATTGTCGGGAATGTACTTCCGCAGCTCGTTGACAAACTCAAGATGCCCGCCGAAACGCACCGCTTCGTCGCCGGAGCGCAGGCGCACGGTGACGTCGGGTTTCCTGCCATTCTTCGTATCGAACGCGATCTCTTCGAACCAGAGGATGATAGCTCCGAACAGATTCAACTTGAAGTTGGTCAGCGTCGCGGTCGCTTCCTGTGTCACCGGCAGCGCAGGATCCCGCGGAGTACGCACGACACCGTTCATCTTCAAACGTGTCGGCGGCTTGCTCTCGTCCGCCCGTGGAATTAGTAGATTAAGAGTGTCGCTTTTGGTTACGTCGCTCGACCATTCGAATCGGGCCTCAACTCGATCAGGGAAATCGCGGGCCACCATCTTCGGGGCATCGGCGCCAGTGAGATTGTTCGTGCCGGGCAGGATCTCGGCGAGCTTGATACCGCCGAGCAGCGTTGCGTCTTTGAAGAAGCTTACGGGATCGAATGTCCCGTTTTTCACCATTTGCAAGCCGTCTTCGACAAGATTCGGATTGGCGGCCTCCCCGGACACGGGCCCCAGGATCTTGGATAATCCGAGCAGAGTCATCTTGGGCGTCGCCAACGCTCCCAGCGTGTCGCTCTTGGCTTGCTGCGTGGAGCCGCCGAAGTCCAGCTTCTGCCCCGACGTGAACTTCAGAAAGATCTGGCCCGCATTCTTCGAAGGGTCGAATCCACTTATTTTATAGAACTCCGGATAGGCAACCTCATGAATGAAGTTGTGCTGTCCGAGCAGTTTCTGGATCGGTTTGATTCCGACCTTGGCGAACTCCACTTCCGGATACACCGCCGGGTTGACCGGCGCGGGCAGATCCGCGGCGCGGAATGTAATGGTGCTCGTGGGGAGCTTGGGGTCGCCCTTGTCTGAGACCTCCGAAGGGGCATAGGTGACGACTGCACCCCCGAGAGAGGCGCGTCGGCGGAGCTTGGTTGACGCTGCGTTGTACGACTTACAGACATCTGGTGACTTCGCCTCAGCGAGCTTGCCGACGAACAGCAGCGGCATCGAGAAGTTTATTGATTGTCCGGCGATGTCCGTCGCCGCAATCTCAAAGGGCACGTCGGCGAGCTTGTTCGGGCCCGCCGGCACCATCGGCCAGAACAGCATGCGTCTCAAAAGGGGGTCCGGTAGAGTGGGGTCGTAAAAATCCTTCACGCCTGGTCCGGCTTGCAGAGCGCTCTCCCCGCTCCCCGGATCGCTGAGATCAGGGGTTACGCGGGTCAGTAATTCGACGCGCACGAAGGGGAAATTGCGGCCCTGAAACTCGTGGCGTGCACCGCTGTAGTTTCGGACGGGCTCGCGGACGGCGACAAAAAATCGTTGACGGAGCAGCCCAACCCGATGGGAGCGGTTTCCATCGAGCGAGTCAAACTTTCGTTCCGTCACCTTAATGAGTGATGCCGCGTGTCCAAAGGGCCAGAGATAGCCCGCGTACATTACCCTCACGTAGTGGTCGCGTCCCAGTGTCGCCACGTGTCGCCACTGTTGCAGATCAATGTGCTCGGGAGTTCGCGGCCACGTACCCTCAGCGTCGAGCAATGCGCCGAGCGACGACAGATGGAGTCGTTTCGCTTCGCTCGAGCGCGGGTGATAGCGCGCGCCGTCCAACGATTCATCAAAGCCTGTCATTGCCGTAACCAGCATGGAGCGATCGAGCGGATCAAGGCTCATCCGAATGAGATTTGGGTTTGGCGTAGGCGGGTTGGTCAACGCAGGGTTCAGGATTTGGATGAGCTCGTTCTGCTGGTCTTTTGGGCGATAGTCGGGAGACCACAACGCCCGGATGCGGCTCGCGATATCGGGGCCGAAGTCGGAGGGATTCGTCGTAAGACGCGTATGCCAGAGCTCGGTATGTGCGCGACGCGTGATCGGGACGATCGCGTGGCGCCACCGCGCGGGCGCGAGCGGCGAGGTCACGACGCGATAGGGCAGTTCCAGTGCGGTCACTGTCGCCACTGGCGCGTGGGGACTACGCTGGAAAAGCAGTTCCGCGAGATCTGTAGTGAGGGCGACATCCGCTGTCCACGATGCAACGCCGGTGCTGGGTCTTGACGTTGTCAACACGCTCAGCTCAGCACGTGTAGGCATGAAATTGGGAGAGAGCGACAAGTTTTCCTGAGCGCCTTCGACGAGCGTGGCGAAATCGACGAGCTGGTCCGATACCGCATTGGCGTCCAGACGCATCGGCCAGTCGCGGAGCGCCGCCAACATGCTTGCCAAGTCATATCCGATCGTCGTCTGCTCTGCGGGCATCGTGACCGCGACACGACTTGGCCGCGACATGCGCACCCGCGCAGCAGGCAACTCCTTCAATGGCTGCTCGTTTCCCCCAGGAACGTTCTTCTTGGGGTAACGCGAGTCCTTCGAGACCTCGGTTGTTTCGACTTCGGGCTTCGCTTCGAAATTCTGCCCGGGCCCGGCGGACTCGAGAAACGCCTCCTCGCCGAAGCTTTGTGGTGGAAATTCGAAGATGATGAACGCGTCGGTGGTGACACGCTCTAAGCGTGGAGGGCCCCCTTTGAAGACCAACCCACTAAAGACGAGATCCAAGATGACCAGATCGTCAGGACGTCGCACTGATACCCGCGGCGGATAAATCAGCGCACCGCCCAGACCCGGGTCACCGCCTCCTCCAGAAGGGCTGCTACTCGAGCTAGAGAATCCGGACAAGCTGCTGCTTGAACCAGAAGGACTGCTGCTCAAACTCGAGGACGACGACGAGCTACTCGAGCTTGAGGAACTGCTGCTAACCGTCGGCGGACTGGGGCCGCATGGTGATGCACATGGCGGCGTGCAATTGGGCAGATACGGTGGATAGGGCGGGAACGGCGGATACGGAGGAAATGGCGGAAAAGGCGGAAATGGGGGTTTGGGTGGACAGCCGGAGTTGGATGGAGCTGGCGGATCAGTGTTCTCGCTGTGATCCGGATTGGAATTCGAATCGCCTCGGTCATTCCGCTCCGTCACCGAGTTTCCCTCCAGACTATTACATAAGAATCATCAATGTATCGTACCTCGACGTGGCCCAACAGGCATTAACTTAGGCGGCTTACATATCATCTTTTAAATTTACAAACAACGGTCTATACTGAGTGCCTCGCTAGGCGACCTTCTAGTCAAGTAGGGTGGTCATGCCCAAGAGAGAGCCTACACCCCACTCTGCAGACACACGACAACAGGACATCGAGCCGGGTAACGGAGGATCGAACGCTGGTCAATCAGAGCAGGGCAACCTGCAGGCGCTCATCCAGCAATTGCAGTCGGTCGTCGACGAGTTGAGGCAAGACCTGCGCGAGTGCTGGGATCATGACCACGGCTCCGCCACAGACTCAAAAGGGTGCGAGGACGAATTGCTACGCGAGTTGAGAGAATTGCGCCGCGACCTATATCAATCACGCGAGCGTGAGGCGTGGGAGCGGTGCCGAGCCGAACTGCATGCTGAGATCGAACGGCTGCGATGCGAAGTGGCTAGTTGCAAGGAGAAAGTCTGTCGGTCAGAAAGCTGTAGCACCGCTGCACCGCCCTATCCGCCGTTTCCTCCCTATCCGCCGTTCCCGCCCTATCCCCCCTATCCGCCGTTCCCGCCCAACAGTGGATGTTGTGCACCAGCGCCTTGCGGATGTGCTAAGTGTGGTGGGGAAGCTGCGCACTCACACCACCAGCTACAACGACCACAGACTCCTATGCCGCTAGAGGGGAGCTCGTCTTCATCGAGTCGTACGCCTAATAAGATTAGCTTTCCCTTTGTATCAGACTTGAGGAAGTAGTAGTTCTACATTCGGCCATACTCTTTGATAGTTCATTGACCGGGAGAGAAGAGTTCATGTCCAAGAAAGAGCCGGCCTCCCGCTCCCAGGACTCACGACAGGGCAGCGAGCCGTGTGACGGACAGGCGAACGCCGGTCAATCAGAGCAGGGCAATCTGCAGGGGCTCATCCAGCAATTGCAGTCCGTTGTCGACGAGCTAAAGCAAGGCTTGCGCGAGTGCTGGGATCATGATCGCGACTCCACATCACGCTCAAGAAGTCGTGAGAACGATCTGCTACGCGAGTTGAGAGAATTGCGCCGCGACCTATATCAATCACGCGAGCATGAGGCGTGGGAGCGGTGCCGAGCCGAACTGCATGCTGAGATCGAACGGCTGCGATGCGAAGTGGCTAGTTGCAAGGAGAAAGTCTGTCGGTCAGAAAGCTGTAGCACCGCTGCACCCCCCTATCCGCCATTTCCTCCGTATCCACCGTTCCCGCCATTTCCTCCGTATCCGCCATTCCCGCCAAGCTGTACACCGCCGTGTGCGCTACCCTGCGGCCCAAGTCCGCCAACGGTCCGGCCGCCCAGTAGCAGCAGCTCGAGTTCGTCCATGACGCCGAGCCAAAGCTCCAGTAGCCAATACATTCCAGCGTCCAGCAGCTCCTCATCGCTAGGATCGAGTAGCTCATCGAGGTCGTCCAGCTCTATCAGCAGCGGCAGTTCACTCAGCAGCACGTCGTTGCCACCGCCGAGTAGCAGTTCGTCAAGTCCTTCCAGCTCGAGCAGCAGCTCGTCCAGCTCCAGTGGTTCATCCAGCTCGAGCGGCAGCTCGTCCAGCTCAAGCAGTTCCTCAAGCTCTAGCAGTTCGTCGAGGCCGCCCGAACTTCAGCGGGTCGTGATCGCTGGAATCAGCAACGCCGGCATCTACTCGAACAAGTTTAGGCAAGAAGATGCCACTGGCCTACTCGACACGTTTCTCGCCGAGACGTGGGATTTCGACAGCGGCTACGTGAAAAATGCTGCACACCGGATGAAGGCACTGGGCAAGCCGATCAAGCGGTATTGGCAAAGCCTCTCTGGGGGCGACGAGGCCGGCGATGAGACGGTTTTCAGACTGCCGTTCAGCAGATGGCAACTATACAGTCCTGCGCTCGCTGACCCCGGCTCTGAGATTCCGCCGTTGCCACCGGCTGCACCCAACAGTACGCTTTTACCTGACACCGCAGATCCGGAGAAGACGCATCATCTGATCCGCGATTTCATGTTTCTTCATGCGGCGTTACACAACGCCACAACGGCGACGCCACCCGGTGTATCGACCGTCAGCCGGCCGACGGGGCCAGGTGCATTTCAAATAGTCCGCATACCGCTGGCCTCGCCGAGCGCGGACGACGCGCAACTGCCGAAGTTCACCCGTGGTACTGGACGTCACCAGGTGGACCAGAAACTGCTCGTCCAGCCGGCCAGCGTTGGTCCTCCAGGAGCTACAGGCGATCTAACTTTTAAAAAACGTTCGTTGAAATTTGTGTCGCTCTTGTACAAGCTGATACAGAACGGCGACGATGTAACCGATGTAACCAAGGGTCCGAACTGGTTTGGCGTAGCGATTCCGGACACTGGCTTCACGCAATTCACGAACGTCGTCATCTATTTCCACCCGACGCCTGGGCAGGCTAAGTACGACAATGCTGACTATCAGGCGAAGACCGGGACCCGAATTCCCCCTCTCCCTCGCCGTGGCGACGCTCGCACGAATTGGAAGGAACTGAATGGATACGTCGATCGTCTTGGATGCCAGTTGGCAGGTGCCATCCAGGAGGGAGGGTCGACTGACCAGATTGTCATTCTTCCGTTTATGCGTGAACCCGATAACAGAAACATCGTCGAGACACTCATCAACGACCAGTGGTACTTCATCGTGCGCGACATACTAATCGATATCGCTGCCAATGGGATCCCGTAGGAAGAGCCGAGCCGGTAAGGAAGCTCTAGTGGGCTTCCTCGACGTGTAGTTCAGCAATGTTGCGCACTTCGTCGGGCGTTAGGTAGTCGATCGCTCCACCTGCGAAGTAGACCTCAATCGCACGAATCACGTCTTCGGCGGTGATCAGGTCCATGCAGCGGGGCAGCGTTTCCACCACATCGACGCAGCAGTGTTCGGGCGCATCCTTCTCATCGCCATCGCCCAGCGGCACCACCCGTGATTTCCAGCACCCGCCATGGTCGCAGCATCGCAACGCACCGGCGCGATGGAGAAACTGATGGTGAGAATACGCCTCCCAGTGCGGCGGCTCCCGGCCGCCGGCGATTACCACGCAGGGGCGGTTCTTCGGCATTTCAGGTCGCGTCTCGACGGCTGCCGCGAGATGCATCATTAGTGTCACTGGGCACAGCACGCCTTGCGCGTGGTACACCAGGCGCACCAGTTGACGCAGGTCGGTCTTACCACGAAGATCGATGACATTCCGCAGCGGTGGATGCTCATGGCCACTCTCGCCAACCTGCACGAACAAAATACGGTTCCGGAAGTGATCGATAACCTGTTGAAAGCGCCTGTGATCCCACCATTTGATGGTGAAATCGGACTTTCCGCCAGCGACAACGATCCAGAACGGCAGCGGTCGGCCGAAGATTTCCTCGACCTGTGAGTACCAGCTTTTTTCTAGATCAGAAATATGGATGTCGCCGTGAAAGGTGGTGGGTCGGATCGCCAGCCCCAGCTTTTGGTTCAAGTATTCGATGAATCCGTGAATGAAGTGATAGGGCGCGTCGTTGCTGCGATGAATTAGCGGATACTCGCAATTAATAATCTGCACTGACGGATCGTCGTCCGGAAGCGGAGTAGTGTACGGGTTGTTCTCCCAAATCTCGGGACAAGGCGTACGCACATCGGTTTCAAACTCGCCGGGATAAGTTTGATGCAGATCGCGCACGGCGGCCGTCAGCATGACAATGTCGCCGGGTGACTGAAAGTTGCGAAGGATCAGCTTTCGTGGGCTGCGTACCGTACCGAAAGCGGTTGAACCTGACGAGCCCGATACGGGGAGAAGCATTATAGGCATTTTCTCATACTTGAGCCATTGCCCGTGAAACATTCCGCCGCCATAAGATAACTCGCAAAGCAATTCGTCATCGTCCCAAATCCGTAATTTTGGAGCATCGATGAGGCCACTGATTGTCCACTTCTTCTCCACTGCGCCGCTACCAGCGAGGATGGCACCGCCATCAAGAAGAGAGATTTGCCGAAAATCGTAACCGACGCGACAATAAGTGTACGTCTGCTGTTGGACGATAGTGTTGTTCAACATGCTGGATTTGGTTTCCGCGATTGCCTTGTTAGCCACGGACCAACGACTGCGAAGTTCATCCAGGAACTGCAGACAAAGGTCTTCCATCCAGAAACCGGGAACCCGCTCGTTGTACTCGTTCAACTTCCACTTGAGCATATTCCGATGCTGAAACAGTCGGTTCCCTTCAAAGTCGTGCTGACACATCGTACCGGCCAAAGAATAGATACTAAACCCGGGCATTGCATAGTTCTGCCCTAACTTGCGCCATGACAAGTGAAATGTCTCCTTGTCGCCATGAATGTGCGAGTAGTAAAAATCGCTCCACTCGTTTAGATGCATCGTTACCTGAAGCGCGCTCCAACAACGTCGCTTGTCGATCACGATCTGCCCGGATTCCACTTCGGGTTCGTCACAGTAGTTGAGATCCAAGATGTCCCAGATCGTCCGTGTCGGTGCGATCCTCTGGTAGTCAGGCCAGAAAATTGCCCCTGTATCTGTGTATGGTTTGGCGGTGAACAGATACTCTGGATTACGAACGGCTACATTGTCCGCGTCCAACGCCAGGACTTCTTCAAACGGGCTGTGAATAATCGCGTACGGTTTCAGTTCCCATCCATTCAGAATCCGGGCCGGGTACATTGCGCGCACCTGATAAGCGTCAATGAATGTGATATCCAGGTGCCTGACTAGCTTGCGCATCTCGTGAGTTATTTCCCCTGGACCGAGATGCCAGAACTGAATTGGCAGCGTGCACCCGTACATTCGCAATACTGATGCACAGACGTAGCCGTTTGTGAAATAGCGCTCGCCACCGGCGCAGATTACGATTCCTCGCCCACCAAAACGTTCGGCTGGATACTCGTGTTTTTGCGAAACGACAACTGCTAAACGCTCTTGATGTGCTCGAACATCTTCCATAACCACCCTGTAGAGAATGAGAGCGTGTCCTAGACCATTAACCCAGCGGTGTGTCGTATATAGCTACAGATTATCGAGGAGGTTAATACAAAACAAGGGCTCATTGAAGGTGTGCGGATCGAAATACTTGCTGAAGGAGACCGGCTGCCGATACTCCCCGTACTTGCTCTTGGCGGTTCCGGTGGCCGGATCCAGGTACCGCTTGAGCAGCACTTCATACAACTCCTTCGGCGAGGTCGAGTGCTGATCTTCAGCGCTTCGCAAGTCTCCTTCGGCACAGTAATCGGCTGGGCGATGGACCCGCGATTGACAGTGGATTTGGCTGAACAGGCATTCCGCATGGCGCTCACCACTCGGCTGCCCGAAGCTGGACTCCTGCATCACTCCGATCGCGGGAGTCAGTATGCTGCATGGCAGAACCAGCAAATGCTCACCACGCACGGCATCACCCCAAGCATGAGCCGCATAGGCAACTCCTGGGACAACGCCTGCGTTGAGAGCTTCTTTGGGACACTGAAGCGCAACTCGTGTACCATCGACACTATGCCACACGAGCCGAAGACACGCAGGACATCTTTCGAATACATCGAGGTGTCCATGATCGGAACCCGGCACTCGGCCCTCGGCTATCACTCCCCGGTCGAGTACGGATCGAGGGCGGCAGTCGCGTAACCTGGTGTCAACAGAATTGGTGGAAAGTCAATCGTGTCTTTACAACCGTCCACTAGAAGAAGTTCCTAACCGGGAGTAAAACCGGGAGTAGGTACCTCAGGAAAGAAAAAGGGGTTGCCTCCAGTGAGGCAACCCCTTGATTTGAAATGGTGAGCCGGCTGGGACTCGAACCCAGGGCCCTCGCCTTAAAAGGGCGATGCTCTACCGACTGAGCTACCGGCTCACTACAGGATGTTGAAAACGGCCGAGAACGCAAGCCGCATCATATCATTGACCAATCACCGATGACCATTGACTAATTGTCAGGGGCGTTTGGGACGGCGGCGGGAACAGTCCAAGGGGTTACGCAGTATGATCGTCTCGGCGCGCTTGGACCCGGTCGAGATCATATCGATTCGGCACTGCGCCAACTCTTCGATGCGCGCCACGTAGCGTTTCGCTTCCACGGGGAGTCGCGTATAGCGGGTCGTCCCTGTCGTCGCGCTGGTCCACCCCTTCATCCGTTGATAGACCGGCACGCAGTTGGTCAAGACATCGAGATCGGCCGGCATGGTCTTATACACGGTGCCCCCATGTCTGTAGCCGATGCAGAGCTTCAACTCTTTGCAGCCGTCGAGCACATCGAGTTTGGTGACGGCCAGCGAGGTGAGTCCGTTCACCTGTGTCGCATGACGCACCACGACCGCGTCATACCAGCCGCAGCGTCTCGCCCGTCCCGTCGTCGATCCGAACTCTCGCCCTCGCTCTTGGAGCCCCCGTCCAACCTCGTCGGTCAGTTCGGTCGGAAACGGCCCACTCCCGACCCGGGTGGAATAGGCCTTGGCAATGCCCATGACCGCGTCGATCATCGTTGGACCGACACCGGTCCCGGTGCACGCTCCACCGGCCGCAGCACTCGACGAAGTAACGTAGGGATAGGTGCCGAAGTCCACATCCAGATTCGTGCCCTGAGCGCCTTCAAACAAGACCGTCTTATTCTTCTCGATCGCGCGGTTCAGCAACGTGGTCGTGTCGACAATGTGGCTCTTGAGCCGGTCGGCATAACCCATATAGTGATGGAAGACTTTGTCGACTTGAAACGTTTCGACCTTATGGAGTTTCTCTAGGAACCAGTTCATTTCGACAAGATTCTCCGCAAGTTTTTTCTTGAACAAGGGGGGATTCAGCAAATCGCCCATCAGAATCCCGATCCGTGCCATCTTGTCGGCATAGGACGGCCCAATCCCCCGGCCGGTCGTCCCGATCTTCCGTGATCCTTTGGACTGTTCCGATGCCCGGTCGATCGCCTTATGATAGGGAAGGATCAAGTGTGCCCGCTGGCTGATGACGAAGTTCTTACGGATCGCGATGCCCTTGGTCTGGAGCTGATCCATCTCTTCGATGAGAGACCCGGGATCCACGACGACACCGTTTCCAATGACACAAGTCGTCCCCCGGTACAAAATTCCCGACGGGATGAGATGAAAAATGTAGGTCCCACGTTCATTGATGACGGTGTGCCCGGCATTCGACCCGCCTTGATAGCGCACGACAAAATCGGCACCGCGAGCCAAGATATCGACGATCTTGCCCTTGCCTTCATCGCCCCATTGCGCGCCGATGATGACGAGATTCCCCATAGTGGAAGTTCCCAGTTCCCAGCCTGTTTCCGCACGAAAAAATGGCTCTGACCGGATTCGGAGATCAGAGCCAAGGCGGCTCATGGTAGGTGTCGCCCTGTCGTTTGTCAAGCCACTCTCGCATGACCCCTCTATTGGATCAACTGAGGGGGAAAACCGCCGGGGCTTTCTTGACTGGCCTGTATCTGCGTGTTAGCATGGCCGGAATCGTTCTCAACGCCTCGATTTTTCGATTCATTTTCGATTCTCGGGACTAATCGGGTGGGGCTGTAGCGCAGTTGGGAGCGCGCGTGAATGGCATTCACGAGGTCGCCGGTTCAATCCCGGCCAGCTCCACCAAACCGCACTTCGTGTGTACCGTCGGCTATTTTTTGGTTTTTGGTCATTGAGCCGACGGATAGAACCCACAAGTGCTTTGCAGTTTGCCGATGTATCGGTTGAGCCGATCGCTAAGTTTCGTCTTATCGTAATTGACGCGATCGGAAAGAGTCTTCAACCCACGTTGGTATTTTTAAGATTCACCGCTTGCGCGGCCGGATAGACACCTTAGGTGTTGTACTATTTGGGTTCTTGAATATTTGCCATGTTTAATTTCCTTACTTTGCCTCGCCTGCCGACCTGCTAGCTGTCACGTCATTTGAGTTCGTCTCGGTTGATCCAGTCAGTCCATTTCACACGGAAGGTTTGCGCCGATGCTCCAAGTCGAATCCATCAGCAAGCAATACTCTACGAAGGTGCTGCTCACCGAGGCGTCAGCGCATCTTCGCCCAAATTCACGCGTCGGCCTGGTCGGTCCTAACGGCGCGGGCAAGACCACGCTCTTCCGCATGATCCTGGGGGAAGAATCACCGGATGAAGGCTCGATCCGTAAACGGCCACGCCTTCGGGTCGGCTACCTCCCGCAGGAACTCGAAACTATTACGGGGAAGACCGTCCTGGATGCCGCGCATCGCGATGAATACCCTGAGCACGAAGCCAAGCGCATCCTGATGGGGCTCGGGTTTACGGAGGTCGATTTCGATCGTCTCGTCGAGAAACTGTCCGGAGGCTACCGGATGCGCGTTGCGCTGGCGCACCTGCTCTTGTCGAACCCGGACGTGCTGATGCTCGACGAGCCGACCAACCATTTGGATAAGCCGACCCAGCGCTGGTTCGAACAGTTTCTGCTCGATTCGGGCATGACCCTCTTGATCATCAGCCACGACACCGCCTTTCTGGACCGCGTGGTCACGCACATCTGGGAACTTCGGCATCATAAGATCGAAGAGTACCGCGGCAACTATTCGCTCTTCCGCAAATTGAAAGCCGAAAGGGATGCCCAATTACATGCCTCAGCAGCACGGCAAACCAAAGAGATCGCGCGGGTGCAGAAGTTCGTCGACCGCTTCCGGTACCAGGCCAACAAGGCCAGTCAGGTTCAATCGCGCCTCAAACAGCTCGAAAAGGTCAAGCGGATTGAAATCCAGCGAGATCCGAAGCGGGTCAAGTTCCGATTTCCCCTCCCGTCGACCAGCGGCCGTCAGGTGTTGGACCTAGCCGGAGCCAGTAAGCGCTACGGTGAAAAGGTGGTCTACAAGACGCTCGATTTTTCGGTGGAGCGCGGCCAACGGATCGCGCTGGTGGGAGAAAACGGCGCGGGAAAGAGTACCCTCTTGAAGATGCTCGCCGGCGTGCTTCCTCCCGATACGGGCACGCGGACCGTAGGACATGGCGTGACCCTGCACTACTTCGCCCAGCATCAGGCGGAAACCCTGAACCCCGAGCACTCGATTCTCGAATCGCTCGAAGAAGTCACCAAACATGCGGAGATGAATTTCCTGCGGGGCATCGCCGGCGCATTCTTGTTTTCAGGCCAGGACCAGAAAAAGCCGATCAAGGCCCTGAGCGGCGGCGAACGCAATCGAGTGGCTTTAGCCCGCATGCTGGTCGAGCCGGCCAATACTCTGCTGCTCGACGAGCCCACGAATCATCTCGATCCCGCATCGGTTGATGTGCTGACAGACTCGCTGGCCGAATTCCCCGGCACCATCGTGTTCATTTCCCATGACCCGACGTTTCTGGCACGCATCGCGACCCGGGTCGTCGAAATCGAAGAGGGACAGGCCCGCAACTTCATCGGTGACTACGAGTATTATCTGTGGAAGAAAGCTCAAGAGTTCGAATCGATCAAGGAAACGAGCGAGGAACTCCAGCCGACGCCGCAACACGGCGCTTCCGGCCCCACCCGTGCGATGGCTCAACAGATTCAGCCCAAAGGGCGAGGAGGCGAACGACGCGATCTGACCAAGACACAGGCACGCTTGGAAAAGCAGGTGTCTCGGGCGGAGACAGAGATTACCGAGGCCGAGGCAAAGCTCAAAACGCGCGAAGCGGAGCTGGCTGATCCGAAGCTCTACGCTGAGTTCGACCGTTGGAATCTCCTGCATCAGGAGCAGGATGACTGGAAGCGCGATCTCGAACGGCTGACCGCGCGCTGGGAATCGTTGTCGGCAGAACTAGAAGAAGTAAAACAAAAACTGGGAGCCTTGTGTTGATTCTTGTAGAGCGTTCTGACATCTGAACCGCAAGGCCGCAGTAAGCAAGGAGACGAGGCCTACTGTTTTGGGGACGTCGAGGAATGTGAACGAAACGAGAACGAAGCTGATGGGGGGGTTCAACGCCCTATTAGACGGAGGCTTTGAGCGTTTCTTCGAGATAGTAATAGAGCCAGCGGTTTTTCTCTTTGGTCACCAATTCATCCCAGACCACCCCGATCAGGTAGCCTTTCTTTTCCCACGGCCTCACCCAGGCGACGGTTCCATCGAGCTTTTCCTGTTGTTCGACTCGATCGGAATCCAGGAACGCGAGTGACACGGTGACTTTCTCGTTCGGAGGGAATCGATCTTTCGTGTGAAGCCCGGCCCCGATCTTGTTCACATTGTCCAACACCGCCGTACAGGCCCGCCCGCCGCTCTTCGGCGACACCAACGCGGATCCGACCAATGTCGCACGGACAAATTTTCTCCGCTCGCTCAGCGCCACCATACCGGCCGATGGTTTTCCTTCTGTTCGCTTCACAAATGTAAGTATAACCGATTAGACGGGAATGTAAACTGGCTAATTGGCCCTATTTTTGCGACTTAGGGCGGTAATACCGTCGATCCTTCAGTGCCGGCGGCAGGTGGGTTTGTTCCGTTCGTGCCGGTGGGTCGTCATGGACGTAGCGGTAGTCGGTTCCATAACCCAGTTCCTTCATCAGCGAGGTCACGGCATTCCGGAGATGGAGCGGAACCGCCAGGTTACCGTGAGCTTTCGCATCCTTCAGGGCTTCCAGCAGACCCACGTAGGAGGCGTTGTCCTTGGGGCATGATGCAAGGTAGGTAGTGCCATGAGCCAGGTTGATCTGCGCCTCAGGGAGTCCGATGAATTGGACGGCATGTGCCACCGATGTGGCGACGACCAAGGCCATCGGATCTGCATTGCCGATATCCTCGGAAGCAAAGATCACCATCCGCCGGGCAACAAATTTGGGATCTTCGCCGGCGTCCAGCATCCGAGCCAACCAGTAGAGCGCCCCGTCGGGATCTGAATCGCGAAGGCTTTTAATGTAAGCCGAGATCAGGTTGTAGTGCTCTTCCCCTGACTTGTCGTAGCGCAACGCTTTTGTCCGCAATCCTACATCGACGGCCTGTGCATCGATCTCTCTTATCCCATCCGGTCCCGCTTCGCACTGCTCGACAATGAATTCCAACGCGGTCAGGAGAACTCGGGCATCTCCGTTGCCGAACGCTATCAATCGCTGTCCAGCCTCGTGGGAGCAGCGAACATGCTTTGCCCCCAATCCAACGGTCCGGTCCTCCAACGCGCGATTCATGATCTGCTCCAATGCCGCGCCGTCCAGAGGCTTGAGCACCACGACCAGGGAGCGCGACAACAGAGGACTGATGACCTCAAAGGAAGGATTCTCTGTGGTGGCGCCGACCAAAACCACCGTGCCACGCTCCACATGCGGAAGAAACGCATCTTGTTGCGCCTTATTGAAACGATGGATTTCATCGACGAACAGGACAGTTTTTTGTTGCTGTATGGCCAGCCGATGTTCAGCGGTCTTGATGATTTCGCGCAGCTCAGGAATGCCCCCGGTCACCGCTGAAAATGCGACGAAGTGAGACTTGGTGTGTCGGGCGATCAGGTGTGCGAGGGTGGTTTTCCCAGATCCCGGCGGACCCCAGAAAATCACGGAAGACAAGCGGTCGGACTCAATCGCCTTTCGTAAGGGACGATCCCGCCCGGCGATGTCGTCCTGCCCGACAAAGTCGTTAAAGGTTTGGGGGCGCATCCGTTCCGCCAGCGGAGCCGCCATTTGGCTCCGCGGCACGGACGCGGTGAACAGATCAGGCCCTGGATCATGTGACAGAGGCATCACAGACTCCCTGCAACCAATGGATTGTATACACCGGTGGCCTGTGGCGCAAACAGGCTCTTGACCCTCGATCGCCGTCGATGCTACGAACAGCCCGGTCACGGAGCAGCTTGTGCAGGCCACGATCAACGGCATGTCGATCGCGTATCAGGAGCAGGGGCGTGGAGTCCCGATCGTATTCCTCCATGCTTTTCCCCTCAACCGCATGATGTGGGCTCCGCAAGAAACCGCGCTCGCTCCGCAGTTTCGGATCATCACCATCGACCTGCGCGGGCATGGCGAATCCGATGCCCCACTGTGGCACTACACCCTCGACCAAGCCGCCGATGATGTGCGAGGTGTGCTTGACCACCTGTCCATCCAGCAGGCGGTCTTCGTCGGACTGTCCATGGGAGGCTACATTCTCTTCGCGTTCTATCGCAAATATGCCGACCGTGTGAAAGCAATGGTGTTGGCCGACACGAAGGCCCAGGCAGATACCGATGAAGGGAAGCACGCGCGGTTTGAGATGGCTCAGGTTGCGTATACGCAGGGGCCACGTGCTGTTGCCGACATCATGGTTCCAAAACTGCTGAGCCCGGCCACGATCCGGACGAGACCGGAGCTTGTTCAGCAGGTGCGCACAATGATCGAAGGCAATCAAGTCAGCGGCATTGCCGGGGATTTGATGGCCATGGCTGCGCGAGCCGATTCGCTACCGCTTCTAAACCACATCGCCTGTCCGGCTCATATTATCGTCGGTGAACTGGACCTTCCTACTCCGCCATCCGACGCTCAACTTATGGCAGACAAGATTTCCAATGCCCGCCTGACCGTCATTCCACAAGCCGCCCATCTCTCGAACCTGGAACAGCCAGGCGCATTCAATGAAGCGGTCCGCTCTTTTGTGTTGAATGCAACCAGATAAACGGGACAGGGGCAGGCGACCGCCGAGCAATCAGTCTGGATCGCCGACGCTGCCGTGGCGAATCAACTTGAGAAACTCTTCACGCGTCTGTGATTGACTGCGGAAGGCTCCCAACATGGAGCTGGTGACGGCGATCGTGTTTTGTTTTTCCACTCCGCGCATCATCATGCAGAGATGGCGCGCTTCGACGACGACACCGACACCATTCGCATTCAGCTTGGTATTTAAGGTTTCGGCGATCTGGACCGTCAGCCGTTCCTGCACTTGTAATCGCCTCGAAAAGGTATCGACAATTCTAGGGATCTTACTAAGGCCGACGACTTTCTTGTTGGGTAAATAGCCGACATGGACTCTGCCAAAAAACGGGAGCAGGTGATGCTCACACATACTGAAGAAATCGATGTCTTTGACGATGACCATCTCGTCGTATTCGATCGGGAACAGGGCTCCGTTCAGCAGCTGGTCGATATTGCGCTGATAGCCCTGTGTCATAAAGGCCAGCGCCTTGGCTACACGCTCCGGCGTTTTGAGCAGACCGTTACGACTCGGTTTTTCCCCCAAGGCGAGCAGCATTTCCGTGACCAGGGATTGAAGCACCGGCAGATCTGCGGGCTTTCCACTCCCACTGGTGTCTTCCAGCGATTCCCGTCCTGTCTCTTTCTTCCGTGGCTTACGCACTGCACTCCCCCGTCGATTTAGGTGACGCCAGCATATTCAAAGTAGTTGTCCCTTGTCTCGATGACACCGACCTTCTGGAGACAGCCGGGAGGCAAGAGCGGATTCAGGATGTCCCAAATGAGTTTGACGATGTTCTCCCCGGTTGTGGTGAGTTCGGCAAACGCGGGGTCACGATTGAGGTCCAAATGATCGAAGCGGTTGACGACTCTCTCGTTGACTACCCGGTCGAGCCGGTCAAGGTCGCAGGCTTCATCCGCCGCTCCGCTCTTAATCGTGACCAGCACCACGTAGTTATGCCCATGACCGTTCGGATTATTACATTTTCCGAAGGCGGCCCAATTCTCTTCGGCCGAAAGGAGGTCAGTGTGAAGTCTATGGGCGGCGCAAAACCGATAACGCCTTGTCACATCTATCTGTGACATTGGATCGTCTGTCTCTTGGGGTGGAGTAAACAGTTGGGACCGCTCATAAGATGAGCGGTCCCAACCTGGAGGTTCATTGCCGACTTCCTACAGCGATCCCGTGGCGATGTTTACGCGCTAAACGAGCTGCCGCAGCCGCACGTCGTTTTGGCCTGAGGATTCTTGATCGAGAAGCCCGAACCCTGCACGCTGTCCACGTAGTCGACTTCCGCGCCTTGCAGCAGGGGAGCGCTCTGAGAGTCCATGATGACCTTCACATCGCCCATCTCTATAACCGTATCGTCTTCGGCCATCTTGGACTCAAACGCCATCCCGTACTGGTAGCCATGGCACCCGCCACCACGAACGTACACCCGTAGCCCCACCACGTCCTTTTCCTCGGCCATCAACTCTCGGATCTTCTGTTCCGCAACCTGTGTAATCGTAACCATCGTTTTCCTCCTCTATGGATCGGTCCAGCCCGCATCAACAGGCTAGATTGTTAGTCTAACACCTCTTTATCGAATATCAACCCCACCGCCTCTGTCGTCGCTGTCGTTGGATTTTCCCATTTGGCTTCGGGTACGCGCACGACGACATCCCCCAAGACACGTGCCTGGCATGCCAGGCGGTGCCATGGTTCAGTCAACGCTTCCCGATCCAGCAGGTCTTGCTCGTCGAAATCGATCTCCGAAAGATGCTCGTGCCCCATCTGAACCTCCACACGGCAGGTGGTGCAGGACGCATTCCCCCCGCAGTCGTGATTCAACCGAAAACCTACCTCTTTCGCCGCATCAAGGAGCGAAATGTTCGCGTCCACTTCGCCGCTTCGCCCGTCTGAATGAAGGAACGTCACTCGCGGCATCACTTCTCCTAGGAATGAGCACCAATCGCGGCCGGTGCTTGCTGATACGGACAGCGCTGCAGGCGAATATGCTCTTCATATTCGCGACGGAATAATTTCAGACTGCTTTGCACCAAGACCGATGCACCGGTCACGAGGGTACAGTACCCTGTCCCTTTGACGAAACCACAGAGCTGGAGAAGGCTGTCCAGGTCTTTTTCAGTGCCCTGCCCCTCTTCAATTTTCTTCATCAGTGCAGCCAAGTTGATCGTCCCCATGCGGCAGGGGGGACACTGGCCGCAACTCTCGTCCTTGAAAAAATCGGAAAAGTGCAGCGTCTTAGCCACCATGCACGTCGCATCGTCGACAACGATCACGCCGGCCGATCCTAAACCCGTACCCGCTTTCTTCAACGAATCGAAGTCCATGGGAAGGTCGAGCTGGTCCGCCGTTACCATTGAGAACGCCGGGCCACCGGGAAAGACCGCCTTGATCTTGCGGCCATCGGGAACACCCCCGCCACATTGTTCGATCAGATCTCGAATCGTCACGCCCATCGGCATCTCGTACACACCCGGCCGATTGATCGCTCCGCTCAGCGAAAACATCATGGTGCCCGGACATTTTTCCGTTCCAACTTGGGTGAACCACCCGGCGCCTTTGTAGAGAATCCGGGGAATATTGCATAACGTCTCAACGTTATTGACGAGGGTCGGCTTGCCATAGAGGCCGAAATCCGTCGGATAGAACGGCGGTTTCTGCCGTGGCATCGCCGGACGGCCTTGCATCGACTCTAACATGGCAGTCTCTTCACCGGCCACGTAGCTTCCATGGCCCTCAAAGACTTCCAGCTCGATATCGACCCCGCTGCCAAACACGTTCTTTCCGAGGAGTCCCTGATCTTTCGCCTGAGCCAAGGCTTGCTTCAAATTTTTCCGCTCTTCATGGTACTCATGATTCACATAGATAAAGGACGCTTTCGCCTGCACTGTGTAGGAGGCGATCAGACAACCTTCGATCAATTGGTGCGGCAACGTCTTCAAGAGATGGCGATCCTTAAATGTACCCGGTTCGTGTTCGCCGGCATTACAGACGAAATAGCGCTCTTTGACTCGATGGTTGAGGACCTTGTCCCATTTGATTCCCGTGGGAAACCCTGCACCACCTCTTCCCCGCAAGCCGGACTTCTTCAGCTCATCAATCACTTGCGAAGCTTTCAACTCTTTGACACACCGCTTCCAGGCTTCATAGCCACCGACTTTGAGATACCCCTCGATCTCCCAGGGGGCACCCTCCATCTGTTGGACAAGGCGTGGTTCCGCAGCCGCAGGCATAGCTGACCTATCTATAGGTTCTCAAGGTTAAGGCCGTACTATACGGCTCTATCTGTTCATCCGTCAAGGCAAGTGGCCTCAAATGGACCTGAATCTCAAGCAGTTAGGCCTAGGGGGCCTAGTCCGAGGCTGGGCATAGAGGGCAGAGGAGCAGTATGCAGGTTGCGACGGAAACCTTCGCCGGTGAGCCAGGCTCACCGGCGAACCGAGTTCTTAGCGAAAATGGCTGCCGGCTCCCATGAAAAACAGCATGGGAATCGAGAGCATGAAATTCACACGAGAGGCCAGCAATGCGGTCCGTCCCCATTGAGCCATCTCGGGCGGTGCCGGCGTCCCCTGCGCCGCTGCGTTGACTGCGGCAATAATCTTCTTCTGGTTCGGCCAGATAATCCCATGGACATTACCCATCATGATGATACCGAGCAGCCCACCGATCGCCAAAGCCACGGCTCCCGTTCCGCCTTTGTGATACATGTGGCCGTACAGCAACACACCGGCGATCACGGTCACGGTGGCTCCATGCCGGAACCAATTGAGCGCCGCCGGCATGAGTTTCGGAATCACGATATTCTTGGTCGGCCCATCCAGGCTTTTCAAGAAGGCGGCATTGATCAAGTTGAAGAAATAGAGAAGCCCGATCCACGTGATCCCGGCCAGGAAGTGAACCCAACGAAGGATCAAGGAGGCCCACTCGGCTTCACCCGCGCCAATGCCGGTTAAGCCCAGATATATCATTATCAATACGACGGTGAGGCCAAATCCAACCCACATCGTCTGCATCGGATCTTCAAGAAATTTCATAGCTCCCTCTCTCCTCCAACGGTTGACTGTCTAATCCGATGTCTGTACTGCAGCGTTTCTCCGAATGTCAAGCGGACGAACGGCCTCGTCGTCGCGACGCGTGCCCGTATTGCCGCTTTTGAATGAAAGGATGCGTGATAGTTATCCTAGCTCATCAGCCGGTCGACGGTGTGACAAAGGTCCCGTACCGCACTGGCCGAGGTTTCCAACGCCGTTCGTTCGTCACCCGTCAGTTCGTATTCGAGAACCTGTTCCGCTCCGCCCTGTCCGATCTTGACCGGAACCCCAACCACCACATCTTTCAGTCCATACTCACCATCGCACAGCACCGCGCAGGGCATTACCTGCTTCTGGTCCTTGTGGATGGCCTCAACCATAGCCACGGCCGAGGCGGACGGCGCATAGAACGCACTGCCTGTTTTCAACAAGCCGACGATTTCGGCCCCTCCATCGCGCGTTCGCTTGACGATGGCATCCAGCTTCTCTTTCGACATGAGTTCAGACACCGGTCTTCCTTTCACGGTCGTATACCGCGGCAGCGGCACCATCGTGTCGCCGTGCCCCCCCAATACCATCGCCTGGACGTCCGTCACGGACACATCCAGCTCGGCGGCGATGAAGGTCCGCATTCTCGCCGAGTCCAAGACGCCGGCCATTCCGATGATTTTCGATTTGGGAAGACCGCTGACACGGCGCGCCACATGGACCATGGCATCTAAGGGATTGGTCACGAGGATGAGGATGATGTCCGGCGAGCGGGACACTAATTCCGAGACGACGGATTTCACGATCTTCGCATTCGTCGCCAACAATTCGTCGCGACTCATGCCCGGCTTTCTCGGCATGCCGGACGTGATGACGGCGATGGAAGATCCAGCGGTGTCCGTGTAATCGTTGGTGCCGACTACACGCGTGTCATACCCGCAAACCGGCCCCGCTTGGGAAATATCGAGCGCCTTTCCCTGCGGGACCCCATGGACAATATCGACCAGCACCACGTCGTAGAGATTCTTCTCCGCCAACCGCTGCGCTGTCGTCCCTCCGACGTTTCCCGCGCCTACCACCGTGATTTTCGGTCGTGCCATCATCTCACCTCAATCCTATGTTCTTTTCTTCGTCCACCTAGCCGACGGTCTCGGGATGTCTTTCATTGCGCGCATGCACCGAGCACCGCCCATAGTGTCAGATCCGATGAACGAGCGTGCGCGGTGCGCGAGCACACAGGACATTCTGAAACCGTCAATGCCCACCCTCGTGTTCGGTCCAGCCCCCAACTTTGAAGTTGATCGTACAGACGAAATTCTCGTCGTCATAGAAATTGACCTTGATCTTCTTCTTGCCGAAGGTTCTTGCGAGAAATTCCTCCGGATTGTCGACGAGTTCTTGAAAGCCACCTGGAGGATACTCACCCAGGTCATGAAAGACCACGATCATACCCTCTTTGACTTCTTGCAGCACTTTTACCCGGCAACGCGGATAGATTTCCCAGAATTTTGCCTCGATCATCTCCTTCGTCGGTTCCGGCCGATCTTCACCGGGTTTCATCACCTGTCCAAACTTGGCTGATCGGCGGACATAGGGATATTGATGCCCCGTGAAGAGCTTATACAACCATGCGGGGACCATCGGCTTTCCAATCGAGTTGGTCATACGCGTGACTTTGGCTATGCCGTCAATTGCCTGTAAATGCGAGGCAGTTTCGTGGGAAGGGCCTCGACGCTGCTGATGACGCAGTATTGCGCCCCGGCATACATGCGGCGAAGGTAACTTTCCGCTTCCCGATCGATCGTCACGCAAAAGGTCTCGACTCCCCGTCGTCTCGCCTCACGCAGGGCCGCCTTCGTGTCTTCCAAGGAGTAGTCGTCCCCATATTGGTCGTCCAAGGGCCGTCCGTCACTCAATAACATCAGGATGCGGGTCTTCACGTCACGCATCAACAGCTTCGCCGTGGCATGACGGATTGCCGCTCCGTCTCGGTTCTGATGACGTGGGGCCAAGCCTCCCAGCCGATGAGCCGTCGAGGCTCCAAGACGATCGTCAAAATCTTTAATCGTGAGAAAATCGACCACCGCGCGGCCTCGACCGGAATAGGCATACAGTCCAAACTGATCACCTATGGCATCGAGTGCTTCACAGAGCAGCACAAGACTTTCCTTCTCAATGTCGATGACTCGCCGCCCGTTTCCGAGCTCTCGGCTGGTCGATCCACTGATGTCGACGAGGAAGGCCGCCGCCACGTCGCGTTCTCTTTTTTCTCGACGGATGTACACACGATCGTCGCCTTCCATTCCCGCCCGCTGCTCCCCTGTTCGCCGGACGACGGCATCGAAATCCACCTCGTCCCCGTCGTCTTGCCCCGCGACGCGGCGGAGCGCGGGAGGACGCAAGCCTTCAAAGTACCGGCGCAGAGACCTCACGATACTCCGCTGGGCAGCCAATGTCACCGTGACGAACTCGTCAGATCCAAAGTCAGCGGGTCGTTCGACCACTCGACACCAATTCAGCCGGTAGTCGTCAATCCGATAGTCCCATTCAGGGTAGAGGACAGCCCGCTGCTCATGAACTGTTGTCTCCCGTATCGACTGCGAGCCGGCCTCACGCGTCAGGCATTCTTCCACAACCGACGGCAATGAACGCCCCTCGCTCAATAATTCTCTGCCTGCGGACTTTTGTTCCCCGAGCAGCACATCTTGAGGTACCGAACCGTCTGATTGTGCTGGAGTCTCATGTTTCTGTTCGAGCTGGCCCTGATGCCATCCGATGAACTCCGGATTCATCGAGCCACGATAGGCCAAATCAACTACCGTACGGTATTGATCGCTCGGCGGTTCCTGTTGTGTGTCTCCCGCTTTCTCATCTTTCCGCTCATCGTGCCGCTCTATGTGGATCATCTCGCCGCGGGCTGCAAGCAACTCTTCCAGCCGAACATAGACCGCATCGACCACACGAACCGTTTCCTCCGCCGTGGCTGTAGCCTTCAACACGGCCCGACACACTCTCCAGAGGATGGAGACTTCTTCCGTGAGGGCCTTTGGCACAGCGGAATGTTCTGCTTCACCTGTGGATAGCCTGAGGAGACAATCGACGACCAATTCCTTCGGGGTCACACCCTGAGCCGGATCGCGCGGGGTGATGGATTCCGCCGCCAATCGCGCCAGGTCGCACTTGAGGCCCGGATACTCTGTTTGCAGCAAGAATTCGACGCGCGCATCTTCGAGCACCATCCAGAGATTTCGTACGAGATCCGAGTCCGGGTAGAGTCGAAACAGGCCAGCCAGCGTCTCGGGCCTCGCCTGATCGGGTCGACTGTACCGATGTCGAACTGCTTCGATCAGATCGGCAACGGCTTCGAGCCTGAGCCGATACGTACCAAACTCCACGTGCCCCGCCTCATGTGCCGCCATGACGAGATACAATCGCTCGTTCTCCGCAGCCGTGGGATACCGACGGAGCAACGCAGGGAAGGAAATGGTCCGCCCGTCGGCACCGACCATCGCGCGGGACGGGGACGTCAGTGAATCTTGCAGTGCCATGACGGCCACGTCACTACCGCACAGCCCTTGGACGAACAGCTTCAGTCTTTGAGCGACCTGCCGAAACGGCACACCGCTCAGCGCTTGCTCGACCGAAGCCAATGCTTTCCGAGACTCTACGGCAAAATAGGCGCGCGCTCCGTCCGGACTATAAGCCAGCACTTCCATCCCGGCGCTAAACCAATTGTCGAATCTCGACAATGCCTCAGGACCATCTCCGATCAGTGTGACGAGTTCCGAGGCACGACGAAGGTACTCGAGCGTCGCCCCCGCGTGTTTCTCGGCAAGCAAGGAGCCGTACTGCAACAGCCTGAGCTTCCATTCCATCGAAGGCACCGCTCGCAAAACCCGAGGCGACTCTGTGAGCCAGGTCATACCGGATTCGGGTGACTGTTCGGTCAGCACGAGACACAGGGACACGACCTTTGCGCGGACGGTTGGGTCTTCGATATCTCCGAGAATCGCCGGGCTTGTCCTAAGAAATTCCATTGTCCCGACGTAGTCCGGCTTCCCGAGGCTGTTCGGCACAATCAATTTCATGCCCAGTGTCGCCCAGTTGCGAACGCTTTCGAACGGCAAGACAGAAGCCAGCCTGGAGATTTGGCTGATGAACTCCAGCCCGACCACCACATTGATGGCCGTCAGTTCAATACCGATCTCGAGCCATGGCCGCAGGTGATCTGGGTGAATGACGGCCAGAATCTCCGGTGCGTGTCGCACGTATTCGAGCGCCACGTTGGCATCTTGCTCGGCGATTTCCAGACCGATCGTCAGGACCTCCGTGCGCGCATCGGCTCTCTCGATCAAGCTGAGGACCAAGGGACTATCCTTGAAATATTTGAGCGCGGAGGCGCCTGATGTCTGCGCCAGTGCGACTCCAAGATCGAGCCAGAGCAGGATGTGCGAGAGTCCGGCGCGCCGATCGAGCTCAGGAAACGCAGCGATCGCCGCACAAGCCGTTTTCTCGGACAATTCTTCGAGTTCATCGAGCAGGGTCAGGACCTGCGCTTCCGCATCCGGTTTGCCCGCTGCCTGGGTCAAGCGCGTGACGAATGGGTCTGCACCCGTCGCACCCAGTTCGGGAACCAGCCGTTGTAGTAAGCGTTGTCGGCTCGAAACTTGTGTCATGATCCGTCACCTGATTCGGCAGAAGTGATGGATTGTAAAGAAGCGAATTTCCCTTGTAAACTAGCTGTTCTGCCCATCTTGGTTCAGAGGAGGAGATTCATGGCCGAACCCACGCAGGAGAGTCTCGATAAGATGCAGAAGTTCGTAAAGAATTTTGCCGAGAAAAGCGGAACCGCGATGCATCCGAATGCCGCCGTGACGGAAGCGGTCATTAAAGGATTAGCGTCTCATGTGGACGAACTCGGAAAACCGCTCTGCCCTTGCAACTTTTACAAAGACAAAGAAGCCGAAGCCAAGCTCCGCCGGTGGATCTGTGCTTGCGACGAAATGCAGATTTACAAGTACTGCCACTGTCTCTTATTCGTTCGCGAGGATGGGATGCCGATTACGGAATATTTGCCGGAAGGCCACGAAGGTCGAGAAGTGTATGGAGTGGTCACTGATCCGACCCCGGACAAAGGCCGGGCACTGAAACATAAGGCAGTCTCCTCTCCAACTGCCCCGGAGGAGTCCGCGACCGCGCCGGCTTCCACGACATGACGTGGTATCGTATCCAGCTCGCGCCCTGTCTCGCATGGTTCTTCCTCATCGCGAGCTCGTCTGTTCCATCGGCGCATGCGTTGGAACCCGGTCAATCGAACCCGCCCGCACTGAATGAGAAAGAGCTCTTCCCCTACAAACCCAAAGGTCGAGGCACGGCAACCGGACAAGTGTTCTTAAGTTCACCCTCTGGGAAAGCCCTCACTCAAGCAGGTGTCCCGGTGTACTTGATTCCAACCGTTCCGTATACTCGCCATTGGTTCGACCGGAACGTCCGAACAAGCGCCTGCGCTTCAAAAGGCGAAGCGTTATCGACGGAGCTCCCTGATCCTCCCGTTCCGTTTGCCGATTGTCTCCGCACGGTCCTGACGCAGCTTCTGACTGAAAAGCGACTTGCTCCCTATCTTCGTACGACGCGGGCCAACCCAACCGGCCACTTCTGGTTCACGAAAGTTCCCGCGGGACGGTATTATATTGTCAGTCTCCTGGAGGGAAGCAGCGGATCTCATCAAGATGAACGAGCGATCGGAATAGCCTGGTCGACCATGGATCTGGATGTAGGCGAGAAAGCCGCCAACCTTGTGGTCACGGACTGCAGAAACGGCTTCTGTTGACCCGTAGCGTCCTCATCCGGATCTGTATGGTCCGGTGATGAGGAATGAGGATAGCCATGCGAATTCTGTTGGTTGAAGACGATGTGGATCTGGCTCAATTCATCAGAAAAGGATTGAAAGAAGAACAGTATATCGTGGACGCAGCCGCCGACGGCGAGGAAGGCTTGGCATTGGCGTTGGGAAACCCTTACGACCTCCTGATTCTCGACATCATGCTGCCCAAGCTTGACGGCCTCGCGCTCTGCCGCCGTGTTCGCGACAAGGGCATTATGACTCCGGTGCTCCTGTTGACGGCGCGCAACACAGTGGAGACCAAGGTATCCGGTTTTGAAACGGGCGCGGATCAATTCCTGGCAAAGCCGTTCGCTTTTGTGGAATTCCTCGCCCGGGTCAGATCTCTCTTACGTCGGGGCAGTTCCCAGCAAGTGGCCCATTTGCAAGCGGCTGATCTGAGGTTGGATCCGGCTTCTCACCGTGTCTGGCGCGCGGGACAGGAAATATTCCTGACGAACAAGGAGTATGCCATGCTGGAGTTCCTCTTACGGAACAAGAATCGGGTGTTGACGCGAACGGCAATCATCGGACATGTGTGGGATATCAGCTATGATCCCATGACGAACATCGTCGACGCCCACATTCGAGCGCTGCGCGCGAAGATCGACCGGGACTTTTCGCCGCCCTTGATCACCACCGTGCGCGGCGCAGGGTACATGCTCGAAGAGCCGGACGCGCCGGCATGAAATCCCTGCGCGGTTTGATCAGCTGGTCTGCCCTGGTCTTGATGGCCGGGCTTCTCGTGTTTTCCGCGCTCGTGTATGCCGCGAGCGAGATCCTCCTCCAGCGTTTCGTGGACGGACGCCTCCTCGTGTTGGCGGAGACGCTGGCCGAGTTTGTCGAGCGGCATCCGGAGCTCTTTGAACACAGCAGCAAGGACACCGCCTCGACCAGCGAGTTGACTCCAAATGGCACGGAGCAGTACGTCCTGCCCGACGTTACTCACGCCCTTCGCGTCTTTTCAGCCGACGGCTCGCTCTTGTGGAGAAGTCCTCACGCGGGTAAACAAGATTCGCTCCCCACTCGTGTACGTGAACAAGTCCGCCTGAAGAACATCCTGTTCGACACACTCGACGCGCGCGATGGGACCCCTGCGCGGCACCTGTTTCTCTTCCTCGTCGGCAAAAACCATGCGCCGTACATCTTGCAGGCAGAAACATCGCTGCTCCATTACCAGGAGACGTTGAATGGCCTCGTGTTGCTGCTCGCGCTCGGATCCGGTGCGACTTTATTTGTCGCCTGGGTCGGCGGCCTCTGGCTGGCGAAGAAAGTGCTGGCCCCGATCGAGGCCTTGTGCACGGGTGCCGAAACGATGGCGGAAGCCGACCTTGGAAAACGGCTGGCGCTGGATTCACCCTATCGAGAATTTCGCCGCCTGACCCAGGCGGTTAATTCCGTGCTGGATCACTTCCAACGAGGCAGTGAAGTCCAGCGGAACTTTTGCGAGATCGCCGCCCATGAGATGAAGACGCCTCTGACGATCCTACAGGGCAACCTGGAGGTGGCGCTCATGAAAGCGCGGACCACCGAAGAATATCACGAAGTGCTGCTCAATAATCTTCAGCAAGTGGAACGCCTCATCGCCCTGACCCGCCCCTTGTTGACGTTGGCCAAATTCACCAGCAGCAAGCCCCCGGTCAATCTCGTGCCTCTCGCCTTGGAACCCCTCATTCAAGAGATCGTGGATGAACTCACGCTGTTGGCAGATGACCACCAGATCAGCATGAGGTTTGAAGCCCAACCGGTTCCCCCCGTGCTGGGCGACGCGCAGTGGCTCAAACAAGCCCTGATTAATCTGCTCGACAATGCGCTGCAGTACACACCGGCCGGCGGTTCTGTCACGATTCGCTTACAGTCGATCGGTCAGGAGGTTGCCGTGGCGGTCGAGGATACGGGCCATGGCATCGAACCGGAGCATATTCCCCACCTGTTTGAGCGATTCTACCGGACCGATTGGGCCAGAGCGAAGGATACCGCTGGTACCGGACTTGGGCTGCCTATCGTGAAGGAAATCATGGACGCCCACGGCGGGAGCATCTCCGTCTCGAGCGAAGTCAACAAGGGCTCCGTGTTCACACTGCGTTTGCCGTCCCTCGCTCAGCAAACGGTTCCTGCCTAGCATCTCCGGCAGTCTCTACCCAGACCCTTCGCAGAGCTACTCCCTCAATGGAACCCCATGGTGCATACGGAACCAGCGATGATAATAGGCTGCCTACCAAGTGGTCAGACGAGATTGGAATTGACCCCTACCGCTTTTCTGTGAACAAAAACGTGCATTTACGGAAGTTGGGATCTCGATCCATGAAGAACTCTTCACGATCCTCTCATGGGGGCTTCATGTTGGCGGTGTATACCTAAACCATATGAAAGGGGGTGAATCACTACTATGATCTCGTTCATTGAAATATTCTTGCTAGCCGCCATATTCGGAGTGTTGTACGCCATGTTGCAGCTCGCCAGGCGTTGAGCCAATCGCCCACGCCACAGGAATGGCAAGGAGTGAAGATCCATGATGACGATATTCTTCGCAGTGCTGACGCTGAGCGCCGTCGTTGGGTGATGTACAAGGCACTGTATCTGGAGCGGGAATAGTCAAAGGGAAAGCCTTGGGAAAAGAGCAGGGGGCCGCACTTCCTAATTAGTAAAGAGGAGATACGGCGTTTGCTTGGCACTCATCGAAGCGCGCTGTGTGGCTCCTCTGCTCCGGTATGAACACAAAGGTTTCTTCGGCTGTCTCTCCGGCTCCGTACTATTTTCTCTCTTTAATTGCCCGTTCAACTTCTCGTCCCGCTTCCCGAGTTTTGATCGATTCTCGACGATCATGCTGCTTCTTACCCTTTGCCAATCCAAGTTCGACCTTCGCCTGGCCGCGCTCTGAAAAATAGATGCGGAGAGGAACCAGCGTGAGACCTTTCTGCTGGGTTTTCCCCAGGAGCTTATTGATCTCTTTTCGATGAAGGAGCAGTTTGCGCGTCCTGATCGGATCGTGGTTCATGATGTTGCCGTGACTATACGGACTGATGTGGCAGTGCTGAAGAAAAACTTCGCCGTCTTTGACGGTCGCATAACTGTCTTGTAGATTCACTCGTCTGTCACGAAGCGATTTCACTTCGGTTCCCTTGAGCACGATCCCGGCTTCGAACTTTTCTTCGATAAAATAATCGTGGTACGCCTTCCGATTCGTGACCACGACTTTCCGCTGATCGTCCGCCTCTTTTGCCATGACCTGAACCCTACGCCTTGATCTCTTTCTCCGCTAGCGCCTATGATGCCACATGAGTGGACCTCGGACACTCGATTCCTTCAGCAGCATTCTTTCCGGTCTTTCGAAGCGGCTTGGCTTGGAATCGACGCTGCTGGAACTTCGTCTGCAGCGTCGTTGGCACGACATCGTGGGCGAGCCGACGGGTTCCCACACGTGGCCGGCCCAGATCCGCTTCAAGAAGCTATACCTGATCGTCAGGAATCCCGTCTGGCTACAGCAACTGACATTCCTCAAGCCTGAGCTCTTGGCGAGGCTGGAGGCGGAGGCTGGAACGGGGTTTGTGACGGACATCGCGTTTCGAGTCGGAGAGATCCCCAGTCAAAACGAGGATGCTCCAACCGTTCACGGCCCCGACGTGCCCTCAGGTCCGACAAAGGAATCGTGGGCTGAGGTCGCCTCGCATACCGCCGCGATACAAGATCCCTCTCTCCGTGAGCTGCTTAGAGAGGTGATATCGAGATACCCTGCTCACGTTCCGCCTCGACCGGCAAAGGGTCCGTCACAAGTCCCTTGAACAGGATCCGTGTGTCGCCGGAGAGTTGCCCATTCTTGGGCATGGGACCCAAGCCTCCTTCTTCTTCCTGGTCCAGCAAGCGATAGTATCCGCGCATGGCTTGTTCATAGTTCTTGATCGTCGTCGCGTCTCCCGCCAGAAACTTTGTCAATACTTCCGGATCGGTCCATCCGTGATCGTCGAATACATAAATCACGATCTGTCTGTACCGGCCTCCCGCATCGCCCGGGGTCGTGGGATATATCTTCATGCGACCGAAATCCCGTGTCTCATGACCGACCTTCCGGAAACGATTCAGTAACTTTTCAATCTGATCATCGTGAGTCCCTGACGGGACATCCGTCGCGACGACATGGCCTGACTGAGAACCGACGGTATAGGGAGGAATCGATCGATCGGGACGGCTGAGATACATGCCTCCCCAGATCAGGGCGAAGGATCCCACAAAGACGGCGAGTCCGAATTTGACGACGATGTCCAGCGGCTTCTTGGCCTTAGGACCGGCAGATGGCATGGGAGAGGATGCCTGCTGGTGCATTGAACCTGGCTGCGGGGCCCGGTCAGGTTAGGTCTCCGCCGTGCCCTCCGAAGCCGTCTCCTCTCGCTCGACGGCTTCGGCTAGTCTCGCGACACTCACAACGCGGTCTCCTTCGCCGTCGAGATCCAGAATGCGAACACCTTGGGTATTCCGGCCGATTTCGCGGATATCGTCCACCTTGCAACGAAGCACCTTTCCCTGCGCGGCGATCAGCATGATTTCGTCGCCGTCTCGCACTTGCAGGAACCCGACCGCCGGACCGTTTCGCTCTGTCGTCTTCACGCTGATAATGCCCTTGCCGCCACGGCCTTGAATGCGATATTCGCCCACGGGTGTCCGTTTGCCGTAGCCCCCTTCCGTGACGGTCAAAAGGGAGGTCGTGGAATCGGGAGTGATGGTTTCCATGCCGATGACTTCATTGCCCTCTTCGAGCGTGATCCCTTTGACCCCATATGCCGTCCGGCCCATCGGTCTCACTTCTTCTTCTTTAAATCGAATGGTGATGCCCTGGCGAGTCCCCAGAAGGATTTCCCGCTGTCCATCGGTCAGTTGCACGCCGATCAGTCTATCGCCCCCCTCGAGTCCCAACGCGATGATCCCACCTTGCCTTGGGTTACTGAACGCGGACAGTTCCGTCTTCTTGATGACGCCCTTCTTGGTGCCCATCACGATATACCGGTCGTCTCGGAATTCTTTCACCGGCAATGTCGCCGTGACTTTTTCATTGCCTGACAGGGCGAGCAGATTGACCAGGGCTTTGCCCTTCGCGGCCCGACTGGCCTCGGGAATTTCATGGACTTTCAACCAATAGACCTTTCCCGCGTCCGTGAAAAAGAGGAGTGAATCGTGGGTGGAGGCGGTAAAGAGATTCTCGGCGAAGTCTTCTTCCTTGATCCCCATTCCGATCTTGCCCTTGCCGCCTCGTCGCTGAGCGCGATAGAGGGACGCGGCATTTCGTTTGATGTATCCGGCGTGCGAGATGGTCACGATCACTTCTTCTTCCGCGATCAGGTCTTCAAGGCTGATCTCCGCCTCTTCTTTGATGATCTGGGTCTTCCGCTCGTCCTTGTAGGCCTCACGAATTTCCGTCAGCTCGTCCTGAATGATGTTTCGAACCAGCCCTTGGCTCGCGAGCACGGACTTCAGGTATTCGATCTGTTTCAGCACTTCCTGGTATTCCTCGACGAGTTTGGCGCGTTCCAACTGTGTCAGGCGCTGGAGCCGCATGTCCAGGATCGCATTGGCCTGGATCTCGGTGAGGCTGAATTGCCGCATCAAACCGGCTCTCGCTTCGTCCGGCGATTGTGACCTGCGGATAAGCGCAATCACGGCATCGAGATGGTCGAGCGCGATCTTGAGCCCTTCCAGAATGTGCGCCCGTTCCTCCGCTTTTCTGAGCTCGAAGGCCGTCCGCCTCACGACGACTTCGCGCCGATGTTCGAGGAAATGATGGAGGATCTGCTTGAGATTCAGAATCTCCGGTCGATTGTTGACCAAAGCCAGCATGATGACGCCGAAGGTGATTTCGAGCGGGGTATGCTTGTACAGATTGTTCAACACCACCAAGGGGATTTCACCCCGCTTGAGCTCGATCACCACCCGCACCCCTTCGCGATCCGATGATTCGTCTCGTAGGTCCGAGATGCCCTTGATCCGGTCTTCCTGAACCAGCTCGGCAATCTTCTTGATCAATGACACCTTGTTGACTTGATAGGGAATCTCCGTGACGATGAGGCGCTCGCGTTCGGTGCGCTCATCGGTCTCCACCGCGACCTTCGCCCTCAAGGTGAGGAGGCCTCGGCCCGTCTCGTAGGCCTCTTTGATCCCGCTCATGCCGTAGATGAATCCGGCCGTGGGAAAATCAGGCCCCGGGATCTTCTTCATCAGCTGGGCGATCGTCACCTCCGGGTTCTCCAACAGAAGGAGCAATCCATCGATGATTTCGGCGATATTGTGCGTCGGGATGTTGGTGGCATAGCCCACCGCGATGCCCCCCGCCCCATTGACCAGGAGATTCGGCACCCTGGTCGGTAGCACCAGGGGTTCCTGTAGCGATTCGTCATAGTTTGGGCCGAAATCGACCGTTTCCTTGTCGATGTCGGCCAGCATCTCTTCGGCCAGTTTGGTCATGCGCGCTTCGGTATAGCGCATGGCGGCCGCTGAGTCGCCGTCCATCGACCCATAGTTGCCCTGCCCGTCAACGAGGGGATAGCGCATGTTGAAATCCTGCGCCATCCGCACAAGGGTGTCATAAATGGCCGAGTCACCGTGGGGATGATAATTGCCCATGATCTCGCCCACGATCTTCGCCGATTTGCGGTAGGCCCGATTGGAGGCGAGACCCATTTCGTTCATACCGAACAAGATGCGGCGATGGACCGGTTTGAGGCCATCACGAACGTCGGGCAGCGCTCGTCCCACGATGACGCTCATCGCATAGTCGAGGTAAGACGATTTCATCTCGTCTTCGATGGCGATGTGGCCTAACCGTTCATCAGGAGGCATTCCGATTAACTCCTCGTTCTCCGTCGAGCGTCATCCGCCGATCGAGTCGTCGAACATCTTGTCCGGTTGGCAAATGACATGTTTAGACGTCCAGGTTTTTCACTTCGAGGGCATGGGTTTGAATGAAATGACGCCGCGGTTCGACCTCATCGCCCATCAGAATCGTAAAGATCTCGTCGACCCCGGTGAGGTCTTCAAGCGTCACCCTCAAGAGCGTGCGCATTTCAGGATTCATGGTGGTTTCCCAGAGCTGTCCAGGGTTCATTTCTCCCAGACCTTTGTATCGCTGGATACTGAGTCCCTGCTTCCCCATATCCAAGATCGCTTTCGCCAGTTCATCGGTCGTGCGATAGGGACTCTCGTGACCTTTCGCTTTGAGCTTGTAGGGTGGACGCCCTAATCCGATGGCAGAAGGAGTCAGTTTCTGGAGCTCACGAAAGTCCGCGGAACCGACAAGTTCGTGAGTGACGTCCAGTTCGTGGGTGACACCGTTTGTGTGAAGCCGGCACACAACCTTGTTCGATTGATGTTCTTCGTCGTCGAGCACGTCGAAGGTCGATGTCACCTTCGGAAACGCCACGGCCAGCGCTCTCTTGACGTTCTCGACTGATCGCTGGAGTGCCGCTCGATCCTTCAGGAGTTCGCGATCGAGCCCCGGTTCATCGACAAAGGCGCGCAGCATGGTGGCTTCGTGCGGCTTTTTATTGAGGCGACCGAGCAATGTTTCGAACGAGATCATTTTCTTTAGAATCGGCAATAGCCGGCGCCCGGTCACGTATCCCTGGGCCCCTTCCATGTATAATTCGACGTCCTCGACCGCGAGGTCGGCCAAGTACTCATTCAGCGATCCTTCATCTTTCAGATACCGCTCCGCCTTGCCTTTTTTCACTTTGAACAGCGGTGGCTGAGCGATGTAGATATACCCCCGTTCAATCAGCTCAGGCATTTGCCGGAAAAAGAACGTCAAGAGCAAGGTACGGATGTGGCTGCCGTCGACGTCGGCATCGGTCATGAGAATGATCTTGTGATAGCGAGCCTTGGCGATATCGAACGTGTCTTTCTCCGACTTGTCGCTTTCTTCCCGCTTGCGACCGATTCCGGTTCCCAGCGCCATGATGAGCGTCCTGATCTCGTCGCTCGACAACATCTTGTCGAAACGCGCCTTCTCGACGTTCAGGATCTTCCCTTTCAGCGGCAAGATGGCTTGGAACTTGCGGTCGCGTCCTTGCTTCGCGGATCCGCCGGCCGAATCGCCTTCCACGATGTACAGTTCGCTCAACGCCGGATCCTTTTCCGAACAATCCGCCAATTTCCCGGGAAGGGAACCTCCATCGAGCGCGCTCTTGCGTCTGATCAGATCCTTGGCTTTGCGAGCGGCTTCGCGTGCGCGGGCCGCATCGATCGCCTTGCCGATGATCTTGCGCGCGACCGGCGGATTTTCCTCGAAATAGGCGCCGAGTTTCTCGTTGACCGCCGTCTCGACGACACCTTTGACTTCGCTGTTGCCGAGCTTCGCTTTCGTCTGCCCCTCGAATTGCGGATTGCGCACCTTGACGCTGACGACGGCGGTGAGCCCTTCGCGCACATCGTCGCCGCTCAGCGACTCGGTTTCTTTCTTCAGCAGATCGTTCGCATTCGCATAGGTGTTGATCGTCCTCGTCAGAGCGGCCTTGAACCCCACCAAATGCGTGCCGCCTTCTTTGGTATTGATGTTGTTCGCGAATGAAAACAGGTTTTCCGCATAACTATCGTTGTACTGAAGCGCGACTTCCAGAATCATCTCCGGCTTCTCAACCTTGACAAAGATCGGCTTGTGCAGCGGCGTTTTGGCTTCGTTCAGATGTTCGACGAAGGACACGATCCCGCCCTTGTACAGAAAGACCTGTTCTTTCGCCGGCTCTTTCCGCTCATCTCTCAGCGTAATGGCCAAGCCTTTATTCAAAAACGCCAGCTCGCGGAGCCGCTGGGCCAATATGTCGAAGCTGAATTCCAACGTCTCGAAGACTTGACCGTCCGGCTTGAACCGCACCTTGGTCCCTCGGCGCTTTGTCTTGCCTGTCGCCTTGAGGGGGGCATTGGGTTTCCCGCGCTCATATCGCTGCTCGAACACCTGGGCGTCCTGCCAGATCTCCAGCTCGAGCCATTCCGACAAGGCGTTCACGACGGAGATCCCGACTCCGTGCAGGCCGCCGGAGACCGTATACGCGCCTTGCTCGAATTTACCGCCTGCATGAAGGACCGTCAGCGCCACCTCGGCGGCGGACTTGTGTTGCGTGGGGTGCATGCCGGTGGGAATGCCACGCCCGTTGTCGATGACCGTCACGCTCCCGTCGATATGGATCGTGACCTCGATCGCCTCGCCGAACCCCGCCATATGTTCGTCGACGCTGTTGTCGACGACTTCATAGACCAGATGGTGGAGTCCATCCACGCCGGTACTTCCGATGTACATCGCCGGCCGCTTTCGTACCGCATCGAGGCCCTCGAGGACTTTGATTTGATCGGCGCGATAGCTTTCTGACTTGGTTGGGGAAGAGTCTTCTGTGGCCATCCGATTCCTAACAACGTGTTGAGAAACGAACTTCGCGGTCCCTGCTCCGGAGATGAGCGAGAAGACGCGATGCGAGACCGATGCCGGCTGACTTTAGCAGCATGCTGCTAAATCTTAATGGGCATGACCACGCACTTGAACCCCGGGCTTTCCGGCTCCTGGATGAGACACGGACTCAGGGGCGTATCCATCTGAAGAGACACCGTGTCCCCGTCCATCACGCTAAACGTATCCAAAAGATAACGGGCGTTGAATCCGGTGTTGAGCGCATCACCCTCGTACCGAGCCGGCAATTCTTCAGTCGCTTCTCCATAGTCCGGACTGCTCGAAAACAGAGTCATCTTGCCGGAAGTGAACGAAACCTTTACTGCGCTGGCCTTGTCCTTGGACAACACCGACACCCGACGCAGCGCGCTTTCCAATTCTGCCCGGTTCACGCTGATGTGCTTGCCGCTCTCTTTGGGAATCACCTGTTGGTAGTTGGGATAGTTGCCTTCCATCAGCCGTGAGGTCAGCAGCAGACCGCTCTTGCGGAAGATCATGAGATTCTTGGAGAAGCCGATGAGCGGATCACTATCGCCTCCCTCTTCCAACAGATGTCGAATCTCATGCGCGGCTTTCTTGGGAATAATGGCTTTTATTTCCTGCGGTATGCCTTTACTGCCGGCCTTGCCCACTTCCTGCTCCGCCACGGCCAGCCGATGGCCGTCCGTGCCGACTAATCGCAGGGTGGTTTTCTTGTCGGTCGCAACCAACGTCACCAAAAGGCCGTTCAAGATGTACCTGGCATCGTTATCACCCGCAGCAAAGAGGGTCTTCCGAATCAATTCGAGTAGTCCGTCTCCCGAGAGAGGTGTCAGCCCTTCCCGCTCGATCGTCGGCAATGCCGGATACTCGGTGCTGGGAAGTCCCACCACCTTGAATTGGCTCTTTCCAGCCTGAATAGTGGTCCAGTTGTTGTCCGTGGCCGTCAATTCAATGTCGCCGGGAGGTAATTCCTTCACGATCTCGAACAGCTTACGAGCCGATATGGTCACGCCTCCGCTCGTGATCATGGTCGCCTTGTACAGACCTCGCATACCGATTTCGAGGTCTGTCGCAATGATCTCCACCCCATCCTGCCTGGCTTCCAACAGAATGTTGGACAGTATCGGCATCGTATTGCGTTTCTCCACGACGCCTTGCACCCGTTGGAGACCCGTCAACAGTTCATCTCGCCCAATGCGTACTTTCATGGAGTCCTCTCCCGGCCAACTCGTTAGCTTCGAAGAATATGTTCCTTCAATGTTTCGAGCGTCGCATGCAACTCTGTATCAGCCTCCTTGGCCTTCGCAACCTGTCGGCACGCGTGAATGATGGTCGTATGATCCTTGCCGCCAAATTGTCGTCCGATTTCCGGGTACGATGCGTCGGTGAGTTCGCGACACAGATACATCGCAATCTGCCGAGGATGCACAAGGGTTTTGCTCCGGCGACGGGATTTCAGTTCCGTCAATTTGACGTGAAACTGAGAGCACACCGCTTCCTGAATATCATCCATCGCAACAATCTTCTTCTTGTCGCCGATGAGGTCGCGAAGAACGTTTTTCGCGAGTTCGAGAGTAATGACTTGCCCCGTGAGCGAGGCGTACGCACCCAATCGAACCAGACTCCCTTCAAGTTCGCGGATATTACTCTTCATCGTGGTGGAGAGGAACTGTATGACATCTTCCGGCAGTTTGACTCCTTCATCCTCTGATTTCTTCCGCAAGATGGCGATGCGAGTCTCCACATCCGGAGGTTGCAAATCCGCGATCAGCCCCCATTCAAAACGAGACCGCAGGCGTTCCTCGATATCCGGCATATCCTTGGGAAAGCGATCGCTGGAGAGAACGATCTGTTTGTGCCCCTCGTACAACGCGTTGAACGTATGGAAAAACTCCTCCTGCGTTCGCTCCTTCCCGACCAGAAATTGAATATCATCGATCATAAGCATATCGATGTGCCGGTAGCGCTTCCGAAGATCCATCATCTTGTCGTAGCGAATGGAGTTGATCACTTCATTTGTGAACTGCTCGGTCGTCAAATAGGCGATTCGGACATCACTTCTTTCAGCCACATGATTCCCTATCGCGTTCAAGAGGTGGGTCTTCCCCAAGCCCACCCCTCCGTAGATGAACAGCGGGTTGTACGTCTGACCCGGCTGCTCGGCGACGGCCATGCACGCGGCGTGGGCAAATTGATTCCCGGCACCGACCACGAAATTTTTAAACGTATACTTCGGGTTCAGCTGGATCCCGCGGCGTGGCCGCGTTTGACTGGTGGTCCTCGAAATGCCTACTGCGCTTGGAGCCTCGATCGACTGACCAACCGTCTTTTCCACCACCGTAAATGCGATGGCCATTGGTCCAGTCCCGCGAACTGTCGACATGGCTTCTTCCAGGAGAGATCCATAATGAGTGTCCAGCCACTCACCGAAGAACTTGTTCGGAACTCCAATGTGGGCGGTCGAGTTTTCAATCCGGTGTAAATGCACCGGTAGAAACCACGTATCAAACACCTGCTTTGGAACCTTCGCTAGGATGTACTGCAGAACTTCCTGCCAGACAGCGTCGTTCGTCATAAGTGACTCAAATTTCTATACACAGGCTTATTCACACCTGTGGATAACTATCCGTCTATTGATTCAATTTCGCTGAAAGAAGGCATGCTGCATACCATGTTGCACCCTCACCTGTCGAGTCAGGGAGTCCGCCCCACGCGACGCTCATTCCGGCCCTCACAGGCTCTTCACACCTTTCAACGCTTCCATACAGAGTGTATCCCCACCTTTATCCATTCTTCCGCATCAGAGTTCACGTAACAAAATCAATCGACTACCTCTTATCCTCTTTATTCACTCCGTTACTACTATTCCGACGACTCCTAATTTTCTTTATTACTAAACTTCGGAGTCATAGAGTCACAACCTTCTCACTTTTCACCAACACAGCCATCAGTTGCTCGTACGACAATTGCTCCCCATCTTCTAAAGGGAATTCCTTGCTGGTGCTGATCACCGTTCCCGGAAGAAGGGAGTCCTTGAGGGAAATCATCAGGACAGAACCTTGTTCAGGACAGAGTGACTGTGAAATCGTGTGGAGGGATGAACGAACCACATACACGACAGATGACATGAGAATACCTCACTCAAAAAACTAGCGCGCAATCCATAGATCGGAGAAGCGCACTGATAGCTTCGTCTGTTTCATAGCGGATATGGAAATGACGGCAGAGTGGTGATCGATCGACTGTGTCGTTCAGAATAAAGGGAAGATTCAGGTGTTGGATCGAGGGAAGATACGTTTCGAGAAGATCGACATCGATAATATCATCCATGGGTTCGGTCAGGAGACGAATAGATTCATGAAGGAGCACGACCGACGTCGTATGAGATCCCGATGCAAGGCCAAGGGCAATTCGCAACGCCTCCACGGGCCTATGAGTTTTGCGCGGATCTTCTTGAATGACGACAGCGATGTTCTTGGCCACAGGAGATTCGATGCTCTCAGGTGAATGAGAGGAATGGTGTACAGGTGTCAATGATCCCGGAAAGAACAACGAGGCCGCAGAGAGACATCTTGGGGTCCAGAGCGTCGGTAGATACGTCATGTTGGCGGCAGCCATACGCACACACAAAAACACGGGCGCCGGAGTATGCCAAGTCTCGGTATGGTTGGGCGTGCATGTTCTTCACGCCTTCATCGATGAGGTAGAGGTAGACGTCGTGACCAGCCTCGACAGCTGCCTGGGCAAGTCGAGTGACTGTCGTGGCACTTTCGTCCGACGGAGGCAAGGCCAAGAGGAAACCAATTTTACGCTTCACCGTGTGAATCCACAGGAATTTATATTAAATATTCAGTAGGTTACAGAATTTGTAGATGGGCAGAGACTAAGAGTTTTTCAGGAGAAAGTCAACCTGAAAAACCGACCGTTACGAGCCGAGGACAAAGGGGTGAATTTCACGGGAGAGAGTTGAAATACCGAGTTCATGCTGTGTCTTCGTGACCATGTTACGCAAGAGGGCAGTTCCTTTGGTCGCTTCATCATCTCCGAGAATGAGCGCAAATCGGCAGCCGAGACGATCAGCTTGGCGCAAGTGAGCCTTCAACGTCGAAGCCCGGAAGTCCGAGACCGCTTGGATTCCGGAATGACGCAGTTCTTCGAGGGTTGAGAGACCGGCTACAGCTCCGAGAGCACCGAACCCCGCGACATACACAACCACGCGCTCCGGAAGAGCATTCAGTGCAGATTCAGGCAACAACATCGCCATCCGTTCGAGACCGAGAGCGAAACCCACTGCTGGTGTGCGAGGCCCTCCGAGAGTCTCAACGAGGCCGTCGTAGCGCCCGCCCGCCCCTACGGCGTTTTGCGCACCAAGATTTGTTGCGGTGACCTCGAACGTCGTGAGGTTATAGTAATCAAGCCCACGAACGAGCCGATGGTTCAAGGAATAAGGGATCTTCGTGACATCGAGGCCGGCCAAGACCTGGGAGAAGTAAGAACGGGCCGCTTCTGAAAGCGAGTCGGCCAGCCGGGGAGCCGTCTCCGTTATTGCGCGGCACTCGGGAACTTTGCAATCGAGAACCCGGAGCGGATTGGCCTCAATACGGTGTCGGCAATTTGCACAGAGACCGGATTCATGTTGTTTGAGGTACTCAACGAGGTGGGGCCGATACACATCTCGATCGCTGGCATAACCGAGGTTGTTGATCTCCAGCGTCAGACTAGGGAGACCAAGTTCGCAGAGAATTCGCCACAGAAGGGAAATGACCTCCACATCAGCGCGCGGATCGGCCATCCCCAGGGACTCCACGCCGAACTGATGAAATTGGCGGAGGCGCCCTGCTTGAGGCCTTTCGTGCCGAAACATCGGCCCGAAGTAGAAGTACTTCTGGGGGACTGGAACTGCCGCGCGGTTGTGCTCGATATAGGCGCGAACAGTTCCGGCAGTCCCTTCAGGACGCAGAGTCAGCGATGTGCCGTCGCGATCCTGGAAGGTGTACATTTCTTTCTCAACGATGTCCGTCGATGCCCCGATGCTTCTTGCGAATAGGGTCGTGACCTCAAAGATCGGAATGCGGATTTCATGAAACCCATACCGGTCCGCCCATCGTCTGGCGGTCTCTTCGATGAGACGCCAACGGGGTGTGTCCTCCGGCAACAGATCCTTGACGCCTTTGATGCCTTTGATCATGGGCTTTGGATGAGATAAAACGTGTGGGTACTCACCATGAAGAATCGTGTACAACAACTCGTGTTGTGCCGGTCTCGGCGGACTATAACGGCGCTTTCTGTGGCAAGTCAACGGAGCGAGCTTGCACGACTCTGAATCGAGCGGTATAGTGCGCGGCTTACATAAAATGCAGCATGTGGATGCGTTCTCGTCGTAGAACAGACGTATGAGCCAAGACCGAACCAGTCGCCGGGTAGTTGCCATCGCCCCGATGCCGCCGGAACCGTCTGCCTATGCGCTCGCCCGATACAGTCGCTCCCCCGATTCAATAGAAAATAGCATCAAGTGGGTCCATGGCCACTCGTCCGAAAAATTCTGGGAACAGTTTTACTTCGATTACGGGCACGCCTCCATTGCCGACCTGGGTCATGTGACCATTTGCTTTGAGGACATTTCGGAACTCGCCGCCATTCGGTTGGAAGATGAACCGCTGTGGGATGGTCAAGCGAAATCCAGCCGGTATCAGAATTTTTCGTCCAATCGATGGTTTGTGCCCGATCAGATTCGAGGCAGCGAAACGGAAGCCGTGTACGAGGGGATTCTTCGAAGCCTCTCCGAGGTCTATCGTTTGCTCCATGATCCGCTGACGCGATTCCTGGCTGAACGGGAGCCACGCCCTGAGTCGATGAAGCCTGCCGACTACGAGCGGACCATAGCAGCCAGAGCGTTCGATGTGACGCGGTATCTGCTTCCCCTTGCCGCAAAGACCAACGTCGGTCAGGTCGTGAGCATCCGGACGTTGGAAAAGCAGATCACACGATTGTTGTCTTCTCAGCTTCCGGAATTGCGGGCAATCGCTGAAGATTTGAGAGAGGCCTGTCACCGTCCGCCGGTGAATCTGTGGGGCGAATTATCCGGCCAATCGCCCGGTCAAGCTGCCCCATTGGCGCCCACACTGGCGCGACATGCCAAGGCCAGCCAGTACCAGGAATCGGTGTATTCGGAGTTGGCCCGCCATGCTCGTGAAGCGTTGCGCCCAACGGGCCTTGACCAACCGGATGCTTGGGGTCCGGTCGAACCGGTCGATTTGATCGAAGCACACCATCCTCTCGACGAGCTCGTCACGACGCTTCTCTACCGGGTCGCGCAAGCCCCGTACCGGAAAATACTCGAAGTCGTCAAAGAATGGCCGGATCGACAGAAGCAAGCGACCATCGAGGTCGCAACCAAACAGCGCGGCCCCTACGATGAACTCATCAAGGAGTTTCGCAGCGGTTACGCATTCACATTCGATATCCTGATGGACCTCGGGGCGTGGCGGGATATGCATCGCCACCGCCGCTGCCAGCAAGTGCAACAGAACTTCACGACCGTCCATGGCTACGATGTTCCGCCGCCGCTTGTCGAAGCGGGGTTGGATCTGGAGTACCGGCAAGCGATGGATGCCGTGCGTCACGACATCGAGTTACTCAGGAAAAAGGATCAAGAAGCGTCGCTCTACGCGATTCCGTTCGGCTTCAAAGTGCGTTGCTTGTTCAAAATGGACTATGCTGAAGCCGAATACATCAGCAAGCTACGATCCGGCGTCAAAGGCCACTGGTCGTACCGGACGGTCGCGTGGCAGATGAAACAACAGCTCACCCAACGATTCCCCTTCCTCGGTGAACAGATTCGCGCGACATCGCCCGATATCGAAGACACACTGACTCGATAAGAACCCTATGGGTACTCACCAGCAGAACTGTGAGGCGGCCATGATCGCCGGCGCATGGGACACCCTATTTGCCGAGTCGTTGGCCTGGAGCCGGGACTCCGAGGGAGCGAAGGACCCACGTCCTCTCTTTGCGCGAAATGTCGTGTATCTCGTGCAGGGTCGGTTTGCCGACGCCTGGAAAACCCATGCGCTCTGCCTTGAAGCCCCGCAGGACATCACAACCGTGGGGAGTTGGGTGAACGATCTGCTCGCCAGGCATGTGAGCTGCGGCCACGCCCATTTGATCACCGGCCTGTTTCTCGCGCAGTCCGGCCAATCCGAACAGTCTATGCAACCATACATGGAAGCCGCGCGGTTGCTTCCGCAATCGGCGTCTCCTCATTACTTTCTCGCACAGATTCACGAACGCGCCGGTCATCTTGAAATGGCGATCAAGGAGTACCGCGAAGCCATCCGTCTCGCTCCGGACTTTGCTCCGGCCCGGATGAATCTGGGTGTCGCGTATCAAGATCAAGGCCGGTTGGAAATGGCGATCAAAGAATACCGTGAGGTTATCAAGCTCAACCCGAACGATTCCGCGGCGCATTCGAACCTCGCCTGTGCGCTGGCAGAACAGGGGAAGGTGGAGCCGGCGGTACAATCGTACAAGACCGCCCTGAAATTGAACCCACAGGATGCCGAAGTGCACTTTGCGCTGGGCGGACTCTACGAAACGCGCGGGCGCCTGGACTTGGCGCAGAAGAGCTACCAAGATGCGCTCAATGCCGATCCGGATTTTGGCGCCGCCCATTCCGCTCTCGGGTGGCTCGCGTTAGGCAAGCAACGACTTCAAGAAGCCGCGGACATTTTTAGCCGGGCGCTCAAGTGCAATGAAGAGGATGCGCGAGCCTATCATGGGATCGCCGAGATCTACGCGCTCCGCGGCAAACGCCAGAGCGCGATGGAGAACTATACCAAGGCGTTGAAGTTCTATCGCGATCCGGAAAAGCGGAATCAGATCATGAATCAGCTGTTCCAGGAAGGCCAGGTGGGAGATTGAAGATTGGGGCCAATCGAGCAGGTCCTTTGCTCGCAGAGTCCCCACGGTGAAGCAGTGGTCGCTCGACGCGCGCAGTCAGGCCCCACTCGATTGGTCCCATTAGGGTTGGAAGCGTGAGCAGGAATTCTAGGAGATGCGTTTCACGAGGGAGGAGATCTACAACTCTCGGATGGCGCCTTGCAGCACGGTGATCTGTGTAACCGGATCGCCCGTCGCTTTCAATTCATTTCGGATCTGATCCTTCAAGTAGGACGAATACCCAACACGGTCGATGAGGAGATCCAGAAATCGTTCGGCCGGCAACAGGCTCTGCCCCTTGAGTTCTTCCACAGTATCGTCACTCACGGGCACGTAGGTGCTGCCGATGTGAAAGACGACATTGTAATACCGCCCCTTGCCGATCCGCTCGAACCGCAACCCCTTCACAAATTCCTCCTCAGCCCGATGTGGGAAACCAGCCAGTTCTCTTCTCGCATCGCGGAACGGCCTGTTTCCTCCTGCCAGCCCATAGAAAGGGGTTCATTTTAGACGTGTTTTGGTCGTGAAGACAAGGGCAACCTCGAGTCTCTGGCGGTAGACAGCTCTCCCGCCGGACATTTATCATGACGGTCCCTTATGTTGAATATGCCGGTAAAGGGAGGCGTCATGACAGCAAGAGAACTTATCGAATTGTGGACTACCCGCCTTGAACACGAACGGGTCCACCTCACGGAAACAGAGCGTGATGCTCCTTTCGTGGCGTCTCAGGGCCGCCTGGTGCACACGATCGGCGGGCTCCATCTGTACGAATTTGTCGTGCCGTCTGACGTCACGCTGTGTGTCGATCTTCCGGTGGCTGTTGTTCCGACTGATGAAGCAGAAACAACGGAAGGAATTGTGCTCCGGCAAACAGGCGAACGCATTCTCGTTCAGCTGATCGATGCCCTCGGAAGCGAAGTCCCCTCCGCCACCCTCGTTCCGGATCAGGCCGGTCTTGTCAGTACATCGGCGGCCCGACTGAAAGAAATCCTGGCGAAGCCCGACCAGTATCACCTTGGGCCGACCGAGCGGTTGACAGCCCTGCTGCAAATGCAAGACATCGACGCCGAAGCATTTCTTTCCCGCACATCTATTTTCACGGCAATGTGGTCGGATGACCGGTCACTGCGTCGTCAACAACTCGGGAAATTGGCCACGGAACTGATTCGCGGCAATAAGCGCGTACTTTTGATCAGTCCGGATCATGACGAGTGCGATGAGGTTGTAGGGACGGTCGCGCGGACTATGAACGCCGGCGGGCTCAACTACAGAACGTGGATGACTCGATATGAACTCCCGATTGCCTCGCGAACCGGAGGCATCGATCTTCATGAATTGGGGTTCGAAGCACAGATGCACCGGTTCTATGCCAGGTCACAGGCCGATAAAGCCTCGCTGAAACATAAATACGAACGCTTCCGAGAGCTGGCCCCTCTGCTGGCCCAGAAAGAAGCGAAGCAGAAAGATTTGGACGAAGTTCGCTCCTTGGAATGGCGCCTCGTGACACAATTCAGGGAGCTGCAAGTCAGAATGGCCGATGTTGAGACCATGCTCAAGGAATTCGAAAATCTGCCGCTGTTACAGCGACTGGGCATGCAGGCGGTGGGGAAGAATGCGGAATCACTTACGCAGTACCGTGCGCTGTATCAGAGCAAGATGAACCAACTGAACGACGAACTCGATGTCGCGAAAGGTCGCATTCAGCAGCTTGTTCCGGAGGCGGCCGTCCCTCGAGGAACGCGTGCCGAGTTTGGCGAACTGAAGGAGCACATCACGAAATTGGGTGGAACGAAAAAGGTCCGTGAGTTGCTGGCTGCTGAAGCAAGCCCGAACCGTCAGGCCTTCCTTCAGAACCGGAGACTGGTCGCGGCCACTCCCGCTCGAGTCGCGAGCGACCCCTTGTTCAGCCGGGTGCGCTTCGATGTCCTCATCGTCGATGAGGCTCCGAGGATTGCAGTCTCCTCGCTGCTCGCTGCAGCCGGTCTGGCTCACGAACGCATTATCGTCAGTGGCGATCCACGCGACATCACGGGCACGGGTCCATGGGCCATTTCCCAGACAGCTACTCGTGCCGCACCGTGAACTCTCTCGACGGCGGTTGCTTGACGCGAGCGATGAAAATTCAGGATAATCCGGCTCCCCTTGCTGTATTCATTCCCAGGGATGTTCAAAAAGGACGTTCAGCAAGGCCCGAGCGGAGCGAAAAGGCGAAGCGTACTCTGTGCCGGTACGTTGAGCCTTTGAGGTTCGTGAGAACGAAGCTGGCGGGCTTTTTCAACATCCCTAATGCCGAAGTGGCGGAACTGGCAGACGCACTAGATTCAGGGTCTAGCGCCCTCACGGGTGTCCGGGTTCAAATCCCGGCTTCGGCACCACCGCACAATCCACGCTGGCGTCAAGCGGTTTCATCGTTTCGAGCCTTATCTGCGGAATGTCGTTTGCGCCCTTCCAAGGGGCGTCTTCGGCGGAATTGTAAAGTAACTGTCAAGTGGACATGCAGATTCCCCCCACTACGAGGAGCAGGCGATCATGGTCTCACCCGGCATTTACACCATAAGGGCCAGGACTATGAAGTTTTGGGAGTCGCCAGGCAATCCGAAAGAGAGGAGGAGTTTGTCGTTTACCGGGCGTTGTACGGCGATCGAGGGCTCTGGATAAGACCGGTTGCCATGTTTACTGAGAGCGTCGATAAGGGAGGCGTTTCCATTCCACGCTTTTCGCGAGTAGATTAGGAAGCAGCATTTGGCCAATAAGCCACGAAGCGAAGCACATGTGAACTGCTTGGCCGTATTGCAGTCAATGTCCTTATCCATTGGATCCCTATCTGTAAGCATGGAAAGAGATGAAGACGATCCGCTTAAGTCATAAGGACAATCAGACAGATGAGTTACTAAAGGCAGGGTCTTTCATGTCACAAGCTTGTCCGCATCCCTCTAGTTTGGCGCATAGCATAGGCCAAGAAACCCGCTCCGGAGCCGAACAGGATAAGTGCCCCGGGCAAGGGAACAGCTGTGAGGGCTAACGAGGTAATTTCTCCGCGGACGAACTGTCCACCGGGTGAAAATCTAGATACCAAGACTTCTGCACTACAGACGCGATGCTCGGAGGTGACGTTGGCAATCCATCATTGGAGAACATTCCTGTCTTCTCAAATTGAAAATAGAATTGATCGTTCGTCAGACCGTTCAACGTCGGGCTGGACAAATTAGCGACAATCGCTACATCGTAGCGGTCGAAATCGGATCTGGCTGATTGGAAATCGTCATGACGATTCATAGGACATCGTATCGCCAGTCTTTCAGACTCGTCCTAACTCCATTATTCGAGGGGTTCCTTTTGAGGGAGTAAATTGATTCCTCTCAATCCCCCACCCATACATTCATCTTTCTTCTTTGGTAAGCTGACCGTAGCATCCAGTTTGCCGAGAGGTTCTTATGCTGTACATGTTAATACTGGCGACGCTCTTGCTCACGGTTGACGCTCAAGCGCAATGGGCAGATCATCACGGGAGCAGTTTCGGTCCCCGGCGCAGCGATGCCACCCCCAAGACCGGCTATGGGTATCGCAACCGCGATGGGACGACGAATTACGCGCCGATCGTGCCGAGGCATGGCGAGATTGCGGCGACGCCACCACCTCGTGCTAGTCCACTCCGGTCCCCTCCCCCTCGCGCATCCGATCCGCCATACCAGATGCTCCAGGAGCGCAGCCCTGAACACGATTACCACAGCAATTCTATTTCCTCGGATCGTATACGGTAACCACCCTGTTACGTTCCCGCATGCGCTTTGCTACCGCTTTCACCTTGCGCTATCAAAAAGAAAGCTCCGTCCTCTTTCAAGAACGGAGCTTAGCGAACAGCGCAATTTTTACATTATGTCTTCGTAGCGTTTCCGCTACCGATTCGTAATGTTTCCACTGCGCTATTCTGATTCAGACTATCGTCTTCAGGTCTCGGTCGGTACTGGGAGACCCCCTAATGTCGTCCCGACTAAGGCTTGAATCGTCAACGGGGCATTCCCCTCTACTCGATCATTGACGATGACATAGGCTTGCCGCTTCTCTGCTACCGCTTTCTTCACCAGCTCCCCCGTATATCCGCCGCATCTCCTGTAACTCGCCGATGATCTTGTTGTACGGCTCAGTTCGTTTTTCGTGGATTCATAAGACAGCACCTCCCCGGATTCAGGATTCTCTGAGAAAGGAACGCGGGTCAGGTTTGCTGGTGATCGGAACTTCCCCAGAGTGCAAGGCACAGGGCAGCGAGGAGGTATGTTACCTCTATAGCGATTAAGAACAAGTTAGAGTCATACCACACGTTCACCATGACAATTTCATTCAAAAGGAGTGCAAGAAATAACATCACGAACCCTAGCAAATTGAACCAGTGCAGGCCCATGACCGCCTCCTTGTGGATATCGCGACTCCATTGACTACAAGCAAACCCCCACTGGCACGAAGCACACCTCTCCCCCCTGGTCTTCAGCGCTCCATGCATCCGCTCAGCGGGTTACGCCACCTTAACTTCGATGGCCTTCGGTTTCGCCTTTTCCGACTTCGGCAGATGGAGACTCAACACGCCATCCTTGAACTCGGCTTTCACCTGGTCCACTTCAATCACATCGGGCAAAGCGAAGGTCCGGGCAAAGCTGCCGTAGGATCGTTCAATCCGATGGAACTTCTTCCCCTTTTCCTCTTTCTCGTGCTTGCGCTCGCCCTGAATGGTAAGCACACCATCTTCGAGCGTGATCTTCACGTCCTCCTTCTTCACATCCGGAATCTCGGCCTTGATCTGATACTCCCCTTCGGTCTCACTGATATCAACAGACGGCGTCCAATCGGCTACGATCATGGTTTCTTTGCCATTCGACGTTCGCTCTGTAGGTCGTGCGAACAACCGATTCAACCGATCTGACACTTCTTCCAACTCTCGAAATGGGTCCCATCGTACGAGTGCCATAGTAACCTCCTTTCGGTCAGTCCTGGTTACCTATCAGGTTAGCTGCGCTGGTGCGGCGCCGATCCAACTGGATGGCGCGTAGATAAATCGAACGATGGGGAAGTCAAGGGTGGATTCATACAGGAATTACCCTTGGTCGATGGGCGCACGAGGCCGATTGTTCTCGCCAGAAGTGGGCTTAGGGTAGACTGCTCTCTACTAAGCGGCTACCGATCATGTCCATACCTAATAGCATCTCACGCCGAGGGGATGGGGCTGGGAAATTGGTCCTCGAACCAACCGCTCCCTTCTAGAATCCCGCCATCCAACGATCGCATTGAAACGTGGGCCAACCGAAACCACGCAGGACATCCAGTTTGTTCGCGCACAAAAAGCATAGGCGCTGAATTGGATCTCTCCAGGCGAGTGAGACGAAAGCTTGCCCACTCGCCTGCGATAACTGTTGAGGTTAGCCTTTTTGCTGAGTCTTCGTCACTGTCATCTCCGATACGTCCACATCCACCACGCCACGAATTTTCTCCAGATCGTTGACCAAACTCACAAGGCCGGCATGGTGCTCGATCTTTCCCTTGAGTTTGATCACACCCTTCTCGATGCTGTATTCGACTTGATCGAGATCGACAAACGGCGCCCATTTCAAGTAAGCCATGACATCCTTTTCGAGGTCTCGGTCAGGTCGAGGTTCCCCCACAACCTTCAGCAAGTTCGCAATTGACACAACGCCCGGCACAGTCTGCGCCGTCTTATATGCCAGGCGGCTGTGCAGCGGCTTCTCCACAGCTCCCTTAAGCACCACATCCCCTTCATGAACCAGCACAGTGATCGTATTCGTTTTGTTGTCTCTCAGGGCGGGAACGGATCTCAGCGCCGCCTCAATCGACTTGCGGATCATTTCATCTTTGACCACGGGTGGCACGACGGTGATTTCATTGTGCAGCTGACGGACGCCCACAATGGTTCCGCTCACCAGCGCTTCGGCCAAACCCTTACTCTCCAAATCCGGCACAGTCCCGGTCAAGTTGACCACGCCTTGGTCGACGTTGACCTGAATATTCTTCGCATCGATTCGACCATCTGAGGCCAATCGTTCTCGGATTGCCGATTCAATCTGTAGGTCCGTGGTTTTCGTCACATCGCCCACAAAACCGACCAGCCAGGTCGATAAGACAACCAGGATCACTGCAACCACCCCATTCAGTTTTCGGTTCATAACATCCTCCTCTAGCTCAATGCCTCCAGAGGGAAGCTCCGTTGGCGGGAGCTTCCCCGATAACGGCGATACCGCTTAACAAAAGTCAGTCGAAGAGAGAACGTTTGAGGTCGGCAAGGTACTCTTTAAGGGGAGCAAAAATTGCCTTTGCAGATTTGCCACCCTTTGTCTTATCTTCAATTTGTTCAATTTCCGCATAAAACCTCTTGTAATCTTCCTTTGTCCCATACCCCAAAAGTTCGGATAGCTTCAGTTGTTCCCGGGCCTCCTCGAGTAATTTCGCAAGGGTCTTGCTCTCTTCGTCGGTGCGCGTGTCTTTCTGAGCCAACTCTTCCGCCTTGGCTAACTTTTCCTCCGCCCGTATGAGCGGTAAGGACATGATATGTTCGGACACGACCAGTGTATTGAGAGCTGCCTGCAGAGCCTCTTTCGCCTCTTCAATGTTCCCCTTGTCAATCAGAGGCGTCACGGCCGCAATCGCCGCAGGATATGTTTGTAACGGAAGACTTGTCACACTGATCACGATCTCGCTCCCCAATCCTCGGATCAACAACCGAGCCTTCTGAACTTCCCCCTTCTCAAGATGGTTTTCTGCTTGTTTGCGAACCGCCTTAATCTGATCCACTGTGGCATAGAGGTCATGAGTCGTCACTGCGACATCTATTGGCGCGAGCGCCAGGTGTGGATCTCGCGCGAGCAGAATATTCAGCTTTCCTGTGGCCCGTTCCAACGCTTTCAGCGCGTCGTCGGATTTCTTGTCTTCCAGGGCCTTCAGCGCTTTTTTCGTTTCTTGAATCGCTGACGTGGCTTCATCAAGAATCTTTTTCCGCTGCTGACTCATCTCTTGCTCAGCCTGCCCCTTGACCGCACCGGTCATTGGCTTGTTCGTACCTGATTTATTTTGAGGATGATCTAGGGATTTCTCAGGGGCGCTTGAACACACACTCACCAAGGCCGACGTTATCAGTCCTACAGTCAATGCCACTATCAATGCATAACGTTTCATGAGATCATTCCTCCTCTTTGAAGCCCCTGGTCCTGTCCTATGACCAGTGACGAGACCGTATGTTCCTTTCGTGTTGATTGAGCTCGTGCCGCAGATCACTCACTTCCGAGATGGATCCGCTTCACGCAGTTTTTCATAATTCTCAGCAAAACGAAGTCAAGAGGAGGGTGAACCGGGAGCGGCTGATAACATTGTACGTATTTATGATTATCAGACCGGATATGAATTTGTCGGTTATCCATCGAAGGAAAAAACCGTCCTGTGGGAATCAGAACACAATAAAGGAACGGCCCGTCCTGCAGGACGGGCCGTTGGCTGCGGAATGCAATTGTTGGGAGCGCTTTCGTTATGCCGCTTTCACATCGATGGTTTTGGCTTGGGAGTGAGCAGATTTCGGTAAGTGGACGTATAGCATCCCATCCCTAAATTCCGCCTTCACGTGCGCCACCTCGACCGAATCCGGAAGCGTAAAGCTCCGGAGAAAGCGTCCGTACGCCCGTTCAGGGCGATGGATCCTCCGTCCGGCACCCTTCGGCTCTTCTTTCCGCTCGCCTTGGAGGAAAAGCACCTTATTATCGACGGTCACCCGTATATCCCGTTTGTTCACCTCCGGCCGGATTGGGGCACATGGCGATGCGGATACCGTGCCGTTGCTGGAAAGAGTCCCAACGGATCCAGTTCATTCCCAGACCCATTTCTATGACCTTGACTGGAGGATAGAGGTGGACCGAGGCATGAAGGGCCTCGCCCCTATTGACTTTTCTTCAGAAAGAATTATTGGCACGAGTGTTCCGCAGAGTCGTTATTCTTTTGATGATGATCACAAGGTCAATTCAGACGTAAGGAGGACGAGGTTATGGCGTTGATGACCACGCTCAACGAGATAATTCCTTGGAAACGCCAATCATTCGAAGCACATAAAGTGTGATGACTTCATGAGATGTTTCATTGAAACTGCGACAACTCTCTTCCAATCTAGAAGACTTCAATAGGAGGTCGACCATGTACAGCCTATGGCCGTGGGTGAAGTGCCGAGTGCGAGTGGGAACAGTCATGCTTGTGCTTGGGGCAGCGGGGTTCATTTGCAGCACTGCCATCGATATGACTTATGCAGGAGATATGGCTCTACCGCCAGGCGTCGCGGCCGCGGACATTGAATACAACGGTCGCATCGCAGTCAATGGGG
>JAMPUU010000022.1 GCA_030144965.1 Nitrospira sp. BO4
GGCCGGTTAGTGAACCAAGATGACTCCTATCGCGATTGATCGGCACCAGGGCTGATAATCAGCGGAACATTGAGCTTCTCCGGCACGATGATCGTCTTGGAATTGGGGCTTTCATACAATTTGAACTGCAAGTAGTCACGCGTCAGGGTTTTGGTGATGATCTCCTGCGCCTGGGACTGTCCCATGGCGCGGATCCTCATGCTGTCGGCTTCGCCTTCCGCGCGAATCTTCAATGAATCACCTTCGCCTTTGGCCTGAATCCGTGCAATCTCGGCATTGCGTTGCGCAATCACGACCTCGAAGTCCTTCTGCTCTTTTTCCTGCTCTTTCGCCTGCTTTTGTTCGATGGCCCTCAACACCATCTGTGAAAATTCCATTTCCGAGAGCGCCACGTTGTAGACATCCAGATGGCGACCTTTCAATGCTTCGACCACGACGGCTTCGATCTTGTTCCCGATTTCGCTGCTACGCTCGGGAAGCGTAACCATGGTGTAGTTTGCGACAACCCCTCGCACGGCCGACAACAATTGCGGTTGAACCAGCTGCTTGTACCAATCAGGCCCCACTTCCTGAGCCAGAAAATAGATCTCCTCGGGCATTGGGCGCATCGTGATTGCGGCATAGACGGTGACTGGAAGATCATCTGCAGTCAGCGCATCCACCTTCTCCTTGAAGCTCTTCAATCTGGTGTCGAACACGAGGACGTCATTCCAGGGCGCGCGCCAGTAGAATCCTTCCTTGAGCGGTTCCTTCATCAGTCCGCTCGTGAGGGGGTACCACCGCAGCCCTCGACTTCCCGGATTCACCGTATTACTGCAGCCCTGGAGAATCATCACGATCGGGATCAGTACGAACAGTAGACGGGCTGTGAATGACACTTTCATACATCCCTCCTCTTCTCGCGTCGTGCATTCCGGCAAACTTCGTGATCTACGGGGCAGCCGCGGGCCGTTGCCTGTGGCGTTCCACATCCGCATGCGCCTGGGCAACTCGTTCCAATTCCTGTGCGATCTGCTCATAGTAGTGCGCCAATGACCGCGCACCGGAGACCAGGTCAGCATCAGGCCCAAAGAGTGCCTCATAACGCGCCGCAGCCGTGGCTTGCGCATGGGCTTTCTCCCGCATCGTAACGGCTTGATTCCGGTAATAGTTCGCAATGGCCTCCTGATCATGGATGGGATCGTAGGAGTTCAGATCGAGAGATTCGTATGACGCGCAGCCGCCGATCCCAACAAGGCAGAACAGCAGCAGGCTCCGTCCTATCGAGGCAATCGCCTGATCGCCATGACTGGCTCTCTTTTCACATCTACGGGCGAATGTGGGGATCATCAGTGTCAGGCTTTTCCATCAGAATCCACAGCCACATGGACCTTCCGGAACTGAACGCGTGAGCTGAACGCCTGCGGTGATTGTACTACATGGAATGCTCCCGACAACTGGCTCTCCATGGCGACGGCAACAGGAGCCAGCGATCCCATGGATTGTATGGAGATCGTACAAGGTCTGGCGCATGCCAGCGCCATCCCCATCGTGAAGGTGTTCCTCAAGAAGCCACAGTCACGCATGAAGCCGCCATCGGACAGCACGGACAAAAAAGAATTGGAAACCTTGCCGGTCCGTGGGCTCACGCCGAAGCAAACGGTGGAAATGATCGTGAGCGAATTCTGCGGTGACCGATCGTTTCGCTCAACTTCATGACTCCACGGCCTTACCCCGAAGACTTTGGTCATCCGTGATCACGAATCGGTGCGCACGCGGAATCGCGGTTCAAGAGCCTTAAGGTTTTCCATGATGCCGGTATACTCCAATTCCGCCATGGGCAGCATGGCCGCACCGAAGAAACCTTGGTGTCGCATGCCGATGGCTTTGTCGGCTACCGTGTCGCGTACGCGGTTCCAGAATGGATGAGTAAACGGGTCCACAGGTTCGGTGAACCGTCCTTCGTGCATGGCGAAGGCGGCGCACGTGATCACCGGTGGACCATCAAAGTAGCTGATGCCGGACTGAAGCGGGACTGGCATCAAGGGCATCTGATGGGAGCCGCGCATGCCACCGGCCACATAAGGACCGACCGCATAGGGCGCCAAGACCTCGCCCGTGGCGGGGAAATCCTTCTGTACCCGCACCAACAACACCGGGTCATCCTTGCCGGTGTACTTCCCGGCGATGTTATGCAACCGTGAGGTGGAGGCCACCACGGCTTGTTCGCCGCTGGCGGCTGACCAGACCGATTCCACCACGTACCGTTCGGTGTCCCGCAATAGCGCGGCGATTTCGTACAATTCTTTTGGGGCCTGGAGCTCAATGAGCCGATCACCTTCAGTATGATTCACGTCCATGATGACGAAGCGAAAGCCTTGCGCCATATTGGGCGCCAGGATCAAACCCGGTGTGTTCATGGGATCGGCGAAGGCCAGATACAGCGGTAGATTAAAGGCCCCGGGATCGGTCTTGTCGGCCGCGAAAAACAGGAAGGGCTCATTCGGCCGCTCGTTGAATTCCATCTCCGCCACGGCCGGTCCCATTCCGCGCACGTTGCCCGAAAACGCGTCTTTCAACAAATCCTGACCGGCACCGTACAACCCCTGCCGTTTGGCTATCTCGGTCCCGGCAAGGAAGGCATCCCACGCCAGTTTGTGGACGGTTTCGTGTCCGGCGCCGTGCCTGTGGCTCATTAGGATCGCAATGTCGTCGCCGGTGCTGCTGACGTAATGGTCAATCAACAGCGAGGAGCCATGCTGGGCAATATAACTCCGAACGGTTTCCAGCAGTTGCTGCGAGGGACAGATGTGGCCACCGATAGAACCGATGTCGGCTTTGATGATACTCAGGGTGACTTTCATAGGAGGATCTCCATAGTTGGGCTTAGCTTGCGTCGTTTCATAACTCAAGCGTTTGGGCCTAAGAAATAGCGATTCTCCTCGCGTGGAGGATGATGGAACGCAGTTCTTACCTGAACATGAAGTGAGCAATCCCGATGCCACAGCGGTCATGGACGAATCTCTCGTACATCCCATGGTCGGGTCATAGAGATACGAAGCACGGGCAACAGATCAGGCAGTCAGTTGGGGTAGGTGTCTACAGAGAAGTGAGGCACGGTGAGGCAAGACGCGACAGTAGATGAGACATGACGCCTTGCACCAAATAACGACCGATCGTCTTTCGCGCCGTCCGGCTCAACAAATTCGCGGCAGTTGCTCGCCGGATAACAGATCGAGGACACGATGCGTGCCTACCACGGTTCGCAGAACGACCAGCGGAGGATCTCGATCCGTCATCATGCCGATGTGAGCTGGCTGGTTCGCCACTTCGTGCCGGCGCATGACGGCCAGCGCGGCTTCGACCTGCTGCGCCGGCACCATCGCAACAAAGCGTCCTTCATTCGCCACGTACAATGGATCAAGGCCAAGCAGTTCGCAGGCTCCCCGCACGGGTTCCTGCACAGGAATGGCGGCCTCTTCAACCACCATGCCGACCTTCGCCGCTGTGGCCAGTTCGTTCAAGGCACTGGCCAGCCCGCCACGAGTGAGGTCGCGCAGGCAATGGATTTCAATGCCGCTTTGGATCAGATCACTGACTATGTGATGCAACGGGGCTGAATCGCTTTCGACCTTGCCATCGAACGTCAGTCCTTCCCGTACGCTGAGTACTGCCACCCCATGGGAACCGAGATGACCGCTCACAAGAATCGCATCATCAGGTTGTATCGACGTGGGCAACACGCGGACACCGGCCGGCACCACACCAACGCCGGCGGTGTTGATGAAAATCCCATCGCCCTTGCCGCGATCCACGACCTTCGTATCGCCGGTGACGATCGGCACACCTGCAGTTCTCGCTGCCTCGGCCATCGAGTTCACGACTCGCCGCAGCACCTCCATGCTGAGCCCCTCCTCCAGGATGAATCCCGCGCTCAGATACAAAGGCTTGGCCCCGCACATGGCCAGATCATTGATCGTGCCGTTCACCGCCAAGCTCCCGATGTCGCCGCCCGGGAAAAACAGCGGACGAACCACATAGGAATCAGTGGTGAAGGCGAGGGTGCCTTTCTCCACAGGCCAGATTGCACCATCGTGCAGGGAGTCCAGCATGGGATTATGAAAGGCCCGCATGAATACGCCTTGAATCAACTCCTGCATGAGCCGACCGCCCCCGCCATGTGCAAGTTGCACGGTTTTCGTTGCCGAGATCGGCAACGGACAGGCCGGTTCAAATGATTTGCTCTGAGTCATGCGTTATCTCCGGTATCCTGTGAAGCGTCGTTCGTATCTCGTCAGACCGCTTCACGCGTCACGCGTTGCGTGGCTGCGGTATCGATAATAGGCGGCACAGGCCCCTTCGCTCGAAACCATTGGCGCTCCTAACGGCTGTTCCGGTGTGCAACGAATCCCGAAGGCTGGGCAGTCCGGCGGCTTGAGCAAACCCTGGAGCACCAGCCCACTCCGGCATTCCGGATCCTCCACGCCATCTGCGAGCTGCGCAAGGTCCGGCTGGAACTTCAGCTCGGCATTGTAGGTATTGTAGGAAGATTTGAGGCGCAGGCCACTCGCTGGAATCTCGCCGATACCGCGCCAGATCCGAGACGCCGGTTCGAACACTCGATCGACGACGGACTTGGCCTGTTGATTCCCTTCACGACTGACCGACCGCACATACTGATTCTCGACCTCGACTCGTCCCTCTTCCAACTGACTGACCAACATCGCGATGCCTTCAAGCACATCGAGCGGCTCGAACCCGGTCACCACGATCGGGACTCGATACCGTTGTGCGATGGCTTCGTACTCCTCATAGCCCATCACGGTGCAGACATGGCCTGCAGCAAGAAAGCCTTGAATTCGATTCTGTGGCGACGCCAGGATCGCCTCCATCGCCGGGGGCACCAACACATGGGCGATCAACAGGCTGAAGTTGGTAATACCCGCCTGCTTCGCTTGCGTGACCGCCATGGCCCAGGCCGGGGCAGTCGTTTCAAATCCCACAGCGAAACAGACGACGTCGCGATCTGGGTTGTTGCGTGCCAGCTCGAGCGCATCCAATGGCGAATAGATAATCCGGATATCTCCCCCTGCCGCCTTCACGCCAAAGAGGTCACCACGGGAACCGGGAACTCGCAACATGTCGCCGAACGAACAGAAGATCACTCCAGGCAACGACGCGAGGCAGACAGCTCGGTCGATGAGGGATACCGACGTCACACAAACCGGACAGCCCGGTCCATGGACGAGCGTGAGGTTCGGTGGCAACAGGCTATCGAGGCCGAAGCGTACGATCGCGTGGGTCTGTCCGCCGCAGACTTCCATGATCGACCAAGGCCGCCGCACCGTCTTTTTGATCCGCTCCGCCAGCGCGGTCGCCACGGCGCGATTGCGAAATTCATCCACGTACTTCATGGCAATGATCCCCCGCAACCCCATTGCTCGACATCATTTCCACGATCATGTGAAGACCGACCGGGGTCTATGTGGAAACAGCCGACCTCGAAGAAGCGGCGAAACATCGGTACTCCTCCCTGTGGATCCGGTGCCATCGGAGCGACCGCAGCCAACCCGCGACCCCGCACTTGCTCCTGACTGTGCAGCTGTCGGGTGCCGTCGCCTATTAGGCGCCGTTAGTAGCACGTCTGTTCTTGATTCCAAATGGTACATGAACCATGGCACCGTACTGCGTGCCGGCTTCTAGGTGCGCGACTTGATCATCGAAGAACATGTGTGGCTTGAATGCCTGGACAATTCGTGTCTTGTCAATGCCGCCGAGGAAGAATGTCTCGTCCGGTTGCACATTCCATTGCCGAAATGTGGTCACAACTCGCTCGTGCGATGGGGCGTTCCGCGCCGTGATAACCGCAATCCTTACAGACGGCGTCGATCCAGGCTTGTCGCAAACCGCAACCTTGCTTTGTAACGCGGCGAGTCCCTGAAACAACCTGTGGAGGGGCCCCGGTTTGTGCGGAATGTCCGCCTGAGCAACCTCTGCGGCGTGGAATGCTTTGATGTCACCGGTGATGTGGTAGACCGCCTCCGCTGAGTCATCCGCGAGTACCGCATCAAAGTCGAAGGCGACTCGCAATTCCTTGTCCGATAGATCGTCTTCGAACGGCGACCCGAGAACCAGACCTGCTGCACGGTCGGCGGCGATCGCCTCCTGCACGTTCGCGGGGTTTCCCGAAAGCAAAAGACTGGCGTTGAAGGACTCCATGTATGTGTGCGGTGATTTCCCGTTTAGAAAGGCACCACGAGAGATGTCGAGAGCATGGTACTTGATGCTGTTGAATACTCGGAGGTCTGTGTCCGGGTCGTTGTGCGACAAAAGGACGACCTCCACAGGGTGATCAGATGAGCTGCTATTAAGAGAGAGCAGGCGTCGCACGAAGGGGAACGCCACACCTGGAGAAAACGATTCGCTCTCGTGATCTCGTTGATAGGCGCGGTATTCGGTGAGCCCCCGCTCCCGAAATATTCGATCAGACTCCGTCAAGTCAAAGAGGGCACTTGACGCCACGGCCACGACGAGCTTGCTCTCAATGGGATATGCCATGGCGTCTCGCCCGCCTGACTAAAGTCTAGGCCGACCCACCTAGGATCCGGATGTGTCGTTTTCTGTCCGCATAACCCGCCACTGACTCTTCCGAGGATAACGCCATAATCGCTGGCGTTTCAATGAACACTCCATGCCCAACCCTCAACCATCAGTTGCATCTGACGAGCCTGAAGCCGCCAGGTCGGCGTAAGTCTCCAACGTGCGCCGCGCGGCTGCCTCATCCAGTTTGCTGATAGCAAACCCGACATGGACGATGACATAGTCGCCGACCATTGCTTCCGGCACCAGTGCTAATGAGATGGACTTCGTGATGCCGCCGAACGACACCGTGGCCGTGCGAAGCGCATCATCTTCGATATTCAGAACTTGTCCCGGAACCGCAAGACACATTCTAGGCGCGACCTTTCTCGTTCAATGTCATCCGGTGCGCCGCCACCACCGCTTGCCCAAGTGAGAGCCCTCCGTCATTGGGCGGAACCAGCGCATGACTATAAACAGTGAAACCCGCTTCCTCCAACCGTTGTCTGACAAGCGACAGGAGAAGACGATTCTGGAAGCAGCCTCCGGTCAGGACGACGCGAGGCAGACCGGCTGCTTCGGCCACGCGAACAGCGCCCTCAGCGAGGCCAGCATGAAACCGGGCGGCAATCTGCCCACGACGGCGGCCCTTGCGAAGGTCATCGAGCACGGCACGGATCATGGGGCGCCAATCGATCAGCCACTTGGCATCGGGACTCTGACTGGACGCCACATCCATCGTATAGCCTTCCACCCTCATTCCGCCTGCATCTTCCTCCTCTGCGGCAAACTGGACCGCCATCGCCGCCTGCCCCTCAAAGGACGCCTGAGAGCACAGACCCGTGAGCGATGCCAGGGCGTCGAACAATCGCCCCATGCTCGTCGTCCACGGTGAGGCGACGCCTGATCGGAGCAGACTTGCCCATTGCGTACGCTGATGGTCCGTCACCTTCCAAGAGGGAAGATCCTGCGCTAGCATCTGCTCCCCCATGCACTCCCACACCACGGCTGCGGCAGATCGGCTGGGCTCCCTCATCGCGGCTTCTCCACCCACCAACCGAAACGGTTTGAGCGAAGCGAAGCGAGTGAACTGCCGATGACTTGTGATCAAGAATTCTCCGCCCCAGACTTGACCGTCCACGCCATAGCCGGCTCCGTCCCAAGCGATGCCCAGCACTTCGCCGTCAAGCCGATGTTCTGCCATGCAGGAGGCGACGTGGGCATGATGGTGTTGTACGGGTATTAACGGCACGGACAGGGCTTCACTTACGGTTCGTGCGAAGATCGTCGACCGATAGTCCGGATGTAGATCACAGGCAATAGCCTGAGGGGTGACCTGTAGCAATCGCTGTAGATCTTCGATCGCCTGCCGGAAGGCTCTGTCCGCCTCGACGGTAGAAAGGTCACCGAGGTGCTGACTCAGCACGACACGGTTGCCTGTGAGCATGGCCACGGTATTCTTGAGATGCCCACCCACGGCAAGCACCGGACTCCGAACTCCATTCGCAGAGCCATCCGTCCAGCTGATCGCGTGAGGCACATAACCTCGTGCTCGACGGAGAATGACCACATCCGCCCGTGGGCTTTCCGCCTGCCCGGTACCCTCCGCCTCGAATCTTCTGGACACCACCAGCGCCACTGAATCATCGACCGGCCTTGCGATCGGCCTATCATGCACAAGGAGCGCGTCGGCGATCCCTTTCAGCCGAATCAACGCCTCCTGCTCATCAGTCACAATCGGTTCTTCGGATCGATTGCCGCTCGTGGCCACCATTGGGCGCTGCAGCGATGCCGTCAAGAGATGATGGATCGGCGTCGCAGGCAACATTACGCCGAGATAGGGATTGCCCGGCGCCACGGCCTCGGCGAGGGCTGTGTCTTGCCGCTTCTGCACAAGGACAATCGGCGCTTGCGGCGAGCGAAGCAACGCCTCTTCCTCTGCAGACAACAGGCAAAAACCCCTGACCGCATCGATGGAAGGAAACATCAGGGCGAAAGGCTTCTCAGGCCGTCGTTTTCGATCTCGAACTCGCCGGACGGCCTCTTCTGATGCCGCATCGACCCAGAGCTGAAACCCGCCCAATCCTTTCACTGCGACAATGAGTCCTTGATCGAGCATGGCTTGAGTCCGCCGCAAGGCATCCTCGTCCTCTGCGACCTCCCGACCCTGCTCATCCCACAAGCACAGGCGAGGACCACAAATAGAGCAGGCGATCGGCTCCGCGTGAAAGCGTCGATCTGATTCTGTGGAATACTCCGTGCGACAGCCGGAGCAGAGTTCGAATCCATCCATGGTGGTATTGGATCGCTCGTAAGGAATCGCCGTGAGCAGGCTGTAGCGCGGGCCGCATTGTGTGCAGGTGAGGAACGGATACCTATAACGACGGTCGGACGGATCCGCAAGCTCACGCCGGCAGTCCGCGCAGGTAGCCAGATCGGGTGGGATGACAAGGGTGCGTTGACCCGACTCAGTGCTCGGGACGATTGAAAAGTTTGCCTCGTCGACCACCGAAATGGTGCGAGTGTTCATCGCCTCGACGAAGGCCGAGGCCGGCGCGTCGGTCTTCAGCCGTCGAAGAAATGATTCGATGACCAAGAGGTCCCCTTCCACTTCAATCAGCACGCCAATTCTTGTGTTCTTAACCCACCCGGTCAGCCCCAGCTCACGTGCCAACCTATAGACGAACGGGCGAAATCCCACACCTTGCACCGTTCCTTCCACATTGACCTGCATACGCTGAGCAAAGGCCTTTCTCATTCCCGTACCACCAATTCGTGGAGTACCACTTCCGGCTCTGCCGGTGCTCCGATCATCGGCCCCTCGCAAGCCGAACAAACATCGTCCGATCTTGTGACCGTCGACTCTCGATTGCAACGAGGACACCAGGCGTTTCCTGGGACAGGAATGATCTCCAATGCCGCGCCCTCGGCCTGTGTGCCGCGGGCAGCCACCACAAACGCCGTCTGCAACGCGGAATGATCATGAGCCAGCAGGTGCGACAGCGCGCTGACTTTCAGTCGTACGGCAGATAGCTTGGCATCTGTTGTTTCACCCAGCTTGGCTTCGACGGCCTTCACGATCTGCGTCATCAGATGGAGTTCATGCATAATGCGCTTCGCACTCTTGAATGACCTGGTCCACGACCTGGTCCACCGCTTTGGCCACCGGTGACGACAGCGGTTGTCCTGCTTCCGTGTTGCCTGCTTCAATCCCGTACACGATAACCTTGGGAGGAAGGACGCCCATGGCGCGGGCCAGCTCCAGCGCATCTACCATACCGATGGCGTGGCTGGAGCGAGGAAATATTTGACAACCGATCGGGCCGGCCGAGGCATCAAGTCGGTGGACGGTGCCCGAAGCTTGTCCGCTACGCGCAGCATCGATGAGAATCACGGCGTACGCGCTCTTCATCAACTCTATGAGGTCAACCCCCGCCATCTCGGCTTCAATCACTTCGGCACGGCCGCCTATTATTTGACGAACTTGGCGGGCCGCCAGAAGACCAGCGGCGTCGTCCCCTCTCAAGCCATTCCCAAGGCCGATGACTCGAATTAAGGAGGAAGGAGGCCTGTCATTTTTCACGTGCTGCTCTCCCGCCGGATATCCAGATTCAGAAAGTGGGTCGCGCAGGAAATACACGGATCGTAGCAGCGAATGACTCGCTCGCAAGCCAGCGCTGCCTCTTTATCGGGAAGGTGCAACAGGCGCGGCATGAACAGGCGCAAGTCCTGTTCGATGCGAAATTGGTTCTGAGAGGTCGGAGGAACGATCTTCGCGTCACGGACCACACCGTCACCATCCACCTCGTACCGATGATAGAGGATTCCTCTGGGCGCTTCCGTGCAAGCCATACCGGTACCCGACCGAACAGCAACCGGTAGTGCCGCTAAGGGCGGGGTCTCATACCGTTCGATGAGCCGCAACGATTCCTCCAGCGCGTAGAGGATTTCGACGGACCGAGCGATGATCCCGTGAAACGGATTGCGCAGGGGCAGCGCGATCCGCCTGTCTGTCAGGACCTGCTTGGCCAGCGGCGTGAGATGATCGTGATTCAAGTTCAGACGTGCCAGCGGGCCGACCAGATAGGGCGAACCTTGCACTGTGCAGTGGAGGGCGTTGGAATAGGCCACCTGATGCTCGACAAAATGTTGTTCGAACTCGGTGGCTGAGATCTGCAGCACAGTCGACGCGACAATCTGCCCTTCATTGAGCGGATACTCATCGGGGTGGCGGAGTGCGACATAATTGTAGTCCGGCGCAAAGTCGGGATATTCGAAATCTGCCACCCAGCGCACAGTGTCCACCGCCGCATCGCGCGCCCAGAGCAGCTCATCTTTCAACCCCTCCAGCTCGCGCCGCAGCGGCACTCGGGAGAACCCCCCGACCTTCACGGAGACCGGATGCACTGACCGGCCACCGAGCAACGTCATGATCGCATTGCCGGCTTTCTTGAGCCGTAAGCCTCGAGGCACCACGGCCGCATGGTCCTTCGCCATCGCAATGGCACTATCGTACCCGAGAAAGTCCGGCGCCTGGAGCAGATAGACGTGCAGTGCATGGCTTTCGATCCACTCGCCGCAGTAGATGAGCCGGCGCAGGTCGCGCAGCGCCCCCTCGACGCGAAGACCGAAAATCTGTTCGAGTGCGTGGACCGCGCTCATCTGGTACGCGATCGGGCAGATCCCGCAGATGCGCGCGACAATATCAGGCACCTCTTCATAATGCCGCCCTCTCAAGAAGGCCTCGAAAAACCTCGGCGGCTCGAAAATCCTGAGCTCCACGTCTTGGACGGTTTCGTCTTTCACCGTGACACGGAGTGCGCCTTCACCTTCTACGCGCGCCACCATGTCGACGGCGATGGTTCTCGTCTGCGCTGTTTTTTCGGGCATCAAGTCCTCAACGCTCGCACGTTAGGTAGGCCTTATGCGTCATGTCTTGCTCTCCCAGAGATCGCTCTCCGCACGGAAAGGCAATACATAGCCGTTGATGCCACGAAATCGCCGCATGACCTCGACTGGGATCAGTTGCAGTTCGCCATGGAAGTGATTCGCGAGCGAGGCCGTGTTGGGTGGAAGGCCTGGTCCTTTTCGCGCGCCTTCGCTGGGTCCGAAGCAGCCGTAACAGTCTCGACCCATGCTGGGACAGATCGCTCCACAGCCTGTCCGTGTCACCGGCCCAAGGCACGGTATCCCCCTCGCGACCAGCACACAGACATTTCCTCGCCGCTTGCACTCCAGACACACACTATCGGCAGGTAAACGAGGCTGAACTCCCGCCACGAGATCCGTGACGATGCGCAGGAGCTGGCCTTTATCGATCGGGCAGCCCCATAGTTCGAAGTCCACATGGACATGTTCCGAGATGGGAGTGGACGTACTGAGGCTCTGAATATATTCCGGACTAGGATAAACGGTCCGCTTGAACGCTTCGACATCGGCCCAGTTACGCAACGCCTGAATGCCGCCGGCCGTTGCGCAAGCCCCAATCGTGATCAACACGTTTGCCTGCTTGCGCACGGACAGAATGCGATGCGCATCTTCCGCCGTGGTGATTGATCCTTCCACCAGGGCGATATCGTATGGGCCTGGCTTCATGTCGCTGGAAGCCTCAGGGAAATAGGCAATATCCAGCGCCTGCCCCACGGCAAGCAGGTCCTCCTCAAGATTGAGAATACTGAGTTGGCACCCGTCGCAAGAGGCGAATTTGAATACCGCCAAGCTTGGCCGCCGCCGCTCATTGACGTCTTTCGATTGATCCAACATTCTCTCCCTTTAGAACTGTTGGTGACGCGTATCTCGGAAGAAATTATCCATACTCCGCTTCAGCGAAGATTAGACCGCTGCGAGATACGCCTCACGCTTATACTCCCGTCCGTCCCAGCCACTGTGCTGCACGGTCGTACCGCATGACCGGCCCATCTTTGCACAGAAAGTACGGACCCATCTGACAATGGCCGCACAGGCCGATCCCACACTCCATGTGCCGTTCCAGCGAGACATAAAAGGCAGTCTCGGGAATGCCCCGACGGACAAGGATCGGCACACCTAAGCGCATCATGATCTCTGGTCCGCACATCATCACGATGCTCTTCGCCGGATCGATCGACACCAGCTCGAACAGCTCCGTCACCACGCCGATGTGATAACTCCAGGTCTTGTCCGGCTGGTCGCTGGTCAACAACACTTCGGTATCGGGAGCACGGCGCCATTCATCGAACCGGTCGCGATAGAGGAGATCGTGCGGCGTCTTGACCCCATGCAAGATCTTGACTGATCCATATTGCGTTCGCCGCCGGAAGATATACTCAATCGCCCCGACCACCGGAGCGCATCCTAGGCCGCCGGTCACGAACACCACGTTGCGCCCGCGGGCTTCTTCCACCGGCCAACCCTGTCCAAACGGGCCGCGAATGCCCAAGACATCACCGACCTGTAGATCAGCGATCGCATTCGTAACTCGCCCGACGGTGCGGATCGTATGATCCAGGAACCGCGGCTCATCCGGGTCCGAAACGATGGAAATCGCCACCTCGCCGACTCCGAACAGATAGACCATATTGAACTGGCCCGCGTTGAATCGAAACTGCCGCCGCGCTTGCTCGTCAACAAGCTGCAAACGGTAGGTATTGATGTCTTCGGCTTCTCGTATCTTTTTTACGATCGTCGCCGGATTGATGACATAAGGATTGGTCATTGGATTACTCTTCGGCGCGCCGGCTACGTACCTTCTACCTGTTGGCTAGTGACCGACGACTGGGTACCCGGTGTCAGCAACGCCGGCAACTCCTCGGTCAAATCGATCCCGACCGGACACCACGTGATGCATCGGCCGCAGCCGACACAGCCGGACATGCCGAATTGATCGATCCAGGAGGCGAGCTTATGTGTCAACCACATCCGATAGCGATCTTTGATCGTCGGGCGAATGTTCTTGCCGTGGATGAAGCCGTGCTCCTGAGTGAAGCAGGAATCCCACAATCTGGCATGCGCGGTCTGTTGATGCGAGAGGTCCGGAGTCTCCTCGATTGCATAGCAAAAGCAGGTCGGGCAGACCATCGTGCAATTCGTGCAGGCAAGACACCGTCCCGCGACCTTATCCCATCGTGGATGCTCATGGGCATCGTAGAGGGCTTGCGGTAAGCGTGAGTGATCCAGCCGTCGGACTTGACTATGCCCGCAAGCATCCACGCGCGTCGCGGCTTCATCGATCAACTGTGATGAGGCAGCAGACAAGAGGAGGCCAGAAAGAAGATCGGACCCGGCATCACTGCCGGCTTCGATCAGCAGCATGTCGTCCACTTCAGTCAAAGCGAGATCGAAGCTGTGCTTGGCACAAGGACCGGTCTCCATTGATGCACAAAAACAGGTCGCAAGTGCTCTCGTGCAGTTCACGGCGATTACGAAGAGCCCTTCACGACGACTCGCATAGTAAGGGTCTCGATACGAGTCATGTAAGAAAATCCGATCTTGGATGGCTAGACCGGCGAGATCGCAAGCGCGAGCCCCAATGACTGCCACTTTCTCCGTGTGAGGAAGTATCGGACGAGCGTCGAATCCGCGATTGCTCCGCTCAATCTGTAAGAGAGGTTCCCTTGGCGCAAAGACGAAAGGCTTCAGCGATTGCGGTCCATGAACAACACCGAAGATTTCGTTGGAACCGGTCTGTTCCAACCGATAGCGGCCCGGTTCCTGCTGATCCCGCCAGCCGTTCGGCAGTTCCGACGCCAGCCTGATCGTATCCCAGACAACGGACCCATCTCGAACGGTAGGCCCGACAACTCGATACCCCTTCGCGCTCAAGACGTCGAGCAATCGTTGGAGATCAGCTCTTGGCAGGGCGCCACATGTCTCACTGGCCATTGCACGACACCTATCCCAGCTCACTCCGCGACAGGCAGGATAATCCTTTTCACCGCCATCGTACGAACTCTCTTCCTTCCGTGCAAGGCGGGAAATCAGGCATGTACGGCTACACTTTGACGCACACGAGCGGTTCCAGCTTGGCCACCTTCCTCGCCAATCGGAGCGTTTCCGTGAGCTTCCCTCAGATGCTCGCTGCCAGGCGTATGGTCTCTGCCAAACTCAGTGATCGAGCAAACGGCGATTGATTATGTGGAAAGGGGGGTTATCTTGTAATTGAGCGGAGGCCTCGGTGAGAGGAACAGTCAAGAAGATGAGGTCGAGTGCTGGGGCGGTGAGCAGGCCCACCGAAGGTGGGAAGCCTAAAACCCCTCCAAGACCCCACAAGTAGAAACGAGCTCTCTAGACCCGGCTCCGCTCCCGTTTTATTTCCCCTTTGACCTTCCCCGAACAGATGTAATCCACGAGGTATTGTTGACGTCTTTTGGAGACCTATTTGTTGGGACGCTGAGGGCTTGAAACAAGCTCTTCCCCTGTACGAACACATGTGAAAAAATGGCCCGCCCTTGTGTGGAACCACGGGGGGCCGTTCTCTGACCGGAATCACGTTCGGCACTCCTTCACTCGCTTAAGGCCGATTGCCCCGCGCCTCACTCTCTTACAGCTCGCATCCACTGCCATGCCTAGTGGCACCGACGACTGATAGCGCGTCCCTTGAACCTTGACCCCGCTTTGGAAACAGCGCCCGCGCCCCCTCTGCACGCTGGCTACACACGAGCCGGTCAAATACCTGAGGCTGACGACCTCTCTAGGCTCACCCCACCTCCTTCACTTCCTAGGTAGGTGTGATTTCATTGAAATCAAGACAGGCAAGATGCCTCATCCCCAACTGCCTATCCCAGAATAGGACATCAGGAAACCCGGGCAGCTAGTTCAGACATGCCTTTCCTTTTCCGGCAAACAGTTTGTCGGCCTCTCCGCTCCCAAGGTCTCTCCGGCGATGGGCAAGAATCACCGGATCCACTCGCTCGCCACAGCTGACACAGTGCCAATCGAACGAACCGATTTCGAACACTTTCTCCGGCACCATGAGACCGCCGCAGCGGTAGCAGTGATCATTCTGAATGTTCTTCGTCCCCGCAATACTCTTGGTCATATAGATCCCTCCTGGTCTGCTAAGAGCCGACAGTGCAGAAAAGGATTCACCAGCGGAAGTAACTCAACCTTGTTTCAGCATTTATGTTCGTTAGCTGTTGTTGAAAGAGGCAACAGCCCCGTAGAGACCACTGCCCCCTAATGCTACAGAATTCTCTCCTTTTCGGCCGGGCTGAAATCTACCTGTGACTGCAACACCGCATTTTCATTAGACCCTTTGAGGACACCTTGAACACTGGCACTGTCAATGCACCAGCATCGGAGTAGGCATCTGAGCTTAAATTACACAAGGAGGCAATGGTCATGAGCGGATTGACACGATGGGAACCGACGACGCGTTGGAACCCATTCAAAGAAATTGAAGAGATGGAGAAACGACTTTCAAGCTTCTTCGGTCGTTCACCGGTTGCCACCGGCGGCGATAAGAACGAGGCCATCACCGTCGCGGAGTGGTCGCCGTTGGTGGACATCTCCGAAGATGACAAGGAGTACCTTATCAAGGCCGAAATTCCAGAAATGAAGAAAGAAGACATCAAGTTGAATGTGCATGACGATGTCCTGACCATCACGGGAGAACGAAAGTACGAGAAGGAAGAGAAGAACAAGAAATATCACCGAGTCGAGCGCGCCTATGGAAGCTTCGTACGGAGCTTTACCCTACCGGAGGATGCGGACGGCACCAAAGTTGGGGCGGAGTATAAGGACGGCGTGCTCAAGATTCATCTCCCGAAGTCTGAAAAGGTCAAACCCAAGGCGATCGAAGTCAAGGTGACCTGACCGCGAAAAGGAGGGCGCCATGTTTCGCCATCCTCGCTATCTCGAAATTCCCTGGGCAATCCATGGGGAGCAGAGAGACGCAGGGCAGCGCCACCATCTGCTGCTCATGGTTATTCTGATCCTGATGGCCATGTTCTTGATCGGAGTCGGCGTGATAAGCGGCCTTACATAGAACTGGGATCCTAACCGGCAGAAAGGAAGGCGGTGACGTTCAAGAATCGCGAAGAGGCAGGCCGGCAACTTGTTGACCGACTGATTCAATACCGTGATGACCCGACGGCTCTTATCCTGTCGCTCCCACGAGGAGGGGTAGCCGTCGGATATCAGTTAAGCTTGGGGTTGCATCTTCCATTGGACGTCTTCATCGCCAGAAAGCTGGCATGGCCGGATAACCCGGAGTATGCATTGGGCGCGGTGGGTGAAACAGGGACGGTCTATTTGAACCCTGAAGCAACAACCGCATTTAATCTCTCTCCGACGGATCTCCAGACGCTTGTTCAAACGCAGCAGCAGGAGATCGCTCGACGGCAGAGTCTCTATCGCCAGGGCTGGCGTCTCCCTACGGTGACCGACCGCGTGGTCATTCTCGTGGATGACGGCATCGCCACCGGATCCACATTCTTTGCATCCGTTCAGTCCATCAGACACTTCAAACCGCGCCGCCTGATTGGGGCCATTCCGGTCGGCCCGGTGGAAACCATCCAGGAAGCCCGTACACAAGTGGACGAACTGGTGGTGCTTACCACACCGGACCCGTTCTGGGCCGTGGGCAATCACTATATCGACTTTACCCAAGTCAGCGACCATGATGTGGTGCAGTATTTAAACCTGGCGGAATCGTCGCTGTTGGAATGGAAAATGCGGACACATTCTTCAACCGGCTGACCGCCACGATAAGGGAGTACGCATGACCGCGAAAACGAAGGCAGGCTTGGGGGCTCGACACGACCGGACCGTCCAGGAGTATCAGCACGACACCTATAAACTGCGTGGGAAACTCAAGGAGCCCACAGTCTGTATCGACTGCGGGGCTCTGTATCATAAGGGACGGTGGACTTGGGGCGCGAAGCCGGCAGACGCCGATGAAATCAGTTGCCCTGCCTGCATGCGAATCCGAGACAAGTATCCCAAAGGTTTAGTCACGCTTAAAGGCAGTTTCAAGGACATGCAACATGAACAAGTCATCGGCCTGGTGAAGAATGCGGAGGAAAGAGAAAACAGGGAACACCCTCTGTCTCGAATCATGTCGATCGAAACTGAACCCGAAGGCCTCGTTATTTCCACGACCGACACTCATTTGCCCAGACGCATCGGCGAGGCCTTGAAGCATGCACATCACGGTGAGCTGGAGCTGCGTTACGATCAAGGTGAGGAGTTCGTGCGGGTCACATGGACGAGATGAAATTCAAGGCATCCTCCTGACCCTGACGGATTTGATTTCAGAAGGAGGCTTGGTTGAGTATACGAGCTGGAGTCGCATCGACCATCACCCCTCTCATTCTCGCAATCATCTTTTGTGCCGGTATCGGGACGGTAGGAGCGAAGATCGTCGTCCCCTCCGGCTCGGTGATCGAAGTCGACACGGCGACAACCAATACGATTGTCGCGGCCTTTGAGCAGGCCGAGCAGGCGATCAAATCCCACGACCTCGTAGGGGTCATGGCCTTCTATTCCTCTCAATACAACTACCACGGGCTCAAGAAGGACGATCTTCATAAAATCTGGAAAGACCTCTTTGACGAGTATCAGGAGATCGCGAGCACTCATCTCTTCACCAAGATGGTGAAAGTCGGATCCGGGCGAGACGCCGTGCTGGAAGTCACTTGTACAGGGCATTTATGGGCCAGATCGAAGACCAGCGGTTTGTACGTCCCCATCGACAGCTGGCACGAAGAAGTGCATTCTCTCGTTCTCGAAGAGGGGGCTGTGCGCATTCGCGGGAATCTCGGGGAGTCTCCGCGCGTGCTTCCGTTTGGGACCGCGCCACATCCGTTGTTTTGACCGTCGCCTGAACGAGGCTTTACGTGAGAGTCGTCATCGGGGTTGATTGGTCGGATCGGGCTTTTGCCGCTGTTACGCAGACGTTCCACCTCTATCATCCAACGGATGTCACGCTGGTCCATGGCGTTGACTTGGGGATCTTGGAACATCCCGTCGTGGCAGAAGCGGGCAACGTGCAAGGGTATGATGGCTTTCGCAGCGCCATGGTCGATGCGGGACGCCAGGTGCTGGAGCGCGCTGCCGCCACGATACCGACCAAGGTCGAATCGGTCCGGAAGATCAATGAAATCGGAAGTCCCGCTCAACTCATTCTTGACAGTGCTAAGAACCTCTCAGCCGATCTGATCGTTGTCGGTGCGCGCGGGCGAAGCCGCCTTTCGGAGGTGATCCTCGGAAGCGTGTCCCATCGAGTGCTCATGCACGGCTTCCACCCGACGTTGATCGTAAGAGGCGCTGCGCGCAAGGTGCAGCGGGTCCTCATTGCGATTGAGAGCCGAGAGGACGCCGATCGAATGGTGAAATGGTTAACGCAGCATCCCTTCGTCGATCCTGCAGAACTCTGCGTATTCCATGCCGTCGTTCCGATCGGAGTGGACGACCCCTATGACGCGCTGGGAACGAGGCCATGGTGGGAGGGCTTGGAGCGCTATGCGGACGAACTCGTCAAATCGACCGCCGCCAAGCTCTTGAACCCCCACGTTACGGTTCATACAAAAGTCGCCACCGGGGATCCTGCAGCGACGATCGAACAGGAGGCGAAGGCCATGGATCTCGTGGTCGTGACTTCCCATGGACGCAAGGGCCTCTCCCGCTTCCTCCTGGGGAGCGTCTCCCACGCCGTTGTTCATCACGTGACGTGTCCAGTACTGGTTCTACGATGAAAGGATCGAAGATGAAAACGCTGACCCTCGCGATAATACTCATGTCCGCCGTGACCACCGCCGTTTTTGCTCAAGTGATCCGAGGGGATTCAAAAGCCGGCCACGCGGTGTATGAACAGCAGTGCCTCCGTTGCCACGGTGCTCAACTAGATGGGAGTGGGCCGGACAGCCAAGACCTCATCGTCAGGCCGGCCAATCTCCGGTCGCACATCACTCGCGCCAAAACCGATTGGGAATTACTCGTGGCGATTTCAAACGGCGTCTTGTTCAGCCCGATGCACAGTTTTCGCGGCAAACTGACGGATCAACAAATGCTGGATGTGCTGTCCTACATCCGATCCGTATCACCGCCCGATATCAGCAGCTAACACGAGGGGTGTCTGCCACCATACAACCCCACAGGTTTCATCGCAGCTTCACCCCTGCACCCCGCGAGATGAGAGGAGTGTCCCTTGTATTGGCGCAATTCTCCACCCTTACCCGCACATGCCTGATGACTTCTGTCCCACACATGATCTAATTCGCGTGCCGTTTTTCGATTCGGACCCTTCGATTCATGAGCGGATTTCCTATTCCCTGCTCAATGCTCAGTGGTCTCTACCTTGCACTTCCTTGCTCGGAGGATCTATCAGTGGCTTGGCCGACGATCATCAAGTCCTGCGGAGAGTCGGGCACGATTCCGAATCTCCAAGACTACGAAGCCGTCCGTTCGCATTTCTCCTGGGAACAGGCCAGGCAGGACTTGGATGGGCTTCCTCGTAGGCAAGGACTCAATATCGCGCATGAAGCGGTTGATCGCCATGCCACTGGAATTCGTGGCTCCCACCTGGCCATCCGATGGTTGGGGAAGAACGGAGCCGTTGACGACTACTCCTACCGACGACTGTATGAGCTGACGAATCGCTTCGCCAACGTCCTCCGGCAATTAGGTGTGAACACGGGTGACCGCGTGTTCGTACTGGCGGGCAGGATTCCTGAACTCTACATTGCCGCACTCGGAACCTTTAAGAACCGGAGCGTGTTCTGCCCCCTGTTTTATGCATTCGGTCCTGAACCGATCCGGTCACGGCTCACCATCGGCGGGGCGAAGGTGCTGGTAACCACCAACACGCTTTATCAACGGAAGGTTGCCGCAATCCGTGCGGCCGTACCCAGTCTCGAGCATATCGTGCTCATCGGAGAAGATCGTCAACCGACTGCCATCAGCGGCACGCATGACTTGAGCGTCCTCATGCAGCAAGCAAGTCCCGAATTCCCGATCGAGCCCACGGACCCGGAAGATATCGCCCTGCTCCACTTTACGAGCGGCACGACCGGCACACCGAAGGGCGCGATTCACGTGCATCAGGCCGTGGTCGCTCACCATATGACCGGCAAATACGCCCTGGATTTTCACCAGGATGATGTGTTCTGGTGCACGGCGGATCCCGGTTGGGTCACCGGAACGTCGTACGGCATCATCGCGCCGCTGACGAACGGCATCACCAGCATCGTAGACGAAGCGGAGTTCGATGCCCAACGCTGGTATGGCATCCTGCAGGATCAGCAGGTCTCGATCTGGTACACGGCCCCGACGGCGATTCGTATGATGATGAAGGGCGGCAAGGAGTTGGTCCGCAAGTACGACCTCCGCCGACTTCGTTTCCTCGCTAGCGTGGGCGAGCCCCTCAACCCCGAAGCGGTCGCGTGGGGACGAGAGGCGTTCGGCCACCCATTTCACGACAACTGGTGGCAGACTGAAACCGGCGGCATCATGATCGCCAACTACGCCGCGATGGACATCCGTCCTGGTTCGATGGGTCGCCCCCTTCCCGGTATCGATGCGGCGATCATCCGACGAACCGACAGCGGGGTGGAGATCGTGGAGGATCCTAACGCCCAGGGAGAACTGGCATTGAGACCTGGCTGGCCGTCTATGTTCCGTGGGTACTGGAACGAACCGGAGCGGTATAAGAAATGTTTCGCGGGAGGCTGGTACCTCACCGGAGATCTCGCGAAACGTGATGGGGACGGTTATTTCTGGTTTGTCGGCCGCGCGGACGATGTGATCAAGACCTCCGGCCACCTCATCGGACCGTTCGAAGTGGAAAGCGTGTTGATCGAACACAAGGCCGTGGCGGAGGTCGGTGTGATCGGCAAACCGGATCCGGTAGCGATGGAAGTCGTCAAAGCCTTCGTGTCGCTGAAGGATGGCTACGAGCCCAGTGAAGAGCTGCGTCGCGAACTGCTCGGCTTCGCGCGTGCCCGTCTCGGTGCCGTTGTGGCTCCCAAAGAAGTTACCTTCTTGCCGACACTGCCTAAGACGCGTAGCGGCAAGATCATGCGGCGATTGCTCAAAGCCCGCGAGTTGGGACTCCCGGAAGGCGATACGTCGACGTTGGAGGCCGGTTCATGACGCCGTCGATAGACCGAGACCATGGCCTGGAACTACTTCGGCACATGCTCCGTATTCGCCGATTCGAGGAGAAGACGGCGGAGCTGTACAGCCTCGGTAAGATCCGTGGCTTTCTTCACCTCTATATAGGAGAGGAAGGGGTGGCCGCGGGCGCCATGCCGGTCTTCACTCCTGACGATGCGATCGTCGGCACCTATCGCGAGCACGGCCACGCGTTGATACGCGGCACTCCGATGGGACCACTGATGGCGGAACTCTACGGAAAAGCGAATGGCTGTGCGAGGGGACGCGGTGGGTCTATGCATTTTTTCGACGCAGCACGGCGATTCTACGGTGGCCTCGCGATTGTTGCAGGCGGGTTGCCTGTCGCCGTTGGGCTGGCGCTGGCCGACAAGATGCAAAACCGTCCACTGGTAACGGCCTGCATCTTCGGCGATGGCGCTGTAGCGGAAGGCGAGTTCCATGAGTCCCTGAACCTTGCGGCCCTCTGGAAGCTCCCAGTCCTCTTCCTGTGCGAAAACAACCTGTACGCAATGGGCACCGCATTGGTACGACATCAAGCTCAAACCGACATCGCCAAGAAGGCCGACGCCTATACAATCCCGGCCCAGGCGGTGGACGGCATGGATGTGCTTGCAGTGGAATCGGCCACCAAACATGCCACGGATTTCGTACGCCAAGGCCACGGCCCCTACCTGATCGAATATCGGACCTATCGATTCCGTGCCCACTCCATGTATGACGCGGAACTGTATCGCACCAAGGATGAAGTCGCCCAATGGAAACAGCGGGATCCTATCGCGTCATTCGAGCAACACCTGCGCGCGAAGGGGTTGCTGCACAATGTCGATATCGAGAGGATCGAATCGGCCGTCGCGGCTGAAATCACCGACGCAGTGGCGTTTGCAGAGGCCGGAGAGTGGGAACCGGTCGAGGATCTCGCTAAAGACGTGTATTCGCCCGCGAGCAGCTCCAGCGGTCGGCGCAAGGACCAACAGCCGTTCGCTGAAGGCCGACGGCCAATATGACTGACATGATCAAGATGACGTACAGAGAAGCCGTTCGAGCCGGACTCCGTGAGGCGTTACAGATCGACCCGCGCGTGTTTCTCATGGGCGAAGACGTCGGCAAGTACGGCGGTACCTATGCCTGCAGCAAAGGGTTCCTGGAAGAATTTGGGCCGGAGCGTATCCGCGATACACCGCTCTCAGAATCCACCTTCGTCGGTGCCGGCATCGGAGCCGCCCTCGGGGGCATGAGGCCGATTGTGGAAGTGATGACGGTGAACTTCAGCCTCCTGGCCCTTGATCAGATCGTGAACAATGCCGCTACGATTCGTCACATGTCTGGGGGACAGTTCAGTATTCCGCTCGTGGTGCGCATGGCCACCGGAGCCGGCCGCCAAGTGGCCGCCCAGCATTCCCATAGTCTGGAAGGCTGGTATGCCCACATCCCCGGCATCACGGTCCTCACTCCCGCGACCGTGACCGACGCAAGAGGCATGTTGCTGACGGCCTTGAAGGAACCGGACCCGGTCTTCATTTTTGAACATGCCTATCTGTACCCCATGGAAGGAGAGCTCGACGAAGGCGCGCTGCCTTTCGACATTTCGAGGGCGGCTGTGCGCCGGCAAGGAAAGGACGTGAGCCTGATCACGTTCGGCGGCTCGCTGTGGAAGGCGCTGCAGGCAGCCGAGACGCTTGCCGGAGTAGGCATCGAGGCAGAGGTCATCGATCTCCGTGTGCTGCGGCCTCTCGACCAGGGGACGATGCTCGCTTCCATCAAGAAGACCCATCGAGCCGTCGTCATCGACGAAGGGTGGCGCACGGGGAGTTTCGCCGCAGAGATCAGCGCACAGATCATGGAGGGAGGCTTCTATGATCTTGATGGCCCCGTGATTCGCGTGTGCAGCGCCGAAGTCCCGATCCCTTATCCGAAACATTTGGAAGACGCGGCGCTGCCACAGCCAGAGAACATTGTCAGCGCTGTGCGTAATCTCATAGGGTGACGTATGTACATTTCTCTTTTTCGCCTCTCGTCGCTCGTCATAGGTCCTAACCATGGCTGACTTTGTGATGCCGACGTTGGGCTCAGACATGACCGAGGGCACGTTGGTCGAATGGAAGAAGAAGGTCGGCGACCGGGTGACCAAAGGCGAGATCATTGCCGAAGTGGATACAGAAAAGTCCGCTATCGAAATCGAGTCGTTCTATACCGGCATCATTCAAGCGCTCATCACAGAGCCCGGCGAAAAGGTTCCTGTCGGCACGGTCATGGCCATCATTCGCGAAGAAGGGAAACCAGGGGGTCCGGTAGAAGCGAAGGCCGACGCCAAGCCCGTGAAGGAGTCACCGCGTTCCTCAGTACGTGAAGGGGTCATCCCCTCACGGCCTGAGTCAGGCCGATTGCGCATCTCACCAGCTGCCAAACAGCTCGCGGCAGAACTTCGTGTTGATCCTTCGGCCCTGAAAGGCACCGGCCCTGGTGGCGCCGTCACCCTCGACGATGTCCGCGCTGCCGCAGCAGTGCCGACAAAGGAACCACCTGCCGTAGCAATCGACCGCCGGACACGGATGCGAGAGACCATCGCCGCCGCCATGGCTCGATCGAAACGAGAGATTCCCCATTATTATCTGAGCACCATCATCGACATGGGGCGAGCCATGACCTGGCTCAAGGAAGAAAACCTCAAACGCCCGGTGACGGATCGCCTCCTCTATGGTGTCTTGTTGATTAAGGCCGTGGCCTTGGCGCTTCGGCAGGTACCGGAATTGAACGCCCTTTGGAAAGAAGGTGGGGTCGTTCAAAGCCCGGACATCCATGTGGGTGTGGCGGTGTCTCTGCGGCAAGGCGGCCTCGTCGCGCCGGCCATTCACCATACTGACAAGCTGAGTCTTGGCGAGTTGATGACACAGTTTCAAGACCTGGTGAAACGGGCCCGTGCCGGCACCTTACGGAGTTCGGAATTCTCCGATCCGACGATCACGGTCACGAGCCTCGGCGAGCAGGGAGTAGAGACGGTGTTCGGGGTCATCTATCCACCGCAGGTCGCCCTAGTGGGTTTCGGAAAAGCTGTGGAACGCCCGTGGATTGTCGAGGGGCAGGTGGTCTCGAGACCAGTGGTAACGGCAAGCCTCTCTGCAGACCATCGCGTGACCGATGGCCACCGAGGAGGGGTGTTTCTTTCGGCCGTCGATCGATTGTTGCAGGAGCCCGGACAGCTATGAGCAAGCCGCTCACGCCGGACGAAATCAGACAGACAGTCCTTCGTCTGCTTAGCGAGATCGCGCCGGAGGCGGATCTGTCCGTTGTGAAGCCGGATATCAGCCTCCGTGATCAGCTGGACATCGATTCGATGGACTTCTTGAATTTCGTCATCATGATCCACAAAACCTTTGGTGTGGAGATCGCGGAAGCTGACTATCCGAAGTATGGCACACTCAATGGTTGTGTGGAGCAGCTGTCCGGCAAGCATGTGTGAGAACTCCTCCTGCCTTACCTTCACTCAGACTATTCTTCACGTTCTCGTCGGAACGATTGCAGACGCTCATCACACTTTCTAACGAGGTCTCGTTCATCACGGATTCCGCGGGACAGTGACAGATCGCGGACCTTGGATGTGCCGTCGTATCTTAGAAGCTTGGATCCATTTGACGTGGTCAAACAGTGAGACGTTGTGTTCCATTCTCAACAAGGCATAGGACGGTACCTCAACACGGTCGGCACCTGCTTTTTCCTCCTCGTGTTCGTACTAGGAAGCGGGGTACCGATCTCAGCCGATGAACCGGTCCCTGATCTCGAAGTCTTTGTTCGTGCCGGCTGTCCTCACTGCGAAGCCGCGAAGGTCTTCCTCGGCGAACTGCGGCGCGAGCGACCATTGCTTCGGATTGTCGTTTACGACATCGAAGAAGACTCAGCAGCACGGCAACGGCTTGCGTCACTGGCCGTTGAGCGGGGCATAGCCCACTTCGCCGTCCCTGCCTTTCTGCTTGACAAGGAACTGGTGATCGGGTTCCGCTCGGCCGACACGACCGGAGCAGAGATCCGCGCCAGGCTTGACCGCCGCACACAAGATGGGGCCGCGCCGGTGGTGGCCGAAGGTATCAAGACCGCGTGGTTCGGCGAGCTTCGAGTGAAGAACCTCGGCCTTCCGCTGTTCACCATCGCTATCGGGTTGCTGGACGGATTCAATCCCTGCGCAATGTGGGTCCTGCTTTTTCTGTTGTCGTTACTCGTCAACCTCCAAGATCGGCGAAAAATGGCCCTCATGGCCGGAACGTTCGTCCTCGTCAGCGGCGTGATCTATTTTGCCTTCATGGCGGCCTGGCTGAATATGTTTCTTCTGATCGGTCTCTCGCACGGCGTTCAGATCGCGCTGGGAGGCCTGGCCTTGTTCATGGGAGCGATTCATGTCAAAGACTTCTTTGCCCTCCATCGCGGAATCTCGCTGAGTATTCCCGAATCCGCCAAGCCCGGCTTTTACGCCAGGGTCAGAGGGATACTCCAAGCCGAGAACCTCGCTGGAGCCATGGTGGGAATCGTCATGCTCGCCGCCCTCGTTAACATGGTCGAGCTGCTCTGTACCGCCGGATTCCCTTCACTCTATACACAGATCCTCACGATGCATCAGTTGCCGACTTGGGAATACTATGGTTACCTCGGGTTGTATAACCTAGCCTACATTCTTGATGATAGTGTCATGATGACGATTGCGGTGGTCACGTTGAGTCGCAGAAAGTTGCAGGAACAGGCCGGTCGGTGGTTGAAACTGACCGGTGGAGCGGTGATGGCAAGCCTGGGCACCCTTTTGATATTGAAACCTGAATGGCTGGCGCTTTAGATACACAAATGATGAGATCGGTTCGTCCTCTTTACATTCCACCTCCCGAGACCGAGCACACTGAATCCGGCTCGCTCATCATGCGTGATGGGTCGACCGCCGCGATCCGGCCGGCTGAACCGTCGGATACAACGATGATGCAACAATTCGTCGATCGGCTGTCCCCTGAGTCGAGACGACACAGATTTTTCTCAGAAAGCCTTCCACCTTCGGACAGTATCGCCGCCTTGTGTAATTCCTCCGATCCACATTCGCAATTCACGCTGATCGTGACGAGAGCGTGGAACGGCACGCCCCGTATTATCGCCGCTGGCTCCTACTGGGCGAGAGACCGACAGACGGCGGAAGTTGCCATGGCTGTGGACGACGGGTTCCATGGGAAAGGGCTGGGGACGCTGCTGCTGGAACGACTTGCCTTAGTCGCCATCCAACACAGCTTCACTTGCCTGTGGGCTGTCACTCACGCCGACAATCTGGCCATGCGCGAAGTCTTCCGAGAATCGGGGTTTACGGCTCATGAAGCGTACGAAGGCGAAGACATGGAAGTGGAGTTGTCGTTGATCCCCACGGAAGCGACCGTCACTCGAGCCGAGGTCCGAGAACGGCTTGCCACAACAGCTTCACTCCGGCCTTTTTTCCAGCCCCAGTCCGTCACCATCATCGGTGCCTCGAGGGATCCGAAGAAGATCGGCTATCGACTGCTCGACGCCGTAACGGCGTGCCGGTTTCAAGGGACCGTCTACCCGGTCAACTCGAAGGCGACCGAAATTAAGGGAATCCCGACGTATCCGACAGTGCGAGCCATCCCGGAGCCCATCGATCTGGCTATCATCGCAGTCCCTCGAGACTCTGTTTTGTCCGTAATCGACGAGTGCGCAGCAAAGAGGATCAGGGCCTGCGTGATTATTACGGCTGGATTTGCAGAAATGGGACCGGCTGGAGCGGCTCTTCAGCAGCAGCTAGTCGAGAAGGTCCGGCAGCACGGCATGCGCATGATCGGGCCTAATTGTTTTGGAATCTTGAATACAGCCCCCAACATACAACTGAATGCCACGTTCACCACGCTGTTTCCTCCTCGGGGCCATGTTGCCATGTCGTCGCAAAGCGGCGCGATCGGGATTGCGACCCTTGCCGGCGCACGACGGTTTCACTTGGGCATCTCGTCCTTTGTGAGTGTGGGGAACAAGGCCGATGTGTCCACCAATGATCTGTTGCAATATTGGGAAGAAGACCCATCCACGAATGTCATTCTCCTCTACGTAGAGTCCCTCGGCAATCCCCGAAAATTCGCCCGCATCGCTCGGCGCGTGAGCCGTCGCAAACCGATCATTGCGGTCAAAGCAGGGCGATCACCATCGGGGCGGCGCGCGGCAAGTTCTCACACGGCGGCACTCGCAGCCAGCGATGTGGCCGTCGACGCCTTGTTTCGTCAAGCGGGCGTCATTCGCGCAGAATCGCTCGACGAAATGTTGGCCCTGGCCGTTGGTCTATCAGATCAACCCCTCCCACTGGGACGGCGGGTAGGAATTATCACGAACGCAGGAGGGCCGGCCGTTCTCTGTACCGACGCCTGCGAAGCAAGTGCGTTGGTGGTTCCGGAACTGTCCGCCCAGACCAAGGCAACTCTTGCATCATTTCTCCCGGGGGCCGCCGCCCTGAGCAATCCCGTCGATTTGATTGCTTCTGCCACACCGGATCAGTACGCCAGGGCCATTGAAACTCTTCTTTCGGCGGATGACATCGATGCGCTGATCGTTCTTTACATATCTGTGACCGTGACGGACACTGCCGACATCGCCCGTGGCATCCTGACCGGAATCGAAAATGGGAGGAAAGGAGGCGCGAACGCCAAGCCCGTGCACATCGGTTGGATGGCAGAAGGGGACATGGACCGCATGTTTAGCTGCCAAATGGAGAGTATCCCAACCTACCACTTGCCGGAGACTCCTGCACTCGTGCTCAGCAAAGCGTCGTCTTACAGGGAATGGCGGCAACAGCGGCCTGGTATGGTTCCCGACTTCGATGATCTGGATCTTTCTGGCGCAAGGAAGATCTGTGCTGATGCGCTCTCAGGCCGCGGAGCCGGCTGGTTGACGACCGAAGAAACACGAAACGTCCTGTGTGCGATGCGGCTGCCCATTCAACCTGGCGGAGTGGCTCGAACAGCGGACGAAGCGGCGGCCTTGGCAAAGCAAGCCGGCTATCCGGTCGCCGTCAAACTGGCTTCATATCAGATCGTCCATAAAACAGAAATCGGCGGCGTACAAGTGAATCTCAGGGATGAAGATGCGGTTCGCAAAGCGTTCGAGTCGATCAGAACGCGACTCGCCGAGACCAACCAGCTCGGCGCCATGGAAGGGGTGCTTGTACAATCGATGGTGGCCAGTGGTGTGCAGGTGATGATTGGGGTCACCGACGACCCTGTATTCGGTCCCTTGATTGCGTTCGGCCTCGGTGGAACTCATGTCGAGATTCTTGGTGATGTCCAGTTCCGCATCACTCCCCTGACCGACCGCGATGCCGCTGAAATGGTGAGAGGCATCAAAGGCTATCGCTTGCTCATGGGCTATCGGGGACATCCGCCGGCCGATCTTGAAGCCTTGGAAGAAACGTTGCTGCGGGTGTCTCGTCTTGTTGAAGAAATTCCGGAGATCAGCGAACTCGACTTGAATCCGATCTTCGCCTTACCGCCAGGCCGAGGCTGCCGGATTGTGGATGCGAGAATCCGAGTCGAACCACGATCCGCAAAGCGTTAGGCCCGCAGTTTCCTCGACAACTTTCCGAGCGGACCACCAGCGCGCAAACCACACACGAGTGGGACCAATGAGCTTCCTGCCATTGCCGCCGCTGATGATGGAGGTGGGGCAGCCGTCACTCCGATCACGAAGATGAAGATGGTGAGGATGAGCCGTTGTCTACCAGGACTATCTTACCTGTTACGCCTCCCTTCCCCAGTAACTCTTGCGCTTGCCTTGCTTCGGCAAGAGGGAGTCGCTGCGCGATGAGCGGCTTGATCTTCTGCTGTTGAAGGAGGTCGAAGAGGACGATCAGGTCCTGTCGAAATAAGGCCGGTTTGAGCCGTTTGAGCCATTGGATGCTGTAGGGGACCACTCGTTTCCGGCCTGGGAGAAGCCAGCCGCCGGCAATGTACAACCCAAAGATGGCGATCGCGCGAAAGCGATGGCGACCACCTGAACGAGCTGAGGCGGACCGGCCCCCGCGGAGCGAGCCAGTGAGACCATAGGCGACAACCCTGCCGCCCGCACGAAGAGCCTTACGGGAACGCCAGATATGGGCGCCACCAAGGCTGTCAAAGACGACGTCTACGCCGTCACCCGTGAGGTTGTGAATTTCCTTTACGAAGTCCTGATGCTCGTAATCGATCGGGATACCGCCGAGCTCGGAAACGACCGGCGCCCCTCGCGATGAACAGGTCCCGTACATCTTCAGCCCGGAGAGGCGCCCAAGCTGTAAGAGCGCCGAGCCCACTCCGCCTGCCGCGCCGTGAATCAACACGCGCTGACCTGGCCTCACCTTCGCGGAGCGATGCAGCATCTGATACGCCGTGATGTAGTTCAGGACAAGACTGACAGCCTCGGCTGCATCCAACTCGGCGGGCACCGGCACCAGTTCACCTTGTGGCAGGCAGACGAACTCCGCATACGCGCCGCTGATCGGCAACGCGGCCACGATCTGTCCAGATTCGTGTCCGGAGACGCCCGCGCCGAGCCGATCCACCACACCAACTAGATCCCATCCTGGCGTGAAGGGCAGCGGCGGCGTCTCAGGATGGATGCCCTCCCGCATCATCAGGTCGGGCAAGGAAACCCCCGCAGCCAGCACTTTCACCCGCACTTCACCGTGCTTCGGCTCGGGGCACTCTTCTTCAATGATCTGAAGTGCGTCTGGTCCCCCATAGCGGGTAACAATAATGCGCCTGTGTTTCATGGACCGCCTCCTTGCCGACCAAGTGCGTCGGCTCGCCCGGCGTGGATCGTGTAACGGGTCCCAGTCAAAATCCTTAGAGGCCTGCACATCCCCCTCACCCCGCTGTCCTGCTGAAATGCAAAAGAAATGCTACAAGGGATCGAGGGTCGGGGGCAGCTTGCCGAAGCCGCTCCTGAAATCAGCGAACTTGACCGCAATCAGTTTTCGCATTACCGGGAAGCCAAAGATGCAGGATCGTGGGCGCAAGATTATGGGTGGAGAAGGGAAAGCCATCGATCGGCTCGATGACGACCTCATCGACGGTATTCTCTCGTCAAGTCCCGAGGCTATTGCTCCGGGTGAGGGTCTTTTCTGATCAGCGCGAGGTAGAGCAGCGTGTCGGCGAGGTCCTGATCGGTCATGGTGGTATCGGGAAACATACCGGTACCGGGATGGCCTTCTCGGATAGCACGAGAGCGTTCTTGGTTGGTTTTCAGTCGCAACGCTTCGGGATTCCGCAAGTCTGTGGGAGGAGGATTCAGTTTCGCAATGAGCGCGGCAGTGTCTGCCGCTAATCGAGGCGGCTTACCGATATACCCATCGATGCCATGACAGTAGTAGCAGGCACCCTTGCCGTTGAAAATCTCACGGCCCCGAAGGATATTACCCTTCAACTTCCCGCTCGATTGAGAGGCTGAGGGTTCGGCCCAGGCGTAATCGGATAGCGATACCATTTCTATCCCCAGGCCGCTCACGGCGAGCAGACTGAACGAAACCATCAGTCTGGCCAGCACATTGTTGAGGTTGAGGTGAGAGAGAAAGGATCCCACGCGACGTCGTCCTTTATTCGATTTCCGTCAGTGTGGACTACACCCAGCATTGTACCGGTCTTCCGGGATACTCTGCATGTTGGTGAAGACTGCGGCACGCTCCTCTTCGCTGGTCACTTGATCGATGGCGGGATAGAGGGCCCGCTCTTCCTTCCTGTTATGAGAGCTCAATATGGTGAGCAGCGCCTGCTCTTCCTGATCGGTATCGAGATTCTGCTTTTCCACCTTTTGGTCAATCGCTCCAAGCAACTGCTTGATCTGACTATGCTCATGCCGCATCACGGGCGTCGGCCCGTCCTCGATCATACCGGTGTTCTCTTCCCACACCGGGAAAAGGAGCTCTTCTTCCCATAGCATATGCCGCTGAAGACCGACGTTGAACGCTTTGAAAGCTTCCTTGGCCTTGACGAAATCCGATCGCTTCGATGTTTGAAAGGTCTTGAACAACTCATCCAGGCGGTCGTGATCCTCTGCATAAAATGCGGTAATCGTCGTCTGCTCACTCATTGTGTTCTCCCATACACGATCAACGTTCCCCGACTTTGTATTCCAAATGACACGCCACGCATGCTTTCAAGACGTTGTTGAACGGCGGCAAAATTTTCTTCAAGTCCTTGCTGGGAATCACGCGCGCCAATTCCTCCGCTGCTTCGTGATGTGCCATGGCCAGATCATGGTAGGCGGGTGGAAACTTCTCCGGCTCCTGATGCGCCATTGCCTGGCGATGTTTAAAGAAGCTCAGATGCAATTCGGTCAAGCCCTGTGCCAATTCATAGTCTTCGTCAACCAACGCGTTCACGATCACCTGAATCGTTTCCAGGTGCTGAAGCATCACCGCGCGATGTTCCTTCCCGGCTGATGACGACAATGGAATGGAATACCTGGTGTCCGACGTCAGATACGGATTCGGTTGCGATTCTCCGTGATGGCGCCCATCTTTGGCACAACCGGCTGCCAGCATAGCACAAAGTAGCCCACCACCGAGGAGGAGAGCCGTCCTCTTATATAATGGATAGACCGGCCACATAGCATGATTTGCGCTCTCTCAGTAACGCTTCGAACTAACCGACGGGATTGAAAGGAGCCAAGCTTCGAATGTAGTTCAGCACATCTCGAATCTCCTGATCCGACAACCGATCCGCCCATCCGTGCATCGGACTGAAGAGGACTCCCTGCTTGATCGACAGATAGAGCTCCATATCGGTCTTCGTGCGCGACTTCGCCGATCGAAAATTCACAGGCGGAACGATCAATTCCTTGATATCGGGCCCCAGCCCATCACCGGCGGTCCCGTGACAGCCGACACAGTGTTGTTGGAAAATTCTTTCCCCGTTCTTGAGATTTCCCGAATGGCTTTGAGCCAGTGCCCACGATGCAGTCAATACGATCCCGACAAGGCTCACCACGATACGTGAGAACATACGTCAGACCTCTCTTCTTGCGCTCGTTCCTGTTTCACATTCAAGCGAGATGCATGCTCTGAGACGGACAGCGGTGCTCAATTTTTCAATGCTGGTGTTGCTGCCCTCCGCTGGATCCTCCACTCCCATGATCCCCACCGCTCTGTCCATGCCCGCTGCCGCCCATCGCTCCTCCCCCCATACCACCCATCATGCCGCCCATTCCGCCTCGGCCTCCCATCATCCCACCGTGGCCCATCCCTTCCATTCCGCCACTGTGTTGTCCTTCACCCGAGCTCTTCATGTGATCCCAATGGGCGCGATCCTTTTCACGCTGTTCGGGAGTCAACAGGGCCATAGCGGTGCGTGTGCTTTTGATCGCCGCGAGCAAACAGGCTCCTTCCGCTTTTTTCAGCTGTTCGACTTTTGCTTGGATCGCGGTGAGGTCGGCCTGCTCATCTTCCAAGAGTGCATGCAGTTCAAGTTTCGCCACCTTGGCATCGGCTTCTAATCGGGCTTCTGAGCGTTTGAAGTCCAGTTGTATGGCCTTGAGCTTACTGATTTGTTCCGTCGTCAGCCCGAGCTCTTTGGCATGTTTCAGCAGATGTTTTAGATAATGTGCACTGTGTTCGTCTTGTTCTCCCAGATCATGACCACCATGCATCATCCCCCCATGCCCCTCGTCGGCACGGGTGGGGAGAGATGGCAGCAGAAGCAAGCACGTGAATCCCACCGCAACAACCGCCTTCTGTATTATTGCCATCGCGATCACCTCCGGTAAAACCTCACTCGGCTCCCTCGCTGCCTAGAATCCTCGACACAAACGCAACGGGAGCCTGCTCCCTCAACCAGCCTGATCTTCAATGGATACTCCAAGCCCGATCCAGGCTCTCAAAAGATCATGGCGGGTGATCGAGTAGGCGACCTTGCCGTTTCTTTTCACCGGGAGATTCAGGAGCCGCTTATCCTCCATCAGCTTCACGGCTTCATCGATGCTCGTCTCATCGGTCACCGCAATATGCTCCTTCGCCATCACATCTGCAGCCGTCAAACGATTGAGATCCTTTCCTGCCTCCAGCGCCCGAAGAATATCGAACTCGCTGATAAAGCCGACGAAGTCGCCTCGTTCGTCGACGACCGGCGCACCCGGTGTATGAGTAGCCAGCAGCTCGACAGCTACTCCCATCGCATTCTGATCACGACGAAATACGAGCTCATTCGTGGCACGTATCTGCCCCACTGTCTTAAACCCTCCGACAGGAACCCCTGGTCTGGATAATGTAGTCATACGCTTCTCCCGATGATGGTTGATAGAACCTGAACTCGTTCCTTCTCCCCCGATCCTTGCCAGCTCCTCTATCGATTGAGAGTCTGTCTTCTTATTAAGATTGGCTTCACACAAGTGGAGTGCGATTCTGATGCCGCGGGCTCACTTCAAGACATATGTGATCGAAAATACAGCGAAACAGCGGCATGTGGTGGTTTCATCGCAACGGAGCCGTGTCAATGTGATGCAGGATTACTCAGAGCCATATGGTCAGGTGGGGAAAAAGGCGACAACGATAGGAGAACAGAATCGTTTATTCGCCACAGCGAGCATGACAGAGGGGTATCGCAGACTTCCGGATGCCGATCACTGTTTCACAATGACGCCGCAGGCAATTCGCGCCCCACCCGGCGCATCCTTTGTCGGGGGATCGGGCAGGTATTTGTCTAGAAGCTCATGTATGACAAACGCGCTTCCGTCTTGATCAAAGAGTGTAGTCAACCCTGGGGCCAGGGTAACCCGGCTTGTGACGGTATAGAGCGACCCCTTTCGATTTTCATCAACGGACAGATTCTGGAGATCGCCGAGGTGATAGGGATGGTTACCAAGACCGGAATTGACGGACGCATCGGGGTTCACTTGTGGGTCGATGTTGCCGTCGTAGTGCCCCTTGGCCGCTGAAAATGGCTCGCAGCTTCCAACTTCATGAATATGGATGCCGTGAAGACCTGGGGTCAGTTTGCTCTCTGGCGTACCTTGGATTTTTAGCTTGATCCGCACACGCCCTTGGTATTCTTCGTAGAGGTCGGCCTCACCTGTGATGCCGGGTCCTGCAATCACCGCTTTTGCTCGAAGCTTGGTGTCATGCTTCCCTGTATGGTAGGAAGAACAACCACTCAACAGTATCCCAATCACCAACCCGATCCCCACAGTGGTTCCTGTACTCATATAGCCCTCCGAGCAACGTTTCCCTCGGCACATGCTTGCATCACAATAGCTCCATAAAGCACGAAACTCCAATAAGGCCATAATAGCCGTCACAACTAAATTGATTCAATCCTTTTCTCCCTTGCTGATCATGTAAAGATCATCGTTCGCACACCGCACCTTCACAGTCGTTCATTCCACTTCCCCCATCTCGCCTTTCCGTCCTCGATGCCCCATCCCTTCCATTCCGCCCATGCCGCCGGCTTCCATATCCCCTCTTCGTCCCCTCATGCCTGGTCCATGTCTTCGGGCGAACGTGCGCTCATAGTGGATGAGAGCCCAAATCTCGTCATCGGACAAGACCTGACCGAATCCGATCATAGCCGTACCGGGAGAGCCGTGTTTAATGACCCAGAACAGTTCGCCCTCGGTGCGATGCCGCCAGAATCCATGGTGTTGGAAATTGCGGGGCAAGGGATTCAGCTTGGCAGCAGCCGGCCCTTTACCGTCTCCATCCACTCCATGACAGGTAAAGCAGGTGCCCTTGCCGTTGTACACCTCCTTGCCTTGCTCAATCACTTCCGGAGAATTCGACAAAGGACTCTTGAGGGCACGAGCTTCGGCCAGCTTATCGACCGGCACTCTCGGCTGCATCATGTGCCGTTCTGCCGCCAAGACGGGAACGGCGAGCAACGCGACTGCAACCAGCAATATGAGTATCTTTGTCCGCATCACCTGACTCCATTCATCTCATCTGTTGTGGCACAGTGTCGAACCAAACCCGCGCGGCTGAGCCCGAACCAGCGGGGCCGGCTCTCCTGCCGGACCAGTCAGTTATCGGGCTGGTGGGCAGATGTTTTCCCCTCCGCTGCGAACGATCGCACATATCGCAGCACTTGCCAGGCTTCCTCCTCCGTCAAGATGAGCGGCACAAAGGGAGCCATCGCCGTACCCTTGCTGCCGTTCTTCAGAATCCAGAACAGTTCCCCATCCGTTCGAGCGACTTGCCATTCCTTATCGGTGAAGTTTCGCGGCAAGGGACCTTTCAGAGTGCCCGGCTCGATGTCGCCGCCAAATCCTTTGCCGTCTTTCCCGTGGCAGGTCACACAGAAGGCTTTCCCATGGAAGAGTCGTTTCCCTTTCTCAATCGTGTCCTCCGTCGCCGGAAGCGGATTGGTCCAGGTTCTGGCTTCCTCGATTTGGTCGATGGGCACTCGTGGTCTGAGTACGGCTTCATCGGCTCCAAAGACCGGAATGCCCGGTGAGCCAACCGCTGTCACCATGACCATGATCAGGAGATATGGACTCATCGCTATTCCAACCTCTTACGAAGACAGCCAATCGACTGGAACCAGCCCCGTCCGTTGAGGACGCGGCCGGCCCCGTTTCGACGATCCTACTTGTCCGAATATCCCGGAAACTTGTGTCCGAGGGACTGGGGAAAACTGACGGTGCCGTCCGGGAACTCCTGCCCATGCTGCCATAAATGATAGATCACACCGTCTGTCCCTGCTGCGACTTCCGCCACCTTAGCGGCCTGATCAGCGGGCATATCGAGGACTTGGACTCGCCCCGTCGCAATTTCTACCTTATGATCATGGAAGTGCCGATGCCACTGGATCGCGGGAAGCTTTCGGGTCAGGTCTTTGGCGACAAAATACTCGACGCCGACCAGAGGTGCCTTGGGATCGGTGGATTCGAACAGAAGGCATTGAAGAATTTTGTCGGAAATGCCCTTGCAATAATGATGAAACGGGCCTCCCGGGGTCCCATCCGCCATCATGTGCGGTGCCTGGACATGAATCTCATATCCGACGGCCGGACTTGTTGGTTCCCCGCCCACTGCTTTTTGGGTGGCAACCCCACTACACCCAGCGACAGCGATCGCGACAACGGCTAACAGTCTTTTTCTCATCGCACAACCCTCCTGGCTTGAGGATCCCTCGCCTAGCCTATCTAGACCGAGAAATACCTTCATATTCGACTGACTCTTAGAGACAGACCGGATCAAATGGATTCAATCGATTCGCGAGCGCTCATGAACACCCGATCTTTGCGGTCTTATGGCTTGCCGGCTGATCGCCGTCTGTTGCCTTACGGGCCCTCTTTCGACCTCCAATCAGAATGCCACGCTCCGATCGCGGTCGGCGACGGCTTTGATGTAATCCGGCATACCTTTGATAGAGGCGCCACCCACCAAGTCCCCTCCACCAATCTGTCTGGCCACGGCACAGGCCCCGCAAACCCAAATCGGCACACCCGCCGCCTGTACCGCGGCGAGCAACTCTTTCAGCGGGGTCAAGTTGACGCCCGTCACATGATCACCCACGCCTTTCCGCCCCAGGGTGACGGCCTCGTTCCACAACCACAGCACTACATCGTGCCCTTGTTCTCTTGCGGTCTTGGCGGCCATGAACGGCAAGGTCGCCATCGTGGGATCATCGGTTCCTCGACTGCCGGAGATAATAAACGTCGCCATTATCAACCCCTCTGCTGCTTCATAGTTTGTGGTCTCTCACAGGCGAACTGTTGCTCTCGATCATTTTGCCAAACTCCGGATGTAGTGAACTAACTGCCACACCTGCTCATCCGGCAAACCGGGAAAGGCCATCATCCCGGTGCCCGGCGAACCATTCTTGATGATCCAGAACAACTGACCATCCGAAATCTCTCGCATCATCATCCCGCAGGTGAAATTCCTTGGCGGCGGCACCAAAGCCGCACCCATCAACCCCTTCCCATCTCCTTGTTCCCCATGACACATGACACAGGCAACGGGCTGCGCCGTTTTGAGAAACAGTTCTTTCCCGACTTGGATTGCACCCGCAGATGAGGGATGCGGATTCGTCCTGGCGAGGAAGTCTTCCGGAGCCTTGGCCGTTTTGCGTGGTTGCGCGCAGGTACCGCCCTGTCCTCCTCCCGGCACGGCTGCGACATCCGGCACTCCCTTGAAGGTCACCTTCAAATAGGCGATCACATCCGCCACCCCTTGCTGTCCGATGGTCAACCCCCAGTAAGGCATGTTCGGCGATTTTCCAACGGCCGGCCCGCCATGGTTGATTACGTTATAGAGATACTCCATCGGCAGTTTTTCGAACGGCATGTTGGCGTGGATGGCCGGTTTCGGCTCCAGACCCGATGCAGCGGGACCGTCGCCTTTTCCGGTCAAGCCGTGACACTGGGCGCAGTATTCCTTGTACAGCACCTTGCCACGCCCTGCGTCGGCCCTTCCGAATTCAGGACTCGTCCACGGCTCGTAATACTGGAAGTCGGGTACCCCTTGGACCATCAGATAGCCGATCACGGCGCGCAGCTGAGGCTCCGTCGCATCGGCCAGGAATTCGCCGCTGTGCGGCACGAAATCCTGTGGATTCTGGCCGAAGCGAAACAGCCAGTCCTTGTCGTATCGCTGACCGGACTTCTGCAGAGCCGCACTCTGCGGGCCTCCGATCAGGCGGCCGCTCTCTTCGATTGTATGACAGCCAAGGCAGGCATGGGCTTTGTAGGCCGCTCCGCCGAACGCGACGTCGAATTTGGTGACCTTCGACACATCAAAGGCTCCGATGGCGATTCGCGGATCTTTGTTGTGTTCGGCAAAGTAATCGGCGATTGCGTCAGCCTCGGACTCCGTCACCATTGGGTGCTTGGACGGAACGTCCGTCTGGTCCCAGCGATACCCCTTGGCGTAGATCGGGGCTTCCTTGCCGGTCAGCCAGCGAATGAGCCAGGACCGTTGATATTTACTGCCGGCCCAAATCAAATCAGGAGCTCGGAGATTGAATCGCGAGTCGGCTGTGCCTTCCAACCGGTGACATTGCACACAGGTCTGTTGGATGAGATCCTTGGCGCGAGAGGGATCGCTCGCAAAAGACGGATCCTGAAACGATACGAGCCACACGATCAGGGTCACCGCCATTCCAATCACTTGCGTCCTTCTCGTCAGATTCATCATGCGCTCCTTCTGTCTACAAGGCTTTAGCGTATCCCTCGCGCCTCGATCTATTCCCCTGTTACGATCCATTGCCTTTCAGAGGAGCATGGGGGTTCAACTGGATGGCGATATTCGGCGTGACCGCGATCGATTGGTGAACGGTGCAACCATGGGCCACCTTTAGCAGCCGCTCTTTTTGTTCTGCGGTGATTCGATGGGGAAGATGAATGCCGATGTCGATACGACCGACGCGATGAGGCCCCTCGGCCATGGTCCATTCCGCGTCTACGCTCAACCCCTCGCGAGGAATGCCGTGCCGCCCGCAGAATTGTCCGACGAAGTACCCTACACAACCGGCTAGCGAGCCGACGAACAGTTCGACCGGGCTCATACCGGCGTCCTGACCTCCGTCTTCCGCCGGTTGATCAGTGACGACTCGATGCGTTCCACTTGTGATATCGTACCGAGTCCCGCCGTGAAAGGTCGCCGTGAGTTTCATGTCGCCCCAGACTCTGGAAGTTTCGTCGTGCTCCACAGACACAGCATACTGAGCGACAACTCATGATCGCCCGATTCTTCGGGCACCGCTCAGTACGGCACATCAACCGGCTTCCCACCTTTCGGCCAATCATGGATCTTGTCGGGAAAGTCCGGCCGAGGTTGCGTATTAATATAGGCTGCGACATCAAACGCCTCATCGTCCGTGACCGTCCACCCCCAGCCTCTCGGCATATTGGCTTTGATATACGAGGCCGCCACGCTGATCCTCGCCATGCCCGCCCCGATGTTGTACGAACGCGGTCCCCACACAGGTGGCGCTGCCATCGTCCCTTGTCCATCGGAGCCATGGCAGAAAACACACTTCTGCTCGAACACCTTCTTGCCGTTGAGAGAATCAGGCTGGTGAGTCGATGTAATGCGTGGGATTCCGCGCCAGGGCACCGCGCTGCCGGGCGGCATCGTCTGAGAGAGCCATTCGATATACGCGACAATAGCCGTCAGTTTCACGCTGTCGGAAGGAAGAGGCTTGCCGTTCATGCTCCGTTCGAAACACTCGTTGATCCGTTCCGCGAGGGTCATCTGCCGTCCCGCACGCTCACGATACTGCGGATAGAGGGCGCTGATGCCGACGAATGACGCAGAATTTGGGTTGAGTCCAGCATCCAAATGACAATTCGTGCAGTTGAGCGCATTCCCAACATACCGCTTCCCATACTCCTGGGTATCGACCACCATCTTGTATCCCAGCCGAATTTGCTCTCCTCTCAGATCACCGGGAATGGATTCAGGAGAAGGTGGGGCAAACAATGCGTTCATCGGCAACTCAGAATTGTGTGGAACGACCGACTCCTGATCCCCTGTCACTCGTGGGGTCGGCGTACAACTGATCGTCATCCACAAAGCAATAAGCAGTGTGCTACCCGCGATCATCTGTCTATTCATGAATGAACCTCACCTGTTTCGTGTTGGGTGTTGGAGAGGACGGCTCCTCTGTCCAACCCTTTCTCTGTGGCATACCGTATGAGGCAGTTCCAGGCCATTGGATTCAGCTTTATGGCTGTCCGCTTTGCCCGGCGCCCAACACGCGCACGTAGGCCAACACATCCCAGATTTCTTCATCGGAGAGGGAGTGTTTCCACGCACCCATGGCAGTGTTCGGTTTGCCGTCATGAATGCGCCGGAACAAGGTGCCGTCGAGTCGTTCTTGAACGACAGGCGAGGTGAGGTCTGCCGGAGGTGGGACAAGTTGGACACCCGGCGCTCCAGTCCCCTCGATACCATGACAACGGATACAGGTGTTCACGTAGATCTCGCGCCCACTGACTGGATCGCCGCCCTTCGCTATGACAGCCAGCTCTTTCACTCCAGCATTGCTGAAGCCCAGCCCGATCGTGCCAGCCAGCAGAACGCAAAATACCATCATCCGTCCGGTGATAAGCATCCTTGTCCTTTCAATGGAAAACTCTGCGATCACTGTGCCATCTCCATCAAATGCCACATGATAGCTTTCTCTTTATTTATTGCCAACTTAGAATGATTTGTTATGATGACACGGAAAAAATTGGAGCAAAAATGGCGACAAACACCCCAGAGTATCTTGGCCTACTGACGCAGGATGCCCCAGCCATAAATTGCTGGTTGTGGGAATGTCAGAAATTCTTTCAACTTATGATTAAACGCACTACGCTATGCATCTGGTGGACTGATAATAAGATAGTAGATACTTCTCCTTATCAACTCTCATAGATGTCAAAACCTCCGCCTCCGTCTGTTTACAATCTGGCTGATCTCTTTGAGTTTCGTTGCCGGAGCAACCAGAATGCGCTTGCCTATGCCGTTGTTCGTGGCAACCTCCAGCTTGAGAATCAACTGACCTATAGCCAGCTTGAACGCACCGTGCGTCTGCTTGCCGACCGGCTTGCATGCCAGGTTCCACCAGGAACACGAACCCTTCTTCTCTACCCACAGGGGCTCGACGTCGTCTGCGCGTTTTGGGCATGTGTCCGAGCCGGTCTCGTTCCGGTTCCTGCTCCTACACCCGATCCTGTGAGACGGAAGCATAGTCTGCCAAGACTTCGCGCTATTATCGAAGATGCCCAAGTATCGCTGGTGCTCACAACTTTAGAGATCGAGACTTTGTCTTCGGGGTTCTCACTTGCCAAGGAAGTCGGACAGATCACGTGGATGGCGACGGATCAACCCTACGATCCTGCCGATCCGGTTGAATTGCCACAACCCACACGCACGGCCCTTGCCTATCTGCAATATACCTCGGGATCGACGGCCACTCCTCGCGGCGTCATGGTCGATCATGGCAATGTGCTCGCCCACTGCAAGGCCTTGAGCGTGGCCGGAGCCGTGTCGGACGACAGCCGGTCCCTCTGCTGGTTACCCTACTTCCATGACTATGGACTGCTACACGGAATCATTGCCCCGTTCTATGCCGGCATTCCCGCCTACCTGATGTCACCCGTCACGTTTCTGCGGCGGCCACTGCGTTGGCTTGAGGCGGTCTCCCGATTTGCCATTACTCATAGCGGCGGGCCGAACTTTTCCTATGAGGCGTGTCTGCGGGCTGTACGGCAACAAGACAGATGGGAAGCTGATTTGAGTACATGGATGGTCGCCAGTTGCGGCGCGGAGCCCATCCATGCGGATACGGTTGAGCAGTTTACCAATACCTTCGGTCCGCGCGGCTTCCGGCGAACCGCATTTGCGCCGGCATATGGGCTCGCTGAAGCCACATTGCTGGTGACCATGAAGCGGGTAGGTGCGGAACCGACATTCTTGAAGGTTGAGGCGGAGGCATTGACGGAGTCGATCATCAAAGTGTCCTCCGCGTCGGACAAAGCAATTCGGACACTGGTCGGGTGCGGAGAACCCCTGGAAGAGACGTGCATCAAGATTGTGCATCCTGCTACCCACAAGGAGTGCCGGCCGGATGAGGTAGGAGAGGTGTGGATCGCGGGTTCTGGGATCGCCGCCGGTTACTGGGAGAAACAGGAAGAAACGAACGTCACATTCAAAGCAACCGTGGCCGGATCAGGTGATGATCCCTATTTGCGGACCGGTGATCTTGGATTCCTCCACCGCGGAGAGCTGTTCCTGACCGGTCGCCTCAAAGACCTGATCATCGTGCGGGGACGCAACTATTACCCTCATGATTTGGAGTGGACTGCCGGGCAGGCTCACCCGGGCTTGCGGCAAGGATGTGGGGCGGCATTCTCGATCGAGGGGGAGACCGGAGAGTGGGTGGTGCTGGTCCATGAGATTGAGAAGCAGCTGTCCGAATCGGATATCACCGAGGTGATGAGCTGTGTCCGTCGCGCATTGGCTGACGAGTATGAGCTGGAAATTCACAGTGTTGTGCTGATCAAGGCTGGAACGATCCCAAGGACCTCCAGCGGAAAAATTCAGCGGCACGCCTGCAAAGCCTCGTTTGAAGCCGGTCAGCTTACCGTGGTCGCAGCGAGTACGCTGAGCACAACGATCGAAGCTCAGAACGGTAGGGCGCTGGGCGGAATTCCTGAAACGACGGTCGAGAAACAGCTGGCGGAGATCTGGCAGGAAGTGCTTGGAGGGCCTCCGCCGCGTCGTGATGCCAACTTCTTTGCATCCGGAGGCAATTCTCTCCTGGCCGCGCAGGTTGTGGAGCGAATCGTCGACGTGTTTCATGCCCAACTCTCTCTCAGTGTTGTGTTTGAATGTCCGACATTCTCCGATCTCGCCGCTCGTATCACTAAAATGAGTGCCGGTCTGAATCAGGCACACACAGGCATGGAGGGAGGTGGAGGCCCGGATGACAGCGACCGCATGCAGGCTCCTCTCACATCGCTGTTACCGCGCTCAACAAGAGAAGGCCGGATACCACTGAGCTCCTCGCAGCAGCGACTTTGGTTTTTGGAACAGGTCCACCCGGAAAGCGCCATTAATCATATTTCCATGCGTGTGCGCATACGAGGACCCGTCAGCCCCGAAGTGTTGGAGCAGTCGGTGCAGGAAATCATGCGCCGGCACGAAATTCTTCGAACTCGGTTCGGATCGGAAAAAGGAGAGGGATACGCGGAAGTATGCTCCGATATGAAGCTCACGATAGGACGACATGATTTCCAAACCCTGAGCCAGAGTGAGCGAGAAATCGAGGTCCGGCAGTTCCTACGAACGGAAGCCGGCCGACCCTTTGATCTCAGACGGGGACCGTTGTTCAGGATGGCGCTGCTGGCGCTTGATCGGGACGTGCATGTCCTGGCGCTGACATTCCACCGCCTCGTCGCAGACGGCTGGTCTCTGCGTATTTTTTGTAAAGAACTGGCCCTTCTCTGGGAAGCCGGGGGCGACGCTCGAGGGGCGGGACTGTCCAAGTCTCACGTTCAGTACACAGACTTTGCCGATTGGCAGCGAATCAGGCTTGATCAAGGCCTTCGCGAGGTACATCGCGAATATTGGACCAGGCAGTTGAGCGGTGCCCGGCCGCCCGCTGAATTACCTGCCGACCGTCCACGGCCGAAGGTGCGGACGTTTGAGGGAGCCGTGCGGTCACGGCCGCTTTCAGCAGGACTTGCAGGCGCCTTGGATCTCTTCTGTCAACGGCAGAGTGCGACCAGATTCATGGTGTTGTATGCCGTCTTTGTGACGTGGCTACATCGCTACACGCAGGAGTCCGACGTCGTGATCGGCTCGGTGGTGGCCGACAGGCGTCGTAGAGAGCTCGAAGATATGATGGGGTATTGCGTCAATACCGTGGCGCTTCGGGCTCAACTTTCCGACGGACTGACGGGACACGGTCTGTTGAAACACATACGCCGGGTGGTGGCGGATGCCTATGATCATCAGGAACTCCCGTTTGAGGAGGTGATCGAGACGCTGTCATTACAACGCGAGAGACAGCTTTCCCCGCTTTTTAACGTGATGCTTGTCTGCGAAGACGACCCGTTGTCGACGTTTAAGGTCAGAAATATTGAGGCATCCCACCTCTCCTGGGAACCGACTGCGTCGGAGTTTGACCTCGTGCTGATGTTGGTCAACAAGGTGCACGGATTGGAATTGGCGTTTCTCTACGACCGCGCGATCTTTGATGAGTCGACGATCCATCGGATGTTGGGACAGATCGAGACGCTTCTTGAGGAATTCATCAAGAGGCCTGAAGCCCGTCTTGTTGAACTCTCATGGCTAACGCCTGAAGAGCACCGCCAGATGCTCCTCCAATGGAATCGGCCGACAACCCCCGTTCCGTGTTCTTCCGGTATCCATGCGCTCATCGAGGCACAGGTAGAGCGAACTCCTCATGCAGCAGCGGTCACGTGCGGGGGCCAGTCCGTCAGCTATCAAGAGTTGAACCGGCGAGCGAATCGAGTGGCCCGCGCCTTACAGAAGTTGGGAGTTCGTGCCGACCTTCCAGTCGGTCTTTGTGTCGAGCGTTCGGTAGACGGTCTTGTGGGGCTCCTTGGCATTCTCAAAGCAGGGGGAGGCTACGTTCCCCTGGATCCATCCTTCCCCGGTCACCGCCTCCAGCTCATGCTGGAGGATGCGAAGATTTCTATCGTCTTGACTCAGCGGCATCTTGGCAGCCATTTACAAGGTTATACCGGCCACATCTGTGACCTGGAGACCATCGGTCGATCCGCAGTACGTGGAGAGGACGAGAATCTCGCCGTTTCAATCTCCCCAGATCAACTCGCGTATATCATGTACACCTCCGGTTCGACCGGGCAGCCAAAAGGCGTGGCGGTAACACACCGCAATCTAGTGACGTCTCTTCATGCCAGACTTCTTTATTATCGGGAACAGGTATCCCGGTTCTTGCTGACGTTCTCCCTGGCCTTTGATGGGTCCGTGACGGGTATCTTTTGGACACTGATGGAGGGAGGGGAGTTAATCATTCCTTCAGAGGCCGCCCATCGCAGTCCGACAGAGCTTGCCACGCTTATCGCGCATCACCGCATCTCGCATGTTGTGTGGGTGCCTTCCTTGTATCAAGCCGTGCTCGGTGAGGCCGTGAATGCTCAGTTAGAATCTCTTCGCATCGTCGTGACTGCCGGCGAGAGCCTTCCCATTGAACTCGTGAGAAGGCACTACCAATTCCTGCCCCACGCGAAGCTCTTCAACGAGTATGGGCCGACGGAAGCGACCGTCTGGTGCAGCGTGTATCAAACGACTCGCGAGGAGACAGGAGCCCGTGTGCCGATCGGAAAATCGATCGATACGATGCAGCTCTATGTCCTGGATACGCGCCTGCAGCCGATGCCGGTTGGGGTGCCGGGCGAGCTCTACGTCGCAGGGGATGGCCTGGCCCGCGGGTATGTGAACCAACCTCTGTTGACCCACGAGCGGTTTCTCGTAAATCCTTTCGTGACCGGTTCCAGGCTGTACCGAACCGGAGATCTGGCTCGGTGTCGCGAGGACGGCAATGTGGAGTTTCTTGGACGGATGGATCAGCAGGTCAAGCTGCGTGGCTATCGGATCGAACTGGGCGAAGTCGAATATGCGCTGAGCAACTTCCCGGGCGTCTATCAGACGGCGGTGCTGCTTCGACAGGATAAACCGGACCAGCATCGGTTGGTCGCCTATGTCACCGGGCAGCATTCGCTCAAAGAACGCCTCGAACAGATTCGGAGTTATCTCCTCTCGCGATTACCGCACTATATGGTGCCCTCGGTCATTCTGTGGGTGGAAGCGATGCCGCTCACTGCGACGGGAAAAGCGAATCGCGGCGCTCTTCCCGCCACCGAAGATTCAGCCGGCCAAACCGCAGCCAAGATTGCTCCGACGAATCAGGTCGAAGAATCGTTGGCTGAGCTGTGGAAGTCCGTTCTTGCAGTACCGGAAGCCGGCATTCAGGACAATTTCTTCGAACGAGGAGGCCACTCTCTGTTGGCTACTCAGCTCGTCTCCCGCATACGCGAGCTCTTTGAGGTAGACATCCCTCTCCCGCTGCTTTTTGAGCGACCCACTATCCAAGCCTTGGCCGAAGCCGTGACGCGTTTACGCGATCAGGAACAGAAAGTTTCCGTGCTTCCACCGATCATTCAGGTTCCCAGAGATCGGCCGCTCCCTCTCTCCTATTCTCAGCAACGGATGTGGCTGATGTATCGGTTGGCCCCTGAGAGCACGGCCTATAATATGCCGTTCGCGTCGCGGCAGATGGGACGGCTCAACAAATCGGCCCTCCGGAGTACGATCGATGCCATCTGTAAACGCCATGAAGCTTTTCGAACGACGTTCGTGATGACGGGTGAGGGGCCGGTCCAGATCATTAGTCCCTTTCAATCCCCTCATTGGACCGAAGTCGATCTGACACAGCTCCCCCACGAGCAGCGACAGCAGCAGGCGGCTCGGCTTGTGGAGCAGGAGGCGAGCCAGCCGTTCGATCTTGAGAAGGGTCCGCTCGCGAGGTTCCTATTGATTGCGATCGAGCCCGATGATCATGTGCTGGTGCTCACGATGCATCATATTATCGGTGATCAGTGGTCGTTCGGAATCATCGGGCATGAGTTTGCAGTGTTCTACAATGCGTTTTGCTGCGGAGAGATTCCCTCTGCAAAGCCGATCCCGCTTCAGTATGCTGACTATGCGGTGTGGCAGCGGCGTTGTCTCACCGACGATCGGCTCAGGGCCCAGGCAGATTACTGGCAGAAGAAGCTGGCAGGTCTTTCCAGGCTTTCCTTGCCGACCGATTACCCACGGCCAGCGGCGCAAACATTCAACGGCTCACATTGCATGCTTGAATGGCCCGCGTCGTTGATCGATCGTCTGAAGCAATTCAGCGCGGAACACAATGCAACGGTGTTCATGACCCTGCTGGCCTGCTTTCAAGTTCTTTTGAGTCGCTATTCCGGACAACACGATGTCGCGGTGGGGTCTCCCATTGCCAACCGGACTCAATCTGCGGTCGAATCGATCATCGGTTCGTTCGTCAACACCCTGGTGCTGCGTACCGATCTCTCCGGCGATCCGACGTTCGTCGAACTGGTAGCGCAGGTCCGCGAAACGGCGTTAGGCGCCTATGCCAATCAGGACTTTCCGTTCGATAAATTGGTCGAGACGATGCACTCGTCCCGCGACCATAGCTCGGCCCCACTGGTGCAAGTCCTCTTCAATCTGCCGAACGCTCCCATCGGAGAGATCGACGTCCATGGTTTGAGCTGGGTGCCGTTCGAAGTGGAGACGCAAGCCGCACAATTCGATTTGAGCTTGACGATCGATACGGAGATCTCCCGCAAAGCTTATTTGACCTTCAATACCGATCTCTTTCAGCCTCAGACCGCTGAGCGTATGTTGGGACAATACAAAGCCCTGCTTCAGAGCGCCTTGGGCAATCCCAAATCCAGGCTTTCCGAGCTTCCGACGCTCACGGAACCCGAGCGCAAGCAGATGTTGCAGGACTGGAACTGCACGCAACAAGACTATCCGCAGTCCGAATGTTTCCCGCAGCTGTTTGAATGCCAGGCCGAGAGGACGCCCGACGCCGTCGCCTTGTCGATGGGACAGAAGGCGCTGCGGTACGGTGAGCTTAATGCCCGTGCGAATCAGCTGGCGCGCTATCTCCAAACACTGGGCGTTCGCCCCGGTGTGACGGTCGGCATTGGTCTTGAGCGATCGCTGGAGATGGTCGTTGCGCTGATGGGGGTGCTCAAAGCCGGTGGCACCTACGTGCCGCTCGATCCTGAGTATCCACGGGATCGGCTTCGGTTCATGACAGAGGATGCATCGGTCGTGGTCCTGCTTACATCCGAAGAACTATCCGATCGGTTTGATGCCCGGACCTGCCGTGTGCTGTGTCTCGATCGAGAGTGGGAACGGATCGCACAACAGGTCGACAATAATCTTCCCCCGATCGCGACGCCTCAAGATCTCGCGTATATTCTTTACACATCGGGATCGACGGGACAGCCCAAAGGGGTGGAAGTTCCTCACCGGGCGCTTCTGAATTTCTTGTGCTCGATACGACGAGAACCGGGATGTTCTACTCAAGATATCCTGTTATCCGTCACGACACTGTCCTTCGATATTGCCGGGCTGGAGCTGTATGTCCCGTTGCTGGTCGGCGCCCGTGTCGAGATCGCCGATCGCGCGGTGACGATGGACGGGAGGCAATTACGTGCCCTCTGCGAAGCCGTCCAGCCGACGATCATGCAAGCAACCCCTGCAACATGGCGAATGTTGATCGAGGCGGGTTGGTTGGGCAGTCAGAAACTGACGGTGCTGTGCGGAGGGGAAGCCCTTCCTCCAGACCTTGCGACGTCGTTGCGAGATCGCAGCTCCGCCCTGTGGAATATGTATGGTCCGACTGAAACCACGATTTGGTCCACGATCGAGAAAATAGAACGCACGGATCAGGAAATTACCATTGGGCGGCCGATTGCCAACACAGACGTGTATATCTTGGATCACTTCCTCCAGCCGGTTCCCATCGGGGTTGCCGGGGAACTCTATATCGGAGGCCACGGGTTAGCCAGAGGGTATCGTGGACGGCCCGAGTTGACGCAGGACCGGTTCATCCATCATCCATTTTCAACCGATTCCCTCGCGAAATTGTACCGAACGGGAGATTTGGCTCGTTATCGAGCCGATGGACGCATCGTGCATCTGGGACGATTGGATCATCAGGTCAAGATTAGAGGGTTCAGGGTCGAATTAGGCGACATCGAAACGGCCTTGAGCCGCCATCCAGCAGTCCGTCAGGCCGTGGTAACGGCGCGGGAAGATCCGCATGGTAATAAGCAGTTAGTGGCGTATGTGGTCTTCCAGGATGGCTCTGCTCCAAACCAGATGGAACTTCGCTCGTTTCTGCGGGCTGAGATTCCGGAATATATGGTTCCCTCGCTTTTCATCTCTCTGAGCGCCATGCCTTTGACGGCCAATAACAAGGTCGACAGGAAAGCCTTACCGGCCCCGGCCTCCACCCTCTCAAGTGATGCGGTTTATGTCGCACCGAGCGCTCAAATAGATGTACAAATGGCTGCCTTGTGGCAGCAGGTATTCGGAATCAACACTGTCGGCCTTCACGACAACTTCTTCGATCTCGGCGGTCATTCGCTTAAAGCCGCTCAGCTCTTCTATCTCATTGAACAGGTATACGGCCGACATCTTCCGCTTTCTACATTGTTTCAGGCACCCACTATCGCCAGTCTCACATCACTCCTTGCCCAGGAACAATCGTCATCACCATGGCAATCGCTGGTCACCATTCATCCCAACGGGTCGTCTGTCCCTGTCTTTTTGATTCCGGGTATCGGAGGGGATGTGTTGTGGTTCGCTCAGTTGGCGAGGTTACTGAGTCGGACTCATCCGGTGTACGGCTTTCAAGCCCGAGGTTTCGACGGAAAAGCGGAACCGTTTGACTCTGTGACGGAGATGGCAAAACAGTACGTCGCTGAAATCCGTACGTGTTTCCCAAAAGGGCCCTATGCGATCGTTGGCACATGCATTGGCGGATTAGTCGCCTATGAGATGGCCCAGCGATTGGTGGCTCAAGGCGAGTCGGTTACCCTGGTTATTATGAACAGCTGGCACCCAAGTTCGTATCGCTCAGATGCAACTGAGCACCCTCGCCCACTGCCATTGCCGCTGGCTGTTCTCTGGCTGACCTGGCGCACTGTTGGAGACCTCCTGCGCAGACCAATGAACGAATGGTTGTCGGTCGTGCGACGGAAATGTGAGACGCTATGGTCCATTGTCAACGGGCCGACTGGGAATGAACGAAGACAGCAGCTCGGCAAACGTATCGAGGAGGCAATGTTCCATGCGGCCGCCCACTATGCCATACGCGCATACTCCGGACGCATACTCAATGTCGTGGCTTCGAACCGGGTGATGGAGCACGATACCAGACGTGCGTGGAGAGACCTGGCGGGCGGAGGATGCGAGACGTTGGAAATCGCCGCCTGGCGAACGGAAGAACTCGTCGTTTCACCGCATGTCCAAGAAACATCTTCGCGCATACTGCGATTTATCGCCGAGCATTCTCAAGATACTCCGGTGCAACCTACGAATAGGGCAGCGTGATTTTCACCAGCTCCGTTTGCCGAGGAACGAAGGTGCTGTCGGCATCAGGATAACAATGTGCGGATCTCATTCCATTCAATCGATCGTCTAGCCAGTACAGAGCGGCAGGATCCCGTCTCGCTTGAGCCGAACGCCGTGCATCTCTGGGGTATTGAGCTCAACGGGTCGCCAGACTGCCTCACGAGATGCGCACAATGGCTGGACGACGTCGAGCGAGGGCGAGCGGCTCGCCTGGTTCGAGAAGAGGATTGGCAGCACTACGTGCTGGCTCATGGTGGCCTCAGAGCGGTGCTGAGCTGGTACCTTGGGGTCTCCCCGGATGTCGTGGCGCTGGAGCGGAGCGCAGCAGGCAAACCCTTCGTGACTTCGAAATTGGGAGATCGATCCGCGATCACGTTCAATATGTCCCATGCCCATGGCCGCGCGCTCATTGCGGTTTCAAACGCGCAAGAGGTCGGAGTCGATCTCGAATTCGTTCGGTTGGGTGTCGAGGCGGAAAAACTATCCCAGCGTTATTTTGCAGACCCCGAACATACAGCGATCATGCGGTTGCCCCAGGAACAGCGTGCGGCTAGATTCTTCCGCTACTGGGTTGCGAAAGAAGCGGCGCTCAAGGCACAAGGCATCGGTCTCCAAGGGCTGGCCGAGTGCAAGATTGTCTTTGGATCGGAGGCGGCGGACGCGGAAGTTGGAGTCCGATCGGCTTTTCCGGTCCAACATGAAGTGAGGGTTCGCTTTCTTTCTTGCGGGAATGGATGGGAAGCGGCAGTGGCCGCCCAAGAATTAGACAGGATAAAGCAGTGGACCTAGAGCAGCAGGAAAGACCCGCTGACCCCTAGGCGGAGAAGTCGAACCAGCCAAACACTTTCCCTAACGGCCACATTCCGACGAGTGCTGCACGCATTGCCCAAGCCATGAGCCGACCTGATCAAGCAAGGCGGCAACCGCTCGGTTGGCAGCCAGCACACCTCCATAGGCGTTCTCGCTCGGAGCATTCTCCACCGCTTCAAAAGCCCGCGTGCTCACGATTTCGGATTCTTTGAGATCGACCAATTGTGTGCGGATCGACACCCTGACTCGGCTCGGTTGCTGGAAAAACTCCTGTTGCAGGGAGAATCCATAGGTATCCAGGCGATAGTCTCCGCGGATCGAATTTGGCAGTGGAATCACGGAATGCCACACCCCACTCCGGCTAAGCACCTCAACCATCAACGGCGTGAGCATGCGCACCGGGGTATCGGCCCATTGATTCACGGCATAGAAGTCCAGTTCGTACGGACGTTTGACGTACACCATGCGTTGCGTTTCAAATCCGGGCTCCGGTTGGGGCGGACTCACGAGCAACACCGGGCCGTTGCTCCCGTCAGGCCGGCCCGCGCTGTGCCAGCCATCAAGGCTCAACTGATACGTACGAATCTCCTGAGAATCCTTGCCGAGTGATAGACAGCCGGCTGCGGTTACTATCAAGAGCGCACACGCGACTTGTATTAACCGATCCTTCATCATCTCATCAAGATGACACGTTCCGATCTTACTCCCCCGGACCGCGGGGCGGCGTCTTTCGTCCAAATACCAGAGAGCTCGGCTCTCGTTCAAAATCCCTCGCCACCCGAGTCAACGTACTCGTGAGCTGTCTCAGTTCCGTGACCAATGAGCCGGCTTCTGGAAGAGTCCGCCGCGTGAACTGTTGCAGTTCGGGTCTGGCCTCATTGACGACCGTTCCCACGGTCTTGCTGGTCCGAGCCAGTTCGTCCGTCGCAGTGCCCAGCGCGACGACGCTCTTGTTAATCCCCGCGAGTAAGGTCGGAACCTGCGCATTGAGCGAGGCCGTCAACTTGACAAGGTTGTCGGCGCTTCTGGCGGCACCGTCCAGACTTTGCTCGATCTGCGTCTTATGAGCCGCGACAGCCTGCGCGACATCGGCGAGGTCCTTGATCGTCTTCTTGAGCAGCACGCGATTTTCTTCATCCAAAACCTTCGCCGCCCCCTTCGCCGCCGTATCAAGATCGACCAAGAGTTGGGCCAGACCTTCTTCAGAAAGTAAACGAGAGACGGCTTCATCCAAGCGGAAGAACAGGGATGGACCGGTCTTGATGACCGGATAGGCTTGCCCCTCTTGGGCTTGCAACGAAGGAGCCTCTCGGCTTCCTCCGGTCAAATTGACCGTTGCAAGACCCGTGAGCCCCTGGGTCTCCAGCACGGCGATCGTGTCGGTCTTGATCGGCGTTCCGCGCACTATTTCCATCGTTAACAGAACTTCTTCCGGATTGTCCGGGCTTAAGGCAATGGCCTTGACCCGGCCTACATCGACGCCCCGATACTTGACGGTAGAATTCACGCTCAATCCTGCGACCGACTCCCGCATATAGGCCAAGTACCGGTCGTAAGAGCCTCGGTAATCCGTCTTTCCCAGCCACAAAATGCCGGCTAGGACAGCCGCTCCGAGAAACGCGACGAACGAGCCGACCAGAATATAATTGACCTTTGGTTCCATCCGGATGCCTTCTTAGAATCTCGTCATTCGTCTCTCGTATCTCGATCCTGAGTTCCTAGTTTCGAGTTTCACGTTTCAAGTTATAGAACTCGAACACGGAACTCGCAACTCTTCATTGACTTGACTCACGAGATACGCTTCACGTTTCACGGCTGAAGTTCCCGGTGATTCCACGCCGCCTGTTCGCTCGCCGCCCTCCCGCGTGGTCCGTGGAAGTATTCGCGGACGACGGGATCGTCCGATCGGGACAATTCCTGCATGCTTCCAACACCCAACACCTTCCCACGGCCCAGGACGGCCACACGATTGGCGATACGCCATAGCGAATCCAGATCGTGCGTGACCATGACCACCGTCAATCCCAAGAGACTCTTCAACGAGAGCACGAGATCGTCGAATCCAGCCGCGATGATCGGATCGAGTCCGGCCGTCGGCTCGTCGAGAAACAACAATTCCGGATCCATGATGATCGCCCGGGCGAGTGCAGCCCGCCTCCGCATGCCACCACTCAGCTCGTTGGGATATTTCGCGGCGCTGTCCGGCGGCAATCCTACCATCGCGATTTTGGCGGCAACCATGTCGCGGATCAGCCCCGCACTCAGTGTCGTATGCTCCCTCAGCGGGACCGCGACATTCTCCGCCAGCGTGAATGAGCTGAACAGTGCGCCATGCTGGAACATCACACCGAATCGGCGGTGGACCGGATGGCCATTGCCCGTTTCCAATCGCCGGCTGTCCAATCCGAACAGCCGTATCGTTCCAGCCGAGGGAGTGATCAGACCGATGATTTCCCGTAACAATGTGGTCTTGCCGGACCCGTTGCCTCCGGCAATCGCGAAAATTTCACCCCGGCGAATGGACAGACTGACGTCCTCATGCACGACAGCCTGTCCAAGCTTCGTCGCGACATGGTTCACTTCGATGACCGGTGTCTCTGCATTCATGGCAGACGGCATCAGTAACTATCTCCCACACACCCATGCGGTCTCGTCAAAGGTCCCACCAATTGAGAAGGATGCTGCAGATTGCATCGAACACGATCACGAGAAAGATTCCCTGCACGACACTGATGGTGGTGTGTCGACCGACATCATCCACACCACCACGAATCTGAAATCCTTGATAGCAGCCCACCAGGGCGATGATCGCCGCGAAAAATGGTGCCTTCCCCAACCCAATGAGAAAGTGTTGAACAGGGACGGCTTCTTCGAATCGCGCGATAAACTCCGCGAAACTCACGTTGAGTTCTCCCAGGGCAATGAGCATGCCGCCGAATACGCCCACGACATCTGCGTACACTGTTAATAGGGGCAGGGCGATGATCAAGGCAAGCGACCGAGGCAGCACGAGCAGATTCATGGGTGAGATCCCCAATGTCCGTACGGCATCCAGTTCTTCCGTCACTTTCATGGTGCCGATCTCCGCCGTATAGGCTGATCCCGAACGGCCGGCGATGAGGATCGCCACGATCAACGGCGCAATCTCACGCACCAGCGAGATGCCGACCAAGTCCACGATAAAAATGTTCGTGCCGAACTTCCGCAACTGTTCCGCGCCTTGATAGGCAATCACCACTCCGACGAGAAACGTCAGCAAGCCCGTGATCGGCAAGGCCCTGACGCCGTCCAGTTCGACGAACCGCAAAAGCGCCCGCCATCGAATGGAACTCGGCCGCATCAGTGCCCGGCCGAACGCGATGGTACTTTCCCCAACAAAGGCGAGCGCGCGAATCGTGGACGCTTGCCGGGACTGTATGGCGCGCGAAAGGCTCTCAGCCCACCCCGGTCCGCGGACAGGGACTCCACGTTCGGGTCGAGACCACTGCATCTCGATTTTCCTGAGCAGTTCGGCAAATTCCGGCTTCAGCCCCTGAAGTGACGCCTGTTGGCCCTTGTGCCGCACACCTTCGATGCAGCGCTGCAGCACGAGGGCGCCGCCCGTATCCATGGCGGTCACTTCACCGGCGTCGTACAGGACGGTCGAAGTCTCCGGCCATCGAAGCGCCCGACCTCCCCGCTCCAGCTGAGCCAAGTTCGGAAGAGTCCAAGCCCCGCGGCAATGGATCACATTATCCTCGACAGAGATCGTTGCCTGTTCTTCCACCGGCTCTACTCCGTCGGTCACCCCGACTCTTCATGCGATTGAGTATCACAGCCACTCGGATTCTCACGAAAGGCCGCGAGGACAGCTCCATACACCGCTCACATAGTTTCCATGACCGCCTTCAGCTCCGCACCGGTAATGACCTCTCGCTCCAACAAGAGCTTCGCCCCTCGTTCCAGAGCGGCCTTCTTATCTTCCAGCAATCGCTTCACCCGTCCATATTGCGCCTCGATGATCCGCCGCACTTCGCAATCGATTTCACGGGCAGTCTCTTCGGAGTAATCGCCTTTTTCAGACGCGACAGGAAGTTGGAGGAACTGAGGCTGTCGTTCCCGTTCCAACGTGATGGTGCCGAGCTTTTCGCTCATTCCGTAGGCCTTCACCATACTTTTCGCGATGTCTGTGGCCTTGACGAGATCGTTCTGCGCCCCCGTCGAGGCCTCGCCGAAGATGGTCTCTTCGGCAATCCGCCCGCCGAGCAATACAGCGACTTTATTCTCCAATTCCGATTTCGTCATCAGAAACCGGTCTTCCGTCGGAAGCTGCAGCGTATAACCGAGTGCCGCCACACCGCGTGGGATGATGGAGATCTTCTGCACCTGATCTGACCCTGGTATGGACAGGGCGACGAGCGCGTGGCCGGTTTCGTGAAAGGCGACCCGCTCTTTTTCCATCTTGTTCAGGACGCGATTTTTCTTTTCTAATCCGGCGATGACCCGCTCCACGGCCTCCTGCAACTCAGCGAAGCTCACCTGATCTTTCCCTCGGCGTACCGCGAGTAACGCCGCCTCGTTGATGACATTTGCCAAATCGGCTCCGGAGAATCCCGGTGTCATTGCTGCAATCTGTTCCAGATCAGCCTCCTGGCTCAACGCCACCTTCTTGGCGTGAACTCGAAGCACGTCCAGACGCCCTTTCTTGTCTGGACGATCCACCGTCACATGGCGATCGAATCGACCCGCGCGCAGCAGGGCAGGGTCGAGAATTTCAGGACGGTTGGTGGCGGCCATGAGAATTACGCCGACGCGAGGGTCGAATCCATCCATCTCGACCAACAGCTGATTGAGGGTTTGCTCACGCTCCTCGTGCGCCATGGGGCCGACACCGCGGGCTTTTCCCAGTGCATCCAACTCGTCGATGAAAATAATGCAGGGCGCTTTGCCCTTCGCCTGTTCGAACAGATCACGGACTCTGGCCGCCCCCACCCCCACGAACATCTCGACAAACTCGGATCCACTGATGCTGAAAAACGGCACTCCTGACTCGCCCGCCACCGCCCTCGCCAGCAGCGTCTTGCCGGTTCCAGGCGGGCCGACGAGGAGGATTCCCTTGGGAATCTTGCCTCCGAGCTTGGTGAACTTCTCCGGTGTCCTCAGGAACTCGATCACCTCGCGCAATTCGTCTTTGGCCTCGTCTACCCCGGCCACGTCCGCGAACGTCACCTTGACGTCCTTTTCCATGTAGATCTTCGCCTTCGACTGGCCGACCTGCATGAAGCCGCCCTGGGCCTGTCCCAATCGGCGAAAAATGAAGAACCAGATACCGACAAAGAGAGCAACCGGGATGATCCACGACAGAAGATCGCGCCAAAACGTGGATTCAATGACTCCGGAAAAAGTGACGCCATGTTGATTGAGTTCGCGGACCAGGTCCGGGTCCTCGACTCGCACGGTTGCAAAGACCTTCTGCTCTTTCGAATCTCCCTCGGGTTTCAACTTTCCGGTGAGCACTTGGCTGGTCACCGAGACCTCGGCTACCTTCCCGGTTGCCACCAACTTCTTGAATTCACTGTACGGCAGTTCTTCGACCTTGCTGAGGGCGTGTATGAAGTCATGCACGATCACCACCGCCATGACGGCGAGCAGCACGTACCAGATTGAAAAGGAGACTTTCTTATTCATCGGCGTTGCTCCTCCAGGGTGCTGAGCGGGACTTTCCCCAGCGCCGACAGCTTGAACATTGACCGATTCTCAGCATCTACGCGTAACTCTAGAACATAAAATAGGCGCCGGCTCCAAACGACTCGGTCTTCTGTGAGTAGAAGAACTGCCCATAAGGATTATATCCGTGATAGTAGTTGAAAAGAATCCGCAGGCGCTTGAATGATCCGGCCCGAGACATGTCGAAGCCCATGAGCAAGTTGGTGTTGATATACCAGGCCTGCTCTTCGACGGACTTAAAGTCCGCCGTCAGGACGGGCGAAAAGCGGATCGGATTCGAGAATAGACCAAACAGGTACGATCGTCCCACTGGCGTCGGTGTCCGCGCTTCGAAACCCCATTGCACGGTATTGCGGTCGATCTGGGAGGGTTGTCGATTGACCATCACCGCTCCTCCCCCGTACAGACGCAGCCATTTCTGGACATCATAGGACACAATCATATCGACTTCTTCAAACTGGAGGCCGATCGACTGAAATCCAGGGTGAGCCCCCAGGAACTCATCTCCAATGTGACTGCTCTGGTGATAAAAGCGCAGGCGTGCGGACCAGTTGCCATGGCGCCAGGTCAGCGGGATGCCCACGTTGAAGTCGACATTGATGAGTGCGGAATTCGACGTATCCAAATCAAATTGCGCGAAAATCCCCGTCAGGAGGCTGATTTGCCATCCATTACATCCGTTTCGCCTGGTATAGAATCCAAAATTTTCTCCAATGCCGACCGACCCAATGTTCGCATTGGTCCGTTCATTTCGAGATTGCATGGATTGCCAGAGTGCAAAGAATTGCGGCTGCTTCGGATCGGCCAAGAGGGGACGAAACAGATCATCCGACGGAAACATCTCACTCGTGGCTTCCCCTTCCGAGAGTTCAGGAGGTTGCTGGTACCGGCAATCCAGTACCTCTTTCGGCGTCGAGTCATTCGGCTTCTTCTCGTTCGAATCATCAGCATAGGCCTGTCCTGCGAGCAGGCAGACGATAACCACGATCCCGATAATCCATCGTTCGACAGACACTCTGCGACCCATGAAATCCTCCCATCCAAAATTGTGCAGTACAGGCTGGACGCCGCTTCCAATAGCACATTTCGGATGGGAAATTCACATGGTTTTGTCGCGGTTCGCTTCGATTTTGCGGTGTGCCAAGGTGGCACATTGAGTACATCCAGAGTGTACATGGCCATTCCGTCGCACTCCGAGAATGCAGACCCGGTCTGGTGACCATGACCGCAGCATCCACGAACGGGCGGACACATGGATCACTGCCTTGTCATGCATGGGGCCGCCGTACAGACTTCCTATTCCCACTCCACTTCCATCGACTGATCTCCGGCATATCTTCACCATGCTCCCTGATGTATTGCTTGTGCTCCACACGTTTGTCTCGTATGGCCTGCTTGGTATAGTCGGCCCGCGAGCCGCGCAGGGGTATCCGGTCGATGACGTCGACGACCAGATGAAACCGGTCGATATCGTTCATCACCGCCATGTCGAAAGGTGTCGTCGTGGTTCCCTCCTCCTTATACCCACGTACATGCAGGTTCTTGTGATTGGTCCGCCGGTACGTGAGCCGGTGAATCAGCCAGGGATAACCATGGAAGGCGAAAATGATCGGCTTGTCGATCGTAAAGAGCGCGTCAAAATCCCGGTCGGACAATCCGTTCGGATGCTCGGCCGGAGGCTGCAGCTTCATGAGATCCACCACGTTGACCACGCGCACCTTCACGTCCGGTAAATATCGGCGCAGCAAGGAAACAGCGGCCAGCGTTTCCATCGTCGGGACATCGCCGCAACAGGCCATCACGATATCCGGTTCGCTGTCCTTGTCGTTACTTGCCCATGCCCAAATGCCGATTCCCGCTGTGCAATGAGCGATCGCCTCGTTCATATTGAGCCATTGGGGAGCCGATTGCTTGCCGGCCACGATCACGTTGACATGGTTTCGGCTACGCAAGCAGTGATCCGTGACACATAACAGCGTATTGGCATCGGGCGGCAGATACACTCTGATCACCTCGGCCTTCTTATTCACCACATGATCGATGAAGCCTGGATCTTGATGGCTGAAACCATTGTGATCCTGCCGCCAGACGTGAGACGACAGTAAATAGTTCAGCGAGGCGATCGGTCTTCGCCACGGAATATGGTCACAGACCTTCAGCCACTTGGCATGCTGATTGAACATCGAGTCGATGATGTGAATGAAGGCCTCATAACAGGAAAAAAATCCGTGTCGGCCCGTCAACAGGTAGCCTTCCAGCCACCCCTGACATTGGTGCTCACTCAGCATCTCCATGACCCGACCGTCCGGTGCCAGGTGGTCGTCATATGGATACCGCTCCGCCATCCAGGCTCGGTTCGTCACCTCCAATACGTCCTGCCAGCGGTTGGAATTGTTCTCGTCGGGACTGAAGAGACGGAAGTTCCGGCTGTCCATATTGAGCGCCATGGTGTCCCGCAGAAATGTCCCCATGACGCGGGTGGCCTGGGCTTCGACGGCACCCGGTTTTTTCACGGTGACGGCGTATCGGCGGAAATCGGGCAGACGCAAATCTTTAAGGAGAACTCCGCCGTTGGCGTGGAGATTCGCGCTCATCCGGCGTTCTCCCTTGGGCGCTAACTCAGCGAGCTCAGACTTGAATCGTCCTGTTTTGTCAAACAGCGTTTCCGGCTCATAACTTTTCATCCACCGCTCAAGAATCTTGACATGGGCCGGTTTGTCCATGTCCCCCATCGGGACTTGATGGGACCGCCAGTAGTCTTCGGTCCGCTTGCCGTCGATCTCCGGCGGACAGGTCCAGCCTTTGGGTGTTCGAAGCACGATCATCGGCCAGATCGGTCGCTTTTCTGCACCTTTGCGGGCGGCGGCCCTTATCCGCCGGAGGTCCGTCACTACTGCGTCGAGCGTCGAGGCCATTACGTGATGCATGACGGAGGGGTCGTTGCCCTCGACGAAATAGGGACGATAGCCGTAACCGCGAAACAGGTCCTCCAATTCGTCACGGCTGATCCGCGCCAGGACCGCAGGACTCGCAATTTTGTACCCGTTCAGATGGAGGATGGGTAGAACGACGCCGTCAGTGACCGGGTTGAGAAACTTGTTGGAATGCCAGCTCGTCGCGAGCGGACCGGTTTCGGCCTCGCCGTCGCCGACCACGCAGGCGACGATCAGGTCGGGATTATCGAATGCGGCCCCGTACGCGTGGGACAGCGAGTATCCCAATTCGCCTCCTTCGTGGATGGAACCGGGCGTTTCCGGTGCCACATGGCTGGGAATGCCTCCCGGAAAAGAAAATTGCTTGAACAGTCGCTTCAGGCCTTGTTCATCCTGCGACACGTTCGGATAGATTTCGCTGTAGGTCCCTTCGAGGTAGGTATTCGCGACAAGCCCCGGCCCCCCATGGCCGGGCCCGGCGATATAGATCATGTTGAGGTCGTGCTGCTTGATGATCCGGTTGAGATGCACATAGATGAAGTTCAAGCCCGGCGTCGTTCCCCAATGACCAAGCAAGCGCGGTTTGATGTGGGCGCGCGTCAGCGGTTTCGTCAGCAGCGGATTGTCGTACAGATAGATTTGACCGACGGACAAATAATTCGCCGCCCGCCAATAGGCATCCATCTTCTTCAGGAGGTCAGGACTCACTGATGTCTTGGTTTTGCGCGCCATGCTTCCTCACTACGTTGTAGGGTTGACTCCGAGCAACCGAATGATCGATTCCGCAATCTCACGTTCTTCGTCCGTATGCATCACGCGAATCGTCACGGGGGATGCCTGTTTGGATATCACCGGGGCGTTGGCCTCGTTGGGCGTCGCATCGACGACGATGCCGAGAAATTCCAAGCCGTCGCAGATGCGTGCGCGAATCACCGGAGCATGCTCTCCGATCCCGGCGCTGAAGACCAAGGTGTCCAATCCGCCCAGCACCGCTGCCAACGCGCCGATCCATTTTCGAGATTGATAACAAAACAACTCAACCGCCTCGGCTGCCCGCGGATCACGCTGCTCTTGATTGAGCAAGTCCCGCATATCAGAACTGATCTCCGAAACTCCGAGCAAGCCCGATTCGGTATTCACCATCCGGTGAAACCGCTCGACGGTCATGCCTTCTGTTCGCGCCAAGTAAGGAAGCACCCCCGGATCAAGATCTCCGGACCGACGGCTCATCGGCAGGCCGGAAACAGGAGTGAAGCCCATCGTGGTATCGACACTCTGGCCATTGTTGACCGCGACCATGCTTGCTCCGTTTCCAAGATGAGCCAGAATGATACGACCGTTTGCTTCACCCGGCTTTCCAACTCTGGCCAGCTCTTTCATGAGAAAGGCATAGGACAACCCGTGGAATCCGTATCGTTGCAGCCCCAGCTTCTCATATCGCCGGGGAATCGGAAGCCGGTAGGCCATGCGCGGCATGCTACGGTGGAAGGCGGTATCGAAACAGGCAACCTGCGGGAGGTCAGGATACCGTTGCGCAAACCCCTTGATCAATTCGATCTCAGCCGGGAGATGCTCTGGGTCAAAAGGGCTCAATCGCTGCAACTCTTCTATGACAGCGGGGGTTATCATTTGGGATTCACGATAATGTCTGCCACCATGCACTACCCGATGTCCGATCGCGCGGAGTGGATGATGCGCGAGCATCTCTTTGACACAATCCAATAGAGGGTCGATACAAGCCAAGTGATGAGAAACTTGGAACTTCCGACTTTCGGCGGCATCCGCGTCGCTACGAGTCCATGTCAATGTTCCATCCGGTGATCCGATGCGGTCGATTGATCCGGACACAACACGGACCGGCGTATCCCCGGCTCGAAAGAGCGAGAACTTGAGTGAGGACGACCCTCCATTGATCGCTAAGATCGAACCGACAGAATCCGACTGTGTCATGCTCGCTTCCTGATCCGTAGTTTACATAACCGCGACATCAACTGCGATGCAGACGCATTCTAAACACCTCGCCTCAATGGTGTTGCGCATGGCTGCTTAAATGGCATCGCACAGGCTCAGTTTCTGTTCGAGAAGAGGTATCTCGGATTCCTCCACGGCAATTACCAACTGCGAGCAGCTCTGCGACGAAGCCGTATCATCATATGCCTTAAGAGAGTTGAATGAATGTCTTCCACGCTTCCGGGAGAACTGCAAGGAGAGAGTTGATGGGGTAAACAGGGCATCTATGGCGGATTTCGATTGGACAATTGATGAGTTGAGACCTACCGACGGTGGGCCTGAGAACCAATAGACTTGGACTGAGTGGTAGCCATGGCTGTTGCATAAGGCCATAGACCAGGAGGGCGTTTTGCGTACCGAAGGAAAGGAAGACCAGCCATCGTCTACTACACGGCGTGACGCATGCCGGAGCTACTCGCGTCGGTGACCTTGCTGACCGCCTGAGAAATTACACGATACAGCTGCTCATGCGCGGCCCCCTTGTCGAGCAATGTATGGGCACCGGCATTCGACATCGCCTCTTGATTCTTCTTTCCCACGTTGAATGAGAGGCCGATGACATGCAAGTCAGGATGTTTTCGCATGATGCGTCCTGTCGCTTCAATCCCGTCCATCCCCGGCATGTTGATGTCCATTACGACCACCGCCGGCTTCAACCGGTCCACCTGCTTCACTGCCTCCTCTCCATTTGCCGCCTCACCCACTAGGGTAATATCGACGAAACGATCAAGCGACTTTCGCAATGCCTGGCGGACGAGGAAGTGGTCATCCACCAGCAGGACACGAATGGGTCTCAGTGGCTTCTGGTGATAGGTCGAACGCTGAGTACGATGAGCGACGGCATGTGCCGGCATAGGGACCTCCTATCGGTAAGGCAATTACTTCTGACTGAGATACGGATCATCGATCTCGGTGCAGCATTCAAGGCAACGAACCTTGCCCGTTCGTTTGCCGCTTCTGGTCAGGACATCAGCGATGAGGCGCTGATGTGTGCAGCCCATTTTTCGGGCGGCGACACCAATCTCCGGTTCGGCGTTCTGAATCACCTGCATTTCCATTGATGGCTCAAATATCTCCACACGAATCGCATTGTCATTTTGGGGTACATGCAGATGTCGGTTCACTGGAGATCCTCAGACCAGGTACTCATGAGGCCGAATAGCGACACATCCTAAGGCGTGTGCTCGCTTACGGTAAGACTAAGTAATGCCCTGCTGAACTATCCGAGGGTGAACAGGCGAAACGTCCACACGCGTGTCTCCTGCAGGACGATAGGTTTGTATCCTGTAGGTCCTATCGGCATCCAATGTCACACGGATCTCTTCCCTCCGGCTTAGCTGATCAATGGCTAGGAACACCTGATTCCAGGTCAAGTCCGGACAGAGTGCCACAATTTCTTCCATGAGACACGCCGTGCCCTGCTGCTCCAGTGCGATTCGAACTCGATCAACGAACGCGTCTGTAGCCATGAGTCACCTACCTTTCTCATGCCTTCGGGCGGTTTACCTTTTCTAATACAGAGAGGAATACGTAGAAAACTAGGAGTTGCCCCAGTTTTCAAGGCGAATGTTGCCGGCCAGTGCGAGCGGGCTTTCTAGGGGAGGGCTCTGCTGCGTATTAATTAAATGGGATGAAAAATGATCGGGTGGTGGATATGAGCAACCAACGGTCGACTTCTCATGCCTGGCTTCTTCTATGGGGGCCGAACCTACAAGAGCACCATATGGCCAACTAGGAGTTGGCTCTATTTCCAACACTAATTTTGCTGGGAGTAGAGTCACATGCCTGGGTTTCACCCTTGGTCGCCAGTCTATGAGAGACAACGCTAAGGCCAGGAGAGTGCGTCCAGTTAGCGATTGAATCTAAAATCACACGTTCGGTGAACTATTTCTCGCAGCGGAGCCGGAGCTGTGACCGAACAGGGCTAGGGCTGTTCGTGAGTCAGTCCTTGCGCAATGGCGTACCGCACTAGCTCCGTCGTCGTGTGAATGTCCAACTCCTTCATCAAGCAGTTTTTGTGGAACTCGACGGTCTTCACGGAGAGCTTCAGTAGCTCGGCAACCTCTTTTGTTCTCTTGCCTTCGCCGATCAATTGCAACACTTCGCGCTGCCGAGGTGTCAATTCGGCAATGGACCCCTTGACGGACGGTCCTTCTTCAGCCTTCAGGGCTTTCTCGATGACCGGCTTGGCGATGGACGGAGTCAGATAGTATTTTCCCTGCAGAACGGCCTCGATCGCCTGCGGTAATTCTGAGACGGCGGATTGTTTCAACAGATAGCCGTTGCCCCCGGCTTTGAACGCTTCGGTGGCATACTGCGGACTCGCATGCATGGTGAGAAAAAGGAGTTTCACATCGGGCTGCAATTTCTTGAGTCGCCGCACCGCATCCAGACCATTCAAGAGCGGCATGGATATATCGACTAGAATCAAGTCCGGTTTAGACCGCTCCGCCGCCTCGAGCAAGGCTCGGCCATCCTCTACCATCCCCACCACGTCGTACCGTTCCTCGAGCAATTTACGCACACCGGCCAGCAAGATGGAATGATCGTCAGCCATCAACACACGAGGCTTCTTCATCATGGTTGCTCCCTTAGGCTCACCATTTAACGAGGCACCTGTCTTGATGCACGCTGTACCTGTTCTGTAAGCAGTCAGTCGTCGCCAATCACGTCAGGGAGCGACACCCAGGCCTCGACCTCCGTGCCATCTCCCGGTTTCGTTCTCACGTGAAATGTGCCATGGAGGGCCTTCACACGCTCCGCCATGCTGGTTAAGCCCAACCCGTCCAGTTTACCGACGTTCTGAAATTGCTCAAACCCGCACCCGTCATCAACAACGGATATTCCAACAGTGCGCCCCGCTCGAATGAGACGGACCAGGACGTTGGTGGCTTCGGCGTGTTTCCTGACGTTTTGCAGACTTTCCTGCAACACGCGATAGAGGCACGTGGCGTGCTCGAGCGGAATGGGAGTTCGCAAGTCTCGCACGACAATCTCCGTGGCCAATCCGGTTCTCGCGGAGAACTCCTCCACATATTCTCTGGCGGCTGCTTCAAGGCCCGCATGCTCGAGAAGGGAGGGATGAAGTTGATGCGCCAGGCGTTGTAGATCGGTCGTGAGCTGTTCCGCCTTATCCCCTAACTGCTTGAGGTGCCAAGAGTTCAATGCATCAGACTCAGAAGCCTGAAGAATGGATCTGCTTTGAAGGTCAATGGTCAGCGCCGCGAGCCGCTGCGTAAAATCGTCGTGCAGATCGCGGGCAATCCGTTTCCGCTCCTGTTCTTGCGCCGTCAGAAGTTTCTCCGTGAGGTCTTGTAACTGTGCTTGCTGAATGCGCAGCTCTTTCTGGTTCTGCAGTAAGGCCAGACTGCCCTTTTTTCGGTCGGTGATGTCCTCTGTAAAAATGACGATGCCGCCCACACGACCAGAGTGCATTTGCCAAGGTCTCACTTCCCAGCAGAGCCATTGTTCAGACCCATCGGCTCGCTCGAAGCGGTCTTCTTCCTCGCGCACAATCTCGCCGGCCAACCCTTGCTTATGCGCGACCTTCAATCGCGCCGGAAGGTCGGGGAAGATTTCATAATGCGAACGGCCGATAATCTGCTTGTCCCATAAGCCATAGTGGTCTATCCAACGGCGGCTGACGGCGAGATATTGCATGTCTCGGTCGAACATGGCAAGCGCCACCGGCGCATGTTCGATGAAGATGCGCAGTCGCTCCTCACTCTCATGCCTCGCCTGTTGCGCCATCTGGATCTGCCGTGCAGATTGCTTCTGAGTGATGACGAGCCAGGCGATGCCCAAGAGCAGGGTCGTCGTCATCGCTCGATTTGGGCTATCGTGTTGCGTGACCACGGTCTGGCTTAGTGCTGCTCCTAACCATGTGAGCAGGACGGTGCTACTGGCTGTGACGATTGTGCTTGGTAACTCAGGGTTCAGTCGAGTGAGAAGGATTGGGAGCGTAAAGAAAATCGGTACCGCATAGCCTGGTGGTGCCCACACATCGCAAACAAACACGACGATCGTTGTGACTACCGTTGGGACAAGCCAACCTCTTGACGGCATGCCATCTACCGGAACTGTCACTTGTTCTGCTCCTATCCCCAACAGTGCCGTGGTCCGATCGCTGGACATTAAAAACTACCCCTTCTCCATAAGCTTCCACCGGCAGAGGCCACCGTAATAGAGCGTATGGAACACCCTGGCACCCTGGGCCAAGGAATCTATTCTAGGTTCCTAGGCAAACACCTAGCAAGGGGTGAACGATGGCACCAAGGTGCTGGGTTTTGAGCTCGGTAGACGTTCTAATGTCCACTTAACCTTCTTCTCATGGACACGTGGTAGCGTGATCAAGGTCCTATCCACGGTCCGGTCGAATGGGAACATCGATAAAGCGTACTTTCTTAACCACAACAAATCGGAGGATTGCATATGCGGAACAGATACATTGCTGTCATGGCAGGTGTCATATTCAGTCTATTATTGAGCAGTCCGCTTCGGGCTGCAGATCAACAAGATCAGGCATCGCCTGCTCCTACAGAGGGAGCCGGTGTAATCGGTATTTCGCTCCACCTCGGGGCCGACCGTGTCGGCGACCCGGCAACGTTATATGTCGGCAGAGTGCATCAGGAGGGACCGGCCCAAAAAGCTGGGCTGAAGCACGGAGACGAGCTGGTGAGCGTGGACGGAGTCGCAGTCTCGGGAAAGACTTACGAGCAGGTGGTGAAGATGATTCGAGGTGAAGCGGGGACGAGTGTGAAATTGGCGGTGAAGCGGGAGGGAACTCCTCAGGAGATTTCAGTCACCCGAATCGCCGGTGAAAAATTGATGAAGAGCCCGGGGGATCACGGCGCTTACAAGGACAAGCCGCACCCCCAGCCGTAAGCCGTGTGCGTTTCGTTTGCCCGGCGTACTCCTGCATCGATCCGAGAGACGCCGGGCGCAACTTGCCGGAGATCTGTCGCGATCCACGACCATCACTCTACACAATTCAGTCGACCGCGGAGGCTCCTTTATGCTTGGGCTGCATTATGCTATGTTCCGAGTCACGAAAGCTGTGTTCACGACGGCCGATACTCTGTATAGAAGACAAGACCCGCTGCCATAGACCATTACCAGTGGGAGGGAAGCGATTATGAGGCAGACCCTTAGGGCTCTGGGTTTTCTCATATGCTTGAGAATAGTCGCAGCCTCAATGGCGGCGTCGGCAACCGAGACAGGCGAACAGGATTTTGCCAAAGGGGAGACGCTGCTGAAGAAGAAGCAGTATGCGGAAGCGCGCGCGGCGCTGGAGGTCGGCATCGCGAACAACTCCTCGAATGTGCAGGCGCATTTTAACTTGGCTGAGGCCTGTCGGGGATTAGCTGCCTGGGCCTGCGCCGAAGAACATTACGAAACCGCGTTGCATTTGGATGCGAAATCCAGGACAGCCGGGACGAAGGAAGTACGGTTGCGCAAAATGGAGGTGTGGCGATCGCTGGAGGAAGTGACGGCCTGGCGGTTGTTGGAGGAAGCGAAAGGTCTGATTGCGGCTGGGCAGGCTCAGCCCGAGCAAATCAAGAAGGCGGAGGAAGCCCTGGACGGTGCCAATGAGCTAGGGCTCAACCGTGAGCAACTGACTGCCTATCAACAATTGGAAGCACAACTCCCTGGTCGACGCTCGACCACCGTGTTGGATAGTCTCAAATCAGACGACCAGCCGATGGCGCTGGTGCCGGCTGGAGAGTTCACCATGGGGAGCACCATGAGCCCCGATGAAAGGCCGGTGCATCGCGTCTACCTCAATGCCTTCTATATGGATAAGTACCACGTGACGGTTGGGCAGTATGCCAAGTATCTGGTTGCGACGGACCTTGAGGCGCCGCCGGAATGGGATATCATGAACCAACCCCAACATCAAAAGCGCCCCGTCGTCAATGTCAGTTGGTCTGATGCCGCCACGTATTGCAAATGGGCCGGTAAGCGCCTACCCACCGAGGCGGAGTGGGAAAAGGCGGCGCGAGGGACGGATGGCCGCCTTTATCCCTGGGGCAACGAGGCCCCCACCAGGCTCCACGCGAATTTCGGCAAAAAGGAATGGGCAAACCATATGGCGTTGGTTCCGGTGGGGATGTTCGAGATGGGCAAGAGCCCCTACGGCATCTACGACATGGCCGGTAATGCTTGGGAATGGGTCAACGACTGGTATGACCATGACTATTACAAGAAGAGCCCGGCCAAGAATCCTCAAGGACCGACGACAGGTAAATCGAAAGTCGTGCGGGGCGGTAATTGGCTGTATATCCAGGAATTTCTGCGTTCCTCCTTTCGCTTCAATGCCGAACCATCCAGTCGGCAGTTCGGCTATGGGTTCCGTTGCGCCAAGAACTCCTAGCTTTGGGGTGGTTCGATAAGTGTGTTGATTGCTATGGAACCCCGGCGGATCTCCTTCACTATCCCGGCTAAAGATCAATCCGGAGTCCACCAAGGACGAGGAGCGGCTGTCCGAGTGTTTTGAGCCCTCCCGTTTGCGTGGCGATGTAGTGCCTGTCGGTGAGATTCTCGCCATGAATGAACAGTTCTGCCCATGAGGCGATTCGTTTCCGCAGTGACGCATCGAGAACGATGAAATCCGCGATGGGTTGCCGGTTCAGATCGTCCGCGAACTGCCGGGACAGGTATCGGGCCTGAAGCGTGAACTGCACAACGCTCGGTTGGCCGACCGTGAGCGCGGCCGTCACCTGGTGTCGAGAGACGTTCGGAATGCGCAGGCCCTCGTGGGACGGGTTCCCCGGGAAACTCGTCATCACCGAATCCACGAATGAATATCCGACGGTCAGATAAAGCCGGTCGTCCAGCCGGCTCCGTAATTCGACATCGGTGCCGACCGATCGACCTTCTCCGATATTCTGTCTCATCGCGGACGCCGGTCCTTGAGTGACGAAGAGGATCTGGTCCTTGATCACATCGTAATGGCCGGTGGCGCGGAATCCGAGCAGGCCATCCGGCAGTAGCTCCGCTTCGACCTTCATATCACCGCCGGTGAGCCGTTCCGGCTCCAGACGGTCGTTGCTCAGAAACGTAAACCCTGACGAACTGAAGTCTCGGTACAATTCGTTCAAAGTCGGCGCGCGAAACGCCTGGTAGACCGATCCCCCGACGCGTACACGGTCGTTGATCCGGTACAGCACGCTGAACTTTGGATTGATGATGCTCGCGGTATTGTCCTGCGTCGCGCTGATCGGTCCTGATCCTGCCGTACGCGACCCGCCGAAGTTCTTCCACCAATCCCAGCGCGCACCGGCCGTGAGTACCAACGCATCGAGCGGCTCGAAGATCAATTCACCGAACGTTCCCATCCCCAGCTGTTTGCCGCGCGTCATGAACGGCGCCTGAGAAGCGACAAGCACTTCTTGGGATTGTGCGATGATCGCACGCGCGTCACCGCCCATCACGATCCGGAAGAACGAGAGAAGTGGCGCGCTCCATTGCGCCATGCCGCCGATATCGTTCGAAGGAATTGTCTGTAGCCGGTCCGGTTGATCGGACAGGCGGACGAAGGGTGAGGGAAGCACGACAGCGCTCTGATTATTGAACGTTTGCCATTGAGCAAAGGTTTTCGCTTCCCACACTCCCCACCTGCCCTGATCTCCCTTCAAGCCGAATGAAACTGTGCCGATCGTGCGGTCGCCCTGACTGAACGGAGTTCCAAAGGAACGGTCTTCCCTATAATAGGTGCCCGAGATCGTGGCGGTCGTGTGAGCGGTCAGCTCATGGGAGACTCGGCCGGTGAACTGATGATGCTCCGACCCGACGGGTAGATCCACAGGCCCTCGTTGATAGGACGGGACTGTGAGAAATCCCGTTGTATCAAAACGGCGATAGCTGATGATCATCCCCGTTCGGTCATTCCCATATTGAGCCCTGACGGATTGGATGTTTGTCCCAAGCGACCCTCCACTCAGTTCACCGTTTGCGCCGGTCTTGGGACGACCGGATTCGGAAATGATATTGATGACTCCACCCATCGCCCAGGTGCCGTAGAGGTTCGATCCGCCGCCGGGAATGATTTCGACCCGTTCGACTCGGTCAGGCACAAGCCCCCAATTGATCCACCCTCCAAAGCCATCGTTCAACGGCACACCGTCCAGCAGCACGAGGGCGCGTCGGGTTCCCAAGCCTCGGATGCTGACGAATTGGGCAGTAGGATGGTTGTATCGACTGCCAAGGAGACTCGGCTGGACTGCAGGCACATAGCGCAACAGGTCATCGATCTGTGTGCCGCTCTGAAAGGGCGTGCGGCGGATGTCTTCTTGCGTCAAAATGGTCGCCGCAGCTGAAATGCGCGACGGAGCCATGGGAATTCTGGTCGCGGCCACGACGACTTCGCGTGCCTGGAGCGTCTCGTCTCCTTCGGCATAGGACATCTGACCGAAAGAACACCACACAACGAGAGCGAGCGCCGCCTTCACACGTCGCCGGATGTATCGCTCAGCTGATTCGTCCATGACCTGTGATGCACCCACGGCAGCGGAGAGCCTTCAGGTAGGTCATGAGCGGAGCATGTTATCCTCGCGCCAGTACCGTCGCCGCGATGACCACAGCCAGCGCGATGAACAATGAAAGGCGGGGAATCCAGCGCGCGGTCTTGAACACGATCTGCTCCCCTGTCGTTCGTTGAGGTTCTGGAATCGCGCTGACCCGACTGACATTGGGACCAAGTACGAGATCGTGCAGCATGGTCAAAAATAACAGAAGGCCTACCAGAGTCAGCTTCACCGTCACAATCCCAGTCCATGCGGCGGGCTCCATGACATGGATGCCGCGTTGGGACAATAACATCGGGCCGGTGGCCAAGAGGACCGCGATCGCGATCCAGACGACAGGGCGAAATCGAAGCGCGGCGGATCGGAACAGGGCCATGAATTCCGGCGCCGCCTTGCGGCCCCGGACCAAGGGCGCCAGAACGAGGGACAGGAAAATCATCCCCCCAACCCAGCTGACGGCGGCGAGGATGTGCAGCACCACCAAGGTTGAATACATATCGCCGCATAATAATCGATCCGGTAGGAAAAATCGTCATGTGTCCCGTGTCACTCGAAACCACGTCGCCATCTGCTCTCTCGAAAGACGATCGATGGGGCATTTTCACGACGACCATTGACTCCTAGCCGATGTTATCGGTAGAGGAAGACATGATCCGTCATCGAGCCGTTCTCGGGCTTCTCGTCATTGCGACGCTCGTGGGACTCTTGGCGAAGCCGGCGATCGGAGACGCAACAGAAGAGTCGTCATCCGGCCGTATCGCCGCGCTCGCCCACGGTTCTCCCATGATGACGGTGGCCGAGGGCTTGTTTCTCATCGGAACCGCCAGGACCACCCAGACATCTTTCAGTCTCGAGTTCCCTTACGATGACACCGAACAGCCACAGCGCCGAGTGTGGCTTGATCGGTTTGATATCGACCGAGATGAGGTCAGCCTCGGAGAATTCCTGTTGTGGTTGCAACAACAGCAACGTCCTATTCCTGAAGAAATACGCAAGCTGATCGATCACATGACGACGGTGCATGCCGTATCGCCGGCGACGTTAACCCGTTGGCCGGCCCTCTACGTCACATGGGCCGAGGCCTCGGATTTCTGTCGCGCACGAGACAAGCGCCTTCCGACCGAAGCCGAGTGGGAAAAGGCGGCACGGGGTGATCACGGCAACCTGTTTCCATGGGGGCAACAGCCTCCTGCACCGGGGGTGGCCATGTTCGGACAGTACCATGTCCACGAAATTCCGATCGTGGCTGCAGTTGACAGCGGCGAGGAGGGCCGCAGTCCCTATGGCCTGCACCATATGGCCGGGAATGCCGCCGAGTGGGTCCAAGATTGGTTTGGGATCGATTATTATGCGACTATGCCCGACCGCAATCCGCGCGGAGTTGGTCAGGGCCGCTATAAAGTGGTGCGGGGTGGATCGTGGAAGAGCGCGCCGGTGTTGCTCCGTACCGCCACGCGAAGCGGAGCAGCACCGCAACAACGGGCATCCACTATCGGGTTTCGCTGTGCGAGACCCGCGCGATAACACACACGATGGCCAACATTCATTTCGGCGTATGAAGATTCGAATAACCCAGACTTGTTTCTTGGTGGCGCTGGTAGTAGTGATGAGTTTCGGTGTGATGACCGAAACCACCTTGGCTGGAGCGTTGGAGAACGAAGAACGGGGTTGGAAACTTTACACCAACGCCCGTTTCGGCTTTTCCGTCCGCTATCCGAATGACTGGCGCCTTGGCAACCCGCTACCTGATGGAACCGGCGTGACGCTCTACCCCTCCATTGAGCACACCCTCGTCGCCTTATCCGGTCACATGAATGTGGTGGGCGGCAGCAGCCAGGACGGACGGCAGACGCTCGATGAGTTCGCCTCGGCTCATCGCCGCATCATCACAGAACTGTATGGGAAGAAAAACATCCCCGTACGGTGGCGGCAAGACCAGGAGAGGTCACTGGCAGGATTCCCGGGGAAGCAATTGATCTTCACGTACAAGGACGACAAACAGGGCGAGATGATCGAACACCACATCTTCTCCCTTGGCCGCAACGAAGGACGGGGCATCCGGGTGAAGGTCCCGCTCCACTCGGAAGATCGGCTCATGCCGACGATCAAGAAAATGCTGGAGACCTATCAGCCTGGGCGAGATCAGAACGCGGTCAGCCCGCTCAAGCCGCAATCGGAACAATCGCCGGTTGCACCCCGATAATGCACACGTCGTGCTCCATTACTTGTTTTCAAACAACAGATCGAGGGAGACCGTCTCATTTGGTTTCACGGTGATCTCCCGCTCTTGCATTCCCAAAATCGGGTGCCAGGCCTTGATGCGGTAGGTGCCGGCCGGGAGATCTCCTATGGCGAATGAGCCCTCGAGATCCGTCACCGCATAATAGGGATTGTCGATGGCATATCCCCAATTCTGCATGTAGGGATGCATACCACACTGCATGGTAAACACTTTCCGCCCTTTGACCAGCTGCACGACATCCGTAGTCCCGCTGACTTTCAGCGCCGGCCGATGGAGGACGATATCCACTCCAGCCTGGTCATAGGCGTAGCCTTGAATATCGTGGGCAACCGGATCCCGATTGACGACGGTGACTCGACGCTTGTCGCTGACCACGGTCACGAACGGCAAGAACTGGCACATGGTCGCTTCCACTTCGGCATCGGTGAAAGTAAATGGCTTTCCTTTCTTAATGTCATCCACAACTATCACCACATCCTTGAGCCCACCGTCCGGGCCGATATTGACTTCCTTCAGGAGACGATGCCCGTTGCCATCCGATAGCTCTCCACAAAATGCGCGATCTGGGTAGCGATGCAGTTTGAATTCTTTCGGCTCCGGCACTGAACCCTTAAACGTGATCTTACCCCGCATTGTCCCGCCATCTGTGACGGTTCCCGACTCATACGCCTCGGCATCGGCGCACAGTCCGAAGCTCAGTATCGCTGATGCACAGACTGTCACCCACATTCCTGCCAGAATTGTGTTTCTCATGCCCCCCTCCGATCATGCGTTTGCTGTGGCATACCGGCCGACGGATCGGCCTTATCCAATCGTGATGGGCTTAGTAAGGTCCCGCTCAGAATTGACGATACCTAGCCGCCCCAGGAGATCTCAAAAGCAACTCGTATGCCTCGTGAAACAGACAAGCCATAGGCTGGATTTTCAGAGGCTTAGTGGAGAACCGTCGTGAGACTAGAGGATGTATGACTCCAAGTGGAGTGGAAACGTGCAAAGTTTGCACCATGATCCTTAGTGGCATTCGAGTTTTTAGCGAAATCGTGAGATTTGAAACGACAGCGAACGATGGTCTTCCCTCTTGAGCTGGATTACATGTGGACGTTTTTTCTGAAGCTCTGATCCGAAGATGGACCGCCAACCGCGATCCTAGACCATGGCTCCACCGAGAACCTCCTGATTCTCGCGCATGATGAAAACACTGAGTTCGTGTAGAATCCTACTGTGATCAAGCTCCCTGCACAGGAAATTGTGTGCGTGTAAGCATGGCGGCTGTGTGCGCTTCTATGTGACATTGCGATGTTCAGACCCATTCCAGAAACGACGCTCTTCCGAAGGATTCCCTATCGGTTGGTCGCTTCCGTGCTCTTGGTCCTCGCTTTGGTCGCCTCCGTCATTTTGCTTTTCAGCCTGGAACGAGAAAAGCTCCTCCTTCGGGGTTCTTCCGAGGGCGGTAAGGCTCCCACGGAATTGTTCCATGCCCTCTGGCAGTCACGCAGTGATCTGCTCGTCGAGGCGCTCCTTGTTTTCTTAGTGAGTTCGATAGGTATTGCCGCAGTCATCACGTTTCTTCACTACGACACTGCCCGAAAAACACTGGAAGAAGTGAAAGGGCTGGCGCGGAATATTCTACACAGTATTCCCACAGGCGTGCTTACGATTAACCGGGGAGGAATCATCAGCGCGGTGAATCCCACAGCGGAGGTGGTTTTGAATCGCTCCACATCGGAGTTGCTCGGCAAAGGGTATGATGCCGTATTCCCTAAAGATGACCCGATCCGCCAGATACTCGACGGAGCCTTGAAAGAGCACCGTCATTTGAATCACAAGGACTTTCTCTACGAATGCGGAGACCTAAACCCGAGGACAATTCGCGTGAGTACAGCGGAACTCACGGGGGACGATAAGAAACCGGCGGGGGTGATTTTGCAGGCGCAAGACGTTTCGGAGCGGTTAGCACTTGAACGACGCGTCCGTGTCGCAGAAAAGTTAGCGGCGCTGCACACGCTGTCTGCAGGGGTAGCGCACGAGCTGCGAAACCCCTTGAGCGCCATGGATCTGAATCTCCATCTTCTGGAAGAGGAACTTACGGAGAGGGGAACACTGGCAGAACCAGGGGCACGGTACCTTGGTGTCGTGAACGCCGAATGTCGCAGGCTCTCAGCGATTCTTGATAATTTTATGAAATTTGCCCGCCCGGGATCTGTTGGTTTGCACGAGGTCGATGTCAAGGCACTTATCGACCACATCATGACGTTGATGCGCTTCGAGGCGGAGGAACGCCGGATTCGATTCGAACAGGTAATGGAAGATCACTTACCGCCTGTGCTGGGCGATGCAACTCAGATCAGTCAAGTATTGGTAAACATCGTCGTCAACGCGTTTCATGCCATGCCCAACGGCGGACGCTGTCAGATTTCAGCGGTACAACGAGAGGCTGAAGGGAAACATTGGGTGGACATTACTGTAAAGGATAGCGGAGTCGGAATCACGAAGGAGCAGCTCTCCCATCTGTTTGAGCCCTTCTATACAACCAAGTCGAGCGGCACTGGACTTGGTCTTGCCATAGCTTACCGCATTATGCAGGATCATGGCGGTACGATTCACGTTGCGAGTGTGCCTGGCGGCGGGACGATGGTGGTGACTCAATTCCCCGCGTCGATTGGTCAACCGGACAAGGTTGGTGTGGGATCATGACACAGGTCTTTCAGGTTCTCATCGTTGATGATGAAGTCAACATCCGCAATGCCCTGGTGACCATGTTGGAGAAAAAGGGCTACCGGGTCTGTGGGCTGGGCACAGGAGAAGAAGCTCTGCGACATCTCGAAGAAACACGAATGGATCTGGTGATCACCGATCTTCGGATGCCCGGGATGGGTGGTATAGAATTTCTGCGTCAACTGAAGGACAAATGGTCGGACACGGAAGTCGTCGTCATGACTGCATTTGGTTCGATCGATACAGCTGTTGAAGCGATGCGTCTGGGTGCCTATGACTATCTGACAAAACCGATCGATCGTGAGCGGTTTGGAGTGGTCGTGGAGAAAGCGCTGGAGCGTCATACCCTAACCTCCGAGAACAAGCAACTCCGTGACCGTCTTGAAACGAGAATACGTTTTGATCAAATGGTCGGTGAGAGTGACGCCATGCAGGGAGTCTATAGCTTGGTGGAGATGGTGGCGGACAGCGATGTGACGGTCTTGCTCACGGGGGAAAGTGGAACTGGGAAGGAACTCATCGCGCGTGCAATACACCATAAGAGCCCGAGGGCCGACGGGCCGTTCATTACCATGAACTGTGGTGCATTGCCCGAGAACCTCTTTGAGAGCGAGTTATTCGGGTATGAGAAGGGCGCTTTCACTGGAGCGATGTCAACCAAGGTCGGGCGATTCGAACTGGCGGACGGTGGTACGCTGTTGCTGGATGAAGTGGGTGAACTCTCGCTCAAGTCGCAAGTCGATTTTCTACGTGTTCTTGAGACGAAGGAATTTCGGCGTCTGGGCGGCACGAAACTGATCAAAGTCGATACGAGAATCCTTGCGGCTACAAATCGCAACCTGGAAGAGGCGGTAAAGCAGGGAGAGTTTCGGGAAGATCTCTACTATCGGCTCAATGTCGTGCCTATCCGCCTCCCGCCGCTCCGCGAACGGGCAGACGATGTTCCGCTGCTTGTGGATCGATACCTGGCCGAGTCTTCAGCACAACATCACCGCGGACGGAAAGAAGTTTCGCGAGAGGCCATGCGGCTGTTACGGCTCTATGGGTGGCCCGGAAACGTTCGGCAATTGCGAAATCTCATGGAACGGCTTGTCGTCACGGTGAAGGATACTACGATTCAACCCGGGCATCTTCCTGAGGAGATTCAGACTAGCAAAGAGGATGCACGGACCATGGTGATCACATTGGGAACGTCTATAGAACAGATTGAGCGGCAGGTCATTGAACGAACTCTAAAGGAAGTCACCAACCATCGAGAAAATGCCGCAAGGCTATTGGGCATTAGCCTTAGGACTCTCCAATACAAGATCAAGGAATATGGAATTCGTGACTGATTGCTCTCGCCCGAATCTTCGCCTTAATTCCCGACCTGATTAGTAGTCTTGTATTTTCAGCACTGCCGGGGAGGTATGAGGTTTTGTCATGACTCATACCGCAAGAAATGCACCTCAAGTCACTACTGGGCAGTCAAACACTGCACTTCTTGCACAACGTAATTTTCGGCTGAAGGATTGCGGTCCCAGCACCTCCCCACTCCAGCTATAACCCCGCGATAGATTTCATCCTTGCATAATATCCCTGTACCTGTTCAACAGCGGCACTCTCCCTGCAATAGCTTCTGTGTGCGAGAAATAAAGAAAGCGGCGGGGTGATAGGGAGGGTGTTGTCGTGAGATGCAGATTCTCACATAAGAATCCCTTCAGGCTTGTGACAGCAACCAGGATGCTGGTGATACCTGGCTGTGCGCAACCGACTGCCGAGCAACTTGAGGCTGCCAACAAAGCAAAGGGCTAGGCATGACCATTAAGAAGGGAGACGGGCGGGACTGCAGGCTGTGCGCGAGCCGTCAGCGGACGCTAGATTGGCTGGCGCAACTCCAAGAACTGTCGGACGCGCTTGTGCTCTGTCCCACTGACATTACAGCGCGATGCGAACTGGCTACGTTGCTCGAGCGACTCGACCAACACGAAGAGGCGTTGGTCAATTGGAACGCGGTGCTGACTTACGATCCCAACAATCTAATAGCACGAGAAGGATCGGCTCGCTGTCGGCAGCGGATGGACCGGTCCCTCCAAGCAGGAGGCTGATCATGAAAGACGATGAAACGCGGGCATGGCGGGGGTGGAAGGCGACGTTCTACGGTGTGTTGATCATCGCGCTGTTGGTAACCGTCGCACATTTGGTTTTGGGGGGTTGAGGTATGAGATGTTGTGGTCGGGTAGGCAGCCGGTGGCGAGAGGATGATGGGAGAGTTTCCCGCATCAAGATCGGTCTGTGTGAATCAGGTGATCAACCATCCCCTATCTAGGCCAAGCTGACGCATGAAGAGCAGACCCGATTCGTTTACAAGGCTCGAATCGATCGAATGTTGAACCTGTTATGGATCCTTCTCGGTGGGTATGTAGCCGGGATACTACTTCCGCTTTGTCTACCTCGACAGCCCAAAGCTCAAATTATCACGACCACCGCCCCCGCTATCGTGGCTACCAGCGCAGGCGTCGTTCTGGGGCTGCTCGGCCTCACGTCTTCGGATCCCATCACGGGATCGCTCGCCTCCACAATACCTCTGCTCACCTTCGCCATTCGGATTGATCCACTCGCAGCATTCTTCGTGTTGACCATCTCCCTAGCCGGTCTCGCCGCGTCGATCTATGCCATTGGATACATGCGGCATTTCGACGGGCGCACATCGCTCCCTCTGCTCGGAGCGCTCTTCAACGGTTTTCTTTGTTCCATGACCGTGGTGGTCCTCGCAGACAACGGCATCTTTTTTCTCATCGCCTGGGAACTCATGTCGTTGCTGTCCTATTTCCTCGTGGTGACGGAGCACGAGAACGCTGAGGTGCGGTACGCGGGATTGTTCTACCTGATCATGACGCATGTGGGAACCGCCTTCATCATCCTGACGTTCCTCATCTTTTTCCAAGAAGGCGGGTCGTTTGCGTTCGACGCTTTTCGACATCCGGAGCAGCCCTTGCCGGAGAGCATGAGAACGATCGCATTTCTGATAGCCCTGATCGGCTTCGGCACCAAAGCGGGCATCGTGCCGCTCCACGTCTGGTTGCCCTACGCACATCCAGCGGCGCCGTCGCATGTTTCAGCCTTGATGTCCGGCGTCATGATCAAGACCGCTATTTATGCCCTGATTCGGGTGTATTTCGATTTCCTCGGCGGGCAATTCCCCTGGTGGTGGGGCTTCGTTGTCCTCGTGATCGGCGCAGTGTCTGCGTTGCTCGGCGTCATGTATGCGCTGATGGAGCATGATTTGAAAAGCTTACTCGCCTACCACAGTGTTGAGAACATTGGCATCATTCTGTTGGGGATCGGAGCGGGGATGATTTTTCAGACCTACGGACTCAAGGAGTTTGCCGCGCTGGGCTTGCTGGCCGGACTGTATCATACGATCAACCACGCCATGTTCAAGGCCCTGCTGTTCCTGGGAGCCGGTTCCCTGCTCTATACGACGCACACACGCAACATGGAGGAATACGGCGGTCTTCTCCGGCGCATGCCATGGACCGGTGCCTGTTTCTTGATCGGGGCGGTGTCGATTGCCGCCCTGCCGCCGACCAACGGATTCGTCAGCGAATGGCTGGTGTTCCAAAGCCTCTTTCTCAGCTTTCACATTCCCGACACCTTCTTGAAGCTGATACTCCCACTTGCAGCGGCGATGCTGGCCCTGACCGGAGCCCTCGCCTTGGCCTGCTTCGCGAAAGCGTTCGGGATTTCATTTCTTGCCCTGCCACGGAGCACACACGCACGACATGCGAAAGAGGTTCCGATTCCAATGCGCGTAGGGATGGCCCTCTTGGCGACAATCTGTGTCGCCCTTGGTCTTGTGCCGATGGTGGTCGTGCCGCTGCTGGACCGAGTTGTCGCGCCGTTCACGGGTGTGTCGATCGAAGGCCACGTGCTGGCCCTTGACGGCTGGGCGCTCGCCACGGTGGATGTGGAGTTTTCCAGTCTCTCACCATCGATCCTTGCCCTGCTTCTGACAGTGCTTTCAGTGCTTGGGCTCGGGATCGTGGCGGCCTTTGGCGGGCTCATGAGGAAGCGCTATTACAAAACGTGGGGCTGCGGGATCAATCTGACGCCCCGCATGGAGTATACGGCGACTGGATTTGTGCAACCCATCAAACGAGTATTCAGCTCGATTTATCAACCGACGGTGAAGCTCGAGACGGAGTTTCTCCACGAGTCACAGTATTTCGCCAAACGACGGCGCTTTGAATTTCACGTTGAGCCGGTCTTTCAGAAGTATCTCTATGATCCGGTGCTCGCGTTCGTTACCGCCCTAGCCGGGCGTCTGCGGATCATCCAGGCGGGGAGCCTGCACCTCTACCTTGCCTATATCTTTGTCACACTGATTGTCTTGTTATTGTTCGCGGTATAAGCCGATGTTGGACGCCCTCGTTCTTATCGTCATGCAGACCATCGTCTTATTGGCAGTCGCTCCGTTCATCGTCGGCCTCATCAGGAAGGTGAAGGCACGTCTGCAATGTCGGCGGGGGGCCTCCGTCTTTCAACCCTACGCGGATCTCGTCAAGCTCCTCCGCAAACAGCCGGTTATCTCATCCACCACGTCGTGGATTTTCACCGCAACCCCCTACATCCTCTTTGCTTCAACACTGGCGGCAGGGCTGCTCGTGCCGGTGTTCATATCTCGGACCCCATTGAGCTTCGCAGGCAACATCATCGCCCTCGTCTACTTGCTGGCCTTGGGCACGTTCTTTTTGATGTTGGCCGGTCTCGACGCCGGTTCGTCCTTTGGAGGAATGGGGAGCAGCCGCGAAGCGATTGTCGCGTCGTTAACCGAACCGGCCATGATGCTTTCGATCTTTGCGATCGCGCTCACCGCAGGATCTACGAATCTGAGCACCATCGTCCACAAGACGGCGCTACTCGAAGGCATTGTGACCGATCCGTCGCCTCATCTTATGGCGTTCGCCGCGCTGGTCATCGTGGCCATTGCCGAAACAGGACGAGTGCCGGTGGACAACCCAGCCACCCACCTCGAACTCACGATGATCCACGAAGCGATGATTTTGGAATATTCGGGACGGTATCTGGCGCTGGTCGAATGGGCGGCGGGACTCAAGCTCTTGGTATTTCTTACCTTGATCGCCAACGTGTCCGCTCCCTGGGGGATTGCAACCAATATGGAGCCGGCCGCACTCGGTATCGGCTTGGCAGCCTATCTCGTGAAGGTCTCGGGATTGGCGGTGTTGATCGGCATCCTTGAATCGATGTTTGCCAAGTTACGTTTATTCAGAGTGACGGACTTGCTGGGAGCCGCCTTTATCCTGGCGCTGCTCGGACTCGTCTTCTTCTACGTCCTGCGAGGCTGACGTGCCACTGATCACACCCCCTATCGGATCGCAACTGGTGGACTTGGGTTCGGCACTCTTGCTGTTAACCTGTTTTGGAATTGTGGCGCAGCGCCGGCTGTCGGCCTGTGTCGATCTGTTTGCTCTACAATCGGTTTTCCTTGCGCTCACCGCGACTCTTGTCGCATTTCTGACGGGGATACACCACATTTACATCGCTGCTGCCCTTACCGTCCTCATCAAGGCGATCGTCATCCCGCGGATCCTGAAGAAGGTGATCGAGCGTCTCAACGTCAAACGAGAACTGGTGATGAATATCAATGTGCCGGCCAGCCTGCTTATCTGCGGTGCGCTGGTCATGGTCGCCTTCCTGATTACACAGCCGATCATTCCGTTTGGACATCTCCTGACCCGGGATTCGCTGGCCATTGCGCTGGCGATCGTGTTGATCGGTTTCTTTACGATGATCGCGCGCCAGAAGGCCGTCACGCAAATGATCGCGTTCCTGGTCATGGAAAACGGCCTCTTCTTAGGAGCCACGGCTGCAACCTATGGCATGCCGCTGATCGTTGAATTAGGCGTGTTCTTCGATGTATTGGTCGCCGCCTTGATCGCAGGCATCTATACGAATCGGCTGCAAGATGCCTTCGATAGCGTAGATACCGCCCACCTCAGTGAGTTGAAGGAATGAGCGATTTCGCCACGACGATCCCCGTCAGCCTGCTCCTGCTCGCGCCGCTGATAGCCGGCGGGCTCAGCATGGTTTTGACCGGCTCGCGCTGGCTTCATGTGACTAATTTGATCAGCATTGGAACGCTGATCGCCGCAGAAATCATGATCGCGCGATCCGTCTTCGCGCAAGGGTCGGTCACGGCGCTCGGTGAGATCATTTACATCGACGCGCTTTCATCGGTCATTCTGTTCATTATCGGCACGGTTGGTCTGGCCTGTTCCCTCTATATGCGGTCATATATGGACGAACAAATCGCCTGCGGTGTGATCGCGTCCAAACGCCTCAATCTGTTTTTCTTCCTGTTCCATATGTTCCTGCTGGCCATGGTTGTCGCGACCGTTGCCAACAGCTTAGGCGTGCAATGGGTAGCGATCGAGGCGACGACGCTTGCCACAACTTTTCTCATTGCCTTCTGGCGACGGCGTGAATCGTTGGAAGCCGGCTGGAAATACCTGATCCTCTGTTCCGTCGGGATCTCTCTGGCTCTGTTCGGAGTCGTGCTCTTGTATTATTCCTCCCTGCGTGTGTTGGGAGATGTCAGTTCGGCCCTCAATATCACTGAACTCCAACAAGTGGCCGATCAGCTGGATGCCCACATCCTGAAATTGGCTTTCGTGTTTCTGTTTGTCGGCTACGGCACAAAAGTTGGACTCGTGCCGATGCACAGCTGGTTGCCTGATGCCTACACAGAGGCACCGGCACCGGTAGCGGCCATGCTGGCTGGCGTGCTGGAAACCGTGGCAGTCTATGCCATTTTGAGATGCCGGGGCATCGTCGACCAGGCCGTACCTCCTGATTTCACTGGTGGTCTATTAGCCGGCTTCGGGCTGGTGTCGTTCGTGCTCGCGGCATTCTTTATTCTCTTGCAACACAATTACAAGCGCTTGTTTGCCTACTCCAGCATTGAGCATATGGGATTGGCGATGGTAGGGTTCGGGGTCGGCGGGCCCATCGGTAATTTTGGCGGCTTGTTCCATTTGGTCAATCATGCCTTTGCGAAGTCGCTTGCCTTCTTTGCGGCAGGCAATATCCACCGCCGGTTCAAGACCGTCGAGATCGATGAGGTCCGCGGCCTGACGACCGTACTGCCCTGGTCTGCTCTGGCGCTGCTCATTGCCGGACTCGCTCTAGCCGCACTTCCGCCCTTTGCGCTTTTCTCCAGTGAGATGCAAATCGTCACGGCACTTGGATCCTCGGGGCCCCCGGGTGCCTGGACCAATCAGGGTGCCCGATTTCTTGTCGTGATTCTCCTGCTCGGCAGTCTCATTGCCTTCGCCGGCCTTCTCTATCGCATCACTGGCATGGCCTGGGGCATCGCTCCCAAGGACATCGTCCCTGGGGAGCAGTGGTCTGTGGGGCACGTTCCGATCATTCTCCTGGGAGCCGTGCTCGTGGGATTCTGTTGGGCTCTGCCGCCTCCGTTGCGGCAACTCTTTGAAGCCGCCTCAACCCTGTTGGCCAAACGGTAGTCGGGAGGGAACAGTGACAGACAGTCCATCGCCGGAGCGATCAATCGAACAGCGGATACGGACAGTTTTTCCCTGCTTGGTCCCGGATTACCCCTCAGGCACGGCTCTGACGCGTTACCGCACCGACAAACTCCAACTACCGAAGCTCGTCCAGTTACTTCATGAGAAGATGCAAGGCCGCCTGGCTCTGCTATTCGCGGTCGATTGCCGACCCCTGGAGGAGAAGTACGAGTTGCAGTATCTGTTTGCGTTCAAGTCCCACCAACCATTTGTGCTGTTGACGACAGAATTGATCGGAGATGACCGTCTGTTCACGTCGATCACTCCGTCGGTTCATGCCGCGCAATGGTATGAACGGGAGATTCGTGATCTCTTTGGTTTGATCCCACAAGGCCATCCTGATCTTCGTCGTCTGGTCCGACATGAGCATTGGGAGAAGGGAGCCCATCCGTTACGGAAAGACTTTCTATGGAACACAATCCTGAAACGCCAACAGGGCGAATACCGGTTCCACCACATTGAAGGGGAAGGGGTTTTTGAAGTTCCGGTCGGACCGATTCACGCTGGGATCATCGAACCCGGACACTTCCGCTTTTCGGTTGCCGGCGAGCCCATCATGCAGTTGGAAGTGCGCCACTTCTGGAAACATCGTGGCGTGGAAAAACTGTTCGAGCAACTCACGCTGACTGACGCGGTACTGCTGGCGGAACGCGTGTCTGGGGACACGACCATCGGGCACAGTCTGGCCTACTGCCAAGCGGTGGAAACGCTCCTGCATCTCGATGTGCCACGACGCGCCAGGTACCTCCGTTCTCTCTTTCTAGAGCTGGAACGACTGTACAATCACCTCGGGGATATCGGTGCGATGTGCAATGACACGGCGTATGCGCTGGCCCATGCGCATTGTGGGCGGATGAAGGAGCGAGTCATGCAACTCAATGAACGGCTGACAGGTTCACGGTTTCTTCGGGGCGTCATGCGGATAGGAGGAGTCAGTTGGGACGTCGATCGCGGCCTATTCAGCAACCTCGTTGAAGAACTCAACGGCATCCAGAAGGACTTCTCCGAAGTGGGTGCGATCATCTTTGCCAATGCCTCACTTACCGATCGACTTGAGACCACAGGAGTCCTGACGGAACGGATCGCCCGGGATCACGCTGTGACCGGAGTGGTCGGGCGGGCGTCGGGGATGGATCAGGATGTCCGACGAGATCGCCCCTTCGCCGCGTATGACGAACTGCCGGTGAACGTGGCGCTGTATCGCTATGGCGACGCACGAGCGAGATTGCGCGTCCGTGGCGATGAGATCCACGAATCGATCCGACTCATCCGCGAGATTCACGCGCGAATTCCGGATGGTCCCATAGCGGCTGAACCAGGCCGATCGGCGTCTCCTGGAACCTGGGCAGTCGCTGCCGTGGAGGGATGGCGAGGCGAGATTCTCTATTTCGTATCGGCCGGAGACGATGGAATGATTCATCGCTGCAAAGTCCGCGATCCCTCATTCGTCAATTGGCCTGCCATACAATGGGCTGTGTTAGGGAACATCATTCCTGATTTTCCACTGATCAACAAGAGCTTCAATCTGTCGTATGCGGGCAATGACCTCTGAGAAAGGGGCGAGCCATGTTTCGGATCATCAAAAAGAGCCTTAAGACGGGCGTCGTCACGGGACAATATCCAGAATCTGAACCGCCCTCGGAACCAATCAATCCGGCTGTGACGGAAAAGACTAAGATCTTTCGGCAATCTCTCGCAATCCGGGAAGTCGATACCGGTTCCTGCAACGCCTGTGAGATGGAGATGAACGCGCTTCTGAATCCCGTGTACGATGCCGAGCGGTTCGGCATTCACATCGCGGCCTCGCCGCGTCACGCCGACGCATTGGTGGTGACGGGGCCGGTCACCATTAATATGGAGCGAGCGTTGAGAGACGTGCACAAGCAAACGCCTGATCCGAAGATTGTCATCGCGCTCGGTGATTGTGCGATGAACTGCGGCATGTTCAAAGGCAGCTATGCCGTGACGGGTCCGGTTGAGCGCCACATTCCCGTCGACGTCCGTATACCCGGCTGCCCGCCGCGTCCGGCGGACATTCTCGAAGTCTTGTCAGAACTGCGCAAGCCGACGGAATGAGGCAGAACAGCAGAGCACCTATGAAGGGGCGACGAATTCATGGATGAAAAAGGCCTAGCAGCAGGTACAGGGCCTCGAGATCGAAGGGACGGGAGGTCCGGGAAGTCAGCGAATAACACCCTATCCTCTGAGGCGAAAGCTTCCTTCTCTACCACAAATGACAGGCATGGGCTTGCCCTCATGTGGGACAGGCTTCTAACGTCATGCTCTCCAGAACATTTCACCTGTGGCTCAGGATATATGTCTAGCGGTAAGGCGCGCGTGGTGATTTTGGGCGGGGGGTTCGGGGGCATGTATGCGGCGTTGGCCTTCG
>JAMPUU010000023.1 GCA_030144965.1 Nitrospira sp. BO4
AGGAGCAGGAGCAGAAACTCTTAACTCACCTGTCCGTAGAAACGGGGTAGAACCCGTACGAGCAAGCTTGGTGTGGACCTCTGCCGAGTTACAAACAGAAAGCCAGCGGGCTTTCTTATTTTTTGTCTCCCCGCAGCGAAACCTACTTTCGATAAAGAAAGTCGGTGGGTCTTATCCGCCGGCATCAAGTGCGATAAAACGATAATTAGCCGGCGGCTCACACGAAGTGCGGTATGGACCTCTGCCGGGTTATAACATGGAGCGTGCCGCTTGCGGCGAGGGGCCGAATTAGCGTATATACGCGTCCGTGTTCGAGTGGGACATTCAGAAAGCCATTACCAATTATGAGAAGCACAAGATCTCATTTGAGGAAGCGGCCACGATATTCAGCGATCCGGACGGTTTGGATGGGGAGGATAGCGACCATTCAAAACACGAACAGCGCCGTCAACGCATCGCGCTATCAAGGGTAGGGCGTATCCTCTTTGTCGTCTACACCCTGAGGAGGACGGATAATGAAAAAAAAGAAACCATCCGTATCATCAGCGCACGGCAAGCGAGCCGCAGGGAGCGGAAGGCATATTCAGGACTCAGAGATTGATTTTTCAGACATCCCAGAGCTTTCGGATGAACAACTGAAGCGAATGCGTCGGATCGGACGACCCGCCACTGGGATGGCGAAGCAATTGATTGCGATCCGCTTATCTCCGCGTCTCTTGGCGGCCCTGAGACAGATGGCGGCAAAACGAGGGAAGCCGTATCAGACCTTGATTCATGAGCTGTTGGAAAAAGCCGCATCGCATGCGGCGTGAAGCGGTGGCCATACCGGAGGGGCCCCACCCGTTCCCATACCGAACACGGAAGTTAAGCCCTCCAAGGCCGATGCTACTGCTGCCGCGAGGCAGTGGGAAAGTAGGACGCTGCCGGGTTACAAACAGAAAGCCTGCTGGTGAAAGCCAGCAGGCTTTCTTACTTTTTGGCCCGGTGCAGCGTCCCAGAAGAAGGCGGTGGGTTTTATCCGCCGGCATTAATTGCGATAAAACGATAGTTAGCCGGCGGTTCACACGAAGTGTGGTATGGACCTCTGTCGGGTTACAAAAAGAGCCCGATGACCGGAAGGTCGTCGGGCTCTTCTCTTTTGTCCTCCGGCAGCGAAACCTACTTTCCTAAGGCTACTGGAGGCAAAGTACCTATGCGCCGCGATTTGATCGAACGCGGCGGCACGACCAAGGCCAGCATGTCGAAGTCTGGTACGACGAATTCTCACTCAAACTGGGAGACAGTATTCGCAGTGAGAGAAAGGCGCAAGCTAATTTATTTCAGCCACCCGATCCCTACACGATAAAACCCATTCTGTGCATCAGGGTCTCTCTCCTAAATCTGAGTCATCCTTGCTTCCGCTCTCGTGCCGCAATACGCGAATCTGCCGAAGTCCAGCCGGCGTCGAATGGATGGCCTGGGCTGTCTCTATCAATAGGAGAGGGCGCGTGATCCGAGGGCACAGGTTTCGGTAGTGTTGATTGCAAGCCTTGACCCTCTATTTAGTAAAGGAAGCAGACGAGTGAGAACATATCGGGGCTGGTTGGCCGCCACAGCCGTACTGCTTGTCACTCTGCCCGACATAGATAGGTTTTGTCAGGGCGGCAGGCATGCTGCGAATCACCCTCAACAATGTTGCATGGAGGGCAGATCCCCGGGTGAGTTTTGTGATCTTACCTCGAACTCCCATCGCATTGGACAATGCGCAGACGGGGAGCGTATGCTTCAGCGTCCCATGACCGTGTGGGCTCGTCAGATCATGAGAGTAAGGGAAAGGGGCCATGTCTTTGGTACCTTCCCGCGACTGGTTCCGATCCGTTCCAGTTATTTCTCGGACTGATCCGACACCGGGATCGTTCCATCCCCTGACACAACGATTTCTTCTTTGTAACACCAGCGCAATTCACCTGCGCGCGAGATGTGACCGGTCAGACGATCCATTCGCGGGCACAACCGGGAGGTATCTATGCCGTTCTCCCAAAAGATGCTGTGGGGAGCTGCTCTGTTGGGATGTGCAATAGGAGGCGCGATTGTGTTGTACCCGGCTCGTACGTTGCCTGGAGTTTCATCGGTCTGCCAGTCGATGGACACGGTCGCCGACTACCTCCATGCCGTGATCGAGGCGGACCGAGATACATATACCCGGCATGTTGTGGAACGTATGCAAACGAAAGGAATCGTCGTCGCCTCGGAAAACTGGGAAGCCACGCACACCTTACCCTTGCCGGCCCAATTTCTCATGGAATCCGGACGGCATCTCGATAAGAAGGGCATAGGCATACAGTACCGGCTGATCAGCTCGTGGCCGATCAATAAGCGAAATGTCGCCGCAACTTCCCTCCAAAAGACTGCGCTCGGTACAATCGGGACTCAATCCAACCGTCCCTTCACCGGGGTCACGAAGGTAGGCGACACCGCCTACTACGAAGCGGTGTATCCTGATCTGGCCGTCACCCAGGCCTGTGTCGGCTGCCATAATGCCCATCCCGACAGTCCCAAGCGAGACTTCAAGGTCAATGATGTCATGGGTGCGATCGTGATCAGCATCAAGTTAGGACCCGGTTTCCCTGGATAGCGGATCAGCCGGTCATCCAGTCATGGGTGTGATCGTGATCAGGTTGAGATGTGTCGACTATGCACACCGGATCTAAGACAATGGAAGGATCGATGGATGGACCAGCCTTATAAATTATATGTGGCTGATCTAGTTGAAAAATCTTGAGAACAGGCGTCGCAGGCCTTCCGAGTGACATAGATATCTACATCGAAGGGAGTCCAACATGATCGGTGTATTCGTCACGTTTCGCTACACAGACAATTTTAATGAGCAAGCTGTGCGGAAAATCGCTGAGACCGTACGTGCCAAGTTTGAGGGCATGCCCGGATTGCGTTCCAAGGCCTTCACGGTCAATTCCGGCAAGCGTGAGGCCACGAATTTCTACGTCTGGGACTCAGAGGATACAGCCAAGGCGTTCTTCAATGATGCCCTTCTGGAGCGTGTCACGGGTCTCTATGGAGTACGCCCCACCGTCGAGTTCGTGCAAATTGCCACGCTCGTGGAGAACGCTCGAAAGGACTAAACGGGCTGGGGATGGGCGTAGCGCATCACTGCTTCCGCGAACGCTCAGCGATGCGCGAATCTGCCGAAGTCCAGCCGGCCTCGAACGGATGGCCAGGGCTATCGATGTCGATAATCACCGGCGCGTGATCCGAGGGTACTGGTTTTCCTTTCCGTGCTTCGCGATCGATCTCAGCCCAAATGACGCGGTCCTTTAGTGGCGCGGTTACGAGTAGGTGATCGATGCGCATGCCGACGTTTTTATAGAAGCTCCCGGCTCGGTAGTCCCACCACGTGTACCGCCCCGGTTCCGGGTGATGTAATCGGTAGGCATCGACGAATCCAGCGGTCGACAGCCGCGCGTATGCCTGCCGCTCGCGTTCCGACACATGCGTGCCGCCCAAACAGGCCTGGATGTCCCACACATCGATATCCTCGGGCGCCACATTGAAGTCACCGCCGATGACGGCCGGTGTATCCGGCGTGACGGCCTGATTGATCCAGCGAGCCAGCTTGTCGAACCATACCAGCTTCGCTTCATAAAACGGCGAATCGATCTGTCGGCCGTTCGGCGCATACACAGAGATGATGCGTATGCGGCCGCATTCGGCGCTGACCATGCGCGCCTCGGCCAACGGTTCATCATCGCCGGTATCAGCTGTTCGTGCCGGCCGTAACGACTCTCCAAAGTTTGTGATTACGCCTCCAATGCCGCATCGGCTCGCGATCGCGACCCCATTCCATCGACCCTCACCATGGTGCACGAGTTCGTATCCGGCCTGCTTGAATGGTGCGACAGGCGCGTGCGCGTCCGCCAGCTTCGTTTCCTGCATCAGCAGCACGTCCGGCTTCGCCCGATCCAGCCACCACATGACCTTGTCGAGGCGTGCTTTCAGCGAGTTCACATTCCAGGTGGCAATCCGCATATCTCCAGCTTATCCCATCTCGGCGGAGCAGTGGGGGAGAAAAACGGAGATCATTTTTCCATCCCATCTAGTTTGAGTCTTTCTGCTCCTGCTAAGCTGCTCCCATGACTCGATCTCTCCGAGGAAAGTCCGTCATCGTGGTTGGAGCCGGGCTGGCGGGTTTGACGGCTGCCGTGGAGTTGCAGAGACACGGCGCGGCCGTCACGGTGCTGGAAGGTCAGGATCGGGTCGGCGGAAGGGTGTTGACGATCAGGGACGGGTTCGTTGGGCGACAGCATGCCGAAGCGGGCGCCGATTTCATTGACGAAGAACACGAAGAGATGTGTCGGTTGGTTCACAGCGTCAAGTTGAAGCTAGTTCCGGTCTTACGTTCCGGATTTTCCTTCGCGCTCTCCTTCAGCGGCAAGGTTCGGCCGCCTCTTTCCGGCGAAGGGATCTGGAAACGATTGAGGCACCATCTGGCGCCGCTGATCCATGCCTATCGGTTGAGCGAGCAGCGATGGGATGGAGCGGTTGCCAGGACATTGGGCACGATGTCCGTGGCGGACTGGATGAAAGGGACGTCGTTGCCGCGCGAGTTGTGTCACATGCTGGTTGGCTTGCGAGGATTCTTCCTGGCCGATCCAGCCGACCTGTCGTTGCTCAGTTTGGTCGATCAAGTGGCATCCGGCAGTCCGGGGAAGGGCGGCATGTACCGGATCGCAGGTGGAAACGACCAGTTGCCAAAGACGCTGGCGTCGATGCTCCACGACCAGGTGCTGCTCCGGCATGAAGTGTGTGCCGTCTCCCAATCCAAGGCGACCGTTCGTGTCCGTGTTCGTACCGGAAATAATGAGTCGTGGCTTCGAGCCGATTATCTCATTCTCGCGCTACCGGCCACGAGAATGCGGATGCTCGAGATTCGACCGGCCTTGCCTTGTGAACAGGCTGCTGCCGTCTCGAAATTGTCCTACGGGCCGGTTACCAAAACGCTGCTGCAGTTTGATCGCCGATTCTGGAACAACCCGCATCGGCGGTTGGCGTATGGCACGAACCTGCCGATCGGTGCTGTTTGGGATGCCAACGAGCAACAGAAGGGAAAGCCGGGGATCTTATGCCTGATGGCCGGAGGGACGACAAGTGCAGCGACCCGTCAGATTTTATCGACTGCCGGGACGGTGGCTCTGCTTCGAGCGCTCGACTGGCTCGGCAACACCAGAAAGAGTCTGATCTCCATGCGTTCCGTCACGTGGGAACAGGATCCTTGGGTTCAGGGAGGCTACGCGGTCTTTAGTCCGCGATTCGATCCCGCGTTACGCGCATGGTTGGCCCGTCCTTGTGGTCGTATTCTTTTTGCCGGCGAACACACCAGCTTGCGATGGCAAGGCTACATGAATGGAGCAGTGGAAAGCGGATTACGAGCCGCAGCCGAGGTCCAAGCCTTTAGCCGGTGATTGGCGAGAGTGGAAAGACGTTCTGCTTTTCCCGTGACCGATGTCTGTGGATCAGGGCAGGCTCATCACCCGGATGAACCTGCCCCGGTGAGTTGTTGATGGACTGGGATCATGCTCGTGTCCACACGAGCTATTTTTTCTTCCCCATCGTTTCTTGTAGAAGGGCTTTCCATTCGTCCCTGTTGACAGCCGGCATCGTCGTAATCTGGATATGTCCCATGGAGGCATTCATGACTGCGGCTTTCATGGCCGTCTTGTTGTCCGGAAATTCCCAGATCGCCACGACATCATATTCACCAAGGCAATAATACGCCTGGATCAGCTTGCCGCCGAACGTTTTGGCGTTCCTCTTGACCATCTCGGCGCGCTCGACGCCCTGGTCCTTCATGGTTTGAAGCCCCTGCTGACTGAACTTCACGAGACTCACGTAGGTCGGCATGGTAGCCCTCCTTGGTGGGATGGACATCTGTGGATTATTGGATGCCGCAAATCTTAGGCCTCTTTGGTGGACCGAAACAAGAGTGAGTTTGCCGTGCATTCGATGGGGACGTGCGAATGGTGAGTTCGGCTGCTGATTGGAGAGGCGGCGATGAAGCCTGTCGATTTCTCGAAGCCCGTTCGACTACAAGGTATAAGAGCTATCATGCGGAGCGCTCTGGATCAATCTCAACTCATAGAAAGGAACAATCGCCGTGGGAACCAATACCATTCGACTCCATCGTGTGTTTCGTGCGACACCGGAACGGATTTACCGGGCGTTCCTTGATGCGGACGCCATGACGAAATGGCTACCGCCTAACGGTTTTACCAGCAAGGTCCATCACATGGATGCCAAAGTCGGCGGCACGTTCAAGATGTCGTTTACCAACTTCACCACAGGCAAGAGCCACTCGTTCGGCGGCCAGTACCTCGAACTCATGCCGCATGAACGGATTCGCTACACCGACAACTTCGACGACCCGAACCTGCCGGGAGAAATTCGCGTGACCGTCACCCTAAAGAAAGTGTTTTGTGGAACGGAAGTACATATCGTACAGGAAGGTGTGCCGGACGTGATTCCGGCTGAGGCCTGCTATCTCGGTTGGCAAGAATCGCTCATTCTGCTCGGGAAACTGGTCGAAGCGGAGATCCAAGACTAAGATCACCGGCAGACGGACCGACAAGGCAGAGCTTCCTAAATGTTCCAAAGGGGGCTCATGAGTAGGCTGAAAGTTGCGGCGGCAGTAGGCGGTTGCATCGCGGAGTCGACGGTATAAATCATGTTTGGCTGCTGCTATACTGCCGGACGGATGCAGAGCCGCCGGTCGTCCGGTTCGAACCGAGGAGGTTCCGATGCTGCCGCTCAGCCTTGCCGTGATTCTGGTCTCGTTGCTCGCATCACCTGTTTTGCAGAAGAGAAATCGGCTTGCTCACTGTTGACCTCGAATGACATTGAGGGGGTCAGCGGTGGGAAAGTGACCGCGTCGCAGCCGTTGCACTTTGATGACATTCCAACCGGCCAGAACAAGGTCGTGAAAGTGGTCGGCTGCATGTGGGGCGTCTCCACTATGGGGCAAGTCTCCATGAGTTGGCTTGTCGGCCCCCTTACCGATGACGAGGTTGCCCAGTTGATCAAGATGACCAAGAACAATGTGGGAACCGACAACCTTAAAAAGGCCGGCTACAAGGAGACAGCTAAAGATTTTCCCCAAGCCTGGTGCTCGACCTATACTCCACCGGCATCAGCCAAAGACGGTCTGCTCATGTCTGCCTGTGCCGGTGGAGCAAAGGGTCACGGGCTTACGCTCACGTTCATGAGCCCCACCAAAGCACTGACAATCGATCAGACGAAGGCACTCCTGGACAAGGCCGCTTCGCACGTCCGCTGAGGACGCGCCGTCAACACCCGGAGCACACCATGGATACGCACGCTATGAGCTTTTATGACATCGACCTCGTCACCATCGAGGGCAAGGCGCAGAAGATGGATGCCTATCGCGGAAAGACGTTGCTCATTGTGAACGTCGCGAGTCAGTGCGGATTTACGCCGCAGTATCAGGGACTGCAAGCGCTCTACGACAAATTCAAAGACCGCGGATTCGAGGTGCTCGGGTTCCCCTGCAACCAGTTCGGACAGCAAGAACCGAATGGGGAAGCAGAGATCGAGCAGTTCTGCACCAGGAACTTCGGTGTCACCTTTCCGATGTTTACAAAGATCGACGTGAACGGTGCGAACGCGCATCCGCTCTACCAGTATCTCAAATCTGAGAAGCCCGGGATTCTCGGTACCGAGGCGATCAAGTGGAACTTCACCAAGTTCCTCGTCGGCTCCGACGGCACGGTCCTCAAGCGCTATGCGCCAAGCGATAAACCGGAAGCGATCGCTGCCGATCTGGCCGCGAGGCTGTAGGGAGCTGTGGAGCCTTTGCCCTGTCGTATCTTGTCTAGAATCTATTTCACTGCGCGAATCGTTCCACAACTTGAGCGGTCGTGACGACTTCGCCGAAGATGCCGCCTTCCACGCCGATCATGGCCAAGGCGGCCTTGTGCAGGGTCGGATCGCCCGAAGCGCAGGCATCGCTCACCGTGATACATCGGTAACCAAGGTCGACCGCTGAACGCAGTGTCGAACTGACGCACACCTCCGTGGTGACGCCTGTGATGATAAGCGTTTCAATACTGCGCTTGGTCAGTGCCTGTTGCAGCGTGGTGTGGGAGAACGCACTATAACCGGGCTTGTCGATAACGATCTCACCAGCCTTTGGGCGTAGGCTCTCGACGAAATCGTGCCCAACCTCTCCACGCACCAGCAGGCGTCCGAGCGGCCCCTTCGAGCCGATTTCCGCACCGGCTCTTCGGCTGCGCTCCAGCTTATATGGCGGACAGTCGGAGAGGTCAGGCACATGGCCTTCGCGGGTGTGCACGATCAGCAGTCCGGCTGCCCGTCCCACCGCGAGCAGCTTTTCAATCGGACGGATGGTTGCGGTCAGGGGCGCGATGTCGAGTCCCGCCTGTGCCGCGTACCCTTCCGGCAGGAGAAAATCACGCTGCATGTCGATCACCAGTAAGGCGGTTCGCGCGGGTGTCAGAGAATCGAGCAGGCTCGTCGTCGGTCGATACATGCCATACGATCTACTCGGGGAAAGTCCTATGTTCCCCAGCAAGGCAGCAATTCCGACACCGGCCGCGAGCCTGCTGCCTTGAACCAGGATGTCACGCCGTGATGGGCCGTCCCCGCTCGTGGACGCCGCCTCTACAACGATAGGATCCGTCGTATTAAGATGCTTCGTTCTCATCGCCCTACTTTTTGGTGCAGCGAGAGTCCGTCTTCTGAATCGCTGCGATCTTCTCGTCATCGAACGGGATAGGCGCACACCCGTGTCCCTTTTCACAGACGAAGTCGAATTTCGCCGCCGGTTGATGGCAACTTAAACACGTCACGCCTTGGGAATGATTGACGACCTGTTCTCCTTGCTCTTTGATCTTCGTCCCTTCCTTGGAGACCTCCAGATCGAAAAACTCCCAGCCGTTCGTCGTGGGAAACTTCTCACGCGGATGCTTCACCATGGCCTCAAACGGAATGAGCTGAAGGATAGTACCGACGGGATACTCCTTGTCCGGCACGCTCTCGCGGAAGATCCGCATCGCCTCTTTCAACTTCTTCGGATCGTCGTGTTTAAAGTATGTGTTTCTGACCTTCGGCCAGTCGAGGATGCAGCCGAAGGTTTGCTCGGTCACGGTGATGTCTTGCGCCGACGCGCCGGACACGAAGAACAAGCCAAGCCCGGCAGCAAGGATGCTCCGTTTTATGACCCTGGCTGAAAACCGGGCGATGATCGCGATCCTATGACGCATGTGGTGTACTCCTTTCTTAGTCATTTCTCTGAAACACTCAGACAACCCCTTGTGCCGATGGGGTAAACTTCGCTGCATGCTTCCCGATGAATTCCTGCACGCTCAATGGCCTCTCGCCCGTCAACGTGAATACGTCGTCCGACATCCGGTCGTAATGCCCCGCGCGGTGCAGATCGGCCATCGTCGCGAGGTGGTGTACCAGGTGAGCTGGTAAACCTCGTTTGAGCAGCCCGTCTTGCCACGCCTCGACCGGAATATCCGCAAAGGTGATCTTTCGGCCGAGCGCCTTCGAATACTCCTGCGCAAAGAACTGCATGTTTTCAGACTGCGGACCGGTCAGGTGGTAGGTCTTTCCGATGTGCGGCTTCGGATCGGCAAGCAACGCGGCAATGACACGGGCAACATCTTCCACCGCAACCGGAGAAGTTTTGCCTTCGCCGAACGGAAGCCTGATCTGATTGGACTCCTTGACCGAATCGGGGGTGAAGATCAGGAAAAACCCGTCGAGCAGCACGGTCGGCCGCACGTGCACGACCGGCAGCCCTGACCAGTTCAACGCTTGTTCGGCGAGCCAGTGTAGTTTGTGCTGCGGGCTCGGGGTGCTTTCGGTGATGCTCATCTGCGCGAGCGTCATCTGCGACATGTTGATGAACGCTTTCACGCCGTGATGCTTCGCCACGGCTGCCGTGTTGATCGTCGCGGTCAGGTAGGTGTCCGAGACCGACATGCCGAAGTAGATTGTGTCGCAGCCCGCAATCGCCCTATGCATCGAATCGAGGTCGAGCAGGTCGCCGACCACGACCTGGGCACCCATATCGCGCAATGCCTCCGCGCGCTGGTCTTCATGCCGCACCATCGCGCGCACCGGCCTGCCTTGCTTCAACAGCAGTTCGGTGACCGTGCGGCCTATCCCACCGACGCGGCCCGCCGCGCCGGTTACTAGAATGGGAGTTTCCATCTCATGTACTTCTATGCGGTCATCGCTGATTAGAGAAACGGCCCGCTATAGAAGAACTCTTCCCTCGTGACCGTGTCGTTCTTGACCGTATAGAGCCCAACTTCTTCGTGCGTGACGCGCTTCCCGCCGGCCTTAGGGGAAAAGTCGATCGACATGTAGACGCCGAAACGGCCTGAGCTCGCATCGGCGTCGCCGCAAAAGAACGGCCCGCGGAGATCCTGGCTATGGATGGCATTGTTGCCCTGAAAAATCTCCGACTTGCGGATGACCGGCTGCTTGCCGACCGTTTCCTTGCCGTCGCCTTCGACTGAGACCATCTCCGGCGCGTACATCGTATGCATAAACTCAAAGTGCTTCCCCTGGTTGCACAACTCCATAAATTTCCCCGCGACAGCTCGAACGCTCATAGCGACCTCCTTCTTATCTCTGAAGAGTGGTAACGCTACCTGTACGACTTTGCCCTGGGACTCATTCATGGACACCATAATAAGATTTCAAAATAGCCACCATCGAGGTGTAGGCAGCACGAGCCTTACAACTCAGACCCGCTGCGGTAACTTCCAGTTGGGTCTCACATAGTGACAGGTGTATCCGTGTGGATATCGTTCAAGATAATCCTGATGCTCCGGTTCCGCCTGCCAGAACGGACCGGCCGGCCGGACCTCCGTGACTACTTTGCCGGGCCATAGGCCCGACGCGTTCACATCGGCGATCGTTTCTTCTGCCACTATGCGTTGGGCCTCCGACGCATAGTAGATCCCCGAACGGTATGAGGTTCCTCGATCGTTCCCCTGGCGATCGACTGTCGTCGGGTCGTGAATTTGGAAAAACGTTTCCAGTAAGCTACGGAACGTCAGCGTGTCCGGGTCGAACACGACCTCGATGGCTTCCGCATGCGTCCCATGGTTGCGATACGTGGCATTCGGCACGTCGCCACCGCTGTAGCCGACGCGTGTAGACCGCACACCGGGGAGCTTGCGGATGAGATCCTGCATGCCCCAGAAACAACCGCCGGCCAATATTGCTGTTTCAGTTCGGCTCATGGACATACTCCTTTCGTCGTGCGCAAGTTCTGCGTCGGACGTTCGTCTCTTTTGGAAGATTATCCCTCAGCCTTCCGCAACGAGACGGCGTTGATGCAGAACCGTAACCCGCTCGGTTCAGGTCCATCTGGAAACACATGGCCGAGATGAGCATCGCACACATTGCACGTTGTCTCGATCCGGTTCATGTCATAGCTGTCATCCGGATGATAGGCGATCACGGCCGGCGCCACGGGTTGGGTGAAACTGGGCCAACCGGAGTGGCTCTGATACTTTCGTGTCGCATCGAACAGCACGGTATCACAGCAAAGACATCGATACTGTCCCGGCTCGAACAGCCGACACATATCCGAGCTGTGCGCCCGCTCAGTCCCCTTCAGGCGCGTCACACGAAATTGGTCATCGGTAAGGAGTGCACGCCACTGCGCATCCGTCTTCTCTACTCGGCGTGGTGGCCGAGGATTGCCGTGACGAGCCAGACGGACTACATCATCCCATTGCAAAGTCTCCGCTGAAGGGGCATCGCCCTCCGCCCGATCCGCTGTGTTGGAACGGTCTTCATACTGCATCATAGATCCTCCGTTCAACGGCCCGATGAGGCACGCGCTTCAAGTACTCCAGATTGATTCACTTCCCGCTGCCGGGTGACTTCATCGGCACGACGAGCGGCTCGTTCTCCTGTGACAGCAGAAACACCAGCAGCTTGGCCGGTTCGGTCTTGCTCGCATTCTTGGATACGGCATGCGGTATCTTGGGAGACTCATACCAGCTCTGACCTTTTGTATAAGTCACGGGCGCCTGGCCTCCTAATTGAGAGACGACGGCTCCCTCCAGAACGTAGGCGAACACCGAACCAGGATGGAAGTGCTGGTCGGATGCGGCCCCCGGTGCATAGTCCACGGTGATGACAGTGCCTTCTTTACCGGCCAGGTCGGCCAACCGTTCCTTCAACAGGACCGACACGGCATCTTCTGCCAGAGCGGTTTGTCCCAGCAACAGAATCGCTCCTGCCAGTGTCGTCCACTGCAGTGTCTGTCTCGTGACAGTGCGGATACATAATGTGATCGTCATCATTCACATGCTCCTTTCCTGCCCCATGTATCACGTCTGCGCGATACGGAGAACATTCTTCCCGCGCATAGGTTTCTGTTCGTAAGCCTGGCGAAAATGCTCCATCGCGAAGATGGAACCCGCGACGGGTCTGAGGACACCGGTATCGATCAGATGCGAAATGTTCATCAACTGATTCCGGTTTGGTTCGACGATAAAGAAGGCATCGCGCACCCGCGGTTCTTTCACCCCTTCGGCATCGGCCGCAATGGTCACCAGCCGGCCACCCTTTCTGAGCACTCCCCAGGAACGGTCTCTCGTGTCTCCTCCGATCGTATCAAGTACCACATCGACGTCTCTGATAACCGTGTCGAACGGTGTGATCCGGTACTCTATGACTTCATCGGCGCCGAGCGCCTTGACAAAGTCGGTGTTTGCCGCCGAGGCCGTTGCGATCACATGTGCATTCTGATGCCGGGCTACCTGCACGGCAAAGCTGCCGACACCGCCGGCTGCACCATGGATCAATACCCGTTGTCCTGCCGACAGATGGGCGTGATCGATAAGGGCCTGCCAGGCGGTCAGGACTGAGATCGGGATCGCTGCGGCCTGAGTATGTTCAAGTGTGGCAGGCTTCGGAGCAATGTGGGGAGGCACGGTCACACAATATTCCGCCTGCGCCCCGTCTATGAACCAATCGCTCAGGCCATAGATATGATCTCCAACTCGAACACCCGTGCACTCCGGCCCGACCGCTTCGACAACACCCGAGAATTCGTGACCCAGGATAATTGGAAAGGGTCTCTCTCCGCCTTCAAGAGTATGAAAGGTGGGATACCAGGCGAACTCCGTGGGCGTGATCGCTGTGGCATGAACCTGAACGAGCACCTGATTGTCGTTTGGAATCGGTTTCGGTGCATCGTCATAGCGAAGCGAGTCGGGGCCTCCAAGTTGATGGAGCCGTATCGCCTTCATGGGAAGAGCCTCATCATGTGATCTTCGTTCCCGATCATATGAAGAACAGTGTGGTGCTTCGATTCTACGCGCCGTTACCGCGCGCCTCCGGCGAAGAACTGCTCGCGCGTAATCTTGTTGTCCTTGACCGTGTAGATACCGACCTCTTCCACCGTGATCCGCTGGCCGGTGGCTTTGGGGGTGACTTCGAAGGTGAAGTGAACCGCGAACTGATTGGGACCGTTGAAGAACGGACCACGGACCTTTTCTCCGCTGATGGGATTTTGGGCCTGAAAGCGCTCGGACTTCTGGATGACCGGTGCCTTGCCGGCGGTTTCCTCGCCGTTGGGTTCGACGGACACGATGTCGGGAGCGTACATCGTATGCATGACGTCGAAGTTCTTGCCTTGGTTGCACATCTCCACAAACTGGCCGGCAATGGTTTGAAGGGTCATGGTGCGCTCCTTTCTAGAAGACTTACTCGCTGCGTGCTTGTGTGGCCCTGGAGGAGGATCCGGTAGCCATAGCACACGTCCGCAGTAAGGTTATGGGTTGTGGTACCGCGTAGACCGATCCTCATCGATCCTGTTGCGTCAATGGAAATCAATTGCGTCGGAGGTTTCCCAAGTCGTGTCATGACAAGAGATACCTAAATCGACCACCTTTCTCACGGAGTAGGCAGTCGCGCCTCAGGTGGTCGCAGGCGGGTGTAGAATTCAAAGTATGAACTTCTTCAACAGGCACTGTCAAAGAGCGTGACTTGAAATCATGGAGCTGCCTAGCTCGCCTTTCCCCACTCGATCGTCTTGACCCACTCGGCAAACGTGGTCAGAGGAATTCCGTATTGTTGCTTTAGTTTCTGAATGTTGATCGCGTAGCCGACTTCGTTGAACCAGCGGAACATGACGGCGAAGTCATGTCCGAGTGCGCTCTCGGCTCGGTCCGATGGAAATTCTTGAAAGCTGATCGGTCTCCCCATGGCCTTCGTCAAGAGAGCCGCAACCTCGGGGATCGTGAGTTCATCACCCGCCAGGTCAATCGCCTGGCCGATGAAATCTTTCGGGCGCATAAACGCCGCCGCGCTGAAAGCACCGATGTCCTTGAGCGCGACCATCGCAAGTTTCCTGGCCGGTTTCATGGGCACACTGATAACGCCATCTGCGGACGGTTTCGCAAACGTGGTGAAGTTCTCCATGAACCAGACCGGCCGCAGAATCGTTGCCGGCAATCCGATCTTCTGGATATGCTGCTCCACCTTCCATTTGCTCTCGAAGTGCGGAATCCCGGTCTGGCGATGTGCGCTGCCGACCGACGTATACACATAATGCGTGATTCCGGCTTGCTTGGCGGCATCCGCCAGCATGATCCCCTGACGCACCTCCGCGTCCATGCCCGCCTCGAACGGGGTGGACATGGCAAAGACGCCGTTCACGCCGCGCAACGCCATCTGCAGAACCGCCTGGTTGGTCAAATCGCCTTGCACGATCTCGGCCCCGGCCTTTGCCAGAGCCGCCGCCTTTTCCGGATGCCGCGTCATCACTCGAAGCTTCTGCCCCTTTGCGATCAACGCCCGTGCAACCGCTCCACCTTGTTGCCCCGTCGCTCCGGTTACCAATATCGGATTGTTTGAGGCTGCCATTGTCATCCTCCTTTATCTCGACATGCCAACGGACTTCTCCTTACGTCTCCATAAAACTTGGCATAAATCGAATCGTAATGCATCCCGAAAAAATGCGGATGGGATGCTTGATGGTTTGGAACAGTGTTTGGAGGGCTCGATCGAGACGAACAAGGTCGCTCTAGGTATGCACTAGCATGGATCAGCAGGGTCGTGGCCGGGTCTCGTCACGTGCCAGGCAATCGTCGATGCGCTGACCATGAGGAACGAAGCCAAGAGGAATGGCGCGCCCGGCGCATGCCAGATTGAACCCGCACTGATGGCGTAGGCGAAGATTTGGCTGAACAACATTGGACCGATCAGGCCGGTCATGCCATTGATGCTTGCGAGGGCGCCTTGTAGTTGCCCCTGTTCAGACCCGCTGACGCGTCGAGACATCAGCGCCTGTGTCGCCGGCCCCGCCAGCCCCCAGAACGCCATGAAGGGAATGCCGAGACAGTAGATCCAGCCTCGCGGCGCGAATCCGTAGACGAAGAATCCAAGCGCGCCGCTGAGCGAGCCGATCAGCAAGGTGGCTCGCTCACCCACGCGCGCCGTGATCGGACGGACCAGTCCGCCTTGCACAATCATTGCCGCGAGCCCGACGGCGGCCATCACCATTCCTACCATGCCGGTCCCCCATCCATACCGATAACTCAAGTAGAGAACCGCCGTACTCGGCAGCACCGCATGGGCAAGATAGCCAAGGAATGCGACGGTGGAGAGACCGAACAATTCACGATGTGATCGCAAGAGCACAAGCGATCCGACGGGATTCGCTCGCCGCCAGCTGAATGCCATCCGTCTGGCCGGGGGCAACGATTCACGCAGCACAAAAAATCCGTAGCACGCATTCAATAGACTTAGGGCCCCTGCGCCCCAGAACGGCCATCGCGGGTCGATGGCGCCGAGCCATCCGCCGATCGCCGGGCCAAAGATAAATCCAAGACCGAAGACCATCCCGATCTTGCCGTATGCCGCAGCCCGTTGTTCCGGCGGTGTGACGTCGGCGATGTAGGCGCCGGCGGTGCTGAAGCTGGACGACGCGATGCCGGAGATGGTGCGACCGAGGAACAGCCAAGCGACGTTCGGCGCCAGCGCCATCACAATGTAGTCGAGACCCAGTCCGAGATTCGACAGCAACACGATAGGTCTGCGGCCGAATCGGTCGGACAGCGCGCCCTGAATGGGGGAGCAGACGAACTGCATGACCGCCCAGGTCGTGCCCATCAAGCCGTAGATCGCCGCAGCCTTCGCCGTGTCGCCGGACACAAACTCCTCGACGAGTTTCGGTAATACGGGAATGATGATCCCGAACGACAGCATGTCGAGAAGAACGGTAATGAGGATGAAAAGGATCGCGCCTCGAGGGGGTTCGGTCGCGGCAGGTGTGGCGGTCATAGGCGGCACAATCCTACCAGGATGCGACGCCGAACTGTATCAACATAAGCTCACACTCAACGGCCTACTGATTCTGATCCATGTCGCGAGGCATGGACGCACGTGAAGCGAACACGTAGAATGATCCTCTTTTTCATGTAGGGAGCGGATGAGTTCGACGGCTGTGCGTGCGATCATTCTGGTGTTCGTCTGTGGACCACTGTTCGGTTTTGCCGATGTGCCCAACCGGTCCATCGACGTCGTGCCTCATTGGAAAAAAGGAGAGCGGCTGAGTCTCGAAATTACCAGAGTGCGCGAAAGGGTGGTTGACGGCAAGTCGACGGTTACAGGGAAAACGTACACTCCCTTCACACTGGAGGTGCTGAGTGCAGCCGACGACGGGTACCTCGTCGGGTGGACGCTGGGCGAGACCAAGTTCGAGAAGGACGTATCGGCCGAGGAGTCGTTCCTTCGTCAAGTGGTTGATATCATGAAAGGGCATCAGATTGTACTCCAGATCGATCCGCACGGCACGATCATCGCGGTGCGGAACTGGAAACAGCTCAAGGACGCAGCGCTCAAAACGATGGATACCATCCTATCGGCGACGACCGACACGCCCAAGGGGAAGGTGGACCCGACGCTCATCGCCAAGTTGCGTGCTCAATCAGCATCCATGCTGGCGACGAAGGACCAAGTTGAACGACTGTGCACGCGCGAAGCCAAACTCTACTTCATGGTTCTTGGGCGACACTATGCCCTGAACGAACCCTTGGGATACAAGGATGTTCTGCCGAATCCGCTCGGCGGCGAGGCTTTCCCGACGCAGGCCACGTTCGTCATGAAATCGTATGACCACAAGTCGGAGCAGGCCGTCATCGCCTGGCGCCAAATGCCCGATCCCAAGGAGACGGCTCGGATTCGTGAAGCCATGGTCAAGGAGATGACGTCCCGTCTGGCAGGAAAGAAACCTCCGCAGGGAGCATTTTCGGATGCGATTGCGATGGAAGACCGCGCCGAAATGCTCGTGGATGTTGCCGCGGGGTGGGTGAACACGCTCTCGCATGCGCGTTCATTGACGATCGGGCATCGCGCTCAAGTGGATACCACCTCGATCGTCAGGCGAGTCCCGTGAAACGCGAAACAGGTTATCGATTTCCTCCGAGACTGGTCCACCCCGGACAAGGGTTCTCCCTAGCTTGCCGGTAAGCAAGTGGAGGCGCATACTGGCCTACTCTATGTCTACGGCGAAAGCATACGCCGCGACGAACGCGACCTCGTCGCTTGCTCTCACGACGATTCCGAGGCGCGAGCCTATTCCATACGACGTACAACTCGACATTCTCTTTTGCGGCATCTGTCACTCGGATCTCCATCAGGTTCGCAATGAGTGGAGCGGTGTGATGCCCACGGTCTATCCCTGTGTCCCCGGCCATGAGATCGTCGGACGTGTGACCAACGTCGGATCGGCGGTCACGAAATTCAAACCCGGCGACCTCGCCGCTGTGGGCTGCATGGTCGATTCCGACAGAACGTGTTCCGAATGCCAGGCCGGCCTCGAGCAGTTCTGCGGGAACGCGACGCTGACATACAATTTCCCCGACAGGCACCTCGGCGGCGTGACCTATGGCGGGTACTCGGAGAGCATCGTAGTCGACGAACGCTTCGTCTTGCGTGTTCCTGCCAATCTCGATCTCGCCGGCGCCGCACCACTCTTGTGCGCGGGGATTACGACGTACTCTCCGATGCGTCATTGGGGCGTCACCAGGGGGAAGAAGGTCGGCGTGGTCGGTCTCGGGGGCCTCGGCCACATGGCCGTGAAGTTTGCCCGCGCGCTTGGAACCCACGTGGTGGTCTTCACCACGTCACCGAATAAGATAGAAGACGCGCTCCGTCTCGGCGCCGACGAAGTCGTCATCTCCCGTCACGCGGATGAGATGAAGAAGCACGTCGGCAGCTTCGACTTTATCCTCGACGCCGTCTCCGCGGATCACGACATTACTGCCTATATCGAACTGCTCCGCCGTGACGGCAACATCACCCTCGTCGGTGCGCCCGAGAAACCGTTGTCGGTCCCGGCGTTCAGTCTGATTTTTGGCCGGCGCAGTCTCTCCGGCTCTCCCATCGGCGGCATCGCCGAAACCCAGGCGATGCTCGATTTCTGCGGGACGCACAACATTACCGCCGATGTCGAAGTCATCCCCATTCAGAAGGTCAACGAAGCCTACGACAGACTGCTCAAGTCCGACGTGAAGTATCGCTTCTCGATCGATATGGCTTCGCTCACATCCAAATAGCCGGAAAACAAGCGATGTAATGAAACCGTGAAGCTTGCTGCTTGCGGGCGTGGCTTTGGTGTCAGCGAGACATGATCTTCTTGTTCAGGCGAAAGGCGAGCTGTGTCTTGGCGGGAGAGATGCATCGAGCAAAGCACGGTGTTTCCGCAGTATCGTTTGAGCCTTGGCAACGCTGGATAAGACAAACGTGACGGTATCTCCTGGAGCCAATTGCGCCGCGGGCGGGAGATCGGCAGAAATGACGACGGCAATCTTGGGATACCCTCCGGTTGTTTGCCGATCGGCCATCAGAAGAATCGGTTGTTCATCCCGGGGCACTTGCACGGCGCCCATCGAGGTGCAGTCGGAGATGAATTGCGCCCGTCCCTTGTGGACGAGCGGTGGTCCGCTGAGGCGATACCCCATCCGATTGGATTGGGGAGTGACCGTGTAGGAGGAGCTGGTCAGGATCGTGAGTGACGCGGCACTAAAAGAACCTTGTTGAGGACCTGGAATAATGCGCAGGGTCGCGGACCGGCTGTAGCGAGGCACCAGCCGATCCGGAAGTTGTTTCCCAATCAGACGGTCGATGGATTCCATGGGCAGCCCACTACACAACATGTCTCCCTGCTTCAAAGGCCTCCCCTGGAATCCGCCCATCTCGCTCGTACAGTGTGTCGAACGACTGCCCAGAATCTGTGGAACCTCGATCCCGCCGGCTATTGCGATGTAACCGCGGGCTCCAGATCGCTGACTGCCGAAACTCAGTCGGCTGCCACGCGCGACCTCGATGCTTTCCCAAAGCGGGACACTGCTGCGATCGATAGTCGGGGAGAGGTCTGCTCCGGTGATGGCGATGACCGCGTCTCGTTCGAACTGCAGCTCAGGTCCTTTTAAGGTCAATTCGAGCACGGCCGCATGATCCGTATTCCTCACCAAGCGATTGGCAACTATTGCTGAATAGCAGTCCATCGCGCCGGCGACGGGAACTCCATACTGCTGATAGCCGTATCGTCCCGGGTCTTGCACCGTGGTCAGCCAACCGCCTTTCACCACGACAAACCTGGTGGGTTGATGGCGGCTCATGCGTGTGCTTTGACGATGCGTATGCCTGCCGATTCGATTTCGTTTCGCATGAGCCTGACCAACTCGACGGCGTGTGGAGTATCCGCGTGCATGCACAGGCTGTCGGCATGCAACGACATCCGCCGGCCATCGATGCTGGTCACATAGCCGTTCAGGATTTCCCGCAACTGCCGGCGAACCTCTTGTTCGGTCTGCAGCAGCGCGCCTGACTCAGAGCGTGGGACGAGTGTGCCGTTGGCGCGATAGGCCCGGTCGGCAAAGGCCTCCTGGACAACCGCCAACCTTGCGCTTTTGCCGCTCGTCACAAGGGCTGATCCCGCGAGAGCGAAGAGCAATAGCTGTGGATCGAACGCCGCGACAGCTCGCGCTACTGCATTGGCCACGGCCTGATCCCTGGCGGCCAGGTGATACAGCGCTCCATGAAGTTTCACATGGGTGAGTGTCAGGTGGTCTAGTGCCAGTACATCGGTCAGCGTCGTCAGTTGAGTGGTCACTAACGATGCGACTGTATCAGGTGAAGTCTGCCGATCCCGGCGACCGAAACCGTCCGTGTCCGGAAATCCCGGATGCGCGCCGATGGCGATTCCATGTCGAGCGGCCAGAGTTGCCGTCCTGCGCATGAGGTCGGGATTGCCCGCATGAACGCCACACGCAATATTGACCGATGTGATCAGCGGCATGAGTTCTGCCTCACATGCCAGATCCTCCGCGCTCTCGTACTCACCCATGTCACTGTTCAAATCAATGGTCGTCACGCGATGCCTCACGACTCAGGCGATCGAATTCAGCCCGATCGATCGGTTTGAATTGAACCAGGTCGCCGGCCTTCAGCAGAAAGGGGTTTCCGCCGGCCTTGTGATACAAGCGGATCGGCGTCCGTCCGATCAGACGCCAGCCGCCTGGAGTCGTGGTCGGGTAAATGCCGGTTTGACGGTCGGCAATGCCGAGTGATCCAGCCTGAACCTTGGCTCGAGGCGTGGCTAGGCGCGGCATGGCTAAGCGTTCTGGGACCAATCCCAGATAGGGAAAGCCGGGGCTGAACCCGAGCATGTAAACTCGATAGCGAATCGAGGCGTGCAACGTGACGGCCTGAGCCGGTGACAGTCGGGCGAACGCTGCAACGTCCGACAAATCCGGCCCGTATTCCCCGCCATACAGAACGGGAATCTCGTGCAACATCCCCTGCCATTCGCGGTCGTTTGGTAGTCGTCGAGGCAGGGTTTTCAACTTGTCGACCAAGGCGGCCGACTTCCACTGAAGCGCATCGTAGTAGATTGTCACGGAACGATAGGTTGGTACGACATCGAGGATGCCGTTCCAGCGTTGGTCAACAACGGCTCGAGCAAATGCGACGGCGCTGGCATTGATCGTGGGATCGATCTCGTCGCCGAACTCCACCGTGATCGCGGAGTCGCCGAGTGGCACAAGGCGGAATGTCTCGTTCGAGGTTTGATGAGTCGGTCTTGAGCGATTGGAAGCCGGCATTGGTTGCGCAAGAAATGAACAACGTTACCCTACCTGGTTTATGGTGGGAGGTAAAGGAAGTGCAGAGCGACAATGGGGGCGGGACTTTCGGATAGATCGGAACTCTCAGCGTGTTTTGGCTATGGCCAAGATGTCTTGTGCGGCGGCTATGCCGGAGAGAGCGGCGCCTTCCATGAAGCCCTGCCAGTCGTAGAATGAATTGGCGTGCTCGCCGGCGAAGAAGAGATTGCCCGCCGTGACACCCTCCAGACCAGCCATCGTCGTGAATTGACCGGGACGGTAGCAGGTATAACTGCCTTTTGCCAACGGATTCGACGGCCAATGCTCAAGATGCCCAAGATATTGCCCCTGTGCCAGTGTGGCGGCTCCGATCGCTCCAGGGTACACGCGATTGAGATCCTGTAAAAACCGCTGCGCTTCTATCTGGACTGCGGCCGGATTGAGTCCGGCGCCCCGCGCTCCGCTCGAATAGTCGGTGAGAATTCCTCTTCGATCAGATCCCATCGTGGGGTTTGTTTCCCAGGTCGTTTGATGATTCGGCAGGTCGGAATAGGACGTACCGTTTCCTCCTAACGTATACCAGGGACGGCTGGAGAAGCCGATCATCATTTTGGCGTTGGTGCCGTACCCCAGTCCCTGAATGGCGTCGCGTTGCGCGGGAGGAAGCGAAAGGTTCGGATCAAGCGTCACCTCACGCAAGGTGGTAAAGGGGATGGCCAGCACAGCTGCGTCATGAGTCACGCTGACCATGCGGGATCCCTGCTGGAACGTCAATTCGATTCGCCCGTCACTGAGGCGGCGTACGCGAACAAGCCTGGCCTCATAGATGACTTGTCCAGGGAGCTCGCGGATCAGTCCTTCGATGATCCGGTCGTTCCCGTCGACGAGATGATAGCGTTCGTCGCTGAATATGCCGAAAGGGGTGAACTTCGAGCGGCGGTCGGCATGAATGAAGAGGAGGAAAGTGAGACAACTTTGCTCCTCCGCCGCCAGTCCGTACTCAGCCTCATAGGCGGCAATGATCGCGGCCTTTGCCAATGGTCCGGCGGGGACACCGGCTCCGTTGTGGCCTTCAAGATATTCGAGCAGATTCGTGCGGTCCAGGGCCACATCGTCTTCTGTATGTGAATCGGCTGTCACTTCTCGCGACAGGCGATTCAAATCGATCCGCATCACTGAGACGAAGTCACGGAATTCGGCTACGACGGCGGCCTCTGAATACCGCTGCCCGAAGAAGTGGTAGAAGATTTCTCCGGGCTCTTTGTTCACATCTTCTACGCTGAGACGAAATCGCTTCGCGTAGCCCAACATGGTCTTATGAAGGTTGTCGATGAGCTCGCCGCCGCGTTCCGCCACCTGGCCGGGGAAGAAACCTCGTAAGGACCAACAGCGTCCGCCGGCTCGTGTGGCCGCCTCATAGACGGAGGTGCGGATGCCCCGCGTCTTGAGTATATCGGCGCAGGCCAATCCTGCGAGCCCGGCACCGACGATGCCGACGGATAGGGTGGAGGGCGTTGGTCTGGCAGCAGCCTGAAGAGGGATCATCGTGCCGAGAGCGAGGGCTGCACCTGTCGCTCCTGCACCAAGGAGGAGCTGGCGTCGAGAGATCGAATAAGAGGATTGAGCCGAGGCCAACTGCCGGACTGCTTCGATGGCATCAGCAGTCGGGATATGTCGTCGCTCGGCCAGCAAGGCGGCAGCCATCGATTGTGTAAAGGAATGGAATGCGGCGCTTCGGGCCATCGGCGAGCCTTCAGGATAAGTGCAAGCAAAGGCGGTATCTTACAGAAGGCCGAGAACGGCAAACAGAGGGGAGAGAAGTCTAAAAAGATCTTTCGGAGTGTTCCTTATGCCGGGCGCATCTCCCACTGATTACCCATCGTACCTGTCTTGTTTCGGCGGCGTCTCGGGTCTTCATGCGGCATCCCATCGATGCTCATGCGAATATCCCCATTGACGTTGCCCACCAGATAGTAACTGTGTTCCACCAGCCCCTTGACGATCCCGCTGCAGTCGATCTGATTCACCTTATTGTGCACCAAGCTCGGTCGGGCTGGCCCGTTTGACCCCAACCGATCGGGATTACCTTTGGTGAAATCCGATATGACGAGCGCCGCATCGCCACGATTGTAGTAGACACTGACGCTTCTTGCCAACTCGTGGACCCTCCCCAACGGATGCCCCTCTTCCAACACGTTGTCATCGACATCGGGCGAGCAGAGAAAGATATGCTCGAACAGACGGGGCAAGGCGTTGCCCGGTGTGAAGGCATCGCATCGCGTGACCGCATTCTGCAACAGGTAGTTGCCCATGGAGTGGCATACCAGATGAAGGTCTTGCTTACAGAGCTGCTCATCATCACGGCGCAGGGCCGCGAGAAAGTCTCGTACTTTGAGGATGCCTCGCCCCACCGCGTTGCCGGATCCGGCTGCTTCCGACCGATCGGACTTATAGGACACGAACGGCAGGGCCATACCGTCCGATGGCCATGTAAAGAGCACCACCTGTACTGCTTGCTCGGGGTCTCCCTCGGGACAGTGATTCAGCATTTCTTGCAGCGACAGCGCCGTGCCGACTGCGTCAGTCCAGGAGACATTGTAGCCATGGATAAAAATCAGCACATCCGTGTTCTTCCGCATGATCGCTTGCAGATCGGAAAAGGCCCCATCCGATCCGAGTTTGACGTTCTCCTGCTGGTCCTCGGCCACTGAACGGTTGATTTTTTCCTTGTACGCGACGATTTTGGCGGACTCGGCGCACTTCGCCAGGTACTTGATCAGCCCTTCACCGTCGCCCTGCCCGATGGTGCCGCAGTCCGCCTCAAGATATTTGGCCATCTTGGCGTCATCGGCCTCTACCGTCACACGACCGAAGCGGAGGTTTTCCACTCCATCATCGCTAAATTTTTTGCCGTAGCCGTCGGGGTGCCAGCGATCGTTGCCGAGATGGTTGCGGTTGGTCGCATAGAAGAGTCGTAACGCCGTCATGTTCGTCGCTCCTTCTCTCACAAGGTGAGGTGCGCTGGCCGGTACCGGACGGTGCCGAGCGAGATGTGAATATCGGCTTCAACCGGGAAAGTCAAGAACGGATCGCCGGCTCCTGGTTCGTAACGGATCGAATGAGCCTACTATCCTTCCGGACGAGTTGCACCGAGTTCCTTCAAGAGAAAATTCCGAACGTGTGCCCGCGCGTTTCGCGACGGTTGTCCTGCCGCGTCGTCCTTTTTCCACCCGCCGATCAAGGTGCTGTGCGCATTGACCGGCTTCCCATCCCGCTGGTATTCACTCGCGGGGATTTCGCCGTTGATAAACCGTGCGCCAAATTGATCGCGCAAAGTCTGCTGTTTCGCCCGGTCGGAGATGCAGTCCGTTTCGAATCTCAGCCCGTAGATCTTCGCTGTGCTCTTTTTCGCTTCCGTGAGATCGTCAGCCGACAGGCCGAGAGATTGCTTGTCTTCATCGGTGTACCACCAGAAGCGCATGGGCAGGGCGGGCTGCGCTATCACCACGGCGGCAACTTGTGGATGATCGAGCAGTGCGACAGGAAGCGGACCGGTCATGCAGTTGCCGATGATGCCGATGAATTGCTGATGGTGCCGCCCTTCGATCTTCTGCACAACTCCACGCAGCCAATTCACGATCGGAGCACTGCCTTGAGCGGGGACTCCCCATTCACCGCCTGGGAAGAAATCGAGCGATCCCTGAAACCAGTAGGCTCCCAACCCGCTCACAAGCGAGAACCGTCCCTTCTCTCCGAACAGCAGCGGGACATAGACGGTGAAATCCTTTGAGAGTTCCTCCGCGTACGCCAATGTTCCCGGAGATAACCCGGTCAGTTCGTGGAGCAAAAGGATCGGCGGCTTGGAACTACCGTCATTGAGGCAAAATACCGAATGCGTCGTACCGGCGTGCGAAAAGGGTTGCTCAAAGCACTCGGTCCACACGCCGACTGGTGCGCCTTCTTCTTTTGTGTGCGGCGCGCACATCCCGAGTTGCGCCGCTCCACAGCCTGTTACGGATATCAGGAGGGTAACCAGGCCGGCGTGAACGAAAGAGTGGCACAAACTTCCCATAAGACGTCTCTGACTCCATTTATGAAGGGGCTTAGATCCCTCGCCGTTGTACAAAACAGGCCGGAGCTTGCCAATGTTTATGAGTTTGCGCAAGTCCCGTTCTGGATCGGATACAAAGGATATGGTGACAGGGATGATTGCTCATCCGATGTTGTGGTCCCGTCTCTGTTTCCGGTGTATCTTATTCGATTCAACTTGAAATCCTGTGGGATACACTCCTGTCACATTCACAGCACTCCATCTACCGAGTGCCTGAAAAACCTCGATAAAGACTGAGGACGCTGGACCGGTTCTGCTCGGTATGCGATTTGCTGCGCATCTGAATATTTGCCACGGACATCGATACTAAAGGAGATTGACTATGCCGCTCAAACGATATGGAGTGCTGAAAGGAAAAGCCATCGGTGCCACGCGTGAAGAAGACCAATCCTCTCCTCATTATCAAGTCCATATTCAAGCCGGTTCGATACACTATCGCATCGCGGTGAACGTCAAATCGCAACTCAGTCCGTCAGAACTTCTCTTTTTAGTCGATGGCGATTTCCGTCATCCCATCACCTCTGCGTTACCGACTTTATCCGACGATTTTACCCTGTTGTCGAGTAAGCCGGGCGGACAGGCGGTGGATTTTATCCGCGGTAATCTCTTTAATCGATCGGACATGCGACTCCTTCCACCCAATCTTCCTGGACCGGACAATGATTTGAGCGACCAGATCGAGCATTACGTCAAGCGGGCGATGCAGGAACCAGCGGCACGGGTCTACTCGTTTGGGGAACGGTGGGGACCGGAGGGTGGGAAAGCGGACAAGATTTTTGATTTTCGACCAGGGAACGGTGTTCACGACATTCATATGAACCAAGGGAACGCTTCGCCTCATACCGGTGATGACGGGGTTTGGCAAGATGGAGCCCTCATGTTCCATTTTCCTTCTTCCAGCCAATGGGTGGCCGTGTTTTTGGCGTTTCAATCCCAAGCGTGGCACACCGACGATCGTACCGGTCATGCCAGCCCAGACGTGCCGAACCCCGGTCCTGGACCTCAGCCGAATCCGACCGAGCCGGACTATATCGTCCGGATCGTGGGTGCCCTCGTGAACCCGCTCGGGCCATCGCCGGAACAGGAGACGGTTACGCTGCTCAATGCGTCGCCCGAGTCGATTGATCTGACAGGATGGAAAATTGCCGACCGGCTCAAGAAGACCTGTGTGCTGTCCGGTGTCATCGCCCCCGGTGCCACTCTGGTGGTGAATCTGCCTCAGGAGGTTCAGCTGGGGAATAAAGGTGGAATTATCACTCTGCTTAATCAGAAGGGTTTGAAGGTGGACGGGGTGTCGTATACGGCGCAGCAGGCGCAACAAGAAGGATGGACGATCGTGTTCTAGGGGAGGTTGTAATGTGGGGCTCAACTTCTCAAGAGGTGAAGCCCGCAGAGAACGCGGGAATCGCTGCTCGTTGGGACATTCCTAGTTCGGTTTAGCAAAACCTGTCTTGGTGAGCACATCCTGCGCATCATACAGGTCAGGAACACCGACGGGTTTGCGGCCTTTGTACACTACATGTTCGAGGATGTCTTTAGCAGGGAATGGCCTCAATGCATCCGCAAGAATGGCATGAATTTCAGACACTATGATGTTTCTTGCGAAAGACGATTCCATATGGTGCATCCATTTCGATACGGCGAGCATCTCAATAAGTTCAGCGAGAGGTTGTCGGCAGTGTAGGAGCAGAGGTGTTGCGGCGCGCGCGGACGCGGACCGAAACATTTGGAGATTTAAAATGGTTCACGGGAGAGTGAGCCCATCGGTGATGCCATAGGCCACGGCATAACAAACGAAAATGCCGAGGCCGCCGACAGTGCCGGCTATGATCGATGTCATCCAGGTGCCGCGAGTGACGTGTTTGGCGAGGATGGCCAGCAGAATCGCAATGCCGAACTCTCCCAGGATGATGTAGTGCGGTGTGTAGGAAAACATGCGGCAGTTGTCATACTGCCACCAGTTGATACGACGAGCCATTTCTTCATAGTAGGGGATATTGATCGCGCCCAGCAGGCCAACGCCCAGCAATCCCCAGCCGCCGAATCGATTCCAGAGCCAGAGTCCGACATATCCAAATTGCACGGCGACGACTTCCCAGGCGAACGGCATCCAGAGAGGCGAGCGCCAGAGCATGGGTCCGCCGCCGATGGAATAGTCGAGCGTCTTTGTATAGTTCACTAGCCAGGCATCCGCCGCTAGTTCCGTAAAGCCCACAGCCAACCCGAAGATCATGAACCGCGCAAGGAGGCTGTCCCCATGTCTCGCAATGAACCAGAGCAACATGGCGTTATCGACCAAATTAAGTGCGAGGCCGGTTTTCCAATCAGACCAAGGCGCCCATGTCAGCACGGCAACAGCAAGAATGTTGATGGCAATGGTGGCAATGATGAGAAGTAAACGCATGAACACCAAAGAATCGCTGAGCTCCCGTAAAGGCGTCTGCGGTGTTGCAAGGCTGAGTGGCGGTCTGGCGAGCAGCTCTACGTGGGGTACGATCACAGAATGCCTCATTCCATTTCTGCTCATACCCTGATCTACGAAAATGGAAGAAGATTGGATTTCTATCTTCGTGAAAAATGAAGCAGAGCGGCTACGGCGGCAAAACAGCGAGATGACAAGTTGGCGGTCAGATTAGCCGAATGAGTTGAACGGGGTGGTCGGGAGGCGTTTTTGTATCTATCTAAAGGTGGCCGAGGCATCTAGCGCGCGATAGCCAGCGGCTCGGCCTTACACGATGCGAGGGAACGTCAGTTCCCTCGGTCGCTCTCGATCAGTACGGGGCGGGAGACGTTCAGTCTCGGGGCCATCTCAGAGTAGACCATAGGGCTTTGTTCGAGCTCATCGACGACCGGGTGGGAACCCATGTCGATCGATCCTTTAAAAAATGAGCCCTCTTCCATCGAAAAAGAAGGGGTGGAGATGTCGCCGAGCAAGACGCCGGGCTTGAGCAGCTGGATTTTCCCGCTGGCGGTGATATTCCCGTGAATCTTTCCCCTGGTCACGATCGTCTCGGCGATAATGGTGCCTCGGATGATCGCGTTCTCGCCGATCACCAGCATACCCTTCGCGTGAATCTCTCCTTCGATCGAGCTGTCCAGTTGAACGGTGCTGTGAAAGTGGACGATGCCTTTGAATGTGACATCTTTCCCGAGAACGGTGAAATTCCCATTATCGCCGCCCTCAAGTTCTCGTTTTTTGTCCCACATGATGGTGACCCTCTTTTAAGCTTGAGATGAGCGTACTCAACACCTTTTGTGTACAAAGTCAGTCAAAAGTCCGTGTCAACATACAGGAGTCGGGAGAAAGAATCAAAGGGTGATTTTCAGCAATTTGGTTTGTAGCGGAGGGAGACTTATTTCTTGCCCGAGGCTGGTTCCGGAGTGCGTGCCTTGTCCGAACCCTGTGCGCCGATGGATTTGACGGCCTTTCCAACGGCCGGTCCGATCTTCGGAATTTCTTTCTCAACGTTCTGTGCGGCGCTCCGTAAGCCGCGCGTGAGATCATCGACTGTAAGCCCCTTGTTGCGTTCGGCTTGTTGCGAGTCAGCGGCAGAGGCTACGCCAGCGGTGACAAGAAGGAATGTCAGCACCCAAAGAGAGCATCGTCGATCCATGGTGAAACTCTATCATAAGTGGGAAGGCTTTTCAGACCCGGTCCAGTGGATGGAGTATTCGGTTGTGATCGCGTATGATCGCGCCGGTCTGCGACGGGCCATATCTGGGAGCTAAGTGCGATGGATGTCGATGCGTCATCTCGGTGGTTGGTGTTTGTCGGCTGTATCAGTGCCGGACTTGGCGTAGCAGCCGGTGCGTTTGGGGCTCATATGCTGAAAGGTGTATTGGATCAGCCGATGTTGGCCGTCTACGACACGGCCACTCGTTATCAGATGTATCATGCCTTCGGGATGATCTTGAGTGGCTTGGTTGTTCGTATCGGGCGTGATGTTGGAGCAGCCAAAGCCGGTTGGCTGTTTCTGGCGGGGACGGTCTTGTTCTCCGGGAGCCTCTATGGAGTTTCGTTGCTGGGAATCCGCTGGCTTGGAGCTGTCACACCGGTCGGGGGAGCACTGTTTATTATTGGTTGGGGGTTGCTGGCCTGGCGCGCATGGCGTTGGGCAAGATGTTGAAAAAGTCCCCCAGCTTTGTTCTCGCATCGCTCAACGCCTCAACGTACTGAGAAGTACGCCTCGGCATCTCGCTTGCTGCGGCCTCGGTGGATGGACTTTTTGAACATCTTGCGGAGTATCCGCTACATCACTCTATTACCCGCAGGTGTTGCTTAAGACCTCAACACAAAAAAATCCTACTAGGGCTGGCAGCCGGTCAACCGCTTCCCGCTAATCGGTCCCCATCCTCCCGTGTTGTTCATGAACGACCCTTCGATCTTCGCATCGTCCTTGATGAACAGCAGGCTGTCTTCCTGGATGCGGCCGTTTTGCTCCCATCGCAAGTAGATGGCATCTCCCACGATAATGGATTCCGTCGGTGTGACGGAGTTGGCCGGTACTTGTCCGGCCGGGGGAAAAGTAATGGTGGCCTTCTGCTCTCCGTGGTTCTGGTGATTGTGAACAATCCATTGCCAGGTTCCGCACAACCGCGCCTGGCCTTTCGCCTGTCTGATACGCTCCTTCCAACCGTAGATGTCCCACCAGGCGGCGGTTGCCCGCTGACTCGCTTCAAATACCGTGCGTTCGGCAGCCAACAGAAGTTCTGTGTTCTGTTGCTTGGACGTTGTTTGAGACGTCCGAAGGGTCTGGTCTTCCTGGGTGAGGCGGAGCAAGTCGGCAAGCGGTGCGCTTCGGCTGCGACCACGCAACCATTCTTGTCGGGCAGGGGAAAGGGAGACCGCTGTTGAGGATGAGATCGCGTCGCGGCTGAGTGAATCGGCCAACTGCCACGCAGCCAGTGCTCCCATCAATTCATAGACCGTCTGGGATAATTCGGTCAATCCCAGCTCCTTGACCATCTTACTCGGGAGTCGTTTGGTTCTGAGCGCTCCTGCAGCATCTTTCAGGCCGAGCGCAGGGCCGACGCTGGTGGTGAACAGTGTCATGGCGCTCTCGTCTGAATCGATCGGAGCGAACTGGTCGGCACGCTGACCAACCGTTTCGGCCAGAAGTGTCGGTGACACCCGTTCTTCTGCAAATGCAGAAGTCATCGTAAAAATGGAGAAACACACGATCAAGAGGAAACCAATCAGGGTAGGACGACGCAGGTTGCGATCTCGTCCGTGGCGAAGGATCCTCGCAGCATCGGTCAGTGTGCGAATCCGATAGGAGCGTGGCTGTCTGCTGCGGGTCATGTTCCTTGGAAGCAAGACTTCAAGAAACTCGCGGTTCGTTCCCAGGCGAGGACCGAACTGTCGGGATCATAGATGCCCGGCTTCATCTCGTTACAAAAGGCGTGGGATGCTTCGGGATAGAGATAAGTCTCGACTCGTTTGGCATACTCGCCAGCGGCAGTGCGTATCTGTTCGACGTCATCCTGTGTGGCCCAGGTGTCCTTTCCTGCCTGATGATACAGCACAGGTGAATAGAGATCTTTCATCAGTTCTTTGGGCGTGACCATCTTGCCGTAATATGAAACGGCAGCGCGCAACCGCTTTCGATGACAGGCGAACCGCAGCGCGTAGGATCCGCCCATTCCGTAGCCGACGGCGCCATGAATATTCCGTTTCGTGAAGGTGCGAGTATTAAGGTATTCACAACAGGAATTGATATCCGTGATGACATGCGCGTCGTTTTGCCGTTCCAGTAGGACGGCTGCCACATCGTCATTGGCGGTCACCATCCCTCCCAGCCGGCCGTAGAGATTTGGAATGATCACGGTGTACCCCTCACAGGCCAGCCTCGCGCCCAGATCCTTCATCTGCCCGGTCAGGCCCCACCAATCATGCAGCAACACAAGGCCTGGATAAGTTCCTGGTAGTTGCGGCCAAAACAAGAGGCTATCGATTTGGTGTTCCTTCGGCATTTTGCTCTTGAAGTAGGGATCGACCATCTGATCGGTATGCGTGGGGATCGGCACTCCGCTTGGAAAGCGCGCCGTTCCTGTTCCGATCTGTTCCAATGTGAAGGGGGCTGTTTGTGTCGTAGGCATGGTCAATCGCGTTATCGGAGCGGCTTTGCACTCGGCATAAGCTTACTATATGAAGCCACTTGCGGGAATGTCAAATGAGCGCCATTGACTGATCGACACCTCCGTTTTACTCTAAATCAGTCGAGAGGGACTCATGAACAAAGAGCGCATCGGTATAGGGTTGATCGGAGTCGGGAGGCATGGGCTTCGGTATGCGCAGCATATCGTGCGCGACCTTCCGACTGCCTACCTCAGCGCAGTGTGCCGCCAACATCCTGAACAAGGGTTCGATGTTCCCGGAGGGCCACCGGTCAATGTCTATGGAAAGGCTGCATCGCTGATCGCCGATTCCACGGTCGATGTGGTCATTGTTGTGACTCCTCCCATATGTTACCCGGAGATCTGCCGGTTGGCGGTGCAAGCGCGCAAACCCATGCTGATTGAGAAACCGCTGGGGATCACTGCAGCCGATGCCCATGCGATAGCCGATTCGGTTCGTAAAGCAGGGGTACCGTTGATGACGGCGCAAACCCTCCGATTCGATAACACTGTTCAACACATGAAGAAGCTCCAGCACGATATCGGGCGGTCCGATCGACTGGATTTGGTCAGCCGAATCGAGACAAGAAAGACGGCCCTTGATCATGCCGACGGCTATGGTAGGCGAGGGGCCTTACTGGAAATCGGAGTGCACATGCTTGACCTGGTTCGATTCATAACCGGGGAAGAAGTATGCGAGGCGCGTTGCACGATGGACGTGCGGCCGGATGCCGGACCGGAAACCGCGGCATCCGTTCGCCTCACCACTTCCAGTGGAACGAGATGCCAGATTGAAATCGCACGGGTGCCGGCAGACCGCGTCGGGCGAGCAACATGGTGGGGATCGCAGGGTCGGCTGGACGTTGATTGGGTGCAGCGCCAGGTTCGGCTCAGCGACGGGACTGACACAGAGAACTTTGAACTTCCCCCGTCACAGACGGTTCTCGCCACCCTGACCGCATTCTTGCAGGCCGTGACTGATAACTCCCCGATGCCCGTCACCGGAGAAGATGGGTGTCGTGCGGTGGAAATCGCCGAGGCCTGCTACACGTCGGCACAGGCTGGAGGCGCTCCTGTCCTCCTCAATCGTCGTTCGTGAAGCGTACCTCGCAAATAAAGATAGGACGTACGTGCTCCATCCTGCGTTTCACGCTTCACGAGATACTCTTGCATCGTGACGTGGGCTACGGTTCCGCGACGATGTGGGTATCCGTTTCCTCGACTCCATCGATGGCGTGTATTTTGGTGATCACGACGTCGGAAAGTGCCCGCTCATCCTGGACGCTGATGAAGACGAAGATATCCGGACGGCCAAAGCAGGAGTGGGCTTGCTCGACACCGGATATCCGTTTGAGTGTGCCGACGACGTCTTTGGTCTTTCCTGCTTTCACCTTGATGAGAATGTAGGCTCGGGTTGCCATGGGTCCCTCCTTGTAGGTTTCGTCGTTCGTGAAGCGTGAAGCGTAAGATGTAACACATTACTATTCTTTGCCGTTGTCGCGAGATACGAGATACGCTTCACGAGATACATGACTCATTGTCCAGCCGATCCAGGCATCGCGTTCCGATGGAGCGCATATACCTCCTCAAAGTGTTGTCCCTGTGCCGCGAGCGCAGACCGGCTATCTCTCACCAGTTGCATGAATCGCCTGAAATCTTCCACTGAGACGTTGAATTGCCCGAGGCCGGTTGCCAGCCGCTGGAGCTCTTCAGCCGGCACGTGAACGTCCGCGTCCGCGAGCGCCTCCAACATTTCAGCGGTCCATCCGGTTGAGCGAAATCGTTCGAGGACCGTCGTTGCGTTCTCGCGGTGCTTGTCGGCGACAGCACGGTTCGCGAAATCCTGCACCGAGCGATCCGTGCTTTTGGCAAAGGTGGATTGGAGCTGGATGACGGACTGAATAATCCGATCCGCATCTCGCGTGCCTTCGGGTGGAAGTACCTGGGCCTGTTGAAGGGTCGCGAGAACGGCCATCGCCGATCCGACGTATGGAGATGCGCTTTTGGCCCGTTGTGTGGGAGTCGGAGGAAGGCCGTTCGCGGCGAATGTCGAGAAACAATCCACCGGGAGGAAGGAGAGCATGAGCGAGAGACTGAGGGCCCAAATTGCACAAGTCTGCCTGTTGCATCCTGACCGACTCGTGGGGACCGTTCCCTCTGGGCGATACCAGAGGCGCATGGGCGGATTATACAGAGTCAGCCCAAGTGACGCCAGCTCAGCCTGGAGCTGTATTGAAACCCTTATGGAGTATTACTATAATCGCCGGGGTTTGGACGCGGTCAGGAAGAGAAAGGCAATGGTTGCATGCTCGCCAAGGTTCGAAGCGCGGCGCTTATCGGTCTTGATGCGCATCTGGTCGATGTCGAGGTCGATATTTCCGGTGGACTACCCCAGTTCTCCGTCGTTGGGTTGCCCGACGCCACGGTCAAGGAAAGCCGCGACCGAGTACGTTCCGCGCTGAAGAACACCGGGTTTCACTTTCCCGCCAAGAGAATTACCGTCAATTTGGCCCCCGCCGGTGTGAAAAAGGAGGGATCAGGACTCGACCTTGCGATCGCCATCGGGATTCTGGTCGCGGAGGAGGTTATCCCGCAGGCCATGCTGGAGACATGTGTGTTGGTCGGGGAGCTCTCGTTGGATGGCCGAGTGAAGCCCATCACAGGAGCCCTCTCCTTTGCGCTCGCTTGTCGCGTGGGATATGACTTGTTGCTGCCCGCCGACAATGGTACGGAAGCGGCCCTAGTGGAAGGGGTACGTGTCTATCCGCTCCATAGCCTTCCAGAAGCCGTGGAGTTTCTCAAAGGAAGCCAGATCATTGCCTTGAGCCGGTCCTGCCGCGACGCGCTGGAATCCACCAGATCGATGGAGGAAGAAGACTATACCGACGTTCGTGGACAGGACCATGCCAAACGGGCGCTCGAGATTGCCGCCTCCGGCGGACACAATGTGCTGATGGTCGGTCCCCCTGGTTCAGGAAAAACGATGCTGGCGCGCCGAATCCCCTCGATCCTTCCGTTGCTGGAACTGGAGGAGGCGATTGAAACGACTCGAGTCCATAGTGTGGCCGGCCAACTCGCTCCGGAACGGCCGTTGTTGACCGTCCGGCCGTTTCGAGCCCCACATCACAGCATCTCAGACGCCGGACTTGTCGGAGGAGGGACCGTTCCCAAACCTGGAGAAGTCTCGCTGGCGCATAACGGCGTCTTGTTTCTGGACGAATCGCCAGAATTTAAACGGGGCGTCCTGGAAGGGTTGCGGCAGCCGTTGGAAGACGGGCATGTCATCTTGACGAGAGCGAGCGGAACCTTGAAGTATCCGGCCCGATTCATGCTGATTGCCGCGATGAATCCCTGTCCTTGCGATATTATGGAGACCGGACGCGGCCCTGTATTTGCACAGGCACGCAGATTCGGCGATACCGAGCGAAACTCTCCGGGCCGTTGTTGGATCGGCTGGATATTCATCTCGACGTCCCTCCTGTTCCGGTTCGAGAGCTCCGCACCGAACTCCCTGCCCCAGAAGGATCAGCCATGATCAGAACACGTGTCGTTGCGGCTCGTGAGCGCCAACGGCGACGGTATCGGAGCGACGGCATCTATACGAATGCACAGTTGAAGCCGCGAATGGTAAAGCGGTATTGTGGGCTCGACCAGCCTGCTCAGGAGTTGCTCGAGCACGCAATGGCGAGGCTTCGATTGTCGGCGCGGGCGCACGGACGTATTCTACGCGTCGCGCGCACCATCGCTGACTTGGCCGACTCTGATAGGATTGATACGGTGCATATCGCGGAGGCTATTCAATACCGCTCGTTTGACCGCAATCCCGACGTGTGAGGAATCGGTGACTTCAGCAAGAGTGTTTCTCTGGTGGTTTGTCGTGGGAGCGACGATGGCGTTGGCCGTCATCCTGGTGCAAGGCGGCATCAGGGAAGTGATGCAGGCGCAAGGATCGGTGTGGGAGCTGAAACTCGTCGAGCTGCTGACCACGATCATGGGTGGAGGGCTGTTGGGAGGGTGTATCGCGCTGATTTTGGATCGGATCAAGAAATCTTAACGGCAGGTTTGAGTCCTTTCTAGATGTGACTATTCGCCAAGCGTTTGTTGCGCCGACCATGCTGCCCACTTTGGTTGTCCTTTCATCTTCACACTGGCCAACCAGCTGAACCCGGTCAGCCCTGTAATTTCGATAGACCGTTTGTGCTGCTATCGGCGAGGATTGAGAAAGAACCAGTTTCATGAATAACAGAGAAGGCCGAGACAGAGTAACTGAGGTCCAAGAAATATGGATATCGAAGTCGGCTCCAATACCTACCGCAATTCGAACGGAACCATTGAGATCGAGGGTGTGCCGCAAATTCAGGTAGCCCGGCATCCCACGACCGGTGTGCTCCTGGTCAATTTTGCCCTGTTTGACTCGAACGGCCGAATGCTCGCCAAAGTGGTGGACAGCACCATGATGTTCAACGAGCGGCGCGCCTATGAATTGACGAAGACAGACAAGGGTATGGCCATGAAGGATACCGCTTCCGGGAAGATTCTGCTCCAGCTCGAGGCGAAAGCCCCTGATGCGGTTTCCTTTTCACGCGGAGAGTTTCACACGATGAAAGGCCACCTCTTCCAAGTCTCACCGACTGGATGGAAGCTCGAGAAGCAGCACAAGAGCGGGCTGACGCACGATACACAAGGAGGCGCTGTTTCTATCGGGTAGACGCCCGAGGCTCCGTCACCGTCGGGATCACAACAAGATTCCCGTTCTTGATATCGACCGATGCGGTATCCCCGTCCCGCAACTCTCCCTTCACCAGCAAGCGCGCAATCGGCGTTTCCAGTTCCTGCTGAATGAGGCGCTTGAGCGGTCTCGCTCCGTAGACCGGGTCATAGCCGCGTTCTCCCACATGTGTAAGCGCTGCCGGAGTGACGCCCAGTGTAATCCGGCGTTCCGCCAATCTGCTGCGGAGGCGTTCCAGCTGAATCTCCACGATCTTGATTAGCTGTTCGGTGCCGAGCGGATGGAAGACCACCATCTCGTCGACACGGTTCAGAAACTCAGGTCGAAAATGTTGCCGTAGTTCGCTCATGACCACCGTTCTGACCTGTTCATAGGTGGCGCCGCGTTGCTGCGCCTCCAAGATGTGCGGGCTGCCGATATTGGAGGTCATGATCAGCACCGTGTTCTTGAAGTCGACCGTGCGGCCTTGTGAATCGGTCAGCCGGCCGTCATCCAGGACCTGCAGCAGGACATTAAAGACGTCGTGATGCGCTTTTTCGATTTCATCGAACAGGATCACCGAGAACGGACGCCGGCGAACGGCTTCAGTCAGTTGACCCCCTTCGTCGTAGCCGATATAGCCGGGAGGTGCGCCGATCAAGCGGGCGACGGTGTGCTTTTCCATGTACTCGGACATATCGATTCTGATCAGATTTCCTTCATTGTCGAAGAGAATCGCGGCCAAGGCCCGGGCCAGCTCGGTTTTACCGACTCCCGTGGGGCCCAGGAAGAGAAACGAACCGATCGGACGATTCGGATCCTTGATGCCCGAACGGGCGCGCAGCACGGCATCCGCAACGGCTCGAACACCTTCATCCTGTCCCACCACACGTTGATGGAGCAGCTCTTCGAGTTTCAACAACTTGTCGGTTTCTCCCTCGAGTAACCGAGAGACCGGGATGCCGGTCCATCGGCTGACCACGGCGGCAATTTCATCTTCATCAACCTCTTCTTTCAGCAGCTTGGTCTCATCCTGCTTCTTTCCTAAGTGCTGCTGTTCCAAGGACAGCTCGCGTTCCAACCGAGGCAATTCTCCGTATCGGAGTTCGGCCACTCGATTGAGGTCATAGGCTCGCTCTGCCTGATCGATCTTCAGCTTGATGTCCTCGATCGCCTCGCGTGTTTTTCGAAGCCGGGAGACGGAGGCTTTTTCCGATTCCCACCTGGTTTTGAGGGCTTGTAAGTCACGCTGCTTCTCGTTCAGTTCGGCTTCGAGAGTGCTCAAACGGGCCGCGCTTGCGGCATCCTTCTCCTTTTTCAACGCCTCGCGTTCAATTTCCAGCTGCAGCACCTTGCGCGAGACCTCGTCCAATTCGGCCGGAAGGCTGTCGATTTCCGTTCTGAGGCGCGCCGCGGCTTCGTCGACCAAGTCGATGGCTTTATCGGGGAGGAACCGGTCTGAAATATATCGATGCGACAGCTTGGCCGCGGCGACCAGCGCGCTGTCCTTGATCCTTACACCATGGTGCACCTCATAACGCTCCTTGAGGCCGCGCAGGATGGAAATGGTGTTTTCCACGGATGGTTGGTCGACCAGGACCGTCTGAAAACGGCGTTCCAACGCGGCGTCTTTTTCGATGTGTTTGCGGTACTCGTCGAGTGTTGTGGCGCCGATGAGGTGCAACTCGCCCCGCGCAAGCATCGGCTTCAACAGGTTGGCCGCATCCATCGCGCCTTCGGCGGCTCCGGCCCCGACGACCGTATGCAATTCATCGATGAATAGTAGAATTTGACCCTGAGAGGATTGGATTTCTTTTAAGACGGCCTTGAGCCGCTCTTCAAACTCGCCGCGGAACTTGGCGCCCGCCACGAGCGATCCCATATCCAAGGCGAAGAGCTTCTTGTGCTTGAGGCTCTCAGGCACGTCACCTTTGACGATGCGGATGGCCAGCCCCTCCACAATTGCGGTTTTCCCGACCCCTGGTTCGCCGATGAGAACCGGGTTGTTCTTCGTCCGGCGGGACAAGATCTGAATCACGCGCCGGATCTCATCATCGCGCCCGATGACGGGATCGAGCTTGCCTTGTCCGGCTAATTGGGTCAGATCGCGGCCGTATTTCACCAACGACTGGTAGGTGCTTTCAGGGTCTTGACTGGTGACACGTTGATTTCCACGCACCTGCTGCAATCCGGACAAGAAACGGTCCCTGGTGAGGCCGAGTTTCTTGAAGACGCCTCCTTCCTGGACCATTGCCAGCAGCACGTGCTCGACGCTGAGAAAATCATCCTTCAGCGATTTTTGCTCGTCCTCCGCTCGGCTCAAGACCTGACTGAGTCGGGCAGCCACATGCATTTGGCCGGGGGAAGCGCCGCCGCCTTGCACTTGCGGCAGCTTGGCAAGGGCTTGTTCGACTGCTTGCCGAACAGCTGGCAACGCGAGCCCCGCCCCTTCGAGCAAGGCCGGAGTCGTTCCACCCTCCTGATCGAGCAGTGCCAGCAGGATGTGCTCAACATCGATGCCTTGATGGCTTCGACGTTGCGCGTGAGCAGAGGCGGCCTGCAAGGCCTCCTGCAGTTTGATCGTCATTCGATTCATGTCCATGGTTATTCACCCGTATAAATGTATGTCGATGAACCATCTGATAATCATTAGGAGGAGCAAGTCAACCGAGAATCTATATTCTGCCGGCGACGCGACTAGATCTTGACCTCTTCGGAAATCCCGACTAGGGTACGGATCGATATGGTGAACCTCGTTTCGGCCACACTCCAGCTATATCGGCAAGTCTTCTACGCGACGGGACGCTCGCTCGCTCGAAGCTGGGTGACCATGGTGGCGCTCATCGCATTTGCCGTCCTGTTCCTGGGGGTCGCGAGGATCGCCGCCCCTTTGGGTATGGCCGGAGGATTTCTGCTCGGTATCGCGAATGCCTTGTTGGTGGGTGCGACGCTGCGGTTGATCGAACAATCTCTCAGCGGGTCGCGAAGCATCCAACTGGCTGATGTGACCGAAAGCTTCGGGCATTACTTCTGGGACGTGATCGGTGTCGGATTCGTGTTGTGGCTGCCTACGTTGTTGCTGGATATGGGAATGCAGGCCAATCCGTATGGCCAGTTCCTATTGTCGGCGTTTCTGCTCATGGTCTTCATTCTGTTGAACCCGGCGCCGGAAGTGATCTATCAAGTCCGGCACGATTCAACCCTCGACGTCTTCAAGACCGCCTATGAATTCGTGTTGGAACATTGGATCGAGTGGTTCTTGCCGTTTGTGGTGCTCATCCTACCTCTGGTGCTTTCTCCAAGCGGCCTGCAGGAGTTTTTTTCGCTTTCCGGCAGTGTCGGCCGGGGGGCCGGCCTCGACTTCTTGCAAATTCTCATGTTGCCGTTCACCGCCATAGGGGGATGGCTGTCCTACGTGGGGATCGATTCCGACGCGCAGGGGATTCTGCTTCTGCTGCTAACCCCGCCTATGACTATGGCAATCTTGCTATTCCGCGGCCATCTTTTTGCATTGCTCCGTGGGTCTTCCAGACGGCAACGTCTGTTCTCTCACCAGCTTGACGCCAGACAGTAGGGAACTTCGTTCGCAACACGCTGTTGTCTCAGTTCTTTTCGTTACACTTGGAGCAACTCCAGTCAGTTCTCAGTGCCCTTGCTGTCTAATGAGCTTGTGATTTGGAGCTGAAATAGTGTATGGGTTATCCTACACCTGAGTTCGGCCCCTTCATGATGCTGTCCAGGTGAGGCACGAACTCATGCGGCTTTCAATATTTTGGCGCCTGGTCATGACCTCCCTGGTCATTATTACAGTGATGGGAGGCGTCAATCTTTACGCGCTCTTTCAGCTTCGACAATTGACGGCCATGAGCACTCAGATGGCATCCTACCATTATCCGGCCGTCGAATCCGCGAAGCGGCTCTTGGGTTCGGTCTACGCTCAATTGAACAGTGAAAAAAAGTTCCTCGCAACAAAAGATCAGACCTTCCTGACGAATTTGACTGAGGAGGTTGACGAGTTCCAGCGTAATCTTCAGCTGTTACAGAACCAGGAAAACTCTACTCAGGGGTTGAAACTGCTGCGAGAGACAGGCGATTTGCTGCAAGAACGGTTGAGGCTTTTTCGGGATGAATTCCAGAAGGCGAAAGGGAGATCCCGTCAGGCCATTCTGGAGTACGAAACAAAACGTGATGCCCTCATGGATCAGATGTCTGCCTCGATTCAGAGCTACATCGACCTGCATGAGGTGCGGGTAAGCGTCGGGGTCAGCGAATCACGTTCGAGTGCAGCTCAAGCGGAGGCTGTCACGGAACAACTTGTGCTGGTTGCCTTGGTGTTTGGGTTGGGACTGGCCGGCATCGCCAGCTATACGATTTTGCGCCCGCTCCGACAGCTGCAAGGGCACATCAAACAGATCGGACAAGGGAATTTCGGCACGTCCCTCCAGATCAAGGCTCCGGCCGAACTGCGAGATCTGGTGGATACCGTGAATTGGATGGGCAGAAAGTTGCAAGAGATCGATGATATGAAAACGGAATTCTTGGCGCACGTGTCCCACGAGTTGCGTACGCCGATGGCCTCGATTCAAGAGGGGACGCATCTGCTCCTTGACGAAATTCCCGGGCCGCTGGTGCAGGAGCAGCGAACAACGCTCCGGATCATGGCCGACAGCAGCCGGCGCTTGATCCACCTGATCAACACGATTCTGGATCTGTCGAAAATGGAAGCCGGCATGATGGAATACCGCATCGTCCCGGTGGACCTCCACCGAATCGCTGAAATCTCCATCAACAAGGTTCGCCTTCTTGCCGACTCCAAGCATGTTCAGCTGGTGTTAGAAAGTGTCGGTGAACGGGCTTGGGTCAAGGCAGATGCCTCTCGTCTTGAACAGGTGTTGGACAATCTCTTGTCGAACGCTCTGAAATTCAGCCCTGAGGGAGGCGTGGTGAAGGTTCATATGAACCCCGATCTACAAGCCGGAGTTCTCGAAGTTTCCGTTTCTGATACGGGACCCGGAATCGCCCCGGAAGATCTCCCACATATTTTTGAACGATTCTATCAAGGTCGCACAAAAGTAAAGCAGACGGCGGGGAGTGGATTGGGTCTGGCATTAGCCAAGAAGGTGGTCGAAGCCCATGGTGGAAGAATCTGGATTGAAAGTGAGAAAGGCAAGGGGGCGACTGTACGGTTTATCCTACGGTTGACGAAACCGGAAAAGGCAGGGCAATCGTGAGCAGAACGACTCGGTCTATCACAGCTGGCCACATCGTGATTTCTCTCTTGTTAGTCGGATGTGCTTCCTGGACGACACCAGCCCCCTCGTCCCGTCCTTATTTCAAGGCCGAACCTCAAGAAGTCAAAATGTTTCAAATGCTTACGAGGAAACAAGAGGGTTTGGTTCCGAAGTGCAGTCAGTCGAGCTCCTGTGACCATGTATATTTTACACTCGGACTACTGGGTCTCTATGAAAGTCGCGAAGTTGCAGAGAAATATTTCGGCAAGGTCTTGGCGGTGGCTCCTATAAGCCAACTGGCAGAGTCGAGTAAAGCCTGGCTCCAGCTCTTGAAGGAGCCTGTGGTTCCAGGACGGAAATCTTGGTCCGAAGCTGTGTTGACTGCCCCTGTCATTGCGGAGACCAATACATCATTGGCGCTGACTGCCGATCGTCTGGTGCGGGATTTGCTAGACAGAGAAATGGTTATCCACCAGCTTCGCTCCTCCAGGGAAGACGATTCTGAAGCGGTTGAGGCCTTGCAGCGCGAACTAGTGGATCGAGACCACAAGATTGAGTCACTGCAGTCGAAGAAAGAGTCAGTGAAGACATCAGCCGACCCGTCAATGATTCAAAATCTGCAAAAGCAGCTCGCCGAGCGGGACAGAAAGGTGGAGGAACTTTCGACGCAGCTGGAGGCTTTGAAACGTATCGATCAGGAAATGCGGGAAAAGGTGCGCCCAATCCGCCCGCCGGTGACCGTTCCGGTGCCAGGTCCTGACATGACACCCTAGCAAATACGACAAGGAACATTGAATATGGAACAAGAGAATATTCTCGTAGTCGACGACGATGAAGGGTTGCTGCATCTGCTGAAGATGCGGTTATCCGCCATGGGATTTATAGTCACGCCTTGTACGACAGGGCAGGATGCGGTCGGTGAGGCCAAGAAAACCATGTTCAATTTGGCTATTACCGATCTCCGTCTTCGCGGAGAGGACGGACTCGACGTGACCGAAGAGCTGCTGAGAAGTCATCCCGGACTTCCGGTCATTATTCTCACGGCCCATGGGAGTATTCCCAACGCGGTGGAGGCGATGCAACGAGGGGCGTTCGGCTATCTGACGAAACCGTTTGATGACAAGGAACTCAAGGCCACCATTGAAAAAGCACTTGCTCAGCAGCGGATGAGCCGCGAGATTCAGCGTCTCAAATCGTTGGTCAAGGAACTGTACGGACTCGAGAATGTCGTGGCGCGAAGTCCGGCAATGCAACGGCTCTTCCAGCAAATCGCGCAGGTCGCCGATTCAGACGCCACCATCTTGCTGTTTGGAGAAACCGGCACCGGCAAAGAAGTGATGGCTCGTGTCATCCATACAAATAGTCGACGCAATAAAGGTCCCTTCGTGGCGCTTAACTGCGCCGCTATACCCGAAACGCTGTTCGAGAGCGAGCTGTTCGGACATGTCAAGGGCGCCTTTACGAGCGCCCATGGGGCGAAGCGAGGGTTGTTCCAAATGGCCAACGGCGGCACGCTGTTCCTCGATGAGATCGGCGAGATGCCGCTGTCCATGCAGGTGAAATTATTGCGTGCCGTGCAGGAGCGGGAGATTCGAGAGGTGGGATCCGAGAACTCGGTCAAAGTCGATGTTCGCATCATTGCCGCGACCAATAAAGACCTCGGGGAGGCCGTGAAGAACGGGACGTTCCGGAACGATCTGTACTATCGCATTTCCGTGGTCCCCTTGTTCGTTCCGCCGTTGCGGGATCGCCGCGACGATATTCCGCTTTTGGCGCAACATTTCCTCAAGCTCAGCATGAAACGAGCCAATAAGGACGTGAAAGGATTCACGCCCGCCGCACTCCATCGACTCATGATCAATCCCTGGCCCGGCAACGTACGGGAACTGGAAAACGTGGTTGAAAAGGCCGTGGTCATGTCACGGCAAGACATGTTGACGCCGGATTTGTTGCCGGCGGTCAGTGTGTCGGCCGAGTCTCCGCTCAAACCGCTCACGGAAGCCAAAGAAGAATTCGAACGGACCTATCTGAAAAATGTGCTCCAGTTGACGGGCGGGAATATCTCGCGCGCTGCTCAATTTGCCGGCAGGTACAGGGCCGATTTTTATAAGATGCTGAGAAAGTACGGCCTTCACCCCTCCACGACGAAGGGAAAATCGGACTCTGAACTGGAAGAGCTGGAAACCGAAGCAAATTTGACCGAGGCGGAGCGATAGATCTCGATCTTCGATCGTCATGCATCGGCGGACTTGGAGAGGCCGCGTCTCAATTGACGCGGCCTTTGTGTTTGAACACGTGTGCTCCATTGACCGGGTTCTTCATCTTGTAGTCCCTGGCCGCTTCGTTATGTCTCGACCTTTCCCATTGCAGTCAAAGTACTCGGCGCTTAGGATATTCTTGGCTGATTGCCGCCATATTGAGAAAGGAGAACTACGTATGATGCGATATGGGAAATCCATGATTGTCCTCGCAGGGACGTTGATCATGGCCTCTACCGTCACACTGGCGCCGCCGGTTCTCGGTGAAGGAGGGGCTCGCCGTGATGTGGTACGTCATGCGGCCGAATCGGCGGGGGCGGAACGCGCCGCGCCGTCGTCGCTGTCCCAACATGCAACGATCATGAGTCGGGATGGACAAGTGGTTCGCAAAGGCAGCAATGGATGGACGTGTGTACCCGACGATCCCAATACATCCGGTACGGACTCAATATGTATGAACGAACCGTGGCGTAATTTTTGGGAGGCTTTGAAAGATAAGAAGAAGCCCGCCGTCACTCAAGTGGGAATCGCGTATATGCTCCAGGGGGACAGGCCTGTGAGCAACACCGATCCCTATGCCACAGAACCCAAGCCTGGCGACGAGTGGGTGGAAGGAGTCGGCGCGCATCTCATGATTCTGCTCCCGGATGCAGGTTTGCTGAAAAATGTGCCGACCGATTCGAAAAACGGAGGACCCTGGATCATGTGGGCCGGCACCCCCTATGCCCATTTAATGGTTCCCATCGACAGTTACCCTTCACGGTAACCGGATATCGGTATCCCTTATCCGGTCGGGGATTGCTCAAGCTCTCGAAGGCCTGAGCAATCTCTTTCCCCTCGAGCTGCTATGAGGCCAAGAACGATGATTGGGCGCGTCCGTGCAAGGAGAAGTCGAAATAGTCGGCGCATCTTGCCACGCAGAAGGCTGGTCAGAATTCTGTTTTACAGGACGGTCAGCAAGATAGCGGCCTAAAGTGGTTCAGCCAGGTTTTTGAGCAATTCAGTCGCGCAGAGCCGCACGACTCCGGCCTCGTCTTTGGTGAGATGTTCCCCTCGCGCCACAACACGTTGTATCTGTTCGCTCACTGAAATAAAGTCCACGATCTCCTGTCTGAAGCCGTTCATGTAAGTTTCCATGCGAGCAAACCTCCATGCGTTGTGAGGGGTTGAGCGTGTGGTGCGTTCAGATATTCAAGATAATCTCTCAGCCGGCCCAGTCAAGGCCCCCAAGATCTTCGGCTCGAATTTAAGGGGACTACACTACTCGTCGCGCGAGAATTGCCGAGTTGCAGAAGGCGGGTATGATGCTGTGAGATTCGCGGTTTACAAAGATCAACTCGACCACACGCATTCTGTCATGTCTGCCTGATGATGCAGCAGCTCGCATACCGCAAAAGAACCATGCTCCCGCATCCTTTGTTCGAGTGCGGCTGCGGACTTTTCTATCAGGACGCAGGCCACGCAAGCATCCTTGGACATGCGCTATGCTACACTCGAGATATATCATTTCAGGCTAGGAATACTCCTAAACACCACAAGCTCCGGCAAGTGCCAGGACTTCCTGTCAAGGTCAACTTCCCTGGACGCTTGGGTTTTTGGTTGAGCAAGAGAGAAAAGTCTGCTTCGAGAGATCAGTTGAGAGGTCCTCGGATGGGACCGCGTGCATCGATCTCACCTCGCGCTACCTCCAGCGCTGCTGCTTCCGCCTGCTCACGAGTAGAGAAGCTGCCGGTGGCTTGCCCGGTCGACCTCGACAATCCTGTTGGCCCGAGTTCAAGTATTGTGTACTCACAGATCCATGCTCCCTTGTCCTGCTGACAGGACCTCAATTGGATCGACCGCCCTTCATAGCTTGATCCCGTCATTGTCGTTTCCTCCGGCTGATGGACGCTAGTCCGTGCCTCCCTGCGCACATCGACCGTCGTTGTAATCCCAAGAATAGCCGTATACATAAAATGCGCTTCCGATTCCGTGAGTGCGTTCTTTTCCGGCAGAGGCTTCTCGATCGGCACACAGGCTGACAAAAAGGAACCCGCGGATCGGTGGAATACTGGCCTTCGATTGTCCTTCGGCATTGTCTTCTTATAGTTCCTAAAGAGTGCTGCCCCTCCCGCGCCACGCTAAGTTGCCAGGGTTGATTAGAATACGATACATTCCAGAATGAGTACTCGCCACCTGGGAAGGAGACTAGGGCCAAAGAAGCAAGCCTGTAGTCTCAGATGGCTTATATCGAATGGAAGCGAAGAAGCGTGATGTTGAAATTCTTCTTACCGGCGATTCGATTCCCAATAGCGGGAAATAATCCGCTATGATGATTGTCCTTCGCCCATGGGATCAAGTGAGTGTAAAAAGAGTGAGCAGCCTATGGCTCGACCGTGACTGACACAAACGGAAGATGTATGAGTGCAGGCCGTTTGAAACCGCGATAACTCCTTGTCAGGGTCTTATGGTTGCAAAGTGCCTAGACTTGTTATTTAGTGGTAAAGACCTGAGTAGTGGAACGGATCGCAATCCGTTCTGAAGTTTGCAAAGACTTCCACACAGCTAGCGTCTCGAATGACTTGGGGGCAACCTTGGCAGACTTTGCCGCCCGACTTTTGCGTCGGTTGTGGGAGATGGTCCGATCGATGATGGCACCACAATTTATGCAGTTCCAAGTGTAGAATGCAAAAAAGAAGTCTGAAAGCCGCTCTAGCCTCAACATACCATTACATTTTGGACATTCCATAACCCCTCCTCCGATATAAAATGAACGCTCCGAGGAGGGGAGCAAATTTTGATCCTTAAGATGCAGCAATACTTTCAGCGGTTTGGAAAGTTCCAGCATCCACAATTGAACATAGACTGACGCTCTGCGTACACTGTGGTACGCAGCCTACCGAAATGGCCTCATTCGCCCGATTCACCAAGAGCAGAGCTCTCACCTGCCCGTTGTACTTTGTTTCGACGACTAGCCATCAATCCAGCGCGTTGTTGCCACCACAATGGGTTCCCGGATCTTCGCAAGGCGAACGCCGTCGGAAGTAAAGCCGGCGGACAAGGAGGCCCAGCCACCCAACCAATCGCCAATCAAAGAGGACCTATCCCGATCCCAATACGTCTATTTCTCGATGAGAAGAATGTGCTGCGGTCATCACTTTACAAGTATCGCAATGGGTCAATCTTTCGCGTTAGCGCTTGATAAGCCTGACGACCAAAGACGACATTCAGATATTTGCCTCAGCGCCCAGCAGAATTAGTGTCACAAACAGAGCCAGTGCCTAGTTGTTGCGCATCTCTGGCTTCTTGTAGGTTCAGATGTCTGAGGTAATGGTGAGTGAATGGAGAGCGACAATGCTGAAATATAAGCAACGCAGGATCGACGTAGCTCCCGTACGGCAGGCTGATGGAACGTGGCATTGTTCGTATATCATTTTTGAATTCAGACAAACCTGCTGGGGGTGCCAGACAGGGAGCCCTGACGGCAGTTTCTCGTCCCGCAAAGAGGCCACAATGGCAGCTCTGAAGGAGGCGAAACATATGGCCGATGCACTCGAACAGTTTACGCTGCCGCCTAAGCGTTACAGCAGATCCAGTAGGTCAGTGCACTGATGAGTCGCCGCCTTTGGGGAGGTGTGAACACTTCTGGAGGAAAGTTCCAGAACGTGACCCCGGGATGTGTATCCTCGGCTGCTGGTTGGCGGGCTGTCGCCCGTAGCGCGATGGCAGTGAGGCGGATACGTTCGGTTGTCCTGTTGTCTAGGGCCTCAATTCAGTCGGTCTTGTCGCTCCAGCTAACACCGTATTAGCACGTGTTACCCAGCGAATCGGTATGCCCTCTCCACATCATGGGCGTGAGAGTCTTTTAAGGAATGCACCTCCTGAAGCAAGAAGTGGTGAGGTGATCGTTCCTGTTACATGTGGAGCGTGATATTGCCGCGTACTTGAGCGAAATAGCCGCTCTCAAGCACACTCACATCATCGATACGGCACAGCCCAATGGCATATACCGCTGGCCTAACCGAAGGTTGGTGTGGAGCTGGCAAGATGATCCAACCTGCGGTTCACACAGAGCAACCCAAAGTAAATCTCAGAGTAGTGTAACTTATCCAAAACAGCGGAAAGTAGAGATCAGCCTGCTATACAGCTGATTGGGCATGTTACATGGCGTTGCATTGGATGGGCAGAGATTGGCAGGGGTAGGGCGCTTACGGGCGCACCGGATTGACCACGCTTATCAGAGAAAAGTTACCGCTCAGCTTGATAACGGGTCCTCGGCATCGATGAGACGTTTGGCCTTTTGTAGGGCGGCTGCTTTCGCCTCTTGTTGTGTCGCGAAGGAGCCTGCAGGATAGGACGATACGCAAGCCGATTTTATTGGAGAAAATTGAATAAACACATTTCGACAACGCCATGTTCCATTATCGGCTTGGCTAACGAACAGCGAGATGGTGCGTCCCTTATACTCGTGCCTTGATGAAGGATCGATAGCCGTACATTCCATGGACACTCCTGTCCAATGAGCCCTTCTGCTCAATTCGCCAGCGGTCACCCCAATACGCAGTAAATGTTCCGACGCGACCACAAATTGCCGGATCTCCTCTCGCATCGATTCCATGAGTGAAAGCCTTTCTGCCCAATGATGGCGATCACACTGTACAGGATTGCTGGACTCTAAACATCGTCAGTGCGCATCCGCAATCAGGAAATTCCTGAATTTACTGGATTTCTACCCGGAGAGGTGAGGCGGTGTCATTCGGCGCTACGGTACGGGCCGAATATGGTTCAGTGCTCGGACTTTACGCGAACAGGAAGGGAAGACTCTTCACGTACTCCCGATGATCGCCGGCGAGTTTCTGATTGTATGTCACGGACAGTTTCCGGCGACCCGATACCCCGCCTGTTCCGCCGCTTCGACGCTCACAAACGCGATCCGGTTGACCTCGGAGACCTTATCATAGCCAGGACAGTCGACGCGGTGGTAGATGTGGCTACGCCTGTTCCCAATGACATCGGAAGCTCCGGGCGAAGGGCCCGCGTTCTGAGGCATGGGCTGAGAGGCTGAAGGCGGGCAGGTGAAATCCGATGCCTCTGGCACTTGGTTTCGCTGTAGCTTGCGAAAGATCCATGGCGGGGTTGGCGCTGGATCTTTCCAGAGCCCGCGTTTCGCCTCGCGAGCGTCCTCCTCCAGCTGTTGCAGTTCCGTATCGGCGGAGTACCGGCAGAACCACCAGGCTAGACCAGCCTTCACGAGTTCCTTGTTCAAGTGTCGGCCATCGGCAAGAAACACATCGCCGATGGTCTGCTCATATTTGTCCTGGCCTCTGTTTTCGATGGTGAGGTGCTGCCCCGTAGTAATTTCTTCGATAAACTTCATAGCGTGTTGGCTGAAGTGTTGCCCCTTTTCAGGTGCATCGATCCCATTTAAACGAACTCGTTCGACGCCTTGCTCGTGTTCGACATCGAAGGTGTCGCCATCGATGACGGAGATCACTTTACCCGTAAAGTCCGAGGCTCCACTGAACGATGGAAAGAATATGAAGAGCAGGATTGGGAGAGACCACGACGGTTTCATTCGCAGACAGTGATAAGGATACTCAATGGGTCCAGTATATGCGTTAATGCTTTAGGCGGGCAAGCTTCATGGGGTCGGATGGGCTCTTGCCTTGAAGTTTCTTCGGTTTGGGTTTGGGCTTTGATTCGGCATGGGTTTATCATGCCAGATCGCAAGCCGGGTGTCACGTCGGATAGGGGTTAAATTTTACCGAAGCCTCCTTTCTGGCGCATAGGGGTACCGAAAGACCCATGGCCCCAGGGAAAGCGTCCAGCGTTTTCCTCCGGGTAGTCCAGGCGCTGCACCGGCATGGGGTTTAGGTCCCGTATTCGATTTGCGGCATCCTGAGAAAAGGGAGACGTATTCTAATTTGGATTGCAGTCAGCTGAGGCATGTTCAGTTCGGCGATCGGTCCCTCTGTTCGCTCGAATCCACAGCGCATGATTCAGATTGTCAACATTTGCCGTAATGCGGTCTCCTTGGTTAATAGGAGGTTTCTCAGTTGTCTCATCGGTCAGTACGTTCACTTCTTTGCCATCTTCATCTTTCAGGACATAGGTTGTACCGTCCACGCGGAGTACTTCACCAAAAAGCATATGGCTCTTACGCACCGCATTGTGTTCCGCTTGCATCGCATTTTTCCCAGGTGATATGTCGCATGGGCTTCCCACCGTTTTCCCCTCCTCTCGAGATCCTACACAACCAACCTGTAAGATGGTGGCGAGTCCTAGAAACATTAATGTATTGGTTGGAAGGCCGGCTGAAGTGAAAATCATGGTACCTCCTGGTTATGTTGGTCGTTGTTGATTACTGTACCTTTCCAAGAGGTAACCATGAGCTGGGCAGCTTCCTAGTTTTCGTACAGAGAATTCCAGAACCCTGAGGCTGCTCCCGCCAGGTCGAACTTCAAGCCATAGCCATGGACTCCCTATGTGTTTCCCTAGTATAGAAGTTCCTCACGGGTAGCTACGATATGATCAGGGTGTTCAACATGGAGCGTCGGTTGGTCACATGTAACTAGCAGGAAGGAGACGATTATGACGATTAGAAAAATGTGCGCCTATATGGTGATGGCGAGCGGAATTCTCTACAACGCGGGCTGCTCCTTAATGATAGACCAACCAAAAGGGGATACTCCCTCCGAGAGCATCTTGGCCAGTGAATCAAACAGTCTCACAGGCGTGTACACAGACATTGATGCGAACGGCTCCATCGAGCCCCATCCTCAAATAGTGGGCGAGGGAGGCAGGATCAACGGTCTCGCTACTGTCGGTGGATTGCCAGACGTACTCGATATCAAAACGGGCACTCCGAAACCCAGGCGGTCGACTAATACCACATCTACAGTGAGGATGGGAGAATCCACATTTAGCTTCGGATCAGACTCGAACAGCACAGGTTCATCGAGTAGAATGCCTGGAGCCGGCAACAAGTAGGCGTGTGGCCTAAACAATCGAAGCGGCGCCCCCAAAGATTTAGGCAAGGAACCCATATCCGCTTTGCAGCATCAGGAGAAAAGGCGGGTAGGACGTGGTGAAGTTGCTTCAGTGTCTGAGGGTGGCGAACCTACTGTCATCGACCTTCCCTGAGTTGGTCACATAAAGAGCCTCGCCGTTATTTAGCATTTGCTAAGAGGGTTTTTAGTTTCTCATAGCCCGGCGCTTCGGGATGGCAGTAATACTCAGTCAGGGACCCATTGCCGTTCCGGATTGAGATACGGAAGCTCTTCCCGTGGGCCTCGATCTTCACCGCCTCCACCATGTTGAGATAGAGGTCCTGATTCACCTGGACGATGTTTTCCATGACCTCTCCCCTGTCTACCGCTGACCGACCTTTACCCGCGATGAGAGAATACCCGGTGGTCTATGGCAGAGATGACGATGCGATCGTGTGTATCAAGAAACTGCATGGTCCAATTCAAGCAATGTAGTTAAGACATTCCATGGCTTCTGTTCCCTCATCATTCTGCATCGATCGCCATGCGAACCTGCCGAGGTATGACATCGATCCGTAGATGGACGTGCGGACAGAACCGCTCGTCTCATGATGCGCGGCGTGTAGGCTAGGGTTTGGCGCTCAGTCGACTCGTGTGCTGGAAGATGCATTTCGGGCAAGTGTAATGGACGTAGTGCTCACCGCCGATCAGCCGTTTCTTCATGAGTATTTTGCACCAGGTGCAGAGGCGATCTGGGATCTGTCTCACCTTTGGGAGACTTCCAAGAGACATGGCGTTTCTATAGACCTGCGACAGAGGTGTGAAGGGAATCGATGATCTGTTGGGCCTGTGTCAGCGCGGCGACTTCTGCCTCTTCCGGGGTTTTGAAGGTGCCGTCAGGACATCCTTTCTTGCACGTCCATGCTCGGGTTCCAAACTCAAAAATGACATAGTGGCAGTTCCAGGTTCCATCCGCTTGCCGTTCCCAGCGTCTCAACTCGATCCAGCGTTTCGTATAGTCCGACATTGGTCTCCCCTCAGGTACGTGATCCAGAAGGGCAGAGAGCATGCCAGTGGCTGATTGAAGCATGGATGCGGAAAGTCTCAGAAACTCACGCGTACGATAAGAAGCAGAAGGCTCGCTGTTGCTTATCCATCAGCAATTGCCCATGGACTGTTGCTTGAGTAGCAACAATCAGCCCACCTGGCATGATTGGCGCACTCTGCCGACGTCATAAGCTGAGGACTCTATTAAGGGATGCAACACCAGGCCAGAAGGGTGGGGAGGAAGTTATGAAACTGTTTCACTGTCTGGGCTTATGAGACGTAGGGAGACGGCCCTCCTGGCACAGGTTGAGGAGCCGGCTCATGCCCGTTGCCTCGTGCATCGCTCCTCGGCCGAGGTCTCGTCTTGACCTCGCATCAGTGGATCACGCTCAGTCTGCGAGAACCCTTAGGCGGTGGTGCAAATCGTTCGAGTGCATCGACCCTACGTTTTGCCTCTTTCAGGGCTGCCGTTGTGGCCTCCTTGCGGGAGGAGAAGTTGCCATCGAGGCATCCTGTCTGGCATCCCCAACAGGTTTGTCTGGATTCAATAATCATATACGGGCAATGCCAGGTCCCATTCGCTTGTCGTACGGGGGCCACGTCGATCCTTCGCTGCTTATAGTATTCCATGGTCATCTCCCTTGTTCGCAGGCCAAGTGCCGTATCTCGCTACCGTTGATCGGCTAACTGGGTTGGTTAACTCTACAAGAGACGACTATCTCCAACCATGAGGGACAGACTGTATTTTTGACAGTAAAACTACTGAAAGTTGAAGCACGCAGACCTGATTATTCACTCCATTTTGTCGTTCCCCTCAAATCCGTAGTAATACCCGCCATTTTCTTGAACCGGCGCATCCTGCTACCGGCATAAGCTTGCGTTCCCATATTCGATGTGCAGCATCTAGTCAAATGGCGCCTGCCTGGAATAGAGTAGTCCGCTGGCGATGGGTGTCGCGGTCGGTACATGATCACCAAGCCATTGTGCCATCCAGATAGAGGGAGGAAGTATCATGCACGTCGACAACAGATGGATAAGAGGTATCGGTGTCCTAGGGGTGATACTCGGAAGTTTGGTTGTCGCAGAGTGGCATTCTGCCAATGCGCTTGAGGGGGAACAACGCTCGCCGACAGATCAACCGAGTCTCTCACAAAGCTGGGATAAGAAGTTACCCGGCACCGCGCGGTTTACCGTCTTGGCAGATTTTGGTGGAGCAGCGGTGCGGGATAACGAAACAGGGTTGGTCTGGGAACTATCCCCGGAGACGAAGACCGTGAATTGGACAACCGCACGGTTTCAGTGTACGAGCCGCAAGATTGGCGGGCGTATGGGTTGGAGACTTCCATCGGTGCACGAGTTGGCAAGCCTGGTAGATCCTTCCGTCTCACCGGGCCCCACTCTACAGGCGGGCCATCCCTTCGTAAACGTGCAGGCTGCCCACTATTGGTCAGCGACGTCGTTTGCCGGTAAACCGACCCACGCGTGGAATGTGGGATTCGTCATGGGGATGGTGCACGACATAAAAGTCACGGACAGTCACAACGTCTGGTGTGTACGTGGTGAGAACAATGCGAATGCGTACTAACTCAGGAATGACCGGGCGCCTCGCATATGTATAGAGTGAGCGAATGTGAATGGAAGATGCGTTGCCGCTCTCTCGAAGAAATTGAAATTGTTAACCTGATAGATAGTATATGGCTCATCTGTGGCTGAGAGAGAGCCGTTTGAGCTGAGGGGGATCGCTGACAGGATCGCGTGAATCAATGACACTGCGCGCAACTTCCAGTGCTGCCGCTTCCGCCTCGTCGCGAGTACGATAGTCGCCTACAGGGTATCCCGATTCGCTGAACGACCGTGTTGGCCAGAATTCTACGATGGTGTATTCACAGACCCATGTCCCATCATCTGCCTGGGCAGACCACAATTTGATCGACCGTCCGTGATATTCGGATTCCGCCCAATCGCTTCCTCGGTCGGCATGGTCGCGAGAAGCTCGGCTGCCCTTGGAATGCAAATCAAGATAGATGTCCGCGTGAATCGATAACATGGTGCACCTCCCTGAATGCGGAAGTCTCCACCCCCGCGTAAGATTCATGGCTGTGGGTTGTCCTCGGTCGACGTTTCTCATAGTACGGCAGTACGAGGTAGGGTGTGGCCTAGGAAATCCACCAGGTCCCTAATCCTATAGGCAAAGGAAGGTTAGGCTGATTCGATTTGCGTTCGCAGAGGTGCGATTATGGTCGAGCGGCGGGGAAAATCGTGGGTGAACTACCGGAGATGCGGCAGGAAACGGTAGCCTTAGGAAAAGGTGGTTGCGGAGTACAGATGGACGTGCGTAATCGTCAATAGTCGGGCAGAGGAAAATGCGCCGCTAACGATCCACACTCGCGCGGATGTGCTACAGACGGACGGACCATGAGTCTGCCTTGATATGATGATTCTCCGATGATATAAGTCACACTCGTAATAGATCGGTCGTGCCAGAGAGTCCACCAATGACAACCATTCTTCGGAGTTTCGGGATTAGCATGGCGGTGGCGATGATGATCGCCAATTCCGCCTAAGCCGGCCTGCACTATCACGTCATCGACGTGAGGCCCCTGGCGGATTGATCTCCGTCAGGGGTTTTTTATTGTGTACGAACAAGAAGCACGTGACAGAAAGGGAGAAAGGAACATGGTCACTCTGCAGTCGATTGAAGCCGCCGCCTGTCGCATTCGACACTCGATCTATGAATCTCCGCTGGTCCACTCGAAAACGCTGTCCCGACTGACCGGCAATTCCATTTACCTCAAGCTGGAAAATCTGCAGATGACCGGGTCTTTCAAGGAGCGCGGTGCACTGAATCGCATCCTGACAATGACCGAGGACGAACGGCGAGTGGGTGTCATTGCGGCCTCAGCCGGGAATCATGGCCAAGGCGTGGCCTATCACGCGACGCAGCACCACATCCCCGCCCAAATTTGGATGCCGCGATCAACGCCCCTCATCAAGCTCTCCGCGACTCGTTCGTACGGGGCAGAGGTCGTTCTTCACGGCAATAGTTATGACGAAGCTTGTGAGGCAGCCGTGGAAGCAAGTATCGAAAGGAAGGCGACGTTCATTCATCCCTTCGATGACGTGGCAGTCATTGCCGGACAAGGAACGATTGGCATAGAGCTGCTGGCGCAGAATCCGGCGCTGGATGTGATTGTCGTGCCGGTCGGAGGCGGTGGGTTGATCGGCGGCGTGGCCTGCGCGGTCAAGAGCCGAAGCGCTCAGATTGAGATCATCGGTGTCCAGACAGCACGCTTGCCTTCGATGAGAGCTGCCCTTGAAGGCGAAGAGCCCGTTGGCGTTCCCGCGCAATCGACTCTCGCCGATGGAATTGCGGTGCGCAGAGCGGGCACACGCACGTTGCCGCTCGTGAAAAAATATGTCGATGGCATTGTGACGGTCGACGAAGACGACATTGCGGCGGCAATCCTGCTCTTATTGGAAGGTGAGAAAACCGTAGCGGAGGGTGCTGGTGCCATTGCCCTCGCCGCGGTCCTACAAGGCAAAATGGGCCATCGTGGGAAAAACATCGCGGTGCTGGTGTCCGGCGGCAATGTTGATGTGAACCTATTGGCGAGAATCATTGAGCAAGGCATGGTTCGGGACGGACGACGCTTGCGTCTTCGGGTCCTTCTTCCAGACTATCCTGGTGCGTTAGAAGGCCTGGCCTCGATGATCGCCAAGACGGGGGCCAATATCGTGGAGACGTCGTATAACCGTGCTCACTATGGAGTCAGTTTGAACGAAGCGGCGATCGATATTACGATGGAAACTCGTGGACGCGATCATGCGGCGGAACTCTTGGCTGCCCTGCAGGGCTCTGATTACGAATTCAGTGTGGTCGAGTAGGCGATGGCTCAGTGAATATTCTGAACGAGAGAAAGCAAAAATGACGGTACGTTGCTTACATCGCCAACATGGGCACCAATCGTCTTTGACTAGTTCATGCTTCAGGCTTCGACTATTTCAAAGATGACGATACCCCGATGACTGCCAACAAAGCATTCTGGTGTTGTCATGGAAGGAGTGAAATGGTCTCCTTGAGTAGGCTGGCATGAACGACCACAGCGAGCTTCACGGGGTATTGCTGGGTTCGCTCGGGAAAGAGCTCTCTGACAATTTGGCTGGTTTGAACCTGCTGGATCAGCACACCTACGATGAATCGGTTGGTCTGACCGAGATGAGTGGCTTGGTTATACGTACGGTTATGATCTACAAAATAGACCGGTCCTCCACTATTACCGCCGAAGACTTCGAAATCCATCATAAATGTCTTTGTTTTGTTTGTTGGGATCAAAGGATAGGACGCGATTTTACCACTACGCAATATAGGAAAGCCCTCGCCATTTGACTCAAAACCTAATGGATAACCGAGGGAATACAGGGTATCGCCTGGATGGATTTCATAGCGACGCAGCATGTCATCATCCGCCAACAGCGACGTATCTAAGTGCCTAGATATTGCGGATACCGCGGCAGATGGTAAACGAACATACATGACAGCGATATCCGCCTTCGGATGTTTAGTCCAAAGTGGCTCGCCCTTGTTTTTTATCGGAAGAGCAAATGGGACACGTGTCCACTCATTTCCTTCCGCTTTCTGGCGGAGATGAAGTGTGGCGAAATCCTCCACAATATCGGCCAACACATGCGCGGCGGTCACAAGCACGATGCGGAGGTCAGGCTTGTCCCCCCTTTGATTGCCAATGAGGAAAACTGTGCCAGTAACAATCCCACCCTTGCCCTTCCCTTCGAGTCGGAAGGTATTCTCCATCAGGATCGTGTTGAGATCATCGATTGGTCGTACACTTTCATCCTCGGCATGAAGCAAAGGTTCCGACACGGGTATGGCTAGCAGGAGAAGGACCAGTACCGAGGTTAATACACGAGATCTTTGCCGAAGTGCCATTAACCAATAGCGCCACCCTTCCTCTCCTTCTTTGGTACTCAAGTGCCGGTGCCTCCCTTTAAAATGAGAACCTAATGGCTCTAGTCTGAATCGCTTCTATCCCACATTCTTTGTCATGTATCGCTCGCTTCTCAAACGTCAGTTTGACTTTCACTGAGCACACATCGCTCAGGTTCCGCGGAAGATTGCCATGGATTCTCGAGCTACAGGAAGAGAGATGGGGGAGGGTTCCGATCCCATCACGGAGTCGTACTTTCCGAGGGCTCATGATGGAGAAACGACGATAGGGCCGTAGAATGTAGGCCACGGTTGAAGACCTTTATGGTGTGTGTGGGGGCGTATTGTAAGAGAGCGAATGTTCCAGGCGCAAGGAGTTGAGACCAGTCCCTGAGATGGGGTTCCCTTGATGAAGATCCACACGCAATATAACTTGCCGGAGTTACCAAAGGAGGGTGTGGAACCGGCGAGAGGAATCGAACTTCCAACCTGCGCTTTACAAATCACTGAAAGGGGATTGCTCAAGGCATTGACGATTTGGGCAATCCGTTCTCATTCCAACACGGGAGCACGAGAGGTGTTTCGCTTCTCTTCAGTCCCGATCATCCTGTTTCGCACTGATCTATAGCTGCCTAGACACGCTAATAACACGCACCTGCCATCCTCGAACCGGCGGACCTTCCACCGGCATAAGCAGGAGACCCATATGCGGTTTGTAGCATCACGACAAAGGAAAGCTATGGTTTCTGTGGGAGAAAGTGCGCGCGTGTTCTAGCCAATGTGTATCCAAATGGCACATGTCATGAGATCACAATTTGATGAATGTTTATCCACATGCAGAGGGTGATGCATTTGATATGATTCACCTAGTCCTTCATAGTAGCAGTGAGCCCTCACTATGAAACCAGAGCCTGGTCTCCATGAAACCTACGAGCATCTCCTGACCCTTTGGACATCCGGTGTCCGGGATTATCACAGTCTGCTATCCGATTACTTGACCGCCAATTCCATATTTGTGGCAGTGATCGGCCTCATGGTGTCTCGGGAATCTCTCGCGCTGCTCTTTACCGTCCTGATTCTGGTGCTCTCCATCTTTGGGGTGTTGCTCTGCTTGCAAATGGCGATTGTTCTTGGCCGTTTTTCTGGGCAAAACGCTCTGTGGGAGTGGCAATTGAGAGGGATTGAGCAAGACCCCGCGTGGGTCGAAAGCAAGCTGCTTACGAATGCCTACCTCCTGCATGAAACGCAGCAGCCCATCGAAGATGCAAGAAATCAACCGCCTCGGTTTGAGCCTACATGGGCATTTCGTCAACATCGGCGATGGTGGGCGCACCGCGCCATCAGCTTTCCATGGTTCTTTGGGCTGGTGTACAGCCTCTTTCTACTTTGGGCGATCACGCAACTGTTTGGGAAAGTCATGGCTGGATCATAAGAGCCAACGACTGAGGTGTTAACGCAGAGGTTCAAGCGGGTGATATGCAACCAGAATTGGGCCTGGTGGTAGCGCCTTGCTTCAATATGCGACTGTCTTCCAGTCCCACGTGGCCCTCGTTCACATCGATTCAGACCAGCCTGTCTGTTCCAGCAACACTGGGTTAACACCGGCTACCCCTCCATGATCGGCACACCCCGCCACCGTCATTGGCTCAGGCACCATTTCCGCTTTGCAGCACCTCTTCAAAAGTGACCGTTACACCACCTGCCTCCAACTACCTGGCTGTACCCAACACGAGCTGGAGCATGCGCGCTAGGTAACTCATGCTATTGCGTTAGACCGAAGATGGTGAATATGCTGAACATACGGTCCTGATTTACCAGTACTCACCACTGAAAGTGAGAATGGAGCGAACGCGTGGATTCACTGGTCACCTGGACAAAGGTCGTGTACGCCCTGCATGCGTTCAGCCTGCTGACCGGCATCATTGGCACCGCCACGGTGGTCGGCGCATTCCTCACCGGCTGGCCTTCGATCATCGCGGTCATTCTGAATTACATCAAGCGGAGCGAGGCGCGCGGGACCTGGCTTGAATCGCACTTTCGCTGGCAGATTCGAACGTTCTGGTTTGGACTGCTTTGGATCTCCCTATGCGTGGCTTTTATTATGGCAACCTTTGGGATCGGCCTCCTCTTCGTGTGGCTACCGATCACTCTGGTCGGACTGTGGTTCGTATATCGCATCATTCGAGGCTGGGTCACTCTTGGCGACCGTCGGCCGATGTACGTGTGAGCTTGACGGCCTTCATGAGCACACGACTTCCCTCAGGATCGGCACACCCTGCCACGCCTCATGGGCTTGTGACTCTTTTAAGGTTTGCAACACCAGGACGAAATAAGGGGTAGGCGAGCTGAAGTCTCAACAGACTCTAAGCCACAGGCTTGTGTTCCCTGGCGTGAGGTCATTTGATGGGGGTTTCAAGGTCAGTGGCAGATTGTCCTTCAAGAAGCTTGAATGGTGGAATTCCATGTATGAATTAAAATACAAGATCTCAAACGATTTATTATATTGCAGAAAAGCCCTCATGAAGTAGCCTTCATTCCACGCTCTGCCAAAATCAATCCATCTCTGAGGATACTCGAAGGGCCACAAGATGTCGTGAAAATGTACGATGACGCCTTTCTTTAAAGACGGGAGGAGTGTGAAAAGATTATGAAGAACATCGCTGCAAATCTTTCCAACATGTGAGGAATCGATAAAAAGGAAATCATTCTCACAGAGGTTGTCAAAATGGTCTACGCTCACCATCTGAACCGGTTGTTTTATGATTTCACAGCGTTCGACATCTTTGTTCCGAAGTAGGCTTAGAAGCCGGTCTGGATAAGGCTCAATAAATGTAAATTGTACCTGTCCCCCAAAAACTTTCTCATCAGTGTCGAGCATTGCCGCAGACGAAAAGCCAGAGCCGATCTCCACTATTCGTCGAGGCGAGGGCGCAATCATGACGATGACGGTTAAATACTGTCCGAAATGTTGTGATCGGTTGTCATTCACCGCACCTAGGAATGAAGACGAAATCAAATTTTACTGGGCCAAACTCCGAAGGCATGGGTCGGTTACTCGTCAGGGAATATGTGATTATTGTGGAGGGGAGGCCAACGTGACCAGTTATCCGGTGCCAGATTGGGTCACCCAAGTTGGATAGAATTATCCAATGAGCTTCCGTAAGTGTCGATTTCGGTAGGTCTACCGCGCCTGAACCGGCCTAAGTGGTGTTTATCTGTCGGCGGAAATAGGGAGAGGCTTCGCCTGAAGAGCCGCTGGCACGCGCGAGCGAGGTGTGGAGCTGGCGAGAGGAATCGAACCTCCAACCTGCGGTTTACAAAAGGCTTCCCCTGAGAATCCCCAACAACCTGAAGCCATAACGCAGGAGCCTGATTCGCCTGATTCACCAAGGGCATAGCTCCCGACTGCTCGTTGCATCCTGTTGCGTGGGATGTGAGGGGAGTGAGGGGCGACGGTGACACTTATGGTTACACCTTTATTTCGAACAGCTACCCAGCAGAAGACCCACCGGCCCTTTCGTCGCAGGCGGTATGACCACCCTAGAGGACACCGACGACTAGCCATGTATTCACGGCGTTCCTACCACCAGACCCCCCCCGGGGTCTTCCCAAAACGATTTGCTCCCAAAAGGAAACCCCTCGTCCAAGGAGACCCCACTGCCAACCGCATCATTCAACAAGCAGGAGCCTGTCAGTGGGCTGAATCGATAAAGGGCTTAGAGCTTCCGCGACCGTGCGGGAGCCTGAGAAAGGTAAAAAGATCGCGCTAGGGCTTCGCCTCGCCATGTATCTGGGGGTTATATACCGAGGTTACTTGTGGCTGCCGCTGCCAGCTTCTTTCTCATCCCGGGCATCGCGGGAATCTTTACCGGTCTGATTTTTTGACGCTCCCTGCTGCTGGGACGTGTCCTTTAAGCCGGACGTATCCCGTGACGGTTTGGTGTTTTTATCCTGGAACGTGGCCTCTTTCTCGTCTCTCGCGTCCCGTGACTCTGTATTGCCCTGTTGAGGAGAGCTTCCTTGTTTTCCCCGCTGCTGCTCCGCCTGCGCTGGACCATCGGGCAAACCCCATGCACACAGCACCGCCGAAACTATCAACGCACTAAAGATGGTTCTCATATCTGCTCTCCTTTTCTGTTTGATTGAACCCTAGGGTGGAGAAAGCCATCCTTTCACGGTAAAGCGACGATGACCCTGAAAATAGATCGTCTATGCATCACGACTGGGTCAGGCGAGAAACCGATAGTACGTAAGGCTCTCCGTCCGCCCACATTTCTCGCACGATCCCTTCTGGATGACTGGACGAATCTGGCGCACGCTGGCCCGGTAGAATCGAATTTCATTTTCCGTCCTGGGACTCAACAGCGAGAGTAGGCCAGCACACCGCGAACAGTATCTAACCGTTGTCGTCATGATTGATTCTCCTTTTCAGTTCGTTGAGCTGACTCTTCTCTCGAGGAACTCCAGGCTAGTAGACCTTGATCGGGTGTAGTACTAGGAAAAAGACTAGATTTTCCCCCGTGTGGCCTCGAGAGACTGCGTTGGAACACTCAGAATTGGTTACGTACAGACCACTTGAGGAAGCTTCTCTATGCCTGGGAGGAGTCGGCGCGCACTTCAGAGAGAACGCGATTAGTTGATAGGCCCGTCGCTGGGCCCCGACGAATCAATCACCGAGTGAGCGGCTTCCAGCGCAGCGGCTTCGGCTTCATCACTCGAGGAGAAACTGCCAACGGCATACCCTGCGAGGGTGCTGATGGAGTATTCAGCCACCCATGTTCCATCCGGTTCCTGGCGGGGTCTCAGCTGTATCAACCGTCCACGATATGTGGTTTCCATCATCTGGTCTTTTCGTCGAGTGAAGGTTAATCCTACCTAGAAGTAAGTGACTGTGAGCATGTGCTTCCGCGCCCCTTAGTCATGAGGCACCGCTGGGGAATGTGGCCTCTCCTCACTTTCGGCTGTAATACCCAGAAAACGCACCGGACGCTCACCAGCGAGATGCTCCGGAGTAATGACATAGGTCCCGAGCATACTGGGTATCCAGATATTCTTCGCCGTGGTCTCATTGAGTCCTGAAAACACATAGGCGAGCCCACCGACGATTCCACCGCCGATAGCAAATGCCGCCTTAAACGGGAAATAGAGGATCGTGGCGGCGGCTGCAGCCACTTCCATACCTACCCCGGGCGCCGTTCTTAACTGCGCATCGCCAGAGGAGGACTGGCTCCAGGCCGGAGCCGCAACCATCGTGCAGAAGGTGATGACCACAAGGAGAACCAAGAGTGGGATTCTCATGTGAAGCGCGTGTTCCTTTCGTCCATCACATCAAATTGTAAGACCATGACTCAATTATCACGCTGCAGCGTCGTGGTATGGCCTTGGTCCGTCACATAGGCTTTGACCAGGTCCCCCAGCCTTACAGCATCCAACTTCGTGCTCTTGTCGACATGAATCCTATAATGTTTCCCGTCGCTATCCTTGATGGAGAAATACTCGCCCTCAATGCCAATTAAGGTCCCTTTGATCGTATCTTTGGTCAGACGTTCTTTAAATGGTCGGACTGGCTTCTTTCTCCGCCATGAAATCGGCGGCATAGGTCACGCCGAGTCCGGAGGCCAGTAGTCCCACGACAACCATGGATAATAATCCTGTTTTTATAGAGCCTCCCTGTTAGTTGTAAGTATCTTCGCATAGGCCAAACAATTCTGGAGCTGGGAAGACACCTCGGAGCAAGAGGGCGAAAGACGGATCCAACATCCTTTCCACATAGTGTGACCCGCCCGCGTTTCAGTCGTGCGTCCTATGCCTTTTCCCAGTTCTGGAATTCCTTTCCGCCTCGTAGGATTAGATCAGCAAACGCAATCATCAGTTCATGCTCTAGATGATGAAGGAGGACGAGAGGATGCATCACAGACGCGATCACAACGAAGAGGCTGGGGGATGGTCTGCTTTTCTGGCGGGCGCGCTGATAGGAGCGGGTGTGGCCCTCCTATTTGCCCCCCAACAGGGCTCAGAGTTGCGCGGCAGGTTGCGCGACTATGCCACTCGCACGAAGGACGATTTAGTCGATAAGGCGGAAGAGACATGGGATACCGCCATGGAACGTGGGAAGGAATATTACGACAAAGGAGAAGAGGTGGTCCGTGAGGCAGGACAGTCGGCAAAAGAATTTGCAGCACAGGGAGTACGGCAAGGAGAGAAAGTGGTGAAGGAGGCCGGACGTTCGGTCAAAGCCGTGGCTCAACATGTCAGAGACGGAGACCGCTAGGTGAGCGGCTTGAGCGCAGAAAGGAGAAGATGATGAAGATCAGACGTATGGTCGAGAGAAGCGGCCTTAGAGACGCTAGGCTTTTGCGAAGGACTGCTTGCCCTTCGTTAATTTACTCGCCAGGGTATTCTTGCGTTTCATCACCGCCATTTCCAGAGCCTCCCAGTCGATGTGGCTTGCTTGAGCCCTCGGGAACTTCTCCCCCTCTTCCTCCTCGATATGGTGCCTCACCAGTTCCCCCAGAACTCTGAACTTCGCCTGAAAGGCGTCATCTTTCGGTGTGAGCTTCTTGAGCTCCTTGATGAGCACGTGAACGAGATGATGTCCTTCGACCGCCTCGTTCATCTTGTCGTCTTCGTCGATGGCTTCCCGAATCGCCGGATAGATCAGCTTTTCCTCAAGATCAGCATGGACCTCGGGTTCCATGATGACAGTGGCGACAATATCTGCTTGCTCTTTCCTCTCAGCCGATTCGAACTCTTCGAAAACTCCGTTGACCTCCTGGTGATCTCTTTTCAACATCTCAATCACACCGGATGCGAGGGGGCTCGGCTGGTCATTGTGTCCTCCTTTAGGTTCATCTAAACAAGTAGTCCTCTGATCAAAAGTGCCGCTGGACGGTTAGAGCGGCTTCCAGATGAGTCTCCATTTCCGGCCGTATTTCTAGGAGATATCGGCGGAATTGAGGGTCATTCACGGCATCAGCCATGTTTTTCACGAGGTCCACAGATTGATCATGCATTTTGATTTCGTATTTGATGTAAGCCTTATCGAAGTTCAGCCCCGCCTTCTCCCGGAGATTTTCCATAGCCTTGCGATGCGTGTTGTCAATACTCTCGGCCAGCGCCGGTTGGTGGGGCTCCAATCTGATCCGCTTGACCAATTGACTGGTTTCCGCGATTTTGGCCTGATGGTCCGCTACCATGCGCGATGCGTACACTCGCACCGCCTCCGACGAGGCTCTTTCACTGGCCAATTGTCCGGCATCGACTTCACTGCGATTGATCGAGTTGAGTACACCGAGGACGTCTGCATCAGACATGGTCGTCCCAGGCATATAACGCTGCGCCAAGGAACAAGCGGAGAGAAGTGCCCAGGCTCCCATGGCTATTACTACAATATGTATGGATTTCATGACCGGCTCCTTTGTGATGTGGTGCTATTCGATCAGGCATCATTCAACTTGGAATCTTAGAGAGGACGTGGGCCGTCTCTTGACCTCATGGGCAGTGTAATTACTCTCGAACAGAGGTAATACTAGGAAAGGGCATAGCGGAAAAACGACGACCATAATCAATCCATCTCCAAGATTGTTGGGATAGATAACGAATAATAGCTTCTTCAATGGAGGAACAAACCATGGCACCACAAGTCACGATTAACGATCCAGCCACGGCGAAGCCGTATTACGAGGCCAAGAGGGCACTTACCGTCAGCACCAACGGTCTTTGGCGAGATCGTGATTCAAGTTGCGGCCATTGAACAGAACGACTGGACCAAGCATCTGCCCATATTGATCTCTGCCGGTACTGTGAACGCGTACGTGCTGACTAAACCTTCATGGGTCAATACGTCGCACAATTTCGATTGCGGTTGGGCGAGGCTGATTGAAGCTGATCCTCTTACTCTCGCCGATAGGGATCTTGCTCAGGGTGATCCATCCATCGATGAGCCATGTCCAAATTGCTGCGGGCCTCAAGAGTCTCCGAGGAGTTCGGCCCGAAGACCTCTTCTCGTATGGTCAGCGCCTCTTGATAGAGCGGAATCGCCAAATCTCGGCGTTGATGCACTTCGTAGATGAGGGCCATCGCGCTGAGAGAATCCGCCACGGCTGGGTGATTATGGCCAAAAACCCGTGTGCGGATTTCCGTTGAGCGCAGCAACAACTGCATCGCCATCGATAGGTTGTCGGCATGCAAACTGAGCGCAACATGATGAAGACTGTCTGCAACGGCGGGGTGCTCAGGTCCTAAGACCCTCTCGCGAATCGCCCAGGCCCGAAAGAACAGTGGTCCGGCCAGTACACGGTTAGGAGGCTCTTCCATCAGCACGAAGGCAAGGAGGTCCAAGGTATCAGCAACACGAACATCTTCGGCTCCTTGGATGGACGTATAGATCGTCAGCGCACGCCGATGAACAACTTCCGCTCCAGCCATGTCATGCTGCCGGGAATGCATAGCTCCCAATTTGTTGAGGAGCGACGCCATGTCCAGATCGCCCTCTGGGGCTATCGTCCGATCCAATAGTTCAACCGCTTTGGCATAGTCTTCTCTAGCTTCCGACCAGTTCCCATTGGACCTCGCGTGGTCCCCCTTGGCTTCGTATCCTGACCAGCCGGTTTCATCGGCGTCCGCTATGGGACTGACACAGACCATCATCAATGGTGCGAGCAAGGCAGACGTGTCATCATTGTGTTGCACTTCTTGTTGGTCATCTCGAGGCAAGCATGCGCGCCCTCCACTCCGTGCAAGCAGGCTGCGAACAGCGAGCTGGTTCTTCCTTGTGTAGTGGCTTGCATCTAAGACGACATCGGATACTGGGATCGCAGGTCTTCTAATTTTAAGGGATACGTCAGCGAAAGATAGGGATGGAGACAGACAGCAGAACAAGATGCCAAGAATAAAGAATGTGAAGAGTGAGGTTGCCTCCTGTCGCATGTCGGGGCTCCGCCAGTGGTTGAATGCGGTAAAGCCAAAAACGGTGTGGCTTAGTGTGCCAGACCTACTTGGCGCAGCTTGAAGAGTCGGTCCAACGCTTGTTCCTTCGTGCGGCGCTCAATGTCTGCCGCCATATCGAAGAATGAACGATCTTCATGGATATTCAGGAGAAGCCGAATACTGATATCTAATGCATTTCGGGTTTTGTCATACGTGGCCAACTTGTGTGCAAATTCGTGTTCCATCTTCACTGCAAGGGGAAACATCTTCATGTGTTGCAGAAATCTGTATGCAGCCCGCTCTTTTGAGGCGAGCAATCTGAGTAACTTGCCTTGCCACAGCGCACGTTTCACACTCAAGGCTGCTTCTTGAGAAACAATGGGTTTGACGATCAGATCGAAGGCGTTCCCGTTCAACGCACTACAGGCCACGGCTCCATACGAACAACTCTTCAACTTATAAGACAAGTCCTCTACGGAGGTGCAAATCGAAATGACCATTTGGGGGAAATGGTCGGATAAGATACGAGGGAGAATTCTAATGGTATGAGGATCAGTGTCAGCAATGAGAACAGGCCGGGAAAGCATAGGTCCCCCCGTATTAACACCGCCTAGGTATAATTACACCAGGGGGTATGTGCTACCCAGACAGACATCTGAGTGCAGATGTCAGGGGGAGAGCAAACTAAATGCCATCAATGAGGACACCGATGGTGCTTTTCAGCAATCGGAGGAAAAACAATGCACTATACGTAATTACTGGCTATTTCATAGATCTCCTGTAGTTAGAACCTTGCCTCTTGGCGGGCTATGTGCGGGAGCACAAGACTCGACCCGTGCAACCTCGCACCCTGTTAAGTATATAGGGTATTCGACGCGCGTTATGTAACCCGAGTTTACTTGGTCCGGCCTATCGACAGGTGTTGGTACGTCATGGCGTCGCGCATGTCTACAACCACTGGTCCTATATGCTCTATTGGCCGAACAGTATCAGCGAATGCAATCCTTTCCCGCACCGTTCATCGTCCTGCGTTTCCTCACGCCATTAAAGATGTTCTACGAAGCGGCGAAGAAGCGAGCTGAGCCATACCACAAGATTGTGGGTGAGCTTCCTGAGATGAGGCGGGATGTGGTAGACCTCGTGAAGAAGGCGATGGCCGATAAGCGGAAGACCACGTGATTGTCAATAATCGGGCAGAGGGCAATGCGCCGTTGACGGACGGTACTAGGATGTGGGCTTCCGTCCATCGATCAGACGCTGCGCCTGTTTCAACGCGGCAGCTTGTGCCTCTTCTCTGGATGCAAAGCTGCCCTCAGGTCGTCCCCTGCTACACCTCCATCGTGTTGACTCGAACTCAAAGACGACATAGCGACAACTCCAAGTTCCATCCACATGCTGATCAGGAGCTCTCAGTTCGACCACGCGTTTCCTGTTGTTGGGCAATTGAGGTGTCCCTCTCGTCTCCCGCCACCCTTGACTATCAACATCCCTGACGCTCCTTTCTATAAGCAAGCCACGGGCCATGGCTCACGCCCCCGAATGCTGTGAATTATTCTGATTATCGCGAATTTCTTTTAGCAGGAGGTCCAAGGAACTGAATCATATAGATTCAGATAGCATCTAAATGGATTCAGCCTTCGTTTCGGAAAGAATAAGGCGACAGCCCTGAATCTCCAGCATTTGTGAGCCTTTGACCCCGTGGGTGTCAGTGGTCTGCAACTTGCTGATGGTAGAGTCCACGTTTCTTGGACAGTCCAAACCGTACGAGCCAATCTTCGGGCCGCCGAACGCTGACGACATTTTCCACACGGAAGCGCGGGGTGATCCTATTACAAACTTTTCGCATCTTCCAAAAGAGAGTACGGAAGGAGGATCGTATGATGAGAGCTAAGAGCCCGCTCGTCCAACAGACGTTGGCCGGGATTACGCTCGTCCTCGTTCTCGGTGTGCTCGCGATGATCTGGCCCGTCATGATTACCCTATTCCTCGGTGCGCTCCTGCTGCTCCAATCGTGCGGCGCCGAGCTGACAATGACGGCGCTGCATTCATAATAGGGAAGGAGTGAGTAGCCATATGCCGTGGATAATCGAAGCGATTCTCGTGAGCTCGATTGTGGGACTGGCGTGCATCATGGTAGCTGCATGGCGCAAATAGTGGCTCGTTCTTTCAGAAACCAGGAGTCTTGGCCATGAGTCTGAATGGGTGAGAGGCCAGCCGAGCGTATCTGCTCAACCGGTTCTTGCGGGGAAATACATTTCGTTCCAGTAAACTGGGTGGAACTGATCCAGGTCAGCGGCAGGATCACGAGTGATGATCCGGGTATCTGTCACGGGGCTAGCAATACGCTGTCTCATACATCGTCCTAGCCCGCCTCTCGCTTTTGCTCTTCGTGTTTTGTGATGGTATGGTGTGTCCTGGTATTGCTGGCATTGCTGGTCCTAGCCAGTCTTCCATGCAGGAGGTGGCATGCCTCAAGAAAGGTCGACTCACCCCGGTCCAACGAGTAAAACTCTCGATGAAGAGATTGAAGGCGGAGTTTGCGAGACATCGAGAGCTCTCCAGCTCCTCAAAAGCGAACGCTATGATGGAGTATTGGGTGCATTACCTCTCGAAATCCCCGGCAACTTTCAAAAGGAGTTTCATGCGGCACGGACCCGCCTCTTGGGTGCTGGATACACAGCGAAACAGATTCGCGACCTCATGGCCCAAGAAATGCGTCGCTATCGATACGCCGTGCGCAATCCAGAGAAGCCTGTCAGCTATGGCGGCTTTCTTTGGCCTCCGGCTGTGGAGAAGGATGTTTCATTTCTTGCTCACCTAAAGACCGCCGTCCGGTTGGGTCCGGAGGAAGGTCTCGCCTTTCTCACTGATGACACGCACGCGAAGAAGGTCAACAAAGGTGAACGGTACGGAAAGCACCAGTCCCGCAACGCGAAACATCCGAGAGGGAAGATTGAGGAAGCCGACGGTCAGACGATCGATGAGATCATCGGGAGGCTTGCGTTAACCAGACCGCATGATCGCGCAAAGGACCTGTGGGATGCGTTCTATGGCACACTGAATGTGCTTCTCTTAGACCCTGAGGATGATGGCTTGAAAATGAAATACAAGACAAGCAGTAACAAGAAGTCCATCAACTTCAGCACATTTGAGAAAACCGTCTCACAATATCGAACAGGAAAGAAAAACTTACCCAAGCCGGGCTAGTAACTACAGTGCACATAGACTGGCGTTGGCCTTCAACACAAAATCAGGAGGATCAACGCCATGGCCAGTACATCTCCCATCCACTCCAGAGTCCCTCAGAGCATACAAGCTGAATCTCCTCAGCTCATAGGTCCTTCACCTCTCCTGAATGCGACGCAATGCGCGATTGCGTTAGGTATCCCGAAGAGCAGCCTCTACCGCATGGTGCAGGAAGGGCTTCCAGCCTTTCGAATTGGGCAGCACGGGCGCGGGCTTAGATTCGATTTAGCCGAGGTTCGGGAAGCCTTGAGGAACTTCAAGACGGGCGAGGTGAACCCATGAACCTCAATCATGGATTCACCCACATTGCCGAGGAACTGCCAGGAATTCTGAAAGAAGCCTCCCGTCGGGTGGACTTGCGCCTTCGCCTCGAAGCGGAGCTTGGCAGACCAGTCAAAGATGATGAATTTCGTGTTCAGGCGGAAGGGGCTGGGTGCTGGCTATGAGTCATCCCATCCTCGACCAGATCATCACCTCCACACATGCCAAGCAGAACGGGTCGGACCAATGGCTGGGGCATTGCCCCGCCCACGGATCCCGGCGGAACCGTGACCTGAGTATTGCCCTGCGGGACGACAAGATCCTCCTCAACTGCTTCGCCGCCTGTCAGACCGAAGCGGTCTGTGGTGCGCTCGGCCTTGGCCTCACTGACCTGTTCCTCACAGCTCGAACCACTCCCAATGCGATGCGCCCTCGAACTCCATCGAAGCCGGTGGATCGTGCACACATTGCTTTTCAATTCGAGCTCGGTGCCCTCGATCGGCGCATGCGCGCCGAGCGGGTGCTCGAACAGGCTTCTGGACAGAATTGTGAAGTGACCGATAATGAACGGGACACGCTCATGGGGATTGTGGCGCGGGCTTATGACGACCTGGCACGAGCGGAGTGGCTCGAAGGAATGGCCGATCATTTTCGCGAGCAGTCTTTCCAGCAGAGAAAGGCCGCATGATGGACGTGGCTGAACTGGGAACCTTGTCTCGCCAGCACCTCTTGTCTGACTCCTCTGAGGACCTCCTGCTGACCCATACGGAAGTGAGCGGGTTGCATCGGCTGACCTCTCAGTCCTACCCATTGGAGTTTGTGTTCGATCGGCTCGCGGAACGGCATGGGGAAGAGCGGGCCGAGTTGACCGTCAACTACCTCGGACGGCCACTCATGGAAAGCATCAGTATCACGCTGACGGCTGCCGTCACGCACAAGAAGCTCGCGGGCCAACTGGGGGACCTCGTGAGCTCTGTGCCCTGGGATCTGTTGCTCCCACATGGCTGTGCCACGGTACTGAAAAAACATCGGGCTGGGGAGCCGCCGGTCACCATCTCCAATGAGACCCCGATTGAGCCGTTGACGTTTAGCATTAACCCCATCGTGTTCAAGGGCAAGATCTCCATTCTCTATTCCAATGGTGGGCAGGGGAAATCCACCTTCGCTCTATTGCTGGCGATGCTCAGCTCGGTCGGTGGATCCGTGGCCGGATTCTCGGCTCTGAAAGGGAACAGTCTCTTTCTCGACTTCGAGGACGATGTGTCGGTCCATGCCCGTCGCCTTCAAGCCATCCAGGCGGGGCATCCTGACCTCGTGTCGGCTCGTGTGGCGTATCGGCGGTGTGTGGAACCGCTTCATAAATTCGCCCCCATGCTCGTCCGGCAGATTCAACAGGACCACGTTCAGTTCGTTGTCGTGGATTCTCTGTTGGCGGCCACGGGGGGCGATTCCAGCGCTGAGGCGACCACCCAGCTCTTCATTGCCCTACGGGCGCTCAATGTGTCGGTCCTGCTGATCGGGCATACCCCAAAGAACATTCCAGAGGGGCAAGATACCCCAACACTCTATGGCAGCGTCTTTAACTCGAACTTTGCCCGGGCGACGTGGGAACTCAAGAAAGAGCAAGAGGTGGGGGACGATCGGCTGATTATCGGGCTGCTCAATCGAAAGTCCAATCTCTCGAGGCTCCGTGCTCCCATCGGCCTCCAGATTAGCCATGAGGAGGGCGGGAACCGCATCACGTTCGAGCCCTATGACCTGGCCGACGTGCCGGATATGGCTGCAGAGCTACCGCTTCCAAACCGGATTCGGAATCTTTTGGAGAGCGACGGAACCCCTCGATACGCGAAAGCGATCGCTGATGAACTGGGAGCCTCGTTGGCCAATGTCCGCACGACCCTTTCCCGAAACGACGGACGAAAATGGGTGCATCTCCAAGGGGAGGGGAAAGAGCTCCTGTGGACCGTGCTGAATGCCAGAAATTGATGTTTAACAAGTACGTTTAACAAGGGTCGTTGTACAACAACATTTAACAGTCTTTAACAATGCACGTAAGTGATTGTTCTATATGTGGAAACATTGTTAAACGTGAGTGTTGAAGATGCATGTTGTACAACAATCCCCCTCTCTTTAGAGAGGGGAGTGTTGAACATGTTGTTAAAGAGAAGAGGGAAGATGGTCTCAACCCTTCGTGAAAGGGAAGTGAGTTTGGCATGAATGCCTATCAAAAATATCAAGCGAGGCAAAAATGCAACAGCCAGTAGGGCATGGCGGTCGCCGTGAAGGGGGGGGCCGTCCCAAGGGGGCGCTCAATAAGATGACTCGTCCCGTGAAGGAATTGGCGGCTGAACAAAGCGAAGCGTCGATCAATCGGCTGATTGAGCTGCGGGACCATGCCGAGAGCGAGCAGGTGTGCTTTGCGGCAGCCAAAGAGCTGTTGGATCGTGCCCATGGGCGTCCCGCTCAACAGATCGGGATCACTAAACAGGAATCAAGAACATTCATCATTGACCGTTTTGGCTACATGAGGAAACCCGGATGGGAACCCGCGGCCTTGCCAGAACATGAGGCGAAAGAGCCTGAGGATGATGATGGCAGTAGCTCCTAACAGGATGTGATGAAACAACCACTGCTCACCAAACGCCTGTATAGCCTGCCGGAAGCGGCCATGTACCTGGGCCGGTCAACGTGGTCCATTCGGCGGTTGATCTGGAGCGGAGAATTGCCCCAGGTTCGTGCCGGTGGCCGGGTGCATGTAGATGTCCGGGACTTGGATGAGTTCATTGACAAGAACAAGGTCTGTGAGGAAACGGTCCATTCCGTTCCACGGCGGCTTGACACAGAGAAAGGCAATGTGTTATCTAATCAGATAACATGAGAATCAGGGAAATCCGTGAATCTAAGGGGCTATCAATCCGGGTGCTCGCAGCAAAGGCCAAGATGGGGTATCCATTCCTGTGTAATGTCGAGAATGGCAAGGCTGACCCATCATTGAGCACGCTCAGGCGGCTCGCCAAGGCCCTGAAAGTGAAAGTCGTGGAGCTTATTGACGAGTAGGGAGGTCGCTTATGGGGATGCTGTATCGGCGAAAGAAACGCGATCCCATCACGCAAGCTCTGGTCGAGTTTGGGCCTTGGTGGATGAAGTATTACCGCCAAGGGCGACCCTTCTATGAAAGCACCGAGACCGAGGATAAGACCGAAGCCCGTCGTAAGCTCAAGAAGCGGGAAGGGGAAGTGGCGCTCGGCCTGCACTATGGCCCACAGGTCGAGCGTACCAAGTTCGAGGATCTCGTGATCGGCATCCAGCAAGATTACACGATGAACGAGCGCAAGACTTTACGGCGCTTGCACGAGTACGTGGCGCACTTATCCAGCTTCTTCAGTCAGATGCGGGCGTCAGCCATCACCACAGACAAGATTAAGGAGTACATCACTCAACGTCAGGAAGCGGGAGCCGCGAACGGCACGGTGAACCGAGAGCTCGGGATCTTAAAGCGGATGTTTCGTCTGGCCCATCAACAGACGCCCCCCAAAGTCGCCAGGATTCCCTATATCCCGATGCTGGAGGAACGCAACATTCGATCCGGCTTCTTTGAGCACGAAGACTTTTTAGCCCTTCGTGGGGCTTTGCCGGATTATGCCCAGGTCACTGTGACGCTCGCCTATTACAGCGGGATGCGGATGGGGGAAGTGTCATCTTTACAATGGAACCAGGTCAATTGGCTGGAAGGCAAACTCTACTTGCGAGCTCAGGACACCAAGACCGATACACCACGGGTTCTCTACCTCACTGGTGACTTACTGCGCGTCCTGACGACCTGGAAGCAGCGCTGTGACCAGAAATGGCCGCATTGCTCGTGGATTTGTCACAGGGGCGGAGTTCGGCTGGAATCCCTCAAGCATTCGTGGCGGAAAGGTTGTGAGGCGGTGGGGCTCGGAAGAATGACTGACGTTGAGGGCACAGAGGACAAAGTGTGGGTTGGCAAGATCCCGCATGACTTCCGTCGGACTGCGGTTCGGAATATGGTTCGCGCTGGCGTACCTGAAAAGGTGGCGATGGCGATTAGCGGCCACAAAACTCGGTCGGTGTTCGACCGTTACAACATCGTGAACGAAGCCGATCTCGAACGCGCCGCACGCTCTCTGACCGAGTATTTTGAACGGGAAAAAGCAAAAATGGTTACAATTTCGGTTACACCTGTAAAATGGGATGAGCGGATGAGGGGAGAGGATGAAGCCGAACTAGTTGGAATGTCAGCGGGAAGTGTGGAGCTGGCGAGAGGAATCGAACCTCCAACCTGCGGTTTACAAATCAGTGATAGGGGGTTGCTCAAGTCCTTGAAGACCTGGGCAATCCCTTCTCCCATCAAGGGAATACCCGATTTAAGCTGTAATCCGACTTCGTACCAATTCATCTCAATTTAGTCTGTTTTGTCGCTCTCGCTAACACCCTATTAACACCTGCCACCCAGGTGTGATCTGCACACCCCCAACCAGCCACAAGCTTTGGACCCATATTCGGTTTGCCACATTACAGGAAAAGAAGTCAGATATTTCATTCTGACAACCAAAGTATTGAATCTATTCGATCCAGTTAGAACCTATTCGATCCACTACTTCAATGAACGCATTTCCTGCCATATCATCAAAACCTGCAGCACTATAACATTCTTGTGTTGGGATACCCCGGGTCCGGCATTGCTTGCACTCCCGATGGAACGCATACCTCAGCAAGGGGGGACCAGCGTGCACTGAGTGTTTAACCAACACATGGGAGGGGCATATGGAAAGCATCAAGAACGGACGAATCTGCGGAGTGCGTGCGACCGTATTGTTCGGTGCCATCCTAACAATGGGGAGCCTCGGTGTTATACCCGCCGCGCAGGCGGACAAGCCGGTGGACAAAGATGGCAATCACACACTCCGCTGGGACAGTAACTTGCCGTCCACGTCGCGCTTTACTACAGCCTTCCCCGGTGCGGTACTGGATAAGAATACCGGCCTCGTGTGGGAGCAGGCTCCCGAAGCCACACTTCGCACCTGGGGTTCAGCGAGTTCATTTTGTCTCAATAAGAATATTGGCGGTACGAGGGGTTGGCGACTACCATCTGTGGCGGAGTTGGCGAGTCTGATTGATCCTTCCTTGTCCTCGCCATTTATTCCATCGGCTGTCTTTACCGGCGTCCTGCCAGAAAACTATTGGTCAGTGACGTCGAGCGGGGTGAGTCCGAGCGACGCATGGTACGTCGACCTCGTCTTTGGCGGCGTGGGCAGCACCGGAAAGAACAACCCCAACCTCCACTTCTGGTGCGTTCGTGGTGGCATGAATGCAGATGTCTATTGATATTTTGATCAGTTAAATTATTTGATGATTCGGGGAGCCGGGGGCGCGACCCCCGGCCTTCTCATGCTCCATCACATCACCTACTAACATTCATTGCTCGTTCGAAGCAAAGGTTTCCCCGATTGCAGCGGTACATCCCCGGTGGACCACCACCGGCAGACCCTGCCAGGGCATAACTCCGGGACCCATATTCTGTTTGCAGCACAGGAGAAAATGGGGGAGTAGACTTGCGTTGGGTTTGATGGTGGGGGCTTGGGCTGGCCTGTGCCTTCATCTGCACCTTTGAGTCCGGGATGGGCCAGTTATGCTGGGGGCGAGGGTCCAATGATTTTGTTCTGAGAAGGTCAGTACAGCTTGCTGATCGACAAACGCGCCCCACCACACCGCCGGGAGCCGGAGGCTATGCCGACACGAGAGCAGCATTTTGTAAGCCCCTTGCAGCGTAGTTACCGCCTATTCTTGTGTAATTCGCCGGAAGCGCCTGTATTTGAAGGAGGCCCCGCTTGATTTTTCCCCTCATCGGTCTTGGCGGGGCGCACCATGGCATGCTCTTCGCCTGGGCCCGACCGACTGCGCGATGTCCCTTTTCCAAGAACATAGCCAGCAATTGCGGCAAGCAATGTACCGATCTGTTCGCCAGAAAGTATTTCGACAATGCCCAGGATAACGGCGGCAAAGATGATCACAACAAGTGCCGTGAACTCAAGCACAAACTCCGGGCCACGGCCTCGAAGTGCTGAGAAATCGACTCTCAAGGCTTGCGTTGCCTGGTCGTGCGCCTCTTTCATTTTTTCCGTGATATCTTTTTGATACCACGCCCAGGCACGTGTTCCCGCGTGGCATACCCAGGCTCTCGCCTTGGTCGAGAACTCGTGCAATAACTGTTCGAACTCCTGCTGCTTCTTCTGGTACTGCTTTATTTGTTCATTGCGTTGTTCCTGAGAGAGGTTAGAACTATCCGTTTCGCTTTGCAGCCCTGGTAGTGATCCAGTCACTGATCCCAACCTCCCACCATACCCAGTCACGGGCAGACCGGTACGAAAGGGATTGCTTGTACCTCCTTGGGTCATGGGCGACCCATACGGAGTCGGAGATATTTCCATCAGCCGCTGGATCTCATAGACTATATTCTCGCGGCCTAACGCTATTACGTATTCCATAAGGTGGTCGGGAATTGCGGGTGGAGGATTGTCCGCTACCCATTGCTCTCCACGCTGACTCCGCCTGAGAAATATCTCATCCAAGTACCTACTCTCCGCCCAGTTCTTTGTGATCGGGCTGGTGAGCCGAACGGTTTCTATATCCGTGATCGTGTCCTGAAAGATCTTTCCAAAGTACCCCGATTGTTCGATCTGTTGCTGCCACTTAAAGAGCCACGCAAACAACAAAGCCATCAAAATGATGATGGGTACGATGACCAGGATGCGGGTTAGTGGGAATTCGATCGACGCTTTCCCTTGCAGTTCATCCGCAGCAGCGGCGATGTCGCCGATGACTGACAGGGACGCGCCAGACATTAAAACGAGAAGTAATTCAATTATCTTTATTGGACGCCACATCTTTGATTCCTCCGTATGAGCGTAAGAAAGCAGGGATTATGCCCATTGGCCCATCGGCGATCAGTCAGTGTGATACTCCTGTAGCAAGGAGTTTAGTCAGAAAAACTTATAGTGGCTATGGAGTGCACAAGGCAGGTGCGGCACTAAGGGTCATTGCACGAGGAAGATGCTGTAGACAAGTGCGACAATAAAGGGTCGTGGTCTGCACTGAGAACGCTCCTGTCAATGTGAGGACAGGCATCTCACAGACACCACCCATCCATCTACTGCCTCTCGCACTCCTGATGAAGTTGGATTGTGCAAAGAGCGGTGCAAGCCGGAGGTGATCGGCGCACCCCCCACCAGCTTAGGCAATGGGACCCGGATTCGGATTGCACCACCAGGACAAAAGAGGGGCATGTCGATAAGTCGCATGAGCCAGAGTGTTAACTCTGATATTACCGACTTGTTCTGCGCGGCAATCTTCTTCTACTGCGTCCCCATGTGTACATGTCGCACCTCGACCTTTTCCTAGTTCCATCACCATACAAAGCAGTGCCTCAATCCTAC
>JAMPUU010000024.1 GCA_030144965.1 Nitrospira sp. BO4
CAGCCAGCCCAACTTCACCGGCTTCGAGTCATACCACTGTGAAATATCGTACCCTTTGTCAGCAGTCGCCTGAGGTGATGCCATGTCTAGACCTCCTTGTTTAGTACGAATGTGCAAGCTTGAATTTTTAGATGTACATACCGATAGGAAGAGATCCCGACTCTGGGTATCGACACCAGCCACTGCCCCGGGTCTCTGCCTCCATAAGCCGCCACGACCTCTGCTCCTTTCGTTGAAAGAACGGCGGGTACGTTTAATATTTAGCAGGGCACCGTTTCATGTGCCATTAGGTACTTGCCTAAAGTACGAGAGGAAATTCCATGGGCAGGAATTTGGGAAAAACTCAAAACGAGCTTCAAGCTATTCGGATGAAGGGGTGAGACCGTGGGCCAGCGCGTACTTTGTCAGTTCAGCCGTCGTATGGAGGCGAAGCTGCTCCATCAGCTTTGCCTTGTGATATTCGACCGTCTTCGGAGAGAGACCGAGCGTTGAAGCGATTTCTTTCAGCGTCAGCCCTTCGGCCACTAGCTGTAAGATTTCCCGCTGGCGTGCCGGCAAGCGATCCTGACTGCCACTATCCGGCTCCGTTTCAGAGATTGCGGATTGAACAAGATCCTTTGCAATCAAAGAAGTGACGTAATAATTGCCCTTCTTCACCGCATCTATCGCCTGTGACAGCTCGGACCCGGCCGACCGTTTCAGCAGGTAGGCTGATGCGCCGGCCTTGAAGGCTTGATTGACGTAGTCCGGATCGGCATGGACAGTCACAAAAATCAATCGAGCCTGGGGAACTATTTTTCGCAAGCGGCGCGCCGCATCGAGACCATTCAGTTGCGGCATCGAAATATCCATCACCACGATATCCGGCCGCAACCGTTTCGCCGCATCCAGCAGAGACCGGCCATCTTCTACGGCGCCCACGACCTGACAATGCTCTTCCAGCAGCTTTTTGAATCCTTCCAATACTAATGCATGATCATCCGCCAAGAGGACACGAGGCTTGCTCATGCACGCTCCTGTTTCAACGGTACCCAAGCACAGACACGTGTTCCCTCTCCCGGTGTCGATTGGATATCGAAGGTTCCGGCAACCAAGGATACGCGTTCCCTCATGCTCAATAGGCCGAGACTTCCTCGCCGGCCGTCGTCACGATTCACGTCAAATCCCACTCCATCATCACTCACCAGAAGTTGAAGGCCGTCTCGCAATCGCCGAAGCTCAACTTGAACATTGTTTGCCCTGGCATGGCGGGAAATATTCGCCAAGGCTTCTTGGGCCAAGCGGTAGAAACAGGTGACAACGTCCTGCGCCAAGTGCTTCGGGATGTCTTTGCAGACGAACCGGGCGTTGAGACCGGTACGGGCCTGGAAATCATCGACGAGGCGTCGGAGCGCAATGGATAAACCAAGATCGTCAAGAATGGATGGGTGAAACTGATACGCCAGGCGGCGAACATCTTCGGAAAGCTCGACAATGCGGGTCTGAATGGCGTGCACCGTTCTGACGGTACCGTCGGAAGCGTGCGAGAGCTGCTGCTCCAACATTTCGATGTCGATCGACAAAAGCGCCAAGCGTTGATTGATGTCATCATGCAGATCGCGCGAAATTCGCCGTCGCTCATCCTCCTGTAGGCGAAGAAGCTGCGAGGCAAGCACGTGTAGGTCCCGCCGGTTGGCTTCGAGCGATTGTTCGGTATCAATTCGCTTCGATACCTCGCTGACGAGCGCGTTGTTGACGGCCATAAGCTCTTCGCTGCGCGCGTGCAGGCGCGCTGCCCAGCCTTCATCGCGTCGCTGGAGTTCTTCTTCGCGTTCACGACGTTGTAAAAGGTACCAAATGGGCAGCCCGATCAACGCCATGCTAAAGACCCGAGTCACCAAGGGCTTCCACGACGGTTCATCGATAGCTTGAGGTGAGAGGGCGGTGGCATTTTCCCGTGCCGCCGACATGAGGTGTTCCATCTCAAACGTTGTCGCTATTGGTTGAGGAAATAACGAGAGAAAAGATTTCGCAACTTCGGTGGGAAGATGGAAGATAAGCAATCCAACTATCAATGCGGCGATACCGGCGGCAAACGCCCCCGTTCTAACGCGCGGGACAGGCATGGACTCATCCTACCTTTCCTGAATTATCCTCCTTCATGGCCGGCCAATCAAGAAGGACAGACATGGAAACACAGAGTTTTTCGCCCCCCGTGGGATCATGAACTTTGCTTTGTGCGGATCAATCTCGCTATACTAGTTGCTCATCATACCGCTAGTTTGTCTTCCAGCATCAATACCTTGGAGCCTCGGCTTCATGGACTACCGAGATCGCCGTCCGCATCAACCTCGAAGGTGCTGCTCGTTCATGACGTAGAAGCGCTCTCAATCGGAGGCCGCGATATGAGCGTGCGTATTCGGCGTCGGATCTTGTGGGATCATCTTCGTAGCGCACTCTGGGTCATGCCGACCGTGTCTGTCGTGATTTTCCTGGTCGCGGGTGCGGTATTGTCTCATGTGTCCATCGGCGACAACTCCCCTTTACGATTGCTGGTCTTCCAGGGTACGCCCGAAGACGCTCGGCAAATGCTGATCGTCGTGTCGTCCACGATGATCACGGTGACCGGGCTGGTGTTTGCGCTGACGATCATCGCCTTGCAGATCGCCTCGGGGCAGTATTCCCCCCGGTTGCTGCGCAATTTCATGCGAGACCGGGGGACGCAGTTCGTCCTGAGCGTCTTCGTGGGGGCCTTCGCATATAGCACGGCAGGACTACATACCGTCGGGGTCCAGAATCCCGACGAGGCGGCGTTCATGCCCCGGCTGGCCGTCTCTGGATCGCTTGGGCTTGCATTGGCAAGCTTGGGCGTACTGATCTACTTCATCCACCACCTTTCTTCCTCAATTCAGATCGACACGATCATGAGCATGATCGTGCGCGAAACCTTGCAAGTTATTGACGACCTCTGCCCTGACCAGATCGGCAGTCCGGAATCTGAGGAGCGCTGCCCGGATCCACCCGCCTGGGCCATTCCTCTACCGTCCCACTGCTCCGGATACATTCAAGAGGTCAGCCCTCAAGCGCTCGTCCACACTGCAACGGAGAAGGACCTGATTATTCGGCTTGTCAAATCGGTGGGGCATCACGTGATCGCCGGGACGCCGATTGCTTGGGCTTGGCACCCATCGGCCGATCATCCGTCGCCCGATCCTGAACTTGAAAAGGCAATCCGCGACTCGGTCCAGATCGGGTTCGAGCGGACGATGCTGCAAGATGTTCCCTTCGGCATCCGCCGCTTGGTCGATATCGGTAACAGAGCATTGTCCTCGGCAATCAACGACCCCTACACAGCGACCCAGGCCGTGCACCACTTGTCGGAAGTCCTCTGCGTTCTGGCTCGCCGACGGTTGGGCGACCGGCTGTACCGTGACGAGCAGGGCACGGTGCGTGTGGCGATTCCGTTCCCGGGTTTTGCGGATTACCTGCAGCTCAGCACCGGACAAATCCGTCGGTTCGGGGCGAAGGAGCCGACCGTCGTGCGGAGCCTGATCCAGCTTCTCAAGAACGTGTGTACGAGCACCGCAAGCCAGGATCGGCGCGCGGCCGCCGCCAGGCACATCCGGTTGGCGTTGGAGGGAGCCAAGCGTGAGATCGCCCAGGCAGCCGACGCAGAGAGCTTGCTGGCGTATGGGGATGAGGTACTTCGCGCACTTGCTGCAGGCCATCCAGAGTCAGCCCGCAGCTCCATACACGATTCGATTCTGTAGGGCTCGTGGAGCAGAGCTTCCTGGATCCTTCATCTCTCCTAAAAGTGAGCAATTTTGACCAGTCTGCCAAATTCTGCCCAGGCATACTTCGATTGAATTCTCTTTGGTTTTTCTGAAAAGAGACTGGAACCGAGGTGCGGGTGACGTGACCCGGCGTTGTCCCGACGACAAAGCACACTTCGCAGTGTAGCCCGTAGGAACCATTCCACGTTGGGAGGCCGGTATGCTCGTTTACCTGATCCACGTTCGCGATCCACAGTTCTACGCACTACCCGCTAAAACACGCGCCACGAACGGCAATATTCGCGTCATGGGGTTTCCTCCCATCGGCATCATGTCGTTGTCGTCCGTCATCAAGCAGGCAGGACACGAATGTGTGATGTTCGATCAGGCCAACCCCGACACCCCGAACCAAGTCATTATCGATCAAATCAATCGAGAGCAACCGGCGCTCGTCGGCCTCAGTTTTCTCAGTACCACGAGCTATCCCTACGCCAAGATGCTTGCATGGGAGATTCGTGCAACCAATCGGGCTGTGAAGCTCGCGTTCGGCGGTGTGTTCGCCAGCCTGAATGCGCCATTGGTGAAATTGCAATGTCCCGAAGTTGATTATGTATGTCGGGGGGACGGTGAACAGTTGCTGCTCGATCTGCTGGCGAACTTCGAGAACCCGCAAGATGTCGCGGGTCTGACGTGGATGAAGAACGGGCAGGTCGTCCACAATCCCAATCGCTCCATGGAGCGGCAACTGGATCAGTGGCCCTTCCCGGATCGTGAGAGTTTGAAACTCGACTATGTCGAGTCCATGCCATTAGATGTACCCGTGGTTCTCTCGATGAGACGGTTCACGACCATGCAAACCTCTCGAGGGTGCCCCTGGCCCTGTATTTTTTGCGACATTCCGATCTTCAACGAAGGGAAATGGCGAGCCCGTAGCCCACAGCATGTGGTCGCGGAACTCAAGTATCTGGAAAAACTTGGCTATGAGTCCGTCGGTTTTGTCGACGATCATTTCCTGCTCCAGCCCAAGCGAATCGAGGCGATTTGCAACGGGATCATGGAAGCAAAGCTGTCGATCCGATGGGGCATTGAGGGGCGTGTGGATTCTGTCGCCCAACATCTGTTTCCGGCCATGGCGAAGGCCAATTGCGGCGCCATGATGTTCGGCATCGAGAGCGGCAGCCAGAAGATTCTCGATCGCTTGAAAAAGGAACAGACGCTGGACCAGGTCACCACCGCCGTCAAGAATGCAAAAAAGGCCGGCGTGGAGATCGTGCACGGATTTTTCACGGTGGGCAATCCGGACGAGACGATTGAGGATATGGAGGCCACCTTCGACTTCGCATCAGCCCTTCCCCTCGATACCTTCGGGTTCAACCGGCTTTGTGTCTATCGGGGCACACCCTTGTGGCAGGAATACGTCAAACGCGGGCTGGTCAACGAATCCACGGATTGGTTCAAATATTTTAAATGTTCAGAAATCGATCCAACCTGTCTCTCAGGTGAAACCATCAACCGCGTGCGACAAGCAGGAATCAAAAAACTGTTTCTCTATAAACTCATCCATTACCCCGTCCAGACCTTTCAGCTCCTCCGCCGCTTCTTTCGCTATATGCCGGTGCGTGACGTGGTCTATCTTCTCCTCAAGCCCTTCATGGGTCAGAAGAAAGGTGCTACCAAAGCCGAAGTGGTCTCGCGTTTGGTCGAGCACGCCGACATGAAAGATGCCGCGGCGCAGCTGACCCAGGTGGCGGATGACATGCTCCACAACGTGTTCGAAGCCTCGCGTCTCGAACGTCTGCGGATTCAGCAAGCAGCAGAAGGTTCACGTGAACTTCCGATGGTCCAAACCAGGTAGGACTGACACGGTTATTCCGCAGACGCGCTGGTAAATCAGAAAGCCTCCGGTATAGTTTCTCTATCGCAAGAACGTGTGCAGTAGTACCCCGAGCGAAGAGCGGCGCGTAGCCGCTACCGAATACAACCGGCCAAAGGAGCCCTTGACATCAGCCCCCGTGATGTATAATCAGGCACCCTACTCACATAACGCCATACAGCACGTGCGGAGATGAGTGCCAGGTATTCTGGAACAACAGGGAGTTTTCTCAGATCATATGTCATGGCCTCGGTCTGCCTACTCCTCGCAGGCTGCTTGTTCGTCGAGCCACCGAAAGAAGCGGGGAACTCCCGATCGCCTGGTGCAACTCAGACAGCGATCTTGGGCGTCACGGTCGAAGGCGATTACATGGAATCGTGCCGCGCGAGAGGTGTGCCGGTTCCACCTGATTGGAAGCAGTCTTCCTCCGAATGGGAAAGCCACGGCAATCTCAAGACCATCCTGCTGACGCCCAATAGTCCGGAGCAGGCACCGGTCGATCACACTGCATTCGCAAGCGTCTGGTCGTACGCCTCACCAAACGTGAGAGGCGCCTGCATCGCGCTTGGACGAAATGGTGGATCATTCCAGATTATCTGTCAAAGCGCCACGACAGGGCATGCCTGTTTTTGGGGAAACGACCCGAGTTCATCGCGTACACAGTGGACACCCGAGGCAACCGAGGTACAGCTATCTTCGCTCCGAGACCCCGTCCAAGGATTCGCTCTCGGGACTGTGGCGTGCACCGAATGTCATCGCGGGAACAACGCATTCTTGGTCGCCCCTGACGATCCCACCTGGGCAACGGTGTTGAGACCTGAGCGCGTACGCCCGACATTTACCACCCGTGTCGAGCAGTCGCCGCAACAGGGATGGTTAACGTTCGGCGCAACAACAATATCCTATCCGCGCTTTATCCCGGTCGGCGGGAAATCCGTGGCCCTGAACAACCCATTGCCGACCACGACCGGATGTTCAGGATCGTGTCACGAGTCTCATTTTGAGATCTTAGAAAAAAACCATACGGTAGAAGGCTATGTTCGGGCGCCACGGCCCATGGGCCCGAACTGCGCCCACGATTCACCGCCGGATGATCCGGTTAGGAATTGCTACCAGCACTAACCGTCGCTTCACCATTTCGCAGGCGTTCTTCGCCTTTGTCTGTCCATCAACTGGTCTGCTCGATAACCGAACCACGGCATCGTCACTGCGACCATCCCAATTCCCACTGCATTTCCGGCCCCCTAGAATCGGCCGGACATCTTTTCGGCCAATGGAAATAATTTGTCGATAGGAACCATGTCCGACTTGTTGTTCACCGTGATTTCAATGGCCGCCATTGCTTTGTCTTTGTTCACCGTACAGGTGGTGTTATAGCCTATCTGCTCCTTTCCGGCTGGCGGAACCAACGTGGAGCAAACAATGGGTCCGGCGGTTTTTACTTCAATCTGTACCCCCATGTTTTTCATCATTTCCAGACCGGCCTTTTCCTTGCGGCCTGATCGGTCTCTCCCAGGATCAAGGCCGTTCACTAACCGCAGCAGGACTTTGGCGCTTGGCGCTTCTCCTGCGCAGAGTTCGGCACGTCCTCCCGGCATTGATTGGCCGGCATTCAACGTGACGGTCGACCCAAGAACGGATTCAATATCCGACGACGTGACCAAACTACAAGCTTTGCCGCTTTCGGAGGACAAAACCGGCTGTGAAAGTATCGCGATCACCGTACCTACCAGTACAGTTCCACTCATCAATCGGACAAGAAGTGGTATCATACCTACCTCCTCGCTAGGCTGAAGCCCTGCATGCCGGTTCGACAGTCTCTTTCTATCTTACGACCAAGAAGCTAAGCGTCACACCATTTCAGGCTCCAAAATACACTAGCCCGGCCGGATTTCTCCAGCCGGCAGGATGCATCACCTAATTTTTCATGATGGTCATCGCCCGATCAGAACGGCGTTAAATTTTCCGCCCAATGGCGGTATGGTCGATCCTCTTCAGGTTCTCGCCATATCCCGGTAGAATGTATAGTTGGATTATTGAGGAGGGATATGGCCTCGCTTCCCGTTCCGTTTTATATTCTCTGCGGTTCCCTTGGCGCGGGCAAGACCACGCTGTTGATGCGTTTGCTCGAATATTGGAAAGCGCAAGGACGGCGGACCGGTGTCCTCATGAACGAGGCAGGGGCGGTGAGCATCGATGGCCCTCGCGCCGGCACACTGGCCGAGCAGGTCATGAACCTGGCCGGAGGCTGCGTCTGTTGCGACACGAAAGAGGACCTGTCTTGGGGAATCGCGCAACTGGTGCGCGATCATGGATCGAATGTTCTGATCCTGGAATGTTCCGGGCTCGCCGATCCCGCCGAAGTGATCGACGCGGTAACTGATGCTTATACGGCGCGGCTGGCTGCGCTTGAACGGGTGATTGCTCTCCTCCATCCTGTCTCGACGGAAGAGAGCCATTCCAGCGCCTATGTGACGACCCAAGCGATCCGTTGTGCCGACGAACTGATCTTGAACAAGCGGGACCTCTACGTTCCTGGCCACTGGGAAAGGTTCCGCGACACCATTCTCGAACAAAATCCCTATGCCCGCCTCTGGGAAACGTCCCATGCGCGACTCGATGCCGCAGCCCTTCTGACGCCCCATCCATCGGCGAAACAGGCGGTGCCCACCAATGTACTCTTCAGCAAGTCACGAGCGAGTTCCCTTCAACGGGCGGCTTACCATCCGATCGCGACCACAGTTCCACTACCGGGTCCGCTCATTCGCCGGCACTTCTTGGCGTGGATTAAAACTCTTCCGAAGGAACTGGAACGGGCGAAAGGCTACTTCCGATTTGCGAATGAACCGGAGCTGCAGGAATTTCAGTATGCGCCGCCTGGGCAGGCGACAATTGCGCCGCTCACCTTGTTGGATGAACCGGATCCGGCCCTGGTATTGATCGGCCGAGGATATGATATCGATCGTCTGCGAGCGGATCTTTTGGCGACGGTGGAGCAGCCGACATAGTCCGCAGAATCCTTTACGGCCTTACGTGCGCTTCCTCTACCGGCACGGCCACCGATCCTAACTTCTTTCTGAATCGTGGCCAGCGAAGCAGGACGAATGCTGCTCCTGCACCAAGAAGTCCTCCGATCGCCCATCCGCCGAGCACATCAGTCACATAATGCGCGCCGATATATACGCGGGCGAATCCGACGAGTCCCACGATCGGCCAGGTGACCCAACCGGATCTCGGATAGAGGGTTTGCAGGAACGCCGCGGCGGCCGCCGTGTTGATCGCATGGTTCGACGGAAAACTGAATAATCCTCCGCAGCCGCTCGGCTCGATTTTGACGGCCTCGGAAACTGCCCGGCATGGCCTGACACGCTCAAAGACCCATTTGAGCTGTCCACCGATAAAATCAGCGAGTCCCACCGCGCCGGCCAGAACCGGTCCGCCTAACAATGCCTCTCGCCGGTTGCTCCATATCCAATATGCGATAGCGCAGGCCCCGGGCACATAGAGCAGGCTCCGGTGTCCCAGTTGGAGAAAGAAGTGATCGGCAGCCGGTGATCGGCCCGCCAAGCCGTTGATCGCCAGAAAAAGAGTCTCGTCTATGCTCATGCACGCGACGATAAAGCGTTACCCGTTGGGCGTCAAGCGGCAACCATTCTCTTGCCCATAAAGTAAATGACGATTGTCAGAGAGCCACCCTTCACCGCGTCCGAAAATGGATTCGGACGGTCAGCTCACCGTCAACCGGATCGTCCCCACGCATCTGGGGATCGAAGGTCCATCTGCCGAGCGCATTGACTCCGGCAGTCGTGAGTTCCCGATGTTTGCACGGCTCCAACACCACGACCGTCACCTTCGCCTGCTTGGAAACCAACAAGCGTGCCTTCATCCAATCATCGAGTTCTTGGCCGGCGAGTGATGCAGGAATGGCGGGCCATGGCGTGGACTTGGCGACAGGACCCACTTGCTGATCTTTATTGAGAGGCAGTCCATGAACGTGTACCTCCGGCAGCTCCAGGACGTCTTCCTCGTGATCGCTCTCATGGGTCGCGTCGTCACCCGCCGCTGCATTTGCAGCGGCCGGACCCAGGAACACACACAGCACACCGGAGAACACGAGCCGTGTACCAGCGCGGCACAGCATCGTCATGATTCCATCCATACCATCCTCTTATATCAGAAGAACCATTGCCCTCGGAAGAAGAAGGACCGAGGCATCCCGGCATGAGAGACCCCGAGGCCGATACTACCTTCCCCTTGATTGATGAAATACTTTTGATCCAGGGCATTCACGATATCGAACCCGAGCAGTAGCTTCTGCCCATCCCAGGGCAACGGAATGACGTGGGCGATCGAAAAGTTATAGACAGTGTAGGACGGGCTATGAGTCGAATTGGTCTTTCCACCTTCCTCCGCCGTTCGAAGTCCCGATGCGAACAACACCTGCCCGGTGATCGTCGTTCGCTCGAGCAATCGATAACTCAGCACGCCCGAAGCGGTCAACGTCTGTTGGTGATCACAATGGATTCCACTGGAGGTATTGATATCCGCAATCTCGGCCGCCTCCAATAAGAAATGGCCGGATTGCAGCCCATACCCTTTACACTGTCCCCACGCGATGTTCCCGCGGCCCGACAGATTCTCCATGAACCACACCTTGAGCGCCGCATCGGCGCCCCTGGTCCAGCCTCGCTCAAAGGCAAAATAATTCAACAAGGGCGTCGTGCCAAACTGGCCGGCATCCGAAAGGAAGTTGGCCAGCTTGTAGTAGCCGGTGAGTTGCAGCGTCGCCCAATCCGTCAAGGCATGGGAACTGCCGATCTGAAAATAATGGGCGCGTTCGGCGCGAGGCTGATTGTTGGTCGTATCCTCCGGAGCCGCCTTCGTTCCCGCCGTATTCAGCTTGGTGAAGGAAATCGCCTCAAGATTCGGAGGAGTAAAGAGCCGGCCATAGAAGGCGTGGAACGCGTGGGCTGGGTTGTATCGATACGTGACGCCGATCCGCGGGCTGATCTGCCCTTCGTTTCGCTGGTACTGCACGGCATCCCCTCGGACGCCCACGTTGAAGGTCCAGTGCTCGTTCGGAGTCCATTGATCCTGAATCCAGAACTCCTGGCGCCAACCGATCAGCCGGTTGTCGGCATTGACATTGATGACACTTCCGGTTGGACCGCCCAACCCGTCATCGAGAAACGTAAACAGCCTCGTCTTATTGATCGCCTGAGTGCGATCGATCTGGAATCCCGCCTTGATCAAATGCTCCTTGCTGTGGACAAAGGTGTAATCGAAGCGCGCACCGCCGGAATAACCGGTGCGATCTTGACTACCGGCCGAGAAAGGTTCGGTTTCGTCCGGCACGTACGCCAGGACATTGAACGGATCGGTCCTGAATGTGGCCCTCGTGCGGCGGAAATACCCGGCCATACTGAAAAAGTTACGGGTGTTGATGTCGTGTCTCCAGACCACGTGGCCGTACTGATTGTTCTCTTTTTGATTCTCATCCACCATTTCCGACGGCACGGGGGTCAACCCTCCGGGTAACAGGCCGGCGATGGTGGGATTCAGCGCCTGACCCGGCAGCGTGGGAATCTGATACTTGGCGACGGAGTTCAAGAATAAGAACGTGAAGTTATTGTTGTTATCATGCTGATAATCACCGCGAAACATCGTTTGGTTCCGCTCGCTCTGTCCGTGAAAGATGGAATGACCGAGGGTCGGTGGCTCGATTCCCCGATTCGTCGCCGTATAGCTGTTCAAGAAGTAGTAACGGAACTTCTGGCCGATGGTTCCTCCGTACTCGATGGACGGATTGATGGTGTTGTTCGACCCTCCGAACATTTGAAGCGACCCAAACCCCGGCTTCGTCCCGCTCTTGGTTGTGATGTCGAGGAGCGCCGTCGCCTTGTTCCCCACGTTTGCCTCCATACCACCCAGTACGATATCTGCCCGCTCCCAAGCTCTGGGCGTAATCACATCCGAAAACGTTGAAGAGACCGTGTCTGGAATCGGAACCCCATCGATACGGAACTGAAGATTGGCATGGTCCTGGTGGATGTGGACCTGCTTCAAAGATCCATAGGTTGCGCTTGGGATCGTTACTAACAGATCCTCCAGATTGATGTTGTTCCCGCGCGGAAGAACATCGATTTCTCTTCGGCTGAGCGAATAGGTCTCACTCGACGTTTTGGCCTGAATGGGCGGCAACGGCGACACCACCTCGAGCGCCACTTCCGTGGTTTTTGAGAGGGTGAGCGTCACAGGTTTTGGTGGCTTGTCACCCAGCGTCAGCACGACATATTCACTTCGATAGGTTTCCTGAAGGGCGCTGACGGAATAGGTGCCGATCTCTTTGACAGAGACTTTGAATTCGCCGGCATCGTTCGAGACTCCGGAGGATACCGTTTCCCCCTCTTGATTCTTCACCTCAACCACTGCCTGTGGCACTCGGCGAAGATCCTGATTCTGAACCACTCCCTTAACGACCAAGGGCTCATCATGCTCTGCCGCATAAATGTCTGAACAGTTACACCAGGCCATTCCTATGGCAAACCCTGCGCACAGTACACATCTCACCACTGGGTACATCATGCCCCTCCTCAGTCACAACGCGACGATCGTGGAAACATGGGACAGAATCAGGCATACCCCGTGCCGAGCAGCCTGTTTCCCTATCCTGAAACTGACGCGATGGTTACAAACGGGGAGGAGCGCGAGAAGGACCGACGAGCGAAGGGGCTGCCGACAGCAGAATGGTTTCGGACGGAAGCTCCCGCTGTTGGACTGATTCGCAAAGAGCTAACCGAGGAACATCACAATCGACTGAGCCGGCTGTATGGTGCTGAACCCACTGACAAATGTCGGTGTCCGAATGTTCGTGGCCATCCGAATCAGCTGCGGCCAGCTCATGATGAACGTCCTGGGCCATGGCAAAAGGCGCCATGCCCAGCATGATGCAGATCATCCCCAGCGCGACTCCCAGACGGAGTAGCGGGGAGAAACGCATGGATCCAGCCATCATCGCTCGCATGGCCCTAGAATAAGAACCCATGCTTGAAATTGCAAGAACTCCTCGCTCCAGGCCCCAATTCTCTCTGATCGGCCGCCTAGTTAGGCAGTATGGACTTTTCTGCTATTATTCGTTAGATTCGTCCTCTTTCAGGCTAGAGTCGACCAAGGGCCAACACGGGGTGCGTGGAATTCATGAATAGACCGATCGACAACCAGCACGTTATCGAAATCAAGGCACTCCCCTCCCCCCGTGCCGTCAAGACAAAACTGCCCATTACCGATCAAGCAGGAGCCCTGGTCGTCGAAACCCGAGAAGCGATTCGCCGAATTCTCCATGGGCAAGATCGTGATCGGCTGCTGGTCATCGTGGGTCCCTGTTCCATTCATGACCCTGATGCCGCCTATGAATATGCCGCCAAACTAAAGCCCGTTGCCGATGCGCTGCGTGATCGCTTCCTCATCGTCATGCGAACCTATTTTGAAAAGCCCCGGACCACCGTCGGGTGGAAAGGCCTTATCAATGACCCTCACCTCGATGGAACTTGTGACATTGCGACGGGGGTGGAGTTGGCGAGAGCGATTCTCCTCAGGATCAATCAGTTGGGCCTCCCCTGCGGGACGGAATTGCTGGATCCCATCAGCCCGCAATACGTCGCCGATTTGATCAGTTGGGCGGCGATCGGCGCCCGCACCACAGAGAGCCAAACCCATCGGGAAATGGCCAGCGGCGTGTCCATGCCGGTCGGATTTAAGAATGGGACCGAGGGCAGCATGCAGGTTGCCATCAACGCAATGAGTTCCGCCCGTATTCCACATCATTTCGTCGGTATCAACGCCGACGGCCAAACCGCGATCATCAAGACGATGGGTAACCCTGACCGCCACATCGTGTTGCGCGGTGGAGGCGGAAGAACCAATTACGAAGCCGAGCATGTCGCCAAGGCAGAAGCTGCCGTCGCAGAAGAAGGCATCGCCCGCCCGATCATGATCGATTGCTCACACGACAATTCCAAGAAGGACCATACCCGTCAAGGCTTTGTCGCCCATGAGGTGTTGCGGCAATTCCGGGAAGGCCGCCAAAGCATCATGGGGCTGATGCTCGAAAGCAACTTGAACCCCGGTAGACAGGCATGGAAAGAAGGGGTCGCCCTCCTTCACGGCGTTTCCATTACCGATGCCTGCCTTGGCTGGGGCGAAACAGAACATCTGTTGCACGAGCTCGCGACCGCGATCATTCCTAAGCCGGTCTCCTGATCCCATCCTCTCCGACCATCGGAACCCCTTACACTTCGACAACGATGACCGTGCGAGTCCGTGATCGATCAATCATAGGGACGCTGAACCATGGGCACCGACCATGTCTCTTCGACACGCTCTGGACAAACCGATTGTAGAACACTTGAGTATCCTGGATTTCACCACCATGGTAGGATGCGCCGATGTTGATCGACACACATACACATCTCGACGACGCCCGCTACAACGACGACCGTGAAGCCATGATTGCCCGCGCGCGCGAGGCCGGAGTCACAATGTTCATCACCATCGGCTGTGATCTCACAACCAGCCAATCTGCCGCCGTACTGGCCGATCGCTTTCCCTTCGTGTATGCCTCAGTCGGGGTTCATCCCCATGAGGTCAAACATATCGAGGACAATTGGTACGATGAATTCCGCCGTTTGGCGCAGAGCGGCAAGGTCGTGGCCTATGGAGAGATCGGGCTCGACTATCACTACAATCATTCTTCTCCCAAGGAACAGCGTGAACGGTTCCGCGAACAGATTCAGCTTGCGCGCGAACTCAAGCTGCCCGTGATCATTCACACGAGAGAGGCGCAGGAGGATACGATCGCGATATTGAAGGAAGAGCGGGCATCAGAGGTCGGCGGGGTGTTTCACTGCTTTTCCGGGGATGGCTGGCTGGCGAAAGAGGCGCTGGATCTTGGTTTTTACCTTTCGTTTTCTGGAATCCTGACGTTTCAAAACGCAACGGCACTCCGCGAAATCGCCCGGCATACGCCGCTGGATCGCGTACTCATCGAAACCGACTGCCCGTATCTCACCCCCGTCCCCCATCGAGGGAAGCGCAACGAACCGGCCTACGTGACCCTGGTCGCACAACAGTTGGCGTCCCTGCATACCCCATCTCTGTCGTTGGAACAAATTTCCAAGCAGACCAGCGACAATGCGAAACAGCTATTCAAAATCGCCTGAGCTGACGGTCGCGCTGCCTTTGGGACTTTGGAAGCTTCCGGGGATTCCCCTTCTTTTCCGGTCCGCGCCTTGAGCGTTCGCCATCTCCGACATCAAGTTCCTTGTACGGCACGATGCCGACGGAAGCCGTCAATCCTCGGAGTTTCCCCGCAAACTCCCGAGCTTCCATGACGAAGGCCCCATGCGCTCTGGCCGCATTCACGATCTCATGGTCGGAACTGACGACCGCGCAGTCGACCCCATATTCCCGCGCCAACCGTTGGATCACCTGATCCGCCCGCTCTCCCCGTTTCGAATAGATCACCTGTACACCGGCGCGATGTTCCCGCTTCTCTGTCGATCGGCCCTGCTGCCAGCCATCGAACACGACGGTAATATGATGATTCTTGCGGTGACGATAAGCCGCGAGATCCCGCAACAACGATTCGCGTGCCGATTCGAGGTGTCCGGAACGCGTTCCGCCAACTCCCAGGAGATTATATCCGTCGACGATCAGATGAGTGGGCATCTTTCACGCTACCGCGGAGATGATGGAACAGTCAATGCGGGTTCCGCATTACTAACTAGCGTATTTCTTGACAAGGCGACGGACATCTGAGAATAGTTTCACATCCTCATTGCCTGAAAAGGGCGTATGCAAGCACGAGAACCACGGCTGCTTTCAGTCAAGCCCGTTATCCACCTTTTGTTCTGCGGGATCTTCCTTATTTCCGCACACGCCGTTCTGATTCAACCGGCCTGGGGTGAATCCCCTGACCATCACCGTCCTCAGGCGGCGACGAAGTCGAAAAAGCCCCGTGTAGGGGCAACGCCCGCATCCCTCGCTCCTGTCACTGTCCGAAACCTCCGTGTGATGACCAGCCCGGGCAAAACCCGACTCGTGATGGATTTAGATCGCCACACCAAGGTCATCGAGCAACGAGAGGACAATCCGAGTCGCGTGGTCATTGCGCTTTCCAATGCCTCGTTAAGTCAACCGGCGCTGGCCAAGGCCGCTGATGGTACGGTCCCTTCTCTCTTTATGGTGAGTCAACTGACTCCTCATATCGTCGCCGTGTCCCTTCCGACCACATCATTTCGGACGTATAAGCAGTTCGCGCTTTCCGATCCTCCCCGGTTGGTTGTCGATGTTACCCCCTCCATAGACCAGGGTGCCGCTTCTCCAAACGGAATACGTGAGATACCTTCGCGTTCAAGCCCTCCGTCCCCTCAACCCATAGCGCCTCCTGCCAAAGACTACACCACGATTGTGATAGACCCTGGACATGGGGGGAAGGACCCCGGAGCACGTGGCCTTCGGCGAACGGAAGAAAAAGACATCACACTGAAAGTCGGACTTCAACTCCGGGAGCTTTTGAGCAAGCAACCGGGCATGCGCGTGATGATGACACGGGACCGTGATGTCTTTGTCGAGCTGGGAGACCGGGCCAAGTTTGCCAATAGCCACGAGGCCGATTTATTCGTGTCCATCCATGTGAATTCGCATCCCTCGCGTTCCGTCAAAGGCATTGAAATCTATCATTTCGGAGAGGCCAAGGATCAGCGGGCCTTGGAAGTGGCGGCGCGAGAAAACGGCACGCCCATCAGCAACACCGGAGTCGGATGGGAATATTTCGTTGCGGATTTGCTGACCACCAAGAAGATCGAAGAATCGTTGGAGCTCGCCTGGAACGCGAAAGAGGCGATGGTCGCTCAAATGAACGGGCACTATGCCGTCAACGACCATGGCGTCAAAACAGCCCCTTTTTACGTATTGCGATTTACGAGTATGCCCAGTATCTTGGCCGAGATTGCCTATATCTCGAACCCTACTGAAGAAGACCTCCTCCAGAAACCGGTGTTCGTCAGGGATGTCGCTCAATCGCTCTATCAAGGCATTGTCTCGTTCCTCGCCAGCAATCGATCGGATATCCGATGATCGTTTCCTTGGTCGCGAGCTCCGGGTTTCATGCCCACCATAAAACTCATCCTCGAATATGACGGCACTGCCTATGCAGGGTGGCAACGCCAGCCCGGCCAGCCGACGATTCAAGAAGCCGTCGAAACGGCCATCTTCGGCGTCACTCAATCCAAAGTACCGGTGATCGGCGCCGGACGTACCGACGCCGGAGTTCATGCGCTGGGGCAGGCTGCAAGCTTCCGTACCGACCGAGACATGACGCCTCGTGAATGGAGCAGGGCCTTGAATGCCCACCTGCCGGAGAGCATTGTGGTGCGGTCAGCCACGCTCATGCCGGACACATTCCATGCGAGGCATTCGGCGAAGGGCAAACTCTATGAGTACCGCATTGTGAATCGCCCGGAGCGTCCGGCGGTTGAACGTGACTATCGTTGGCACATCCATCGGCCTCTCGATGACGCGGCGATGAATAAGGCCGGCCTCTACCTGATCGGCTCACACGATTTTTCTTCGTTCCAGACACAGCCTACCAAAAACGACGATCCCATGTGTCATCTTCAACGATTCACCGTCTTTCGAGAGGGTGAAGGATTGCGGGTTGAAGCCTACGCCGACCGGTTCTTGAAGCAGATGGTCCGATCGCTCGTCGGAACCCTTGTGGAAGTCGGCACGCACAAACGTCCGGCGGACAGCCTCAAAACCATTCTTGCGGCTCGCGACCGCTCGGCAGCCGGCAAAACCGCTCCCCCACAGGGGCTGTTTTTGGTGCGAGTCGACTATGATTGATGCTTCAAAGATGCAGAAGAATCGCTGAAAGTGGGTCGCTACTTGCTGGATCGTGTTGAATTCAGCCTCAATGGGAGACCATGCCCTCCACGAGGCCACACCTAGCACTCAACCTATATCCAGTTTCGCGTATTCGCTAACTGTTGTGCTCGATAAACTCCATGAAGGCGTTCTTGTTTTGAACCGGAGTGGTGGCCGGTCTGCCCAAGTCCTTCCTTGCTCCGCGGCGTACGCAGACCTCAAGCAGGCTCGGACCAATTGAGCGTTTCAGCTCTTCCAGACACGACTGAAGTTCCTGCTTCGTTTGAGCCCTAAAAACCTGTTCATAGGAAGCGGCACGAGCAATGCCCAGAATATCAACATCCCGTGCCACCGTCGGCTGGCCACCGACCGAATCATGGGCGCCATTATTCAGAATAATATGCTTCAAATTTCTGGGCTTTAGCGTTCCATTGAGCGCCAGAGCCCCCATGTGCATAAGAAGAGCGCCGTCTCCATCGAGACAATAGACGGAACGCTCAGGTCTTTGGAGCGCAATGCCGAGCGCAATTTGCGAAGCGTGTCCCATGCCGCCTACCGTCAAGAAATCGCGGTGATGGCCGTCACCTCTTTTGCTCCTGTATTCGTACACTTCTCGAGAAGGCATGCCGGTGGTAGAGATAACCACGTCTCGCTCTTCCAGGGCATCGATCACCTGCTGGATAGCTTCTTCCCGAGTGAGGGGGAATTCCGTTTTCTCTATCCGCGGGGCAACAAACGATCCAAAGGTTCCTTGCTTGATGATAAGGGCAAAGGGGGTGCTGGTCTTTCGGACATATGTCAGTGCGTCCTTCACAATCGTTCCCGCATGATCCAACTCCGGTCCCAACACCGAAACGGGAATCTCCATGGCCTCGAGCATGGGAAGCATCACTCGCCCCTGCTTTTTGTGTTGAGGCTCATCGTGGAACCCCGGTTCACCACGCCATCCAATGACGAACAGCAGAGGAATCGAATACACCTCTCCATCAACCAGTGACAAAAGTGGATTGATGACGTTGCCTAACCCGGAGTTCTGTAAATAGACGAGTGGAACGTTGCGTGTTGCCAAGTGGTACCCCAGTGCCAGTGCGACTGCTCCGCCTTCATTCGCGGCGATGATATGCCGATCGGTTCGACTCGTATGAGCGATGCAGGCACAAAACTCTTTAAGCAGGGAATCCGGCACTCCCGTGAAGAACTCAACGCCATTCTCTTTCAGACATTCAATAAATTCCTGTGGGTTCAGCATGGACTCTTCTCCATAGAGCACGATTGAGTAGGAATATGTTGCGAGTGGGGCGACCCGAATCACCCGGTAGCGCCACCATCATGACGAGATGAGTGCACGCGCGTAAACCGCGCACAGAAGTCAAAAATTACCTGCCTGAACCACGTCATCGAGGCTGTTGATGTCGAGCCAGTGTCCGACCGTATACAGCACGCGAATCGGATGCTGACGTTTCAGCAGTTCTTGCAACAGATTGGGGATGCCGGCTTTGCGATTGGCAGGGTCGGCCAGCATTGCGGTCAGAATTGTCTGTAACTGGACGGCTCCGGCAGCAGACGTTTTCAGAAAACCCATCCAGACTCCATGCGTGTGTTCTCTCGAAACCGTATCTCCTAATTGCTTGAGGTAGATCTTGGCGTTAAACGCCTTCTTTGAATTCGGCAGAGAGCATTCGGCAAAGCCGCCCAGGCGAGCATAACTGCTTTGGTTCTGCCAATCGCTGTCCACGAAGATCACAAAGTCTTCTTTTTCCTGGCAGAGAGCCTGAGGGATGTACTTATTGAACAGCACGTCACCGTACGAAATGATCAGATCCTTAGCCAGGCCTTTCCGCGCGCGGAGAGCTTTGTCGAGCGAATCCAACTCACCGGTTTCAGCAAAGTCATCGTTATCGAGATAGGTCAGATTCCGCAGGGTCACCGCCTCCTTCTTATACCCACGGACGACCGTGATGTCCTTGATCCCCACGGCGTTGTAGGCGTCCACGATGTGAGACAGAATCGGCGCGCCCTGAATTTTCACCATCGTCTTGGGCTGATGTTCCGTCAACTCCCGGAGTTCCTCCCCGCGGGAAGCGGCCAGCACAACGGCGGACGTGTTTTCGGCGCCGCGGGGAAGGTACCGGTCTTCAGCATCCTGTAATTCCGCAGCATTTTGCAGGCGAAAGATTTCTGAAACCGGCACGACCTTGTCTTCAATGGAGAGGAGATGTTCTTGTTCCTTTAAAATCCGCGCCGTTTTCTGCATAGCGGCCACCGCGGCCCGCAGCATGTGATTGGCCCAAATCACCATAGAAAATCCATGCTGCCGAAACACATCGGTGGGCGTAGCGTAATATTTAGTGGGCACGATCACGACCGGGCATCGGCTTCCCCATTCCTGTTTGAACGACAAGATCTCATCCGGTACCGACAGCGCACTATGAATGAGGATGCCGTCGGCACCCGCCTGCCGATAAGCCTCCGCTCGACGCAGAGCTTCCGCCAGCCCCCAGCCGCAGATAAAGGCCTCCACCCTGGCAATGATGGAAAAGTCCGGATCGGTCTGGGCATCTTTGCCCGCCTTGATCTTGCCGCAAAACTCTTGCATGTCCGCCATCGGTTGGGCGTCCCCTTTGATAAAGCTATTCGTCTTGGGAAAAAGCTTGTCCTCGATGCAGACCGCGGCGATACGGCGCTGCTCCAGTTTTCGGACGAGACGCTGCATGTTATTGAAGTTGCCGTATCCGGTATCGCCGTCGAGAAGAATCGGAATCGTCGTCGCATCGGACATGAATTCCAGATTGTCCAGGACTTGGGTCCAACTGGCTTCGTTGTTGTCGCGGACACCGAATTGCGCCGAGATGGAAAGACCGCTGGCCCAAATGCCTCGAAAGCCGGTTTCTTGAACTATTTTTGCGCTCAGACCATTGTGGGCTTCACAGATGAATTCCAACTGCTCGGACATCAGGAGCTTCTTAAATTGGCGCGCCGGTGTGATGCCTGGTGTTGAACTCATAGGTTCCCTTCCTTGTTCCTGCTGAAACTGTTCGATACGGCTGCCGCGATGCGCATTGGCTCGCCGGAGAGAATACCCTATTTCTCCGGGAGAAATCTTCCTCCCTTCAGTCCTGAGACCAGTGATGAATTAGAGCGGTGAAGTGTGCAGACGAGAAGATGGGGCTTATGGAAGATCGGCCGGCGGGACTAGCACTGCTGGCCTAAAGAATCGGACAAAGGTGTGCAATACAGCGGCGGGCGAGCAGAAAACGACGAGTCGAGTGGAAGGGCCTAAGGACGGGGCGGTGTATCCTGGTTTTCGAGCTTCTTGCGGAGTTCGATCAATTCCCGTTCAAGGGCGATCAGCCGGTCAATAATCGGGTCGGACAGATCGACTTGATCCATGGTCGCATCTGGTAAACGCGTCCCCTGGGTCTTAATGACGCGGGCAGGCACTCCGATCACGGTCGAATTGGCCGCGATGTTCTTCAGAACGACTGAATTCGCGCCGATCTTCACATTGTCGCCGATCGTAATGCCGCCAAGGATCTTCGCACCAGCCCCGACCATGATGTGATTCCCGAGAGTGGGATGGCGTTTCCCTCGCTCTTTGCCCGTGCCACCCAATGTCACTCCTTGAAAGAGCGTCACGTAATCACCGATTTGAGCAGTTTCCCCGATCACGACTCCCATGCCGTGATCGATGAAAAACCCGGTCCCGATCTTGGCGGAAGGATGGATCTCAACACCGGTCATCCAGCGCGCTAACTGCGAAATAACACGCGGCAGAATCGGAACATCATGTGACTTCAGCCAGTGAGAGAAGCGGTAGGCCAAGAGCGCATGAAACCCGGCATAGGTCAGGACCACCTCCAGTGTGCTGGTCGCCGCGGGGTCCCGATCAAAAATCGCCTGGAGGTCTTGTTTGATCTTCGTCAACACGACTGAGTATCGTACGACGTCAGACCGGCTCGATCAAACATACAGCGTGAGCGATCATTCCCTCTTCGTGCCCGACCGCATCTAATCCTTCCCCGCTTTTGACCTTTACATTGATCAGGGCAGGATCGATATCCGCAGTCTCCGCCATTTTCTTCTGCATCGCTGCCAGATGTGGGCCGAGGCGGGGAGCCTGGGCCACAATCACGGTGTCGATGTTTCCGATCCGATACCCATTGGCTTTCAGCTTCGCCATGACATCTTCCAGCAGTTTCAAGCTCGAGATCCCCTTGTACTTGGAGTCTGAACTCGGGTAGTGCCGCCCGAGATCTCCTTCTCCCATCGCGCCCAACAGCGCATCGCAAACCGCATGCACCAGTACATCGGAATCGGAATGGCCGAGCAATCCTTTCGTGTGTGGAATTTCAATTCCCCCAAGAATCAATTTGCGGCCCGGTCCGAGCGGGTGGACGTCGTAGCCATAGCCGATGCGAGAGCCCTTTTTCATACCGTTCCTTTCATGCCATCCGATCGACGTGACGACAAGATTGCTTCGCCGATCACCATATCTTCCGGCCTCGTCACTTTGATATTTTCTCCGCTCCCTTCCACCACAGAAACAGGATATCCGCACCACTCCATCAAATAGGCGTCATCCGTCGCGCGAACTCCCTCCCCATGAGCCTTCCGATGGGCTGCCAACAACCAATCTCGCCGGAAGGCTTGCGGGGTCTGAGCCAGCCATAGCGTCTCCCGATCGAGAGTCCGTTCGATCACATGGTCCGCCCCCACCTGCTTGACCGTATCTTTCATCGGCAGAGCAATGATCGCTGCTCCCTTAGCCCGCGCCTTCTTCACCACTTCTTCCACCATCCGCTCAGTGAGAAACGGGCGTACCGCATCATGAACCAGCACCACCTCGACATCGTCGTGCACTTCCTCAAGCGCATGCCGAACTGAATCCTGCCGCTCCTTTCCTCCAGGCACCACTTTTGTCACTTTGGTGAAGTGATGCTGTGCCACAATCTGCGTGAGGCAATAGTCCATCTCAGTTGCGGGAACAGCTAGGATGATTTCATCAATGGCTGAAGAGACTTGAAGTACACGGAGAGAATGGAGGATAAGAGGCTCCCCGCCGAGCGATAGGAATTGTTTCGGCACAGGGCCGCCCATGCGAAGCCCCCGTCCGGCGGCAGGAACGAGAGCCACGGTGCGATTACTCACGGATGAAGTCTGGGCTGGACTTGCTCATCACGATGGGACGAAACGGCGCAACCTCGACGCCGGCCTCTTTGATCTTGCTGACTTCAGGGCGCCTCATGGACGAAGTGTAAGATAGATCGTTCTGCCCTGCCGTTTCAGTAACAGCAAGACGGCCTGATCCTTCGGCAGTTTGCCGGCGATCCGCTCAAAGACCTTCACCGATGTTACGGCTTGACGATTCACTTCGAGAACGATATCGCCCTCTCGGACCCCTAATTCTTCAGCCGTACTTCCGGGCTTGACCCGAACAATCACGACGCCTCGGTCACTCGACTTCAACCCATACCGGCCCGCCAATTCTTCAGTCAGGTCGCGAACGTCCAGACTGGAGAGCACCCCGGTCGGCGTGGCCGATTCTCCCCCGTCGTCATCGCCATTCTGCGACATCGACTTGGGCTGCTCGACGATAGTGAGATCGACGGTTTTCGGCTTCTTGTCACGGATGAACTTGATGGCCACCTTTTTCCCAACCGGAGTCTGCGCCACGGCATTACGCAGGTGTGTCGGCGAATCCATCGGTTTGCCGTCATATTCAATGATGACATCGGCTCGCTCGAATCCAGCCTTTTTAGCCGGGCTGTCGTCCATGACATCACTGACCAGCACACCTTTTGTGTCCCCAACGCCGAACTGGGAGGCCAATTCCGGCGTCAACTCTTGAATGGACACTCCAAGCCAGCCACGGACGACTTTTCCGCTCTGCACGAGCTGCCCCATGATGCCTTGCGCCATATTGCTCGGTACAGCAAACCCGATCCCCATGTTGCCGCCGCTCTGGCTGAAGATCGCCGTATTGATCCCCACCAGCTCGCCTCTCACATTGACCAATGGCCCGCCGGAGTTGCCTGGATTGATGGCCGCATCTGTCTGGATAAAATCTTCGTACTCGGCAATTCCTGCAGCTCGACCCAACGCACTGACAATTCCTAAGGTCACAGTCTGTGTCAGGCCAAACGGATTTCCCACGGCGAGAACGAACTCCCCGACCTCCAGTTTATCTGAATCCGCCCAAGGCACCGTAGGGAGCCCCGTCGCATCGATCTTTACGACGGCCACATCTGTCTTCGGGTCGGTGCCGATCAGCTTCGCCTTGAACTCACGCTTATCCGACAGGGTGACTCGAATGTCGTCTGCTTTGCCGACGACATGATTGTTGGTGATGATCAGCCCGTTCGATTCTACGATGACGCCGGATCCAAGCCCCCGCTCTTTTCGTTCTTTCGGGTGTTCGAATCGCCGAAAAAACTCATCGCCGAAAAACTTTCGAAACAAGGGGTCGTCGAACGGCGTTGTGCCTTGCCCCTCAGAACGTCCGCTTTTGGTGGCATAGATATTCACCACTGCGGGCTTCACAGACTTGGCAATGTCGACAAATGTTTGACCACTCCCACTTAGTGCAGGCTGAGGAGCGGTCGAAACCGGTCTGGCGACCGGCGGAGGCGCTGCCGGAGACGGTGTATCCGGTATGGCGTGGCCTGTCGGTAGCCAACCGAGGTCCGACGCCACGACGAAACCGATGATCATCCCGGCAGTCAACAAGGTGGCTGCAACGATCCAACTTCTGGTCTTCTGAGGTGGCTTCTGTCCGAGGTCCAACTGGTTCATGATGGTTGATCTGCTCTTCTTTGGGCTGGATCAGTGCTTATTGAATCTGGCCGGCATAGATTCCCATGATGGTCTGGAGAAACTTGATCGCTTCCGCCTTCGGGCGTTGGAATGAATTCCGGCCGATGATGCTCCCGAATCCGCCTCCATCGCGAATCGCCCGCGCTTCATCAAAGACGTTTTTATCCTCGCTTTTCGCCCCGCCGGAAAAGATTACAATCCGCCGGCCATCGAAGGAACTCTGCACCACATGTTTGACTCGTTCCGCCAGCGTCTTGATCGGAATCTGTTCGGCCTCGTACACCTTTTTAGCCGCAGACTGTTCGAGGTGCGCGGTCGGAAGCTTGACCTTGATCACGTGCGCTCCGAGTTGCGCCGCAATTTGCGCCGCGTAGGCCACCACATCCATGGCTGTTTCACCCTCTTTGCTCAACGCGGACCCGCGCGGATACGACCAGACCACAACGGCCAGGCCGCTCTCCTTGGCTTCCTCGGCAATGGCCCGCAATTGCTCATACATGGCGTTGCAGTGAGCCGACCCGGGATAGATCGTAAACCCCACAGCAGAACACCCCAAACGAAGCGCATCCTTTACACTGCCGGTGACCGACGGCAACGGATCCTTCTCGTCATGCAGCACATCGTGATTGTTCAACTTGAGGATGAGGGGAATCTGCCCCGCGAATTGATTGGCTGCGGCCTCGAGAAAACCTAACGGTGCGGCATAGGCATTACACCCCGCATCGATCGCCAGCTGAAAATGATAGTGCGGATCATAGCCGGGCGGGTTCGGCGCGAAGCTCCGCGCCGGACCGTGCTCGAATCCTTGATCAACCGGCAGGATCACCAATTTGCCGCTTCCGGCTAATTTGCCGGATCGAAGCAAGCGGGCGATATTGGTTTTTGTGCCGACGTTATCGCTGCCATACCAACTCAGAATTTCTTGAACTCGATCTCCCATGATTTCCTCCCGCCAACATCACAGTAACACATACATGAGTAATTAGGCTCTCCCTTGAATATACGCTTCCGCCTGCTCGACATCGTAACGGCTGCCGATGATCAGCGGCACGCGTTGGTGGAGCTTCTTGGGTTCCACTTCCAGTATTCTCGATGTTCCCGTCGAGGCTTTTCCACCGGCCTGTTCGACGACAAACGCCAACGGATTCGCCTCGTAGAGAAGCCGGAGTTTCCCTTCCGGTTTATCGACTTCGCCCGGATAGAGATAGATTCCTCCTCCGAGCAACAAGCGGTGCACATCGGCCACCAAACAGCCCGAATACCGGGCGCTGTACGGACGACTGGTCGCCTTATCGCTGACCTTGAGAGAATCCAGATACTTTTTTGTTCCTTCCGACCACTTGTTATAGTTCCCCTCGTTGGCCGCGTAGACCTTGCCTTTGTCTGGAATGCTGATCCGCGCATGTGACAGCAGATATTCTCCAATCCCCGGTTCAAGCGTAAATCCGTACACGCCTTGTCCGACCGTATACACCAACATGGTACTCGACCCGTACAGCAGATACCCGGCCGCGACTTGTTCGGTCCCTCGGCGCAGCAATTCCTCTTCAGCGGGCAAATGATCGGACCGCCCGTACTTGAGCACGGAAAAAATGGCGCCGAGCGGCATATTGTTGTCCGTATTGGAGGAGCCATCGAGCGGATCGAAGAGCAGCATGTACTTGCCCTGCGGCCAATTGCCCGGCAGCGAAATCGGCTTTTCCATTTCTTCCGAGGCTAGGGCACAAACATATCCGCTATGTTGGAAGACTTTGACGAAGTCGTCATTCGCGATGGCGTCCAGTTTCTTGACCGCTTCTCCCTGCACGTTCGTGTCGCCGGTCGTGCCAAGAATGTTGATCAGGCCGGCTCGCCTGAGATCTTGCGCAATGAGCTTGCCGACGAGACCGATCCGGGTCAACAGGCTGGAGAATTCTTCCGTCGCGCCTTGGTGCGACTCCTGATTTTGAATGATAAACCGGCTTAAAGTAAGGGGAAATTCTCTCATGATGCCGCTCAGTATAGCGAGTTTGACCCGCGCGAACAACAACCGATATCAGCTTTGCGAAGCCGGTTTCCCATCCACCAGATCCGCCACGATTGATCCCAGCGTGACCTTCGCTTTCATGCGGAGCGGAGTCCTGTGCTCATCAGTCGTGACCCAAACACGGATGTTCCCCTGATTCATGAAGAGACCATGGAACGGCATGATGACCAGCACCCGCACGGTCTCCGCCTTGCCCCACGACCCTTCAATAGTCTCAAGACCCTCTACACGCACCTCCACAGGTCGATTCTTCTTGTCATGATACACGTTCATTTTCAGTGAGGCACCCGGTGTCGGCGGCAACACCGTACGCGTATAGTACAAGCAGGAAATGATATCTTGAGTGCCGGCCGGAATGGGCAGTGACTCCGTAGTGCCTCCTCTGACTGCCGTGACCATCCCTTCTTTTTGATGGAATCTGTACTCGATATCCTCTTTCTTTTTTCCTTCGCGTCGACGGAACGTCATATGTTCCGGTACGAGCGCCTCCAGGTCCAGTTCCGACTCGACACGATTATCGACGGGGAAAAATTTCGTGATGAGCGGTGTCGATTGCGCCGTGCCCACCAACTTGGCGACCGTTTGCTCCTTCGTTCCTTCCATCCGCGCCACTTCCATCACGGCGATCGCCGCGGTAATATTGAGCCAGGACACCTGATAGGTCAGCCGTTCTCCGACCTGAAACGGGCGATTGGCTTTACCCGGAGATTCAGCTTCTGTGGAGCCGGCCGGGAATAAAAGGGCCGACACAGCAGTTGCGATCATGGCAGAACGCCAGAGATGGGTCACACCACGATTCCAAACCGTCCGGCCTCGGGCACCTGCTAGCACCCGAGGGCTCGTCTCGCCTCTGCGAGTTCGTCTTCGATGAGCGCTCGAATGACATCGAGCTGGGCGGAAGATATCGCTTCAAATCTCAGCACTAAGGCCGGTTGGGTGTTGGAGGCCCTGATGAGCCCCCATCCATCGTCGAATTTCGCACGGACGCCGTCGATCGTGATGAGGCCCTGAAGGACAAGCTTGTTAGGCCCGAGGCTTTGCTTGGTCCTCAGGTATTCCTCAAATTTCATGCGAATCTGTTCAACGACATCGAACTTGACGGCATCGGGAAGATCCACTCGTATTTCAGGAGTGACCACCGACTGGGGAAGATCAGAGATGAGGGTCGAAAGCGGCCGTTGCGCTTTGGCCAAGATCTCAATCAGCCGGCAAGATGCATACACCGCATCGTCATACCCGAAATACCGATCCGCAAAAAACATATGCCCGGACATTTCACCGGCCAATACCGCCGATTCCTCTTTCATCTTGGCTTTGATCAATGAATGCCCCGTCTTCCACATGATCGGACGTCCACCCTGTTTGGCAATATCATCATACAGACTTTGAGAGGCCTTCACTTCCGATATGACCGTGCTGCCGGGTTTCATGGCCAAGATGTCGCGAGAGTAGAGGACCAAGAGGCGGTCACCCCACAAAACATTGCCCTGCTCGTCGATGGCCCCGATGCGATCCGCATCCCCGTCATAACCGATTCCCACATCAGCCTGGTAATTCTTTACTGCCTGCATCAAGTCGGAGAGGTTTTCCAGCACCGTAGGGTCCGGGTGGTGATTGGGGAAAGATCCATCCAGATCACAATACAATCCTGTCACCTTACACCCCAACAACTCGAGGGCTTGCTTGGCCACGAGCGAGGCCGCGCCGTTCCCGCTATCGATCACGACATGTAGGCGATGTGCGCTGACATGCGAAAAGCTCTTCTTGAGGTGCGCCAGGTAGTCAGGAATAATCGGGTGCTCGGAAAGACGACCTTCTCCCGATATGAAGGTGCCTTGTTCCATCACTCGCCGAAGTTCCTGAATTTCCTCCCCATGGATGGCTGTCTTGCCGATACAGACCTTAAACCCGTTATATTCTGCTGCGTTGTGGCTCCCCGTAATCATGATGCCGCCGCCGACCGGCAGCGTGAACAAGGAAAAGTAGACCAGCGGAGACGTACAAATTCCGATGTCGATCACGTCGAGCCCTCCGGCAAGCAGACCCTTGAGCAATGCCTTGTGGAGGGCTGGAGAGCTTAATCGACCGTCACGCCCAAGACTGATCGTCTTCACTCCACGCACGCTGACATATGTGGAATAGGCTCGACCGAACCGTTCGGCCACCTCCTCGGTCAGTTCCCTGCCGACAATTCCGCGGAGATCATATTCCCGAAACAACCCCACGATCCCTCCTTAGTAAACTCCTCGGCCGAACCCATACTTGGCGCGTTGCTGGGACCCGCCGTCTATTCCTTGCGTCAATTCGTCGCTACTCGGCCGTAATCATCCTTGAACCGCACAATATCATCTTCACCGAGGTAGGGTCCGTTCTGCACTTCGATAATGTGGACGGTCTCCTGTCCCGGATTCTCTAAACGATGTTTGGTGTTGACCGGAATGGCCGTACTTTCTCCAACCCTTAAATCGAACACTTCTTGGTCTCTTGTCACGCGCGCGGTGCCCGCGATCACGACCCAATGTTCGCTACGCTTGTGATGCAACTGAAGCGAGAGCCGTCCACCGGGGTTGACCGTCACACGTTTCACTTTGAACCCCGGACCTTCTTCCAGGATCGTGTACGAACCCCATGGCCGCTGAACCGTCAGGTGTTCCATATGTTCGGGTGCCTGCTGCTGCTTGAGCACATCGACGATCTTCTTCACGTCCTGCGCTCTTGACTTTGGACACACTAATGTCGCATCAGGGGTATCCACTACCACCATGTCTTGTAATCCGATCGTCGCGACAACACGCCGGTCCGCGTAGACAATCGAATGAGTGCTCTCAAGGTCGATCACTCGTCCGGTCAGGACGTTGCCGGCCTTATTCCTTTCCGCCACTTCGTCCAAACTGCCCCAACTCCCGACATCCGACCACTTGAAGGTCACCGGCACCACGGCCGCCTTCGACGACCGTTCCATCACGCCCGTGTCGATAGAGACGGGCGTGATTTGACGATACACGTCGTCTATCGACTGTTTAGGAACGCCGTCCTTCTTGAGTCTCCGGATCCGCTCCATTGAGACCGCAATCGCAGGCTGATGAAGGGCAATCTCCTCCAAGATCGTTGCAGCACGCCAGACAAACATACCGCTGTTCCAAAAATAGTGACCTGCCTTGAGGTATTGGGCTGCCTTGGTCGCATTGGGCTTCTCCACGAACCTTTGAACAGGATGTCCCTTCAGTTTTCCCTGTTTGCCGAGCAGTACTTTGCCGTTCGGTTTGATATAGCCGTACCCGGTTTCCGGCCGAATCGGCTTGATCCCAAATGTGACCAGATAACCTTCCGCTGCCAATTGGGAAGCCAATTGAACCGCCGCCTCAAAATCCCGCTGCCCTGTTACCACATGATCGGCAGGAACGACCAACATGAGTCCATCAGGATCTCGGGCCAGCACCTCAAGCGCCGCCAATGCAATTGCGGGCGCCGTGTTCCGTCCTTCCGGTTCCAGAAGGAATCCATCGGTCAGTTCGTCCTTCCAGTCGGCCAATTGGCCACGGATGAGGTCAGCCTGCGCCGCATTCGTCGAGATCAGCACGTGAGCTGCCGGCGCACAGCCTGAGACGCGTCGCATCGTTTGTTGAATCAACGTATGCTCTCCGCCGATCCGCAAGAGCTGTTTCGGGAACAGATGGCGACTCAACGGCCAAAACCTGGTACCACTGCCCCCTGCCATGATCACTGGATACAGATTGGATGTACGCGCCATAACTTCCCTCAACGATCCCGTCTTGTGATGTTCGTCTCGCTACGAGATTGAAGAATCATTTCCGCAAGCTCTCGAACCGCCCCCTCTCCGCCCTTCTTCCGGCAGATATAGTGGACGATCTCCAACACTTGTGGAAGCCCATCCGCGGGAGCCGCTGACAACCCCACGGCTTTCAACGCCTCGATGTCGTTCACGTCATCGCCGATATACGCGACTTGCCCGAGTGAAATGCCATGCCGTGTCGCCATGTCTCGGATCACCGACAATTTGTCCATCACCCCCTGATGAAGCTCGGGGATGGCGAGTTTTTCAGCACGCCTGGCCACCAACCTGGTTCGTTCCTGCGTGACGATCGCTGTAATGAGTCCGGCCTTCTGCAGCAGTTTGATCCCCATTCCGTCACGGGTATTGAACTTTTTCCATTCATCACCCGACTCAGAATAATACATGCCGGCATCGGTCAGCACTCCGTCCACATCGGTTGCCAGCAATCGGATATTCCGCAGGAGACTCCTCGCGGGCTTGTGCCGAGGTTTGAGTTTCACGAGCGTTTCACAAGAAGAAGTTGCCTCTCCGGCAGCAATCGATCGCTATCTTAGCGAGTCTCTCGGCCATTGCAAAGGATTTTGGCCGGGATGAACTCTTGCTTATTGAGGGTCGGTTAGAGGGACCTGCGTGTCTTTGGCAAATCGGGTCAATGCCTGGCGCCATTCGGGTAACGCGAAACCCAATGACTCCAGCCGGTCCGCGCTCAGCACAGAATAGGGCGGTCGCTTTGCGAGGCGACCTGCCTGCTGGGTCGTGATCGGCAGGACAGAACAGGGGAGTTCCATTTGGCGGACGATAGCCCGCGCAAACTCATACCACGTGCACTGTCCACGATTGGTCGCGTGGACGACTCCCTGCACATCCTGACCGATAAGCGACGCAACGACGGAGGCCAGGTCTTCGGCATATGTGGGGCATCCGTACTGATCATTCACGACCTTCAAGACCGACTCACTTTGCGCGGCGCGTATGATCGACCTCACAAAATTCTTACCGACGGCCCCATAGAGCCACGCCGTCCGGATGATAAGCGCGTCGGCTCCCGATGTCAGAACAACTTGTTCTCCCTTCCATTTTGACAGTCCATATTGATTGATCGGGCGAGGGCTATCGTACTCACCATATGGTCTTTGCTGCTCGCCGTCGAACACATAGTCGGTGGAAATGTAGATCAGGCGGGCTCCAAGCCGAACGGCGGCCTTCGCAACCTGTTCCGTTCCCCTCGCGTTCACCGCCATCGCGAGGTCGGGTTCCCGCTCGGCCCCATCCACATCTGTGTACGCCCCCGCATGAATAATCAAATCCGGCGAGGCTTCAACGATTTCGTCATGAACCGTCAGCTGCGTGAGATCGAAGTCCGGCAAATCTTTGGAGATGACTGTTTCGGATCCGAGGGCCCTGCGGAGCACGGTACCCAGTTGCCCATTAGCCCCGGTGAGGAGAATTCGCATGTTGGCAATCGACTGGCTTGAAACTGCGATTCAGGTGGAGTCTCGGACCGGTGTGACCGTCGGCTCTTCAACAGAACTCGTCGTTCTAACTCACTTGTTGCAACCGTTTGCCGTACATCTGCTCATAGTACTTCCGGAACTCTCCGGATTTGATGGGACGCCACCAGGATTCATGCTCTTGATACCAACGAACCGTCGCGCGCAACCCTTCTTCGAACGGTACGGCAGGACACCATCCCAGCTGCCGCAGTTTCCCGCAATCAACGGCATAACGGCGGTCGTGACCGGGCCGGTCCGTCACAAAGCGGAGCAAGCTCTTCGGCTTGCCCAGACAGGAGAGAATCTCCTCGGCAACCACGATATTTTCACGCTCGTTCCCCCCACCGATATTGTAGACGGCTCCCGGTTCTCCATCAAAAAAGGCCCGTTCGATCGCGGCACAATGATCTTCGACGGCAAGCCAATCTCGGCAATATCTTCCGTCGCCGTACAACGGCAACAGCTGATCATCGATGGCGTTCGTCACGAAGAGAGGAATAAATTTTTCCGGATACTGATTGGAACCGTAGGTGTTGCTGCCTCTTGTCACGACCACCGGAAATCCATAGGTCGTCCCATAGCTCAGCACAAGAAGATCCCCCCCTGCTTTGCTGGCTGAATAGGGGCTGCGCGGCGCCAACCGATCGGCTTCGGTCGACAGACCGGATTCGACATTGCCGTAGACCTCATCGGTACTGACTTGTAGAAACCGCGCAACCCCGGCATGGCGCCCTTCTTCAAGTAACACGCCCGTACCCACCACGTCAGTGCGCGCAAAGCTACCCGGGTCAAGAATTGAACGATCGACATGCGTCTCCGCGGCGCAATTGATAATACCTTCGATTCGATATTTGCGAATCACGGATGAAACCAGTTGCGCATCGCAAATATCGCCCTGAACAAAGACATACCCCGGATGCCGGCTGACCGCGTCCAGGTTCATCAAGTTCCCCGAATAGCGGAGGGCATCGAGATTGACGATCTGATGCTGCGACGACACCAGCAGACGTCGAACCAGATGAGAGCCGATAAACCCGGCGCCGCCGGTAACAAGAATGCGCATCTACGATTCCACTTGAAGGTTGTTTGCGCCGGTTTGGCCGACGAGCTGATTGGCCAGGTATAATGACTCGATGGTGCCGGCATCCGTCCACCATCCCTGAAGCAGATCCCATGTCAGCGTCCCGGCCTTGATATACGCGTTGTTGACGTCGGTAATCTCCAGCTCCCCTCTTGCAGAGGGCTTCAGCTCCCGGATGAACTCGAAGACGTGCGGATCATAAAAGTAAATGCCGGTCACAGCATAGGGCGACCGTGGCTCGAGCGGTTTTTCCTCGATTCTAACGACATGTTCTCCCTCCAAAACCGGCACGCCGAACCGTTGCGGATCTTTCACTTCCTTGAGAAGAATCTTCGCTCCCTTTCGCTGACTGCGAAAGCGGTCCGCCGCCATGGCGATGTTTCCCTGAATAATGTTGTCCCCCAACACGACGCAGATCGGTTCACCATCGGCAAAGTGCTCCGCCAACCGAAGGGCGTCGGCAATGCCTCCCTCGCCTTCCTGATACGTATAATTGAGATGTTGAAGACCGAATTCTTTGCCGTTTCCGAGCAGTTTTAGGAAATCGCCGGCGCTATTCCCGCCGGTAACCAACATGATTTCCGTCACACCCGCATTGACCAGCGTCTGAATCGGATAATAGATCATCGGCCGGTTATACACCGGCAGCAGATGCTTGTTCGTGACCTTTGTGAGGGGCAATAATCTACTGCCGAGTCCTCCCGCCAGCACGACACCTTTCACTGCCTCACCCCCCTATTTCGGTCGAACACTTTCCGTTCTTATCGGTTGGCATCGGTTAAAACTGTAGCGGGTGTGATGGACACCAAGGAAGCATCGTGCCGACACGAAAATACTACCAGACCCCTGGCGAGAGGCTCGGATGGAAACTCGGAACCAGCCGCTTGAGGTCTCGGAGCAGCGCCTCTTCCTCGTATTTCGGAAGATTGGCCTGCAGTGACTCCAACCATTCGCTCAGTTCGCCGACTGGGACAGGGGCTCCTGCGGCTCGATGGATCTTCGGATGGGAGGTCGGCTCAACCAGTTCACGTTCCTCGAAGAGTTCTTCGTACAACTTTTCTCCAGGCCGGAGACCGGTAAAAATGATGTCGATATCCTTGCCAGGAACCAGGCCGGCCAACACAATCATGTTTCTCGCGAGATCGGCAACTCGGATTTGCTCACCCATATCCAGGACAAATACCTCTCCTCCCCGTCCCATCACACTCGCTTGCAGCACCAATTGCACCGCTTCTGGAATCGTCATAAAAAACCGCTTGATCTCCGGATGGGTCACCGTCACCGGTCCACCTTTACGAATCTGCTCGGTGAAGAGAGGTACCACGCTTCCATTGCTGCCTAGCACATTGCCGAACCGCACGACGGTGAACTTCGTAAGGCCGGTATGGTTCAAATCCTGAAGCAAATGCTCAGCAATTCTCTTGGTGACTCCCATGATGCTCGATGGGTTGACCGCCTTGTCGGTGGAAATGAGAACGAAGCGCTCGACGCCTGATTTCATGGCGGCTTCGGCAACCACACGGGTTCCTAAGATATTGTTGCGAATCGCTTCCTTCGGATTCAGTTCCATGAGCGGAACATGTTTGTGTGCCGCTGCATGGAACACAATATCGGGACCGGTCTGGCGGAACACTTCCGACACACGGTCAGGCACCGTCACGTCCCCTATGCGAGGGAGGATCTGCGCTTCCGGAAAGGCCGCTCTCAATTCCAGCAAGAGTGCATGAAGGGCATTTTCATACCGCTCAAACAGCACCAAGGTTTTGGGCTTGTACTGCGAAATCTGCCGGCATAACTCGGACCCAATCGAACCTCCCGCTCCGGTGACCAGCAATGTCTTACCGGTAATGAGCGGGTGCAGGTCCTGGCAATCAGTCTGGATCGGCTCACGTTGAAGCAAATCGTCCAGACTCATCGGCCGTACTTGTTGCAACGAGACGGGATCACCCAATAATTGTTTGAGATTGGGTAGGGTCTTGATCGGGACCGTGCACCCTTCTGAAGCCGCCAGAATTTTTTGCTTCACCGTGGTTGTCGCGGATGGGATGGCGACGATGATCTCCTGAACTTCCAGCCGATCCGCCGCATGTCTAATATCGCCGATCGTACCCACGACTGGTATTCCATGGATCGACATCTTGCGTTTGATGGGATCATCATCCACAAACCCAACCGGCCGGCTGTTATAGTTGGCATCGGAACGCATGTCTCTAACCAACAACTCGCCTGCATTTCCAGCGCCGACGATCAGCACTCGACGGGCAGTCGGATCGGCGATCCGGATCCATTCCCTGAATCCCCGCACCGCCAATCGTATGCCCGACAAATATAGTCCGTTCAACAGGCCGGTCAGGACGATGACGGAGCGAGGATACTGGGTAATCCCGCCGATGAGATGGATGACTCCGTAAAAAGCCGCCGCGCCGGTCAGGGAAGCCAGCAGGATTTTTCCTAAGTCGTAAATGCCGACATATCTCCAAAGTCCCCGCTGAATCCCAAACATCCATAAGCCGGAACCGAATATCAGCAGCACGGCGGGAACGTGATCCCACATCATCTGCTGATACTCGGGAGGAAGGTCGGCATCGAATCGCAGTGCAAACGCGGTCAGGTTTGCCAAGAAAATCAGAACCAACTGTGCGCCGATGAGGAGAAATGACCGATAAAGCAGGACCACGTTCCCGTATCGTCCGGCAATGGAGTGATATAGCTTGGCAGCAGACTGTTTCATGCGTACCCCGTGGTCGGAACGAGGAGCGCCCGCTCTCCAAGGATGGATTCGATGGCCTGAATGGCACGCTGCACGGATAGCTGCTGGAGGCAATCACTCAAACTGTTGATGTGACGGTCGCACCCTTCAGCAAAGCAAGGCACACACTCCCCTTCTCCCTGGAGCAGAAACACATTTCCCTGCCGCTGCGAACCTTGCCTGACCCACGGACTTTGCGTCGTGGGAGAGAAGTCCTTCGGCCACGGACCCCACTTCACCGGATTTGACGGCCCAAAGAGCACGACGGTAGGCACCCCGACAGCGGCCGCCATATGACTCACCGCCGTATCAGTTCCGATATACACAGCCGCGCGGCTTAAGAGACAGCCAAGGGCCGGCAGCGTCACTCGGCCGACCAGATTCACGGCACCCGGCAACCCCTGGATGACTTGTTCGCAGTACGCCTCTTGGCCTGACTCCATACCTGTGACAACTACCCCCATCCCACGGTCAATCAACCACTGCCCAAGCGCCACCCACCCAGCCACCGTCCAAGTCTTGTAGGCAAACTTCGGCGATATATGTAACACGGCATATCGTCGAGCATCCCGCATCTGAGGAAACATGCGCTGAACTGAGTTTTCATCGTCTTGAGTCCACGTCACAATAGGAGTTCCAAGCGGCTTGATTTTCAAGGATTCGAGCAACCGCAGATTCATGACGATCGTATGAGTCTGCAGGTTGTCAAAGGGAACCCATTCGTGAAGTAGACGCTGTTTCCACCGTGATTTGTTGTCCGGCAAGAGAGTCCCTATACGATATCGACCGGCCACCCAAGCGTGAAAGGTGGGACGGTCTCCCGCCAGAACAGAAAGCGCGACATCATAGCGTCGCCACATCGCGCGCAGTAATTTCAGATGTTTCGCAATCGTCGGGCGCTCGGGAATCGTCCAGATCCGCCGGATATCCTCATTTGCCGACACGATATCTTCGGTCCCTTCGAACACCAGCATATCGATCATCAGATGCGGCAACGCGGTCTTGAGGGAGCGTACGACGGGTGTCGCTAAGAGCACGTCGCCGATTCGACGCGTACAGACGACCAATGCGCTTCGCATTTCCCGATTCATCGAGCACCTAGGTATCGTATCGCATCAGAGCCCACCGTGCCGATCAAGTCCTATGGCGGCACGCACCGCCGTCGATTGCAACAGCTCATCCAAACGCTTCTGATTGGTCGGAAGTCTCATGCGATCCTGCTCAGGGTGCCACAAATGGAAGACTGTCGCGGCAAACCGTGCGTTCTTGTGCTTCACGCCGGCGTGGAGAAGCCGAATGATCAGATCAGAATCTTCCAGCCCCCATCCCTCGTAGGACTCGTCAAGTCCATTCACACGGATCAAGTCTGCGCGCCACACGGAGAGATTGCACGTCTTGATACCTTTCCAACGATCCGGCGACCATTTTCGGAACCCGCCATCAGGTAATGTCATCAACGGAAGTACGCGATTGATTTCCCTTCGTGACCAGGAAAGGACCCACTCGATTCCGCCCCATGCGTGAATTAGAAGCCGCTCATGCACAACACGGTTCGTCAACTCGGCGGCAAGTAACACACGATTCGACCCGAGAAAGTAACCAGGTTCGGCAAGTCGCTTGTGAGCACACACGAAATGCCGGGAGGGAACACAGTCTCCATCCGTAAAAATAATGTAGTCGGCGCTCGTCGATGCGACGGCTCGGTTGCGAATCGCTGCGGCGCGAAATCCTCGATCCTCCTGCCAGATATGCGTCAGCGAGAACGGTGCGCGCCGCGCAAACTGCCGGACGACCTCCGCCGTCTCTTCTTTCGAACCGTCATCCGCAACGACCAGTCCAAAATCGTGATCGCTTTGGCCGCAATACCCTTCCAACACAGCCGCCAGCGCATCAGGACGATTGTACGTCGTAACGATTACCGCTGTTTTCATTTCGGAGGGGCGTGACCGGTGCGCCGAAGCGGCATCTGTTTGGGAAGCGGCCACATCTCCTGCTGCTCGAATCGCTTGGCATATCGATAAAATGTTCCCTCAAAATTTCCGAAGGCGATGACGAAGCCGGGCCAGCCGTCCAGAAACCCACGTTTAACCACGTAATGTTTGAGAAATGACCAGAGGCCGTGAAACAGAGCCGCCCCCATCGACACCCGTTGATCGGCAAGCTTCAACGCTCCAAGCGACGAGTAGCGGTTGGCCTTCTTGACGACCTCTTCGAAGTCGCCGAACGGGATCTGCCAAATCGCATGCGTCAGCCGTCCGACCGGCTTGGTGGTCAAGAGTTCGTATCCTTCGTGGACCGGAGATTCCGCATACTTCATAGCCCCTTTCCTGAACAACTGCGGCTGGCGGAAATTCGGATACCAGCCGGAATGCGTAATCCAACGTCCCATGAAGTAATTCCGTCGCGGCACCAGATAGGCATCGTGTGCAGGAGTCTCCGCAAGGACCGCGAGAATCTCGTCCCGAACGTCCGGTGTGCAGCGTTCATCCGTATCGAGGCTGAAGATCCACTCGTGCGTGCAGGCCTCGATGGCTTGATTTCGCAGATGGCCGAAACCCTGAAACGGAATCTGGACAACCCGGGCTCCCAAGTCCTGGGCAATCCGGGCCGTCTCGTCCGTACTGGCAGAATCGACCACGATGATTTCATCCGCCCATAACACGCTATTAATGGCATCGGCAATCTTCTTCGCCTCGTTGTAGGCGATGATATATGTCGAAAGACTCATGTCTTCGTATCGAGTTGCGGATCAGTCCCGGAATACATCAGCCCGGAGAACCAGCAGTAAAACAGTTTCTCCGTATGGTCGACAAGAAAAGGGTTAAAAAAACATCCGACCGCAATAGTGACCACCAGTCCTCTGGCGAGCAGCCCGTACGCCGCATCACCGGCCAGTGGTGCCGATCGCCACTGTTGTACAAACAACCAGAGTAGTAAGCCGAGTCCGACTATTCCTACTTGTGCCATGATGAAGAGGTATTGATTGTGGGGGTGGGGGGGTACTGCCATGCCGGGTTGTACCGCACGCGAGCGGTACGCTTGAACAAACCCTCCGGTCCCGACGCCTATCAGGGGGTGGTCCCGAATAATCTCGGCCGTATGATAGAAGAATTCCAATCGCCAGCCTACCGGATCGGCAGCCGCCACCTGGGGGTTCCACTGTGTGGTACCGGAGACGACGAGCTCCACCCGTTGATGGAAAGAGGACGACACCTGGTACGCCGCCGAAAATGCCAGGCATAAGCCCACGATCGCCGCGAGCATGCCTCGCCATCCGAAGTACATATGGAAGGCCATTACGGCAAGCCCGGCCAACACCACATACCCGGTTCGGCCCTGCACCATCAATAACACATTACCTGCGGCCAAGACTGCGGCGCCTCCCAACCCCCAACGCACCCACCTCTGTGAAGATTTCCAAGCCAATACGGCAAACAACAACGCACCGAAGGCCATCAGCACGTTATGCGTTGTGTGCTTTTTGAATACGCACGGGTTGAACCGATCACAATTGAGAGCCTGGCTGCCTGGAAGAAACCCCACACTTAAGGCAAGGGACAGCAGCAGCGTCACAACCAACGATGCCGTGAGCGCAAGGAGCGCGCGATTTCGCTCGTGGATGCCGACCGCCATCGAAATCAACAGAGGAATCAGCAGCAGATCGGCGTACTTCTTTACGGCCAGCACTCGCTCTTCCAGAGAACCCATTCCCCATAGAGACCCGGCCAACAACCACCCGAACAAGAGTATTGCGCTCACTGCCACTGGATTCGCCGTGATTCGACGGATTCGGTCCCGCCACTCTCCACTTGCGACCCAACACACAACCAGCAGGGCGACAAGAACGCCGTCCGCCGACACCCAGATCGGTAAGGTGAAGCCGAGTGCGGTTGTTGCCCAACCTGCCACCCGCCTCGCTTCCATCTGCAGACGGTTGATCCCCCAAGGGGATAACTCCATGCCCTCCCCCATACCCGAAACCCTCTTTGAAACGGACATAATTACTTTGTTCGGGACAACACGATGTGAAGCACGATCACGCTACACTTCGACGGTTACTTTGGCAGAATCCTGTGCCGGCACAGGGACGGGATTGCTGTCACTTATGATTTGCGGATCTCGGGCAGGATGAGAGTAGTTTCGCTTCTGCTCCAACCTATTCACCAGTTTCCCTAATACGAAAAACATGACCAGCCATGCACCAAGAATGAGCAACCGCCAATTTCCGTTTGAATGATGGTAGAGAATTGCCAATCCTCCACAGGTGAGCATGACTCCATACTCTGCGAGCACGGTCCGGCGATGGCTCCATCCGCATAGCACCAACCGTTGATAATAATGCTCTCGGTGAGCCTCCCAGATCTTTTGGCGACGGACTGCCCGCCGAATCAGGGTCACAGTCGCATCAATGATGAAGGGCGAGAAGACAATGATCGGTACCCAAAAATCGAACATCTTGACTTGCATTCCAAGTAACATCAATGTTCCCGCCAAGAAACCGACCGTGATACTCCCGGCATCACCCATGAAAATACGCGCCGGCGGGAAATTATGAGCGAGAAATCCCAGCGCACTCATCGCGACGAACGAGGCGATGATGAGCATGATCGGGAAATTGGCCTCCCACGCGAAATAGGCAAGAAAGCCGAACCCCCAAAACGTCATCCCGCCCGCAAATCCATCCATACCATCCATAAAGTTATAGAGGTTCGCCATCCACATCAGCACGAGGGCGCTCACTGGAATCGCTGCCAGTCCTAGATGGATCACCAGCACTTCAGGTATGGGAATGGATGACATCGTCAGCCCGACACCGCCGATAATGATAGAAGCAGAGACTGCTTGTACACCCAGGCGGAGACTTGCGGGGAGACCGACACAATCGTCGATGAAGGACACAATGAAGATCAGGAGCATCGAAGCCACGATCCAGACGCTTCCCGAGGCCACTCCCTTCGGGAGCACGGCTTTCGTGGGTTGTGCAATGGCAAGCATGCTTGCGGCTGCAATAAGACCGATCACCACACTGGCAACAATGGCCAACCCTCCGGTTTGCGGAGTCGGCATGGAATGCAATGTTCGCTCATTTGGGTGGGCGAGTATCGAAAGAAACGATTTGGGTGAACACAAGCTTCGCGTGATCCACCACGCCGAGAGAAAAGCCACAGCCGCTGGGAATATGACCATTATGATTTGCATGGTTCTTGTCTTATCGGGTCACACTACTCTCCATGCTCGACTTTCTCAAGATCCGGCGCCGGTTGCCCCGCGGTAGAACGCAATCAGTTCGGGAACCGCCTCTTTGAACGAGTGCGTCGCCTTGTACCCTAATTCACGTGTGATGGCTGTGGAATTGAACCACGCACAGCCGATGAGTTTTGCCAGACGTTCGGTTGTCAGGGGAGTATGCCGTCCGCTGATCCCTTTGAGCAAGTCGCCACATCGCGCCCCTCCTTTGAGCACCCAGAGTGGAACCCGCCATCGCGGGGGAGCCTTCCCCAATCCGGTTCGCAGCCAGTCGTACAGATCGGTCACACAATACGGCTCGGCGTCGGCGACGATGTATGCCGCTCGCCCGATACTCGGCGCTTGGAGGCACAGCAATACGGCCTGGACGAAGTTGCCGACATGCAAGAGGCTTCGGACCGCTGGGAGACGAGGCAAAGCAGGAAACCGTCCACGGTCAATCGCTTGGATCATTTGAAAGAGGTTGCCTTTGTTCGTCGGTCCATAAACCATGGGAAGACGGAGCGATACGGCGGTGAGATCATGTCGGGCGCCATAGTCAGAGACAAGTTGTTCGGCTTGCCATTTTGACCGGCCATAGGCTGTCTGTGGATCGGGAGTCCGTGTTTCATCAATACATCCGCTTGTCTCTTCGCCGAAGACTTTGACTGAACTCGCAAACACGATCCTCCGGACACCGGCCTCGACTGCCGCATCCAGGATGTGCTTCGTGCCTTTAATATTGACGGCTTCATAGTCTTGTTCGAACCCAGCATCATCGAGCGCATGAACCTTGGCCGCCAGATGCACAATGGCCCCACAGCCATCGGTTATCTCTCTGACTCGCTGAGAATCCCGGACGTCCGCCACGACGGTTTCGACTCCTGGCAAAAATGAGATGGATTTTGTTGCGTCGTGAAGGAGCGCCCGAACTTGATAGCCAGACCGGCACAGTTCTTTGACGACGGACGATCCGAGAAACCCTGATGCCCCTGTCACCAACACCTTGGTCATGCATACCCATTCAATTGGTCCATCGTTGAAACGGCCTTCAACTGCTCTCGGTACAAATTCAGCATCTGCCCTGCGATTTCCGGAACCGACCATTCGGCGACGGCCAGTTCCCGGCCTCGACGGCCCATTGCCTGGCGACTCCGGCCATCGGCCAAGAGTTCCTCAATCGCCAACGCCAGCGCCCCAGAATTTCTCGGCGGAACCAGAAGACCATTGTCACGGTCTCTGACGATGTCTCGGCAACCCGGCATATCCGTTGCCACAATCGCCCTGCCACAAGCTGCCGCTTCTAAGAGCACTTTGGGAAGACCTTCTCCATAATAGGAGGGCAGCACAACGAGAGTGGCAGCCCCATACACAGACACCATATCCTCACGGTGTCCCCACCATTCCACCACTCCTTCCTGTACCCATTCGGCAAGCCGTGCCTGAGAAATCGCAGCAGGATTATGTTCATCACATCGCCCAACAAGGACATATCTCGCCATGACGCCTTTGCGTTTCAAGTCGCGAGCCGCCTCAACAAACTCTCCTACTCCTTTGTCCCATAACATCCGGGCCGGAAGGAGAACGATCGGGATACCTGACGGTTCCGGTTGTACAGAATACAATTCGACGTCGATACCGGAGCCCGCAACAATCCTCGTGCGCGAGACAGGAACCACCCCTTCACTGACAAGCCGGTTCTGGTCATCGTGGTTTTGGACCAGGACGGTTGAGCGCCCCAAATGGAGCACAGCCTTCAGCGCCGTCTTCACACACCATCGTAGCAGCCGACTCCGGTCGTCGACAAAGACATACCCGAGACCGGCAAATGCATTGATCACCCCGGGAACTCGAGTGACCCACGCAGCGAGGGTTCCATAGAGAATCGGCTTCATGGCAACATGGTGAACCACAGTGGGTCTGACACGGCGATACAATCGCACCAGTTCGGCGATGGCGATCAACTCGCGAAATGGATTGTGGCTCCCACGGACCATTCCCAGCGGCATGAGTTGAAACCCTTGCTCTCTGATTCGCTCACCATGATCGGTCACGCGCGTCGCGACGACGACCTCATATCCTGCCTCTTGCGCGGCCCGCGCGAGATCGGCGCGATGAGACCAGAAATACCAGTCCTCAGTGATGAGATACAGTAGGCGCGGGCGGTCGCTCATGAGCACTCAGCCAAGATTGAAACATCAACACGTTCCAGAGCCAATATTGCCAATTGCGCCGACCTGAGAGATGCTCCCGCCATTTCGCTCGAATCGGAACCGGATCCAAGTATCCCTCACGTCGGAGCCGCGACTCATCTAACAACGCCTCGGCCCAGTCCCTCAAGCTGCTTCTGAGCCACGAGTCCAACGGCAGAGCAAAGCCCATCTTAGGCCTTTCGACGAGTTGCTTAGGCACATGGCGGTACAGAACCTGCCGGAGCAGCCATTTCCCTTCACGCTCAGTTCTGATCTTCATCGAAATCGGAAGAGTCCAGGCAAACTCCACCACCCGATGGTCGAGCAGGGGCATCCGTGTTTCGAGACTGATCGCCATCGCCGCCCGATCGACCTTGGCCAGGAGATCGTCCGTGAGATAGCCCACCAAATCGTGGAACATCATTTCTTCACTGAAGTCCTGCTTTCCCAACTGCCGCGCTTGGCCGTCGGCCCATATGTGTTCCTCTTTGGCGCCGAGAACCAAAGAGGCCGGTTCTCGATCTTGCGAAACCAAGCGCCGATACAGCTCTGTTTGGCTGTCGACATCGACGATTTCAGCAAATTTTCTGATTTTGTCGCCAAACGTCGGGATCCGCAATGATGCCGGAAGACCAGGCCGCAATATTCTGCCGAACCGGTCCCACTGGTCAGGTGACAGTACGGTTATGGCGCGAGCCACCATGGCCCGCATGGATCTTGGCAGGCGCGCGATCCGCCGCCAGATTAAACGCCCCCAGAAATACCGATTGTATCCTCCAAACAGCTCGTCACCCCCGTCCCCGGAAAGTGCCACTGTGACAGACCGCCTGGCCAACTGGGCGACAAGGTGAGTTGGAATGGCGGATGGATCGGCAAACGGCTCGTCATACATCGACGGCAAGAGCGGAATCACTGCTAACGCGTCGGCGGGACCCACGTAGAATTCGGTATGCTCGGTCCCCAAGTGTGCCGCGATAGCTTTCGCCTGAGGCGCCTCATTGTATTCGTCTTCGAGAAAACCGATCGAAAAAGTCTTGATCGGCCGGGATGACTGCGCCTGCATCAAGGCCACCACGGTCGAGGAATCGACGCCGCCCGACAGCAAGGCGCCAAGCGGCACATCGGCCAGCATCTGTCCACCGATTGCGCGACGTAACAGCCGGTACAGTTCATCCGTGGCCGTCTCATCGGTCCAATCAAACCGCCGGTCCTGTCCTGCAATCGTCACCGCAGACCAATAGGGCTTGGGCTCCGGCCAATGCTCCGCTGAATCCATGGCTGAGATCATCACATAGCTTCCCGGCAAGAGTTTCCTGATCCCGACAAAGATCGAATGTGGTAACGGCACATAGGCATAGCGCAGAAAGCACGCCAGGGCGCCTCGATCGATTTCGCCGGTCCAGTCTGAGTGGACTTCCAAAGCCTTCAACTCCGAGGCGAACATGAACGTCCCGTTGCGCCATCCGTAGTAAAGCGGCTTCTCACCGATGCGGTCACGAGCCAAGATCAAACAGCGCTCCACCCGATCCCACAGCGCTACAGCAAACATACCGACACTGGTTTGGAGAGTTTTTTCGACACCCCAGTTCTCAAAGGCCGCCAGCAGTGTTTCAGTGTCCGAATGTCCGCGCCACGGCACACTACCGAGCTGTTCGCGAAGGTCCATATGATTGTAGATTTCGCCGTTGAACACGATCACATATCGACCGGAAGTCGAATGCATCGGCTGGTGACCGGCGGCAGAGAGATCCAGGATCGACAGCCGGGCATGGCCCAGCCCAACGCCTACAGACGGATCGCTCCACACACCTGAATCGTCCGGCCCGCGATAGCGAATCGCCCCGACCATCGCAGAAACAAAAAGATTCGGTTCAGATTGTCTGCACGCTAGAACGCCGGCTATACCGCACATCTACGGCACTGACCCAACTGGGGGGCAGCCTTCCCTGACTGAGGAGAACAGCGTGAGGTGGGAGTCCGCAGCACGCGCATGAATCCCATTAGAGTATTCGAGAACGAAGCCAGCGCAGCCGGTTCACAACATCTGCCGCGAGAGATTCACCAAACATATCGCTTGCTTTTGTTCTCAAATACGCTTTCATGAATGTCCATGCTCGAATAAAAAGATGCGGCCGCAATCCGTGCTTCTGCTGTGCCAGTCGTGTCTCGACGAAAATTTGCATGCCTCGTCCCGCTTGGCTGCTCATCCCTCCCGCCCGCATACCCACGACAAACGGTCCGTCGATAAACTGTGCGTCACCATCCTTCAACTCCCGCAGCAGCCATTCGTAGTCGCCGGAGATGCGGAACGATTCATCGAATAGCCCATGCTCGGCGAATAGCGAACGATGGCACAAGAGTCCGGGATGCGGAAGAACCATACGATTCCGGAATTCATCGCGGATTTCCGCCCACGGTCTCCCGACGGTCTCGATCACGTTCCCAAGAGCTGAGACGAATCCAACTCGCCCGTATATGATGCGCTTACGGGGGAACACCTGATCACCTTCCCGAACTAAGCGCTCAAGGGCATCGGGAGCCCAAAGATAGTCATCGGCACCAAGAAACGCGATCCAGTCGCCTCGTGCACGGGCGAGCGCTTTGTTCCACGCACTGTACACTCCCGCGTCCGGCTCTGATATCCAGTACGAGAGCTGGTCGGCGTTGCGCCGGAGGATATCCACCGTTCCATCGGTGGACCCCCCGTCGATCACGATCAATTCACGTGAAACATATGTTTGAGCCGCGACGCTGTCGAGACATTTGGCGATTGTCGGTGCGGCATTATAGACCGCGACGATGAGGGTGGCCCGAGGCGCTTCGGCGGTTGCGGCACTCATGGGCGCACTGCCACAGTAGGAGTGGGAATCGACTGCCCAGGTGATTCTGCAGAGACGAAGGCCTTGAACAGCTTCAGATACTCAGGGACGTTCGACAGCGGATGCCGGACCAGGATTTTCCGTCCGGCATGCCGTTTCAACTGGCTCACGAGGCTTTCCGTGTTTCTCGGTTCATAGAAGTGCAGCTTACCGCTGAATCGGCCGGTCTCAAAAAAACAGGACTCCGCTTCGGCCCCTCCCGGAACGATGACTTCACACCCGGCATAGAGCCCTTCGTATATCGTTCTTCCGACACAGGGATACGCTTCCCCACGAAGCACATAATCCACTATGGCGTAAATCTTCTCAATTTCCGGCTGCTCGCCGAGGAAGCGAATGCGCGCATCGCCCTCCGCAAACCGTTTGCAGGAATCTACATAGCCCTTGTCCCCGTTCCCCACAATGAACAACATGACGTTTTCGTTTGTAAATCTGCGGAACGTCTCGATGACGAATTGCGTGCCTTTGTTGTCCGAGAGCTTTCCAATGATGGCGAACACGACCTTATCCCGGTACGCTCGACCATGATTCATCCCGCATGATTCCACCGGTGTCATGTCACACGGATTGTTGAGGACGACACTGTTGGGCAACGACAAATGTTGGAATGGTTGCTTCGTCGCCTCATCGATAAAAATCACTCCGCGCGCTTGGCGCAGCGCGGTGCACACCATGGGATTGGTCCCGTCATAGATCTCTCTCACATGGATGAAGAACGGATAGGCCGGATCAACCAGCCCGAAGAGAGACAGCGAATTCAGGTGAATCATATCGTACTGTTCTGTCTCGAGAAGTCTCATCACGGCCGGACGCTGCGCCCGCCACAACATGGCACGAGCCGTTGCGCTGACAGCCGATCGCGCTTTACGCGTGTCTTTGCCTCGATAGATACGATCGAATGGCAAGAAATAGCGATAAATCCGTCTAAGATGGTCTCCAAAACGTGCCCGAAGGTCCGCAGCTGAGACATTGTCGACGAAACGCCGGCTGACAATGAGATCCGCGACTTCTCCGGCGAACCCTTTGACGACCGGCTGCAGACTTCGCGACGCGCCGTACAGCCCCGCATCATGAGTGACAAACAAGACCTTCATCTGCGCATGGCCAGACCTCTCTGCACCGCCGCTACAGCTCGTTCACGAGACCTGTGATGACGCGACTGGCCGCATGATTGCCTGCGTGGTTCCACTGTCCTGCCTTTAGGGGATTGGGCACGCAATTCCCCTATCCGACATATGGCACCAATGAGCAACAACGGAACCGCGACGTGGCACCGAAAAAGAAAAGCGAAAACAAGTCTCGGTTGAGGTGGTCCGGACAATGATCGACACGGGCCATCATCATGTCACACGACCCCCACCAAGCGGTCCAACACGCTATAGGACATTTTGACCTGCTCGGACCCTTGCGCTGTTATCTGTTCCATTGCACCCCTGAGGTTCCGCTGCTTATCAATAGCCATAAGAAGATCCTCATGCGTTCCCGCATATATGAGTACACCTTCTTTCTCTTGATTCAGAAAGAGTTCTTGCCCGTAGCGACTGCATACGACCGACCTAATGCCGAACTCATACGCCTCTAACACGGTGGAGGAGGAGTGTGTCACATGCACGGTCATGTGCTGCAGGAGGGCATAGAGTGGTAGATCTGTCGCCATGTCTACGTCCACGTTAGGAAAATGGCCGAACAGTTTTCTGACTTTTTTTCTCTCTTGGAGCATCGACGGGTGCAAGCGGAGCCACCATTGATACCTATCCACGGTGCTCTCAATTGCGCGTGACAGCGTTCGCGTAAATTCATCCGTCAGTAATCCCCACTGCAATGTGACGAGAATCTGCTTGTCGGCTCCCAACGCGCCTACTTTTTTTCGCACCAGATCATCGCATTCGCGTACAGACGACAGACTGTTTGACTTGCAGAGATTGAGGAACAAATTCCCCCCCACCACAGGCCGATGCGCGCCTCCGGTGCTCTCCGCCCACCTTTGAATGACAGCCACCTCGTCGTCGGTCCAGCACCAAAAGTGTGTCGGCAGAAGCTCATACCCTTGCGCAGGAACTTTGGTCCAATTGCCATAAGCGCGATGCATAGCCCCCTGCGTCCCATGCTGAAGATCGATTGTCGGGATGCCGTTTCGCTTACACGCCAGCAGCAGTCCATACCCCACGAGCCAATAGTACGCGACAAGGAAGCAGATTCTCGGCCGGACTTGCTCCAGCAGACGCTCGAAATAGCGGGAAAACTCGACGACTAACGAAACATGATGGCGAACGCGATCAAGCTTCGGCACAACGGCCGGGGCAACCTGTCTCAACCTCTCGAAGACTGACTCAAATCCAGGCAGACATTCCACCGGTCGGCGGTTATTTCGGAAGATCGTGTGCTTTATTTGTATCCAGTCCAACTGAGGCTGGATGAACCTGGATGGAGAGAATCGCGGAACAAGAAATCGGTCAAGAGGAGTCAGCATGAGCGAAGATATGTTGCGGGAATCCAAGTAACTTCGGATAGGATCGCAAAATCGTTCGTAATACTTCCCTTGAAGAGCCGTAAAGGCCACCCCACTCGTGAGGAACAGTGCCTGCGCTTTCCCGATGTCCGCATGCCCTTCTCTTCGGTCCAGCCAACTCGCAGCGGAAAACGCCCCCCAGCCCCTCAAACAGGCAGCCCCCCTTCTCCAAACATGGGAAGCTCCGGATAGATCCGATCTCGTCGATTGATGAGTTTTAAAGAGATCCGTACCGAGTTGGATCCGGATGAGAGGCCACACGTGTATCCCATCAATCGTCCATTGTTCCACGGGCGCAGCTGCTTCGATCTCGATAATTTGATCGACGATCTCGGACGCTTTCATCCTCTGCACCACCGATCCTTTACCGTCTCAAGCAACCTTCAGGGCTCCGAGCATGTCCCGTGCCGCCGTCATTCCGCTCCGCATGAGATAGAGAGGATCACGCCAGGCCGATTGACCAATGACCAAGACGAGAGCGCACAGAACCACCATCTTTTCCAGGGCGGCTACCACAAGATCCTCGGAGCTCGCGACATCAACCATGAGGACAGCTACCAGACATATGAGAGGGATAAGAGCGATCTGCGTGTAGTTCCACGTCACCGGATCATATCGCCGCCCAAGCACGGCGACGATCATGGCTATCGCGATCTTTGCCAAGAGGGCGGCCACTGCCGCACCTATCAGTCCGTATAGTTTGACCAGCGCGTAGTTCAGGCCGATGTTGAACACCGCCCCACTTAACGTCGCGACCGCGATAATCTTCGTGAGGTGAACGTTGAAAAAGAAAATGTTCACAAATAGGTAGTACACTCCTGAGGCAACGAAACTGAACGCTATCCACGGAACAGCTGCATAGCTGTCATGAAAGGCGGGCGCCGTAAGCAACGCGACCGCTTCCTTGGCGAACAAGGATAGCGCAGAGGCCGCTAAGCTGAGACCGGCGATAATCATCAACCCTATCTTCGCGAGTTCGTCGAGTCTGTGGCGATCCCCTGCTTGCAAAGAATCCATGGCCACCGGCCCATAGGCCCGATTCATGCCATCCGCCATAAATGCCATGACTCCGCCAAACGAGGCCCCGATGTTGTAGAGCCCTGCGGCAGCCGTGCTGACCATGCCGTTGATCATAATCCGATCGAACGACGCCGTGACTTGCGACGCCACCGTATGCGGGATTAATGGGAGACTGTAGCTCAGTGCACTACGAAAGTGCTCGGGTTTGAAACAGACCCTATACTCGTGTCTCAGCAAGTACAAAGACAGGATGCAGTACAGTACCGCAACGAGTAACCCCGCAAGGAGCGGCCCTCTGGCATCCCATCGCATCAGCACGACAAATGCGATCACCAACATGACCGTTAAGCCGAACTGCGCGAGGCTATGAAAAGCATACCGCTTGACCTCTTGGCGCGCTTGCAGCATTGCCAGGAACATGAGCGATACGGGTTGAAAGGCGGCCGTGGCTATTCCTAAGACCACATACGGCCAGAACGGAATGGCTCCATAGACGGGAGCCAATATCCATTCACCGACGGCTAGGAGAGCGATCGTGAATCCCGACGCCGTCATTAATGATGTGACAATAACGGTCCCCAAGAAGTCTTTGAGCACCTCTGGGGAGTCACGATACAAGAAGTAATACCGATTGACCGCCCCGTGCATCGAGAGAGAACAAAACACGACCAGAAACGTGCTCAGCGCGCCCACGACCGCGAGAACACCGTAATCCTCAGGAGTGAGAAATCGTGTGTACAGGGGCAGCAATAGGAAGGCGATTCCTCGTTGCAACAGCGTTGTCGTTGCATAGATGAAGGAACTGCCGGCGACCCGTCTTACGAGGGACATTGTGGCAAGACCGCTCGATTCAGAAAAGAACCCGCAGGTACGGTTGTGAACCGCAATGGAGAAAGATTCTCAAGGCTGAGGGAGGGCGATGAAACGCTCAACGCGATCCGTTGTGACTCTGAATCGGCATGCATCGGTAAAACGTGGACACTTAGACCTGCTCATTGCTTGGAATGATGGCGTTAAGGATCCGGAAATCCAATTCCGTATCGATATCCAACGATCTCTCTTTAGGCATGATCATTCCTACCGTTTCGTCCGTTAGAAATGATTTCGATTTCTTCAGCCAATTAACCTCAGCGACATAGACCGCGCCGTTTAAGGCATAGACGGGATCGAGAGCGTACGGCGTACTTGAGTCTGTACCCTTGAGAAGGGGTCTCAGCTTGTCCGCTCTTTCTAAGGTATACATCCAGCCGGGATTCTTGTCGACCTGTGCGACGCTCACGACACAAGGCGCGCCCTCGTCATAGACACATTTCTCTATGCACTGATCAATATCGTCCACAATGCGAAGCGGTGACGTCGGCTGCAACAGCACGATGAGGTCAAAGCCTTGCACGACATGTAACGCATGCAAGACAGGCTCTATGCCCCGAGCCTCATCGGTAGCCAGTTCCGGAGGACGTTTGAACGGGACCTCGCAACCCCACTCTTTCGCGACTGCAATGATCTCATCGTCTTCAGAAGATAGGATGAGGCGATCGATGTAGCGAGACTTTCGCGCCTCTTCGATCGTCCACGCGATGAGCGGTCGCCCTCCTACCCGGCGAAGATTCTTCTTCGGCGCTCTTTTCGACCCGCCTCGAGCGGGGATCAAGCCGAGAACCGCCCTGTTACGGATCATCGTTTCATTCGGAGGAATCAGAACAATTGAGGGCGCGACACGTCAACTGATGAAGAAACGGGTCAGACTTTTCTTGGCTCGTCTTTTAACGTTTTGGAGGATTCAGCGATCGCTCGACTCAAATCATCAGGCCTGCCGACGTCTAACCACGGTTCATGCATCGGATAGGCCACGGTGCGCTTGGCCTTCTCTCGTAGACGCTCAAAGAGAACGGGCATATCACAGTAGGACTCTGGGCTCAAGACACTCAAAGCCTCCGGGTCGAGAGCATAGACACCGGCATTAATATGGCTGCGAGCAACCGGCTTTTCTTCGAAACCGACGATGTCGACACCTTGCGTCTGCACGACTCCGAAAGGATGCTGCCATTCATGTACTCGGACGGCCATGGTCGCAGTCGCCTCGTGACGAATGTGAAAGTCAAGCAACTTTCCATAGTGGATATCGGTAATCACATCTCCGTTGGTGACCACAAACGGAAGTTCGGGTCGTGCCTGCAGTAACCCCAGCGCGCCGGCCGTGCCCAAGGGCGACGATTCACGCAGATAGGTAATTTGTACCTGCCAACGACTGCCGTCGCCGAAATACTCTTCGATCATGTGTCCAAGATAATGGATCGCCAGCACAAATCGGACAAAGCCTTCTGCCCTGGCCAGTTCTATAATGTGTTCGAGCATCGGCTTGTCGCCGAGCGGCAATAACGGCTTTGGACAGTGTTCGGTATGCGGCCGCAAGCGAGTACCTTCGCCTCCAGCCATGATGATCATCAGATTTGCCCGCTGGGGAGGCTCCATGAGCTCAGCCCACAAATGCAACCCCACGACGCGCCGGCTGCCGTCAACGACCGGGACCTGATGAACTCTGTTGGCCTGCATGAGCTGGAGCACCGTGTCACGGCTCAACTCAGGCGGCACGACTAATGGCTCACGTTGGATGATGGTATCAATCGCACTGTTGAGATCCAATCCGCGCAAGAGTCCCCGCCGGATGTCGCCGTCAGTCAGAGTGCCCTGCAGCGTCCCGTCGGGCAAGACAACCAAGGCAATCTGACAAGACGATTCGTTCAAAGAGCGAATCGCCTGCTGGATCCTGGCGCCCTTTGGCAGAATGGCCTTCCGCCATTCCTTACTCGCTGAAATCGACGGGCTCATGTTCGGTGCGTACCCAAGTTTGGCCTCTCGACTAGAGTCGCTCTCGCAAGAGTTCGAACGCTTCCGCGGCCCGGGAACGCCCACCGGCACCACACTGTCGAGACCATTTGGCAGCCACTACAAAACAATGCTCATGACACAACAAGATCGTGGAATTGTTTCTTGAGAATACCGTCTAACGAAATAGTCGCCAACACATTGACGATCCGGTCTGCTGCCCCTCCATCGCCATAGGGGTTCACGACCGACTTAAGTCGATCTTGGAAGGCGGGAGAATACATCTCGGATATGGCTGCCATAATGCTCTCCTTGATCGGCTGACAGCTAATAACACTGTCGGCTTTCAGACGCCCTCGCTGGCGATCACCGATATCGATGGTTCCAATTCGAAAGCTGGGCGCCTCGGTTAGTCCGCTTGACGAATTACCTACGACCCCATCCACCTGGCTTAAGGCAGAAAGATACAGCGTTGACCCCAATGATGTGTAGGCCTTCGCATTTGGGCGCGTCTTTGAAAAGTCTTCGATCATGCTGAATAATGCTCGCCCCTCAGTATCCGCGTTAGGCATCGTAAAGAGTAATCCTATGTCTTGGTATTCCGACAACGCGGCCAGCAATTCGTCCAACTGACGCTGGGCAGATGCCACTTCGAGCGTAACTGGATGAAATGTGACGACCAAGTTTCTCTCCCGGAACTTGAACGACAGGCGATGCTCCAGGTCGGCCCTGGAGATAGCGTGAAGTCTCTTGATACTATCAACGCCGAGTCCGCCTACGAGAAATACTCGGTTCGAATCTTCGCCAAGCTGTATGACCCTCCGCCGATATTCTTCCGCCGCAACGAAGTGTAGCTGCGCCATCTTGGTTATCGAATGGCGTATGGACTCGTCGATAGCCCCTTCGGTAGCTTCTCCACCATGAAGATGTGCGATAGGTAGCCGCGCAACCATGGCGGCGGACGCCGCCGCAAAAGTCTCAAACCGATCACCCAACACCACCATGATGTCAGGCCGAAGCTGCTGGATCGCATCGGCAAATCCGATCATTCCCAGTCCCATCGACTTTCCGATCCCAACGGGCGAGTCCGAACTCAGGAGCATCTCGACCTTACGATCAATCACAAACCCATCAGCTTCAATTTCTCGATACGTCAGCCCGAATTCTGGTGCGAGATGCATCCCGGTCGCGATCACTTGTAACGTGAGATCGTGCGCCACCCGAATGCCGTCCATGACCCACCGGAGAAGGCCGTATTCTGCTCGACTTCCGGTGACAACACAAATCTTACGCATCACAACTCAATCAGCTCATCCCGCATAAAGGTACGGGGGGCTTGTCGTCCAATGACCTCATCCCACCGCATCGGCGACACTCCCGTGCCAGGCCGTTTGGCCGTCACATTGTGTTCACTGAAGAACTCTCCAGCCTGAATCGGACGAGACGCCACCAAGGATTTCCTGGCTACCGACATATTCTTCTCTTCACCGGCACTAGGTCTCTTCACGCCGTCCCCGAGAGCGCTCTCGATATTACGGATGGCGGAAACCATCGCCCTCAATTCATCCGGGGTAAGGCTTGCCTCATGATCAGGACCAGGCAAAGCGCGATCGAGCGTGAAATGCTTCTCGATCACCGTCGCTCCCAGAGCCACGGCCGCAATAGGCACTTCAATCCCTTTGGAATGGTCGGAGTAGCCGACTGCGACATTGAATGTGTCACGCAGTACCTGCATCGCGCGTAAATTCACGTGTGCCATTGGCGTGGGGTATTCGGTGGTGCAGTGAAGCACGGTGATACTCGCCCGTGGAGTTCCCGCCGTCTCAAGTACTTGTAACGCGGCACCGACCTCTTCCAACGTGGCCATTCCAGTCGACATAATGACGGGCTTCCCAATGCGACCCACATGACGCAGATAAGGAAGATTGGTAATTTCTCCGGAAGGGATCTTCACCCGATCGATTCCCAGCTGGATCAGAAAATCAATACTCTCGGTATCGAATCCGGTCGAGAGAAACCCGACACCTCGTTCACGGCACCGCGCCAGCAGAATCCGATGCATGGCCGGAGATAACTCCAGCTGTTTGAGCATCGCGTGCTGGGTCTCATGGGGGGCCGTCGTCTGTTGCTGATATTCGGCTTTGCCCGCGTGTGCCGTGACAAGCCGATCGGCGTCGAACGTCTGAAACTTCACGAAGTCCGCACCGCACTCCGCCGCTACATCGATCAGCCGGCAAGCCAAATCGAGGTTGCCGTTATGATTCACCCCCGCTTCGGCAATGATTACTGTGCGGGGCATCACGATTTGTGGTTGCCTGCGAACCTGGTCGTATCGGCCTGATGGTGCCGTACAGCGAGTCCCATGCCCATGATGCAATTTGCTCCAATGGAGATGCCTTCCTTGACGACGGTCCCGCTCCCGATAAAACTGCCCGCACCAACCGTCACGTTGCCGTTTAGTATGGCCCCGGTCGAGACGTGACAGTGATCTGCCACCGTCACGTCATGTTCCACGATCGCACGGGTATTGATGATGCAGTTGTTCCCAATCCGCGCGCCCGCATTGATGATGGCCCCGTGCATGATGATAGTCCCTAGGCCGAGCACGGCATGACGAGAGACATAGGCGGTAGGCGAAGCAATCGTGGGCACCTGCAGTCCGAGCTCAACTGCGCGTTGGTAGAGATGGATGCGAACGGCCGGAGAACGTATGTGACCCACCGCGACAATCGCATGACTGCAATCTTTGGCGAGCCCAGGTAGATCGCTGTCTGTGCCGATGACGCGATAGCCGAACTGTTCGGTATGCAGTTCCTCCGGAAGCCCCACCAATCCGACGATCTCGTACGCACCGCATCGCTCGATGACATCAATACATGCATGGGCATGTCCCCCGGCACCGATCACGATCAAGCGGGGCTTACTCATGATGGTGTTGGAATCAGCCCCGCACTGCTCGGAATGTTGAGCAGTCTCCTCGAAAGCGACTCGGCGCCGGTCAAATCCATCCGCGGACAATCTTTGAAGTGCGCCATGTCATGCATCAAGACCCAGGCCGGCCGTGTCATGAATCCCGCGTCGTTCGTGGCCCTCAAGATGCGGTCCCGCTGATCTTGTTGGTCGACATCCAACAGCAGTGTTTGCAGCCAATAGTTGCTTCGACAGGCGAAAGGCTCCTCCACCAACCGGACGCCGGCCATGGACCCGAACGCGTCTTGATAACGAGCAAACAGCTTCCGTTTTGAAGCAAGTCTGTTCGGCAACTGTTCCAACTGGGCACAGCCCAAGGCAGCATTCAAGTTAGGCAGTCGGTAATTGTAGCCGATTTCATCGTGGCGATATTCCCAGACGTGCGGCAATTTAGCGGTGGTTGTCAGATGCTTGGCTTGACGGGCAAGTTCTGGATCATCGGTTAAGAGAGCCCCGCCTCCTCCGGTCGTAATGGTCTTGTTGCCATTGAAACTGAGGATGCCCATCTTCCCGAACGTGCCCGTGTGTCGGCCGTGGTACCAGCTACCCAACGACTCAGCCGCATCTTCGACCACTGCGATATTAAAATCGCGCGCCAGTGCCAGAAGATTATCCAGATCCGCCGGATGGCCGAAGGTATGCATAGGAACAAGCGCTCGAATAATACGGCCGGTCATTCGATTGACGCAGTGCCCCGCTCGTTGCTCCGTGGAGGTGACGAGATAGTCGCGCAATTTTTGTGGATCAATGCCCAATGTGCGGAACTCGCTATCAACGAAATGCGGCACAGCCCCGCAATAGGTCACGGCATTGGCTGTCGCGGCGAAAGTAAGGGCAGGAATCAGGACCTCATCATCGGCCTTCACGCCTAAGAGCTTCAATGCCATGTGCAGCGCTGCCGTGCCATTGACGACGGCAACGGCGTGCCTGGCCCCGGTAAAACCCTCCAGATCCGATTCAAAGCGGTCGACGAACTTGCCTACTGACGAGACGAATGTCGAATCGAGACATTCTTTGAGATACGTCCACTCGTTCCCGTCAAAGGTCGGTTCATGCAGAGCCACAGGGCCTGGCCCGACCACATCGCGAATCGCCTTGACGATCCGGTCAACAAGACTCATCTCCGAGCCACGGCCCTTCACAGGTTGTAGATGTCAGACTTATACCGATGCAAATGCTCGGGCCGTGCAAACCATTGAATCGTTTCGACTAGACCACGCTTGAAGCCCTCGCGACCGCCGTACCGAGGGTGCCAGTCAAACAATTCCTTGGCTTTCCTGTTATCCGCCCATAAGCGTTCCACTTCGGAATGTTCGGGACGCAGGCGCGCTTCGTCTGTGACGATTTCAATGTCGGCATGCATAACTTCGGCAATCAATCGAGCGGTGTCTCCGATTGAAATCTCGAAGTTGCTGCCGAGATTGACGACTTCGCCCAATCCCCGATTGGAGTTCAATATCGCCATGAAACCCGCTACGGTATCCTGCACGAAATTGAAGTCGCGCGTGGGTGACACTGCGCCAAGATTCACCCGTCGGTGACCGGCGGCAATCTGTGTAATGATCGTCGGAATCACGGCCCGGGCAGATTGGCGCGGGCCATAGGTATTGAACGGGCGTGCAATGACGACCGGCAGTCCAAACGAAGCATAGAAGGAATAGGCCATTTGGTCAGCGGCGATCTTGGTGGCCGAGTACGGCGACTGACCTTGCAATGGATGCTCTTCCGTAATGGGCACAAACCGAGCCGTGCCATATACCTCACTGGTCGAGGTATGAATGATCCGTCTGACACCCAGCTCACGCGCCGCCTGCAGCACGTTCAGCGTACCTTTCACATTGGTGTCCACGTAGGTGTCGGGAGAATGATAAGAATAGGGGATCGCAATCAGGGCCGCGAGATGCAAAACCGCCTCGCATCCTTTCATTGCCGTACGCACACCATGCGGGTCTCGGACATCGCCGGTAAATACTTCGAATTTCTCGCTCACATCCTCGTTGCAATGATCCAACCACCCCCAGGAGTTGAATGAATTGTAAAACACGAAGGCACGAACATCGTGACCTCCACGAACCAGAGCCTCCGTCAGGTGGGAACCAATAAAACCGTCGGCGCCGGTGATCAGCAGCTTCATGGACTCAGGGTTTCCTTCGGCCGAATGAGGGAATCCGCTTGGTCATGTTGAACTCGGATTGAGGTACAGCACCGGTACAGTCATTGCGGTAACATCTTCAGCATACCGTGGCTCCGATTACGCCGCCGCTCTCACGTTAAACCGCTCCATCCACTGCCCGAAACTGATCATTCTCCACACCAGGAAGTTGAACGATTCGCCGCCGCCGATCACGGCATCGAAATGGTCGAGTGCCGTGGCGTTGAGTACGCCTTGCGAGGCATCTACAGCACGGCGCAGCTCAAGGCGAAAGCGCTCGGGCGCATCCTTGCGGATCCACGTTTCTTCTGGTGTCACAAAACCCATTTTATCCATTCGTGTGCGGATCGGCTCAGGCAAGGTTCCCCGCATCGCTTCGCGTAAGACCTGCTTCGTTGTGGCATTCCATAACTTCATTTCGGGGGGAAGGCCTGTCAGGAACTCCACGACCCTATAATCGAGAAAAGGCAGCCTCGACTCGACACTATGAGCCATGGAATCACGATCTTCCCAATGAAGCAACATCGGTACACTGGTGGCTGTCAGCATGGCATGAGCCATCTGATTGACTGAGGTTGTTTTGACGCCGTAGGTGAGATTGGGATCTCGGGCATCAAATGCAAGCCGTTCTCGATTGATCCAATAAGGCACCGACGATCGTTTTCCAAAGAGCCGGCGCAAAGGTTGACGCAACGGTTCGGGCAGGACTGTGTTCCCAAGGTACTTAGCGGAGCTGACATAACTCAGCCCATGAAGATGCTTAGCCGCGCGCGCCTCCCGGAGCAACGTCCCCCATCGCCACATAACAAATAGTCCTGCAAAATGCGAGGCGAAAAACCCATGATAACCAGCGAGCAGCTCATCTGCCCCCTGCCCATCTAACAACACTTTCACGCGTGCGTTCTTCGCGAGCTCAAAGACTTCCCATTGGGCGCAAATGCTCGTTGAACCGAACGGTTCATCCTGATGCCAGGTCATGGCATCAAGCTTTTTAAAAAGGTCGTCCAGGTTCGGATAGACGTAATGAGCTTTCACACCGGTGTGCCCGACAACGACATCGACATGGTTCCGCTCATCAAATCGTTTCTCCGTGGCGCAAGCCGAAAAGGTGTTTTGGTGGTATCCCGCTCCGGTGGATTGGAGGAGCAGATTCGCCACGCAGACAATCGACGACGAGTCGAGTCCGCCGGATAGACAGGATCCGACGGGGACGTCGGCCCGCAGACGAAGTCGTACCGCATCCGTAAACAGCGCAACAAACTCATCGGCAGCCATTTTCATGTCCCCCGAAAAAGGACGTGGCGTCAGTTGATACCACCTGCGGACCGGGAAGGTCTTTTGAAGATCCTCAATAGATCCGTCTACACACTCGCCTCCTCTGAGCTGGCAGACACCTTGGAACATCGTCTCCTCAGTGTGATCGAGCAAGCCCCAGTTCAAGAAGTCATACACTGATTGCCCGTTGACTCGAGGCGACCACCCCGGCAGCACCGTAAACTGTTTAATCTCCGATGCCATGGCGACCAGCCCATCCGGCGAACGCCAGAGGTAGAGCGGTTTGACGCCGAATCGATCGCGCGCGGCAAACACCCGCCCTGCCCTTCGGTCAATAAGCACGAAGGCGAACATGCCGTTGAATCGATCGACACATTGCGTGCCCCAGGCAAGGTAGGCTTGCAGAATCACTTCCGTATCGCTCTGCGAGACAAAGACATGCCCCAGTTGTTGAAGCTCGTGCCGCAACTCGAGATGATTGTAGATTTCTCCGTTATACGTGATCCACACGCGGCCATCCGCCGTGCACATCGGCTGATGACCGGTTACGGAGAGATCAATGATGGCAAGACGGCGATGTCCCAACGCCATAACCGCATCAATGACCGGCCTACTGTTCCGCCTGGGCGCATAGGTCAGTCTTGAGTAGTACGCCTCGTCCGGAGTATCCGTTCCTCCAACCGGTGTCGATACAAATTCCCGAGCTGAAAACATAACAGCCCCTTCGCCGTCTGGGCCTCGATGGCGAACCACCGTGGTCATCTTTCGAATAAGATCGTCCAAGGGATGTGGATCAGGACAAAAGAGCGCTGCAATACCACACATGGCTACAACTCTCCAAGTACGTCAGCCACAACTTGGCCCAACTTCTCGGCATTGCGTTCAGCAGTATGGGCCTGCGCCGCCCGCTCGGAGCCGGCTTTCATCCGATCAATATCGGCCGATGTAAGTTGATTCAACGCGCGCGCGAGGGAGGCCGGTGCGAAATCGTTCGCCACGACACCACATCCGAACTCGCGCACGATTTTGGCCATCTCTGGAGATGGCCCGATCGCCACAGCAAGGCGAGCTTGGAGGAATTCAAAAAACTTATTCGGAAGTGCATGAAAATTATTGAAGCTGGAAGGGGACAGGAGATACAGGCCAATATCGTAGGCATTGGTGAACGGAACAAGCGCTTCCATTGATACCGGAGAGAGAAATCGAACCCGCGGATTACCGGAAGCTTTAGCCTTTAGCTTTTGGATGTAGCCGGGGAAAGTCGGAACCAGCATGAGGTCGAGTTCAAAGCGGTCATCCACCCATTGCATGACCTCGATCATCTTCTCGATCTGCCTCGTTGGCATCGCATAGCCATGATGAATCATGCGGACCGGCCGCATCGGTGTCGCACGGGGAGCCAGGACATGGCTTGGAGCGGCGTTCTGAATGACGACGGGCTTGACTCCAAGGAGACGGCGATACTCTTCGGCGATGCCGTCTGCCACCGTGATGACTCGTGCCGTCCTAGGAATGTATGTTTTGCAGAGATAGTTAGCATGCCCCTGATGGAATAGACGCCACACCAATCGCTCCTCAAATTCCAGAGGAGCATATTCATGTGCATCGAGGATGACCGGTCGAGTCCCGGCAAGAGAAAGTGCAAGAGGCAACGCCTCCAAATCATTCGCAATCGCCGTATCGAAGGCAATCCCTTCCAGCTTGCGATGGAGCTCTTGAACATGTTCCCTTGACCAGTAGTGCGATTCATACCGGCGTGACAGCAGTTTAATGCCTCCCACACATCTTCGCGTGAAGGTCCGAGCGTTGTGCTTGCAACCAAGAAAGCGAACATCGGACATTGCAGGATCGCCAGTGCCTGCAGCGATCACCGCGTGATGTGTTCGAAGGGCTTCGATCTGCCGGCGAACACGAGGATCCTGCTTTAGATCAGTGAATGAAATGACAAGAACCGTCGCCATAGGAGAACCACACACCGTCCAGATGAAAGAGCCCCATATCTCCGACCCAGCCGCTTCTCTGACTCATGTTTATGAACAACCGGAATAACCACTATAAGCACCGAGCGCCGGACAAAAAACACGGTAGGTACCTGGACTCAAGGGTCATATTGGCATCCTCGCTGTTACTGAGCAACGCGGCGATCTTCTGAAGGTCTGTTCCAGCACAGATATCGCGCGTGCATGCCAGGTAGGTCCGAACAAAGTGTTGTCCCTCAGACGAAGTTAGTGTGGCTTTTAGCTTCGTCTCGAACGCGATGTTGCGCGCCGTTCTATCAGGCCAACCAGGGCAGAAAACCGTGGCCGCATCGTCGGGTAGCAAAACTCCGTCTCGGTCTCGCTTGTCCTGCAACTTCGTCAGCATGGTCTTGAGCTCCATCTCGACTTCGGTAAGAGATAGCGCTTGATCACCGCTGACGAGATAATGATCGATGAGCCACCCCCCGTGCCTATTGTGATATGGAAGCAGTCCGACTTTCCCTGACTGTTCTATCGACAGGTAGATGACACATGCGTTCTGCGGCGAGAAAAGAAAGGTTCCAAACTTGCCCCGCAGGCCTTCGACAAAATAGTAGTACCCGCACTGGTTCACCAATCCATCCATCGTCGGCAACCGTACATGCCGCTTCCGGAGGTGCAGCCCACCATAGCCACATCGGAAGCCTTCAAGCGGGGGGCCAAGATCACATTCCTGAATATATCCATCCTTCGACCAGTCACGTCGGTAGGAAGGGAATCGGGCGTCTTGAAATTCCCGATCCTGAATTGCCAGGCCGCCGACCGCCTCCCACCCATCGGTCCTTGTCACATAATCCGTAAGAATCGTGGCACCTCCGGCCGTATCAAGACGTACAACAAGGACACGGCTTTGAAATGTCGACGTGATTATTAGGTTTTCACCCAATGAGGCGATTCCGTACGGCATGTTGAGATGCTCTCGCAAGGGGCCATTCCCTCCAAAGCATCGCTGGGTGTCAAGGCTTTGAGGATCGAGTGAACAAACAAATCCGGTGTGGGCATCTGATCGAAACAGATTGCCGTGATGCACGACAAGGGAGGTGGGCCAAAGCATTCGGTGATCCCAGGGGTTCCAACCCTGAGACCCGATCCGCTTGTTTAGCGCCCCGCTCATGAGATCAATGCGCACTATTTCCCGTCGTTCCAAGCTGGAGGCAAATACTTGATCTCCGAGGATTGCAACACCATGCGCATTCCGGAGCGCAAAGCTCCAAAGCGGCTTCCAGTCGCCATCGCCGGTTCGTCGAAAAGCCGCGATGTTGTGGCCATCATAGCTGGCCACCACAAGCACATCCCCGCCGTCCGATAGGGCCACACCTTCAGGAGTGATGGTATCCTGTGACGCAATAGTAGCCCGAATGGAAAATGTGGTCTCGTCACAGTCTAGGACACCCTCGTACACCTGATTTCCAAGATTGTTCGCAACGATGAATCTTTGATGGGCATCGTCATAGGCAAGACCTGTAGGGAGCCATATGGACGGCCCCTTACTACCTAGGATAGGTGCCACAAGCTTCAAGGAACCAGAGTTAAGTTCAAGGCAGTAGAGATGCGTATAGTCGGCCACCGCGGCATAACGCCGGTTGATGGCTACTGCACTGATAAACGGAGAGACAGCGGGAACATTCTTACCGTCCAGAATGAGTTGTCTCGTATGTCCGTCGTATGCGAGCGGCTCGACTCGTTGTTTCCACTGCGTAGATCCGGCTTGTTTCACGACGAGAATAATCAAGCCGAGCACGACTACCGTCATGAGCAAGACCACACGAGAAAGAGAATTCACAAGGTTCCCCAGTGCTTGTTGAGGAGCTGGGATCTATGGAAAGCGACCTGATCGGTTCACCACTGGAGAGGCGCAGGAAGAAGTCTCAGGCCACCTCGAGGGAGGGATATCATGATAAACGGCGGTGATCAGCGTCGATCATTGTCGGCGACGAAATTCTTTATCTGTGAGTCGTGTTTTTGAATACACCCATCGATGGCACTCAAATTCTGCGTTGTCCATTCGATCGTCTTCGAAAGACCATCGAGGAGATCTGTACGTACTTCAAAACCGATCTCCCGCTTGGCCTTCTCCGTACTACCGAATCGTTTGCCCGACCTATCCCAAGGTCGTTCGGACAGAAATTCGATATCGGCGCTATTACCGGTCAATTTATTTATTGATCTGGCAAGGTCCAGAATTGACGTTTCTACTCCGCTCGCCAAGTTATAGACCTCACCGGCCTTACCCGCACTCGCGCAAGCCACCAAACCCCGTGCGATATCCTCAACATAGATAAAGTCGCGGCTCGCACGCCCATGGTTTTCGACACGCAATGGCATCTTTTTTAACGCGCGGTAAATAAAGGCCGGAGTGACATTGCGCCACACGGTCGCCGGAGTTCCACGCCAACGCCCGGCGCCAAGAATCTCTCGTGGCCCATAGACGTTCTGAAATCTCGCACGCACGGTCGGAAGCCCATGCTGATGGTGGTAGTAGACAGAGTAAAACTCACCAACTACTTTTGAAATCTGGTAAGGGCTATCCAACTCGATGGGAACCGGACCATCCTCCGTGGTGGGCTGAGCAGAACCATACGTATGAGGAGCGAGGGTGCAACCCGACGCCGCATAGACCAGCTTCTTTACGCGGCGAAAGCTTTTCATCCTTTCATACAATTTAAGCGTGGTAATGAGATTGTTCGCATGATCCTCGAGCGGATTGGCGATCGAACTTTGATTGCCATGATAGGTGGCGAGATGAAAGACATAGTCGAACTTATCGCGTAGGCTAGTCAGGATAGTGTCATCGGCGATCGACCCTTCCCGCAAGTCCACGCGAGGATCGTCCGGCACGTTGAATCGTTCGGCCGACAAAAAATTGTCGACGATTGTCACCCCTTCGCATTCATGATCAAGCAGCAGTTGAATCAGGTTACTTCCGACAAAGCCGGCTCCACCCACCACCAGACATCTCGACCTTTTCAACGCGTCCATTTCCTCGCCTTTCCCGATTCCAACCCGGACGTCCCTTACTTCTTCTCATCCACAGGCTTCAAATGTGTGAATGTTTGGCTGATGCCGAATTTCTTGTACCACTCGATGGCGGCAGTTACACCCTGCTCCAAAGGCGTGCGCACTTGCCACCCAGAAAATACCTGAAGCGTTTTTGAAGGATCCAGCAATATGGTGTACACATCATCGAGACCGCGGGGCCGCACTTCGACGTCCTGTTCGAGCTTGATTCGGAGTGCATGAATCGTCGCATTGAAGAGATCTTTGATGGCAAAGTCGGAGCCGGAAGAGATGTGGTAGGGTCCAGACTGTCCCTTTCCCGAAATAGCCATCAACACGACCTCGATGAGATCATCGATGTAGATGAAATCCCGCCGGGTATCCATGACAAAGCAAGGCTTGTTATTGGTCAGACGGTGATAGAACGTCGGAAGAGGCCCGCTGAGATTTCGAGGCCCGTACGCATTGGCAAGCCGGAACGAGACCCAATCCAGTCCGCTCAGCATGACATACTGCTCCCCGGCCGTCTTGCTGATGGCATAGCTGCTGGCCTCAGACCGAATCGGATGGTCGATCGTGATCGGCTGCTCCAACGGCTTCAGGCCGTAGCACAACGCGGTCTGAAAATAGATGAGCCGTTGTACATGATGGCGTTTTGCAGCCTGCACAACATGAGCGGTACCGACACAGTTCGTGAGCGTGTCCTCTCTCCAATTCTCTGGGTCCTTGTAAGAGGCAGCCGCGTGAACGACCTGGTCTGGTCCGAACTCATCAAACGACCGATCGACGAGGGACTGATCCGCAATCGTTCCTTCCACCACTCTGAGTCGGCCATGCGGTGTGAGATTGTCCCGACGACCGGTCGCATAATTATCGATGACGCACACCTCGTGCCCCTGTCCTATGAGGCGATCAGCCAGATGCGATCCTATGAATCCGGCGCCTCCCGTGATCAATACTTTCATGATGGTGTCTCCTCATTCATCAACAGACGTCGATACTCGTATGCCCTATCGTGAAAAACTCGCTGCCACAATTCCAGACACAGGAAGCCCCACAACTTTCGTCCAAATTTTAACTCGCGCCCCAACCCGGCCAGAACCGTCCGGTTACTGATCAACGGGCGCTCCAAGGCCTTTTGAGACGATAGGATGTCGGTCACATAATCGCGGACCTTTCCTTTCCCCCCCACCCATTCCTGCAACGGAACTGGGAAACCCATCTTATCTGTCCGCCGAACGATCGATTCGGGCAAAACCGACCCCAGGGCGCTTCTCAGCACATGCTTCATATGCCCGTCCTTGAATTTGATATCCGCCGGAATGGTTGCAGCCATTTCTACCAGCGGGCGATCGAGGAACGGCACGCGAGATTCCAGGCCATGCGCCATACTCATACGGTCTTCCACATGGAGCAGAGCCGGGAGCAGCGTTTTGAAATCGAAATGCGTCATGCTGTCGAAGTAGGACTCCTTCTGAACGTTGGAACCGCGGAAAATCTTCCTGAACGTCTCGAAGGGCGAGTACTCGCCCAAGAGTTCCCATCGCACCTCGTCGGCATGCAATGCCGCGCGATTCACCAACCTAAAGTAGCGCTTGTCGAGCTCCTCGAACAATCCTTCGCGCCAGAACTGTTGTAACAGAGGCTTGTAGTTTCGGAGTGCGGTGAGATTGGGAATGATGGACTCATAGGTGACGATGAAGTTGCCGGAATGCATCGTGCCGTCAATGGCAGCTTTGATGCATTGCTCAAAATACGCGATGAGATAGCGCGCATAGCCTCCAAAAATCTCGTCGCCTCCCTGTCCTCCAAGCACGACCTTCCGATGCTGCGCGGCGAGCCGGGAAACCATGAACTGAGGGAATGATCCGGGACCGGCTACAGGAAAGTCCAAATGATAGATGACCCGCTCAATGTTCTCGACAAAGTCTTCAGCGGTAATGTCGATCTCGTGGAGCGGAAAGGATCTGAATCGCGCCAGGTCGCGGGCATAGTTGCTCTCATCGTAGGCTTCCCCGAGGGAAAATTTCCCCGCAAACCCGATCAGCTCATGGGCTTGCCGCTCGGAAGCCAACGAGGCGATGATGCTTGAATCGAACCCTCCGCTGACATATGCACCTACCGGGACGTCACTCCGAAGATGGAGCGCCACGGAATCCTGCATCAAGAATCGAAGCTGCTCTTCGAAGTACTTCGCCGTATGGTTGAAATCGAGATGGTAATACACTTCCCAGTAGCGTCGTGTTTCAATCCGGCCGTTTCGCGCAATCAACACATGCCCGGGCTGAAGCTCCTGGATGCCGCTAAAGAGCGTCTTGCCGTCTAAGCAAAACTGGAAGGTGAGGTAGTCTTTTAACCCTTCCACATCGGTTGAGATCTCAGGCACAAACGGCAGCAACGCTTTCAACTCCGATGCGAAATAGAGTGCGCCTCTCACCACGCAGTAGTACAACGGTTTGATCCCGAACGGATCTCTGGCGCATAGAAGTGTGGCGTTGGCCTCGTCCCACAACGCGAACGCAAACATCCCGCGAAACTGGTTGAGACACTCCACTCCCCACTTGTGATAGGCGTGTAGAATGACTTCGGTGTCCGAGTGCGTCTTGAACAGATTCGCCCCCAACTCATCACGCAACTCGAGGTAGTTGTAAATCTCTCCGTTGTGGATGATCCAATTGCCGGCGCGATCGTTCATCGGCTGCTGGCCGGACGCGACATCGATGATGCTCAACCGGCGATGGGCGAACCCCACTGTTCCGGAGGAGTGCAGCCATGTCCCCTCGCCGTCCGGACCGCGGTGTCGCTGGAGTTTGCTCATAACTTCCAGCGAACGCCGAAGATTGTCGATCCGTTCAGAATCAAGGCTCAGTATGCCGGCGATGCCGCACATGAGAGGATTACTCCTTGCGAGAGGTGAGGACCTCTACGATCCGTTCTGTCGTACGGCCATCGCCGTACAAACTCCGATGAGGCGCTTGGCACCGCTCCATCTTATCGACAGCGTTCACGATGGCCGCCGTATCGCTCCCACACACAATATTCCAGCCTGCCGTGACGGTCTCTATCCATTCCGTTTCGGTTCTGAACGTAACACAGGGAATCCGCAGATAATATGCTTCCTTCTGGACTCCACCTGAATCGGTCAACACACAAGCGGCATGCTCTTGGAGCTGGACCATGTCCAAATACCCGAGAGGGTCCATACACCGGACATTGTTTCCCACGTGAACAGCATACTCATTCAATTTCTTTTTCGTCCGTGGATGAAGAGGCAGAATCACCGGCTTTTTCACGGTCTGAAAGGCCTGCAATATAGAACGCAGCCGGTCAGGATGGTCGGTGTTCTCAGCTCGATGTATGGTAGCCACATAGTAAGAGCGTGGAGATAGGTCGAGGCGTCTCAATATATTCGATCGGCGTTCCGCACTCGCACGGTGGAGAAGTAATGCGTCGTACATGATATCGCCGACTACATGAACACCGGTCTCGATACCTTCCCGACGTAGGTTGTCGCGTGATACCGCAGAAGGAGCAAAGAGCCATGTCGACAGATGATCCGTCATGACACGGTTGATTTCTTCCGGCATCATTCGATTGAAACTCCGCAGGCCTGCTTCGACATGCGCGACGGGGATATTTAACTTTGCTGCGGCCAGCGCAGCGGCCAATGTCGAATTGGTATCTCCGTACACGATCACCACGTCCGGTTGTTCCTTTTGCAAGACCTCCTCGACTGCTTTCAACATGGCGCCTGTTTGCATGCCGTGCGAGCCGCTTCCTATACCGAGATGATAATTCGGTGCAGGAATTCCGAGGTCTTCGAAGAACACGTCCGACATGCCGTGGTCATAGTGTTGGCCCGTATGAACCAGTATCTCCTCACTCCGTTTTCGTAAGGCGATCGTCAGAGGACTGGCTTTGATGAATTGCGGCCTGGCGCCGACAATAGACACACATTTCATAACTCAATATCCATCCCGTATATTTACCCCACCGGGAGCATCATCATGAACAGACCGGAAAGCAACTGCCCGGCCGCCGAGAGCCCCACGACTTCGGCCGCCTGATGGAACGTTGGTTGAGCAAACACCTGTACCACCCGCGAATAACGGCCTCGTCGATGATTCCGCTTGTTCTGGCTGGGCTCCCGACTCTGTCATCTATTCAAAGGGAATGGCGATGCATTCGGCATCTCGCCAGTAGCTTGAGAAGATTCGACACGCCCCGATCTTTACGCACAACCGTGGACATGGATAGGAGTACCTTCCGAGACGTTCTCAGAGCACGAGCAAAGGACTGACCGTGATGTTTGAGATTTGGCAGACAATGACGAGATATGCCTAACTACCGTATCAACTCTTTCAATCGTCCCCGAACAGCAAGCCGTCCGTTATTCATTTTCTCGAGAACGCGTCCTGCATCACCAAAGAACCTGCTCGACCTGAAATGCCATGCGGCACCTCGTGGAGTTGTTTCGGAAAGAGCCCGATCGATCATAGCGGCAAACGCGCGATAAGAATACTTACCGGACAGACAAATATCAGCGTACGCCTGGTCGACGATCTTACTCATCAGCTGGATATCTTTAAGCTTGTCCAACACCTCTTCCAAGTTGGAATAGTCACGTTTCAGCCGAATATAGTGTCGATCTGCTTCAAAAACACCGTCATAGTGGCCTTCAATCAGAACCTGACAGGTTTTCGTCACAACGGCTTCAAAATGTCGAGGCCCTATCGCGAAGAACTTATAGCTATCCCAGCCCTTTGGAAGAGTTTGGCTTATTTGTTCATACGACAGAGTGGGGTTTGATTGAAGCTCGAATTGGATCAAGGCCTTGATTTCTCCATTCCGATCAAGCACGCTCGACCCACTTTCGCATCCGATAATAGCCCGCCCGGAAGCCAAAAATTTTTCCCAGCGATCACCGACGATGGTGTCCTCCGGTCGAGTCGAGATATCGCACTTCAGACCTCTCTCGCTCGCCCTTTCAGCTACCCGATCAGCAATCTGTGACTTCAGCTGTCCGTGGTTCCCAAACCAATAGGGCAATCGACTTGCACGGTATACGATATCGATGGGTCTCTCTTTCAGAGCAGGCTGCTTTCCTCCCCATCGGCTCATCGCCTGTTCATCGATATATCCGGTAAAGGCCTTGTAGAACAAAGCCTTTTTATGCATCAGTGGATACAACCTGACGTGATGCGATGGATCAAAGTTCGAGAAGACGACCGACACGCCCCATTCATACAGCCATTCGTCTAAGACTTCGGAATGATCGTATTCATCCTGCGGCATGGCCAGCTTGAGACAATCCAGGGACGCCACCCATCGCAACTGCCACTTCCAGTCATAGAACGCAGGAGCCCAGCGCATACACAAGAACGTTGTATGTAGGATTACGGCATCAAATTGGGTGCGACGCAACCAATTCGGAGGAGGGTAAAATGCATTCCAGTAGGAAAGGTTATGGGAAACTTCGCTGCTATCCATAACATGGAGATGCGCATAGATAGCCGGTCTCATTTTTGGCAATGGCTCCGGATACCAGTAGAGGACGAGAATTGTCTTGGGAACTAGGGACATTGGTGCGAGACTTCCTCGACAAAGAATTTTTCTATGGTTTGCCGGTACGGCAAAGACAGACAGGCCCAGTTGAATCCGGCGTGAGTCGCTTTGTGGGCGTTCTCCTTCAGCGAACAGAGCAGTGTTGTATCGTTGATCAACAGTTTCACAGCTTCTTTCAAACCGTCTGGACTTGATGGATCATACGTAAGCCCACATTTATATTGGCTAAGGATCTGGGACACATATTGCGTTTCGCTGGTGGAGAGTATCGCCAGTCCTGCTTGCATGTATTGCGAGAGCTTATTGGGACAGCAGTACACATGATTGAGGTTCGGCCCTCGGTAAGGAATGACGCCGACATCGGCTCGTGATGCCGCCTCAACCAGTTGATCCTCAGCCACCGCCTCTTCTATCCGAATACGTTCATTTGAGATGAGATCGCGGTGAACTTCACACAATCGCTGAAAGTATTCGTTCATTGGAGATCGCAACAGGAGCACCGCTCTCTCGTCATCGATGAGGGCCCATGCATTCAGGAGTTCCTCAAAGCCTCGCCCCGGTACAATACGTCCTTGAACCAGAATTTTGATCGGAAAGGTGACCGGTCGAGCACTGGAGGGTTCCACGTCCTTTCTCAAGGGCTCCGCATTAGGAACCGCAACGACGTGTTCGATTCCATATTGACGCTCGAGATAACGCGCAACCTGAGGATTGACCGTGATGACGGCGTCGGCTTGTCTGATCGCCTTCCTCTCGATAAACGCGATGACACGCCGCTCCAACATCCCGGCCTCTAGGAACGCCTCCGGCCATACCTCATGCGAGTCATAGATCACGGCACAGCCCATGAGTTTCTTAAGTTTTACAGCGGCCAGCAAGGCATATATGTCATGGCAAAGAATGACTCGAGGTACGATGGACACCGCTCGAGCTCTTTCATAAAGCGTGCGGTAGATAACCTGCATGCCTCGCAGGATATCGATGCAGCTGACCAGAGACGGCCATGCGCGGCGCAGTGCACCCATCGAGATGCTTCGTAGCGTCGGCCGACTTAAATTCTCCGGAGATGGACGGCTTATATGAGCAGACCGAATTTTGGACATCATCCGCCGTTCGAGTATCGGCCGGACAATCCCTTCCATACGCATGAGACGGAGCAGCCGACGACATTTGGACGAGACGAGAATCGTGTGGGTAGGGTTGCATAGAAGTTGCAGAACATGCCCCAGGGCTTTTTTACGAACATTACTACGAGGGAAGACCCGCTCGATAAAGACGTGTCCGTCATATTGCCGATACGGCCTTGCACCCACAAGCCAGCTGAATCCCAAAACATCGGTCCGGCCAACCTCCTTACACAGGTCGATGACCCAGCCGACTCTCGGGTCTTCCTCAGGCTCATGAGGCACCAGCATCAGGATTCGTCGGGGATAGCTCTCCTCTCGATCATTGGGATAGATACCCGACACATTCCCCACTGCTTGGCCTTTTGAAACTTGCATCTTAACAATCACCACATACCAAGAACATTCGCGCAGTTATATCGGAGCTCCGATTCGCGGATTGTCTGATGCCACGGCGATTCAGACTTCCGCCCGAGCATCTGGGAAAGAGTTCGGCCATGGGCTCATATAGAGCTCTCCATCTCACGCTACCGATCACCCCCATACGCGTCCAAGAACATAGCTATCATAGATAGAAGATCACTACGATACTTTTCTAGAGCCTAAGTCCCCTTGCCACACAGCAGATTCTACAGCTTCATAATCCATGTCACCTATGAGTGACTGGAGTTCCACGACAATAGAAAAATAGTGGTAGCATTCTGAGTCGAAAGCACCATTTGGATCAACTAGGGTTATCCCGATCGGCCAGCACACTGCCTATACCAGGAGATACGAGCGAGAGACGACCGCTCTATCATGGGCGCTGAAATCGAGTCGATTTCGATGAGCCACTACATACGGTGCTAAACCGTGGGAGCCTGTCGATCAAACTCAGAGTCGAGCGTTTCTACGGCGAAGAGCGGGATCAACCCGACGAGAGAGCGGACCTTGAGCGGAAAGGTTTGTCCATCCGGCAAATGCAAGGCTGGACTACCTCGCGAGTTCATACCATGGGCTAGGGTTTCAAGGGACGGACTTTCACGCAGACTGCAGCAATCTCAAACGGACGAAAAAAGAACCGACCCCACCAGCCTCCTATGGAAGGCACACCATGGACCCAGCGGGACCGCCCCTCGATGAATTCAACCATGCGTTTAGCCACGCGTTCGGGAAGATACTCCTGTGGATACGCTCGCTGAAATCCATCAAAATGGACTGCCTCGACTTGGAAACCGGCCTGCTCAAGCATCACTATTAACCCACGACGACTAAAAGTCCTGAGATGAACAAAGCGGAACGGGCAGTCCATCTGTTGAGCGTATGAGACGAGATCTTCTTCCAGTGGGACTCGTACGACCAGCTTCCCATTCATGACCAAAGCACGGTTTGCACTCACTAAAAAATCACCAACATTCAACACATGCTCAAGGATATCCGTGGCAATAAGGACCTGAAACGCATCTTTAAAGGGTAGGTTCTCTGCGTTGCAGAGATACACCTCAAATCCCTCTCTCGAGAGAGGCTTGAGGTATGGAAGGCTGATATCCAAACCGACGATGCGGGCCGGCTTCATTGACGCGAGGGTTCTCAACAGAAACCCTTGCCCAACTCCGACCTCACATACCTCAGCACCGAATACATCATTTCTGATATAGCCTGGGATCTTGAGTGCTTGAGCGGTGAGGTATTTTGTGTCCTGAATGGAATGATTCAAATCTTGAGCCGCAATACGGTCGTAGTTCTCAAGATATTGCTTAAATACCGGTTCATCAAGGTCTCGTTTCGAAAGAAGCATGGACACTCCATCATGCTCCGTCGCCTTCCATTGACAGACGTTGCAGCAAACTTCTCTTGAGTCTAGCGCACTAGAATGACACTCCGGGCAGATCAACATTGATTCTTGAGATACCGGCCCTTGCTGACTAGGAGCAACTCCACGTTCCGGGATGGTGAAACAGTGATGGATCGTCGGCAAGTTCGTCGAACACGCGGAATTGGAAGCTCCTCGACAACAAATCATAAAACCGTGCCGATGACAATCGGCGAAGATCGAGTTCCCTATAGATGGCAGCAGAGAAAAAGTAACTGCCGTTCCCTAGCAAGACAGCGGGATACTGAAGGAAACATCTCACCCGTTGACCAGTGGATAGCTTGAGTGTCGTCGTTTCACCGCAGTGACGAGACAACACGCGACCATCGGCTGTGAAAAGGACAACGACAAAAGAGCATGGGTATTCGCCTTCATATTCGGCTTCGGCCTCTATCGCTATAGCGATCCGCTGCCCAGTCCTTACGACTGTGATGTTCTTCCCCTCGTCGTCTAGAACTTCCACGGCTGTGATTTTGAGTCCTCCTTCACCCGCCCACCGAGAAACAACTGCCTTATCATCTGCATGGCCGACCATTGGCGCCAAGCCCGGGCTTGAACCCAACACCTCGGTCAAGATCTTTGATCGCAACTCAGGATCGTCCAGTACCGATTTGTGTCCGGGCTGCTTTGCAGCTTGCCATTCCAATCTCTGGGCGAATTCTTCATACGCTTTCACTACTCCAAGCGCTTCTCCCTCCATGACAATCCGTCCACATTCCAGCCAGATTGCGCGTGAACAGAATTGCAACACTTGCTGCGTAGAATGGGACACCAGGAGGAGCGTGCATCCGGTTGAAGTCAGCTTTTCCATTCGATGCGAAGACTTGGCGCTGAAGTAGGCATCTCCCGCACCCAAGATTTCGTCGATGATGAGAATATCAGGCTTGATAGCCGTCGAGGCGGCAAACATCAACCGCGCCTGCATCCCTAGTGAGTATGTCTTCACTGGCTGATGCAGGAATTCACCCAGTTCAACAAACTTGATGACCTCATCAAGCGCAACATCCAAATCTCTGCCTGAAAGTCCATTGTAGGAGAGCGAGGACCTGATATTCTCATGGCCGGTAAACTCCGGGTGAAACCCAAGCCCTACGCCCATGAGAGCCTGAACCGATCCATTGACTATGACGTCTCCTGTCGTCGGCACAAAGTTGCTCGTAATGATTTTCAGAAGTGTCGTCTTGCCGGCTCCATTTCGCCCAAGAATACCAATGCGCTCCCCACGCCCGATTTCCAAATTAATATCCTTCAGCGCCCAATGCTCGGCATATCTGGGCCTCCGCCAAAAGAGCAGCTTAGACAGCCCAAACACGTCCAGCGCCTGTTCCGCCAGGCTGCCATAAAGCCGATAGACTTTGGAAATACCCTTCAAAGAGATCGCGAGAGGCGTGTCAGACATAGTCAAAAAAGGCCTTTTTCATTCTGGAGAACACCCAGTATCCGACACAGAAACTCATTAATCCCAAGCACGTGATTGCACTGAATAATGACCAGGATGGTGGTCGACCGTAGGCGAGTATCTCTTGGAACCCTGTGATGAAGTAAGAAAGCGGGTTGAGATAGATAATGAACTGCAAATTATTGGGGACCATGTCCGGTGTATACGCGATAGGGCTCATGATCAAGAGCAGCATCGTGGCAAATCCAAGGATATGGGAAATATCGCGAAGAACAAGACTGGCGAGAGAGAAGACCCAAGCAATCCCCACTGCCAACATCACCTGAAAAAGCAAAAGAACTGGGAGGAGCACGAGCGCCCATGAATAACTTCCGAGGAATAAGGTGGCAAGCACAACAATTCCCAAACCAACAAGGGTCATGGCATGACTGGCAAGAACGGCTCGGAGAGGAACGAGTTCAGCCGGATAGACGGTGTTCAGCAGTATCGCCTTATTGGAAGACAGAGATGAGCTCCCGGTATGTAGCGCATCGGCAAATCCAAGAAAGGGAACCAGGCCGGATAATATGTACAGCACATAGCCATGCTGAGTCATTGATGCGGGTTGAACTCTAAAAATAACTAGGTACACAACAGAATATAAAGTCAGTAAAATCAGCGGAGAAAGTACCACCCAGAAAAGCCCCACAACTGAACCGGCATATTTTGTACGCACTTCATCCATCAAGGTTCGGATGAATATGCTACGGTATCGAAAAAACAGCTGTGTTGAGGGCATTACCAGGCGGGCCGACTATACCAATTGCGCACACCAGTCATTTGGGATTGAGGCTGATAAGGGCCTGCTTCGTGGATTCGAACGCAGGGCAATGGAAAGGACGGATTGACACCCGAATAACGGAGTTCGAACCCTATCGAAGGCATCATTCAAAATCTTCTTTGCCCTCGTCTTACCGACGGCAAGGTTTTGCCCCCAAGCTCACGGACATGCTTTTTCCTAACTCTGGCCTTTCGATTTCGATCTGACCGTAATGCCTCCGGGAGTGAAATAAGAATCCGAACCGCCAAGTTTTTGCTCGGCTAGAGATTCGTGCATGTACATGAGATCTGAGGGCAAGTATTTCCCGTGACTTATCGCCATGTAGACATTTTCTCTAAATGAATTAATACTCTTGTCCTTCATGGAAAAGGCTTTGATGCTTTTCTCATCAAGAGGAATTCCACGCAGTAAATCATTGAAGCTCGTTTTAGCGATTATTCCAGACGTTGGATCCAGCAAAATGGCATCATTCTTACCATTGAATAGTAATTGCGCATGATTTCCGATAAACCCACCATCAAATCCAATAGGTTGAAGACGTTGAGACTCAAGCGCATCAAGGAGATAGCCAACCAGAAGAATTGTGCGGCTGCAATCTAAATGGGAAGAGTTTTTTATCTCTTCATAAGATTGCGCAGAACTTGCGCCATATTCAGCAAAGTTCGCGGCGGTCACGGTTGCAAGTATCGCCCGAAATGCGCCGTAGCCGATTGATTGGAACTCATCGCCAAGGACTACCCGCAACTCTTCCGAACACCGAGGAATCAATACATCAATCGAACCAGAATTTCGCACAGCTTCAATTGAATCCTCAGATAGGCACTTCAATGTTATGTCAATTGCCGAAAGATCAACTTTGGCGGCCTTTTCTTCGTTAAAAGAATTATCTAACCTCAGATGGACGCCTATCCCCAATCCGATAACCAATAGCGCAATAAGAGACAGGAACGATCTTTGGGTCCTCGACATTCCCCTAAAAGCCTTTTTTGATAAATCCGCCACTGCCTTTCCACTGCTTCATCTTCTATTGCTAGCATGATGATTCCTTCAAGGCAAACGTAACTGTTAGGTTTGCGAATATCCCACTAAGCAATATTGCAGTGAGCTGAAACCGTGCTGGCGATTGAGCATGTCTGTTTCGAATATACACCCGAAAACACACGGCTCCTCGATGACACTTCATTCTTCACACCGGCACCACGTCATTCACATCGATTTCCACCACCGCCGCCTGTTGAATCACTCGAACGCCCAGCACGAGCCGATGTCGCTTTTCTTTTCGTAGAAGGATGCCCTGAACTCCTTGCAAGGGACCACGAACGACTTCCACCTTCATCCCTTCATGGAGGTAGGGATGCGGATCATACGGAAGGACGCTCGTCATAAGACGGCGCAGCGCGTCGATTTCTTGCTCCGGGATCGGCTCGGGTCGGCTTCCGCTGCCGACGATTTCGACCACACCAGCGGTCTTTTGTACCGGCATCCTTTCTCGCTGGGAGAACCGCACGAAACAGTACCCGGAAAACAGTGGGACCTCGATTTCCTTCTTCCTGTCCTTCCATTGGCTCAATCGTTTCACCGTTGGGAGCAACGGTTCGATCCCCCGCTTGTCGAGCTGGTCCCGCACCAATTTTTCGTGACGTGACTTGGTACGCAGGGCGTACCAGCGTGGGCCATTTGGCGTGCTGGTTTCGTTCTTTCTGTACACGTTGTCTCCGGACACAGCTTCGCCCTCTCACTTACAGCAAACAGAAAATGCGCTGACTTCTCGCGCCCTTAGACCGAGGGGCCCAGCACGAGAATTTTCTCGTCAGGAACGTGTTGTTGCCCCAGCATTGCTCGGTGTCGTGCCGTCTGTTCAAGATCTGCCAACAGCACCGCGTCGAATTCCCATTCACCCAAAACCTTCGACGACCAGACCGGATAGGATAAGAACGATTCCTGTTGGCCGTCATCCACGAATCCCACCAAGGTCATATGCATTTCACGGAGGGACAGATAGGCCATCTCTGCGAGTTCACCGGTTCCATAAATGATGACGCGTTTCACTCCGTTTCTAGCTGCGTGAGACAGTGCTTCTCGTAACCGTGCACGCATATCTCGGTAGTGAGACAAGGAATACTCCATGTACAGGTACGTAAGCCTGGACTTTTCGGCAAACCCCTGGGGAGTGACCAAATACCGAACGCGGTGCGAGGGAATTGTTGTGATTTTGATATACCCTTTCCGGGCCAGTCGCTTGAGGTATAGATTGGTCAGGCCAAGAGCAACCCCGAGTTTGGTGGCTAAGGACCGTTGTGTAACCGCACCGTCTCGTTCGACTTCGGTAAGTAAAAGAAGATCCCTTTGGCCTTGAAGATTCATATAGTTAGGTCGATTGAGGTAGACGTTCAGAATATGAACATAGATACAGACAGGAGTCAAGAACAAATCTGGATACGAGAAACTCGACTCTGTGGATCAGCTTGATTATGTATGAAAGACGGTAAGGACGGAGGGAGTCCTAATGGTATGGGCAATTGCCGCCACCACTTTGGACACGGTCATTCGGTCAAGGCAATCCCAATAGGAACAGGCTTGCCCGATACATTTGTCACAGGTAGGCACATCCGGCCGCAGCACGACGCCCTTCCCAAGCGGTTTCCATCTCACCGGCAGATTGTTGCGTCGAGGATCGAACAAACTGACCGTAGGGACACCCAGCGCTGCTGCCATGTGAGCCGGTCCCGTAGCTCCCGAGACGACGACGTGAGCATTGGCGATCACCGCCATAAGTTCTCGCAGCGAGAGTTTACCCATAAGATCCACTATTCCGGTCTGATGAAGCGCAGAACTCGGACGCGTGCCTCCTCCGAACTCCACTCGCTCTTGATCACTGCCGGTCAGCACGACACCATACCCGCTCTCCGTCAGAGTCACAGCCAACTCATGGTAATGCTGGAAACTCCACCGGCGCGCAGAAACACCACCAGGGTGAATCACGACACGAGGGGTCGACAACTCTGACCAACGATGTGCCCCAGCGGCCCGCTCCGCCTCGCTCAGGGTCAGTACCGGGGGACTTACGGGCTGCGGGCGCAGCCCTAACCCCATTAACATTTCGACGTTGTACTCTGATTCATGCTTTGCAAACTCACTGCGGTGTTCATAGACATGGCGATTGGCCAACAGGCTGTACCAACGGTATCTCGTAGCGACTCGAATCGGCACACCGGCCAACCAGGCGGCCCACATCAGGCGGCGAAACGGTTTCAAAAATACCGCCGCCTCGACTCCCTGCGAAAAGGCACGCCGCAACTCCTTCAATGGATCTGTGAAACGAATCGTCCGGACATAATCCACGTCGGGATGATGATCCAGAAGGGGAGCGACGGTAGGGCTGGCGAGAAACCCGATCGTCACGCCCGGCACGAGGCGGCGAAGCTGTGCCGCCACGGGAAGAGACAAGAGGACGTCGCCGATGCCGTCTGGGCGAACGATCAAGACATTCATTGTCATGTTACGCGAGCAGCTAGGAGCGGCCGCACAATATCGACCACTTGGGTTGGCTTGATGACATGAAGACATTCCATTTCAGGGTCGTGTCGGCAGACCCGGCTGAAACAAGGGCTGCAGGGGACCGAACCGACGAGTACTCGGTGGCCGGTGCCATACGGGCCCGTCCGAATCGCACTGGTCGGTCCAAACATCGCCACTACCGGAATGCCAACCGCCGCGGCAATGTGCATCGGCCCGGAATCGTTGGTGATGATGGCGGTTGCTTTTGAGAGCAGCGCCGGAAGGCACCCCAGAGGGATCTCACCGCTCAGATCGATGAACGGCTTCTTTGTCAGAGTCCTCAACCGATCCGTATATTCCCGCTCATCCGAACTTCCTATCATGACGACCGGATCAAGGTGCGCCTGCTGCAGCTGATCCACAACGGCCGCAAAAGATGTCAGCGGCCACCGCTTTGTCGGCCACCGTGCCCCCACGTTCATCGCGACCCATGGGCTGTCCACTGCGAGGCCTCTGCGTCGGCAGAGTTCTCGAACGGTCGCCACATCCTCCTCCGGCAACCTGAACCCAAATCGAGGTTTCTCAGGCAGTGACACCCCCAACGCCGCAACAACCGAAAGGTATCGGTCAACGGCATGGATATCGGGATTAAGAACCGGTATACGCTGAGTATAGAACCACGGGCTTCCTTCCCTTCCATTGGCAAACCCGATGCGTATGGGTGCCGCGCTCAGGCGAGCGAGGATGGCACTGCGGAGCAACCCTTGCAAATCCATGGCGATGTCAAACCGTTCCGCTCGCAGCGCCCGGCCCTCCCTGAGCCAACTTCTCACCGTCATCTCCACCGGCCACACACGGTCGACGCCTTCTGCCCGTTCGACAAGCTCAGCCCACTGACGTTTGACCAGCCACGTGATATGCGATCCGGGCCATTGCGACTTGATCGCCGACACGACCGGAAACGTGTGGACGATATCCCCGAGAGAACTCGGCTTGATCAGAAGAATACGAGCATTGGTTAATGCCGAGGAGACACGAGCATCGAGCGTGCTTAGAGATGGCACTGGACAACCTTCCGACGGACTTAACCGTGTCGGAACCAGCAGACGGAAGAAGAATGCGTGTGATGATCCTTGCCCAATCCGGGTCTACTCATCCCTGCCCCACAGAATGGACCTGCAACTGAGGAGAATATAGCTTGTCGAGCAGCTCCTTACCACTTGTGGCACCGGCTGTTTCGCGGTTCTCTTCCAGTGATCGGCAGAGACGATGCCAAGCCCGCAGGTAGGGAAGCGGCGTCAAATGGCGGCGGAAGTTGCTGTGTCCTCGCACGATTCTGGAAACCCACTCATGGTTGCCAGGAATGGCGGCTTCATACCGATCTTCGAGAGGAGGTTCAGCGCGAGTGAGGAACATCGTGATGTTGCCGCCATCGCGCGAGATCAGATGCGACACTTCATGCAATCCATGTTTTTTGGCCAACCGGCGCAATGACACCACGTTGAAGTTATAGAGATGGGCTTCATGGAACGTGCTCTGAGGGGCCTGGCAGGTGGCCTCCACGCTGGGAACTTCCACAACGAGTATTCCGTCGGCTTTCAGCCAGGATCTCAGCAATGCGAGGACGGATCCGGGATCTTCCGTATGTTCGAGCACGTGCCAAATGGTCACCACATCGAACGATTCAGGCGAAAACGCGGCGTCTTGCACGAAACCGACCTGAACCGTGAGCCCATATTCCCGTATCGAATAGTCGGCGTATCCTTTGTTCGGTTCAATCCCACTCACACGATGCCCCAGGAATTGTAGGAGATACGCGAACTCCCCTCCACCGGTGCCGACGTCGAGAACAGCTTTCCGGCTCGGCAGCAACCGCTCGATCTTTTCGAATCGCGACAACGCCACATTGCCCGCCCGCAAGACATGCTTCGGCCTCGGGCTATAGGTGCGCTTATAGGAGAGACGATACTCATCCTCGTAGAACTGCCTGGCATCGTGGGGACGCGGATCTGACCACACAAGGCCACACACTCGGCAGATGACGGTCTGCAAGGGTTTCCCGCTTCGACTTCTGTTCGAAAGGATCGAGACTTCTCGACCACCGCAGAGGTTGCATGGGATAGAAGAATGGCTGATCGGCTCGCTCATTGGCATGCTCCCCTCACTCTGTGCAACGACCAACTCTCCGGTGCGATTCTTTCAGCGCAACTGACGCTCACATTGTGTGGCACAACATCGTAGACAAGCATCACGGATGCGCGACCCCACGCCCGCCGGTCCGCACGGATAATGTACTCGCATCAGTCATAAGCCAGGCGACAGCCTCAGCCAGCGAAGGGGCTACCCAATCCGGGGAGAGCCCCGAGGCCTTCAGGCCATCTACTTCCTCTGGGGAAACCGCTCCGGTCGTCACCAAGATGCTCCTGACTCCAACCCGCTTCGCCAGTTCGATATCACGGGCGTGATCGCCGATCACGTACGATCGCTCGAGATCCACTCCATGCTCCCGCACCGCCTGATCGATCATCCCGCGGTTTGGCTTTCGACAACCACAACCATCGTCAGGATGGTGAGGACAATAATAAATGGCGTCGAGCGATACCCCTGCCACCTCAAGGAGTTGTACGAGCTTCATGTGAACAGCTTCAAGCTCGTTATGTGAGAAGAGTCCCCGTGCAATTCCCGATTGATTGGTCACAATAATTAGTTTGGCACCGGCCTGCTTCACACTCGCGAGGGCCTCAGGCACCCCTACAAACAACTCCAACTGATCGGGCGACTTGATATAGCCGGGGTCCAGGTTAAGTGTTCCATCGCGATCGAGAAAAATGGTGACGCCGTCCAGGGGCGCGTGGCCTGTTCTCGGTCCATTCCGACCTGTCACCCCTGTTCCTTGAAGTTGCATCAGTGCTGTTTCATAGACCCGGTCGACGGAAACGCGTGTCATGCATCGGTGATCGATCGGGCACTCCCTGAGCAAACAGGGTGCACAGTCTACCGCTTCTCGTATGACCGACCGTTCTTGCCCGTAGGGAGCAGTGGTGCGCCAATCCGTCGGGCCAAACACCGCCACAACCGGCACACCGCATGCGGAGGCAATATGCATCGGTCCCGTGTCGTTGGTAATCATCAGACGGCAGCGATTCACCACCGCCATGAGTTCACGAATGGTCGTCGAGCCGGACAAGACGACTGATCGCCCATCGATCCGCGCCGCGATGTCCCTTCCCAGCGATTCCTCTCCTTTCGCCCCGAGAATGACGACGGCGACCTGCGCACCTTCGGCTTCTCGCAATTGCTCCGCAAGCCGTCGGGCGACCTCGGCAAATCGTTCAGGCAACCAACGCTTGGCGCTGCCGTAGGTCGATCCTGGATTGATACCGATGAGGAGATCCGACGAGTCGATCCCCTCCGAGGCGAGCCTCATACCGGTCATACGGTCTTCCTCAGCCGAAACGGGCAGTTTCGGCGGTGAGGCCTTAGCAGTCATTCCCAGTGGCCTCAGCAAGTTCAAGTAGTATTCGACTTGATGCGCCGGCGCACGACGATCAGGAACGGCAACCGGTTCGGTCAAAAAGAGGACCCTTCCGTCGGTTGCATAACCATATCGCCTCGGGATGCCGGCAAGCCACGCAATGAAGGCCGCCTCAAACGCGTTCTGAAACAGCACCGCTAAATCGAAGTGATACCGTCGCAACGAACCGGCGAGAGTCCACTTTCCTCCAATCCCTGCATGGGCCCCCCTGTCGTCATACACAATCACCTGATTGAGCCCAGGATAGGCCATGAAGAGCTCTGCAATGGCGGGCTTGGCAAGCATCGCCAGGTTCGCTTGAGGAAACAGCGCTCGAAGCCCGCGGAGGGCCGGCTCACACATCACGGCATCACCGATCCAATTCGGAGCGCGCACCAAGACTTTTCGAGGCAGTTCTTTACGCATACGTTCCCAACGGTGGGCCCCCATCCGATGATGGCCCATCGATCAACTGGAAGAGTCGCTCTTCCCCACGTACGATCTCCGTCCCAAGACGAAGCATCCACCAGGGGTCGTCGGTTGTGAGTAAGGCAGAGAGTTTTCCGCCGTCTTTTTCGGTCGTCAGGACGATATCGCTCCCGCTGGCTTGCACGGTGGCGCGGATGCGCTCGATATCAGATGGGCTGTAGCCGTGATGATCTTCAAATGCCGTTTCACCCAGAATCTCAATTCCGATGGATTCGGCTGATCGGCGAAACGATTGGCTGTTCCCGATCCCGCTCACCAACCAGGCTTTTTTCCCGTGGCCCCAATCAATCACGTGCTCTTCTCCCGAAATCATCGGCACGAAGGACTCCGGTCGAAACACAACTTCCATGACATCTTCGGGGCGACATGCAACCGTTCGCAATCGGCTGCGGATCGCTTCCACATCCGCCGAAGAATCGGCTCGCGTGATCACCACTGCGCTCGCCCGATCCAATTCGTTCAGTGGTTCTCGTAGCCGTCCTGCCGGGAGCAGCGCATCAAGCCCTCCAACATCGGTGGCATCCAGCAACACCAGATCCACATCGCGATGGAGCGCCCGATGTTGAAAGCCATCGTCAAGGACGATGCAATCGACGGGATGCTGCTCCAACACCCACCGACCGAGCGCAACGCGATCCTTCCCCACTGCGACGACGGCCTGCGGGCAACGCTGCGCCATGAGAAACGGCTCATCCCCCGACTCCGATGGGCCGGCTACAATTCGGGATCCATCGGACACCAGAAGATATGGCGCGGTGCTCGTCCGTTTGTACCCACGGCTCAGGATGGCGACCCGCTGCCCATGGGCCAGCAACCGCTGTACAAGAAGAATGACAAGGGGAGTTTTCCCCGTTCCCCCGACCGTCAGGTTTCCTACGCTCACCACACGACAGGGTAACCGTGTGGTCGCGATCCAGCCTCGCCGATAACACCACAGCCGAAATCGAATGGCGAGGCCGTACAACCAAGCAACCCAGTGAAGCCCTTTCCGAGCCGGCTGTCCAGGATGCAAGAATGCCATATCAGCGTTTGGCCATAAGAGGTCCAGACCCTGTTGTCACACACCGGTTGGAGTACGATGGCGCCGCACGGAGACAGGTTTCAATAAACTCCAGACTCCGCATCAGCGCACCTTGGTTGTCCAACACGGCTCGCTTCGCTGCCTGCCCCGCCCGATGCCGAGCGTCAGGCTGTCCCAGCCATTCCTCAAGGGAGGTGACCAGATCCTCCTTTCCCATAATTCGGCGCCCTCCGCCAGCCTCATGCAAGAGCGTGGCGACTTCGGCACAATGATCCGTATGTGGTCCAAACATCACCGGGGTGCCCCACACAGCCGGCTCTAGCAAGTTGTGTCCACCCACGGGAACCAGAGTCCCGCCGACGAACGCCACGACGGCTTCTCGATAGGCGCGAGACAGCTCTCCCCGCGTATCCAAAATGACCACACGCGGGCCGGATTGTTTCTCTCGAATCTGACTCTTGCGCTGAACCGCGAATCCGGCGTCTCGAAGCATCGCTTCGACTCGGTCCGCTCGCTCGATGTGGCGGGGCGCCAACATCAAGACGGTTGAGGGATGGATGTTTGCGATGTGTCCATAGGCCGAGACCAACAGTTCCTCTTCTCCCGGGTGCGTGCTGCCGGCCAGAATCAATTGTTCGTGCTCATCGATTCCGAAGCTCCGGCGGAAGACCTCGTCCGAGCGAACATCCGGCAGAGGCTGATCGAACTTGATATTGCCGGTGACGTGAACACGCATCGGATCGGCTCCCAACGCAACAATGCGGTCGGCATCCCGATCGGATTGCATCAAGCAGAGCGTCAGCGTCCGAAGCACAGATCGATAGAAGGAGCGAATCACGGGCAGGTCCTGACGGCCGAATGAGCGGGACGACAGACGCCCATTCACCAAAACAGACGGCACAGCCTGATCACGTAACGTCCACAGTAAATTCGGCCATATTTCGGTCTCGACGAATACGTAAAGCACTGGTTGCATGCGGCGCACCATGCCGGCCACCGCCCAGGGAAAATCGAGCGGCGCATACCGATGCTCGGCGATACCCGCCAATCGTTGCTCGACTGCCTCACGTCCGGTCTCGGTCACCGTCGTCACGATATAACGAAACTCAGGATGGCGTTCGTGCAGGGCCTTCACAAGCGGCGCGGCCGCCACCACTTCGCCGAGCGACACGGCATGCACCCAAATCAGCGGCTGAGACGCTCCGGAACCGTCAGAAGGGTGCTGCCAACCCATGCGTTGGAGAAATCCAGGCCGGCAGCGTGGTTTCGCCACAAGCACACCGATGATCACGGGTGCAGCGAGGAGGAGAAGACAATTATAGAGGAATCGCCACATGAAAAACTCGTTCACCGCCGATCGCTATGCATCAGCCTTGGGAGTATTCGGGTTACCGGTTTCAGCGTCGCATCGGATAGCCGGCGAGCGACGAATGACAGCTTGCTCGGCCTGATCCGTCAAGCGATTGAGGACCGTCTCGAGCTCCAGGCGAGTCGCTTCAAGTGAGGCCTCATCGGCTTCGCGCGAGACCCAGAGCGGACTTCCGTAGAGAAACAGGCCTCTGGAGAACGGATATGGGACCATGTAACGATCCCAGCTCGCAAAGAGTTTTTTTTTGAACAGGCAAAGGCCAGCGGCACGATCGGAAGACCCGTCGCCTTGGCCAAATGAATCACGCCGAGCTTTGCGACATGACGCGGCCCCTTGGGGCCATCGGGCGTCACCACCACATCTCGGCCGGACCGTCCCAGCTTGATCAGAGCTTTGAGCGCGCCAACCCCTCCACGCGTACTCGATCCCCGAACCGCCTCATGGCCGAATCGGGCGATGATCCGCGCGATGATTTCTCCGTCGCCATGCCGGCTGATCAAGACATGAGAACCTGTCCCTCGATAGCCGATCGGGATCATCAACTGCTGGGCATGCCAGAAAGCCAGAATGATGTGCCGCCCGTCCTGATACAACGCATCGACCGCTTCGTGACCGCGGGTCTCAAAGCGCATCGAACGCGCTACACCACGGATAGCCGCGGCTCCAACCGGAGGTAGAAGCGAACACTTCAACCAGCGTTCGCAAGATTTGATAAGCTCAGACACTCGTCACATCCTGAAATTGCATGGCATGCAGCCGGCGATACACGCCTCCCTGTTGCAGCAGTGTCTCATGAGAACCCATTTCAACAATAGTCCCTCGATCCAAGACGACAATACGATCCGCGTTTTGAATGGTGGAGAGCCGATGGGCGATCACGAGCGTCGTCCGATTCTTCATCAAATTGGCCAAGGCCAACTGCACGATCCGTTCGGACTCGGTGTCGAGGGCCGAGGTTGCTTCATCCAGGATCATCACAGGCGGATCCCGAAGAATAGCCCTGGCGATAGCAAGACGCTGCCGCTCGCCGCCCGATAGCTTGACCCCCCGCTCTCCAATAATCGTATCGTACCCTTCCGGCGACCGGAGAATAAAGTCATGTGCATAGGCCAGCGTGGCCGCCTGCTCAACCTCGGCCTGGCTGGCGTCCGTCCGTCCGAATGCGATATTGTTTCGAATCGTATCGTCAAACAAGATGGTTTCTTGCGACACAATCCCGATATGGGCACGCAGCGATTTCAACTCATAGGAGCTCAGAGGAACACCGTCCAGGAGAATGCGCCCCGCAGTCGGTTCATAGAAGCGAGGCAGTAAACTGACCAATGTCGTTTTTCCGCTCCCGCTGCTTCCAACCAGCGCCACCACTTCACCGACCCGAATCGAAAGATCGATATCCGCCAGCGCCTGGATCGTGTGGTTCTCATAACGCAATGAGACATTCTGAAATTCGATGGAGTCCTTGATCCTGGTCAAGGGTAACGTCCCGTGATCATGGGAATGTTCAGTGTCAAGGTCCAGCACGTCGAAGACGCGTTCCGCGGCTGCCAGCGCCTGTTGAATGAGATTATTGGACCCCGACAATTTTTTGATCGGGGTGTAGGCCATGAACATTGCCGCCATGAACGAGAAAAAGGCGCCGGGGGTCATCGATCCGTTGATGACCAAATAGCCTCCGTACCAAATAATGGTCGCGACGCCGATCACTCCGATGACCTCCATCTGAGAGTGGCCGATCGACCAGACTTGATTGCTCTTGAGAGTCGTCGAGAGCACTTTACGGTTTCGTTCCGCAAATCGCTCAGCCTCCGCGTCTTCCCGCCCGAATGCTTTCACCATTCGGATGCCAGACAGCGTTTCTTGCAGGGTTGAGGACATATCGCCCAGTTGCTCCTGTCCACTGGTCGCCAATCGCTTCAATCGCCGGCCGACCCGCACCATGGTCAGCGCCGAGAGCGGAATCACAATCAGAGAGAGTCCGGCCAACTTCCAATTCTGATAGAGAATGACACCGATCATGGCAAGAAAGGTAAGGCCGTTCTGAAAAATATCCTTCACGACGCTCGAGGCGGCGTTGGCCATCATCCCCACATCGTTCACGACCCGAGAAACCAAGCGGCCCGACGTGTTGGCGTCGTGAAACCCGACCGACATCCGCATGAGCTGTTGAAACAATTCCTGTCGGATGTCCGCCACGACGCGATTGCCGACATACGCCATTAAATATCCCACACCATAACTGAATACGGCCTTGAGCGTCGCGATTCCGAAAAGGGCCAACGGCAGCACCATCAACATCTGCTCGTTTTTCTCGATAAAAATGTCGTCGAGAACAGGGCGTGCCAGCCACGCGTAGGCTCCGCTCAATACCGCCACCAGCGCGGAGCAGGCGAAGGCCGCCAGAAACCGCACCCGGTACGGTTTCACATAGCGCATGAGCCGCTTGAATCGCGCTAGGCCTGACATGCTGCCAATACCATCTCTGCCGCTCGAGTTGACGCGCCCGGCTCTCCAAGGGCAGCTCGCACCGTTGCCAAATCCCGTTTCATTTCATCGTACGCTGATCGATCTTCCAAGATCCGAAGGGCCTCTTCGTACAATCGTTGTCCCGTCGCCGCCGATAGGATCAATTCCGGCACAACGGTCCGACCCGCCACGAGATTCACCAGCCCGATCCACTTGACTCGAATCAAGAACCTGTGCACCAAAGTCGCAGCCCAAAAGGTCAGGGCCTTGGTCCGATAGAATAACACCATGGGAGTTCCCACCACCGCCGCTTGCAGGGTCGCCGTACCCGAGGCGACCAGCACCAAATCCGAAACAGCCATCACTTCATTGGCCTGTTCCTTCACCACGGTGATGGAAACCGTGCTCTGTGCCAAGAGAGGCTGCAACAGATTATCGTGAATGGTCGAGGCCTGTGCCAACAAAAACTCGGTTTCAGGTTCGCGCCTTGCCAATTTCTCCGCTGCCTCGATGAGGATCGGCAACAACACCTGTACTTCGTGCGCCCGGCTCCCCGGCAACAAGGCAATGACACGGCGGGCTGGGGAAAGGCCGAAACTGATCCGAAGCGCCTTCCGATCGTAGTGGCCGGCGACGGCGTCCAATATGGGGTGGCCCACAAACGTACACCGCACACCCGCTTCGTCGTAAATCGGCTTCTCAAAGGGAAGGATCACCAGGACGTGATCGACCCGCTGCTTGATCCAATGAATCCGCCAAGGAGCCCAAGCCCAGATCTGCGGCGCAATATAATAGACCACACGCAAGCCGGCCGCCTTGGCAAAATACGCAAAGCGGAGGTTCAGTCCCGGGTGATCGATAAACACCACGGTATCCCACTGTTTGGAGCGGAAGAGCCGCCGCATCATCAAAAACCGCCGTATGATCGACACGAACGCCAACGGGCCCACCATACCGATGACGTCGAATTGCCCCATCTCCTGCACCAATTGCACACCGGCCGCCTCCATCGCGCGGCCTCCGATCCCGGCCAACGACACATGGGGGTCACATGCTTTCAAGGCTCTAGCAAGGTTGGCCCCATGGAGGTCCCCGGAAGCTTCACCCGTCACGATCAGGATACGCGCCATGTTGCTCTACAATGCCACAGATGGTAATGGCGATTCGAGAAGTGCCGGCACCTCCCCTGTGCAATCGCGCCACAAGAGCATGCCTACGCATTCCGCCGCACATCCGCGCTTATTGCGGATAGCACGTGATGGGCGAGCTTCAGAGCGGCCGCTCCGTCTTCACCCGAAACGACCGGACGAGATTTCTCGCGAATCGCCCGGAGGAACGATTCAAGCTGCAATTTCAGAGGCTCATCATCGCCGGCATGAATCTCTTCAACCGTCATGATCGGTTTCCGGCCGGGCTCAGTCGAGCGGCGTCCGATCGCCCCCCGGCGGGACTGGAAATCGATTGATAGGGAACTGTCGGGCTGGAAGACCCGCCATTGTCGCATCGCCTTCGGTGAGGTTCGACTGGCAGTCAAATTGGCAATACACCCGTTTCCAAACTGGATCCGCGCGTTGGCCACGTCGCACGTCGAAGAAAGCACCGATATCCCGGCGGCCCGCACGTCTTCTATCGGGCCCGGATTGCAGGACAGCACCAGGTCCAGATCATGAATCATCAAATCCAGGACGACGTCGACATCGGTGCCTCGCTCACTATAGGTTCCCAGGCGATGACACTCGAACAGCACCGGCCGCCGAATGAGCGGCCGCATCATCTGCATGATCGGGTTAAACCGCTCGCTGTGCCCTACCTGCAGCGTACATCCATTGCGCTCTGCCAATTCCAGAAGCTCCTCAGCTTCGCTGGGCAGCACAGCGAGCGGCTTCTCCACCAGGACATGTTTCCCGACCTCGAGACAGGCTTTGGCAAGGGGATAGTGACCCGATGTGGGCACGGCGATGCTGACAACATCGACCTGCCTCAAGAGATCGGGCAGGGCATCGAATACCTGTGCGCCGTATTTCTCGGCGATGACGGACGCCCGCCCGTGGTGTTGATCAGTCACACCGACCAGTGTCGAGTCCGGCAACGAGGCATACAGGCGCGCATGGTGTTGCCCGAGATGGCCGACCCCGATCACACCGGCACGAAGCTTGACCATACACCTGTTTGGTAACACCGTGGAGAGTCTTGCAATCCAACCACGGATTGCACTTGTGAGATCGATCGACCGATCAATCGACCGTCGGATTCGTTCGAATCAGCCGTTCACTGCCGTCGTCCCGCTCGACTCCTCTTCGCGAGCGACCCCCACCACGGCGATTCCGGCTTCCTCTGCCTCGCGAAGGAGCACGTCCCGATCCAGTATCACAGACCGACCCGCTTCAACGGCAAGCACTGAGGCCTTGGCGGAGCGCATGACCTCAATGGTTCGAGGCCCGACGGCAGGCAGATCAAACCGAAGATCCTGCTGCGGCTTGCACCGCTTCACGACGACTGCACCGTCCTTCGCCAACTCTCCTCCGCGCTTGATCGCCTCATCGGTTCCTTCGACCGCCTCGACTGCGACAACCACCCGATCCTTGACCACCACACATTGGCCGATGTCCAGACGCCCGGTTTCCTTGGCCACCTCCCAACCATAACGGATGTCGACCCACTCTTTCTTGGTCGGTTGGCGAGATGTTAAGGTCCCTTCCTGGACCAAAATCCCCTCGAGACCGAATGTCGACTCGCAAATCGTGATGCCATCTTTTTCGAGTTCTGCGGCGAGTGCCCGCAGGATATCATCGTCCTTCCAAAGCACCAATCGAGTGGCCAAGGCCAACACCCGAAAATCAGGCCGCGCTTTGCTATAGATGTGGGTTTTCTTGATTCCCCCCAGCATTACCACTTTCTGAACACCGTCGGTCTTGAAGGCGTTGATCAACTTGTTGAGCTGGCCGATCTTGACCCAATGAATACGATCGACATGCTGCTCGAGCTCGGGCTCGGTTTCGCCTTCGTGAGCCACCGCATAGACTTGAAGGCCCATCTTGCGGGCATTATCTGCGAATATGATCGGGAATCGGCCATTCCCGGCGATCACCCCGATTCGCCCGTCTGGTATGGACACTGCCTCGGTCATAACGACTGATTTCGCACTTCCTGATCAAATTCAAGATCCAGATCGATGCTGACAACTCGCGAGATTCCGCGTTTGGTTCCTTCTATAAACGTGAGAATCCTGGCCACATCGGCCTGCCCTTTGAATTGCTTCTTGGCCAATCGAATCGCTTCGGCCATCCGATGCCCCTCCCGAAAAAGGAGATCAAACGCTTTTTTGAGCAGAGCGATCCGATCGTTTGAAAACCCGTGCCGCTGCAGGCCGACTGAATTGAGGCCGTACAGGTGCGCCCGATACCCGCCAGCGGCGAACATAAACGGCGGGACATCCTGGCCAATGCCACAACACGCGCCAACCATCGCGTAGTCCCCGACACGGACATACTGGTGAATGCCCGTCAATCCGCCGATGATCGCATGATCGCCAATCGTGATATGTCCTGCCAGACTTGCTGCATTGGCCATGATCACATGATTGCCGACATGGCAATCATGCGCCATATGCACATAGGCCATCAGAACACTCTTTGATCCGATCGACGTCACCCCGCCTCCTTGCACAGTTCCTCGATTGACGGTGACATATTCGCGAATGACGTTGTCATGACCGATGATGACCTTGGTCGGCTCTCCCTTGTAGCCCAGATGTTGAGGTGGCCCTCCGATCGAAGCGAACGGGTGCACTTCGTTCCGCTCCCCGATCTCTGTCCATCCATCGATAGTCACATGGGAAAGCAGTCGGCTGCCTTTTCCGATCGAGACGTGTTCCCCGATTACACAAAACGGTCCTATTTCAACATCATCATCGAGACTCGCCTTGGGATGGACGATCGCTGCTGGATGTATCTTCACACTTGCCCCCTTTACACGCATCAAACGTCAACGACTATTCGTCAGCCGCCGCCTCACTGTTTCGTCGGCACTCCACATCTTTGATCCCAGAGATTGCCGCATGACGACTCATTATTGCCGTGTTTCGGTCTTCTCCTCCATCACCATGGCGGTCACCACCGCTTCGCACACTACTTCGTTGTCTACGAATGCTTTCCCTTGCATTTTCCAGAACGGTGGACGTTTCTTGATCACTTCGATCTCAAAACGAAGCTGATCGCCAGGAACCACGGGCTTCCGGAACTTGGCCTCATCGATACCCGTTAGATACAAAGTGGTTTTTCCGATCGGCCCTCCCGACTTGAAGACCAGCACGCCGCCGACTTGAGCCATCGCCTCAATGATGAGCACCCCAGGCATAACGGGGCGTCCCGGGAAATGTCCCTGAAAAAACGGCTCATTGACCGTCACGTTCTTGAACCCGACAATCCTCTTATGCGGCTCAAACTCTTTGACCCGATCCACCAGCAAAAAAGGATACCGGTGCGGAAGTAATGTCTGAATTTCAGCTTGTTCGACGGATGCCATCGACGCTGCCTCCTCTCTGCAGAGATAAATCCGATGTTAAGGGTTCTGCCGATCAAACTCCTTGATGATTAACTCCGTCACATCCAACGCCGGTTGATGATACAGCACGACGCGCAGCAATGCGTCACTGCCTTTATCAAGGATGGCCGTATAGCCCTCCTTCTGAGCCACGGCTTGAGCCGCTACGGCGATCTTTCGTGAATATTCCGCAACCATCTCGCGCTGCTTCAGTTGGACCTCGCGATTGAACTCTTGAAGACGGCGCTGATACGCTTCCACCTTCCCCCGCAGCTGCTCTTCCTTTTCTTGCCTTGCCGTGTCGGTGAGCTTGGCATTCGGATCTTGTAAGGACTGTTCCAGATCCTTGAGCTCTTGCTCATCCGAATTGATGATCTTTTGCCTGGTCATGGAATATCCCTTCACATCTTCAAGAGCCAGCTTCCCAGCCTTGCTCCGTTCCATGACCATCTGTTGATCCATGACACCGACGCGGAGCGTGTCGTTGGCGAAAAGCGGCCCCACCCACTGCACCAGCGATAACACGATGCCTATCACTATCGCTCTCGCTGCACCCATCATGACCTACCTCCAGATGCTAGGGAAACTCTCGGTTGAACTCTTCGATCACTTGGCTTGAAATGTCCAACCCCTCCTCATGATAGATGGTCGCGCCGCCCTTACTTTTATCCACAATGACCTGCAGCCCCAGGCGCTTGGCGACCTTCGCAACCACCATCTCGAGCTTGTCACGAAACCCTTCCAGCACGTCCTTTTGTTTTTCCTGAACCTCCCGATTCAACTCCGCCGCCTTTTGCTGATACTCCTGCATGCGCCGGCGAAATTGCTCTTCCCGATCCCGTTTGGCCGTCGGGCTGAGGATGGAGGACTGCTTGATGAAGTCCTCTTCCATCCGCCGCAACTCTCGCTCCTCCAATTCCATCAACGCCTGCCGATTTTTTGAAAAGGAGGCCAGATTGTCTTTGGCACGTTTGCCTGCATTGGTCTCGTTGAGCAAGCGCTGCGAATTGATCACACCCACCTTGCCGTCGACCTTGGCTCCAGATCCAACGCATCCGCCGAACACCAATGGGATGGCAATGACCGCCGATATCGATATCCATTCGATCCACCGCACCCGACCCCACCGCGAATTCCTGTTCAAACCAGCCACGTTACAACTCCGACTAAAACAATGTCCCGATCGTAAACTCGAAAACCCCGAACCGCTCACCGGTACGGGCATCAAGATTGATCCCATAGGCAACACGCAACGGACCAAAGGGAGAGATCCAGCGCCCCTCTAAACCGGCGGCAGGTCTTAAATCGATCGACAACGGTTCACCATCATCAAAACCCTTCCCATAGTCGAAAAAGATGACGCCGTTCAACTTTGCCTCGGTAGAAATCGTAAAAATCAGTTCGGCATTGAAAATCAATTGCCTGACGGCGCCGAACGGCGCATGTGTCGTGGGAACCGTGGGACCGGCCCGACCGAAGGCAAACCCTCGCATCGTGTTGATGCCGCCGACGAAGAATCGCTCGTTCAGCGGAACTTCCGTCCCCCCCATCGCTTTGACCTCTCCATACCGTGCCCGCAACGACGTTCTCAGATCAAAGGGAAGAGGGGTGACCTTGATCACATCCACGTAATACTTGATGAAATTGTTGGTCCCCCCCATATATGGAGTGCCGACATCAAACCCTCCTCCAATCCGCCAGCCTGATCGAGGATCGATATAGTAGTCTCTGGTGTCTCTGAACATGGTCGTCCGAAATCCCGTTGACGACCGGGTTCCCAACTGGCGACAGACGATGGGAACCAGATCCGGACAGATCCCGAACTGAGGATCACTAAACCTGATTTGCTCCGCAAAGAGGCTGACGCTCCCGGTGACATACTCCGATAGCCAGCGACCGAGCGTGATGTTCCCTCCGGTTCGTTGCTCAAAATACGAGAGGTAGTTCGTAAAGCTGCTATAGCCGTCTAGCTGCAACGAGGTCAATGAATCGTTCAGGTAAGGATTGCGGAACGTGATGGAACCCAGGCTTCTTCGCTGTCCAAGCTGCCCCCGAATACGTCCAAGGTAACCATACCCTCCTAAGTTACCCTGGGTAATATCGGCGATCGCCACAAGCCGGTCCAATGTGCTGAACCCTCCGCCGAGGCTGAACATCCCGGTTGGCTTTTCCTTCACACGCACATTCAGATCAACTTTGTCGGCTGAGATTTGCGCCGGCAAGATTTCGACCGTTTCGAAGAAATTTAGGTTGTTCAACCGTTGGAAACTTCGTTTCAGTGAGGCCGTGTCGATCACGTCCTGTTCATCGACTCGAATTTCCCGGCGTATGACATTGTCCCGCGTCTTGTCATTCCCGTAGATATTGATCTGACGTATGCGCATCATCTCGCCTTCTTTGATATTGAAGATGATACCCACCGTCCGCTCTTCATTGTTCGGATTCACCCCGGGCATCACTTCCGCAAAGGAGTACCCCTTGCTTCCATACATATCCGTCAACCGAGTGATCTCATCTCGGATTTTGGCTCGCTGAAAGATCTCCCCCTCTTTCATCCGCAATCCTTCGCGAAGCTCCGGCTCTTCAAAGACCGTATGCCCTCGAAACCCGATTTCACCGATGGTGAACGGCTCCCCTTCGGAAATGTGATAGGTGATGATGAACCACTGCTTGTCCTCGCTCAGCTCAACCGCAGGCTGGCCGACTCGGACATTGAAGTACCCCTTGTTCAACAGCACTTCCTTGAGCCGCTCCACATCGTTCGTCAGCTCGTCCCGTTTGAGCACACCGGCATCGGACACAACGGAAGGGAGCTTCCACTTGGTAAAGAATCCATACCAAGGAATCCACTCCCTCGTCGACATGACCGCGAACATCTCGTTTTTGGTCGCCGCGCGGAGTCCTTCAAATACCACCGTTTTGATTCTCGCTTTCTCCCCCTCGATGATATGGAACATCAGGCGTTTTCGATCCTCATCCAACGTCTCAATCACCGGCGTGACCTGAGCGTTGTAATACCCATCATGCTGGTAGGCTTGGCGGATATTCTCGGTACTTTCCTTCACCAGTTGCTGGTCGAGGAATGTCTGATTCCTGATGGTCGTCTTTTCCTTCAGCTTTTCATCCGTCAAGCTTTGATTGCCGTCGAAGACGATCTCGGTGATGAACGGCTTCTCCCGCACGACAAACGTCACGGACATTCCCTCGGCGACCGATTCGGTTTCAACCTGCACATCCTCGAAAAAGCCCGTATCATATAAGATCTTCACTTGGCCACGCACATTTTCCGGCGTATAGGGATCGTTGGCTTTCAATGTGAGCCGGCCGGCAATGGCCGGGACTTCGATGCGCTTGACCCCCCGGATCTCAATCGACGTCACCTTGACTTCCGGTGTCTGAGCAAGCGCGTCGAGCACCCCCCATAACACAGAGAACACCATGACAGCGACCACGAAACATCGAGGTCTGTGGACGACATACTGGGTCACCGATGAGGGTTCCTGTAGCGAAATGCAGAGATGGATGATACAGCCGGATTCATCTCACAAGTCCTCATCGCACGTGACCGCACACGCCCCATCCCGATCATTCGGCACTGTCCTGCTCCGGATCGGGGACTGAACCGCGGAAGCGCTCTGTCAGAAAACGCTCAGCCAGCTTACTCCCCGGCGAGGTCGTCCGCGCATAAACCACCCACGCAAAACTTCCGGATTATATTGGGGTCATTCCACATTGTAAAGGAGTGACCTGTCCTCCGATTCGAATTTGGCCGGTGCCCGCGAAGGATATCGATCGCGATGCAGGCCATGATCGTATAGCTCCCCAACTGTCAACGAGCCTGAACGCCACATCATGCAGTTTCGAGTCATTACCATGATCGAAGCGCGCGCTTGCGACACCACCACGCGTCATATCCTCATGCGATTGTTCCGCCAGGACACAGCGTGTAATCGAGTATCGTCCTGAAATCTTCCGACAAGTCCGCGCAGGCGATGCGATGAGTTTGTCTGTTTCTTGACTTCACACAACCCATCACATAGTATCCACCCATGTCACGATTCGCAGTCAGAAAAGCGGTCATTCCCGCTGCCGGCCTTGGGACACGCTTCCTTCCCGCCACAAAGGCTTCACCCAAAGAAATGCTGCCCCTGGTCGATAAGCCGCTCATTCAATATACGGTCGAAGAAGCGGTCGCTTCAGGCATTGAGGACATCATCGTGATCACCGGCCGCGGCAAGCGCGCCATCGAAGACCATTTTGATCGGTCCGTCGAGTTGGAAGAAAATTTGAAAGGCACCGGCAAGAGTCAGATCCTCCATCAAATGCGACAGATTTCGAATCTGGCCAATTTCTGCTACGTGCGGCAATCCGAGGCCCTTGGCCTCGGCCATGCCGTGTTGTGTGCGCAACACTTAATCGGCGATGAACCGTTCGCGGTCATACTCGGCGATGAGATCATCGATGCCCATGTTCCGGCGCTTGCGCAATTGGTCCACGTCTACAAGAAGCGGCATGGGGCGGTGCTGGGAGTCCAGGACGTTCCGAAGGCGGACGTCAGCCGGTACGGCATTGTGACGCCCAAGCGCGTCGCCCATGGCCTGCATCGAGTCGAAGGTCTGGTTGAGAAACCGGCGCCGGTCGATGCTCCGTCAACGCTGGCTGTGATCGGCCGATATATCCTTCCTCCGGAAATCTTTCCTATTTTGAGAAAAACCGCGCCCGGAAAGAACGGAGAAATTCAGTTGACCGATGCCCTCAAGGAGCTCGCGAGACGATCTCCGATGTACGCGCTTGAGGTGGAGGGACAACGCCATGACGCCGGAGACAAACTGGGATTTTTGATCGCCACCGTCGAGTTTGCATTGAAGAATCCGGCATTAGGAGCGGAATTCCGCGACTACCTTTCGACCAGAATGCACACCACATCGATGAATCGCCGGGGTTAATCCCATCAGTCTTGATGAGCACTCTGTCGAAAGGTTCAGCAGGCCGAACATGGTTGGGTGAACCTTCCCTCTCTATCAGAGAACAGGCACATACATGACCGATCCAAACGAGCAAGAGATTCAGCCTCCTCAAAACATTGAGGTCCCCACTCAGCTCCCGCTGCTGCCGGTCCGCGATATCGTCGTCTTTCCGTATATGGTGCTCCCCCTCTTCGTCGGACGCGACATGTCGATCAAAGCCATCGAGGCCGCCCTTGCCGGCAACCGGATGATTTTCCTGGCGACACAGAAAGCGCTCGACGTCGAGAACCCTGCCCCCAAAGACATCCACTCGATCGGCACCGTCGGCATCATCATGCGCATGCTGAAGTTGCCGGACGAACGCATCAAAATTTTGGTGCAGGGCATCGCCAAAGCGAAGATCACCAAATACATTCAGACCGACCCGTACTATTCGGTTCGCATCGACAAACTGGCCGATACGAAGTCGACGGCGACCACACTCGAGGCCGAAGCCGTCATGCGGACGGTGAAAGAACAGATCGAACGAATCGTGAGTTTGGGGAAGGTTTTGATTCCCGACGTCATGGTCGTCATCGAGAACCTCGAAGAGCCCGGCCGCTTGGCCGATATGGTCGCGTCCAATCTCGGACTCAAAGTCGACGCCACTCAAGCGGTCTTGGAGATCTCCGACCCGATCCTGCGTCTTCGCCAGGTGAGCGACATTCTCGGGAAAGAGATCGAAGTCCTATCCATGCAGCAAAAGATCCAGGCGCAGGCCAAAGGGGAGATGGACAAGACCCAGCGTGAGTACTTCCTGCGAGAGCAGCTGAAAGCCATTCAAAAAGAATTGGGCGAGCTCGACGAACGGGCGGAAGAAATCACCGAATTCCGCAAGCGGATCAAAGACGCCAAGATGCCCGACAAGGTCTTGAAGGAGACCGAAAAACAGCTCAAGCGTCTCGAAAAGATGCACCCCGACACCGCCGAATCGGCGACCGTGCGGACCTATCTGGAGTGGATGGTCGAACTACCGTGGTCGAAGCGGTCGAAAGACAACCTTGAGCTGAAGGCCGCCGCCAAGGTGTTGAACGACGATCACTATGACCTCGAAAAAGTCAAAGAGCGAATTTTGGAGTATCTGGCCGTCCGCAAACTGAAAGAAAAGATGAAGGGTCCGATTCTCTGCTTCGTCGGCCCTCCCGGAGTTGGCAAGACGTCGCTGGGGAAATCGATCGCCCGCGCATTGGGACGGGAATTCGTCCGTATCAGCTTGGGCGGTGTGCGCGATGAGGCCGAAATCCGCGGACATCGACGCACGTACGTGGGGGCCTTACCCGGACGCATCATCCAAGGGATGAAGCAAGCGGGCACCGCAAATCCCGTGTTTATGCTCGACGAAGTGGACAAAGTCGGTATGGACTTTCGGGGCGACCCCTCTGCGGCCTTGCTGGAAGTCCTCGACCCGGAACAGAACAGCGCGTTCACCGACCATTACCTCGGGGTCCCGTTCGACCTGACCGAAGTGATGTTCATTACCACGGCGAATTTGATCGACCCGATCCTTCCCGCGCTGCGCGACCGCATGGAGGTCATCGAAATCCCAGGGTATACCGAGGAAGAAAAACTCGGCATTGCGCAGAAATACCTGATTCCCCGTCAGCTCGAAGAGCACGGGATCACCGGGAAGCATGTCCGATTGACGGAACCGGCGATCCGGCAAATTATCTCGCATTACACGCGGGAGGCCGGTGTACGAAATCTTGAGCGCGAAATCGCCAACGTAATGCGCAAAGTCGCCAAGAAAGTCGCCGAAGGCAAAGCTCAAGGGTTCCCCATTGATCCTTCCAATCTCCATAAATATTTGGGCGTCCCCAAATATGTGCCAGAAGCGGAACTGGAAAAAGACGAAATCGGCGTGGCCACCGGCCTCGCGTGGACCGAAGCCGGTGGCGATGTCCTGTACATCGAGGCGACCGTGATGAAGGGGAAAGGTCAATTGACCCTCACCGGCCACCTGGGAGACGTCATGAAGGAGTCCGCCCAGGCGGCGCTGAGTTACGTCCGTTCACGTGAAAAAACCTTGAACCTCAACCCCGGCATGTTCAGCAAGCAGGACCTGCACATCCATGTCCCGGCCGGCGCTATCCCCAAGGACGGTCCCTCGGCCGGTATCACGATGGCGACCGCCATCGCCTCGGCGTTTTCTGGTACTCCGGCGAGAAGAGACCTGGCCATGACCGGAGAGATCACCTTGCGCGGCCGTGTGCTCCCGATCGGAGGACTCAAGGAAAAGATTTTGGCGGCGAAACGGGCCAAGCTCACCACCGTGATCCTCCCGCGTCGGAATAAGAAGGACCTGGAGGAAATTCCCAAACATCTCCTCAAAGGCATTCAATTGGCGTTCGTCGATACGATGGACGACGTCATGAAGATCGCCCTGCGCAGACGGACCAAGACTCCGTCGACATCTCAGAGGCCGTCGGCACCTTCAGCGCCGACCCGTATCCGTCCCATGCGTCCCGGCAAAGGTCGACGGCCGCACGAACTCCCTGCCACTCTGATGGCGAGCCGACCCCCAACTCGCACATAGGATCGTGTCGTGGCCCGTCCTAAGGCCAAACCAGCCCTCCAGGAATTTGCCCTGATCCGCGATCTCCAGCGCCGGTATGCCCGGCATGCGTCAGGGCTCGTCCAAGGCATCGGCGACGATGCGGCCGTGATTGCGACCTCCACACCGGCGTGGTGGCACCTCACGACGGACTTGCTCGCTGAGGGCATCCATTTTGACTTGAAGTCCGCCACCCCTGAGTCAGTCGGATATCGAGCCGCCATGGCCAACCTCAGCGATATCGCCGCGATGGGAGCAGTCCCTCGCTATCTGCTCGTTGCCCTCGCGATCCCGAAAACATTCAAGCGGCCGCAAGTCGACGAGTTGTACGGAGGCTTGATGAAGGCCTGCCGGCTCTATGGAGTAGCCCTCGTCGGGGGAGATACTTCGGCATCCATGGCCGGACTTTTTCTCAGCATCACCCTGATTGGAACCAGCACCAAACACCGGGCGCTGTTTCGTCATGGCGCAAAAGTGGGAGATCAGATTTTTGTCTCTGGCACACTCGGAGATTCGCTCGCGGGTCTCCGGCTGTCGGGGCGCGGCAAACGCTCCCGTTCCTCGGGCACGCGGAGCGCTCCCTTGTCTCACTCTCATCGACAGTTTCTCATGCGTCGCCATTTCTATCCGACGGCCAGGGTCGCCGAAGGCCAGTGGCTCAACAGTGAACGGCTGGCATCCGCTGCCATCGATGTGTCCGACGGCCTCTCCGGCGATCTCCGGCACATCTGCGAGGAAAGTCGTGTCGGCGCGGAAGTAGAACTCGGGAAGATACCGATCTCGTCGGCCTGCCGCGCCTATGCTCAGGCCGTTGGAGTCTCGCCGGTTCAACTCGCGCTCACTGGAGGTGAAGACTACGAACTCCTGTTCACCGCTTCGCCGAAGAATCGCGAACTCCTCGAGCGGCAGGCCCGCGTGCGAGGCTATCGTGTGACCTGCATCGGCATGATTCGCCCACAGCGGTTTGGAATGCAGATGACATCCGATGGCCGGATCCTGCCCATGCCGGTAACCAGTTATGAGCATTTCCACTGATGTCAGACGCGAGCAAACATCCCTCTGATCGAGGGCCCCGATCATTCCGTGCGTTGCTGCGGCAAGTGCTCCATTTGCAGGAGTCCCCCCAACGCACTGCACTGGCGTTCGCAGTCGGTGTCTTCATCGCGTTTTCTCCGGCTTACGGTCTTCACACCGCCATGGCGGTGCTGTGTACCTGGCTGTTCGGTCTCAATTTGATCGCTTTGCTCGCCGGCGCCTTCGTCAACAATCCGTGGACCATCATTCCAATCCTGGGCGCCACCTATTGGACCGGCGCATTGCTCTTGGGACGAACCGATGCACCGAATTTCGATTGGCATGATTTGAGTTTCAGCGGAATTTATGAGCAAGTGCTTCCGTACGCTGCTCCCTTCATACTGGGAGGGCTCGTGCTGAGCGTGCTGGGTGCCTTGCTATCCTACCCGGCTGCATATCTCTTAGTGGTCAAACACCGCAGAGAGCCGGACATGCCCGCGGCCAAGCCGTTGCCGCCTTCGGACCAGGTGGGCTAAGATGCTCTCACGCCATGGAATCAGCAGACCGACCGAACGCGCCATATGATGGATCGGCACTCATTGCCGATCCGATCCACAAGTACGTTACGTTCACCGTTCCTTACGCCGACCCGGATCCCCACGAGCACACCGAGAAGGACCTGATCGATTCGCCCTGGGTTCAGCGGCTGCGGTACATCTATCAGCTGCAGAGTGCCCGGTGGGTCTATCCCTCGGCCGAGCATACCCGATTCGTCCACTCCTTGGGGACGATGCACGTGGCGGGGCGATTCGCCAGACACCTGTATCCGTTTCTCAAGAAAGCCGTCAAAGATGTGCCGTCGGCCAATTATGTAGAAGAGCTCTTACGAATAACGGCCTTGGTTCACGATATCGGACACGGACCGTTTTGCCATTTCTTCGATGACAATTATCTCCATGCCTTCGGCCTGACCCATGAACGTTTGGGGCAGATCATCATCCGGGAACATTTGGCGCCGCTGATCAAGAAAATCCGCCGGAGCCCCTCAGGCCCTTTCGCGAAGGGAGAAGAGCTGAATCCGGACCAGATCGCCCATCTGATCCTCAAAGAAAAAGGGAAAGATAATTCCCGACTCCCTCGATGGCTGAACATGCTCCAGCCGGTGATTTCCGGAAGCTATACCGGAGACAATCTGGACTACGTCTTGAGGGATTCATATATGTGCGGCGTGGCGGTGGGTCCGGTCGATCTGACACGGTTGATTCATTACACGATCGTGACCGAGAAAGGGTTCACCATTCACAAGACCGGACTCCCGGCACTCCAAATGTTCCTGAACACCAGGATGTACCTCTACTCCAACGTCTATTTCCATCGAACCACCAGAGCGATCGACATCCATTTGCGGGACATCTTCGGCCAGACCATGAAGCTGCTCTGCCCGAACAACCCACAAAAGCACATGGCCGATTATCGTACCCTGACGGACTGGTCGCTCTTGGAGGAGGTCCGCGGGTGGAAACAGTCTCGCCACAAGGCCCGCCGACAATTGGGGGATGAGTGGGCGAGAATCCTGAACCGCGACGTCAAATGGAAGATGGCCTACAGCACGACCTTGAAAGAAAAAGGGCAGGAACGCGGAATGGCATTCCCCAGCCATCGGCACTTTGAGCAGCAGATCATCAAAGAACTACCGGCCGGTTTGAAGCGGCTCCCATTTCGGGTGGACATGGCCCTGTTGGACCCACGCCCCGATCCCAAGGATCGCCGTGGAAACGCCTTATACGTGTATGATCCTGGGACGGGCCAGGTTTCCGCTGAGCCACTGGAAGAATTCTTGGACCTTCTTCCCACGAGACTCGTTCAGTTTCGGATTTATTCTCCCGACCACAATCACGACGCGATCCTGTCGCAAGCTGCCGCGACCGTGCTCAACAAGACACCGACCAGCCTCGAAACAAACTACTGATCGGCTGGTTATTGAATTTCGTTGTGATGACGTTGTGGAAGAGTTCGAGGACTGTATCTACAAGTCTGCCGCTAGGCCGGGATCCTGAGCGGCAGGCCTTTCATCAGCTGGGATTTTCTTGTCGTCATCATATCCCGCTGCTCGTCCGATGGGAAATGCGGACCGTGTTTGGTCGGCGGGAACCGATTCTCAAATCGGTCGATGACCTCAAGCGCCTCCGCCTCTTCGCCCGCTTCAAGCAGCAAGTGCATGAGGCGGAGATAGGCCGGAACGAGAAACATCAAATGCCGGACTTCTTTCGACTCGTTCGCCACAAAGCGGTATCCCACGACCGAGACATCTTGATTGATCTTTTCATAGGAGAGCGCTTCGATCATATGGACGCCCAGACGATCTGTTTCCGCGCTGATACAACGCTCCCACTGCCCGTTCACCAAGGCCCGCACTTCTTCGGCTGACAACTGAATGCCGCCTTTTTTCATGTTCTTGCGCAGGTGCTCCAACACCCCTCGTGCTTCCAACCACCCTCCGTACAGTCCGACCAGCGCTCCGAGACAGGGAGTCGGTCGTTTACACTTCCCGGCAAGAGGAGAAAAGTGTTTCTTCGCCACCTGAGAGGGCAAGAACACTCGGCCGCTCGATTTCGCGCACACCTCGCAGATATGGTCTGCAGCAGGCGTGACATAGACATACATACGAATGCCGGAGCGATCGAAGATATCGACGGCAAGAATGCGACCGGCCATGATTTGCATCTGGTAGTACTGCCACACGACGAGTAGGCAGAGGATGGCCACCAAATGAACCGTTATGTCCGGAAATACCCAGCCGTCAAGCATCGGCGCGCTCCTCCACCTACAGGATTAGTTGATAGACAATACCAACTAACAGACGAGTCGCCTAAAGAATTCGCTGTTTGATCAATGAGTACGGAGTCGTGCCGCCTTCGGCGGTTGAAGCGCGTGCTCCCCCACCCTCCGACCCAGTGCTCCTTCCATTCTCGTCTAAAACTGGCAAACATCATGCAGCATTTGGGGGATGACTTGGTCGTCATGTCAAACGAAGGAGGCGGCGATGGCATTGACAGGGAAGCAGATGATCGCGATTGTGGCGCTTTCAATGTGGTTGGCCGTTCCATGCTATGCCCAACTCGGGGCTGGCCGACAGGATGCAGCCAACATCCTGAAGGGGATGCCTCCCGACGTCCTGGCAAAGGTCCAATCGCTGGCACAGATCCTCCAACAAGGGATCAAAGACGGCAAACTCACGGACAACGAGATCAAGCAAGGACTGATGTCCGGTCATCTGGGAGAGAAGTTACGGCAACTGAGTCCCGAAGCAGAGCAACTACTCTCTGAGATCAGCACAGCCTCGAAGAAGGGAAAAGGACCTGGGGAGGACAGCCTCATGCCGCTGCTGGGAGGATTGGGCATCTCGCCGGAATAAGAAACACTGAGGGAAAATCCGAGTGCCATTGAGGGAACGTCTGGGAGTATGATGCAGCATGATGGACACTCCTTCCGCCATGAGCCGCGCAGAAAAGGTAGCCCTCATCACCCCCTGGATCAACCCTGAAGAACGGGTCACCGTCCAGTTTGACGATCAGCGCGATATCAACAGCGAGGTGCTCGCCTGCACGGAGCGGCTGGTGGATGTGGCGTTGGAAACGACCGTGCCGCACCTCAAACAGAAGCTGTCGCTCCCGCTCAGCGACGTCGAAGTCTCAGAAGATCCCACTCACTATACGCGTGATCCCGACAAGCCGTTACAATTCAAACGGCTACTGTTGATCGTCAAAGGTAAACGCCCGGCGATTGTGTATTGAGAGAATCGAACAGTCAGACTGCAAACCTCGCCATCGGCGCATACTGTTCGACTATTAAAACAACTTATAGAACCCGCGGGTTAGGAAAGCTTTTTAGCTGTCCCATTCCATCCTACTCAGGCTCACTCAGGCCAATGCTATCAGTAGTTTAAACCAAAGCACCTTCTTGGCTGGAGTTGGATGGGATGAGTTGGTGTGATGTGGGCTTGAGCACAAAATGGGGATAATTAGCGGAGCATGGTTCGGCTCATGCTTCACGGTGCTCGTTTCCCCAGCCATCCGGCAAGCACGCAGACCACTATGATGGTGGCCAGCGAACTGGAAGCCATTGTCATGACCGAAGGCGGTGGTGGTGCAACCGTCATCCCAACTGCAGTGAAGGCCATCAGAGAACACGCCAGTGCCGTCACCCAGAATTTCCTGGCTCGCGAGATTGGGTTGCCGGCAAGAAACAGGCAAAGTCCCGCTATGGTGATGAACGCCTCGACGGAGAGCGCCACCGACATTCTGCTCCACATACCAAGCCCCACCTTTAACGAATTCTCTCCCGCTAGCGGTAGCTCGGGAATATGCACGAGCGCATCCAGGAGCCAGTGTGAGAAGACAGCAGTGGCGACGCAAACCGCCGCGCGTAACTTCAGCGAGTTCATTCGCGGATACCAAAGGAAGGCGGCGGCACCAGCCAGGGCGGACGATGCAATGGCCGCGAGCAGACTGTGCGAATAGGGGAAGATAAACTCCGGCTGGTGGGTGGCAGCAAAGTTGTCACGAATGACGACTGATTCCCACCCCAAAAGAATGAAGGTCCAGAGCATGACATCAAGGAGGAGTGCGGCAAAGACCAGAATACCGAGATTGACGCGCCGTTCCGCCCGCCCGATGGCTAGTGCTGCACCGATGTGGCCTGCGAACATAGTATTACGTCGCGTACGTAGTGCCAAAGCTGGACGGCGTTGCTATGATGCGCCCGACTCAAGCGACGACTCGTTGGGCACAAGCACGATCTTTCCTATCACCCCTCCCGTCCCGAGCAACTCATGTGCGCGCCTTGCCTTGGGAAATGGGATTCGCTGCGCGATCAACGGCTGGATCTTCCGCTGGTGTAGGAGCTCGAAGAGGGCGATCAAATCTTGTTGAAACAACACCGGTTTCACCCCGATGGTACGGGCACCAGTTCATCGGGTGGCAGGCAGACGAATTCCTCGTACGCACCTCGAATCGGCAGCGCGGCAACCATCTGACCTGGCTCACCTCCGGAGACACCTGCGCCGAGTCGATCCACCTCAACCACTAAATCCCACCCGGGCGTGAAGGGCAGTGGAGGCGTTTCGGGATGGATGCCCTCCCGCACCATCAGGTCGGGCAAGGAGACCCCTGCGGCCAACACTCTCACCCGCACTTCACCACTTTTCGGCTCGGGGCACTCTTCGTCAACCACACAAATGGCATCCAGTTCGCCATAGTGTGTCACGATGATGCGCGTGTGTCTCTGGATAGCTCTTTCGATTTTGAATGTCGGCAACAACCTTCTTGACGTTTTCATTGATGGTGCCATTGACGTCCTGAACTAGAATTTTATCGATGTTACTTGTTCCATCTCTTACGAGACGGGACCCGCTAGAAAGCGTAATCCAAGCGGGATGTTTGGCGTACTTTTGTCGCACAAATTCTGATATATCCAGACGAACACGTTGCCATGAGACATCATTGGGAAGCCCGTGAACAAATGGGAGTGGGCGCCGTATCCCCGAACTGCTTTAAGCAATTTGCTCCTCTCCATATTCTGATGGGCACTATGTAGATCTGCAGACTCGATTAACTACAGGACATGTAACTTCAACCGCTGGCTTTAGCCGGGCCGCTGGAATGAAGGTTTGGCGGTTTCACACTACGGCCACGCTGACCGGCGCACGGAAACTCAGTCCAGGTCGCCATGTCCCATAACCCCACTACCTGACAGCCACCTTCTCGTCGTAAAATCGACGGATGTTTCTGGCGATGTACTCTAGGCAGTCCTCTACCGCGAAGTGGCCTGAATCGAGCCGATGCATTTCAGCCTGGGGCAAATCCCGGAAATAGGCCTCGCCGCCTTCGCGGGTGAAGAAGATGTCGTCCTGGCCCCAGAAGATGATGGTCTTGGGACTGCGACTGCGCAGAAACTCTTGCCACTTCGGATAGAGGGTGACGTTGTTGCGGTAGTCATAAAAGAATTCCATCTGTATCCGCCGCGCCTGCGGACGCCCCATGCAGCAAGCATCCATGTTCCAGTTGTCCGGGCTGATCAACTCCGGTTTCTTGTGCCCGTGGAGATAAATGCTTCGGATAGCGTCCACTTCCAGGAAGCCCATGAGCGGCTTTTCCGATTCGGGTGTCCGTTTCTTCCACAGCGCGTTGCGGAAACCATCCCAGGCGGCCGTGAAACCCTCCTCATAGGCGTTGGTATTCTGGACGATCAGCCATTCCAACCATTCCGGGCGGCGCGCAAGGATGCGGAAGCCCACCGGACCGCCGTAGTCCTGCACGAAGAGACCGAAGCGGGTGAAGCCTTTTTGGTTCAGAAAACCCTCGACCACGTCCGAGGTCTTGTCAAAGGTGTATGAGTACTCGGTCGGATCTGGCAAGGCGCTGTTGCCGAAGCCGGGGTAATCCATCGAGATGACATGGAACTTGTGTGCCAGCGCTGGAATGAGGTTGCGGTATTGATGCGATGAGGCTGGAAAGCCGTGGAGCAACACAAGCTTGGGACTACCGGGCCTACCCGCTTCGCGGTAAAAGATGTTGAGCCCTTGGACCTCGATGGTTCCGGTCCGCACTGTGGTGTCTGTGATGGCGGGTACGTAGTTCATTAGAACCTCTCTTGTTGTTGGGCTTGGTTAGGCTACTCGGTGAAGACTGCGGCAGCGGCGGATTCAGCGCAAGCACGGCCACGGACTAGTTGCACATTGTCGCCCACAGAGATTTCGCCGCTCTCGATCACGAAGCAATTGAGCGCGAGTTTGCCCTCGAACCTCCGATAGATGCCGCGGGTGATTTCTTTGTCTTGGACTTGCGTGTCAGGATCGTACGAAGTCATGATGCACCGTAGGCGCAAATCCTGGACCCCAATGAGCACCGTGCCGATACGCAAGCAGCCGCCTGGCCATTCGCGCTCAGTCAATCCCTGGACGGCACCGATCACGAGGTTGGGCCGCAAGCGGCGATGGTCGTGACCGAAGGCGGCGATGGCACCGTCGGTGGCCACCAGCAACGGCAGTACATCGAAGCGTTCAATGCCGTCGTAGCGCACCAGCTTCGCGCCTGGGCTAGCTATATCTGTGACCTCGACGGCGACCTCTGGACTGTCCCATGGTCGACGGTCCACCAGAGGTTCGCCATCCAGACCCAGCGTACCCTTATGACCCAGGAAACGTGGATGAGAGCGTGAGGTGATTACCCGTCCCCGGGCGTCCTCGACATGTACAACTCGGTCGCCTTCAATTCCGAGCGGCCCAATGCGTACCCGTTGCAGTTTCTCGCCTGCCATTGTCTTAACCGGATATCTCCAGATCTCCGTGATCTTCATGGCCACCTCTGTTCCTGTGGAGAGTACCGCTGAGTCTACTAGTGGTCTGACATGACCTATCGGTTAGTCGTCCAAAGGCTGCAATTCTTACAGTCGAATGAGTCCGGGCATGGGGCTTCGACCACTCATATAGATAGTCTCATTTTGAGGGCTGCGCGATGCTTCATCTCTCCCGTTCCCAAGTTATTAGTTTTTGAACGGGCTTTAGGATAATTCAAACCCCTCGAGAAATCGACTATCTCTACTTTTGAATTTACAAGGGTTTTGGACACGGATGCCATAAATGTCTTCTGCGAGCACGGCTAGAAAGATACGTTGGACCTGATGGCGCACTAGCAGCTCCGATCCGGCGAGACCACTTCTCTCAAGACTTCTTCTCTTGTTCTTCCAAGGCCTTCCCGGTACTCGACTCGGCTCCATGAATGAGGTGGGCGTGAGAATAAAATGAGTACCCTGGAGATACTGCTTGACGAAGCCGCCTCTATGCGCCTAGCATTTAACTAAGACGTTCCAGCCGCGCTGACTGGTCTTGCCCTTGCGTGTCCTGGAGCTTGCCTGGGCAACCCTCCTTCAGTCTCCGCCGCTCTAACGCCAGAATTAGCCTGCACCTCTCTTCATGAGGCACACATGAGTCCAAGGATTTATGTGGAGCGCTTGAAAAATCCCGTGACCGACACGTGGTCTCGCCTACTCCGCGCGCCACAGCGCACGGTCACGTCGGCATGTGTGATCAGGATCAAGACCAGCGGTCAGCCATTCGGCAATCAGTTCGTCGAGATAGGCTCGCCAGAGAAGGCTGAAGAAATAGTATGACCCTCAACAGGAACCGACTGGGAGAACGAAGACTCGGCCTGTTCTCTGGACAGTACACCCGATGGTCTCTTCCCTCTACTGGGGAGGAGATGAAAGGAGGGGAATTATGCGCCCCATTCTTGTCATCATTATTGTGGCGATCGGTCTCGCGTGGGGTGGGAGTGTGGCCGGCCAAACCGAGCCGCCCGCGCACCAACAGCTCACGACCACGATCGAAAAGATCCAATCAGGGCTCATGTATTTCAAATCAACGGAGCGTCTGGGGCATCGTGAAGTGAGCATCCACAAGGCGGAGCGCATGGGGCTATCCCAAGCCAAGGTGGGAGATGAGGTTATCTTGGTCATCGATGATAACAACCTGTTGATCGATCTGCACAGGAAAGATATTCCAGCTGCAGGGCATCACAGCATCGCTGGCAAGTTGTCCTATGCGGACCGGCTCTGGGAAGTCATCGAGATCAACACTGCGGGACGGAAGCAAACTTTTGCTGTGGATGAATCTGCCGGCAGCAGGCTGGCTGTTCTCAAGGAAGGCCAACTCGTGCAAGTAGAGTTGAATGAAGACAACATTGTTGTCGATATCCACCCAATCCGCTGAATGCATCGGTGTGCATGCATGTACGCCGATTGGCACTTGGCGTTGGTGGTCACGCATTTTCCTCGGGGGGAGGCGAGGTCGATATCGCGGATCACGCACTATAGCGACTCAGAATGCCACTGACCCGCACAGACCTGTCGCCATGCACTCAATTTGCGTCATCTGTGGGAAGATGTTTGTATAGTGTATTGGAGATACGATCAAATTGACTTCTCACCCGCGGGAGCTGGGCAACGATCGGAGGGTCATTGCGCGTAAGACGACCCGCGGTCGTGGAAAGCTTTTAGTCTACCCTCTTCCAGCCTACTCAGACTCATTCAGGCCAAGCATATCCAATAGTAAGACTTGAACTCGATGTTAGCTGGAATAGGCCCGAGTGGGGTGGAGTGAGGTGGGCTTGAACAGCAGATGAGCACATCCAACATGTTCGAATGAAGGACCCATTCCGAGACAATGGTTGCCTTCTTTTTAGCTATTCCCTAGCCGAATCTCACATCCCCACACGACGGGAAGTTTCCATCCCTGTGATCTTAACGTAACCAGGTCACATTTCTCCGCGAAAGTGGAGTCAAATCGCCCACCTCATTCGATGCCGACCGACGCCGACTCTAACTCTGAGCGGACCATTTCTCAAAACTTCTGGGTATTCATACATTTGCAATATACGATTCATCCTAAATCGCGATTCCGCTCTTCACGTGCACAGGGTCGGAGCACATGCTTTAACGATGAAAACTAGGCGGTGCGTGATCGATACGACGGTTGCTAGTGCCGGTATTCTAAACCTACCTATGACCGTTCTACGATCAGCATTGTCGGCAGCCTATCAATCCACTCTTGGGAGGGAAGTCATGATAAGCAGTGTCTACATGCGGCGAGTGAACGTTTGGTTCTTTGTCGTTGTCGGACTCTCAGCTTCCGCTTGCGCACATTCCCCGGGATCTTATGAACCAGTCATTCCACTAAAGGCAGGAACAACGATTGAGCGATACACCAATCTCCATATTGAAGCCACTAACAGGAACGAAGTCCCCATGATACAGACCGATCGAGAACGGCTCGTTAACAACATCGTTCGACAACTGCAGGTGACTAATCGCTTTAAAGAGTTGAACGTCGCTAATCCCGGTCCTAACACGCTCAATGCCATGGTCGAAGTTACAAATTATGATAAGGGCAATGCGTTTTTGCGGTTCCTCCTGGCCGGGTTGGGGCAAATGCACATTGACGGAACCCTAACGCTGCAGGACCGCGATAAATCTGAGGTGGTAGGAAAATATGAGGTGAACAAGACCTTCGCATGGGGAGGCCTTTACGGGATGGGTACCAAGATTGAAGAGGTCGAGGAAGGATTCGCAGCAGCGGTAGCAGAAATTCTACTAGGGAAGGGTAAGAAAGCAGACGAAGTTGAAATTGCCGAGGGGGCAAACACCTCCAAGTAATCTAAACCCGTTGAGAAATCGACTCCCCGCTCTTTTCGAATTTTCAGGGGTTTTGAGGCGAGAGCAGACCGAATCAAAAACAACCGGTTTTGGTGTCGGTGGAAATGAGTTGGTAAGTTGGCCTGATTCACTCTACAACATGACGGATGCGGACAGGACTGGCGAATTGGCCTGCCATCCTTTCCTAGTTACTTGTACTTGGCGTGATCGGCTTCAGTCTGATCTAGGTGCGTTCACGGAGTTCTGTCCGGTGTATTTCCTGTTGGATAAGAGCTGTGTGCCGGAAACCGAGGTCAGTTTCTGAAGTGCTTGGGACCACTACGGTTCGGCTCATGCGACAGCCGGTTTAAAGGGAATCCCGAACGGCAGGTTGCCAATGCTCTTGTAGTCGTGCAATATCGTGCGCTACGATGTTATGAGAGAAACAGCAGTTTAACGATACGTGGATAAGGAGGATGCGATGGGGCAGAAGCACGTCTTGACAGCCTTGGCGATCTTCGCAGTAACCGGAGCAGTCAACCTTTCCGATAGCCTTGCCGAAGGTTGGCAAAGAGAGACGTTGATCCATAAGGTGGCCGATGCGTATTCCGGGATGTCTGGAGGCATCTTGAGGCCCGACGCTGCAAGCTCCCAGCAGGGGGCCATGCCAGGTGCTCAATCCCGCCAGCCAGGTGAATCTACCTATGGTTCACCCAGTAATGACCCTCGATACGGCGGAAAATCCTCTGACCCCTCCTATCATAAAGAATCGTCTGGATCCCCGACTTCGCCCTACAGTGAAACCATTTATGGAGGGGTTCCGACGACGCCGAGTGCTGATCCAGCGGTCAGGGAATTGAACCGTGACCCATCAATGAGGTAGAGGTGTGACTGCACGAGGGTAGGGGACTTCGCTCCAACCTGAGAAATCGGCCACCACTTTTCTGAAATGTACAGAGTTTTTGAGGCGAGAGCACTCTACTTGGATTTCCCCAATAGCAGCACTATCTCTTCGTCCAATCCTGCCAATCCGTGATGGTGGCCCGCGTCATCGCTTTCGCAGCCTTCATCAACCACTTGCCCTTTCGCTTTGCGAGGTCACGCTGTATGTCTTTAATCGCCTTGGGATCTCCAAGATGCACATTCGCAGTTTCCCAGCCCATGGCATACAAAAGCTTGTCTTCGTCTCGTTTACGCGGCAGTGCCGTGAGTTCAATCCGGGAGCAATAAGGGGAAAGCCGGCGAAGGAGCCAGATTCCCTCCATCCGCACAAAGGGATCTCGACAGCGGACGGCGTGCTCTAACATCGTAGAATACAAAATCTCATTGCTTCCCTGTCCACTCCCGGCCCACGAACAGGCGGAGCGGACGAGTGCCTTGGCTTCCCTGGCAATCATACCTCCACGCCAGTTCGTCAGTGCCACAAATCGGGGGTGTCCTAAACTTCCCAAGCCCGAAACCCGACGCCGAAGACTATACGACAGACCCGCTTCCGGCATCATGAAATCGAGTCCCGCCATGGCTGCTTGAGGAACCGATCCTTGTACAACCGGAAGGGTCTGCATTTTGCGCCAGAACCTCACCGGGTCGCGGAGGGAGTTGGTTGCAATATCACGCAGCCATGGATGCTGCTCGGACAACACAAACGGTCGGCCACCTGACTTCAACCCCTCCGTGTAGCCTGTCAGGATGGCATCATAGGCATTCCTTGGCTTGGTGAGGAGATGCTCGGCGGTGACCGCTAGCTTCGCACTTGCTGCCAATCGTACGAGATCGTTTGTGTAAGGGAGTGGGTATGCCTCATCAAAATCGTTGATTCCCCAAATGAGGCGGCCTTCGCTGTCGCGCCACGTGCCGAAGTTCTCCACATGCAGGTCCCCAATTGCCCGCAGGACCGGCGCTGTGGCCAAATCCGCACAGACTTCAACCCACACCTGCATCCATCGGTAAAATGTTGCCCGGAGGAAGGCAAAGCTGTTTCGTCTCATGAAGGAGTGCTTCAAACGGAGGTTTGCGGGTATAAGGGGGATCTGTCTTCCCAGCCATTTTTCGTAGTCTTTCGTTGCCTGGTCAATCTTCATTTGTGAAATGTCTCGCTTGTGGCGAGGACTGTCAGAAGGATGTCAGGCCTGACGGGGATCTAGAAGCTCCACTCGGCGAGATCATTTCCCTCAAGACTTCTTCTCTTGTTTTCCCAAAGCCTTCCCGGTACTCGGCCTGGTTTCGTTGTTGTCTCCTTCATCCTTCGACGTCGGCGACTTAGATGCCTGTTCTTCTCGATGGCCACCTATAAGTGCTGCGGCGATCAGGAGCTGAATGCCGATGAGGAGAAAGAAGAGTCCTCCCTTATGTTGCCCGGTATGCTCAGCGACCGAGAATCGCTGCGCGGCCAGCAGGAGGGAGAGCACCGAGAGGACAAACAAGAAAATTCTCATGTCTCATGCCCCACACCCAAAAGGGTATGCCCACGGTGGGACGAGGTCAACCGGAAATCGTGTGGAAAAACAGAAATGAAACCGGTCGCAACTACGGGGTTGATGTACTCACACTGGGAGGAGCATCCGCGACGGGCATTGGAACCGCCGGTTGGGTCACACTCTTGAACGGCAGATCCAACAAGGCATAGGGATTCACGCGCGCACCGTTGAGCTTGACCCCCCAATGCAGATGGGGACCCGTGGCCCGTCCGGTCGCCCCCACTTTTCCGACGATCTGGCCGGCCTTCACGACATCACCAGACTTCACGAGGACTTCGGAAAGATGGAAATACATCGAATAAAACCCGAGCCCATGGTCAACATAGACGCCTTTTCCGGAAAAGATATGCTCGACGGTGAGCCGCACGACACCATCATTCGTCGCCGCAACGACGGTGCCCAGCGGAGCGCCGATGTCCTCACCATTGTGCGGATTGCGCGCCTGACCGTTCATGATTCTGACACTTCCAAAAATCCCGGTTCGTTTCCCGCTCACCGGCTCCACAAAACCAGGCTGCCATAGTTTGCTCTGGGAATCCGTCGCCAACGCCTCCTTCACCTGCTCCTGCTCTGCTTTCCAGCGAGCCAAACTCTTGTCGTCCAAGTCCACTTTGTCTTTAGGCAGCGTGAGGTGCTCGACATGAAACTTTTCTTTCAGGACCACGACCTGGTACCGCAAGGTGCGACTCTGCTCCCCGGTCTTTACCTCGACGGCCAGTTCATGATGTCCCGGCTCGTCCTGCAGATCGATCCCGAGCAATCCGACGAATCCTTTCGCTTCTTCAGGTCGAGTATCCGGGAAAAAGCTGAGGGAGCGGCCCAGGAACTGTCCCTGTACCTGGGTGACCGTATCATCGGCAGAAACCTTGATGACGAGGATTTGTCCCTGCTTTCCACGATATTGACCATCGAACCCTGAAGGAACCGGTAAGGAGCCTGAAAAAAGGTCGGCTGGAAGATTGCCAGCGAGCAGAACGGCGGCGCCGAGCGCAACACGGCTCAGCAGGGCACGGCAATGAGTATTCAGCGCGCGCGTCGGCCTCATCGATAGAACCGCCCTCCAGATACTTGGGAAATCAACTCTTCGACGCGCCGATTGACTGCGCTGAAGGGGTCCATACAGAGGATCGTCTCCTCCCAATACCCGTTGAGTTTCAGGTACGTCCAATCCACGGTATAGGATCGATTCTTGGCGCGCGCGAATCGGATGAAGTCCCCGCGCACCTTGGCCCTCGTGGTTTGCGGCGGGGTGGACATCGCCCGTTGGACAGCCTCTTCCTCGACGACTCGTTCGATCAACCCACGAGACTCCATCAAGTAATACAGTCCCCGCGTCCGCTTCACATCATGGTATTGCAAATCCAAGAGGAACACCCTGGGGTCGTCCCAGCCGCAATTTTTCTTGTCCACGTAGGATTGGATCAAATGTTTTTTCGTGACCCAATCGATCTGATGCGTGAGCTGCATGGGATCTTCCTCCAACTGATCGAGCACGGTCTCCCACTTGTCGCACACATCTTCGAGAATAGGTTCGTGAGCCTGCTGGGTCAGATATTCTCTGGCTCTCTTCAGGTAAACCCGTTGAATTTCGATCGCGGTCAGTTGCCGGCCGTCATCGAGCTTGACTTTCTTTTTCAGGGTTGGATCGCGGGAAACCTCGCGGATGGCCTTGACGGAGTCCTCAAGCTCCATCCCGTGTACCGTGTACCCTTCTTCGATCATCGACAAGACGAGCGCCGCCGTCCCCACCTTGAGGTAGGTCGCGTATTCGGACATGTTTGAATCCCCGACGATGATATGCAGCCTCCGATAGCGCTCCGCATCGGAATGGGGCTCATCGCGGGTGTTGATGATGCTCCTGGAGGACGTGGTCGATGACGACGTCTTCTCATGAATATGCTGGGCCCGTTGCGAGATGAAATACTGTGGCTTCCCGGATACTTTTAATACTTTTCCCGCCCCGCTGAATACCTGCCGGGTCACGAAGAACGGGATGAGCTGTTCCGTGACTTTCCAAAAGTCCACGTCGCGCCGCATGAGAAAGTTCTCGTGGCACCCATACGTGTTGCCAAGAGAATCCGTGTTGTTCTTGAAAATATAGATTTCTCCGGACAGCCCTTCCTCCCGAAGCCGCTCCTCAGCCGCGGGCAAACAGGCTTCCAAAAGCCGTTCTCCTGCCTTGTCATGAACCACGAGGTCGAGGATATTGTCACATTCGGGAGTGGAGTACTCGGGATGACAGCCGGTGTCTTGATAGAACCGCGCCCCGTTGACCAAAAACGCGTTGGACGGCCAGCTGTTTGGAATCAGTCCCTCGAAGATGTAGCCGAGGACTTTCTCCATCGGAAGATAGATACGACCGTTGGGAGAAAAAATGAGGCCGTACTCATTTTCGAGGCCGAAGATTCTTTGTTTCATGGGACCCGGCGACGTCATGGAAGGCTTAGAAACAGATTACACGCCCGTCCGCGGATCTGCAACAAAGGGAGCCTCCCATGAAAGGCGGCGGTTAGGGAGAGAGGATGCGGCGAATGTCATTGATCGCCAGCCGGCGGAACTTTCGCCCGATGCGGGTTCGATCCAGGACCGCGACTTCCAAACCTTCAGGAGGCAGCTTTTGATTCGCCGTCTGTTCGAGCGCCGTGACACACAGCGTGAGCGCCGCGTCCAGGGACGGAGCCTGGCTCGGGCTCTTTTCCTTCAGGACAGTCTGCACCGCTTCTGCCCTTCCGCCGATCACCGCAAAGTTCTTCTCATCGATGATGCTGCCGTCGAACGAAATACGGTAGATTTCGTTCGGGTGGCTGTTGGTGCCGGCCTGGACGACAAGAATCTCCACCTCAAGCGGCTTCATTTCCTGACTGAAGACGGTCCCGAGGCTTTGCGAGTACCCGTTCGCCAGCGAGCGGCCGGTGACGTCTTCGCGGCTGTACATAAACCCTTTGAGGTCGGCGTGACGAATTCCCGCCTTTCGAAGGTTCTCAAACTCGCTGTATTTGCCCGCTCCAGCAAACGCAATGTTGTCGTAAATTTCAGAAACTTTGTGCAACGACGAGCTCGGATTATCCGCGGTCAACAGGATGCCGTCGACATATTCCATCGCAATGATCGAACGGCCCTTGGCAATCCCCTTCCTGGCATACTCGGCCTTGTCCTGCATCATCTGTTCAGGGGATACGTAATAGGGCATCGGCATGATTACGTCTCCCTTGCACGCCGGACGACGATCATCTCGTCGTAGACGGCTTTGAGTTGGTCATCCGGAACATCGGTGATGCCTTGAGCGGTCACAAACTTGGCCGTCGGATAGATCCCTCGGATCAGGTCCGGTCCACCCGTCCCGACATCATCATCGGCCGCATTGTAGAGCGCCAGCAACGCCAGCTTAAGCGCCTCTTGCTCGGAAAGATTCTTCCGAAAATGCTCACGCATGGTGTTGCGCGCGTCTTTACCTCCGGACCCGATGGCATGGTAGTCGGACTCTTCATACCTCCCACCGGTGATGTCGTACTTGAAGATACGCCCTTCGCGCCGCTTCTCGTCGTAGCCGACGTACAACGGCATCACGACGAGCCCCTGGAACACCATCGGCAGGTTGGCCTTGACCATTTGGCCGAGCTTGTTCGCCTTTCCTTCACACGAAAGCGGCATCCCTTCCAGCTTTTCGTAATGTTCCAGCTCGGTCTGAAACAATTTGGCCATCTCGATGCACGGGCCGGCTGCGCCGGCGATGGCCATGGCCGACCATTCGTCGATCTTGAACACCTTTTGGATACGGCGATCCGCGATCTGAAATCCTTCCGTGGCTCGCCGATCACCGGCAATCACGACTCCCTGTTGAGACTTGAGCGCCAAGACGGTCGTCGCATGCGGCACGGACATTGACCCTGGGACTCGCATGTGCTCGGGCACCGGTGCGATGTGTTGGCTTCCCAGCGTCAACCCCGGATAATGTTTGGAGATCAAGTCGAAAAAGCTGGAGTCGTCGTGATCGGGGAGATATGGCAGCTTCATTGTGGGCTTCGAACCGTCATCCGTCAAACCTGGAGCTTTGCAAGCAGCGCTGCTACCGAATCGGTCGTATCGAGCAGTTCCCGCGTCAACGTCTGAGTGCCACGATGCGGGTCCATGAGAGGGACTTTCTTGATCGTCGTATCGCCCGCGTCGAACAGAACGGACGTCCAACTCGCGCCGTAAAGCGACTTCGCGAACTTGCTGACACAGCGCCCACGAAAATAGGCTCTGGTTCCAGTCGGCGGATTCAACTCGGCGCGCTGAATATCTTCGTCTTCAACCATCCGTTCGATGAGATTGCTGCGTTCCAACGTGTAAAATAACCCTTTCTCGGGACGAACGTCATGGTATTGGAGATCCATCAGCTTCATTCGCGGGTCATCCCATCCACACCCTTTACGCTCCATATAGGATTCGATCATATGACGCTTGGCCACCCAATCTAACTCGCGAACCAGCAATCGTGGATCGCGATCGAGCTTGTTCAAGACATCCTCCCAGCGGAGCAACACATCCTGAGCGGATGGATTGGGAGCCTGCGAGGAGTAAAAGCTCTTGGCCGCTTGCAGATAGGCCCGTTGAACAGCGAGCGCCGTTGTAGGCCTCCCACCGGCCAGTTTAATCGTCTCCTTCACGTCCAAGTCGCGCGAGACTTGCTTGAACACCCGAACCGGTTCATCGAGTTCCAGCTGAGGCAAGTCAGTTCCCGCTTCGAGGAGATGCAGGACGATGTCCAAGGTTCCGACCTTGAGATACGTGGACACCTCGGCCATATTGGCGTCGCCCGTAATGACATGCAGTCTCCGAAACCTTGCGGCATCGGCATGCGGCTCGTCGCGCGTATTGATGATCGGGCGTTTGACCATCGTATTGAGGTCCATGAGACACTCAAAAAAGTCGGCGCGCTGCGAAATCTGATACTCCGCCGGACTGGTCTGGTTTTCGGCTCCGACTTTTCCGGCCCCGGCAAAAATCGGCCTCGTCACGAGGAACGGCGTCAACACCCTGGCGATCTTGTCGAACGACACGGCTCTCGATACTAAATAGTTTTCATGGTACCCGTAGCTGTTGCCTTTGCCGTCGGAATTATTCTTGTACAGCACATACTGTTCGGCTCCCCTCACCCGCGCCATCTCCAGAAGACACTTGGCGAGGATCCGCTCTCCGACTCGTTCAAAGGCCACCACCTCCCGGGCGTTTGAACACTCCGGAGTGGAGTACTCGGGATGCGCTCCATCAACGTACAAGCGTCCGCCGTTCGCCAGCACTTTATTCAACTGCCGATTGTAGTCAGGGTTGGGCCGCTCTCGTTCGCCATCGACCTCGAAACCCCTGGCGTCCAAGAGGGGATTCTCATTTTCGTAATCCCAAATTGCCCCGGGAGCCGGCAGTCCCGGATAGTGGCCGATCACGGCAAATGAACCGGAGACCGGATCCATCGCGGACGGATCTTTCGCCGCGATGCCGAACTCAGTTTCCGTGCCGAGCACTCGCGCGCGATTCGTCGGAATGTGTTCTTGCATAGGCTAGTTAGAGATAGTGGCCGGTACTGATGGTTTCGATCTGCCGATGTTCCGCCGGGCCACCGCTGATGGTCCGAATATGAATGATTTTTTCGCCCTTCTTACCGGCGACTTTCGCCCAATCATCCGGATTGGTCGTATTGGGAAGATCCTCGTGCTCCTTGAACTCTTCACGGATGGCGCGGACCAAGTCCTCCGAGCGCAGCCCGGCGCCCTCTTGCGCGATCACGCGCTTCACGGCAAACTTTTTCGCGCGCGAGACAATCCCTTCGATCAGCGCTCCGCTGGCGAAGTCCCGGAAGTACAGCACTTCCTTTTCGCCGTTCGCGTAGGTCACTTCGATGAACTTGTTTTCTTCGCTGGCGGCGTACATGGTCTCGACCGTCAGCGACGTCAATCGCTCCACCAGCGCCTGTCGATCTCCTCCATGACGCTCCAGATCTTCCGCGGCGAAGGGAAGATCCGTAGAGATGTACTTCGAGAAAATGTCCCGGGCCGCCGTGGCATCAGGCCGTCCCACCTTGACTTTGACGTCCAACCGGCCGGCACGAAGCACGGCGGGATCGATCAAATCCTGCCGGTTGCTCGCCCCGATGACGATAACGTTGCGCAATCGCTCCACTCCGTCGATCTCAGAGAGAAACTGGGGGACGATCGTCGACTCGATGTCGGACGACACTCCCGTACCGCGGGTCCTGAAAAGCGCATCCATCTCATCAAAAAAGACGATTACCGGATGGCCGTCCTCGGCCCGCTCTTTCGCTTTCTTGAACACTTCGCGCACCTGACGCTCAGACTCCCCTACATACTTATTGAGCAGTTCAGGGCCTTTCACGTGAAGAAAGTAACTCCGAATCTCTTTACCGGCCCGATGGCCCAACTTCTTGGCGATCGAGTTAGCCACCGCTTTGGCGATCAGCGTCTTTCCGCAACCGGGCGGGCCATAGAGCAGGACGCCTTTGGGCGCACTGAGTTTGTATTCCGAGAAGATCTGCGGATGCAGGAAGGGCAGTTCAACGGCATCACGCACCTGTTCCAGCTCTTTCTGGAGGCCGCCGATGTGCTCATAGTCGACATCGGGGACTTCTTCCAACACAAGCTCTTCCGCCTCAGACTTCGGCAATTTCTCGATGACGTATCCGGAACGGGGATCATATAAGAGATGGTCACCCACACTCAGTCGCTCGGCAAGTAGCGGGTCGCCGAGCTCGGCCACTTTCTCCTCGTCGAAATGGAGCGTGACCAAGGCCCGTCCCCCTTCCAGCACATCTTTCAGCCGAACGACTTCTCCCTGACTGTCGAACCCCTTGACCTCGATCACGTTGAGCGCCTCGTTGAGGACGACTTCTCGTCCCTTCCGCAATTCAGTAGGCTTGATCGAAGGATGGAGGCTCACCTTCATTTTTCGCCCCGACACATACACATTGCCTGTCCCATCCGTGTTCATGCTGGAAAAAATCGCATAAGCCGACGGCGGTGCCGTCAATTTCTCCACTTCAGTCCGCAACGCTTCGATCTGAGCCTTCGCTTCCTGCAGCGTCGTGACGAGCTTTTCGTTCTGTTTATTGGCCTGCTCGAGCTGATAGCGTGACTGATAGAGCCGACGGATCTCCTCTTCCATCGACTGAATCTGAACGCGAAGCTTGTCGAGTTCACGAACGTGTTCGTCGTTCTTGTGAGTCATGTCTCCATCACCTTCGGACAGTCGCTTCGTAATCTTCTTGACAGAATCTCGGAGGGACCGGAGTCGATTTGGCTGACCCTTGTTTTCCGCCATATCGAGACGACACGAATAGCTCGTAACGATGGATAAGCGCGTAAACTTAAGCCTGTGCCCGGATTCTAACACCCGACCTAGGGGTGGTCAACTCCAACGGGTGATCCCACACAATGGACATCCACCTTACGTGACAACGGCTCACGTCTCGAGAGCCTCTCTGAACTCCCGCACAGCCGCGCCGACATCATCACGGGTCAGCAGCGCTCCGATCACGGCGACTCCGTGCGCACCGGCTCGACGAACGTCGCGCACCCGTTCACTCGTCATCCCTCCGATGGCGAAGACGGGAATTCTCGATTGGCGGCAGACATCGGACAGACGATCCAGTCCAAGCGGAGGCCCGAATGAACGCTTCGATGGAGTATCGAAAATCGGACCAAACACCACGTAGTCGGCACCGTCATGATTCGCAGATCGAACTTCTTCGGCGGAGTGGGTAGAGACCCCGATCAATCGACGAGGGCCGATCACCCGACGCACGGCTACTGACGGCAAACTGTCGGCGCGAAGATGAACGCCGTCCCAATTCAACGCCATCAGGAGATCAACCCGATCGTTAATGATCAAGGACACCGAGCCCGGCTTCGTCACCGCCTGAATATCTTGCGCCAATACCAGCAGCTCATTCGTCGAGAGATCGCGCTCCCGTAGCTGAATAGCGGGCAACCCGGCACTGATAGCCTGTCGGATAAGAGAGGGAAGGGATCGACCGCCTGCTTGAGTCCTGTCGGTCACAAGCAGGAGGCGGAAATTAACGGACGGCATGTCCCAAGGAGGCACGTTCCGATCGATGTCGAATTTGAACACTCACTGCCAACGCCAGAATGCCTTCAGGATGCTCAAAAAGGCTGTCGGCAAGGCCGCAGCGAGCGAAGAGGCGAGGCGTATTCTTTTTTCACCCACCCGCCCCAAGCTGCACTTAGCAGCTCTAACCCGATGGTACGTTGAGCCTCTGAGCGATGCGAGAACGCTGCTGGCAGACTTTTTCAGCATCCTGTTAGAGCATCCCTTCGATCGGGCTACTAGCCGTGGCATAGAGTTTCCTGGGAATGCGGCCGGCCTTGTAGGCCAGACGACCGGCATGCACGGCATACTTCATCGCTTCCGCCATGGCGATGGGATCCTTGGCGCCGGCGATCGCTGTGTTCATCAGCACCGCATCGGCGCCATACTCCATCGCCAAAGCTGCGTCCGATGCGGTTCCAACCCCGGCATCGACGATGATCGGCACCTTGACGGTTTCCATGATGATTTTCAGGTTGTATGGGTTCCGGATGCCGAGCCCTGATCCAATGGGCGCAGCCAAGGGCATGACCGCGGGGCATCCGATATCCACGAGTTTCTTTGCAACAATCGGATCATCGTTCGTGTACGGTAGGACAATGAATCCTTCTTTGATAAGGATCTTGGCCGCCTCGATCAACCCTGCCGTGTCGGGGAACAAGGTCCTTTCGTCGCCGAGCACCTCCAGCTTCACCAAATCGGAGACGCCGGCCGCACGAGCCAATCGAGAATATCGAACGGCATCCTCCACGGTGTAGCATCCGGCTGTATTGGGCAGAATTGTATACTTCTTTGGATCGATGTAATCGAGGAGATTCTCTTTCGATCGATCGGTGATGTTCACCCGACGAACCGCGACTGTCACAACATCAGCGCCGGACACTTCGATGGCCTTTTGCGTTTCGAGAAAGTCTTTGTATTTTCCCGTTCCGACCCATAACCGGGACTTGAACTCACGCCCTGCAATGATCAGTCGATCATTCGTCATCTTACCCTCTCTCGCATAGACACATGAACTATCTCACCATCGCTTCCAACGGTCCCACCGCCGATAAAACTGAGAATTTCGACCCGATCCCCCTCTTTGAGCAGGCGCTGGCCAAATGCCGTTCGATCAAGAATTTCGAGATTCAGTTCGACTGCCACCCGTTCCGTCCTGATCTCGAGATCTTGCAACAGATCAGCGACCGATGCGCCGCTCCGCCAGGTCCTTGCTTCGCCGTTCACATGGATTTGGATCGTATCCTGCACGGCAGTCATCCTATGGGACCGGAATTCGCCTTGTCAACAAAGTGCTCTTGCCTGAAAGGGCAAGCAACCCGCACAATAGACGACCAAGGTTCTACCCATGAAGGAGAAGAATCAGCAACTGGCCTCCCTCTTCCGGTCAATGGCCGACCTGCTTTCCTCTCAACGGGCCAATCCGTTTCGCGTGCGGGCCTATCGACGCGCGGCGGATGCGCTACTTGCCATAGAGGAAGATGTGGCAACTGTGGCTGCCCGCCAGGGGCTTGAGGAGATTGACGGAATCGGAACGGATCTGGCTAAAAAAATCGACGAGTTTCTTGAGACGGGGACCATCCGGGCGTATGAAGAGCTTAAGACACCTCTTCCAATAGAGGTCAAGAGCTGGGCGACCCTTCCGGGGCTCTCTGAACCACTCGTCGCCTATTTGTACTTCCGCCTCGGTATACGGACGCTCCCGGATCTCGACCAGCTCATCCGATCCCACCTGCTTCGAACTCTGCCGAGCTTTTCAGGATCGGAGGAGCAATTGCTGCAGGCCGTCCGACAACGCGTCCAAGATCACGAGCTTAGCAGGCTCCCGCCGGGATAACTTCAGGATGTCTTGAGTTCCTTGAAGATCTTCCAGCTCTTGAGCAGTTCCACAGCTTTCTGGAGCTGAGCATCCTGTTCAAGCGAAAGTTCTCCTCCCGCCTCAGCCGGGGACGGCTGCGGAACGGTCCCATTCTTGGAACCGGCCTCATCCGGGGACTTTCCATTCGGTGGCACAGCATCCTTGCCAGCAGGAGGCTTAACCGCCTTCACCTCAGACTCTTTGTCGGCAGACTTCCCGTCAGGCGCTTTGGCGACCGATGGAGCCTGCAGCTTCACCACAATATCGGGAGTGATACCGGTCGACTGGATCGACCGACCCTTCGGCGTATAGTACTTGGCAGTTGTGAGGCGAAGTCCGGAACCATCCCCTAGGGCCAGAATCGTCTGCACTGATCCCTTTCCAAATGATGTGGTCCCGACCACGACGGCTCGTCCCCAATCTTGCAGTGCTCCGGCGACAATTTCCGACGCGCTCGCCGATCCTTCGTTGACGAGGACAATCACGGGAAGGTCTTCCATCTGATCTTTGGCCTTTGCGAACCACTCATCCTTTTTCCCCTCGCGACTCTTGGTATACACAACCAGCTTTCCGCTGGGAAGAAACTGCTCGGACACATCGACCGCGGCAGTCAGCAATCCACCCGGGTTGTTTCGTAGGTCGAGAATGGTCCCCTGCACTTTCTGCTCTCGGAACTGTTTGATCGCTTTGGAGAGATCCCTTCCGGTCGCTTCTTGAAATTGAGTGAGCCGGACATATCCAAGATTGTCGATCACCTTCGACTTCACGCTTTCAATTTTTATCGTGTCCCGGACGAGGGTGAACACCATTGGATCAGGCGTACCGTCCCGTTGTATGGTTAAGTTGACCTTGCTGCCTTTCGGCCCCCGCATCTTCTGGACCGCATCCATTAGGGTCAGATCTTTCGTCGGGTCATCATTGACCTTGATGATGAAATCGCCGGCCTTAATACCCGCGCGATGAGCGGGCGTGCCTTCTATCGGCGCAATCACGGCCAGACGGTTATCCTTCACGCCGATCTGAATGCCGACTCCCCCGAATTCCCCCCTGGTTTCTACCTGCATTTCCTTGTACATCTCCGGAGTCATGTAGGCTGAGTGCGGATCGAGCGTCGACAGCATGCCGCGGATAGCCCCTTGAATGAGATCTTTCGGCTTCGTCTCATCGACATAATGTTTCTGAACTTGGTTCAAAACCTCGGAGAACGTCTTGAGCTCTTCATACGTTTCGCTGGCGTGGCCGGTCCGCTCCCATCCTTTCCCGATGACGACTCCACAGAGCAGAGCCAGTGCAATCATCGGTCCGACCACCCAAGACTTCCGCCGTGGCTGCTGTTCCATCATCTTCACATCCCTTCTTTCCTGCGTTGTCAGATCACCAATTCGAAGACGCTGTCGAGACCTGCCTTATCGCTTCACCAACCAGTGGAGCGGGTCGACCGGTTCAGCCCCTTCACGCAACTCAAAGTATAATGTATTTTCTCCGATCATGCCCGTATCTCCCGTCTCTCCGATAGACTGGCCTTCGGCAACTTGTTCGCCGACTCTGGCCAGAATCTTGGAGGCATGCGCATACAGGGAGAAAAATCCGTTGGCATGATCCAAGATTATAACGAGTCCATAGCCTTTCAACCAGTCCGCATAGACGACGCTCCCGGGCATGACGGCATGAATCGAACTTCCCTCCGTGGTTCGAATTTCAATGCCTTTACGCTGAACATACGTGTTGAACGTCGGGTGCTTCTGGCGTCCGAAGTATGACACGACTTTCCCCTCGGCCGGCCAAGGCAGCGCGCCTCTGGTTCCACGCGGCAGTGGTGACGCCGTCGGAGGGCGCATGGCCAGGGCACGTCGGCGCGCTTCCAATTCATGCAGCAGGCTGTCGACGCGTGAGGCGGACCGCTCCAGTTCTTCGACGGCACGATCGTAAGAATCCTTTTCGTGTGTGATCTTCGCGAGATACACTTTTTTCTCTCTCTGAGTGACACGAATATCGGCAAGCTTCTTTTCGACGTTTTGTTTGAAGGCCACCATTCCGGCTCTGGCCTCGGCACGCTGATGTTCGGCTTGCTCCATCCGCGCCATATCGGTTCGGAACGTCTCGAGTAATTCGTAGTCCTTTTGTGAAACGGTGGAGAGATATTGCCCCCGGCGCTGAAGGTCGCCGTATGTATCCGCCGTCAGGAGCGCCTTGATATAGCCGAACCGCCCTTCCATATACTGCACACGGAGCCGTGCGAGGATGGCTTCACGCCGCGATTGGATGCCGGTCCGCATCACCGCCAGCTGCTCTGTAATCTCCTCGATTTCCCGATCCTTCTGCCGAAGTTTCTTTTTAATGTCATGGTGATCTTGTCGATGATGGACCAGGCGTTCATCCAGGGATTGGATACCTTGAAGGACCGATTCCCGTTTTTTCCCCACCTCCTCGGCCCGTTTCCGTTTCTCTTCGATCTTGTCCTTCAGCGCTTCAAGGGTCTTTCGCTCTCGCTCGATTTTTTCGGCGATCGGATCACCGGCCGCATCGACAACAGCTGCCCACCCTCCGCCAAGCGCGACGCAACACACCAGACCGGAGAGGAGAATTTTCATGCGCGCCCCTCCCCAACGCGCAAGAGAGACACCACGCTTCCCGCAAAGCCCAGCCCCATCCCGGCCACAACAAGCGCCATACAGATGGAGAGCGGGAAGAAGGAGACCAGACTTTCCATCCCGCTGAAACGGCCGGCCGATTGAATCTGCTGCAGAAACAGTTCGAACCCAAGCTTGAGAATTCCGAGCGAGAGCGCGCTGCCGCAGGCGCCGAGCACGGCGCCCTCGAGGAAATACGGAATGCGGATGAATGTGCGTGTCGCCCCGATGGAGCGGAGGATCTCAATCTCCTCTCGTCTGGCAAACAGTGCAAGCCTGATGGTGTTCCCGATGATCGTCACGGCCGCTGCAGAGAGCAGGACCCCCACACCGATCGCCACCAGTTCGATGTAGCCGATGAGTTCGGCCAACACATTGATCCATTCTTGATTATAGTCGACCTTGGCGACCCCTTCCATCGTTTGAACTCGTTCGACCCAGCCTTTCATCGCATCGGGAGAGCGAAAATTCGGCGCCAGCGTCACCACGAACGAAGCCGGGAGAGGATTCTCGCCGAGCCCCTCGAGTAAATGAGAATCCGCGGGGAATTGTGCGCGAAATTCTCCCAGCGCCTGTTCCTTCGATACAAAGAGCACCCCCGCCACCATACGATCGGATTTGAGTGTTCGCTCCAATTCCTGCATCCCCTCGCGGGACAGCCGTTCCTCCACATAGACCATGATCTTGACATCTTCCTGTAGCCATCCGGCTGCACTCCTCAGATTCACGTAGAGCAACAGAAAAATGCCGACACAGGCTAATGTGAAGGCCGTGGTTAAGATGGCGACGATCGTGGTGGTGCGGTTGGTCCGCATGTTGGCCCACGCTTCGCGGACGAGGTAAAATAGTCGTCTCATACTCCAACCCCTACTGTCGCCCGGCGTTCCGGTACCACCGCTCCTTGCGCCAGGGTGATCACCCGGCCGTTGATCTGGCGCATGACCTGAGGGTCGTGGGTGGCCACGATTACGGTGGTGCCGCGGGCACTGATCAATTTGAACAATTCTATGATTTCCCCCGTGCGCTCCGGGTCGAGGCTGCCTGTCGGTTCATCGGCGAGAAGCACCACCGGACCATTGACGATCGCTCTGGCGATACATGCCCTCTGTCGCTCTCCTGCCGAGAGACTGTTCGGCGGCTGATCTTTCTTGTGCTCGACACCCACGGCACGCAACGCCTCCGTGACTTTACGACGAATATCTTTCTCGGACGCGCCTTGAACGACCAACGGAAGCGCGACATTGTCGAACACGGATTTTTTGGGCAGCAGACGGAAGTCTTGGAAGACTGATCCGACCTTCCGCCGGAGATACGGGATCTCCGACTGTTTGAGCTTGGTGACATTTCTGCCTTGAACGAAAATCTGCCCCTCATCAGGCTGTTCCTCGCCGATCAGCATCCGCAGTAAGGTGGACTTACCGGCTCCGCTCGGCCCCATAAGAAGAACGAACTCCCCTTTCTCGACCTCGAGCGTGACATCGGACAGCGCGGCTCTCCGGTCATACCATTTCGACACATGGATCAGCTGAATGATCGCGTCCACGAAGACCCCTTTGAGCAGGGCTGGAACCGTCAGTGTTCGGCGACGTCAAACGCGTTCTGAAGATGTTCGATTTGGCCATGGGTCGAAGGTTGACCCTGGACCAACACGACATCAAATCGGCAGGCCCTCTCGGACCAATGCCGTTGCGCCAAATACTGTGCTGCCAGTTTCGCCAGCTTCGCCCGTTTACGATGATCCACTGCCAGCAGTGCGCCGCCGAAGGCCAGGGTAGTCCTGGCCTTGACTTCAACGAATACCACGACACCATGGTCTTCCGCCACGAGATCCAATTCTCCGATCGGCGTCCGCACGTTGCGATCGAGAATGCGATAGCCTTTGGCAAGCAAGAACTGTTCGGCCCGCGTTTCGCTGGCTTGGCCGAACTGATGCCGCGGGTCCGGAGTGGCCATGCGCGTACTATTCGAACAATGGAAGGCTCGACGGTTGAGCATACTCCATCTTCGCAGCGATCATCGCTTCTTGCACCGGCGCGAATGTTCGACGATGAATGGAGCAGGGGCCATAGCGCAGGAGTCGTTCAAGATGTTCCGGGGTACCATACCCCTTGTGCGAGAGAAAGCCATATTCGGGGAACATGTCATGGTACCTCGCCATGAGACGATCCCGCGTCACTTTGGCGATGATGGAAGCAGCGGCAATCGATACGGATAGGGAGTCTCCCTTGATGATAGGCCGCGCGGGGACTCTGATTTCAGGAAGGGCAACGGCATCAATGAGCAAATAATCAGGGGAAGGGACCAGTTGATCAATGGCTCGACGCATCGCCAAACGAGTGGCCCCGAGGATATTGAACTGATCGATTTCAGCGACATCCGCCGAACCGATTCCCATCCCCACGGCCTGCTCATGAATCACGGCATACAACCGCTCTCGCTCCCCTTCGGAAAGTTGCTTCGAATCGTCAATCCCTGAGAGTCGACACCGAGGCCGTAAGATGACAGCGGCCGCAACGACCGGACCGGCAAGAGGGCCACGTCCTGCTTCATCAATGCCGGCTACGCGTCGATACCCACATAATCGGGCTACCCGCTCGAATTCTTCAGTGGGTCCCATCAGACGTCCCCTCGCCGGCAAGTCACACGATCGGCCAGCCGTGATGGAACAGGTTCAAAGAAGTGATCTAGGCCGTGACGGTCTCTTCTTCAGCAGCCGCGGGCGGCTGCGCGGACGGTTTGCTCTCTCCGACAAACTCGCGCTCCTCGACCTTCGCGAACCGCCCCTTCTTGCCGCGCAAATAATACAGTTTCGCGCGTCGAACCCGTCCCTGCCGAACCACATCTACCTTGGAGACGATCGGGGAGTGCACCGGGAAGATCCGCTCGACCCCCACCCCGTACGAAATCTTTCGGACCGTGAATGTTTCCGTATTCAGGCTCCCCTTGCGGGCAATCACAGTCCCTTCATACACCTGAATCCGCTCTTTTTCGCCTTCCACAACCTTGACGTGGACCCTGACGGTATCCCCGATCTCAAAGTTCGGCGCCGATTTCTTCGTCAACGACCGCTGAATGCGCTCCAACTGATTCATGTCCTTACCCCTCCTCCCGACGTGATACCGGGGCCGTCAATAGCCCTTCGTTCATCAATTCATCCAACAACTGTCGATCTTCACTGGTAAACGTCCGATCCTTTAGCAGATCGGGACGGCGGAGATACGTGCTGCGTAACGCCTCTTTGCGGCGCCACACCCGAATGGCCTCATGATGGCCCGACAGCAACACGTCGGGCACACCGACTCCACCGACCTCTGCCGGTCTCGTGTATTGCGGATACTCCAACAACGAATCAGAAAACGATTCCTCCAGCACAGAACTGGGGTCACCTAACACACCGGGAACGAGCCGTGCCGCCGCATCGATCAACACGAGGGCCGGCAATTCACCTCCCGTCAACACATAATCTCCGAGCGAAACTTCCTCAGGAGCCAACGCCAGGCGTACACGCTCATCCACTCCCTCATAGTGCCCGCACAGAATGACAATTCGGCGAGACTCCCCGGCTAACTGCTGCACATAGTGCTGTGTAAGCGGGCGGCCGTGCGGAGTCGGAAACAGCACCCGAATGTCCTCTCCGCTCGACTGCGCTTCGCTCCGGACCGCCTCAACCGCCAGAAGAATCGGCTCGGCTTTCATGACCATGCCGGCCCCACCTCCATACGGCATATCATCGACTATCTTGTGACGATCCGTCGTGAAGTCCCGCAAATTATGCACCTTCACATTGAGCAGGCCCTTATCTTGGCCCCGCTTGAGCATACTGTGCGCCAAGACCGGTGCGAACATCCCCGGAAACAATGTCAGAATCTCAAACCGCAACATGCTAGTCACCCAACCCGTCGACTAAACGAACCGTCATCCTGCGAGCCGGAAGATCGACGGCAAGGACCAATTCTTTCGCCGCCGGGATCAAGATCTCTTTGTCTCCTTGACGAACAACGAATACGGGATTTCCCGGCACTTCTAGAATGTCTTCCAGTACACCGATCGGCCGCCCCTCTTCGGTGTGGACAGCAAGACCGACCAGATCACACTCATAGTATTGCCCATCCGGGAGCGCGGGCACGGATCCGCGAGTCGTCCGAATGAATCCGCCGCGCCAAAGGCCCGCCCCCTCCGGTGTAGTCACACCAGCCAACCCGAGAATATATCCTGCCCCAGCCCGCCTCACATGCGTGACGCTGGTCTCAAGAATCTGTCCGTCCTTTGCCACGAGGCTGACTCTTCTCAACCCTTCAAGTCGGCCAGGCACATCGGAGAGCGATCGAACCTTCACTTCCCCTTTGACGCCGAAGGGCCGCTCGATCTGTCCCACCGTCACGGTTTCCAGTTCATTCACCATTGACGACGTCAGGATGAAGCAGGCGCCTTTTTCTGAGCGGCTTTTTCAGCCTCGAACTGTTTCCACACGCCAGCCCGGCGCAACAAGGTCCGCACGGTCACCGTGGGTTGAGCGCCGTGCCGAAGCCAGGTGAGGACACGCTCCTGCTTCAGCTCCGGCAGACCGGCATCTTTCAATGGATCGAAGATTCCCAGGATCTCGAGGAAACGCCCGTCGCGCGCCTTGCGCGAATCAGCCGCTACCAACCGATACATCGGGCGTTTATGACGCCCAGTTCGAGCTAATCTCAAATGTACAGCCACAACTATCCTCCTTTACACGGTTTTGAGCTATGTGTAGAGCGCCTACCGGGAGCGCATGAGTTGGGCAAGCTGTCGTCGCCCCCCCGCACCGGTCATCGCCTTTGCCAACTTCTTCGCGGACAAGAATTGCTTGATGAGCCGATTCACGTCCTGCACGGTCGTCCCACTGCCGCGAGCGATTCGCTTCTTGCGGCTTCCATTGATAATCGTATGATCGCGGCGTTCCCGCGCGGTCATCGAATCGATCACGGCTACCACACGTCCGATTTCCCGCTCCGGCTTGTCCCCTTCGATTACCTGCTTTAACTTTTGCCCGCCAGGGAGCATGCCCAGAATCTGCTCGAATGAGCCCAGTCGATTCATCTGTCCGAGCTGAGTGCGAAAATCCTCAAGGGTGAACGTATTGCTGGTCAGCCGCTTCTGAGCTTCCTCGGCTTGCTCCCGCGTGATGCTCTCTTGGGCTTTTTCAATGAGCGACAGCACATCGCCCATCCCGAGAATGCGGGAGGCCATTCGGTCCGGATGAAACGGCTCCAGGGCGTCCAATTTCTCGCCGACACCCAGAAACTTGATAGGCTTGCCGGTCGTGGCACGAATGGACAAGACCGCCCCTCCGCGCGCATCACCTTCTACCTTGGTCAAAATGACGCCGGTCAACCCGATCTTCTGGTCAAATTGGCCGGCCATCATCACCGCATCCTGACCGGTCATCGCATCGGCGACCAACAGCACTTCATGAGGAGTCACGGCTGTTTTCACGGCTACCAGTTCGCCCATTAACTCGTCATCGATATGCAACCGCCCGCCGGTATCCAGAATGACGACGTCGAAGCCCTGCTCTCGTCCTCGGTCAACCCCCGCGCGGCACATACGCACGACATCCGCTTGAGAAGCCTGCGCATGATCGGCGCGATGAACTTCCACGCCGAGATCCCGACCAAGGGCGCTTAATTGCTCGCCGGCTGCAGGCCTGCGTGGATCAGCCGCAACCAACAACACTCGTTTACCTTGGTTCTTAAAGAGATGAGCCAGCTTGCCGCAGGTCGTCGTTTTCCCGGCGCCTTGCAATCCGACCATCATCACCACGGTCGGCGGATTAGAGCTCAGAGCAAGCCTAGCCCGCTCATGCCCCATCATCTCCCGCAACTCATCCCAGACAACCTTGACGACCTGATGCCCGGGAGTCAGACTCTGCAGAACCTCCTGTCCAATGGCCTTTTGACGGACACGATCAATGAACTCTTTGACAATCTTGAAGTTGACGTCTGCTTCAAGAAGCGCAAAGCGCACCTCCTTCAACGCTTCGGTAATGTTCTGCTCCGTGAGCACACCCTGCCCACGTAGCTTCTTCAGGATTTTTTCAAACTTCTCGCTCAGCGCATCAAGCATGACGCCACATCTATCACATCACCATGAGGAAGAGACCATTGAAGTCTTAGACCAGATCTCCGATCGCTTTGAAAATTCTAGAAAAAGACCATCGGGCAGTGTATAGAACCAAAGGGGGGCAAGTCAAGGTGCACATGAGTCGGTAGTTTTATTGACATGCCCGGAACCTTCGGATATGGTGCCTTTCAACACCAGCGAACGACGATCGGGAAATCCATAAAGGGAGAAAGAGCGGTCGCGTGAGAAAATCGCCCTGGGTTCTTCTCATTTTCGTGCTGATCGGAGGGCTGCTTGGTGGGATACTCGGGGAGATTCTCCACGTCATGGCGCCTCAAGGCACCATCCAAAGCATTTTCTCAACTCATTTCACCCCCGGTATCAGCCCTCCCCTTACCATCGACCTGGTCCTGATCAAACTCGTATTAGGGTTCAATATTAAAGTCAACATCCTCAGCATCCTCGGTATGTTCATCGGGATCTATCTCTATAAGCACGTCTAAGACTTCGCGTTCAACGCCTGCAATCGCAGCGACCGAATCTGGTTACGTAACTCCGCGGCCCGTTCAAAGGCCAATTCTTTGGCGGCGGCTTTCATCTCTGCCTCGAGCCGCTCGATGGCCTGATCCATGGATTCCGCCGACCCATACGGCTCTACTGATTCGGCGGCGACATCCAACCGCACATAGTCCATGTCGGCGACCGCGTATTCCAAGGATGGAATACTTTTGACGATACCGACAGGGGTAATGTCGTGGACGCGGTTATACTCGGCTTGGATTCCGCGGCGGCGGCCTGTTTCTTCGATGGCCTGTTGCATCGAATCCGTCACAGCATCCCCATAAAAAATCACCCGTCCGTCGAGATTGCGCGCGGCTCGCCCCGCCGTTTGAATCAAGGCGCGGTACGAGCGCAAATAGCCTTCCTTATCGGCGTCCAGAATGGCCACCAGGCTCACCTCGGGAAGATCAAGACCTTCCCGCAACAAATTGATCCCCACCAGCACGTCAAATTCACCGCGGCGCAGGTCGCGCACGATCTCGGCTCGCTCAAGCGTCTTGATGTCGGAATGCAGATAGCGCACTTTGACTCCCAGGTCGTGGTAATACTCCGTCAAGTCTTCCGCCATGCGCTTCGTCAAGGTTGTCACAAGCACCCTGCCGCCTCTCGCCACTTCCGCGCGGACCTGACCAAGCAGATGGTCCACCTGCCCCTTGGCAGGCACGACTTCGATCCGCGGATCCATGAGACCGGTCGGGCGAACGATTTGTTCGATCACATCGGAGCCGGCATGCTCCAGTTCGTATGAGCCGGGGGTTGCGGACACATACACAACCTGATTGAGACAATTCTGGAACTCAGAAAACTTCAATGGGCGGTTGTCGACAGCGGACGGAAGCCGAAATCCGTACTCCACTAACGTCCGTTTCCTGGAGTAATCTCCTTCGTACATTCCCCCAACTTGGGGAATGGTCGCGTGAGACTCATCGACGATCAACAAAAACTCCTTCGGAAAATAGTCCAACAACGTGGGAGGCGCCTCACCCGGCAACCGGCCGCTGAGATGACGAGAGTAGTTTTCGATCCCGTGGCAATAGCCCATGGCGCGGATCATTTCAAGGTCGAACTTGGTGCGCTGCTCGATGCGTTGAGCCTCCACCAGACGCCCCGCTTTCTTGAAATACGCGGTTCGTTCGTCGAGTTCGTCCTCAATGCCGGTGATGGCCCGCTCATAGCGATCGGGAGCGATGAGGTAATGGGTATTCGGGTAGATGGCGATCTTGGGAAGCTTGCCCAACGATTTGCCGGTAAGCGGATCGATTTCGTGAATGGCGTCGACGACATCCCCGAAGAGCTCGATACGCACCGACTTCGCTTCCGACGAAGCAGGGAAAATTTCGATGACATCTCCGCGCGCTCGAAACGTTCCACGATGGAAGTCCACGTCGTTGCGTTCGTATTGAATCTCCACCAGCTTCGAGAGAATCTTTTCTCGCCTCGTCTCGGTGCCCTCCTCCAAATAGATCAGCATGTCATGGTACACCTCCGGCGACCCGAGTCCGTAGATACAGGACACCGAGGATACGATCAGGACATCGTTCCGCTGTAAGAGCTCGGTCGTCGCGGAATGACGCATCTGATCGATGGCATCATTAATGGAGGCATCCTTTGCGATATACGTATCACTCTGCGGGATATAGGCTTCAGGCTGGTAATAATCATAATAGCTCACGAAATACTCAACCGCGTTATCCGGAAAGAACTGCTTGAATTCTTGATAGAGTTGACCGGCCAACGTCTTATTATGGACCAGTACCAGCGTGGGTTTTTGAACACGTTCAACGACACTCGCCATCGTAAAAGTCTTGCCTGAACCCGTCACACCGAGCAGAACTTGGTGCTTCTTTCCCGTCTGCACCCCAGCCGTCAGCCTAGCGATGGCTTCCGGCTGATCCCCGCAGGGCTTGAAAGGAGCCTCTAGTCTAAAGGGTGGCATCGCACCCTCTCATGGAGCCTATGAACAGAAGTCTGATCAGCATTTGTGCGACTCTGGCAACACGTCTGAAAAGCAAAAAGGGCTGCCGGGAGTTCCGGCAGCCCTTATCGCAGCAAAACAGACCGACGTCAGCCGCGACCCCCTCCGAAACCTCCACGCCCTCCTCCACCGGAACGGGGTTCCTGAGGACGAGCTTCGTTGACCGTCAGGGTGCGACCGCCAAGCTGTGTACCATTCAAGGCAGAAATCGCTGCCTGCGCTTCGCCGTCGGACGACATTTCGACAAATCCAAACCCTCGCGACTGCCCGGTAAACTTGTCCGTAATAATCCGCGCTGAGGCGACGGACCCGTGCGCCGCAAACAAATCGCTTAATTGTTGCTCGGTCGTTGAATACGGTAGTCCACCGACATAGATCTTCGCACCCATCAGGCTCCTCCTTTGACACAATGATGTTGTCTTGGACTCGAGAAAACAACGAGGAAGGAATGGGCCGAAGACGTCAACACAGCGGCGGCTTAGCTCTGGCTTCCGATCAGTTCCCGGGCTGGCCCAAAACAACATTCGTCCAGGCCTTGTCACTCTCAGCGCCGGTCTTGCCAGGCCTTTCGCAATCCGGCAACGCCATGCTACCCCAGACCGACGAGAAAAGGCAAGTTTGGGACCAACCGACTGGCTTCAGTACGCCGGCGGGCCGGAAAACGGCCGGTGCGAAAAAAGCGGGACCGCATGGAAGCTGTCGAAAAACATCGTGGATTTCCCAAGAAGGACCAATCCGATCTGTCCCAACCCGAGTGTTTGGTCTTCAATGGACAAGACAAGTGTCCCATCCACAAACACTTCGATAAAATCCTTGCTGATGATGGTATTCCGCTGCACCCTGAGCGAGTGCCAGTCGACCGGCTTGAGGTTGACTGAAGCGTGACCGAGGAGTGTCGCGCGCCCGTCGGACATACGAACAAGTTGCACATGTCGGACGACTGGGTCGATCAGTGCTGCATAAAAATTCTTCGCATCTCGCGTCCCAAATATCATTCCTCCGGAACCGGCTGATCCTTCCGGTGTGTGAAACCGAACGCTGAGGTCCGGATATTCGTACTGCAACCCCTCCACCACCAGCAGTTGATAGCAGAGTTGCGAACAATTTGACGCGCCGGCGAGCATGTATGGTGGAGTAGGCGCCGTCGCACGACCTTGTACGCCCCATTCGGCAAGCGGCTCGTCACCGGATATGCTCTTCACGAAACCATTGGGCAGCGCATTGAGTTGATCTTGATCGAACGTCCACTTTTGGAATAGCCCGCCTTTGGCTTGGCTTTTGAGGTTGGCAGCCTTTTCTTCCTGTGTTTCGCTCTGCACTCCGTAGCTAGGCGCGCATTCCATGGCGAGGCCCGCACAAGCCGCAAAGAATGCGCAGAACGTGGCGCAAACTCGTGTCCTAACATGACACGCTCGAACACTCGTCGATACCGTCCACATTACGCTGAACTTTCCGGTTTTTTGATTTGGAGAATCTCGCGCTGCAGGCGGTCGCGCTCGGCAAGAAGTTTCTTCCGTCGTTGCCATCGATCCCAGGTCCACCACCGCAGCTTTTCGCCGAACGTAAGCGCCGGCGTCGGAGCGCTGCCGCCTGGGGCTTCCTGGAACAAATACCCGTCATGACTGTCGCGTTGCTCGAAAAATCTCCGATACAAGTGATCGTACAGTCCTTTTCCTGGCTCGCCACCTGCCATACTCACTCCCTTACTACTGAAGCGGTGTTCTTCCGGCTCGATTACCAACCCATACTTTTTCTGAATAGTACCTGGCTCAATCCGGCTCTGCAACCTGGTTTCTCGGGTATGCTATGATCCGCAGCTTGAATTGCCGCCACGTCATGACCATGAAATCACGATGAGTCGGATTTGCTTGCCTATTCCTTCTCGGATGCCCTGCATTCTAGCCTGCGCTGCCGTCTCGCTGCTTCTGCCACTGAATCCATGCCTGGCTCAATCACCTGAGGCAGCCCTTCTAGCTGCCACCAATTCGCTTTCAGTGGAACGATTGATGGCGGACATTCGGACACTCAGCGGTCCCTCATTCAATGGACGGCAGAGTGGCACGAAGGATGATCACGAATCAGCGCGATGGGTGGCACAAGAGTTTCTCTCGGCTGGATTGCGGCTGCCGAACATTCGTAATGGCCCACTGATATTGCCCTTCATAGAGGATAAAAAAGGCAACTTTTTAGGGGCTATGGCCACCCTCGTACCCACCGTGACGATTGCACCGGACCCAATACTGAAGATCGGCACCACAAGCACCTTATCCGCAAAACAGGTCGGTGCCGATTACTTCCCTATTTTTGACTCTCCATCCGCGGACATCCAAGCCCAGATCGTCTTCGTCGGATACGGCATCGTCGATCCTGCACAAGGCATCGACGACTATGCAGGTATCGACGTGAACAATTGCATCGTCTTGTTTTTGCGGGGCAAGCCGGAACATTACCAACGTTCCGTCAGCCATGCCGATAAGGTTCGAGTCGCCCGGGATCACGGGGCGATAGGCTATCTCATGGCCACCGGACCGATCCACCACCCCTATGAGGCTCGAAAAGGCGTCACGGGAAATCCCAGCGCTTTCTACGGACAATTGCCACTTGATCAGGCTATTCCGGGCGCATGGATCAGCACACCCCTAGCCCAAGAGATTCTTGCGGAGCCAAAGGGGGAAATTCCCGATCGTCTGCGGGCTTTTCAAGAAAAACTGAACCACACCCCTGCGTCACAAGCCGTCCTGACCGGCAAGTTTGCCTCGCTTCAGTGGAAGACGACGACCACGGAGGGGGCCTTGATCAACGTAGTGGGGATGATCCCTGGAACCGGAACGGACGCGGTGATTATCGGGGCTCATCGTGATCACTTCGGTCGCGCAGGAGGCGTGCTCTTCCCGGGAGCAGATGACAACGCCTCCGGAACAGCCGTGATCTTGGAGGTGGCACGGGCTCTGGCGAAAGCCGAGCTGCGGCCATCCCGAACGATCTTCTTTGTCTCGTTTAGCGGTGAAGAACGCGATCTTCTTGGCTCGCGCCTGTATACCTCGCGGCCATTGGTCCCACTCAGCGCAACGAAAGCCATGATCAACATCGACCATGCCGGTGTGGGAAACGGACGGCTCACCGTAGGCGTGACAGGATTAGAAAAGGATGTCCTGCTGGAAACAGGGAAGGCTGCCGGAGTTCATGACAAACTGGACCTGTACGGATTTTTCCCCGGAGGCGATCATGTGCCGTTCAAGGAAGCCGGCGTGCCGACGGTCACCGTGGTCAGCGGCGGCGTGCATCCGCATTTTCATCAACCGACGGATACCGCCGATACCATCGATCGGGAAATTCTAAGAACCGTTTCTCGCTATGTATTGGCGGTGACCTGTCGCCTAGCCTATGAACCGTGAAACCTTACGAGCAATTCTAGAATTTCCAAGCAAGGGACAGTAAGAAATAAAATGAAGATTCAACCCTGAAGGAATTCGAGCGGGGAGATCGTTTCGTTCGATAATTAGGGAATGTCGTCGATTGTAGATTCAATCTCAGGCACCGGCGACGTTTGGCGCGGTGGACCGGGAAGAACGGTTGCGCCTCCAACCTGATTTGCGCCCTGAATGAGTCCAATAGACAGTTGCGGACCGAAGGTCATGATGGCACCACTCCAAGCCTGGCCACTTGAGGGGTTACGGAAATTATAGGTTTGAAAGTTTGCCCCCGGTTTGTAAATGAACCCCTGCGTTCCCTGGTTGTCGATATAGAGGCTGCCTCCCCCAAAGTTGAACAGCGGAGCGACCCCGCCGGCTAGCGACCGCACGCTCGATGCCCCCGACGCGGTTTGCGCCAACGCAGATACATCGGCATAAAAAACACTTCCCGCGAGCACGTACAGGAAACCCGTCAGGACACGGACCCGTCGCATACGATGAGCTGCCTTTTCAATCCAAGGAGGAGGAACGCTAATATTCATGACAGAGCCCCCTGAGAGTAATTATATATAGTATGCTCTCGTTCTGATCCCTGATCAAGGAGGCCCGTATGAACAGCAGATCCTCAACTCGCTCCTATCGTTTCGCGATCATGATGATCGCCGGCTTAGGAGGCATCGCATCTCCACCCGCCAGCTGGAGCTTGGATGTGACCCAACCGATCCCTGCGGAACGAAGGGAGATCGTCTCGCTGGCCGACGCAGCCGTGCACGCTCTGCAGAGTAATCTCGATATCAGTATCAGCCGCCAGAATCGGGAAAGTCGGTTGGCCGACATTATCATCGAACAATCCAAATTCGACCCCAACCTGAGTATCAACGGCCAGTACAACCGAACCGTCAACCCGCTCAATCGACCGGTGTTCGGTGGAACCGGCGGCAGCCTCAATCAGATCACAACCTTCGATCAACGCAACACTTCCCTGACGGTCGATGCACAAACGAACCTGATTACAGGCGGCAACTTCGACGTGAACTATGCTCCGGCGCGAAGCAGCGTCAACGCCAATGTCGCAAGGGGATTCCTGTTCAATCCGTCTTGGACAGGCGGCCTGGCATTCACATTCACTCAACCGTTGCTCAGAAACGCCGGTATCGGGATCAATAAGACCTTCATCAAGGTCGCTCAAAACAACGCCGTGGTCGAACAACATGTCTTTCGAGACCAGGTCATGACCGTCATTACCACCGTGGAACAGACTTACTGGGAACTCGTGTTTGCAAACGAGAACCTGAAGGTTGCGCAAGCCGCTTTAAAGGCCGCCGAAGAGCTCTTAGCGACGAACCGCGCCAAAGCCAAGGCCGGCGTCATGTCCATCGTCGATGTGCTGCAAGCAGAAGCCGCGGTCGCGTCGAGAGTGGAACAGATCTTGGTGGCGGAGAAAGCCATTCGCGACCAGGAGGATCAACTGCGGCGACTCTTGAATCCCGGCGAGGAGGACTTGAGGGTAGACGTCCGGCTCACCCCCGCCGATCCCCCCCTCACTATGCTCGAACCCATCAGCCTTCAGGAAGCTATTGATACCGCGATCGAGCAGCGTCCTGAAATCACACAGGCGAAAAAAAACGTCGAGTCAGGCGAACTCAATAAGCAATTCGCGCGCAACCAGTTGCTCCCAACGCTGTCATTTCAGGGCACGGTCGGACTGGCCGGCCTCGGCAGTGATTACAACGACTCCTTTACGAGAAACTTCAGCGGCGACTTCTATAACTATGGAGCGGGGTTGGTCCTCAGTTACCCGCTCGGCAACCGAGCAGCCATCAGCAGCTACAACAAACGGCAGCTGGAGGCCAAGAACGCCGAAATCACGTTGACCAGCATCCGCCAGCAAATCATCGTCGGGGTTCGCGAAGCGGTGCGCCGGGTCCAGACCGACTTTAAGCGTATCGAAACGACCCGATCGGCGCGCATCATGGCCGAAAAACAGCTGCAAGCCGAGCAGGAACGCTTGAAAGTCGGGCTCAGCACCACCCGCTTCGTGCTCGATTTCCAACGAGATCTGGCCACTGCGCAGGGCAATGAGTTGCGCGCGATCGTCGACTACAACAAGTCGCTGTCCAATCTTGCGCGACAGAAAGCCACCACGTTGGATCGCTATCATCTCGAATTGTCGTAGTCGTTTTATGACGTCCGGGCTAGGTCGGCCGGCTCACAGTCACGCCTCCGTCATGGGAGCAGCCTTATCGCTGCTCCCCATCGGCGCCACGTTCGGATACTACGGTCTTCCTGAGTCGTTCAGAGAAGAACTCCTCGTCCAATTCATGCCGCAGTTGCTCGCCTATGCGGGGCTCGGTCTCTGGGCTGTATATGCTACACAGCCCCTCATGCAGCTCGGGCTGGAAAAGAAAACGGTACGGAACGGGGTCCGGTGGGGAGCCTTAACGGGATTATTGCTCGGCAGTCTAAATACGTTCGTGATTCTGGCCGTCTATCCCCTTCTTGGTTACGACATCACGTTCTTGAAGCAGACGCCTCACGGTCGGCTTCCCATCCCCCTCATGGTGCCATGGCTGATCTGCGGCATTGCTCTGTTCGTGGAGTTGAACTTCCGCGGTTTTCTCCTGGGGCGTCTCGCGGAATTCGAATCACACTGGCGGGCCACCGATTCGAGACGACGTATGGCGCCTCTTGCGCTCATCGCCAGCACCCTCACGTTTGCATTTGACCCGTTCATGGTCAATACTTTTCGGTACCTCCATTGGATCGCGCTCTGGGATGGACTCATCTGGGGAAGCATCTGGCTCAGAACGCGCAATCTCTGGATGACGATCGTGGCGCATGCGGTCGAAGTCATCATCATGTACAGTGCGGTCAGGGCCGCCATAGGGTGACACGGGAATCATCGTGACAACGACAGTCCATTCAGAGAGACCCTCAATAGGCCGATGATGTAACGCCCCAATCACTCTTATGAACCCCTCATTCTCCAGTTATCTGGTGAACGATGTCTTTGGCGACCCAGGCGTCTACGTAGAAGTTCGCTGGTCGAAGCGGGCCTTGCTCTTCGATCTCGGACATAACGATGGGCTGGGACCGACCAGATTGCTCAGGGCAGGAGAGATTTTCATCTCACATACCCACATGGACCACTTCATCGGATTTGACGCCGTTCTTCGCGTCGCGCTGGGGCGAGGCAAGACGCTCAGATTATTCGGTCCTCCCGGATTGATTGAGAACGTGCAGGGCAAGCTGCGGGGCTATACGTGGAATCTTGTGGATGGCTATCCGCTCACGATTGAAGTTCGGGAGTTCCACGAAAGTGGGATCCATCAGGCCTCCTTCCGGGCAACCAACGGGTTCGAACAACCGGAACGAGCCCGCCACCCGGTTCCGCATGTTGGAGGTCCGCTGTTCACTGTACTGGAAGACCCAATGTTTACCGTAAAGGCCGTGGCGTTGAATCATCGCATCCCCTCATTTGCCTATGCGCTCGAGGAGCAGTTCCACGTCAACGTCAACAAACACAAACTGCACGAGGCCGGCTTGCCGGTCGGTGCCTGGCTGAAAGACGTCAAGCAACATATATGGGAAGGACGACCCGACGGCTTCCGATTCACCGCCACAGTATGCAACGAACATCGTCGGGAAGAGCACACATTCATACTCGGCGAATTGAAGGAACGGTTTCTCACGATCTCACGAGGGCAAAAGATTGCCTACGTGGTCGACGCGCGTTACGACGAGGAGAACGAAGCCAAGATCGTCGCGCTTGCCCGAGGCGCCGACATTTTCTATTGCGAGTCGCCGTATCTGGATGGTGACGCGGAAAAAGCTCGCGACCGGTATCATCTGACCGCGAGACAAGCCGGACTCATGGCGCGTAAGGCGCAAGTCCGAGACCTCGCGGTCTTTCATTTTTCACCGCGTTATACCGGCCAGGGAGAGGCACTCGAGAGAGAAGCCATGGAGGCATTCCATGGATCGGCATAAGGAGGACTTCTCGTGAGTGATCTTGTGAAGTATGCGATCTACTTTCTCCTGGGTGGCTCCATCGTCAGCTTCTCCACATATCTCGGCTCGCAAGGCAAGTCGTTCCTGGCCGCCATGGTCAGCACCTTTCCCGCCATCACCGGCGTGACATTTATCCTGCTGTATGCCAACGGCGGCGGCGCCACGACTGTCGACTACGCGAAGAACTTGTTGTGGTTTGTCCCACCGTGGACGGTCTATGTCCTCGCCATGATCACGGGTATCCCTCGCCTCGGCTTCTGGCCCGCGATGGCTGGATCCCTGGTCCTCTATGTCGGATGCATCGGGCTGGTGAAGGTGATTTTGAAATAAAGAGAGCACTCTCCCGTGCAGGTCACACCGCTCTGCTGAAATGCAATCGGTTGATCTCTTCGAGCGCTGATACCATGTGATCAAGCGCCCGAGTGACAGAATGGCTGGCGACGTGCGATGGAGTGTCGGCGCCGCCCCAGATATCAGGAGGATTCTCGGTGGCTCGCACGTTCTGGCAGAATCGATCGATCGTCCGCTTCCAGTGGATCGGCTCCGACCGCTCTTCCAGAAACTGAAGACGGTCTTGCGAAAAAAAGCGATCGAATTGTCCGGCCCTGAGCTGCCACATCTCTTCCATCGCCTGTTGCCGTTCCGGACTGAGTTCCAGTCCGCTGGCCCGCTCATTGAGCGCGGCGAACAGCCCCCCGACGACGTGCTCGACCTGCGATTCTGCAAACACGCCGACGCAGGCCTGCATCAGGAGATATTTGTGGAATAAAAACACTTCGGCGCTGATACAGGATTCATCCGCGGTAGGATCATAGGCTCGGGCAAGTTCACGAAGCTCCTCTGCCGAAGGCCCGGTTAACGCTGAGCCGAGCAGACTCGCAATCTGGCGGCCGATGTTGAGGTAATCAGCTTTCAACGGCAACGTCATCGCGTTCGCTATACCGCCCCAAGAAGCCCCTCTCCTGCAGGAGACTCAAAATGACTGTCCAGCAAGGCCGCAGCGAGTGAAGGGCCGAGGCGTACCCTCTGGGGTACGTTGAGGATCTGAACGATGCGAGAACGAAGCTGGCGGACATTTTCAGGCTCCTGCTACTCGATCACCACTGCCGTGCCGCTGGCGCTGACCATCAACATGCTGGCATTGGCGCCGATCGTTTCATAGTCGATATCGATCCCGACGATCGCATTGGCCCCCAGATTCTTGGCCTGCTCGCGCATCTCTCCAAGCGCAATATCCTTCGCCTTACGGAGTTCCGCTTCATAGGCCGCCGATCTGCCGCCGACGATATCTCGAATCGACGCGAAAAAATCCCGAAAGATATTCGCGCCCAGGATCGCGTCCCCCGACACCAAGCCAAGGTACTTCACCGCATTTTTGCCTTCGATATTGTTGGTCGTGGAAAGAATCATGTGTCCTCCTGGTTGAGTGCCCTCATCCTCTCACTCAATGAATCAATCAACAAGCCTTTCCTCAATCCCATTGAAGCGACAGAGTCAGACTGTTAGCATCATGTGTTTATCATTCTTGGACCGCGCCATGGAACAAAGTCCTCTTCCCCGGAATCAGTCTGCAGACCTCATCATTGAAGGTGCCAGACAGAACAATCTGAAGAATGTGTCATTGCAGATTCCACATAATCAGGTCACGGCCATTACCGGTGTGTCAGGGTCCGGCAAATCCTCTCTCGCCTTCGATACGATCTTCGCCGAAGGTCAATGGCGGTATGTCGAGTCCCTCTCGACCTACGCCAGAATGTTTCTCGACAAGGTGGCTCGCCCCGATGTGGATCGTCTCCTCAATGTCCGGCCGGCCATTGCCATCGAGCAGAAGAATCAGGTGCGGACGGCCCGCTCGACGGTCGGCACGACCACCGAAATTGCCGATCTACTCCGCCTCCTCTTCGCCAAGATCGGGAAACCCACCTGTCCGGACTGTCGTCAAGAAGCGCGCTCCTTTCAGCCCGACACCGTGGTGGACGATCTGCTGGCGAGATGGCCCGATGCCCGGGCCATGGTGCTGTTTCCCCTCGCCGCTCCCTCTTCCAAGGAAGAAGGCCTGTTCATTCAGTCACTCCTGACGCGTGGGTTTACCAGACTGAAACTTCAGGATGAGGTCCTCGACCTGCATGAGGCGGATCAGCCTCGACTTCATGGCTCTTCTTCGCTTTATGTCGTTCTCGACCGTCTGATCATCAGGGAAGACAATCGTGGTCGTCTCGTCGAAGCTGTCGAAACGGCGTTTCGTGAAGGAGAGGGCCGCTGCTCCATCGACATCATCGGTCATGGACGGCAATCCTACAGTACGCGATTCCTCTGTCAAAACTGCGGGCGCACCTTCGAGCCTCTGCGGCCGATTCTCTTCTCGTTCAATCATCCGCTCGGAGCCTGCCCGGAGTGCAAAGGCTTCGGCAATGTGCTGCGGTATGACCCGGAGCTGGTCATCCCCGATCACACGAAATCGCTTGCTCAAGGAGCGGTCGAACCCTGGAGCAAACCCAGTTCCGATTGGTGGCAGAAGAAGATGTTGCTCACGATGAAGAGGCGTGGAGTCGACATCACAGCTCCGTTCAAGGACCTTCCCAAAGACACGCAACAATTCCTCTGGAATGGTGACAAGTCATTCGACGGCATCAACGATTACTTCGAGTATCTGGAAGGCAAACGCTACAAGCTCCATGTCCGTGTGTTCCTCAGCCGCTACCGCACACCTTTCGATTGCCCCAGATGTCATGGCAGCCGTCTCAAACCAGAAGCCTTATACGTCAAAATTGCCGGCAGCGATATCCATGAGACGACAGAGCGTACCGTCGAAAGTCTTTTAGGATGGGTGGAATCTCTGCCGCTTCGCCGAATCGAGCAGGAGATCGTGGCGGATATCCTCCGACAGCTCAAGGCTAAACTGGGATTTCTCCAGCGCGTCGGCCTTGGATATCTCACGCTCAGCCGACAGACTAAGACGCTCTCCGGAGGGGAAGCTCAGCGGGTTGCGCTCGCCAACCAGCTGGGGTCTCGGCTCGTGGGGACCTTGTATGTCCTCGACGAACCGACCATCGGTCTTCATGCCCGGGATACCGACCTGTTGGCCGGCATTCTCCATGAGCTCGCGGACGTCGGCAACACAGTCATCGTCGTCGAACATGACCGGCACATGATCGAATCGGCCGACTATCTTGTCGAACTCGGCCCTCAGTCAGGCGAGAAGGGCGGCGAGGTCATCTGTGCCGCATCCACGCAGGAATTCATCCGAGACCGCCGTGCAACCACCGCCCGATACCTGCGCGACGAAGAGCAGATCCCCCAGCCCAAATCGCGACGATCTGGAAGCGGGAAGATGTTGGTGATCGCCGGTGCGACCGAACACAACCTCAAAGACCTGTTCGTTCGCATTCCCCTCGGCATGCTGATCTGTGTGACCGGCGTCTCAGGATCGGGCAAGAGCACCTTGGTCGAAGATACCCTCTATCGTGCCGTGGCCCGCGCCTTTCGGGTGGAATCCCTTCCCATGGGCCGGTTCAAGGCTATCAAAGGCATCGAGCATCTCAAAGGGATCCGGCTGATCGATCAACAGCCGATTGGACGGACTCCCCGCTCCAACCCGGTCACCTATCTCAAAACGTTCGACGACATCCGTCAGTTGTTTGCCTCTGAACGAGCGGCGCTTCATCAAGGCTTCACACCGGGCCATTTTTCGTTCAATGCTGTCGGCGGCCGCTGCGAACGTTGCGAGGGCAGCGGTGTTGAAAAGCTGGAAATGTACTTCTTCGAGGATATTTATGCGCCCTGCGAGATCTGTGAAGGCAAACGCTTCAAATCGGAAGTCTTGAAGATTCGCTATCGCGGCAAGACGATCTTCGATGTGCTCAACATGACGGTGGAAGACGCGATCTCTTTCTTCACTGGAACGCCGAAGCTACAGGAACGGCTTCACCTCCTGACGTCCATCGGCCTCGGCTACCTGCGCCTTGGCCAATCGGCTACGACACTGTCCGGCGGAGAAGCACAACGATTGAAAATCGCCGCCGAGCTGAAAGACTCCTCCGCCAAAGATATCCTCTATATTATGGATGAACCGACAACCGGCCTGCACTTCGAAGACATCAAAAAGCTCCTCGCTGTCCTCCACAAACTCGTGAATGCCGGCAACACGCTGGTGGTCGTCGAACACAACCTCGATGTCATCAAGTCTGCCGACTGGATCATCGACCTCGGTGCCGAAGGCGGCGCGGCAGGAGGACAGATCGTCGCGGAAGGGCGGCCTGAGCAGGTGGCGAAGGTGGCCACGTCGCATACGGGTCGGTTTCTTTCAAAAGTTTTGATTGAGCCGAATTAACCATTCGCTGAAGGTCTTTGTACTCATGGCTGTGATTTCTCGAAGAGAGAGGCCCGTCACGGCTGCGGCTTCTTTGATTCCTCAGCCGGCTGTTCCACGGCCAGCTTTTTCTGAATAATCTTCTTACTCATCGTCGTGACGAGAAAAGCCAAGCCGATGGCGACCGGTACGAACACCGCCGTGGCGAGGCTGGCGTTCGCCAGCCAACCCATTTCCTGTAATCCTTTGAAGACATATCCCGCCAGCCCAGCCAAATAATAGGCGATGACGATGACAGAGAGTCCTTCGACCGTGTGTTGCAGGATGACCTGGCTCTTGGTCGTCTTGTCGACGCTCTGAAGCAGTGCGAGGTTTTGTGCCTCCAGAATCAAGTCGATGCGAGTGCGGATGATGGCGATGATACCCTCGAAGCCGCCTCGCAACGTGTCGATGCGGCGCAAGAGCTGCTGGTACCCTTCGGCGACCCCTGTAATGCCCCCCAGCACATAATCGGAGATCTGGCGGTAGGAGTCCATCGGTTGTTCGCCGAGTGACGCCAAGGTAGTGTGCACGATTTTGTCGTAGGGAATCGATGAGGACAACTCGAAATGCAGCTTTCCCGCCATGCGATTGGTTTTTAACAAATCCTGCGTCAAACTGTTCAGCCATCGCTGCAGCGTCTGCGAGTCGGCGTGGCCGATATGAGATGTGATGATCTCCCGTTGCTTCAAGTGAACCTGTTCGAACTTATACACCTGGTCGATTGCGGCGGAAAACAGCGGCTTTTGCATCAACAACAAATGATAGTAGGTCTCGATCCGCACAATGGCATCGACGATGTCTTTCAATCGCGGCACCTCACCTTGAGATGATCTGACGCTGACCCAGTACCGTTCTCGTCCCTGGTTGTCGGGAGTAAAGCTGGTCGCCACACTTGTCTGCTCACTAAACATTCGGCTGCCATAGATCACCTGACCCGGCAGCAGAGCGCGCAGTTCGCTGCGCGGCGGCAGCACGTCCGTCGTCAACACAAGGTCCAAGCGACAGACATCAGACCCCAATGGCGACATAGGAAATGTGTAATTGGGAAACGTCAATGGCCCGAAGGTCACCCCGCCGCTGGCTTTCGACGGCAGATGCCAGAATTGGTAGTTGTAATACTCGGTGTGCGCTTGCCACACCACAATCAGTCGATCGCCATTGTCCGCTTCCTTGATGCCATAGCCGAATGTCTCCCGAATATGGGTCGTCTCGACGGGAATCTTGAAATGCCCCAGCAGCGACTGGAACTCCGATCGGCTGGCCGGACGCTGCGTCGGCGGGTCGGACATGCGAAAGGCTTTGTAATGGACATGTGCGGGCGCCCGAAGCCAGTCACCAAGGGGCAACTGTGGGCGTTCATGTAATTTCCTTAAGAAGGTCTCGGTTCCAGCCGACGGCATATCCGACTGATCCACGTTGCTCCTCTCCCTCCTCCTACGGATGGCCAATTCGGCTTTCGCGTCACGTGACGGTGGCGTCAGCGCTTCTCAGCCCTAACGATAGTGCAGAAAAGACGACCAATTAGCAAGGCCGAGACCGCCAACGACGCGACAGGCACACCCTTCTCACATGCCGTTTGACTCAAGCATCCGGCGCGACACGTTTCAACGACGATAGGGGTTGAGAAACGACTCTTAGACCTCAGTTGCAGGATGGATCGAACGGCATCTCGGCATAGGGCTGGTAGGCTTCGCCTAGGGTGCTCAAGATATCCCCCCAGACACGGACCGGGTCTTTCTCAAATACCGCCTGGGGATCGGCAGGTAAGGTGATCCATGACCCGGTCTTCATCTCGTTTTCCAGCTGGCCGGGTCCCCATCCCGAATACCCCAAGTAGGCGCGGAAGGATTCTGTGGTGCCGGCCCCGGTGAGAATGCGTTCGACCATGCCGACGTCGCCGCCAAGGCAGACTCCGTCGAAGACATGGTGTGCATTTTCCGGGAACTCGTCACCTTTATAGAGCAACATGACTTGATTCGTCTGGACAGGCCCTCCGGCATAGAGCACGTGGCCGGCTCCCTCGATGACGGGAACCTGTGGAAGGGCTTCGGAAATGGACATAGCCGTGGGTCGATTCACAATGACGCCGAGGGCGCCCTCCGGCCCATGTTCACACAGCAGGACGACGGCCTGGCGGAAGTTTGGGTCACGCAGGCTGGGAGCAGCGATGAGAAAAATGCCTTTGCGGAGTTCTGTGGTCATGAGCGAAATCCTACCGTGCCCGCTGAACTTGCGCAAGCACTGTGCTCCTCTTGACGGATGATGAAGCTCGGGGTCACATTTTATACAACGACGTGCGGCGATCACGAAGCAGATCGTTGAACCGATTCAAGCGTTTGTTGCGAGCCTCGGTTGGGTCAATATCAAGGACAGTCAGCTCTTCTTGGTCACGAGACGCCCTATGCTGAATGACTCCCTTGGGCGTAACGACTTCGCTCTGGCCGATGTAGGTCAACCGCTCTTTCCCCCCACGCGCCTCACTGCCGATGCGATTACAGGTAACGGCAAACACTCGATTTTCGAGGCACCGGACCGGCATGGAATCCGGGCAGTTCGGCAAGACCAGGTTGGAAGGATGGCAAATGATTTCGGCCCCCTGGATCGCCAATGTCCGCGCGGCCTCCGGATAGTACCAATCGAAACAGATCATGATGCCGATCTTCGCTGGTCCGATATCCCAGACAAGAAATCCCGAGTCACCCGGAGTGAAGAACTGCGTCTCCTCGTAGAAGAGATGGGTCTTTCGGTAGCAGCCAAGAAACCCGGATGGTCCTACGATCACGGCGGAATTGTAGCAGCTGGACCCAGACTGTTCAGGAAGTCCCGCCACAATATGCATCTGGCGCCGTTTCGCGACCTCTCCCAGCCGTCGCACCGTCGGGCCATCGGGAACCGGCTCGGCGAGCTGTTGCGCTTCCTCCTGAGACACGAACTGATAACCTGACGCGAACAATTCCGGCAACACGATAAGATCGGCCTCGGCCTGTTCCAGCTTGGCAGTCACCCTTTCGAGATTCGTGGACACATCGCCAAAGCGTGGATCGAACTGGTAGTACCCGACTCGCATGGTAAGCTCCGCCCCATACAAGAACGGGCAGGGACTCATCCCTGCCCGTTCCTGGAAACACGTGTGTTGAATGAAGGCTAGCGGCTGGCGACGTCCACTACTTTACTTCTGCCAGGTGCGTAGCTCCTCCTTCGGCATGTTCGGTACAGGCCTCGGCATGTCCGGCCTTGCCGTGCTTCACAGCTTCCGTTAAGTGCTTCACACCTTCCTCCAGATGAGGATTTTTCATTCCAGCAGCTGTCGCGTGCTTGAGCGCTTCGGTCGCATGTTCGACACACGCATCGGCATGTCCTTCTTTCCCATGGGACGCGGCGCCTCTCGCATGTTCGACTGCTTCACTGATGTGTTTATTCCCGGCAGGCGGTGAGCCTGCTACGGCTAGCCCACTGAACAGCGGAATCCCCACTAGCATCCCGGTCACGGCCACAACCAACGCGCTTTGACGGATCTTCATGGTCATTGCGTCCCCCTTCTGGTTAGTGTTCGCTGCTCAGCAGATTGTTTGATGGACTAAAATTCACCTTACACAGCGCTCGTCGGACGTGTCAAGAAGGTTTGGCCGCCGGATCGAATCCGAGGATTTTCTGCAGCGCGTGAAGATCTTTTTCGACCGGGCACGCATAGTCTCGACTCCACTCCCACCAGGATCCTGGATAATTACTGAGTTTCGGATACCCGACGAATTTAAGTATGAAATAAAGCCAGGCCGACCGAACGCCCCCGGTGCAGTAACAGATCACATTTTGTCCGCCGTGAATCCCCTTTGCTTCCAACATTTCCTTGATTACGGACGGATCCTTGACGGTCGCGTCTTTGTTCAAAAATCCATTCCAGGCCACATGGATGGCCGACGGGATGTGTCCGGACCGTGAAATGCCGGATATTTCTTTCCCGAGATATTCTTCAAGACTGCGAGCGTCCAGAATCGCCGTCTCAGGATGCGGGCCCCTGACGACCGCCTTGAGGTCGTCTTTCACCATGATCAAGGACGTCACCGGTTGCGACTTGAAGTTTCCGAGTGCGGGAGATACACGTCCATGCTCGAACGGCCGCTTCTCAGCTGTCCACTTCACCCACCCCCCGTCTAAGACACGAAGTCGTGTGTGCCCCAGATATTCCAACATCCAAAACATGCGTCCTTCGTCGCCCCAGTTGTCGAACGGATTGGAGTACATCACCACGTCGCTATCGTGATTGATCCCCAGCCGACGGAGGATCAGCTCAATTTGGCCAAGATCGGGATTCAGCAGCCCCTTCGGCACGGCATTGGGATCGCTGTACTCATGCCATGTCGAATGCACAGCGCCGGGGATATGACCGCCGAATTCGTACGCCGACTTCCCACGGACGTCGATGATGACGAGGCCGGGCCGGCCAAGCTGCTGCTGCAACGACTCAGTATCGATTAACAGGGGATGTTTCATCATGTCATACACCCACAATGATTTTCAGTCTGCATTCAGGCGTTCACAAGCGCCTCGATGTGTGCGTGGACCGACGCGGCCAATGCCGTCAGATTATACCCGCCTTCAAGTGAAGAGAGAATGCGACCTTTCGCATGGCGTTTGGCGATCCCCACTACAATGTCCGTCAAATCCGCATAGCCCGCCTCAGTCAATGCCATGCTCGCCAAGGGATCATCTTTGTGCGCGTCGAATCCCGCCGAGATGATGACAAATTCCGGTTTGAACGCCTCGGCCGCAGGCACTAATGCTTTCTGAAAGACCGCGCGATACTCGTCATCTCCCTCACCGGACTCCATCGGCACATTGATTGTAAATCCTTCTCCCGCTCCCTGGCCTCGTTCCGTCGCTCGCCCGGTGCCGGGATAATGGGGAGACTGATGCGTGCTGAAGAATAACACGGACGGATCCTCTTCAAAGCTATGCTGCGTCCCATTCCCATGATGGACGTCCCAGTCGACGATCAGCACTCGGCTGAGCCCGTACTTCTTTTGAGCATAGCGCGCCGCGATCGCGACGTTGTTGAAGAGACAGAACCCCATCGCCCTCCCGGCTTCGGCATGGTGGCCGGGAGGCCGGACGGCACAGAACACGTGATCAACTTGATGCGTCATGATTGCATCGACCGCCGCCAAGGCTCCTCCCGCCGAATAATAGGCGGCATTCAACGAGCCGGGCGACATTGATGTATCGGGGTCCAGCGAGACGCGCCCGGTGTCAGGAGATACTCGATTGAGCGCCGCAACATAGCTGGGACTATGAATTCGTGTAATCCATTCATCTTCAGCTCTTCGCGGCTCGATCCGAACCAACCGAGCTGTAGTTCCGCTCTGTTCCAACTGCTGCATAATGGCACGCAGCCGATTGGGAGACTCCGGATGTCCGGATCCCATGTCATGCTCAAGATAGGCCGGATGATAGACGAGACCGGTTCTTCCCATCACATAACCATAAACATGAACGAGAGACAGGAACTCGCTCAGATTATCATGCAGAAAACGCCATAGACAATGCGCGATGCGCATGATACCGTCCGCCAGAGATCGCGATAAGGAGTAACGCAATGCCCAATCCCCGGATTGAACCACTCAAGAAGCTTCTGGCCATAGATCCCAACGATGATGTGGCCTGGTTCGGCTTGGGGAAGGCCTATATGGATGACGGCAATTTCGAAGAAGCGGCCAAATCCTTGCGTCAGTGCGTCACGGTGAAACCGACCTATTCGGCCGCATATCTCGCACTTGCCCAATCACTCCAGAAGCTCGGACGCGTGGAAGAATGCCGAACCGTCTGCGCGACAGGCATCGACGTATCCACCAAAAACGGCGATGCCATGGTCACGAAGCATCTCGATGCGTTAAAGCTTTCTCTCGCGTCGTGAAATCCGGATTATCGTCCGCTTCTCCGTTTCGCCTTCCAGCCTGGGCCATCCGTTTTGCGCGCCGGCAGACACGCATTGTTGCTGCTGTCGATCGCATGCGATTTGTCATCCAGCTTGCGATGACCAATGTGACGTCCAAGACCGGCGGGCCGTTCGGCGCGGCGATCTTTGAACCTCGAACCGGGCGCCTCGTCACTGTGGGCGTGAATCTCGTCGAATCGTCGAATTGCTCGCTTGCTCACGCCGAAACAGTTGCGCTGGCGAATGCGCACCGCATCCTGGGACACTTTGATCTCAGCGCGGCCGGCCTGCCGAAACTCGAGCTGATCACCAGTTGTGAGCCGTGCGCCATGTGTTATGGCGCAATCCTTTGGTCTGGTGTTCGCAAGATTGTCTGCGGCGCCAGGAGTCGCGATGCCGCAGCGATCGGGTTCGACGAAGGACCCAAACCCAGGAACTGGGTGGCGGCATTTGAACAACGCGGGGTCTCCGTGACCCGAGACGTTTGCCGCAAAGAGGCCATCGCCGTCTTCCAGCGTTATCAGCAAGCCGGAGGCCGCATTTACAATGCGCGGGAGGCGCCAAGATAACACCGCATGGCGAAGGAGCTACAACGTTTGCCTGACCGAGGCATCCTGAGCTTCGGAAAGTGGAACTGAAGCTCTGGGGTTCCGAATCAGCATGCGGACGCGCGGCTGAGTCTGCTGGTGCTTGGCCCGTTCGATCACCTCGACATTCGCAAGCCTCAATGCCGCGCGCGCGGGAATCGGCTCCACATCCCAGAGCGAGATCAGGACAGCGCTGAGATGTCGAAGTTTCATCAGATCAACGGTTATGGAACCGGCTAGGGCTTTCACGTCCATTCGAATCTGCTCTCGCCGTCCTTGATGCCCACCCCGGAGGTCCGCCCTCGGAATCGAGATGCTCAAAATTACCGGCTCGCAGTAGTCGGCAAGCTGCTTGGCCTTTTGTCTGATGCGAGCCAAGATTCGATGGATCAACAGCACGCCACGATCTGTTTCCACACCATGTTCTTCGTCATTCATGGCTACACGAAGCGGAAGCCGTCGTCGTTCGGCGGAACCGATCATCGCCGTCACCTCTACAAAAAACCGTTCCGATTCATGGCGACATTCAAGGTCGGCTGTTCGAGCTAGCGACTCAGGCAGAAATGCGACGTGGAGTCCGGCACGGATCAGCTGCGTGGCCAATTCCAGCTCCGCCAAGGCGGATTCTTGCACGCCGGAATCGTGATGGGTCAGACGATAAAGAAGTCGCCCGAGTCGAAGACGGCTTGAATGATCTGCACAATGTCGATGCAGCAGATTCCAATGGTCATTGAGATGGCGAGAAAGCCCCTGCTGGGGGTGACGCTTGGCAGTTATCACAGAGATGCCATGAAAGCCGTACAAGCGGGAACGCAGTTTGATCGTGCGTCGAGGCCGCCAGGATGTCATCGCGCCCTCCCCTGTCCCGTGAGACGCCGGCTCGCGGAGGACCGAAGCCGGTCATGGCACTGACTCGCCGCCTTCGTCGCCCTCCGGAGACTCACCCAAGATATCCGGTCGTCGCGCGGCAATCTCAGCGTACGCTTCATCCAACCAACGTCCAGCACAACCCAATACTTCACGTACCAACGGTTCCGGCTGTCCCGTTCGTTTGATCGTCCACTGTGACACGTATTCGAGCAGCGCATCTCGCTCGAATGATCTGGTGGAATGTGTGGCCAGCGTAGACAGCTCGCCTAGACCTGTGTGCAGGATATCCGCCACGGTCTCACGCGCATAGGACGTGCTGGCGGTCACATACTGAACGACACGATGGAGTTCCTGCTCGTTCATTTCTTACCGGCTCAAGAGATTTTTGCATCTCGACGATTGACTGTCAACGCTGCTGTATTTCTGTTTAAGCTTGAGGATTTTCTCCAATCACGGCGCAGCTTGGTGATAAGATGCTGCGCGCCCACGGTATGAGCTTCACGTAAGGAGATTGGCAATGGCCACTCGACGTCCCGTTCGACGTAAACATTCCGGTTCCACGGTATCAGACCAGTGGGATCTCACTCACCTTGTTAAAGACCCATTGAAGGACTTGGAACGGCACTTGGCGGATCTTGATGCACGAGTCAGGCAAGTCGAGTCGGTTCGTCCTCAGCTGCAGGCGACAATGGCCAGCGATGACTTCCGAGCGATTCTGAAGCACACCGAGTCGATCGCAGAGGGCTCAGCTCGGCTTGGCGCGTTCGCCTACCTGTGGTTCTCAGAAAACACTAAATATGCGACGTCACGCTCATTCAAGACACAAGTGGAGGAGCGACTCACCGCGCTGAACAATCGCCTGCTCTTCTTCGATCTGTGGTGGCAGGGAGTTGACGATGTCAATGCCGAGCGACTGATGGCCGATACCGGTGACCTGCGATATTACTTGCAGACGATCAGACGCTATAAGCCTCATACGCTTTCCGAACCGGAAGAGAAAATCATCAATGTGAAGAATGTCACCGGACGCAGCGCTGTCAATACATTCTATGACGTGGTGACTAACGGGATGACTTTTACGATGAGGATCGGCGGGAAGACGCGCTCCATGAACCGCGAAGAACTCATGAGCTACGTCCGGAGCCCCAAGGCTGCTGTCCGGCAGGCCGCTTACAAAGAACTCTACCGCGTATTTTCCACGCAACGCGATCTACTCGGGGAGATGTATCGAACACTCGTCAACGATTGGAAATCCGAGAACGTAGGACTTCGGAAGTTCTCCTCTCCCATTGCCACTCGCAATCTCGGCAATGATATTCCGGATCACGCGGTTGATGTCCTGTTGGAGACGTGCGCGAAGAATGCCGATATCTTCCATGCGTACTTCAGGTTGAAAGCGAAGATCTGCAAACTCAGGCCGATGAGCCGATATCACATTTATGCGCCCCATCGGGTAGAGGCAAAGAAGTATAGGTACGTCGATGCCGTCGCAATGGTACTCGAGGCCTATCGCGAGTTTTCTCCCCGCCTGGCAGATCTGGCCGAAGAGGTCTTTCGAGCCCGGCATATCGATGGACCAACACGCCCTGGTAAGCTAGGCGGTGCTTACTGCTATAGTGTAGCACCGGGCCTGACCCCTTATGTCATGTTGAATTTCACGGGTGAAGCCCGAGACATCGCCACCATGGCCCACGAACTTGGCCATGCCGTCCATGGGATGATGGCAAAAGACCATTCGGTCTATACCTTTCATTCGACACTCCCATTGGCAGAAACCGCATCGGTCTTCGGCGAACGCATTCTCTCAGATGCGCTGATCTCGCAAGAGCGAAACAAGGCGGTACGACAGGGTCTGCTCCTCAATCAGTTGGATGATATCTATGCCACCGTCCTACGCCAGGCCTATTTCGTTCGGTTTGAAAAGATGGCCCACCACATGGTGGCGGACGGTGCGACGGGCGATCAGCTGGCGCAGGCCTATTTGGCGGAACTGAGGCAGCAATTCGGCAAGAGCGTACAGGTGTCGGACGAGTTTCAATGGGAGTGGATCACGATTCCCCATATCTTCGCCAGCCCGTTTTACTGCTATGCATATAGCTTCGGAAATCTGCTCGTGTTGGCTCTTTACCGCATGTATAAAGAGCAAGGAGAGTCATTCATTCCGAAATATCTCGACCTGCTCGCAACCGGCGGATCCCAGTCACCGCAAGACATCCTGAGCAAGGTGGGTGTCGATATGGGGTCAGAGGCCTTCTGGCAGTCGGGATTCAATACCGTCCGAGATATGGTTGATCAGCTCGAACAGACCCTCTCCTAGCCCCTATCTGCTGAATCTACAAAGTGAATTCTGGATTCAGGTTGTCCGCCGTGAAGGACTTGACAAAGTCTCGAAGTCATGACATGCTGAGAATGCTTCTCATAATCGTTCATCTGGAGGAAAGATGTACGTTTGCTTGTGCAAAGGAATTACAGAAGCGGATGTTCGTGAGGCAGGGCGAGCAGGATTTGTGATGCCCTGTCAGCTCAAATCCAAGTTTGGCCTCAAGCAAAGCGGCAGTTGCGGCCGCTGCGCGAGGAACATTCATGAATTTGTAGAGATCGCGGTCCAGGGGGCAGCGACCAGCACTGTGGACCGTTAACTATCGTTTCCCGGCACGTGCCGGTTTACGAGAAGAGATTCCGTATTCCTTCCTCGCCTCTCTCACAGAACAATTCAACGCGGCGAACCGACTCTGACGAGCTTCGTGACCTCGGCCACACGTTGGCCTAACGCTTTGGCCTCTCCAATCTCCTTATTATCGATCCCTGGGCTGTCACCCTCAGTTGTCGCCGACGCTCCGAACGCACCACCGCCGCTCACCACAATCATTTGATTCCCAAGCATTGCGGCGAGAATAGTCAACATGGTGACTTCCTTACCACCTGAGATTTGCCCTCCAGTGGCGAAGGCCGCCCCAACCTTGTTCTTCATCTTGAATTCAGGAAACACACCGAACTTGAATTGCCAGTTATCGAAGAAGGTTTTTACCTCCCCTGACATGTTGGACCAATACACGGGCGAGCCGACGACCACCGCATCGGCGGCAAATAGTTCTTCTGCGGTCACCTTTCCGACACGCTTGACCACAACCTCGGTGCCCGAGACGGATCGTGCGCCGGCGACCACTGCTTCTGCCATACGTTCGGTGTTTCCCGAGAGAGAATGGTAGGTCACGAGGATTTTGATCGGCGGTGAGGCTTCGTCTGCTAAAGATTTCGATACGCAGCCGGCGAAAACCGTGACCAACATCAGCGCGACGGCCAAGAAACGCCGCCACTCACTCAGGGTAGCGGTCCGTGCGGGATGTGATGACACAACGTTACGACCTGGCTATGGGAGAAACGAGAGGCGCTAGTGCCGAAACGTTTCTTCCTCCATGTGTTCTTCGACCGACACTTCCGTCAGCGTTCCACGATACGTACAGCGATGGCAACGAATCCGCCATTCTTCAATCCATTTCTCCTGGACGTAAGACTGGCGACATCCTGGACACACGAACACTCCTTTTTTATAGAGCACCCGCCGCTTTTCTTGCATAGTTTCCTCTCTGTCGAATCCGGCTGGAGGATGGCACAACCTCCGACATGATTGCAATATTCGCGGAACCGGAGACGGGCCGGCCGCCATTTTCATCGGATGGCCTCCTTGACTGAAGAGGAAGCGATCATTACGATGCGCTCATGTGTGGCAGGGCTCCTACGTTCCTCGCTCTTTGCGCCTTGGTGTTCACCGGGTCACTCTTCGGCACTATTCCAATCGGTCTCGCGGCCGATTCCGGGCTCGTCTCGATCCAGACTCCTTCAGGCGTCACCATTCAGGCCGAAATCGCCGACACGCCGAGAAAGCGTGCTCAGGGCCTCATGTACCGGGATCACCTCGAGAAAGACCATGGGATGTTGTTCTTTTTTAGCGAACCCCAGGCGTGGTCATTTTGGATGAAGAATACCAAGATTGCGCTCGATCTGATCTGGTTGGACGATAAAAAGCGAGTCACGCATGTCGAACGGAACGTACCGATTTGCACCAAGACCGACGATTCATGTCCTCAATATCGTCCGAATAGCGATAATGCCGTGTACGTCCTCGAGATTGCAGGTGGTACGATTGATGGGTACAAGATCGAAAAAGGAACAAAATTACTGTTCGGCAGGCCATAGGTCTATTCCTGTGACGCACTCGCTCATGATTTTTGTCTCCAAGACCTCAGACGTCTCGCCGTAATGACACCCTCTACCCGTTCGATAGCTTTCAACACTCGATTCAGATGGTCCGTATCGGCAACCTCGACGACGAAATCCAGCTCGGCTTTACGGTCTTCCCTGGTGATGATTTCGGCACGGCTGATGTTCGCCTGACATTCGGCGATGGCCGACGAGACGTTCGCCAGAACTCCGGTTTTATCTGCTGCAATGACGGCGATTTTTACCGCATGTTGGCTGGGCGTGGCGGTATCCCATTCCACTTCCACCAACCGTTCTCGATCATAATCCAACGCTTCCAGGTTAGGGCAGTCGACCGAATGGATCGTAAGGCCCCTTCCACGGGTGATGTATCCCAAGATTTTGTCACCGGGAACCGGATTACAGCAGCGGGATAGTTGCATCAAAAGATCCCGTCCGCCCTTCACTTGAACGCCCTGTTCTGCTCTTCCACGGCTTGAGACTTTTGGGAGGCTCACAGGTTCCGGCTGAACAGGCGCGCCGCCGGATGCCGGAGCAATCAACTTGCCGACGATTTGAGCCGTCGCAACATTGCCGAAGCCAACGGCTGCGGCCAGCTCGTCAGTCGTTTCATATCCTTCCTGTTTGGCAACCTCGAGAAGCGCTTCGGACTTCAGCACCTGTGCCGGCGCTAACCCATGACGACGGATCTCCGCTTCGAGCAAACGCCGGCCGATTTCCAGACTCCGCTTCTGTTCCTCCGCCTTGATCCAATGCTTAATCTTTGTTTTTGCCCGTGACGTTCGGACGAACTTGAGCCAATCTTTGTGCGGAGTCTGATTGGATGACGTCAGGATCTCGATGGTATCACCGCTCGTCAACTCGTGCTTGAGCGGAACGATCTTGCCGTTGACCTTCGCACCGACACAGTGATCACCCACTTCCGTATGGATGGCATACGCAAAATCCACTGGGGTCGCACCCTTGGGCAGCTCTTTCACCATTCCCTTGGGGGTAAAAACATACACGACGTCGTGGAACAGCTCGAGTTTCACCGAATCCATGAATTGGCGGTTATCCGGCAAGTCCTTTTGCCATTCGATGAATTGCCTCAGCCATCCAAATGCTTTGCTGTCTTTATCTTGCACCCGCCCCTGTTCCTTGTATTTCCAATGGGCCGCGATCCCGTATTCGGCCACACGGTGCATCTCCTCGGTGCGAATCTGAAACTCCACATGCTCGCCTTTCGGTCCGACCACGGTCGTATGGAGCGACTGATAGAGATTGGACTTAGGAATCGCGATGTAATCTTTGAAACGGCCCGGCAGCGGACGCCACAGCGAATGGATCACCCCGAGCACGGCATAGCAGTTCATCTTGGTATCGGTAATGATCCGTAACGCAGTGAGGTCATAGACTTCTTCGAACGAGATCGATTGTTTCTTCATCTTTTGATAGATGCCGTACAGATGCTTGGGCCTTCCGTACACCGCCCCCGCCAGCCCGTTTTCCGCCAGAGCCTTCTCGACCAGTGCTTGGACCTCTTGGATATATTGCTGGCGATCTTCGTCCCGTTTCGCCACGCTCACGCGCAACGTTTCGTAGACATCCGGCTTGAGATGTTTGAGGCAGAGATCCTCGAGTTCGTTCTTCACCCAACCGATTCCGATGCGGTTGGCCAATGGCGCATAGATCTCCAACGTCTCCTGCGCGATTTCCTGGCGCTTACTTTCCTTGAGATGTTCGAGTGTCCGCATGTTGTGGAGTCGATCGGCCAGCTTGATGATCACGACGCGGATATCATCCGCCATCGAGAGCACCATTTTGCGGAAGTTTTCGGCTTGCTTCTCTTCGGAGCTTCGAAAGGTGATCTTCCCGATCTTCGTGACGCCGTCGACTAGCTGGACAACTTCCTTGCCGAATTCCTGTTGAAGTTCGTCGGCCGTGGCCACCGTATCTTCCAACGTATCGTGAAGGAGTCCAGCCACGATTGCCGTGGCGTCAGTTTTGAGGGCCGTCAACACACCGGCCACCGCCACGGGATGTTTTACGTAGGGTTCACCGGAGCGGCGAGTTTGTCCTTCATGGGCTTTGGCGGAGAACTCATAAGCCTTTCGCACCAGAGCGAGATCGGCGTCCGGCTGATAGCTTTGGAGGCGATCCAGCAGTTGGTCGATATCTGTGACAGTTTCGTACATCGTCTGTTACTCACACCCCGCCGCCCTTATGTCTCGAATGCGCAATTGAATTCGATCATAGCCATTCCAATGGTTGAGCTCGGGCGTAAAGGCAACGTCGACGGGTGTCTTTAACGACAACCCCTGATCCTCCAGCGATTTCATCCCGAATCCTATACTATCAAACGGTAAAGACCTGTCCTGCCGGACCGTCAGCTTCAAATGCTTCTCTCCGACAACGCGTGCGTTGAGGACATCCAGACGCCTGACGGCGAAGGTCGGCTCCGGATTCCCGGCACCGAATGGATGCAGCGCCCCGATTTCCCGGATCAGCTGAAGCGTGATCTCGTCCAGACGCACTTCTGAATCGACGTGCAACATGGGAACGCTTTGAGTCTCCCGGATCCATGCCTCTGCGATCGCGGAAAAGCGCTCCGAAAATTCCGGCAACCTCGCCTCCTGAATGGTCACCCCCGCCGCACTGGGATGCCCACCGAACGCTATAAGCAGATCCCGGCAACTCGCTAAGGTTTGATAGAGGTCGAATCCGGGTATGGTCCGAGCCGATCCTTTCCCGACCCCGTGTTCATTCACGGCAATCACGACCGTAGGACGATGAAAGCGCTCCATGATGCGGGCAGCCACGATACCGACGACCCCCAGATGCCACCCCCGTGCGTACAAGACGATACCGGCCGGTAACTCCCGTGATTCGACCTGTCTTAATGCATCCCGAAGAATATCGGCCTCAAGTTCCCGGCGAGCTCGATTCAATTGCTCCAAGTCTTCAGCCAACTCTTTGGCTTCCCGCTCCGACTCCGTAGTCAGGAGCTTGACGCCTTTGATGGCCTCATCCAAGCGTCCCGCGGCATTGAGTCGAGGCCCAAGTTTGAAGGCAATCGTTTCCGTCGTGCATTCTCGGCTGATGCCCGCCACCTGTTTCAAGGCTCGTATACCGCAGCGGGCACCTCGTGAGATATGGGCGAGGCCCTCGCGAACGAACAGTCGGTTTTCATCCTGGAGTGGAACAACATCGGCAATCGTTGCAAGGGCGGCCAAATCCAATAGCGACTCCAGGGGGGCAGAACCCGATCCATATTTTGTCTCATAGGCCTGGGCGACCTTGTACGCAAGCCCGCCGGAACAGAGCCCATGAAAGGGATACCGCGACTCCCGTCGATGCGGATTCATCACTGCCAGAGCAGGCGGCATATCCATATCGCTTTGATGGTGATCGGTCACGATCACATCGATCCCGAGTTCATTTGCGAGAGTAATCTCACGGTGCGATGTCGTCCCGCAGTCGGACGTGACCAGCAAAGTGACACCTTCCTTGGCCAGGATCTTGACGGCCGCCTCATTGAGACCATAGCCCTCTCGCAAGCGATGAGGAACATACGCTCGGACTTCAGCGCCAAGGCCGCGGAAGAATGAGAGGTAGATACTAGTGGCGGACATGCCGTCCACATCGTAATCACCATAAAAGCACACCCGCTCCTGCCGTCGCATTGCCTGACAAAGACGGTCAACGGCTCGTTCCATATCGGGAATCAAGAAGGGATCATGGGTTCTGATCGGAGTCATCCAGGCCGTCGCCTGGTCCACACTGGTGACCCCTCGATTGAGCAACAGTGACGCAGTAGCCGAGGAGATTGATAACGCCCGAGATATGAGGCCACGTTGGACGGGATCTACCTGACGAACGACCCAGAGCTTAGACTTCATCCTCGCCTCCTTACGGGCCTGGGCCGTTCCACAATTCAGACCAGGGATCACAGGGAAAGGTGAAAGACTGTAATAAGCCGCTTCTACTTTGTCAAACAGATAGGCTGCGAGGACGGGTAAGCTTCGTCGAGCAAGAGGGGAGACTTCGAACCTGCGCTATTCCCCTCCTTTCTGAACGTAATTCTTCACAAATTCTTCAGCGTTCTTTTCAAGGACATCATCGATTTCGTCGACCAGTTTGTCGATGTCCTCTTTAATTTTCTTGCCGGCCTCGACGACCTTGGGATTGGCCTTTACTTCTTCCTTCCCTTGCGGCTCTCGTTTGGCTTCCTGCTTTCGCTCTTGCTTTTCCATCCGAGCACCTCCCAAGAATCCGGGATAGTCACATTCACCTTACTCCAGCACTCGCGAAGCCGTCAAGCCAAGGGAGAATCTATAAAGCGCTTCTCGTGGAATACAAGCCGATTCCCTCAGGGGTCTTTGGAATTGAGAGAAGAACCCTCCCGATCTAGATCAGGTGACAGTTGCTCTTCGTCGCGCAGTCCACGTCTCACCAAAGACGAGAGGTCCCTATTATACAATAAGTGAAACGATCAGCAGAGCTACGATATTGATCACCTTGATCATCGGGTTGATGGCCGGACCTGCCGTATCCTTGTACGGATCACCAACCGTATCGCCGGTAACCGCCGCCTTGTGTGTTTCGGTGCCCTTTTTGCCCTGCTCTTCGATGAACTTCTTGGCGTTGTCCCACGCGCCACCGCCGCTTGTCATGGAAATCGCAACGAACAGACCAGTCACGATGCTGCCAACCAACACCCCGCCGAGCGCTTGTGGTCCAAGCACCACACCGACGATCACGGGCGAGAGCACCGGAATCAAACCGGGGATCATCATCTTTTGAATCGCCGCTTGGGTCACGATATCCACACAAGTCCCATATTCCGGCTTACCTGTCCCCTCCATGATGCCTTTGATCGTTCTGAATTGGCGCCGCACTTCTTCCACAATCAGCCCTCCCGCTTCACCGACGGCCCTCATACACAGGGCGCCGAAGATGAACGGCAACATGCCGCCGAGGAACAGTCCCACCAAGACTTTTGGATTGGAAAGATCGAATGCGGCCAGCGCCGGATTGTGCGCGGCAACCTCACGCGAGTATTCGGCAAACAGCACCACTGCCGCCAATGCGGCAGACCCGATCGCATACCCTTTCGTGACCGCCTTCGTCGTATTGCCGACGGCATCCAATGGATCGGTGATATCGCGCACTTCCTTGCCTAGATGCGACATTTCGGCGATGCCACCGGCGTTATCGGTGATCGGACCAAAGGCATCGATCGCCACGACGATCCCAGCCATCGAAAGCATCGACACTGCCGCCACCGCCACGCCATATAGCCCGCCTGACTCTGCGCCACCGCAAATCCAATAGCTGCCGAGAATCGCCGCTGCAATCACCACCACCGGAGCCGCTGTCGACTGCATGCCTACTGCCAAGCCTGCGATAATGTTGGTGGCGTGGCCGGTTTCGCTCGCTTTGGCAATGTACTTCACTGGTTCATAGCTCTTCGACGTGTAGTAGTCGGTAATGAAGACGAGCGCGAGCGTCACCCCCAATCCTATCAAAGCCGCGAAGTAGTAACTGAGCCCACTCACACCGCCGACCCCATCCATGATTTTGGAGGTAATTGGGAAAAATGCCGCGGCCGAAATCCCGCCCGCCACGAACAACCCCTTATAGAGGGCGGTCATAATTTCACCGCCCGGACTGACCTTTACAAAGAGAATACCGATGATGGTCGCAAAGATCGTCACTCCACCCAAAGCCAGCGGATAAAGAATCGGCGCGGTGGCTCCCTTGAACATCGTAAACGCCAGCACCATCGCCGCCACCGTCGTGACGGCATAGGTCTCAAACAGGTCTGCCGCCATTCCGGCGCAATCTCCCACATTGTCACCGACGTTGTCCGCGATGACAGCTGGATTCCGCGGATCATCTTCCGGAATACCCGCCTCTACTTTGCCGACCAAGTCGGCACCGACGTCCGCTGCCTTTGTGTAGATCCCTCCGCCGACGCGTGCAAAGACCGAGATCAAGCTGCCGCCGAAGCCGAGACTCAACAACGCATGAATCGCTTTCTCTTGACCAGCCACAGATTGTGCAATGGTGTAGAACACAGTGATGGCCAGCAGGCCGAGGCCGATCAACAGGAGTCCGGTCACGGCCCCACCCCGGAAAGCAACGATCAGGGCGGCGTTCATGCCGTTATGTGCTGCTTGCGCGGTTCTCACATTGGCGCGAACCGCGATAATCATTCCAACATAGCCGGCGATGGACGAAGCTCCCGCGCCGACCAAGAAACCGATCGCAGTGAGTAAGCCGAATTTATCCGACACTGCTCCGGCAGCTGCCAGAACAACGAACAAACCCGCCGCCACAAAGCCGACAGTTTTGTACTGTCGATTCATATAGGCGCTGGCACCTTCTTGAATGGCCTTTGAGATTTCCTGCATCTTCGCGTTGCCGGCGTCGAGCTTGAACACCCACATCGCCAGGTACAGTCCATAGGCAATACCGGTCACGGCCGCGATGAGTGCAAAGATTACAATCGCTGAATCACTCACTTGCAATCCTCCTGCTGGTTAAACGAACTCCATATGTCACACGGCTCTCCGTGGCTTCAACCCATCCAAAGTACATGAGCGAGTGGGGAAACCCTAGGCGGGCGGAGTCGAATCAGAAGCTAACCACCCGAAAATCTGAGCCATTCTATAGGGTTAGACTGAGCGGATCAAGACAAAATACTGGGCGTTTGAAATAGTGACGATGACGGTGTTTAATCGTTGCCGACCCGTGAAATGGACACACCACCGTCCGTTTGTCTAGCGATTTGCCACCAGTTGGAATGATAGGATACAGATCGTCTTTTAAGCAGAGCACCCGCTCAACCATGCGACAAACAATCGTCCGCATAACTCTTGGTTGGTATTTCGTCGGACTCCTCGCCGCATGCAGCAGTGGCGGAGACACACAGAACACGAACACCGTCCCAACGTCCACCAGCCTCAAGCTCCAACTCGTTGCAGGCAATCTCAGCTCCCCGGTGTTCGTCACCACTCCCCCGGGCGACACCGATCGCTTGTTCGTCGTAGAACAGGGCGGCACGATCAAAGTTCTTGATCGAGCGGCAGGAACCGTACTTGCCACATATCTCTCACTAACCGGCATCACTAGTGGGGGGGAGCGAGGATTGCTGGGGTTGGCCTTCGACCCAGACTACAATGCTAACGGCCGCTTCTACGTCTACTATACAAATGCCAATGGCGCGATCACGATCGCTCGGCTTTTGGTATCGGCAACGAATGCCAACCTCGCCAATCCGGCTTCGCAGGTCATCTTAGTTTCCATTCCGCATCCGACCTTTGCCAACCATAACGGAGGCATGTTGGTATTCGGACCGGATGGTTGTCTGTATGCAGGAGTCGGTGACGGAGGAAGCTCAGGGGATCCCAGCAACAATGCTCAGAACCTCGCAAGTCGGCTGGGGAAGATTCTCCGGATCGATCCGACCACCGGAGCAGCGTGCACGAGTGGAATACTAAATCCGTTTGTTCTCGGTGGAGGTGATCAATTGGTCTGGAGCTATGGACTCCGTAATCCCTGGCGCTTTTCGTTTGACGGCGACGATCTGTATATCGGAGATGTCGGCCAGGATGCACGGGAAGAGGTCGATGTGTCACAAGGACCCAATGCCGGACGCGGACTGAATTACGGATGGCGGCTCATGGAAGGATCGAGCTGTTTTAATCCCGGTGCCAACTGTAATAACGGTGGGCTCACCTTACCGATTCTTGAGTATACCCACGATAACGGAGCCTGCGCCATCACCGGCGGCTACGTGTATCGAGGCCCGGCAGTGCCGGCAATCCACGGCACCTATTTCTACGCCGATTTCTGCGCCGGCTTTGTTCGCAGTTTTCGATTCAACAACGGCTCGGCTCTCGAACAAACAGAGTGGCCCCTGCTTACCGTACCTTCAATAACCAGCTTCGGCCAAGACAGTTCAGGAGAACTTTATGTTCTGACCCAAAATGGCAATGTGTTTCGGATCGTTCCGAATTAGCATTTTTATGACTGGCTCCATGGCTTCATCGCTGCACGTGAGCTAGTTTACGTCCATCATCTACTTTGCTATAGTTCGCCATAAGAATCTCTATGGAATTCGAACCAAATTACATTGTTATCGACGGCCAGACCTTCACGAAGGCAAAACTCGCATTAGACAATCACGTCTATAAGAACTGTCAAATCGATGATTGCGACTTGTATTACAGTGGCGGGCAATATGAGCTCCTCGATACGCATATCACCAACTCTCGTCTGATCCTGAACCATCCCGCCAAAGGCATCTATAACGCGCTGCAGATCTTCAAGATGAAGTCCCCCGGTTCCCGCATTCTCTTTGAGTGACCGTTTTCTTCATGCCCTACACCTACGACTACACGAATGCCGCCATCGGCAGCGAGAGCGCATCCGCGCGCTACTGGCGCTTTGCCAAGATGGCGCTGACCCGCTGGACAAGGGCCAAGACCTTTACCTTTGATGGGCGATCGTACCCCTACCTCTATCACTTCTGTAACAGGACTTGGAAAAATGAGCGTGGCGTTGAAATCCCGATCTTCCGGGAGATCCTTCTTCGTCATCAGACCGCACGAATTCTCGAGGTCGGCAACGTGCTCTCGCATTACTTCCCGACCCACCACGATGTGGTCGACAAGTACGAGGTGGCTCCCGGTGTCATCAACAAGGACATTGTCGAGTTTGTGCCAACAGAGCGGTACGACCTTATTCTGAGTATCTCGACGCTGGAACACGTCGGATGGGACGAGGAGCCACGAGAGCCGGCCAAGATACTGTGCGCCATCGAACACTTACGGAACCAATGCCTCGCCCCTGGTGGACAAATCGTGGCCAGCTTGCCGATCGGTTACAACGAGTTTTTCGACGGACTGCTCCGAGACGGCAAGAGCCCCTTTACCACGCAGCACTTTCTCAAGCGGGTCTCAAAGCGGAACTACTGGGTCGAGTCGGATTGGGAGCATTGCCGCGATGCGTCGTACGGCCGTTTCGTTGCGTATGCCCTCTGCATTGGTCTCATCCAAGAGGGACAGCCTCTGGCAATGAAGGAATGCACATAACGCGGAGTTCGTGACGTGTATCTCGCAGCCAAGCATTGCGTCCCCCTTCTATTTCACACCTCATGAGAGACCGACGGTGAGTAACGATTACCTGCTGACCGGAATATTGTCGGTCCGTTTTACAATTTCGATCGGCTGGAAGGCAGGATCCTGTGATCCCTGGGATGACTCCGCTTCGACGCGCTGGAGGAATGAGGCCGGGCCATTTAAGGGGGCATAATTCAATGCGACCTCGACATCGAAGGTCTTGGTGTCTTTCGGCGTCGGGAACGTGAAGGATTCTTCTCTGGTCTCCTCTGGTTTTAGGACCGTGTCTTCGACAACCTTCGCCGCTTCGGAGTCAAAGACTGTCTTCTGTCCTTGAGTATCCACATACGTCCGACCATAGACACGCTTATCCGTAAATACCGTTTTGAGGTTTTTCCCTTTGACGTCCAGATTTAAGACCACCGCGGCCCAGGCAGGATGGGTGGCAGGCAGGTTGTGTGGTACCAGGCTTTGGACCTTTACCATGACAGTCGTCTTGTCACCGTCGACCTTCGTCTGCACGTCTAACTTCGCAGCCTCTTGCCGAAGCTTGCCGATACGACCCGGGAAACTATGATTGGCAATCTTGCGTTTCTTTTCCCCATTGGCTGACTCCCCTACTTGTTGCGGCATATGGCAAGTCTGACATTCCTTGCCGGACTTTATGGCTCGGCTTTGGTCCCAATTCCCGAGCAAGTCGTTGGACTTGCCCAAGTTCACAGCCGACGGCACGGATTGATGGCAGTTCAGACACAGATCGGATTTCTGAAACAGACTCAGTTCCATCGATTGGTGCGCAAGATTCTGGACGAAATCCTGGTATGGGCCATAGAGCGTCTTGCCGCCGATCTCATACTTCGGCTCCGGGGGATGCTTGGCTCGGTCCACATGCTTGATCAGATGGCACTGGCTGCACGCCACGCCGTCCAAGGACGGATCACCCGCCTTCGCTTGATCGACAAAGAGTTGCGCATGATCCGGGAATTCTCGGACGTGCGGAGCATGACACCTGAAGCACAACGTTTTGTCCTTTCCACCGGCTGAGTTCAGGTACACATCGAGTGACGCCCGGAATGCCGGGGAATGGATGGACTTCGACAAAGGCGAGGTTTCCCACTCTTCATACACCCGTTCGTGACACCGTTTGCATTTGTTGGAATGTGGGAAGGTCTTCTCGATCAACGACTGGCTTGCCACATTCTGTGCCAGGGCGGATGTAACCGCGCCATCGGATAACACAGCGGCACCGATCGTTACGACAGCCACGCATCGAATCAGAATTGCCCGTGGAATGTTCAAAAAGGCCTTCATCTTCACCCGCCCACCCCAGCGCGCCACGACGCGCTTTCCACCGACCAAGGCCGCAGCGAGCGAAGCGGCGAGGAGGTACAAACCGCACTTCGTGTGAGCCGTTCGCCCGTAGCATGATTCTTGGCGAACGGATAACCCCCCTTTGAATGGATTATTTCCCACCTTGAGCCTTTGAGCGACGCGAGAACGACGCTGGAGGACTCTTTCAACTTTCTGCTAGGAGAGTGATTTGACACGATAGGTCAGAAAGCGCCGTTGTGTATATTCCTGGATAATCTTCCGCGCCTCCTCGCGTTCGGTGTCCGCTTGGAGAGTGGCAAAATACTGTTCCTGTAAGGGAATCTCAGGCTTTGGAATAAGGGCATAGGTCAGCACGGCCTCGATCGACGAGGCGGCGGTCCCCCCGGGAAGCGTCAGTGCAAAGGGAACCTTCCTCGTGTTCCCGCCCTTGATGAAGGGATCAGGGATCGGCCCGCGAAGGATCCTGTCATAGGGCAAGCCAAACTGTTTTGTCTCTTCCGCTAACGTGTTCCCTTTCGCATCTTTCACCGTGATCGTCAGGAAAAACTGCTTCAGGACCGGATCGCCATCGGGAAAACTGTGCGGGAGGCTGCCGACTTTTACAATGCCGGTGCCTTCCACCACCATGCCGGTTTTTGTCGCCTCAACGTCAATGCGAGGCATCCACTCCGCTTGCAGATTTCGGTTCTTCAACATCGTACCAGCGACGACGACACCACGAAACCAGTGGCGTCCGATGGCTCTGGTCATTGCCCCGCGTCTTGAGGTGGAGCTCCCGGTGGAGGACTCCATATGACAATCTTGGCAAATCGTCCCCTCAAGAATTTCCCCCGGCAGATTCTTCTGCGTCACATCTTTCACTTTATCGAAATGACAAGATGCGCAAAAACTGGCTGCACGAAACTGATCCGACTGCGCGGCCTGATGGACGAGGTTCTCCTCGGGATTGGAGTACGGACCGTAGAGTGTGTTGCCCGGCTGCAGCGTAAAGGTCGGCGGCGAGTTCGAGGTCTTGTCCATCCCGTTCATCAAATGGCAGGCCGCGCAACCGATCCCTTCGATCCTTGGCTTCCCGGCAATCACTTGCGCCGCAATCTTCTCGGCATGCTGAGGAAACGCGTTTACGGACGGCACATGGCACGAGAGACAGCGCCGCTGTTCGTCTGGCGTGGGATTCGTCTGCTTCCAAAGACCCAGGACGGTACGAAAGACCGAAGACTCCAGCGACGTGCCGTGTAGAAGAGCGGCATCCACGCGGCCAAAGGTTTTCAAGTCCGGCGTCTGCTCCCTGGCGCCCTTCCACTCTTCATAATGACGATCATGGCATTGTTTGCAGTCTTCCGACCGGATGAATATCTTTTCGATCTCCGCGACCCAGTCCCCGGGGGCTTGCTCCTTGGCATCCTCCGCAGCCGCTTGCCGATGATAAAGGCCGCCGCTCACAAGAAGGGCAAGACATATCGATGCGGCTGTGATTCGCCGACGATTGCCGGCGGACATATTCAACATTCTGCTAATCCCGCTTACAGCCGACGAAATGAAAATTGACACCCCATCCGACAGGGTCATCGGGATCGGCCGGCTCATAGGTCCCGACGGTAAAGTTGCATTCTTTCATGGACTTCTTAATGGCTCGCCCGAAGTCCGTCATGGTTCGGATCTCTTGTTTGTCAATTTCCTTGATGACGGATCGCACCTTGATCCCTGCATAATCCGCGCGCGAGTTACCGATCACCTCGAACACTGCAACGCCCTGTGGTTTCTGAAGCTTGAGTTCCTTTTGAATCTCTTCGTCCACGGCGCCGACAATGATCCCAAACTCTTCTCCAAGCTTGGCCGCTTCTTCTTCCGTCATGGCGCCGTTCTGGGTCGCGGCCCACGCGCTCTCCATACCACCCACAAGTAGACCGCCGGCCAGCATGACGTTCCATACGATCCGTGCTCTCAAAATCCTGTGTGCCACCACCACCTCACAGCTCAGCTCCGTAAAGAACTCATTCGGACAAGAGAGACCGACCGAAGGCGAATCTGCTCGCTGCTCTGCTACAGGTGAGCGACAGGATCAATGCTGAGTTGAAACCACGGGGCCACGGCCTTCTGGCCGTTGCGTTCTTTGTTTTCTCCGTTCCACACGGCAAATGACACGGTCTGGACACGTCCGGGAACGAGCTTTGCTTCATTCTCTTGTTCCTCGCTGATCAGGGGACGCCGCATCACGACATGCCAGACACCGTCCTTCCACAGTGCTTGCCCTTGTACTCGCCCCTGCTTGTCTTTTGTCGTCAACGTGCTGAATCCCCCGCCGATCAAATCTTCAACCGAAGAAACGCGTCGCGGAATGACCTCGAATGTCCGAACGCCGCCCTCTTTTTTCTCCGGGGCCCGGGCCGCCCGCCGATCGATATCGCTTTGCCAGTCCGCCTTCCAGTGCCAAATATTGATGTAGTGGTCCAGCTGCCCCATGCAGAAAAAAGCCGGTGCATCACCGAGCGGAAGACCGATGGCGACTCCATCCCTGAACGTACCGGGAGTCAGGCGATCATTCTTCGTATTGTCTTGCCATTCAAGCAGGAAGGCGATGTCGGTCCCATTGTGAACGGACCTCACGGTCAATGCATGGACGGTCGGCTCCGGCCACACCGGCCTGGTAATGACCTGCCCACTGAGGGGAATCGTGGTCGGCGAGACCCTTTGCCAAGCCGCATCATCGGCGGCATTCGGCAGGTCACCTGGGATCAGATGGGACCTGATCATCAGCCCCTCCGAACTGACGAGGGGAATCCCGAAACCGCCGAGGAGACTGGCTAGGACAACAAGGCCTGACAGAAATCCAAGAAGGTGAGAGCGAGACCCGCCGATGTATGTCATTCGCACCCGTAACGTACTCCGAGGGAGCCGAACTCAGAATACCACAAAACCAGTGCGGGACAAACGTGACGGCGAGGGATGATGATTACGTGATCTTCAGACGGCGGATCTTGTTTTCTCCGCGTTCGCAAATATAGAGATGGCCCTGCGAGTCCAACGCCACACCGACGGGAGAATTCACCACGGCATCGATCCCGAGTAGACCGTCACCGTGCTTCAACATTCCAGCCGATTCCTTGGCGACAAATCGAGCGGCACCGCAACCGCCGATATTCTTGTCTTCATACCCACTGTCCCCGTTTCCCGCCACCGTCGTCATGATACCGGTCTTCGCATCCACCCTGCGGACCCGATGGTTCATGGTATCGGAGATATAGAGATTGTCATCGTGATCGAAGATCACGGCTTCTGGAGCGTGCAGCATCGCTCTGACGGCCGGTTTGTCATCACCGTCGTACCCGTACCGGCAGACACCCGCGACTGTCGAAATAATTCCCGTCCGCGAGTCGATTCTTCTGACACGATTGCTCCCCTTATCGACGATATGCACGTTGCCCTGGCCGTCGACCGCAATGCCGACGACGTCGTAAAGGCGCGCGTCCATCGCGGACTTTCCATCATCCAGGTACATCGACATGTCCAGCCCATCGGAGCAGACCGGCATGAGCCAGCCCTGATCATCACTGAAATCAATTCCGATCGCATCACCGGACAAGACAACTAAATTTCTTGCCACCAGCGGCTGCTCCCGTGCATCGTCCTCCGCTGTCCACGTTCCTGCAATCGTCGTCACCATTCCCGTCTTCGAGTCATAACGCCGGATTTTATGGGCTTGGGTATCAGCGATGTATAAGACGTCGTCCTTATCGAACGCGATCGCAGCCGGCCAGGTTAGATTGACTTCCAGCGCAGGGCCATCTCCGTTAAAACCATGCTGACCGGTACCGACCACCGTCGTAATAATGCCCGTTTCATGATCGATCCTTCGAATCCGATTGCTTCCCGAATCGCAGATGTACAAATTATTATGGGAATCAAACGCGACAGCCAACGGCAGGTAGAGCCCCGCCTCTCCACAGAGACCTTCGTCGCCGCTGTAGCACGTTTCCCCGATACCCGCGAAATTGTGGAGCGTGCCTTCCTGAAGATGAATGCGCCTGACGCGATCGGATCCTGACTCCGCAAAGTACAGCCACTGCTCATGCTTGTCGAGGGCGACGTGATGAGGGAGGGGGATTCCGGCTTTCACCGCACGTTTGCCGTCACCCGTGCTTCGGGCTTTGCCGTTTCCGGCAAACGTCTCGATGTAACCAGCGGCCAAGCCCAGTTCAGTGTCCATAGGTGCGACGTTCCTAGCAAGCTGTTGAAAATTTATTCTGACTCACGCGTACCGTCGACCTCCGATGGTCATGGACTCAGTCGGAATGGGCGGTACACAGGATGTTCAAAAAGGCCTTCCAGCAAGGCCACAGCGGGTGAAGAGGCGAGGCGTACTCTTTATCGTACGTTGAGCCTCTGAGCGACGCGAGAACGAAGCTGGAGGACTTTTTCAACATCCTGCTATGAGCGTGGGGCCGGCTGCACCGTAGCCCCACTCGGCTGATTCAATGCGGCGTTCTGGGTAGGAGCCGCGTTTATCGCGTTGGGTGTTGCCGCCTGTTGCGCCGCCGTCTGAGCTTCGGCCTCGATCTGGTCCGCCTCATGGACGGACTTCTTGAATCCCTTGATCGCTTTGCCGAGCCCTTCGCCCAATTGCGGCAATTTCCCCGCGCCGAAGATAATCAACACGATCATGAGGATGAGGATCAGCTCGGTGAACCCTAGACTACCAAACATAGTGCCCCCCTTCCCTAAAAGTGAATCAGGACCGTGGGTTGTCCTTTGTCTTCTTGGCAAACCGATCTTTCAACCGTTTTCGAGTCTCTTCCGCCTGTTCAAAGAGCTTGCACTTGTCATAGACGCTGATGAGATTGTAGTACGCGAGCGGCTCATCCGGATTGTGGTCGACGGCACTCTCCATGACCCGGATCGCCAAATCGGTCTTCTTATGATTCAGGGCGATTTCCATCAGCTTGAAGCTTGACTCCAAATGTTTGGGGTCCAGCTCCAACGTGCGAAGATAACATTGAATCCCCATGTCGATCGTGTTGTAGTCGGACACTTGGGGGTTATCCAACTCAATATAGACCCCAGCGAGATTATACCAAGCAATCGGGTCATCCGGGGTCATCTCGACCAGACGCTCGTAGTAGTTCTTCGCTTCCATGTACTTTTTGTTGTCCGCGTAGAGGCGCCCGAGGTTGAACAACGCCAGGACGTCATGGGGGAAAACCTCCAGCGCATGCCGAAATTCTGTTTCGGCCTCATCGGTCATGTTCTTGGTCGCGTAAATCGTTCCGAGGTTCGCATAGTACATAGCCAGTGAACGATTCATCTCTGTGCGAAGGGATTCGGCCATCTCAATCGCTTTTTTGACTTCTGCTAAGGCGTCATCGAGCCGCCCTTTACTGAAGTACAATTCGCCGAGTCGGCAGCGAGCCTGAAAGTCGTCAGGTTCGCTCGCCAATAACGTTTCGATCGCGGTGATCTCTTCGTCCGGCGACATGGGCTGATCGGCGGTGGCCTCTGTCTGCGGTGATATTGGTGCAGGCGTTTCCATAAGTAAGCTCGCTCCGGGCTTAGGCTCGCCCTGTAATAAGGCCGTCTGTTGCCGGCATCATAGGGCCGGCGGTCGTCGATACCGCTTCTGTTGCGGCCGCCTTCGCCCGATCAAGGGCAAGTAACATGACTCCGAGAACGACCATCAACGTAAGATTCGAGAACAGTAAGGCATAGCCGGCGATAAACATCAAACCAATTCCATAGCCCGCGAGCCGACCTGTCATCACCAACTTGATAACCGTATAGGACCAACAGAGTAGTCCTCCGACATACACGGCAAATGGGAGGTAGAAGGTATAGCCCATCCCGAATTGAAAGATCCAGCCGATGCCCTGTGATGCCTGGCGGAACGCCGATGCGAACGCCGGACTATAGAGATCCAAAAAATAGTCTGCGACGATGAGCACTGTGAAGATGATGCCCGTCGTCGACCAAAACCAAATGGCCCGGTTCCGCTGCCGTCGATTCGTTGTTCGCAGCGACAAACTTTTACTGCTTCCGTAGGCGACAAAGACGAGGTAGCTGGCCAGCACCATCAGCGCCTCACCTGCCCGATGGGATTCGTAGACCAGGGGAGGCGCCGCCAAGGTTCCCGCCAGACTGTAGACGGTCGAAATAATCTGATAATACAGCCACCCGGAGACACCCAAATAGTATGTGGCCGCCAGAATCCGTTGGGCCGGCTCACGATGGGTGATCACATACTCCGACACGAACAACGTGAGCACCAGGAGTGTCAAGCCGTTGTAGATGATGGCGCCCAGCATTCCCGGCTGCACGACCAGAAACAGGACGGTCAAGAACAGCAAGAGAGCTGCACCCGCGATCCCCATCTTGACAAGCTTGCTTGTATCACGCCCTCCCCATCGATTGACCATCGTCAACGTGAGCGCCAAAAACAACAACACCGCGACGATATTGAGCAACCACGTGCCCACCTCAGTCAATGCGGTGAATGTGGGTGTGATCCACGGGTGATCTGCCGCCATCTTACTCAAATGCATCCCAAGCCGGGAGACCAGACGATACAGAACCAGCTCAAGAAAGGAGGTCAGGAGTACAAGTTTGACGGTATACTCAAACAGCGGACCAAAGTCCGATACTCTTCCCGTGATTCGCTCACTCAAGCTTGCCGTCTTCATGACCATACCCACAGGAACCGCCATTATAGCTGCCGTAAAAAAATAGGGTCAACGTGCAGCCAGCGGTGCCTGTTCAGCCCCTTCTTTAGCTCTTGAGATATAGAGCAGCCCATCCGCCATCGCATAGTTGAATGGAAGCTCGCACACGACTTCGCTGATCCTTTCATAGACATACTGATACAACCGCTCCGCTTCGTCGGGAGTCATGCCCTCTTGCACTTCGTAGAAAAACCCGAGGCTCAAATCTTCCGCCGACGGCCGCATGATTCGTCGAATCCCGTATCCACCAGGGTCGCTCATGATGGGAGCTTCCTTTTCCAAATCAAACAGGCAGGGCTGACACGAAAACCCGTATGATCCATTGAGTTTCTTGTTCTCGACGACAAAGTTCATGGTTTCGAGCGCTTCTTCTTCTTTTTCCGTGGGGAATCCGACGATGATATAGCAATGTACGGCGATCCCGAGATCCACACAGTCATCGGCGACGCGCCGCACCCATTCTTGCTTGATTCCCTTCTTCATGAAATCCATGATCCGCTGGTTGAAGGATTCCAATCCGAAGACGATTTTCAGGCATCCGGCATCCCGCATCGACGCCAACAGCTCGCGGGAGAGATTTTTCTCAAACCGCATCTCGCACGTCCACTTGATGTCGAGCTGCTTGTCAATCATCTGTTGGCAGAGCCGTTTTGTCGGTGCCAGCGCAAAGCATTCGTCGGTGAAAAAGAAATGTCGGGCGCCATAGCGCTGCTTCAACCATTGCAGTTCCTCGATCGTCCGTCCCGGATCCTTCTGTCTGAAGTTTTGGTGGTCGAGCGTCAGCGCGCAGAATGCGCAATCCTTGTAATAACAGCCCCGAGAAAACTGGACCGGCAGCACCGGCTCCGGCGACAAATAGCGATCCAGGGGGAATCCGTCATAATTCGGCGCGGGGAGCTGATTGACATTTTCAGAATAGAACGGTTGGTTCACCGTAATCTTCCCATTGTGCCGATAAATGAGATTGGGAACTTTGCTGTAATCTTTCTTGCCGGCCACCTGATTCACTAATTCCAGCAGAGCCGTTTCACCCTCAAACACCACGATATCGTCGGTCAATTCGAAGAGACTGGGGCAGCGGCGAATGTTGTCCACGAGACGGGTGAAGATGCTGCCACCGATCGTCAGGTGAAGATCCGGAGCGGCCTCCTTGATCAAGCGGCACAGCGTCAGACCGGGGATGATCTGGGAGGTGGCGGTAATCGAAACTCCGATGAGATCCGGGCGGCTCTTGATGATCGACGGAATGAATCGGTCGCGAAAGAGACTGAGATAGGGATTCTGCGCTTCGTCACGAACGACCCTCATCAGGTCTTTCGAAGAATAGATGGAGTAATTCCCAAATTGATTATCCACAACCGTGAGCCGGGTCGGGAAATATACCGAGGAGACGAGCTCCAACCACTTATCGATCATGAACAGGCTGGCTCGATAGGCATCAGGGTCGTAGAACCCTTCGCTCCGCAATGTCTCTTTCGCCAGCTCGATACGGTCCACGAGATACGAGAACCGGTCGAGCGAGTCGGTCACCTTCACGTAATGCTCCCGACTGCCTGCCCCTGTCTCTCCGTTCTGAGTCCGTTCCAGCTCACGCTGCTTGGCAATCAAACGTTGATAGACCTCCTCCGCATAGTCTCTGGTCAAAACCATGTCCAACAGCTCGATACCGAGGTCGCGCTGTGAGACATCCGAAATCCCACCCTGGCGCAAAAATCCCGTTAGGGACGGCAGGCTGAGATACGGCTGAGAGGGATGCCACGTCGGAGGGAAAAGCAGAGAGACTTTCATGGCGTATATTGGTCCTTTTATGCTTGAAAATCAGTAGCTTCGACAGCCCGTTCTCTTATACCCTCCGCGCTTTGTGAAATGCAATCCTACACCTCGGACGACAGATAAGTCCGGATATGGCACTCAACAAAAAGCCTCGGACCAGCTCCCCTATTACTCGAGAAACTGATCCGAGGCCTCTGTTCAACTCTCTGACATGTCGGGCATTGGCGCGGCTCGCCAACCGCCCCACATCACTACAGCTTCAACGTAAACCAAGTGGAAAGCGACTTCATGCCGTTTCGCTCAATATTGGCACCATCCCACACGGCAAAAGCAATCGGCACCGAGGCCCCGGCTTTAAACTGGATATCGTTCGCATCGCCGTTTTCCAATGTCCGTTTGACGACCACGCGCCATGTCGGACCGGTGTAGCCTCCGCCCTTAACGGATCCCGACGGTTCCCACACACCATTACCGATCACATCCTGGTGAGCTTGTGTCGTCAACGTGCTGAAGCCGTTCGCGTTGAGATCTTCGACTGAACTCACGCGCAACGTTGGGTCCGACATGATATTTCCCGACCAGATGCCGGAATTGAATGGCCCGAGGCTCCGGCCGATGCGGTCTGGATAGGTGACGCCACCGGCTGGCTCTTCAAAGTAATAATCCCAGAAAATGCCGGGATACTGGTCGTCCACATCCCAAATTCCCGCACTGTCCTTTCCGATGTCCTTCTGCCATTCGGCATTCCAACGCCAGATGTTGGTTGTTCCACCGGACTGCCCCATGCACTGGAACGGCGGAGCACCGGCAGTGTTCACGGGAAACATCACCGCGACCTGGTCCCGGAAATCCTGCGGGCCAATCGCTGTGTCATTCTTCGTCTGATCAACCCACTCTAAACGCAGCCCAACCTCTTTGCCGTTGGTCATGGCTTTGACGAATACCGACTTCACCGAAATATTCGGGTGCATCGGCGTCGTGATCAGCTGACCACTCAACGGAACAATGACGCCCGGAACACTTTCCCACACGGGGTTAGCGCCGTCCATCGGGATTGGGCCCTTGACCGTCTTAGCCGGTATGGTGACCGGTTGACTGACGGCCAGTGGTACTCGCCCCAACGTCAGCATGAATCCGACGGTGAGGGCGGAGAGAAGAATGGCAAACACCAATTTCTTGTTGGTCGTCTGCGCTACTCTCATAATGCTACTCCCTCCTCTCAATGATTGTAAACAATGCGTCCACTGATATCGCTACTATCGATTCGCTTAGGCGGTACCCGAAGGTACCTCTTCTTCGTTACCCTTGTCTTTTTCTTTCACGTCCATGAACGATTGCGCTCCGACTTCGTTCAGCAACATAGTCAATTCGTTCCCCTGATCCTGTGCGCCACATTCATACGTCTGGCCTTCAGGAGAGCTGAACGTCGCCGGACGATAATCGGTTTCCGTATACGGCTGAGGGGTGACGCCTAAAAACGCCGTCTCAAAATCCATCCAATCGGCGGTCATATCGGCCACCAATTTGAAGAGACCGGAGTCCGCTTTCTTCGTCAGCATGCGACAGAACAGCGGGACCCATCGGCCGATATGATTCTTGACAAATTTCTTCTGCGCATCGACCACAATCTGTGTCTTCTCGATCACATCGTGGCAGCGCGAATAGGACTCTTTGTAGGCAAGGAAGTGCATGAACTCGAATTCAACGCTGAGGTGGTCCAGTCGCTCATGAATATCCTTGGACAATTCGACTCCGAAAGCCTTGTAAAACCCTGAAATATCCCCCATCACATGGGATTGAGCAAACACGTGGTCATTTCCGAAGAGGGTTTCGTAGGGAGGGCAATCGAGGGTAATGACATTGCTGAACACTCGGCGATGCTCGGACTGCAGATCGCTCAGCTGCCAATTGACACACTCGGAAGCGATCAGGCTCTCCACCCGCGCCAACTGCTTCTTGAGCAAGCCCAACTTTCCCTTGGCTCGTTCGCTGCTCTCGGGGCCAATGGCAGCCTCTAAAGCATCGAGGGCGGTCCGACCATCATCCACAAACTCCCCGCACCTGAGATAATCGAGAAACTCCTCATCCTCCGGATACAGGAGACTCCAGGAGATCAGCAGATAGATTTTACTGCGGTTCAGCGCACGTTCGACAGCTGGGGAATCCTTGATGGTGGAGGGGGTCGACAGTGTGGCGGTTGCTGATGCAGATACCTCTTGCATCGGCTGTTGACTAGTCATAGCGATCGTCTCCTAGCCGCCCTGTTGGCCCAACCGAAAAAGGTGACGCAACAGAGCCATGTATGTATATGAAATGAGCCGTACGAAGTCAAGGGTGAATTGGTTCGATATTGTGAATTGGAATATCCTCCAGAATGATCTCGCCGAAGGGACGTCATTATGAATCAGCCCTTGCCAGATGCCTTGATGGCACCACGCGGATTGCGACATGGTCGTTGACGGTCTTGCAGACCATCTCACACATTCCGCACCCGACACAGGCCTCCTGTACCACGGCCAGATGCAACGATTGAAAATCCATTACCAGGGCGTCTGTCGGACACTTCGACACGCACGCGTGGCATCCCTGACCGGCCGTGCAGAGCCGATGTGACACCGCAGCGATTCCCATGTGAACGTGGTTGATTCCCTCGACCGGCAAGAGCGCGTCTGCTCGACAGGCTGCGATGCAGGGAAAGTCCTCGCACAGAAGGCAGGGTGATTGATCGGCGAACAGCACCGGGGTACCGTCTTGGGGTTGGGTAACGATCGCGCCGGGGGGACAGGCCGTGACACAATCATTGCACTTCGTACAGCGCTCCAGGAAAAGTTGTTCTGACACGGCGCCGGGGGGGCGCAACCAATCAATACGAACCGGCGATGGGACCGGCTCCGCAGGGAGACCATCGGACTGTTTGACAAGTTCGTGCGCAGCTCTGACAGTCGAAAAGACCGAATCCTTCAAGAAGTCTCGCCGGCCGTATGCAGGATTGGTTGCCACGGGCGTGGATTCCTTAGATGAGGGTCAAAAAGGTCGTTCGGCAACCAGCGATAAGGCAAGGACCGCAGGCGTACCTTCGGAGGTACGTTGAGGATCCTTGCGAGCCGAGAACGCAGCCGGCGGCCTTTTTCACCCTCCACACCTACATCACCCCATCGGCACGCAACTTATACACCTCAACACAGCGATCACAGGCCCCAAATTCCACATCCCACCCTGGGTGATTCTCGCGAATAAAGTCGAGCACGTACGGCTCCAATTTCGTCTGCATATCCTCCACCCAGGAATACGTGGGAAACCGGCACAACGGGCATGGAAACCCGGGCATGAGCATGATCTTATTTTCGGTTTCCGGAACCTCGCCGCCTTCCACATCCACGGCTCGATCCATCACACGAAGTGTGTCGGCAGCCATTTCGATCAACTCCGAGTGCGTGAAGTACGAGGTCTGCCAGAGCCCCTCGAATACCGCTTTCAATTGAGGAGGTGGAATTTTTCGGTACCAGGACCGGAATTCCTTGAATCGATCCTCCTTGCTCAGCATGGGCTCCTTGCCCGCTGCAACCAATCGACTATCCACGCTCAAACTCCAAAGGATACGATAGCGCTGCAAGATCAACGTCTCTTCGCCGGGGTTCTGTCCAATCTTGGTATCCGGATCGTATCCGAACAGCGGATCGATCATGTCGGAGATGTGCATCAACTCGTGGCGGCAATAGCGGGTCAGCGCCGGATCGTAAAATCGGCGGGGAATCAACTTAATCCCCACACCTTTCATTCCCTTCTCCTCAAACTCTTTGGCCAGGTCTTTTTCGACCGACCCCCATTTCCGGAGAATGTCGACACCTTCCTGATCTTCTTTCAATACACCTTTGACGAGGACAATCCCCACCTTCTGCTTCAACAGCGGATACTCGTTGAACGAATCGCGGACGATATCCGAAAACCCCCAGATGCCGAAAAGATATTGATACAACTTTTTGAACTCCGCTTCCCGGTCTTCGAGGATAAACTTCTCGTAAATCGGGTCGGCATGTTCATGGAATTCCTTGTAGTATGTCGGATCGCCTTCCCGTTCCGTCTTCTCGACGAACGAGTCGATCACTTCCTGAAGCAAGGCTGGTTGGAATCTAATTTCCATGGGAGAACCCTTGGCGGCTCGAGAAGACCACCGTCGGCTTGACTTGGCCGCGAGGCATCTCTTACGATCCAAATAACCGAGGGAATTATACTGGCCGGGCTGATGGCCAATCAAGGACCAGGCGGCCAAGAAAAGAAGATTACCGATGTTGGAGCCGACGATGACCTCTTCGCTGGTGAATGCTTCCTCTGAAACGGCGGCCGCACCTGTGCCTGCCGTCGATTTCGTAGAATACTGGACGACCGATTGCCGGGAAGTGAAAACGTTCCGCGGCCATTCGCATGGAGTCTGGGCAGTCGCCTTTTCACCCGATGGATCGACACTCGCCAGCGGCGGCGCCGAACGCCTCGTGCGTATGTGGGATATCGAAACCGGCCGGCTACTGCGCTCCCTTCGGGGCCACACCCACGACATTCGTGCCATCGTCTTCACGCCGGACGGGCAGCTCCTCGCCACCGGGAGTGAGGACCGCACCATCCGGTTATGGAATGGTAAGACCGGCGAGCCGATGAAGCTGCTGTTCACACGTTACGATCATAATGTCTGCAGCCTCTCGCTCTCGCCGGACGGCCTCATGCTCGCGCGCGGGAGCCATAACAAAGACATCAAGATTTGGGAAGTGACCACCGGCACCGAGCTGATGACATTGCTCGGAAAGGATGAGTACGACCACCACTGGTCGGTCTGCGTGGCGTTTTCACCGGACGGCATTCATCTCGCCAGCGGAACCGACATCGGGAAAATCAAGGTGTGGGAAGTGCTCCCGAGCGGCGAGGAAAAGATTCTCCACAACGCCCATTGGCGGCGAGACGAGTTAGATTCCACCGAGACTCGCGGTTACTTTGTCGAGGATGACGGCGGATTCCAAAAACCGATGGACTACTGGATCGGTGCCATGATCTTTACTCCGGACGCAAAACTGTTGATCACGGGCAGCCGAGACACCACCATCAAGCTGTTCGAGATGCCGAACGTGGTCGAGAAAAAAACCCTCACCGGCCACAAGGGTTGGGTTCGGAATCTTGCGGTGTCGCCGGACGGAAAGGTCTTGGTGAGCGCCAGCGACGATCAGACGATTAAGTTTTGGGATTTGGCCACCGGCCGGAATTTCCGCACCGTGAAAGGCCACAGTGGTGGAGTCCGGGGTCTGGCTTTTTCCCCCGACGGCAAACGCCTCGCCACCGGCTCATGGGACCGCACGGTCAAGCTGTGGGAAGGGGGACCGGCGGCGGTGGAATAAAGGCCCGTGCTCAATTCGGAGCGATTTCGTAGACCAGCGTCACCGACGCCTCGACCTTCAGCTCGCCTGCCGAGATCGGCACATAACCTGCGTGAGTTTCCAGAGCCATGCGTGCCACGTGAGCCGCAGGCCGGACGACATGGCCACCCTCGCTCACCGACAAAACCCGTACGAGTTTCACGTGTAACGTCTCGCTCAGGACTGCTGCTTTTTCACGCGCCTTGACGGCCGCCTGTTTCAATGCGCTGAGCCGTACCGGTTGTTCGTCGCGCAATCCCCAATGTAACCCCTGAAAGCTGTTTGCGCCGGCCTTCAAGACTTCCTCGATGATCGTACCGGCTTTGTCGAGGGCTCGGATTTCCACTGTCACCATGTTGCTGACGATGTAGCCGACGATTTCTGGAGTAGCAGGCGGCGCTGGGGCGGGACGGGTGGACGGCGGTCGATACTGTGGTGTCACCGTAAATGACGAGGTTTGAATCCGCTCCTTCTCGATCTGCAAATCCCGAAACTGGTCCATGACTTTGCTCATGACGGCGGCATTCCGACGTTGGGCCTCAGCAAGCGATTTACCTGGAGTCTCCAGGCCGAAGGTGACGAACGCCGTATCCGGAGCAAGTGCCAGTATCCCGGTTTCACTGACCGTCAAGGACGGTATCTCCGGCTTCGGTTCATCATAGGCCTGCACCACAACCGGAAATCCAAGCAGGACCAGTAGCCCAATAACGACCATGCGTCACCCCCCTCTTTTCTCGCCTGTCTACCCACAACCATCCCCTCTTCGCCCGCCGTACTAAGAAGACGCATAGGAAGCTTATCCTCCACCTCATCCATGGCGCAAGAAACCTTCCATTCCAGTCGCCGGGCACTTGACGCTATTACAGACAATGCGGCATCTTCTCCCCTACAACTGTTGGGAAGGACGACCATCGTGGCAATACCATCCGTTATGCTCCCCTTGGGAACAGTTGCACCGCCGTTTTCCCTACACGATGTGGTGAAGGGGCAGGTCTATTCGCTCGACTCATTTGCCGAGAAAACCGCGCTCCTGATCATGTTTATCTGCAGACATTGCCCGTACGTGGTGCATATCGAGCAGGAAATCGCAAAGATTGGGCGAGACTATCTGGAGACAGGCTTGGGCATTCTGGCCATCAGCAGCAACGACGCGGTCGGATATCCCGACGATGCGCCGCCAAAACTCAAAGAAATGGCCCAACGTTTGGACCTTACATTTCCATTCTGCCACGACGAGACCCAAGAAGTCGCAAAAGCCTATCAAGCCGCCTGCACGCCGGACTTCTATCTCTTCAATTATGACCGGAGGTTGGTATATCGCGGCCAACTCGACGACAGCCGTCCTGGAAACAACCGACCTGTCACAGGGCGCGACTTACGAAACGCGATCGAGGCAGTTCTGGCAGGCAAACCGGTCGATGGCGCGCAGCGGGCCAGTATCGGCTGCAGCATCAAATGGAAGCACGGCAACGCGCCCTCGTATGCCTGATAGGAAAATCTTCCTCCAACCCAGTGTCTTATAGTTGTACACTGCCCCTAGTTATCCCCCTAATTGTGGCGTGATGAGTCAAGTATGTTAATGCCTCAAAATTTACTCCCCACCTTCTGTGGATAACCTTGTGAACAAGTCCCCTTCGAGGGAAAAGATGGCACGATTGACGCGTTTATTTATCAAACTGCCTATTTTTTAGGCGTCTGCATCACCTGTATCGAACCACAACTAATAGTATTCAGCAGCATATTTCTGAATGCTTTCACGCATTTCCTAGCAATCTCTTCCCTCCGTCGAAGCAGCACGACTACGTAGTCGTGCTCAATTCAATCGTTCGGATCGCTATCCACAGGATGAAGATTTTTCTGGGGATTGCGGTTCTCTGCGTCAGGAGCGTGGTTTCGTATCTGTCAAGGACTTGGGGCAAGAAAGAAGGCTCCACTGGTCGGAAAAAAGATCTAGGGTAACTAGAGCCAAATGGCATTTCACAGACGTGGTCTGTATGCTTTCATCGACGGAATAGCAAGTCATTGAAGCTCCTGTTTTAGCCGTTCAAGAAGCTGATCCAATCGCTCTTGATGAGGTTGATCCACGGTGATGAAGCCTAAGCCGACCCCCCGTCCTCGGCTCCAGCGCACCGCTGCTCGCGCGACAAGGATCGGCGTCGTCCCTCCGGGAACGTCGAGTCGGAGTGAGACCTGCATACCCGAATAAACCTGCCCGTCCACCTCAATGAGGCAGCCACCTTTTGAAAGGTTCATCACTGTGCCGACCCATTCTTCTCGACGAGGGCCTGAAAGAATACTATGAAGACAGACCGTAAACCGCTGCTGGCGACGGAGATCCATGCATGTTTCTCCTTAATGATCTTAGAGTATCCTTGTACAGGATAACCTAAGGCATCCATACTCGCAAGTGACTCAGCCGGAACGAGCAGAGAACTTAGCAGGAGCCGGAAAATGGACAGACTACCAGGCGTAGGATTCCGGCGCGGGTCCACCAGGACCAGGAAAGAGCTCATCCAGCTGTTTTAAAGTCTCGCTGCCGAGAGTAAGGCTCAATGCCCGCATAGATCCCTCCAGCTGGTCCATCGTCCGAGGTCCAATAATCGGCGACGTCACTGCTTGTTGATGTAACAGCCAGGCTATCGCAACATCCGCCGGTCGTTCACCGATCCGAGCGCACAGCGCCTCATAGGCTTCGAGTTTCGGACGCAACTTGACCGCCTCTTCTTTTACGTCCGCCTCCGATCGACGCCCGGTATCTGCGGATTCTGGAACACCAGCCAAGAGCCCGCGTCCCAGTGGACTCCACGGAATCAGTCCGATACCATAGGCCTCGCAAGCGGGGATGACTTCCAATTCGATCGTACGCTGCGTCAGGTTATACAGACTCTGCTCCGACACCAACCCCAGAAAGTTGCGGCCACAGGCGGATTCCTGGGCCTGGGCCAAGTGCCACCCGGCAAAGTTGCTGCTGCCCACATACACGACTTTTCCTTCCCTCACCAACTGCTCCATCGCTTGCCAGATTTCCTCCCACGGTGTGTCCCGATCGACATGATGCATCTGATACACATCGATCCAGTCAGTCTTCAACCGTCGAAGGCTGTCCTCACACGCTCGTTTGATGTGGACGGCCGACAAGCGCGACTGATTCGGCCATTCGCCCATACGGCCATACACTTTAGTGGCCAGCACGACCTTGTCTCGACGGCCTCCACCTTGTGCGAACCAACGGCCGATGATCTGCTCTGTCCACCCTTCGCCGAGTTTCCAGCCATACACGTTCGCCGTATCGAAAAAGTTGATGCCGAGTTCCAAGGCCCGATCCATCAGGGCATAACTGTCCGCCTCGGCCGTCTGCGGTCCAAAATTCATCGTGCCGAGACAGAGCCGACTGACTTTCACTCCTGACCGACCCAGATGCTTATATTTCAGGGCGAACGGCCTTTCTATCTGGAAACAACCCTGGGGAATGACCTAGAGAGAGGAAGGCATTCTTCTATTGAAACAGTCATCGAGCTTAGTACCCCCGCCCCGTACTACCGCCACGCCCCATTCGGTCCAGCGGAAGCGCCTCGTAGCGTACTTTGAGGTCCGGATGCTCGTTAAGATAGCGCTTGACCGCTGCATCGTCTGCAAATACCTCGGGGCTGCGTTTGCGATAGTCGTCGAGCGTTAGATCGTGTTTTGCGAGAACAGTGGTCAGCTTGGTATTGATATCCGCCCCGATCTGTCGCATTTGTTCTTGTGACGGTCGCTGCCCTTCACCATAGCCCGCTCCACTCTTGACATAGTCCGTCATCATCTCGCCGATTTCAATCCGCGCATTGACGAACTTTTCCACCTCGGCGGGTTCAGCTGCATAGGCAACTGCCGCGCAGAACGCAATGCCCAATGAAACATTGATAGCACGCTGCCATGACTTCATGATCCAGATCCCTCCACCAAGTAGGTTACATACGCACAGCCAAACACCACACCCCTCTTTTGTGATCATACGACAGTTTAGACTCCGGCCGGTGCGACGAGAAGGGGAGGGTTAGCTATCCTCTTCGCCGTCGCTATGAGCGGAGGGGATGCCATAGCGTTTACACTTTTCCCAGAGGGCTTTTCGGGACAATCCCAAGATTCTCGATGCGGTCGTACGACTCCCCTCGACACGCTCCAACACGGAGACGATGTATTCCTTTTCAAAGCCTTCTCGCGCCGCGGCGAGCGAGGTCAGAGCCGTACCTTTTTTCTTTTTTCCCCCGGTCAACCCTTCGCTGCAGAATCCACAGGATTCCTGTGGAACACCCCCCAGGTACGGGCAGGACTGAAACCCGCAGAGATCTGCGGGTTGGACCGTCGTCCGGTCGCGTCCGAGCGCCACGGCCCGTTCGACCATGTTTTCCAACTCCCGCACATTTCCCGGGTACGAATAGCGAAGCAACAATTCACGAGCTTGCTGGGAAAACCCACGCAGCTGTTTGTTGAGCCTCTGCGCACACGTTTCCAGAACATGCTCGGCAATCACCATAATGTCTTCCTGCCGTTGCCGGAGCGGAGGAACGACGATCGGGACGACATTGAGTCGGTAGAAGAGGTCCTCACGAAATCGCCCAAGAGCCACTTCTTTGCGCAGGTCTTTTTGTGTGGCACACACGAGCCGCACATCCGTTTCGATCGGCTCATTGCTCCCGACGCGTTCAAAGGTGCGCTCCTGCAGGACGCGCAAGAGTTTCACTTGCACCACCGTCGAAATTTCCCCGATTTCATCGAGAAAAAGGGTGCCCCGGTTGGCCATTTCGAACCGTCCCCGGCGCTGACGCAGCGCACCCGTAAACGCGCCTTTTTCGTGGCCGAACAGTTCCGCTTCCAGCAGCGTTTCAGGCAACGCGGCACAGCTGACTTTGATCAGCGGGTATCCGTTCCGCGAGCTGTTTTGGTGCAGCGCGTTGGCGACGAGTTCCTTGCCCGTTCCGCTTTCCCCGACGATCAGGACGGTCGAGTCGGTCTCAGCCACCAGCTTGATCTTGTCCAATACCGCGCGCATCTGACTGTTCGCCCCTAAAATACCATTGAAACAAAACTTGTCCTCGAGTTGGTGCTTGAGGTCCTGATTTTCCCGACGCAACGCAATCACGCCGCTGACTCGTTCGACGATCAGCAGCAATTCGTCCATCTGAAACGGCTTCGTAATGTAATCAAACGCGCCTAGTTTCATGGCTCCGACGGCTGTTTCCACGGATCCATGCGCGGTGATCACCAATACCTCGGTCCGGGGCTCTTTGTCTTTGGCCGCTTTGAGCACCGTCAATCCATCGGCACCCGGCAACCGGAGATCAGTGATGACCAAATCAAAAGTCTTCTCCCGAATCGCTTCGATCCCTTCCGAGCCGGAAGACGCCGCTCGAACCTCACAGCCTACGGCCTCCAATGCATCGGTCATCGAGAGGCGCATCAAGGGCTCATCGTCGACCAGCAAAATGCTCAAGCCTTTCATGCCTCCTTCTCCGCCAAGGAACGCTCTCGCGACACGGGCAGGCACAGCGTGAATGTCGTGCCTTTCCCGACCTCGCTCTCAACCAAGATTTTTCCACCATGGCGCTCCACGATGCCAAGATTGACCGAGAGCCCAAGTCCCGTCCCTTCCCCCTCACCTTTCGTCGTAAAGAAGGGATCGAAGACACGTGGGAGGACTGACGCGGGAATCCCCGATCCTGTGTCCTGCACGTCCACACGGCAAACCCCCTCGGCCACGGATGTCCGAATCGTCAGAACTCCTCCATTTTTCATCGCTTGCACCGCGTTCAAGGTCAAATTCATCAAGACCTGTTCAATCATATGCCGATCGACCATCACATTGGGCAAGCCATGACCTGGGAAGGTTTCCAATCGAATCTGGTTGGGAGCAAAGAGATGGGTGGTCAGCGCCAGCACCTGCTCTACAATGCGATTGATATCGGCAGGGCTGTATTCGGGTTCGTGCTGCTGTGAGAAATCGAGCAACTGGCGAACGATCTTCTGCACACGCCGGACACCATGTTCCATAGAAGCCCAGTATTCTTCTTGGCGTGCCGGCGACGGAGTGCCTTTTCGGAGGTTGTAGAGACAGTTGAGGATTCCGCCGAGAGGATTGTTGATTTCATGGGCCACACCCGCCGCGAGTTTCCCGATAGAGGCCAGTTTTTCCGCATTCCGAATCTGTCGCTCCAGCTTTTTGGTCTCCGTCATATCGCGCGCGATGCCGAGCACTCCTAGGATCTCGCCGTCGGCCCCTTGCAGAGGGGAGACGCTGACCATGACGGCACGCGCCTCGCCCAGCCGAGTGACGACCTCGACCTCGTACACCTGCTTGGCACCGATATCCAACGTATTCTTGAGGCGACGCCCCCGATGACGCCGCGACAGGAGGGAGAGATACGGACGGCCGATCAGATCATCTTTGCGATACCCCCAGGCATTGACCTTGCTATTAACATAGGTGAACTGCTGATCCAGATCGAGCGTATAGATGACGTCATTGGCATTCTCAAGCAGATTCTCCAAATACTGCTTTGTGTCTTCGATTTCTCTGGTGCGCTCTCTGACTTTCAGTTCGAGGTCTTCGCGGTATGATTGGAGTTGGCGCTCGAGCTTTTTTCGATCGGTAATATCTCGGAGCTGCACCATCACGAGCCCTTGTTCGGTCCCACCTACCCGAATCAAGTCCATTTCCACCGGAATCTCATGCCGATCGGCGTGGTACACAGTGATTTCCTGGGTAGCGACTTGCCGCTGCTCCGTGCTCACATCGCACAACCAGTCATTGAAAGCCTGATGATAGGCATCCGGCACGATGTCGAGAATGTGTTTCCCGATGATCTCCGATTCGCCATAGCCCAGCACTTGCGCTTCCCGCTCATTCACGGCGACAACCGACCCCGTGGCACTCACCATAAACACTGAATCAGCCACGAAATCGAATAGAGCCTTGTACCGTGCCTGGGATACCGTCAGCTGCCGTGTGCGCTCGGAAACCGCCTGTTCCAACCCGACCGTGTACCGCTGCAGCTCCTGTTCCAACCGGCGCCGTTCGGTGACATCCCGCACGAAGGCACGGGAGTGGACCAGCCCACCTCGCGCTTGATCGAAGAGCGCGGTCGCATGAATTTCCACATCGATCGGCCGACTATCCTTGGCCAACAAGACCGTCTCCATTGAACTTTGCCCCTGCGAGACGAGCCGCTCGAGATAATGCAACACCTGCGATTCCCGTCCGCTGGGAACTAACTCCCATAGCTTCATGCCCATCATTTCGTCGTGCGTATACCCCAGTTTATCGAGCCCGGTTTTATTGATGTGAACCAGCCGACCGCCTCGATCCAGTTGGCAGATCATCTCCGGCGCATGTTCGATCAGATCGCGATATTTCTCCTCCAACTGTCGGACTTCGGTCATTCGCTGCTCCAGCTGCCCGAACGAACGTTGGAGATTGTGCGCCATCTGATTGAAGGCCTGGGCAAGTCCTTCGATTTCATCGCCGGTCTTCAACTCCAATCGCTGCTCCAAGCGGCCACTCCCGATCTGCTGCACGCCCTCCTGCAGTAACCGAATCGGCCTTGCGATTCGGCGGGCAACGACGACCCCAATTCCTCCAAGCCCGATCAGCACCACTGCGCCGAGCGACAAGACCTTGGCCATCAACTCACCTAGCGGGGCAAACGTTTCCCCTGGATCCTGACGCACGACCGTGCTCCAATGTTTCCCGCCGAGACTACCGTTTGCGAGCTGATCGGCAAATCGCACCGGCGCAAACCCGATGAGGGCATTCTTGCTGCCATGCGAATCGTCGGCAGCCAGGGCCCATCCTGGTTTCGTCCCGCTCAGCGCGTTGATCAATTCCGCGTCGACGAAGTGGGCCTCAGGCCCGAGCACAGGACAAATGACGACGCCCCCGTCTGAAGCCAACAGCATGGCATGACCCGTCGCACCGAACGACGCTTCGGCAATGGACTGAAACAATGTGTCGCGCCGAAGCAGGATGGCCACGGTTCCGATCACGGACCGGCGTTGATCATCAAGGATCGGCGCCGCGACGACGACCACGTGCGTGCCAAAGGCGGGATCAAAGGCGATTTCGCTCACGTAGGGCTGCTGGCTGCCGCCCCTCACCACCGCCTGCCACCAGGCTGTCTTGGCATAGGAGTATTCAACCTGGGGAATAGAACTGACGACCAACGCGCCTTGTCCATCGGCAACCAAAATGCCGACATAGTCAGATTTTCGAATCTCGTGCCATCGGATCAAGTAATTGGTCACAATTCGGTTGACGAAGAGCGGGAACTCGCTTCGCTTGTCACGCTGTCCCCACCGCTGTTGCCAATCCTTGATGATCTCCGAAATACTCTGAGCATCCTTGCCTTCGTACGTCCGGTTGGCTTCCGAGACGGCGGTACGAAGGAAGGGCGTGGTCGCAAGCTGCTGGGCTTCGTTCATGCCCCGGGTGACGTGCATTTCGATCCGACGGGCGGCTTCGACAGCCACTTCCTTGAAATTCGTCCCCGTCGACTCACGCAAGGCACGCCGTTCTTCTACATAGATCAGGGCCAGCAGGAGGGTAAGCGGCAGGAGACCGACCATCACAATCGCTGCGATGATCTTCTGCTGGAGACTGTGAGACCGGCTCCAGAGTGCCATGATTACACCACGGAGAGATAGGAGCGACACACGACGCTCTATTCCACCATTCGCTCAGCTGCGTTTCAAGAGTCGACCCGGCGTTCCTGGCCACAGGAGCAGGAGTGGGCTCGCGACGAAGACGGAAGAATACGTGCCGAAGATCACCCCCCAGAGTAGCGCAAGCGAAAAATCATGCAAAACTTCTCCGCCGGCGAGAGTCAAGGGAATGAGGACAATCACGACAGTCAAACTCGTAACGATTGTGCGGCTTAACACTTGATTGATGGCGCTGTTGATTGTCGCTTCTTCGCTCTCACGGCGGCGCAACTTCAGATTCTCTCTGATTCGGTCGAACACGACGACGGTATCGGTCAGGGAATATCCGGCCAGGGTCAAGAGCGCCGTCACGATCAAGAGGGTAATTTCTTTGTCCAGGATGTAGAAGGCTCCGATCACGGCCAGGACGTCATGAAACGTCGCCAGCGCCGCCGCGACACCGAATCGAAGTTCGAAACGCGCCGCAATGTACAGAATAATACCCGCAAATGAGACGACGATGGCCACAAGCGCATCTTCTTGAAGCTTCTTCCCGATGGCCGGCCCGATTTCAGTCGTCGAGTCCACCACGAACTTGTTGTTTGGAAACTCCTTGCTGAAGATTCCCACCACACGTTCCGCAATCTTCTCTTCGATCGTCGTTGAAGCCTTCACTCGGATCAGCAGCTTGTTGTCCTGTCCAAATTCCTGCAACTCCGCATCGTTCAACCCGCTCGTTTCCAAGGCCTTACGCGCCTCATCGATCCGAATCGGCTGTTCGAACTTGAGTTGGACGGCTGTCCCCCCGGCAAAGTCGATCCCCAAATTGGCCGCGCCCCGAGCAATTTGGACGAGGGCAATGAGCCCAAGCACGACCATGATCCCTGAAAAGAGAAAGGAGAACTTGCGCTTGCCCATGAAATCAATGTTGGTTTTCCCGAGAATCTCTAACATGCGCGCTCCCTTTTGATAACCTTGGGCTTCCCCATCAACGCTGATTGCCGACGGCTTCATGGTTAGATGCTCAGCGCTTCGACTTTCTGCCGCTGATACAACACATCAAATATCACTTTTGTCCCGACCAATGCCGTGAAGAGATTGATGGCAATACCCAAACACAGGGTCACGGCAAACCCCTTGATGGGACCGGTTCCAAATAGAAACAGAGCAACGCCGGTGATCAGCGTCGTGACGTGTGAGTCGATGATCGTCAGCAACGCTTTGTCGTACCCCGCATCGATCGCTGATCGCACCGCCTTGCCCCCACGCAGTTCTTCTCGAATGCGCTCGAAAATCAAGACGTTGGAGTCGACACCCATTCCGATCGTCAGCACGATGCCGGCGATGCCCGGCAGGGTCAACGTGGCGGTCAACGCGGACAGCGCACCCATCAGGCACACCAGGTTCAAGATTAGGGCAAAATCCGCGATCAGCCCGGACAAGCGGTAGTACACGATCATGAAGACGACGACCATAGCCCCCGCGATCAGAGTCGCCCTGACGCCTTTGTCGATGGAATCCTGTCCGAGCGACGGCCCGACTGTGAGGTCTTGGACGATCTTCAGCGGCGCTGGCAACGCGCCGGCCCGCAGAACGATCGCCAAATCATTGGCTTCCTGCGTCGTAAAACTCCCGGTAATCTGAGCGCGTCCCCCCGAAATACGCTCTTGAATGACCGGCGCCGAATAGATGTTGTTATCGAGAACGACCGCCATGCGCTTTTTGACGTTTTCACCTGTAATCCGTTCGAACTCCTGCCCGCCTTTGGAATCAAAGGTGATGGACACGTACGAATCGTTGAATTGGCCGATGGCGACCCGCGCATCGCTCAGCACATCGCCGGTCAGCATGACCCGCTTTTTGACCACATAGGGAACGTGATATTCGAAGCCCGTGTCCTTATCGACCACTCGTTCGAACAAAATCTCGTCTCCCTCAGGCACTTTGCCTGCAAATTGCTGGAGCACCTCAGCTTCTTTATCCTTTGGAATGCGGACCGGCAGATCGAGCCGAATATCTTCATCCAACATTTTGAACTCGAGCAGCGCCGTTTCCTTGATCAAGTCCTTGGCGCGTTTCGGGTCCTTGACACCGGGCAGCTGAACAACGATTTGCTTCAACCCCTGTCGCTGAACGATCGGCTCCGCAACGCCGAATTGATCGATCCGATTTCGGATGGTTTCCAATGCTTGGTTGATAGCCGAATCCTTAATCCGCTTGGTTTCCGCCTCACGAAGCTCCCACACGATGGTCGCAGTCGACCCTGCTGATTCCTTCTCAGCGAAAATGGGAAAGTTGTCGACGACCTTTTGAGCCGGAGCCTTTGCGTCGGCATTCTGCAGCTGAATCGTGATTTGGTCATGACCGGTTCGCTTGACCGAGGCGACCGCGATGGACTTCTCGGCGAGGAGATCCTGCAACGCGGTGACAGAACGGTCCACGGCGATCTCCACGGCACGGTCCTCATCCACTTCCAGCACCATATGAATACCGCCCTGCAGATCCAAACCCAGCGTAATGCCCTTGTTCGGCAATACTCCCTTCAGCCAACCGGGCAACGCTTGATAGAAAGGCTGATATGACGGAAGACATGCCACGACCGACCCCACAAGCACCAGGATCAACAACCATAAGCGCCCACCTACTTTTTTCATCTCGTCCGCGACCTCTTATCCCGTTTTTGACCTACGCGTCCTTCTCTTTCTCTTTGTCTTTCTCTTTCTCTTTGTCTTCATCTTCTCCGCGCACTCGCGCGATATTTTCACGCTGCATCTTGACCTTGGTATTATCGGCTATCTGCAGGGTGACCGTCTCCTTCCCGAGGTTGGTGATCGTTCCCCAGATTCCAGACGTCGTCACGACCTTATCGCCTTTCTTCAAAGCGTCCAACAATGCCTGTTGCTGCTTCTGTTTCTTCTGCTGAGGCCGGATCAGGAGAAAATAAAAAATGACAAAGATCAGGAGGAACGGGATCAGCGACAAGATCCCTCCAGCCCCTCCGCTGGCGGCCGATCCGCCTCCGCCCGTTCCTTCAGCCCACGCGATCGATTCCATCAACATCGAACGAATCCCCTTCTATGTGTGACAGCTCCTATGCCATTGGCTGTATGGTTCAAACTCGCCATTCGCCGCTTCAGTTATCATCTCTGACTGCCGATCTTGATGACGATAGAACGCCTCGCGGAATGCGGAAAACCTTCCTTCCACCAGTGCTTCCCGCATCCGGCGCATCAAATCGGAAAAATACCAAAGGTTGTGAATCGTATTGAGCCGTGCCCCCAACATTTCTTTCACCACGAACAAGTGGTGGAGATAGGCCCGCGAATACCGACGGCACACCGGACAAGCGCAAGCGGGATCCACCGGTCGTTCATCATCGGCGTATTGCGCCTGCTTGATGACCACCCGACCTGACGCGGTAAACAGAGAGCCAGTTCTGCCATGACGAGATGGGACGACGCAATCAAATAGATCGATACCCCGAGCCACGCCTTCGACTAAGTCCTCAGGAAGTCCGACACCCATAAGGTAACGAGGCTTCTCCTCTGGCAACTCCGGAACCGTGATATCGAGCATGGCATACATGTCGGTTTTTCCTTCTCCGACTGAGAGCCCACCGACCGCGTAGCCCTCGAACCCCAATGTCGCCAACTCCCTCGCTGAGGCAATGCGCAAGTCGGGATCCAACCCACCTTGCACGATGCCGAACAACGCCTGATCGGTTCTTCGCCGGCTCGCCTGACAGCGCTCGGCCCAGAGCTTGGTTCGGCGCACACCTTCTTGAATCACCTCGTGGCCGGTGGGAAGCGCGACACATTGATCGAGGACCATGATGATATCGGCCCCTAACGCCTCCTCGATCTCTATCGCCTTTTCAGGCGAAATAAAATGGCGTGACCCGTCAATGTGTGACTGAAACGTGACGCCGTCGTCGGTCACTTCACAGAGCTTCGCCAAACTAAAAATCTGAAATCCTCCGCTGTCGGTGAGAATCGCTCCCGGCCAGCCGGTGAAGGCATGGAGCCCCCCCATGTCAGCAACGATCTTGTGCCCAGGCCGCAAATACAGGTGATAGGCATTATTGAGCATCAACTGGAAGCCCAATTCCTGAAGATCTTCAGATTCGAGCCCTTTGACTGGGCCCAACGAACCCACCGGCATGAAGGCGGGAGTCTGAACCTCCGCGTGATTGGTGGTCAGCAGACCGACACGGCCCTTCGAGCATGAATCTGGTTGTTCGACCTGATACTGCATTAGATTCCGTAAGATGTCATCCGCTACATATGCTCAGGCGCTGAAATACCCAGCACGTCAAGCCCATTCCTGATCACTTGCTGGACCGCCCCCATCAGGACCAATCGCGCCGCAGTTCGCTTTGGCGTGAGGGCTTCGATGGGTGCCGACTCGTCATGCTCTTGATCAGTCGCCGCAGGCAACACACGGTGTTTGTTATAAAACGTATGGAGCAGCGCCGCCAATTGCTGAAGGTAATACGTCACACGATGCGGTTCAAAGGCCACGGCACTCGCCTGGATGACCTCAGGATAGGAGGACAGCTTTTTGATAATCCCCAATTCATCGGGATCCGTCAAAACCGAGAGATCGGTCTCTACTGCGGATGGGCGGGCAATTCCTCGTGCGGAGGCCACACGCCAGAGGCTGCAGATTCGAGCATGGGCGTACTGGACGTAATACACCGGATTGTCGGCGGATCGCTGTTTCGCCAACTCCAGATCAAATTCAAGATGCGTTTTGGAATCTCGCATTAAGAAAAAGAACTTTGCGGCATCCGCTCCAACTTCGTCGATGACTTCCCGCATCGTAATGAATTCCCCGGTCCGCTTGGACATCTTCACTTCGGCCCCGTCCCGCAAGAGCTTGACTAACTGGACGAGCACCACTTGAAGACGCTCTTTTGGAGATCCGTACGCCTGCATCACGGCTTGCATGCGGGGAATGTACCCATGGTGGTCGGCGCCAAAGACATCGATCAGCAGATCGTAGCCGCGCCGGAGCTTATCGTGATGATAGGCGATATCGGAGGCGAGATAGGTGTACTCACCGTCCTGCTTCTTGACTACGCGGTCTTTTTCATCGCCGTACAGCGACGCCCGAAACCACCACGCCCCTTCCTGTTCGAACAAAAGCCCGCGCGCCTTCAATTCATCCAAAGCCTGCTCGATCGCCTTGGATTCCAGCAGTGAGGCCTCGCTGAACCAGGATTGAATCTCGATACCAAATGCCGTGAGGTCATCACGGATGAGTCCCAGCAGTTCCTGATACGCAAGTGCTCGGCAGCGAGCCTCAAGATCGGCAGGAGCGAGATGACTTGCTTCACGATCAAGTTGTTCCTTGATCTGGTGAGCCACGGCCGTGATGTAGGTACCATGATAGCCATCCTCAGGAAAATTGATGGTCTGCCCGGACAACTCTTGGTAACGGGCATAGACGGACGCGCCCAACAATTTCATCTGCCGTCCTGCATCGTTGACGTAGTACTCACCCACCACCTCGTACCCGATCGCTCTCAGTAATCGGATCACTGCCTGCCCGACCGCGGCCCCTCTTCCATGTCCGACATGCAATGGACCGGTCGGATTTGCGCTCACATACTCAACCAGCACACGACGATCGTTACCGATGTCTGTTCGACCATAACGGGCCCCCTGTCGTTCAACGTCACGGAGGACCTCCTGCCAGAGAGCGGGTTTGACCGTGAGATTCAAGAAACCGGGACGGACGATTTCTACGCGATCGAACAACTGCTCCTGCTCGGACAAGTTCTCCACGATGATGCGGGCAATATCATGAGGGGCCTTGTGCTCGGAGGAAGCTAATGACATGGCCACCGTCGATGCCAGGTCCCCCCACTCAGGCCGCTTCGGAGCATCCAGACTCAGTGTCGGCCAGGCCGTTGTCTTCAATTGCCCTTTTTGCTTCGCCTCATTTAGGGCGCCGAGAATAGCTGTGGTCACCTTTTCCTGCACAACGCCTTGCGACACAACAGCTCTCCTAAGTCCTTACCAATGAAAGGAAATTAACGCGCCACTCTAACATATGAGGTAGGCAGAGACAAGGCGGTTTACCTGGAATTACGAGGGCTTGTGACTTTTATACCCGTGTTTCAGGTCCCAATGCAGGCAGCATCTTCTCAATCGGTACGTCAAGGCAGGGCTTCTCGTGACACCCTTTTACAGCCTCCCATGATGGACAGACACAAGGTGCCCCTCGCAAGATCGTCACATGATCACCGATGGGTGCCCAGCGAGCATGGTCTGTCGGACCGAATACTGCGATCGTATGCACACCCAGCAATGCAGCTAGATGCGTAATACCGGAGTCATGACCCAAATAGAGCACAGTGCCCGCAAGGATTCCTGCAAGCAGAGGTAGGTCAAGATTTCTGAGGACAGGAGGCGTCTTACTAGCTAATTTCAGCACCGCCTCCACCGCATCATGATCGGCTGGCCCCTCTAAGACCAGTGGACACATCTCTCCTCGCTGCAACTGCTGGAGTATCAAGGCTACTTTCCCTGGGCCAAGACACTTGTGCATGCTTCCACTTCCGGGGTGCACAAGCGCCAGCGGTCGATCAGGCATAATTCCAATGGACTCAAGGTAGATTCTCCCTTGTTCCACGAGATCGTGGGGAATCTCGATCGTCCACGCGCTAGAAACTTCTTCTTCGGTCCGACCGATTGTTTCAAGAAAGCGATCGCGCTGATGGCTTGCTCGCAATCGCGGCGAAAATGGTGAGTGGATGTGCGCCTCCGCTACACCCCATCGCTGCACAAGGGCGGCCAGAGCCCCATCCTTGTCTTCTGTCCATGCCACGACGACATCGCATCGCTGTAGCCACGACTGTAGCTCCTCAGAGAGGTGAGCGGATCCACCAAACAACCCCGCGCATGCCCGCCCTTCTACGGACATCCAATCATCGACCAGTCGACATAGGTGAAGAAGGCGACTGACGGTGGCGTCTGCGACTAGCAAGATTTCGTGCTGCGGGAACCGTATCCCAAGGTTTCGTATCGCAGGGACAGCCAACAAAACATCACCGAGCGCGCCAGGGTGAAGTATCACAATCGTGCGTTTCATGAGAACGCCAGGAAACCTCAGAATCAGGAGCCGCTAGAGCTCTCGTATAGCGATCGAGCCGCTTCAAGATCCGAAGGAGTATTGATATTGCGGAATGATCGCCCATCGTGATCAATTCGGCTCACCTCGGCCTCCATGACCATCCGCACGCGAAGAGCGGGATGCGCGGCGACATGTTGAATTTTCACTTCGTGCCTACGAATCATGTCTTCAAGAATCGGCAGACAACGTCGGCTATAGACAGCATGCGTCGGCTGAAGGCGGTCTTTCCAGAGTGCCATGACGACGTCGGCCTCTTCCTTCAAGGCGACCATATACTGCACAAGGCTAGAGCAGAGAAACGGCATATCGCAGGCGGCAACAAATATGTGCTGATCTGTAGACTGTCGAAGACCGGTATAGAGCCCGCCGAGGCTCCCACAATTCGGGACAAGATCACGCACGACCGGCACGCGTACTGACGGCACCGGGCCATCCTGGGCGATCACAACACACACCTGCTGAAAGAGGGCACACATGACACCGACGCTCCGTTCAATCAGGGTACTGCCCCCGATCAAGAGGAATCGCTTATCCTCGCCCATCCGCTTACTTTTTCCTCCGGCAAGCAAAACGCCCGTCACATCGCTGATCATGAGTCCGTCGTTGTCCTATAAAAAAAGAGGGGGTAGGTTTCCCCACCCCCTCAGTCTTACTGCACTGATCTTCCTTTGGAGAAGACTACAGTGTCTTACCCTTTTTCTTGTTTGCACGACGGGTCAGGACCCATCCCTCCAACAGGACGACACCCACCGCAATAACAGCTGGATAGATGTATGTTTCCTGGGGGACCGGCGGGTTCATAAATGTGTAGAAGAAAGCGGAGACGGCCATCTTTCTCCCGGCATCTCCGTTGTGACCATCCCACGCAAAGAACACCGTCGGAATATATTGCCCGACTTCAAAAAATGTGTCTTCGTCGTAATCCTGATCCTTCTTGTTTCCAACGGGTCGCTGAATCATTACATACCAACGACCATTCTTCCACTCTGCCTTTAGGAGCTTCATGCTCTCTTCATAGTTGTCGCGCTCTTCAAAATCCTTGTCCCAACCCGTGCCCTTGAATGCACGGAGAGAGCCGTCTGCCTCCCATTTGACAATGTCGACGGGGAATTGGTCATTGGTACCAAACAGGTAACGAGGCTTGATCGGGGCGGGAAGCTCTTTCCACTTCACTGCTGTTTGAATGGCAATCGCATCGTTGTAAACCGTGTAGTTATTTTGGTGCGCTGCAATTGACCCTTCCTCACCGGTCTTTGGGTCCTGTTCTTTTACATCGATGTTAACCTGTGTGGGGGCCCAGGGAAGTTTTGCTTCAGCGACACTCTTCGTTCGGTCATCCCACTCGAGCAGGTAGACAATTGATTTATCATTGTAGAGAGACCGTACCCAGATATCATCGATCCGATTGACAAAGTTTCTGGGCTTATGAGTGATCTGTCCGCCCATAGCCACATATCGCTTCGGGGCCTTTTGCCAGGCTTCATGTTCGATGTCGGCAGGAATTTCCCCCTCAACGAGATCCGACGGGACCACGAAGTTGATTTTAGGCTTATCCGTCAATGGGTCAATGGGAAGCGGATTGCCCAGTGTATCTCTCTCACAAAGAGAATTGACAAAGTTCGCGATGTCCCACCGTTCATCAACCGTCGTGTTATCTGCAAATGACGGCATCGGAGTGCCATTGACGCCGGTAGAGAAGGTTCGGAAGATGTTGCTCACGTTATATGGATCTTGACGACTACCTCGGAAGTTCCAGCACTTATGCCAATTGGCCGGCTGAATCGAGAAACCCCAGTCATCCTTCAAATTAAAAGCGTTTCCATCACCACGGCCTTCCATTCCATGGCACTCTACGCACTTCTTTTCAACGATGAGCTCGGAACCGCGCTTCTTACTCTCATCGGTTGCCGGTTTGGGTTTTAGATCAGCCAACTGCAAAATAGTTTGACTTTCAGACTGCTTATCAGTGAACTTCCGATCCTTAACCAGCTGCGTTGTAACAAAAGACAAAACTTGCAGGCGCTGTTCTTCGGTTAAGATGCCTTCCCAGGGTGGCATCGCAGATCCTGGCAAACCATGGGTAACCGTCTCAAAGAGATCGTTTTGGCCAGGGATCGGCTTCTTTGCATCAAAAAGCGGGAGTTCGCCGCTAGCGGTATGACGAATTTTAAACGTTCCTTGATTGAAGTTTCGTGGACGAGGCCAAAGCCGATCGGCTCCAGGCCCATCACCGGCGCCATCGACACCGTGACACCAGACGCACTTGGTGAAATAAACACGTTTCCCAGCTTCAATCATTTCTGCGGAGGGTTCAGGTGCGAGATCCCCCTTCTTGAAACCTTCGGGGAGCCCTTGTGCTGAAACAATCGAATAGCCCGCACTAGACACCAGAACGACTCCGAAGGCAACGACGGCTGTAATTCTGGCCTTCCGAGTTATGCTGTCCATCATGTTCATCCTCATCTCTCCGTATGTCTGAGTTGTCAATAACGCAATTTCGTTGTTAATCCCAGGTACGGGGATAGTAGCCGGTGTGCCAATATTCGAACAAAATCACCTTCCAGATTTCGTCTACGGTCAAATGCTGTTCCCATGGGGGCATAACCGATGCCCATGGAAATCCTTCATTCGGCAAGCCGATTCCGCCCTTAGAAACACGCCAGAAGATAAACGTTTCCTGGAGTTGTGCAATCGTCCCTGGGTCGGTGAAATTGGCGGGAATCGGATTGAATGCAAAGGCGTGGAGGCCACGGCCGTTGAGATTGTCACCATGACAGAAATGACAATTTTGGAAGAATATCTCGCCTCCCTCTCGCACGTACTTCAAATACCCCGTATTCTTGTCGTCCCACGGATTGGCATTCGGCTTCATCAAACGCCCCATACCTTGCTCAACAATATTGGCGTTCGAAAACTCCTGATCGTACTTTCCCTCTGGATTCACGCGATAAGGATTTTGCGAAGTCTGTAATGTATACGTTTTACCATGAACTTTTGTGCTTGCTGGCGGTGCCGGGTGAACCGTCCTCAATTCGATCGGCTCTTCCGATTTTGGCATCATGGCATTGAACGAAAATCCACCAATAAGGATCGGGAGGATTACAAGATACGCATAACGCAGAAGTTTATTCATCCCCGTTTGTGCGTCGAGCACATTCATAATTGGCTGTTTAAATTTTCTCCAGTCCTCTTCATTTGCAGAGACCCACATGAACACCGCGACGAGGCTTACCGTGCCATACATGGCTCGCACACTGAAGGGGATCGGTGGATATACACGGTATTTCAGATAGAGCATGAAGAATACCCAGAAGCCGATTCCCTGCCAGAATCTCGGCATAGGCATGCCCATGGCACTGAGCATGTAACTCAACCCTGCAAAGCCGATCACATAACACGTCACTTCAAGCAGCATCTGGATCGGCATGTAACCTTCGATCAACCGTATGGTAGTGGATGGAACGATGTCGAAAGTCATCCCACCAAGAAGGAGAATTCCCGCTACTCCCACCAAGGCACCGAGTGACATCAACGCTTTCATCGGCAACTCCCTTTACTCTCCGCAATACAGGCAATTGGAGGCAGCTATCAAATCTTTGGCGGCGGCGCTCCAGTTTTAACCTGTGATAAATAGTCGACAATTTTCTTTAAGGCACCCGCGCTTAGCTTTTGTCCAAAGACCTTGGGCATGGTGTTATCAGGAAACGGCTTCACCACAAACGCACTGGGATCCACGATTGATTCCATAATATATTCAGTTGGTGATTTGGCAGTTCCCTTATAGGTAGGATCTTTGATTCGCTGCGCTGCGGTTGTACCTTCTTCAAGTTTAGGACCGATGGTCCCCATTGCTCCGGGGATCCCTGGAATTGTATGACAGGAGACACATTGCGCCTTAGCAAAAATCTGGTCCACCGGTTCCGACCCATCGGCCATCAGTGAAGTAGCCCCTGCTGGTTTGTCCTCGGCCATCTTAGGACGGTCGGCTTCAGGGATAAACTTTTCGTAGGACTTGACGATTTCTTCGAAGGAGGGAGCATCAATCCCTTCACGCACATACATCCACGTATCTACAGCCGCAAGTTCTGGGAGGCTGAGCGAGATGGGTGGTTTATGGATAGCCGGCATCGGACTTTGTTTGTCATTCGTTCCCTTCACACCATATCCCGCAACCACATAGCAACTTGGACAAGCATGTGATTCCGCGATATACTCCTGTGCGTTTTCTGCAGTTCCTGAACCAGCGAATGCTTCCTTAACTTCGTATTCCCGCTTGGCTGGATTACCTTTGGAATATTTTGGATCTTCCAATCGTTCCTTCCCGCGACCGGGAAGTCCCGCCAAGTTAGGCGCACGTTCGCCGAGCATACCGGCATGGAACGCATGACAGAGAGGGCATTGCCCCTTGCCAATTGCTCCCTGCTCCTTGTTCTTCCCGATCCCGCCAAAGATGATCTTTTCGCCTTCGTCAGCAAGTTGCTGCGGCGTCATCGAGCTAAAATCAAGCTTTTCTTCCTTGGGAGGGAAACCACCTTCGACCTGCGGAAGCCAGTTCCCATAGCCGGAAAGAAAGGCAGCCACAAAGAACATGAAACCACCAATCTTTAAAAGTGCGCTAAGATTAGTGAAGTACAAGGCCATCACGAAAGTTGTGACGGTGATCATCACAAGCGAGACCGGCAACAACCGATTTTCGCCATAGAAGTTGTTTGCGTAATTCGCAATGGCAGCGAACAGCAAAAACGTCGCCACAAGACCGATAAAAGTCTTAAACACCGCGCGCTTCTTTGCGGCAGGATCACTGATGGACACCTGAAAATAGACCATCAGACCTGCAACGATGGCCAGAGCCATCCAACCCATTGAGAGTGCTTCAGCAATCAGGTTACCCAAGGTCTTGACCTCCTACAGCTTCAACGGCGGTGGAAAGCTTCCTCGCCCCGTTGAGCCAACTGTCAATAAGGCACCGATCAGTGACTAGCGGCCGGCTGCGGGACACTGCCCGGGATACCCGCCTTTGCCTCCACCGGAACTTTCTTCGCAGTCAAGCTGCCGAGCCAAAAGACAAAGAGAATAGTGATCCAGAAAAACAACACATTAAATGAAATCATGTTAGCGGCAAATCCGACGGTATGCGTATAGGCCCAAGGGGAATTGTCACGCATGATCTCATTGACATGCCAAAACAGACGGACCGAGGAGCGAATATAGCCCATTAAACCCATCATCCAGGTAAATGCCGTCGCCAGCATAATAAGGGCATACTGAGAGCGAGCGGAAATCTTACCCCACTCTATCGGCCCCATTTGCTTGGCGCCCCTCATCATCACGCTGTTGAGCGCGAACATGAAGAAGAGACAAGACAATGTTGTTGCCACTTGGGGGACAGATAAACCGACTCGTACGTTTGCCGGAATGTAATACCCGTAAATAGCAAGCCAAATGATGTTGACGTAGGCGCAGGCAAAAAATACTCCCATGAAAATATTACCGAACTTCGCCCACGATACCGTGGAGACCTTATTTCCTCTCATGTACCAAACGAAGCTCAGCACGGTCGTCGTAATAATAACGTTGATCCCGCCGTTCTTCGCGGACATGACTCCGTAGTTCCCCAGTACGGGATGTTGTTGGCCTCCCATGGCCTTCAATTCAGCCGGGGTCATAACCATCGTGTGGGGAGTAATAAACACCATATACCCACAGGCGAGTAGGAACACCAGGTACTTGATGTACCGTTGGTATTTTTCAGCACCGCGCATGCGGCCCATTGCCTGCCACAGGTAGTAGTTAGTGCTCAGAAAGAGAATGCCGATCATCGTGGCCTGAATAATGAACAGCCAGGCAAGCAAACCGCCCATCAGGGTGATCCCCATCTGTTGGCGATAGGCATACACTTCACGCATAAGCCAATAGCCAGCAAAAGGTAACGGGATCAAGAAGGCGACACCCAGTGCCATGGCAATGTAGCCCATCCAATCGTAGTGCGCGCGGTCCTCATCGGTCTTTGCCGCCAGGAACTTATATGCGGCGTAGGCAGCGACAACTCCTCCACCAAACGCCATGTTGCCCAGAATGCGATGGAGATTAAGCGGATTCCACAGAGCAGTGTGGATCACGTGCCAGATATTTCCGAGATATCGGCCCTGCTCATCGACTCCGGCCGGCGACATCATGAAGCCGATCCAGGAATTGGCCAAGAACATGAGCAGAGTACCAATAATGTTCAGGATCACCGACATGCTCAAATGAATCCACTTGAGGAACCCTTCCTTCATCTTGTCCCAACCGTAATAGTAGATGTAGAGAGTACCGCTCTCCGCCACGAACATCAGCGCATAGATGTGCATGACGGGACGGAATATGCCGGACAAGTAGGAGAAGAAGGCAGGGTACAAGGTCAGAAACGTGAAGATCAGAATGCCGCCTAGAATAGCCGTAAGCGAGTAGGCCGTGAGACTGATCTTGATGAAATCATACGCCAGCTGGTCGTAACGCTTCGCAAGTGCCTTATCTTTAGTGACCACGCCCATGAACTCAATGATCATACAAAAGATCGGTACCGCTAGGACGAAGCTGCCATAGTAGAGATGTTGCTGATTGGCAAACCACAGCAGGACACGGCTTTCAAAGTTGTATCGCGGATAGTCCCTGGGACCATCCGTCGTCTTAGGAGCGGGAGCGCCGACTACAATACCTTCGGTCTTGTAATAGACATCCCGGCCCTTCTCGACTTTATCTCCATCCTTCTTTGCCGCATCGCCGGCAGGAGCATCCCCACCGATAGCCGGTGAAGGCAACGCTACGACGATCGGAAGCAGAAGGAGGCCAACCATCATGCAGAGCGCCATGATAGAAAAGACGCGCTTGCCGGTTAAAAGGCCCATGGATTACCTCCTTGATACACTCTCGTTAAATTGCCGAATCTCACCAGAAGACTTGACTACTTCCTCACAGGCCTACTTCCGGAACAGGTACCAGTAGTCCAGCCCCTGCATGTCCATCAGATAGTGATCGACCAATGTAAAATAGCCGACCGCGATAATAAGGGAGACAATCACCGCCACCACAGGATTATTTAACGCACTCATTTCCCTTTTCTCCTCTTACTTAACCCAGCCATCCGTTGATTGAGCTGTGCGGCCAGACCCCTGGCAGCTAGACGAGATCAGCAACTCAGCAGGGACACTGGATTCCTGCAAACCAATAGAAAAACCATATTCCAACAGCACAGGTTATGTAGAAAATCATCTTGCCGATTTTTATCTTAATTTCGCTGTCAGGGGTAGCGCTTGCCATCTGTTTTACTCCCGATCAAGATAGTTTGGTGGGCGATTCAGAATTACTGCATTTTCTTGACAGGTACCAAACCCTGTGTTATCAAACTTTAGTCGCTAGTGCGCGAATCAACAGGAGAAACCGTGACGAAGAACTCAAAAGTGTTTGACATTATAGTTTTGGCCGGTATGGTTGTCAACATCATTTTGGCCGTGTTTTTGATCCTTTACTACTTTGATTTTCTCTAGGTTCATCAGCTTTTTTTCTCTCCCGCTTCTGTCGTTCCCGTCTTCGAAATTGCGCAGCGAAATCCGATCGTTTCATCTCGAAAATCCGGCATCATCTTGCTTCGGCTGGTAATCCGGATATCACCGCCGGTCGTCGTATACCCTCCCCCCCTGAGTACCCGATAGGTGCCATGCTCAGGGCTTGGAGGGTTCTGCTCCGGCGAATCCTTGTAATAGGTCTCGTTGTACCAATCAGCTACCCATTCGATGACATTGCCGGCCCCATCCATGACTCCATAGGGGCTCTTATCGGCCTGAAAAGTTCCCACGCGTGCAGATACCTCGTGACCGTCCTGCACACGCGCCCAATTGGCGCCCTGAGGCTGCTCTATGTTTCCCCATGGCCAGAGCCTCCCGTCCGTACCGCGCATAGCCTTTTCCCACTCGGCTTCGCTCGGAAGCCGCTTACCTTTCCAGCGACAGTATTCCTCAGCGTCGTCCCACGAAACATAGACAGCCGGTTGGTTGACGCCACGCACTCTGCTGCCACTTTTTGCATAGCGCGAGGGCAATCCTGGCTTTCGATGGCCGGTGGCCACAACAAATTGCTGATACTGATGGTTGGTCACTTCATATCGATCGATCGAAAAGGTATCGAGGGAAATAGCGCGCTGCGGCTGCTCATCGAATCCACCATCCTTCGTTCCGCGAATGAACGGCCCTGCCGGAATCGTCACCATGTCCTCCGGAATAGGCTCCTCTCCGGAAACACTCTCCTGCTCCGGTTCAACCTCGGCAATGTTTTCGGACACCGGCTTTTCATACGGCGTGAGGGTGGTGCCTCGCAAAATGGCTGTGATGGGCATGGCGGCGCACACCAGCACCACGAGCAGGAAGATCAATTTAAATTTGGTTTCGAGCATACCCGTCTACGGCTCTGGAGTGGCCACCGCTAGATCCAGATCGCTTGCGCATCGAATACCGATCGTGACATCTGTCCGCCAATGTTTGGCCGCAAATCGCTTGGACAACCTCGCATTATGCTCGGTCTCCCGCCATGAGCCTCCACGCACGACTTTAAGATCCGCATTCGCTGGCCCCTTCGGGTCACGAAATGGAGATTTCTTGTAGTAGTGTTCGTCATAGGAGTCCTCCACCCACTCCGCAACGTTGCCTGTCATGTCATAGAGACCATAAGGACTTCGTCCCACATCGAATGAGCCGGGCGGAGCCAGATACTTATACCCGTCTTCGCTGCCATCGACATTGGCGGCATTGGTGACAAACTTATCTCCCCATGGATATTTTCTCTTACTCTCACCACGACCGGCTTTTTCCCACTCGGCTTCGGTAGGAAGTCGCTTGCCGGCCCACTTGCAGTAGGCCGCCGCTTCGTCCCAGGAGACACTCATCGCCGCGAAGTCCGGTTTTAAGATCTTGGACTGATCGTCGTCAAACACTTCGATTCTGGGCATCGCACGTTTGGTCATCTTCGCGAACCGCACATATTCCTCTTGTGTCACTTCCTTTCGATCCAGAAAGAACCCCTTCAGGTAGACTTGATGTTCCGGGGCCTCATCCGGATCACCCTCATTGCTTCCCATGGTAAAGGGACCTTCCGGGATCTGTACCATTTCCCGACCTTCATCCCCTATTTTGGTCTTGTACATCGAGAAATCCTGAGCCGGCAGGTTACTCGCTGTCGGTCGGGCTTCTGACTTGACCGACAGAGCCAGCTGTTTCATTTGCTTGGCCTTATAGGATTCATAGGCCAGCAGGCCGATCATGAGAATGAACGATGCAAACACAAAAATGATGGACCCGACTAAGACACCCTTGTTTTCCACAGAAACCTCTTTGATCGAGAGAATACCTACCGATTAGAGCGGCAACGTCTCGGCCTGTTCCGCCGCCGCCTTCTTTGCAGCACGCACATCGAGCAACATCGATATCTGGACGCCTAGAAAACCACCCATGGCCGCACCCGCGCCAGCGCCGACCCAGATCCTCTCGGCACCAGCCATCAGCCAAGCTAACACGCCACCCAACACGGTGCCGACCAGGATACTCACAAGAAATCGGCGGCCGCCGAGAAACCCGATGACAACACCGAGACCAAGCCCAACAGAGATCGCGACAGGCATCAGCCCACCGCCCATGGTGAGCCCAATCAGCGTACCCACGGTACCCATCACGCCGAGTCCTAGTGCGATGTCAAACACCTTGTTCCTCCCCATCACACGAGTCCTCCTCAAACTGAGAAGACCGATCTCTACTTGGCCGGAGTCGCAATTAATGGGCCAAAATCGATTTCGACACCAGGTGCCGCGATGATGGAAATGCCCCATGCCTTCGCCGCGGGCTCATGCTGATGGATCCGCTTGAAGTCTTCGTACACATTCACCCGCTCTTCAAACCACTGCCCGATCTCCTTCGTCCCAGCCTGCACAACAATCTCGGAGCCGCTAAACATGCCGCCTTCCGTCAGCGTGCCATCCGGTTTCGACCCGCTCCACACATATTTCGTGAACACCGGAATAAAGAGGAGATCAGTATCCAACGACGCATAGACCGCAGCAAGCGGCTCGTTCCCAGTGGCCGCCTTATTCAGACGCCAGCGCCAGGTCAGAATGGGATAGGCCTTAGGATCCCAATCGATTTTCTTTTTCTTAATGCGCTGACCTGCATCCTTGGCCGATAAGAAATTGGCGCCGTTCTCGGATCGTACTTTATAGGCTTCACGACCTTTCGATTGACTTCGCTGATTTTCGTGATCCCACTGCGAAGGGAATCCATCTGCTTCCTTCGCTTGAAAATCTTCCAGCACCAGCGCCTGCCCCTGAGCCCCGACGGGAACCTGCCACACAAGTATGCCCGCTAGGATGCCGAGAACTGCCGCTGCACGCATCGACGCACGGTACTCCATGAGTATCATTCCCTTTCTTATGTTTCTTGCGACGGAACCGGCGAGAGTAAGGGAGCCTGTTCCTTTCGGAATTCTTCACCCATCACCGGCTGCTGCCCGCGCTGGCACATCCAGAACAGCGCGAGGACTGCCGCCCAAAATACCACCATGTTCAATGTCACCATTTTTGCGGCGAACTGGAGATCCGGCGTAAAAGCCCACGGCGAGACATCGGCCATCAGTTCACTGACATGCCAAGACAAGCGGCCCGAAGAACGGATGTAGCCCATCAGGCCCATCACCCAACTGAAGGACGCCGCCAGCCCAAACAAGCCGACCATGCCACGCAGCGGAATTTTTCCCCATTGAATCGGGCCATGCACCACAGCCCGTCTGAGCATGAGACGGTTGATCACCACCCCGACCACAATGACCGTTAATGTCGTGAAGGCTTGCGGGGCGGAGAGACCGACACGAACTTTCGCCGGCAAATAGAACCCATAGATTGATAACCACACAATATTCAAAGCACCCACCACATACAGGACCGTGAGAATCGTGTTACCAGTTTTGATCCACGAGATGGTCATTGTTCGATTCGCTCGGCGGTAGTACAAAAAGCTGAGCGCGGTAACGAGAATCAGAATATTGATGGCGCCGTTCTTGGCCGACATGACTCCGTAGTTGCCGATCACGGGATGCTGAGCGCCTCCCATCGCTTTCACTTCACTCGCAGACATCAGCAAGGTATGCGGCGTCAGCCAAATAAAGAGCGCCAGCATCAGAATAGCCAACAAGACTTGGTAATACGGCTGATAGCGTTCCCCCCCTTTGATCCGCGCCATACTTTGCCAGAGATAGTAGTTAATTCCCAAGAACAGGACGCCGATTAACAGGGCCTGGACGACAAACAGCCACGTGAGCAATCCTCCCATCATCGTCACGCCCATGGTCTGGCGAAACACGAACACCGATTTCATCAGCCAGTAACCGGCGATCGGCATAGGAATGAGCGCACAGACCGTGACAAATAGAAAGACATATCCGACCCAGTCGAAATACGCCCGCTCCTCATCGGTCTTGCTGGTAAAGAATCGATAACAGGCATAGGCCAGCACGACCGCTCCCCCGGACATGATGTCAGCGAGGAAACGATGGACGTTCAGCGGATTCCAGAGAGCCGAGTGCAACAGATGCCAGACATTTCCCAAGAATCGTCCCTGGGCATCGACGCCGGCCGGGGACATCATGAAGGCAGACCAAGCATTCGCCATCATCAGCAACGCAGTTCCCACGATGTTCGTCAGAATGCCGATCGCCGCATGGATCCACTTCATGCCCCGCTCAGCCATCCGGTTCCAACTATAGTAATAGATGATCAGCAGCAGCGCTTCCCCCACAAAGACGGCGGCGTAGAGCGGCATGAAATCCTTGAACGTGCCGCCCATATACTTCATAAAACTGGGATAGAGCATAATGAACATTGTCAGCATCAGACTGCCGATGAGCGCCGTCGCCGACATGGCCAAGACCGCCACCTTCGCCAGGTCCCTCGCGAGGCCATCGTAGCGAAGCGCCAAAGCCGGTTTTCTTGTCGTCAATCCGAGGAACTCGATCAGTGCACAGAACAAGGGAAGGGCGAGCACAAACCCGCCGAAGTAGGTATGCTGCTGCGTCACGAACCACACCACCAGACGACTGTCCAATGAGCCGATTCGCGGATACGTCGTCTCATCAGGAGCGGGAGCCGCCGGTCCTTCGGGAGCTCCGTCGGTTCCAAAGTAGATGTCCGTCGATGATTCTGCAAAAGACACATCGGATCCGTGCCACGAGTATCCAAGCGCAACTAAGACAAACGCGACGTACAGTACAAGACTGATCACGGAACGTGTTCCTCGAAATTCTCGCTCCATAGACCTACCCCTTGGTTCCATCTTTTCCAAAGACCAATTCCCCTCCGGCACTGTCCGCCGCATTCACGGTCTTGCCGAGAATCCCCATCACGAAGGGGCAGCGCAACATTCCACTCGACAGTTGTGGAGATTGTTCGTCTTCAATATGACGCCGATCACCCAGATAATAGCCATACAACACCATCATCGCCGTAACCAGCGCGCCCATCACGGCCGCTGAGCTTAACGTAATCGTCGGTTGCCGTGCGACAAACAACAACAGTCCCATCGTCACCAGATAATAGGTGGAGGCAAAGGCCATCCCAGGCCACCACCAATACTTCAGCAATTCACCGGGTGCGGTTTGACGGAGCGTGTGAACCCAGGGTATGGAAGGATAGAGTCCGGCAAAATACGCGCAGAGGGCAAGACCACCGCCGAGGAGTGTCACACTCAGCAATTGAGTCAGAGCGGCTGCCTGCTCATCGGCGATCGCCACCCCAGCCAGCGACGCCATTGCACCAACACCCAATGCTGTCAGAACCCACGGTCCCAATTGCGAAGCCCGATGCTGCACCAGGACGCGGAACTCCTCTCCATCAGGGAACGTCAGAAATGGCCTCCCCATGACGGAGAGCTTGCGTACATGGCCGATTTCAAATGCGTCGCGAGCGACAGCCGTACAGGAGATAATGATCGCCATCATTGCCGGCCCATCGGGATGTTGGAGGTAACTGTAATTCATAATCCAGAGTAGGGTCAGTACCAACAACGAGAGCTGAATGCCATAGACCGCTCCGATCCATCCGGCAAGCCAACCGAGACGACGCGCTCCGTCTTGGCGGACAATCAAAGACCATGGTGAAGCCCGCCCAATCTTGTACGCGAGGAGCGAAGTGACAGCCGCCACTACACTGCTGACCGTCAACAGCACAAGCGGGTCCGCAATCGGAACGAGATGCTTAGCCAGGCGATACACCCCGAAGGCGATCAACCCGGGGACGAACATCACGATCCGCTTTTGCTTGCGCACGGCATGTTCCGTGACCGCCAGACTCAAGCTCGGAAGCACCCGCAAGGCCATTCGATGCAACATTCCCGTTCCTGCCTCACCTAACCTTTTTGAGTCCCCATCCCAAAATACTTCGCTTTGATCTCTTCCATCAGAGAGACCGTGACACGAGATAGCCCGCGATCCGCCGCCGTGCGCTCGAGCTCGGTCCGAGCCATTGCGCGAACCGGTGCCGGCACCCGTTCCAATCGCCGCTCTGCGTCAGGATCCCATTCTACCCGCTCCCCTACGGAAGGATGCAGGACCGTCTCATCGGTGACCACTTGGAGCCCTCGAGCACGAACACCCCGGTTCACCTCTTCCCGAACGAGTGCGGCCACATAGGGCTGCATACGATCCAACCGATGCAAGGCCTCATCGGTCCATATCAAGCGGTCAACGAGTCCCTGTGTCTGGCCCTCCGGTACATCGACACCGACTTTCAGGCCGCAACCGCGACATTCCGATCGGACAAACCACTGGGGCATCTCGCCGCTCATACGTTCTTCGATCCCCTCGGTATGCATCCAGCGACCACACCCGCAGGTCAACATGACACCGCACCGTGAAGCGTGTCGACATGTCTACGCATATCCTAGCCGATCTTCCCGGGGTACAGGATATACAGCATGGTGTAGGTGAAACTCCCCGTGACGAACAACACGCAGTAGATGACCATCGTGAACCGGCCAAGCGCTCGATGACGCCGTGCTCCATTGGGCCATATCCGTTGAATCGTCAGCTCAATCGCGAAGACGAATGCGACTAATAGGAGAAACGCCAGGTACACCTCCAGCTTCCGCATCGAAAACCCTGCCGTCGCCACACGCGAGAAAAATAATCCGAGTACCACCACGGCAATTCCACCAAAAATAAGCCCGATCTTCCGCCAGGTCGTCTGCAGGAGTGATTCTCGGAGAGACCGGACCCCATCGACGAACTGTTGAGAACGAAAGCCCAGCACGATCATGTACACCGCCATGACCAGACCAATGATGACCAGAATGATATGGAGCGTGAGTACCGGAATAAAGACGTAATCATAGAGTGATTGAGAGCCGCCGAATCCTTCTTTCCCCTCGAAGGCCAACACGCCCAGCTGCCGGAACAGATAGTAGGCGATGAAGAAACTGAGCATCGAGATCATCCCGCCCAGCATCAACCAGTGGTGTGCATCTGCTTTTCGCTTGCGCGCTTGAAACCATCCAATGACGAAGAGAGTGGTGAATAACGTGGCCATCAACTGGCTGAGATCCGCGCCGGTTGTTGCATGAGTTCCGAAGAACCCCGGTTCTCTTAACCAATCCATCGCTCTTCTTTTCGTCGCTCGTATCTCGTGAATCGTATCTCGAAATTAGGTTCGCGCTTCACGAACGATGCTTCACGCTTCACGAGATTTCAGACCTTGCACGACCGCTGTCTTTTCCAACTCCGTGACGGATACAAATCCGGCGGCGGTCAACCATTGAATTGCATCGTCCGTTCGGTAACAACTGCCTCGCTGCGTATTCACGAGTATGTGGACCGCAAATGCAGTCGTCCAAGCCGGACCCGCGCCGGATTCTTCCAGAAACCGATCCTTGATCACCAGCCGCCCATCCGATGCAAGGGAGGCAAAGACTTTCTCAACCAACCCTTGATTCATCTGAAAGGTTTGATAATGCAGGATATCGGACATGAGGACGATATCGTACGGGCCGCCGAGCGGATCTGCGTTGAAATCACCAGGCAGCAGCCGAATCCGCGACTCCAATCCGGCTTCCTTCACAGTTTTTTCAGTCAACCTGAGCGTCGCCGGAAGATCAAAGACCGTGGCGGTCAATTCAGGATACACCTGACAAAATGCGATCGCGTTGGTTCCTGCGCCACCGCCCAGATCCAACATCCGCTCCGACCCTGTGAGTTTCAATCGTCTGGCAAAATCAGGTCCGCTTTGCTGTCCGATGCGATTGAGGACCGTCAACACATTGCTTCCCAACTCCGGATCGGTCTCGAAGACATGCCGATCGACTGCCCGACGTCCCGTTCGAATCGTCTCTTCCAATTGTCCCCAGTTGTTCCATTCAGCATCATGCAAGAGCAGAAGATGACCGACATATTGGGACGAAGGCCGAACGAGGTACGTCAGTGCCGTGGAGGAATTACCATATAGTTCAATACTCTTGGTCAACAGCTTCATCGCTACAAGCGCGTTCAATAAAATACCGAGCGTGGAGACATCCGCGCCGATGCGACTCGCGATCTCTTGGGCTGTCTTTGGTTTTGTGTCTATGGCGGAAAATACGTCCAGTTTCACTGCCGTCAGCAGGATCTTGGTCTCCCAGTAGTAGCCAAGCTGGAAAACTTCCGCCAGCGAGAGTTCTCGTGACACACCACTCCCTTCAGCTTTGCGCTTAAAAGAGGCATCTTACCCACTGAGGAAATAGAAAGGCAAGGCGACGAACTCGACTGGAATGACTCCGAAAACACGAAGGGCAGCGGATTGCTCCGCTGCCCTTCGCTGGCAGATAACGTCCGACTGAACGGTCGTCTACTTGATTTCGGCCTTGAGGTTGGCAGTGCCGCCATCGGTCACATCCACCTCAAACTCGACCTTCTTGGCTTTTCCTGCAAAAGGATGCCAGGCCACAATCTTGTGCTTGCCGGCCGGCACATCCTTGAGCTCGAACGAACCGTCGTCCTTCACAACGGCAAAATGGGGGTTCGACACAGGCAGGAAGAACGATTGCATAAACTCATGCTGGTCGCACTGTAAGCGCAAGTACCCTTCTTTTTCTGCACCGCCACGGAACGTCACCGGCTTATCAAGCTTGTCGCCCTTCTTGGCGAGACCGATGTTGAAACCGGTCGCCGACGAAGTGCCCTTTACGGTGAAGCTATGTGGGTTATGGAGTACACCCTGAACGGATTTAGGATCATCTGGGTCGGCATCCGTGTTCTCAACTTTGAAGGGACGGGTGTTGACGACTACGCCACTGAACGGCAAAAATTCGCAGAACGCAGCCGTCACTTCCGTCCCAGCGAATCCATCCATCCACGCCTTGTCTTCGATGTCCGCCACGGCAACGACCGCGCCCTTCAAACCACCGTCTTTCCCAACTTCGATCTGTTTCAGAAACCGCTTGTCCCCGTCCATCAAGCTCTTATTCGGGTTCTGGGGACAGAACTTCGGATTCGGGAACTTGGAAAAGAGGAACTCTTTCTGCTCCGCCTTACCAGCATACGTCACCTTGCCGGTGATCGTTCCACCCGCATAGGAGGTGAGAGGCGCCGCGACCAATGCGGCGGCTGCTACACCAAATACTATTGTTAACGCACTCTTCATGGGACTGCCTCCTTGTAGTAATAGACCAACCATCCTGATTCCTGACCTGCTCTCTCCGAGTTTTCCTCTCGGCCAGGAGAACTCTTCGTAATGACAGCTCCTACCATGGACACGATAAACGACCATTTGGCGAGGCTGACTTAGACCGAGTATGTATATGAAATATTACCGCCCGCTGTCAATGTCAAACAAGAGGCTGCCGTTGGCCGTTCCACAGTAGCTATTTTCCCCTTGTCCTGATACAGTCCAAGAAATTAATACCATCGATTCGAACCCTATCTATCGACGAAAACATCTGCCTTACATGAACGCATGCTCTTCCCTCTAGTAGCATCCTTATGATACCCGCACAGTCTGCCATCGTGCTCAAACGTACGTATCCCCTCTATATCACAGTGTTCCTGTTCACGCTTATTGTAGGGAGCGCACTCATAGGCGTTCCCGCTTTCGGCCTTGTCTATGGGTATACCTGGTTAGACTGGACCATGTTCGGACTGTTGTATATCGTCACCGGACTCGGCATTACGGTCGGCTACCATCGCCTGATTTCACACAGGAGTTTCACGTGTCCCGAGTGGGTCAAGGCTGGATTATTGATCGCCGGCGGATGGGCATTGCAAAACTCTGCCCTGAAGTGGGGAGCCGATCACATCCGCCACCATGCGGCGTGCGACCAAGATGCCGATCCCTACAACGCGCAGCGTGGATTCTGGCACAGTCACTGCGGATGGCTCTTCTCCAACCAGCAGTACGCGGACGAGAAATACGCCACACGGCTGCGACAAGATCCGGTGGTCATGTGGCAGCACCGATATTACGTGCCTATTTTCCTTGCAGGATTGGCACTCCCGTTCCTAGTAGGCTTTCTCTACGGCGGCTGGGGTAGTGGGGTCGGCTGCTTTATGCTCGCCGGCGTCGGTCGGACCTTTGCCGTGCTGAATTCGACCTTTTGTATCAATTCCGTGTGCCATCTCTGGGGAAGCCAACCGCACGGCCAAGCGGATTCGAGCCGAGATAGCTGGCTGGTTTCGTTAATCACGTTCGGTGAGGGGTATCACAACTACCATCACACGTACCAAAGTGACTACCGAAACGGGCCTCGCTGGTATAATTTCGATCCCTCGAAATGGCTGATTTTCACGCTCTCCCTATTCGGACTAGCCTGGTCGCTCCGCACTGCCAATGCTGCCGAAACGAGGGTTTCAGATCTTCCGACTCCTTCGGCATAGCCCGCAGCAACCTGCCTGGTATCGACACGCGTCTAGTTTTTAATATTTTCGTAAAGACACTGGCGGGAGATTCCACAATTCTTGGCGAACGGCCGCCCATAGTGCTTCGAGCATCTGAATGAGGTCAGGGGCAGTCCTAGTCAGCAGTTTAATTGCGATACCGGGAATAGCCGGCGTTGAAACTCCGCCCAGTACCTGTCCAGGGATTTGGTCAAGTATGCCGGCCACCTTCCCTTCCAATCGTTTCCAGACATCGGATGATACCGCATCGTTCACGACATATAGTGAGGCGACATAATCCCATTCGTCTGCAAGCCCGACACAACCTAAGTCCGTCGCTGGGTCGAGGACGTAACGCTCCACAAGCGAACCTCTCGAGGCCGTCGTGATTTGGATCTCGTTCTCCAAGTCTGTAAACGCCCATCGTTCGCCTCGCGCAATTCGCCCCGACGCGATGGCATCCCACAAGACGATGGTCGCACCCGGCTCTAATTGCGCATGAAGTGTCTGTCGGAATCGTGATCCGGCAAACGGAATCGTATGTTCCGGCAACCACTCAAGAACCGCACCGGACCCGACGGTAATCTTGATATGCTGTTCGGAGAGCTTTCCCTCAGAGCGGTAGACACGGTTGGCGGAAGGGGCGGAAATAAGGACATGTGCGTCCCTATTCAGATTCATATCTATGGTGAGAGAGTCGCCCCCAACCAAGCCGCCTGAAGGGTTGACCAGTAGCGTGTAGGCGGCACCTGTGTCATCAAGATAAATGGGAGGAAGCAGCTTCCACGGGGTCGTGAAGTATGAGTGCGCAATAACGGTTCTGTGCTCAACCTTGGCATAGTCAAGCTTGAGTTCACCGACCCGTCCAACGAGTTCGGTCGCAAACCGTCCTGGCGGGTTTCTCCTCCGAGAGGTTTTTCTTGTTGGAGAAACACTGGCTTTCCTGGACGTTTTTTTTCGCTGTGCCCCAGGAGCCGCCACGATTATGAGCGCCTAGTCCGTTGAGGGATGCGTTCCTCCACCCAGGCTACGACGGAATCCAATCCCTCACCGGAAAGAATGTTGGTAAACGCGAACGGAAGACCACCCCGCATACGACGGGTGTCGCGATCCATGACGGACAAGTCCGCCCGAACGTGCGGCGCCAAGTCCATTTTATTGATGACGAGAAAATCCGACCGGGTGATGCCAGGTCCACCCTTTCGCGGAATCTTATCGCCTCCTGCCACATCGATCACATAGATGACATGATCGACAAGCTCGGGGCTGAAGGTTGCTGCCAGGTTGTCCCCTCCGCTTTCGAGAAAAATCAACTCGACGTCCGGATGACGGCGAAGCAGATCGTCAATAGCCTCTTGGTTATGCGAGGCATCCTCTCGGATTGCCGTATGGGGGCACCCACCGGTTTCCACGCCAAGAATCCGATCCATCGGTAAGGCTGCGCGCTTGGTCAGAATTTCTGCGTCGATTTTTGTGAAAATGTCATTCGTCACCGCGGCCAAACTGAAGCGATCGCGCAATCGTTGGCACAATCCTTCGACGAGAGCCGTTTTTCCTGAACCGACAGGCCCACCGATCCCGATAACCGGAATACCTTTTGTTCGAGCTTGAGTCGGACTCCAACTGTGGTTGTGTTGATGATTCAAGTCATGCATGGCTGTTCGAATAGCGGATCACTGAAGACAACACGCCATCAGCCGCCGTTCATTTCCTTTCTGTTAGTTGCGACGCTCTCCGGTCATGGACCAGGAAGTTTAGGATCGGAAAAGTCTCCATTCCAAAGAACCATGACGCATCGCGTAAATATCTTGCACCGGTGACCACGAGCTCATCAATGTCTTTGAATCACTTTCTCGGCTGATCCGCTCAATCAACGGAAGCCATTCACCCAACACTCGCTGTCCTTCATGTTGGCCAATCGGACTCAGTCGCATAGCCGCAGACACAAAACCCACCGCAGTTTGATAGAGGAATGCCGCGGCTGTTTCCTCAGGCTTCCAGCCACTCGCACCCATCGTCAGCCCGAACGTCACGGCTAGATGACCAGGAGCTCGTTCAGATTCTACTTCATCGCGATACTCATTCAGCAACGGCTTTGCTCTGATCTGATCTGCCGCAACTCTGATAACCTGCCTGCCCATTTGACGGCTCGCCAACCGAGACTCCCGACTCAACTTTGTGGCGTCGAGTCTTCGATCAATATCGATGGCTGCATAAATTTTCCCTGACGCTCCCGCTCGAGTGGCTATTTTTGTGGCCAGCGCTTCTCGCCGACTCATCCCACCTCGCAGCAAATCTTCAATGTAGCGGGCGAGTTGATCGGAATTCTTCACGGCCCCGCCTTGCACAGCCGCTTCCAAGCCCGAAGAAAACGCGTACCCGCCAGATGGAAAGAATGTGTCGATAAACCGCAATCCTTCAAGTAACGCGGGTGTATTCATGCTGAGTAGATGCAAATAGGAACAGCCGGTCAGCTACCACCAGATTTCCCCGTACTCGTAGCCGAGCCGGCTATTCGATAGGTTCCCCCGTCTTTCCAGACGGATGGTTCTCCCGTTGGAATTAGAACAATTGGTACCGCTGCGCGAGCGGCAACACAATCGCCGGTTCGCAGGTGAGCGGGACCCCATCGGCCGTCACAATGTAGGTCTCCGGATTCACTTCCACTTTCGGCAGCGCGTCATTCAACTTGAGATCGCGCTTCTTCACGCTGCGGATGTTCTTCACGGCCGCGATGCGCCGCTGTAACCCAAGCCGCTTGGGGATCTCATGATCCAAGGCAGCCTGTGACACGAAGGTAAAGCTCGTGCTGGACAGTGCGCGACCGAACGCACCGAACATCGGCCGACTAATGACAGGCTCCGGCGTCGGAATCGACGCGTTGGGATCGCCCATTTGCGCTTGAGCGATGAAGCCACTCTTCAACACCATCTCCGGTTTTACACCGAAGAACTCCGGCCGCCAGATGACGAGATCGGCGACTTTTCCAACTTCAACCGAACCCACTTCATGAGCGATGCCGTGTGCAATGGCCGGATTAATCGTATACTTGGCCACATAGCGCCGAACCCGGAAGTTGTCGTGCTGCGCAGAATCTCTTCCGCTGGCTGGTGCAAGGTGGCCACGTTGCGCCTTCATCTTATGGGCGGCCTGCCACGTGCGGGTGATGACTTCTCCGATACGGCCCATGGCTTGCGAGTCCGATGACATGATGCTGATCGCACCCATGTCATGCAGAATGTCTTCCGCCGCAATGGTCTCACGCCGGATGCGGGATTCCGCGAACGCCACGTCTTCGGGGATCCGCGGGTTCAGATTGTGGCACACGATCAGCATGTCGAGATGCTCATCCATCGTGTTCACGGTAAACGGCATCGTGGGGTTGGTTGAGGACGGCAGCACATTGGGCTCACCGCAAATCTTGATGATGTCCGGCGCGTGACCACCCCCTGCCCCTTCCGTGTGGAAACTATGGATCGATCGTCCCTTGATGGCCTTGATGGTGTCCTCAATATACCCGGCTTCATTGAGCGTATCGGTATGAATGGCAACCTGCACGTCATACCGCTCCGCGACGCTCAAACAGGTGTCGATCGCAGCCGGGGTGGTGCCCCAGTCTTCATGCAGCTTCAACCCGATGGCACCAGCTTCGATTTGCTCGTTCAAACCTTCGGGTCGAGACGCATTGCCCTTCCCCAAGAAGCCGAGATTGATCGGAATACCCTCAGAGGCTTCCAACATGCGATGAATATTCCATGGTCCAGGTGTACAGGTCGTCGCACTAGTTCCACTGGAAGGGCCGGTTCCGCCGCCGATCATCGTGGTGAGGCCGGCAGACAGCGCTTCCCAACATTGTTGTGGACAGATGAAGTGGATATGCGTATCGATACCGCCGGCCGTGATGATACGGCCTTCTCCAGAAATCGCTTCCGTTCCGGGACCAATCTCCATGCCCGGCGTGACATTCGGCATCAGATCTGAATTTCCGGATTTGCCGATGCCGACGATGCGGCCGTCCTTGATGCCGATGTCCGCCTTGATCACACCGGTGTAGTCGAGGATGAGCGCATTGGTAATCACCGTGTCGAGCTGACCGCTGGCGCTTGTCGCCCGAGCCGACTGCCCCATCCCGTCACGAATAGTTTTCCCACCGCCGAAAACCGCCTCTTCCCCGGGGACAGTCAAATCTTCTTCGACCTCGATGATCAAATCTGTATCGGCAAGTCGGACACGATCGCCGGTGGTTGGACCGTACAGAGATGCGTATTGTTTGCGTGGAATTTTCACCGGGCTCCTCCTTTTCCAAATCCGCGATCAGCAGCGAGTGACACTGCCTTGGCTTTGACCTTTGGATCATCCAATGATCCTTCCGTCAATCCGTTCACGCCTTGTGCAAGTCGGTTGCCGCCAAAGGCCACGAGCGGCACTTTTTTCTCTTCTCCTGGTTCAAACCGAACCGCTGTCCCGGCTGGAATAGCGAGTCGGAACCCGAATGCCTGTTCACGGTCAAACTTGAGCGCGCGATTGGATTCGAAGAAGTGGCAGTGAGACCCAATCTGGATTGGTCGATCACCCAAATTCTTTACCAGCACATCTTTTGTCTCTCGCCCCTTGAACACCTCGATGTCACCAGCCACCGTCATAATCTCACCGGGTATGATCGGAGCCGCCAGCTCGGCTTTCACCGCAGCGGCTAACGCTTCCTTTGATCTCTGAGGTGCATCCTGCTTCTTCATTTTAGCTCCTCCTGTTCCGCTGACTTTTCTCATCAGCGATTCATTCGCAGCATGAGCCATTCCTTGTTGACCCGCATTTCCCAAGAGCGAGATCGCCCCGATTCCCGCCGCAACACGTCCACCCTCTGCAAGGAACTCTCGCCTGGATGGTCCAGCCTTAGGAGCAGCCTCTCCTGCTTTGACGTCCTTCAAACCTCGTGAATCTTTCGCTTTCATGTTCCCTAACTCCTTTTGATACTCGGCAAAACGCAAACCTTTTCTGACAATCCCTTGTGTTCAAGAAATCATTCAAGACATCACCCTCTGTCGGCCTTTACCGTTCGGCACAGGTCATATAAGGGCATATACTTGTGCATGCTTACTGGATTGGATTGTGGACGGTAACGAGCTTCGTGCCATCCGGGAATGTTCCTTCCACCTGAAATTCGCGGATCATCTCAGGAACGCCAGGCATCACATCCTTGCGCGAAAGAAGCTGTGTACCATAAGTCATCAATTCAGCGACGGTTTTTCCATCACGAATACCTTCCAACACGGCGGCAGTGAGGTAGGCAACCGCCTCGGGGTGATTCAGCTTGAGACCTCGCTTTTTACGGTCGGTTGCAAGCTGGGCTGCAACATAGATCATCAGCTTGTCCTGCTCTCTCGGACTTAAACGCATAGCTCCTCCTTCCTAAGGTTAAGACTTGAGACGCAACTGCTTTCAAATGGCAAACCGTTACTGTGATGATAAATGTGATGATCTTGGATTTTAGTACGTTCAGAGAGGGGAGCACTTACTACTGCACCGACGGCTAAACAAAACCAGATACATCAGCCCGTCCCACCTCTCTTAGGTTGGGAATTGTTACCCTAATCGTCTCGTCTTACAAACAACCAAACATGTATCGAGTGAGCACCGAACTCATCCAGCAACGGGTACTTACCACAGCCCGGGAGATAGAGTCCAGCTTTCCGGCCTGACTCTTATACCGTCAGGTGTTGTCTCACCATGTCCGCATTCAACTCCGTGCTCTTGCCCTGCGCCTTCACTGCTCCTTTGGCCATGACGACATACTTCTCCGCAAGTCTGGCAGCGAAGTGGAGGCCCTGTTCGACCAACAGAATCGCGAAGCGCCGAGAATTCTTGAACCCTATGATGACATCCTCAATCTGGTCGACGATCGACGGCTGAATTCCTTCGGTCGGCTCGTCTAGCAACAAGAGCTTGGGGCTCGATAAAATGGCTCGCCCAATCGCGAGCTGTTGTTGCTCTCCTCCACTGAGCACACCGCCGGGCCGGTGGAGGATCTGTGTCAACTTCGGGAAGAGATGATAGACCTCCTCGAAGGCTTCCTTCTCGGAGACATCACCACTGATGGAGGGCCGGTTCCAGTACCCAAGAAGGAGGTTTTGATGCACCGTCAGGTGGGGGATGATTTCTCGCCCTTGCGGTACATACGCTAGCCCCTTTCTTGCTCTGATATCTGTACGATCATGCGTGATATCCGAACCATCAAATGTAATTTTCCCTGAACGGGCGGGAAGCAAACCTGTCAACGTCTTTAATGTGGTCGTCTTTCCCATGCCGTTTCTGCCCATCAGACAAACCACTTCTCCCGCATCAATCGTAAAGGAAACGTTCCGAAGAATATGGCTCTCGCCATAGTACGCATTGATGTTTTCAAGTACCAGCGTTACCCGATTCGCCTCTTGTGCCATAGCCAAATGTCTTTCTTTTCCTTACTTAATGCGCGACCTTCGCGCGACCGAGGTAGATTTCCCGGACATGATCATCAGCCTGAACTTTTTCGACCGTTCCTTCACAAATGACGGTCCCCTCCGCCAAGACGGTGACAATACGCGCGATTTGCCGGACAAAGTCCATGTCATGTTCAATCACGACGATCGCGTGTTTTTTAGCAAGGGCCATCAGCAATCGGCCGGTCTGTTCCGTCTCCTTATCGCTCATGCCGGCGACCGGTTCGTCTACTAACAGAAGCGAAGGGTCCTGCAAAATGACCATGCCGATTTCAAGCCACTGCTTCTGACCATGCGATAAGGATCCGGCGCGCGCATGGGCATGCTCCGTCAATCCTATGGTTTCCAATACTTCACTGATTTGCTCTCGTTCCGCCGGTGACGAACGCCCGACCAACGTTGGGAAGACTCCTTTGCTCGCCCGCTTCACTGAAAGATCCAAGTTCTGCCAGACCGACAGGTTGCCATAGACCGAAGGGGCTTGGAACTTACGCCCCACTCCGAGCTTTGTGATGTCCTCCGCATTCTTGCCGACTAAATTATTGTCCTTGCCGAAAATGACCTTGCCGGACGCCGGTTTGGTCTTGCCGCAAATCACGTCGAGCAACGTGGTCTTGCCGGCGCCGTTCGGACCGATCACCACGCGGAGCTCATTGTAGTGGACGCTGAAGTTACAATTGTTCAGGGCCTTGAACCCATCGTAGTCGACAATCACATTTTCGCAGTTGAGAATTAAGTCCCCGTCCGTCACGCTGCGGTACTCCCTTCAGCCTTGATTAAAGGCGAGTGCGAATTCTTTCGAGTACTCAATTTACGAATGATGCCGATAAGTCCATCCGGGAACAACGTCACCACGACCACAAAAAGTCCGCCCAGAATGAACGGCCAGGCTTCCGGGAAATAGTTCGTCAACACACTGCGGCCATAGTTGACGGCGACGGCCCCCAAGATGGCGCCAACCAACGTGCCGCGCCCTCCGACCGCCACCCAAATGACCACTTCAAGGGACGGCAACACTCCGATTTGTGCCGGTGTAATGATGCCGACCTGCGGCACGTACAGCATCCCTGCTAATCCTGCCAGCCCAGCCGCCACGACAAATACGAAGAGCTTGTAAACCCATGGCGTATACCCCGAAAATGTGACTCGCGATTCGCTGTCTCGTATCGCGATAAGTACTTTTCCCGCTCGCGAGGCGACAATCCAACGGCAAAAGAGGTAGGAGGCGGCAAGGGCCACGACTGTCAGGATATAAAGCCCGCGCTGCGTCGAGGGATCAGAAAGCCGGAAGCCAAGTAACTGCTTGAAGTCGGTCAATCCGTTGGTTCCGCCAAGCCGTGTCTCATTTCGATTGAAAACCAGCCAGGCTGCAAAGGCCAACGCCTGCGTGATGATGGCAAAATAAACTCCCTTAATTCTGCTGCGGAACGCTAGAAACCCGAAGATCGTCGCGAAGATCACCGGAACAAGCATCGCCCCTAAGAAACCCCCAATAAAACTCTTGAATGGATACCAAAAGAAGGGCAATTCCTTGACCTGGGTCCAAACCATGAAGTCCGGCAGTTCGCTGCCATACACGCTTTCCTTGCCGATCTGCAGTGCCAGATACATCCCCATGCAATAGGCGCCGAAGCCGAAAAAGACTCCCTGGCCCAAACTGAGGACGCCGCAATAGCCCCAAATCAGATCCAATCCAAGCGCAAGGATGGCAAAGGCCAAGAACTTGCCGAATTGATTCAATCGAAAGTCGGAGAGGTGGAACCAAGAGTCTTCGGAAGGCAACACATTCAATAACGGCAGGACCACTAAGAAAATGAACCCTGCCGCATAAAAGGCTAGTGTTTCGCGGCTGTCTTGTTGTGGGACCGTTTGTTCAGGCATCAGCGCTCCGTCCTTTGGCTGCAAATAGGCCTTGAGGGCGCCACTGCAGGAATAAGATCACACCGACCAGAATAAATACCTTTCCGTAGACAGCGCCGCTGACCGGCTCGATCAGCTTATTCAGCCCCCCGATTCCCAAAGAAGCCCAGATCGTCCCAGCGAGTTTTCCCACCCCTCCCGTTACCACAACCATGAAAGCATCGACGATATAATTCTGGCCCAGACCCGGATCGACGTTCCCGACCATGGTAAGTGCCCAGCCCGCGATGCCCGCCAGTCCCGAGGCAAACGCGAAAGTATAAGAATCGACTTTCCTGGTCGGGATACCGAGACACGAGCTCATATTGCGGTTTTGAGTGACGGCCCGCACCCGTATTCCTAGGTTTGAGCGGAAGAGGAGGAAGTAAATCCCCAGGACGCAGATGATTGAAAGAATGATGATAAAAATCCGATTGTAGGGAAGATATACTCCGACCATCACCTGGGCCCCGCCACGAAGCGCACCTGGTGCAATGACCGCCGTCAGATCCCCGAAGTATACTCGGGCGGCTTGCATCAGGATCAAACTGACCCCCCATGTCGCCAACAGGGTTTCGAGTAGGCGCCCATAGAGAAAGCGAATCACAGTGGCCTCGAGCAGCCATCCGAATGCAGCGGCCGCAAGAAAGGCAACGGGCAACGCCACAGGGAAGTACCAATCGAACGATTCAGGAGAAAACCATGCAATAAAGGCTTGTTGCGTCACGAATGTGGCATATGCACCGATCATCATCAGTTCGCCATGCGCCATATTGATGACACCCATCAAACCAAAAACGACAGCCAAGCCAAGAGACATGATCAGCAAGATGGAACTGAGACTGATTCCCCGGAACAGTGTTTCAATGGAGCTTGCCCACCAACTCCAAGAATCAATCTGACTGATCGCTGTTTCGGCCGCTGCTGCCAAACTCTTCTGCTGCTCGTTCGCCTCACCCTGTGCACCAGCCTGGACTAATTCCTGTAGCGCCGACAGACCGTTCTGGCTTCTGAGCTCTCCCAGTTTCTTAATAGCCGTCAGACGCACGGCATCATCTTGAGAGTGGAGCTGAATCAATTGCGCGGACTCTTCCATCGTATACTTGACCCACCACACTTGCTCTTTTGCAGCTGCCTGTTCAAGCCATTTAACAGCCTCCGACCTACCCGTGCCCACCAAATCGGCAGCGGCCGACCGTCTTGTATCCGATTGTTCACTCGTCAGGTTCGCACGGTTCTTGAGCAGATCAATAACCGGCTTGATGGCCTGCCTGGTGGCCCGATCAGCCTCCGCACGAATCGCATCTAATTTGGGAATAAGGCTCGCATCTCCCTTTTCGATCAGAAGCGCTACCGCATTGCTACGGACAGTCGCGTCTTCACTCTTTATGTCGATGAGTGCTTTCTCGATCGGATTTGCCGGCGGAGGAACCGCCGAAGTTGCCGGGATCCCTTCCTCGACTGCCAGCGCCGACGGTAGGTCAAACCCTAAGGGGAGAAAGGTACACAGAATGAGTACAAGTATTCTCTTCGGGATGCGGCCTAGACTCATTACCAATAACCTCCACGACCAATGACATTATAACCTTACCCAACCACCCGATACCCGCAGGAGGACGGGAATTTCCTCTCTAGAGATTCCCGTCCGTTACCTGCAGACAGTGTCCTTCGTCAGAACAGTTCAGGAAATAGAGATACAGCTATGCATCCTGAACTTATTTCTTCTGATAGGTACCTTGATGGTTAATCCAGTCACAGCCCTTCTCAGGATTCGTGTATTCACTCCAAGGCTCAGGCTTCACCAACCCCTTGGACCGGTGAACGACCTTAAATTGGCCGTCTTTCAGGATCTCTCCGATCAGCACCGGCTTGTGCGTGTGCTGGTTGCAGCAATCCATCATGATTTCCCCACCCGGCGCCAGGAACTTCTGGTTGTACACAGCCGCGCGCACCTTGTCGACCTCAATGGCACCAGCTTTCTCGACGGCCTGTTTCCAGACATAGACGCCGAAATAAGCGGCCTCAATCGGATCGTCGGTGACTCGATTTTCTCCGTCCGGCAGGTTGTTCCTCTTGCAATAGGCCTTGAAATTCGCCACAAACTTCTTGTTCTGTGGCGTATCCACACTCTGATAATAATTCCACGCCGCCAAATGTCCGACCAACGCGCTGGTATCCATACCACGCAGCTCGTCCTCGGCGACGCTGAAGGCCATAATCGGTGCATCTTCTGCGCGAAGCCCCTGGTTGCCGAATTCTTTGTAGAACGGGACGTTGCTGTCGCCGTTGATCGTGCTGATGACAGAGGCGCCGCCGCCTGCTGCAAACTTTTTGATCTTACCGCAGATGGTCTGATAGTCCTGGTGATGGAATGGCGTGTATTCTTCCGCGATGTTGACCGCAGGCACTCCCTTCGCCAACAACATGGCGCGCAGAATTTTGTTCGTCGTACGTGGATAGACGTAGTCGGTACCTAAGAGATAAAACTTCTTGTAGGATCCTCCTTCAGGGCTCATCAAGTATTCTACCGCCGGCGCCGCCTGTTGATTGACTGCTGCCCCAGTGTAGAACACGTTGCGAGAGCACTCTTCACCTTCGTATTGTACGGGATAGAAGAGGAGCCCGTTGTTCTTTTCGAAGACCGGTAGCACCGATTTTCGACTGACCGACGTCCAGCAGCCGAATACCACAGACACCTTATCTTCCAAGAGCAGTTGCTTGGCTTTTTCGGCAAAGAGGTCCCAATTCGACGCAGGGTCGACAACCTTGGCCTCAACCTGCCGCCCCATGACTCCGCCTGCCTTGTTAATCTCCTCGACCGCCATGAGCACAACGTCGCGCAACGACACTTCGCTGATGGCCATGGTACCGCTCAAGGAGTGCAACACACCGATCTTAATGGGTGGCCCACCGGCCGCGTAGGACAACACATAGTTGCCCAGGTTGCCCAACAATGCCGCCACGCCGACGCCTGCTGCGACGCGCCCACTCTGTCCAAGAAATTCTCTTCTTGAGGATCCAGCTGCTTCGGTAGGAACTTCCGTCTCCTTCGCGTTTTCAGAACCCTGTGGCGCTTTCATTTCCATGTTGCATCACTCCTTTTCGTATGCTGTGAGTTGCAAACTTCCGGTTGATGCTTTCCACCTACTGAAACTATTCCAGAACGATCAGCCGCCCGCCACCCTCCTTTCGCAAGAGCGTCAAGACACCACTGGGAACTATTCCACTAATCAGCGAGAACCGAGGATGAATGTTTTCGTTTGGCGTGATTCGTTGTCTGGAAGGCGTCGTGAGTGATGTGCTGTTGCGCTCGCGCTTAATTACCATTACAACTCGCTTCCTCCGCAACGCGAGGCGATTGTATACAACCTACGTCGGTGCGTCAAGACTTCTTTGTTATAGCAAAATAATTATTTTACGTTAATGACTTGCAACTAGATTAATGTTGTTAGACCTAAACCGATGGTTGCACCTTTATGACACGCCTTGGAATCGCCTTGCCTGAAAACGAAGCGTTCTCGATTTCTGGAGAGCTTCGAATCCCTAGGCATCCCAACCAAACTCAGATTTGGGATACGCAAACCATTTCTCCTGCCGATTGAGAGACTGACGACTTTCATCGACGAGGCGTAAGCGAAGTCGAGAAGTGGGGACACGTCTGCGTTCGTCCCTAGCTCCCTCAGATATGGCATCCAATCTTTGCGCCTGTGTTCTGTCCTCAACATGTCAGAATAGTCTTCCCTAGCCTATCGGGGAAATCCTGAATGAACGACGGCAGCTCCCTGAGGGACACTGGAGAATCTACTGAAGGCTCTTAGTAGGATTTGCAAATAGGGAATCTGGGGCGGAATCGCAACGAGATGTAGCCTCCCCGACCTTCCTACTCCGTGAAGCGCACAGCGCAACTGGGAACGCGGACAACTGCCGATCCCATCAAGCCTTCGGCTACTTGACTCCCGCCGAGCTCCTCGAGCACCATGTCGGCTACGGTCTACCGTTCTACGTGTCGTACCCATACAGTCTTTTGTTTTGCCCGATGTTCCTGCTACACTACACGCGACGTGAGTTCAAGTTCACAACACAAGGTTATGGGTTCCCATCGTTTTTCTATCAAACAGACTCTGAGCCTTCTGATGCTTGGGTGCCTGAGCTTCGTAGCCGTCGGCTGCGCCGGCCCTCGACCTCCCACGCCCATTCATGAGGCTGCTCTTGGCACAGTATTCCTTGAGAATGTCTCAGCCAACTCCTTCCAGGCCGCACATCCCATCAAGCTGTCGGAGACAACTGTCGCAGACATTTTGCGCGGGGTCCACACGAAAGAAAAAACCGGTCTTTTGCTGTTACTCGGCAAGGCGCTGAAGTCAACGAACCTGAACGATATTCGCACTTTCTCTGAGGATGATATTACGTTCCTGACTCCGCACATTGTCACCGCCCTCGCTCAAGCGACTCCCAATCAGCGGGTGGGATTCCACGTCTATTCCGCACCGGAAATTTCACAGTCTCCAAAGGTCAATCAGAATAGAGAAACCACGTCGGGATATCTTTTCGCAGACGGCCTGTCGCTACATTTCACGCTGACTCAGTACCGATTTCGGCCCGGGAAAAAATCCAACACGACTCAGAAAGAACCACGTCCGCTTCCCGATACGGATGGCCTGCGCGACCGGGAAGTCACCTTCGTTCCGGAGGCTGCCGTGCGTCCGGACGTCTACGATCGGTCCAGTTGGATCGGACAATCTGAAGATCGGTCGCTCGCGATTGATTATCAGCTATTGGCGAGGGTCCTTGCAGCTCCCCAACCTGTTCCTGCTGTCCAGCAGATCCCAGCGGCAGTGGCACCAGTCACACCATCGCCCCAATCGAGTCCTGGTCAAGCCGCACCGATTGGGAAACATGATGCCGATCTTCAAGCCTTTAAAGAAGAGCTGAAGGCGCTCCAGAAAAAAGTGGACGAGCAGAACGCAGAACTCCAACGACTCAAGAACGCCCCGCCCCCGAAAAAGCCGATGCCCTAGCTCTCTCGGGCAGACGGAAGTCAACGATCCGGCCTCAGCCTAGACGGCCAATGGCCTCCCAATCGACCTCGTTTGAGTTTCTTGTGCCGCCCGTTGACTATTGGGTTGCTTGAAGCGGATCGAACATCTCGTCCAGCATGACAGACGCCTGGGGTTCCGCACTCACCGACTGCTCTGCATCCAGCTCGACCGTCTCAATCGACTCGTCACCAGATGAAATGTCCCCGCCATCCATCGGAAGAAGTGACTGCTCCGCGTCACCAAGTTCTTTGAACTCACGAAGTGGCGGGAGTTGTGAAAGATCACTCAAACCAAAATGCTCCAGAAAGAATTTGGTCGTCCCATACATGATCGGACGCCCCGGAACTTCTTTACGCCCGACGATTCGCACCAACTTTCGCTCCAGCAGGGTTCGCAACACACCGGAAGTTTCCACCCCTCGGATTTCTTCGATTTCTGACCGAACCAATGGTTGTTTGTAGGCAATGATCGCAAGTGATTCCAAGGCAGACCTCGACAGTTTCGCCGCCGTCTTGGCCTTGTCCAGCCGCTTGATCCAGGGAGCATGCTCCTGTTTTGTGACGAGACGGTACCCCCCCGCGATCTCGGCCAGCCGCACGCCACGCCCTTCTTGTTCAAACGCTTGACCGAGATTGTGCAACGCTGACTCCACTTCAACCTTTGCCACATTTCCGAGCACCGCCGTGAGACGCGCCAAGGACAACGGTTCCGAAGAGACGAAAAGCAGCGACTCCAAGATGGCCTGAAGCTCACCCACGCTTCGCGCGCCATCATCCTCGAAACCCTGATCCTCAGGAGTACCGTTTGCCTCGCCGACCTCTACCGTGCCGGCTTCCGGCATATCCTCAACCAAGTCTACCGTCAGTGGAGTCATGCTCCCCTCCATTCTACATCGACCTCATCGAGCTCTGCCGGATCAGGCACCAGCGAGAACATCCGTGACACTAGAATCGGCCCGAATGTTTCTGCTTGAAACACGCGTGCAACTCGAAGCCGCATCAATTCAAGCAATGCCAAGAATGTGACGACAACCGTCAACCGATGACTTGGCCCTTCAAACAGCGCACCGAACGAAACCGAATCTTTGCCTTCGAGCATTTCCAGAATGAGGTTCATTCGTTCGCGAACCGTGAGGTTGTCGGGAACAATTTCGAGAAGTCGGCTGCTAGGATTCCGCTCGAGAACCTCCTTGAGGGCATCAACCAGATCGAAAAGCGACACATTCTCCAACGAAAGATCTTCTTCAACTTCAACCTGATCGAATGCTGGAATGTCCTCACGCCAAAAGATCTCGCGCCACGTTTTTTCCTGGTCGTCGAGCTGACGCGCCGCCTCTTTGTAGGTCTTATACTCGAGCAATCTGCGAACAAGCTCTTCTCGTGGATCCGGCCCATCTTCCTCGTCGTCAGCCGTCTCATCCACCGGCAGCAGCATTTTGGATTTGATCTGCAACAACGTCGCCGCCATGACCAAGAAATCCCCCGCCACGTTGAGATTTAACTCTTCCATGGCTTCCAGATATTCGAGATATTGTTGAGCAATCATCGCAACCGGGATGTCGTAAATATTGATCTCATTTTTTCTAATAAGATGGAGCAGGAGGTCGAGTGGTCCCTCGAATTTTTCGACGCGGACCTGGTAGGGAAGCTCTGTTTGCTCAGAACCTTCAGCTGGAGAATCCACGGTGTGTTTATACCAACTTATAGGGAAGCGAGCAAGTCGGATTCTATATATTGGGGATCGCCACCGATTTTATTTGAGTCTTATCGCGTAGGCTACCAGCAAAGCTGCCACCACGAGGAAGGCTACGGTAAGGGCATACTGCCCTGTCCTGGTCTGAAGGAGGCCACTTGACTGGTCCTGTTCAAGTCGTTTTGTTTGGGCCAAGAGAGGTGGCTGGTCGAACCGTGCCTTCACAAGATCGTCTCGTTGTCTGAACTCAGCACTTGAAAAGTCAGTCGGTCCCAGGAACTGGGCACCGGCGAACACCGCCTCGCTCTCAAAAACTGCAAACCCAAAGAAGGTTTCACGGCTGAAGATCGCGTCGCCGAAGTTGATCCGACTCTTGAAACGACTTCCGGAGAATCCGGTCCCCGAACCGAATCTCGACCGCTCGAATACCGCCGGTTGCTCGAAACTCACCTCCAGAAACTCCGCCATGCCGTCAAAAAGAGCGCCGGTACAGTCCACAGAAGCCCCAAACGTGGACTGATGAAATCTGGTGCTGGGTCCAAACCTCGTTTCCCTACAACCCACTTCCCGGGCAAACTGCCCATGAACGAAAAAGGCCTCTTTCTCGAATGTCGCACCGGAAAGCTCAACCGGTCCCCGGAATACTGACCGCGAGAGATCCACGCCCTGTTTGAAACGAGACCCCTGAAAGTCAACAGGCCCTTCAAACCTGAGTGTGCCTTTGGCGGAATGATGGCGTAACGCCCCCAAGACCACAGAGTCCCTTATCCTCAGCACTGCGCGAACAAATCGCTGCTCGTCGTCATCAGCATGCCCCCCTTGGTTCCGTGTCTCAGGAACAGCTGTCTGGAGGTTGGAAGGCATATCTACAGCGAGGGTATCGAAGATGAGATCTCCGCGGACGATCACACCAGTGAGATCGACAGGACGCCCTTTGGCTATCGCATCCATGACCGTTGCACTCGGCACAGCATGGGCTTCACGTTCAGCCGGCGAACACGTGGGCGAAAGATGAACAACTATCCCCGTCTCGGTCTCGCCAGAGAGCGTCTCGATGACGCATGCTGCACCGGCTTCAGGGAGATAAGTTCCGATGACACAGACAACCATCAAGGCTACATACCAGCAACGCGATATGCGCTTTAGCATGGGAGTCTACGGACGAAACGGGAAGAAGCGAGACTGGGCACCTGTCGGTACTTCACGGGAGAATGATGAGATGCAGCTGCTGGAATTGATCAATTCCAGCAGCTCTCAGTGGAAGCAACAAGTGAATCAGACATCACCACCCTCGCTCTTGCGATGGGTTGCATGCATCGAATAGCACGGACTCTGGATCTAGCTGGGATACATCGAAGAACGCCTGGTTATCAGTTGTTTCGATAATCGTCGTCCAACAAGTCCTCGGACTTATCGATAAGCTCGTCCCCTCCATCATCGGCGTCAAGATCTAATTCTTCTTGAACGTCGTCTTCCTCGATCTCGCCTTCCATTTCCAGCTCATCCTGAACCATTTCCTCATCATCGAGATCGGTGTCCTCCGGCTCCATAGGCACAGCTTGCTTGGCAGCCAGCGGCTTACGCGGAGCGGCATCTTCTTCTTGTGCCGCGGCTTTCTTAACGGGCGCGCTTGCTCGGCCGACCTTGGGCGCGGCCTTCTTGGCGGATTTTCCAGCAGCCTTCTTGATGGCCTTCTTCTTCGAGACCGGCTTGGAGGACTTCACCGCCGCACGTTTCTTCACCGTTGGCTTTGCCGCCTTTTTCTTCGCTGACGGTGCGGCTTTTTTCTTCTGTGACGCCGTTTTCGTAACGGCCTTTTTCTTCTTGTTCGCCATTCCGATTCCTCCTCTTCGTTTCAGGGCGGCGCAACGGCCTCCATCTAGCATGAACGAACAGCCTCTTGCAACCACCCGATTTTTATTTCTCTCGATCGGCCATTGCCCCCTTGAGTAGAATCCAATCAGACAGCTATCTTTGCAATCGACGGGAGAAGTTTGAGCAGCAGTCCAGCGCTTTCGAGGGCCCCGTTCAATCCCATGCTAAGATAAATCCATATGGGAAACGCGTCTGATTCCTTCACCCTACTCGCGAGGTTTTGTGCTTTGACCGCCTTGTATGAAGTGGTAACACCATGAACCGGTTCTACCTCGTGACGTTTGCCCTATGGCTCGGAGTCGGGTCAAGTGGGCTGGCTCTGGACACATCCTTTCCCGTGCAGATCATGATGGAGGACGGATCGCCCTATTATATTCCCATCAACGCAACCGTGGTCAGCGGTACACCAATCCGCTGGGATAATCCGACACCGACCCATCACACTGTGACACATAACGGCTGCATGGAGGATGGGGGGCAGTGCCTATTCGATTCAGGTGCAGTCCCACCGGGATCGTACTTCACTGTGCCGAGCTTGCCAGCCGGTCGATATGCCTATCAGTGCCGGATCCATCCCATCATGCGGGGGCAGTTGACAGTGACCGACAGTCCTTCAACCCCTTCTCAACTCTAGCCGTATGTCGATCACCATCTTGCAGGATTGTCGATCGCTCCTGTAGTCTGCCAACACCAGATACAGAAAGCCGTTCGCAATGAAACCCGCTGCCGCCGTCCACTCTCCCCAACGCCTGACCGGCGAGACGCTGCGTCTCCTCACCTGGCGGATTCCCGACCTCGTTGTGTACCAACAGGCCGACGATGAGTTCTGGGTGGCCCCGCTCGACGATCAATTGCCGCTGGTGCGATTGAACCGCACCGGCATGGACATGCTTCACGCTATGAACGGCCACAACGCCGTGGGCACCCTGCTCGAAACCTATGGCACCCGCATGTGTGGACCCGATGGTCAACCGGGGCAGTGGCACCTCGAACGATGGGCCACACCAAACTACTCACTATGCTTTTACGGGGCCGAGCCACCGGGCGGCCACAGACACAAGGCGAAGTGGGATATCTTGCTGCAACAGGTCCGCGAAGGCTGGTCAGGTCAAGAAGGGTTCGAGGGTGAAGAGCACCTGGAAGAATTCCACCGCCATGAGCTCGCCCACAATGAAGGAGACGATCGTCATTTTGACCTGATAGAGACCACCGTCTCCCATCTGTTCCGTGAACCAAGCGAAGCGCTGTCCGGTCTGACCTACGGCCGGCTCCTTATGCGCCAACTACGACGACTGGGGTGGTTCAATCCCAAGCCGAAAGCCCTGCTGGAAATCGGCGGTGGCCTGGGTTATGTCGCGCAGGAACTGGGCCGAGATCTCTTACCTTTTGAAAAGCAGGGAATCAGATATCTGTCGCTCGATATTACGCAGCCATTTCTGAACCTTCAAGTCACTCGGGCTCAAGCAGGTGGATGGAATGCTGCCGGCACACGCGCCAACGCGGAATGTCTCCCGTTTGCCGATCATTCCATCGATCTCGTGATCGACAATGAGAACATGGCGGACATGACGCCGGTGCAATTGAGCAGAAACGAATTGGCGTGCGGAGTCGGGGAAACGGCACAACATCAAGAAGCACTGGATTGGATCAGACGTCTTCGCCTTCCGATCGAGGCAAACCTGCCCGAATCCGTGATCTTCAACCTCGGGCCGATTCGCTTCGTCGCAGAACTGTGGCGGGTACTCAAACCCGGTGGACGGGCGTTTCTCACGGAGTTCGGGGTTGACGAAGGATGGCCGGCCCCAGTGAAACTGCCCGGGCACACCGAATACGAAGTCCAGTACGGTCACCTCCGGCAAGCGGTGCGCTGGCTCGGCTTCCAAGAACGGTACCTTGTACTTCCCCAGTTTCTGGGACTGAAGCCGGATACAAAAGTCCTCTGCACCGGTGCCACCTATACGATCCAGAGATTCTGTCAAGCCGTAAACCGGCCCTTCGACGTGCGCGCCTATACCGAAGAGGAATTACAGCGGGCGTTAGGTGATATGCTCCCCAAGCTGCAAGGCATCCATTACCACGACCTCGCCGATCCAGCCTGGTTCGGCCTCCAGGACTTCAAGGTGCTGTTGCTGGAAAAGCCCGGCGGCGCGCCGAAAGCCCAATTCACCGAAAGCAAAGGCTATCGCTGGTATTCGCAGAAGTAGAAGACTTGAGGGCAGCCTGCGTACTTACCTTAACTCACCGACCGCACACACAAAGAACCATTACTGTCATAGTCCAAGACGCTGCTCGGTCGACGCGCACAGTCGCAGCTTCACTCGTGCTTCCTCACTCATAGATTCTCTATTCGCATTGCCAGGTTGAACAATACCCCTTCTCTCAACCCCAAATCGCTCACTAGACACGCTTGTTGCCCCAGCGTCTCCATGATCGTTCGGATAATGATTGCCCCAGCAGCGATGACTTCTTCGCGGTTTTTCTCCAAGCCCGGCAGACCGATTCGTTCCGTCTTTGTTCTGCTGAGAAGCGTGCGCTCCAGTTCTCGAACGGTTTCGAGCTTCAGCACATAGTTGTGGATTCTCGCCGGCTCATAGGATGGTAACTGCTGCGCCATCGCGGCGAGCGACGTAATGGTTCCAGCCGTCCCGACAAACGTGAGCCCCGCAGATCGCGACATATCGGCAACCGCAGCCTCGGTGTCCTTTTGTATCCAATGACGAGCGTGCTGTATTTCTTCTTCCGTCGGCGGATCGTGATGCAGAATCCGCTCGCATAATCTGACTACTCCGATATCAATGGAGCGGACGATTGAGGGCTGTCCGGGACGATCCAGAATAAATTCCGTGCTGCCGCCACCGATGTCCAACGCGAGAAGGTCCGCTATTCCGGCCGGCAAGCCGGATCGAATGCCGAGCAACGTCCGTCGAGCCTCCTCGTCCCCCGGAATGATTTCTACCTCGAACCCTGCTTCTCGTTTGACCCGCTGAAGAAACTCGTCTCGATTCGAGGCGTCTCGGACGGCGCTCGTCGCCACGACCGAAGATCCTTCGACATGATAGCCATCAATGACATTCCGCCACTCACAGAGACAGCGGATGACCCGATCCATTGCGGCGGAGCTGAGTCGTTTGGTTTGATCGACGCCTTCTCCCAGGCGAAGGATGCGCCGGTCTGATCGAAGTACTTTAAGAGAAGCACCATGAGGCAAGTCAGCGATAAGGAGTCGGCAGGTCAGTGTACCAATGTCGATACCAGCCAAGCGGAATGTACGACAGGACGGCGCCGTCATTGCTCGTTCCGAATCTCATCCATCTCAGCCTCCAGCTTCTTCCGCGACTCTTTGAGCTCTTGAACCTCTTTCACGAGGCGTACGATCTCGGCATCATAGACGACACGTTCCGCCGTTTCGCCACGCTCCTTCATGTCGATGGCCCGCTCACCGATGTCTTTAAAGAGATCAGAGAGTTGCTGGTCGAGCTTGCGGAGTTCCAGCCTCATTCGGAGCAGTTCCGTCTCTTCCAGAGCGCGACCGGCCGCATGGACGGTTCCCAGGCGCAGAGTGGCGATCCCGGCTCGCAAATCGTCTTTCAATCGCTGTAGAAGTCCCATCGATATCCTAGCTGATTGAACCCAGTTCGAGCTTCTTCTCCCATTTTCGTAACATTGCCTCACGCAATCCTTCATGCGCCGGCTCTTTCAGGCCTGGATCCGCTTTCAGTAATGAAAAAGCCTCTTGCCTAGCCTGCTGCAACAAATCACCGTCTCGGACCAGATTGGCCACACGAAATTCCGGCATCCCCCATTGACGTAAGCCGAAGAACTCTCCCGGCCCTCTGATCCGCAGATCGTCCTCGGCAATCACAAATCCATCGTTGGAGCGGACGAGCGCTTCCAAACGCTCCCTTGCCGTGGATGGCACTGACTCGTGATTGTCGTCCACTGGACGCCGTCCCAACTGAGTCTTTCTCTGCCCCAAATTCGCCGCCATCAACAGGCAATAGGATTGATGGCTGCCCCGTCCCACTCGTCCACGTAATTGGTGCAACTGCGCAAGACCAAATCGCTCTGCATGTTCGATCATCATCATGGTCGCATTGGGTACATCGACGCCGACCTCGATCACGGTTGTCGCCACCAACAACTGGATGTTGCCAGCCTTGAAGTCCGCCATCACCTTTTCCTTCTCAGCTGCCTTCATACGTCCATGCAGCAGGCCAACGCTGAATTCAGAAAATTCTCCGTTCCGCAACTGTTCGGCACCCTGAATCGCTGCCTGGAGGTCGGTCTTTTCCGATTCCTCCACAAGTGGATAGACCACATATGCCTGTCTTTTGTTGCGGAGTTCATCTCGCAAGATCTGATAGGCTCGCCGCCGATGGCCCTCACCGAATAGAAACGTGCGCACCGGCTTTCGTCCCGGCGGCAGCACATCAATCACCGATACATCAAGATCGCCATACACCGTCATGGCCAACGTCCGTGGAATAGGAGTGGCCGTCAGCACGAGGACATCAGGGGTATAACCCTTATCGATCAGGGTCTTCCGTTGCAGCACACCGAACTTGTGCTGCTCATCGACCACCGCCAAACCCAAACTCTTGAATTTCACACCCTGTTGAATGAGGGCATGGGTGCCGATGGCCACCTGAATTTCGCCTGTGGCCAGCTGTTCTGCTTGTGCCCGCTTCACCGAAGCCTTCTCTCCCCCGCGCACGAGGATCGTTTGAAGGCCCAAGGCCTGAAATGTTCCGGAGAGGTTTCGATAGTGTTGCTCGGCAAGAATTTCCGTCGGTGCCATGAGGGCCGCCTGATATCCTGATCCGCAGGCCATCACGATGGCGTGCAAGGCGACCGCTGTCTTCCCAGACCCCACATCTCCTTGCACCAAGCGATTCATGGGCTGCGTCGAGATCATGTCTCGAAATATTTCGCGAATGACACGATCCTGCGCCGTCGTGAGGCGAAAGGGCAAGAGGCGACCTAGCTTCTCTACAAGCGGGGTCCGCAGATTGAATCGCAGCTCCTTTGGCTCATCATGCATCAATCGACGTCTCGTCGCTAACGCCACCTGGAGAAGCAGGAGTTCCTCAAACGCCAATCGCCGATGCGCAGGTGTCCTCCCTCGTTCCAGCAGCTGAGGATCTGTGCCGGTCTTCGGGAAATGGACGTCCTGCAGCGCTTCATGAATTGGGATCAACCGTTGGCGCGCCCGAAGGGGCACCGGTAAATGGTCATGGAGCTCAAGCCCATGGTCTGCCAACAGGCTCCTCACCAACACCCGCATTTGACGAGAGGTCCATCCTTTGGTTTCATGATAGATGGGAACGATTCGTCCGACATGCAACGTCGATTCGGTATCTTCTCCGACGATCTCGTATTGGACCACATCCATTCGGGGCACCATCCATCCCTGCCGACCGGCGATCACCCGCCCGCTCATCATCACCCGAGTCCCAACCGTCAGAATATCTTCCAAATACGGCTGATTGAAAAAGACCACCTGCATTCGCCCGGACTGATCCTCGACACCGACGTCAAGCACGTTCAACCGTCGATTTCTTGTCCGTTTCGCGTCGCATTTGCCGACCGTCCCGCAAATCGACGCCACCATTCCAGGGACGAGGTTCCCGATCGGCGTCATTACTGAACGATCCTCATAGCGCCAAGGGATGGTCCAAAGCGCATCTTCTACCGTCTGAATACGTAACCGTTGTAGAAGATGGGTCCGCTTGGGTCCGACACCTTTGACGAACCGAACCGCAAGGTTCCAGAGATCAGGACGCCTCACACTTGCCACTTCAGAACCGCGGGAAGATTGTGCCAACGAATCATTAGGATGGGCAGGCTGCGACCGACCAGCCACTCGGAGTGCCTTGATGAGCAGCATAGCCGCCCGCAATCGTCGATGTTGCTCGTCGAGAGGTAACGCCGGCAGAAAATCGACGAACAGATCCCGCAACGAAATCAGGCGAGCTTCAATAGCTTTGGGGTAGGTTTCTTGCCGAAGGGCTGACAAGACTTGTGTGGAGATGAACGCGCTCAGATTTGAGACCGTCTTCAAATGGGCGCAATCATCCCGGCTCGCGAACTCGATAGGTCGCGCGATGCGTTCTAACAACTCCTGAAACGATGTGTGCGGACCCAATCCTGTAGGACCACCCTGCATACGGTACGGAATCGTAGCATAGTGCCTTCCAGCCCTCAATGAACCGCTCAAACGGCATGTCGGGATCCACCGACGGTTTTTGCTCGAATGCTTGGTCACCTTTTCTTAGGGTGCTACACTCGTGGTCGAGCGCCCATGTACCGCCGGAACATTACACACATTCTCACGCCGCTTGGATTGGGGCTGGCCCTCCTGGTTGGGTACCACCTGTTTCTGAAGCCTGTCATGCCACCACCAACTGCACAGCTCGCAGAAACCATGGAGACTGTCGCGCCACCTCCAGCCCCACCACAGACCCGGTCAGCTGAGAGTGAAGCGACACCGGTTCGTGCACTCGACCAAAGCGTGATACCGCCTACCCCGCACGAGGCACTCCTAGAGGCGATTCGTGATGAGATCGAAAAACATAACCTGGCGCTTGCCGAGACGAGACTCAAAGAGCTTCCGCCAGCGGTCTTGTCGGACGGAAAATCCAAACCCTTCGTCGCAGTCTTGTGGAACAATCTCGGGTTGCAACAGGAACGGCTCAATGGCACGAAAGCATCCATCAAGTTGTTTAAGAGAGCGGCCGAGATTGACGACTCCAACCCTGTGATCCTCTTAAACCTCGCCCATGCCTACTGGGAGCAGCGGGACCGTGCGCTGAGCATTGAATTCTTAACGAAATTGATGAAGCTAGTTCCGGAAGAGCCGTTCCCACATCTCGCTATGGCCGACTTGTTACAAGAACAAGATGAACTGGCTGAAGCAGGGAAACATTTACGCCAAGCAGCCGACCGAGCACGGCAGGATCCAGCCCTTCAGTCCTATCTGGCTGCTGTCACCGCGAAGATTCGTCGCACTCAGTCGGTTGAATCCCATATGACCGTAAGAGGCAGCACTCATTTTGTGGTGAAGTTTGATGGCGAGGAAGACCAGAATACATGGGCCTCAGTTCTGGAGATACTTGAAGAAGCCTATCGAGAGATCGGGCAGAAGTTTGGGCATTTCCCGTCGAAGCCGATCATAGTCGTCCTCCACGCCAAGGATACGTTTCAAGGGGCGACCGGAAGCCCGGCTTGGGCCGACGGCCTTTACGACCCCAACCTTGGACGCATTCAGATCCCCACGCAAGGGGCGACGACAGATAGGAAGTGGCTCACCAGTGTGCTCCGTCACGAGTATGTCCATGCGCTGCTCCATGACCGTTTGGGGACGAGCAGCGGAGCGCTGCCTACGTGGTTGAACGAAGGTCTTGCCATGCAATTGGCTGGAGATGCGTGGCCGGAACTTGATCACGTTATGCAAGGAGATATCAAAGTAATTCCGTTGACCTACCTGGAAGGTTCCTGGAGCGCACTACCGGCCAGCACTTCGACGGTTGCCTATTTAGAAGCGAATTCTGCAACGCGCTACCTAATCGAGCGATGGGGCATGGCCCGTGTCGATGAATTGCTGAATGCCTTTCAAGAAAAGGCATCAGTGGCAAATGCACTCCAAAACAAACTGTTCGTGTCCTACGAACAGTTCCACCGCCAGTGGCTCGAGAGCTTCGAACACAACCGCTCGTAGCTTCGCTCGCCCATGATCCTGGATCGGTATAGAACGGATGTGGGTTGTCGTTACATTAACTCTGCGGCAGACTCTTCCGGCGATTGATTGGGCCAGGGGGGAAGGAGATGAGCCCGGTCGCTGAACGATTCTTGGCTGCCTTCATCAGCATCCAAGCTGGATAATTGATCCTCCCAAAGAACTTTCTTCCCACTGGGATCATACATACGAATTCTGAAGTCAAATGCATGGGAGCTGACTGTTGTGAGCGCGGCCGGCTGGATCGACCGGCTTGCGATCGGCTGTACTCGAGGAATTCGAGCGCCCACCGTTGTAAATTCATCTTCCCAGACAGATAACCCGGTTATGGCATTCAATGCACGCAGGAAGAACACGGGTTGTTCGGTAACCGTTGCTACACTGTGTACCTTTGTGACAGTTGCGCGCTGTGGCATCGAAGCCGATATGACGTGTCCCGCTCCTTTCTTGTCGGGCTGAACAAGGTTGAGTCGTCCCTCCCACTGAAATGCCCCAGTATTTGCGTCGTATACCCGCAATACAAAATTGGAAAGGTCGGTCGCACCAAGTCCGATTCCACCGGCAAAAATCCGTGGCTCACTAGTCTGGCCCGTCTCCTCACTTTCCTTGACAGCCAGTTCATAAACTTCATCGGATAAAATTGCGCCCGATCCTGCGTCATATATCTTCACAGCGATCACCGATGAAGAGCCGATTTGGTAACCGAACCCTGCCGCCACAATCGCTCCTTTTTCTCCCGTGCCTACTTCACCCCATGCTTGACCGATAGAAAGCGAAAGACAAAGCCCCACGACAGCCAGCCAGATCGGCATGTTCGAACGGTCATGACAGAAGACGTTACATTTTCGGTCTGTCCCATGAACGAAACCAGAAATGCTCTGCGACACGACCCGCATGTGCGACATATGCCCTCCTCCAGGAGTGAGCGCATTCTGGAAGAGAGGAGATCGCCGGTAAATTCCCCGCTGTGGGAAGAATCCCCTCGAAAGAGGGGGGCATCACGAAAGAATGGAATTGCTTGCTTCAGTTCTCTCGACCGGCTTGGCATGGCCAAACCATCGATACCGATGGCGTGCGACCACACGATAGCCCAATTCGGTCAGCCGCCTTGCGAAAGGGAGTCTTAACCCCCATCGCAGAAGTTTTCCGCCAGGGAGGTTAGGGATGAAGGGAAGAAAGGCATCGAAGCCTCGGAGCACTTCTCCTGAAGATTGGATTAAGAACGCCATATCAGGGCGACCAGGGCGGTAGTCCTGCCCCAGAGCTTTCATGGCCTCCTCGCTTTGATACGCAAGAAATCTGACGTTGGTCCCTGCTTGGGCAACTCCTACCCGCTCGAGTTTCGCTTTGGTGGAAACACAAAGTCGGCATTCCGCGTCATAGATGAGCAGGCAGACCTGCTCGCCTAGACCACTCTCTGTCCGCTCGCTGAAATCCATACAAATCAGGCTAGCATCCCAAAACTGCCGACAACAAGGCACCCATTGCCGACGTTTTCCTCTACGGTCTATAGTCTCTGAATGAAACGCACTGCCTTACTGACTCTGTTACTAGGCTTGCTTTTCGTCGAGGCGGGACTGCTCTTGAATCAGAACGCCATATCTATGGCGCCAGGCTTGGCGTGGAGACTCGGCTTTTTTATCCTGTTCCCACTCGCGCTTGCTGTCTTGGTTTGGCTAAGGTTGCGATGGGCCGCGATGGTTTGCGTGATCTACGCAACGGTTGGACTAGCCATGGACGTCGCAACGATCATTCAGATGCTCAACATCGATTCTGACGCGGCTCCGATCATAATGGCGAGCGGAGTCAGCGGGTTCCTCAATTTCCTACTGATCGTGTTCGGCGGGCGGTCGCTCTTAGACCTGGGCCAGGAGCCGATGCCTCTAAAATCCCATCCTCCCAGTCCCCCGTCCCCTTCTTAAGCGCGTGCATCTTGATACCGACGAATCCGGCCTTTTTCAACCACTCCCCCGTCTCCGAGGCTGAATAGGTGTTTCCACCTTCCGTGAACAGCAGCATCGATCCCGCAAACAGACTTGCTTCCAGTGGATACAACCCTTCGCGATCGTGCAGAAACGCGTCTTGGATGATGAGTCGACCACCCGGCATCAATGCAGCCAGGGCGCGGCAAAAGATGGCCTGATTATCTTCAGGCGAATAAATATGCAGCACATTCGAGTACCAGATGACGTCATAGGCTCCCGTTATCGGGTCCCTTGAAAAATCGAGCGGGAGGTAGGAAAGCCGCCGCCCCGTCCTATGAGTGCTGGCAATTTCTTTCGCGACCTCAAGAGCGGCTTCCCGATCACACACGGTGGCACGAAGCTTGGGATTCTTCGCGAGAAATGCCATCGCATACGTGCCGGGCCCTCCGCCGAGGTCCAGCAGAGTTTTCGCTCGACTCATGTGAAGTTGTGCCGCAATTGCCGGAGCAATCTCCAAGGTCCGGTGATGCATGGCCCACGTAAATTGTCGGCGGTAGTCTGGACTGTCGGGAGCATCATGATCGATCGGCAACCCGCTCCGCACAGACTCCAACAGTCGCATCCAATCTGCCCAGTGGGTTCGGATGAGGTTCAAATACCCGCCGCGATAGACGCGATGGTTGGCATTCAGCGCCGTCGCGCCCAGCCGGGTGTTCTTATAGATAGCTCCCTTTTTTTGTAGGACTCCGGCCGCGGCCAGATTACGACAGAGAATGCTCAGACCTCGTTCGCTGACTTTGAGTTCCTTGGCAAGATCGGGAATCGTCCATGATCGTTCGCCGACCGTCGTAAAGAGATCCAGTTCCAGCGCCGCCAGCAACACCCGGGGCAAGCGATAGGCCGAAATGGCGTCGCGAAACTCATCGAAGTTCGTAATGCGTTGCATCACGAGGCACCTCCGATTTGTCGGCAACACCATCGAAGAAGGTCTTCCAGTTTGGGGCGATTCTGCAGATCGACGGCACGTGTAAAGGTGACCGCTACAAACTCGTCGGTCATCTCGGTCTCCTCGACAAACCCAGATTGCAGCAGGAGTGCCCTATACTTGGCCACCGCCGGCTGAAGAAAATACTTGGCCTGCTTCGCAACTTCGTCGGTTCCCAAATCCTCCGGCGTTCCTTCCGACATCAGGGCCATGACATCTTCCATTGCCACACCATATTGGCACAGGACCGTGCCTTCCGGCCTGACCTCCAAGAGCCAACCATCCTCCCCTAGATCCATCATGAGCGGTCCGTTGGGCTCCAAATCGTAGAACCGGGGGAATGACCGCACCAGTTCAGTGCGAAGTCGCTCCCATGCTGAAGTCGGCTCACTCATGCATGCATCCCTCAGCGAGTCGGGCCTGGAGTATCTTCAGGCGCTGTGTGTTTTCTTCAAGTTTCGGCAGGCGATATTTGCGGTCCATCGACACAACCTGTTCGAGCAGATCTGCGGCGTCCTGCAGCCGCCCTATCTCCTCATAACATTGAGCGAGCACGTAACGGGCACCGCCGGCGCGGAGTTCGTCGCGTAACCGCTCGGAGATTGATTGGCTGGTTTGACAACACGCAATGGCATCGTCATAGCGTTTTCGTATCAAGAACGTGCGGCCGATCATGCGCCACGCGTCCGCAACGCCGCCCAGATTCCCCAACCGCCGCATCAATGCCAACGACCGCTCGTAAAACTGGATCGCTTCGTCAAACAGACCGGTTTCCCGGGCCACCAAACCAAGGTCAGAGAACAACACGGCTTGGGCCGCCTCATCGTGTGTCTTGGTCATGAGATCGAGGGCCTCCAGATAATAGGCTCGTGCCCGGTCCCATTCTCCGGCATCCGCCCGGAGATTCCCCAGATTTGCCAGCGTCGTTCCGATGCCCTTCTCATCGCCAAGGATCTTTTGCAGTTCCAAAACTTCCTGATAGTGCGCCTGAGCCGCATCCCGCCTTCCGCTGACCGCGCAAATGTTGCCCAGGTTGCCGAGGGTGGCGACGAGGGCTCGCCGATCACCGGTAAGCCGATCACACTCCAACGCCTTGGCGTAACAGGTATACGCCTCGGTGTAGTACCCTCGCGAGAAGTGCTCGTTGCCTTGCCGATTCAGTTCTTCTGAAAGGCCGTTCCGCAAAGTCATGGCATCACCGACAGCAGTTGGTCCACCTGCTGCTTGCCACCGACCAGGATGGAGCAGCCGTCTCCAACGAGAAGACTGTCGAAGCTGTACTTCAAGAGCCGGCGAAGTCCTTCCTTGGCTTTCCCGAGGTCGGCATACTTTTCATCAGGAAGCAGACATACCGCGCCAGGCGGTTTGCCGATCAATGCATCCCCTACGATCAGAACACCTCGTCCCCGTTCAATAAACAAAGCGGATTCTCCCGGAGACTTCTGATCCCTCAGGTGAATTGCCCAGATCCCACCTGGCAGAAGTTCACCGTCTTTGTAAGTCCTTGTCGGTTTCACTTCCATCTGGGTTGCGTCAGCCTCCGGCACGTACAATTGGCAATTCAACTCAGCTTGATAGGCAGGAGCTTCTCGAAGGTGATCCCGGTTGGTAACAATGATGTAATCGATCGGCTCCTCTCGTCGGACAATCTCTCTCGCTTCGACAGTCATCGGAGGGGGATCAACGAGAATCTTGTATTCACCGATCGTCAGTAACAGGCCGTTGAAGTCGAGCTGCTTTTCATCTGAAAACGATGACCACTGCCAGATACCGGGTAAGATTTGTTTCATAGCAAGTACCGGGGCTCACGACACCACAGAGATCACAGAGCGGAGATGGCATCCTTGATCGTCTTGGTGATCTTTGCCTGAATGCTCGCGTCGTTGGGCAAGTCAATGATATCGTCTTCGGGCACCGTGATGAATTTCCTATTCGTCCCCTTCGTCAACGAGATCAAGAACATGCTGTTGGAGGAGGTCACGGGAATTACCACTTGCACAGATCCGTCGACCCCTCGTATGATTTCCAGGAACTTTTGTTTCCCTTCGTCGATCTCATCCATCGCTTGTATGTCTCCTCGCGGTTTCGTCTTAAATTGTCCACAAGTCAATCGCCGAAATTTCTCTCACAGCGCGCATTGACCGACCGCCGCCAACGTTCTTAATTCGATAGAGTCTCAGCGGGTGGTCAGCGAGCTCTGAGAAACATCCGACCCCGCCCATTACATCTTGTTTCCACCCGCCAACAGCTTTTCAACCTCTGCAACAATTATGTCGGCTGCGGCCAACTCCATATTACCGACCCGCTGCCAACGGATGACTCCGTGTTGGTCGATCACATAAACATTTGGGATAAACCTTCCCCCACCATAGAGTTTATCGGTAACCTTGGCGGGATCCAGAAGGTAGGGATAGGTGACTTTGACCGGGAAACCAGACAAGAATTCGCCGACCTCCGGCTTACCGTCACCCGACGAATTGACTCCCAGCACTGCCACGTTCTTGCCTCGCACAGACTCATGGACCTTCTGCAAGGTACTCCCCTGCATCATGCAAGGGTCACAAATGTGAAACAGTCCCAACACCACGACCTTGCCCTTGTAGGATTCGAGCGATATGGTTTCGCCGGTCATGGCCGTGAGAGTGAAGGACGGGGCCTTTTCTCCAACCCGGAATAATCCGGCTGCAAGAACCAGTGAAACACACAGCACCGGGAAGGTCAGCAGTCCACACGCAAATAGTATCCGTTTCATCGCAACCTCCCGTGATCGACAGACCACGATCTTCTGCTTCATGGAAAAGCGTAGCAGCTGCATACGCCTTCAGCTCTTGAAGACTGCATCCTACCATGGCAATTTTTTTGACGGCAACCGCATGGCGGGGACAGAACTAGTCTACCGCGTCTCGCTGATTCAGCATGTCCTCGAGCTGTTCCTTCGCCTTGCCTTCAAATCGAACGAACTCGAGCCCAAATCGATCACCATGCTTCCAACGGACGACGGCGAGGCCAATGATGATCGGGGGCCGAGCGCCCGAAGGATGCACATGGAGACACACATGCGACCCGACAGGGACCTGGACATGGCTCTCAATCTCACCTCCGGCGAGTGTCAGATTCCTCACCGTCCCATGGCCTGACCCTTCATCTCCCGTAAATAAGACAGGATAGTCGACCGGGACTCGGAGTCGACCTCTTGTCTCAGACTCATTCTTGTTGTCGCTGTCGGGAGGTGTCATATCGTCCGTACAGAATGCTCAGCGCGCTGATTCGAACAGGCCCAGCTGAAGCTCTTCTGCGCGGGTAAACGGGATAGGATAGCGCTCTGTGAAACAGGCAGTACAATACTGATCGGGTGTCCTCGGTGCGGATTTCAGCATACCGTCAAGGCTGAGATACGCCAAACTGTCGGCGGTGATGTACTTGCGGATTTCTTCGATCGAATGATCGGACGCGATGAGTTCCTTTTTGGTCGGGGTGTCGATTCCGTAGAAACAAGGCGAGAGAATCGGTGGTGAGCTGATCCGCATATGGACCTCTTTTGCTCCGGCTTGTCGGATCATCTTGACGATCTTGCGGCTCGTCGTGCCGCGAACCAACGAATCGTCGACGACGACGACTCGCTTCCCATCCAACACTTCGGGCACTGCGTTCAGCTTTACCTTGACACCGAAGTGGCGAATCGATTGTTCCGGCTCGATGAACGTCCGTCCGACATAGTGGTTGCGGATCAACCCGGTTTCAAAGCGGATTCCTGCTCCTTCGGAATAGCCGAGCGCCGCCGGCACGCCGGAGTCCGGGACCGGAATGACGACATCCGCCGGCACCCACGACTCCTGAGCCAACTGCCGCCCCAACGCCTTGCGCGTGGCGTAGACAGCGTTGGCCCCGAAAATTCGGCTGTCAGGCCTGGCAAAGTAGACATACTCGAATACGCACATGGCCGGATCCTTCTTGGGGAACGGATGGTGGCTGTCGAGCCCTTGATCGCTGATCACGATCAACTCACCCGGTTCAACCTCTCGAACATACTCGGCATCGAGCAAGTCAAACGCGCAGGTCTCCGAGGCCACAATCCAGCCGCTGCGTAGGCGCCCAATACACAGAGGCCTGAGCCCGTAGGGATCACGCGCGGCGATCAGGCCGTTGTCGGTCATCAACACAACCGAGAACGCGCCACGCACCTGGTTCAGCGCATCGACGACCCGTGCGAGAAAGGAGTCTGCGCGTGAGTGCGCGATGAGATGGATGATGACTTCGCTGTCCGATGTGGACTGGAAGATCGCCCCGTAGGCTTCCAGTTCGTGCCGGAGCATTTGGGCATTGATCAGATTGCCGTTGTGAGCCAAGGCTAAATTGCCGAGCGCAAAATTTACGGTGAGCGGCTGCACATTCTTCAAATCGTGGCCCCCGGTGGTAGAGTAACGATTGTGTCCGATGGCCATGTGCCCGGGTAGCTTCTCGAGCACTGATTTGTGAAAAATATCCGCAACAAGACCCATGCCTTTCTGCATGAAGAACTGTTCCCCATCTCCCGCAACAATCCCGGACGCCTCTTGCCCGCGATGCTGCAGCGCATACAACCCCAAATAGGTTAGATTGGCGGCTTCCTCGTGGCCGAAGATGCCGAAGACGGCGCATTCGTCGTGAAACTTGTCGGGGGATAGGATTGGCAGTTCTTTGTTCATGATCCTCAGCGGTCTCTTGACTAGTCTTGGATCAGTGTTCGCTCCAAGGAAAGGCCCCACCGAGCATGCAGAATCCCAACCGGCTGATCAATCACTTGTTCCGTTGAATGTTCATCGTTCATATGGACGATGAGCCGGTCACCAGTGACCGCTCCGATCACTTCCACCGGCACACCGAAGCGCCTTGCCCGATCGAGAATCGCCTGTTGATGAGCCGGCGGCGCGGAAATCACCACCCTCGATTGACTCTCGCCGAAGAGAACAGCATCTTTTCGAAGCCGGCCTCTCGTCAATCTTACCACAGCGCCCAGAGTCTGTTCTGGTGCAGAGATGCAACTTTCCGCCAATGTAACGGCTAGGCCGCCTTCTGAACAATCGTGCGCGGACTGCAAGAGTCCGTCACGGCTTAGTGAAAGTACGCAATCATGCAGCGCCTTTTCCGTATCCAGGCTTAGGTACGGCGGCGATCCCTGTTCGCGAGCGTGAACGACCTTGACGTACTCGGATCCTCCCAAATCCTCTCGAGTGGAGCCCAGCAAGATAATATCGTCGCCTTCCTGCTTGAACCACTGGGTCAGCGTTCTTTCGGAATCTTCGATAAGTCCTACCATACCCAGCATGGGCGTTGGATAGATCGATAGCCCGTTGGTTTCATTGTAAAAGCTGACGTTCCCGCTCACGATGGGGATCTGGAAGTGCTCGCAGGCGTCTTTCATCCCTTCGATCGCCATGACGAACTGCCACATGATGTCGGGCCGCTCGGGGTTGCCGAAATTGAGACAATCCGTCAAGCCGATCGGTACGGCGCCGGAACAGACGAGATTGCGCGCCGCCTCAGCCACGGCCAGACGGGCGCCTTCATAGGGATGCAACAGACAATAGCGGCTGTTGCAATCGACCGTCATCGCCACCGCTTTGTTCGTGCCTTTGATCCGCACCACCGCCGCGTCGGATCCGGGACGCACCGTCGTGTTCGTTCGCACCATATGATCGTACTGTTCGTACACCCACCGCTTGCTGGCGATCGTCGGCGATTCCAACAGCGCCAGCAAGGCCGCATTCGCATCTTTCACATCGGGGATGGCGTCGTAATTCAGGTTCGTCAACATGTCTTGGTAAGCCGGCGGCTGATAGGGCCGGTCATAACGCGGGCCGTCGTCGGCCAAGGCCTTGGCCGGAATTTCCGCGACGACCTTTCCCTGATCCGTCACACGCAAGATTCCATCGGCCGTCACTTTTCCAACCACCGCAACGTCCAGATCCCACTTCCGGCAAATTGCGATGCATTCGTCTTCCTTGCCGGCTTTCGCCACCATCAACATGCGTTCTTGTGACTCCGACAGCATGATTTCATACGGCGTCATGCCGGGTTCGCGCCTCGGCACCACGGTCAGGTCCAGCTCGATCCCGTTGCCGGCGCGGGAAGCCATTTCGCAAGAAGAACTCGTCAGACCCGCGGCGCCCATGTCTTGAATTCCGACGAGCACATCGCGCTCCATCAATTCCAAACATGCCTCCAGCAGCAATTTCTCGGTAAACGGATCGCCGACCTGCACCGTCGGACGTTTTTGGTCCGACTGATCGTCGAACGAATCCGAGGCCATTGTTGCACCGTGGATCCCGTCGCGCCCGGTTTTGGAGCCGAAATAAATCACGGGATTGCCGACGCCCGCTGCCGTGCCGCGGAATATCTTGTCCTTGTGAGCAAGACCCAGACAAAAAACGTTGACCAACGGATTGAGCGCATAGATGTCGTTGAAGACGATCTCGCCTCCCACGGTAGGGACCCCCATGCAATTGCCGTATCCCGCAATACCGGAGATGACTCCCTTCATGAGATGACGATTCTTCTGCGAATGCAATTCCCCGAACCGCAATGAATCGAGCAGCGCGATCGGCCGCGCCCCCATGGTAAAGATATCGCGCAGAATCCCGCCGACTCCCGTGGCTGCTCCCTGATAGGGTTCGATGAACGACGGATGGTTGTGCGACTCCATTTTAAAGACGACGCACAGTCCTTCGCCGATATCGATCGCCCCGGCGTTTTCGCCGGGTCCTTGCACGACACGGGGCCCGGTCGTCGGCAGCTTCTTCAAGTGCACACGCGAACTCTTGTATGAACAGTGCTCGGACCACATGACCGAGAACATGCCCAATTCCGTCAGATTGGGTTCGCGCCCAAGAATGCCGAGGATTTTTTGGTATTCCTCGCCCGTCAGATTGTGCTGTGCGATCAGATCCTTGGTGATATGCGACGTGCCGGTCTGCATCATGCCCTAAGGGTCACAGCGATAAAGACTTCCATTGGATATTCCAATCTCCCGACTGTTCAGCTCCCGGACATGCATGCCGCAGCCGCAAGCGCTGCAAGCGTAACCGGCGAGGCACTCGATCGAGTGCCTCGCCGGTCAGATGATTGAAAGGCAAAACCCGATTGTTCTACTGTACTTCCACCTTCACGGCTGATTCAGCGGCTAGCGTTTGATGATCTTTATCTGCCGCCACGACCTTGATCTCATGGCTGCCCGGTGACATCCCCTTGACCGTCCCTTTCCAGCCCTTCTGGTATTCGCCGTCTACGAAACAATGGACGTGCGTCGCCTGGTTCCCCTTCGTAAGTTCGTAGACCACCTCGACGTCACTCGCCACCTTGGCTCCCTGTGCCGGACTCGTTATCGCCACCTTGCTGCCGTCATCTGAGGCAGCAAACGCATTGACACCCGAACCGAAGGCCAACAACCCAACCGCCGCCAATACTGCACCTACACCTCTCATCTCAACCCTCCTCATGTATGAAAGAAGATCATGACTGATACCGACTGACTGCCTCCACACTTTACCGCGACCACTTCTCATCTTCAATCCTTCGGCAACGCTCTCGGTCAATTGTCGAGCTCGCTTGACTGTTCTCGCATATGGAGCGCTTACCGCACGTGCGCTAACTTTTTGTGCCCCAACGACGCAATGATCGACTGGAAGATAGTCCGCCCATCATCATTACCAAGCACCGCCTCTGCGCAGCGCTCCGGATGCGGCATCATACCCAGCACATTCCCCTCGGCATTGCGGATACCTGCGATGTTGTCGAGCGAACCGTTCGGGCAAGCATCTTCTGTGACCTCTCCATCTGCCGTGCAATAGCGAAAGACCACTTGGGCGTTCGCCCGAAGGCTCGCCAGTGTCACGGGATCGGTATAGTAATTCCCATCCGCATGCGCAATCGGGATCTTGAGCACTTGTCCGGACGTGCATCCATTCGTAAACGGTGTCGCGGCATTCTCCACCTTCACGTAGGTCTCGCGGCAGATGAAGTGCAACGACTTATTGCGCAACATGGCGCCTGGCAGCAGCCCCGCTTCGAGGAGAATCTGGAATCCATTGCAAATCCCGAGCACCAGTCCACCGTCGGCGGCAAATTGCTTCACCGCTTGCATGACGGGAGAGAACCGCGCAATGGCTCCCGTCCGGAGATAATCACCGTACGAAAACCCGCCCGGCAGGATGACCGCGTTCAACCCCGCGAGTGACGTCTCCTTATGCCACACCATCGTCACATCTTGCCCTAGCACATCCCGAATCACGTACCGACAATCGTGATCGCAATTACTGCCTGGGAAAACCACTACTCCAATATTCATCAGTTCCTCGCCATGTTCATCCCAACTCATACCGATATTCTTCAATGATGGTATTTGCCAGAAGCTTCTCGCACATTGACTTGACCTCAACTTCGGCCTTTGCTTTATCCGTCTCCCGGAGTTCCAGCTCCATGTACTTTCCTACCCGAACATTTGCGGCATTTTTAAACCCCAGCGAGTCCAACGCATGCTCAATCGCTTTGCCCTGGGGATCGAGTATCCCTTGTTTCAGCGTCACATGAATTTTGACTTTCACTCTTGACTCCTCTGATCGGCCGATTTGGTCTGACGATCGACGTATCTCTTGATCCACAAGATGGCCGCGACGGTCAGCCCGCCGGCAAACACCAGGCCGACAAAGGCCCAGCGCCAGGGCGATTCGTTCAACCGATAGGCCATCATGCCCACGATGGCCGCCCAGACCACCACCGATGCGATCAGGCCATAATTCAAATATGCCCGCAGCATCCTTGTTCTTTTTCCCTTCCCTTAACTGTTGAAGGGCATGGCTGGGTTGTCCTCAACTGCGCGCATGCAACGAGCATCGCCCGCCTTGATCATAATTTCATGAGTACCGCATGCGCGTTGCGCGAGCAAGGAGGATGACCCCGCCATCCCCTTCCTTACCCACACACCCGTTTCAACACCTCCTGATACGCCTCCTCGATCTTCCCCATATCTTTTCGAAACCGATCCTTATCCATCGACTCCCCGGTCGTCAGATCCCAAAAACGGCACGTGTCCGGAGAAATTTCGTCCGCCAGGATCAGTTTGTTATGAAAGATGCCGAACTCTAATTTGAGGTCGACTAACCGCATCTGCCGTTCAGCAAAGAACGGTTTGAGGATCTTGTTCACCGCGTGACCCAACTCGCGCAGCTCACGCAAGACTCCTGGTGTCGCCACGTTCATCAGTCGAAGGTGATCGTCATTGACCAGCGGATCACCGAGCGCATCATTCTTGTAATAGAACTCGACGAGCGCCGGATCAATCCGATTCCCCTCTTTCAGTCCGAGTCGTTTGGCCAAACTGCCCGCCACCACGTTGCGCACCACGACTTCTACGGGCACGATCCTCACCTTCTTCGTGAGCATTTCCCGATCGTTCAGTCGCTCCACAAAGTGTGTACGGACACCGCTTTGCTCCAAGAGCCGGAAAAGCCGCTCCGACACCTTGTTATTGATGACACCTTTTTCGAGGATGGTGCCGCGCTTCTGTGCATTGAAGGCTGTCGCATCGTCTTTGAAATACTGAACGACCTGATCCGGGTTGCCCGTTAGAAAGATTTTCTTCGCTTTCCCTTCGTAAAGAAGCGTCCCCGTCGCCATGATAGACCTCGATGATTCAGCTCACTGCGCCAACATCTCAATGATCTCGTCCAACGATTTCATCGTCCCGAGCAAAGTTGGGTTTCCAAACCGGCGCGTATAGTGGAATTCCTTCACCTTCTCGAGCGACAACACGAGGCTATGAAAGTCCTCCAGCTTGGATGTTTCAAAATAGGTGATAAAGTCCAGATCGTCCAACCCACTGGAGTGGTAAAGCTTTCGCTTGACCGTCTTCAGATAGGGCAGCGTCGCCGCCGTATGCTCCTGCATCATCCCCACCCGTTTCTCTTGATCCAGCCCCCACCATTCGGGCGATTTCCTGATCGGGATCACGATGGCATAGGGCTTCGGACCCGGCTCGCTGAGGGTTTTCAGTTCAGCCTTTACCTGATCCGAGAATCCTGGAACATAATTCGGTTTTTTAGTGAGCCCGTGCATGACCCCGGCCGTCTTGAGATGCTTCCCGAACTGGCTGCTTCGCAAATCGACCAGAAATTCCTGCGTATCACGCAATTCCGTCGCGTGGATCCGGAACAACAGATCGGCCTGATCGGACAGCCCACGAAGCAGGTAGAGATCGATCGCCACTTTCTCCCGATACTGTTCGACGACGCCTTTGAATGTCGCCAGATGAGCGATGCGGGTCGAGGGGTCTTGCTTGACCCACTCCTCGTCGAGAGCAAATACTGCAAACGTGCCATAGACTCCGGGCTCGCTGAGGAGCTTCTCGCGGTCAGCCGCAGCCTGAACGCCGGATAATAAGGGTCCCACCGTCAACCAAATGAGCATCAGTCCCGTCACGAGCGATTGAGTCATGATCTCGTTCCCTTCTTCCCGGTGCCGAATGAACGGGACTTGCCTCGCCCGAATACCCGCCGATAGATCTGATCGAGATGACGCAAGTAATATTTGGGGTTAAAACAGGCTGCGATTTCATGTTTCTTAAGATGCTGCGAGATAAACGGATCTTTCGCTGCCAGTTCCTGCAACCCACCTCCTCCCCTCCAGGAGGCCATGGCATTGCGCTGAACGGCTTCGTACGACTCCTTTCGCTGCGCGCCCTTGTCAACTAAGGCCAACAGTAACCGCTGCGAATAAATGAGTCCTCCGGTCAGTTCCAGGTTTCGGCGCATTCGGTCCGGATAGACGATCAAATCTTTGATCAGATCGGTGATCTTGGCAAGCATGTAGTCGATCAAAATCGTGCTGTCCGGCATGATGACCCGCTCAACCGACGAATGACTGATATCACGTTCGTGCCAGAGGGCCACATTTTCCATCGCCGCCACACTGTTGGCCCGCACCAGCCTCGCCAAGCCGCACAGATTTTCCGAGACGATCGGGTTCCGTTTATGCGGCATCGCCGAGGATCCCTTTTGACCTTCGGAGAAATACTCTTCGGCTTCGAGGACTTCAGTGCGCTGAAGGTGGCGGATCTCGACGGCAAATTTCTCGATGCTTGCCGCCAGCAACGCGAGCGCCGCCGAATAGGACGCATGACGGTCCCGTTGGACCACTTGGTTGGAGACCGGATCCGCTTTTAGGCCGAGCTTTGCGCAGACATAGTCTTCGATATCGGGGCCCTGATGCGCGAAGGTTCCCATCGCACCGGACAGTTTGCCGATTGCGATCTCATTCCGCACCGACCGCAGACGTTCCTGGTGGCGACGGACTTCTTCGTACCAGAGAGCGAGTTTAAGCCCGAAGGAGATCGGCTCGCCGTGAATCCCGTGTGAGCGTCCGACCATTACCTGGCTCTTATACCGAAACGCCTGTCGTTGCAGTACGACCAGCAACTCCTTGATTCCCTCCAGAATCAGATCGAGGGCTTCCGTCATTTGCACAGCGAGTGACGTGTCGACAATGTCCGATGACGTAAGCCCCATATGGAGAAACCGGTGCTCCGGTCCCACCGTATCCATGAGGGATTCGAGGAAGGCGATCACGTCATGCTTGGTGACCTTTTCGATCTCGGCGATTCGTTCGACATTGACCTTCGCGTGCTTGCGGATCTTTGCCGCCGTCCCGCGCGGAGCCTGTCCCACCCGCTCGAACGCGGCGCACGCTTGCAACTCGACTTCCAGCCAGATCTCATACTTATGCTTGAGATCCCAAATGGCTTTCATGCGGGGCCGCGTATACCGCTCAATCACCTTCCGCTCTCCTCCAAACCGCCCGAGCCGGATCCGCCCGCTTCTCCGCCAGCCGCGACTCGGTGGTCAAGGCCTTGTCGAGGATCGCGTTCACAAACTTTGAAGCCTCGTCGTCGGCGAAACTCTTCGCAAGTTCGATGGCTTCGTCCATCGTGACTTTCGCGGGCACTTCATCTAACCACAGCAACTCATACAGTCCGGCACGCAAGATATTGCGGTCGACGATCGGCATACGACCCACCGTCCAATTCGTCGCATACTTGCCAATGGTGGCGTCGAGTTCCATCTTATGTTCCATCACGCCCTTCACCAGCCGCTCCGCAAACTCTTTCGTCTCATCGGACGCCGCGTATTCACGCCAGAACTCGTCCAGGTGAATATCGGCCTTCCCGTGAATGTCGTGCTGAAACAGAATCTGCAAGGCTCGCTCGCGGGCCTGATGACGGGATCCCATACGCTAGTTCGCATGCCGCTGCGGGGCCTGCCGTGGATGAGCCGACCGACCCGCATCCGGCTCTTGGTCGATTCCCTTCAACCGTCTCATGACCAGCACCATTTCGATCGCAGACGTGGCCGCATCACCACCACGATTGAGCTTGCCCGGATCGGCGCGTTCCTCCGCCTGTGCCACCGTTTCCGTGGTCAACACACCGAAGATGATCGGCACTTCGGTATCCAACGCCGCTTGACCGATCCCACGGCTTACCTCGGAGCTAATATACTCGAAATGGGGCGTGTCACCGCGAATCACCGCTCCCAAGCAGATCACCGCATCGAACCGGCTCGACTTGGCCAGTGTGCGGGCCACAAGCGGAATTTCGAACGCTCCCGGCACCCTTACCACCTCAATGTTCCTTGTATCCACACCACGTTTCTCGAGGGTATCCATACAGGCATCGAGCAACTTGCTGGTGACGCGCTGATTGAACTTCGCCGCGACGATGCCGAACTTCAATCCCGCCATGGAACGCCCCGTCTTCGCAGATTTCATCTTTCAACAGCCGTCTTGGCCCAGATTCCGGAGAAATAGGACGTGGGTGGCGACTTTCAGACCTTCTTGAGAATATGCCCCAGCTTCGTTTTTTTCGTCCGAAGATACCGAACATTCGCCGCGCGCGGGGGGATCTCGACAGGAACACGTTCGACGACCTTGAGACCATAGCCCTCGATTCCCACGATCTTACGCGGATTATTCGTGATCAATTTGATCTGGTGCAAACCGAGGTTCGCCAAAATTTGCGCGCCGACTCCATAATCCCGGAGATCCGCCTTAAACCCGAGTTGCAGATTGGCTTCCACCGTATCACTCCCCTGATCCTGTAAGCCATAGGCCTTGATCTTATTCAGCAACCCGATTCCACGGCCTTCTTGATTCAGGTACAGGAGCACTCCGCGGCCTTCTTTCTGAATGATCTCCATCGCCGCATGCAATTGATCACGGCAATCGCAACGCAACGATCCCAGCGCATCAGCCGTCAGACAGCCGGAGTGCACACGAACAAGGGTCGGTGGACCGCCGTCGACATGCCCCTTGACCAAGGCAATATGCGTTACACCGTCGATCTGATTCTCGAACGCCACCGCTTCGAACTCGCCAAAGGTCGTGGGCAACCGTGCGCTGGTGACACGTTTGACGAAGGTCTCTCTTTTCATGCGGTATTCGATCAAGGCCTTGACCGTGACCATCTTGAGCTTATGGGTCTTGGCAAATTTTGTCAGCTCGGGCACGCGGGCCATCGTGCCGTCTGCGTTCATGATCTCGCATATCACGCCGGCAGGGCGAAGCCCGGCCAACCTGGCCAGATCGACAGATCCTTCCGTCTGTCCGGCGCGACGGAGCACCCCACCTGTTTGCGCTTTGAGCGGGAAAACGTGACCAGGTCGCGCGAGATCGCTCGGCTTGGATTTTGGGTCGATCGCCACATGGATCGTCGTGGCTCGATCGGCGGCCGAGATTCCCGTCGTAATGTCCTTTCGCGCATCGATGGATACTGTAAAGGCGGTGCCGAACGCAGCGGTATTCTCGGAAGCCTGTTGTGGCAATTGCAGCTCTTCTACCCGTTCAGGCGTCAGAGCCAAACAAATCAGGCCTCGAGCGTGCGTCGCCATGAAGTTGATCACGTGCGGAGTCACTTTCTCCGCTGCAATGACGAGATCACCTTCATTTTCACGATCCTCGTCGTCCACCAAGATGACGCACCTTCCCTTCTTGATGTCCCGAATTGCGTTTTCGATGCTATCGAAAGGAGTCGTCATATGTTTCTGACGGAGAGCCGTGAACTCAACCTTTACCTATGACACGCCGGCAATTTATCATTAAACATTGAAGATTTAGAAGCTCAAGAAGCTGACAGCTTAACTCTGTTTCCGCCCCGACTGTCAACCAAAAAAACACCGAACTTCCGCGAGTCTTGATGGAGAAGAGCCATCCGTCACCACATCCTGTATTCTGCGCCAGAGAAGATCGTGTGCCTCCTCAACGTCCGCATGAGCGGGCGGGGCTTTTTCAGCGTTGTTGCAGCCTAGGAATCTAGTGTAGTCTTCCTTCTTCATGTCCATCCTCGACGAGACAGATACGCAGCCGGACGAGCCTGAAGAATCGGAGCCCTCTCAGACGGAGCCGAACGAGATTCCTGCCAGCGCCGAGCTTAGCCCGGCTCCTGAACACGAAACAAGCCCCCGAGCCGATACGACGGCGGTGGTACCGGTCACGGCGTTGCAGCAGTACCTGGCCGAGGTGCGTCGATACCCCTACCTTTCCAAAGAAGAGGAGCTTCAGCTTTTTCAAGAGTACCAAACGCACGGCAGCCGCGAAGCGGCTGTCAGGCTCATCATGGCCAACCTGCGCGTGTCGGTCTCGATCGCGGCCGAGTACCTGCATACCGGGGCCGATCACATGGACCTGATTCAAGAAGGCAACGTTGGTCTGATGCAAGCCATCAAGAAATTCGACCCCTCGAAAAACGTGCGATTCTATGCCTATGCGGCTTGGTGGTCGCGGGCCTATATTCTGCGGTACTTGTTGCATACTTTTCGGCTGGTGAAGGTCGGGACGACTCAGGATCAGCGAAAGCTGTTCTATAATTTAAAAAAGGAAAAGGCAAAACTCGAACGGGACGGCTTCGCGCCCGACACCAAATTGCTCGCTGATCGTCTGAACGTGCGTGAGCGCGACGTCATCGAGATGGATCAGCGCCTCGGCAACTGGGAACTATCGCTCGACCAGCCGATCGGAGAAAACCAGGAAAGCACGCTGCTGGACGTCTTGCCGTCTCACCAAGAACCGGCGGACGAGCAGATTGCCGATCATCAGCTGAAAACGCTCTTTCGGGCCAAGCTCGCCGAGTTCATAACAACCCTCGAGGAGCGAGATGAGGACATTCTTCGAAACCGCATCTTGTCCGACTCCCCCCTCACCTTGGATGATTTGGGCGATAAATACGGTATTACGAAGGAACGGACCCGCCAATTGGAAGCGCGTATCATCAAACGCCTTCGTGACTACATGAAAAAAGACATCAAAGATTTTGACCATTTGCGGGCATGACGTCTCCGGTCAATCCGCTTCCTCCCTCACGCAAAAAGCCCTAGAATATCGGTTTCACAATAGGTTACGATGTAAGAGGGTTCAATGAAGCGGCGAGAATGTCAGGGCTATAAAAATCCCTCGAGTCCCCTCTTGACTTGGATGAACTAAGGCCTATCTCCATCGAGTCATAGGCTTCTAGGGTCATTATCGAGTTCAGCCCAACTCTCAACCGTCAACACCTAACGCGTTAACTTTCATCAGGAGGAGGTTCTGTTATGGGTACAGCCGAGAAGGAAAAAAAGAATGTGGCCAAAGGATTCCAGCCCTTGGGTGAACGGGTGTTCGTCACGTACACCGAGGAATTGGAGCGCACCGCCGGTGGAATTTACGTGCCTGATTCAGCAAAGGAAAAGCCCCAACGGGGAGTGGTCCAAGCCGTCGGCAAGAAAGTGGAGAACGTCAAGGTCGGTGATCAAGTCCTCTTCGACAAGTATTCGGGCAGCAAGCTTCGGATTGAGGACGAAGAATGTTTGATCCTCAAGGAAGAAGACATCCTCGGAATCTTCACCAGCTAAAGTCAAGTCGCAAACAACCCAGACGAAACAATAGAACACGATAACAGGAGGAATCCAATGGCAAAGCAACTTATGTACGGCGATGCAGCACGAGCCGCCATCCTGAAAGGGGTGAACCAGCTCGCAGACGCCGTGAAAGCGACACTCGGCCCCAAGGGCCGGAATGCGATTCTGGACAAGAAATTCGGCGCGCCGACCATTACCAAAGACGGAGTCACGGTCGCCAAAGAAGTTGAGCTGAAGAACCCATACGAAAACATGGGGGCCCAGTTGGTCCGCGAAGTGGCCAGCAAGACCAGCGACACCGCGGGCGACGGAACGACGACGGCAACGGTATTGGCCCAAGCGATCTTCCGGGAAGGCGCGAAGAACATCACCGCCGGCGCCAATCCGATGGAAATTAAACGAGGAATCGATAAGGCCGTCGAGGCCATCACCGCCGAGCTCAAGAAGCTCAGCAAGCCCTGCCAAAACAAGACCGAAATTTCCCAAGTCGGCACCATTTCGGCCAACAACGACAAGACCATCGGCGATCTGATCGCGGAAGCCATGGAAAAGGTCGGCAAGGACGGCGTCATCACGGTGGAGGAAGCCAAGTCGATGACGACCTCGCTGGACGTCGTCGAAGGCATGCAGTTCGATCGCGGGTATATCTCTCCTTATTTCGTCACCAATGCCGAGCGGATGGAATGCTCCGTGGAAGAGCCGCTTATTCTGATCAACGAGAAGAAAATCAGCAGCATGAAGGATCTGCTCCCGCTGCTCGAGCAAGTGGCCAAGATGGGCAAACCGCTCGTCATCCTTGCTGAAGAAGTCGAAGGGGAAGCCTTGGCGACCCTCGTCGTCAACAAGCTCCGCGGAACCCTGAACGTCGCGGCTGTGAAGGCACCGGGCTTCGGTGACCGCCGCAAGGCCATGCTGGAAGATATCGCCATCCTCACAGGTGGTCAGGTGATTTCCGAAGACATCGGCATCAAGCTCGAGAACGTCAAGCTGACCGACCTTGGGCGCGCCAAACGCGTCACGATCGATAAGGACAATACGACGATCGTGGAAGGCTATGGCGATTCCAAGAAGATCGAAGGCCGTGTCAAGCAGATCAAGGCCCAGATCGATGAAACGACATCCGACTATGATCGCGAGAAACTGCAAGAGCGGCTGGCAAAGATCGTGGGCGGCGTCGCGGTCATCAATGTCGGCGCCGCGACTGAGACCGAGATGAAGGAGAAGAAGGCTCGCGTCGAGGACGCCCTCCACGCCACGAAGGCGGCGGTGGAAGAAGGAATCGTCCCTGGCGGCGGCACAGCCTACCTCCGCTGCGTCAAAGCGCTCGATGGACTCAAGGATATTCCGATGGAGCAGAGAGTCGGACTCGACATTGTCCGGCGTGCGCTTGAAGAGCCGGTTCGGCAAATCGCCGCGAATGCCGGAGCGGAAGCTTCGGTCGTCGTCGGCAAGGTTCGGGAAGATAAGAACGTGAACGGTGGCTACAACGCCGCAACGGATGAATATGTCGATATGATCAAGGCCGGCATCATCGACCCGACCAAAGTGTCGCGGACGGCGCTCCAGAACGCCGCCAGCGTGGCGGGCTTGATGCTCACCACGGAGGTCATGATCACGGAACTCCCCGAGGAAAAGAAGGAACAGGCCGCGCCGGGCGGACACAGCCACGGCATGGAGGGGATGTACTAAGCCCTACAAGCTGCGGGCGGCTAGCCGCCAGTCCGAATTAAAGGCATGAAGGGCTCGGTGGGAAACCACCGGGCCCTTTGTGTTTTTTAGACTCCGCTTTTCCCCCAGAATCACCTATGTTCATCAACCTCCAGCATATCCTTTATACTCATGTTTAAACTGAGGCAGGGGAATAGCAGAACTACTCGCCCAGCTAAGAGTGCTTTCTTTATCTACTGAGCACATTAATGCTATCCACAAAGCCTTTATCCTCAGCAGGCGGCAGCGTAGCAGGCTCTTCTCCTGGAGCACATGCGTGATAATCAAGTTAGGCGTTACCCGCGGCTGTTGAGAGTGCCGCTTTGAGAAGGGGGGAGGTTTCTGGGTCAGAAAACAAAGACAGAAACATGCGGTGAACCATATTTGTATGGCGCTGATGATCCTGACGAAACCGTTCGTTCGCCTGATCCCGATCTTCCGACCCATACCCCAAGCGAATCGCACATCGCTCGAGTTCAATCCGGCTTTCCGGAAGGGCATGGGTCTGGAGATCCTGGACCATCTGGAGCTTATGCTCAACATCCCGAAGAAACAGGTACGCTGCTGCCAGATCATCCCGTTCTTTCACCGAAATCAGTTTCCGACGGGCGAACCGATCCAAAGCACCAAGGGTACTGCGGTCAAGGAGTGCCGGAACCCGCCTCCCAGCCAGTACCTGAATTGTCTGCACGAGAAATTCTATCTCCCGGATACCCCCTGTTCCCAGCTTCACATCACGCCGCTCGTGCCCACGGTCTGCTATTTTCGTGTCGATCATCTCTTTGACAATCCTCACTTCGTGGACCACTGGCAGCGCCTCGGCGAAACTCGTCTTCTTTCCAGGCTTCCCGAAAATAAAAGGCTTCACCACACCTAAGAATGCGTTCCCGACACGTGTCGAACCGGCTACCGGCGAGGCCTTCAGGAGCGCCAATCGTTCCCAGACTTGTCCACGTCTGAGATAGTATCGCCGATAGCCCGAGATCGAGCGTGCTAACTGGCCGACAGATCCCTCCGCCCGTAAACGCAGATCGACCCGAAAGACATGACCTTCCCTGGTAGGTTCAATCAACACTCGCGTCAGTTCCCGGGCAAGGATCTCAAAATATTCCTCATTGGAAATGCCGACACCGGCCGGCTTGGCGGCGCGCCTGCCTCCCGGGGCCCTGGTTTCCCCGTCATCGGACTCATAGATATAGAGCAGATCGACATCGGAGCTGTAATTCAATTCATGGCCACCGAGCTTGCCCATCCCGATCACGGCGAATCTTGTTTCCACCCATCGTCCCTGCCGATTTCGGTGCATCGGGAGGCCATACTGTTGTCTGAGATCGCCGTCGACAATTTCATAGGCCGCATGAATGAGCAGACAGGCCAGATCGGACAATGATGCCGTCGTCTGAGGTACCGTGGCGAGACGCAGCAGATCCCGGACACCGATCCGTAACATTTCCCGCCGCCGAAACCGGCGCAGTGCGTCCAACCTCAATTGGCTGGACGTAAGATGCTCAATGCTCTCGCGAAGCGCGCTCTCCAACCCATTCCGCGTCGGCGATCTGGCCAAAACATCCTCCTCGGCTAGCCAATACACCAACGTCGGGTCTCGAATCAGGGTGAAGGTCAAGGCGTCGCTATTACCGAAAATGACACAGAGGAGGTCGAGCATGCGCGGCCAGCTGTGCAAATAGTCGAAAAATGTGGTACGAGCGACACGCGACAACATGCGCTCCCAATGGTTCAGCGCCTGATCCGGGTCAGCCGTTCTGGAGACCGATTCCAGCAAGAGCGGCAGGATGTCGGCCAACCGCCGGCGTTGGATTGGGTCGCCTGCCATCGCACTGAGGTTGCGGTCCGCCTGGTCGGGGTCACGCAGACCATAAGCTAACAAAATGGTCCGCACTTCCTCGGCATTTCGCTTGGTCGCGAGCAAGACAGGCCTGGGATCAGGCTTGGAGGGAGTCGTCTGAATTGTTGGTTGAGCCTGTGCCGGCGGAAACGGAATGGATGATTGAGTCATGGCGGGGCATTATACTCTCCCCTACGCACAATGAAACCCATTCGGGTATACTGAAGTCCATGCCGATCAGCTCTCCAGACCTCGGGCCGATCTCCAACACAGTTCGTCCATTGTGTCCTGACGTAGCACCAGAAGCTCTTCAAGATTTCTTCACCCGCATGGATCAGGAGTATTTCCGGCGGTTCGACCCCACGACGATCGCCCAACATATCCGATTGACGGCACAGCTGACGTCGGAACATCCCTGCACAATTGCCTTTGCTGAACAGCACGATAAACGGTTTGAGGTAACGATCGTAGCGTATGATTACTTCTCCGAATTCGCCACTATTTGCGGCCTGCTTTCAGCTTTCGGCTTGAACATTGAAGAAGGACAGATTTATACGTTTGCCGACAAAACTGCTCCGCAGTCCGCTCGCACGAATTGGACAGGATACGGACCGCGTGTCCGCGCAAAGAGCAGCCCGAGTTTGAGCAGAAAAAAGATCGTCGACGTCTTCCGCGTCTTGCCGGTATCAGGCGCGGAGTTGGGGATTGAACAACAGAATCTCCTGGCAGACTCACTCCACTCGGTCATCATGTTGCTCGACAAGGGACAATTCGCGGAAGCGCGCTTTGCGGTGAACCGGCGGCTGGTTGAACAACTGGGCAAGCGGCGCGGATCCTTCAGCGGCCTACTCAATCCGGTCCAGATCACGTTCGACAACAGCCAATCCCCGACCGACACAGTCATGGATATCCGGTCGGACGATACCCCGGCCTTTTTGTACGCCTTCGCCAACGCCCTCGCGATGCGCAACGTGTACATTTCCAAAGCGCAATTTGACGTCGAGAATGGCAAGATTCATGACCGCTTTTATGTCCGCAACCGCCACGGCCAGAAGCTGACTGACGCAGCTGATCAGCAGCAGTTACGCTTGACGGCCGTGCTTATTAAGCAGTTCACGCATGCCCTGACCTGGGCCCCAGACCCGACCAAAGCCTTGGAATCGTTTGACCAGTTTCTTGACCTCACCATGCACCAGGCGAAAGGGAAAGCCCAGCAGAAAGCCTTGGCCTTTCTCAGCGACAAAAAGACGTTCCCCTTGCTCGCCCGTCTGCTGGGCGCCAGCGATTTTCTCTGGGAAGACTTTCTGCGTCGCCAATACAGCAACCTCCTGCCCCTCCTGCAAGACTATCGAGATGCGCCCCTTATTGCGCCACGAGCGACACTTCGCAAGGACCTTGATCGTCTGGTGAATCGGGCTGCAACCGATGAGGAGAGGAAGGCGGCACTGAACAGCTTTAAAGATCGCGAGCTGTTTCGCATCGATATGAAGCATATCGTCGAGCCTGGCACCGCTCTCCCTGATTTTTCCGCGGCACTCACCCAACTGGCCGAAGTGATCGTCGATCGGAGCTTGAAGGACTGCCAAGCCAAATTGAACAAACTCTATGGCCCGCCGCGATTGCCGAATAAGAAACCCTGTCCATTCACCGTTCTCGGCCTGGGCAAATTCGGCGGCAAGGAACTCGGTTACGCCTCAGATATTGAAGTGATGTTTGTATATGGCGACGCGGGCCGCACCGGCGGCAAGGAGCCGATCGAGAACAGCGAATATTTTGAGCGGCTGGGGCACGAACTCTTGCAGTGGATTGAGGCGAAACAGGAGGGGATCTTTCACCTGGACGTACGCCTCCGTCCCCATGGTGGGAAAGGCTCTCTGACCAACCCCTTCGACGAGATCTCCAACTACTACAGTGATCAGGGCCTTGCCGCCGCATTCGAGCGCCAGTCGTTGATCAAACTGCGGCATGTGGCCGGCGATGCCGCTCTCGGTAAACGAGTCGAAGCTCACCGCGACAGTTATGTCTACAGCGGCCATCCCTGGGATCTTCCTGGAGCCCTCGACTTGCGTCGTCAGCAGCTGAAGCAACTGGTCGAGCGCGGCACCGTGAACCTGAAACATAGTCCGGGTGGCATCGTCGATATCGAATATGCCGTTCAGTACCTTCAAGTCATGCACGGCCATCGGCTCCCCGTCCTACGCACCCCCAACACCATGCAGGCCCTGGCCGCCTTGGTCGACTGTGGGATCGTGACGAGGCAGGATGGCGAGAATCTTCGCAAGGCCTATTTCTTCATCCGCATGCTCATCGACGGCCTCCGCATGGTCCGTGGCAACGCGAAAGATCGTGTCCTCCCGCCCGTTGACTCCGATGAATTTATCTTTCTCGCCCGTCGTGTCGGCTATGCCACAGACGACTGGGAGGCCGGCGCTCGGCATCTCCACACCGACGTCGAACAGCATATGAGGCTCACCAAAGAATTCTTCGAGCGGACCTACGGAAAGCTCTAGCTCTCCTCACGCCACGCCCCTAAGTCTTCTGAAGCCCTCACGAAGACCTGACTATCGGGTAATGGCCACACGATGATGCGGAGGCCCGGCGCCTCGAAACGGACATCAAGCAAGATAATGAAGGAGCCTCGTCTCCTCAAGCTTGGTGGTGTTCTAACCGATAGAGCTTCAGACGTTCGACCGAGGAACTCCTATGATTTCGTCAGGCATAGCCGCGGAATCGGCCTTGATCGACTCTATTCGTCCTCGCCTCCATCGAAATCTCAAGCCCCTCTTCGATGAGTCCAGCCGCTGCCTTCCGATCCTACAGTCAACCTGCCAGCAAATCCTGAGTCACATGGGGCCTCATTCCAACGCCGTGAGCCTGGCCCGGGTGATTAGCCGCGATCACGGACTGACATGCAAGGTGCTGCAGGTCGCAAACAGCATCGCCTACAGCCCGCAACAGACGATTGTCTCGGTCCCTCATGCGGTCAGCTGGTTAGGGCTCGATACCGTTCGGTCCCTCGTGGCCGCCGCGCATCTTGTCGAGCAGCTTCGACATTGGCCTGTTCGCCAGCATGAGTTTCGAACCTTGATCGCCAAGTCCCTCATCTCCGCAACCTATGCGTGCGAACTGGGCATGGCGATCGAATACCCGCAGCCGGGCCAGTTGTTTACCGCAGCGCTTCTCTACTCCATCGGAGACTTGGCGATTGCGTATCAGGACCCGGACCTGTTTGAAGCCCTCCAAGCCATTTCTCGGAAAGCGAAGCTACCGGCGGAATGTGTGCTTCAAGAGACCCAGCTCCTCGGTATACCTCGTCTGACTTTGGCTCAAGCTTTGGCTCGGATGTGGAAACTGCCTGACGATCTTATCGAGCTCTTCAGCAGGCCCGGGGAACTGGTGATGGGACGTTGGCCAAGCGGGTTCCCGACCTACAGAGGAGTCGTCGTCGGTTCCATCCGGCTGGTCGAAGTGATGACCAACCCCGCTCCACAGGCTGCCATTGAGGAAGCCAAACGAATACTCCTCCTCGGAAGCGGGCTTACTTCAGCGCAGTTCGCAGATTTGATGATTCGTGCCATGGACCGAGGACGCCAGCTCATTCGCTCGATGGGGTTGTCGCTCGACTCCTCCGCCGAGGCAAAAGACGAATCACGGGAGAGCACCGAGTCGACCTCACGCCAGCCATCCGCCCCACCGATGACTGGTGAGAAACCAGCGTCTCCTCCTCAACGGGTCTCTCCAACACAAGACCTCCCCCCTGCACCGATTCGGACCAAGCCGCTTGAAACACTCCAAGCCTTTCAGGACTCGCTGCAGAGTGCGAAGGACCTGAACAGCTTACTTGGCACATTCGTCACCTCTCTGCACCAGGACGCCGGATTTGACCGCGTGGGTTTGGCACTCCTGAACCAAAGCGATAGTGATCTGCTTGTCGGAAGGCTGGTGCTTGGTGTGGCTCCACTAGCCCCCTACATCCGGTCCCTGTCCGGTTCGCTCAGTCGGGAACACCAGTTTTTCCTGACGGTCCTCAAGCGAGTCGATCCTCTGCTCGTTCCAAACTTTTCAGATCAAGCGGCTGGAACCATGAAGCAGGACTTTCTCGAGGTCTGGAAACCGACATCGGCAATCCTCGCACCCCTGCGGGTAGGTGCGAAACCAATCGGACTCGTCTACTGCGATCGGGCGACGAGCAACCAGCCGATGCATGCTCAGGACTACCAGGCCTTGCAGCTGTTCTTTGCCCAGACGACATTGAGTCTGAATCGACTGGCCGGCATACTCTAGCTCAGCCTCCATCTGGACATCACAAAGACAGTCCGCGACGGTTCGACCACGCTACATTCACATCCTGTTTGGCCTCAGCAATCGGCCTCCTGATGCGCCAGGACCCTCTATCTAGATCCCGATGGCCAAGCGGACCGGATGGACCGCTTCAGAAATCCCGTATGGCCCCGTCGTCTCCACTTGGTCGGGATCCGCATAGGTGCCGAACAGCCGATCCCATACGGTAAACAGGACCCCGAAATTCGCCCCAGCTCTCCCGATCTGTCTCAGGTGATGCACCCGATGGTAGCGGGGCGTGACGAAGAACCACTCCAGCTTTTTCGATTGCCACGTCACGTTCATATGCATCCAGTTATTTGTCAGGATCAGCATGTAGGAATAGAGGGGAAAGAACAGTGCCGGTACCGGCTTGAGTAGGGGAAACGCCAGCAGATAAGGGATGTTGGCAAGTGCCACCTGCGGAAGGCTCGCCCGGATACCGGCCAGCCAGTACAGTTCCGTCGGTGAATGGTGCCAGCGATGGATCGGCCATCCCCACGATGTATGCCAGAGCCGATGCATCCAGTAGGCGATTCCGTCCATGACGAACAGGAACACCAGCAGCTTGAACCCAAATGGGACCGCCTGCCAACGCCAGTGTGAATAGTCAGGAAATGGGATTCGATCCGTCACTTGTGTAGCGACGACGAAGAAGACCTGATAGGTGATGAACGCCCCGACATCCTGGAGAAACACGTGGCGATAGAGGAGTGCGCGCGACGGCCAGCAATATTCCGCTGCGAAAAAGAGCAGGCCGATTCCCCAATAGATGGCGAGCCATTCCAACGAAATCAGATTGGTCAAGAAGTCGACCATTATGCTCCTGTAGGAAACATGTGTTAGATCGACAACGAGGAAAAAGTAAGGCAAGAGGATCGCCCATCTTGAAGGTGCCGGTCAAGTCGGTGCAACACTCCATTTACCCTTCCTATGCAGGCCGACCCGGTCAGCGAACATGCCACTTCGGAGATTGTTGTCTGATCACAGGAAAATTCTAAGGTGCTACGCTGCCAGGGCGAGGGGGTAAACGAGCGCCAGCGTCTCTTGCAGTTGCGTGTGCGCCTCTTCTAGTAATGCGGGGAGGTTGGCCGGTACAAACCGAGCGGCGGTCACAGCATGAGGGCTGAACGGCGGTACGGCAGGGCGACGGCTGGGCTCGAGTTCTTCATGGTCGGCAACGACACCGGCTAGATGCACCACGGAAGCATGGAGCATGTACTCGCCGGCATCGTTCGGACTCAGCTGGCAACGGATGGCCTGTTCGATCTGCATGGGCATGCCCCATGACCGAATGAGTTCGGCCCCTACTTCAGCAAAGTCGCACCCAATGTTGGACTGCTCCACTTCAGCCAGGGAGGTTTCAAGGTACCCTGCTTCGATGAGAGCGGACTGGGCGCGCTGCGGCACAGCTTCGTACAGGACAAGGTGGCCGATGTCGCGCAGCAGGCCTTCGATAAAGAAGCGCTCGCTATCCGCGATACCACACGATTTGGCGATCTTTCCCGCGACCAGAGCGCAGAGCACGCTTTTGCGCCAGAATTGAGGGACGTCCATGAGTTGCACCGTCATCCCGGAAAAAGTGCGTCCGACGGTGGTCGCCGTAACGAGGTCATTGATCGCCTGTATCCCGAGAAGCGTCACGGCGCGAGTGATCGTGTCGATCTGTTTGGGAAACCCATAAAGCGGGCTGTTGACGATGCGGAGCACCCTGGCCGAAATAGCTGGGTCCAACTTGAGAACATTGGCGAGATCGTCCATGGTCGAGTCGGGATCGTCCACCACATCCCGCACACGGATGTACATCTCCGGCAAGGTGAAGACCGTGGTGCAGGATTGGACTAACTCGCTCGCCGATGGCATGGTGGATATCCCTTCGGTTATGCGCCGATATAGGCTCTCGCCTACTCTATCGGTTACGAACGGGTAGAACTGTAGAGGAAGTGTTCGTATGAAGAAAATTACTCGCTATGCGACAAACCAGAACCGGTGAACAGTATGGGAAGCCGGGAGTCTGTTTCTGGTCAGCAATTTACTGCGTGCTACCGATGGCTTGGGCGCGTTTCTCGTCTAGTTCGGCCCAGCGGGCGTAGAGACGTTCGACGTCGGCCTGCGCGGTGTGCAACGCTGCATAGCGCTCTTGTAAATCGGAAGCGGAGGAAGCAATGGATGGATCATTTGCCGCCACTTGGCAGGCGGCCACCCGCGCTTCGGCTTTCTGAATCGTGACTTCGATCTGATCCCATTCTTTCTGTTCTTTGTACGACAAGCCTTTCCGTTTGGACGCCCCCGCCGGTCCAAGGCTTTCCTTTGCAATCTGAGATTTTCGTTCTTGCGTCGTTTTTTTGGCCTGCGCGGATTCCCATTGGGCATAGTCGGCGAACCACTCGGCGCACCCCGTCCCATCCAGAGCGAGAAGTCTGGTGGAGACGCGGTCCAGCAGCCACCGGTCGTGCGTCACCAGAACGAGTGCCCCGGCGAACTCCAGCAAGCTGTCTTCCAGCACGTCGAGCGTCGGAATATCCAAATCGTTCGTGGGCTCGTCGAGGAGTAAGAGATCCGCCGGCTGGAGCATCAACCGTGCGATCAGCAACCGGGCCTGCTCTCCCCCGGACAGACGGGAGACCGGCAAATCCAGCTGCTCCGGCCTGAACAGAAAACGCTTGGCCCATGAGACCAGATGCACGGACCGATCCTGGTATACGACGGCATCGCCACCGGCAGGAGCGAGGGCACGCCGCAACGTGGCCTGCTGGTCCAACGACTCGCGATGTTGGTCGAACGTCACGACACGGAGCCGATCGGCTCGGGTGATGGTGCCGCTGTCTGTCGGCAACGTGCCCGCCAAGAGTTTGAGGAGAGTGGTCTTGCCGCCCCCATTGGGGCCGAGGAGACCAATCCGTTCGCCTGGCCCTATCATGAGGTCGAGGCAGGACACGATGGGCTTGCCGCCGAGCGATTTCCCAATCTCTTTTGCGACCAACAATTGTTTCGACTTTCGACCGGAAGCCGTGAAGTCGATTCCGGCCGACGCGCTCCCCTGCCGGGACTCAATATCCTGCAGCTCGTCGATGAGCCGTCCCGCCGAGTCAATCCGGGCCTTGGCTTTGGTCGTGCGGGCTTTGGGGCCTCGCCTGAGCCATTCCACTTCGCGCCGGACTCGATTGGCCAATGACGCCTGATAGTCGGCCTGTGCCTGCAAGGCCGCGTCGCGCTGCTCCAGGAACTCGCTGTACCGCCCGTTTGCCTGAAAGAGGCCATTGGCGTATCTCCGGTTCAATTCCCAGATTCGCGTGGTCACTGATTCCAGGAATCGCCGATCGTGACTAATCACGATGAACGCATTCGGCTCAGCCTTCAGCAGGTCTTCGAGCCAAAGGATGCCGTCGAGGTCCAGATGGTTAGTCGGCTCGTCCATGAGCAGCACGTCCGGTTCCAGCATCAGTGACCGTGCGATCGCCAACCGCTTCTTCCATCCTCCCGAAAGTGTCGAGACCACCTGATCGGATCGAACAAATCCTCCGAGGCTGAGCGCTTTGGCAATTCGCCCGCCATGCTCATGCGGATCCAGTCCCTCGTCGAGAAGGACTTGGGCCAACGTGTCCTCGACCGAGTGCTGCTCAGCAAAGGAGGGCTCTTGTGGGACATAGCCGATGCGGATCTGCCGCCGCACAGCTCGAGTCCCGCTATCCGGCACCTCAAGGCCGGCGAGTATCTTGAGCAACGTGGATTTCCCGGAACCGTTGGGGCCGATCAGCCCGACATGGTCGCCTTCGCACAGTCCGAGCGACAGGTCAGTGAACAACGGTTTGATACCGAAGCTCTTCCCAAGAGACTCGCAACTGAGCAGCATGATCGGCGGCATGATGGGTGACGCGCAGTGTACCCGATCGCAGTGAGAAAACGGGTATCTTTCTTCAAGAGGATGAGCCGCAGCCCCATTCGCCGACACGCGGCCGCTCATTGCTTGGTCTATCTCGTCTTACTTTCCCATCATTGACACCTCGCCTCAGGCACAGTAGCCTGTGCTCAGAGTTACGTCTGCGCCACACTGGGACGACAGAAAGGGGAACCCATCAATGAAATCGATATGGTCGATTCTGAGTCTTTGTCTGATCATGGCAACCATAGGTTGCGGCAGTAACAAAGCCGAAATTAAGGAAGACCGTCTCACCGTCGGCAAGGTGCAGGGCGAGGTCAAAGTTGGAATGCCTGCCTCTCAGGTAGCCGAACTGCTGGGGAGTCCCAATATCGTGACGACGGACGAGAAGCGGCGCGAGGTCTGGATCTACGACAAGGTCTCGACTGATCGCGTCGACACGGCCAGTTCCTCCTTTGCGAGCATCATCATTCTTGGCACCACCTCACGTGACAGTTCGAGTTCCCAACGCCAACGGACTCTCACGATCATCATCAAGTACGACGAAGAGAAGAAGGTCCGTGACTTTGCCTACAACGCCACCCAGTTCTAGCATGCATGGCGGATCTGTGGCTCAGCGAATACTTCTGGCGGTGACATATCTTGCCATGTCGAGCCTGTTCGTAGGGTGTGTGACTCATACACAACCGGACGAACTGTTCCAGCTGAAACCTGAGAGCGCAGCCAACCGGGCCATGCAAACCCGCCTCTTCGAGACTAAGGATGAAGCGGAGTTATTGTCCGCCTCAGCGGCTGTCCTGCAGGATCTTGGTTTCCAGGTTGAAGAAAGCGTGCGCGAAGTTGGATTTTTAAGAGCGGCGAAAGAACGAAGTGCTCGAGAATATGGCCAGGACATCGCTCGCTTTTTCGTCTTTCTCCTGAGCACTCCGCTGGTATTCGTCCAACAGCCTCCTATCGTAATGCCCGTGGACCTGCATCAAAAAATCGCCGCCGCGCTGGTCACGAGACCGGTGAATTCCGAGGCCACGCGCCAGGAAGTCAGAGTCGTGTTCTACCGGGTCGTGTGGAAGGGAGAAGGGTTGGCCGGCCGTCAGGGCATTCCACCTGGCGAACAACGGATGGAAATGCTACGCGACCCCGTGATGTACCAGACCTTCTTTGCTAAATTGTCAAAAGCTGTCTTTCTGGAAGCATTTGCTCTCTGAGCGCGAGGTAATGATGAAGTCAGCGAATGTGGCAGGAATCATTGGCGCCGCCATACTTGTCATCCTGCAAGGCTGCGCCGTTCCGCAGCCCAGTCAGAATCTGCTGGCGCCGACTGAGGCGCAGATGAAGATCCGGAGTATGCAAACTCGGTCCTTCGACATAAAGGATCGCCAAATGGCCATGCGCGGCGTCATTGCGGCGTTGCAGGACTTGGGTTTCATCATCGAGCGAGCCAATGAGCCTTTGGGGCTGGTGACCGCTGCGCGTTTCGCCGAACCGAACTTCTACGACGTCGTGGGTGTGACCGTCACGGTACGCTCAGAAGCCGAAGGTCGTATGATGATTCGCGCGAATGCCATCTACAACAACAAACCCGTCGAAGATCCCAAGGTGTACCAGAATTTCTTCGCCACACTGGAACGGTCTCTCTTTGTCACTAAGAATTAATGGATATGGTCTCTCACCAGAGGAACCGTGATGAACACACCTTGTCTCTTGCAGGATCGAGGCGGCTGAGCCCCTGCCTCTTTGTCGGCCTCTGCCTGCTGTTACAGGGATGCCCAACACCCTACGAATTGCGGCATGTCAACCAGTGGGACTCGCACGAGCAAATCTGGCTTTCCGAAGAAAGCCAGGTCAAAATTCGCGCCGCCCAATCGCGTGTGTTTGATACCGTGGATCAGCGTAGGATGTTGGCAACAATCGTTTCATCTCTGCAGGATTTGGATTTTAAAGTAGAGGTGCTCGATGAAGAACTGGGCGTCGTCTCAGGAAAGAAATACGTCGAGAATGAGCAGATTTATGGTGTCGACCTGAGCTATCTGCTGTATCAACCCGATGCCTTACTCGTTCTCAACCGTCATGACCGGACGTGGGGCTCGTTCGATCACCGCAGTAATCTGGTTCGTTTCACAGTCACCGTCCGTAAGCGCAACGATTCGCAGCTCGTCGTCCGAGCCAGCGCTCAGTTTTACCTTCGCGCCGTTGAGGATCCCCTTCCCTACCAGCAGTTCTTCCGCACCTTGGAACAAGCGGTGTTCCTGGAAGGCCACTCCGTCGAGTAACCGGCGTCATACTTTTCTTGGCGATCCCTCAGACGAAAGAGGTGCGGAATCTGGCACAGATTGCCAGGAAGGAACCGATTGCCGGCCTGGCCGCTACGCCACCGTTGCAGGCAGTCGACACAATCACTCACCAGTGGCTGGATCGCCGTCCCTGCCGCCATGCGCGTGTGGTGCAGGACATGACGTTAGGACGATATCTGCGCCTCTAAGGCACGCAGGAGGTCTGAGACGGAAAGTACGCCGATGATGGTGGCATCGGCAGTCACAGGCAGATGCCGGATTCCCTGCTTCTTCATCAGCGACATGGCGTCCGCTAAAGACTCATCTTCTTCGATTGTCACGATTGATCGGCTCATGCAGGTGGCGACAGTGGTGCTGTTGGGATCCAACCCTTTGGCGACCGCTTTGCGGGTGACATCGGAATCGGTGATGATCCCGATATAACGAGAACCATCGTCCACGATCAGTGAACCGACTTTGTGCTTCTGCAACATCTGCCCCGCTTGTTTGATCGAGGCCTCTCTATGGATGCTTCGGACCTCGTGCGACATATAGTCTGCGACGAGTGCCTGCCCAACTCCTTTTGCCTTCCTGGTCGCCTGCACACGGCGACGCAATTCGAGGTCGGCGAGGCAGCTTTCCAGTACTTGTCGTCGCTGCTGTAGACTCTCGCGTTCCACATTGTGCGTCCCACTTTCCTGCGCTTCTTCCGGTAAGAGCGCGGACTCTCCCGTTTTTGCTAGGAGATAGGCCTCCGATTCATCGGAGGCAGCACCGAACACCTGACCGATCAGCTCTTCCGCTGTTTCGTCGAAATCTTCAAGCGAAGCCGACCCGCGTTTGCGCGAGAGGAAGGGTTGAAATTTCACGAGCTGCTGCTTGAACCGTTCGACATACCGATCGAGAATATCACTCCGCGTCAACCCCGTGCGAACTCGCTTCGGCATCGTCACCCTCCTCGGTTATGAGCGCGAGCATACTCTAAGCCAGGATGAGGCTCAAGAGGCCCATAGGATGGGATCTCTTGTCCCGCCACATCACAATTTGCCGCTTGATTTTTTGACCGTTTGTCCTTATGCCATCCACTCTCAACCTGTATGGCGGATGGATTAGAAAACAAATCGGGTGCGCGGCCATGATCCGATTGGTGCTGGTCGCTATGCTCGTCCTCAGCTATGGACAGGCCTTTGCGGGTTGGGTGGCCGTCGAGAAACAGTACCAATCCGCTGGTCTGGAAACCGTGTACTTTGATCCGGAGACGATTCGCCGGGACGGAAGTCGTGCGACCCTCTGGCAGCTCACGGATATCAAGTGGAATGACACGACACGATTCTTGTCCGCCAAGACCCACAAGGAATTTGACTGCGCGCAATCTCGCGTGCGCGTGCTGCAAGTTGTGGAATTTTCCCGTCAGATGGGAAGCGGCAAGTCGGCGGCCGGCTACATTGAAAATGGCCGTTGGCAGCCTATTGAGACTCCAAGCCTCGATCGCGCTCTGTTGCAGACCGCATGCGGGAAACGTTGACCGTCGAGCGGCACCCCCTACTGTCTACTCACGACGCCTGTTCTGCTACACATCGTAATAGAGGAAAAACTCATACGGATGCGGACGCAAGCGCATCGCATCGATCTCCTTGCTTCGCTTATAGCCGACCCAGGCTTCGATTAGATCCTCGGTAAACACCTCTCCTTTGAGCAGAAACTGGTGATCCTTTTCCAGGCTGCTGATCGCTTCATCAAGGCTCCCGGGCATCGTCGGGATACTGGCGGCCTCTTTGGGATCGAGATCATAGAGGTCTTTTTCGGCCGGTTCGCCGGGGTTGATCTTGTTTTGGATGCCGTCAAGCCCCGCCATGAGCATCGCGGAGAACGCCAAATACGGATTGCAGGACGGGTCCGGAAACCGCACCTCGATCCGCTTGGCTTTCGGACTCGGGGAGTACATCGGAATACGGATGCCGGCCGATCGATTCCGACTGGAATAGGCCAGCAGCACGGGAGCTTCGAATCCAGGGGTGATGCGTTTGTAGGAATTCGTCGTCGGGTTGGTAAACGCCGCCAATGCCGGCGCATGTTTCAGGATGCCGCCGATATAGTATAAACAGAGCTGTGAAATGCCGGCATAATCCTTCCCGGCAAAGAGTGGTTTTCCATCATTCCAAATACTCTGGTGCGTGTGCATTCCGGATCCCGCATCATTGAACAGCGGTTTCGGCATGAACGTCGCCGTCTTCCCATGTCGACGGGCCACGTTTTTGACGATGTACTTGTACATCATCATCTTGTCCGCAGTCCGTAAGAGGGAATCAAATCGAATATCGATCTCGGCCTGCCCGGCCGAGGCCGTCTCGTGATGGTGCTTTTCCACCACGATGCCGACCTTTTCCATTTCAAGGACCATTTCGCTTCGGATATCTTGTTGGGTATCTGCGGGAGCCACGGGGAAATACCCTTGCTTGTGGCGGATCTTACCGCCGAGGTTGAGCCCCTCTTGCCCCATGTTCCATGCGCCTTCCTCAGAATCCAAATAATAGAAGCCGCTGTGGCTGTTCTGATCGTATCGGGCATGGTCGAAGATGAAAAATTCGGCTTCCGGGCCCCAGAATGAACTGTCCCCGATCTTGGTGCTTTGAAGATACCGCTCGGCCTTCTGAGCGATGAATCTGGGATCGCGGTCGTAATTTTCGCGGGAAATCGGGTCCACGACGTTGCCGGTCATGCTGAGTGTCGGCACCGCGGTAAAGGGATCCAAGCAGGCCGTCGCCGGGTCAGGCACTACCAACAAGTCGCTGTTGTTGATGGCCTTCCAGCCGCGAATGGATGATCCATCCAAGCCGGAACCGTCCTTGAACAACGTCTCGGTCAGTTCGCTCACGGGGATCGTCATATGTTGCCACACGCCCGGCAGATCGACGAATTTCAAGTCCACCATCTGCACTCTGTGCTTCTTGGCGAACTCCAACACCTCACGCACGTTCATTCCCTTCCTCCTTTACGAGATCCTTTGCGATGATGTTCCACCGCTTGAATCCCTTCCCTCACAATGCGGTTTCTCCGGTTTCTCCTGTCCGAATACGCACCGCCTCGCTCAATTCTCGAACAAAAATTTTCCCATCACCGATACTGCCGGTTTTAGCGGCGCGAATGATGGCCTCGGTCACCCGTGGCACCTGTGCATCCGTCACGGCGACTTCGATCTTGACCTTGGGCACAAATTCGATCGTATACTCTTGCCCCCGATACATTTCCTTATGGCCCTTCTGACGTCCGAACCCTTTGACCTCGGACACGGTCATGCCTTGGACACCGATTTCTAACAGGGCATCCTTGATTTCTTCTAGCTTGAACGGTTTGACAATCGCCTCGACCAACTTCATGTAGATGCCCTCCCTGCCCAGCTGGCTCAAGAACCCGTGAAGGTTCTGAGATCGGACCATTGAGGAGTTCGATGCAGTTAACCGGTAAGCTACGCCTATCGCCACGCGAAAGCCATGGCCACTCCATCCGTCTGCCTGACTTGGGAGAGCCATCATAGCCCATCCTTTCCGCGCACTCAACGTGGAAATCGTTCAATGTCCGCATAATCGCTCGACCTCTCGGTGACAGGGAGAGCGGGAAAGAGAAGCAACCCAGTTCCTCCACTCGCATTCAGATCGGAAGGCAAATGTCTCCGTAATATCGGTGTGTTTGGGGAATAAACCAGTATAACTACCGTATACTCCGGTACCTGTTGGTGATCGGCATCCGCCGATCTTTGCCGAAGGCGCGAGGGGTGATCTTGACACCGATGGGTGCCTGACGGCGCTTGAACTCGCTGCTATCGACCATCTTCATCACGCGAGCCACCGTGGCGCGATCAAACCCTGCTTCGACGATTTCATCGAGTGATCGGTCTTCTTCCACATATGCCTGAAGGATGGGATCGAGAACCCCATACGGGGGCAGCGTATCTTCGTCCTTCTGATTGGGTTTGAGTTCGGCACTCGGTGGCCGGTCCAGTGTGCGTTTGGGAATCACTGGTGACGGATCACGACCATTTCTGAACTTCGCCAGGTCATAGACCATCGTCTTCGGCACATCCTTGATGACGGCAAACCCGCCGGCCATATCACCGTAAAGAGTCGCATATCCCACGCTCAGCTCGCTCTTATTCCCAGTGGTCAGAACCACATGACCGAACTTATTGGATATCGCCATGAGGATATTGCCGCGAATGCGCGCCTGAAGGTTTTCCTCTGTCGCGTCTGCCTCGCGGTCGCCGAATGACGGAGCCAACGACTGTCGATACGCCTCAAACGTCGGAGTAATCGGAATGACGTTCAAGTCGATGCCGAGGCACTGCGCAAGGCCCACAGCATCCTCTTCGCTCTCATGCGATGTATAGGGAGACGGCATGAACACCCCGAGGACGTTTGTGGTCCCAAGCGCGTCCACGGCCACCGCCGCGGTCAATGCTGAATCAACCCCCCCGCTCAGCCCAATGACGACCCGCCTGAACCCATTCTTGCTGACATAGTCCTTCACAGCCAGTACCAGAGCTTGGTAGACTTCTTGGACCTCGCCCAAAGGCTCTGCCAAACCCGGTACGATTCGACCTCGTTTCTTCTTTGTCGCAGGCATGTTCACCGCGAGACGATCGACAATTGAAGCCACCTTTCCCGTCAATGCCCTCTTCCGTCCGTGAGTCCCGCGCCTGCGGGGAACGGCATCCACGTGTAAATCAGCCACAAGCAACTCCTCCCGGAACGCGCCACAGCGTGCGATCACATTGCCGGATCGATCGAGAATTACACTATTCCCATCGAAGACCAACTCGTCTTGACCTCCAACCATATTCGTATAGGTCACGATGACTCCGCTTTCACGCGCTCGGGTCGCCAACATCTGCTCCCTCGAGCGGCTTTTACCGACGTGAAATGGAGAAGCATTGATGTTGACGATCACCTCCGCCCCAGCCGTTGCTTGAACACGGGTGGGCCCTTGGGGGAGCCAAATGTCTTCGCAGATGTTCACACCGATCGTCGTTCCATTGACCACGAGCAACGGAAGCCTCCGCCCGGGGTGAAAATACCGGCTTTCGTCGAACACGCCATAGTTCGGCAAATACCGCTTGCTATAGCTGCCGACCATCCTGCGATCGCCAATCAGCGCTGCCGCATTGGAGAGCGTATGCTGACGGGCTGAACCAATCGATGGCTGCGATGAACGTGAGTCACGTTGATCACCTCGCCCCACATAGCCGATTACGGCAACTAAGCCGCGACAAGCGGGGATGATCTCGTTCAGGGCACGTAGATTATCTTCCACAAACTGCGGCCTGAGCAGAAGATCTTCGGGAGGATAGCCTGTAATCGCCAGTTCAGGAAAGGCAACCAAGTCGGCCTTGGCTTTTTTCGCCTCGCCGAGCCAATACAAAATCCGATGAACATTGCCATTCAAATCCCCGACAGCAGGGTTCATTTGTGCCATCGCGATCCGTAATACCTTCATCGCACTCCAGTCGACCGGGATTATGACACTGAAAAATAATAGGCCATCTTACGATGAGGAGCTGTTCCCCTGAGCATGGCCCCGGCACAAGGAGGTTTCAGGTTGATCTCGGCATGAATTATGTCGTCCGCGATGCCGCATACCACCGATCAAATACGCGCTTCTCTAACGGCGCTATCCGGACCTCTCCGATGCGCAACGGCCACACTCCAACAACCCGACCCTCCGATACTTTTTTATCATGAAGCATGGCCTTCCATATCTTCACGGGAGCCCACCGGGGTAGGCGGTCGCTTAGCCCCGCTTCCTTCACAAGGCTTCGAATCTCTTCGACGACGTCACGGGCACACATACCCTGAAAACAAGCGAGGTCGGCTTCCTGGACCAATCCAATGCCGACAGCCTCCCCGTGGACAAGCGACTGATAGCCCCCTAACGCTTCAAGCGCATGCCCGATTGTATGGCCATAGTTGAGGATGCGCCTCCGATCGGATTCTCGCTCATCCGCAGCGACCACTTCAGCTTTGATCTCACACGATCGCTTCACCACCGTTGCGACGACATGAGGAGTTTGTTTCCGTAACTCCGGCATGTTTCGTTGCAGATAATCAAAGAACGGCGCGTCTGCGATGATGCCATACTTCATCACCTCGGCAAGCCCCGCGACCCACTCACGCACGGGCAACGTCCGCAGCGTCGATGGATCGATCCATACGGCGCGTGGCTGGTAAAACGAGCCGATCAGATTTTTACCCAGCCGATGATCGACACCTGTCTTGCCTCCGACGCTGGAGTCCACCTGGGCGACAAGTGTCGTCGGGACTTGGACATACGAGATGCCACGCTGGTAGATCGAGGCCGCAAACCCAGCCACGTCGCCTACGACTCCCCCTCCCAATGCCAAGAGGAGAGACGACCGTTCAAATCGATGACGTGCCAACACATCGAGAATGTGTTCCACCGTCTTCAGTGTTTTGGAGCGTTCTCCTGGAGAGAACACGATCGGAATGGGTTCAATCCCGCACCGCCTGATCGCCTCGCACGTGTGCTTCAAATAGTGCCGCGCCACATTCCGATCAGTGACAATTCCTACTTTTCCTTTCACTCCCTGCTTCTTCAACTCCCGCCCGAGCCGCTCCAAAATCCCGGTCTGGATGATGATCTCGTAGCTTCTTTCAGCTAGGGAAACAGTAACCGTCGAAGCTGGAGTCATTTCGTCACTCTGCATATTTGGGAGAGACAGAAGATCATGTCATTTCCATCCCGGAATGATGCCTCACACATCACAAGGGGCTGGCATGGTAACACAGCCCCGCCAAAACTCAAATGATGGTCATTTCCAGTTTGGTGCTCAGCCCTGGATGGTGTTGAAGGGGACCCGGTGGGATAAGAGCAAGAGCATGGCGGCGCCTTTCGCCGCCGCCATGTTCTTGCTGATCACACGCTTGAGATGGTCGCTAGGTCTTGATGATGCTCGGTGTGAGGAAGATGAGCAACTCTTGTTTCCCGACCGATTCAGACTTGTTTTTGAACAACCAGCCTAGAACCGGCATGCGAGAGAGATAGGGAACACCTTGCACATTGTTGGCTTGTGTATCGACGAACACTCCGCCGATCACCATTGTTTCGCCATCCCTGACAATCACCTGAGTGGTGGCTTCTCGTCGATCAATACTCGGCCCGGCCGGGTTGCTCCGTGCGCCGACGGCATTACGAGTTGCCCGTACGCGCATCAGGATTCGTTTCGCCTCTTCCCTCGGGTCGCGCGAGGTGATCTGCGGCGTGACGTTCAACTCCAAGTTCGCATCGACAAATGTCGTTTGTGTGCCTTGCAAGGATGTTGTTTGAAACGGAATCGATTCGCCCTGTGAGATTTTCGCTTCCCGCTTGTCCAGTGTGGTGATCTTCGGTGCTGCGATCACCTTGGTCAAACCAAGCAACTCTCCGGCTGAGAGCCGCATATCCAAGGCGAAATCGCCACCAAGCTTTCCAAAGGTCCAGCCAATCGAGGGGACGGCTGGTAACCCACCGACCTGGGCCGGCAAGTTGACCAGAAAGGACCGATCGATCGTATTGCTTCCCGTTCCGGCAATCTGCCCGAATGGACCGGTAAGGCTCGAGAGGGCAAAGAAATCGGTGGGTGTGCGATTACCTGCTTGGAAGCCCCACTGAATGCCGAGTCCTCTCGCATACACGGTGTCAGCTTGAACGATGCGCGCTTCAATCTGAACCTGAGGAACTTCCAGATCCAGCCCTTCCACAAGCTGCTTAAGGATAGTCAACTTGGATTCCGTGTCCCGCACGACCAATGCGTTACTTCCTGCATTAAACTGCATGAGGCCGCGCGGGCTTAGGTTCTGCCGGAGCGACTGCATGAGTTCCTGCGCCTGAAGATTCCTGATATAAAAGACGCGGTCGACGAGTTCCTCGGCCTTGGTCTTGGCATCCTTCGCCCGTGCTTCTTCATCCTGCTGCTTCGCAAGATTCGCCAGCGAATCTACCCACACAATGCTCCCTTGACGAATCATGCCAAGCCCGTTCATCTTCAAGAGCATGTCCAACGCTTGGTCCCATGGCACACTCACCATCTTCATCGTGACTTTCGACTTGACGCCTTCTCCCACGACGATGTTGAAGCCGCTGACTTCCGCAATCAATCGGAGAATGTTGGTAATGTCAGCTTGCTGAAAATCGAGCGAGATGCGCCGACCTACGAATCGCGTTTGTCCTACCACAAGGTCATCGGATCGGTCGTCCTTCTCGGCAGGAGCGCTTTCCCCCGCCATCTGCACCCGCTGCACTTTGAACTGAGGCTGTGCCGGGCTGACAATTCTCGCCGCCCTTCTGACCACATGGTCTCCAGATTCAAACAGAGCTTTGCGGGCTCGAGGAACGATTGAAACGCTTTCCTCCCTCTCCAATTTCGCAGCAACCACCAAAGGTACTTTCCGTTCGCTCGGTTTCAGGGTCACCAGGACGTTATTGTCTTCGCGCGAGAGAGAAAAGACCGGCCGTTCCGGTACGTCGAACACCAACCGGACCTTATCGGCATGATGCCCTACTCTGATCTTCTTCAGCAGGTAATGGTCGGCGCGCACCACGGATCGTCTGAGGGTGGACGATACGGCTGGAATATCAATGATCAACCGAGACTCATCCAAAAAGTTGGCCTCGGGGAATAACTGACCGTCACCGGCGATAACAACCGTCACCGAGTCAGCTTCATGGTGCACATCAATTGCGGTCACGGCTTGTGCAAGCAATCGCAGAGTAGGCTTTTCTGCCCGCGCCACATCACTCCGCTTCATCACGCCGCTCTCTTCGGCACCAACAGCCGTATCTGTACAGATAATCAGAGCGGCGAGCGACAGCCACAAGGCTCCGATGAAACATCCAGCTGTCAGGAAGCTATCTGTGCGACAAAATAGTGGTTTCATTCTGATCCCTCTTTGGGATGAAGGAGCTTGACATATTCGCGCTCCTGCTTAGTGCCATACACATCCGTGAACCGCTCTTGGACAATGATGCCACGCTCGGTAATGGCGCTGACCACTCCGTTGTTCTGCCCGATCCTCGTCCCTCGCCGAACGGTATACCCATGCCCCTCAGGAGTCTGCACCATAGCCGTATAGCCGTAGGCTCCCCATACAACGGCAATAAGGTTGAGCTCCGTCAGCGTCACCCGCTGTAATGGCGGAAGAGAGGAATCGGTTTTTCCAGGCTGAAGCTCCTGGATGATGGGGGCGAATGGATCTCGCCGACCCGAAGGGTCATACCCAGACCCAGCCACACCATCCGTTAATGGCAACTGGGAAGGCGCCTGAGCATTGACGCCCATCGATGGGGCTTCCATAGCCGGCGGAGTGGTCCGTGGGACTTCCGGATCGGGAGACATTTTGATGGTGTTGTGCCTCATCGGGGCGACTTGTCCAGGAATGGCAGATGGCTCAGCTTGAGCTGCCAGACTCCCGAAAAGGATGCTCCACGAGAAGGCTGTGCCGACACCGACTGCCACGGAATATCTCCAAGCCTTCTTCTCGCTGAGATCCAATTGACGCATGGTTTCGCGATCCCCTATTTGCCGGCTTGGGCCACTTTGGGAGCGTTTGCCGATGCTCCGGAAACGGGCTTTTCTTGCGGCGCAGCATATGCGATCAGGTCAAACGTTGTTTGCGACACAATCCGCCCTTGTTCGATTTTCGGAGAGCCCATCCTCAGGCCCGATACCGTAACAATCCGAGGTAGTCGATTGATACGGTCGAAAAACAGCGCGGCCGTATGATAGACACCCGACACTTCGACATTAACCGGCATTTTGACAAAGAGCTTTGACGGATCTTCAGTCTGAGCGCCGGGTTTCCACAGTTTGATATCGAGCCCCAAACGCACCCCTAAGTCGGACACTTGCTTCAACAGCATGATCGCTTCTTCCTCCGGCGGGAGGCGCTCTTTCTTTTTGGCCAATTCGATTTCAAGCTGTTTATTGGCTGCGACTAATTCATCGAGATGTTTCACCTTGATCGTGAGGGTTTGAATTTCACTCTCCAACCCGGAGTTTTCAGCTTCGATGGCCACAATGGCTGCGGACTTCGGCTCTACGATATAGAAATAGAAACCGGCAACCATGCCGCCGACCAGGAGGAACAAGAGGGCAGCCTTTTGCGCAGCCGGCACATTGCGAAGCGCATCGAGATTGAGTTGGGGTAACGCCATTCCTACCCTTTCAGACGAAAGGCCAACCGAAACTGGTACAGATTGATCTTGTTCTCGACCGCAGCTTTACTTTCCTGAAGGTTGATACCGGTAAAGTAATCCGTGCGGCGCAAATTGTTGACGAATTCGACCACATCATCGTTTGTCAACGCTTTCCCCTCTAATTCGACCGCATCGGAAGACACGCCTAACTTTGTGAGCCATACTTTGAGCGGCTCTACGCTCTGACTCACATGATCGAGAACTTTCACCGGTCCCATTCTTGATTGCTCAAGCTGATCTATGATCCGGTTCTTGTCTTCAAGCAGCTTTTTCCTTTGCTCGAAATCGTGGACTTGCTTGACCTGCTCTTTCAGCTGAGCAACTTGCTTTTCCTTGTCCCGTTTGTCCTCTTGCCGAGCTTCCAGTTCGCTATCCAAGGACGCTGAATACCACCAACAGCCGGCTAGCGTGACCAGGATCACCCCGACACCGAGCAGCACCTGCGCACGGACGTCGTATTGGGGCTTTGCTGATCTTCCCTTGGGCCCGCCGGGAAGGAGGTTAATGCGAATCATCTGTCACCCACCGCTCTCAAAGCCAGACCGATGCCGACGGCTGCAGATGGAGCCAGCTCAGCCAGTAGGTCAGGGTCGACGCCACACCCCGAAACATCAATCTCGCCGAATGGATCAGCCAATTCCACCGGAAGTTGCATGCGATCACCGAGCTGCTGAATCAATCCCTTGGCCCTCGCTACGCCGCCACAGACCAGAACACGATTGAGCTCTGAGTCGGCGGTCGATGTCTTGAAATAATCCACCGTCCGGGCGATCTCCGACGCGACCTCTGCATTCACACTGTCTATGACATTGTTGAGCGACGGCCCGCCCGCATCACTCCCTCGGTCTTTTTTCTTACTCTCTTCGGCTTCTTCAAACGACAGTCCGATCTCCCGCTGTATAGCCTCGGTGTACCGGTTCCCTCCCAATGCGATATCTCGAGTAAACAAGGAAGACCCCGCGCGGATGATATTCACATTCATCACGCTCGCGCCAAGATTCACCAGAGCCGTCGTTTCTTCCTGTGCCATCGGATAATTAATCGCGTGCATATTTTCAATTGCGAAGGCATCGACATCCATGACCATTGGAATCAGTCCGGCGGACTTGACCAGTTCGGTCAGTTCATTGATTTTGTCCTTCTTTGCAGCAACAAGAATCACCGCCATATCCCCTTGTCCGTCACCAGACGCATCCGATGGCAGAACATGAAAGTCGATGTTCACCTCGTTGATGTCGAAGGGGATATACTGTTCAGCCGCCAATTTTACCTGTCCTTCCAACTCGTCATCCGGCATCGGCGGCAAGCTGATCTTCTTCACAATGACGGCATGCCCTGAGATCGAGATCGCGACATGCTTGTTCTTGACGTTGGCTTCATCGAATAATTCCTGAATAGCCGAGACCACACGACCTTCGTCCATAACGGTCCCGTCGACTATCACCTCCGGCTCAAGCGGCTTCACGCCGAACTTTTGAAGAAAGTACCGTCCCTTACTTTCTTTAAGCTGGGCAACCTTGATCGCACTCGATCCGATATCAAGCCCCACCAATTGCCGGCGAGGAGTCAGCATCGCAATGATGTCGGTTTCTACGAGCTTTTTAAACGAAGTCAGCATGCGTTACCTGTCACTCTACACGACGGTTTTCCTGGCACGAATAACTTTCTCAATTTCATCCACATTCTTTCGCGTATACAGCCGCCAATTTCTCCAATCACGAGCCGGCTGAGTGATAACTCCCTCTCGTTCCCAGCGAAAGAGCGTGGCCTTCGAAATATCGAATAAGTCGCATATCTCATATGCTTTGAAGCCTGTCTGTTTTGAGTACTGCGTAAGTCGTTTCACTTCCGTATTTACACCCATTCATCGGCTTTTGTTGATCACAAAGGTAAGTATAGTCAATATGCTCTACCTGTCAAGGAAACGGCTTTTGGAGGGCGATCACGGAAGGAACACGATTGCTGCCAACCCGGCAACAACCTATGTTTTATCAATATCTCGGTGCTTGAGCCCCACCTCATACCCCAAGGAGGCGAGGTGTTCGCTGAGACTCCTGGCAATCGCCACGGAGCGATGCCGTCCACCGGTGCACCCGATTGCGATCGTGAGATAACTACGCCGCTCTCGCTGAAATAGCGGCAGAAGGAACTTCAGTAACTGTTCGACATGTTCTAGGAAGGCAGTGGCATCCGGATCCGTCAGCACAAAGTGACGGATCCGTGGATCATCTCCGGAAAGTGGCTTGAGATCGGGCACAAAAAATGGGTTTTTCAGAAAGCGCACATCGAATAACAGATCAATGTCGTATGGCACACCGAATTTGTACCCAAAACTCAGGAGTGAGATGATGAGCCGCCTGTCGGATGATTCCCTCTGGAACTCCCTGGCAAGCAGTTCACCGAGCTCATGCACCGTCAGATCGGAGGTATCGATGATACGATCAGCCCGCCGTCGAAGTTCGGCCATGCGCTCTTTTTCATATCGAATACCATCCAGGACTGGAAGATTTGGCAAGAGGGGATGGGGCCGCCGGGATTCGGAGAAACGTCTGATCAATACCTCCTCACGAGCCTCGAAGAAGAGCAATTGAATGGCATGGCCAAGCGCTTTGACTCGTTCCAGGATTCCGACAAAATCCGAAAAAAACACACGTTCCCGTATATCGATACCAAGAGCGACATTTGCAATTTCGCCATGCTGCTGATGACAAAGATCGACAAAGGTTGGAAGCAGAGCGGGAGGAAGATTGTCGATACAGAAATACCCGGCATCCTCAAATGCTTTGAGGGCATAGGATTTTCCAGATCCCGACAACCCGCTGATGATGACTAAATTGAGCCGAGCCATAGGTCCAGGATTGCCTCGACCGCTACCGAAGATATCCGGATCAGGCTTTCACGACCGAATCCACCACACATGAGAACTACCGTGGCAAACACGATGCATCGCGTTCCTCCTTCCTCTCCCGTAACGGAGTCCGTCAGGAGCACCGCACGTATTTTTCATCGCGGGTGTCATTTGGAGAAACAGGTCACGCCCTCTTCGGCTTGGCTGGCTTATGACTGACGAGGCGCTCCTTCCACTTTCGGAACTGCGCATCCACACGGTCGACGAGCGCATCGATGGTGGCATACATCTCCGGAGTCGATATCTTGGCTTGCACTCGCTTGCCGCTGACCGCACCGATCACCTCTCCCTTATGCTGAAGCTTTTCAACTCCCAGTACAACTTGGAGTGATCCCACCTTTAACCCATAGCGATCCAATCGACCGAATCGAGTTTCCACATAGCTTCTGAGCGCCGGCGTGATGTCCATGTGGCGGCCTGTAATTCTCAACTTCATGCTCACCTCCAATTTGGATCACGTTGGATGCGAAGCAGCAGCGATCAAAAAAACCGTTTGCGCTGGCTGGCGGAGGGAATGTTCAATTCAGCCCGATATTTAGCCACCGTCCTCCTCGCAATGAGCACGCCTAGATGGCGAAGTCTGGCGGCGATCTCTTCGTCTTTCAACGGACGCTTGGCATCCTCTTCAGCCACCATTGTCTTAATCATGTCTCTGACGGAAACGGAAGAATGCATCCCCGAAGGCTCATCGGCTCGTTGGAGCCCGGCATTGAAGAAGAACTTGAGCTCCAACATACCTTGCGGGCAATACATATATTTGTTAGCCGTCACACGGCTGATCGTCGATTCGTGCATCCCGATATCTTCGGCCACCTGCTTGAGAACCAATGGCTTGAGATATTGTACGCCATGGTCAAAAAATTGCTCCTGAAACTTGACGATACTGGAAACGACTTTGACGATCGTCCTATTGCGCTGCTCAATGCTTCGGATAACCCACTGGGCAGCTCGCAACTTTTCATCCATGTAGGCTTTGGTCTCCGGAGTTCCGCCCTGTCCCGAGGAAATGAGCTGCTTGTAATATGGGCTGATCCTCATGCGTGGCAGTCCATCATCGTTTAACAGCACAACCCACTCCCCTTCATTTTTAACCACAAACACATCGGGGACGATGACATAGTTCTGTGTATTGGTGAACGGCCGCCCTGGTTTTGGCTCGAGCTCTCCGATGATCTTAGTGGCTTGAAACACTTCTTCAACCGTGACGTTCAAGGCCTTGGCAATCTTGGCATATTGCTTCTTTTCTAAGTCCTTCAAATGATGCAGGACGATGCTCTCAATAATGGATCCTTTCAGCGCTCCGGGAGGTGATCCGAGCGAGCCGAAGGGGTTTCGACCTAAATGCCCCAGCTGTAGCAGCAAGCATTCCGGAAGATCCCTCGCAGCGACGCCGGTCGGATCGAAAGTCTGAATGTCCTTGAGCACGGACTCTGCTTCGGCTTCAGTGAAACTGGTTCCCACAATCACTTCAGCCAACGAAATGCGAAGATACCCGTCGTCATCGAGATTGCCGATGATCAAGCGACCCAGCTCCTTGTCTCGCTCAGGAAGTGTAGACAGGGACAATTGCCAGAGAAGATGTTCTTCTAGAGAGGTCGCCTTTGCCACGGTTTGTTCGTATGAGGGAAAGTCGTCTTGCGCTGAAGAATATTCGGACTCGCCGTTCCTCCGATCCCTGCCAAAGTATTCTTCCCACCCGGAAGCGGAAAATTCCTCCGGCGACCCTCGCTCTTCCGGCGTTTCAGCCGCAGCCGACTGCTCCTGCCCCGTCGAGGTAGAGGTTTCTTCAGCCTTTTCCTCATTGACCAGCTGATCACCTTCCTCTACATCGGCTTGAACCTCGTCCAATAAAGGGTTCTCCATAAGGTGTTGCGTGAGGCTCTGTTGCAATTCGAGGCGAGACAGCTGCAACAACTTGATGGCCTGCTGCAGTTGCGGCGTCATGATTAACTTTTGACTGAGCTTTAGATCAAGACGCAGTTTCATCGCGGACGATTCATTCCTCTATAACTTAAACTGTTCCCCAAGATAGACCGCTCGGGCAGTCTCACTCTGCACGATCACTTCGGGAGGCCCCGATTCCAGGATCAATCCTTCGTTAATGATATACGCCCGGTCCACGATCGACAGCGTTTCCTGCACATTGTGATCGGTGATCAATATACCGATCCCCTTCTCTTTCAATCGTGTGATGATCTGTTGAATATCGGCTACCGCTATGGGGTCAATCCCTGCAAATGGCTCATCCAATAGCATAAAGGACGGCGTGGTCGCCAATGCACGCGTAATTTCCAAACGCCGTCGCTCCCCCCCCGAAAGCGCATAGGCCATACTCTTTCGAATATGGATGAGATCCAATTCCTTGAGCAACGCATCCACTCGTTGGCTTCGTTCGTGACGAGCATACCCCAGCATTTCGAGAATCGCCAAGACATTGTGCTCCACCGAAAGCCGTCGAAAGACGGATGACTCCTGTGGCAAATACCCGATTCCCCGGCGCGCTCGTTTATACATCGGCAGGTTGGTGACGGATTCCCCTTTGAAGGTTATTTCTCCTTCATCGGGCTGACACAAACCAACCATCATGTCGAAGATGGTAGTTTTCCCAGCCCCATTCGGACCGAGAAGCCCTACCACCTCACCCGCGTACACTTCGATCGCGACACCCTTGACGACTTTACGGCTACGAAAACTTTTCACCAATCCCGTGGCTCGCAAACATTCCCCCTGCCGTGCAGAGGTCGAGTCGACGAGCGCGCCAGGCTCAGCGTGAACACTCTGAGTCATGGTTGGTTCGGACCCTCGCCTTCGATGCGTACATGAGAGCCTCCCTCTACCACACTCCGCTCTTCCGTCAAATAGATCGTAATCTGTTTGCCGCTGACACGAGTCCCTTTTTCCCATGCCACAGGATCACCCGTCAGCACAATCTTCTCGCCGTCAACGAAATACACGGCTTTTTGACACGTGGCATTGCCATTCTCATACTTGATCTTGACGTGATGGGCGTCTGCCGTCGCCTCGATCCGGCTCACAGAACGATTCGACACCGTGGATACGGCACTACTCTCTTTGGGCAGAGAGTTGTGAACGGACTCCCCCTGATCCGTTCCTCCACGGGGCGACTGCATGGCCTCACGGTTTCGCGAATTGAACAGGACAACCATCTTATCTGAGTGGACAACGAGTGGGCCGCGAGTCAGTACGACCATTCCTTCAAAAACTGCCTGGCTGTCTTGGTTTCGAACCGTCATTTTCTTGGAAGTAATCGTAGTCGGCACGTCGGATGCTTCCACACTCCTCTTCAGGTTTCCAGATTCCATTGAAGGAGCTGCCAACGTGGATCCGACGAAGATGACATTAAGAAGCAGGTACCAGATCCACATGGACATCTTGTAAAACCTCGAATTCTTCAGACTCCATTCGCCCGAGCAACCCTTGTCCCGTTACCACCAACCCATGCCCCACGATCCGCACCGGATCTCCCGTCCGAATTTCTTTGGCTTCGTCCGTCCATACCAAATGGTTGGTATAAATGGTATACCCGCTCTTGGTTTCCACAACAATGGGCGTATCACGATTGGCCAAAGCAAAATCCTTCGTTGCGGTATCGAGTGTCCCTTCATCGCCATGCACGGTCACTTCGTCACCTTCCCCGCCATAGAAGATGAGGGCAACCTCGCGGAGCACTGCCCGCTTTTCTTGCTCAAATAGCCGAGCCTGCTTGGCCTGCACCTGCCATTGGACGATCTCGCCTTTTGACTGCGTAAAGGTGAACTCCAAGAGTTTGGCATCGGCTTGTTCAATCGATCCGGAAGGTACTGCCTGGCCAGTAGACACTGAGTCAGCATTTCTGAAGAGAAGAAAGCCGAGAAACGTGGCCAAGAGCACGCTCAACGCGAGGAGGGTTCGTCTCGCTACAAGTTCCCACATGCGTGAGGAATTCTCCCAACATAGATCCACGGTGATAGCTGGCACGATCGTAGCATGCACGGCTTGTCAAGTAAACGTCCTCCAGAGAACTGGAAACAAAAAGACTCCCGCGTGTTTTCACGCGGGAGTCTTCAGGTTCGAACTGAGTGTGGTTGTTTGAAACTTACGCCGACGTTCCGGTCTCGCCTGACGCAGGCTGTGCAGTACGGGCAGCCGACTTCTTCTTGGTCGTTATTTCCGGGCGGGACACTAACTCAATCGCGACCATCTCAGCGGCATCTCCAATACGGCGACGAGTTTTCACAATTCTCGTGTATCCGCCCGAACGATCCTTGAACCTTACGGCAACATCGGTGAACAGTTTGGACACGACGGCCTTGCTGCGAAGAAACCCCAATGCCCGCCGTCGAGCAGGAAGCGTCCCTTCCTTGCCAAGCGTGATCATGCGATCCGTAAACCCCCGGATCTCTTTGGCCTTCGCTCCCGTGGTCTCGATTCGCTCTTGATCCAACAACGAGGTCACCAAGTTTCTGAACAACGCCCCTCGGTGCTTGGTCTGCCGCCCAAGTTGTCGTCCTTTTTTCCTATGTCGCACGGTATTCCCCTTGGCTAGAAAGCATTACTCGGGTTTCGGACTTCCATTGTGTGGAGAAGATGCAGCCTCGATTTTAGTCCCCAACGAAAGTCCCATCTCAGTAAGAATTTCCTTAATCTCGTTGAGGGACTTCTTCCCGAAGTTTTTCGTCCGAAGCATCTCCCCTTCCGATTTTTGCACAAGATCCGCGATCGTCTTGATATTCGCGTTTTTCAGGCAATTGGCCGCGCGAACCGACAGCTCCAACTCGTTCACGCTACGGGAGAGATTCTTATTCACTTCCCGCTGAGACTCCTCATACCCCGCTTCGCTTTTTCCTTCGCTGCGCTCCTCCGGATTGATAAAGATATCCAAATGTTCGCGCAGAATGCCCGCTCCGGTAGAAAGGGCATCCCGGGGACTGATGGTGCCGTCCGTCCAGATCTCCATCGTCAGCTTGTCATAGTCCGTCATCCGCCCGACGCGCGCATTTTCGACATGGAAATTCACTCGCTTGATCGGAGAGAAGATGGAATCGATGGCGATCACCCCGATCGGCAATCCTTCTTCCTTATTGCGCTCGGCCGGCACATACCCTCGCCCATGCTTGACGGTCATTTCGATATCAAGCGTCGCATCTTTGTCGAGCGTCGCGATATGCAAATCAGGCGTCAGAATCGCCACGTCAGCGTCGTGAAGAATATCGGAGCCTTTCGCCTCTCCGGGGCCCTTCTTTTTCAACCGGATGGTCTTCGGCTTGTCGGTGTGAAGCGCTAACCGCAAACTCTTGATATTCAGAATGATCGCCGTAACATCTTCCGTCACACCCGAAATCGTCGAAAACTCGTGCACAACTCCTTCGATCTTCACCGTCGTAACCGCAGCCCCCGTAAGCGACGACAACAAAATGCGACGGAGGGCGTTACCGATCGTGGTGCCAAACCCCCGTTCAAACGCTTCCGTCGTGAACCGCCCAAATGTGGGGGAATGCGCATCCTTGTCGACTTCCACCCGCATTGGGATCTGAAAGTCTTTCATCGCTTTGATCATGACCCACCCTCCATACCATCGAGTGAGGAACACATTGACAGATGACCTGAACCAACGGAACGAAATTCAGACCGGCAACCTATCGTGAGTACAATTCCACCACCATCTGTTCGTTTACCGGCAACGCGATCTGCTCCTTAACCGGCAGGGCCCGCACAATTCCCTTGAACGCGCCTTTATCCAGTTCAAGCCAATCGGGAATCCCCCGACTATCGACGGATTCCAACGCGGCTTGGATGGCCGCCAAATCTCGACTCCGCTCACGAATCTCAATCACATCGCCTGGTTTCACCAAGGCACCGGCCACCGTAATCTTCTTGCCATTCACTGTGAAATGGCCATGACTGACCATCTGACGAGCTTGTTTCCGAGAAGCCCCAAACCCCAATCGGTACGCGACATTGTCCAATCGGCATTCGAGCAATCGCAATAAGGCATCGCCGGTGACCCCGGTCTGTCGCTCGGCACGTTCAAACACACCGCGGAATTGACACTCCTGAAGCCCATAGATTCGGCGCAGCTTCTGCTTCTCGCGCAACTGAAGGCTATAGTCTGAGGTACGCTGACGCCCCTGCCCATGTTGCCCAGGAGGATAGCTCCGGCGTTCGATGGCACACTTCTCCGTCATACAGCGAGTGCCCTTGAGAAAGAGCTTCTCACCTTCTCTCCGACACAACCGACAGACTGGACCACGATACCTTGCCACTGCTGCCTCCTCGCCAAATGGCTACTAATTGCTTGGAAAACCGGTCATCTGGACCCTCTGACCCAGAGGACTCACTCCTTCTTGGGGTTAGACTCGCCGACGCTTGGGTGGCCGGCACCCATTGTGCGGAATCGGTGTCACGTCACGAATCAAGTTGATCCGCAAGCCAGCCCCCTGCAGTGAGCGAATAGCCGATTCTCGACCGGAACCCGGACCATTGACATACACATCGACCTGCCGCATCCCACTTTCCATGGCTTTTCGCGCTGCTGCCTCCCCGGCGCGTTGCGCAGCAAACGGGGTGCTCTTTCGCGATCCCTTGAACCCTTGATTGCCCGCGCTTGCCCATACCACCGTATTGCCGCTCATGTCGGTGATCGTCACGATCGTATTGTTGAACGACGCTTGAACATGCGCCACTCCGCTCTGAACGATCCGACGCTCTTTCTTCTTGCCTTTTTTCACGCTCATACAACTCCTCCGGCTGTTTCAGCAGACTAGGCGCTTGGCGCCGTTTTGGTAACCGTCGACCTCGGCTTACTACTGACGCCCGCACGTCGTCCCTTTCGTGTCCTGGCATTCGTCTTGGTCCGCTGACCGCGGACAGGCAATCCTTTGCGATGGCGTAGCCCTCGGTACGATCCAGTGTCGATCAACCGCTTGATATTGAGCGACACTTCTTTGCGAAGATCTCCTTCGACCCGATGGTCGCGCTCGATGATTTCACGTAACTTGACGATCTTGTCCTCGCTGAGATCCTTGACACGGACCGCCCCATCGATACCGGCTTCGTCGAGAATGTGTTGGGCGGACACTCGTCCGATCCCGTAGATGTACGTCAACCCGATATCGGTTCGTTTGTTCCGCGGTAAATCGACGCCAGCAATACGTGCCATGCTTCCTCCAGATATACGTGCTTGGGCACTAGCTAAGAGCCTGCTTCCTCATTCGTTGCGTCCATCATACATACACGCTCGAGATTCAGCACCTGTCGTTCGGGGCTTTCATTTATCCCTGTCGTTGCTTATGACGAGGGTTGTTGCAGAGAATCCGAACGACTCCCCGACGGCGTACGACTTTGCACTTCGCGCAAATGGGCTTCACTGATGATTTGACCTTCATATGAATTCACGGCTCCCGTTACTTAAAGCGATAGGTAATACGGCCTCTGGTCAAATCGTACGGCGACATCTCCACCGTGACCTTATCGCCAGGAAGAATGCGAATGAAATGCATCCGCATTTTCCCCGAGATATGAGCCAATATGATATGGCCGTTTTCGAGTTTCACACGAAACATGGCGTTGGGAAGCGTCTCCGCGACCGAGCCCTGAACTTCAATAATGTCTTCTTTTGCCACGTCGTTCTGTGTTCTTCCTGAAAACCTAGAGTTTCTCTATCTGACTCAAGACCTGGGGAGGTCCGGCCGGTTGTATGGCAATCGTATGCTCGAAGTGGGCAGACAGACTGCCATCCACCGTGACAGCCGTCCATCGATCCTCGAGAACACGAACAGCACTCCGGCCCATGTTCACCATCGGCTCAATCGCCAATACCATCCCTGGCTGCAATCGAGGCCCCTGTCCAGGTTTCCCATAGTTGGGAACTTGGGGTTCTTCATGCAACTGCCGACCGATCCCGTGACCGACAAACTCTGTCACGACCGAGAACCCGGCCGATTCAACATGACGCTGCACGGCATGCGAGATGTCCGTCAACCGATTGCCGACGACTGCCTGTTTGATCCCCAGATAGAGCGCCTCTTTTGTCACCCGAACTAGCTTCTCTGTCGCCTCAGGGATTCGCCCAACCGCAACCGTCACGGCAGAATCTCCATAGAATCCACCGACAATAGCACCGAGGTCCAGCCCGATAATATCTCCATCCTTAAGCTTTCGCTTCGAAGGGATACCGTGAACCACCTGTTCGTTCACGGAGGCACAGAGGGTCTTGGGATAGTTCCGATAGCCCTTGAACGCTGGAACCGCCCCTCTGGCCCGTATTTCCTCTTCAGCAATCCAATCCAGTTCTTCGGTGCTGATACCGGGATGAACCGCCTTCTTTACGATCTCCAGCGCCTCAGCTACCACCCGTGACGCCGCCGCCATCACTTCAATCTCGGCGGGCGTTTTCAGAATGATCATGCCGCCTGGTATGCCGCCAGCGTTCGTACGAGGTTTTGGTAGACGGCTTCCACCGCCTCGGCACCATTGAGATGCGACAACACGTGCTTCTGTTCATAAAAAGCGATTAATGGTGCTGTCTGCTCTTCATACACACGGAGACGCATCTCAATCGCTTCCCGCTGATCATCACTTCGCTGAACCAATATTTCTCCGCACCGATCACACGAGCTTCCGTCCCTAGGCGGCGCAAAATCTACGTGATAGGTCGTCTGGCATTTAGGACAGCTCCGTCGCCCACTCAGACGCTTGACGATTGCTTCTCGAGGAACCTGGAAATTAATCACTTGATCCAGGTGAATGCCTCGCTCCTCCAGCACCTTTGCCAGCGCTTCCGCTTGAGGAACCGTCCGTGGAAACCCATCAAGAATAAATCCATCGGCGTGAGATGGGTCAGCTAGTTTCTCCCGCACCAACCCAATGACCACGGAATCAGGAACCAGCTTTCCCTGGTCCATATGCCCTTTGGCTTCCAGCCCAAGTCGGGTCTGATTACGAACCGCCTCCCGTAGCAAATCACCCGTTGAAATCTTACGGATGCGATACTGAGCCGCGACCTTATCGGCCTGCGTCCCTTTTCCGACACCCGGAGCACCTAGAAATACAAGCCGCATACCCCTATCCGCTTCTCCCACGCAGCGGCGCCATTCCTTTGCCCAAAAATCCCTCGTAGTTACGCATCAACATATGGGATTCAATTTGCTGGGCCGTGTCGAGTCCCACCCCAATCACGATCAAAAGGGACGTTCCCCCAAAATAAAATGGGACGTTGAGTTTATAAATCAGGAATTCCGGAATGACACAGACGACGGCGAGATAGATGGCACCGGCAAACGTGATCTTCGTCAGCACATTATAGATATAGTCGGAAGTTCGTTGCCCAGGTCGGATCCCAGGGATAAACCCTCCGTACTTTTTCATGTTATCAGCCATGTCCACAGGGTTCAGGACGACCGCGGTGTAAAAGAAACAGAAAAAGACGATTAAGCCGACATACATCAATGTATAGAGCACCGATCCGGGGGCCAGCTGGGCTCCGATCGATTTCACCCATGGTGTCTCAAAGAATCCCGCAATGGTTGCAGGAAACGCAATGATCGACGAGGCAAATATGGGAGGGATGACGCCTGCCGTGTTAATCTTTAACGGAATGTGCGTGCTCTGTCCCCCATAGACCCGACGTCCAATCACCCGCTTCGCATATTGCACCGGAATCTTTCGGCGCCCGCTTTCCAAAAATACGATCGCCGCGACCACACACACCATCAAGAGAGCCAAGGCAATCAGCAAGAACGCGTTGAGCTGGCCGATCTCATACAAATTGTAGGTCTGGGCGACGGCTGCCGGCAACCGTGCGACGATACCGGCAAAAATGATCAAGGAGATTCCGTTACCGATCCCTCGTTCAGTGATCTGCTCCCCAAGCCACATCAAGAAGCCGGTGCCAGCTGTCAGCGTGATCACCGTCATGAGACGGAATCCCCAACCGGCATTGAGTACGAACGCTCCCTGATTCATTTGTTCCAACCCAATCGCGATACCGAACCCTTGAATCAAGGCGATCCCGATCGTCCCAAACCGCGTGTACTGAATGATCTTCTTGCGGCCACGTTCACCCTCTTTGGCCAACTTGGTCAAATGCGGGATAACGACCGTCAACAATTGGAGAATGATCGATGCGCTGATATAGGGCATGATGCCCAGCGCAAAGATTGTCAGGCGGGACAATGATCCGCCTGAGAAAATATCAAGGAACCCCAGTAAAGATCCGCCCTGTTTCTGCAAGAACTCGGAGAGCGCCTCACCGTTGATACCGGGAGTCGGAATATGCGACCCCACCCGATACACGACCAACATTCCGAGCGTGAACAGGACACGAGTGCGCAACTCGGGAATCTTGAAGATATTCTGAAAACTGGTGAGAAGCCGCTCAAGCACCGCCGATGACCTCGACTCGCCCTCCGGCCGCTTGGATCTTCGCTTCAGCAGATTTACTGAACTTGTGGGCCTGCACAACGAGTGGCTTTTTCAGCTCACCGTTGCCAAGAACCTTGATCGGCAGTTTTTTTCGTTTCACTAATCCAGCATCGACCATGGCTTGCGGAGTGACTGTCTCGCTCCCAGCCCACCCTTCGAAACTCTTGAGGTTCACGATGGCATATTCCACTCGGGAAGGATTCGTAAAGCCGTACTTCGGAAGGCGGCGGATCAACGGCATCTGCCCACCCTCAAAGCCAGGACGCTTCCCCCCACCGGATCGAGCTAGTAACCCTTTATGCCCTTTGGTCGCAGTCTTCCCGTGACCGGATCCAGGCCCACGCCCAATACGTTTCCGTCGCTTCTTTGCCCCGCGCGCCGGAGTCAAATCATGAAGATTCATGGCTTTCCAACCTCAAGCAGATAACCGACTTTATGAATCATTCCTCGTACCTGAGGGGTATCTGGACGCACAACGGTCTGACGCAAGCGTCGAAGCCCCAGGCCACGAAGCACGAGCCGATGGCGCTCAGGCGTTCCAATGGGACTGCGCCTCAGGGTCACTCGCACACTCTGAACCCCAGGCTCTGAACTACCTGATGCCTTTGTTGCCCCCATCAAGCCGTCACCCTTTCTTGTCCTTCGGCGACCCCCTGCCGACGGTAGCGAAGAACATCTTCCAAATTTCTCAATTGGGTCAGCCCGTCGAGTGTCGCGCGAACCGCATTGAAGGGATTGCCACGCCCTAGGGTTTTCGCGATCACATTGTGCGCGCCGACTAATTCCACGACGGCGCGAACCGCCCCTCCGGCAATAATGCCTGTTCCATCGACAGCTGGTTTCAGTAACACGTGCTCTCCCCCGAACAATCCATGGACTTCATGCGGGATGGTTCCGCCCTTCAGAGGGACATGAACGAGGTGTTTCTTGGCCTGTTCGACAGCCTTAGAGATGGCGACCGGGACTTCAGCAGCCTTTCCCTTACCAATCCCAACCCACCCGTGACCGTCACCGACGACAACGAGCGCGCAGAAGTTGAAGCGCTTTCCACCCTTCACAACTTTTGCGACACGGTTAATGAAGACCACCTTGTCTTTGAGGCTTAACTCATCGGGATTGACTCGCACGCTCTTACCCCTCAGTCCTAAGTTCGGTTACAGTTCGGGAGGAAGATCATCCATGACACCCTGCCCGCTTCTCACCTTTTCAACCTAAAATTGCAAACCCCCTTCACGTGATGCATCGGCGAGCGCCTTGATTCGACCGTGATACATACGACCACCTCGATCGAAGACCACGGCTGTGACTTTCACGGCTTTGGCGCGGTCGGCGATCAATTTCCCCACCGCCTTGGCCGCCTCAATCCCACCGGTCGACTTGAGCGATTTACGGAGCGCTTTATCGAGCGAGGACGCGGCGGCAAGGGTTGTTCCTCGAGTATCATCGATAACCTGAGCATAAATATGAACCGCGCTCCTGAAGACATTCAAGCGAGGCCGTTCAGTCGTTCCCAAAATGACTCGCCGCACCCGCCGACGGCGGCGCTCAAGCTGTCGAACTTTGTCTGCAGCATTCATCATCGATTCCTACTTCCCAGTCTTGCCTTCTTTCTTGCGCAAGACCTCACCCGCATAACGGACACCCTTTTGCTTATAGACATCCGGCGGCTTAATGGCTCGCAGATCAGCTGCGACCTGGCCGACTAATCGCTTGTCGACTCCCTTGATGTTGATGAGCGTTTGTTTGTCCACCTTCACATCGATACCTGTCGGCACCTGATAGATCACCGGATTGATATACCCCACATTGAAGCTCAACGTCCGACCTTGGATTTGGGTTTTGTACCCCACTCCGGTGATTTCGAGCGAGCGCTCGTACCCCTTCGTCACACCATGGATCATGTTGCTCAATTCCGCACGGGTCAGTCCGTGTAGCGCCCGTAACTTGCGATCGTCGCTCGAGCGACCGACGATGACCTGGCCATTGTTCACGGCAACATCAACTCCATGCACGAGCGACCAATCTAACTTACCGAGCGGACCCTTGACCGACACGGTTGATCCAGCAACTTTGACGTCCACTCCACCAGGAATGGCAATCGGTTTTTTCCCAATACGCGACATCTGTTGTATCCTTCAGTCAAGGTCTCGAGAACTTATCTGCCTACCATACCGAGCAGAGGACTTCACCCCCGAGGTGACTCTTGCGAGACTCCTGGTCCGTCATAATTCCTTTTGATGTTGAAAGGATGGACAAACCGATCCCATTACGGACCTTTTTGATGTCCTGACTGCCGACATAGACGCGGCGTCCCGGCTTACTGATGCGCTCAAGCCCCGTAATCATAGGCTGTCCCTCACCGACATATCGCAGACGGACGTTCAGAACGGGATGGCCGTCCTGCACCCCGTCCTCAATTGCGTCAACATAGCCCTCTCGCCTCAAAATCTCCAAAATCGCGCGCTTCAGCTTTGAGGTGGGAACCGTGACCATCTCAAAACGGCGTTGCGCGCCATTCCTTAAACGAACAAGAAGATCGCCGATTGGATCTGTAACCATGCTATATCCTTCTACCCTCCGTTTACAGTCACAGACGTGAACACACCACCTACCAGCTCGATTTCCGTACTCCAGGGATCTCGCCGCGTAACGTCATCATCCGAAAGCAGATGCGACACATCCGAAACCGACGCAGATACCCCCGCACCCGACCACAGACACCGCAGCGATGATATTCGCGAGTGGAAAATTTCTGTTTCGTTGCCGCCTTATTTCTCAGCGCTAATCGTGACACAAACACTCCTTCCATCCGGCCGCGACCGTCGGCTTATGCCATTCTCATACGCGGAACGGCATTCCGAGGTGCTTTAAAAGAGCTTTCCCTTCGTCGTTCGTCTTGGCCGTGGTAACGACCGTAATGTCCATACCGTGAATGGATGCAACTTCGTCGTACTTGATTTCCGGGAAGATGAGCTGCTCCTTCAACCCCAGCGTATAATTCCCGCGACCATCGAATGCCTTTGGAGAGACACCGCGGAAGTCACGGATACGAGGAAGCGCTAACGAGACCAATCGATCGAAAAACTCATACATCCGTCGGCTACGGAGCGTCACCTTAGCACCGATGGGCAACCCTTGCCTGAGCTTGAATCCGGCGATGGCCTTTTTGGCCTTCGTGACCACCGGCTTTTGCCCCGTGATCATCCCCAATTCAGTCACCGCACTCTCCAAGAGCTTGACATTCTGAATCGCCTCACCCATGCCCACATTCAGGACCACGCGTTCGAGCTTGGGAACCTGCATCACATTCTTGTAGCCGAACTCCTTCATGAGTGCCGGTATCACCTGTTGCTCATACCTGTCACGAAGTCTCGGCCGAAACTTGGACTCCTCGCTCCCCTGGTCCAGTTGCTGCGCCGGACTTTCCTTCTTTGAGGACTTTCGTTCAGATGGTTTGCTGGGTCGGTTTTTCGATTCCTTTGCCATTCCCTAACCTATTCCACGGTCTCGTTTGATTTTTTGCTGAAGCGCACGCGTCGCCCATCCTCTGATATGCGAACCCCGAGCCGAGTGGGCTTTTGCGTGACTGGGCAGAGAAACATCACATTGGAAATCTGAAGTGGCGCTTCCCGCTCTAATATGCCCCCCTGCTTGACCTTCTGATTCGGTTTTGTATGTCGTTTGACAATATTCAGCTTTTCGACGACGACCTTGCCGGCACCGCGATCCACTGACAAAACTTTACCGGTCTTGCCTCGTTCACGGCCGGAAACCACGACAACCGTATCCCCTTTTCGAATTCTGCTGTTTCGGAGTACTTCCACAACGCCCCTCGTTCGTTCTGCCCCTACAAGACTTCAGGTGCCAAAGAAATGATCTTCATGAATTTCTTCCAGCGGAGTTCGCGAGCAACGGGACCGAAGATACGCGTCCCAATCGGTTCTCCCTCTTTATTGATCAAGACGCACGCGTTTCGATCGAACTTGATGTAAGATCCATCCTCGCGTCGAACTTCTTTCGTCGTTCTGACGATGACCGCTCGGCTCACATCCCCCTTCTTCACACTCGCTTGAGGGATAGCCTCCTTAACAGCCACCACCACGACATCGCCCAGCGATGCGTAGCGCCGTCTGGTCCCCCCAAAGACATGAAAACACATGGCCTGCTTCGCGCCGGAGTTATCGGCCACATCCATATACGTATAGTTCTGAATCATCGATATGTTCCTACGAGCATCGAAAGCTGATGAGCTGGAGAATGACCTCGGCTACTTTTCAGGCTGTCCTTTTTCCATGACCTGGACGACGCGCCAATTCTTTTCTTTACTCAGAGGTCTGGTCTGAACGAGCTTGACCCGGTCTCCCACTTTACACATCCCACTTTCATCATGAGCCTTTAATCTCGTCACCCGCCTAAGAACCTTCTTGTAGACCGGATGAACGACTGACCGTGAAACGACGACGACGACGGTCTTTTGCATTTTGTTACTGACGACATCGCCATACCAATGACGTCGCTTTGCCACCTCAGACATAATGTCCTTTACCTTTTAGGTCCTTTTGTTCGACCCTTCACCTGCTGGAGAACGGTCTTCACCCGCGCAATATCTCGCTTCGTTTTCCGAATCTGCATAGGGTTTTCGAGACGCCCGGTGCCGAACTGGAAGCGCAGATTGAACAGCTCTTGCACAAGCTGCTTCTCTTTCTCCGCAAGTTCATCCACCGCCATACCACTCAATTCTTTGACGTCCAACGCCATATGCCCGCTCCTCTTTCCACCGGCAAGAACTTATCCAAATTCACCGCGAACAACCAACTTCGTTGCAATAGGCAATTTGTGAGACGCCAGCCGAAACGCCTCTCGAGCGGTTTCCGGTGTCACTCCGTCCATCTCATAGAGAATCCTGCCCGGCTTTACGACGGCAACCCAGTATTCAGGGTTCCCCTTTCCTTTGCCCATTCGAGTCTCGGCCGGCTTTTTCGTAATCGGTTTATCCGGGAAAATACGCGTCCACACCTGGCCACCTCGCTTCACATAGCGAGTAATCGCAATACGAGCAGCCTCAATTTGTCGGCTGGTGACCCATCCCGGCTCCAATGCCTTAAGACCGAACTCTCCCAGCGTAATCTGTCCACCACGATAGGCCTTCCCGGTCATCCGGCCTTTTTGCATCTTTCTGAATTTGACTTTCTTAGGCGCTAACACAGTTCGATCTCCTCACCCAAACCGTCGCTCTAAGGACTCCGTTTTCATAGGCTGAACCGGAAGAAGTTCTCCTTTGTAAATCCAGGTCTTCACCCCGATCTGCCCCATGGTCGTGTGCGCTTCAGCAAAACCATAATCTATTTCTGCGCGGAGAGTATGCAACGGCACACGCCCTTCTCGATACCACTCCGTCCGCGCGATTTCCGCACCGCCCAACCGCCCCGCCACCATGATCTTGATACCCTGAGCGCCAAGTCTTAGAGCAGATTGGACACTACGCTTCATAGCTCGACGAAACGCAACCCGCTTCTCAAGCTGTGTGGCGACATTTTCACTGACAAGCTGGGCATCAAGCTCGGGCTTTTTGATTTCCTTGACCGTAATGTAAACCTGCCCCCCGTACTGTTTTTCCAGATCGGCCTTCAACTTATCGACTTCGGCTCCCTTACGGCCAATGATGATACCGGGCCGAGCCGTATGAATGATGACTCTGGTCTGATCTCCGGACCGTTCAATTTCAACCTTTGCCACCCCGGCATGATACAGCCGGGCCTTGACCATTTTGCGAATCTTGACGTCCTGATGGAGCAGCTTGGCATAATCTTTCCCTGCGTACCAACGAGAGCTCCACGTATAGTTGTAGCCCAGGCGATAACCGATTGGATGTGTTTTTTGACCCATGCGTTGTATGCCTCAATAAAGGAAGATCGACCTACTTCTTGTTACCCCGAATTTCCGGCGCCGTCACCACGACGGTAATATGACTGGTACGCTTCTGAATCGCATTGGCTCGCCCCATCGAGCGAGCACGCACACGCTTGTACGTTGGGCCGCAATCGACAAAGGCTTTGGAGATCACCATGGATTCACTGTCGCCCATTTCCTTCAGTTCGGCATTTGCCACAGCGGAACGGACGAGTTTTTCCACCACTCGCGCCGCATGCCGGGGAGTGTGCTTGAGGATGGCTAACGCCATCGGCACCTGCCTCCCGCGAATCATATCGATCACCGGTTTGGCTTTACGCGGCGCCACGCGAACAAACCTGAGAACTGCATGTGCTTCAGTCATCTTCACAACCCTATTACCGGTCAACTCTCCGTGAGCAACAAACTACGCTTTGCACCAGATTTGACGGCGAACCACGACCGTCTGTCCTTCACTTCAGGGCGACAGCTTTTTCTGTCTTGGCTTGTCCATGCCCCTTGAAAAACCGAGTCGGAGCGAACTCGCCAAGTTTATGACCAACCATATTCTCAGTCACAAACACTGGGATGAATTTCTTCCCGTTATGAACTGCGAAGGTATGGCCGATCATGTCGGGGACAACCGTCGATCGCCGAGACCATGTCTTGATCAACTTGCGATCCTTCGTCTGATTCATCTGCTCAACTTTCTTGAGAAGATGGCCGTCGACAAAAGCCCCCTTGCTTACCGATCTAGGCATTGCGCACCCCTGACTTACGTCGAGCAATAATGAACTTGTCTGTCTTCTTATTCTGCCTGGTCTTATAGCCTTTTGTCGGAAGGCCCCATGGAGAGACGGGGTGCGGGTTTCCTTGCCCTGATTTTCCTTCCCCACCTCCGTGAGGATGGTCGACAGGATTCATCACCACCCCTCGCACGTGCGGCCGCTTCCCCTTCCACCGACTTCGCCCCGCCTTCCCAACGCTGACGTTTTCATGATCGACGTTGCCAACTTGCCCAACCGTCGCCATACAGACGCCCAAGATGCGCCGCATCTCTCCGGACTTCAGTCGTACCTGCACATAGTCACCATCACGCCCCATGACTTGCGCAGACCCACCCGCACTTCGGATCAACTGCCCCCCTTTGCCGACCTTTAGCTCAAGATTATGAATGGTCGTGCCGAGCGGCATATTGACCAACGGGAGCGCATTGCCCGGTCGAATCTCCGCCTGAGGTCCCGATTGGACTTCATCATTCACGCTCAGTCCGACCGGAGCCAAAATATACCGCCTCTCTCCATCTCGATATTTCAAGAGGGCGATCCTTGCAGATCGATTCGGATCGTATTCAATGGCTTCAACCTTTGCCGGAATCCCGATTTTGTCACGATGAAAATCAATCGTCCGATACAGACGCTTATGTCCACCCCCGCGAAAACGGATGGTCATCCGACCATCGTTGTTCCGCCCACCACTCCGCACATGAAAAGAAGTCAACGACTTTTCCGGCTTCTTATTGGTCAGCTCCTCGGTCACCACAGCCGTCATGCCGCGACGGCCTGGAGACGTTGGACGATATACCTTTAACCCCATGTGCTGCTCCTACCTTCCAGACCTCAACAAGTAGAGACGATGCCCTCGTCTACTTAAGCGCTTTCGTACATCTCCAGCTTCTCACCCTCTTTGAGCGTGACGAACGCCTTCTTCCAATCAGAACGTCTGCCTGAAAACCGACCGAGGCGCTTAACCTTTCCACGGACATTCATAAGGTTGACCTTGTCGACCTTAACCTTGAGGAGCGCCTCTACCGCTTGCTTGACCTGAACGCGATTCGCATCAGGATGAACCACGAAACCCACCGTATTGGACTTTTCGCGAAGCCCCGTAATTTTCTCCGTCAAGAGCGGCTGAATCAAAATTCTGTGCATGTCGATCTTCATGACCAGACCTCGCTCACGGGGCCAAGCTCCTGCTCAGAGATCAGGATCACTCCCGCACGAACAACGTCGTACACATTCAACTCATTCGCGCTGAGCACCTTAACAGCGGCCAAATTTCCGGCAGCCTGCACGATTTCCGGGTGCCCCTTCCCCACAATGACCAGCGCGTGATCACCCCCACTAAATTGCTTCAACGCTTGAGCCAGCACCTTGGTTCTGGGCTGTTGCAGAGAAAGATCCGACACGACAAACAACTTGTTCTCCACCACTTTGGCGGACAACGCGCTCTGAAGCGCAGCGCGGTACTTTTTCTTCGGCATCGAATAGGCGTAACTTCTCGGCTTCGGTCCAAACACACTACCCCCATGACGCCAGACCGGAGAACGAAGCGATCCAGCCCGTGCGCGTCCGGTATGCTTTTGCTTCCACGGCTTTTTCCCAGACCCGCTTACTTCACCTCGGCGCAAAGTGGACGCGGTCCCCCTGCGCTCACAGGCTCGTTGCATGATGACCGCTTCATGCACCAGCGCAACACGCGGTTCACAGCCGAACACTTGCGGCGACAGCTCGACCGTTCCCACCTTTTTTCTTTGCAGATCGACCAAATCGATAGTAGGCATACTAGCTCTTCTTGGACTTCCTCACGACCACGATCCCATTGGTGGCACCGGGAACCGCGCCGCGGACAAATAGGAGATTTTCATTAGATCGCGACTCGATGACCTTCAATCGATGAACCGTGACTCGCTCCGACCCCATATGACCTGGCAGCGTCTTCCCCTTCCACACGCGAGAAGGAAATGAACTTGCGCCGATAGAACCAGGAGCCCGATGAAACATGGATCCGTGGGACTCAGGCCCACCCGCATAGTGATGTCGCTTGACGACACCCTGAAACCCCTTGCCTTTCGATATGCCGATCACGTCGACCCAATCACCCTTCTTAAACATTTCGACCGTGACCAATTGGCCGACCGTCGGGTCGCCGTCCTTTTTAAACTCACGCAAGATACGGCTGGGCGAGGCTTGACTTTTCTTCAGATGGCCAAGCTCCGGCTTGGAGAGCTTGCGCTCTTTGACTTCACCGAAAGAAAGCTGAACTGCTTCGTACTGATCCCGTTCCTTCGTCTTGACGGTCACCACTCGACATGGACCCGCCTCGATCACCGTTACCGGCGTCAAACGACTCTCATCGAAAACCTGTGTCATCCCTAGCTTTTTCCCGATCAGTCCGTTCGTCATAATCATCCAATACTGAGCATGATGTCCTGAATGCAGAGCCCTACCACTCAGGGCCTAGCACTCGAGGTTCATAACTTGATCTCTACATCCACTCCCGCAGCGAGATTAAGCTTCATCAGCGAATCCATCGTCTCGGGCGTGGGCTCCATAATATCGAGCAATCGCTTGTGTGTGCGCATTTCAAACTGCTCGCGAGACTTCTTGTCGGCATGCGTCGATCGCTGAACCGTAATCTTCTCAATCCGAGTGGGAAGCGGGATCGGACCGACCACCTTGGCTCCACTGCGTCGAACGGTTTCGACAATTTCGCTGACCGATTGATCCAGCACACGGTAGTCAAATCCTCGCAACCTGATTCTGATCCGCTGATCAACTTTCACTTCATTACTCCTCAGCTACCAACCGGCAGCCGTCCGTTTTACGCCAGAATTTCCGTGACGACCCCGGAGCCGACGGTCTTGCCCCCCTCGCGCACGGCAAACCGTAACCCCTGATCCATCGCGATCGGGCTGATCAACTCCCCCGTCACACTCACGTTGTCCCCCGGCATCACCATCTCGACCCCCGGATTGAGCTGCACCACCCCGGTCACATCCGTCGTCCGGAAGTAGAACTGCGGCCGATACCCGTTGAAGAACGGGGTATGCCGACCCCCCTCTTCCTTGGTCAACACATAGATTTCCGCCTTGAACTTCGTATGCGGCGTAATGCTCTTGGGCTTCGAGAGCACCATGCCCCGCTCCACGTCTTCTTTCTTGGTCCCCCGCAAGAGCACCCCAATGTTGTCCCCCGCCTGCCCTTCGTCGAGCACTTTGCGGAACATCTCGACGCCCGTCACGATGGTGCTCTGCGTCGGCCGCAACCCCACGATCTCGATTTCATCCCCGACCTTCACGATGCCCCGTTCACACCGCCCCGTCACGACGGTGCCCCGGCCGCTGATGGTGAACACGTCTTCGATCGGCATCAGGAACGGCTTGTCAATGGGCCGCTGCGGCGTGGGAATATAGGTATCGACCGCCTCTAACAGCTTCATGATGGCCGGAATCCCCAACGGCCCCTGGTTGCCTTCCATGGCTTGCAGGGCACTGCCTTGGACGATCGGGGTCTTGTCCCCTGGGAACCCATACTTGGAGAGCAGCTCCCGCACTTCCAACTCGACCAACTCCAACAGCTCTTTGTCGTCGACTTTGTCGGCCTTGTTCAAAAACACAACGATGTACGGCACCCCCACCTGCCGCGCCAATAAGATGTGCTCCCGGGTCTGCGGCATGGGGCCGTCTGCGGCGCTCACGACCAGGATCGCCCCGTCCATCTGGGCCGCTCCGGTGATCATGTTCTTCACGTAGTCGGCGTGGCCCGGACAGTCCACGTGCGCATAGTGCCGAGCATCGGTCTCGTACTCGACGTGGCTGATGGCAATGGTCATGATTTTGGTCGCGTCCCGTCGCCCTTGGCTCTCGCTCGCCTTCGCCACTTCGTCGTAACTGATGAATTTCGCCATCCCCCGATCCGCGCACACTTTCGTCAACGCCGCCGTCAACGTCGTCTTCCCGTGGTCCACGTGCCCGATCGTCCCAATGTTCACGTGCGGCTTCTTCCGCTCGTATTTCGCCTTCGCCATACCCCACTCCTCCCCTGATTCACCACCCGCTATTTCTTGATGATGGCTTCCGCAATATTCTTCGGCACCTGATCGTACCGATCAAACTCCATACTGTAGGTTGCGCGGCCTTGCGTTCGAGATCGCAAGTCAGTCGCGTAACCGAACATCTCCATCAAAGGCACGGCAGCTTCAATCGCTTGGGCGCCAGCTCGAACCTTCATACCCTGCACCTTGCCCCTCCGCCCGTTGAGATTGCCGATGACATCGCCCATGAACTCCTGAGGAACCAAGACCTCAACCTTCATAATCGGTTCGAGCAAGACAGGATCAGCTTTTTTACAGGCATCAGCAAAGCCCATCGATCCGGCGATCTTGAACGCCATTTCATTTGAATCGACGTCATGGTATGACCCGTCAATGACGGTCACTTTGACGTCTCGAAGAGGATAACCCGCAACGACCCCTGTCTCCATCCGTTCCTTCACACCTTTTTCAATGGCGGGGATATATTCTTTAGGAATCGCTCCTCCCACAACCTTGTTGACGAACTCTAACCCCTTACCCGGATCCGACGGTTCGACCGTCAATACGACATGACCATATTGCCCACGGCCACCGGTCTGCTTAATGTATTTGGATTCAGCCTCAGCTTTCCGTCGAATCGTTTCCCTGAACGCCACCTCAGGCTTTCCGACGTTTGCTTCAACTTTGAATTCACGCAACATTCGGTCGACGATAATCTCGAGATGCAACTCCCCCATTCCGGCAATGATCGTTTGTGCCGTTTCTTCATCCGTCCGTACGCGGAAGGAGGGGTCTTCCTGCGACAATTTCTGGAGCGCAAAACCCATCTTCTCCTGATCCTGTTTGGTCTTCGGTTCAATCGCCATTGCAATGACCGGTTCAGGAAATTTCATCACCTCAAGCAACACCGGCTGCTTCTCATCAGCCAACGTATCTCCAGTGGTGGCTCCTTTAAGCCCTACCGCTGCGACGATATCCCCCGCGTGGACTTCGTCGATATCTTCCCGCTTATTGGCATGCATCTTCAGGAGACGCCCGATCCGATCCTTAGTCCCCTTTGTGACATTCAGTACCGGCGTACCCGTCTTGAGCATCCCGGAATAGACACGAAAATAGGTCAACTGACCCGCAAACGGATCAGACATGATCTTGAACGCCAAGGCTGCAAAGGGCTCACCGTCGTCAGATTTCCGCTCTACTTCCTTGCCGGTGTTCGGCTCTATTCCCATAACAGGAGGAATATCGAGCGGCGATGGCAAATAGTCGACGACACCATCGAGGAGCTGCTGGACGCCTTTGTTTTTGAAGGCCGATCCACAGAGCACGGGGGTAATTTTCATCGAAATGGCCCCGGCTCGGATCGCACGCATGACTTCTTCTTCCGTCAACGAATGACCATTCAGATATTTTTCCATCACCTGGTCATCGAATTCTGCGACTGCGTCGATCATCTTCTCGCGGTACTCTTTGGCCTGAGCAAGGAGTTCTTGAGGAATCTCATCGACCTTGTACTTCGCACCCAAGGTCTCATCGTCGTAGAAGTACCCCTTCATCCTGACTAGATCGATGGATCCTCGAAACTCCGCCTCACGGCCGATCGGGATTTGAATCGGAACCGGTTTTGCCCCCAGACGGTCGATAATAGATTGGACACTGCCGTAAAAATCTGCCCCCACCCGATCCATCTTATTCATGAAGGCAATGCGGGGTACGTGATACTTATCCGCCTGACGCCATACCGTCTCAGACTGCGGCTCAACTCCCTGCACCGAATCGAATGCCGCTACGGCGCCGTCAAGCACCCGCAGTGAACGCTCCACTTCAATCGTAAAATCCACGTGTCCCGGAGTATCGATGATATTGATGCGATGGTCACGCCAGAAACAGGTGGTAGCAGCAGCGGTAATGGTGATACCACGCTCTCGTTCCTGCTCCATCCAATCCATGGTTGCGGCGCCTTCGTGGACCTCGCCCATTTTATGCGTCATGCCCGTATAGTAGAGGATCCGCTCAGTGGTCGTAGTCTTCCCTGCATCAATATGAGCCATGATGCCGATATTTCTCGTACGCTCTAATGATGTCTGACGAGCCACTTCAACTCCTCTAAAAACACTTGTGCTGCAGATCGAGCCGGATCACGTTGCTGCGATGGAGGAGCATCCAGGTCTGCGGATCGCAGCACGCGGCTCAACTGCAGCACAGAATGACGTTACCAGCGATAATGGGCGAACGCTTTATTCGCCTCTGCCATCCGATGCACGTCTTCCCGCTTCTTGACCGCAGCCCCGGTATTGTTCGACGCATCCATCAGTTCGGCTGCGAGCTTTTCGCGCATGCTCTTACCACCGCGCGTACGGGCAAATTGTGACAACCAACGCAACGCCAACGATACCCGGCGTGCCGGCCTGATTTCGACCGGAACCTGATAGGAGGCACCTCCCACCCGGCGAGACTTGACCTCAACGATCGGCTTCACATTGTCCACAGCCGCCTTAAATACCTTAAGCGGATCGCCGCCGGTCTTCTCTTGAATAACGTCGAAGGCTCCGTAGCATATTCGTTCAGTCGTACTCTTTTTCCCGCTGCTCATCAGCGTATTGATAAACTTCCCCACCAACTTATCTCGATACCGCACATCGGGAAGCACTTCACGTTGACCTAAAAATCTACTGCGTGGCATGTTGACCTATTTCAATCCGAGTTAGAACCACCTAAACATTCACCCTACTTTGGCCGTTTCGCCCCGTACTTTGAACGACTCTGCTTTCGATCGGCCACTCCCACGGCATCCAGGGCACCACGAACCAGGTGATACCGAACGCCCGGAAGGTCTTTGACACGCCCTCCACGCACAAGCACGATCGAGTGCTCTTGGAGATTGTGTCCAACACCTGGGATATAGGTTGTCACTTCCATGCCGTTTGTGAGACGCACACGCGCAACCTTCCGCAAGGCTGAATTCGGCTTCTTTGGCGTCGTCGTGTAGACGCGAAGACAAACGCCTCTCTTTTGTGGACAGGACTTCAGGGCCGGACTCTTCGTCTTCGCCTTCACAAACATCCGGCCTTTTCGAACTAGCTGATTGATCGTCGGCATCGCGTTTAGACCCTCTCGAGAAACACAAAACCACCAGCCGTCAAGAGCAAAGCCGCAGGATTATAATGAGGCAACTACATCCTGTCAAGTGGTCGGGATTTCCCGGCCTCATTATGACCGAGTCGCCTCTCCCGTCACTGCTGGAACAGGCGCATCAGATGTCACAGCGGCCGCCGCAGGTGCGGCGCTTACCGCTGCAGTTTCAGGCTTTTCACTGATCACGAACGTATCGCGATACTCTTCAAATCCGGACCCAGCCGGAATTAATCGACCGACGATGACGTTTTCTTTCAGGCCCAACAGATTATCCTCACGCCCATTGATCGCCGCTTCCGTCAGGACTCGTGTGGTTTCCTGGAAAGACGCCGCCGAAATAAAGCTGTCGGTTGTCAATGCCGCCTTGGTGATCCCAAGCAAAACAGGCTTGCCCAAAGCCGGCTTCCCATCCTTGGTGAGCACTCGTTCGTTTTCTTTTTCGAACAGGCTCTTGCTGACCTGGCTGCCCGGCAAGAATTGCGTGTCACCCGGATCTTCAACCCGCACCTTGCGCAGCATTTGTCTCACGATAATCTCAATGTGTTTGTCGTTGATCGAAACACCTTGCAATCGATAGACATCCTGTACTTCGTCCACCAGGTATTTCTGCAATTCGTTGGGGCCGAGCACATCGAGGATGTCATGAGGATTCGCCGATCCATCCATCAATGGCTCTCCGGCCCGCACCCAATCACCTTCGTGGACATTGACGTGCTTACCCTTTGGAATAAAGTATTCCTTCACATCACCCATCTTGTTGTCGACAAGAACTTTGCGCTGGCCTTTCACGAACCCGCCATACGAAACCTCTCCGTCGATCTCAGTGATGACTGCCTGTTCTTTCGGCTTCCTTGCCTCGAAGAGCTCGACGACACGCGGAAGACCGCCGGTGATGTCCTTCGTCTTGGTCGTTTCACGAGGAATCTTTGCCAGGACGTCCCCGGCATACACGGTGGCGCCCTTCTCGACGAAGATGTGCGCTCCGACCGGCAACAAGTACCTCGCCACGGCATTGGATCCGCCGGGCACTTTCGCTGTCTTGCCGTTGTCGTCTTTGATCGACACACGAGGACGGAGAGTCTGGCCGGTATGTTCGATGATCACCTTGCGCGATAAGCCGGTCACTTCATCGAATTCGTCTTTCATCGTGACACCTTCGACGATATCGCCGTAGGCGACCCTTCCACCAACCTCGGTCAAAATCGTGAGAGAGTAGGGGTCCCACTCAACCAATTTCTGACCCACGACCACCGGATCTCCGTCTTTGATTTTAATCTTGGCCCCATATACGACGGGATATTTCTCACGCTCCCGCCCGCTGTCGTCGACGATCGCAATCTTCGTATTGCGGTTCATGACGACCCATTCGCCCTCTTTGTTCCGCACTGCGATCCCAGAGTTATGAATGTCCGCGTTCTTTTTGGCATCGAAGCTCATGAATTTGATTCGCCCGGCATGCTTCGCCTCAAGAACCGTCTGTTCGACGACCTTACTGGCCGTACCGCCGATGTGAAAGGTCCGCATGGTCAACTGCGTGCCGGGCTCGCCGATTGACTGTGCGGCGATGACACCGACCGGCTCACCTTTTTCCACGAGACGCCCACGGGCCAGGTCACGGCCATAACAGGCACGACACACACCGCGCGGTGATTGACAGGTCAGCACGGACCGGATCTTGACACGGTCCACCCCGGCTTCAACGATCGACTTCGTCAATTCTTCATTAATCTCTTCATTCCAGGATACGATGATTTCTCCCGTGACAGGGTCGCGGATATCCTCTGCCGCCAAGCGACCAAGGACGCGTTCCTCCAACGGTTGGATAATCTCACCGCCTTCGACCAGAGCGCTGACGATAATGCCGTCGCGCGTACCGCAATCGATTTCATTGATAATGACGTCTTGAGCGATATCGACCAATCGCCGCGTCAGATAACCCGAGTTCGCGGTCTTCAACGCCGTGTCGGCGAGACCTTTACGAGCGCCGTGAGTCGAGATGAAGTACTGCAACACCGTCAACCCTTCACGGAAGTTGGCGGTAATCGGAGTCTCGATGATTTCACCGGACGGCTTGGCCATCAAACCGCGCATACCGCCCAACTGCCGAATCTGTTGCGAGCTGCCTCGAGCGCCGGAATCCGCCATCATGAAAATGGGGTTGAACGATTCCGCCTTGCCCGGATCGCCTCCCGCACCAAGCTCTTTCATCATCTCGTTGGCAACTTGTTCCGTCACATGCGCCCAAATGTCGATCACCTTGTTGTAGCGCTCTCCATTGGTGATCAAACCCTCTGAATACTGCTTTTCGATCTCATTCACCTCGCGCTGTGCCTTCCCGATAAAGTCTTCTTTCTTACTCGGGATGTGCATGTTGTCGATACAGATCGACAAGCCGGCCTTGGTCGCATAGGTAAAACCTATATCTTTGATCTTATCGAGAAACTCGACGGTGTCCCGATGACCGGTCTGACGATAGACGGCGTCGATCAGCTTCGTCATCTCCTTCTTGGTCATGAGCCTGTTCGCATTGGCGAACGGCAAGCCTTGAGGAAGGATTTCCGAAAGCAACACACGACCGACAGTCGTTTGCACCATCGCGCCCGCGAGGCGGACCTTGATCCGCGCATGCTCTTCCACTTCTCGCGCGTCGAAGGCGATCCGAACTTCTTCGGGAGACCCAAACACCTTGCCCTCGCCCCTTGCACCAAGCCGTTCTTTTGTCAGCCAATAACACCCTAGCACCATATCCTGAGACGGGACCGCGATCGGCTTGCCGTTGGCCGGCGACAGAATGTTGTTGATCGACATCATCAGGACCCGCGCTTCGACCTGCGCCTCGACAGACAACGGCACATGCACCGCCATCTGATCTCCGTCGAAGTCCGCGTTGAACGCCGCGCAGACGAGCGGATGCAATCGAATCGCCTTACCTTCGACCAGCACGGGATCGAACGCTTGAATGCCCAGCCGGTGGAGCGTCGGAGCACGATTCAGCAACACGGGATGCTCACGAATCACTTCGTCAAGAACATCCCAAACCTCCGGCCGCTCTTTTTCGACCAGTCGCTTGGCGCTCTTAATGGTAGTTGCCGCTCCCCGAGCTTCGAGCTTGTGGAAAATGAAGGGCTTGAACAACTCCAGCGCCATTTTCTTAGGCAAACCACATTGATGGAGACGCAGCTCAGGGCCGACGACGATGACGGTACGGCCGGAATAATCAACGCGCTTCCCCAGGAGGTTCTGACGGAACCGGCCCTGCTTGCCCTTCAACATATCGCTCAACGATTTCAGCGGACGCTTGTTGGGTCCACGAATCGCGCGTCCGCGCCGACCGTTGTCGAACAGGGCATCCACAGCTTCCTGCAGCATCCGCATCTCGTTCCTGATGATGACGCCAGGCGCCTTGAGCTCCATCAATCGCTTCAACCGATTATTCCGATTGATGACACGACGATAGAGATCGTTCAGGTCGGACGTGGCAAACCGTCCGCCATCAAGGGGAACCAACGGGCGCAGCTCGGGAGGCAGCACCGGGATGACATCCATGATCATCCACTCCGGTTTGTTCCCGGACTTGCGAAACGCCTCCAAGACTTTGAGACGCTTGGCGTACTTCTTCTTCATGGCCGCCGATGTCGACGCTTTCGCCTTTACTTGTAGGTCATCCCATAGCGCATTGATATCGATCTTCCTCAATAAGTCACGGATGGCTTCGGCACCAATCCCAACCTTGAACCCACTTGAACCGAATTCTGAGATGAGCGTGCGAAGCTTATCCTCCGGGACCAATTCCTTTTCCGACAGATCGGTAGAGCCCGGGTCCACGCACACATAGCTTTCAAAGTAGAGAATCTTCTCCAACTGCTTGAGGCTCATGTCGAGCAAGGTTCCAATCCGGCTTGGCACACCCTTCAGAAACCAAATATGCGCGACAGGCGCGGCCAATTCGATATGCCCCATACGCTCACGACGAACCTTCGATTGAATGACTTCGACGCCGCACTTATCGCAGACAATTCCGCGATGCTTCATGCGCTTGTACTTGCCACAATTGCATTCCCAGTCCTTGGTGGGGCCGAAAATCTTGGCGCAGAACAGCCCATCTTTTTCCGGTTTGAACGACCGATAGTTGATCGTTTCCGGCTTCTTGACTTCACCGTACGACCAGGACCGGATCTTCTCGGGCGATGCAATGCGAATGCGCATTGAATCGAACGACACCGAATCCCGTTGTTTTTCGAATAATGTATATACGCCTTCCAAGGTAGTGACCTCCTCTGATGCCGGTTTTTCACCGGCACACAAGCGGTTAGTCTTGCGTCTTGACCAACTCTACATCGAGTCCCAAGCTCTGTAATTCCTTGACCAACACGTTGAACGACTCAGGCAACCCTGGTTCGAGGAAAGGCTCGCCCTTGACGATCGCTTCGTACATGCGTGACCGGCCCGGCACATCGTCGGATTTCACGGTGAGGAATTCCTGCAGGGTCGAAGCCGCACCGTAGGCTTGCAACGCCCAGACTTCCATTTCTCCCAGACGCTGGCCACCGAATTGAGCCTTACCGCCAAGTGGCTGCTGGGTCACGAGTGAGTACGGGCCAATGGACCGTGCGTGGATTTTGTCGTCTACCAAATGGTGGAGCTTGAGCACGTACATATATCCGACCGTCACCGGACTGCCGAACTGTTCGCCAGTCTTCCCATCGATCAGCTGGGTTTGACCGCTCGTCGGCAGCTTCGCCTTCTTCAACAGGTCCTTGATTTCCTTCTCCGATGCTCCATCAAACACCGGACTCGCCACCTTGATCCCCAAAGCCCTGGCCGCCCATCCAAGATGGGTTTCCAGAATTTGCCCTACGTTCATACGCGACGGCACGCCGAGTGGATTCAGCACGATTTCCACAGGGGTCCCGTCCGGTAAATAGGGCATGTCCTCCTCGGGCAAGACCCGCGATACCACGCCCTTGTTCCCATGACGGCCAGCCATCTTGTCACCGACTTGGATCTTGCGCTTCATCGCGATGTAGACCTTGACGAGCTTGATCACACCGGGAGGCAATTCATCGCCCCGTTTCAAGCGGCCGACTTTCTCGTCGTACAGAGTCTGGAGAATCTCAATCTGTTCTTTCGCGCGCCGTTCGACGTCTTCCAGTTCTTTTTGTTCGTCAGGATCGCTCAGAATGATGTGCCGTACCGTATCGTCGGGCAATCGTCTGAGAATCTCCGCTGTCAGCTTGCCCTTCTTCTTCAAAATAACGTCGCCGCTCTCCGGATCCATGAGATCGCGACCTACGACCTTGCCGAGCAACAACTTCCGAATCTTCTTCGTCTTTTCTTCATCGATGATCCGCAGCTCTTCATGGTGGTCACGCTGTAACTTCATCTGGTCATCGGTCTCGATGCTCTTCGAACGTTCGTCCTTGTCGAGCCCTTTACGCGAGAAGATCTTGACGTCGACCACGATGCCCTCCACTCCAGGAGGCACAGTCAACGACGTATCCTTCACATCGCCGGCCTTCTCGCCAAAGATCGCCCGGAGCAGCTTTTCTTCTGGGGTCAGCTGGGTCTCGCCTTTGGGCGTGACTTTACCCACCAGAATGTCGCCCGGCTTCACTTCCGCCCCGATACGGATAATCCCGCTCTCGTCCAGATTCCTGAGCGCCTCTTCGCCGACATTGGGAATATCCCGCGTGACGTCCTCCTTACCCAGTTTGGTATCCCGGGCTTCCACCTCGAACTCTTCGATGTGGATCGAGGTGAAGGCGTCTTCGCGGACCAACTTCTCGCTGAGCAAAATGGCGTCTTCGAAGTTGTAGCCTCCCCATGGCATGAACGCGACGAGCACATTCTTCCCTAGCGCGAGCTCTCCATGATCGATCGCAGGCCCGTCTCCCAATACCTGTCCTTTCTTGACCGGCTGCCCGATTCGGACCACAGGAGTCTGGGTGATGCAGGTGTTTTGGTTCGACCGCTGGAACTTGATCAGGTCATAGACGTCTAACCCGGAATCCTTACCCTTCTTGCCGTCTTTCGCATCGGCCCGCACGACGATACGGGTTGCATCGACACTTTCTACGACCCCGGCACGACGAGCCTGGATGACATATCCTGAATCTCGAGCGACCACGGCCTCCATTCCGGTCCCGACGAGAGGAGATTCGGACGTCACCAAGGGAACCGCTTGGCGTTGCATGTTGGAACCCATTAGCGCGCGATTGGCGTCGTCGTGCTCCAAAAATGGCACGAGGGCGGTCGCCACACTCACCACTTGCTTCGGCGAGACGTCCATGTACTCGATCTTATCCGGAGCCGCCAACACAAAGTCTCCCCCGTGACGACAGGAGACCGTCTCTGAAACCAACCTGTTCGTTCCATCTAATTTTGAGTTGGCTTGGGCGATGATATATTTGTCACCTTCGATCGCTGAGAGAAATTCAATTTCATCGGTGACACGCCCTTTGACAACCTTTCGATAGGGTGCCTCAATGAACCCAAACTGGTTGATGCGCGCATAGGTCGCCAGGGATGTAATCAACCCAATGTTCGGACCTTCCGGCGTTTCGATCGGACAAATTCGACTGTAGTGGGACGGATGCACGTCCCGGACTTCGAACCCGGCCCGCTCTCTCGTGAGTCCGCCCGGACCAAGCGCTGACAGTCGTCGCTTATGCGTGATTTCAGCCAGCGGGTTCGTTTGGTCCATAAATTGAGACAGCTGGCTGCTGCTGAAGAACTCCTTGACGGCCGCGACCACCGGTTTCGCGTTGATCAGATCGTGGGGCAGTACCGTTTCCATATCGAGGAGATTCATGCGCTCCTTGATGCTTCGCTCCATGCGAACCAGGCCCAGCCGGAACTGATTTTCGAGCAGCTCACCGACCGACCGTACACGGCGATTGCCCAAGTGGTCGATGTCGTCGATTTCGCCTTTTCCGATTTTCAGGTTCACGAGGTAGCGGATGACTTCCACGATGTCCTGAGCGGTCAGGGTGCGCTGATCGAGCGGCAGATCCAATCCAAGTTTCTTGTTGAGCTTGAGCCGGCCGACCGGGGACAAATCGTAGCGTTTCGAGTTCAAGAATAAATTGTCGAACAACGCCCGTGCCGTATCGACGGACGGAGTCTCACCGGGACGGAGACGGCGATAGATTTCCACCATCGCTTCCTCCTTCGACCCGATTTTCTCCATTTCCAACGTATCGAGGATCACCGGCGTCGCGGTGGCCATATCGAGATAGATGACCTTAAATTCCTCAACATCGCTCTCGACAATCTGTTCGACGATCTCGGGGGTCAAGCGCTGATTCTTTTCCGCCAGCTTGTTCTTCTTCGAATCGAGCAATTCCGTGAGAATGGCACGCCCCACCAACTCGGTCGGAAGCATGGGAATTTCCTTCACGCCCGACGCCTTCAGTTTGGCGATCATGCCTTTCGTCAGCCTGGCGCCTTCCCGGACTATCGGTTCCTTGCCACCCTTGTCCGTCACCTCTGCGGAACACCGAAGCCCATGATGGATTTCCGGGTCCAACTTGCGGAACATCTTGCCCTTCGATACCCGAATTTCTTCGACCGGGTAGTACATTTTGAGCAAATCGTCGCTCGAAAACCCAAAAGCCTTCAATAAGATGGTAGTCGGCATCTTCCGGCGGCGATCGATGCGCACATACAGGATGTCTCTCGCATCGAACTCAAAATCGAGCCAAGAGCCTCGATAGGGAATAATTCGTGCCGAGTACAACACTTTGCCGCTCGCATGGGTGCGTCCCTTGTCGTGTGTGAACGACGCGCCAGGAGATCGGTGAAGCTGGCTGACGACGACTCGCTCCGTTCCATTGACGATGAACGTGCCTCGCTCAGTCATCAACGGCAATTCACCGACATAGACCTCCTGCTCGCGCACATCCAGCACTTTCTTCCGAGGTCCCTTATCCTCCTTATCAAACACGACCAAACGGACACGCAGCTTCAACGGAACCGCAAAGGTCATACCCTGCTCAAGACATTCGCGTTCGTCGTATTTCGGTGTCCCTAACGTGTAGCTCGAAAATTCGAGTACCGCTGTATTGTTATAGTCCGGGATCGGGAAGACACTGGCCAACGCCGCCTGCAGTCCATGATCCTTCCGACGCTCCGGCTCGACTTCAAGCTGCAAAAATTCTTCGTAGGAACGCTTTTGGATTTCAATCAAATCCGGAATATCGATGTTGGTTCGAATACGAGAATAATCTTTCCGCTCGACGAACTCCTGTAGAGTCGTTTCGGACATGCCTACTCCTCCACGCGGGTTGATGGTGAACAGCAGTCACCAGTCATAACACGCTCATGAAAAGACGACCGTCGTCAGCCTCACCGACTAACGAATACCCAGTAGCTATGACGAATGTGCTTACTTGACTTCGACCTTGGCACCGCTTTCTTCGAGCTTCTTCTTCATCGTATCGGCTTCTTCCTTGGTCACTCCGGCCTTGACCGGCTTGGGCGCCCCTTCCACAAGGTCTTTGGCTTCTTTGAGTCCGAGGCTGGTGAGCTCGCGCACCACCTTGATGACTTGGATCTTCTTATCAGCCGGAGCGGACGCGAGGATGACGTCGAATGCCGTCTTTTCCTCGGCAGGAGCCGCTGCTCCACCACCTGCAGCCGGCGCTGCTGCCATCGCGACCGGAGCCGCTGCCGTCACGCCAAACCGCGTTTCCAACCCCTTCACCAGTTCAGCAAGATCGAGCACACTCATGCTTTCGATCGCCTTGATCAATTCTTCCTGCGACAATTTCCCTTCCGTAGCTGGCATGTCCCCTTCTCCTTTCCGTTTATCCTGAATGGCTGCAATGACTCTGACGAACTTCGATAAAACCGCGTTCAACGTATAGACGACGCCGCGAATCGGCCCTTGCATGGCCGAGAGCAGCATGGCCACGAGAACTTCTTTCTTCGGCAGTTTCGCAACGGCGGCCAGCTCTGCGGGCTGGAGGATCTTCCCTTCCAGCACTCCGGCCGTCATGCGAATCTTTTCTTCTCGCTTCTCCGCGCCGATGAAATCCTTCAGAACTTTGGTCGGCAACACAGGGTCGTCGTACCCGATGACCACCCCGGTCGGACCTTTGAGATGCGCCTTGAGGCCGGCCAACACCGTGCCCTCGGCGGCACGAGCCGCCAACGTATTTTTCACGATACGATATTCGGCCTTCGCCCCACGGAGCTGCTTTCGCAACTCTGTGACCTGGTTCACAGGCAGGCCGACACATTCAGTCAAGATGGCGAGACGAGCGCGACCGAACTTTTCGGCCAATTCCGCCACCGCTGTAACTTTCTCTTCCTTCTTCATCGCTCTCCTTCTTCGAAGAATCGTCAACCGTCACTGATGAGTCGTCGACCAGGAACCATGGGTGCCCTGACGGACGCGTGACGAAAGACGTCGTTCGACTAACTCCACTGCTTCGTCAGCGCGACGGTATCCAATTTCACACCGGGACCCATCGTGCTGGAAATCGTGGCGCTCTTGAGATAACGCCCTTTGCATGAGGCCGGCTTAGCCTTGATGACGGATTCAAGGATGGCCGAGGCATTGTCGTACAGTTTCGTCGGATCGAACGACACTTTCCCAACCGGTACGTGCACGATACCGGCCTTTTCGACCTTGAACTCCACACGACCCTTTCGGATATCCGCGACAGCCTTTCCAACCTCGAAAGTGACTGTCCCCGTCTTAGGATTCGGCATCAATCCCCGAGGCCCCAGCACCTTACCGAGTTTTCCGACCGAGGCCATAAGATCAGGCGTGGAGATCGCGCAATCGAAATCCATCCATCCACCCTTGATTTTTTCCATCAAGTCATCAGACCCGACGTAGTCGGCACCCGCTTGACGCGCCTCCTGCTCCTTTTCGCCTTTTGCAAACACGAGGACACGAACCTTTTTCCCCGTTCCGTGGGGAAGCGAAGCCGTTCCTCGAACCAGCTGATCGGAGCGTTTTGGATCGATTCCCAGCCTAAGCGCAAGATCCACCGACTCATCAAACTTTGCAAAGGCCGATTTTTTCACGGTTTCAACGGCCTCACGCAATCCATACACGCGAGGCTCAACGTTCTTGATCGCCGTATCCATTTTCTTTCCCATACCTGCCGCTCCTTCGCTCTCGCTATTATCCTTGAATGACGACGCCCATGCTGCGGGCGGTACCCTCGATGATTTTGGCCGCCCCCTCCACATCAGCCGCATTCAAATCCGCCATCTTTTTGCGGGCAATTTCGTTCAATTGCTGTCTCGTGATTTTCCCAACCTTATCTTTCTGCGGCACACCAGACCCCTTGATGATCCCCGCGGCCTTTTTCAGGAGATCCGAAGCAGGCGGCGTTTTCATCACGAAGGTGAAGGTACGATCCTTGTAGACCGTAATAATGACGGGGATGATACTGTCTCCGTCCTTCTGGGTCTTGGCATTGAACTGCTTGCAGAACTCCATGATATTGACTCCATGCTGGCCCAGCGAGGGACCGACAGGAGGAGCTGGATTGGCCTTGCCAGCCGGAATTTGCAACTTGATCTGCGCCGACACTTCTTTCGCCATTTCTTCCTCTTTCTCCTTACGCGATCAGCAATCAGCTATTGACGTCAACCGTGATCTGGGCTGACGTCGGCCGATCGGTCTATATCCGTTCCACTTGTAAAAATCCTAATTCAACCGGGGTCGACCGGCCGAATATGCTCACCATGACCTTCAACCGGCTATGGTCCTGATCGACTTCATCAACCACACCGTTGAACCCCAAGAATGGGCCATCGATGATGCGAACGTTGTCGCTCTTGATAAACTTGACCTGTTCGCGTGGTTCAGCCTGACCCGCATCGACTTGCTTGAGCAAGGACTCCACTTCCTCGCTGGTCAGCGGTGTCGGCACGGCGCCCCCTCCGACAAACCCTGTCACTTTTGGAGTTTCCTTGATCATTTGCAACGTCTCATCCCCCAATGGAGACTCCAGTTCCACAAGAACATAACCCGGAAAGAACTTTCGCCGGGAGGTGCGTCGCTTGCCATCCTTGATTTCAATCACATCTTCTGTCGGAACAAGCACCTGCCCGAGCTTCTCGACAAGCCCCATTTGATTCGCACGCTCCACGAGACTGGTCTTCACGCGCCCCTCAAAACCCGCGTACGTATGGATGACGTACCAGTTCTTTGTCATGCACCACCCTCAGGTCTTCGATGAATTACCGCGGAATCTTCCTACCCATTTTTCAGGAGGCTAAATGACCTTGCCCACCAACCATGAAAGGAATGAATCGATGACGGACAAGTACAACGACATTAGGATACAGAACACAATGACCACCGTTGTTGAGCCGACGGTTTCTGCACGACTCGGAAACGAAACCTTTTTCATCTCCGCCCGCACGTCCGTCACAAACAACCGAATCGATTCTGTCATACGCTTAAACATTGCGACTCCGCTTCTATCGTCCTATTAAGAACTACCCAGCCGGTTACGTCAGACCTGCAGTGCCTATCCGACGACCACACTCAACACCCCCCCTGACTCCCGGTTCGAGCAAGCTTGGGGTGGCAGGGGCACTAGGATTTGAACCCAGACTCTCGGTTTTGGAGACCGATGTGCTACCATTAACACCATGCCCCTCCCTGAATAGTGCCGAGTCCTGAGTGCCGCGCTAACCGGTTCCTTCACAAACCTCGCACTGCGCGCTCAGTACGCTATTTCACTTCCTTATGAGGCGTGTGCTTTCGGCAGAACTTGCAGAACTTGTTTCGTTCCAACCGATCCGGATCGTTCTTCTTGTTCTTCATGGACGAGTAATTCCGCTGTTTGCAAAGCGTACACGCCATGTCGATAATTTCTCGCATTGTAATCCTCGTTATTCGTCAACCGTCACAACATCAAGCGAAGGATTCGTCTGCCCGTTTTCTCCGGTTGACTGACCATCGACGCTTGCCGTCCGTTTTACGCCAGAATTTCCGTGACGACCCCGGAGCCGACGGTCTTGCCCCCCTCGCGCACGGCAAACCGTAACCCCTGATCCATCGCGATCGGGCTGATCAACTCCCCCGTCACACTCACGTTGTCCCCCGGCATCACCATCTCGACCCCCGGATTGAGCTGCACCACCCCGGTCACATCCGTCGTCCGGAAGTAGAACTGCGGCCGATACCCGTTGAAGAACGGGGTATGCCGACCCCCCTCTTCCTTGGTCAACACATAGATTTCCGCCTTGAACTTCGTATGCGGCGTAATGCTCTTGGGCTTCGAGAGCACCATGCCCCGCTCCACGTCTTCTTTCTTGGTCCCCCGCAAGAGCACCCCAATGTTGTCCCCCGCCTGCCCTTCGTCGAGCACTTTGCGGAACATCTCGACGCCCGTCACGATGGTGCTCTGCGTCGGCCGCAACCCCACGATCTCGATTTCATCCCCGACCTTCACGATGCCCCGTTCACACCGCCCCGTCACGACGGTGCCCCGGCCGCTGATGGTGAACACGTCTTCGATCGGCATCAGGAACGGCTTGTCAATGGGCCGCTGCGGCGTGGGAATATAGGTATCGACCGCCTCTAACAGCTTCATGATGGCCGGAATCCCCAACGGCCCCTGGTTGCCTTCCATGGCTTGCAGGGCACTGCCTTGGACGATCGGGGTCTTGTCCCCTGGGAACCCATACTTGGAGAGCAGCTCCCGCACTTCCAACTCGACCAACTCCAACAGCTCTTTGTCGTCGACTTTGTCGGCCTTGTTCAAAAACACAACGATGTACGGCACCCCCACCTGCCGCGCCAATAAGATGTGCTCCCGGGTCTGCGGCATGGGGCCGTCTGCGGCGCTCACGACCAGGATCGCCCCGTCCATCTGGGCCGCTCCGGTGATCATGTTCTTCACGTAGTCGGCGTGGCCCGGACAGTCCACGTGCGCATAGTGCCGAGCATCGGTCTCGTACTCGACGTGGCTGATGGCAATGGTCATGATTTTGGTCGCGTCCCGTCGCCCTTGGCTCTCGCTCGCCTTCGCCACTTCGTCGTAACTGATGAATTTCGCCATCCCCCGATCCGCGCACACTTTCGTCAACGCCGCCGTCAACGTCGTCTTCCCGTGGTCCACGTGCCCGATCGTCCCAATGTTCACGTGCGGCTTCTTCCGCTCGTATTTCGCCTTCGCCATACCCCACTCCTTTGTCTAAAACACAAAAGGTAAAATCCCGCTGTGCTCCATGCCCTGCGCTTCGAGTCGAGCAAGCCTACACAAAACCAAGAGCCCAACACGCGAGGCGTCTAGTCGACCGCTAAGATCACTCCTACTTGGCTCCCGATAGTGTCAAGCGCGGTATGGAGCCCACGACGCGGATCGAACGCGTGACCTCGTCCTTACCAAGGACGTGCTCTACCAACTGAGCTACGTGGGCATTCGGCGCGTCAAGGGTCATTCGTGCAACCAGGCTCTCCTCAATCTATCTATTTCAACTACGACGCTTGACGTTGACTCTTACCGCCCTAGCACCAGCTTTTTGGAGCGGGCGATGGGATTTGAACCCACGACAGCCAGCTTGGAAGGCTGGAACTCTACCACTGAGCTACGCCCGCCTACTTTCCCTTCTTCATTCACATACAGATTCAAACCAAAACTCTTGAGGTACGCTTCTGACTCGCCCACTTGCAAGCTCGCCGGTACGAGCGAAGCTTGGTTTGGTGGGCAGGCAAGGATTCGAACCTTGGAAGACATAAGCCAGCAGATTTACAGTCTGCCCCCTTTGGCCGCTTGGGTACCTGCCCGCAATGTTTCATTGTTCTATGCAAACCAAATTTGCAGCACAAATAGAGGACGCTCTCACCGACCAATCGTTCAACAAAGACAAGTAGGCCTACCCGTGCACAACTCTCTTTCTCGAATCATTGAAGATTGATCCGCTGAGGTGCTCGGACAGGCTAGATCACGAAATGCTGGATTCTATTGATGAACTTTCTCCGTGTCAAGAGGAGAATTCGGCTCGGGTCCTTTTAATTTGTCATGTCCTTGAAACTCGGACAGGGGGAGACCCTGGAGAATCCTGGTAAAGTTTCTAATCGAACTATAAAATCATATTGAAAACCAAGAACTTGCCTCATTAAGAGTGTTGCCTCATCCAAACTGAGCTGCGACGGCTTGCCCAAATATCTTTTCTGCGCGAGGCGCCGTTCATCCGGATCTTCTGGGACGTAATACCCACGAAGCTCTCCTTTCTCAAATGCCACTTGGAATCGGCGTGTCCATTCATTGGCCTGTTGCCGCTCTTGAAACATTGATTTGCCGATCTTGCGCTGCACCTCAAGCTGGTTCCACACCACCCAACCAATGAAGACTGCCCACGTTTCATTGAGCGCTTCCCACGACTCTACCGGTGTCAAGTAGCGCGATTCCGTCTCATCTTTTCGCTGGGCAATCGGAGTGATCTCCACTTCTCCATATCGACAGGCTTGCCACTCTCTCGCGAAGCGCAGGAGTCCTTCGGGGCGCTGGTCGCTCTCAGTGACTGCCAAGTAATCCATATAGGCGTGGAACAGTTCATGATAGAGCACCTCCAATTCCTTGTGCGTCATCTTGCCAAGCGGTTTGAGCGTCCTTCCAGCGGCATTAAATGACAACGACCGATTAAGGACCATTCGATGCTCGCCGAGATGGTATTCGGCAGCGTAGGTCCGAAGATCATCGAATTCAAAATGAATAAAATCAGGGGGCAGTGCTTTCAGAAACTTGGTCGGCAACCGTAAGCGTTCCGCGTCATCGAGGAGACGTGCCCATGTCTGGCCCGCACTCCGCTCTTCATTCGACGAGATGGCCGAGGCTTCTGCGAGGAAGGCCGACCCCGACCAGCAGCACCACACCAGAAACAATCGGATCGAGAGGTCACTCATACAGGCGGGGAAGGAGAGCCAGCGCGCAACGCCGGAAACTGCGTGATTAATAGTACGGGTCTCGTGCCATCCCCCAGTCCTCTCGTCCACCCTCCTCTATCAATGCGAGTGTATCGAGAAGATCCGAGGACACATGGTCCAGAAACCTCGAAGGTTTTGAAAGCAACATTCCGCTGGTCCTGTCGTACACGTTGATGGGATACGTCAAAAACAAATGGCGCTTCGCTCGAGTCACGGCCACATAGAAGAGCCTCCGCTCTTCTTCCAATTCGTCATCCGTGAGAAAGGAATAGGCGGACGGAAACCGACCATCCACCACCCAAATCACAAAAACGCACTGCCATTCCAGTCCCTTTGCGGAATGAATCGTCGAAAGCACCAGCCGCTCATCATCGCGATCAGGCGCCTCCACATCCACCGCACTGCCATCCGGCGGTTCCAGCGCCAAATCGGCAAGAAACTCATCGATGCCATGATACCCCTCGGCAATCGTGTGAAGGTGATCCAAATCTCTCGTACGCTTCGGATAGTCGTCGTACTGATCCTTGAGGATCGGAAGATAGTACTCGTAAATGTGATTGACTTGTTCAGCGGGCTGCCGGTCATCCGACCTAGCCAGGCTCTCCAAGGTATTGGCTAGATTCTTGAGACCTTGTCCAGATCGGCCACTCACCCCGCGCAGCACATCAAAGGGCCGTTCAGCTTTCACAATCGCAGCGAGTAAGTCCTGGGCCTTCTTCGGCCCCACACCTTCCACCAACATGAGGACACGATGCCAGCTGACCGTATCAAGTGGGTTTGAGACCACTCGCACATGGGCCAGCAAATCTTTGACATGCGCCGTTTCGATAAACTTCACGCCCCCGCGTTTGATAAAGGGCAACCCCTTGCGCGAGAGTTCGATTTCCAGGTCAAAGGAATGAAAACTCGACCGAAACAGCACAGCCACTTCGCTCAGCGGCACTCCCTCTTCCCGCAACTCAAGAATCTTCTGCCCAATGAACCGTGATTGCGCATTTTCTCCGGCCGCCTCGACCAATGCCGGCAACGGCCCGTCGATCTTTCTCGTAAAAAGACGCTTCGTGTACTTCTCCGCCGCTTCCTCGATAATGCAATTGGCCAAGTTCAAAATCGGCTGGGTGCTGCGATAGTTTTCTTCAAGCTTGTAGATCGTCGTGCCGGGAAATAGCGCCGGGAAATCCATGATGTTCTTAAAAGTCGCGCCCCGGAACGCGTAGATGGATTGAGAATCATCGCCGACCACCATCACATTCTGATGCGTCGCCGCCAACTGGCGAATGACTTCGGCCTGCAAGCGATTCGTATCCTGGTATTCATCCACGAGGATGTAGCGATACTGACGGGAAATGTTCGCGCGAGTCGCCTCGTCCAGCAACAGCAGCTGCCGCAGCATGACCAACAGATCGTCGTAGTCCAACAGTTGTTTCTGGCGCTTCGCGGTTTGATAGGTTTTCTGAAGCCGCCCGAGATCCTCGGAGTGATCGGCAAAATGGCTGAACTCCTCCAAGATGATCTCATCGAGACTGCGTAGGGTATTCTCGCTCTTGCTGATCATTTCCATGATCGTCCCCTTGCGGGGGAAGCGCTTGTCTTTTTCGTTCAGACCAAGTTGCGATCTCACCAGCGCGATCAAATCTTCCGCATCGCCCCGATCCAGAATGGTGAACCCCGGTTCGACGCCGATGGACCTGCCGTGCCGCCGCAACAGCATGTTTGCCACCGAGTGGAACGTCCCGCCGCAGACCCGCCGGCTACTCATTCCGATCAGGTCGCCGGCGCGCTCCAACATTTCCTGGGCCGACTTCCGTGTAAACGTAAGGAGGAGAATGTTGGACGGGTCCACGCCGGAATCGATCAAATAGGCCACGCGATAAACCAATGTGCGTGTCTTTCCGCTCCCAGCACCCGCAATGACCAGCGAGGGACCATCGCCCGCCGTCACCGCCGCCAGTTGCTGGGGATTCAACGCCGCAGCATAGTTGATGGTCAACTTGCGCGGTACGGCCTCCTCAGCAGGCCGCTTCAACACATAGGTTTTAACTTCTCTTTCCATGGAGGTACGGGAAGGAATTGTTAGCTGATTCGATCATTCGGGAAGAGTTGTTCTATAGCATACTTCGCCAGTATTTTTACAGCGACATCATCGCCCACATCTTGATCACCGACCAAATCACGAAAGCAATCATGAACATCAGCAGCGCCACCGTACCTCCGATAATTCCGACCACGTAGAACCAATCGGTATGGATCTCACGGCCCGGTTTCATCGCAGCCTCGCGAAGCAGCGCGGCATTCCTCGCGTGACTCCGAAACCACACCGAGAAAAGATCTCCGACAATCGGAACTGCTCCCACCGTGCCGTTGATCAGGAGATTAAGACTCATGCGGGCCACCACGATGCGCGGTAGTTGCAAACGCGTCGCCAGCGCAAGAATGATCGTGCCGATCAGATTGGCCAACACATCGCCGACTCCGGGAATGAGTCCCAAGAGCGGATCGAATCCTAAATAGATCGACGTTCCCGGAATCTTGATCGTGGTATCCAGCGCCTTGGCAAGCATATCCGCAATCGCGAGCAGGTGTTCGCGCGCCTCATCGCGCGGCAACACCTTTACGCGAGGCTCCGACTCCGCATCCTGCGCCGGACTGAATTCCATTTGATGAGCCCTCTGATTCCGCAGAACTCACTCTATCGGAAGGGATGGGTTACGGCAACATAGCGAGAAGCTATCCGTCACGCTTTGAATGCCGCTCCGGTCTCCGCTATAATCCGCGCTTTACTAGGAGAATTCATGGCCACTGCCAATACTCAATATAAGGAACAGCTTCGCCAACTGGCTGAACTGATGCTCGCCGTGTCGGGCGAATCGGTCACCATGATGAAACGCAATGCGCCCGAACAGGCGCTGAAGCTCAAACGCCAGGAGGAATGGGGCATCTATTTGGAATTTCTCAAGATCATGTTCAATCTCACGGACAGACTGGTGGCCCTGCACGTCCCGTTGAAGGACCAGATGGAGTTCATGAACGGGTTGGAAGACGCCGTGACGCAACAGTTGAAACGCGCACTGGAACCGGCATTCGGGGCTAATGCGGATCAAATGGAAATCGTGCTGACCATTGGCACCACGGTAGCGGAGAGCCGCCGAGTATACGAAAAATACAAATTCTTGATCACGGAAGACTCCAAGACCAAGAATGAGATGTTTCATGACTTCGGCGAGAAAGTAACGGAGGCCCTCGGGGCGCCCGGCAATGTCCAGCTGAGCTCAGCCGCAACGCTCTGTGCCAGCGCGGCGGTTCCCGCGCTCAGCGCGGTGTTGCAAGGACAAGCGCCACCCTCTCCTGAAATTGTGCAAGGCGCGCCTACTTCCGACCAACCTACGATTGGACAGCAGCGATCGACCGGTCAGGACATTAAGCTTGTCAGCCTGATGTCGAGCGTATCGGGCGAAGAGGTTGAGACACGCTGGGGCCTTCATCCGCAATTCCGCAACGACCTGACGCCGACCGAACTGCAGCAGCTCACCAAACTGCTGAACCAGGTTGCGAAAATCCTTGGCGAACGTTATGCCGCCGTGGCATTCTCCGAAGAATGGGCCTCGTGGCATAAGGCAGGGCATGCCTGATCCAAACCCGTGGTCGCCCTCCACAGCCTGTATCCATGCCTTATTTTGACCTAAGGAGTGTTTGTGGATTCTCAGAATAATGACGTAACCAGTTCCCCCAATCCTCTCCCCCAGAGCCTCAACCGCCTGCCTGAACTGGCGCGGAATCTGTGGTGGAGCTGGACCTTGGAAGCTCGTCAACTGTTCGAAGTGATCGATCCGACCTTGTGGTTTCTCACCAACCATAATCCGGTCAAACTCCTTGCTGATGTCAAGGCGGACCGGCTCACGCGCTTGGCCGAGGATCCAGCGTTTCTCCGTCAATACTCAGCCGTGTTCCGCCTGTTTGACGAGTATCTTGCCAACAAAAAGAGTTGGGTGGGAACTCACCATGCCGACTTGACGAAGACGACCATCGCCTACTTCTCGGCCGAATTCGGCTTACATGCCTCCGTTCCCATTTATAGCGGCGGCCTCGGCATCTTGGCCGGTGACCATTGTAAGGAGGCGAGCGATCTGGGTTTACCGCTCGTCGGTATCGGATTCATGTATCCGCAAGGCTATTTTCGCCAACGGATTACGCCGGAAGGATGGCAAGAGGCGGCCTACGCCCCGTTCAACCGTGACGAGTCTCCAGTGCATCCGGCGCTGACTCCCTCGGGAGAGCCTTGCCGGTTTGCGGTCGAGATGGGCAACCGCCGTGTGACCGCGGCAGTCTGGAAAGTATTGGTGGGACGGATCCCGCTCTTCCTCATCGATACCGACGTGCCGGAAAACAGTCCCGAAGACCGCGCTCTTTCGGCTCGTCTGTACGGCGGCGATCAGGAAATGCGGCTGTGTCAAGAAATCTTGCTGGGCATCGGCGGCGTGCGCATGCTGCGTTCGCTCGGTATCTCTCCATCAGTCTGGCATGCCAACGAAGGTCACTCAGCATTCCTCACACTGGAGCGAGTACGCGAATTGGTCCAAAAGGGTTCATCCCACGCGGAAGCCAGCGAACTTGTCCGTCAGAGCACGGTCTTCACGACGCACACGCCCGTGCCGGCCGGGCACGATGTATTCCCGCACTATCTGATGGATCGATACTTTGCAGGCTACTGGGAACAATTGGGCCTTTCGCGTGACGAATTTCTCCGACTCGGTGAAACTCCCGAGTCGCGCGGACAAGGCTTCAACATGACCGCCCTGGTCATGCGCTTGTCGGCCCACGTCAACGGCGTAAGCCGCGAGCACGGCCGCGTCACGCGCGAGATGTGGCACCACTTCTGGCCAGGGTTGCCGACCGACCAGATACCGATCCGCAGCGTGACGAATGGGATTCATGCACCGACATGGATCTCGCCGGAACTCCACCATTTATACAGCAAATCACTCAGCCCGACCTGGACACACACCTGCGACGATCCGGCCATGTGGCAGCGGGTGATGGATATCCCAGATCATGAACTGTGGACCGTTCGACAAACGATGAAGCGGAAGCTGATGGGGTTTATCCGCGATCGAGCCAGAAACGGTTGGATGCATGGGCACCTGCAGCCGTCTCAAGTCCTCACGCGCGGCACGCTGCTGGATCCCGAAGCGTTGACGATCGGGTTTGCCCGACGATTCGCGACCTACAAGCGGGCAACCTTACTCTTCCGAGACCTGGAACGGTTGAAGGCTCTCCTCCAAGACCGATGGAGGCCGGTGCAACTTATCTTCGCGGGAAAGGCCCACCCGGCCGATGAACCAGGGCGATACTTTATTCATGAAGTGCTGAGCTTCTGCCATGATCACAAGCTGGGAGGTCGCGTCGCATTCCTCGAAGATTACGAGATGCATATGGCGAAGTATCTCGTCCAAGGCGTCGACATTTGGTTGAACACCCCTCGATTTCCGCTGGAAGCCAGCGGCACCAGCGGAATGAAAGCCGCCCTGAACGGCGTGTTGAATCTGAGTGTTCTTGATGGATGGTGGGTCGAGGGATACAACGGGGCCAACGGCTGGGGCATCCAGCCGTTGAGCGAGCAGGCCGATCCGCAAGCTCAAGATCACCACGATACCGAACAGCTCTATCGCATGTTGGAACAAGAAGTCGTGCCGCTGTTCTATCAGCGCGATCGTGACGGCATTCCCCGAGGTTGGCTCCAAATGGTCAAAGAATGCATCCGTACCATCGCACCCCAGTTCTGCACCACGCGTATGGTGAAAGACTATGTCAGTCTAATGTACCGTGGCGCCACGGTACGTCTGCCGACGACATGGTAGCTCGGTTCGACGTTGTAGGTCGGCGTCACCCAGAGCATCCAGGGGTCAACCCACTCCGCACCCGGCTGGTACGAGGCGCGCTCCTTCTCAGTCTCATGACAGCGCCTCTCTATACCGCATCGGCAGAAACTCCTGCCGCGGTCGAATCGAAAGCTGAGGCCCTTTTCAACGCCGGTGACTACCCAGCCGTCACGGCTCTCTTCCGAGAGCTGCCACCTGATGCCAGGCCGTCGCGACAATTCCTCCGCCTTTCCCTGTTAAGCTACGTCCGCACTGGGCGAACAGATGAAGCGCTCGCGATTTACGGGAAATTGAACCAGCCGGGACAGTCTCACGACTCTTCACTCCTTCGCCCATTGGCACTCGGCGTAATTACCAGCCATGTTCGGGACCGGAAAGAGCATGTTCGTATCGCAGCCTATTCGGCCTTGGCAGACTTGGGCCTGCCTGAAACTGCGGCGTTGTTAGAGGATGGCCTACTTGATACCTCGATTGTCGTACGGGCGCGCGCGGCAGAGGCGATCGGGAAAGCCGGACTCGCCGCGAAGTCCGGCGCGTTGCGCCGCGCCCTGCGTGATGAGATGCCGACCGTCCGCATCGCCGCGATGACCGCATTGGGAGAAGCGAACGCCACCGATGTTCGGCAACGGTTGCTCGACGTTGCGCGCACTGAAGACGGACCTGAAGCCATTTTCGCGTATGCAGCCCTGTTCAAACTGGGCCATTCCGAGAAGCTGGACGACATCACCAGCGCGGCCACGTTACCGGATGCGGAATCGAGAATGGCGGCGCTGGGTGTCTTAGGGCGCCTGAAGCGCCCGGCAAGCCTGGCAGTCCTTGCCCAAGCTGTGTATGATCCCGATCCATCCGTGCGTGCATTCGCTGCCGGAGCGCTGGGAGAATTCGGTTCCCCCGGCGGCGTGGCTCCGTTGACGCATGCCATCGGAGACGAAATGGCGATGGTTCGCGGCGTGGCTGCCGCAAGTCTGGGAAAACTCGGAATCAAGGAAAACCGGCCTCTGTTGATGGCACTCACCAGGGATCCGAATTTTCACGTCCGTGCCAATGCCGCAGAAGGGCTGCTGCGCCTCGGAGAGGGCTCAGCGATTACTCTCGCATCCGATCTGGCCCGGCATCCCGACCCTTCCATTCGCGGCGCCGCAGCGCAGGCCTTGAGCGCATCGTCGGACGAACAAGCGTTGACGGTTCTACAATCCCTACTGCAGGATCAGCAGCCACTTCCTCGCCTAATGGCTGCCAAGGCCTTGCGAAAAGGCAGTGACCAGGCTGTGCCCTCACTGGTGAGAGGGTTACAAGACTCCGATGAAGCCGTGCGAATCGCTGCGGCGAACAGTCTGTTACAACAGCTCGGCCGGCTGAACCCATCAAAGAGTCGCCGCTAACTGAGGATGTCCATGGCCAAATTGTTCACTGTCTTGGTGTTGCTCGTCTGTGCATTCGGAGTGGGCTACTATCTCGGACAACGGCCCGTCGGAACGCTGCAGAAAACGGTCTCCGACCTTCAACAGACGTTGAAGGATTTATCTCGAAACGTATTGGATACGACGCTCGGAATTGAGCGCGATCTCCGCAGACGTCAAGGTCTCGTGGAGGCCAAATCCCATTTAGTACAGGCAAAAGCGCACCTCGTGGAACGAAACTTCGGCGACACGGCGAAAGAACTGGCTGAGGCCGTCAATGCCGTGGAAACCACTACGAAAGGAACCAAGCCGGACAGCTCCACGAATGCCCTAGCGGATCTGGCTGGAGCACTGCGGGAGGTACGGCTGGAAATCGCGATGGGGAAACCGGTATCGTTGAAGAAACTGGATGAGTTACAGCTACGGATGGATCAATTGCTCAATAAGTAAACGGGGTCAGGCATTGGCCGGTTGAGAGATCGGCTGTTTCTTCCACTTCGCCAAAATTCGTTCCACCCGCATCTTGACCACCATATCGGGATCCTTGAGCAACGGCTTGATCGCTTCGCGGCCTCGTTCGTCGCCGATCGATTCCAAGGCGGCAGCCGCCGTCAACCGCGTGAACCAGTCTTTATCGCCAAGCATTTCAATCAACGGATCGATGGCTTCGCCGCTTTTAATCCTTCCCAACGCGAGCACTGCGCTCTTGCGGACATTTTCATCCTTGTCGCGAAGCGCCACAATCAACTTCTCAACGGACGGCCGACCCAGTTGGACCAAGGCCTCGATGGCATCGTCCTTAAACTCATCGTTCCGAAGTTGGAGCATCAGAGGATCGAGCACGCGTTCATCGCGGATTTTGCCGAGCGCAGCAATGGCATACTTGCGCACTTCCCAGTCACGGAGCAATTTGAGGAGTGTGTCGACGGCGGGAGAGCCCACCTGACTCAATGCTTCAATCGCAACTTCTCGGACCTGCCAATCACCGTCGCGCAACGCGCGGGTCAATGGCGCCACACAGCGCTCGTCACCCATCTCGCCGAGCGTGATGATAGCTTCTCGGCGGACCACCCAGTCAGGATCATTCAGGAGGTCGATCTGAATATCGATCTCATCTTTGATCTGCTCTTCTTCAAGCGCAACAGGATCTCGGCCGATGGTCAACGAGTCAGACTGGGCTGGTGATTCAGCCTGGGTCGGATCGGCGGCAACGCCACCGAGTGGCTCATCACCGGCCTGCTGGTTGAGAGGATTCATCCCCTGAAGTGAATGTTTTGGTTCTTGTTCCATTGAATCAGTACCAGACACGACTGCGGCACCCGCTAGACTAGGCAGAGGTAGCCGCCGCACCTTTGCTTCCAGCCGCCCGCTTTTTTCGCAGTGCAAGCGCCCGCCGTTTCCGCTGCTCCCTCTTCAATCGTTTCTTGAGTGATCTTACCGCGGAATCCCCTTCCGGATTGCCGTGGTTGGTGAGCTTCGCTGTAATCTTCTTTTTCAACCTGGCTTCATCCGGTTCCGCGGCTCGCTTCTTGGCCATCGATCTGTGCCTCCCCTTCGAATAGACTTACGTATTGTACGGTGACGACGAGAAGGTGCAGTCTAGTAGAGAGCTTTGCGCACTGTCAACCTCGAGTGGACAACCAGCATACGGCGTCGTTGGCAAGGAGCAGATCGGGAAGCCCGCGGGATAGGCTGAACTTAGTTGATGACCAATGAGGCGACCGGAACCTGCGCCGGATGATCCGCAACGAGCATCGCAAGCGCCCAGCGATTGCGTCTCTCGATCCAAAGATCGCCTATGAAATTTCGAGCTGGAGAAACCATGCCAGGTGAAGTCCGATCAAATTCCGGCCCGGCAGCGGCAAGAAGTGAGGTCGCTCGTTCTGAGAATCGTTCTGAAAGCAAGATCAGCTCCGGATGGCGCTCACCGACGATCTCCACTTGCACATGCGCCAACCCTTCATGCTCCATGCCCAACTGCACGGCCGCACGACGGGAAAGATCAAGAATCCGGCCTTTTTCGTAAGGACCACGGTCGGTAATCCGCACATAGAGGTGTTTCCCATTGGTCAAATTAACCACACGCACCACACTCCCAAGAGGAATAGTTCTATGCGCAGCCGTCAGGGCTTCCATATCGAATAGCTCGCCATTCGCAGCTTGTTTTCCGTGAAACTGTTCACCGTACCATGAAGCCACTCCTCGATCCTTGATCCCGACATCGAGTTGCATATCCCCTTTGGGAATCCAAGAACAGGCCCCCAACGAAAGACATAGAACCATTGCACAATGCTTATACGATGAGGACCAGCTGTGGTGGATGTCTGTGTACATGCTGCGTATCGCCTCCCTTTGGCTTGCTATCGACCGTTCGTCATACACGTCGATATCAGGTTATGAGAGGCATAGGACTTCAACAATACCGACTGGAGTACCCGCCACCCCCACCTCCGTATGGAGTCCACCGATTCCGTTATCAAGGGGGAAAACACACGCAACGGCAAGAAGCTGGCCTGCGGCGCACCTCTATATAAAGGAGAAGTACGTCTAAATCAACACCTTGAGAGAGGAACAGACCGGGCAATGAGGACGAAGAACTATCGACGAGCACAGGGGGACGAACATTCACGTCCGAATAGCCATACCACCGCGCCGTCGTGTTTCCTCATGACGCTTGGTCCTTGTGGCCGTATTGACTGCTTCCGACGGAGTGAGTAAGATCCCCGAGGCAATGCTATCGTACTCTAGAGCGGTACCGCTCCATTCTCCACAGTTGCTCACACCGATATCGCATTCGTGATCGACGTTCAGAACATTACCAAACGATACGGCCATCACACGGCTATTGATCGCGTCACCTTCTCCGTGGCCAAGGGAGAAGTCTTGGCGTTTCTTGGCCCTAACGGTGCAGGCAAAACGACCACCATGCGGATCCTGACCTGTTTTATGCCGGCGACAGAGGGCAGTGCGAAAGTGGCCGGCTATGACTGTACCGATCAACCACTGGAGGTCAAGCGGCAGATCGGATACCTGCCGGAAACTCCGCCGGTCTATCAAGAACTGACGGTCACCGAATATCTGACCTTCGTCGGCCGACTTCGCGGGATCACAGGAGCCAAGCTGTCAGCGGCGCTCGACCAAACAGTCGGACGACTTGAGCTGGGCTCCGTGCGTCACCGGCTGATCGGCAACCTCTCCAGGGGGTATCGCCAGCGCGTAGGACTGGCGCAAGCGCTACTGCACGATCCCCCGGTATTGATCCTCGACGAACCGACGGTCGGTCTCGATCCCAAACAGATCATTGAAATCCGGGAACTCATCAAGAGCCTGGCGGGCTCGCATTCAGTCATTCTCAGCACCCATATCCTCCCGGAAGCGACGGCAGTCTGCCAACGAGTGGTTATCATCAATAAGGGGCGGATCGTTGCGGAAGATACCCCCGAACAATTGTCGGCTCGACTGCGTCAATCGGAGAAAATTTCGATTACCCTCAAGACGTGCCCGACGGACTGCGAGATGAAGCTCCGTGCGATCCCCGGCATCTTGAATATTCTCCCCGGGCAGGCAGGGGGGACCCTTCTCATCGAGTGCGAACTGGGTCACGATCTGCGGGACGAGATCGCACGTGTGGTGGTCTCAAACCAGTGGGGATTACTCGAACTCCGCACCGTGTCTATGACATTGGAAGACGTGTTCCTCCAACTCACGCGCCACGAGGACCATCTCTCAGAACCGGCGGAAGCCATAGTCAGCACAGCCTCTGCTGAAAGGACGGACGCGTAGGAGTCCCATGACCCCGGTACAGGCCGTCATCGCCAAGGAACTGCGTGGGTATTTCGTATCCCCCATTGTCTATGTTGTGGGGGCCGTCTTTCTGCTCATCTTTGGACTACTCTCATATCTCTATGTCGGATTTGCCGGTGCGCAAGCCATCCAATTGATGCAGATGCAGGGGGGGATGGCCCAGATCAATTTGAACGATCTGGTCTTTCGAAATCTCTTCGCCAGCATGCGTATCGTCCTCCTGCTCATTCTGCCTATTCTGACCATGCGATTGTTCGCGGAAGAGCGCAAGCTTCGGACGTTTGAGTTCCTGATGACGTCGCCTATCAGGATCAATGAGATAGTCATCGCCAAGTTCGTCAGTGTCTTTCTGGTTTATCTCGGCCTCTTGGGACTAACCGTGCTGGTGCCGACTGTATTGATGCTGTTCAGCGATTTCGATTGGAACCCCATCTGGACCGGCTATCTGGGGATGGTGCTGCTGGGAGCCCTCTTTCTTTCGGTGGGAGTGTTTGCGTCGGCGTTGACGGAGAACCAGATCGTCGCCGCCTTTGTCAGCTTCGGCATGCTGCTGACGATGTGGTTGATCTCCGGGTTAGGCAGCCTTTTCGGCGACACCCCTGCAGGCCGAATCATCTCGTATGTCTCTTTCATGGAACACTATGAGCGTCTGGTGCGGGGACTCATCGACACAAGCGATCTCGTGTATTTCGGAAGTGGACTGGCGCTCATGCTGTTCCTCACACATCGAGTCGTGGAATCGACACGCTGGAAATGAACCTGAAATCCCTTCCCCTTGGCCTGCTCGGAGTCGTGCTCGGAATCGGGGGCATGATTGCGTACAGCCTTCGCCCTGACTGGCTGTGGGCGGTCACGATCGCGGAAGGGTTGGCATTGATCTGCTTGGTGCTGTTCTTTGTCCTGCACTTCGAGACCGTCAAAGCCTTTTCCGGCCGGCGTTCGACCAAGATGGGGCTGAATAGCTTTCTCATGATCGTGCTCGTTTCGGGTATTCTGGTCATCATGAACTTTTTGGCGTCCCGGCACTCAATACGCTGGGACCTTTCGGAAAACCAGAATTTCACGCTCGCACCGCAAACTCATCGGATCCTTCGAACCTTGGCGCGCGACGTCAAGGTCACCGTCTTCACGAGGGAAAAAGATCCCGGCTACCAGGCCTATAAGGAACGACTGGAGAGTTATCGACAAGCCTCCACGAAGCTCACCATAGAGTTCATCGATCCGGAGAAACAGCCAAAGCTTGCCCAAAACTACGGAATCTTCCGAACCGATACCGCAATTTTTGAGAGCAACGGCCAGACGATCCGCGTCACCTCACCGTCGGAAGTGGAATTGACCGGCGCCCTGCTTCGAATATCCAAGGACGCCAAGAAACGCATCGTGTTTGTCGAGGGGCACAGCGAGCTGAGTGTCGAGGATAAGGATCGCAACGGCCTTTCCCTTGCGAAAGAAGCCCTGACTCGCCAAGGCTATGAAGTCGGCACCATCTCGCTCCTGAAGGAATCGGCCGTGCCGGACAATACTTCAGTGTTGGTCTTGGCTGGCCCACGCCGCGCTGTGATGAAAGAAGAGCAGGACCGTATTCAGACCTATGTCGAGAAGGGCGGCCATCTTTTGGTTCTGGCCGATCCCGATACTCAGACTGGTTTGGAGTCACTGCTCGCCCATTGGGGACTCGGCTTGGGTCCCGGAGTCTTGGTGGACTTACAGGATCGATTGGCCCAGGGAGACCTTACCGCGCTATTGGTCAGGACGTTTACTGAGCATGAGATCACCCAGGACCTCACCTCTGCCGTGCTGTTGCCGTTATCCCGACACGTGACCTTCGATGAACTCATTGGAAAAGACTGGGACTTCGTGCCGCTTGCCCGTACATCGCCGAACAGTTGGGCTGAAACAAATATGCAGGGCCGGGTCGTGGGCCTGAACGAAAAGGAAGACGTGAAAGGACCGCTGCCCATGGCCGCAGCGCTGGCGCCCAAGAAAGCTCCGGAAGAAGGGAAACCGCGTCCGGCCATGGTGGTCATCGGCAACTCCACGTTTGTGTCCAACGCATTTTTTAATTTCCCCGGCAACAGCGACTTTTTCCTCCACACAACGGGTTGGCTGGCAGAAGAACGCGACTTGATTTCCATCGCGCCAAAAGAGGCCGCGTCGCGGCCCTTCACGCCTAACCCCACTCAGGAACGCGCGCTCATTTATATTCAGGTCGTCTTCCTTCCGCTCATGACGTTTCTTACCGGCATCATCGTGTGGAGAAAACGCCGCCGCCTCTAGCCTATGACGCGCTACTGGCCGACTTTACTCATGTTCGCCGTGCTGGCCGGTCTGGGTGGCTATCTCTACCTTGTGGAATTTCCCGCCAAGCAGCGAGAAGAGAAACAGGAAAGCGAGCAGAAGCACCTCCTGCTTTTCCCGGAAACCGCGATCACCGGACTCTCCATGACCACCGCTCAGGGACCGATCGAATTCAAGCTGACGGAACCTGGCAAGTGGACTATCGTAACCCCCCTTCAAACGGATGCAGATAACCGCGAGGTGCAGGCACTCATTCGAGCGCTAGTGACGGGGGCCGTGAATAGAACAGTTGAAGAGCAAGCCACCACACTGGCGCCATTCGGGCTTGAACAGCCGGTGACTACTCTCACCATCACAGCCGGAACGCAACAAGAGACGATTTTGATCGGCGACAGCGGTCCCCTTTCAAATACTCTCTATGTGCTGCGTGTATCGGACCGGCGTGTACTCCTGACGAACCTGGCGCCGAAAGACTTCATCAATAAATCCTTGATGGCGTTCCGCCGGAAAGAGCTGCTGAGATTCGTGCAAAACGACATCGAGCGGGTTCGCCTGACCTACCCGACGACCGAGATCGTGATCTACAATATGGCCAAGGACAAGCCCAAGCCCTTGTGGAAAATCCGTTATCCGATCGAAGCTGAAGCAGACCAGAACGAAGTTCGCTCAATGATGTTTCGATTGGAAGACCTGAAGGCGCTCGGCATCATCGATCCCGGCCCCGAACGAGACGCCATTGCCAAGACCCTGACGACGCCAAAAGTGAAGGTCACACTACATACCGCCGCCGGCGACCAATCAGTCCGGCTCTATCAGCCCGATCCCCAAAGCGGCGAGGCCATTGCGGAAACGACGGCCGATGCGCCGCTCTATTACATCAACCCGGCGCTGCTCAAGGACCTGACCAAGGAGCTGTTCAATCTGCAGGATAAACGACTCCTCGGCCTCGATTACACGGATATCGCGATGTTGTCGGTCAAAACCAGAGATCAGCAGTATGTCTTGATCAATCAAACCGGCGAGTGGGTGCTCGAAGACCAGCCTACGGATAAGGTCAGCCAAGAGGCGGCGGATCTCTTCGTCAGTCGAGTTGCGAATCTGCCGGCCGAGGAGCGCGTGATGAAGCAGTCGGCGCCGCTGGCTCCGTATGGATTATTGGCGCCCAGTGCGGAATTTGTCGCCACCGGCAAAGACGGCAAAACCATCGGAAAACTGACGCTCGGCAACCATGCTGGTAATCTTGTCTTTGCCACCGGCCAACGTCTGCAGGGTGTGTTTCAAGTGCGTCCTGATCTCCTCACTCAGATTCCACTCAAGACCGACCTTCTCGCCAAACCGCAGGGCACTCAAGGAACCGGACAGTGATCGCCTCGCAGTCAAAGATGTCCGATAGACTTGTGACTACCGGCACCTTCAGCGTTCTAGCTCCGAAATCATAAGTTCATCCTCGAATCTTTCACACCTCAAACTTCAGGCAAACCCTTACCTATGTAGGGCTAGACCGATTTCAGACCGTCTCGTAGTATCCAGTTCTACCCTGTGGATTCACAGGAATTTGAAAAGCCCTCATTCCTTCAGTGTCAATCGAAAATGGATGGCTTCATATGAAACAAACCGTCACTGCCATATGCCAATATCTAGCCGCTACCCTGTTCGTCGCCCTTTGCTTGAGCGCCTTCGGCTGTTCGGATACAGCCTCGGTTTCGGATGAACCTCAGGTACCACTCTCAAGCTTGGGAGTTACCCCCGGGAAGCTCCAGCCGGCGTTTTCAAGCAATGTCACAAGTTACACATTTAGAGTATCGGCAGCCACGGCCAGTGTCACAGTGACGGCCAGGCCCAAGGATAGTAAAGCAACGATTACGATCAATGGGAACCTAACAAGTGCTGGGCAGGGGCGCATCGTGACACTTGGTCCTCCTGGATCGACTACCACCATCAGCATCAATTTGACGACACAGACAGGAGGCGAAACCACTTATAGCGTCGACGTCATTAGACCCTTATCAAGCGACAATAATCTATCAGCGTTGACCGTCACACCGGGCCCGTTGGCCCCTGCCTTTGATCCGGCTACCTTGAACTACACCGTGAACGTTGCTACCTCGGTTACCCAAGTGTCCGTCTCGGCAACGAAATCTGACCCTATTGCTGTGATGTCTGGTTCGGTAACGGCTGGAGCAGGAGTCGCAACAGGACAAGCGACCATCCCGCTTGATGCGCCAGGGACCAGCAAGCAGGTGTCGATCACTGTCACAGCGCCGAATGGCGCCGCTAAGACCTACACCATTACTGTCAACCGCCTCTCCGGCGATAACAATCTGTCGGCCTTAACGATCACACCAGGTGCCTTGGATCCCGCTTTTGCTCCCGCTACTTTGAACTACTCGGTCGATGTGGCCACCAACGTCACTGCGGTCACCGTCACGGCAACGAAGTCCGATCCGAATGCCGTGCTATCAGGTGATGTGCCCAATCAAGGACAAGCGACGATCCCGCTCGATGGGCCAGGGACCAGCAAGCTGGTGTCGATCACTGTGACCGCTCCGAATGGCAACTCAAAGACCTATACCGTCACCGTGAATCGCGCAGCGCCTTCAAGTGATAATAATCTGTCGGCCTTAACGATCACACCGAGTAACTTGGATCCCACTTTTGCTTCGAGCACTCTGAACTATATGGTTGATGTAGCCACCAACGTCACTGCGGTCACCGTCACGGCAACGAAGTCCGATCCGAATGCCGTGCTATCAGGTGATGTGCCCAATCAAGGACAAGCGACGATCCCGCTCGATGGGCCAGGGACCAGCAAGCTGGTGTCGATCATCGTGACCGCCCCGAATGGCAACTCAAAGACCTATGCCGTCACCGTGAATCGCGCAGCGCTGGCAAGCGATAACAACTTGTCGGCATTGACAGTGACGCCCGGTACCTTAGTTCCCGACTTTGCTCAGAGCACAACGACGTATTCAGTTGAAGTTCCGCTCAGTGTCGACAATGTAATCGTCTCCGCGACCAAATCCGATCCGAATGCCGTGATGTCGGGTGACGTAACGGCTGGCGCCGGAGTCGCAACAGGGCAACAGTCCTTTCTCCTCGTACCACTGTTACCGGTGACAGTATCAATCACCGTTACGGCTCCGAATGGAGATTCAAAGCTATACTCTGTTGTCATCATCAGAACGTTATTCTAGAAATGATCGCGTTCGCCGTCGGATCCTATGGGATCCGACGGATCATAGAGCCGCCGCATTGGCATCCCATACCCCTGCAAGACCCAGACAATCACGCTAGTCCGAATACCAGCGGTTCTCACTCCCTGGGTGAGTGACCCGAGCACGCCTCACAATTCTCATCGAAATTCCTATCCACAGTAGGTACCTGATTCCCGCGGAGCCCAGCCCACCACCGCTTGATGGCTCTTGACCTCACCCAAGTGGATCGGTTATACGTACTGCCCCCGTTCACTGAAACATACACTGGTGCATGAGTGGGTAAATGGACCAGTTTGAGCCGTCTCGTAGTGTCCGCATCTCTTGTTAGGGTTCACAATGATGGACCTGACACTTCATACCTCTAAAGAAAGACGATGCTAATTATGAAACGCACCATGACCGTTGCTGGACAGTATCTAGCCGCCGCTTTTCTTGTTGCACTCGGGTTGAGCGCCTATGGTTGTGGCGACTCAGCGACAGTCAACCCAGAAGTGGAACTCTCCAGGCTCACAGTCAGTCCCGGCACACTTCAACCGGGGTTTAGCGCGGGAACAACTTCATACCGTGTCGATCTGACCAATAACATTGCAAGTGTGATCATCACCGCTCAAGCGGCAGTGTCAGGCGACACTGTAACTATTAACGGCCAGTCGACGACAAGCCGTACCATTACACTGGATCCGGCTGGGTCAACGACAGTCGTCAATGTTGTGGTTTCAGAATCAACCAATAATTCGAGAACCTACACAGTCCGTCTGGTCAGAGCAGGATTGGCTGGAAACAATTCATTGCAGAGTTTGGCGGTAGCCTCCGCAACACTGGCTCCCGCATTCGATGCGAACGTGCAAAGCTATACCGTAAGTGTTGCCAACAACGTCGGAAGCGTCAATATAACTCCCACACTGTCGGATCCTGCGGCGACGATGACCGTGAATGGACAAGCCGCGGTCTCTGGTCAAGCCAGTGCAATTGCTCTCAATGGCCCGGGCTCAAGCACGACCATCACGATTATCGTAACGGCCCAAAATGGTAATGACAAAACCTATCTGGTGACTGTGAGCCGCGGAGTATCCGCCAATAACAACTTGCAGAGTCTGGCCATTTCACAAGCTGGATTGAGCCCATCCTTCAGCGCAGGCACAGTCGGATATACGCTCAACGTGGTAAGTGCCGTAGCCAGCGTCACGGTAACGCCGACGCTGCAAGATACCACGGCCACCATGACGGTGAATAATCAAAGCACCAACTCCGGACAGGCTCGAACCATTACGTTGAATGCGGCCGGATCATCCGTATCAAGCACCTTTATCAATATCGTAGTGACCGCGCAGAACGGCACTACGAAAGCCTATTCCGTGAACGTCATGCGCGCCGCCCTTGGGGGAAACAACAACCTATCGGCCTTGAGCGTGACGCCAGGCCCCCTGACTGGGTTTGCGCAAAATACCCTGAATTACACAGTGAACGTGGCGAGCACCGTCACCCAAGTAAACGTCTCCGCAACCAAAGCCGATGCAACTGCCGTGATGTCTGAAGACGTAACAGCCGGAGCAGGAACAGCAACCGGCCAAGCTACCATTCAACTCGGTGGGCAAGGGACAGCCACCGTGGTATTAATCGCTGTCACCGCCCCGAATGGAAGCTCCAAGACGTACCGCGTGACCGTGAATCGTGCAGCGCCCGCGAGCAACAACAACCTGTCGGCCTTGAGCGTGACACCAGGTCCCTTGGCTGGGTTTGCACAAAATACTCTGAATTACACAGTGAACGTGGCGGCCGACGTCACCAGCGTGCTTGTCTCGGCAACTAAAGCCGATGCAACTGCCGTGATGTCTGAAGACGTAACAGCCGGAGCAGGAACGGCAACCGGCCAAGCCACCATTCAACTCGGTGGGCAAGGGACAGCCACCGTGGTGTTGATCGCTGTCACCGCCCCGAATGGAAGCTCCAAGACGTACCGTATCACCGTGAACCGAGCATTGCCTTCAAGCAATAACAACCTGTCCGCGTTGACGGTGACACCGGGTCCTTTGGCTCTTACTTTTGTCCAGAACATTTTGCCGTATACTGTGAACGTGGCTACCGGGGTCACCAGTGTTGCTGTCTCCGCGACTAAGGCCGATACGAATGCTGTTATCTCAGGGAGTCTACCTAATAGCGGTCAGGCCAACATTACACTCGGCGGAGCAGGTACGACCACGCCAGTATCGATTACTGTCACCGCACCCAACGGAAGTTCCAAGACATATACCATAGACATCATCCGAGCATTGCCCGCTGCGCCCTCGGCCCCGGCGAGTGCACCTGATCTGATATCAGCGGATGACTCCTGTCCCCTTCTTGATCCTCCTGATCCTACAAATCCTGATCCTGATGGGTGCGCGCCTGGCACTAGTAGGTCGGACAACAACACCAACATCACGACACCTAGATTTGCAATACCTCAGCCGGGCGCAGGTCTGACTCCAAACCTGTATGTGGATGGAAACAAAGTCGGATCTACCTTTAGTGCGGGTACCCTACAGCCAACGTCATCGCTGAGTGACGGGCCCCACACGATTACCAGCACAGTGACTAGTACGGCAACGAGCCTTGAGTCTGATAAGAGTGGCGGCTTGAGTGTGACCATCGACAGCACAGCCCCTGGAGGACCAGGATAAGTCTAATACCAACTGCATGACCGTCTCAGTCCTCAACGCCGATCCGAATGTCCTGATATCAGGAAGACGAATGGCTGAGACGGTCACAGCTCCGGAAGAATAGGCCTCTCACAGAATCTCTATCGCCATAGACGTCCGATTCCCATGCATACTGATTTACCACCGCTCGATTTGAAGTCTTGACCTCACTGGTCGGATTGGCTATACAGTTAACTCCTGCTCAGCCAATTTGAACCCTCTCGTCATTTCCACATCTCACGTTTGGGTTCACCAGAACCGACGGGCTCATCACTTCACGCATCAAAGGAAGGTGATCGCCTCGAGATGGGACGTACCATCACAGCCGCAGCTAGATCTCTCGTTGCCGTTCTCTTCCTCGCAATTGGACTAGGTTTCTACGGCTGCCAGGACAGCGGGTCGCTCTCGAATGAACCGGAGGCTCAACTCTCCAGCCTATCCGTCAGCCCCGGGGTGCTCCGGCCGGCCTTTTCAAGCAACACCGTCAGCTATGAGGTCGATGTCTCGACGACCGTCACCAGCGTCACGGTGACCGCCACCCCTGAGAACAACACGACCACCATGACGATCAACGGCGCTGCCACCAACGCGGGACAGGGACGCACCGTCGCGTTAGGAGGCCTCGGGTCGCGCACGAGCATTACGATCGCGTTAACGGCGCAGAGTGGAAGTCGCAACACCTATGTCGTCGTCGTCAATAGACCGGCATCGAACAATAGCGATCTCTCGGCCTTAGGCGTGACCCCAGGCGCCTTGTCTCCTGCCTTCGCTCCAAGCACCTCGAGCTATACGGTAGACGTGGCGAGCACCGTGACGAGCGTCTCGGTGGTGGCCACCCCTGAAGACAACACGACCACCATGACGATCAACGGCGCTGCCACCGGCGCTGGGCAGGGACGCACTGTCACGCTAGGATCGCTGGGGTCCAGCACAAGCATTACGATCGTCTTGACGGCGCAGAACGGAAGCCGCAACACCTACGTCGTCGTCGTCAATCGAGCGGAATCGGGCAATAATAATCTCTCGGCCTTGCGTGTGACCCCGGGCGCCTTGTCGCCCGCCTTTACTGCTGGGACCTTGACCTACACCGCAGATGTGGCGGCCACCGTTACGAGCGTGACCGTCTTCGCGACCAAGTCCGATTCGAATGCTGAGATGTCCGGTTCGATAACCGCCGGGACGGGAACAGCTTCGGGACAAACATCCATTCAACTCGGGGGGCCAGGGACGACCACCTCGGTGGCGATCACCGTGACTGCCCAAAATGGAAACTCAAAGACCTACCGCATCACGGTAGAACGAGCGGCGCTCGCCAGCAATAATAACTTGTCGGCATTGACTGTGACACAAGGCTCCTTGGATCCTGGGTTTGCTTCAGGGACCACAACCTACACGGTGGACGTGGCGACCACGGTCTCCGACGTAACCGTCACCGCGACGAAAGCAGATTCGAATGCGAGCATGGTGGTGAATGGACAGGGAACCAGCTCAGGCCAAGGCCGCGACATTGCCCTCGGCGCTCCGGGATCGGACACGAGCATTTCCATTGTCGTGACCGCTCCGAATGGAAACTCCAAGACCTACCGCATCACCGTGAGCCGAGCAGCGTCCGCGAACAACAACTTGTCAGCCTTGACTGTGTCATCGGGCAGCCTGGCACCACCCTTTACTCCGAGCATCGTGACCTACGCAGTGAACGTCGACAGCGGAGTCGCCAATGTGACCATTACCGCCACCAAATCCGACCCGAATGCAGTGATGTCCTCCTCCGGTTCGGTAATCGCCGTGGCAGGGGACCCAACGGGCCAAGTGAACGCCTCCGTGGGGCTGGGAACAAGCACTGAGGTGTTAATCACCGTGACCGCACCGGATGGAACCCCAAAAACCTACCGCATCACCGTGAGCCGACCGTTCCGCTAGCGAATCGTCCTCGCATTCGTAGATCCAATAAATCCATTGAATCCATTTATCTCCAAACCGAATTCCACACTGAGCACCTGGAAGCGCGCAAAGAAATGCTCCGCAGCCATCGGCGCAACCTGCCTCGGACCCTTCGCAATCCTCACAGCTCCTAATCCAATGTGTTGACCCGACAAATTGGATCAGCTATACCATCACTAAGTCTTGTGAAAACCTCATAGGCTGATTTTGAGCCCTCTCGTAGCCTCTACGCCTACCGTTTGGGTTCACCGAAACAGACAGCTCATCATCGATCGAGAGAAAGTGACCTGCATTACATGAGGCGCACGCTCACCATAGCCGGACAATTTTTAGCTGCCGTCCTTCTGATTCTCATCGGCTTGGGGACCTCCGGCTGCCAGGATACCGCGTCGGTTAACAAGGAGGGGCAGCTCGCCAGCTTGAGCGTTACCGGTAGCGTTAGCCCTGGAGGGCTTGATCCGGCTTTTTCCAGCGATATCACCAGCTATACGGTCGACGTGTCGACAGCGGACACCAGCGTCACTGTAAGAGCCACCCCTCAAGACAGCGGAACAACGATGACCATCAACGGGCAAGAGACGAGCGCTGGGCAGGCACGCACCATCGCGCTCCCGCAGCCTACAACGAATATCATTATCGTGTTGACGGCACCGAGCCAAAATCAGCACACGTATGTCGTCATTGTGCGCAAAGTAAACAACGATCTGTCGGCGTTAAGCGTGACACCAGGCTCCTTGTCGCCGTCTTTTGCTCCAGGCACTTTGAACTACACAACGGATGTCGACGCCGACGTCACCACTGTGACCGTCTCCGCGACCAAAGCCGATCCGAACGCCGTGATGTCCGGTTCGGTGTCCGCTGCTGCCGGGTCCGCAACCGGCCAGGCGGCCATTCCGTTGGGCCAGCCAGGGTCAAGTACCGTGGTGTCGATCACCGTAACCGCGTCGAATGGAATCGCGAAGACGTACCGCATCACGGTGAGTCGAGTAAACAACAATCTGTCGGCGTTGAGTGTGACCCCAGGCGTTTTGGTTCCCGCGTTTGCCCAAAGCACCCTGAACTACACGGTCACAGTCGGCAGCAGCATCGACAGTGTGACCGTCTCCGCGACCAAAGCCGATCCGAACGCCGTGATGTCTGGTTCGGTGTCCGCTGCTGCCGGGTCCGCAACCGGCCAGGCGGCCATTACGCTCGGAGGGCAAGGAACATCGACCGCCGTGTCAATTACTGTGACGGCACCGAATGGAGATTCAAAAACATATGGCATTACCGTAAATCGAGCAACACCCGGCAGCGAGAATGCCTTGTCGGCGTTGAACGTGACCCCAGGCCGTTTGATTCCCGCGTTTGCTCCAGGTATCCCGATCTACACGGTCACCGTCGGCGCCGGTATCGACAGTGTGACCGTTTCCGCAACCAAAGCTGATCCGAGCGCTGTGATGTCCGGTTCAGTGGTAGCTGGGGCAGGAATCGCAACCGGGCGGGCGGCCATTCCATTGAATGGGCCAGGGACAATCACCGTAGCATCGATCACCGTGACTGCACCGAATGGAAACCCCAGAACCTACACCATCACCATAGACCGTGGATTCCGCTAGAAATATTGAAGGCTGTTCTGTCTGCTAGCGGCCGCTTCAGCCAGCCTGCCGTAGAGAATCTGTCCCTAGCTATAAACCATGGGCTTCTTCTCGGAACTCAATCTGTAAGGAGCTACGAAAGGCTACTGTGCAGACTACGGCCTTGTCGCGACAAGACATCCTACCGCTTCGGATCGAGCTCGATCAGTCCTTTGCGGATGGCGAGAATTGCCGCTTGTGTACGGTCGTAGACTTGCAGCTTGTGGAAGATGTTCCGGACGTGATTCTTCACAGTCTTTTCACTGAGATCGAGGTTGTTGGCAATCTCCTTGTTGGTTTTGCCGTCGGCGACCAATCGTAACACCGTAATCTCCCGCTCGGTCAAATCATGCTCCGCCCAAGCCGGCTTCTTTCCTTTCTTTTGGGCCATCAACGAGAATTCGGCCAAGATTTTGCTGGCGACGGAGGGGTGGATCAGTGATTCGCCTCGATAGATGGCGCGTATGGCCGCAACGATCTGCGACGATTCGGAGTCTTTCAGCAAATACCCCGTCGCTCCGGCACGGACGAGATCGAAGATGTATTGCTGTTCCTCATACATGGTCAAGGCCACGATGCCGATGTGGGGAAATTCGCGTTTGATCTGTCTCGTGGCCTCCACGCCCCCCATTCGCGGCATGCTCACATCCATCAAAATGACGTCCGGAAGCAGGGCACGAGCTTTCTCCACCGCCTCAACACCGTCCTGCGCTTCACCGATGACTTGAATGTCCTCTTTGGTCTTGAGAATGGCGGCCAAGCCTTCCCGGACGACTCGGTGATCATCGGAAATCAGAACCTTAATTTTCTCCATTGCCCCTCTCCTCCTTATAACCCAGCGGCACCTCGACGATGATTTTTGTGCCCTTCCCCGGTTTGGATTGGACGCGTCCCTCTCCTCCGACTAAGCGCGCTCGTTCCAGAATGCCCTTAATCCCGAAATGATCCCACTTTTCAGGGTCACGCAAAACAGTTTCCAGGTCGAATCCCACCCCATTGTCGGTGATGGTGACGCGCAACATATCGATCGCGATGTCCAGTTTGATCGAGACGCGGTCGGCTTTCGCATGTTTCTGAACGTTGCTCAAGGCTTCCTGGATGATCCGGAAAAGGAATATCTTCGTTCGTGGAAAGAGGATTTGCTCATCCCCGGCGACCGTAAATTTTGTGTTGATGTGGGTCTGGATCTCATAGGATTTGAAATAGTTCGTCAGGGCGGGAATCAGTTCCATCTTGTCATAGTGCAAGGGCCGGAGGTTGAAAATGACCTGCCGGGCCTCCTGAATGGCCAACTTGAGTTGGGCCTTACTCTCTTTGATGGTGGTCAAACTGGCTCTTGGGTTCTTCCGGAACAGTTGTTGGCAGAGATCCAGTTTGAAATTCACTCCCGCCAGGCTTTGCACCAGTCCGTCGTGCATCTCACAGGCTATTCTGGTCCGCTCCTCCGTCACCGCTGCTCCACTCTCCTTCACGTAGAGACGGTACAGAGATTGATATTTGTTCAAGGTCTTCTCGATCTCGGCCGTTGCGCGAATCCGAGCTTCGATCAGTTCCCACATGAACTTGGCGCTGGCACCCCCGATGATCGTCACCCCCATGCGATGAAAATCCTGGAGAAACACCCAGACATCCGCGTCGCCCGACACATCGATGACCAGATCGACTCGCTCCATCGCCAACAACTGTCGATAATCGCGGGTGATCGGGATTCTGAGTTGCTTGGCCAACCCCAGTCCCGGCGCTTCCGGATCGCGTTCCGCGACGCCCACAATCTGCACCAGCGGGTCATTCGCAAAAATCTCCATCAATGCCGTACCACCACGACCGGCGCCGATGATGGCGACGCTCGTCGCGCCTGAAGTCGGCGTATTCCGTCTGACTCGCTTGGGAAGCGGTTTGCTCATCGGTTCAGAACTTCCTGCACAGAGTCCGTCAGGATCAAATGTGGCTGGTTGTCGAATCGGAGAGGAAAGAACGAGTCCGGAGAAGACGGACCATGGCGCCAGGAGTACCGTGTTACCGTTCGCGGCGTTGCTGAGCCAGCGTTTTCAATTCGTCCATAAATTGCTCGATGTCCTTGAACTCCCGATAGACGGAGGCAAATCGAACATAAGCGACCTGGTCCAGCTGGTGCAACTCCTTCATGACTTCTTCCCCCACGACTCGACTTTCAATCTCCGTTTCGCCCATCTCCTGAATCCGTTTTTCTATCCGATCGGTGACAGTTTCGATAGTCCCGGTGCTGATCGGCCGTTTTTCGCACGCTTTCTTCATTCCGGCGAGAATCTTGGTGCGGTCGAACGATTCGCGACGGCCGTCTTTTTTCACGACGACGGGCAGAATTTCCTCGACGCGTTCGTAGGTGGTGTAGCGGCGTTTACAACCAAGACACTCGCGCCGGCGGCGGATGACCTCGCCTTCCTTGGCCATACGAGAATCGACTACTTTGTCTTCGAGTTCATCACAGAACGGACATTTCACCGGGGGCGACCTGCTCTCTCGCTATCGGCTGACTAGTAGGGATGAAAGATGGGAAACTTGGCGCACAACGCTTTGGCCTGTGTGCGAACTTCTTCGAGCACCGCCGGGTCCTGCCGGTGTTGAAGGACGCGGTCGACTAAGTCGACGATCTGCTTCATTTCCGATTCACGCATCCCGCGCGTCGACACGATCGGCGACCCCAAGCGGATACCGCTGGCTACGGCGGGTGGCTTCTCATCATACGGAACGGCGTTCTTATTGACGATAATCCCTGCCGTATCGAGGGCGGCATCCGCCTCTTTCCCGGTGATCCCCTTGTTCGTGAGGTTCAGCAGCATCAGGTGCGTATCCGTTCCGCCGGAGACGATCTTGTAGCCGCGATCGACGAATTCTCTCGCCAGGGCTTTCGCATTGGTGAGTACTTGCTGCTGATAGCGCTTGAATGCCGGCGACAACGCCTCCTTGAAGGCGACCGCCTTGGCGGCGATCACATGCATCAATGGTCCGCCCTGTAGACCCGGAAACACCAGTTTATCGACAGCCTTCGCATGCTCGGTCTTACACATCGTGACGCCCCCGCGCGGACCGCGCAATGTCTTATGGGTCGTCGTCGTGACAAAGTCTGCATAGGGAACGGGATTCGGATGAAGCCCTGCCGCAATGAGCCCGGCGATATGGGCGATATCGACCAGCAGATAGGCTCCCACCGATTTGGCGATCTGTTGGAATCGAGGGAAATCCAGCACACGGGCATAGGCACTGGCTCCGACCACGATCATCCTGGGGCGGCATTCTTCCGCGATCTTTTGGACGGCATCATAGTCGATGGTTTCGGTCTGGCGATCAACACCATACGAGAAGACACGGAAAAGAAGACCGGAGAAGTTGACTTTGCTCCCATGCGTAAGGTGTCCACCCTGGGCAAGGTCCATTCCAAGAATGGTATCCCCCGCCTTCAGAACCGACAAATATGCCGCCATGTTGGCCTGCGAACCGGAATGCGGCTGCACATTGACGTGTTCGGCCCCGAAAATGTCTTTACATCGCTGAATCGCCAGATCTTCCACTGTGTCGGCATGCTGACACCCGCCGTAGTATCGCTTGCCGGGATACCCTTCGGCATACTTATTAGTGAGCAAGGACCCTTGCGCCGCCAGGACGGCGGGGCTGGCAAAATTTTCCGACGCAATCAACAGCAGTTTCTCACGCTGCCGAACTTCTTCCGCCTCGATCGCAGCACAGACTTCAGGATCTGCGGTTTTCAGCGCATCCCATGAACCGATTGCATCGCCAACCATCTTTTCCATGTTCAAATACCTACGCTGAAACTTCTTCAGGCTCTTGTTTCTTCACCACGCGAACCGTCACCGTCGCCGTCACATCTCTGGGCATCTTGATCGGCACCGCCACCGTGCCGAGTTCCTTGATCGGATGCGCCAGCTGAATCTTGCGGCGATCCACCGTCACGCCTTGGGCGGCCAATCCTTCAGCGATGTCTTTGCCCGTGACGGAACCGAACATCTTGTCGTCCTTGCCGACTTGCGCCTCAATCGTCAGCTCAACCGCCGATACCTTCTTGGCAAAGGACTCGATCTCCAGCTTTTCCTTCTTGGCCTTCTCAGCGGCCACTCGCTTGACGTGTTCGAACGCCTTAATGCTACGGCCATCGGCCTCAACCGCCTTGCGGCGCGGTAACAGATAATTTCGTGCAAACCCATCAGCGACGTTGATGAGATCCCCGAGATGTCCCACCCCGTCCATGGTCTCTTGAAGAATGACTTTCATACCCCTACTCCTTCACATGATAAAGAGTGCGAGGATACTGACCTGATTGTGAAATGTCAATTCTTGGGTAATCCTTGAAGGAGCTAGCGGATCACACTGAGCGATCGTCCCACCCGCGCAAACGCCTCCACGGCTTGCTTGAGCTGATCGGTCGTATGGGCAGCCGACATTTGAGTCCTGATCCTTGCCTGCCCTAGCGGCACCACCGGATAACTGAACCCGACGACATAGACTCCTTCTTTCAGTAACGCTTCCGCCATAGACGCGGCCAGGATGGCATCACCTAACATCACGGGGATGATCGGATGCTCCCCAGGAACGAGCCTGAAACCAAGGGAAGCCAGCTGTTCCCGGAAAAAGGCGGCATTGGCGCAAATGCTTTCCCTGAGATGGTCGCCTTGCTTCACCAGATCCAGGGCACACAATGCACCCGCCGCGACGGGAGGGGGAAGCGCATTCGAAAACAGATAGGGCCTCGACCGTTGGCGCAGCAGCTCGACCACCTCGGCCTTCCCGGATGTAAATCCGCCGGTCGCGCCGCCGAGTGTCTTCCCCAATGTGCTGGTGACGATCTCGATTCTGTCGGCGACCCCGAAATGAGCCGGTGTGCCCCGTCCCTTGGGGCCGAGGACCCCGGTCGCATGACTGTCATCGACCACCACCGCCGCATCGTACCGTTCCGCAAGCTCCACGATCTGATCCAATTTGGCCAGATCGCCATCCATCGAGAACACGCCATCGGTTGCGATCAGCCGCAGGCGGCAGTCACTCGATTCCTGCAGCCGAGCTTCAAGTTCTGCCATGTTGGAATGGGCATACCGGAAACGTTTGGCCTTGCACAGTCTGATGCCGTCGATGAGGCTGGCATGATTCAACGCATCACTGATGACGGCATCCTGCTCATCCAACAAGACTTCGAACAATCCTCCATTCGCATCAAAGCACGAACTGTATAGGATCGAGTCCTCGGTGCCGAGAAATTCACTGATGGCCTGTTCCAGCTGTTTGTGCAGATCTTGCGTGCCGCAGATGAACCGCACTGAAGCCATACCATAACCATACGTTTCCAGCCCTTTGCGGGCGGCTTGCACAATGGCGGGGTGATTGGCCAATCCCAGATAATTATTCGCGCAGAGATTCAGCACGTGGCCTTGCGCCACTCTGATGTCGGCACCCTGCGGACTCAACAATCGACGTTCGACCTTATAGAGACCGCGGGCTCTGATATCGGTTAGTTGAGTTTGGAGAGACGCTTTAAGTGAGCTATACGCCATGGTCCGTTGCCGACATGGAGTAGACGCTACGCGAAAGATCCGGAAGGCCTGCCGGCTGACCGGTTAAGGGAACAAGACGACTTTGCCGCACTGGCCGGACTGGATCAATTCAAAGCCGGTCGCAAACTCGCGCAATGGAAATGAATGGGTGACGACCGGACGAATATCGAGACCCGCTTTAAACAGTCCTGCCAACCGGTACCACGTGCCGAAAAGACGACGGCCGGTGATTCCATAGACGCGGATGCCCTTGAAAATAATTTCGTTCGGCAGATCGAAGCACACCGAACCGGTCGGAATGCCGAACAGAGTCACTCGCCCCCCGTTCTTCACTGCGCGGAAGGCCTGGTGCAAGGCCGTGGGATTCCCTGACATTTCCAGCGCCGCATCCACCCCTTCACCGCCCGTCATATCGAGGATCGCTGCCTCCACTCGTTCCGCTGACTCCGTCTTCGCATTGAGAACATGATCCACGCCGACTTGCTTCGCCAACCCAAGGCGATAGTCGCTGACATCGGACGCAATAATTGTGGCGGCGCCGGCGGTTCGCGCGACCGCAGCGGCAAAGAGGCCCGTCGGACCACATCCCGTGATCAACACCGTATGACCGGTGAGATCTTCAGCAAGCGCCGCGTCAACCGCATTCCCGAGAGGTTCCTGCACACAAGCCAACTCCGGAGGGATTCCCGAATCCGTGTGCCACAGAACACCCTCAGGCAAGACGACATACTCTGCGTAGGACCCGTCTCGGTCGACCCCGAGAATCTTATAATTCTTGCACACGTGCGCCTGTCCCGTCCGGCACTGGAAGCACGCTCCACAGGTCAGGTGCGACTCGGCCGCGACGTAATCACCGACCTTGACGAGAGAAACCTCACGCCCAACCTCCACGACGTGGCCGCACAATTCATGGCCGATGATGCGTGGAGGCTGGATACGCTTCTGCGCCCATTCGTCCCACCGGTAGATATGCGCATCGGTTCCACACAATGACGTGGCGGCTACTTTCACGACAGCATCATGTGGACCAGGGGTCGGATCAGCCCAATCCCTCAGGGTTAAACCCGGTCCTGCGGCAATCTTGACGAGTGCTTGCACGAACCTATTCTATACTAACTCCATCGGTTCGACACATAGGTTTAGGGAAAGAACGGGTTGCGCGGACCTCCCGACGATGAGTAGGATGCCATGACCATGGTTCATCCGGCTATTACCCGTCTGATCTTGGCTTCCGGCGTTCCGATCGTTGTATTGAGCCTCGCGCTTCTTCAGGACGACGCGCGAGCAGACTCTCGGCCTGTGGCGTCTCAGGCATTTTCTTCCGGAAAACGATGGGTCACGTTCGATTTCGCCGGTTCGAATCACTCCGGGGATATCCAACTCGGCCAACCGCTCGAATTGTCGATTACACTCGGCGGAGTCGCCCAGGGCCATGCGCCGTTGGTCGCCATCTGTGAATCAAGCCATTTCCAGTTACAGGTCGTGACATTTACACCCGATCCTTCATCCATGGTGATGAAGGCAACTACGACCCTTGAACCCGTTCCACCAACCCAACTGTCGGTGAACCCGAACATTTCACGGATACAATTCACATTCGCCAGATCCAATGAAAAGAAGTTCGAACGGATCATGACACGCATCGTGTACGTCACGTTGGAACCACCGGAACTACCTAGTCGCGCCAAGGAGCCGTCGCCGCTCGATCAAGATGAATCGAGCGCAAGCGATTTGGCCACGGACCAAGCTGAACCACTGCCGGCCGCTATTCCATTGGCCAGCGGGCCGGTGATTGAAGAAGATCTCCTGCCGCCCCCCTCAGCGGAACAGCCGCAATCCTATTGGCACCGAGTGAGCCACCTCGTCAGCCGAAGCTGGAGTCATACCGTGCGCCGAGTCCGCCACTCCCCGTCCAGCGAGACCGTGCATGTACGATTTCGGCTCTATCCCGGTGGACGAGCCCAGTTGATCCAGATTGAAAAAGGATCCGGGGCTCGTGAGATTGATGAAGCCGGTATCCATGCCATCCTCCACGCGCAACCATTTCCGGTGTTTCCCCAGGATTTGGGATCGGAGCCCATCGATGTCCACGTGCTGATGAAGACAGAGGCGAAGGGAGGACAGGGATCTCGTGCGGTCATCAACCCTGAGAAACCTCGCCCAACTTCGAGATTGCTGAAGAAATGACCCATCGTTCACAGAGGCTGCGATACCGAAAGGGGCAGATATGAAGATCGGTGAGAGATGGATGCGGGGAGTCGTGATCACGGGATTGTTGACGCTCCTCCCGCTAGGCGTCGAGGCGGAAACGACTCACTGGGATATCGACCCGGATCATTCGGCGATTGAGTTCCGTGTCGCCCATATGGTGGTGTCAAGGACATCGGGGCGGTTCATGAACTACCGTGGATTTGTCGAGATGGACGCGGACGCCAAAACCTTCAAAGCCATTGAAGCCACGATCACCGCCGAGTCGATCAACACAAACCACGAAAAACGCGACGCGCATCTCCGCACTGCCGATTTCTTGGACGTCAAACAGTTTCCGACGATAACGTACAAGATGAAGCAGTACCAGAAACAGGGAGACACCTACACGGTAATCGGTCACTTCACCCTGCGTGGCGTGACCAAAGAGGTCACGCTCGTTGGAACCTTCAATGGTGTGACCAAAGATCCCTGGGGCAACACCCGAGCCGGATTCACCGCTCAGGGAAAGCTGAACCGCAAAGAGTTCGGCATGATTTGGAACAAAACGCTCGACAGCGGCGGACTCGTCGTCGGAGAAGAAGTGGAAATCCGGCTTGATATCGAGTGCATCCAAGCGAACAATCCGTAAGTGTTACGAACCGGAAGCCCGCAACTCGAAACTGATAACCCTGAATGACGATGAAAGCGATGGTGCTCAACCATACGAGCGATGTCTCCAGCAGTCCCTTGCAACTTCAAGATCGGCCGATTCCTGTTCCGAAGCCTGATCAGGTTCTCGTCAAAGTTCATACCTGTGGAGTCTGTCGGACAGACCTTCACGTGGTCGAGGGAGAACTTCCCGACATTGCATTGCCCCTGATCCCCGGCCATCAAGCCGTTGGTACGGTGATACAAGTTGGCTCCGAGATCTCTGAGGTCAAGGAGGGGGACCGTGTGGGGATTGCCTGGCTTCAGGGCACATGTGGACATTGCGCATTCTGCACAAGCGGGCGGGAAAATCTCTGCGTACAGGCGAAGTTTACCGGCTATCAGGTCGACGGGGGCTATGCCGAGTATGTGGCCGTACCCGCACGATTTGCCTACCCAATCCCGTCGACCTTCTCGGATTATGAAGCGGCGCCCTTGCTCTGTGCTGGGATCATCGGATATCGCGCCTTGCGTCTCAGCGGCATTCAGCCAGGCCAGCGTTTGGGACTTTATGGATTCGGCGCATCAGCGCATATCGCCATCCAGATCGCGCGCCACTGGAACTGCCAGGTCTACGTCAGTTCCCTCAAGCCGGAGCATCAGGCTCTGGCAAGACAACTTGGAGCAGTCTGGGTGGGCGGGGCAACGGATTCGCCGCCCGATACACTGCACGGGTCGATCATCTTCGCGCCCGCCGGGGAGCTCGTTCCTCGGGCATTACGAGCGCTCGACCGAGGGGGGACCTTAGCCTTGGCGGGCATTCATATGTCGCCGATTCCCTCGCTGGACTATGATCGTGAAGTGTTCGGCGAGCGGGTGATCCGCAGTGTCACCGCCAACACAAGACAGGACGGGCTCGATCTCCTGCGCGAAGCAGCCGCCATCCCTATCAAACCGCATACGATCCGTTTTCCTCTTGAGCAAGCCAACCGCGCGTTGCAAGAGCTTAAGGCGGGGACCTTCCAGGGAGCGGCGGTTCTCACCATGTGATCGTGACGTGACTGAATTACCAATGCTGCTGGTTCATCGTCGGAAGCTACCGCAAGAGCCTGCCGGCAAGCGCTCGAGAGAACGCATCACTCGCATTGAAACAGTAATAGTCGAAAGCGTAGGGGTTTCCACGTCAGATGTTAATGACCTATTTGACTATTTTAGCCTGATTGAGTAGAATGCGCCCATGAAGAAGTCGAACACTGTCCACGCAGAAAACACGGTGACGGCGACTAAGGCCAAGGCGAGTTTCTCAGCCGTCTTAGCCAAAGCCGGCTATCAGGGGCAGCGGATCGTGATTAAGAAAGGGGCGCGCCCGACCGCCGTAATCCTTGGTTATGATGACTATCAGCGATTGGTTGATTTAGAAGATCGTTACGAGTCCGCCCTCCTCACCAAAAGCCTCAAGGACGATCGATTCCTGACCCTCGATGATATGACCAAGCGTCTAGGCCTGTGAGTTATTCGCTCGAGTTCTCAGAGGCCGTTTTCGCGACGCTTGAAGATCTTGGACATTCCGATGCCAAACGGCTCCGCCAGGTCTTTCTCAAGATTCTTACTCTCCGCCGTACCCCCCGTCCTCCTGACTCCGAACAACTCGCGCATTTCACCTACCGGGGTTTTACTGGATTTCGGGTGACACAGGGAGAATATCGCATCATCTATGCAATCGATGAAAAGGCTAAGGTGGTGAAAGTGGCCAGGGTCCTGCACCGCGACCGGGATTATCGAGAGCTGGATCGCATTTAATGCTGCGCGAAGCAGCCGCCATTCCTATCAAACCACACACGATCCGCTTCCCTCTTGAACAAGCCAACCACGCGTTGCAGGAGCTCAAGGCCGGGACCTTCCAGGGAGCCGCGGTCCTCACCATGTGATCGTGCGGAACTGGAAGTGATCTTAAAACTGCTCTTTCAAGGTAATCTGGTCAGCCCTTCCTAAGTATTTAACCAAGTCTATTAATTGACTGCGAGATCAGCAGACCATAAAGAACTGACCTAGAAGAGCACAATCTCTCTCACCCGCTTGCTGTTCAGCGATGTGCAACTAATAGGCTTGGGTTCTTGACGTTGGTATATATCGGTCCTTGGAGGCAGCCCTTGCTAACGCGGCTGGGCCAGTAATGGGAGGCAATTTCTCTGTAGTGAAGCCCTGTTCACTTCCGAATTGGATTTCTTTACAGTCCCCAAGTAGTTCACTTTCGATAATGCCACGCCATCCTTTACCTTCCGCATCTCTGGCAGCTTCAAAAACAAGAGGGGTGAAAGGAGTTCAGATTCACGCAGCCTTCACTTTGATTAGTGTCTCGCCGTAGACTCTGTATATCCCCCCCCTTAATCTCCTTCCCTCGACCATTTCTCGAACTCCTCAATTGCCTGGTCCCGTACATCAACATCCACTTCGGATACACCAATATCAACTACTCTCTTTCCGGACAATCTCGCGTTTTTGACTTATACGGACATGCGTCGCCCGCTCACGGTCGATGATGGGATGTATAGACGCGTTTATAGACGATTACCGTGCGGCATCTTACACAGGCTGGCAAGGCACTAAATAACCGACCCGAGATACTACGCCCATCGGATATCAGCACAATTTTTTACTAGCCTATTATCCTTACTTTATGATAGTTACTTAAAAATATAACGCTGGAGCCATACAGCTCTGCCGAACAAGCAAAGTCGTCCTTGTTTCAAAGTGGAGTAAGTGCAGTCGTACAGAATTGCTATCGTTCGCGGCTAACGACTTTGCAATCTGCGAGCGAGTGGACGAATAGGCCACATGCCTGAAACATAGCCCCCCCGCCGTCCACCTCTCCACACATCATATGGAGCTGAGATTGCAAGAGCCTCACGTTAAACCAGAAGGAGAATTTCATGAGAAGAAATGTTTCCTGGATATTGTGTTTCCGGTATCAGTCCAAGTCTGCACTTTCATGCTGGATACGACCCCTTGCACTCCTACTTCTCGTGACCCTTACAGGATGTGGAGATAGCACTCCCGAGCCGTCTTCAAATCCTGGAGCCAATGGAACTATCACTGGCCGTGTTATTTCTTCTGACGGTACGGGAGGAATTGCCAATGCAACAATTGAAGTGGGGTCCGTGCGGTCCTCATCAGGATCTGATGGCAGCTATACACTCTCTGTACCTGCAACTGGCCGGGCAGTGGTGCGAGTCGAAGCTGCCGGCTTTGCAGAGAACTTTCGCATTGCTCGTGTGACGGCTGGGGAGAGCACGCCGCTCACCGTACAACTTGTCAGGGTCGGCATTACGCAGAATGTCGCCATTGCGACCGGAGGCACGATAACCGTACCAAACTCTACGGCCCAGATTGTCCTTCCAGCGAACGGACTTGTTCCACAAACGGGTGGATCCCTGGCAGCCAATGTCGCGGTCTCGGTCACTCCTATTAACGTAGCAATTACTACGAACGACATGCCCGGAGATTTTACCGCTTCTGTTGGTAGTGCTATCAGACAGATCGAGAGCTTTGGTGCAATGGCAATCGATGTCCGTGACAGCAATGACGTGCGGTACAACTTATCTCCGGGGAGCATCTCCACGATTCGTATTCCTGTCAGTACAAGATCCGCTAATATTCCCGCGACAATTCCGCTCTTCTATTTTGATGACTCGACCGGGCGATGGATCCAAGAAGGTCAAGCAACGTTGGCTGGTACTGGTCCCAATCGCTATTACGAGGCTAGCGTGACTCGGCTGATCTATTGGAACGCTGATCTAGTAACAGAGACCATCTTTATAACGGGATGTGTGAGAAACGACTCAGGCCAGCCTACAGGGAATGCCCTCGTCGAAAGCGACGGCATTGACTACTCCGGCTCCTCACGAGTCTATACCGCAACAGACGGCTCATTCCAGATACCTATCAGTAAAAACGGTAAAGCGACGCTCACAGCCCTTGTCGGTACACAATTAACCAACACTGTGACAGCCGGGCCTGCAGGGACAAACATTGTTTTAGACCCGTGCCTCGCCATAACTACTGACCTGAGAGGTTTGAACATCAAACTGACCTGGGGCGCAAACCCTCTCGATCTCGACTCCCATTTGTTCACACCCAACGGTAGCCACGTGTTTTTTGGCGCGCCAGGTTCCTTGACCGCTCTGCCTTTTGTAAGTCTTGACGTGGATGACACCACCAGCTTCGGCCCCGAAGTTGTGACAATCAGCAAGTTAATGCAAGGAACTTACGCCTATGCCGTGCATAATTTCAGTGGGACCCTGACTCCCGGCATGACAGGGTCGCCCGGTCGCGTGGAGCTCAGCCAGAACGGGAATACCAGCGTCTTTGCCCCACCCCCTGGTGAAGGGTCCAAGCTTTGGTGGCATATCTTCAATATTATCGTGGATGCGCAATGCAATGTGTCAGTGACTCCAATAAATGCCTGGTTGGATCAACAACCTGCGTCGTCACCCGGTGGAACTCCGACATTCTGCATCGTGAACTAGGCGAAGCGGGGTCTCAATTAGCGGTCTATCTAGTATTGGCACAAGAATACATGGGGGAGAGGCCTATCCAGTTGGATAGGCCTCTCCAAAGAAAGAATGTTGCGCCGAATAAGAGCAACCTGCTGGCATCCGAAGCCCTGAAGATGAGCCACCACTTCGGTCGACAACTTCTATTACTTTCAACAACTTATATGTCCCACCAGCGGCCAGTACTATTCTAGTGGAGAAACATTATGACTCTGCTAATTGTAGGCAAGAGCGACGTTATTCCCCCGATGGCCATGAAGGTCGCCCTTTCACTGTGTATGACGACGATGATTGCAGGGTGTAGCAGTGGACGTGACAGCAGCTCCAGGCCGGTAGCGCCTGGAGGAGGGAGTGTCGGTCAAGCGGAGGCTCCAAGTAATGACCCACTTTGCTTAACAGACGAACAAAAGCTCGTAAAGGTGAAAGAACTTGGCTGGGATCTCTTTTTGGTTTTGGTGATGCTGGTGAATATGCCGACATGGCTAATGATGTAAAAAACTGACGGTTAAAGGAAATGCTGCGCGAGATGCTATTGATACCATACGCACAAAGGACTGTGATTCAGAACTTAAGCCGGCAAATGGAGCGTCAACTATGAAGTAGTATGAGAAACGGCTGGAGGGCCCTTGGCCTGTGCAACGACCGGTCAGTCGTTACACAATCGGGCCATGAACAACCAGCAACTTTGGAATACTCGGTCAGAATTCTTGCAGCGTCCGACCTAGGCATGCACCTGAATTTATCGCTTTCTATCGAGAATTTTGGAACCTTGTTCCGACACTTCCTTCACCAAAACCCCCATCTTGGGGTGTGACGGCTCGAAATCGATCGGCCAACTATAGTGTCGCAGCCGTTCACTGGCCGTCGGGCCTATGGAGGCAACGACCATCTTTCCTAGTGCCATGCGGAAGGGTTGCGTGGTTCCATCCTGCTCCAACACATGCATGAGATGGTCCACCTGAGCCGCGTTGGTAATCAGCATCACGTTGACGCGCCCCGCGATGATTTCATCGATTGCATGACGAATTGGACTAAGATCCTCCGGTAAAGCCCATTTGTAGATCGGAACAGGAAGGACTTCTGCGCCTCGCCGCTCGAGTGCCTTCAGCAGATCGGGGTTCGAAACCCCATACTCTTGCACAGCCACCCGCAATCCCTTCACAGGGTAAGACTGATCCAAGGTGGAAATCAGATCGACCCAGGTGTTTGGTTCGGGGACAGTTGCCGTCGCCTTGAGACCCAAGGCTTTAAGAGCCGCGACCGGTTTCGGCCCCCGGCTAATAAGAATAGTCCGTGTCAGCGCCTCCGAGATTGCCGTCCACGGATAGTGCCTTTTGAGGAGGTCAAACAGCGTGGTGGTGCCGACACCAGTCAGCAAGATAAGCAGGTCGATCCGTCCAGCCATCAGCCGAGCCCCAAACTCCTCTGCCACCGGGTTCTTCTCCTGTGGAATTTCGCGCAGGGCGGGAGCGACGAGTGGCCGTCCGCTATAACGCTCGATCAGGCGGGCCATCTCCGTTGCCATCCGGCTTTCGAATGTCACAACTGTCATTCCGTTCAATGTCATTGGCCTGAGCACCCTGAAGTCATCAAGTATGCGATCATCCTCCAGTCGACGATTTGGGGCAGGAGCCGATTTTCCGTTGACGGCTGGTCGTTGGTCTCCCTACTATACCAATTCCAGTTTGATCAACTTGCATTGCGATCGTATGACGGCTCCATTCCATCAAGGTCTTCGCCATCTGGCGCTACGTGTCCTGGACCTTCCTCGCTCGCGGCGGTTCTATGAACAGCTGCTTGGTATGCAGACCGTTTGGGAACCGGACCAAGAGAATGTATATTTTAGCTCCGGGACCGACAATCTGGCGCTCCACCAAATTCCAAAGGATGAGCTGTCCGCTTACCAACCCCCAACGGCTCAACTGCTCGATCATATCGGGGTGATTCTCGACAGTCCACAGGCCGTCGATCAGATGTATCAAGCGGTCATGCTGAAGATCGAATCTCTGGGAGGACGAATCACCAAGGAGCCCAAGCAACACCGAGACGGCAGCTATTCGTTCTATTTTTCAGATCCTGACGGCAATCTGATTCAGGCTCTGTATGAGCCGACGATCAGCAAGCTGAAGTTCAGAGCCGATATATGAGCCGGACTTGGACCAGCCTCCCCCCAAATCATTATCTTAGCCTCGCCCCCTGGTGCTGGATCCAACTGGAAAGCGCGGAGCCGCCGGGGCCTTTCCCGTTCGTATGCGGTGTGGCCCCTGAGGTCGTTGCCAGTCTCCACGAGGCGCATGGTCTTCTGTCCAGTGCAATTGATACGGCAATCAGCGATGTCTTCGCGAAACGGGCACCGCTCGATGATTTCGACCGCCAGCGACGGCTGGAGGATGCCTATGCAGAGCTGGTCAACGCGCGACCATACCTCAAGCAGCACATTCGCTGCGGCCGCCGACCGGATGGAACGTTCCATTGGGAGTTTCCGATCGATCCGACCGCATCCGCAACCGTGACCAATGGCGGTCTTCGCATTTTTGATGCGGTCAACCACCAAGTGGTCCCCATCGGTTTCAATGATCGGCCTCTGGGTCCTGTCGTCGGAAGGTTACTCGGTCTGCTCGATGGAACTCATACGGTGAACGATCTCAGATCCGCAGTGTCCGCACTGCCTCGTGACGCACAGGGAGTACTGGCGAAGTTGATGGAATTACTGCAACTGCACGGGTGCTTGGCCGCTTCGCCAACGGCATCAGTCCGGCGGCATTGGTTCGAAACCGTACAGGATCAAGACACAGTCCACCTGGGACATGCGGCCCTGCTCTACCGACAACGTGAGACGGTATTACTCTTCGACCCATGGCTTCTGCCGTGGTTTGCCGAATCACCGATGCCGTCGCTCTGGGGTGCACTTCTCCCTAGACCCGCCGCGGTGTTCCTCACCCACGATCACGATGATCATGTCGATCCCCGCACCTTGCTCCATTTGCCGAAAGACACGCCGATCATCGTTCCCAGCCGACGAAACCGAAAGCAGCTGTTCTTTGACTATCGGTCGCTTCTTACAGAACTGGGGTTCGATCGAATCATCGAACTTGCCCACGGCGAAAGTTGGCCGTTTGAAGGCGGCGCGGTGATCTCCGTTCCCTTCTATGGAGAAGACCCTTGCGACCTCGAAATGCCGAGGAATTGCTATTTGATCTCGGATCGTGGGCACAACGTGTTGATCCATGCGGACAGCGGCCCGACCAACGACGGACGATCGGCCCTCAAGGACAATATCATTCAGCAATTGGTGGTGAAGTATGGGGCGATACCTTTGGTGCTGGCGTCGCAGCAGCAGCTGCTCGAAATCCGGAGCCATGCCACCCACGCCCCTCTCTCCCATCCCGGCGAATGGCTGGATGTCGGTGAAAACGGCTATCTCACCAACAGCTATCTTGCCGAGGTCTGCGCGGCCGCCCAGGCACGGGTGTTTGTTTCATACGCCACCGGCGGAGCCGACTGGTATCCCGATCATCTTTCCTTTATGTTCAGCCGTCGCAACCCCGCCAGGACCGCGCTGTTGACGGCTCACTGGGAGCCGCCTGAAAAATTAAAAGACCTTCTCACCCCGCACGGATGTCGATATCATTGTGCCCACGCCCTGGACCTCTATCGAACAGCCGGCAGGGACAGGATCGAAATCGTTTCAGGGGGACATGCGTTGGCTCCGCTGACTCTGTACCGGTTGGACCACCAGGATCCGCCGTTTATAAAAGCCGCCACACGAGGATGAACCATTTTCTTTGATTGAGGAGAAGACATGAGTGGATCACAGTCGCCGATTCTTGTCACAGGTGCCGCGGGGTTCATCGGATTCCATGTGGCTATGCGTCTGTTGGACCGAGGCGACCTTGTCCTCGGCCTCGACAATATCAATGACTACTACGACGTCCGGATAAAAGAAGCTCGGCTCGCGCAATTGAAATCCCGCGAAGGGTTCAGATTCGTCAAGCTCGACCTGGCCAATCGACAAGGCATCCGCGATCTCTTTACCGATGAGCCAGTACGACGTGTGGTTCATCTTGCGGCGCAAGCAGGCGTGCGTTACTCCCTCGTCAATCCCCATGCGTATACGGAGAGCAACATCGAAGGATTCATGAATATCTTGGAAGGCTGCCGGCACAGTCACATCGAGCATCTCGTCTATGCATCCTCCAGTTCCGTGTATGGCGGCAATACCCACATGCCATTCTCTATTCACGACAATGTGGACCATCCGGTCTCGCTCTATGCCGCCAGCAAGAAAGCCAACGAATTGATGGCCCATTGTTATGCCCACCTGTATCGGCTGCCCTGCACGGGTCTCCGATTCTTTACCGTGTATGGGCCCTGGGGACGCCCCGATATGGCCCTCTTCATCTTTACGAAGGCAATCCTGGAGGGGAAACCCATCGAGGTCTTCAACCAAGGCAGGATGAGACGCGATTTCACTTACGTGGACGACATCGTCGAAGGGGTCATCCGGACTCTTGATCATCCGGCTACGGCCAATCCATCGTGGTCAGGAGACAAGCCGGACCCAGGGACCAGTTCGGCTCCGGCGCGTATCTATAATATCGGTAACCATCAGCCGGTGGAACTCTTGCACTTCATCGAGGTTCTGGAAAGCGCGGTGGGGAAAAAGGCAGAAAAGAGATTGATGCCGATACAACCAGGAGATGTCCCTGCTACCTATGCCGACATCGACGATCTCACCAGCGATATCGGCTTCAAGCCGACCACCCCGATCGAAGAGGGCATTCCTCGTTTTGTGAAGTGGTATCGTGAATTCTATAGAGTGTGACGCGTTGGGGTGCCTCGCGCTAGAAACACCCCACAGGCACGAACCCTGGGCCGAAGAGCCTCGACAGTGCAATATAGCGTGAGTTGTCGTAAAAGGAGTGGCTTGCCCCTCTTTGAGCACGCCCGCTGATATCGCCCCCATAGGACGGATCCGTTCCGAAAAATACGCCGCCCCGGGTCTTCTGCACAAGTTGCATCCATTCCATATACAAACTGCACACCTCGGCTTGTACAGAACCGGTGGACGTGTTGCTCGCATACCAGTCGCGCGCCCAATCCGGCACCTGACGACCTTCCGTCCCGGATGAGCGCCCCTGATAAGGAGGCACCTCATATCGCGGTGCGGCGGTGGTCATGGTTCGAGGAGCCGTCGGCATATTTTCCAAATCGGGTACCACAGACAGCGGCTTGAGTGCCATGGCATGGCAACCGGCTCTCTCCTTATTGGTGTACACAGAGCTACCATCGGCTTGGGGGCATTCCCACGTCGCCGCAGACCCGGGTGAGGAGTCGCCGAAAGCCGGCCCAGCAGACATAACCGCCAGGATTGCCGATGAGAAGAACGCCGTTCTGATCAGCCGCATGGGGCACCTCCAGATCATATGGCGGAGGCACTCGGTGCCTGGTCGCCGTGTCACGTTAAGGTGCCCACACCCTACGCAATACTTTATTGTTCGGTCTATGCCTCTTTGGAGGGGGCAAAGCCAAGACTGTGGCCGCGAAAGACCGATCGGTGACGCTCCTATCCTCCATCTTTAATCTGTACTCGCTTCGCACGCACCTCTCCCTGCGACCTCTGGAACCCATGCAAGGATCGGAAAAGTCTCTGAACAATCTTTGTGTGGGGTTGCCGCTTTGCCTTGTCCCTTGCATGGACCTCAGGTATCCTTCGTATCTCTCGTGACGGCCTCTGGACGAGGGATAATGTTGCTTCAGCAACAAATCGTCGGACCACAGACGACGAGGATGTTCTACGCATGACAGCCGATGCGATAAACGTACGACATGACTGACCACGGTGTGCTCGGAAACTTACTGCTCATTTACACCGTTTCCATCGCGGTGGTGTTTCTCTTTCATCAATTCCGACTGCCGTCTATCGCGGGATTCCTCGTGGCCGGTGCGTTGATCGGTCCACACGGACTCAATATTGTTTCCGATATCGAGACGGTTCACTTATTGGCGGAAATCGGAATTGCGCTGCTCCTATTCACGATCGGCATCGAATTCTCACTGGTACAACTCGCATCACTCCGGCGGCTGCTCCTGGTTGCCGCTCCCATTCAAGTGGGAGGAGTCATTGCCATCGCATGGCTTGGCGGCACCCTGACAGGATTGCCGACATCTCAGGCGATCTTCTGGGGCTTTCTGCTCTCACTCAGCAGCACCGCCATTGTGTTGAAAGCGTTGGCGGCCAGTGGAGACAATGATACGCCGCATGGGCGAGCCACCGTCGGCATTCTGGTCTTTCAGGACTTGGCCGTCGTTCCCATGATCTTGTTGACGCCCATTCTTGCCAGTCCCAATGAGGGTGCGGTCACCTCGGTGTTGCTCTCGTTAGGCAAGTCTATGGTGGTGGTCGTCTGTATCGTCGCAGCCGCATGGTATGTGGTCCCGAAACTGCTCGATCACATCGTTCGCAGTCGAAGCCGGGAACTCTTTCTCTTGACGATCATCGTGATGTGCCTCGGCATCGCGTGGTTGACTGCTCTGGGTGGACTGTCGCTCGCCTTAGGCGCCTTCATCGCCGGGCTCGTGATTTCCGAATCGGAGTACAGTCACCAGGCCATTGCCGAAGTGTTGCCGTTTCGAGACAGCTTCAACAGTCTGTTTTTTGTCTCCATCGGCATGCTGATGGACTGGCGCATTTTGTCGGAGTATCCGGCCGTGGTGACCGGCGTCTTGCTCGTGGTCCTGCTTGTAAAGTTCGTCACCGGCGCTGGAGCCGTCTTGACCATCCCTGTCCCTCCGCGCTCGGCCGTCATGACCGGCATTGCCCTTGCGCAGGTGGGTGAGTTCAGTTTTGTGCTGGCACAAGTAGGACAGGAGAAGGGGCTGTTGTCGGGAGCGCCGTATCAGATCTTCCTGGCGGTCTCGGTCTGTTCCATGATCATCACACCGTTCCTCATGCAGCTGTCGCCGCATCTCGGTCGAAGAGTCGAAGCCGTGCAACGACTCCACCATTGGCTTCCTGGACAAACAGAAGCCCATGTACTGGAAGCGGAGGGGCGGCACCTACGCATCAAGGACCACGTCATTATCGTGGGGTATGGGTTGAATGGGCGCAATCTGGCCCGCGTATTGAGTGAGACGGAAGTGCCGTACATCGCATTGGATTTAGACGGTGACAGAGTGCGCCGCGAGGCCGCCCATGGCTTGCCCCTCTATTATGGAGATGCGACAAACCCGACTGTGCTGAGGCACGTGAAGATCGAAGACGCACGGGTCTTGGTCGTCGCGATCTCTGATCCGTTCATGGCCCGTCGGACCGTGCAGGTCGCCCGAGGCTTGAGCCCAAAGATCCATATCGTCGTAAGAACCCGCTATTTGCGGGAGTTAGAGGAACTCCACCAACTGGGCGCGGACGATGTGGTGCCTGAAGAATTTGAAACATCGATCGAAATCTTCGCGCTCGTACTCCGCACGTACAACATGCCGCAAGACTTCGTCGTGCGAAAGGCTGAACAGGTACGCCGTGAGGGCTATGCGCTCCTACGCCGCAGCGAGCTCCCCGAGTTGGCTCATCACCTTCGCGGGGGCACCCTCACAGATGTCGAAGTGGAGACGTGCCGAATTGAGGAAGATTCACCGGCCGACGGAAAGACAATCGCCCAATTGGCGCTGCGGCCACGGACAGGGGCCTCCATCATTGCATTGACCAGAAGCGGCGTTACGGAATCCAACCCGTCGGAGAAGACCACACTCCTCGCCGGCGATATCGTCGTGCTGCTCGGATCGCGACCTGAGATCAGGCGGGCCATGAGCTTTATTCTGGCGAACGAGCCTGAAAGCTAGCGTACAGTCTGGATTGAGACGCCTCACGCCTGATGCATCGCCGCGATAAATCCCGAAGGAACGTCGAGCTTATGCAAGTCGGCACGCACCGATAGGCATACCGATCGAACGAGTGCGGTCAGCTTCGCCACCGCAGCGTCACTCGCTCTTTGAGGGGGTGATCGAACGGCTGGCCGGTATGGACGGAGGCCACATGGGCCGCCTTCAATTTGTAATACCATTTGGCCGGCATGTCGGCATCGCCGAGAAACATCGATGAGGGTTTGTGACGAAGACCGACTGCCAGATGCTTCATCGCCCGCTCATCCTGGCCGAGAAACATTTTCGTCAGGGTGCGAAAAATCAAATTGCCGAACGGGAGCCAGTGCAGTCCGCGCCAATAGGCGGAGAAATCGATACGGCATTCCATATCGGATACGGGTGTGGCCATCAATCGATTGGCGAGCCACACGCTCCCGCACTGCATGAGTTCCACTCGTTGGTTCGGCAAGAGGAAGTCGATCGTGGTGGTCAGCGGTCCCCCATAGATACGCTCAATCCAATGAAACGGCCCGCTGTTCTTCGCCGGCCGGTGGGCGGTCATTCGAAAACCGTTAGGAATCGGTTCAAAGATCTTGGTCTTCTCGTGCATACGCGCATCGCTGCGCCACCAGGAATGCACGTACGGTCCGTGGACCGGATCGATGAGACCAATGATGCCGTCATCCGCAGTACAGGTATAGGTCAACGAAATATGGAACGATTGCCGAGGTTCCGATGGAAGCGGCATACGCGGAGCAGCCGGCAGCGGATTCATATTCCCTCGCTCATCGGCCAGATACAGCCAAATCATGCCGTCCGTTTCTTCGGCCGGATAAGTCGTGACACCGATTTTATCGGTTTGTAGCTCCGCTTCTCCGGGTAAGGCAGGAATACACCGGCAGCGACCCTTCATGTCGAACTGCCAGCCATGATACGAGCATTCCACCCGCTCGCCGTTGAACCGTCCGAACGACAGAGGCATGCCACGGTGGGGACAGATGTCACGCATTGCCGCGAGGCTACCCGCTCGATCCCGGCAGAGGACGATCGGCAACCCCAACATCTGCAATCCCTTCATGGTACCAGGGGGTAGGGTATGGCTGGGCACGGCAGGGTACCAGAACCCAAAGAGTGGAGCACTCTTGGAAAATACGACCTCGGGTGACGGTTGCTCGGTCATGAGATAGGCAGGAAGCTCACAAGAAGGGCATCGGACAATGGGACCCGACTATAGCGAGGGGATGGCTAATAGGTCAAGCAATGATCAGAGGAGCGTGGTCGCCCGGTTTCTTGACACCCCAAAGGATCACATACTATTCTGTTTATGCATAGAATATGCAAATCGTACAAGCATGAAGAGGTGACATGATGATTGCCTCTCACGTAGAGCCGACGACAACACTGGCACAGCTGCAAGAATCCAAGCCCGAGCGAGTGACGATTGTATTATTGAGCGGGGATCTTGATCGAGCCATGGCCGCCTTTATCATCGCGACTGGTGCCGCCGCGATGGGTATGCGTGTGACCATGTTCTTCACATTTTGGGGGTTGAATACGATTCGAAGGAAGGGCGCGGCAAGCTCAGCGAAGGATTGGCTTCGACGTATGTTTGGGTTCCTCAACAAAGGCGGAGCCGACACGTTGCCATTATCCCGCTTCCATTTCGGCGGGCTGGGCACCAAAATGATGCAACAGGTGATGAAGCAAAATCGGATGCCCGGTGTTCCTGAGCTGATGCAAACAGCCATTGACCTGGATGTGCGATTTATCGCCTGTACCACGACGATGGGCCTCATGGGCATTTCCAAAGATACATTGATCGACGGGATTGATCAGTTCGCGGGTGTGACCACATATCTGGCGGAAGCAAAACATGGCAGCGTCAACTTGTTCATTTGAACCGCCAACCGAGTGAGGTGCCTTGATGGTGCAAGCCGATATCAAGCTGGATACCTTGGGGTACTTTTGCCCGATGCCGATTATTTTGACGTCGAAGAAAATCAAAGAGCTGGCTTTGGGACAAGTGCTGGAGGTCATCTCCGATGATGAGGGCATCAAGAAGGACATGCCGGCGTGGTGCGAATCCACGGGCCATGAAATGATGGGCTTGGAAGAGGAACAGGCAAAGTCCGGCCGGATCTATAAGGCCTTCGTCAAGAAAACGAAATAATCACACCTTCTTGGAGACAGCAAGGCAAGAAGCCGGAGGGACGATGCTCAGTCCTCCGGCTTTTTCGTTTACGAGAGGCCTATGGACGGAATTGTCGAGTGCGTCCCCAATTTCAGCGAAGGTCGGGATCGAGCGACGATTCAAGCTCTGATCGATGCGGTGACATCGACCACCGGCGTGGCGCTCTTAGACCACTCCATGGATACGGACCACCACCGGTCGGTCCTGACGTTCTGTGGAAACCCTGACGCGATCGTCGAAGCGGCCTTTCGTGCCATTCGGATCGCGACAGACCTTATCGACCTGCGCAAACATGTCGGCGGACATCCTCGTGTGGGGGCGACCGACGTGGTGCCGTTTATTCCGATCAGAGGTACAACCATGCAGGACTGTGTGCAGCTCGCCAAGCGACTGGGAGAAAAAGTCGCGCGTGAGCTGGAGATTCCCGTTTTCTTATACGAACGGGCCGCAAGTCATGCCGACCACATACCGTTGGAGGCAGTGAGACGTGGGGGGCTTGAAGGCTTGGCCTTCCGGATGGCCAACGATCCGGATTGGACACCGGACTTTGGACCGCCTCGACTCCATGAGAGCGCCGGAGCGATTGCGATCGGCGCCCGCCCCCCCCTGATTGCCTACAACGTGAACCTCCGATGCAAGGACGTCGACGTGGCCCAGTCCATCGCGAGGGCCGTTCGCCAATCAACCGGAGGATTGCCCCATCTGAAAGCGATCGGCGTAGAGTTGGCCAGCCGCGGCATGGTGCAAGTGGCGATGAATCTGACCGACCACCTGGCAACGCCGATCCTGACGGCATTTCAGATGGTCAAAACCGAAGCCGCAAACCGGGGAATAGAGGTGGCGGGAAGTGAACTGATCGGATTAGTGCCGCAGGCGGCATTGGACCAAGCCGCGGCGGCTGCGGTGCAGCTCGACCGATTCGATTCGGGCCAGGTACTCGAAACGAGAATAGCCGAGACAATGCTCGGGAAGAAGGAAACGGAGCACACGTTGTCGGACTTTATCACCGCAGTCGCTGATGCCAAACCGACACCAGCCGGTGGTGGCGTGGCGGCATTCGTCGGAGCCTTGGCGGCCGCTTTGGGAGTGATGGGCGCACGTCTTGCCCGACAACCGGACAAAGAACAACGTCTACTGGAGTTGAGCCGGCGGCTCCATCTCCTCGTTCAAGAAGATATAGAGGCCTACAACGACCTGACAGATGCCTACAAAATCCCCAAGCATCACTTAGACCGCCCCAGGGCAGTTTCAATGGCTCTGCAGAAGGCTACTGCAGTGCCTCTGGAAATCTCGGAGGCGGCCTGTGAGGTCGGCCGGTATCTTCACTCGATACGCGAGCTCGTCAAGCCGGCAGTTCGTTCAGATCTCACCGTCGGCATGACCATGGCTATTGCTGCTGCTCAGGCAGGCCTTGTCACCGTCAACACCAACATAACTTCACAACAAAATCAGCAACTTACCGATACCATTCAAACCAGGATTGCAAAGGCCGCCGAGAATCTTGAGGAACTGCAGAGGTTATGTTACACTCCGGCGCCGAATTCTTAAAAACCAGAAGTAGCAGGCTCACTTGGCCTGAGAAAGTCGAAAGCCAACCGGATGGAAATCAAGGTTTTTAACAACAACGTTGAAAAAGCACTCAAGGTCGCCAAAAAGAAGCTGGCAGGCGAGGGTCTGTTCCGTGAGTTAAAGCGTCGCCGCTTCTATGAGAAGCCCAGCGTGAGAAAGAAAGCCAAGCAACGCGAAGCTCAGCGACGCCGACAGAAGTGGCTATCGAAGCGGAAGCCTGACTAGACTCGTCGTTCTGGGTTAGACACCGCCCTCGTCCATTCCTTCCCCCGTTTTCATCCAAGTCCGATGCGCCCGGGTCAAATTCATACGGCTATCCGACTTGTGAAGGAGGAGGTACGCCGATGGCAGGAACCTGTCCTCGGCATCGTCGCGAAACAATCCGGTCGTGATCCCTTTCTCATCCTGATTTCCTGTCTCTTAAGCCTCCGGACCAAGGACAAGACCACCAGAGAAGCCAGCGATCGACTCTTCGCCATGGCGCGCACACCGGCGTCGATGGTGAAGCTCCCTCTGAAGAGGATCGAACAGGCGATTTACCCGGTCGGGTTCTACCGGATGAAGGCCAAATCGATTCACCAAATCTGCCGCCGACTCCTCGATGAGTATGATGGAGTAGTACCGGACTCGATCGATGAACTGGTGACTCTACCGGGGGTGGGAAGAAAGACGGCGAATCTCGTCGTCACCGTCGGTTTTCAGAAGCCCGGTATTTGCGTCGATGTGCACGTGCATCGCATCAGCAACCGCTGGGGGTATATCAACACAAAGACACCGGAAGAGACGGAAAACGCCTTGCGGCATAAGCTGCCCAAACAGTACTGGATTACCTATAACGATCTCCTGGTCCCCTACGGTCAGAACCTTTGCCTTCCGGTCTCCCCGTTGTGCAGCACCTGCAAGTTGGCAGACTTATGCGACCGAACCGGGGTCACACGATCTCGTTAGGGGTCGACGAGTGAATCTTACAGGCTGACAAACAACCAGCGGAATACGCGCAAGACTTCGACCCGCGGGCCGTATCTATTTCTTCTGTGCGCGGGCTTTCACACTGTTCACGTAGTCTGTGATGGCGGCATCGACCTCGTCGGAGGTCATCGGGCGGTCATGTGTTTCGCTTTCATCGACAAGGTATCGATCATGCTCTTTCTCCTGCCGGAGAACCACCGCATTTTCGGGGGTCACATCGATCAGCATGAACCACTCTTGAGCCCCTTGTGAAATCACGACTTGTTTGCCCGCGCCTCTTTTAGTGATCTCGATCCGGAGATCGTCACCCGCATCAGCAGATGCCCATGCCGTACATACAAGAGAAAAATGCCAGGCTACCGAGGTCATGATGAGTATGAGCCATACGACCATTGCGCGCGGCTTGAGAAGATTCATGCCGATGCTCCACGAAGGATGATTATATCGATCGCGTACGACTGCGTAAACACGAGCTCGAGACCAATCTGTCTTGAGGGGCACCGGAGCCCATGCTAGGATGCCCTCCGATGGATGGGCTCCTGTCCGCAGTTCAGCAATACGTCTCGACCGAAACCCTCGTTACACTGACGGCGCTCTCGATTGTTTTCTTTGTGGGATCGCTGATTGCCATCCCGTTCATCCTCGTCCGGCTTCCGACGGATTTCTTCGACACCCGTGTACCGCGACGCTGGATGGAAAACCACCACCCGGTGCTTCGGGTGCTCGGCCACCTTGCGAAGAACGTGGTCGGCGCGATCTTTCTGTTCGCCGGCTTCTTGATGTTGTTCTTGCCGGGACAGGGCATTCTCACGATGTTGATCGGAGTGACCATGCTGGACTTTCCCGGCAAGCGCAAGCTGGAAGCAAAAATGATCGGTCAACCCGCTGTCCTGAACACGATCAACAACATGCGTAAGAAATTCGGAAAGCCGCCGTTGGTTATTGCGCCGGAACCGTAATAGATGAGTCGACAGCAATCGCCATGGATAAAAATCAACTGCTGACCGCTGAAGGTTCAACGCGGTAAGCTGTGGCTATGTCGGTCCCTCCATCCACCCGCAAGGTTCTCTATCTCATCGACGGCAGCGCCTACATTTATCGGGCTTTCTTTGCCCTGCCGGCGCTGAATAATTCGAAAGGTCTCCAGACCAACGCGGTCTATGGATTCATGACCACGCTCCTCAAGATCATCCGGGAGCACAAGCCGGATGGTCTGGCGGTGGCTTTTGACGAAAAGGGCCCGACCCTTCGGCACGAGGAATTCAAAGAGTATAAGGCCCAGCGCCCGCCGATGCCGGACGGGATGTCGGTACAGATCCCCTACATTCATCGCGTGGTGGAAGCGCTGAATATCCCCGCCGTCAGGCAGGCCGGATACGAAGCCGACGATCTCATCGGCACGTTGTCGCGGCAGGCCGAAACAGCGGGCTACGATGTGGTGATCGTCACAGGCGACAAGGATATGTTGCAACTGCTCACGTCACACGTCCGCATCTATGACCCGGTGAAAAACAAATGGTCGGGCGAGACCGAGTGCCGTGAACGGTTCGGAGTCGAGCCGGCGCGGGTCGTGGAAGTCATGGGTCTCATGGGCGACAGCACGGACAACATTCCCGGCGTGAAAGGGATCGGCGAGAAAACGGCAATGAAATTGATCGCGCAGTTCGGGACGATCGATGAGCTGCTGCGCCGCCTCGATGAGGTCACGCCTGCCCGTATCAAGACACTCCTCGCCGAACAGTCTGAGAATGCGCGACTCAGCCGGAAGTTGGCCACCATCGACACACAGAGTCCGGTGGAGTTCCATCCCGACTCCTACCGAGTCAAACCGCCGCATGACGAACAGCTGGCCGAGCTGCTGCGCGAGTTGGAGTTCACCTCGCTCCTCAAGAGCCTCCAGCCCTCGTCGAAACAGCCGGAGACAAAGACTCATGCCACCGCCATCATCGAAGATGAAGCCGCCGCGCAACGTTTTGTCGGCAGTTTGCAGAACGGTGCGCCGCTCGGGCTGCATTGCTTATTGGCCGGTCAATCAAGCGCTCACGCCGATGTCCTCGGTCTGGCTCTTTCCACGGGCGAGCAGACCACCTTCATTCCGGTCGATGTCCACACCTTCATGCGGCCTATCACGCACCTGCTGCATGAAGTGGACAGGCCAAAAATCGTGCATGACCTCAAAGCCACTCTACTGGTCTTCCATCGCCTCGGTGTCACCTTGGCACCTCCGTACCTGGACGTGATGATCGCGGACTATTTACTCAACCCCAACCGCCGCGACCATGGCCTCGAAACGATCGCGTTGGAGCTGTTGGGTGAACGGCTCGGATCGGGCCAACAGGAAAAGGCCCAACCACAATCGCTCTTCGAAGTCGACACCGGTTCACGTGAGACGGCAGCGGAAGCCGCCGCCGTCCTGGCGAAATTGGAGCCGATTCTGACGGAACGGTTGACGGCCCAAGGGAGCCTGAAGCTCTTCACTGACGTCGAAATGCCGCTCGTCCCGGTATTGGCCGATATCGAACGGAACGGGTTCTTACTCGATGTCGAAGGGCTTCAGTCCTTGAGCAACGAATTGGAGCGAGAGCTCGGCCGCATGATGGAAACCATCGCGGGATTAGCCGGGAGCGAATTCAACATTAATTCACCGAAGCAGCTCGCCGCAGTGCTGTTTGAGAAACTCGGCCTCAAGCCCATGCGCAAAACCAAGACCGGCTACTCGACCGACGAAGACACCCTCACACAACTCGCGACGCAACACGAGCTGCCCGCCCAGATCCTCAACTACCGAAGTCTCAGCAAACTCAAATCGACCTACGTGGACGCGCTGCCGCAGCTGGTGCATCCGGAGACGAAACGGCTCCACACGTCGCTGAACCAAACGGTCGCGGCGACCGGACGCCTCTCATCCACCGACCCGAATCTTCAAAACATCCCGGTCAAGGGTGACTATGGTTTACGTATTCGCGAGGCTTTCATCGTCCCGAAAGGCCACGACCTTCTCTGTGCCGACTACAGCCAGATCGAACCGCGCATCCTCGCCCATCTTTCACAAGATCCCCGTTTGGTGTCCGTCTTTACCAAGGGCGAAGACATCCACATGGCGACGGCCATGGAAATCTTTAATCTTCCCTCCAGTCAGATCACCAGAGACATGCGCCGAACGGCCAAGACCGTCGTCTTTGGGATCGTCTACGGCATCAGTCCATTCGGTCTCTCTCAGAATTTGGGTGTACCGCAATCCGAGGCCAAGAAATACATCGAGACCTTCTTTGAGCGGTTTGCCGCGGTGCGGGCTCTCATGGATCGGAATATCGCCGAAGGACGAGAGAAGGGCTACACCACGACGATCCTCGGCCGCCGCCGGCCGATTCCCGAGCTTCAAAGTGGTGATCCGGTTCAACGTGGTTTCGGCGAACGCATGGCGGTGAATAGCCCCATTCAAGGCTCAGCCGCTGACTTGATCAAGCTGGCTATGATCAACGTGCATAAAACGCTTCGCGAAGAACTGCCGCACGTGAAAATGATCCTTCAAGTCCACGACGAATTGATCTTCGAAGTGCCGGATCATAACCTGGAGGAAGCGAAGCGATTAGTGAAACAGGAGATGGAAGCTGTCGGAACACAGTTGGGTTTATCGGTACCGCTCAAAGTAGATCTCGGCGTCGGCAAAAACTGGCGCGCTGCGCATCCATAGACGCCAATGACGATCGTTATTTCTGAAGTTCTCCCTGCAGACGTGACACCGACTAATGGGCCGGAGCGCCCTTACCCAGGACTCGAACCTCATTCCCATCCCTGATGCTTGCAACAAGATCCAGCAGCAGGTAAAAACAGAAATAGAAGTATCGGCAAGCAACCGAGCGTCAGGCCCGCTTGAATGGTGTCAGTGCCGGCAACAACTGACGCGTGACGAATTCCTAACTCACACACATGCGAGGTGACATATGCTGACCATACGCATTTCCGTTGCGTGGACGATCGCACTCATCAGCCTTGGGGCCCTGGGGCTTGTGCTCCTCTTCGGCCAACCGCTCACAGCAAAGGCTCAGGAGCACAAACGCTATCAATACCAAATCATCGAAGTACTCCCGGATACGCAGAATATGCAAACCAAGCTGAACGAGTTTGGGGCAGACGGATGGGAGCTGGTGGCAGTATCGATGGGCAGTATGACCGAACCGCGACTGGTTTTTAAGAAGTGATGGGGCGCACAAGAAACCTCGCGAAGATTTGGACTCGATGAAAAAAGTCTTCGTGTCGCAGAACTTGTTCGAGGTTGAGATGCGCAAGGAGCGTCTGGAGCAGGCCGGTATCCAGTGCATGATCAAGAACCAGCGTTCCTCGGGCTTGGCCGGAGAGATTCCATTTACCGAAGTGTTCCCGGAAGTGTGGGTTATTCAGGACGAGGATTATGATCGGGCGCAGCAATTACTGGACGAAGGTCTGGTATTGCTAGGATCGGACCAAGACTCCTGGGTATGCATGGAATGCGGCGAGCGTCACGGAACTCAATTTGCGGAGTGTTGGAAGTGTGGGCAGGAAAGAGGTTGATCACCTCAACCTCTTGCACACATGTTTCCAGACCGATTGCGCTAAGGTTCCGCGTGGAATGGGGGTCCAGTCTGACTCACCCGAGGTTTTATACAGCGCTTCTCCGGAGCCCATATTCCCCGAGAAGTATTCCAAGGCCAACAGTCGAAAACGTTCTTTGATACAGTCGTGCTCTTCCTGGGCGCGCGAGGACAAGTATTTCCTGAGGCCTCGCATTTGAGCAGTCTTCAGATCATCCATGACCCAGACCCTCACCAACTCACCATTCCGGATGATGCTTTCCGAATCAACATAGATTTTGGCCTTGTCGTTCCTATCGACAAGAGACCATTCGGCGCGCAGTGGGGCAGCATTCCATAGCTGCAGGAGCGTAAACCCAAGGAGAAGTCTCGACGCTCCCTGGAGGCCTGCACGAGCACAAGGCATCCACCACCACACCATGCGCATGTTGAAACAGAACTCCTGACGACTGGTTTTAACGGAAGAGACTTGGTGACGACTACTTCTACTGCCCTATTTTCTTGGTGATGCAGGTATTGAACGCCATGCGCTGATGATAGGGTGTCCAAAACCACTTGTACTTATTCACCTGATCCAACTCACCCACGTATTCATTACAACGCTTCGTTTCCACCTCTCCGGCTTCCAGTGGGGCAGTCATCACCCAGGCCCCAATCCCTATGACACAAAGAAAGAGCATGACACCGGCAATGAACATCACGATTCCTTTTGTATTCATGATTCCTCTAGAAATTTGTGGTCGACTGACGCACGATTCTCGCATGACTGGCGCCGGAGACCGGGATCGAACCGGTGCGGGCCTTGGAGCCCGAGGATTTTAAAACTGAAGTCCCGTCAGAGTCTATAGAGACTCGTCAAAATTTATCCGAAGAAATTCAGGCTGAACCGACTAAAAAAAATGGCTTGGAGGATAGACTCGACTGGTGCCAAGAACCGCTTTGCTCACTTCCGATTGAATAGGGTTCTTCGCAGTTCTGTCACAATTTTGCAGCCGGCATGTGTGTACTCATCGCGGCGGAGGGAAGACCCATTGCGAACTGTGTCAGTAGAGTTCCGCGAGGCCCGTGCGGATCGGCTCAGGCAGGTTGGGCTGATTCGAAATCTCCGCCAGAAAATTGGAATCGTCCGCCACAGTGAGCGGATCGAGCGTGATCGGCTGGAGCAGCTGCGAGAGCGGCATGGCGGCGGCTCGCTGGGCGATCCGGTCAGGGCCCGTGAAGTCCCGAGGCCCATTCAACGGCAACCGCGGCCGCAGATCGGTTCCTGTCGCTTGAATCTCATCGAGGGCCAAGGTCCATACCACCGGCTCTTGCCTATCCAATACGGCCCGCCTGGTAGCTCGTGATCGCGGCGTCTCCAGCGCTCTGGCGAGCTTTGGGAGGTCACGGAAGGCCTTTTGCAACGCGGTCCTCGCCGCACGGAGGGAGATTTGGGCAACGTCAGGATCGCCGGTCTCTTGTTGTAGAAACAGGCGTCTCGCTTTTCCGCCCACCCGCACCGTCTCCCCCTTCGAACCGAGCGCACTCATCAACTCAGATAGTCCATAGCGCGCGACCCCGTTGATCATGACCAAACTCATCGAGGTTTCCTTCGCCTGGATCAATGCGTCATAGGGATCCCCCTCCTGGCCGGCGATGACGACCACATCGGCGCGTTTGCCTGCTTCGAGCGACCCGAGCGCTTCATGCCATTTGAGAATTTTGGCCGCCTCCCGTGTCGCCATCGCGATCAGCTCGCGCGCACTGAACAGTCCCCCCAAGAGATGTTGAGAATAGAGCCAGGCGACTTTGAGCTCGCCGAGTAAGTTCTTGCTTCCCGACGGGGACCAGTCACTGCCGAGGCCGATGCGCACGCCCGTTCGCTTCGCGTCTTCCACCCGCGCCGTGGCTCCATAGAGCAGCAAGTTGCTGAGCGGCGACCAGACCATCGACCCCCCATGTTCTCCCAACACCGCGAAGTCTTCGGGCAGCAGACCAGCTGCGTGAATCGCCGCGAACCGGTCATTGAGCGCCCACTCGTTTGGCGCCACCTGAAGGGCGAGAAAATGGTTGCGCGCGATCGAACTGGTCTGTCCGGAGGCGGTGATCCCTTCGCTCAGGTGGAGAAGGAAACAACTATCCTCCTTGTTCAGCCGCGCCAGAAATGATCGGGCGCTCTTGGCATCGAGGTCTGGGATCCGGGCTTTGGCCTCGGAGAGAACCGGGTCGTCGGTGTTCTCCACGTTGCGCACAATTCCCCGATAATACCGCTGCACGCCGGCATTACTGCTCAGCATGATCCCCTGACTCGTCGTGACGCCTCCGAGGAGACATTTACACTCGACATAGCGGATAAGCGGAGCCAACAGCGAAGGGTTCCCATGGGCGTCCCGGTATTTGCCCACGACGGTCATGGGACCGCTGATGAGCTTGCGGTAATCGGGGTGGGTGGGCCACTGGCCACGGTGTTGGAATCGCTTCGGGACCGGGCTCCAGAGCGGCAGCGCGTTATAGCTGAGATGGTTGTGGAGTTCGATCAGGCCCGGGAAGAGTGTGCCGTCGGTTTCCACCACGGCGACATCGTCGAAGTCGGCTGGTGGCCGCTGGGCACGGTCTTGCACCGCAACAATGGTCCCTTTGTCGATGAACAGGACAGCGTTGGGCTTCACAGTCCACGCGTCGTCCATGGTGACGACCCGCCCCGCCAGCGCGACCTTGGGACTTGTGAGGGGATCGATCAGCCCACGCCGCTTCGTCGCTCTCGCTGTTCGAGGAGTGACTCCTCGGGCTGTGTCAGCTGTCCCCGCGAGCGGATACCAACGGCGTGGGACCTCGCTCATACCACGATCCCCTTGGGTACGGTGATCGTAATATTGCGGCGCTTGGCGAGGTCATCGGCACCGGAGCGCTTGGCCCAGCCGTCTTGCTCGTGCATCCACGCGGGCAAGCCGGCCGGCAGGTCAAATTCTGGAATGCCCACACGGTCGCCGTCAGCCCAGCTCTCGCCGTACAACACCAGCGGAGTGGAGACATCCACGTCTTGCATGCTCGGCGAGAGGATCTGGAGGGCCGCATTCCAATTCTGCAGCATCTTCTTGGTGGCGGCGACGAGCTTGGTCTTGTTCCCCTTCGACGAGCTTTCCGGTTGTGTCGGATGCGACACCGCCGCATAGGTGACGTGCACCGACTGCGCCGCCGGCGTTGTTTTCCAGAATTGCCAGGCTTCGTCCGCGGCCTGCCCGAGGGCAAGCACGGCTTTGACTTGACTGCCGACCAGCAAAGCGTTGAACCACCGATTGCGGTACTCGATCAGGGCCGGGCTCTTGCGAGTCTTGGCCTTGACGCTGCCGTAGACGCTGTACAGATAGGTGTTGATGAAGACGTAGCTCCTGGTGATGCCGAGCTTGGCCAGAAAACCCTGGACGCGTCGTCCCGCTTCGCCCACCAAAATCCGACGGATGATCGTTTCGTGCTGCGCGGGATCCTGTCCAATCACGAGAATCCGGGCGGAGCCGTCGAGGCGCCCTCGGTGAAAGATGGGCCCCCACTCAAAACGGAAGTCGGTCGCCGGATACACGGTCGCATCCGGGTAGACCTCGCACAAACTCTTGAAGGGTTCCTGCCCATAGCCGGGATCGAATACATGTGGCATCGTGTGTCACCTCGTCATTCCTTTGAGAGCAGAAATAGAAATTGCAGGTCCTGGCATTCTGCGACAGAAACCTCGGCGGGGGCTATTCTGTGATCTTCTTAATTGGTTCCTACCTAAGTGGAGGATCTCGTGCTAGGCGGCCGTGAAGAAAACGGATCTCTTCGAGGGCTCAAGAAACCGGTGAGGCTACAGTGCGCGGATGAGATAAGATCGGAGTACGCCGCAGTTCAACCACAGTGTTCAGAGAAGACCCGGAATATCGATCGAGGAAGGGTTACCCTAGCAGCTTAAAACATGGTGCCGGAGACCGGGATCGAACCGGTACGGGCCTTGTGAGCCCGAGGGATTTTAAGAACCCACCACACCCCGAAACCACCGGACAGTGTTGCCCATGACTAATGTTTCGTAACTGTGCCGCTATCGGCAGGTGCAAGATGCTTTCACGTTGATGCGCATTAGGTGTGTCGGAACCAGCGATAGCCCGCTAGGAATATCCCTAGTTTTTAGAGGCGCCGCCATGTTTTACTGGTAACAACGTTGATCTGAAATTGCCTCTAGCGATCGATAGCCTACAGCACATGTTGGGACAGAGGTAAGCGAGGTTACGTGACCCACCCGCCATTCTCCAATCTGCCAAAGGGGAATTTTCAAGGACTGCCATCCGATCTCGCTTTCCTCTCGGGCGGCGGTGAGATGGGCGGGCTGATCCGTTCGAAAGATTGGTCAAAGACACCGCTCGGACCAGCTGATCGATGGCCACAGAGCCTAAAAACTGCCGTCCGCATCATGCTCACCTCTCGTCAGCCTATTTGGCTCGGCTGGGGTGAACAACTCATCAAGCTTTACAACGATCCCTACAAAGCCATCGTCTGCGGAAAACATCCGGCTGCACTGGGCCAACCTGCCTCCGTTGTGTGGAGGGAAATTTGGCCTGAGATTGGACCGATGCTGCGGAAGGCCATGGGCGGTATCGAAGGCACCTATGTGGAATCGCAACTCCTCATCATGGAGCGAAACGGGTACCCGGAAGAAACATACTACACTTTCTCCTACAGTCCTATCCCCGACGATCAGGGTGGCGTGGGCGGCATTTTTTGCGCCAATACAGATGATACTGATCGCATGATCGGAGAACGGCAATTGACTCTGCTGAAAGATTTGGCGGCGAGGACAGCCCATGCACAGACATTCGATGACGCATGTAGGCTGAGTGCGGTTTCTTTGCAAAACGACCTTCACGATTTTCCATTCGCGCTGATTTATCTCGCGGAACAAGAAGGGAACCGATTTGTACCCGCCGCCTCGAGCGGCATCGAGCCGAATCCTATAGCGACTGCGGGTCCTGCTCTCGATGCGCCCTCTGTTTGGCCTTTGGCACAGGTAATCCGGACGCAGAAGCCTTCGGTCATTACGGATCTCCCGCGGCTATTCGACCATCTGCCGACGGGTGCTTGGAAACAGCCTCCTCATAAGGCCGTAGTTTTGCCGATCATCCCATCCGGTAAGACTGGAAAAGCCGGGGTTCTAATCGTGGGGTTGAATCCGTATAGGCTTTTCGACGACCGTTTTCAACGGTTTGTTGATTTGGTCGTGGGCCAGATTGCGGCGAGCATCGCCAACGCACAGAGGTATGAAGAAGAGCGCCAACGAGCCGAGGCATTGGCGGAATTAGATCGCGCCAAGACCGCCTTCTTCAGTAATGTCAGCCATGAGTTGCGCACCCCCCTCACGCTGATGCTCGGTCCGCTGGAGGATTTGAAAGCGCAGTTTGGCCGCTCCACGTCCTCACTTGACGCCTCGCAGTATCAGCAGGTCGATGTGGTCCATCGAAATGGGCTGCGGCTGCTCAAACTGGTGAACCAGCTACTGGATTTTTCACGCATCGAAGCAGGCCGGGTACAGGCGGTGTATGAAGAGACGGACCTCGCTGAGTTCACGGCCGACCTGGCGAGCGTCTTTCGCTCCACTATGGAAAAAGGTGGTCTCTCTCTGATTGTCGATTGTCCTCCCTTGCCTGAGCCCGTGTTCGTAGATCGAGACATGTGGGAAAAGATTGTCCTGAATTTGCTGTCCAATGCGTTCAAATATACGCTCGACGGCGAGATCCAGGTGACGCTGCGCCCCAGTGGAAAACATGTGGAACTCTCCATTCGTGATACCGGGACGGGTATTCCGGAGGACCAACTCGGCAAGATCTTTGAGCGGTTTCATCGAATTGCCGGCTCGCAAGGCCGCACCTATGAAGGCACAGGTATTGGACTCTCCCTTGTGCAGGAACTGGCACATCTTCACGGTGGTTCGATCTCCGTTGAGAGCATGTATGGGAAAGGAAGCACATTCCGGGTATTCATTCCCCTGGGGAAGAATCATCTACCGCACAAACACATCGGCATAACTGAAAGGAAGACCGCGGCGTTAGGCGCCATGTCGTTCGTAGAGGAAGCGACGAGATTGGTGCCAAGCGCCAGCGAAGCAGGGAAATTGGTGAATGGAACATCGTCGGAAAGTGACGATCTATCGCGGGTTGTCACAACCGATCCATCGCTCACCACTCGTTCTCGTGTCCTCCTAGCGGACGACAATACCGACATGCGGGAGTATGTGAGCCGTTTGTTGAAAGAACGGTACGAAGTCATCGCGGTTGCCGATGGGCAAGCCGCATTGGAGGCGGTGCGGCGTAACCCGCCAGATTTGATCCTCTCCGATGTCATGATGCCCCGCTTAGATGGGTTTGGACTATTGCGTGCGTTGCGCGCCGATCCTGTGACAAAGGCCATTCCCATCATTTTGCTGTCGGCTAGAGCCGGTGAGGAATCCCGAGTCGAAGGATTGGAGCATGGCGCCGACGACTATCTCATCAAGCCCTTCAGCGCCCGCGAATTGCTGGCGCGCGTACAAGTTCATCTTGACATGGTTCGAATTCGACAAGAGGCCGCCGAGACATTGCGACACAGCGAACGTCGCTTTCGAGAGTTACTCGACGGGTCGCCATTCGGCATGTATATCGTGGACACTCAACTCCGCATCGTCCACATGAACGAGTCCAGCAAGCAGGGCGCATTTCGCAATGTGCGTCCAGTCATTGGCCGGGACTTTTCCGAGACTATGCGTATTCTCTGGCCAGAGACAGTTGCCGCGGACATTATCGCCGCCTTCCGTCATACGCTTGAGACAGGGCAGCCCTACTCGTCACGTGACTTCATCAACCTCCGCGCCGACGTGAATCAAGTGGAGGGCTATGAATGGGAACTGCATCGCCTGACCCTACCCGATGGGCAGCCTGGCGTCATTTGCTATTACTATGATTCGACCAGATTACGGCAAACGGAAGCGGCTCTGCGGGAGAGCGAACAGCGCTTACAACGTGTCCTCGAAACCGACGCCGTAGGAGTACTGTTCTTCAACCGCAACGGAACATTGCTTCAAGCCAACGACGTCTTTCTGCGGATGACTGGTTATGAACGAGAGCGGATTGAGCGGCGTGAAATAACATGGCGCACGATGACGCCGCCGGAATGGGTCGAAGCCAGTGAAAATCAGATGAAACAATTTGTAGAAACTGGACGGATCGGTCCGTACGAAAAAGAGTATTTCCTAGCCGACGGCACACGCCGATGGATGCTCTTCGCTGGGCGAGATCTCGGAGACGGTACGATCGCCGAGTACTGCGTCGACATTCATGACCGCAAACAGGCCGAACAAGCACTGCGCGAGGCGCAAGAACGGCTGCAGCGCTGGAATGTGGAGCTGGAAAAAGCGGTGAAATTTAAGACGGTGGAATTACAGCAATCGCAAGAGCGCCTACGGGCCCTCACGAGCGAATTGAATCTGGCCGAACAGCGTGAGCGCAAACGACTTGCCACAGAGCTGCATGATCATCTGCAACAAGTACTCGTCTATGGGAAGATGACCATCGGGCAAGGGAGGCGCTCAGTCGGGGATGTGTCAGCCGCTCTCAAATTGATCAAGAAGGTGGAGGATGTCTTCTCGGAGGCATTGACCTACACCCGTACGCTGGTGGCGGAACTCAGCCCGCCCGTGTTGCGCTACCATGGGTTGGCCGCTGGGCTCAAATGGCTCGCCGACTATATGAAGAAACATGACCAGACAGTCAGCGTGAGAGTGCCGGACAGTTCCGTACCCCAGTTGCCCGAAGATCAGGCGATTCTGTTGTTTCAATCCGTGCGGGAGCTGCTCATCAATGCTTCGAAACATGCCGGGACGGGAGAGGCAGCGGTCACGATGACCCAGCTGGATGATGCTCTTGAAATTGTGGTGCGCGATGAGGGATCAGGCTTCAACGTTGCTGAAGCCGTTGGAGCAGACACCCCCAGTGGCGGGATTTCTTCTAAATTTGGGTTATTCAGTATCCAGGAACGTATGCGGGCATTGGGAGGGTCATTCATCATTCAATCAACCCCCGGTCAGGGCACCACGGCGACTCTGGCGCTGCCGTTATTGCATCAAGATCCCGAAGCACGGAAAGACCTCAACGCCGAAGCAAACGGGAAAGCATCACCAGGACACGATAACAAACCTTTCAAGCAGCAACCGCCTAGTATTCAGGAGTCCTCTCAGAAGCCCTGTATTCGCGTCCTCCTCGTCGACGATCATACGATGATGCGTCAGGGATTGAGGACCATTCTTGCCGGATATGCCGACATCGAGGTGGTTGGGGAAGCAACCAATGGAGAAGAGGCTGTCGAGTTGGTGGATCGGCTCTCTCCAGATGTGGTGGTCATGGATCTCAACATGCCGAAGATGGATGGTATAGAAGCAACACGCCTCATCAAAACATCCCATGCTCAGGTCCAGGTCGTCGGTTTGTCGGTGAATACGGGAAGGGAAGCCTTCAATGCTTTCACGACTGCGGGAGCCTGGACGTTGTTGACGAAAGAGGCTGCTGTGGAGCGGCTGTATGGGGTCATCCAGCAATCGATGCAAGTATCCGTCGGTCAGCCAAAAGGATAAGCACAACGCGAGCACACCACCCTGGGCTGAACCCCAATCGAGAGCTGAGGAAGCAGTGCGTACGAGGGATCATGGCTAAGTCGCTGATATCTGGTGCCGGAGACCGGGATCGAACCGGTACGGGCCTTGTGAGCCCGAGGGATTTTAAGTCCCTTGCGTCTGCCTATTCCGCCACTCCGGCGAGAGGGGAGACTTTAACATATTGTCAAGCACTTGCGACCCTAATTTTGGTCGGTTCATGGCCCTGTACCAATATCTTTGCACGGGTCAATGTTAGATTTCTGAGGTGTGATCAGATGATGGATCGAATACTCCTGCGTGGAAATTCCTTCCAAGATCGCGCATCCCATGGCCGAACCGGAGTGATCATCTCGACCACGGTATCTCGTGTATACCGCCCATTGGGGATTGAACATCTTGGTCCACCAAGGACGACGAGACCTGTTGCCTTTCTATCTGTTCATCCCTAAGACTTTTCCCAGTATAACCCCCACTAGGGGTGCGCTAGTGTAGGAAAGGCGACCAGTGTGTCCAGGTTTTGGTCAGAGCTCTATGAATATGGAACGAAAACAAATCTCAGACAATGGCAGGGAGGTCTCACCACAACCCGTTCACGTCCTCGTGGTTGATGACCATCGTCTTCTGCGCCAAGAATTGCGGAACATTCTCAGTTTCTATCGTGAGTTCACGGTCGTCGGTGAAGCGGAAGATGGTACGCAGGCCTGCGAGCTTGCGCAACAGTTGCAGCCCGATGTCATCCTGATGGATGTTCACATGCCCAACATGAATGGGATCGAGGCGACGCGCCGGATCAAAGCGAACCTTCCAGACGTCATTATTATAGGGCTGTCGGTCAATACGAGCGTCGCAGTTGCCGACGAAATGGATGCCGCGGGAGCTTCAGCTTACCTGAGCAAAGAAACTGCGCCGGAAGACTTATACCGGACTATCCGTGCGGCGCTCACGACATGAGACAAAATTCCAGTTTCTCTCAGGGTGTACTTGTTGACACCCCCGACAAGAGCGCGTAGGCTCTGCCCCTACAATCCAACCACAACCTGCCGTCGGGTCGAGGAAGGCCCACCGCCGACACCTTGTGAGAAAGGCGGTGGGCCTTGGCGGCATCTCCTATTCATTTCTCTAACTTGCGCAAAGAACTCCAGGAGTACATCTGTTTCTGCGAACGGCTCCTCTACTCTGCGCTCCCTTCTGCCAATGCACCGTTATCGAGTGGTGAACGGGAATTGGTAGAACATTACGCGGAGGGGCTGAAAGCACAGATCCTCCAACCGAAGGCACACTAAATAGCCTTTTATTCGGGCCGTGTCGAAGGAACGTCGTGCTATGTCTGATTACCGGCAGAGCGTTCGAGACTATATTCTTGCCAGCCGACGAGTGTTGGAACTGAGCGAGCTGACGGATGAAGAGGTAGGGGCCGTGCAGGACATGGCGAAGCGCCTGTCGGTCTTGTTCGGTGATGGACGGGACTACCCAGAGGATTGATCGCTTCATCTGTTGGGAGAAACCATGCTGGAACTTGGAAATTATAACCTGCACGGGCCAGGGCCTCTGATCATCTACCTGATCCCGAGCTTCGTCGCCGTAGTACGAAACCACGATCACCGGTTTGAGATTAGCGCACTCAATTTGGTTCTGGGCTGGACGGGGATCGGATGGATCGGCGCCCTGGTGTGGGCCATCTACAAACCGGTTCGCGTATGAGATATCGGCACTCTCGATGGACCTACATGGCAACACGCGCTGAGGACCTGACTGGTTGGAGGAAGAGAGGTGGATAACATCGTCCAGGTGAATCAGGACCTTTATCTCAACATTGTTGAGACGGTGAAGATCGAGGCCCACGGCAAGAGTTTCCGCATCTCCATCAGGAACGGCAGTGGATCCTTGACCGAGTATTACTGCCATCCTGAAGCGCCGGGCTATGAGAAGCTTAAAACTCTCTTAACGAAAGCCAAGTGAACGTGAGTCTCCCTCTGTAATCGGGTCAGGGGCACATCCATCCATTACGTTCCACACAATCTCAGACGGTGCTCATCGCTGGGTCATGAGGGGAGTCGATTTCCGAGCCTTTACAAATGTTAAGTCAAGATCGCTGATGCCGGTCTCTTGATGCTTAATGGTATCGGATTCCTGCCTGCCAAATCCTTCCGACCACGCTGCGTTCACAAGGCGAAGCCTCGATTCGCGAGGAGTCAGGGATTCGTTAAACATCGTGGAATAGGAATCGCGCATGCTCTCCTGAAATTGAGCGTGGCGATCTGAAGGAATTCCCGCAAGGACCGCGAGAGAAGCGATGTGTTCGCCGGATCCTTGGGCGGTTTCTGCCCGCAAGTGCTCGTATGTATACCCCACAAAGAGCTCAGTTTTCTCCCTGGCCCGAGTGAAGCGGTTGATCGCGGCGGTTCCCGGAGTCGTGCTCGAGAGGAATTTTTGCGTTGGCTCCAGCAATTCGCCCACGGCTTTCGAGGTGCCATTCGTGAGCGCCGTTGTCGCATCGAATGGAGCTTTAGTCAGTTCCACCGTGGCATCTGTAATGCAGCCAGAGAATATCAGCGCTCCTAAGATTAGCCAATATGATTGGAAACCCTTCATGATTTACCCTCCTATCAATCGCTTAGTTCTTCTGTCGCAATGACCATCCTCACGATATGTCATCATTCCGTTATCCGCACCTAGGAATAATCATAGGATGTAGTCGCGTCGACTCAAGCCACAGCCCTTTTCGTGGCCTGTTCCCTACCGGCAACATGCAAAAGATCACGCGGTTGGGCTACAATGCGACGGACGGATGACCGAGTATCCGTGAAGCGATCCATGATGGGGAGGTGGCCTGTTGCGAACACACGTTTCATGTTTTTTGGCTGCTCTTTTCGTACTCGGACTGGCAATGCCGAGTAAAGCGCTGAGCCAAGAAGCGGTTCTGGATATCCTCCCGCTCCGCCCGTTCAGTTTCGACGTGGGCTTCATCGATCAATCTTTTGCGCCCAAGCGCAGACTGATCAACCTTCAAGCCGGAATTACCGCGCTTCGCTACGGCCCCCTGGAAGTGAGAGGCGTCTACCAGTTTTTCAGTCTCCATACACCTAATTTTATTACCGACCAACATTCCGTGTATGCGAACCCGCGCTGGAATAATTTCATCGACTTGTTGGATTTTCCCAGCGGCAAACCGATCAACCGCATCCTGCGACATGTTCTGTTCGGTCCGCTGGAGCACCGGGCGGTACCCTATGTCGGCGCAATCCTGGGGGGTACCTTGCCGGGGCGAGGTGCACATTCGCCGGGCTATGTGTATGGAGGACAGGTCGGTGTACGATTTCCTGTCGCTCAGGGAATTTCCGTCGATATGGGACTTCAGTACACGCGGTATGAGATTGATTTCCAGAACAATACTAACTTGACAAAACAATGGCTCTTCACCATCGGCGTTCGGTTTTAAGCCGATGGTTCGTGATCCTCGTGACATGTCAAGACATGGAGGAGATGGGTCATGCGCTTCTGCGCCATCAACAGATTTCTTGGTTCGCTTGTCCTGACGGGGCTCAGCATGCTTCTGCAAGGATGCGGTCTTGTCTATGACGCCGTCGAGCTCATACACCCGTTGACGCGCGATGAATTGTCGTCGATTTGTTCTCGTGCGCGGCTACGTGTCGGCATTTCCATCGAACCGTTTCGCCCGTTTGTCTTCCCCGCCGTGTATACCGACGAAGGCATTCGTGTCACAGGCCTGGATGTCGAGCTGATTCGAGAAATAGCCGATGCGATTACTTCGTATTGCGGCGGAGCCACGCCCATCGTACCGATCCTGCACCTCACTCGCTTCCCCGATCTGTTCATCAAAATGAACGAGGGCCAACTGGATTTGTTCGTCTCGTCCGTCAGTGGAACCGTTCCCGGCGCAAGGCCGCAGGGCTTGTGGTTTTCACCTCCCTATTTTCATGATGACGGTGTCGCAGCCATCATCCAAAAGCCCGAAATAGCGGAACGCGTGCGGGAACAATTTCGAAAGCAGAACGGAAAGCCGGATACGCTCGCTGCCGTCCAGGAAGGGTTTGCCGGCTTGACTGTCGCCGTTCAGAAGGGACGATCCTCTCACCAGTATGCCAACGCCAATCTCAAACGGGTTCGCATGGTCGTCTGCGATTCGCTTCCTGCCTCGATCGAAACGAAGGATCTGAATATCGATGTCATCCTGACCAACCATTCCATCCTCGAATATGTGACGAAACGGGTCTGGCAGGATTGGCGGCTCTTGACACACATCGACGGGACCCCCTTGGTTCTGACTCATGAGGACCTGTCCATCGTGACAAGCGAGCAGCACAGACAGTTACAATGGCTCTTGAATAATCTGCTGTTTCGTCTGGAAGAATCAGGTCGGCTGAATCACATGCGCCGGAGATGGGTGGAAGCGGAATACGCGCCTACTCGGCGCGCGACGGCAGAAGGCCTGCCTCTGGAGGTCACGCAAGTTCCTCAGCACTATGATCAAGGGAAGTGCCTTCCTGCGGGGGGACAATGAGACAACGGAGGTGCTTATGATCGTTCTCTCGAAAGCATGTCTCTCTCTCGGCCTGGTCTTCACGCTCATAGGTTTCCAGAGCGTCTGGGCTCAGACCTCTCAGAGTGAGGTTGAACAGACTGCGGAGCTCCTTGCGACCTTCCTCAACGCAGGGCGCGTCGTCGTCGAGCGAAATCAGACGTTGATCAACGATTCGGCGAAAGCCGATAAGGAATTCACTCCTGAGGTCTTTGAACGACTGGTCCTCGATGAGTTCTTCCAGCAGACACGCATTGATTTGAAACACCCTCCTTCCTCACTCCCTTCCACGACTAAAGATCTGCTGACTATGCTGCTCCTCGCGAGCAAAGAAGTAGTCGCCGATGCCCAGCTGGTGATCAACCAACGAGGCATCGGGTATAAAAACTTTATCCCGGCTTCATTCGGCAGCCAGGCGGCGCGAAAATTCTCAAAGCGCTCGAAAGTGACGATCAAACAGACCACGCTCAATCCGAGGAACTTGAAAAATGATCCGGATGAGTATGAGGTAAGAGTGCTGAAGCGGCTTGCCAGCCAACCGGCCTCGACGACACCGATTGTCGAATGGCTCGACGGTGGGCGGCTCCTTAGAACCATGATGCCGATCTACTATTCGGAGGATTGCCTCACGTGCCACGGGAACCCAAAAGGGATCCTTGATATTTCCGGCTATCCGAGAGAGGGCGCGCAAGTAGGGGAACTGGCCGGGGCCATCAGTATTCAGATTTCCGTGGACCATCGGTAGCAGACAACCCGTGCCGACGGAGGAGAGAGCGACGGGCTGTTCTGCTACCGACGATCTTCGGACTAGTTCAAGACCGCAGTGAGTTGCGGCCGCTCTTCTTCACATTTCTTCTCAGCTGCGGGCTTTCGATCCAACGCTTCCTCGACGCCCGACTTGACCGCCCGGCCCCAACGCGTAGTTTGGACCTGCGCCTTACGCGCATAGCGGCTGATGCTTCGACGAGTTTCTGCGCCGGTCTGTGGAGCAAAGAGAAGCCCGAGTCCCGCTCCGATGACCGCCCCACCGGCAATGAATGCTGCTGCCTTGGCGACCTGATTTCCCTGCTCCGACATGGCAACCTCCCTCATGATAATGGATGGTTGAAGACTGTCCTATATCTCTTCCTACGACCAATGCCTATCAGCATGCTCTGTGCCAAGATGAAAATATCCGTAGGTAAAGCGATTTCCATGAAAAATCGTGGGTGCGAGCCCACAGCGATTAAGAGCGCCTAATAAAGGGTCTCTTTTTCTCAACAGGGCATGACACAGTCGTTTCAGAAACCCAACACTTGCACGCCGTACATTCTTGTAAGCTGGCCATGGAAGCCGATTTACAGGGTCTACATTTAACCTTTTCTAATTTTATCCGTGGCTTGCATTGACAGGTGAGCCCCCGTATGATCCAGCGGAAAGCCTATGCCATAGGTCATGAACGTTGCTGAAAATGACGGAAAATTCGCATTCCCACCAAGATAGATCTATCCCGGAAGCCTATTGATGGGTCACCCCGCCGCCATCCCCTACCCCGATATCGATCCGGTCATCGTGGCGCTCGGCCCCATTCAGTTGCGCTGGTACGGGCTCATGTACCTGATCGGCCTTGCCGCAGCGTACTTTCTCATTCAACACAAGGTGGCACGCAAAGAGCTCCCTATCCGGAAGGACCAGATCTACGACATGGTGGTCTATGCAGCCTTCGGGGTTTTTCTCGGCGGACGAATCGGCTACACACTCTTCTATAATTTTTCGTATTACAGCCAGAACCCTCTGAAACTTCTCGCTGTCTGGGAAGGAGGGATGTCCTTCCACGGCGGACTCCTCGGCACCATCATCGCGCTGATCTGGTTCAGTAAGCGACAGGGTATCCCGACCTATATCGCCGCTGATCTGGCCGCATCCGTCACGCCGATCGGCTTGGGGTTCGGCAGGTTGGGGAACTTTATCAACGGCGAACTGTACGGTCGATCAACCGACGTAAGCTGGTGCATGGTCTTCCCGACCGGGGGCCCTGCATGTCGCCACCCTTCGCAATTGTATGAGGCAACACTGGAAGGTCTCGTGTTGTTCACAACCTTGTGGTGGATCGATCGACGCCCGACTCCGCCTGGGACGATATTTTGGAGCTTCATCGCCGGCTACGGCCTCAGCCGACTGATCGTCGAACTGTTCCGTGAACCGGATCAACACTTGGGCTTTATCTTGGGACCGATCACCATGGGTCAGATTCTTTCCCTACCCATGGTCTTGATTGGGGCAGTCATGCTCGTCTTGGGCTACCAAAAAGCACGGCAGCAGGCAGCTCACTCTTAAGGATTCTGAGCGAAGAAGATCCTGAATTTACAACTCAGCACATTTCAACTCATCTGTATGGGCTGGTCTCAGAGGATGCTGAAAATGTTCACCGTCTCACCCTCCCAACCCCGACGCGCCGGGACGCATCTTTCACCGGGGAAGGCCGAAGCGAGCGAAAGGGTGAGGCATACGCGGTTGGTATGTTGAACCCTTGAGCGATGCGAGAACGACGCTGGAGAGCTTTTCCAGCATCCTCAGTACGGCATTTCGTCATCATCCAAACCGACATGATGCCCCAGTTCATGGACCACCGTGTCGTAGACTTCCTGCACTACGTCCTCCGGGGTTTCACAAAGACGAAGGATCGGTCCGCGATAGATGGAGATCTGCGGCGGTGCTTCACCACCGGGCCTAAAGAATGAATCGGCCGCCAGCGACTGGCCTTGATAAAGGCCCAGCAAATCGCTCTCGTCGTCCATCTCCAAGTCTCGCAATACGTCTTCCGGCGGCTCCTCTTCGACAACCACGGCGATCGACTCCATCAGCTTGGCGTAGGGAGGGGGCAAGTCAGCGATCGCCTGCTGCACCAGCTTTGCAAAGGCATCGGATGAGATATGGTTGCGCCCAGCCATTTCCCGGGATCCTACTTCTATAACTCTACTACCGTCGCACACCGCAAAAAAAGACAGTGGAATCGAACCGCTTCGACTCCGAGGCTTTGTCGAACCGCAACTTTATATACCTCACTCTGAGGTCGGTACAGCTCTGCGCGACCCGCTGCCTGATCGGGCGATACAGTATCCGTTTTATAGTCGGCGACCCAGAGCTCTCCATCCAACCGGTAGATGAGGTCTATGATTCCTTCCATGACCTGCCTATCTCCCCACGGTATGACGAACGGGACTTCGCGGCCAAGGATCTGGGCGGAACGGAGACGTGCATAGGCTTCCGATCGGCCGAACGTCGCAAGGAGATCGTGTACGGACTCGGCGACTGCGCCCGCATAGGACTGGTCGTCTGGTCCAAGAGCCGCTTGAATGGCAGTGACAACCTGCTCAAGCAACCCGGAGGGGTCCTGTGAGAAATCCCACCGCTCGAGCAGGCGGTGAGCCACCACACCGGCTAACCGCCCAACCCCCGCATCCGGTCGAACAGAAGTGGTCTCACCTCGGATCAGCGCCACTCGTTTGCCCAATACCGTCGGCGTCAGATGAGAAGGGGTCTCACACGCCTCTTTCCATCTGACTGTCCTCGCCTTCCACAGTTCGGCAATTTCATGCGGGTCGATCAATGTCCCGCCGCCTGCTTTGCCCAGACGTCGGCGAGGCCGCTTTCGCTCAGGAGCTGCGACAACCCGGTGGGGGATCGAGCTGCCCCCGATTTTCAATGCCTCAGTCGAGACCGCGCCGATCTCGCCCGTCCCGATATTCTGCAACAGCTCGAAGACCGTTTCGCCGACCGAACGCGCGGTGATGCCCCCCGACAACAGCAACAACTCTTTGGCTCTCGTCATCCCCACATAGAGCACGCGCCGCCGTTCCGCCTCCTCTCTCAACCGTAGTTTGTTGTGGACGAGCAGCGCCCCGAGCGACTGATAGCGCTCCAGAGAGAGACCATAGGTTCCGCTCGACCAATCATGCGAGACCTGCGGCGTACTCCGCTCCCGACCGCTCCCCTGGTGGAGCCCCGGCAGAACGACGATTGGAAATTCCAACCCCTTGGCCTTATGAATCGTCAACACATGCACCGCTTCGAGAGACTCCTCGGCAAGGGGACTCTCCGACTCATCCGGCTGTTCTTCAAGCCGGGCGATCATCAGATCCACAAATCCGCTCAAGGTCATGTGAGGGCGGTCGGCCAATGCGGCAGCGGTCTGCTTGATCTTCATGAGGTTCGCCACGGCTTGTTCGCCATGGAGCGACGCCGCGGCCAAATCGAGGACCGGTAATCGGTCAAATATCAGCTCGATGGCCTCGACCAACGGCAGAACCGCAATAGTTCGATGGAGCCAAGCTAGGTGTTCGAAGAGCCTCCGAACAGCGGAGGCACACCCATGTGGCCACGTTTCAAGACGCACCGCGTGGAGATAATCGAACTGCCCCGCCTGCTTGAGCTCGTAGAGATCCCGATCGGTCAACCCTCCAAGCGGTGAACGAAGGAGGCCAGCCATGGCGATCTCGTCATGAGGATGATCCAAGACGCGCAACAGATTGACGAAGTCGATCACTTCTTGGCGGCGATAGAAATGCTTTTCTCCCTCGATGACATAGGGAATGTTGTGCCGTCGCAACGCATCGAGATAGGCATCCGCCTGCGTGAGCTTCCTGAACAGCAGCGCCACGCAGCCTGGTTTCATCGAAGCGCGGCTCAGGACCTCCTCCGCCAGCCAGCGAACCAGCACTTCGCTCTCGGCTCTTGTCGCTCCCGCCGCATCGAATGTCTCGTCTTCACTATCCGGCCTCGTCACGCAGAGGCGAACACCCGGCTCTATCGAAGCCGGGCGCCGTTGGGGGCGAACCTCCAATCGAACATTCGCCGGTTGGACCAGTGACCGTCGCTCGAACAGCCGGTCGAAAACCTCGTTCACCGGCTCCAAGACGGCCGCGTCGCTCCTGAAGTTCGTCGTCAACGTCTGGCTCACTCCACCGTCAGCCGTCACTTTCTCCACAACCAGATCAAAGGCTTCAATGTCGGCGCGTCGAAAGGCATAGATCGATTGTTTGGGGTCTCCCACAATGAAGAGCTTTCCCGGCTCCAGGACCATCTCCCGCCAGTGCGCCGCCTGGTTCCCCTGCCGCTCTGAGACCGCGAGGATGATCTCGTACTGTACGGGATCCGTATCCTGGAACTCATCGACCAATACGGCTCGATAATCCCGCTTAATCCGCTCGCGGACGGACGGATGCTCGAAGAGCAAGGCTCGCGCCCGTGCCAGCAGACCATCAAACGAAATCCAGCCTTGCCGAGCAAAGGCGTCACGAATGTTCCGCACCAGCGGGATGACCAGCTTCAGAAGATTGGTTAAGAATTCATGGTCGACCGATAGAAGCTGTTGCGCCGTCTCGATGAGGATGCCTGCCTCTCGGAAATCAGCTTTCTCCCATCCGGCGACGGCATTCCCGAGATCTTTGTCGAGCCATTCTCGTTCCTCCGTCGTCAGATCTTCCCGGCCGGCCAAGCCTTTTTCTGTCATGAGGTGCATCAATGACACCGTGGCGGCAAGCATGTGCTCGACTTTACGGCGTTTAGGCCGGTCGTATGCCTTCAAGAGCTGCTCCGCCTGAACATCCATCTGCTGTATCCAGCGTGACATCGCCGGCGGCACTGCCGTTGATTCGAGTTGATGCTGCAGAGCGTCGAGATCAACCAATTCACTGCACAAGGACCGGGTCAAGGTTCTGACCGCCTCGAGCGTGGTCGATGACAACACGGATCGCCATACTCGATGGTGTTGCCCAGCGAGGCTCAATTCCTGGTCAAGCCAGCAATCCCACGCGGCCGTAAACTGTTCCTCAAAGCGCAAGCCGTCGTCCTCCTTGAAATCAGGATCGACCACGCTTTCCAGTGGATGGAGGCGCAACACGTGTGCGGCGAAACTGTGAAGGGTGCCGATCTGGGCCTTCTCGAGATCGTTGAGCCCGGCCTGGGCACGCGCGGCAACTGCATCGGCGCTGAGCCCGTATCGCGCTCGCAGAGCATCGAGCGAAACGACCCCTCCGTCAGTCGATCGCATCGAACCGGCCTCCGGATGGGCGAGGATAGTAAGCCGTTCCCGTAGCCGCACCTTCATTTCTGTCGCCGCCTTGTTGGTGAACGTCAAGGCGACGATCTGCGTGATTGGAACCGGAGCCGGTTCCTTCATCAGCAGGTATACGAGACGATTCACGAGCAAGGTCGTCTTGCCGGTTCCCGCTCCGGCTATGACAACGACATTGCGGTCGAAGGTCGTCTCGGCCGACTCCCTGGCCAAGCGATCCGGTATCAGAAAGTCGTTACTCATCGGCAATCTTCTGCGTACGAAGCATCTTCAGCACTTTCGGTTCGGCCGCGCGATAGGCCCTCCACCACGTCGGAGCATGCTCTCGGCGGCACATCACACGAAACTCGCATCCGTCGCAATAGCCGTCCGGAAGAATGAAAAATCGTCCGCTACGGATGCCGTCCACCAGCGTTCTGATCGATTTCTGAATAAGTATCCCCGTTTCAGACGTCCACGAAGTCGCATTGAACGTCGATCGGCTGATCGCTGTGGACCATCGGGGAGCAAGAAATAGGAACTGCACACGGCTCGGTGCTGAGGGCGCAGCCTGTCCAGGAACAGTGAGGCAGCTATAGAGCGGCGGTTGCAACCGATATCCGCGGACCGCCGACTGAGCCAAGTTGCGGTCTTCCGCTTTCATGGCCGAACCGACTTTGAACTTGTAGTCGAGGACCTGTAGCGCGCCGGAGTTCCGATTCCGGTCGAGACGATCGATCCGGCCGCGGACCTTCAACGCTCCTTCCTCGAGAATCCCAGGTACCGTCCCTTCCCCGTCTATTTCAAATGCAACGGGGGTGTAGGGATGCTCGGCCTGCTCCTTCTCGTCCGCTTCCACCGCCGCGGTCGCCAGCGTCACAATCAGTTCCTTAGCCAGCTCCCACAGCAGATAGGGACCTGTCCGATACTGTGATTCCAAGTCTGTCGCCGCCAGCTCGACCGACGAACGGATCGTCCGCTGGATTGCTTCGTCCGTTACCCGTTCAGTCGGCCACCCTGCCTGCACGAGCTGTTCATAACAACGACGCAACGACGAATGGCACAGCGTACCGACCAGCGCTGCGTCCGGTTCCTGTCCGACCGAAACACGACTCGGTTCGAGCCGCAGAATATCTGCGGCAAAATATTGGAAGGGGCATCGCGCATACCGTTCGAGTGGTGTCGGAGCGACACCTCGTTCGACGAGCCTTGTCCAATGAGACTCGACCGCCCCGGTCATTCCATCGAAGAGGTTCAACGTTGCCCCGTCCTCTTCGATTCGATCAAGCGCCGCTGCCGCATGGCGAAAGATCTCCGCGTCACGCCCCAGCGCTACCATCAGCTCGGTCGGGTCCTGCGCGTTCAAGGCCAACCACTGAGTCAGCTCAGCCGGCGTCAGGAACATTTTGGTCGCGGGCTGCTGCAAGAGCCGATCGGTCAGTCGGCGAGGCACCACGTCTATCGGCTGCTCATCATGGCCCAGCCAGCGGCGGGCTTCTCCGAGATAAGGAGACGCGGCCAGCATGCGCCCTGATTCATCGGCCCGTTGATGGGATAAATAGAGCCGCTGGCCGGCTGCCTGACGGGATAAGTGGAAGAGCAACGCCTCTTCTCCATACGCCGTCAGTTTCTCGTCGATCTTAAATCCGAGCGTGGAGTCCAGCACTCGCCGATGGCGATCCCGGAGGAACGCGTCTTCTCGGATATAGCGCGGAAACACTTTTTCGTTCAGGCCGAGGACGAACAGGGCTTTGAAGGGCACCCCGCGAGCCGCCATGACATCGAACACCATCACCCCATGGGGTGATGCATCATGGAGGGGCTTCGTCGTCCGCTCAAACGTATGAGCCAGCAACTCCACAAACTCGGCCCAGGTCATCTGATCGTTGAGCGGCTCCAATTCCATGAGCGTCGTCCAAATATGATCGATGGCGTCCCATGTCAGCGCGCTGTGGGCAAGCTGAACATCCTCGGCAGTCGATCCCGCCGCACCAGGCCGACACAGGCTCCGCTCGATGAGCGCCCGACACGCTATGACCATCTGGCCGATCGTCCCCCGTGTTGGAAGGGCTGAACAGTCCTCGATGAGTTGTGAGACGACCTGCCAGAGAAGGCTGATCACGTCCGGCGCAATGGTCAAAGAACCGACGATGCTCTCCTCACCGTCAAGAATCAGTGCCGCTCGGCTCGCGGGGTCCAGCCGTTTCCATTCCTCGACTCCGTGGGTGATGTGCAGAACTTGAACCAGGAGCTTCCACTGTTCAGGCCGGTAGGACTCCGATAGGCCGTCATACAGATTGGTGGCATAGAGAGGTGACGTCACGACATCGAGGACCGATGCGCGATAAAAATCGTTCAACGTCAGGCCCGCCAACTGCAACACCAGTTTGCAGATCGGTTCCTGAATCAACGGCCGCACGGCTGTCGTGCGAAAAGGGATGCGGTGATGATCGAAGATCGATCGCAGATGCAGGCTGTAGGGATCCAGCGTGCGGGCGGTGACACCGATCTCGTCGAACCGATACCCATTCGTTTCCACCAGATCGAGAATCGTGCGGCAAACCGCCGCCAGTTCTTCTTCGGGACCGATCACGCTCCGTATGGTGAGGTGGATGGGCTTGGGCGCTGCGGTGGACAATTCCGGTTCCAATCGGATCATCCCATCGTCCGACATCACCAGAGGCTGGATGCAGCGATCGAAAAAGCGCCGGGCGAATCCAAACGCCGGATCGTCCTCCAGCGGGAAAAACAGTGTGGTCTCCTTGACCCGACTGATGGCTTCAAAGAGAGACAGCTGCACCTGTGTGAGGTCATAGAACCCGTAATAGAGCACTTCCCTTAGCGACTGGAGGAACGGGGCGGTCGGAACACAGGGGATGAGCTGCGCAGCCAGATCGTCTTGCGTCCCGACCTCAAGCGTCTTCCCCACTTCCTTTACCGACGCATAGAGCGAAATGAGTGCGCCGAGCCATTCCCGGTCGTCTTCGTCGAAATAGCCTTCACGGATGCCTTGAAGCACCTGCACGGGATCGACATCCGCATCTTTCAGGTCGCGCATCGTCGCCCAGAGCGCTCCCCAAGTACCGGATGATTGCCCGATTCGCTGTAAGGGAGCCTGGCTCGAGAGCTTGCTGCGAACAATGTGACGTATCAATTGTTCGAAGAACAGTTCGTCGACCACTCGCGGCAGTTGGCGATTTGCAGATTCCTCTCCAGCCAATCGTAGGGCCAATTGATGGAAGGTGAGGACGTATAAGTTCAGGACCGACAGCCGGTGTCCGACGGTGAAAAGGGTACGAATGCGATCGGCCAATGGTTTGGATGGAACGATGATCGCGATTGGTGCGAGCGGATCGGCTGCCTTGGTACGCCTGACATGATCGACGAGGGAGGATTCGAGAGACGGATGAAACCGACCGGTGACGACGCGGAGCATCTAACTCGGGTTTCGTGAAACGTGAAGCGTGAAGCGTACGAATATCGACATGGTTTGCCTTCCCATGGAATTGCGCTTCACAAGCGACGAACGACGCGACTATCCTGTCTCCGGTCCCAAGAGCTCGCCGTTACAGTCGACACAGGCCCAGTCCCCATCAATGAAGGACATGGGATCACCACAGATTGGGCAGTCGGGTGGAGGTCCTTTATCGAGGAGGGGAAGATCGGGCAGCTCGAAATCCTCTTCATCCATGACTCGCTATCCTTCCCGCTGTTTGATCTTCAATTGAATGGCTTTTTCCGCACTTTCCCGACTGGGAACGCCAACGAACGTCAATCGCCCATCGATAATGGTCGCGGGAACGGCACGGACCGAATGACGGTCCGCCAATTCTTGGCCGTCTTTCGTGGTGATGTCCACCTCTCGGTACGAAAAGCTATATTTGACTCGCAGCTGTTTCCACAGGCTCTTGGCCGAAGGACAGGCTCCACAACTAGGCGACACGAGTAACGTAATGTTTGGCATAATACTCCCGACACTGGACTCTACGACTCCGATGCTCAGATCTTAGCACCGGCTGAAAAGTCGGCGCAAGGAGCACGTCGCCCACTGATGTCCTCATAAATCAGACAATCGATCCGAAACGATCTCCCGGCAGGCCATCCACCGAACTGATTTTCCGTCCCGCCCGTGATGAGTGGAGCCGGCCATCCTGATCTCCTTGATATCGTTCTTGCTATCAGGAACGTCCGGCAGGACGCCTCTCGCCCGTTATTGTTTTGGCGGTGACGGCCCTTCAGGCGGAAGCGTGGGATGACGCTCCTCTTCGGTCTTGGCTTCGGGATCGATCGCCATCTTGGGATCTATAACCGGCGGCGTCACGACAGAGTCAGGATGAGGAACCGTCTCGGGCTGTTTCAGCATCCCGGGATCGCGCGTGCTCGGAGGATTATCCGGCTGCGCCTTCTCGGTTGAGGGATCTCGTGGCCTTGACGGCGGAGGCGATTGGGAAGGCGGAGTAATATCGGCCGCCAGCACAGGCGAACTCAACACAATCAATAGTAGAATAAACAACGCTCGTCTCATGACTAAGGGTACCGGACAGCACGCATCTCCGCCTACTCGGAGATTCCCCGGTTGGGTGAAGAACTCTGTAGGTCTCGTGAACCGCTCACATTTAAAAGCAGGTGACCAATTTACCTGCGCCGCGATCAGATTGATGGTGGCCTTGTCGGTCGTTTGTCTTGTGGTGGCCTGCCTAACCGATGAATCGGCGGCAGCTTCAAACGAGCCTGCCCAACTTCGTGTCCTGACCTATAACCTGCTGCACGACGGGCCGTGGTCGGGATTCGTCGAAAATGGCACCCATCTCGAGGAACGGCTCGAGATGACCATTCAAGAATTGCGACGTGTGCAACCTGATGTGATTGCCTTCCAAGAAGCCTCACAGAGCCGAAGACATGGCAATGTGGCGCAGCGGATCGCCGATGCGCTTGGGTATCAGATGGTCTTCGCGCCTGCGACAGATCGGATTTTCGGCATCAGATCCTTGGATCGGGTGATCACCTCCGCACTTGGTTTCAAGGAAGGCCCTGCCATCCTGAGCCGATATCCAATCGTTGCCTCGGAAATCTACGATCTACCGCGCTGCCGATATCGGCTGGATCCTCGCATTCTGCTGCGCGCCGAGATCGATACGCCCGACGGATCAGTCCAGGTCTTTTCCGCCCATACTTCGAAAGGAGACGAGTGCCAGCTTCAACGAGTCGGGGAGCTATTCCGTGAGCATCGAGGGAACGGGAGAGCAATCTTGATGGGTGATTTGAACACCGGCGAGCAATCTCAGGTCCTCACTGGGTGGCAGAAGGAGCCGGGATTCATCGATGTCTTCCGGGTCGCCAATCCAGGGGTATCGGGAGGTACGGTGTGGCAAAACATCCATGTGGAACAGCCGACCGCCGATCGACGGGTCGATTTTATTTTCTTGCTCGATGGGAAGACCGGCAACAGGTCGGTGGTGCGCTCAAGTCATCTGGCATTTGAGCACCCGGGTCGGCTGCCCGACGGCACCGCACTGTGGCCGTCCGACCATCGCGGGGTGTTAGCTGATATTGCATGTGTACCTATCAACAGCCCACGGATGAACCAGCTACCCGACTAGCACCATTCAAGACACCTCAAGCTAGCGCGCAGCAATGTCCTCGACGTTGGCATTTGGATTGTCCCTGATTTGACTTCCTAGCCAGAAAGGCCCAGCATAACTCATTCCATTTAGACAAAGAGGTGTTCTGTGACTGTTTGCTAGGTTTTTCCCAGCCCACCATAGAGCGTTATCCGCGACAACCATCACGCCCTCCTGGTGTCCATCACTATGAGGGCGTTCTTGTGTCCGCAACCGCACCCTGCCTCGGCAACACGTCCTGTCCGTTTACCTGTCTTGGAAGGAGCCCGCGATGAAACGTTTAGCCACACTCTCAGCCGGACTGATCCTTGGATCCCCTGCCCTCGCCTTGGCGGCAGAACACAACGCCAGCTATCGAGGTATCGGGTGGATCTATTTCGCCTTTATTGCCACAATCCTGATTTATGGAGTCTACGATTCCTTCGGGAAAACGGCCATGTATGTGGCAGCTCCGGTTATTCTTGTCTGGTCGTATTGGATGCTGCCGCCGAATTAAGCTGATCGGATCACGGCGCGATAGAAACACGACTGCCTCGTCGAGGCCATTGGGGCTAGGTCTTCAAGGATTAGATCGATCACGTGTGGTGCGGTCCTGATGTCCATGTGCTTGTGTACGCCCGCCGGCAGGACTCACCAAACCATGCATCCCATCATCGCTTGCCTTCGTAGCCTCGGTCGCGCCACCGTTCCAAGAGTTGGATGCGCCGGCGGAGCTGATCCATCGTCGCTTGATCGACACGGCTCCCGGTGCGCGCGATCAGTTCCGCATTCAGGCGCCGATGGTCGATTCCGCTGTTCCTTGATACGGCGCTGACCAGCAACCGGTGAAGATCGCGGAGGTCTCTCTTTTGTTCGTGGAGTGAGACTGTTGGATCGCCGACGACAGCTGCCTCGTTCTCGTCCCTTGCGTCGTCTTCTCCGATGACACTGTCTATCTTGGGCACGGCCATCAACGGCATGTATTCGTTGGTCGAGACCACGACACGACCGAAGAGATCCCGTTGTCCGGCCGGCACAATGTCCTCCAACACATGATCGCGCTCCGCCTTGATCTGTCTCGCATAGTGCGCCAGGACCGGATCTTTGGGCAGATAGAGCCAGGCCCGTTGCGGTTTGGGCATGCCGTCCTGCATTCGGACGAACCGTCCCACCACCTGCCGGAAGTACATTTCCGTCAGCACATTCGTGCCGTACACGCCGACACGAAGACGCGGAATGTCCACGCCCTCACTGACCATATTGACCGCGACCAACCACTGTTGTTTCTTGTGCCCGGCAAATTCCTCGATCACGCGGGATGCCGTCGGGTCGTCCGACACCGCAATCGCTGCTTTGCTGCCGGTGATGCGGCCGACGAGTTCCGCGACCCAGCGGGCATGATCTTGATCCATACTTACGATCAGCCCTCCCGCATCACTTTGTTCGTCCTTGCGCAATCGGGTGAGTTGCGCATGCGCATCGGTGATCACCGAACCGAGCCAGGTTTCTTGTAATAGCGCCGTCTTCAAGCGTTCCCGCTGCCGGTCGAATGTTAGCCCATCTTGGAACGTCGCCGTATGTTCGCGGCCTTCCGAAAACCAGGTGAGTTCGCCTTCATAGCTGGGAAAGACGATCGGCCGGCAGACACCGTCGCGTATTGCGTCGGTGTAGCCGTAACTGAAATCGGCCCTGCTCTCTCCATGTTCGTACCGGATAAACGGGATCGGATTGTTGTCTGAACGAAACGGCGTACCCGAAAGAACCAGCCGGAACACGGCCGGATCGAACGCCGTGCGCAGCGCCTTCCCCCAATTCTTACCGTCCCCGGCATGGTGCAGCTCGTCGAGAATGAGCAAAGTCCTTTTGCCCTTGCACGCCCGTTGAAAGATCGCGGGAGACAGGCAGACTTGCTGGTAGGTGACCACGGCGCCGTGATAGTCCGCCGCCTCAACGGCCTGGTCGTTCTTCAGAGCCGGATCGAGATGCAGGCCGACCTTACCCGCCGCATCCGACCATTGCCCCCGCAAATGATTGGTCGGACAGACCACCACCACCCGAACAGCCGCTCGCTGGGTCAGATAATGGTGCGCGACGGCCAGGGCAAATCGCGTTTTCCCGGCAGCGGGGGTCGCCATCGCGAGAAAGTCTGTCGTTGAATGGGCACGCACTGCCGAGACAGCGCGGCGCTGCCAATCTCGAAGGAGTGCCGTCCAGGCAGGCAAAGTCTTCATGGCAAGTGTGTGCACGTGAGGACAGCCAGCGCCGCAACGCTGACTCAAATGGTGCTGGCTAGTCTAACCAGTCTTTCTCTTTGAGTTTCCTCGGCAGGTACTTCTTCGTGAGGTACTGAAAGTCTTTGTTCGCCAACGCATCAAGCTCGTACTTCAATCCACTCGCCAGCATCCGCTTGATCTCCGCCTGCCAGGCCGGTTTCTGAAACCACTGATAGTTCATCAACTCTTTTGCGCGGGCGATGTCTTTGTCGTTCAACTTGATGCCGACGTTGCGCGGCAACTCATACCGCTCCGGGTCGGCGCTCGATAAACCCATGAACTTGGCCTTCGGAATTGCCATGCGCTGGCTTTCAAAGGCCAGATTGATCGAGCCCTGCTTGATGACAGAGTAAATGTAGTACCCCCATGGATCGTTATCGACCAAGACATAGACCGGCAGACGATATTCCTCATGGAGCCGTCTGGCCAAGCGTCTGACCCCGCGTGGCGGCTGACCATTGCCAGTGAGTAACACACAGTTATAGCGACGCCAGAACTTATCCTCCGACAGTCGGTTCCACTGTGTTCCCTTTTCGACGAGTAGCACGAAATCCGCCGTGCAGCGGCGAATCTCCAGATACTCCGGCTCCACAATCGACGGCACCGAGTACCCGCCTTTGCCGAGCTTAGAGCAGTCAACGCGGTCGCCGTCATCTCCGAAAACCACCGGCCCGACGATACTGCCGCTGTTCTCCGCTCGAACATGCAACTCCTCACGAAGAGCGGCGAGGGAGACTTCCAAATCTTCAATAACTGGATCGGATTCATCCTGGGTATCGAAGGTGTTCTCGTGTGAGTCTTTGATCGTATGTTTCGTGCGATAGTAGATTTCGCGTAGCGACGTCGTCAGATCGGCGCGCTGCAACTCAGAGAGGGCGTCCGCCACCAGCACCGTCTGCATGAATTTCTTCGCCATACCGACATTGAAAAACGACCGCTCCTGTTTCTTACTGCCCATTTCGATCAGGCCCTTGCGCTCGTTGAAGGACACATTGGACAGGGCACGGATCGGAATCTGAAACGTCGGGTCTTTCGACCGGTCGGCCGCCTGGATCACGATATCGGCCAGGCCGATCAACTTCTTCTCGACAAGGGTGGTTTTCTTCGTCTTCGTCGTCATGATGTCCTATTTCGGTTTGCGCGGTCCGGCAGTCTTCGTTGGCTTGAGAGATTTTCCGCCTGATGACTTCTTCGCCCCAGACCCGCCGGCAAAGAGCGCCATCTGATCTGGTTTCGCTTTCGCTTTTCTTAGCGACTTCTCCGATGTCCTCGGTCGGCTGGACTTCTCTTTCGAAGCACTCTCGTCTACCGACCGTGTGTCACCCAGAAGGTCCGGCTCAGCCGCAGGCGCCGCTGCAACCTGATCGGCCTCGACCTGAGTGGCCAATTCAGTCTCGCCTTCGACTCCCTCCGCCGTGACGATAATCGAGTGCGGCAATCCTTCAGGCCCTGCACCGGTCTTCCCCAGCGCTTCATCGGTTTTCTGACCGCCCGTGCGGGAGGTCGCAACCTTCTGGAGCTGTGCTTTCAGTTTTTCCTTCGGCAGCTTGCCGCCTTTCAACCGGTTACACGCCTCGACGACTTCTTCGATATACAGCTCGAAAATATTCCTCCGCCGATATTCACTGGCCGCCCGCTCACGGCGACGAATGAAAAGTCCTAACCGCCTCCCGCATTCGCGAAGCGCCAGGGTGATTTCCTTTTGGATCTCGTCGTAATCGGCGATCGCTTCTTTGGACTCGCTTGTAAACGGGACCCACACCGAAGCCATATGGACGAAGATGACCATCGGTCCGGCCGGCAAGGCGCCGCGGGACTGCGTCAAGCCGTAGTTCTTCCACGTCGTGCTCATGACGGCCTTGAACGTCGCACAGGCCGATTGCTGATACAGCAACGGCACCCGATTGGCGTAACGGATCACCCGGGCGAGTTCCGAGTCTTCCTCCTCGTGTTCTCCCTCGGCTTTCGGCACGGCCGGTTGTTGCGGCTTGTTCTGATCCTGCGGCCGATTGCCGTAGGCAAGCCCCGCTTCGATGATGAAGGGATTGCCGCGATACACCGCCGGTGGCCGGCTCACGGCCGTATAAAACTCGCCTTTGATCTGCTTGTAGAGTCCCGCCAGGATCGCCTTTTCGCCGATCGGTGAAATGCAATTGGTCGGCGGCGCCATGATCTTGGTTTCCTGCAATGCCTTGTAGAGCGTCTCTGCCGCAGGCCCTTTGAGGTCGCGAGGTCTGAGATCCGGACGTACCTTCGCCGCCTTGCAGATCTCATCCGCCATGGGGGAAGACACCCGGCAAAAATCACCCGCGAGAAAGCCGGACAGCGAATGGCTCTTCGTGTCCTGCAACATCTTGAGCAACATGCCGAACTCGATGCCGTACGGGTGCGGCTTGATCTCGCGAGGTTGCGGGGGCAACTCGTGATAGGTGCGGGGGTATTCTTTTGTCTCTCCTTCAGGTGTCTGATAGATCAGTTTAACGTGGGGGTTGGCGATGGAGGTCTGTTCGAGCCATTCATCGACGGAGGCTCGGCCTTTCTGATACTTGCCTTCGACTTCCAGCGCAACTTGGGTGCCCCGCGGCTGCTCCCAGTTGATCTGTTTGTTCTCGTGAACCAGCGGCTCGTTTTTCTTCGTATCGATCTGGACTTCGAAAAAATGGGCGGCGGCTTTAGGCCCGATACGGGAAATAATTTTGACCGGTTTCCCGGTCGTGAGCTGCCCATACATTCCGGCGGCGGAAATGCCGATCCCCTGCTGGCCGCGGCTCATTCGCAAACGATGAAACTTGGATCCGTAGAGCAGCTTGGCAAAAATTCTGGGAATCTGCTGGCGAACAATGCCGGGGCCATTGTCGGTCACCGTGACGCGAAACCTGCTGGCTTGGCTGGGCGCGACCGGCTCTCCGTTCGGCACAACCTCCAACTTGACCGTCACGTCCGGAAGAATTCCGGCTTCTTCGCAGGCATCGAGCGCGTTATCGACTGCTTCCTTGACGCACGTCAACAATGCCTTGCGCGGATTGTCGAACCCGAGCAGGTGCCGGTTCTTCGTGAAAAATTCCGAGACGGAGATCTCCCGCTGCCGCGCCCCCATCTCAACCGCAGTCACCCGTTCTGCCTGCTTGGGGGCTTTCTTTCTTGCGGATGGTTCAGGGATCGGCGGAGGAGCGGAAGGTGTTGATTCAGTATGTGATGCGGATGCTTTCTTTTTTGCCATTCACCCTCGCATGAAACAAACGTTCCTTGTGTGGTACCACAAAACTTTTGCGGAAACAATGGCACCAAATGGCTCCGTCACGTAAGGCCATCTTCAGGGATTGCATGCCTCGCTCAGAAATGGACCGCAAGCACGACCCCGTGATGACTGCCGGTTGAGTGTATCGGAAGGTTGTCATCGTGTGATGGAAGGATCCCGCAGGTAATGGACCGGTTCCATGGTTTCCGCGGACCAGACAAGCATTTTCCGGTCGAGCGTGGAGACGAGCAAATATTTTCCATCGCTCGTCCAGTGGAGATGAGAGGGGGTTTTCACATGGAAGGTCTTCTTCTTGGCTTGAACAGAAAGATCCCACACTGACACATGTTCACCAATACGAGTGGCCGCCCATCGATACAGCGGATCGACGGCCATCGATGTCCCCAATGCCACCGTCGGTCCATTCTCGACTATTTCCGTGTCCCGTTTGGTGAAGGTATCGAGGCTCGCCATGATACCATTGCGCTTGGTATCCCAGACAGCGAGCGTGAACACCTTCTGATCACCAGGACGAATGGTCGTCGAAACAAAAGGACGTTTCCATCCAAGACCGGACCACACATCCGGGAGCCCGACCGGCTTGTCAATTTCCCTCCAGGTCCTGGTATCCCAGACGGCACGGCCGTTCCGTGATTCCGTTAAGAGAAAAGGGCTTCCATCCACCAGACTCAAACTTTCTACGACTTCTCCCTGTATCGCCCGTTTCTTGACACAACCTTTCGTATCGCAGGCCTGAGAGAAGCCGGTATGCACAAGTTCTTTCATCACTTCGCGTGTCGAGACATCCACCACAGGCACTTTCGGTTGTTCTCCCGCCACAACGAGAAGGCGATTGCCGGGTAGAAATTGCAGGGCATTGATCCGGCCTTGCCGGCTTGAATAGGATGGAAACTCCCGCCAGGTTTGAGTTTCCCATAGCCGTATTTCTCCCTTGGTGGTACCCATCGCTAGGATCAGACCGTCGGCACTGAACGCCAACGCACTTCCGGGAGAAGCGAGAACCAGTTGACGCAAGAGCCTTCCCTGCCCTGGGTCCCATATTTTGAGCATGCCGTCATCGCCGGTGGTGGCAAGGACATTTGCGCTGGGGGAACTTGCCATCGAACGCACCGCCAACGCATGGATGAAGGCCGGTCTCGCACTTGCGGCGGAAGGCCCGCCAGAATTCACCGACGGCTCAGCCGCCACGACGTCCGGCACGACGCGCTTCGCCAACACTTTCGCTTGCGGTTGGCTGGGGTCCAGCACCAGTTCCGGGGACCTGGTCTGTACATCCCACACCGATATCTTGCCGTCTACGTCCGGATTCTGGCCTCCTTGCATTCCAACCACAATTTTCGAACCTGTCGGCGACCATCTGAGCAGCGAAACGCGCGGTCCCATGTTCCGGCAGTCGTTTCCGCAGAGATCCGGCAATAGGGAGCCGGTGCGCAGATCCCACATCTGCAACGTGGAGGGATACTCCGGTTGCCCAACCAAATAGTCTGCGTCGTCGGAAATATCGACGGCATAGAGATAGGTATGCGACCGCACACCACGTTCTTGATCGGCATAGGTGAATTCGGTCAAGGAGACCTGCTTGCCCGTGTCGGCATCGAACAGCGGATAACTCCATTCCCCATTGCCCGCCACAAGTCGATGACCGTCCCGGGAAAAGACTCGAGGCGTGATCGACCCGCGAGCTCCATCAGCGACCGTCAGCGTGGCGCGCGCACGCAGGGACGCCTCTACGGTGTCGATGAGAAGGATCGTGTTCCCGACACTCGCAGCCAGAGTTGAGCCGTGGGGTGAAAAGAGGAGATCGTGCGGCTCTCCGTCTTCAATGGTCAAGTCGCGGATCGCTGTTCCGGCAAGGTCGTGCAGATGAATGGTGTGCCCCTGTGCGATCGCCAGCATTTTCAGATCTGGCGAGGCGGCCACCGAAGGAACCTTCTTCTTGACATCCAGCGCGATATGTTTGAGCGGCACCAGCTTTTTGCCCAGCTGCCAGACAGAGACGGCATCGTTGCCGTGACGGAGAACCATCCGATCGCTCTGGTTCGAATAGGCGAGCACGCTATAAGGCTGCCGCGATTCCGCCGGAATGGTTGCCACAGAAGCTTGGGCTTTCCAATCGTAGATGACGACTTCGTTTGCCACACACATCACCCATCCGTCCTGCTTCAGTAACATCACCTGTTGGCATGAGCTGAGCGGGACTTTGGCAAGGAGCGCCTTGGACTCGAGATCCCATAAGACCAAGTCGCTCATCTGGACCAGGAGGAGACGTCCATCCTCAGAAAACGCCGTAGGAGTCTTGGAAAGATAGGCATCCGCCTGCCGGATCGGTAGAGTCATAGATAGGATGACGACCACCAGAGTGATCTTCACCCAGTCTGTCTGCCGTTCCCAACAATTCATGTTCGGTTCGCTCCAACCGAAACTGTTTTTCATCTGGCCTTTTGACCGGTGAGGTGTTTCTGTCTTGCTGGAACCTCTTTCAACTTTGCGTCTACACTCAAACCACCTTTGGCCGTCGGCACGATATCGGTAAAGTGATCAAGGTCCTGTTCGTCTTTCCAGCGATGAACCGGAGCCTTGGTGGTCACGGCGGGGCCTTCGAAGGTTTGCCAGAAACTCGTCACGGTCGCTTGATTAGGGTTCAACCCTCCCGTTGCCTGTTGGGCAAAGACTTCTTTGACCGAGGGAACAGCTACCGTTGGAGCCGGTACAAGATGTATCTGCGCTTGAGGGTGCATAGGCAAGGTCGGCCGGACCATGGCTTTCTTTGGGACGGTCGTTTGAGGTGCGGGCACCGCGCCGACAGAGGGTTTCTTTGGGGAGCCGGGAGGCGGTGTATCAGTGATGTGGAAATTCCCTAGATCATCGGTCCATTTATAGAGCTGTGCGGTTCCAAGAACCGGCCATAGGAGGACGTAACACATGGTGCTTAGAATGAAGAGTCTCATGCTATCTAGGCCCCCGGGTCTACGGATGATGTCTCAATGGAGCAAAGTATAGCAGGTGATCCCATTTATGCCTGGACACACAGGCACGGCTGGAACTCGACCGAACTGAAAAGGAGGTCGGAGACTTAGAGTGGGAAAGGGGAAACCGGTAAGGGTGGGAGGAGCACGCACCTAACCGAGGACGATCAGGTACGGCGGAGATCTTGGGAGGACTTTAGGCTTCCCAGTACAAGCTGGTCCTGCACACCATCCTCACGCTCGACCCCCTTTTGAACCATATTCCCTCGGGGCGTTAACTCCCCCCACCAGGGTACGATAGGCTTCGAACAGAAGTGAGTCAAGAGGTATGGCAAATTGGACTTGTCGTTATTCCTCATCTGGTGATCGTTACAGTTCAACCACTGCCTCGGCAGGCCATATGGGTACCGGCTTTTCTTTCCGTCGTTCTATGGCAACCACTGTTCGAGGAGTTGTTGTTCCGTGGCATCATTCAGGGGTATTTTCTGCAATCCATAGCGAGGCAGAAGACATGGATTGGTCTATCCACCTCAAATCTTCTATCATCTCTCTTGTTCACATGTGCTCATCTGGCCAGTCATTCTCTCTTCTGGTCGCTTCTCGTATTCGTTCCTTCGCTCTGTTTCGGTTTCGTACGTGATCGCTTTGGATCCGTGTATCCCTCCATCGCTCTGCATGTCTTCTATAATGCCGGGTATTTTTTTCTCATCGGTGGCGCCACTCTTTCAAACTCCTTTTAAGATGCTCACCTTGGGACTGCGCTTGCGCTGCAGATGACGGAGGGCTCGCTTGGAAGCCTATGGCCTAAGACTCACTCAGCCATCGATTGGCTTACCGACGGTGGCACGAACACTTCGTTCAGATCGCTGAAGGAGCCGCCCGGCGTCGGACCGCCGCTGATGACGTGAATGCGTCCTTCTGCCACTGCCGACCCGAGGCCGTGTCGCCCCGTCGGCATTGAGGCCATCGTCTGCCATTTGTTGCGCACTGAATCGTAGGCCTCGTTCTCATGGAAGGTCCCCTCCGTCCCTTCCCCGCCGAAGACGTAGATTCTCGCATCAATCACGGCGGCCGTAATGCCGCTACGCGCAGTCGGGAGGTCCGAGACGCGGGTCCAGCGATCAGTAGCCGGATCGTACATTTCGGTTACGGCAAGGTTCCGAGCATAGTCACCATTCAATCGTCCACCGATTGCATAAATCTTTCCGGCCACGGTCGCTGTAGCGAGATGATCACGAGGTGTCGGGAGAGAGGCGACCGTTGACCAGGCGTTGCGCACGGGATCGTACACTTCGACCGCCGCGCTGTTCGCCTTCCGATCGTATCCGCCGATGGCATACAGCTTTCCCTCGTACTCTGCGACAGACAATGCGCCTCGCGCGGTGGGCATGGAAGCGCGCTCAATCCAAGTGTCCGTAGCCGGGTCGTAGACGTATACCGTCGCTGCCGGGTTCCAGACGCTTAAGCCAGACCTACTGTACCCGCCGATAACATATAATCGTCCACCGACAACCCCGATCCCGACATGGTGTAAGCCGACCGGCATAGAGGCTTTAGAGGTCCATCGATCTGTCACGGGATCATAGACTTCGACCGATGGCGTAATCGCGAAATTCATCACATTGCCCAAGCTCGGCTTTTCAAACCCACCGACGGCGTAGATCTTCCCGTCCAACACCGCGACGGCCACCTCTGTCCGTTTTGTCGGCATCGGCGCAGCTGTGCGCCACGTTCCCCGATCCGCCTCGGCCAGTACCGAAGGAACGGAGACAGACAACATGATCAGGAGAAGCCCAGCGAGCAACGACGTGGATTTTAGAATCGGCTTCGAGGAGAACCAGCCCCGCTGCGATGACAATCTGCTGTCGTATGGCATAACTCCATTCTATACCTGATTAAAATAAGGAGCAGCTTCAGTAAAACCCGAGAAATGCCAGGCCTAACTTCCGACTCTCAATTCCAGCTCGTCGCTGTTGCTGGGAATCCATTCGGTCTCCCGTTGTAAGTTGTTGCTGAAGCGCGTCTTGATGCGATACTCGAATCGCGACGTGCCGCCGTCCACATAGTCATACTCAAAATGTCCACGGTCGTCCGGCGATCGGAACGTGAACGTGTCCGCGTAGCTCAACCCGTTACTCGAATCCTCATAGCGCATATCGATCGTCAGGTCCTTCACTTGCTGAGCCAAAAAATCCACATGCTCCGGGCGCAGCATGATGACCCGATGGCCTTTCATATCTCCCCGTATGACAATGCGTTTCTCCAGTGTGTAGGAAGTGGGTACTTGGGACACCGTGCCATCCTTGCTGATTACCGTCACGTTGTAGCCCACAATGCGCTTGTCCGGGTTCTCCATGGACACCATGAATTTCTGGACGTGTTTATTTGTTTCACTGAATTCGAAGGAGGCTTGTTCAAATATCTCATTGGGTTCATCCTGATAAGCCACGTCGACGAACACACGGTCCACCTTGACCCAGTCAAGCGCCGGGACAATTTCCAGTGTTCGCTTATTGGGATGGGGGTCTCGTAGCGTGATCTGCTCAGCATTGGAGTCCTCCCACGACATCTCGACATCTTTGTGGGTTCCGGATCGATAGATCACTTTGTAGCGATACCGCGTCTGTTCCGGGTTCAGCACAAAGAACTTCCAAATGGCGATCGAGGCACCCTGACTCAACACATAGGTGTCGCCGATCTTGATACCGTTGATTGGATCGCTGTATTGAAGTTGCACCTCGATTTGCGTGTACCGTTCCCATGGAAACGCAAGCGCAATAATGGGCACCTGAACGATGGCATAAAGCTCACGTGGATCGATTTCGATGGTTTCGACGGTGATTGTCTTACGTGGAGACTCAAGCTTGGCGGGCCGTTCGGTGGCGTCTACTCCTTTAAAGTTCACCGTGTAATGAGCGGTGACTGGCCATCTCATGACGCCGCCATCGAGGATACTGGGCCACTCGCACACCTTCCTATCAGTAGCGCCATCGAGCACCAAATTCTTGGTCTCATGTCCGTACCTTAGATTGACATTTACTGATCGGATCGAATCTTCGGCATACTCAGCCCGAGAGATGGCAGTGACCTTGCGCTTTCCGAACCAAGGATCGTGCGCGTCAACGGAGCTGATGAATCGCTCCAGATCCAACCCCTGCTCCTCGATCACTCGAAACAGCCCGGCCAAATGTCCTTGAGGATAGATGCTCCGCTTAACCGTCGTCCGCTCGTTCATCCTGACGTTGAGCCGCTTCTGATCGATTCGGCTTAGGTCGGCCTTGCCGTAGCTGAACCACGCATTCTCCAAGGTGCCGTGCGCATGAAGAAGCTGGATGATGCGCGTGGCCGTACCGGAACTACGGAAATCGTCGCGTGTCATGAGGTCGAGACTTGGCTCGAAGAATGTCTCCGTGACCATATCCTGAATCTCGGCCACGGCTCGATCTCGGCAAGAGATCAGTCCGCTCGTATCGTCCCCTTCAGGAACGAAGCTATCCACGTCAATACGAATGACTTGTTCCTCGATGAGCTTGTCGACAATCTTGTCTATGCCCGACTGAGTGATGTGCGGATTTCCCACCTTGAAATACTCTTCCAGGTGAGCCTGCACCCGATTCCAATTCACGTCGACCCGTACAGAATAGGCGGGCCGCAGGCCCAAGAAGTCGAGCGAGTACACAATCCCGACCGGAGACATTTCTCCCTGAAGAGCCTTTTCCAAGATCGCAACCCCGTCCACTGAGAGCTGGACCGAAAAGGTCGCCTCGTTCTTTCCAAACAAGGCCGGCTTCGCATTGTGATTGGCCTTCAGAACAAGACGCGACGATGGGGCGGCGGAGCCTGAAGGCAATGTGCCAGGCGATCCCGACTGCGATGTCCCGGCCATCAGGTCGAACAACATCAGTTTCACAGAACCGTCGACCAAGGAAACGGGTGAGAGGCGCGGCAGCCCCTTCAAGTCTTCGATTTTCATCAGTTCCCGGCGAATCTCGCCAAGGACGTCTGCCTCTTCCTCAGGGTTTTTGCACAGCCCCAACTGGACGTCAAAATTCAGTAGACCGCCGTTTCCTGCCGCCCCGCGAAATTTTATGAGTTGGACGTGAGGCAGCACGCCGCCGGCACCATCCGACATGCCCACCGGCAAGGGCACGCCAGATTGGTAATACCAGTGCATCCGGTCTTCGTGGTCACGAAAGAGTGAGACGCCGTTGATGAGATGAAATGGCGGATTGAGATAGAGCATCCCCGGCTCCTTCCTCCCGTTCACGGAGAGGGACAACGACATCCCTTCCCCAACAGATCTTGATCATGATGACCTATCAGTGGCCTGAACGCCGGTCATTCTCGAACTCGTACATCAGAATGACGGACCTCCTACTGCTTGAATGGGCAATGGTGTGCGCTCGACACCTTTGCGGCGAGTGTCTGACAGTCCATCTCCATCTTGCTCGGCCATGATTCGTCTCAATTGGGGATCGGCGGGTTTATCCAACGTGGTTTCGTACATGGGGTTCACGGCGCGGATGTGTGTGTTCCCTTGAGCTCGAGGAAACCATGCCGACACATCGGTCGTGATGTCGAAAGGGAGTTCCATGTTCAACGTTTTCGATATCATGACAGCAAAGCGGAGCACCTCCGGGTCCGCCACCGTGGCCTGTCTCTGCACCAACCACCCAAGCGCTTTTGCCGCAGCCATGCGAACCTCTTCTTCAACCACATTCTCAATGCTGGTTGGCATACCCCGCGGCGAGTGTCGAGTACGCGTAAATTGTCCCGAGGCAAGCGCTCGATCCACGAGCGCACGGGCCTCGGCCACGGTTGAGGAAGGACGCAGCGCACGAACCTCGTCACGAGCATCACCGGAAATAGAGGCCGAGAGCGGCAAGGGGCTTGTGAAACAACCTCGATACTTCACCGTGAGAAGATAGGGGGATCCATGAAGGGCGCGGATCACCGATGCCTTGGCCACGGCGTTCAGTCGCACATTGAAGATCGCCATGAACGGAGGAAACCCGGATGTGGCAACCGACTGCAGGAGTTCGGACCGGCCATTCTCACACGTGACGACAAGGTCGGCACTACGCATCGTGATCGGACTGTGAATGAGTCGGATCGTTGACAAAGTCAAACGGCGAGTGGAAAATTCATCGACAATGTCACGCCGGAACGCATCAAGCGTCTTTTCCTCGGGACCCCACTGAGCGCCGAGCTTCAGAATTGCCGTATCCCCAAGAGCCAATAGGCTCAAGGTCGGCTTACCCTGTGGGTCTCGCTCCGGACTTGGCTCACCGGGAACATAATAAAAGGTGTCCGGACTGTCCGAATCTTCATAACCGAACAGGCCTTGGAACATGAAACTCGGGTGGTTCATAGACCATCTCCTGACGTAGTAACCGTCAACGCCTCACAAGGCGAGCGAAACGCGGCTTGCGAATCGAATCATCTGAACGGCTACGTGTTTCCTTGTAAGCACTTTACGTGCCTAACTTATTCTGAATGCCGTGCGCCATTCTGATTCTCCCCAAAGACGTCTCTAAGACCTTAAGATTTGAGCCGTCTACTCGTGGCGGGCATGCGCGATGGAATCCTCAGCTTCTCTTCTTTGGTATCTAAGTAGATACACTGGAGGACAAAAGAGATACATCGTTCACGAGACCGATGGAGTGGGCCTGTTAATGCACAGGAGCAGAATTTCGCAGCACCGACGCGGTGGCGATCCAATTCGTTCCATGTCGATGCAGGCAGGCAATGCCGAGCACATGCACTCAGGCGCGGTTAGTATTCGAGTTCCGAGAGGACGGCGGTTGATTTCCGGATGGGGAAGGCCGATCCCTAACTCTGGTAGGTTACTTGCCCTTGGTTCGACAGAGCAGACCGACGGAGCTGCCCAGCGTGAGACCACCGAAGAAGGTCAGGCCGAGGATGATGCCGAACAAAGACGGCGTGTGTCGCGCTTGCCGGCGGACATGGCGACCGGCCTGCGAGCCAACGGTCGCTTCACCACCAATCCAGGTGCACTGGTCGTCACTCTGTGTCTCAGTGCGAGTGTCCACAGGTTTCATGGGGTTCTCCCTTCATCAAGCGCGATACATTCCTCGATGAGCTGCTCCAATTCATCCAACTCTTGCTGCGGCATTTCGAGAAATCTGACGCCGAACGTCCGATCCAGGCTCCATTGGACCTGCGCTTGCTCGATCACGATCGGGGTATCATCTCCCGGGAGAATGAGCTTCACGGCTATCTGACTTCCGGGCTGGACCACGAGAGAGCTTTCGATCCGGGCGCCACCCAGTGAAAGATCCATGGTCTCCCCCTCGACTTCATGAGAGTTGGCCTTAATCAAGCTTTTGACCTGTGCGGAAACCCGACGGTGACGACGCCGTTCCATAGAAAGTCAGCATACCCGTTTCGGCCACAAAAAGCACGTGGAACCCTTCCAAGTCCCTGATTGTTCGAGTGTTCTCTTGCAAGTCGTCGAATCTTTTCGTAAGGTACGGCACGATGGATGGGTCTCGTCCGCGCCAGATACTCTTCGCCTGCACGAGCGGACTGCTGTTGCCTCTTTGTTTTCCAAAATTCGACCTGGGATTGCTGGCCTGGGTCGCTCTGATTCCTCTTCATCTCGCGCTCGATCAATGTTCCAGGCAACGGGCTTTTTGGATCGGTTGGCTGAGCGGGATCGTCGGATTCACCGGGATCATGGCCTGGGTGGTCACGGCCATGACGACCTATGGCAAGGTGCCCGAGCTCGTCAGCTACGCGATTCTGTTGCTTCTCACCACCTATCTCGGACTCTACGTCGCACTCTATTGCCTGGCCGTGGTCTGGCTGCGTGAACTGATTCCACGCTACGGCATATTCTTTGCGCCCTGCTTCTGGGTGGCACTCGAATTGGTCCGCACCCATCTTCTGTCTGGCATTCCCTGGTGTCTCCTGGGTTATTCGCAATACCAAGAGCTGGCATTGATCCAGGTGGCAGACCATACAGGCGTGTACGGAATTTCCTTTCTGATCGTGCTGGTAAATTTGTCCTTAGCGGAACTTCTTTTGTGGATCATGCCGTTTTTCCGCGGATTTCACCCAGCCAAGCTTCCGTGGGAGTTACTCACCACCGCGGCCGCATGTATGGTGCTCTCATGGGTCTACAGTTCGGCGGTCTTGAGCGACAGAAACCTAAAACAACCGAAACCTTCGATTATCGTGGGGGTGGTCCAACCGAATATCGATCAAGCGGTGAAATGGGATGCGGCATATCGCGACGAAACGATGCGGCGATTGGACCGCCTGACAGCCCAACTGGGCGCCAATACGGACTTGGTTGTGTGGCCCGAAGCCGCGACCCCGTTCATCTTGGAGCGGGAAAAAGAGTATCAGTTGCAATTGATCGATTGGGCTCAACGTGCACAGGCGCCGATTCTCCTCGGCAGTCCAGCCTTGAGATTCTACCCCGATCGCCGCCCCTATCTCTTGAACAGCGCCTATCTGCTGGGAAGGGACGGCACGGTGCTCGGCCGTTATGATAAACACCATCTCGTGCCGTTCGGAGAATACATTCCTCTCAAATCGTCGCTGCTGTTCTTTCTCGACAAACTTGTGGAGGGGATCGGAGATTTTGAAGCGGGCCCGGGACCGACGACTCTTTCGTTCACCCCTAAGTCATGGAGCAAAGACAGTCCGCTCGGCGCCAGATCCGTCAAGTTTGGGGTGGCCATCTGTTACGAAGTGATTTTCCCGGATTTGGTCCGTCAGTTCGCCGCAAATGGCGCGGAGTTTCTGGTCACGATCACGAATGACGGATGGTTTGGGCCTTCCTCAGCCCCCGCGCAACACTTCGCCATGGTCGTCTTTCGCTCGGTGGAAAACCACTTGGCCTTCGCGCGCTCCGCCAACACGGGGATTTCCGGGTTCGTCGATCCATTCGGGCAAATCATCCAGGCCACCCCCCTATTCACGGAAGAGGCGTCGTACGCAGCCATCCCGACCCGGCAAGCCCCCACGTTTTACAGCTATTACGGCGATGTGTTTGCCCATGCCTGTGTTATAATCTGCGCGCTTTTGTGTCTGTTCGGGTATTTCCGCACGAAGGAACCAGCCCTGACGGCGATCACACCGGCGTGACCGAAGAAGGAGGATCACGGTATGTTGGAAGACGTGGAAGTTCGTGTGCGCGCCCTTTCTGAACAGGTCTCTGAATTACGGGGGCATCTTTGACTTCGCTCATATGACCGCCGACCTGCAAGAACTTGAAGCACAAATGGGCCAGCCCGATTTCTGGAGCAATGCCCGCGCCGCCGCGGTGGTCAGCCGAAAAAAGGCAACCATCGAGCGTGAACTTCAACAGTGGCAAGAAATCGAGGCTAAAATGGGCGATTTGGGGGCTCTGCTGGAGCTCGCCCATGAGAGTGACGATGCGAGTCTGGAGGCAGAACTCGCCGTTGAACTGAGACAATTGGAACCGCGCCTGGCGACGTTGCGTGTCGAGCTCCTTCTATCAGGCGAACTGGACCCCAATAATGCCATCGTGGCGATTCATCCCGGCGCCGGCGGCACGGAATCCCAAGATTGGGCACAGATGCTCCTCCGCATGTATGTGCGGTGGGCGGAACACAAGAAGTTCAAGGTGGAAACGTTGGACCTATTGCCCGGCGACGAAGCCGGCATCAAGAGCGTGACGGTCTCGATCACGGGACCCTATGCTTATGGGTATCTGAAGGCTGAAGCCGGGGTCCATCGGTTGGTGCGCATTTCCCCATTCGACTCCAACAAGCGGCGGCACACCTCATTCGCGTCCGTCTTCGTCTATCCGGAGCTGAGTGAGGATATCGACGTCGTGGTCGAAGAGAAGGATCTCCGGATCGATACCTTTCGCTCGGGAGGAGCCGGAGGACAGAACGTCAACAAGGTGGAAACCGCCATTCGCATTACTCACTTACCGTCCGGCATCGTCGTTCAATGCCAGAATGAGCGCTCTCAGCTCCAAAATCGAAACGGAGCGATGAAGATCTTGAAATCGCGCCTCTTCGAATTGGAACAAAAGAAAAAAGAGGCGGAGTTCAACGCGATCGTCGGCGAAAAGAAGGACATCGCGTGGGGAAGCCAAATCCGTTCATATGTGTTCCAGCCCTACCAGATGGTCAAGGATCACCGGACAGGGCATCAGAGCGGCAATGTATCGTCCGTCATGGACGGCGACCTCGACGGATTCATCGAGGCCTATTTGAAGAAGAAGCTCGGGAAAGGAAGCGATCAACTTGCACCGGTGGGTGGTCCCGAGGATGATCTCTAGCAACCCTGTGACGACGCCATGGATGAACTGAACGAACAGCGGCAACAGCGGATCAAGAAACTCGAACTCTTGCGAGAGGCCGGTGTCCCACCCTACGGCAGCCGCTTCGAGGTCAAAGACCGTGCCGGAGCATTGCTTAGAATGCACGGTGAAAAGACCAAGGAGACGTTGGAGCAGGAAAAGATCTCTTGTACTTTTGCGGGACGGATCGTCGCGTTGCGGCGTTTTGGGAAGGCCGGGTTTGCGGTCTTACAAGACGGTTCCGATCGTCTCCAAGTCTACCTCAAGAAAGATCTCCTCTCGCAACAAGCGTATACAGTCGTCGAGCAGCTCGATCTCGGAGACTGGATCGGCGTCACGGGAAAGCTCTTCCGCACGAAGACGAATGAATTCACGGTCGAGGTTCATAGCCTGACGTTTCTCAGCAAAGCCCTCCGTCCGCTCCCGGAAAAGTGGCACGGCCTCACAGATGTCGAAACACGGTATCGGCAGCGCTACGTCGATCTGATCGCCAATCCCCAGGTGCACCAGATCTTTTCGACCAGGAGCCGCATCATCGCCGGTATCCGAGCGTTTCTCATTGAACGAGGATTTCTCGAGGTCGAGACTCCGATGATGCATCCGATTCCCGGTGGCGCAGCCGCCAAGCCTTTCGTCACGCACCATAATGCGCTCGGCGTGGATCTCTACTTGCGTATCGCGCCGGAGCTGTATTTGAAACGCCTGATCGTCGGCGGGTTTCCACGCGTGTTCGAGATCAACCGAAACTTCCGGAACGAAGGCATCTCGACCATACATAATCCCGAGTTCACGATGCTGGAGTTCTACGTTTCATACGCGGATTATCAAGATTTGATCGCGCTCACGGAAGAACTAGTCTCGAGCTTGGCCAAACAGATCTTGGGTCACACCGTCATGCAATACCAAGGGAAAGAGATTGTGCTTACCCCCCCTTGGCGACGATGGTCCTATCACCAAGCCATTCTCGAGGTGAATGGCCTCGAGCCATCGGCGCTGCGGGATCGCGAGCAGGCACTGGCGGCGGCTAAGCGGCTTCATGTGCCGGTGGACCCCAAGGCGTCCCTATTCACCATTGTGAATGAAATCTTCGAAGAGACCGTCGAACCCAACCTCCAACAGCCGACCTTCATCACGGACTATCCGATCGAAATCTCTCCGCTCGCACGACGCAAAGATTCTGACCCGACCCTGACGGACCGCTTCGAGCTCTACATCGCCGGGCGGGAAATCGCAAATGCCTTTTCCGAGTTGAATGATCCGCTGGATCAACGCGAACGGTTCGAAGGCCAGGCTGCACAGCATGAGGCGGGCGATGAAGAAGCCCATCTCGTCGACGAAGACTTCCTTCGCGCCCTCGAGTTCGGGATGCCGCCTACCGCCGGAGAAGGAATCGGGATCGACCGATTGATCATGTTGTTCACGGATCAAGCTTCCATCCGGGATGTGGTCCTCTTCCCCCAGCTTAGACCAGAGAAATCATAGTGGCGCTTCCCTATGAAATCTTCGTCGGACTCCGTTACTTGCGCGCGAAGCGTCGTAACCGGACGATCTCGCTGAACACCTTCGTGTCGATCGCCGGCATCACGCTGGGTGTAGCGGCGCTGATCGGTACGGTCGGCATCATGACCGGCTTCCGGGAGGATATTCAGAGCAAGATTCTCGGCACGACCGCTCACATCATCGTCCAAGAGCGCATGAAAGAGAACATGACCGACTATGATCACTTGATCGACAAGATTCGGCCGGTGCCCGACGTGGTGGCGGCCACGCCTTTTGTGCTTCGTCAAGTGCTGCTGACCACTCAATCCGGCGTGCAGGGAATCGTCCTGCGGGGGATCGATCCGAAACGAGAGGCCAATGTCACCGAGCTTTCGAAGAACATCACGAGTGGACATCTGTTCGATCTGCTCACACCGGCGAAAGTCACCCAGGCTCCGATCGATGACCCTCAGGGCACCCCACGGGTCGTCGAAAAGCCTGGTATTATTCTCGGCAAAGAATTGGCGCTCAGGCTGGGCGTATTCGTCGGCGATACGGTCAACGTGGTTTCTCCCGTCGGCCCTGTGAGTGCGATGGGCATGGTGCCAAAAATCCGAACGTTCGCCGTGGTGGCCCTGTTCCACTCCGGGATGTACGAATACGACTCCTCGCTGGCGTATATCGAACTCGGCGAGGCGCAGAAGTTTTTCAGCATGGAAGCGGGCGTGTCGGGGATTGAAGTCAAGGTGACGGATGTGTTCCGCGCCGGGGAGATCGCCCGCAGTATCGAGCAGGAGCTGGGATTCAGTCACGGGGCCAGAGATTGGATGCAGATGAACCGCAACCTCTTCTCGGCGCTGAAGCTGGAGAAGACGATGATGTTTCTGCTTCTCGTCCTGATCACGATCGTGGCCTCGTTCAACATTGTCAGCACCCTCACGATGATTGTCACGGAGAAGCAGAAGGAGATCGCGATTCTCAAGGCGATGGGCGCGACAAAGCGCAGCATCCGACGCATTTTCATGCTGAACGGGTTGATCATCGGATTTGCCGGGACCGGCATCGGGATTCCCCTGGGCTATGCGTTTCTCTGGCTGATTCAAACGTTTTGGACGTTCGACCCGACCGTGTACTATATCTCGACCATTCCGGTTCACGTGCTGGCCGAGGATGTGTTACTCGTGGCCGGTTCCGCCATCCTGATCAGTTTTGTGGCCACCGTGTACCCGGCTAATCAGGCGGCCAAGCTCGAGCCGGTCGCCGCGCTGCGTTACGAATGAACGTCATCCGTCACGCACGGCGTCGACGGTGACAGAGAGCGAAACTCTCGACGATTGTCGTATGATTAAAGTCGTCAATCTTAATAAATCCTTCTCGATGGGATCCTACGAACTGCCCGTCCTCAAGGGAATCAATCTTGAGATTCAGCGCGGCGAATTGGTGGCCATTGTCGGAGCCTCTGGAGCCGGCAAGAGCACCCTCCTGCATATTATAGGGACCCTCGACAAACCGAGCAGCGGAACCGTCACATTCGATGGACAGGACCTGTTCCGAATGACGGAAGCGCAACAGGCTGAATTCCGCAATCGGCGGATAGGGTTTGTGTTTCAGTTTCATCACCTGCTCGCCGAGTTCACCGCGTTGGAGAATGCCTGCATGCCGGCGCTCGTCCAACGACGGGAACCCACCTCCGTCACAGCCGACGCCACGACCCTCCTCACGGAAGTCGGATTAGGGCATCGCCTTCATCATAAACCCGGAGAACTGTCCGGCGGGGAACAGCAACGGGTCGCCATGGCACGCGCGCTGATGCAGAATCCGGACTTGGTCCTGGCCGATGAACCGACCGGCAACCTCGACACACACAGCGGGGAAGGGTTGTTCGAGTTGATGCGCAACTTGAAAACAACACGCGGAACCACGTTCGTGATCGTGACGCATAACGATAAACTCTCCGCCCAGTCCGACCGTATCATCCACATGCAGGACGGACAAATCGTCTGAGCTGATCGTCTCCCGAGACCGCAGCTCTGTCTCCCACCGTCTCGATTCCGGAAGTTTTTGAACATGCGCTCCGTCTTTTCATCGCTCACAACCGCGGCCGGATAGACCATCCGAATCCTTGACGAACAATGATTCCTTCTCTAGACTCGCATGGTTGCGCATCCGCGCGAGGACATGACATGCGCTGCTTGCCATCAATTCGCTTAGCCGTTTTGCTGATCGCCGCCACCTTGCCGTCCCATGTATCGGCAGCGGAGTTCGTCATCGCGGGGCCACGCGCTATGGGCATGGGTGGAGCCGGCGTCGCCGTCACGACGAACGCGCTCGCGACCTATTGGAACCCCGCCGGGTTGGCGATGACCCAAACCGTAGACATCCGTGTCCAGGGGGGAGGGATGGCATTCGATCGACTCGGCCTGGGCGATGCGCTTCATGACCTGGAGAACTTCGATACGGGCGATACCACGCCGGGTAATTTGTCGAGGGCTCAGAGCATCGCCGATCGCATCAATCGGTCAGGTGCGGCGATCTCGGTCAACGGGTCCGCCGGACTCTATGTGAAGGGACACCTTGGCGAACATGCGTTTGGATTCAACGTGTCCGACGTCGCAACCGGTGGCGGATTTGTCTCGACACCGGTCCAGGCGACCCAATCGGGGCCCGGCGCGCCCATCACCGTGGCGGGCCAGATGGCGCTTCGCGGGCTCGAAGCCAGACAGTTGGCCTTTTCCTATGCCTATGCCTTTTCCGATAAGACCTTTTCAATCGGGATGACCGTAAAGGTTATCCAAGGCGCCGCGTACCGTGGTTCGACCGACCTTCAAGGCGGGAGCGGTGTCAGCACAACCGATCACTTCGGCAAACCGAACATCTCAACGACCTACGGAATTGACATCGGAGCCATCTATCGCCCATCCTCGTGGATCAGGTTTGGGATCGTCGCGAAGGACATCAACAAACCGACCTTCGATGCCGCAGAGGGCGGGGAATTAAAATTGGAACCACAGGTTCGCGCCGGCGTCGCGATCAATCCGTACTCCACGCTGACATTGACGGCCGATGTGGATGCGACTTCGAATAAGACGTTCGTCCCGGGAGTGAAAAGCCAGCTCCTGAGCTTGGGGCTCGAACAAACGATCTTGTCCGAGTTTCTGTCATTTAGAATCGGCACGTTCAAGAACATGCAGGATGCATCCACGCCCTTCGTTCCTACAGCGGGACTAGGGGTGCGATGGTTCTCATTCCGGGCGGACGCCGGAGGTGGGTACGACTTCCGTGAAAAGGGCGCCCTAGTTTCCGCCTCTGTTTCATTCACATTCTAATGGTATACTAAACCAATGTTGTCTCGAACATGTGTACGTCTGGCATCCGTAATGGCTCTGGCCTTGATGCTTGCAGGTTGTGGCGGCTTGCAGGAAGTGTGGGAAGGCCCCGGCGCCAGAGTCTTTCGACCGCAGAGCATCGCCGTGTTGCCGCCGATGGCGAGCCAATACGACAGCGCACGCGAGGATATTCAGGATGTCTTGGCCGGAGCGCTCAATCGTCAGGGGACCATCGAGAAGGTCATGTCGCCGGAAAACGTGACGGATATTTTTCAGGCCTCAAAAGAGGCGTTCGATTCACTGGTGTTTTATTTCTCCCGCCTCGAGATGACCGGTCAATCCGATAAGGATTCGGCCATCAAGCTCGGTAAAGCACTCAACGTCGATTCCTTCCTGGTGGTCCGGGTCAATTCCTGGGAATACGTGCGGAAGGAAGGAGATAACGTCGGACGAGTGGGGTTGAGCCTGCGGCTGATCGATGCGGCGACCGGCACGACGGTCTGGAAAGCGCGCCATGAACGGTCCAACAGCTACATGTTCATCAAACCGAGCCTCAAAGACATCGCTAAAGAGCTCGCCGACGAGATGATCAAATACATGCCGCCGCAGACCAAGCGCTGATCACAGCCGCTCCTCTCCCCTCTCAGATGTGGCCGTATGTCTCAAGCATCTTGGCCCCCTTGCTGATTCACCATGCGTCATGAGCAAGTCGGAGTGTGATGGTTCCTTTTCATCCTTTAAGGTTTCTGCTGACCCATGTATACTTAGAACCATGAAGCTTCAACACTCGACCAGTTCGAAGCAGTATGGACGGCGACCGAGTAAATTGGGTCGACAGCTGTCCGATGAGAAGATCGAACGCGCTCGGCTTCAGACTCCTGAAGAACGGCTGACCATCGCATTGCACCTCTCCGATGTCTGCTACGAATTGAACCGGTGTTCTCCAAAGCCCTAAACCGGCTTGTTGAACGTTTAGATCAAGCCCACAGCGCTCGACTGCTTTCTTCTTATGCGTTGATCGGTGGCTTCGCCGTGTCGGCATGGGGTGTTGCGCGGGCCACGCAAGACATCGATCTGGCCGTCGCCCTCGGAACTTCGGAACCGCATGCCTTGGCCGTTTACCTAGGAGCCACATACGAACCTGGCGGCATAGATGCTACAAGGCGTCTTCCGCCTGAGCATGACATCCGAAGGACAAGACGTGCCGATTCAACTGATCGTACTGCCATCGAAGATGGCTGCTCTTGCTTTTAAGAACATTGAAAGACTAGACACGCTTGGCTGTTCAGTGCCGGTGGTGAACTGGAAATCGCTTGTCCTTTTGAAGCTTTTTGCTGGAGGACCCATCGATCTGCTGGACGCGAACAACATTGTGGCAGTGCGAAAGCCGGGCGTGAATGATCGGAACGAGCTTATTGAACTGGGAGATGCATTGGAACTTGGCCAAGAAGTACGAACCCTCCTGGATTCTGTCGCCTAGGTTAACATCATGTTCATTGTGCCAAGCCTCAAGGACATCGCCAAAGAGCTCGCCGACGAGATGATCAAATACATGCCTCCGCAGACCAAGCGCTGATCACAACCGCTCTGCTACAACTGGAAGACCTAAAAAAGACTCCCGGTACCTGTTCTTGGTCCCCTGGGTTACCACACTTCTTCACCTCACGCCGCTCCGCATCGTTATTTGCGGATGTGATTCCCCGGTTCAAAGTCTTCAGCAAAGTCCCGTAGCATTTTTTCCACATCGCGCCAGATCTCGTCCTCGCTGAGGGATTCCACGACGATCGGCAAGGGTAGCGCCCGGCTCCATGTGACTGTCCGCGATATCCATATCGGGGACTCCTTCACCGGCAATCGCGGAATCACGACTTTCTCCAAGAGTTCAAGCTTGCGGATATAGAGTTTCTTGCCGGGGCAGAGTTTCAAGTCTCTTGGAACAGCTGGAGTCTTGCTAGTATCAATAACTGACCATTCACCCAAGTCGATGACCCTCACCGTGAGTTGAAGCCATGGCGGAAGCTTATCCAATGGAAGTTGCGTATTCAGATGCGCAGCGATGCGAACGCCGGCGTCTCGTAAGATGCGCAGCGCCTGCTCTTTTTTCGGGGCAAGAAATTGGGGGACATCGAAATCGAATTCGATCTCCGTCTCGCGTAAATTTTCAAGCACCGGGTACTGCGCATTGGCGAATGAAGGGACACAGACCACGACCCCCAACAGCAGTGTCCCGAAGAGACAGGCGCCGCGGCGAAAGGTGGCATGGTTGTTCATGGTTTTGTCCCCAGCAAATGTGGTGGCGCAGGATCAACATACCCAGAAGATCCGACGTCACAAGGATTGCATCCAGTCGGAGCACCTCCAGGTGGGTAGGGCGTAATAAATCGTGAGGTGGTTTGATAGTCAAGCGTCAACCTAAAATAGCGAAATTGAGTATACGCGGAGATATCGATCGGGCTCAAAAAGATGGCGCCGCCTGGTTGGACCACCCCGGTCGTGCTCCCGATCGTATTTATGGTCCACATTGATGGTGCAGATGAACACGGTTCCAAAGTCTAAGCCGTAAATTGATGAGCGTAGCGTGTCACCCGCTTCAGCCACTTCTAGGCCTATCAAAGACAGCACAATTTAAAGGACAAGGATAAGAAGCAGGATCGTTGGAGTATTAGTCTCTTTTCCCATTCGCATACGAATAATCTTGGATGAAACCATCTATAAGAGAATCCAAATCTCTTTCAAGCTGTTCAATGGTCGGTCTGTCGGACACAACGGACACGGAATTCACCGCCGTCGGATCATCAGAATCTCCGAGCAAACGGTCTCCACTATCCCCACCATATATGGCTGACATGACACTGTATGAATACGTTTCTGGAGACTGGGCTCTATCGGCGAGAGATCAATCCGCTGAAGGTCCTTTGGCCTGGTTGGATCGAGATAATAGAGTCCTTCCAAATCCGACTCATCCGAGCCTTGACGTGGAACACGTTTCTCAACAAGGAAGTGGGTATCATCCACCCAGCAGCCCCCCCCTGTGATCCCCGTGTTAACGGTCGCTCGTGGCTTCCGCGGTCAGTCTGGAGCAGAACAGGCTTCCTGCGAGAACAAGGCAGATACTGATAAGTTTCCATTGCATGGCATCACTCCAGTTTCTGACGTGCGTCAGTGCGCTGTCACCGCCAATGACCATTCCACATGATGCTCGCCCACGATCACAGACGTACGATCCGTCGGCGCGCCGCCTAACACACGGCTAATACCCGGCGCGTTGAAGGTGGTGAAGTGGAGTTGGTTAAGGTTCGGTTGATAGAGGATGTTTCCCGTCAGGGTTTGAGCGATGGTATTAATGCGATTTACATTGGTGTCATTTACTGCCCATTGAACAAGAGCACCACCTAAACTGTGTCCGACTAGCTCTACGTTGCGGTGCGCAATCAACTCATTCGCCAGCCATTCATTCACAATTGGCGACGCTTCGCCGAATTGCGCTCTCCCAATATCGGACAAATCCGCGAAGAGATCTTTCATGTTTACGAGCGTCATCTCGGTTCCGCGAAACGCTAAAATGCGAGTGCCGTCATTAGATCCCACAGGTTTTAGTGCGTATGCATAGAAGCCGCTACTGAGACTTAATTCTCCTGTGTCATTAAAGGTTGTGTCCAACTCCCAACCAATAGGGATCACACGGTCATATGCATCAGCTGCAATCTCTCGTGCAAAATTAAGCGAAACAAAACTGCTCATTGCTTAACTCCTTTTGATTGAGCGATGAATAGAGTGCCCGAACGACTAAAAGCGACACTCTTACCGTCTTGTGATGCTTTAGGCGCTTCATCATTTAGGTACGCTGCCGGCGTGGTAACATGCTCAAGTTGCTTTGCCATTACATGAAATTTCCAAATGCCACTATAAGGATGCCGCGCACCGGCGACAAAGAAGTAAAGGCTGCCATCGAAATCAACGCTTATGTCCGAAATAGAATTCTTGAACTTCCCGCCCTGGTTAAATGCTAATACTTCCTCCCAATGATGTTCTTTCCCGTCTAATGGATACCGGCAGATGTAAGGTGCATCATCAAATTGCTGACTTTTCTTTCTGCAGGCTGCATACAAATCTGTTTCATTTGGAGCAATGGCCACTCCACGAGCCGCTACTATTGTATAAACTGGGTCCTCACCTAAGTTCGCCACGATTTGGCCTAAAAGATCTCTCAAGAAAATCGTATGAGTTAACGACTTACCATCTTTCCCAGACAACGGCTTTCGAGGATTGGGAGCAAACTTCGCCTTTCCATCTTCCCCTCGCACTCGAATTGCTTTCTCCCATCGATACTCACTCAAAACAAACTTAGACAACAGCCAATGCCTTTCCAGCCATGAATCCCAACACAGCACTTTGAATCCAGCCTTGGCATCTGCGAGCAAACAATCGTCACTGCCTTCAAACACACCTTGTAATGGCCCGCCATCCATCACTGCTCGATGGCTATTGCCCAACACATATCGTCCTTGCAGACTCACTCGTGGAGCACGCATATCCTCGATGAGCTCGGGCTCTTCTCCGATTCTCAGGCGGTAGAGGCGCGAACTACCTTTCTTGGAACCAGGTACAAGGAAGGTAATATTTCCATCCTGACAGGTCACTTGCCACACTCGTGTTTTAGCTCTCGGCTCTAGCGAAGCAAGTGAGATAGGCTTGAGAGCACCGGGATGCCGAGGATCAAGAATGTACAGTCCCTCTAAGTCAAACCCTGGTGATCCTTGGCGTGGGACATTCTTTTGGACCACAAAATGGCTATCGTCTAACCAACATCCACCGCCCTTGATCCCCGTGTTAATGATCTCGTAGTCGCTCTTGGCTTCCGCGGTCAGCCTGGAGCAGAGCAGGCTTCCCGCGAGAACAAGGTAGATACCGATATATTTCCATTGCATGGCGTCACTCCAGTTCCTGACGTGCAATAGTGCGTGTGAAAAAGTGCATAGCTCGCACAGCGATCGTCACCATACGTCCAGCCACCTTCCGTGATCTATCCTTTTGTCTTCGGCGCCTGCGCAGTCCGCAAATTCCCCAACATCTGCTGAATCTGTCGCTGTAAGCGTGTGAGTGCGCCAGCATCCATTGCCACGCGCGTGACAAGATGCCCCTCGACACCTTTCGGAGTCGCCTGGCCGTCTTTTGCCGTCTTCGCAATCGCGGCAAGCAACGTGGGCTCGATGAAGCCAAAGTCCAAATAGGCGATGCCCTGTGCGCTCCCGACATTGGTGTAGTTGGCCGCACGGGGGTGGGCCGAAGAATCAGAAGGTTTCAACCGGATGTTTAACGCAATGGTCGTGTCTTTCTGCTCGCTCATCAACGCACACTCCTTGACAGTGGGTGACAGACCTGAAGAATAGATATAGTAAGCTTAAACACTCACGTGTCTATTCTTAATTATAAAGTGGCGTGAGTGTAGTGGGGCAGTCAGTTATCTGTCAAGATCAAAGTCCTATGAATCGGCTCCTAGAGCCACTTTAATGGCACTATACGAAAGTGTGGAGAGATGAAACGTGTACAGGGTAGGAGTATTACACCGGGTCTAAACGACGCTGACATCTCGCCCTATTGGCCGGACGACCCTCAGCGGTGGCCCCATACATGCGGACAGTGCTACGCCTTCACTCGCGGACGCCAGGATGCCACAGTACAGATACGTTGGTCTGAAATGTTCTGTCAGCAGGACGACTTCGCGCTGAGCGCAATCGGAAGAACATTTACAGCTGGGGGTAAAATATTGGAGGGCTCGCGACCGGAGAAATGTATGGGCTTCCAGGGTCTTCGGATGGCGTGTGGCCGAACGGCTATCTAGGCAGGCACCATCGCCGCTTTGAGCGAGCGGACGAACTCAGCGACATGTCGGACCATGGCGGGATCCTGTTGATGGGACGCGATGCGTTTCACGATGGCGCTGCCGACGATCACCCCGTCGGCCATCTTTGACACCTTCGCCGCATCCTCCGGAGTCGCCACGCCGAATCCGACTGCGACGGGCGTGGCGGAGACCTTCCGCAGCTTTTCGATATTCTGTCCTATGTCTCCGACGTTGCTGAGCTTCGCCCCGGTAATGCCGGTCAGCGAAACATAGTACACGAAGCCATGCGACTCCTTCGCCACGAGTTTTCGCCGATCGGCCGTACTGGTCGGCGCGAGCAAGAAGATGAGCGGCAGCCCGGCTGCGTCCGCCGGCGCCTTGAGGGGTCCCGCTTCGTCCGGCGGCATATCGGGCACGATCAGTCCATCCACTCCCGCTGCCTGCGCCGCGCGGCAAAACTTTTCACAACCCATCGCATGGATGGAGTTGTAGTACAGCATCAGGATGATGGGGATATTTGTCCGCTGCCTGAGTGAGGTGATGGAGGCCAGGATCTGCCGAAGAGACGTGCCGTTCCGCAGCGCGCGCTCCGCAGCCTGCTGAATTACCGGCCCGTCGGCGATCGGGTCCGAAAAGGGGACGCCCAGTTCGATGATGTCGGCCCCCGCCTGCTCCAACGCCACTACCAACTGTTCCGTTTCAGCGAGTCCCGGATCTCCTGCCATCAGGTAGGCAATGAGCGCTTTCTGCCCTCGCTTGCGCAGATCATTGAATCTAGCTTCCAGCCGCCCGGTCATAATGATTCGCCTCGCATTCTCGCGACTTGCTGCACGTCCTTGTCTCCACGCCCCGAAAGGTTCGCGATGATGAGCTGGGATTTCTTGAGTTTGGGAGCGAGCTTGACGACTTGCGCGATCGCATGGGCGCTTTCGAGCGCGGGAACGATGCCCTCTTCGTGCGCCAGGAGATCAAAGGCCGACAATGCTTCTGCGTCCGTCGCATAGGTGTACTCGATCCGGCCTTGATCATGGTAGAGACTATGCTCCGGTCCGACAGCCGCATAATCCAGACCGGCCGAGACCGAATGCGTCAAATTGATCTGTCCGTTTTCATCTTGAAGCAGGTAGGTCATGGTGCCTTGCAAAACTCCCGGTTTGCCGCCGGAGAACCGCGCGGCGTGTTTTCCGCTTTCGACCCCGAGCCCTCCGGCTTCAACACCGATCATCTTGACCTTGGGATCACGGAGAAACGCATGGAAAAGACCGATCGAATTGCTTCCTCCCCCTACACAGGCGACGAGGTAGTCCGGCAGGCGCTTTTCAGCGGAAAGAATCTGTTTCCTCGCCTCCCGCCCGATGATCGCCTGAAAGTCGCGGATCATCATGGGATAGGGATGCGCACCCAGAACCGAGCCCAAGACATAGTGTGTGGTGCGCACGTTGGTCGTCCAATCTCGCATGGCCTCGCTGATGGCATCTTTGAGTGTGCGGCTGCCGGCATCGACACCGGTCACGGTCGCACCCAACAGGCGCATGCGAAAGACGTTCAACGCCTGCCGTTGCATATCTTCGGTGCCCATGTAGATTTCGCACTGCAGTCCGAACATGGCCGCCGCCGTGGCCGTCGCGACACCGTGCTGACCCGCCCCGGTCTCGGCTATGATTCGCTGCTTCTTCATGCGCAAGGCCAGCAACACTTGGCCGATCGCATTGTTGATCTTGTGCGCGCCGGTATGGCACAGGTCTTCCCGCTTCAGGTAGATCTTGGCTCCGCCTAATTTTTTGGTCAGCCGATCGGCGCGATAGAGACTGGTAGGCCGTCCGACATACTGCTTGAGGTAATAGGCGAGGTCGGTCTGAAATCGGCGGTCTTTTTTCGCCTTGGCATACTCGCCTTCCAACTCCAAAAGCGCCGGCATGAGGGTTTCGGGCACATAACGGCCACCATAAGACCCAAATCGGCCATGGCTGTCTGGAAGCATCGGCATTCGATCAACCCTCCTAAAAAGATTTCAGCAGGCTGTTCAAAAAGGCCGGCCAGCGAGGCCACAGCGAGCGAAGAGGCGAGGCATACTCTGCTCCGTATGTTGAGCCTCTGAGCGATGCGAGAACAAAGCTGGCGGACGTTTTCAACAGCCTGCTAGGAGTATAGCCACGGCGATCAGACAGGCACAAGTCTGGCCGCTTCAATAAACGCCTTAAGCTTATGGAGGTCCTTCTTGCCGGGGCTCTTTTCCACCCCACTGCTCACATCGACTCCATATGGACGTACCGTCTTGATCGCATCTGCCACGTTTTCCGGAGTCAATCCACCGGCCAGAATGATCGGAAGAGATCGAGCTACTTCCTGGGCCAATGTCCAATCGACTGTCTGCCCCGTGCCTCCATAAGCCTGGTCTGAATACGCATCGATGAGAAATCCTCGAACATTTGCCTGCTCTTGAAACCCGGCCAGGGTGAGAACGGTCCCATGGTCCTTGAGACGGAGGGCTTTGAGAGCCGGACGACCGAGGTGTTGGCAGTACAGAGGCGATTCATCTCCATGCAGTTGGGCAAGGGCAAAACCACATTCATCCATGAGCGCCCGAACCGTCCCGGCCTCTTCGTTGACGAACACCCCGACCGGCAGCACGAAAGGCGGGAGTTCCGCGACAATGGCCCTCACGAGAGACGGGTCTACCCAGCGTGGGCTTTTGCGGTACATCACAAATCCCAGCGCGTCCGCGCCTGCGGCAACCGCGCCCTTCGCATCCTCCAGGTTGGTGATCCCGCAAATTTTTATCTTCATGGTGAATGCTCTACGCAGACTGCGCACTGCCAGAGACGACGCCGAGCAACTCTCGAACTTTGTCGGCCGTGTGCTCGGCGCGAATAAGCGATTCGCCGATCAACATGGCATGAACGCCGCCCTCGATCAGTTTTGTCACATCATCGCGGCCATGAATCCCGCTTTCACTGATGATCAGCTTGTCGGAAGGAATTCGTTTCGCCAGACGGAAGGTGACGTTGAGATCGGTCGTGAAGGTGTTGAGATCCCTATTGTTGATCCCGATCATTCTCGCGGTGGGAATCCACTCCAAGACCGTATCCAACTCCCTCTCGTGATGGGTTTCGAACAGGCTGTCCATCTTCAGTTCGGTGGCCAAAGCGTGGAAATCCATGAGTTGGCGACGTTCCAGCGCAGCCACGATCAGCAAGACGGCATCGGCACCGTGTGCCCGCGCTTCATAGAATTGCACCTCGCCGACCATGAATTCCTTATTGAGCGCCGGGATCGGCAACGCTTCCTTGATCTCTTTCAAGTACCGCAGGTCGCCCTGGAAAAACTCCTTGTCCGTCAGGACCGACACCGCGGATGCGCCCTGTTCATAATACGTGCGGGCAAGCGTCAGATAGTCGAACTGTACAGCAAATTCCGGTCGTAACAGTCCTAAACTCGGAGACGCCTTTTTGACCTCCGCGATCAGGGCCGGGCTGGTGCGAGGTTTTGTCGCGTCCAGCGTGACGGCAAAGCCGAGTGTCGGCGGGGCGTCTCGGATCGCCGCTTTGAGGTCGGCCAGATAGGACCGGCTTTGCTTGTGCCTGAGCTCCGCTTTTTTATGCTCGAGGATGCGATCCAGGATCATGAGTCGGTCACGCTCTTGTAGTAAATGCAATGAGCCGGTCCAGCTTCTCTCCAGCGGCCCCCGAGTCGATCGTTTCTTGGGCGAGGCGGAAGCCTTCCTTCAGGGTTTTCGCTTTCCGGCCTGCTACCATTGCAGGAGCGGCGTTCAGGCATACGATGTCCCGTTTTGGACCTTTCTTGCCCTGCAAGATCTCCTTCGCGATGCGCGCGTTGTCTTCCGGCGTGCCGCCGGCGACCTCTTTTCTCGCCATCCGCTTCACCTCGAACTCCTCCGGCGAAACAAAATAACTCGACACCACGCCGGCCTTCCCCTCGGAGACTTTCGTCCGGTCCGACAGGGTGATCTCATCCAGACCATCCATGCCGTGAATCACGAAGCAATGCTGTGATCCCAGCTCCAGCAGGACGCGCCCCAAGATGTCCGTCCACTTTGCATCATAGACTCCGAGCACTTGGTGCGTGGCGCCGGCTGGATTCGCCAACGGACCAAGCACGTTCAGAATGGTCCGGATTCCCATCTCCTGCCGCACCCCGGCGCATTGCTTCATCGCGCCGTGGTAGAGGGGCGCGAACAAAAATCCGATACCGACTTCATCGATACACTCGGCGACCCTGTTCGGCTCCAGATCGATCTTGACACCGAGGACGCTCAGCACATCAGCGCTGCCTGATCTGGACGACACGGAACGATTGCCGTGTTTGGCCACGGTAATGCCGGCTCCGGCGACCACGAATCCCGCTGTCGTGGAGATATTAAACGTGTCGGCCCCATCCCCGCCGGTGCCGCAGGTGTCGACGATGATCGATGCCCCAACCCTGATTCGCGTCGCCCGTAATCGCATGGCGTTGACCGAACCGACGACTTCGGCGACTGTTTCGCCTTTCTGCCTGAGTCCCATGAGGTAGGCGGCCACCTGAGCCGAGGTTGCAGCTCCGTCCATGATTTCCAACATGACCGCTTCGGCCTCCGATGCAGAAAGGTCGGTTCGGTCGGCCAATTTGGCGAGCGCATCTTTGATCATGGGATTTTAGCAGGCAGGGTGCTCAATAAGACCGCTGGTCTCACCCGCCCGACCCCGGTGCGCCAAGACGCACCTCTCCATATGCCAGGCCACAGCGAGCGATGAGGCGAAGGCGTACCTTGGGCCGTACGTTGAGCCTCGGAGCGATGCGAGAACGCCGCTGGCGGACTTTTTCAGCATCCTGCTAGAGTTTTAAAAAGTTGCGGAGGAGATCTTTTCCGACCGTCGTCAGAATCGATTCCGGATGAAATTGGACCCCTTCGACACACAGCGTCTTATGACGGAGGCCCATGATCTCGCCCTCGGCGGTTTCAGCGGAAATCTCACAACAGTCCGGAACATTGAGCCGATTCACAATCAACGAATGATAGCGCGTCGCTTGGAACGGATTGGGCAACGACTGAAAGATCGTCTTGCCGTCATGTGAAATTTGGGATGTCTTCCCATGCATCAAGCGAGGAGCGCGGATGACCTCACCTCCGTAGGCGACGGCCATCGACTGGTGCCCCAAACATACGCCGAGAATGGGGATCTTCCCTCCGAACCGGCGGATAGCCTCGACTGAAATACCGGCTTCTTTAGGCGTGCACGGCCCGGGAGAGATGACAAGGCGACTAGGACGCATCTCCTCAATCTGGTCCAGCGTAAGCTTGTCGTTACGAAACACTTGTATGTCCTCGCCCAATTCTCCGAGGTACTGGACGAGATTGTAGGTAAAGGAATCGTAATTATCGATGACCAACAACATTGATGTTCCCCGTAGCTCGCCGCTCGTGAAACGTATTTCGAATGACTTGTTGTTCGCGCTTCACGCTTCACCCTTCACGAGGCACCACCTCATTCCAGCCCCTGTTCCGCCAGTTCGATCGCCTTCATCATTGCACGGGACTTGTTGCAGGTTTCTTCATACTCGTGCTCGGGATTGGAATCGGCGACGATACCTGCTCCGGCCTGGATAAAGGCCCGATGTCGAGAGACCACGACGGTGCGGATATTGATACACATGTCCATATTGCCTGAAAAACTGATGTAGCCCACCGCACCGGCGTAAGGCCCGCGTTTGGTGGGTTCCAGTTCCTCGATGATTTCCATGGCTCTGATCTTCGGTGCCCCGGATACGGTGCCGGCGGGAAAGCATGCCTTCAACACATCATACACAGTCTTGGTCGTTCCCAGTTTCCCGGTAACGTTCGAGACAATATGCATCACGTGCGAGTATCGTTCGACGTTCATCAAGGATTCAACCTGGACCGATCCCCGTTCGGCGACACGACCGACATCATTGCGTCCGAGATCCACCAACATGATGTGCTCGGCCCGTTCTTTGGAATCCGCGAGAAGACGGCGTTCCAGTTCCATGTCCTCTTCGATCGTCGCGCCGCGCCGTCTGGTCCCCGCAATCGGGCGCACCGAAACAAGACCGTCCTCGCATCGCACAAGAATCTCCGGAGACGAGCCGACCAGTTCCACCCCGGCGATCCGCAGGTAGTACATGTAGGGCGATGGATTCACCACACGCAGGGCACGATAGAGTTGAAACGGAGAGGCCTGGAGATTTGTTTCCCAGCGTTGCGACAACACACACTGAAAAATGTCCCCGGCTTTGATGTATTCCTGAGCACGAGACACCATCTTTTCAAAGTCCGCCCGGCTCATGTTTGCCGTAAAGCGGCTGGGGGATCGCCGGCGCTTCGGCGCAACACGCCGAAGCGGCCGGCGGATTCTGGCGATCATCGCTTCGATCCGGCGAGTCGCTTCACGATAGGCCGAACGAATATTTCTCTCCGACGTGGACGTCACGTGTGCGTTGGCCACCACTTTGATCTTTTGCGACACGTTGTCGAAGATGAGCAAGGTGTCGGTCAGCAGAAAGGCAAAGTCCGGAAGATCGATTTGGTCCTTTTTTCGTGAAGGAAGGTCTTCGAACGTCTTGACCAAATCGTAGCCGAGGTAGCCGACGGCTCCACCGACGAAGCGCGGGAGACCAGGAACGGTCACGGGGCGATAGGCTTCCATGATCTCTCGGAGACGATCCAACGGCGCCCCCCGGCTGGGGATGCGGCGGCGATGCGAACCCTTTTTCACGCACAGATCACCGCGATCTTCGTAGATGACGAGTGGAGCCCCACTCCCGAGAAAAGAATACCTCGCCCACTTTTCTCCGCCCTGAATGCTTTCCAGCAGGTAGGCCGAGGGGCCATGATCTATCTTGGCAAAGGCCGAGACCGGCGTATCATGGTCCGCCAGGATTTCGCGGAATAACGGAATGAGGTTGCCCTGTTTTGCGTAGGAGCGAAATTCATCCAGGGTGAGTGAATAGGTCGCAGACTGCATAGTGTTCCGGCTACTCAGTTCCCACCAGGAGTTTCTGGCCTACTTCGATGATGTCATCTGGGAGCTTATTCAGCTTCCTCAACTTATCGACCTCAATTCCATAGCGCCGACCGATCCCGAAGAGGGTTTCTCCGGGTTTCACCACATGCACCGTCCCGTCTGCTTTCGATGCAGCATGCGTCTCGGCCGCGGTCGGCATTCCTTTGAGCACGGCGTCGTTTTCACCCGCCTCACCGGAAGAATCCTTTGCTGATTCGGCTTTCTTCTGTTTGACGGCGGGGGAATGGCCTTTCCGCCGCATGTCCTCCAAGGCTTTCCGTTCGAGTAACGTCGCTTCCCTAATGGCTTCTGCCTCTTCCTGGAGGCGCCCCATCTGCTCTCGTGCCACCTGCACTTGCCCGGACAGCTCACGGTTCCTCGCCTCGAATTCAGCCAGTTCGAGCTTGGTGCGTTTGACTTCACTGTCCAGTTCAGCCGTCCGCTTTTCTTCCTGCGCCAGGAGACGCTGAAAGTTCAAACTTCGCGCCTTTTCGGCGTTGTATTTTTCTTCCAGGACGACACATCCACTTAGCAGCAACCCACTACAGAGCAGTATCCCTGATAGGACGATCTTCCTTGTATGTTCACAGCCTTGCTGCTCTTCCTTCTGCATACATCCTCCTTTGCCCAAGTGCTCCGCGGACCTCCGACCAGCCGAAGAGACGCTTAGAATAGTGGCCACTGAGAGGAAAGTCAAAGCAGGCCAAGCCTTGGTGGTTTGACCGTTTCCGTAACGCTGTGCTACGGTCAGCACAGTTCAAGCCTCTCCTCACCCACATGCCAAACGTCATCTGTCATCGCATGCCAGGTGTGATCACCGAGGCTTCACATCGTTAAGGGCGATGCGACAGGATTCACTCGATAACGACTCATTGTCCTCTTCGAAAGCCCCTCGCGCCCAACAAGAGCGACATACTCTACTCAAAAGCCAAATCAGGCACCACGACTACCTGTATTACGTCAAGGACCAGCCCGAGATTTCAGATGGAGCGTATGACCGGTTGTTCCGGGAATTGGTCCAACTCGAACAGGCATACCCAGAACTGATCTCATCCGATTCTCCTACCCAGCGTGTCGGTGCCCCTCCGTTGGATGCGCTCGGCAAGATCCAGCATGTGAAACCCATGTTGAGCCTCGATTCCTTGGTCGATTCGAAAGAAGTGCTGGCCTTCGACCAGCGGATGAAACGCGAGCTGGAAACAGACCGGATCGAGTATACGGTCGAACCGAAATTCGACGGTCTCTCTGTGGAATTGGTCTACGAACAGGGAAGGTTTGTTCGGGGCTCAACTCGAGGCGATGGAAGTGTCGGTGAGGATATCACCATCAATCTGCGCACCATTCGATCATTGCCGCTGCAATTACAGAGTGACACACATCCTGATCACCTGGCCGTGCGGGGTGAAGTCTACATGCGCCTTGCAGACTTCCATGCGCTTAACCGCCGAATAACGGAACGGGGGGACGACGCCTTCGCGAACCCGCGCAACGCCGCCGCCGGTTCTCTTAGGCAGCTGGACTCGAGCATCACAGCCGAACGCCCCCTCGTGGTGACCTGCTACGAGATGATGGCCATCGACGGAACACCACCCTCGTCGCATTGGGACGAATTGGACGCATTGGTTTCTTGGGGTCTTCCGATTCCTTCTCTTCGCCGGCGTTGCGAAACGATCGAGGACGTCATGGCGTTTCACCATGAGATCGAAGGGCAGCGTGACGACCTTCTCTATGAAATCGACGGCGTCGTCGTCAAAGTCAACCGGCGCAGCTGGCAAGAGCAGCTCGGCATGAAGTCCAGAAGCCCCCGCTGGGCAATCGCCTACAAATTCGCCCCTCGAAAGGAAGTCACGAAAGTTCATAAGATCATCGTCTCAGTCGGAAGGACCGGCACCTTGACGCCGCTTGCGCTGCTGAATCCGGTCGAAGTTGGCGGTGTCACGATCAGCCGAGCCACCCTGCACAATGCAGACGAGGTGGCTCGAAAAGACGTGCGCGACGGGGACACAGTCAAAGTCGAGCGCGCCGGCGACGTCATCCCGGCCATTACTGAACGCGTGCCGGTACCGGAAGAATCGAGAGCGGCACCGTTTGCCATGCCGAACCACTGCCCCGTGTGCGGCTCAGCGGTCGCTCGAGAGGGCGCGTATTTCTACTGCACCGGGCAAGCCGTCTGCCCGGCCCAGTTGAAAGGAGCCGTCGAACACTTTGCCTCGAAGTCCGCCCTGAACATCGAAGGTCTCGGCAAGAAGACCGTTGCTCAATTAGTCGATCAAGGACTCGTCAAGGATCTGTCAGACATTTATCGACTCGATCAGGAGCAACTCTTGAAGCTCGAAGGGTTTGCCGAGCGGTCTTCCACCTTGCTCCTTGACGCTATCGCACGAAGCAAAACCGTGTCCCTCGACCGGTTCTTGATGGGCTTGGGCATCCGCCAAGTCGGGCAGCACATCGCAAAGGTGCTTGCCCGCGAATTTGGATCCCTTGATGCCATCATGTCGGCCGATCAAGATCGGCTTCAGGCAGTCCATGAGATCGGACCGGAAATCTCGGCGAGTTTGGTCGCCTATTTTCAAGAAAGTGCGAACCAACGGGTTATCGATCAACTGCGAATGCTGGGGCTTTCGATCCTGGATACCCCTATATCCCGCAGCGCCGCGGCGTTGCCTTTCTCGGGACAGAGCTTCGTGTTCACCGGCGGATTGGCGAGGTGGACGAGGGAAGAGGCCAAGGCTCTTGTCGAAGAGCGTGGCGGTACAGTCTCCTCCAGCGTCAGCAGAAAGACAGCCTATGTAGTGGCAGGCATAGACCCGGGATCGAAACTCGATCAGGCTCAGAAATTGGGAGTGAAGATCCTCAATGAGGAGGGATTCGGAGACTTAATCCGTGGATCGGGCAACACATAGGGTCATACGGGAGCCTCGACCGGCACCGCCACCTTCTCTTCCTTGAAAATATGCACGCTCCGTATTGAGCGCGGGTCGGCCTCGTGGACGACCAAGCGACAATTCTCGATGCGGAGTTCTTCTCCGGCTGCAGGGATTCGGCCGAGATTCTCTTGGATCAGCCCTCCGATAGTCAGGGCTTCATCTCCTCCAAGGTCGACCTTCAGGAAGTCGTTCACTTTCCGCACTTCTGTCCTTCCATGGACCAGGATTTGGCTTTTCCCAATCCGCTTGATGAGTTCTTCCGTGATATCCGTTTCATCGACAATTTCGCCGACGACCTCTTCCAGCAGATCCTCGAGGGTCACAAGCCCCATGACGCCCCCGAATTCATTTACCACGACTCCCATGTGGCGCTTGTCCTGCTGAAACTGCTTCATCAAATCATCCGCTGTTTTGCCTCCTGGGACAAAGATCGGAGGATGAGCGATATCCCGCAGACGCACTTCCGCCCGCCCTTTGGCCAGCTCGGTGAGTGCCTTGGTTTTGTAGAGAATGCCCGTGATGTTATCGAGCGTTCCATCGTAGAGCGGAATTCTGGAGTACTTCGAATTGTACAACAGCTCCTCTGCTTCCTTGAGCCGAAGGTTTCCGTCGAGCGCAAAGACATAAATGCGGGGCGTCATCGCGTCTTCCGCCGTAATGTCCTTTAATTGAAACACGTTCTTGATCATCTTGACTTCTTCGGATTCCAGCTCTCCGGCCTTGCCGCCCTGGTCCAGCATGATTTTCAACTCTTCCTCTGTCACCAATGGATGAGTCAGCCCCTTCCCTCCTGTCAATTTGTAGATCAGCGGCACCATCAAGAAAAGAATCGGCTTCAACATCACTTGGACCCAATAGACTGGGTAGGCCAAGTTGAGAGTGACAGGTACTGAAAATTTGGCAGCCAGAGTCTTAGGGACCACGTCCACGGATACTAGGAGCACAAAGGTCAAGATGCCGACCATCACCGCAATGGCTTCTTCAAAAACGCTCTTCCCTCCATATGTATTCAACGTGATAAAAGTGGCGAACATTGGGATGGCTGTGCTGACCAGGCGATCGCCCACCAGAATGGTCGAGAAGAGCTTTTGTGGGTCGCTCCGCAGTTGAACGGCTTTTTCTGCCCGTTTGCTCCCGTTTTGAGCCAATGCTTTCAGGCGAGTTTCATTGACCGAGAAGAAGCCGATCTCGGCAGTGGAAATAATGGCGGATAACCCTATCAATCCCAAAAGGATGAGGATGTCCATCACAGCAGTATATTAGGGACGTTGAACTACTATGGCTGGCTTGATGAGAAGCCGGGCGTCTCCCAGAGGATACCCCTTGGTCGACCCTTCAGAGGAGCATACGATCAGGATAACCGAACCGCTTAGAATAGGATTCACAGTGGATACATCTATCACAGGGACCGAGTACAGGCAAGCAATTCAAAAAATGTTGCTGGAAAATCAATCAGTTCTAAATAGACGACCTGGCTGGCTTGCTGACAACGACACCCGTCCCTTCCCTGCCTAGCCATCATCCCGCACCACAAACGACTGCAGACCAAATGTACGATCGACACGAGTCGAAGCCGCCTGAGCCTCCGACTCAGACAGGAAGCGGCCGATTTGAACTCGGTAACGGCGCCCTTCCGGAAGATCGACCTGAATGATGCGCCCATCGGCAAAATCTCGTTGGACCTGTAAGAACAGTGCCTGCGCGTTCTGCAGATCAGCGAATGCCCCGATTTGAAGCCGTAATACCCCCATCCCTTCAGGTCGGCCATTATAGCCCACAACTCGAAGCTCGATCTGATCGGTTCCATTACCGATCATCCCGAGAGCCTCAGCACCCGCCAAGGACAAGTCCAAGATTCGCCCCCTCGCGAAAGGCCCCCGATCGTTAATCCTAACCGTGATATGGCGACCCGAGGTCAATGAATGAACAACTGCGACGGATCCCAACGGCAGCGTCCGATGAGCAGCGGTCAGCTTGTGCATGTCGTACCGATCCCCGTTGGCCGTCTTATTTCCATGAAAACCGGGGCCATACCATGAAGCCATCCCTCGCTCGACAAATCCAACAGGATATCCGGGAAATTGATCGGCACGACGGGAAGGCGTGGTGCATCCCTGGGAGACGAGGACCCCCAAGAGACCGACCACGACGATGAATCTAGAAGCAGTTCTCGCGAGCGGCTCCAGCCGCATGGATCAAAACTCGTCGAGCGATTGATTGCGGAGAATGGTCAGGGCTTTGTCGGTCTTGGACACGGTCAGGACCACGATCGCCCGCTTTCCTTCCCGTGAAGGCGTACAATAGCCGCACTTGATGTTGATCCGGCTCTTCGTTAGGAGATCGGCCACCTTTCTCAACGCGCCAGGCTTGTTTTCGAGGCTGAGTACGAGAGCGGTCTCCTCGCGGAACTTAATCTTCGCCGCCTTCAGAGCCGCGCGAGCCCCATCGAGATCGGCAACGAGCAGACGCAACTTACCCGTTCCCATGACCTCAGGAGCGGAGAACGCCTTAATATTGACTCCTGCTTCACCGAGGACCGCCGTCACCCTCGAAAGAGCACCCGGCTTACTCTGCTCGCTGATGACAAGCTGCGTCGTTGTCGGCATATCAATACTCCTTGTGGCTCTCCGTCGTCAGGGCTGTTTCCGTCTCGCTGAACGAGACACTCGCAACGGAGACCATGCCCCGCGATGATGACGTACGGTCAGAAACGACGCCGGTCTCTGGCAACGCGTGCTCGGCCTCAACCGCCACAATAAAAAGACTTCAGCGCTCGACAGACTTTGCAGGAACCGCCGTTTTCTACACCAGACACATGATGACGGCCGCTTGCTCTGCATCTTCAACCCCTCTTATGAACATCCGCTCGTCGCGCCGCACGTGACACATTTGAGGCAGGTGCCGTTCCGGACCATGGTGAACTGCTTGCATTCGGGACAGGGATCGCCTTCGTAGCCCTTGATCCTGGCATCTTTGGCATTTTGAATCTCTGTCAGTGTCAGCGTTTCCCTAGTGATCTCGACCTGCCGAGCAACACTATGCCCATGCCCATTTCCATGCCCATGTCCTTTTCCCCCGTTCCGACGGATCGGAAGATGTTCCGTCAGGACAGACGATTTGGCCAGTGCATCGAGGTCCGCCACTTCTTCGGAACATTCGGGGTCCATATCGTCTTTTTTCATCGAATCCATGCGCAGATCTTCTTCCTTCACCTGCGCTAGGTCATAACGTTCGAGATACGTGACGGCCAATTCACGGAAAATGTAATCGATGATGGACGTCGACATTTTGATTCGATCGTTCAATTTCACGGGACCGTTCGGCTCAAACCTGGTAAAGACGAATGCTTCAACAAATTCTTCCAGCGGCACGCCATGTTGGAGCCCAAGAGAAATGGCGATCGCGAAACAATTCATGAGGCTTCTGAATGCCGCCCCCTCCTTATGCATGTCCAAAAAGATTTCCCCGACCGTCCCATCATCATACTCGCCGGTTCGTAGATAGAGCTTATGTCCTCCGACTATGGCCTTTTGCGTGTACCCATTGCGTCTGCTCGGCAACGGGCGCCGCTTGGCGAGATAGCGAAACATCACCCGTTCGGTAACTTTCTCCGCCATCTCCAAGACACTAGGGGCGGCCTCCACGGCCTTTCCACTATCGGTCGAAGCGCTCAACGGTTGGCTAAGCTTGGACCCGTCACGATACAGCGCCACTGCTTTGACCATGCTTTTCCAGGCAAGCAAATAGGCCGACTTGACGTCATCAAGCGTGGCATCGGCCGGCATGTTGATGGTCTTGCTGATCGCGCCGCTGATGAAGGGTTGCGCCGCAGCCATCATGCGGATATGCGCATCGACGGCGATGGAGCGTTGTCCGATTCGACCGCATCGATTGGCACAGTCGAATACCGCCAGGTGCTCGGCCTTCAAGTGCGGCGCTCCTTCCACCGTCATCGTCCCGGAACAGAAATCGTTTGCAGCCGCAATTTCTTCCTGCGTGAAGCCGAGCGCCTTCAGCATATTGAAGTTCGTCTCATTCAGCTGCGCCTCAGTCAGACCGAGTTTCTCGGCGCAAAACGCTTCTCCCAGCGTAAATTTATTGAAGGCGAACTGAATTTCGAACGCTTGTGCCAAGCTGCGCTCCAGACGATCCAAGGCTGCGTCGTCGAATCCCTTCTGGCGCAGAGTATCGTGATTGACGAAAGGTGCTCCCTTGAGCGTCTGATTACCGACACAGTAGCGGATGACATCCTGCACCTGCTGGTCTGTATATCCGAGGTTGCTCAGAGCAATCGGCAGGCTTTGATTGATGATCTTAAAATACCCTCCACCGGCCAGCTTCTTAAACTTCACCAGAGCAAAGTCCGGCTCAATGCCGGTGGTATCACAATCCATGACCAACCCAATCGTGCCGGTTGGAGCGATCACGGTCACCTGTGCGTTGCGGTACCCATAGGCTGACCCGAGTTCAAGCGCATGGTCCCAGGCTCGTCTGGCGGCGATGAGCATGTCCGGAGGACAATGATCGGGGCGGATTCCCTCCGGAACGACCGTGAGACCTTCATACTCGGTACGCGACACCTGGTACGCCGCCCGTCGGTGATTGCGAATGACCCGCAGCATGTGTTCTCGATTTTTTGCGTACCCCGGGAACGGCGACAACTCGGCTGCCATTTCAGCCGAGGCGCTGTACGCCTCTCCGGTCATAATGGAAGTGATGGCCCCGCAGATCGCCAGAGCTTTCGGCGAATCATACGGGATCCCTTGCCGCATCAGGACCGTGCCCAGATTCGCATAGCCCAACCCAAGCGTCCGGAACTGATAGCTTTTTTCGGCTATCGATCGGCTTGGGAAGGAAGCCATCAGCACGCTGATCTCCAACGCGACGGTCCACAACCGAACGGCATGTCGGAAATGCTCCAGTTCGAATTGCCCATCGGCAGTGTAGAACTTCGTGAGATTGAGGGAGGCGAGGTTACAAGCCGTATCGTCCAAAAACATGTATTCAGAACAAGGATTCGAGGCGTTGATGCGGCCATCCTCCGGACAGGTGTGCCACTCGTTGATGATGGTATCGTATTGCGTCCCGGGATCGGCGCAAATCCATGCCGCCCAAGCGACCCGGTCCCATAGCTCTCTCGCCTTGATGGTCTTACAGACCTTGCCGTTCGTTCGGCGTTTGAGTTGCCAGTCCCCGTCTACTTCGAGCGCAGCAAAAAACTCATTCGGAATTCTGACACTGTTGTTCGAATTTTGCCCGGAGACCGTCTGATAGGCCTTCCCATCCCAATTGGTATCGTACTCATGAAACACGAAATGCGTGAAACCCTGCTGCGCGTAGGAAAACATTCGTTGGATATACGGCTCGGGCACCATATCGCGACGGGCCGACGTCAGAGCGTCACGCAAGACCGGATTCGTCTTGTGATCGAGATCCAGCCTCAACGCACCCTGGCCATCGACCGTATGACAGGCTTTCAGCACGGCATTGAGACGCTGGGCACAAATCTTTGAACCCGTTACCATCGCGGCAACTTTTTGCTCTTCGACGACTTTCCAATCGATGAATTCCTCGATGTCCGGGTGATCGAGATCTAAACAGACCATCTTGGCGGCGCGGCGCGTGGTCCCCCCCGACTTGATCGCCCCGGCGGCTCGATCTCCAATTTTGAGAAACGACATGAGACCCGAAGACCGCCCACCGCCTGAAAGTCCTTCTCCATCCCCCCGGAGTTTCGAGAAGTTCGTCCCGGTCCCGGAACCATATTTGAATAACCGAGCCTCCCGAACCCAGAGATCCATAATCCCGTTTTCATTCACGAGATCGTCCTCAATCGACTGAATGAAACAGGCATGAGGTTGAGGATGTTCGAACGCATTGGTGGCTTTCACCACCTCGCGGGTCTTGGGGTCGACGTAATAATGTCCTTGCGCCGGTCCCGACAACCCATAGGCATAATGAAGGCCGGTGTTGAACCATTGGGGAGAATTCGGCGCCGCCATTTGGTGCGCCAGCATGTAACACATCTCATCGTGGAAAGAGTCGGCATCTTCCGGCGACTTGAAATACCCGTAAGACTTGCCCCAATGAGTCCAGCATCCCGCCATGCGCTCAAAAACCTGACGGGCGTCCCGCTCTCCACCCCGAACCGGCTCACCGTCCGAACCGACAAGCGGCTGACCGTTCTGGTCGCGCTGTGGAACGCCGGCCTTCCGGAAATACTTTTGAGCCAATATATCGATAGCCAACTGAGTCCATGACTCGGGAACATCGATATTCTCGAGCTTGAAGACAGTGGACCCATCAGGGTTCCGGATCTCCGACGACCGTTTGACGAACGCCAGACCATCGTAAGGGCTCATTCCTCGACGGGTGAATCTTCGTTCAATTCTCACGGTGGCCCTCCTCAAAGAGGAAAAGGATAATGTTATTCAGCGGCATGTGGGTTATGACCTTCATTTCTGATGAGGATGACTACATATAGCGACCATGAATTTTTGTCAATACCAAATATTGTGTGTGTACTGGGGAATGAGAGGAAAGCCTGTGGATAGTCTCAATGCGAATATTCAAGCCGATCCGAGTGGTTCATCAAGGAGGTTATCCACAGAAATGACCCATGGAATTAGGGCCCAGCAAATTACCCGGGCCATTTTTCTCTCTTAAAAGGCCATTCGCCCAATTTTCAGCGTCACTTCCTCGACACCATGGAGAGGAATGAATTGACCGCCAAGACCGAGAACCACAACGTGTGTATCTGCCACATCCGTCTCATACCGGCTAAGAAACCACCAGTTGTGTCTTGCGGTATTCGGCCGAACAACTGACTCTAGAAGTTTCTTGCTTTGTGACTGAAACATCTGCCGAATGAATTGCTGTTCTCGAGTCGGTGTACGCTGATCCATTCGGTCCACCGCTTTGCCGAGTTCCTGTTCAATAAAGCGCAAATAGTCGTCCATGGTGGGATTCGACCATGCCAGACCGACCGCGCCGGTCAGTGCCACGACCAGCATGCTCAAACGAAGAAGGCTCATAAGGCTCTGAACCTTTATTTCCAATGCAATCCGATGACGGCCAAACCAGCCTGATTTGGCAGCTAACTGTCAGCCGATCAGCTTGCCCTGACTGCGTTCACCTGGTCCTTGTGAGTCGGGGTCCATGACGGATGTTCGTGGGAGGGCCGGTTGTTCCGGATCGAGAACCCGTCGGATCCGCCAGACGGCCCAGAGACCCGGTAGAGCCGCCACCACAGTCAAGACAAAAAACTGCGTCCATCCGACCAAGGCAACGACATCCGCTGATGGGCGGCCGGCAAATACCCTCCCCAACGCTTCCAATGAAGACAGCAGCGCGAACTGAGTGGCCGTATACCGCGGATCACAGAGCGACATGACCAATGCCACGAACGCTGCAGTTCCCATCCCTCCTGTCACATTTTCGATCACGACTGCCGCTGTCAGTACCGTCGCATTTTTTCCTGCCAATGCCAATGCGACAAATCCGAGGTTTG
>JAMPUU010000025.1 GCA_030144965.1 Nitrospira sp. BO4
CGCCTCATTCTGAGCCTTATCTAGGTGTCCGTCAAAATGGGGCAGAACCCGGTTGGATGCGGAGATCGTCTGGGACATCGTGAAGAACAAAGTGCGAGGCTCGAACGAGAGGTTCGAGCGATGCTGAATCAATAGACCTACCCTCGGCACTCCCTCATCACCTCAATCGCCAACCTCACAGATCCTCAGCCTTACAACATTTGGAGTCGAAGGTAAGCTTCGGAGGGCTGAAGGCTTCCCATAAGAGCGCTCAGCGTTTCATTGCATGAGCGGCCATCCAGTCTTTGCCCTCACGGGCCACAGTGATTAGCACCTCTGGATCATTAGACCGAACAAGGTACCGTTCCGTCACTCGCCATCCTGGTCCTTAAATGACCGGAGAATGTCGTGGTGAAGAACGGTCTCTTCTCGCTGACGTTCTGCCATACTAACCAACCTTTCCTTTCATGAAGTCGGACATGTGATCTTCATGCCCTTCTGTCGTTTCATGACGATTTTCGGCGGAGGGTCGAGGAGCTCGAAGCGGTGATGGCCGCCGCTCATTTGGCTTTCATGATGACTTCTTTCAGCTTGTTATAACCAGGTGCTTCCGGGTGGCAATAATACTCGGTGAGACCTCCCGTGCTGTTAGGATCGAGATGCGAAAGCTTTTGCCATGCGCGTCGATTTGGCCGCCTGCGCGATATTCAGGTAAAGATCCTGGTTCACCTGCACGATGCTATCCACCCGCGGTCCTCCATCTAATGACCCGAAGGTGCTATAGGGATCATCATCTATCAAGTTCTGTACAGCCTCAAGGGCCATCGTATGGGCCCCCACCCTTCAGATTGGCCGGTTGCTCCAACCGTCCGCATGATCCGTGGTATGTCAGCGTCCTTTGACACCGTTTAGATTGAGAATCGGCAGGACGACGCCATCGGTGATCTCTACTGAGCAATTGTGCACAGACGGCAGCCGGTCACTGCAGTATGCTTCTTCACAATGGAGAAGGTGTGGATGCTGCCAAGGACAAACACAATCCAGTCATGGCCGTTTGTACGGCGCGAAGGGGTTGAAGGCAGCGCCATGACCCTGAGAGGCAAAGCCGACGTGGAGAGAGTGACCGGCCTGCTGAACGAAGCGCTGGCCACGGAAATTATCTCCATCCTCCGCTACAAGCGGCATTACTTCATGACCACCGGGTTTCATTCTCGACACGTGAAGGCAAAATTCCTCCAGCATGTGGCTGAGGAACAAGCTCATGCCGATCAATTGGCGGAGCGCATTGTTCAGCTGGGGAGCGAACCGGATCTATCCCTTGAACGGCTGCTGAACCGGAGCCAGTCAGAACATGTTCCAGGGGATTCGTTGGTGGAACTACTCACGGCGGATCTGCTGGCCGAACGGGGCGCGATCGACAGCTATCGCGGCCTGATCGCGTGTGTCGGCGTTGATGATCCGACGACACGAAAGATCTTGGAGCGGATTCTGGCGCAAGAAGAAGAGCATGCCGAAGCCTTGGCCAGTCTCTTGAGGGTCTGAGCCTCCAACCGAACCCGTCTCACTCGAGTCGCCCAGGGATCCATGCTCCAGCGGACTGATCACCCGCCTCACGAGTCATGATGGTGAGGGTTCAATTCACGATGGTGCCTGGTGCTTGTTGCCCTTCTTTAAAGGGTGCGCTATGAAGATCGAATCGATGCCCTAAACCGCTCACATGCATAGTAAGGAGTTCTTATGAAAGGCTATATTGTCCAGATCGAAGAGGCCACACTCAAGAAATTAAGAACTATCGCCAAGTCCTTTTCACCACCAAGCATTGTCAGCTGGTTGTCATGAATGTGAAACCGAATGATCAGATCGGAAGACCTCAAGCTCTATAGTCTCTATAGCCCTCCTGAGCACAAAGTCGGTACAACCCACAAGACCAAGAACGATGCGGATGCCGATGACCATCACCACTTCGATGGGAGAACGTCTCTCGGATAAACCATTTCGGCTCCTGGATTCGCACCACGGCCTAGGATGGTATCGGCCATCTGCTTTTCCGCACAGAGAACATCTTCCTATAAGAGGTGACTCGCTATTCGACCGGCCCGCCACCCACCAAACGCCCTGAAACCCGCTGCAGCTGCAGGTCCGATTTCTTCTACGAACCCTTCATAGCGACTAGTCAAGATAAAGCAGGCAGTGGTCTTCGGGATCCGTCGAATTCGGCAACCTTGAACTCCTGGGAGAAGCTTCCGCTATTGATCGCTAACCCATTCATCGTCGTCGTAGCACCTTGACCAATTCCATAATCACGAGCGGCAGCACACCCATGGCTCCCATCAGCGCCCAGTCTTCCATGGGCAACGGGGCGATTTTGAATATCGGCGCGGCAGCTGGGACGATAAGAACGGCGACCTGAATCGCGAGAGAGAGGGCAAAGGCTAAGAGGAGGGGACGATTGGTCTGCACGCCAACCTGAAAGAGCGACAATCGTTCACTTCGGCAGTTGAAGGCGTGCACCAGCTGCGTCACTACCAACACAGTGAAGGCCACCGTCCTCGCCTGATCAAGCGTTTGATGCAATTCGAACAGGCTGTAGCTAAAGGCGCCTAACGCGATCACTCCGAGCACCACTCCCTCTCCAGCGATGGCTAACAATCGTCTGCCGTCCAGCAGCCAGGCATCCGGCTGGCGGGGCCGACGCTTCATCAGGTCCGGTGCCTTGCGATCGACCGCCAACGCCAAGGCCGGAATGCCGTCCGTCACGAGATTCATCCAAAGAATTTGGATCGGCAAGAGCGGCAGGGGCAGACCCAGCAGCGTCGCAAACAGCATGACCAACACTTCGCTGACATTGCACGAGAGGAGAAAATGAACGGTCTTCCGAATATTGTCGAAGACCCCTCGGCCTTCCTCCACCGCCGCTGCAATGGAGGCGAAGTTGTCGTCGGTCACCACCATGTCGGCGGCTTCCTTCGTCACATCGGTGCCGGTTATCCCCATAGCCACGCCGATGTCTGCCGCTTTGACTGCCGGCGCGTCGTTCACGCCGTCGCCCGTCATGGCCACGATCGCGCCTCGCGCCTTCCAGGCCTGGACAATCCGTAACTTATGTTCCGCCGAGACCCTTGCATAGACCGCCACCTGTTCCACGGTCCGAACCAGTTCATCCTGGGACAGCTGATCGAGTTCCATTCCGGATAATGACCGGATCGGTTCCTTCTCCCCGCTGAGTTCTTCTGCAATCGCCACGGCCGTATCCTTGTGATCTCCGGTAATCATCACTGTCCGAATGCCGGCATCGTGGCAGGCCTGGACGGCGACTTTTGCCTCAGGCCGCAGCGGATCTTTCATGGCCGCAAGCCCAAGAAAAACCAGCCGGTCCTCCAAGTCCTGCGCCCGATAGGCATCGGGCTCGCGATCCAACTGTCGCCGGGCCATCGCTAGCACGCGCAACGCCTGATGCGCAAAGGATGCATTCGCTTCGAGGATGGTGGCGCGAATCGATTCCGTGAGGGGACCGGTCGTGCCGTCCATGGCTAACCGATGCGTACAGTGCCGTAGCAACACATCCGGCGCGCCTTTGACGTAAGCGACTGGGCCATCCGGTGCTTGCCGTACGATCGTCATCATCTTACGATCCGGATCGAACGGCACCTCTCCGAGAAAGCGGTAGACCGGATCCAGCTTCTCAATCGTAAGCGCCCCCTTAGCCGCCGCGACCAACAGCGCGCCTTCCGTCGGATCGCCAAGAATTTTCCACGTACCCTGCTCCTGCCGCAATGTGGCACCATTGCAGAGTACTGCTGCAGCCAGGAGTTCGCACAAGGCGGGATATTGTCTTGGTGCTGAGTTCTGGGTGTTGAGTTCTGAGTTATCAGGACGAGGAGTACTTCCGTGCAACTCAGAACTCAGAATTTTCGCCTCAGACCTGCTTTCTCGAATTTCGCCCACCGGCTCATACCCTTCACCCGTCACATCGAACACCCGGTCTCCGGACAATAATCTCGTCACTGTCATTTCGTTCTTCGTGAGCGTGCCGGTCTTGTCGGAGCAGATGACAGTGGCGGATCCCAGCGTTTCCACCGCAGGCAGCTTGCGGATCAGCGCGTGCCGCTTCACCATGCGAGTGACGCCCAACGCCAGTGTGATCGTCACCACTGCGGGGAGGCCTTCGGGAACGGCTGCCACGGCCAAACTGACCGAGGTCAAGAACATCGTCATCAATGGCTCGCCACGCAAATACCCCAACACAAACACCACAGTCACAACACCCAGAGCCAGCCACAACAGCGTATAGCCGAATTGTTCAAGCCGACGCTGCAAGGGAGTTTCCACCCTCTCAGCTTCCGTGGCTTTTTGAATCATTGTGGCAATCTTACCTAGTTCTGTACCCAAGGCAGTAGCCACGATCAGCGCTCGTGCCTTGCCTGAGACCGCGATGGTGCCCATGAAGACCATGTTGGCCCGATCGGCCAGAGGGAGGTCGGCTCTTTGAAGGAATTCCACGTCTTTCTGAACCGGCGTGGATTCGCCAGTCAGAGACGCTTCTTGCGCCTGAAAATTCGTCGTGTAACTCAGCCGGGCATCGGCGGGAATGCGATCACCCGCTTCCAGAAGAATCAGATCGCCAGGGACCAATTCACGTGCGGGAATGGAGCGAATGACGCCGCTTCGGAACACTCGCGACGTCGCCACAGACATCTTCCGCAATGCCGCCAAGGATCGCCCGGCCCGAGCTTCCTGCATAAAAGCGAGCAGGCCGTTGAGGAGCACGATAGTTAGTATGGCCGCTGCATCGAGCCAGTCTTCCAAGAGACCGGAGACGACCGCCGCGCCGACCAGCACCCAGACGATAAGGCTGGTGAACTGGGAGAGAAACAGCTTCACAAGTGACGGGGGGGAAGCTTCGGGCAATTCATTGGGCCCATACTCAGCCGCTCGTTGCACAACTGCATCTGAACTCAACCCCTCTTCGGGATTGACGCCTAACAGGCGGGCGACCTCGCTCACCGCGAGCAGGTGCCAAGAAGAAGGTTCAACGGGTTCTTGTGACTGCCCGATTTTCATTCCATCATTCTCCTACACAAGCCGGAAATGCTGTACGGCGCCAGCGCCCATTCGCCTTCTCCACTCACGTGCGACAGGATTGTGCTGCGCAGCCCATTGATAAGCACAGTCCAGGATTTCCCTGTAGACATCGTGCTTATCGTGCGCTAGCACTCAGAGTAGGAATTCCGCTGCGTCGTGCGAGAAGCTGATGCGATGGAGGGCATAGACGGAAAAGGCGGCATCGCGTTCCCACGCGTAGCGGTACCAGTTGCGGCTCCCCCAATCTGCTCGGGCAAGGATGACGTCGGTGCGGCGAACAATGGCGTCGACAGTTTATGGTGATGGTGGAACGGCGGACCCGCGCCTCCTGAGGGCTGCAATAATCCAGATGGCTCATCCAACTCCGCCAGCCCTTAAGCGTGTCCGCATGGAGCCACAGCCAAGCCGCCGTGGCTCCGTCTGCGATCATGCCATAATCTCTAATCGGGAAATAGCCGTCGAGTCGATGAAGTCTGTTCAGTGCCGACTGCCCTCGCAGCGACATCTGATCTTCCTCCTCATGCGTGTATCGCGGTCGAAGGCATCAGCGTTCCGCTGTCGCCGGCTGATCGAGCCGCCCCCGATGTTCAAAGACCCAGCCCGCTTCCGCGCCCACGATAAACACCACGGACACGTAATAGAGCCATACGAAGAAAAAGAGAAAGGCGCCCAACGCCCCGTAGAGAACAAGGCCAGCTTGGGCGAAATACACGTACCAGGCAAACCCATGCTTGGCCAAACCGAACAGGATGACCGCGACGCCGGCGCCCACCCCCAGAGAACCGAGCTTCAACGTCGTGACTGGAGAGAATCGATAGAGCCCTAGGACCAAACTCCCGCCGAATATAACCACCATGACCTGATGGAGCACTTGCATGCCCTCCCCCCACAGAGCCCCCGCCCAGGGGACATGCTCACCGAGATTGCCGATGATGGTCTCCACGGACGCGAGGCCGATCGCCACAATCAGCAGAGCGACGCAGAAGGCCATCATCAATAGATCGTGGGCCGTCCCTCGTAGGAAACTCCGGGCGGGGCCGGCTTGGAACACGATATTGAGCACATGCCGAATCGAACCAAAGACCATCGTGCTGAACAGCAGAAACGAGCTAAATCCCACGATCCCCAGCAGTCCCCGGTCAGCGATGATCGCACCCACTTGTTCCACAAAGACCTGTTCCGACCGGGGAAGAAATTGTCGAATGACGGATTGTACTTCTTCCATGGCTTGCTCGGACTCCAGCACCGTGTATCCCAGAATGGAAATCATGAGGAGAGCAAGCGGGATTACATATAGCAGCAGGCTGAAGGCCAACCCGCTCGCCAGAAACAACCCGTTATCCCGACCGAATTTCTGGATCAATGCACGGGTCATTTTCCATGCCGAGGTGCAGGCCCGCCGCGCTCTCACGAGTACAAAGCTCCTGCGCTGGCTTCATTCCATCGACTTTCCATCGGAGACCTCAGCGCGCTCCTGATTCCCTGTCGGTACCATCATGTATGGCGTTTCCGTTCTGTAGGTTTCGACCAATGTGATCCCGAGTGCGACCACCAACGGTCCAGCGACAATCCCGACCAATCCACCGTTTGAGAGAGGCTATTCCGATTGGACAGACCGAACCAGCACGTGTAGTTCTAACCAGTGCGATTTAATGTTTGGCTCCGACTGAACACGGCTAGCTTCAAACTTCTGACCTCTGCAACCTCCCTAGTTCCACCTGTTGTCTTGAAGCGGTCCTAGGTTCACAGACGAGCCGATGGTGCCATCGTGTGAGGCGTCAGCGCTCCTCGCCGGAATTGAGTGTGTCGCTTACTCCCGGATTAGCTGAAGGCAACTCAACCTGCGTTGAGCTGTCAGCGTTGGATCGCGGGGATGCACTCGTGAGCACATCGTGCAACAGTTCGGCCGTGACGTCTTTTGACAGACAATGGGAAGCCCCCGCGTCCATCATGGCCTGAATGGTGTGCGTGACATGATTGACGGAGAGTCCCACGACGACGGTGGTCGGGCGGAAGGCTAAGATTTGTTGTGTGGCTTGAATCCCATCCATCCCCGGCATATTGATGTCCATGAGCACGACATCCGGCTTTAAGTCGCTAGCCATCTCCACGGCTTCGCGCCCGTTCCCGGCCTCACCGACGATACAAATATCTGGGCACCCGTCTAAGATGGCCCGCAAACCTTGACGAACCAGCGCATGATCCTCAGCGAGAAGCACGCTGCGTACGCCGGTTGCCGTCCTGGTTGGTGTCACGCGCGGCTCGACGCCTGCCGGCGCACAGGCGACCCGGGTGTGTGGCGTGGAGTCGAGGGGTTCTTTCAGTGGTAATCCAAGTGTAATGGTCGTCCCCCGGCCAACCGCGCTGTCCACGGTCAGCCATCCGCCCATGGCGTCCATCCGTTCGTTCACGCTCAGCATGCCGAAGTGTTCATCCGCTGCCGTCCCCGGCGGTGCGCCCAGCTCGAAGCCGCAACCGCGGTCTTGCACGGTGATCCGCAGATGATCGCCCCCCTCGATCATGAGGGATACCGTGGCCTGGGACGTTTTGGCGTGCTTCCCGACGTTGATCAACAGCTCGCGAATCGACTGAAAGAGAAGGATGGCTTGATCTTCCGGCAAGGCCACCGTCTGTTGCGAGCACTGCACCTCGACCGTCAGATTGTGCGAGTGCATTTGTCCCGCCAGCCACTTGAGCGCCGCCGGCAACCCCAAATCATGCAGCACCGAGGGACTCAGTTCCGCCATCAGCGTGCGGGTATAGTCCAGCGCCTTGCTCAAGATGTCGTCGAGGTCGTGGATCACCGGCGCCTTGAGAAGATCGGCTGGCAGCATGTGGCGGCGCGCGTGTCCAATTTTCATCCGTCCCAAGACGAGCATTTGGGCGAGATAGTCGTGGAGCTCCGCAGCCAGCCGCTTCCGTTCTCGCTGCTCGGAGACGGTCAATTGGGAAGCCAGCTCGCGCAACGCGCTCTGCTTGATCAGCAAGATGCTGTTTTGAACCTGATAGCGTTGCGCCAACTCCTCGGCGCGTTCCTCGGCCTGGAGCGCCGTAATTGTGAGGTGCTCGTTCGCGTCGCGCAGGCGATCGCTTGCCACCATCTGTGTGTCCTCGCTCGTCATGGGGTTCCCTCCGTGGGCTCAGGTCGCTGGGGATCGGCAGGGACCAACCGCCTGGGTGTGCCAGTCATCAGTCCTTCATAATCCCTGAGTCCTGTCCCAACTGTTAGGCCCTGCGTTGTAATGTCGTACAACCTGAGTTCCTTGCTGTGCTGGCTCCCGCGCAGCTTTACCACGGTCATAAGCCGCTTTAATTGGCCGTCCAACTCGACATAGCGTTGGAGAATAATGCCGTCGGTGAGAAAGGCTGTGCCATGGGGGCTGAACCGGAGATCAATGTAGGAGTCCACAACTTCCACCGTCAAGAACAACGTGATGCCCATGGCTGTGAGCATCGCAACCATCCGGTGGAGCGTTTCACGGAAGTCCTCGCGAAAGGCCGGTGCGAGCGCCAGCTCCAGACCGGAGAGAGAGTCAATCACTACCCGTTTCACTCCATGGGCCACGACCACCGTCCGCACTGCTTCCAGAGTTTCGTCGAGCGACAGGTCCAAAGGACGGAGGTACATGACATGGAGCAAGCCGTCCTCGAGATGCTGAGCGATTTTCATGCCGAGCGGGTTTGTCTTCAGATAGTCAGAAGGGCGCTTCTCGAATACTGCAAGGAGTCCGGGCTGACCCTGCGTGACGCCGTCGAGAAGAAATTGCACTGAGAGGATCGTTTTGCCGGAACCCGATGGACCCGCGACCAGCAGGGAGGAGCCGGCCGGGATGCCGCCGTCCATCATGCCGTCGAGCCCCAGCACACCAGTCGACAACCGCTCGACCGGCTTGGAAGAGAATTTGATTTTCTGCCGTTCCAACGCGCTGATTTCCTCCGGAATCGGCAGCCGAGGGAACACCTGAACGCCTTTTCCGGTGATGCGAAACGTTTGTAAGCCTGGAAGCGGGGCTTGGCCGCGCATCTTGACGACTTGGAGTTTGCGCACGATCGAACTCCGCTGAATACTCTGGGAGAGCCACAGGATGCCGTCGGCCACGGTAAAGATGGGATTGTCTTCCTTCTCGGAGTCCTGGTATTCGCCGACAAGAAAGGTCGTCGCCTGCCAACTCGTGAGCTGTAACGCAAGGCGCTGCACAAAGGCTTGGAGGGTCAATTCGCCGCTCTCTTCCGGACCCTGTGAGGCTCGGATTACCGAGCGGAACGAATCCACGATCACCAGACTCGGATTCGTGGCTTCGACCTCCGCCACGATCCGCTCCAACACCTTACCGAGTCCGGCTTCCAAAACCTCGTGCGCAATCGACACGAAGCGGATGCAGGAATTGACCTTACCGGCATCGAAGAACGCAAATTGTTGCTGGTAGCGCAGGAGTTTGAGTGGAGGCTCGCCGAGGACCGTCACATATAAGGCCGGACGTTGGGGAGTGGCGAGGGAAAACGCGATTTGGTGGACCAAGGTCGTTTTGCCGGCGCCGGGTCCCCCCGCCAGCAGATTAAAGGAATACTCGGGCAACCCGCCTCCCAGGACTTCGTTGAGCCCGGGAACGCCGGTATCGAGTTGGACGATGGACACCTTTTCGGTCATTGTGGGGTCTCCTCTGGCTTAACGGACACGATGGCGGGCCACGCGTCCTGCAATAATTGACGCGTTAAACCTTCACCGACAAACGTCGCCAATAGCTCCACGAAATTCTTCAACAAGGCGGTGGCAGCGTCACGCGCGATCTGTGGATGGCGCCGTAAATAGGATTCCACCGTGTTGAGAAGAGCGCCCTCTTCTACAATTCGCATCTCTTGGTAGCAGGGGAACGCCTGGTCCGTCAGATGAAGGCTTCGACGGAAAAGGGCCAAACTGCCCGCTTGTCCCAGGACGGGAAACAGAACTGATACCAGTCTCCCGAACATGGCCACAGCCGCTGAGGCTTCTTCTTCGGGGTTTTGGCTTCGGCCGAGGCAATGCTCTTGTATTTGACCGATCGCATGGTCAAGCCGCGGAAACTTGTGAAGACCATCCATTATGCCCTCGTCTGCGGATCTGTGGATCTTCTGATGAGTCGGAATGCCACACTTATGGGGTTTGCAAGATAACTGAATGAGGGCAAAATAGGGCAGATTGACCTGTTCAAAGGAAAACCGCTTATGTAACGCGGCAGCATGGGGTACCATCTTTCTCGCCGATCACAGCGGGCTTTACGGAGTACGCAAAGGCCCAACATTAGAGGGGTGTACCAGTAGCAGTCTGGTCAAATTTGCTCACCTAACAGCATTTGATGATTCGAGGCCGATGGACCGTGTTTCGACGTGAAAATCAGCATCGATGAGAAGTACGGAACCCGCTGATGAAGAGTCCCGGCGAAGAGACGACCAGGACCTCCAGAACAGCGAATCAGCAACACAAAGGGAAGATGTGTGATGGCTCAGATCATCATGAGATGACGGTAGGGTCATCACATGGACACGGAGTCCGAATTAATCGTGGAGGACGACATTGAGGAGGGAGCTGTGAACGTGCAACACTTCATTGTAGTTAATGTAGCCCAGCTTGCGGAACTTATTCATGAAGACACTGACGCGAGAGCGGGTGGTGCCGATCATCTCCGCGAGCGTTTCCTGACTAATCTTCGGAATGACCACCTCGGGCTTGCCTTCTTTTCCGAAGTGGGCCAACAACGGCAGCACTCGCGCGAGCCGCTTCTCGCTGGAATTGAAGAGTTGATCCACCAAGTCCTCTTGGACGCGAATATTGTTTGCCACCAGATAGGCAATGAACATCTCGGCGAACGACGGTTCCTCGTGTAGCACACGGATCATGGCGGCTTTGTCGATGCGCACCAGACTAGAGTCTTCCAGGGCAGCCGCGGTGGCCGTGCGAACCGTCTGTCCAGCGAGGCAGGATTCTCCAAAAAAGGCCCCCGGTTCCAAAATCGAGATGATGGCTTCTTTGCCCTGTTGCGAGACCACGGTCAGCTTCACTTTGCCGGTCTGGAGATAGAAGACAGCATCCGACCCGTCCCCTTGTGAAAAGATGACCCCTTTCTTGGGGAAGGTGAGACTCGTTTTGCCGCTGCCGATCTTGGTGAGGAATGCCTTCGGATTGAATGGTGGTCGCGGCCGTGCCATAAGGCATCCACTAAGTGGATTGTCTTAGTTTAAATGAAGTTTAGAGAAGATTATTTTGCCACCAGCACATTGGCAAATTCAAGAGGACCAGGCAGGGGGCGTCGACCGCATCACCTCGGTAAAGCCGACCTCAATGCCCTGGAACGTGACGGCGTAATGTGCCGATCACAGACTTAGAGGCCTGCTGCACTGGCTTCATTCCATCGACTTTCCATTGGAGACCTCAGCGAGCTCCTGGTTCCCCCTCGGAACCATCACACACGGAGTTTCCGTCCTGTAGCTTTCTACCAAACCACCGGGACGACGGCGATCAGTAAATGCCATAGGAGTTCGTTGGCCTTTTCTTGGGCCGTTTCTCCATAGTCGCGGGTGACGGTCACACGCACGTCCGACGGAATCGTCAGGCCTCTCATCTCGTCGACTTTTCGGATCACGTCGGCCGCGATAGTTACGGCATTTGTGCCGGCCTGTTTTGCGATGGCTACTGTCACGGTGTCATCACAGGCACCTCAACCAAGACTCTGACCACGGTGACGAGGGCGGCACCGGATTCCGCACCAAAAAGCGCGATTGCAGTGGCGACCGCGAGCTCAAAGAAATTGCTGGCTCCGATCAGGGCACCGGGTGCGGCCACCGCATAGGGCACCTTCAGCCATTTCATGAGTCCGTAGGTCAGGGAGGCATTAAAATACACCTGCAAGAGTAACGGCAGGGCAATCAATGCCACATGCAACGCCTTGCCGCTGATATTGTCGGCCTGAAACGCAAAGATAAGCACCAGTGTAGCGAGTAGTGCGACAATGGTTACGGGGGCCCATCGCGCCATCCTGATAGCGTCCTGCTCATCCCCAGCATACGTCACGTGCACCCCACACTTCCTTCTGCTCTCCAAGAGGAAGCGAACGATCAGGGTGAGGGGTTGGGTACGTCCGGCCGGGGATCCAGGAGGAAACCGTGGCGGTTCGGCATAGGAATGCCGGGCAGTGAGTGGGCATCGAGCACGGTGGTCTCTGCAATAATGCCGTTCTGGTACAGCAACCAGGCCACGATCGAATAGACTTCGTCCGGCGAGAGACTTTGTGGAGCGGGAAATGGCATGGCGCGATGCACGTAATCATACAGCGTCGTTGCATAGGGCCAGTAACTGCCGATAGTTTTGATCGGGTGCGGACTCGCCAACGTGCCAGCGCCGCCGACCAAACGATCCATCGGCCCCTCCTGCCCCGTCGGTCCATGACAAGTCGCGCAACGTGCAGCAAAGAGGGCTGCTCCTTGTTTGGCGGTCCCTTGGCCGGCAGGCAATCCCTCGCCGGTCGGCGCCACATCGATGTTCCATGCCTGGACTTCCTGCTCTGTGGCGGGCCGTCCCAATCCATAGCCGTGAGACCGTTCCGGTCGGTCGGCCGCGCAGCCGGCCCACAGGAATCCTGCACCCAGGATCGTGGTGAGCCCCACCGTAAGGACGTTACGCATGGACATTGCTCACCTGCCCGTCTGCGGCAATGTGCCAGCTCTGGATCGCATTGTAATGGTAGACGGAGTTCTGTCCACGCACCGCCACCAATGTCGCGCGAGCCGGCTGCCGGTACCCCGTGTCGTCCAGGCAGCGGCTCTGCAGAATCACGTCCTCTCCATTCCACCGCCAGGGCAAGTGAAACCTGGTATGGCACTTGGGCAGGATCGGATCTTGTAAGGCTGCCTGCTGCCAGGATCGTCCTCCGTCCGTGCTTACCTCAACCAGCGCAATGCGGCCCCTGCCGCTCCAAGCCAAGCCGCGGATCTCCAGAAAGCCGGGCTGGATACGTTCTCCGCCCGACGGTGTCGTGATGACCGATTTCGCCTCCATGACCATGGTGAATTGGCGAGCCGTGCCGTCCGGCATCAGGTCCGTATATTGCGATGTTTCTTCGCGGGTCATGAAGGGCGCCGTGCCAAGTTTCAGCCGCCGCAACCATTTGATGCAGGTGTTGCCTTCCCAACCGGGGATGAGCAGGCGGAGCGGAAAGCCCTGTTCCGGGCGGAGCGGCTCACCGTTTTGTGCATAGCAGAGGATCGCCTCCTCTAGGATGGAAGCCAGCGGAAGGCTACGAGTCATGGCCGCCGCATCGCCGCCTTCCGCCAACATCCAGGATGCGTCAGGATGTATCCCGACTTCTCGCAGCAGGGTCTTCAAGGCTACGCCGGTCCATTCACTCGTGCTCGTCAGGCCGTGGGTTTCCTGCGCGGTCTGTCCCGTGGGTCCGCGCCATTCGATCGCCGAATTGCCCGAGCATTCGATGAAGGCCAACCGCGAGACAACGGGAAACCGCTTTAAATCGTCTACCGTGAAGGTCCATGGCTGGTCCACCATGCCGTGAATGAGGAGCCGGTGGTATGCTGGGTGAATGGTCGGCACGCCGTTGTGGTGTCGTTCGAAATGCAGGGCGGAAGGAGTCAGGATTCCGTGTGAGTCTTGCAGGGGTGTCAGCGACGCCCACCAGGACCGTGGTATACGGACCGCTTTTTCGAAGACCGATCGCTGCCCATAGGCAGCCGGCGCCGCACCGGGCACCCGCGTGGGGTCTTCCGGCACCCCCTCCGTGGTCGCTTCGGCGGACGACTTCATCGAGCCCATGAGCATCATGCTCACCAAGCCAGCCGTTCCGGCCAGAAGGCTCCTGCGATTGAGAAGGGATTCGCTTTCGGCATCGGGCGGGCCGTCGGCTCCTGAGGGTCCCTCCTCCTGAAGGCGCTTCGTCATGGAATGCACCTCGATCTATGATGGAGCGGCGGCAGGGTCATCCAAAAACCTATTCCGAACGGGGAGTAGTTCGACTCACTATAAAAAATTGCTGAAGTGGTTGCAACGGCAAAGTCGAGGTTCGTGTGCGGCGATCTGAACTCCCCGTGTGACACCTCCCCATCAAAATGCGAAATGCCCTCATCGTAAACTATTCCCTGTTAATTCCCTGTTTCTTCCAATGCGTGGTATCCTGAGGGAAACCGTCAACAGGCGCGTGGATAGGCCGTTCCCTAGAACACGTGGTGGGAAGAATCCCGCTAACCCCATCAAACTCGCTGGAGCAGCGGCTGACGCGGCTATCGGTCAACCGCGCACACCAAAGCGTAAGGCTGCTAAGAAGAAGGGTCGGCGTTGACAAATAGCCCCAGCGTTCTCCCCTCCTCATGCCGCGAGCCGCTCAGAGCCCCCCTCCTTTCGGATGGTATTGCCTCCACCACTGCTTCTGGCAGAATGCCGCCACATTTAAGCCTGGGAAAGGAGCGTTGATGGAGCTCGCAAAAGAAGTCCAGACATTCTCTTCAGCGTGCGAACACATTCTCTCGACTATTGCTCAGAACCGACCGCTTACCCATGATGAAGCCCATTTGATCGAGTACTACTGCGGGGAAGTCCTCTCTAAGATTGCCCCTCACCTGACCAAACCAAATAATCCTGCTAGGCAGTCGTAAGCCGCTCATACTATGACGACGGGTCAGGTGTGCCTCACGTCAGCACCTCCGGTATTGCGGGCTGGTGGATCCATGATGGCTCAGAACCGATCCGCCTGGGCTTGGAGCGTTCGGTCCACCTCCTCGCCCGCCCTTCACCACTAACATTGCTTCCTCTCGCCAAGGCACTTGCCCAGTTACGGACATGGCTGTGCTACGCAACAATGCTTCATCAGTCCATGGAGGTTTGTGCAAACCCTACTCCCATCGGTCTCAAGGTTCGCCTCAGAAGGATACGATCAAACGGTCCAGATAGGAGGGCAGTTAATGCAACTTGCGAAAGAAGTGAAAACTTTCTCCGCCGCCTGTGAACACATTCTTGCCGCCATTGCGCAGCATCGACCGCTCACGCAGGACGAGGCCCTCATGATTGAATATTATTGTGTGGAGATCCTCTCCAAGGTTGCGCCTCTCATGACCAAACCCAATGATCCTGCTAACCAGCCATAATGCCATCATGGGACACCAATGGGTTTCGCTGCTCCCTCAATCAGCGCCTCTGGTAATGCAGCGGGTGGACTCACTATCGCACAGAACCGATCCTCTTGCGCCTGAAGCGCTCGATCCACCGCCTTCGTATTTCAGGGAGAAGGCCCAGTTGTCCTCACTGGTCATGGGACGTATGTTGACAGAGGAATGTACCGCCTACTCGCCATTATCACTCTCCTATCCTTACCATTGATTTCCTGCAAAGGGGACACCATCCGAGAAGGTACGTGTCCAGATGGAGAACCCATGTTTGTTCCCACGAATCTTGAAACTGCTTTCCCTGGGTATGTGCAAGAGAACCAACTCGTTATCACTGAGACAGAGAATTTGCTCACCAAAGTGCAACCTTCTGCAACAGTCGAAGAAAAGGTGATCAAGCTGCGCGAAGACCTCGAACTGGAAAAAATAGAATTGGAGACACGACTTAAAACAGTGCTAGTGGCACTGCAAATGACGCCATGTGGCAAAGCGGCGCGAGACAGTGCATGGAAGCTACTGGGCGACATCAACACCAAGACAAAGGAAATACCGGATCGAGTGAAATAGTTAAACGACAGGTAGAAGCCAATAGAATTGACTACTCCTGTGGGAAAATCCTCACCAAGATTGCCCTGTTGCCCAGACCTGACTAATCATCCCGGCCACTCCTGCGTCTTCCCCTCGAGCGCGAGGTTCGGCGGCGCGATGGTGGCTAAGATCCGTTCTGCTTGTTGATCGAGCGCCTGACGGACCGATGCAATCGAGAGCCGGGCATAAACCTGGGTGCATGTGAGGCTAGAATGATTCAGGACCTGCTGAATCACGGGAAGATTGGCGCCGTCGATTGCCAACCAGGATGCGGCAGTGCGTCGGAGTTCGTGAATCCGCACATCGTGCAAGCCGATCCGACCGGGGATGATGCGCCAGGCATGCTCGACGTTGGTGAGGGTGTACCCACTGGCGGGAAGAAGAAAATAATGGGCGACGAGACCGATACGCCCTATATGGAGATTGGGAAATGCTCGCCCTTCCAGTGACACAGGCGGGTACGGACAAGGCTCAAAGATAAGCCGACTCGCTAGGCGTCCGTGCCGATTCTGGGGGTGAGTGGCAACCACGGGATGCGCCCGGTGTCTGGAGGTTGCTTGAGTGAAGCCTTTGGCTCAAAAGAAGAATTGTAGCGGTTTACCTTCCTGCAACTCTTTCCTTTCTGGTTGGTCATAGAACGGGCCTTGGAATGCTTTAAGGAGTGCATCACACATTTTATCATTCTCGGCTGCCTAATGAACTTTAGGAGTTGTTCGTATGGTAGATATGCGTACATTACCCTCTTACAACGCCTTCGGGAAACTCGAACCAATCCACGTCTGATGGGCTTACATATACCCTCAATAACCTTCGGGACTAATGACAGCTCCTTGCGCCTCAAGTGATGACTCTCCTACAATACGCCACTCTATACTAGCGGATTCCAAGGACTACGGAGATGAGCCGTTCAGTATCCTATAAAGGCTACATCATTCGGCCTGCCCCTCAGCATCTCGTGGAGAGCGGCCTGTGGGGATTGAACCTGTTCATTTCATGGTCCACTGCGAACAAAGAGCACTCTCATCATTTTTCCAAAGACGAGGCGTATGTGACGAAGGACGAGGCCGAGATCATGTGTATTGACTACGGCAAACTGATCATTGATGGCCAAGTTCCTGGCGAATCGGTTGGATAGCGCAAGCGGGCAGCTTGGATTTAGGATTTAGAAAAGAAAGGTCAGCTGCCGAAAGGAAAATAGACCAACGTCGAGACTCGAAGGCGACTGCCTCAGTTGCTTGACTGTCTATTCTGGCAGCGCGATTATGCCTCGCGGCGAATGTCGTAAATGTCATAAGTCACTTTCGCTTACCGCCAAAGACTGCCCCCGTTGTGGCTCTCAGGTGAGGAATCGGATCGAATGGGTCGCGGTTGTCGTGGCAGCGCTCGTCCTCTTGGTGGGTCTGATCTTGGTCAGCTTCCTTGCGGATAACTCGAAGTTACAGCTCACGCCTCACGCCACGCCTGAGTCAGGAAAAGGCGCGCGATAGCGGACTGTAACAAGCAACCGAAAAGAAGAGTCTCTTTTGCCCAAGGGGAAGCCATAGGGAATGCACAAGAAGGATATTGCCATGCGCATTCAGCAGCACGCGGGAATCTCAAAGGACGAAGCCGCTGAGGTGCTGGAATGGATTCTGAGCCTCCTCAAGACCACTCTTCAGGCCGGTGAACCGATCATCATCTCCGGCTTTGGAAGGTTTGCAGTCCGCAATAAGAACGCTCGCCCGGGACGGAATCCTCGAACAAGGGAAACGATGACGATCTCGGCGCGCCGAGCGGTGAGCTTTCAGGCGAGCAAGCTTTTCAAAGCGGAAATAAATTCGCCCTCGGCACAAATCCTACCATCGCAAGCGGATCTGGGAACGCCGGCCAGAGTGGAATGAACGCCATGAAACTTGTCGATCTTCTGGGGGAGTGACCTCTTACAGAGGCATCCACCCCTCAGCTGGCAGCAGCCGGAGTACTCGATGGGCCCCTCAATCGTTTTAGGCGGGTCCGCAGTTGCAAGTGGCTTCGAAGCCTCAGGAGCATTTTCTTCACTCGGCCCATGCGGACCATGACCACATTGCGATCGACTCGCTCGTGCGACCCCAGGGCAAATTTATACTGTTCCGTTCCTCTTCCAAAATCACAGATCCGATAGCCGTGCTCGATCGCATAGCGAATCGCATGGAGGCACCAGATCTTCCCCGGCGATACGTGCGCATACTGATAGTTCACGGCAATCTTATGAATACAAAAGTGTTTTTTTACGGGGTCGCATATCACCGCACCCGCGGCAATCGGGGTCTCCCCGTCCCATAAAATATTTAACCACAACCGGTTCGCATGGAAACAGGAGCGGAGAAAGGAGCGCTTAATGGTCAGCACGTCTTCAAGCTTAAAACCCATATAGAGATTCTCGTCTGTGAGCCCCCACCGCGATTGCCAGAGCGACAACAGCGTCTCGGTTTGAGCGTCCGCATTGCCGCTCTGGAGTGAGGTCACATGATAGCCCTTGAGACGTTGTATGCGGTTGAGGCAATTTTTTAAATTCTTGCGCGTTCTGCTGCCAAGTACCGCATAAAAGTACTCCTCCCACGTCTCTGGTAACGGAATATACGGCGACGCCGTGCCGCTCCCTTCTTGGAGGCTGATCCGTTGTGTCTCGAGGCTGGTTAAGAACAGATCGAACCGGGGGACAGGTTCATTGACGTTGAGCAACTCCAGGGTGTCCCAAGTTACCTGTTCTCGTAGGAAGACAGCCAATGCAGGAATGGCCTGCTCGGCATAGTCAGGCACGCAGACAAATCCTGTGTGATCGGCATGCGGATAGCCCCCCATCGACAAGATGGTGTGTGATGCCTTCGTCCGCGCCGAGAAGACCAAGAATGCCACATAGGGTGCACGTGCGATGTCGGTCGAGCCATTCGCCGCGCGCGTGGCATGAGCCCGTTGCCGTGGCGCCTGCCGTTGCACCCCGAGCACCACCCACTTGCGAGGCGTGCTTTCCAGCCACCCACTTATCCAAGCCCAGGAGTCAAAGACGGTGGCATCGGGGTCCGCCGCATAAATGTCCGTCCAGGCCTTCTTCAGTTCACGAAGGCGGGAGAGGTCCTCGATGATGGTCACGCTGAGGGTTTCGCTATGGCCTTTCGTCCGTTCCGGCTTCTCGAGAGGGAGGAAGAATTCTCTTACGATAGTGCCCATCTGTTCGTCTCCCAGCCGTAAGGTGGTCGTGGCTCATGCTGTAAAATGCAGGCCGCAGAGACGGCGGTCAGATACAGAGGCCGCCGACATGCTGCGTTGATGTGAAACCCTGTATTAGGGTAAGGGTCGCGGGATGGAAGGTATACTAGCAGTTGTCCGAGTTTCTGCAAGCTTATCCTGCGTTGCTGCTTGATTCGCGTCGAGAAAAAAGAAAGCTCCGTCCTCTTTCAAGAACGGAGCTTACCGAACAGCGCAATGTTTCCATCGTGTCTTCGATAGCGTTTCCATTACCGGTTCACAATGTTTCCACTGTGCTGTTCGATTGTGATGTTATGGTGGACATCTCCCCAGCCGGTACTCGGAAAATCCCCAAGCTCACGCTCTGAGCAAGCCTAAGAAAAGCTTAGTGCGTGTTCGACTTCCTGAGAATCAATAGGCGAGTCATGGGTGCCCTCGATCATCTGATGGTAGGAGGAGGACTGAACCCAGTAAGTCCTGTCTGCATCCAAGCGTATACGAACTTGCCCAGTCCGGCTCAGGTAATCAATGGCGAGGAAAAGCTGGTTCCATGTGATCTCCGGACAGAGGTTCATGACCTCTTCCAAGGGGCACTCTGTACCCAATTGTTCTAAGGCTGTGTGGATTCGCTCAATCAGGATGGGCATACATCACCTCCGCTGGCGTTGAGGTCGACGCTCCATTAAGCAGCGCAGTGGTTCTACCCTAGAGAGCAATCCACATACACTAGGGGACGCCCCAGGGTACAGAGCACCGTCGTAGCGACGCGTTGCGATGCTCCTGCGGCGGGAAAAGCTATTCTCAAGAGCTAATCGCAACGGGAGACGGGTTTACGAAATCAACGTGCCGGAATCCACCAAAGCACCGTAGTTCTTAGTGCTCTTCCTAGTGGTTCGTGCTCTGCGTTCGTGACAATAAAAGCGGATTCGCGCTCTGACGAACCACGACACGGAAGGCATGGGGCTCGTATGGAGAAGGCAGTGAAGGAAGAAAAAGCGATACAGATTTTAGTCGTCGACGATCATGCCCTCGTCCGGCAGGAAATTCGCTCAATATTGGAAGGGTACCCAGACCTCGAGGTCGTGGGAGAAGCGCGTAATGGCCTCGAAGCGATCTTCTTGGTGGAAAAACTCCGTCCACGCGTCGTCCTCATGGACATCAACATGCCGAAAATGAATGGCATTGAGGCCACGGCCCAAATCAGGAAGGGCTATCCGGACACCATAGTCATTGGGTTTTCAGTGAATACGACCACGGACAATCATGAGGCCATGAAACAAGCCGGTGCCGTTCAGCTTGTCGCGAAGGATGCGGCGGTCGAAGAGCTGTATGAAGCCATTCGCGAGGCGGTGACGAATCGTTAAGGCGGCGGGGGGGGTGACTACTGGGAAGCATGGGTAGGTTGATTCACAGAAGGTAAAACACAACCACCTTCTGCTGACCACAATCCTCGCAAATTCCCATCTCTGTTCTTAATTTCTTAGAGTCAACCGGAGAGCCAGCCAAGTCGCTAGCCTTCACAAATTCCCTTTGTTTTTCAGTCCGCTGGGATACAGGTACCTTCCCAAACGCCATGCAGCAGTCCGCGCAATATTTAGCCGTCTCCTTCATTGGCGGCGGTTAGCGTAAATCCATACTCCACCTCAACCGCCTTTATACATCAGGAATGGGAGAGAAGCGCATAACTTTTCTATATGAATTGGGAGGGTGCGGTCTCTGGCATACGGGTTTACTAGCAATGCTGAGGCAAGGCATAGGGTACAGGACTGTGTCATTCAGAGAGGATAAAACCACACGACCTTTATTTGACCGCATTTTTCGCAAGTCCCGGTATCTGTTCTGATGGTTTTCTTGTAATCAACGTGAAACTTGCCCGCTTTCAAAAAGTCCTTTTCCTTTTCACTCTGCTTGTCAACAGGCAGTACGCTGAATAGCGCGTGACATTCCCCACAATATTGAGCCGTCTGTCCCATTGGTCGGCTTCCTTCCAGCAGAGCAGTTTTGGGAACGGTGACAAGCCTCTAACGCAATAGCATCACAACTAGTAAAGCAACAATTACCCAGATGTGTATGCGCAATACAACCAGCCGCGCGGTCAGGCCGTATTCCGGTTGCCGATCGCGTGATCGGCAAGGAACACAATGTGGGCGGCTTCCGTCACAGTATCGCTGTTTCCATCAATGATACTCTGTGCTCGGCGTTTGATCTCGACCAAGGCTTCGACTTGGTTATGAACGGTCGTCCGAAGTTCCTCCTCCAGCTTGGGCTCCATATGATGTCCTCTCTTCGGCGTAATGGCTGTTCGAGGCAAGAGTGGGTTCATCGACGCGGACCATTCAGTGGGTGGGCTCTAGGAGCCCGGCCCATTCACCCTCCTGTGCACGACATTTGATTTCGAGATCCAGATATCTCGCCCGCAAGGTCCCGTTCTTCAGCTTTCCACATTTGCACAATGACGGGCTTTTCAGCCGCATGTCGCCGATACCAATAGAGCCCTGGTGTCGTCGGTCTTTCGCCCTTCAAGGTCAATTCACGTGAGAGCTGCGGAGGGGGTGGTTCATGCATCACCTGGCAATAGATCGATTCGGCGTCCTCACGAGAGATGCCATAGATTCTCCCCACCATTTTCAAGGTTTGCGCCTTCAGCTTCTCCCGGCTCGGATCGAATGGAGTATCATCTTTCATTGTGACGGATCCTCAAGGGAAACACCTTTCCCGCGCACTCATCGCCGCATTCGTTCTTCGGCTCGGGTCGCGTGGCTCGCACCGTCACCCTCCAATGAGCTTTGCACTCGTCAGGCCTCTCGTTAACTAGTCTTTTCCCGCAATGCCCTTTTCTAGTGTCACGTCCTCTCGAGGCCCTTTACACTGCCTAGAGGCAACACGAATTTCTTCACACCAAACCGGAGTCTGATATGAAATCAATCGTGATGGTGGCGGTAGCCATGACCGTAAAGGTATCCATATTGTAGCTATTAGATAAGAACAACCCCCCTCTCTCCCCTCCCCAATCTTTGCAAAACCCCTTAACCTCTCACTCCGTTGGCCATCCTGATATGCACCTATATCACTATATTTTTAGTGATATTTATTATAGTCGCAATCGTGGTATGCTGCCGCCCCTATGCCGAAGCCAACCGATATCAAAGAGAAGGGCGGATCCTGGATTTTTCGTGGTATCCCGCGGGCCCTAATGAAGCGGGCCAAAATCGCTGCCGCCGTGGAGGGGAAGAGCATTAAAGCGCTGGTACTGGAAGCACTCGAGGGAAAGATTCAGGAACTCGAAAAAACAGGGATCCTTCCAAAGGGAAAGTAGGTCGCGTTGGGACAGGACACCTCCACACACACGAGAAAGCGAAGCGCACATGAGACAAACCATGATCTACCACGGATACGGGATTCAACCTGCACCTCGACATCTGGATACCGGCCAGTGGGGATTGAACCTCTTCATTTTGTGGTCCTCCAACGATGAGGAGAGGACTCGGCATTTCTATACGATTGACGAATATGCGACCGAGGAGGAAGCCCGCACCCACTGCCTTGCCTACGGCCAGCAGATCATTGATGGGAAGATTCCCGGCTCCGCGGTGGGATAATGCCGTCTGTTCCCGCAGAAGAACACGCTTAAGACCTCGAACGGAAGGGTCCTGCAGAAGGGGGGAACGAGGATGGTAATGCGCATGGTACGGAACCACAAATATCGACGGTTCGTGATTTTCTCCGGCACAAAGCGGCGGAAGTCGCCAGGGACGCGATTCATCGCGACGGATGGCACCACGACGAACGATCGCGTGAAGGCGGCCAAGTTCTATACCCTCAGTGAGACAACCGCGTTTGTGCGTGAGAATGGCATTACGCTGAGCGACCGTACCTCCATCGAACAGGAGGACTTTTCAGAAGCTGAGGTGAGCAGCCGGTTGAGGATGGAACGATGGATTACCATTCGTCCAGTACGGACCCCAGGAAGATTCAGCTGATCACTGACCTTCTTCGAACGCGGTTCGCCAATGTCGTCAATCATGGAGCGTTCAGTGAGGAGTTTGTCGTGAGGCATGACGGAGTGTCCTCACAATTGGGGTTTGCCCTGGAAGTACTGGACGAGCGCTCTCTTGAAGACCTGAAGAGGTCGATGGTCGGGGTGATTCTTCCCATCCTGCTGGAAAACCCGGGCAAGCGTGTTTCCGTCTTCACAACGGAAGTCGATGTAGGGCCCACGATCGCGTTTTGAACGATGGCCGGTGCCAGCAGATGGTTGATGGCACCATTTCCCCATCCCGGGATCTGACAGGAGGCAGCGGGTATGTCTTTTATGCTTGTGATCACGTCATTGCCACACCGGGACGATCCTCGTGAGCTCGAGGCCTGGTCATCATTTCGGGGCTATGCAGAAACGGATAGCCTGAAGGGAGCGAACGGGGTGTTTTGTTTGAATGAATCGGCATGGCTCTTTGATACCCGGAAGGCCCTGAACCTATTCGGCTCAGTCGTGCACCATGCCCATCGTTTTGCCGTTCAACTGCATACATTCCAACTGGATGCCGACACAGTTCGAGCTGGTGTGGCGTCGTACCCGCAATCACCCGCACTGGAAGAGTTTCTCGCGCCCCATCAGAATCCCGGCATGAGCGGAAGAGACGCGGGCGCCTGACCCCAGGGCCGCTTATAGCACGTCAGTCAAAGGGTACAGTACTTATGCCCAATGGCAGTTGAATTAGGAGAGCATATCAGAACATCGTGAGGCCTATTGTGCTAAATACCGGGCGAGTGTCCGAGAATATATTCTTGCCAGTAAAAGAGTGCTCGAACTAGGAGACCTCTCTGATGAGGAAGCGGAGGCTGTGAGTGAAATGGCTACGCGAGTGACCGTGCTGCTCGATGATAATCGGGACCGTCTAGGAGAGTAGCCGCGTGGCCTTCACCTCAGCAGCGCCGAGTGTCCTCATGCTTCCTGGCCTGCCAATTGTCACATAAGAGTTCCCACCTCACCAAAGTCACTTGAATCGTTGAATAAGATTCACTTTTGACCAGATTCCGTGTGCGGGACATGCCATCCTTCACCTCAGAAGAACGTTGAGCGGACTATCGAGGCAGAGTTGTGAAGCGTCTTGAGCATCGGAAGCAGGCGGAAGCGGCCTCGCCTCATGAAGCAGGTGGGTATGTCACCGTCCGGTCCAGATAGCTATGGCTATGGAATGCACACCAGACTCCGTTAGTACGATGGCATCAGCATCTCAGCCTATTCGCGTGCTCGTGGTGGAGAACCATCGTCTGATTCGCCAGGAGTTGCGGATTCTAGTTAATGGCTTTGGTGAGTTCATGGTCGTCGGCGAAGCGGAGAATGGAGAGTTGGCCTGCGTGCTGGCGCAACAATTACAGCCCGATGTCATCTTGATGGATGTGAGTATGCCGAGAATGAATGGCATCGAGGCAACACGGTGGATCAAGAAGACGCTCCCTCAGGTCGTCATTATCGGGCTCTCGGTTTATCCAAATGCCGCAGTGGCTCAGGATATGCAAGCCGCAGGCGCCTCGTCCTATCTGACGAAAGACACCGCGCCGGAGGCCTTATATCAGGCCCTCCATGGGGGGCTCACCACGTAAGACTCGATCCGGCCACCCGCAGCATCTCCTATATGTGAGAGTTTCATGAGCTCCTCGTCGTAAATCCGTCCCCGACCTTCCCGTCTTGACGAACTTTGGACGGAAGGCATACCCTGAACGAATCCTCTCCACCACACAACCTGCCGTCGGGTCCTGGACGGCCCACCGCCGACACCTTGTGAGAAGGCGGTGACGTATGGCGGCGTCCAGGAGTCGTCTCTCTTTCCCTGGTAAGCCATCCAAGAGTTCATTCGTTCCTGTACATGGCTTTTCCCCTCTTTGCTGATGGCATTGATGACTGCGAAGCAGGAGACAGCTCGTGAGTGTTCCTAGACCATCCCCAGATGTGATCTGGATCTGTCGAGAGTGCTGGCGGCAGCGCTCGGGTGCTGAGGTGGTCCCGCCTCACATCCCTGCCTTCATCGGGGCATGTGCGGAATGCGATGCGACGGATGTTGCGCTCGTCTATGTCCGAGTGGGTGCTACATCGAAGCAGGCCTATAAGGGCCGCTTGATTCGGTTGACGCCGAGCCAACAGGATGGACGCTGGGGGTGTCACTTTTTAGTGATTAAACCCGGCAATACCCAAGGGCTCTCACAAAAGGGGTACGTAGACCAGATCTTTTCTTCCTCTCCCGAGGCGGAAGCGGCCGCTCTGCGTGCGGCGTAACAGCTCATCGACACACATGACCCGAGCACATAGGGCTGCGGGATCTGAAGGAACCACATGTCGCGACATAAATTTAGAGGATGCACAATCATTTTGAGTCCCGTTCAAACTGCTGATGGGCAATGGACCTGTCAGTATGCCATCAGTGAATTTGGGAACCCAGAGTCTGCATCCAAGACAGGATGCCCGGACGGGACCTTTCCTTCGTGCCTGAAAGCAGAAGCGGCAGCGTTAACACAAGCGCAACTACTGATCCATTAACATACGGTCAAGTCCATCTCCTCGCCCTCATTCACATTAGCGCCTAGTCATTTTCCTAGTACGACGCTCGATCAAGGTCCATTAGTCTGGGGCTCCTTAGGGACAGGTCGATGGAACGAACGGGGGAAAGGAGCGTCAATCATGACGACAACGGTTAAATACTGTTCGAGATGTGCTGGTCTGCTCTCGCTGTTAAGCCCCCGGAACGAAAATGAGATACGGTTTTACTGGGCTGGCGTTCGCCAGATTCGTCCAGCCATCCATAAGGGCCAGTGCGAGAAATGTGGGCGGACCGAAAGTCTGACCTATTATCGGTTTCCCGGCTGACCCCAGGGAGCCACATGCAACATTCCAATGCGGAGCTGCTGAGAAACCTGGCGAAGGAACTGCCTGCAGCTCAGGAGCTGAATGAGCCGTCGACGAAAGCCCTCTGGAGCATTCTGATCGATATGGCAGAACGACTCGAAAAACTCGAAGCACAATTGAAGTGCTGATCGCGTCATGCTCCCCAGATGGGTCAAACCCCGCCCGAGTGCACAGCATCATGATCAGCATACAGACTCCCTGCTTAAGGCAGGAGTTAGTCTAGGGTTTACTTTCTCGAGGGGGTTCCCTTTTGGCATAGTTTGATTTTGGAAAGGCCCGGGGGGGCTGATGGTGGACGGAGATGGATACATGGCTAGGCGTAGAGGACTCCATGTGGCATCCGCCAACCGGGAACAAGCCGGGGGGGTCTTCTGCTGGGCAGTTACTCGAACAAAAGTGTAACCATAAGTGTCACCGTTGTTCCTCACTCCCGTCACATCCTGCGCAACGGGATGTAACGGACGGTCAGGAGCTAGGCCATTGGTGATTCAGGCGAATTGGGCGGTTGCAGTACAGATTTCGGTTGTGAGGGATTGTCGGGGGATGCCTTTTGTAAACCGCAGGTTGGAGGTTCGATTCCTCTCGCCAGCTCCACACCACCCTTCGGTTGGGCCAGCGTCGCTTATCGGATGGGTTGCCGTTTTGATTACTTTGATTGAACGTCATGGTAGTCTCATTGCTCCAGTCTGCCTGAAGACAGCAGTCGGAGCCTTACGTTCGTTAAGCAACCCTCTTACATGGTCGTTCCCAGTCGGTTTATCAAGGTTTTCCCACGCGCTCGTGCTTTGTGAAGCCCCGCCTTGAATCGTTCGACGATCATGCTGCGTTCAAATTCGGCAAAGCCTAACATTTGAAAGAGCAGCTTCCCAGCTGGTGTCGTGGTATCGATCCCTTGCTTGTACAGATACACATTCGTCTGTTTGCTGTGAAGTTCATTGAGCAACGCCACCAAATCCTGCAGGCTCCGACCCAGACGATCCACCGACCACGCCGCCACCAGATCAAATTCTCGGCGCACAATCCCTTTGTGTAAGGCATCAAAGGCAGGTCGTCCCTTCCGCCCTTTAGACCCGCTAATCCCCTGATCGGTCTATGAAAGGAATCTCGTCGTCGAGATTGTAGGCGCTCGCCAGCGGAGGGGAGGAGCCGACGCTACCAGACCGTTAACAACCGCTGCGGTGGCTCACCGTCAGCCAGGTCAGATCCAGTTCAACCCGAGCTGGTTTGCTCTAAGGCCCAGCGGGCTAGGCGTTTCATGGGTCTCACAAGCATTGTTTTTATCTCCTCAGAGACACCGCCTCCTGTCCTGGCTTTGCGAATTCCCTAGTCGGCGGTTCGGGATCCGCGAGGATCTCTTCTTCCATGTCATAGATCTCTTCATCCCACTCCCGAAAATCATCCTTCACGCGATTGACATAATTGCAAAACGTGGCACGGAGCTCTGTGCCCCATTGAGGCGCAAACAGCAATACAGCAGCAGCCCCAAGCAATGCTCCAGCTCTAAAGGGAAACCATTCTATAGCGTTGTGCATAATGACCTCCTGGTCGGTGGTTACCTACAAGGCAGTAGAATCGTAACTATGCTTGAATGAAGATTGCTCATATATGGCACTCTCCCCTGAGCACTGACCCAGTCAGGGATGATTGCGATGGGACATCCGCATTATCTTGCATCGAAGAATGGGTCAGTTTTGGGTGGGTCGGAAACTTCAGACTTACCTTAAATACATAATAGTGTAGAAGTTCGTGTTCGATGTAGGTCAGGTCTGCTTCTTTGATCGTATCGTCGAGCAAGCTTTCCGAGACAACCATAAACTGCCGAATTTCATCACGTAAGGTCATGAGAGAGCCGCTCTTCTGCACTCGTAATGGCGGTCAATCTGGAAGCATTTTCAAAAGGAACGTCTTTAGTTATGCATTCGGAAGAGTATCTTCTGAACTAGCAACTCTCCTAGTGGATGCTGCGTGTCGTGTTCATACGTATTTATATGCATGTATATGCGTGAGCACATATCCAGCGCCAATACGTGTTCCTAAGCAAAGTCTCAGGCTCTATGACTATGCCTACCCGTTTTCTCTTGCGCGCGAGCTATATCGTGATGTACAAGTCATCCACTTCAGAGACGGCCTGATAAACACGTGTAATAAGTGACCGCCTAGTAGCGAACGAGCGGCAATTGTGCACGAACGGGAACTGTCCCTATACTGCGTCGATGCGTTTTCCTCGCACTTTCCCGCTGAGGTGAACGCACGATACACGGAGAACGAGCTCATTGTGGGCTGTTCGTGTGAGCTCGCGGAACTCGGAAGTCTTTGCCCTCATCTCAGAGGACTCATCAATAACGATCCCTTTATCCTTGCACACCCGATAAACCCGGAGCAGATCGCAAACCTTGCCCTATTCCACGTCTGGCTCGCAGACACCTCGTGCCACGATGATATGAACAAATTGGACGAGCTCGAGCGCGTGGTTGAAGAGCTCCAGCGCCTCAAAGTGTTGGTGAAGCGCAGGCTGCGGTCAGGTTGGAAACGAGAATCAAAGTTGATTCGCAAAAACGATGAAACCAGCAATGAGGCCTCAGCTCGAGAGCCTGTAGCTGGTTGTTGACACCCCCAACGAGAGCGCGTAGCCTTCACGCCACACAATCCAACCCACAACCTGCCGTCGGGTCCTGGAAGGCCCACCGCCGACACCTTGTGAGCACGCAGGGGTCTATGCGGCGTCTCCCTTGCTTTTCTTGCTCTTGCACAAAGAACTTCACGAGTACATCCGTGCCTGCGACCGGCTCGTATGTTCTGCACTCTCCTCTGGCAATGGGCCGGGAACCGCTTGTATCGAACCATTACACGCACGTCAGAAAGGAGTCCTGCCTATGCTGACCCCACCCCAAAGCAGAGTGTCCGTTGAACCGGCATCATCGCTGAAGGAGCGCACCGCGTGTACTCACAGTCGTGCCGTCGATGAGGTTCGCTCGCGGGATGGGTCCAAATCGGGTCAACTGCGATGTCTGGAATGTCAGGCGACCTTTCCCGATCCGCTGGCAGCCGCCGAAGATCCTTCTTAACTCGTTCCTGTTACTTTTTGCAGAGAGGAACCCTGCGAGAAGGAGGAGGTGCCCCATGCCTGCCAGTGGCATTCATAACATTCATGAGATTCCCTTGGGATCGCACCTCTGTGTATTTTATGGACGGCTCATGGAGTTTTTGCACCTCAGTGCATCCTTCCTCAAAGCAGGTCTAGCCAGTCATGAGTTCTGTGTCTGGGTTGTTCCGCCACCGTTGACCATCACGGTCGCTCTCGATGAATTGTCCTATCACGGCCTTGACGGTCCGGCGCTGCAAGCCACGAAGCAGCTGTACATTTCATCTACGGAGGACTGGTATGGTGTTGGCACCTTCGATGTGGATGATTCGCTGGATCGGCTGGCCGACTTACCGGCGAGGCTCACCAGCGTGGCTATGCGGGTGTTCGCGTAGTGGGCGGCCCGGGACCATTTACGTCAATCGAATTACGCCAGGCCTTTATGCGGTATGAGCACCAAGCCTCCACGCTCATTGCGGCATTTCCAATGATCGCCCTGTGCTGCTATGCCTCAATCCAAAGCTTGGACACAGACATGTTCGACATCATGAGGGCCCATCCACGGGCCTTGGTGCAGACTCACGCAGGCTGGGCCAGCATTTAAGTTGAGGTGAGTGACTCTTAAATGGAGGACCGCAGGTGGAGAATATCGTTCAGGTGAATCCAGACCTCTATATCAACATCGCGGAGACGGTAAAGATCGAGGCTCATGGGAAAAGCTTTCGCATCTCCATCAGGAACGGCAGTGGATCCTTGACCGAGTATTACTGCCATCCTGACGCGCCTGGGTACAACAAATTGAAGGAACTCTTAACAAAAGCCAAGTAAGGGAGGCATCTTCACCGAGGACCCCAGCCATCCATTCAATCATGTTCACTCCTTTGCGTGACTTTTACTATGCGGGATACATGATCACACTGATTCCCCACCGCCAAGCGGATGGACGATGGGGCTGCCGGTATTCGATCATTATGGAAGGCTTGAAGGCGAAATTGAATTCAAAAGAGGGGGGTGTGGAAGCGGACTTCATGACCTCGCTGGCTGCAGAAATAGCCGCATTGAAAGCCGCCAAGGGGCAGATTGATTCTTGGGTGTAGGCGTTCTATTCACTAACGTGCTCAAGGTAAATCGACATGACCCGAGCAGTGGCCTACAAAGGATTCATCATTCGGCCTGCACCGCAGCAGCTCGTGGAGAGCGGCATGTGGGGATTGAACCTTTTCATTTCGTGGTCCATTCACAACCAAGAACACTCGCTTCATTTCTTCAAAGACGAAGCATATGCGAGTAAGGACGAAGCCGAGGCCATCTGTATTAACTACGGCAAGCTGATCATTGATGGCGAAATCCCCGGAGCTTCGGTGGGATAGCTAAGCCGATTGGCTGGAGCCGATAAGGTTTGAGGAGGATCAGCGGCCGAAGGGGAAATAACTCCTATACGCTTCTATTTTCGTTGTTCACGAACAGCCCGAACACGCAGAATTACCTCGCTCTCAAACTCCGTTCGCCGAAGCTGGTCTTGACGGTAAGCCTCAGCCACGTCCTTCGGAAGGCCCTGGATCAATTCCTTCTCGAGCTGAATAAGCTCTCTGTCGGGTGGGGGGTACACCCTCTCACGATGATTGATGTCCACGGCCGTCATATCGAACAGCTCGTGGGCCACGCAAAATATATCAGCATAGGTCATGACATACCCGAAGTCTAAAACACCCGACTCGGTTAGATACTCGGCCAGCCGAGGCTGGATATCGAATAAGCCGTCACATGCCGCTTGTAGTTGTGCAACGTGAGTTGAGCAGCCGATTAAACTTTAGCTGCCGCAGATGATGGACGATTTCATGCCCCTGCACATGATCGAAGTAGCCAATCACAATCCGACGTGTGAACGCCACCTACCTCATCTCACTCGCGAGAATCTGTCCAAAAATTTGGCCGACAGGCATCGCCTTCTCTATCATTTCCGGTAGGCTCCGTCTACACGACTATCCTTTCCGTGACGGCCTTTCGATCAGCCGCGATTGATGCAGGCACCTGAATCCATTTTGATTCTATGAGAATCGGAATCGATTCACTTCGTAACTCGGTCGCCTACGACAAACATCGGATTCCAATGAGACTCTACTTGGGCGCATTCCTTGCTGGGGGGATTCATTTCGACGGAGGAGATGATGTGAATGACCAAATCAGATCACACGGGGGAGGCTACACTAATTACAAAGGCATCACAATGCACTCATGGCCGTGTGAGAGCGCGGAAAGGAAAGGGTTATTTAAAAGGCGAGTAGAAATCTTTTTCCCAAAAGGCAATAGTCGTGAATTGATTGATCCGTTCGTCCGGGGAAAGGCCATCGAAGACAATTTTCCTTATTCAAGTTTTGATGAATGCTACGAGGCCGGCTTCGAATGGGGCAGGAAAATTATAGATGAATGGGAGCTAACCGGACTGCGTTAGATAGCTTCAGGACTAAACGGGGCTTCCAAACCATCCAGCGCAAACCAAACCGGTTCGCTGTAGCCGCTGAGTTGCAAGCATGTACTTCCGTAAAGCGTGCGAGTCAGCTAGGGGGTGACCGCTGGAAATTTCGCGGCAATCATAGACACATAATGTTGAATCAGTCCTCGTTCCATCGTGGTCAACTCGTCTAGTTTCACGCTGGGATTGAGCAAGTTATGCGAGGCGACAATGAAACGCTTAATGTCCTCATGTTGAATATCCATGAGTGGTCCTCTTGCTAGCATCGCGGCTCACCTGGCCGACAGTTGATTATCCTTTAAGGATACCACCGCCACACCATGAGTGGATTGCCATCATCTGCTGTCAAATCGGCAGACTTGCCGCTTCCGCCCCTAGCCCCGCCGCTTCAAGGGACCGAAGGACGGTGCCGGGGTTCCTTGGACGCGGGGGTTCCTTTTGGGAGCGAATCGTTTTGGGAAGACCCGGGGTGGTCGCTCTGGTAGCAGGAACGCTGTGAATACATGGCTAGTCGTCGGTGTCCTCTAGGGTGGTCAGGCCGCCTGCAGCAAAGAGCCCGGGGGGTCTTCTCCTGGGTAGGTGCTAGAAATAAAGGTGTAACCATAAGTGTCACCGTTGCCCCTCCCTCCCCTCACACCCCACGCAACTAGATGCAAACCTTCCAATCCGCTTAAGACTCGCTCCTGTTGTGAGTTTTCACGTCCTTCTGTATGTTTGAGGAATTGGAGGCATATGGTTTGGTTTGGTCTTGAAAACCGGAGATGGAGTAACCCATCCGCGAGTTCAAATCTCGCCCCTTCCGCCACCGAGTCTCGAGGCGTTTATTAGGTTCTCTATCTTTCTAAAAATCGCCCACATTTCCGCGAGATTGCCGCCCTCGAATCTCCAAATCTTCTGTACCAGAGAGGCGATGGGGCTGGTTTGAGGGAGCACTCTCTGTGGGGGGCTTGGCCAGTCTAGTTCCAACTATTCACGAGTTCAAATCTCGACCGCGAATTAATCGGAGAGTTGTAATGTTGGTCCCCCCGCCACCGAGTCTCGAGACGATAGTTAGGTTCTCTACTCTTCGCAATCTCGCCCCAATTTTCGCGACATTGGCGATCTCGATTTCATCAGTTGACTCTCCCAGAGATGCAATGGGACGCGCGTGGGAAGCTTTTCTCTACCGGGCTGTAGGCCAGTCTAGTTCACGATGTCTTCGAATGCACTTCTCGACCGGAATTAATTGTAGCAGTTGAGCCTCGACCGGCAGTCAGCATCAGCTATCGGCCCAAAGCAGAATTACACGGCGTCATTTGCCCTGATCTGATCGAATATTCCGTTATCCCGGCTTCTCCCCCAATCCGCTGCCACTGCCGGTCTCAATGTCTTCAGTGACATCCGGAATTGTTTGGGGCGTTGATGGGGCAGGCATGGGCGGAGGTTCTAGCAGACCTGAGTGTAATGGTTAAGACATGCCTTGTTCGACCAACCCATTCTCGATCGTGAAGCCCATTCGTTCTATTAGCCGAGTGAGTAATGTGAAATGGGCGCGCGAGTCAGTCGCAACGGCCAGCTGTTCAGCCGTCGCCAGTTCTATTGTATACACCAGTGAGGCGGAGGTTTTCAGTAGGGCAAGGCCATAGTCGAAGAGATCAGCTTCTCTGCCGATGAGCCGTCGCCGGCTGAGTTGACGGATACCAGCCACCGTAAAGGGAGTCGTCTCGAACGAAACATCCTTCAGACGAACCATCAAGGTCTGCTCGGCATGGCCAGCTTTGTGACGCCCAGTGATGTCTGTGCCGTCGAACAGACCGCGTTGGAATCGGCGATTCTCCACCAGCGCGCTATGAAAGAGCCCACGCCACGTTGAATCTGTTAGATCACGATCCACGGCGATGCAGGTGTCCGGCTTGAGCGGTCCGCTGACGTTGTACCCCTGCACCAGTCGTTTGCTTGCCAGGAGGTCGGGGAAGGAATCTCCCATACGTTCGGGAAAGGCCGTTGTTCCGCAGAAAGGACTGACTTGTATGGCCATATAGTCCCGGAAATGCACCTGCTGATACCGCTCCAGCAGCCACTGCAAGGTGCGCTCGTGGCACAGATGGAAAGGATAAAATATGACGCCGGATCGTGTCATGCCAGTGATTCAGAATAGCTGTTCTGCAACAGTATCGGCAAGCTGTCGTCCCAGGGGCAATGGAACGGAAGCTGTTATATTGCGCCACAGCGATTCTAACCGTTTGAAAATACTGCGCTGACGATCCCTGGAGACAAAACGTACTTTGCGTAGCGGAAGCTTGACCTGTCCCCTGTGGTTGTACCAGCGTGCATGTGAGTCATGCGCAATGCGGCACGATGGACTCCGGAGCGGGTGGACGATAGCCTAAGGCACTATGGGGCCAAATCCGGTTATACGTCGGGCGCCACCGTTCCACGAGCACCTGGACCTCCCAGAGTGTAGCAAACAACTCCCGATCCAACAGTTCATCCCGTAACTTTCCGTTGAAGCTTTCAATGTAGCCGTTCTCCCACGGACTGCCTGGGGTGATGAAGAGCGCCTGCACGCCGACGCGCTAGAGCCACTCGCGCACTGCCTTGGCGGCGAACTCGGGGCCGTTATCCGAGCGAATATGTCGTGGTACCCCACGCTGGACACATCACTCCGCAAGTCGAAAGAGGACATCGTCCGATCGCAACCGTCGCGCCACATCAATGGCCAGACACTCCCGCGTGTATTCATCCACAATCGTCAGCAGTTTCACTGGACGTCCGTCTTCCGTCCGAGTCGCCATGAAGTCATACGCCCAGACGTGATTCGGCCGTTCCGCTCGGAGTTGCACGCAGGAACCGTCCGTGAGCCAGAGCCGCCGACGCGGCGGCTGCTTCTTCGGCACCTTCAGCCCTTCTTGCCGCCAGATCCGTTCCACACGCTTATGGTTCACCCGCCAGCCATCGTTCCTCAGCAATCCGGTCACCTGGCGATACCCATAGCGGCCATACTGGCTCGCCAACCGGATGATGGCCGCAGTCAGCGGCGCTTCATCATCCGGGGGCTGACGCTGATAGCGTTGTGTCGAGCGCGGTTGGCCCAGCACGCGACAGACGCGGCGTTCGGCGAGGCCCAGCGTCACGCAGCAGTGGTCCACCGTCTGCCGTCGGCGCGCTGGGCTTAGAAGTTTCCCTCCGCGGCTTCTTTCAGGATCAGCTTATCGACGGTCAGCTCGGCCACCGCCCGTTTCAAGCGACTGTTCTCGCGTTCCAGCTCCCTCAGGCGCTTGACTTGATCGACTTTGAGACCGCCGTACTCGTTGCGCCACCGATAGTACGTTTGCTCGGTGATGCTCAGGGTTCGACAGACTTGCGCAACCGGCTGGCCTTTGCCCAAGGCGACTTCGGCTTCACGCAGTTTGCTGAGGATCTGTTCGACGGTGTGACGCAGACGTGGCATACAGCCCTCCTTTCGGCCCGACCCTAACAGAGGATCTGGACCCGTTTAAGGGGGCTAGGTCAGGAGACCTTGGAGGCCCGCAGCAATTTGGACATGGCACATCGATGGATGCACCACCCTGATCAAGATCCCTATCGGCGAGAGTGAGAGAAGGTTACTGCGCGAGTTATCCATCGAGTGACTAGAGTTTGACTTGCTTTTCCATTTTGCCAAGCTGCATTAGCTTGCAGGTGACGAAGGTATGTTTTCCTTCTTTGCCATTGTGATGAAGGTCAATGGCTGCGTTGTTTCATCTACGACCACGCTGACTTCATCACCTTCCTTGAAGGCGACATGGCCGTGACGATGTGATTGATTTTCATTAACCTGAAACTCAGCTCCCTCTGGCGTCTTTACGGTGATCCCGGTGCCCTGTTTGATCACGACTCCCGAGAATGTTCGATGGCTGCTGTGTGACTCCTCCGCATGCGCAACACCAGGTATCAGTATCATTGGCTCTGAAAGCAGCGCATCAGCTCATCGATTCAAGAGATCTCGCCATCCCTTTCCCGACACATTTGATTGTCAAACGGTTCGATCTGCTGTCCTAATCAGTGGGCCATCTGCGCCTAAGGACTCGGCTGGAATTGTGCGATGTGATACATGTATCGAGCATGGCCCTGTTCCGTCACATAAGCCTCGAGCTTATCTCCGACTCGAAAGGGACCGCCCTCCAGATGTGTCGTCTTGTCGACATGCAGGCGCACGTCGTGGCCCGATCGATCACGGACGATGTAATACTCCCCCTCGGTTTTCAGCACGTCACCTTCCACAATCTTGGAGCCAGGTGTGGCCATCGTGCCCGACCCAGTCAAGTGGATCATGGAGCGAACATGACCCTTCTCAGTCACGTGAGCTTCGACCTTGTCACCGACTTTGAACACGCCGCCCTCCAGATACGTCGTCTTGTCAACGTGGAGGCGGACTTCGTGGCCCGCCGTGTCGTGGACGGTATAAAATTCTCCCTCGATCTTGAGGACGCTCCCTTCGATCAGCTTGGACTCTCCGGCATGGGAAAAGGGTGCCATCATGAAACCCGTGATCAATGCGAACAGACACAGCATGAGTCGTTTCGTCATATCAGGTCCTTTCGGTTCAGAACTCGTGTGTTCCTGGAATATGGCCTCTACGATTGAAATCCTTCCTTGCAACCGAGGGGAGATATGCTGATCACGAACAATACATACTAGGCCACGGCGCCTTTCTCTTCAGGTACCGTCGTATGTGTGTCGAGTACATGCGGTTGTGTCGTGTGGAGAATCTTTCGGGCCTGCGCGGCCTCGTCCGCCGTGCCATGAGCCACCAGGATGAACTTGTTGGATTTCAGCGCCATTTCGTACTTGAGAACGCTATCTTTTGGAATTCCCAAGCTATAAAGCCCTGCCCCAATCGCCGTCATGCCCCCGGTTACGACCGCCCCTTCAAGCGCCCCGAGGACCCACCCGAGAAGAGGTCCCCCGATCAACACCGGGCCGATCCCCGGGATGGCGAAGAACCCTGCGCCCAGGAGCACCCCCCAGACACTGCCCCAGAGTGCGCCGAGTGTGCCCCAGTATTTCATCCGATCACCGGTGTTGTAATAGCCCACCACGTGTTCGTCTGAGTGGTAGTCCTTCCCGACGATTGAAAGCTTCGTGATGTTGAAGGATGCTCGCTTGAGCTCTTTGATGGCGGCCTCGGCCTCGGTGTGCGTGTCATAAATGGCGACGACTGCGTTGTGCTCGCTCATGATGCCCGCTCCTTTTCTGTGATGGGAGGGTCCACTTGCTCGATGCCTCCTTGTTCCATAGAGAGCATGTCTTGCAGTGCCATGAGATAACCATAATGCCAGTACAACCGCTCCATTGAATTGGCGTTACGATGTCGTTCCTGCATGGCAAAGGGCCCATGGGTGAGCATCCATTCCGCCAGCACATCCACACGCTGTTTGATCTCAGGACACGCCTCTTTATTGTGCTGTCCCATTCCGTCACGATATTCTCAACGCGCGTCCTGGGAGCTAGGAATATCCCTTATTGCATGCAGATCTGGTTCGGCCTACATTCGCGGGGCGGGTCACTGTATGCAAGACTAATTGAGTATGTGGCTTAACAACCGGGGGGAGGTCACCGCGCGTGTGGCCTTTCAGTAATCAGAGGCGTCTAATCATCGTCCCGAAATGTAAAATATATCGCATACTGACGCGCATGCGCCCTAGAGTTTAGGGATGCGGAGAGTTTTGCTGATCATCAGTGTTCCGGAAATGGCGAACATGAGGGACAATGGATGTAGATCCCAGAGTCCGAGGGTCCATGCGCCCCAGTAGAGACGCTCGTCGAGTCGATCTTGCCAGGCGGCCACGGCGAGGAGGCCGGTAAGCAACGCGGTGGTGGGAATCGGGGTGCCTTCAAAATAGGCGACCTTGTCCCTCCCCCCGGAGAGGCGATCGGCGGTTACATTATAGCGGGCAAGTCGGCTCACCCCGCAGCAGACGAAGTACGTCAGTGCGATCCAGTCCCACCCTCCCCGCAGACCGGCAGCGAATCCGAGAGCGGCCGGTGCGACCCCGAAGGAGATAATGTCGGCCAGTGAATCCAATTCACGTCCGAGCACCGACTGCTGATGCCGCCACCGAGCCACCCGGCCGTCGAGCCAGTCGAAGAGCAGCGCCGCCGGCGATAAGGCTATCGCGGCGAAGAAATGGGCCGGCGACCGGCTGCTCATATAGTGCATGGCGAAGAACACGGCGGCGAGTCCGCAGGCAGCATTGGCCAAGGTAAGCACATCGGCCAGATGAAACTCGCGGAGCAACAAGAAATGTTTCGGAGGTGGAGCGGTCACGGTAAGAACACCTATGCGTGATAGAGTAAAGACAATGTCCGGAATCGGGCCACCGATAAAGACCATGTGACCAGATTACTGCGGGTTGAGAAGTAGCCCCATCCCCACGCGGTGGGCTGCCCAGCATGCCCGCCCCCGCCGCTTTCTCTGAGGGGGCACCCATCCACTGTAGATCCGAGGAGACGATTGGGCTTAAGACCGTAGAATTTTCGCTCGAGTTCCTTCAGGAGCACCCGAGGAGCAATAGTACGACGTAGGCTTTGACCATATCGCCGTCTGCGACCTTGTCCAGCTTCGTGCTCTTGTCCACATGCACTTTTATCTGTTCGCCGTCTGTATTCTTGATTGAATATTACTCGCCATTTCAAGACTTCGCTGAATCATAAATCCTCCCTTTCATAATAGTGCCCGTATCGACATCTAGAGCATAGACCTTGTGAGCAGGAGGACCTACTGGGTAAATGCCCTGCGACACGGGCTCTGGGTCACGCCGTGGACCACAGTATCAACCCCTTGACGTTCTGGATTCTGCCAATGCCGGAGGGAGAGTTCTGTAAACATGGAACCGACAGGGAGCATGGGGCAACCGCCTGCGTGCCTCCTCGACGTTACCCTGTCCCAACCCGTGCGTGATTCGCTCCCGTTCCCGCGAGATCTCCGTGCCGATCCCTACTCGCACCTTCGCGAGCCCTTGGTTGATGGCCTGCTAAAGAAAGGGTCAAGCGGAGGGTGACGTGAATATATGGCCGTTAACATGGAAAGACTCCCGTGCCTGCCGGAGATCTGCGCCGGCGTCGGAGAGCACCACGACTTGCTGGTTTTGTTGCATTCTTGGGACTTCATCAGCTTTCAGAAACACTGACGGAGCTGCGGATCGTAGGCTGGTCAAACGCAATGCAATAGGAGGGACCATACCCGCTTTCCAGCGTCACAACGCCACTACACTGGCGCCCGTTATCACAATGCAATCGGCCAGCGCGTTCATCTCTTTGCCCAAAGAGTGCTCGATTGATGCGTTGGGCTATGCCATCGAACAGACCGTGTGATACGAAAGCCTACGGTGCACCCCTGATCCACCCACAGCCCGGTAGTTATCTCGAACACTTCCTCCCCACCTAAGACCTACCGTTTGATAGTCTCATCGTTCCGTTTCGCAGCGGCTGCTCAAAGGATCTGCCAGGTATGAAAGCAGGTCGGACGCACAGGTTTTCAGAAGCCTATCGAAACGCGCGGCAAGGTACAAGGTCGATGTTTAAGAAATCGCGAATTTCTGATGTTTCACTTAGGGGGTTGCCTAGGTATAAAAGGTAGGTAAGAGGAATAATACTATTCCATCAAATGGACGTTAGACTTTTAACCAAGGAGTGACTCAATGAAAAAGATTAGTTTGTTGGCTGGAATGCTGCTGTTGCTCGCTGGGACGGTGATGCCGGCCTGGGCCCTCTTCGAAAGTGATCGAGAGCTGAGTAACAAATCCACCGTGAGCATGATCGACGCGATTAAAACCGCGGAGCAGGCCCGCCCTGGCAAAACAGTTGAAGCGAATATTGGGAAAGACGATGGTCGTGTGGTCTACAAGATTGAGATCGTAGAGGGGAAATCTACCTACAAAGTCTATGTGGACGCCGTGACAGGAAAGGTCCACGAAATTAAGTAAGCCTTCTTCAGTCCTTCCTCAGGCGGGGTCCCCTATGCATAGCGTTCCTCAGGGGGGGCCTCGCAGTCGACGTCAATCCTTCACATCCCCGCCTGCAGAGAGGCCGCATCTCTTGCTAGAATGCCCGCCTACATTCACCAGGGGAAGGGGCCCGCTATGAGTTCCAGATCCACTATCACATACATTCTACCGGTCGTGTTGCTGGTCTGCTTCCTTCTCGGGCTACCCGGCTGCAAACGCCTCCTCCCCGCTCCAGCCCCACACCCTACCCAGAGCAGATTGCAGGGGGTGCTGAATGGTCATCCGATTGAGCATGTTGTGATCTTTGCGATTGATGGACTCGCACACGACACGTTGGTCCACTATCTCGAACACAGTCCTTCGCGAAAAGTGGGGGGCCTGCACGATCTGTTTGGGGTGCGGGCGGAGTCGGGCAGATTGGTCTTCACCAAGGGGGTGGCTGTCCAACAATCGACCACGGTGTTCCCCTCTTACACCTACCCAGCCTGGACGTCGGCCTTTACCGGGGTGTTTCCCGGCGCCCATGGCATTGCAGGGAATAGCGTGTTTTTTCGAGATCGCGCCGTCGCCCGGTATTATACGGAGTATCATCTCGATGCCCTCAAGGTGCAACTGGCGGACGACTTCCTCTCCGACGATCTCAACCCTCAGGTCAAGACCCTCTATGAACATATCGACCAACATGGCGGGCAGAGCATCGTCGTGCACCACATGCTCACGCGTGGCAGTGGGGCGGGAGTGATCCCGGCGGATGTGGACACGCTTCTGAGTTATACCCAGAACCGAAGTACCGCCGTCGATGCAAACGCGTTATGGGATGCCGTCCATGCGATCCAACAATTCAATGACGGCGACCTGACATCGGGTGCATTACGACTTCCGAGTGTCCTGACAATCTATTTTGCCGGACTGGACCATGCCGAGCATGTCTCGCCGGAAGACCCGGAACAGGCCCGTTTAGAATATCTTGCCCACCTCGATGATCTTATTGCCAAATTCATCGCAGGCGATCCGGCGCTTACCAAGCAGCACCACGCCTCGACGGGATCTGGGATGAGGTCCATCGATCCGATTCGATGGAGCGGAGTGCGGAATGAGGCCGTGCTGGAACGCACCCTCTTCGTGCTGGTCTCGGACCATGGGCATACGGCCATTGATTGGAATACCGCCGTTGGCATCGACGACCTGAAGCTCGTGTTTGATGAACTGAATACGGTGCGAGGGACGGCCTATCGTCTTGAACTGCCGTCCTTGATCGACGAAACCTTGGGATCAAAAATCCGTGCCGCGTTTGGATTGTTCTCAAGAGGAGCGATTGCCAGAGAGTCCAATGTGGTGGCCACACTGAATGGCGGGGCGCTGGGATTCCATGTGAAGCCCTCGACCGGGGAGTGGACAGAGAATCCTGACTACCACCGTGACCTCGTGCCGATTGTGGAACATGTCCTGCTCACGCTTCATGCCAATCACCAGGACCCGGACGCGGTCCTCATCAAACAAGAGAACCGTTATGACTATCTTCCCTATCAATTTGATGGAACCACGGTGCAGCTATCACCGGCCATCTCTCTTGAGTACAGTCGGTTAAACAGTCCCTCCTACCCCATGGCCGTCCGACGGGTGACGGGCCTCGCATCACGGCTCCCTACGGATCCTCTGAGTGCTCCGGATATCATTCTATTAGCCGACCGGTCGAAACACCTGACCTATCTCAATAAGCAGGACGGGCGGGTATTGGAGCAGCTCGACGTGTCCACGCATCGACACTTTCATTCCGACCATTGGCATCTCAATGCCTCAGACTCCCTCGTGCCGATCCTCTTTGTACGAGGCGGCCAGGAGGAAGGTGAGGCGCTCGCATCACTGTGCGAGGCCTCGGTCGTCGACATCACCCCCACCATCCTCGACACGCTGGGGTTGCTTCCATCCTTTCAGGCTTCCGTGCAGACTCGTCCGGAGGAGATGACGGGGCACTCACTGAAATCTGCGATGGATCGTATTCTGGCTAAAGCTTTCCCCGTAGCCGGTGGAGAAAACATCTGCCCTTCGTCGGTTTCACTGGGGCTTCCCCACACATCCAATTAGCGGATGGTACCTCCTGTGCGTTCGGTGGCGCAGATCAAGCGCGAGGATGGGTTGACTGCGGCACGAAGCAACAGGAGCAAATTGCTCTACACATATATATCTGGATAGCCCGAAATCATCTCCTTAATCCACCAAGCCTAACACGACGGATATTCCACCACGAGGCAAAGAGCAATACACACCGTAAAAGGCCTTTAATATAACCTACCCGCTCCCTTATGAGCCATTTAAAGTAAGGCGTATTTGCTGCTTTCTCAGGATCTTGGATATGGACGGTTATGCAGCCATGCACGCAATAGGCGCTTGCATCGCCATATATCTCACAGGCATGGAGATGGCACCATGTTGACCCGGGCCCTGCCTCCGCCTTGTCTCGATCATCGGCAGAAAGCGATAACGGAGTCGCGAACTCAATGCCACTTACCGCACAGGACCAGATACACATCCATAGCCCACAGCTTCATAGTCACCTCCCCATAACGCATACCGACAAACTGATTGAAGATAACCTGATCGGTTTCTTCGACTGCGCGAAGACAGTGGAGTCCCGGAGGTCTTTCAGTGAGGATATATCACAGAGTAAAGATGCATCGACGGTACCGTCTGTCAGCAAACGATTGGCTGGCGTTTGAAATTGGAGGACACAAGAAGTGGGGGCACGGATAGAAAAGGCATTTTCTTTATCTACTCCCTGTGAGCCTCAGTATCACTCTTCTTGCCTTCATAGGTACAACTCTGAGCCCAGATTCGTGCTCAAGGCCCCATACCTCAAGGCCGGGGTGAATCTGATGTGACTTTCAGAAATCTGTTCGAAAATCTCGCGAGTTGGCCTCGTGGAACAGGTCAGGAGACCTGAAGAGATTAAAAGAAGACAATGCTCTCCGAGTTTAATGGAAACAGCGCAGTTTCTATATTAGGGAGGGATGTCTCATAATATTTTCACTGGCTGTTCCACTTTCATAGTATGACTTTCACATCCAGCCTGGCACTGGGTGAAAACCTGGTGTCGTGCTCCGACACTGATTCACTTCAAACGTTGCAAGGTCGTCGTATGGCCTTGGTCTGTCACATAGGCTCGGACCATGTCGCCTGGCTTCACAGAATCCAACTGGGTACTTTTGTCGACGTGGATCCTCTGCAACCCACGATCGGCCTGGATGAAGTAATACTCACCTTCTGTTTTTATTAAGGGACCTGTAATGGTGTCTTCCGTCAAACGCTCCTTGAGGCTGGGACTTGTTTCCTTCCCCGCCATAGCATCTGTTGGATAGGGATCGGCTGCGTAAGTCACACCGAGTCCAGAGCCCAACAGTCCAACCACCAGTATCGAAGGTAGGAATGTTCTCATACAACACCTCTGTGCAGTATTGAATCGTTCTCGGTGAAGAGTCGTCAGTCCCAAGACAATCTGACTAGACTCTCAAGTCTCAAGGCCAGCTTGGGAGCTGATAATAGGTCAGCATCTGCTTGCGCCCACAGTTTTCGCAGAGGCCCTCTTGCGTGACCGCACCGGGTCGGCAGACGCTGGCCCAGTAAAACTGTATCTCCAGATCATTCCTCGTCTGGATGTACGACAACCTCTCACGACACCGAGAACAGAATTTAGCGGTGATCCTCATGATCGCACCTCATGCATGGTGAGCTGCGTTGGATTTATTTATTGGAAGGAAACCAAGTCTGATCGGCTGAGATGGGGCGCGGAACTGGGAGTAACCCTAGGCTGACAACATGAAAGGAGACAGTTTAGATCATGTCAACCAATGCCTGAATGGTGGTAGGGGCATTCCCCTCTGAGCGGTTGTTCACGAGGACATAGGCTGGTTTGGCTGCCTTGACCGATTGCTGAATGAGTGCAACCGCATCTTTTCGCATTTCGGGGAGTTCACCCACAATCTTGTTATACGGTTCCGCCCGCTTCTTGGCTGCCTCGTAGGACATCTTCAAGGGTGGTGAGGAGTCGCAGTACGGTAAAGGGAGCTGTGAAGGTTTCTCCCATGCGTTTGTGCTGCTCTGCCAACGACGGCATGTAACACCAGTGATTATAGACGTGAGCCACCCCATGCCGTTCTAACACTTGGCGGTAAGCAGGACCAAGTAATCCAGCATTGCGAATTTCAACAGCGTACTTAAACTCCTTCGGTAGTTGAGTAAAGAACGCATCCAGTCGGGTACAAAACCCCTCCACAGAAAACCCATGTCGCTGAAATTCAAAGAGGAAAGGCCCTGTATGCTCATGGAACTTTGCCTCTTGAAATGGCGTCAGGACCAGGTCCCTAAAGAGTTTGGCATCAAGGAAATGGGGGGTTAGCTTGCCTGCTCTCAGCCCATATCTGGAATGAGTGGCAAAACTAGGAATGGTGATGTCTTCTAACACCTTAAAACACATCTCGAAGTCTTCGGGGATTTGGTTCAGGTACTTGCGAAGCTGGTTAGCGGATGGAGGCCGGTAGAAGGTGGAGTCATTACCGACCGTCCGAAAGAGCGGCTTCCCGTTGTAGAGATACTGGCAATACTCGCCTAAGCATTCTCGTGCAAAGGTCGTCTTGGCCTACTGCCTCAAGTACACCTGACCTTGCCAGCCCTCATAGGTCCAGGTGGAAGTCCCGAATCGAACGAGCGGGGAAAGAGGCATGGGGCGGAATTCTACCCCAGCGGGGAATGTGACGCCAGCATGCTCCAGGAGGGCTTCAAATTGACCAGACCAACCGATCGGGTCGATTCCTACCGCAGTAGATTCGAATATTCCTCAACGCGAGCCTAGCCGAGAAACTACATCGCGGGCCGGTAGTCGCCCCCACGCCAGGGCTTTGTCTAGTCCACGCCGTAGACACATTATGCTAGTGATAGCTAGTCAGACCATTCGTTCTTTCTATAATTGATTAACCAGGGGGAAAGCATGAAAATCACGACTTCTCTTTTTCTTCCAATTCTCTTGCTGGGCGGAGTCTCCTGCGGGCCAACCACTGAAACCCTTCAGGCTCCCTTTAAGCTGACTGGCGATTTTACGTCGAGCACCTCCGGCAGCAGCCCTCTCCCCGATCCTTCTGCCAAGGTTCGCCACCGATTGGAACAGTTCGTGGCCCATGCCTATGATGGCGTGAGTTGCGATATTGCGCAGGGGCATGGCGAGTATTTAACGTCTCTAGCGGTCCTCGCCGGGATTCCGATGGACGAGCAGACCGCATTTGGAACGGAAATGCAGAGCCGCTATGCCGTGCTATCTGATCCTCTCTTGTCGCCTAAAGAGGCCTCGAGGCTGGTTCTGAACCATGCCTGGTCGGCTGGCTATGGAAAGACTGAAAAAAGCATAACCCGACTGCGGCGAGAGGTTTATGAGTAAGCTTGGACTAGTAAGGGGGAGGTTATCGAACTTCTCCCCTGGGCAGCATCCGACAAGATAGGGAATTGTGCCGTCATTGCTTTTGGCCATCGCGACGTTCACGCCGCCTACACCCGACTGTGGCTAGGCGCTGATTTGCTCTATGCGTTCGGAAAATGCTTCGATGTTATGGACCGGAGGTTTGATTATTTGTTACCCAGGAAACTTGTTTTTGAGATAGTTCCGAATCTCCTTGAGTTGTTTTTAATAGATCTGTTTCGTCAGGCGCTGTCATAGCGGTTTGATGTCACTCCCACAAATAGAAGACTATTCCACCTTCCTAATCACAATAGCCCGTAATCCAGTTCTTTTAAGCCTCTCAAACAGACGTACGCCGCTGTGTATCGGCGATAGATGCGTCCGCACCTTGCCCTTGAGTCTGATAGACAAATCAAGATTGTCTATCTTTTCTCTTCCTCTGGAATTGAGGCCCAAATCATGAGGCCCCACAAGAACACGACAATGGCAACCATGGGATAAATGTCATCCATCTTTCTCACCTCACATTTGCCCTTCCTTCGTGTTTGGACTCCATATTCCAAGCTAAGCGTATGATAGTCAGCAGCAGGGTGGCTCAGTACTGGGAAGACCTCGCGGGGATGAAACAGTCCGGGAAAACCTCCAGTTTGTTGGTGGGCCTATGCCAACCCCCTACTTGGTGCGTGATAAATCCGTAGGACTTAATAGCAAGGGCATGCCTGGTACATTCCGGGGCTCTTATCAACCATACTTTGACCAGGGTTCGTCTTCGCTCATGGCTCCTTCGCCACACGCGGAGAAGGTGAGACCGTTGCGCTGCAACGAGGACGTTGAATCATCGTCTAATATAGCGGTGTTAGGAGCCACCCCCACTATATTCGCTAGGGACTAAGCTAGTCGTTCCTCGCCATGCCATGAGTTAAGAGATATGTGAAATGGGATCAATTCTAAGGGAGAGCTCAAACGACAGTGGGGGAAGTTTACCGATGATGATCTGATGCAGATTGAAGGAAACTACGCCAAGTTCAAAGGTAAGGTCCAAGAACGCTACGGCGACCGTAAGGACGAGCTCGAAACCTGAGCTGATAAATGGTATGCCGGATCAATCGATGCCGCGAAAAAGGGCGGCGATACTAGCACCTCAAAAAGGTAATGCCCCGCCATTTAGGCAGGTTTCCATCCAGTGAGCGGCGGTAGTTTCTATATCGACTGAGGGGTATGTAGTTCTTGCTCTTGTTCCCTGATTTTTAAACGCGATGCTTCCTGATGTCTGTGTGCTGGGTGATTCTTTAGCTGGCTTGAATGACAGTCCGAGGCGGGTCAGCAGCGCCCCAATTTTACGCAGCGTCTGTTCTCCGCACCCCTTATTGATCAAGATTTGATGCTCAGTCGTATTGAGGAGGTCAGCCAGTGTGATGATGCCAGCATGTCTGAGGCAGGCTAATACACGAGGCCATTAAAGGAAAGGAGTTGTTATGGGGGAGTTACCTGGTTTATTTAGAGTGCTTTCCTTGTCGGTATCTCTGCTATGCGTGCTAAGCGGCTGTACAAAGGCCTTAATCCACGACGATGTGAAATCTGCTAAGACCGGCACCCATTGTTCAGGGTCCGAGGGAGTGGATAATTCGTCTTTGGCTGTTCTTCCGATTCCTGTGTTGGCATTCTTCGTCCCTCACATAACCCTGCACGACATCAAAGCCGATGATTATCTGAAACGTTGTGGCGAACCAACGAAGTTAATCAACCGCCATGTGACAGTGGACCGCACTGTCTGTATCCCAGCGTCACTGACCCGCATCATCAGCCTGGGTATTTGGCAATGGTGCCCGGCAAGCGTGTCGTGGGAGGCGGATGTCACGACATAAGTGAAAGAGTACTGTCCCGGGGCCATGCCTACTCCAATATGGCCTTTATGTCCGCTTGTGATCATACGCGACCCAATCATCAGAGTGGTTCAAATTGATTTCTTTTTGGATCCGCGAGAGGAGGGTCGATACCCGAATAAATCAAGCCGCAGGTGACAAGACGATCTTGCCAGACGGATTTTAATAGCCTCTGTTAAGGTCCTTTTGCCCTAGTGTCGACAAGAGTACCAAGTTGTATACGGTGAAGACAGGAGACGTGGTCAAAGCTTATGTCACGGAGCAAGGCCATGCGACCACGCTGCAGCGTGATAATTGAGGAAGTCCGTCAGTAGATGCGCATAGTGGCATTATACAGACCCTATCATGAAGGGGCAGGATACCCTAAACAAGCATAAGGGTATCCGTTATGTCTCAGAAAGCGATGGCTCCATGGATTTTATTCGCCAGGAAGTGAATTTATTTGTGTACGCCTCGGAGCATCTGCTGGGAGATGGCGTGTTACCAGAGGAACTGACGACGGATGAGCGAGATATCATTCAATACTATCTCGTTTCTATGGCCGGGAAGTTCCCCGTCGCATGCCGGTCTTTGCTGTAGATAAGTGAATGCTATCTAGACTTTGCATTTCCGCCCTCCTTTTTGTCCAGGTGTTGCAAACCCAATATGGAACCTTAGCCTATGACGGGTGGAGGGTGCGCCGATTCGAGGGGCTGGCAGGTACTTAGGTCCACTTGCCTTGAGTACCCGTCAGTGGATCATGTCGCGTAATCGACTCGGACGCAGAGGCGGCAAAGCATATGGTTCAAATGCATCGACGATCTGTTTCGCTTCCTTCCAGGCAGCCGATTTGGCCTCTTGGCGGGACGAGAAGGTACCCTCAAGGTGCCCTTCCTGACACCTCCAGCAGGCTTGCTTGAATTCAATAATGGCATACGAACATTGCCACGTCCCGTCAGCCTGACAGATGGGGACTAACTCGATTCTGCGTTGCTTGTATGTCGGCAATGATGATTCTCCCCGCTGAGCTATTTTCCCCCTCGAACACCTACTCGCAACAACTAGGAGTTTCCTCTGTTTGGGCTAGAAATATTGCTAGAAGGTTTCGTCACCTATCGGAGCACCGGCTAGTAACACAGGTTTCACACGGAAGCAGAGAGGATCATCAGGCTGACTCACACTAGTCTGTAGGAAATACCCACGGCTATGAATAAAGTGTACTAGGGGCAATCAGCCCTTTACCCAAGCCTAGTCACCCTAGGGCCTTTTTGTGCTGACCAGGCGAGAGAGGCGGCCCTAGCTATCCCCTCGTCACAAGTATACATAAGGAGCTGAATACGACGACCGATTCTCACTGGTCAGGCGAGAGTGCTAGATAGATGGGCTGAACGACAGATTCGTCTTTGCGGAGAATAGCAGGTGGACAACATCGTCCAGGTAAATAAGGATCTGTATTTGAACATTGCCGAGTCGGTCAAAATCGAGGCTCATGGAAACAGTTTCCGCATTTCGATCAGGAATGGCAATGGGTCTCTGACCGAATATTACTGTCATCCCGAGGCGCCGGGGTACAACAAACTGAAAGAGCTCCTAACTAAAACCAAATAAGGGAGGCATCGTCGCCGAGGTTCCCAACAGTTTATGTAATCATGTTTACTCCTTTGCGTGACTTTTATTATGCGGGATACATAATCAGATTGGATCCCCAACGCCACGAGGATGGACAATGGGGATGTCAGTACTCCATTCTTATGGAGGGCCTGAGAGTCAAGGTGAATTCGAAAGGGGGATGTATCACATCGCAGTTCCTCACCTCGCTTGCTGCCGAAATCGCTGCCTTGAAAGCCGCCAAAGTCCAGATAGATTCTGAACTTGCCCCCCAGCGCTTAAATAAACGGACAGAGGACGCTGAGAAATTGTCCCTGGCTTGACTAGGCTGAAGCCAAGCGGTCGCTTAGTCGCTACATTTTCCCCTAAAAAGCATGAATCCATTTGGATTCTACCTGTATCCAAATGATCCACCTCATCGCACCTCTTGTTACCAGACACACGACAATACGTGTGAATGCATATCCTTTCCGCGAAATCGCCGTAGGCTCATTACTTGCTGTCCATTCGGGCATGGAATTTTCTATTCGACATGGTTCCTGAGAACGAGGAGCAAACAGGAAACGATTGGGATGGTGAACCAGGATAGTGACATGGCTGCTGATGCGTTCCGAAAGTTGGAGAGGAATTTTCGAGCACAAGCACATTTTGAGGCTCCCTATGAGAGAGCCCTTGGCAAACTGACCATCCGTTTTTCCCTACTCCATATCTCCTTGGAAAGTTTTGCCTGGGACGCATGGGGGCTTGCCACTCGGACGGCCCACGTTCTGACAAGGGACTTGTCTACTAAACATCTGGTGGAGAAATTACGCTCCAGCGAGGAATGGCTCCTCTACAAAGAGAAGGACCGCGAATATTTTCGGGGGATTCTGAATAGGATAGAAAGCGTGGCCAGTCGAAGGAATGAGTTAGTGCGTTCACTCTGGTTGATCGACGCGGGTACACCTGTACGGTCTTTCAATCGAAAAAAGCAAGCAGGTGGGAATGTCGCGTCAGTGGATGAAATCAACCGGTTAAGTCGGACGATCACCGAAATTCTGGCAGACTTGCTAGCATTCCGAGAGAGAAGGCCGTTGGAGCAGGTTGGGCTGGGCCTTAACGCAGACCACAACAATGCAGCATGTGGCAGTCGTGGTGCCACGGCGATGGCAGAGCACTATGACACACCATGATCCATCGGGTTCTGAGTCATTACCAGCAAAAACTGGCGTTATCAAGAAAATACGCTAGAGTTGTTCGAACATGTCGGGACAGCAATATTTAGGGGACCACGACAATTTAGAAAGGGGGTGAGAATCGATGGGATCACTGGCTATCGAACTGAGTATCTTGAGTGCCATTGTGGGGGTGATGTATACGCTGGCCTTATTAGTAGGCCGCGAATAGATCGTTGTGCCTCACTTGATATCTGGTAAGGGTAAGGTACAACAACATGCTGGCAGGACCATCTTTGACGCGTCTACAAAGTTAAAAAGCGGTTAGTACTTGCCGCTACCCTCCTTTTGTCCTCGTGTTGCAAAGTCGATATGGGAACCCAAGCTTATGCCGGGGGCAGGGTGCGCCTGTTCGTGAGACAGTTCTTTGTACGAGAACCGAGGATAAATAAATCGACAGCTAGGTGTCTTTGCCGTTCTTGGGCATGGTAGACAACCGCGATATGCGGCTCAAACTTCGTGTCGCGAAATGGCGTCAGACGAGATCCTGAAGATCTTCGCGTTGAGAAAGTTAGGATTGGATTGAGCAGCGGCTTACCCTCATATGTCCTAGTAATCGTCCTAGGCATTGTCCTAGTACCACTTTCTACCCAGTCCTAGATAATCGACCATCCAGAAGCAATCAAAGCAATTGACTCCCAAGAAAGCGCAATCATGACTAGTAGGACCGTTAAATACTGTTCGAGATGTTCTGACTTGTTATCGATGTTACGAGCCAGCAGTGAAAATAGTATTCGGCGTTTCCGGACTAGTGTCCGGCAGCTTCGTCCAGTCGACATGAAGGGAACATGCGATAAATGTGGACGGACGGAGGGTCTGATTTATTTTCAGTTCCCAGGCTAACCTCGCAGGAATCACATGCCTCATTCCAACGAATTCTATGACTAAAACAGTCAAGTACTGTGGGAAGTGCAGTGACCGGTTGTCGTCAATCACTCCGAGGACCGAAAGGCAAATTGAATACTATAGGGCCAGCCTCTTCCAGTTTGCGGTACTCGGTCAGGATAGGCTTCCTCTCACTCAACAGGGCATATGCGATAACTGCGGACACGAAGCACTTCTCACTTATTATCGAATACCAAGCTGACCTCATCGCCTTATACCCGGCAGCTCGCTCAGAAAACTAGCTCTTATTTGAGGTATGCGGATCGAGGTGAAGGCGTTTCTGAGGGAACCTTTCATTCTCCCAGCGGGGCCAGGGTGGCCGCTCTCCTCGCGGCAGAAGGCGCCGCTTGGTTCTTGGATAAAACCACTTCGTCCAGCTGTGTGTGGCTATGGAACGTAACCCCGATTCCGACAACTCCAGTGCACAATCATCCCAGCCCGTTCGCGTGCTCGTGGTCGAGAATCATCGCCTGATCCGCCAGGAGTTGCGAAACATGGTGAATGCCTCTGGTGAGTTCACGGTGGTCGGAGAAGCAGAAAACGGAGAGCTGGCCTGCGTGTTGGCGCAACAGGTGCAGCCCCATGTTATCTTAATGGATGTGAGCATGCCCAGGATGAACGGCATCGTAGCGACGCGGTGGATCAAGGATACGCTCCCCAAGATCGTCATTATCGGGCTCTCGGTTTATCCAAGTGCCGCAGTGGCTCAGGACATGAAAGCCGCAGGCGCGTCGGCCTACCTGACGAAGGAAGCCTCGCCAGAGGAGTTATACCAGGCCATCCGCGCGGCCCTGACCGTGTAATAGTCGATTGCTTACCCAACGCCTCGACATGACCTGACCGTGAGCCTTGCTTATAAACCCGTAACCAGCATTCTCCGGTTGACCTACCCGCCAGTAAAGCCTAGGCTTAACAGTGTATCCTATAACTACATCTGACGGCGGCCTCATGGAAGGCCTGACCGCCGACTTTGGTGAGAAAAGGCAGTCGCGCGATGATATCTCTCCGAAAAGAAGTTAAGGACTATTCCCGCACTTGTGAACACCTCATTTCTGCAGCGGCTTCGCCAGATTCCATTCCTCTCACTCAGGACGAGATGGATTGGATATCATATTACACAGCTGAGATGACCAACGTTATCGACCAACTCGTGCATAAATCCAAAACACAGAGGCTACACCATCGGCAAACAATACGAGACTTCGCCATTGCCTCTGAGGCCTTGTTCCTCATGGATGGCCTTTCGGAAGGCGAAAAAGACAGCATCCGCCAATCGGTATCAGATGTAACAACACAGGTTCTGGATGAACAGAAAGATCCCGCATTGGATCGGTAATTCACGCAGTTAACGCGATGGTCACGGTGGGGTTAAATCCTGACGGAATCGCCGCCCCGTAACAAACCTGTTCGAACCGTGAAGCTTCCCGCCGTCGTGAGCGACTAATCTACAATCTCAATAGGTTGCGTGATCAAGCCGATGGTAGATCTGCCATCCACCTGACATGTTCACCCCGCTACGTGAATTTTATCATGCGGGATACATGATCAAATTGACTCCCGATCTACATGTCCGAACCCCTCATCAGTCCACGACTGCTTGCAGCGCATTCATTAACGCCTGAACCGTCAACGGAGCATTCCCCTCGCACCGGTTGTTGACGATGACGTAGGCTCGCCGATTCTCTGCCACCGCTGTCTTCACTAGCTCCATCGTATCCCGCCGCATGTCCGGCAGCTCTCTCACCATCTTGTTGTACGGCTCGGCTCGTTTCTTTGCGGCTTCATAGGACATCTTTAAAGAAGTCAGGAGACAGAGCACCGTGAAAGGCACCGTGAATGCTTCCATGCGCTTGTGTTGGTCGGCTAAGGACGGCTGCCCGCGGCTGGGGGGCTATAGCGAGACTGTTTCGCCTTCAAGTCGAAGCCAGGGGATTGTCTAGTCCATGCCGGAGCATGCACCATGCTAAGAACAATTAGACACATCATTCATTCTTCCAATGCACTCGATTACCCAGGAGGAAAACATGAAAATCAACGCTGCTCTCTTTCTTCCAATCCTCTTATTGGGCGGAGTCTCCTGCGGGCCGACCACTGAAACCGTTGGAGCTCCCTTCAAGCTGACCGGCGACTTTACGTCGAGCACCTCCGGCAACAGCCCTCTCCCCGATCCTTCTGCCAAGGCTCGCCAGCGATTAGAACAGTTCGTGGCCCATGCCTATGATGGCGTGAGTTGCGATATTGCGCAGGGGCATGGCGAATATTTGACATCCTTGGCGGTCCTAGCGGGGATTCCGACCGACGCGCAGACCGCATTTCGAACGGAGATACAGAGCCGCTATACCGTGCTCTATGATCCCCTCTTGTCGCGTAAAGAAGCCGGGACACTGGTTGTAAACCACGCCTGGTCGGCCGGCTACGGAAAGACTGAAACACAGCATAACCCGTCTGCGGCGAGCGGTTTATAAGTACACTTGGGCACTCGATTGCAAAAGGCGCAGTGAGTACTCATCACGGTACTTAAGCCGCGTTCCTCTTGCTGGTGCATAGATTCCGTTTAAGGGTGGTGAGTAAATCTGGAAGCCCGATGATAGCAACCGCCAAATACTGCCAACCATGCATCGACACGTTATTTCCGGACACAGTGAAGACGGAGAAAGAGAGACAGTTCCTCGATGCCCATCTCTTCGCCCCTCGACCGGCCTCTGACTATGGTCCCACCAGCGAGGAAGGAACCTGCGAGAAATGCGGACAGCGCGCTCTCGTGACGTATTATCGACTTCCTGGATGAGGACCGGATAAGGTGAAGAATCGTCCTGAACCTTCGATATGAAAGAACTTCATCCATCCTTCCTGTCAGGAAAACCACCCTCATGCCTTTCATGCCGGATGATTTGTCAGAACATCTCGGCTCGAAGAGAAATGGAGAGATTACGCGAGCAATTCAGATCCCAGATCGATCCTGGAAGGGACATACTTAACTTTTGGCGATATGGTCGATTTTTTGGGCTAAGTCAAAGTCACGCTCGCTGATACCGCCCACATCGTGAGTCGATAAGTGCACCTTCACGGTGTCATAGACGTTGAACCACTCCGGATGATGAGCCATCGCCTCGGCTGCTTGGGCCACCTTGGTCATGAAGGCGAACGCCGTGACAAAATCTTTGAATTTATACTCCTTGGAGAGCTTTCCGCGATCTAAGGACCAAGCGTTCAGGTTGGTTAAGCGTGCTCTGATCTCAGGATCTGATAATTTCCGTACCGCTGTCATAGCAACCTCCCATGGTATTCCAAGCGCCTATGCGACCTCCCGATACTGAGCATACCAGTATCATTGTAGGCAATGCTGGCGAGAGGGGCCCCTAGCCGAAACCCCGGATGCCGACGCTCCCTTGCATGAGTAGTTCTTCACGCACTCTTCACTCGTCCTTCATTTCACTGCGGTACGCTGATGTATCGAACAAGGACAGGGGGGATACGGGATACTATGGACGCCAACTGGCTGATATTCGGAGCGGCGCTTCTCGGGGTCGTGGTGACGGCTGTCGTGGTCTATAGAAAGGACCACCAGTCGTAGAAGTGCCTCCCTCGCAGGGCACTTCAGAGGAACCTATGGGCCGTCCTAGCTGTACTTGTGGGGCGGTTCCATAGGTTTCTCTTTTTGTGGTTCAGATATATGAAGAAGTGTTCACGATATCGTCATCGAGAATTCATGTTCGCCGTGTAGCCTTAAGAAAGAAGAGAAGGGAGGTGAGGACACCATGTTAATGCTCATTTAAGTATTCATATTGGCCGCCATATTCGGAGTGGCCTACGAGGTATTGCACCTTGCGGGTCGTTAAACCGTGCGGAGCAAGGGACACTGTTACCGGCCAATAGTGAGAACACGGCGGAACGGGCCTGAGGTCTCTTCTTTGTACTTGGGGTTGGTAGTCTGTTCAAACCACTTGCCGGGAGGTTTCTCCCTATCCCGATCGGTGAGCACTGCCTGTTCTGCATCGGCAAGAGATCGAGTTTCCCCACTATCCTGTCGGAATCTAATTCTTTCTTGGTCATCTGCTGTACTCCATGAGTGCCTCGCCCGGAAAGGGGTGATACCGCACACTCCAAAGCTATCATCCATGCGGTCTAGTCGAATAGCTTTCTCGGTAACACTTCTTGGTCTTAACGGTGATGTAACGCGATTGCCTCGGCTGGAGGTGGAACGTGACAGGCAAGGTGCTTCCGGGGGGGGGAAGGGGTCGGTGGGGCTTCGATAGAAGCGGCCTCCGAAAGTGGAATTCTGCTTCGTTGCCACAGCCGCGGTGGCCAATAAACCTTGCACCCATTGGGGTTGCTGCACAGGGGAAATCAGTCTCAAGCCCATGACGGGGAGCAAGGTATACCGATCCCGCGGGTCAATGACCAGAGCCATACTTTGGGAGGATTATAGACTGATCCTCACCCCGTCCCACTGCGGGATTGGCGGAAGCCCGCACGATAAGGCGGGTATCGAGTGGCGGGCGATTGTCCGTAATCTAACTAACGGAAACTCACCAGCTATCATCGAGCCCACGCAAACAGTTTTCCCATCCGGCTGGCATATGTTGCAAGAACCGAGTCGGATTCGGACAGTGGATCTTGGATAGGGCATTCAAGCATGTCCACGATACGTTTCGCCTCTTCCAAGGCTATCGATACGGCAGCATCACGAGAGGCAAAGATTCCCTCAGGATATCCTTGGCGATATCCCCAACAGGTTTCTCTGAATTCAATAATGCGATACTGGCAATGCCACGTTCCGTCGGCTTGCCGTCTGGGAGTTAGCTCAATCTTGCGGTGCTTATAATCCAGCATGGTCGTTTTCTCCAGCCATCACCATTTGCTGAGAAGTCCGTGAAAGAAGAAATGCAGAAGCGATGCCAGCTGCATGAAAGGGTTCCGCACAGCTTGTTCGCGAGATCGGCGGTGCCTTCGTTGGACAGTCACCAGAAGTTGCATAGCTACTGTTGATAAAGAAGCGAATGCGGTTTTCACCGTTCACGACTCCGCATCGCGGTGGTTGCGTTACTCACTGACCGTCAAGAGTCTCCCGTACTGAAGTTACGGTGGTGTTAACGCGATGTTTATTTTGTGGCGTGAACCACGAACTGGTAAGCCAAGGTTGGTGCTGGTGGCATCAGAAATATGATTAGACTCCCCCAGACAAAGGCCGCAGAGAAAACAGCTCGATAAGGTTGGTTCGACATGTCATACCCCTGCGAGAATCATCGTACCGGTTTGCGAGGAGTTACCTAACCGGGAAAACCCATAGGAAAGAATGATTTGGCTTAAGGCCTTGTGATAATCCAGATCGCTACGTCTTGCGCATCACGCAGTAGATGGTCAGTGATACCGCCGCCGAAGATTCGCGTGATTCCAGTCGTGCCCGTGCGGCCCACGACGATCGTGTCGTGATGTCCCTTTCTCGTTTCTTCGAGAATAGTAGTCGCAATGTCGTCCTCATGTCCAAACTTCAGGGCGACTCGGCTCTTGTCAAAGCCGGCACGGATCAATGTCTCGCAGGCTCGCTCGAGAATAGGGCATTCTGCCTCTTTTTCCTGCCTCAACCACGCCTCCCGTTCTTCCCTCAAACGATCGCTCAGCACTTCTTCCATGTGGGGATTTTCAGATCCGCCATGCTCCAATAAGCCGCGTGGTATGGGTTTAAGCACATGAAAGAGCGTAACGATGACATCTGGCGTCTGCCGCAGAAGCGACCCCACATATCGCACGGCATGCAACGCGTTTTCGGATTCATCCACTGCCACAAGGATCCGCATATGTGACTCCGTGGTAAAGGGACGTGAGGTCTACAATTGTTAACGCCAAAAAGAAAGCTCCGTCCTGTTTCAGGAACGGAGCCCTCCACGAACAGCGCAATTTTTACATCATGTCCTCGATAGCGTTTCCGTTACCGGTTCGTAATGTTTCCACTGCTCTGTTCTTCTGTCATGCTATCATCTTCTTGTCTCGGCCGGTACTGGGAAACTCCCTAACATTCCGACCAAGGCATGAATGCAGGACGCATTCCCCCCTTCAATGCGATTAGTCGCCAAGACCTAGGCCGAGTACCGATCTGGAGGTATTTAGATTAACACCCGGTCTCAGTTTAAGAAATTCCTCGACCGGCTGCTCCACGCATGCTCCAATGCAAAAACAAAGGAACAATCGGAGGAGCGGCAATCGCTTCAGGACGGGACTAAATGAGAGCGATCGTGAACCAAGCCGATTACTGGCAGCGTTGAAGTTTGAGGAGGGTGCCCAGGAGCAGCTGCCGAAGAGGATGTAAGACCGACTATCCACGTGCCAGTCATACAGTAATAACGGGTGCGTCTATACGTCATGGAGGAATCTGTGGACAGTGAAAGTGGTAAAGATGGAATGGGTCCGACAAAACTTCAGTCCATACGGGAATGTCTCGAAAAGCAATTCGTAGATGTGAAGTTCCGTCAGGATATACGACCGACATTCACTTTTACCAACGGCGCCGGCAAGCAGTCCTGGCACCTCGTGATCAACGAGGCGTTTTTAGCTGACCCCATGTCCATCCAGGAGTTACGGCAATTCGTCGAGGACAAGGTCATCAAGAAGGTCCATCAGAATCCCGGCAAGCGAATTCAGATTTCAAAGTATCGGGACATCACCGTCGAAGAGAAAAATTTTTCGTAGCGTTCCTGCGGCGGAACAGAGGCTCGCCCAAGATCGACGAGCGGTCAGAATTCTTCGACTTGTGGTGCACGCATACAGCTTGAACTGTTGCCATCTGGTCGATTGTTGGCAGTCACGCCAAAAAGACAGCTCCGTCCTGTTTCAACTATTTTTTCGTATCTGGGATCTCCTTCAATGCTGCGCCTTGAAGAGTATTGATCTTCACGAGCCTTTCGATTTCGTTCCTTAACCGGTCATTTTCCTCTCTGAGAAATGCGATCTTGTCTGTCTGGAGTACTAGCTTTGTGTGAAAGTGCCAATAAAGCCCTCCTCCGATCAAAGAACAGACCGTTAATAACGCTATGCCAAACGACACCGGTGCGTGCTTCACCACTTGCCACTCCACGCGTAACTTGGAGTCAGACTCGTTGGTCCCCATGTCTCACCCCCTTGGAAGTGGTGGTAGAATACGGGCATGTTTGATCGAGGGCAAGCTCGTCACACCTATCTCGACGCCTCTTAAGCGTCCCCTCGCCGCTGCCCCTCGTTTGAGCCGGGCCACGCACAGCCCCTATATGTCCGTAATTGCGGCACTTCCTCTCGCCATGTGATTTCTCCTCGGTCAGGTATACTTGATTCTTTGGGAAGAGCTTGATCATGAACAAACCTCATACCAGATTTCTCTGCCGAACGTGCTGTATGAAGGCAGAACCAACCATTCCTCTCCTCGTCACTGAGTGGTTTGGCAACTGCCAGAAATGTGGAACGTGGGAGCAGCTCTGTTTTCATCGTTCCCGGCCAGTCCTCTATCCGACGACGTCGGGCTCATGTCCTAAATTTCAAGGGGACACACCCTAACGGCTACCCCGAGCGAACCTCTTTTACTTCTGCTGTTGACACCTCTTTCTCCACCACGTAGGTTTTTCCTCAGACCCTGTCGCGTATACACCCGGGACACGAACATTGTGGATTGGTCAGTGCTGATCAGCTTATTCGTGCTTCTCATCCTCGGTGGAGCCGGCATGTTCTTTCTCCGCGGATTCATCGCGAAAACCAGGAAAGAGTTTCAAGGACATCAACCCGCCCTTCGTGTGACCAACCTCTCGACGATGAATGCCGGAGATGTAATTACGTTGACACCGGAATTGGAAAACGCCGGGCGCGGAGCGGCCTTCGATTGCGTGCTCCAGCTGAGCGGATGGGACGGCGACTTTTCGGTGAAAACCATTCATCCTGAAGGGCCACGGCACCGGAAACACGCCATCCCGATCGTTCTTGGTCCGGAAGCGCCAATCCGGGCGAAACCCCTCAGCAGGTGCTATTTGCGATTATCTTGTCGTGATCGGTGGGAACTGCGGTACGAATGTTGGTACCCCGTCATTCAAGTGCAAAACCCAAACACTCACCTTTACAACATTCACATCGATCTGACTCGGCCGGAACTGGCTGAACCGAACCTCTCATTTCCGGAGATGTGGAAGTTACTTCGGAGAACGTCTCTGAACACCTGATGGAATGCGGAGGCCGGACTGAGAGAGCGCGTCACACGACACTCTCCATCGCAGTTGCATTCCGATCTCCTGGACTTTACCATTTCGGTAACGGGATCAAGAGGTGACCCAGTTATATGGCGATGTAAGGTTCGTGTCGGATGGACGACTGATCAGCAGTCGTCCTATCCAACGCCAAAAGGAGATTCTTATGCCTCCTAAAGTACAGATCGCTCCAATCGTCAAAGTGACAAAGGCCGATGAAGAATGGAAGAAGCAGTTGTCGTCGACTGCCTACAGAGTATTACGGCATGAAGATACAGAACGCCCGTTTGTCAACCCGCTGCATGAGAACCACGAGTCCGGAATCTATTATTGTGCCGGCTGCGACTTACCGCTGTTCTCCTCCGAGCACAAGTTTGACAGCCGTACAGGCTGGCCCAGCTTCTGGCAGCCGATCGATCCCCGCGTGATCGAAAGCCGCACCGATTTCAAAATTTTTGTCCCTCGTACGGAGGTGCATTGCGCCCGATGCGAGGGTCACCAGGGTCACGTGTTTAAGGACGGGCCGAAGCCGACCGGCCTTCGCTATTGCATCAATGGGGTCGCACTGAAATTCGTGGCCGGCTGATTGTGCCGGACTATCACTATTTTCTTTCGACCAACGGCCTTCCTGCACACCAGCGTAAGCGACCGGCCTCCCGTCAATCGCCGCTGGCACTCCCCGGCTGATTCGCGGTACAATTCGAGACCACGGATCATCGAGTTAACATTGTCATGTTCCGCCGAGCACTACCGCCTACATCTCTTCTTCTCCTCCTTCCATTCCTTCTTTCGTGTGGTGAGACGGGCAGTCTGTTCGCGTCGAAGACAGACCCCTGTTCCTTGATGACGGTCGCAGATGCGGAACGAGCCCTCGGAGAACCGGTTCGGGAGGGAATTTCCACCGAACCGATGACCTGTCTCTTCCAAGCTCAACGCCACGAAGGCAATGCCGTCACCATTCAGCTTGATGAAGCCTCCGGCAAGGACCGGCGGACTTGGTTCAACAAAGAGCGCTTACGTCGCGACAGCCTCCTGATACCCGGCTTGGGTGACGGGGCGGTGAGAATCGACTCCTCTCCTACCTTGTCCCGCCTGACTTTTATGCATAAGGATGCGCTGGTGACAGTGATCGTCGCCTCGACCAAACAGAATCATCTCGGTGAATCTGCCACTGTGTTGAGCCGGACCGTCGCAACTCGCTATGGAGCGACGTTGACTGCGACGCTCCCACCCACTCCCACCGCCCCCCCGACCGATCACGGAATAAAGGCCGAACCCGTCCCTCTCACAGCTCCTGTCGCGCTCACGCAAACACATCCTGCTCCCTCCGGGACCCAGGTCGGGCCCCAGAAAGCAGCGGCTCTGAATTCCGGGAGCCTGATAGGAACGTGGCACGCTCGTGTGACACAGGGTACGACTCAACATGACCTGCTGCTCATCATCCAGCCGAACCTGGAGTGGTCGCTCTCTTCGATGATGCAATTTGAGGGTGTCTTGAATGCCGAAGCAGGGCTGTGGTCTCTCGAACGAGCGAACACCTTCAAGGGTCTTGGATGGAAAGGGACATACCGCAAGAATTCCCCGAACTCCTTTGCCAGCACCGGCAGCGTCCAGGCGACCTGGACGAGGCTTTCGATCGATCAAGACCCGCCGCACATTCCGGCTGAACTGTGGAAACTGCGGCGAGAAGCGACCAGCGTGCCGGTATTCCAACTCAAAACGGTCGATCCGGACTTGGTCGGCGCGTGGGAAGGAACCGGCACCTATGCGGGCGGATCCGCCACGTTCGTGTGGGCGATCAAACCCTCTGCGGCCACGAGCTTGCTGATCGTGGATACGCTCCGTGGAACCGTACAGACCAAAGACGGCATCCCACAACTCCACCCCGTCCAAAAACAGCAACAACGGGTCAGCATCGTTGCCCTCCATGACCGTGGCTTTACGACGACTGATGGGAAAACCAATCTTCGATGGAGCAAACTTCGTCCTGAATCGGTAGAAGATCGTCAGCTCTAGCAATCGCGCTCGCCGATCACGCTCCCCCGGAAAGGAACCTTTCTCATGGCGAACAGAGCAGCCGGCATCGGGTTCGTCGGAATAGGCCGCATGGGCGCCAACATGGCGCGCCGACTTCACGAACGTGATTTCCGTCTGACCTCGGTCTACGACCTACAACCAGCGGTTGCATTGTCACTAGCCGCTGAGCTCAAGATCCATGCTGCGCAGACTCCGGCTGAGGTAGCCGGCAGTTCCACCGTCATTATCACAGTCATCTCCGACGATGCGGCAATGCGTTCAATCTTCTCTGAGCACAATGAAGCCAGCCTTCTTGGGAAAGCCCGAGACCGGCTCTTCATCAACTGCGCGACCCTTTCCCCAGGCGTTCACCGAGATATTGAACGGTTGGTCACGGCACAGGGTGGGACATGCCTGGAAGCGTGCATGGCGGGGAGCATCACCCAAGCTCGACAAGGCACACTGTACCTGATGTGCGGCGGCAACCCCGAGGTCTTTGCCAATGCGAAGGTCATCCTGGAAGCGCTCGGAACCACTGTGCGATATATCGGCCAGGCCGGCGAGGCGGCAAAAGTGAAAGCACTCGTAAACATGGTGATGAACAGTAATACGGCCGCGCTGGCGGAAGGGTTGGGACTGGGAGCGGCGCTTGGAATCGACCTCACGCTACTGCGCGAAGTCTTCGGCCAAACGGGCGCGGCCTCCCGTGTGCTGGAAACCGACGGAGAAGATATGCAGCAACGCGCGCACGAATGTTATTTCTCCGCCGCCCATGCCGCAAAAGATTCGACCATCGCGCTCGACCTGGCTCACCGTGCCGGACTCTCTCTGCCGGTCGCCCATGCAACACTGAGCCAATACCGTCGCTTGATTGAATTGGGGAAAGGTGAGTTAGATAAATCTGCAGTGGCCGAATTGACGTTTCTCGACCGTGAAGGGCTGCGCTAGCCGCAGCACTGGTTTAGGCATTACCAAGCAAGCGCAATGACACAACGCGCTTAAGTAGCTGGCGTGTGGGGAGCGGTTTTGTTGATTGCGGCTTGGCCTATCCCGAAAAGAAGGACCGTACCTGATCTGCCGATACATAGCCGACCAGGAAATCTCCATCCGGAGCAACGATCAATGGAACACCGGTCTGGCCTGTTGCGTGCCATGCCGTCTCCCATTTCTGGGCGGTACTGCGACTGTGCCCGTCAACGTCTTCAGTGAAATGCTCTCCCGCCAACTGCTCCAGGATCTTTGGATCGGAAATGTCTTGTCCTTCACACCAGAAAGCGCGGTATGCCCGTTGAACAAAATCCATTCCGCGCGCAACATCCTGTCCTAACAACGAGATCGCTTGTTCGATCGCGGCCTGAGTATTCGGTTTACCGCTCGGCAATGCGATAGGAAGACCGGGAGCCAGTCGTTGTACTACCGCCACTTCATGCCGCAGTTCAGCCTCCCACGACCCTTGCCAAGGTTTCATCGATTTCGGCAGATGCGGTGCATGTTGCACTCCGCGCCATTCACAGCGACGCAGCAAATCCATTTGATGCAGCCGCTCATGCTGGGCATAGCAAAAAGGACAGTTGAAATCACTATAGAGGACAAATTTGTCGGAAGAAAGCATGGCGCCACTTTACAGAAGTGGCTCGCCGGAGTCTACTCTGACATTCACAAGGGGCGCCCGATGCCATGATCACTCGGTGTTTCGCAACAGTGCTTGGAGATTTGTCCCGAGGACCGTCAGTGTTACAGGTTTGGTCGCGGCCTGGCATACCCCTATACTCATTATCTGAGCCAGAAGCCTAGGGGTGTCACATTATAAGTGTTCGGGAGGAACTCGCCATCCTCGATTGAGGTGAGCAGTCTGCCTGCGTCCTATGTGTTCGATCCTGCTGGTTGGTGGCGGTCGTTCGCAGTTCCCACACACCGGCTTCTGCTACACTTCAACTAGTCGTTCGCTCAAGTATCAGGCAGAACAGCCGATACAGTGTTCGACAGGGTGAAAAAGGCAAACCACCCGAGAGGGTGGGACGCAAAGCCGAGGGACCTTAACAGGGACGGAACATGTTCCAGGGTCAGCCTAGCTGCCACACAATCGACGACCTGACCAGTCTGGACCTCCCTCCCATTCACCCGGTACCTTCCTCTGAATTACAGTCCCAACCGATCGGAGGTGCCGCATGATTTCCGCGATCCATACCGCACTCTCAGGCCTGACGGCCTTTGGTAAACAGATCGAAGTCGTGGCACACAATGTTGCGAACGTCAACACTGACGGCTTCAAGAGATCGAAGACGGAGTTTGTCGAGGTACCTACCGGCGGCGTCCTTCCGGTAGTTGAGAAAGATCATTCCGCAGGCCCAACCGTCCTTCGAGACACAGGCAGCAGCCCGGCCATGGTCGAGCTTTCGAATGTCGATCTTGGCGAAGAAACGGTGCAACAAATCTTGGCGCAACGCAGTTTCGAAGCCAACCTGCATACTCTCAAGACGGGAGATGCCTTGCTCGGCAGTATCCTAGACCTAAGAAAGTAGGAGCGACTGACCAGCACGCCATGTGCGCACATCGATCTCGACACTGAAACGAGCACATCGCTGACAACCGGCTCTCCGCGCCGGACATAGCATTCGAGTCTCTCTGTATGCTATGTCGAGTCATGACTTCCCCTCGTGTTTTGTTGCTGATTCCGCCGTTGACTCAGCTCAATACCCCCTACCCATCCACCGCCTATCTGACAGGGTTTCTTGAGTCTCGCAGAATCCAGGTCGACCAAGCTGACTTGGGCATTGAAATGGTACTACGCCTGTTCAGCCCTGACGGCCTACGATGTATCTTCAGGCAACTGCGCGACTACGACGGCTCTCTTCCCAAGGAAGCGCTCGCCATGATGAAAGCGGAGCACAGCTACATCGCAATGGTCGGACCCGTCATCGCCTTCTTGCAGGGAGACACGCCAGATGCCGCCTCGCACTTGATTCAGCCTGGCGTGCTACCTCAGGGGCCAAGATTTCGGGGTCGTAAGACATTCCCTCGATCCGTATCCGTGGTTGATAGGGCTAAACAATGGGCCACATTCTTTCTTGAAGACCTGGCTGATTTGGTCCAAGCCACCATCACCCCACATTTTGCCTTAAGCCGATATGCCGAACACATCGGACGCTCCGCCTCCTCCTTTGATCAAATCGCCGCGGCCTTAGCTGAGCCGCCAACTGTGATTGATGAATGGATGTTGATGTCGTTCTGGAAACATTTCGAGCGGGTCCGTCCATCGCTGATCGGTCTTTCCGTACCATTCCCCGGCAATCTGTATGGCGCATTCCTTATCGCAAAAACGATCAAGCAACACTATCCCGATCTGCCGGTAGCCATCGGCGGCGGGTACGTGAACACAGAATTGCGCCGTGTGGCTGACCTTCGAGTGTTTGATTACGTCGATTTCATCACGCTCGACAACGGTGAACGGCCGATCCTCTCGTTGATCGAACACCTCTCCGGCCGACGCCCACGCCGATCTCTGTGCCGCACGATGTATCGCGAAGCGGACCGTGTGGTCTATGCCGACGACCCTTCATCAACCGACTTCACGATGAACGACATCGGCTGTCCGACCTATCGCGGCCTGGCACTGGATCGCTACCTGACCATTCTCGACAGTACCAACCCGATGCATCGTCTCTGGTCGGAGGGCCACTGGAATAAATTGACCGTGGCACACGGGTGCTACTGGAAACAATGCACCTTCTGTGACGTAGGGCTCAACTACATCAGCCGCTACGAGATGACGCCGACTGATCGCCTCATTCAGCAGATTGAACAACTCATCGCAGAGACGGGTCGGAGGGGATTTCACTTCGTTGATGAGGCGGCACCGCCCGCTGCCTTGAAGTCGCTGGCGCTCGCACTCCTGGAGCGGCGTATCGACATCACCTGGTGGGGCAATATCCGCTTCGAGACCGCCTTTTCACCGGACCTTTGCCGTCTCCTCTCTGCCTCCGGCTGTATCGCCGTGACAGCGGGGCTTGAAGCTGCTTCAGACCGTTTATTGGACAAAATGAAAAAAGGTATCACCGTTGATCAGACCGCGTTGGTTGCCGCAGGATTCAAAGAGGCCGGGATCCTGATCCATGCGTACCTCATGTATGGGTGCCCATCGGAAACGATTCAGGAGACGGTCGATTCGCTCGAACGTGTTCGTCAACTTGTGGCCGCCGATCTCCTGCAATCCGCCTTTTGGCACCGCTTTACCGTCACGGCCCATAGCCCGGTCGGTCTGAATCCTTCCGGGCATGGCCTCCGTATTCTAGGACCTGAGTTTCAGGGCTTTGCCGAGAATGATCTTCTGCATGACGATCGTCGTGGAGAAGCCCCGGCTTGGCTCGGCGAAGGCCTACGGCGATCACTCTTGAACTATCTCGAGCGGCGCGGACTCGATCTCGATGTCCGCCACTGGTTCGATTGCGACGTTCCCCGCCCCCATGTGCCGTCCACGTGGCTGAACCGTCTGCTCAAGACCCGGAGAGCCGAAGACAGTTCATCTGCAGAACGCCGATTCGTGTGGCTGGGTGAACCGGTGATCTGTGCATCGACCGGTAAAAAATCACGGGTCATTCTCCCCGGATCTCAAACAGATCAGGTACTCATCTTACCGGAAGCGCAAGCCCAATGGCTGGAGCAACTGACCAGAGAGGCCACGCCACAACGTCCATCTCCGGCCTATCCGCACATACGGGAGGCCTCCAGTCTGTTTCCAGGGATGTCATCGGAGTTCAACACCTTTCTGACCACCCCTTCGTGGAGAAAGCTCCGCGCTGCCGGCCTAGTGCTTGTCTAGTTTCCTCACTTCACCTTTTAGTCGGCTGAGACCACCACGTGCTCCTTCCAGCAGGAAACAACACTTTAGCGGAAGGATAAAAAAGAAAAGCCGGAACCCACGATGTGGGTTCCGGCTCTCCTTTGAGGAACAGACTTTCTAGTTCACGCGTCGTGCTTAGTACTGCAACTGCAAGGCCACATGGAACGAATCGACTTTTTGCACGGCTTGACCAGGAGCCATGAATGAGAACCCTCCTGCGCTCCCGTTGAAATCCCCATACCGGTAGTAGGCAGAAATGCGGGCATTGTGGCCGGCAATGATATAGTTGACTCCGGTTTCCCATTCCTGCCGCGTGTTAGAGTAGCGTGGGTCAATACTGGTAAACCGAACATAGGGTTGGAACCGTCCGATACCAACCTGATGCGGGATCAAGTACAAGCCATACACCGACCAGGAGTGGCCGTTGAATATACAAAAGCAGTTTCCAAAGGCGCCATTGCCTGGTTCGAAAGCCTGAGTTCCGTAATTTGCGAAGAAGCGCTTGAACTCACCGTTGAATGTGAACACACCGAGGTTGTTCGGCAACAGTTTTTCAAACAACAGATCGACGGAGAGACCGGTAAAATCGGAAACAGCATTGGCCACAGGATTACCAGCGCCATCCTTCTGGTGCACCACGTTTCCTGAAATCGCGAGGATGTCTCCAGCCGTCCCATAGTAGGTACCGCTTGTGTAGTAGCCGGGGTTGTCTTCATCGTTCAACAGGTTCCACTGCAGACGACCGGCGTACAACAAGCTGCCAGTTGGATTTGGACCACCACGGTTCCCTGTGAATACGGATGCGACGTACAACAGGTGGGTGCCAAATGGATGGACCTTTCCGAAGAAGACCGCGCCGTTGTCACGACCATAGAGACCGGCCTGTCCACCAGTACCTCCATTAGGACCGCTTGGGAAGTTGCCGCTGAAATCAGACGGGAAAAATGGTGTCCGGAAGCCATCATAGGTCGCATGGTAGTAAGGACCGTTCAACTCACCGCGCTCGCTCGGTACCAAGGTACGTCCGACCCAGAGGTTGATCAACTCGTTGAACTCGAATTTTCCGATCGCGTCGAGCAGCCCAATGTTGGAGTTACCGCCAAACTGACTGGCGCCACCACCGACGTTACAGTTGAAACATTCCGTGTTGAACGTAAACTTGACGTACTTGTGGATCTGCCCGTTGATGTAGATACGAGCATTGTCCACTTTGAAATCGTTGCTGTAAGCGCCACCTGCAGCGCCCTCTATGCCGTTGAAGCTGGTGCGGATACCCATACCAACGGAAATCCACTTATCATCATCGGCTTTGATTGTGCCACCAGCATAGACACTGGGCAGCGTGGATCCCATTCCAGCTACCAGGGCCATAACGGCGCCAGCAACTGCAAACCTTGACCACCGCCTTTTAAAATGTCCCTTCATACTGATGCCCTCCCTTGTGAGTAATATGTACCAGTTGCCCACGACAGATGAACTCAGAAAGTCGGCGGTAAGTATGCCTAAGTCGTCAAAACATAGCAAGATTTTTTTCTCACAGAACCCTCCTAACCAGGCTTGAACCCAGGCTTTTCCCTAATACAGACCCAGCTTTCCCCTAGATCTTGATCGGGCTTCCCCTAGTTCGGATGACGAAGGATGCTGTCGGCCGCTGTTTATCAAACAACTCTCCCGTTAGGCACGGGGATCATCGGGGATGGGGAAGTGATACCGGCGAGACTATCACGGATTCTCTGGGGGCAGAATCCTTTTCGTTTATTGATCAATTCATGATATTTACGTGGGTATTATAATTTAATAATTTGCCGATGGAACGTATGGCATAAAGTCGCAACGGAGATGCTCGCAGGGAAGACCTGAATACCGGGGAAAAAGAAACGAGCGGGGAAGTGCTGGGCACTTCCCCGCTCGTCTACATCACAAAATGATCGGCAAAACTTACCGGTTAGGCTGCGGCGTATACCGTAAATAGGGCTTCACGGTCTTGAATCCCTTGGGGAAGAGATCTTTTGCTTCGGCGTCACTCACTGCCGGAGTGATGATGCAATCTTCGCCCTCTTTCCAGTTGGCCGGGGTCGCAACTTTGAACTTCGATGTCAGTTGCAGGGAGTCAATCACCCTCAAGAGCTCATCGAAGTTCCGGCCGCAGGACGCCGGATAGGTCAATGTCAGCTTCACCTTCTTGTCTGGACCGATCATAAAGACCGATCGCACGGTCATATTGTCGAGGGCGTTGGGATGGATCATGTCGTACAGCGTCGCCACCTTCTTATCCGGATCGGCGATGATGGGATAATTCACCGTCGTCTTTTGGGTTTCGTTGATGTCGTTGATCCAACCCTTATGAGAATCCATCGGATCGACGCTGACGGCAATCACCTTCACTCCCCGCTTCTTGAACTCCGGCGTGATCTTGGCCATCGTCCCCAACTCTGTCGTGCAGACGGGTGTATAGTCTTTGGGGTGTGAAAACAAGATTCCCCAGCCGTTCCCAAGCCATTCATGGAAATTGATGGTTCCCTCTGTCGTCTCCGCCGTAAAGTTCGGCGCCTCGTCTCCCAATCGTACTGCCATGACAAACCTCCTTGTGTCGTAATGTAGTCTAAGTAAAATACGCTGAATCACTACCATACTGTTTTGCAACAGGCGAGTGCAAGAGGGAGAGCGCCACGCGTCGAACACCGGACGCTCTGATTCACACTGGACGAACAGCGCTGACCACCTCAAGTTTTGTGTTCTCATGCCGATATGGCTCATGAGGCTATCGGCGGAGCAGGATATGGATAAGACAGTCCCAACACGCACGAATCTGCATATTTCGAAGGATCCGATGTATGTGATGCTGCGTGAAGGCTGCATCAAGGAATTCAACGTGAAGAAGGCCTCGGGGGATACATGCGATCTACGGGGGTGTGATCTTCGTGGTCTCGATCTCCGGGGCCTCGATGCGGACGGGCTCGATTTCAGCGACTGCTACTTCCGGCAATCCGACCTCCGAGGGGTCGACTTAAGCAAGGCGATTCTGGACGGCGCCAGTATCAACGCCTGTAAGATTTCAGGGGTGCTCTTTCCTCGGGAGCTCAGCGCTTCGGAGATTGAGCTGTCACTTCTCCACGGGACCCGAATGCGGTACAACGTCAAGTAGCAAAATCACGACCTCTACTCGCCGGCCGTCATTCCACTACATGTCTAGAAAGAACCTACCTGACAGAGGCCGCTCTCATGAGCCGGCAGACAGCGACAACTGAGTTCGAACCTTTTCATGTCCGGACTCGGCACCAGCCGGATCGAGGAGGCCAACTCGCTCCTCCGTAAGTTTTTCATCGTCCAGGAGTCGATTGCGTACCGCCTCAGCGCGTTGGCGTGCCAGCGCTTCCAGCTCACTATTGGAAATTTGAACGGCTGCCGCCAATTTCCGCTTCATCTCTTCCACCGTCGGCTGAGCTGTCCCATCTGCGGTTGGGTCTGTGGGTTGCACGGGCAGTTTGGCAAAGAGTTTTTCCACCAGCCGTTGTTCCTCTTGTGGCGAAAGTTCATCTTGATTGGACTTCGCTCCACCGCGTAGCGCGAAGAGTTGCTCCCGCAGTTTCATCGTCCGAAGCGCCGCGCCGTCAAGCGTCGCATCAAACGTTCCCGTGATATCCAGCCTGAGCCCAGTTCGCTCATCCAACGCCTTCTCCAATGCGTCTAGTTTTGCTATCTCGCCGTTGGCCAGCGAAGCGCTCCCGGGCTGAAACTCGATAAATTGCAAATCCTCCTCGCCCCCGCCACCCGGCACGAGTTTTCCCATCAAGGCAAAGGGCGACGCGACGACTTTCCCCAGCAGATTGAGCAACGTCGAGATGACCACCTTGCCGTACTTAAAGTCCGGATCCTTGAGATTGCCTCGAATGGGCATGTCGATTTCAATCATGCCCTTGCGATCCTTCAAGAGCGCCACAATCAGCGGAACGGGGAGCGAGGTCGCATCCGGGCTATTCGTCTTCTCGCCAAACGTCAATTGGTCGACATGCACAAGGTTCTCCGCTTCCAGCACTTTCTGCGACACCTTGTACCTCAAATCGAGCGACAACTTGCCTCTGGACAAGCCATATCCTACATACTTGCCGGTGTAGGGACTGCTCGGTGTCAAATCCATCCCGCCGAGTGTGATGATCAGATCGGTGAAGGCGTCTTCACTCAATGGGTTGATCTTCCCCGCGATTTTGAGCGGGGCCGCGCGTCCGACTTTGCCGGCCAGGTTGACGTCGGCTTTTTTCAGTTGCCTCGACGACAATCCTTTGATGGTGCCACCGAAATCCGTGAGACTGGTCCGTACCTTTGGCTCAATTGACAGGTCCTGATACGTCGCAGCCAACCTCACCAACTTGACCTGGTCGATCGTCACAGGGACGGGCTCCGCCGATTTGGCTGGAGACTTCTCGGCCTTGGGTCCCTTTTGATCCGCTGCCTGATCGAGCGGGGGAGGCGATGCGGCGAGACGTGAGAGGTTGAGTTGCCCTTCGGCATCGATCATCATCTGGAGGGACGGTTCTTGCCAGATGATTTCTGCGATCTTCAACGCCGTCGGCTCCACACCCAGCGCGATCTGATTCACGTTCAACGCTTTCCACGTCACCACGTTTTCAAAGTCTTTCCGATCCACGAGCGCCAGCCGATTCACCGCCAGGTTTCCCTGAAACCGCAGCATGGGTTCGTTCACATGCTCCTTGGCAAAGTGCGCCGTTCCATTGAGATCAATCGCGCCCTCCACCACGTCGGCCTTGAGGAACCGATCAAGATACGGTTGGAAGGGATGGATGTCGATGTGTTCCAGTTTGAGGTCCACATCGGCAACCAGCGGTTCCACCGCCACCTTCCCTTTCACGTTGATAGAGCCAGTCTCATTCAATTTCAGCGACAAATCGATCGGCAGCGGTTTCCGGAACGGAATCTGTACATCCTTCACCGTGACGTTCATCGCATCTACATTCACATGGCCGGGGCGCTCAAGCGTCCGGTCTTCGAACGACGCGCCGTAGTTCTTGATGGCGACCTCGTCGACAGTGATGGACCAGGGCTTTGCTGGCTTCGATTCCTTGACGTTCCCACGCGAGGGTTTCTCCCGTGCTTCTCCACCGTCGACCGGTGTAAACAGCGGTTGATAGTTAAGCACACCATCCGATTCCCGCCACGCATCGAACCGGGCATTCATTGACTGGACCTTGGTGATATCGATCGTCTGTTTTTGTAAATCCAAGTGAATCCCTTCCACATCAAAGGCCGGGATATTCACCACCGGTTCGATCTCACCCCGTTCCACGATTGACAGATTCCGCAACGACACTTTTCCGTTGTTCACGATCGCCTCAGGCCCCTGACCTCGGAGATCGAAATGATAGGACGCCGACAGACCAAGAACGCCCTGCGGAATATCGAACAGAAACTGGTCGCGCACAGCTTGATAGAGGGTCTTCAGTTTGACCCCTGATAAACTGATCTTGCCGTCGGACTCCACCGGTTCCAGAAAGATCGTCCCCTCCCACGTCACCACTTCGTCCTTCCCGATCTCCGCCCTAAAGGCATGGGCGTTTTCGCTCCCCTGCGACGGAATGGTGCTGAAGTTCCGCAGCACGATCTGGATCGGCACGACATCGATGATGACCGGCTTCGGCTTGGATTCATCTCGGTATTCCAAGATCCCCCGATCAATGTCCAGTAGATCGATCTCCACCGGCATCATCCTCTTAGGCTCGCTTGTCGTCGGAGTCGGTTTCGACCCCGTGTCATCGGCCGGGGGAGCCAACGACATCAGATTCAGCTTCCCCTCAGAATTCACCCTGGCCGCCACAAAGGGCATCGACAGGCAAATTTCGTCGAACGAGATCTTCTGAAAGAACAGCGTGCTCACATCAAGATCGACGAACAATTCTTCAAATCCCAAGAGCGGCGTCTGATCTAAATCCCGCACTTCGAATCCATTGAGCTGCAGAGACAGCGTGAATGGGTTGAACGCCGCGTCACGTAGGACGAGGGGATGCTTGATCCCCTCGGCGGCGGCGGGAATACCATACGCTTTGATGAGATAGGGAAGCAGGAAAAACCCAACCAGCGCGTAGAGAATAAGCAGACCAGCCAGAATACCGATCACGACACGGAGGCGAAGGAACTGGCGCATACGCGATCGGATCCTTGGAAGGTTGAGATTGCGCCTAAAACTATAGGGGACGACACTGTTGAATGTCTACTGGGGAAACCCGCTCGTCATGGAATTGATTAGGGAATGCAACCCGGTTCTGCGCTTACCCGAACGACTGGCGGGCGCTCTGAGGCATGACGACGATACAGCATACGCTGGAGGGGTTTATCCCCGCCGGAGAGTTCTCACGAGCACCCGACAACCCTCCCTTCCTGGCGAATATTTCGCCAGACAATGCCGGTGTTCTTACTTCTCGCGAGAGCATCGCGGGGAGACCTGGGCGTCGAAAAGAGCCGACACAAATCGGCTAATGACCGACTTCGGTCCACAACAGCGCCGTCATTGTCTGTTCGGCGCCGCACGATTGGAGCAGCAGGAGTACACCAAGCAAAAGCGTCATGATGGCGGGCCAGATCATCGAGAGAGCACCGAGCACGAAAAAGAGTGTAATCCCCGCCAACAACTGCTGAACGAGTGGGCGATTGACTCTCATGATGGGTCCCTCCTTCCTGGCTCTCTTCTGGGACATTCGAATAGTTTGCAAATGGGTGATCCCATGATTGCGTGTGGAAACTGTCGTCAACGTTCGGCGTCTCGATGATTGGAACTTTACGGGTTGGACGGTCCAAGACGCGTATGCTTTTCCATCAGCAAGTTGCAGACCACTGATGGCCACGGGGACGCAGACTCACAAATACTGGAGATTCAGGACTATCCCCTGCTCTTCCCCAAAAGCAGCCTGAATTCATTTAGATTCTCTGTGAATCCACTGTGATTCACCTCACGAAACTTTCCTCTAGATGAAACCCGCGATACTCAACATTCACAGTATTCGCGGGGATCAGCTGTGGCCTGAGGCTTGCTTATGGAACTGAGCGTCAAGGATGTGCATGGTCATGAATGGTGAGAGCCTGAAGGAGACCTCAATGCCCGACAACATGAAACGCTGGGTCGAACTGAGGACTCCTGATCAGCATGCCGATGGAACGTGGAGTTGCCGCTATGTCATCTTTGAGTTCGAGTCAACACGATGGAGATGTAACAGAGGACGACCTGAAGGCAGCTTTGAATCCCGCGAAGAGGCACAAGCTGCCGCGTTGAAACAGGCACAGCGACTGATCGATTCCTGTGAGCCTACCTCATAATTCCGCACCAAACCTGGGTAGATGTCTAACACTTATGTTGTCAGCCTTCACCGGCCTGTAACCCGTTTATCAATGTCTGAATCGTTAATGGTGCATTTCCCCCAGCCCAATTATTTGCGATCACGTAGGCTCTTCGATTGTTGGTAACGCTAAGAATCAGAATGTATTCGCTGCTATGACATTTCGAAGACTAGCGCGCGGCACGAGCAAGAATACTCGAAGAAACAGCGGGAACACTGGAGGTGTCTATCCACCGCCAATTAATTCCAGAAAACTTTAAAGAGGCGGCGGTACACGCCAAGCAAGGTATGGTGCGCCCGGCTGGAATCGAACCAGCGACCCTCAGCTTAGAAGGCTGATGCTCTATCCAACTGAGCTACGGGCGCAGAGAGGAAAAACAAGGACTTACATTTTCAGTGCGCACCGCTAACGCATCAGGTGTTATTACGGTGTTAGCGTGGTAGGCGGCGAGTTGGGACACTGCTCTTCGTAGGTCTTCAGGTTCCACGGTATTGTACCGCCTGTGCATCCGCTCTGATTTGTGACCTACAATCTTCATAGCCGTCGTTGCATCTACCCCCGCTCGCCTCAGGTTCGTACTTGCGGTGTGCCTAAGGTCGTGTAATCGGAGATTTGTGATCCCTGCTTTACTACATGCCTTGTCATAGGCAGTCTTTACATCTCGAATCGGCATTCCCTTGTACAGAAACACTCGTTGGGTGTCCAGTCTACGCTCTTGCCATAACTCCGTAAACACTCTGTAGACTTCAGGAGACATGGGAACCGTCCGGGTTTCTCCATTTTTAGTGTGCCGAAGTGTGAACTCCCGACGATGCATATCTACGTCTGACCACTCAAGTCGCAACAATTCTCCACGGCGAGGTCCCAACGTGTATAGCACAATAAGGATTCGTTTAAGGTGAGGCGCAGAGGATTCTAGCAGCTGTACTGCCCCATCTAATTTTGGACAGGTAGGGTTTTGGTTTTGACGACCCACTCGGCATAGCACTCGGCCGGGGACCGCATCTTCAGCGCGCTGTGCGGCGCCTGCTGATTGTCGTGTTCGATCCACGCTGGCAGCTGCTGCGCCA
>JAMPUU010000026.1 GCA_030144965.1 Nitrospira sp. BO4
CCTCCCGCCTCATTCTGAGCCTTATCTAGGTGTCCGTCAAAATGGGGCAGAACCCAGACGAGGTATTCCCCGCAACCTTATGAACACCTTGCCGGTGTATTGCGCAGAGCAGGGCATCAAGTTAAGGCTGACGAAATCCTTTACGCCGCAAAGAACCGTGAGCTTGAGAACACCAAATCCTTTAGCGAACGGACAAAGCTATTTTTCCTGTGGCTCTTCATTGGTTATGGCTACAGATATGAGATGACGCTTGGATGGTTTCTTCTGCTTTTAGGAATTGGAACATACGTTTACAAACCTCCTCCACTGGCCACTCACGATGGCAAGGACAAATTCTTAGATCGCATTTTCTTTAGTCTCGATATGATGTTACCAATAGTCAAACTGGACAAGCGGCATTATGATGAATACGCAGCCAAGTTAAGCAGAGGTAGGAGGAACTGGTTTTACGTGCAGACGACGTTGGGCTATGTTCTAGCCTCATATCTCCTCGCTGGGTTATCCGGTCTAGCGAGATAGGGCGAACAGAAAAAGACCTTTTTATACATCTAAACGATGGCGATTCGTGCCTATTTTGTTCCAATAAGCATCTTGCTCTTTCTTCATATTTCTTTAGCCCAAGCAGCCGAGTTCACAGGACGTGTGGTTTCCGTCAAAGACGGTGACACCATCGAGGTGCTACACAATAAGACTCCTGAACGCATCCGTCTCACAGGTATCGATTGCCCTGAGAAGAAGCAGGCTTTTGGACAACGGGCGAAGCAAGCCACCTCAACATTAAGCTTTGGTCAGCAGGTGACGATTCAGAGAACCGGCAAAGATCGGTATGGACGTACCCTTGCGGCGGTGGTCCTGCCCAACGGTCGCAGCCTGAATCACGAACTGGTCAAAGATGGTTGGTGATGGTGGTATAGGAAGTATGCGCCAGGTGACACGCTACTTGAAGCATTGGAGAATGAGGCACGTTTGGCGAGAAAAGGGTTATGGATAGATCCTCATGCTCTGCCTCCGTGGGAGTGGCGAAAATTGACTAAAAGGATAGCTTTGGCAGACTTAGAGCATTGACGTCTGTCCTAGGAATGATAGTGCAGCAACCCAGGTTGACAGCCCACTCGAATAGTCATAGGCTCTTCACCTACAATTCACCCCACAACTTGCCGTCGGGTCATGGAAGGCCCACCGCCGACACCTTGTGAGCACGCAGGTGTCTATGCGGCGTCTCCCTTCCTTTTCTCCCGCTTGCAAAAGAACTCCCCGAGTACATCCGTGCCTGCGACCGGCTCGTATGTTCTGCACTCTCCTCTGGCAATGGGCCGGGAACCGCTTGTATCGAACCATTACACGCACGTCAGAAAGGAGTCCTGCCTATGCTGACCCCACCCCAAAGCAGAGTGTCCGTTGAACCGGCATCATCGCTGAAGGAGCGCACCGCGTGTACTCACAGTCGTGCCGTCGATGAGGTTCGCTCGCGGGATGGGTCCAAATCGGGTCAACTGCGATGTCTGGAATGTCAGGCGACCTTTCCCGATCCGCTGGCAGCCGCCGAAGATCCTTCTTAACTCGTTCCTGTTACTTTTTGCAGAGAGGAACCCTGCGAGAAGGAGAAGGTGCCCCATGCCTGCCAGTGGAATTCGCGGTACCCATGACATCCCATTAGGATCCCATCTCTGCTTGTTTTATCGACGGCCCCAAGACTTTCTCCATGTGACTGCATCCTTTCTGAAGGCGGGTCTCGCCGACCACGAGTTGTGTGTCTGGATAATTCCACCGCCGATGAGCATCCTGGTAGCCCTTGACGAACTGTCCAATCACGGCCTGAATGGTCCGGCGCTGCAAGCTACCACGCAGCTCCAGATCTCCTCTACGGGAGACTGGTATGGTGATAGCGCCTTCGATATCGATCATTCCCTAAAGCGGCTTGCTGCGTTACCTCCTAGGGCTAGTCAGCTCGGCTATGCGGGTGTTCGCGTAGTGGGCGGCCCGGGACCATTTACGTCAATCGAATTACGCCAGGCCTTTATGCGGTATGAGCACCAAGCCTCCACGCTCATTGCGGCATCTCCCATGATCGCCCTGTGCTGCTATGCCTCAATCCAAAGCTTGGAAACAGACATGATCGACATCATGAGGGCCCATCCACAGGCGTTGGTTCGCACACAAGCAGGCTGGGCGAGCATTTGAGTTAAAGCGCTGCACATAAATATTGCCGCTCAGACAGGCTTTAACCTCAGCTTAAGAGGGAACGTCCAGAACGACACCCGTGGACTAATAGATTCTGGCGATTACCTCTAGAAGCTTTATTGCTAGTGGGCTGGTGATACTTAAATGGAGGACCGCAGGTGGATAATATCGTCCAGGTGAATCCAGACCTCTATATCAACATCGCGGAGACGGTAAAGATCGAGGCTCATGGGAAAAGCTTTCGCATCTCCATCAGGAACGGCAGTGGATCCTTGACCGAGTATTACTGCCATCCTGACGCGCCTGGGTACAACAAATTGAAGGAACTCTTAACAAAAGCCAAGTAAGGGAGGCATCTTCACCGAGGACCCCAGCCATCCATTCAATCATGTTCACTCCTTTGCGTGACTTTTACTATGCGGGATACATGATCACACTGATTCCCCACCGCCAAGCGGATGGACGATGGGGCTGCCGGTATTCGATCATTATGGAAGGCTTGAAGGCGAAATTGAATTCAAAAGAGGGGGGTGTGGAAGCGGACTTCATGACCTCGCTGGCTGCAGAAATAGCCGCATTGAAAGCCGCCAAGGGGCAGATTGATTCTGATATTTTGCCTTCCACCTAAATGGTCAGGCAAAGGACACTACAGGATACCGGCGATACCTAGTAACAATTCCAAGTGATGCGTGACACTGGGCACCCGTAGAAGCACTCATTACGCAACGGGGTACCCTAGAGCACTCCCTAGTGCTGAAAACACGACTTGGTCCTTACCCTCCAACTTAGCAGCACGCTTTTAAATTGCGGCTTTGAGAGCGGCTTCTACAGGTGACCGTCGTCACTGTCGCAGAAAGAGAGTCTCCAATGACGATACGAGAAGAGATTAGAGAATTCATGGCTGTGTCGGAAAACTTGCTCAATGGCACGCTGAGCATAGAAGAACTGACGGACATCGAGCTTGACCTTGTTCAGTATTATGTGTTGGGAATTGCGCAGAGGTTTCAAGTCATCGCTGAGAGCCAAATGAGTCGAAGCTTCCATTAGCGGTCAGCCGCATAGGATTGACCGAAACAATGCCGAAGAGGTAGGAATCCTCAAAACGACTGACTATTGGGAAAGCATCCGCGACCATCTCGCCGCCAGCAAGAAACGTCTCGAAAAGGGGCGGCCTCACCGATAGCAGCGGAAGCTTCAAGAAAACTAGCAGTGCGACACCGCTGCAGTGTGTTCCCCTATCCGTGCGAACTTTCCTCTTTCTCAGTGTTGCAAACCCAAAAGGAGTCTCATGCCAATGCCCTGGGGAGGGTGTGCCGATCATCTCTGGCTTGCATTCTCTTTGCACAATCCAATCACGCCATAAGAATTGCTGGAGGCACTGGATGGATGGGTGCGCCCTGTGAGACGCCTGTCCTCAAATTGACAGGAAGGTTCGCGGTGCCTCCCACGACCTTGTGACTGTCGCGCTTGTCTACAGCTTCTCCTTCGCAACATGACCTTTCATGCCCCACCAGTCTTGGGCGCTCCACAGCCATAATACGGATTCCTGCGTATCTCGGTAAGACAGGAGTACCGCACGGACTGAGCGTCGAGCCGCCCAATGGGCATGATCCCTGCTCATCTACAGCGTACATCGTGAGCAGTCACTCCAGTCCCGTGCTGTCACGGTGCGCGTGAGACGGAGTCCTGAGGTGTGGACTGTCCCCCACGCTCGATGATCGCCGAGTGGCAGAGGGAATAAGCGGACAGAGGCAGGGGGAAGAAGCAGGGAGGAGTTCCACATCCACAAACACAAGCAAAGAGGGTCCCCATGCCGCTTCAATTCGGCGCACGTAGGCACGCACGGTGGTTTGCGTTTCACAAGACAGCATGCCCGCATTCTCTAAACACCCGCACAGCCCCATGGAGGAAGCAATGACGCACGAGATGAAGCCATCAGTGGGTACGTTTATAAGTGGTGATTTGTGCTTTAGTCTCTGTGTAGCCCTGGTGACGGGGTTCTGTTTGCTGGCTTTGCCCGATAATGGAACGGCGGCCACGATTGTGGTCAACAGTTTGGAGGATACGGTGGTCTCAGGGGATGGGGCCTGTACGCTTCGAGAAGCAATCCTCAACGCCGAGCAGGATAGCCACGCCGGTTCCACCGACTGCGCCGCCGGGAGTGGAGCCGACACGGTCACATTCAGCGTGAGCGGGACGTCCAGTTCCCTGAGCAGTTCAGACCTGACCATTACCAGTGCCGGAGGCCTCACCATCGATGGCGGCGGGAAGATTACTATCAGCGGCATTAGCAACTTTGGGATTACGGTGGGCCCTGCCGGCGTGCTGACATTGAAGAATCTCACATTTTCCAACAGTAGCGGTATCTCCAACGCTGGCACCATGACCATCGACCACTGCACGGTCAACAGCAACTCCGGCTTAGAGTTTTCCTCTCCTTTCATTGAATCTGAACAGGATGGCGCCATCTATAATGCGACTGGGAGCACCATGACCATCAGCCACAGCACGGTAAGGGATAACACGGCCAGCCTCCCCGCTTTCGATCGCCATGGCGGCATCATTGATAACCATGGCACGATGACGATCAGCACCAGCACGATTAACGGTAACCAGGGGATCTGCAGATGTGGTAGGGACCTCAGCTTTGGTGGCGGCGGGGCCATCCATAATGCGCCGGAGGGCACCCTGGCTCTCAGTAACAGCACCGTGAGCGACACGCTCGACCCCATTACAGTTCCTCTCAACGGTATTTACAATGAAGGGGCCCTGACCGTCAGCCACAGCACGGTCAGCAACAACGGCACCGGCATCTTTAATGGCGGGACTCTGAAGCTACACAGCAGCCTCCTCGCCGATGGATGCGCCGCAGCCGGCCCCTACGGCCCCCCGGCCATCCCCATCACATCCCTGGGCTACAACCTGGACAAAACCGGCACCTGTGGGCTCACCGGCCCGGGCGACAAGGCCAACATCGATCCTCGGCTCGATCCTGCTGGGTTGAAAGACAACGGCGGGCCGACCAAGACCCTCGCACTCTGCACCGGATCCGGCACGCCCGCTGGGTGCACGGGCAAGAGTCCGGCGATTGACGCCGTGCCACTGGCACACTGTACGGGAGCGGAAGGCCAACCGCTGGGCCTCGACCAGCGGGCCTATTTCCGACCAGTCGAGGTCCATCCCCATGGGACCGCCCTTTGTGACAGCGGCGCCTTCGAGGCCACGTCTTCGCCGCTGCTGACGCTCAATAACTTCGTGACGTTCACGACGCACCCCGCCTCATCTCACACCAATCGTGACACAAGAGGGTGCCCCGCTGGCTTTGTCGGGAAATCTCGCTTCGCCCTAGTCGTGACCAACAAACCCGGCAGTCCCCCGCTGTCCCACCTCGTCGCGGAGGTGGCCACCCTCACCAAGGGCAACCTCGTGCTCAACGCTGATGGCGGGTTGGGCGGGGATGGCGCGACTGTCACGTTCAGCCCGAGCGGGCAGTATACCGATGGCGTGCTGACGGCCAAGGAACATGTGGGGCTACCGGTGACGCTCTGCTTGAAGACGTTTGATCAATTCACGTTCTTCGTAGATGTGTTGGGCACGCGATAGAAGGAGCTTCAGCGCTTGGTGTCAGCTCTATGCTCAAAAGGCACAGAGGCAATCACCAGGTTCTTTGCAAAGGAGAAACTGACCATGCCACACATGCAACTCTCCTGGTCTTCGAGGATGACCGTCCATGTTATGGGACTGATCTTGGGAGGGCTACTGCTGACCGGCCTTGCGGCCGCGCAGTCTACGCCACCAGGGGCGACCTCGTTCCTTGCCGAGGGCACGTTTCGCCTGACGGTGACAGAACGCGAGCTCTCGCTGGACGCCTACGAGGCGTCGCTGGCGGCCATCCTGGCTGAGATCGAACAACGCACGAAGATCCCCATCGTCATGATGTATTCCGGGGTGGACGAGCGGATCACCATCCACTTGAGCCTGATGCCGCTGGACAAAGCCCTCAAACAGTTAAGCCCGAATGTGGCGATTGTCACAGCCAAGGGCCCGAACGCGCCACCGCATCGGATTGCCAAAGTCTATGTGTTACCCAAGGGCCAGACGAAATTGACACAGCTCGACGATCTCCCCGCACCCGGGCCGTTTCAATTTACGTTTGACCCCTCGCAACACATGAAGACAACCCAGTAGAAAAGAGAACGCGTCACCCACTGTGTGACGGAGCGCGAGAGGCATCACACGAAGGCTGCTGTCCCTCCACGGCGCTCTGACTGGTCTGTCGAGCACTGCGTATCCGGTGCCCCGCCAACGCAAGCGCGAGCCTGCTCCTCCCCCTTTTGCCCTGGTGTTGCAAACCGAAGATGGGAACCCATATTTATGGCGGGTGGAGGGTGTGCCGGTTGGATGGGGGGAATGAGGATATTAGCTCAGGAAGCCTGGCAGTACGTGACTGGATAGATCGTGATTGGGGGCGCGTTTGGGGCGCGGAAATACAAACAGGATGGGCCATAGTTGACCCATCCTGTCCAGTTATCTGACGCAATTTATGCGGTTTTCGAGGGGTCGTGAGGATCTGAATCCGTTTTCAAGACCGGCACGTTCGGCCGCTCCGTCACCCCTCCAAACCAACCTTCGGTTAACCCGGCGACTATGCATCGTTTTTTCGCTACGGAGTCGACGGATGAACCCCTTTTTCGTCTTCGGCGCGCGCAGCCATTCTTCGCATAACAGACTTGGTCGGTCAAGAGATCGTGTCGTAGCTCAACCGACGGCAGGGGTGGCAGGCATTTCCTAACTGCGCTCCGCTCGCAACTTTCGCCTGGTGCTGTCGACATACTCCTGGCGGGATCCATTAATCGCCGTCGGACTAATCCGCACCAAACAGCCATATCCAGAGTCTGGGCCAATGTACACACTTCCAAGCAGCGGTGTCCGGAGGAAAATGAAGTTGGCAATCTCCAGTTCAAAATGCTTCGTTCGTAACAGCATACTGAAGCTTAACTTTCTAACCTGACAAGATCCAGCAACTCTTCCCGCGTGACTTCTTTCCGCAAATACTCGTCCGGTCTAATCGTCAGATCAAAAAGATCCTTTTTCTTGAGAAGCTCGGCTTCGATCTTGTCTTCCAATGTTCCACGAGTAAGAATGTGGAACACAACGACGGTCCGCCTCTGGCCAATCCGATGGACTCGATCAACAGCTTCAGAATGAACTGCTGGGTTCCACCACTGATCGTATGATGCGACATAGTTGGCACTTTGTAAGTCCAAGCCCACCCCGCCTGAGAAAAGAGTGGACACAAGTCCGAACTGAGATGGCTGAGAATTGAACCACCTGCAGCGGGCAGGTCTTTCCGCGGGAGGAACAGCTTCATCAATTCTTTCACAGGAACGACCCTTGGAAATAATAAAGTTCTGTAGGAACGTCGTCATGTGGACAAATTGACTGAAGACAACCAACTTATTCGGCTCCACCTCAGTCGCTCGACTGTCCAAGATCCCCTCAAGTATTTCCATAAAGGCATCGAACTTTCCCGATACCCCTGGCCTGAATTCCTCGAAGTCTCCTGTTACTAAGCCTGGATGGCAACAAATCTGCTTGAGTTTCAAGAGCACACTGAAGATGTGGGGGTTGCGAAGGGTCAATTTCTCACCGCCTGTGGCTGTGATCGCCTCTTCAAGATCCCTTGTGACAACAGCCGTATACAGTGCACGCTGTTTCTCCGTGAGTTCACACCGTATTGTCTTCTCGATCTTATCCGGCAGTTCCTTTGCCACCTCTGTTTTTAGCCGCCGAAGGACAAATGGGCGTGTCTTCCTTCGAAGAAGATCCCGCGCATTCTTATCACCACGAGTCTCAATGGGATCCTTGATCCTTTTTTCAAACTCACTCTTAGAGAACAGGAGTCCTGGTGCAAGAAAGTCGAAGACCGACCACAAATCTTGTAATTTGTTCTCAACCGGTAGGCCGGTAATCGCGAAGCGTGCCTCTGCCGGAATTGTGCGAACTACTTTGGCTCCTGGTGTGTCAGGAGTTTTGATTCTTTGTGCCTCATCGAGAATAAGGAATCGCCATGGGATGCGTCGGAGATCTTGAGCATCGCGGACCATGGTTTCATAGGAGGTCGCCACGAGATCCACATGCGGCCCTTGAACCCTGAGTGCTTCATTGCGATTGTCCCCGGAGTGGGTGAGTACCAAAAACTCTGAGAGAAATTTATCGGCCTCGTCGGCCCACTTCTCTACGAGACCTGCCGGGCAAACAACGAGGGAGGGACAGCGGCCATGCTGCTGGCGAACATGTGCAATTGTTAGGAGCGTTTGCAGTGTCTTCCCAAGACCCATTTCATCCGCCAAAATACCTGGAAGCCCATATCGCTTGAGAAATGCCAACCACTCATATCCATGATGCTGATAATCCCGTACCGATATGCCTGGTCGGAGATCGTCTGGAAGCTTCAGGGAGCCAGTCGACGAAAAATCGAGAAGCCGCTGCCTAAATCTTGCGAAGGCCGCGCTTTCGGAAAGTATGCCAAGCTTCGAAAAGATATCGATGATTTCGTCGTAGCTAAAGCTTGGCCCACGGTATGACCCGTCCGGTTGTTCCTCAAAGCCGCTGTCTTTAAGCGCGGTCTTCACCCGATGGACCTGAGTCCAATCAACTCTGTAGTAGGCGTTCTGTTTTCTATAATACTTTCTGGACTCATCGGCCCGTTGTAGCTCGGCATGATCAAGGGATTCACTCTCATATTTATACAGCGGACGTGCGACAACTTTTGATGTGCCTTCATCAAAATCGATTGAAGTGTGTATTTTGGGAATGGTAGCAACGACACGAAGCTCGCCGGCTTCTTTGCCGATGAGGACTCGGCTAGACTTCTTGATCGCAGACAGTTCCTTCTCAAGGAATTCAGGAATCTCGTCCATCGCAAGCCGGTATGTGCCCGATGACACTTCAGTGCCCTGGGTCGGCAATTGCGCCCATTCTTTCGGTAACTTGAAAAATTGGTCGGAGACCCGTATCCAACTGGGATGTTCCTCACGACCAGATGTGGGAAGCGGGATCAACGACTCGTCGGCAGTCGTGAGTGTTTGCCTGACAGTTAACGTTTCAGGGTCGTCTAGGTCGAGGTAAGTACGATGTTCGAGCGGGGTCGGATGAATCTTGACAGCGCTGGCAGCAGCTGTTTGCTCAACTCTGAACCATTTTCGCAAAGAGGCCAAGCAGTCCGGGACAGTGTCTCCCTTGCAGCACAGCGTCAAATCATCGGTCCATTCACAGGAGGCACCGATGTGCTGGATGACGTCAAGGCCATAATTGTTGACGATGAAACGCCGTCCTTTGAATGTACCGCTCCCTTGCGCCAGAGAACGCCGGCTCAGACTAATGGGTTTTCCGTTGAGGTCGCCATGGAGGGCGATCTTTAAGTTGCCCGATCGAGGATCAAAATCTATGAATGGTTGGAGCACTGCCTGGTCCGGCTTGAGAAACGTTTCGATGCTGTTCCAGATGAACGTCAGCATACCACCCTCTGGTGAATGGCCATGGCTGATTCGCTAAGCGGGGGCGTATTCTATGCCAGTTGCATGAAGAAATTCGAGTGACTTTCTTACTTTTTCTCCTATGTAGCCAATCGATTTTGGGTCCCAAGTTTAGGCCGGGTAGGGGCCTGCCGGATAGGGGATGAGGCGGAAGTTCACTGAGCTAAGACTTAGTGTTATGGTATTCTGCGACCGAGGTCGGGCTCGATTTTCCGTACTGCTACAACATCTATCCGGATATTCTGTGTAGGTGTGGGTATACGTTCGATCAAAACCCGCGGTTTAGGAAAGCATTCTTAGCACCCTCTTCCAGCCTACTCCAACTCATTCAGACCAATCATATCCAACGGTTAGACAAGAACTCGATCTTGGCTGGAATAGGCCTGGGTGGGGTGGAGTGAGGTGGGCTTGAGCACAAAATGAGCACAACCGAGTCCTTGATATGACTCGGCTCGACCTGCGGTTCACAAACTCTGCCTGATCCCCCTTCGGACAATCTAACTCGGCAAGATTCAACAAACCCCGACGTCTCCGACATGGGGCGAGATGGGGTCAGCTTGTCCCTGTTCTGGTGGCAGCGTGGCAGCAAAGTCGGACGATATTGAGGAGTGAAGCCACTATTCCGATTGGCAATGGCTGATTGATTATAGCACGGGGACTCTCACCGGCTGCTACTTTCCAATGGTCCTCGCTCAATCAGACGTTGCGCGTGACCAGCCGTTGTGGAGCGTAGTGAGAAATGGAGCCGACGATCTAGCTGTTGCCGCTCTGATTGATGCGCTGGTTAGTACGCATGTTGTGACGGCTCGAGGCTACCATTTTAGTGACATCATCTTGATTTTTTAACCGCAACTAAGATCTGCTCTCGCGTCTTCGAGTCGAGCCGCGACCTATTCGAGGATCAACGAATTGATTGCCTGATTTGCTGTCAGTCCTGACAACGGCGTCAGCACTTCGACCTCGAGGTTGGGGCAGAACACGGCACTTCCGCGCTCCGAGAAGTCCACATCGATATTGTTCTCGAGGTCGAGGCCGTCCTCCGGGTCATAGGAGAGTTCGAGGGATACCTGGAACACCACGGAGGCACGGTTGGGAACGACCAGCTGGCGGTGACTGAGGGCGAACTGCTCGAACGAAAACGACTGCGACTTGAAGCTGGCTCCTTGGAAGATATGTCCACCTTCCGCGCGCAAGGAGGCGATGGTCTGCCGCTGCGTCGGTTGGAAGTCCGGGTGCGTGGTCTGATCGTTTGAAGTGCCGGTGACTGGATCCGTTCCCCACCCGAACCAACGGATGATCGCAAGAGACCCATTGACATTCAATGTCTCGACAGCGCCGGAGAAAATCCCAGACTTGGCCTGGACCGAACAGCCGCCGTTGACGATGAGCGATGACCGGACATTCACCACCGCAAACGAATCCGTCTCGTTGGACCAGAGAAAGAAGAAGACGAAGCGCGTGGAATTGAACTCTGTCGGGTCACCAACGCGCACCCTGACGAAACTGTTCATCGATTCCACGTGGGAGTCGATAAAGATGTTGAGCTGCGGGTTCGGGAGTTGCCAGATGAGAAACGGCTTGTCCAGTGAGACGATCGCCGGAATGAAAGGAGCGCCAAGCAGCTTGGCCGCTTGGCGGCGCGCCGTCATGGCACTCCGAAACGTGGCAGTCGACGCTCGCATATTCTTCGCCGCGACAGCCCGCTCCTTCGCGAAATCCGCACGGAGCGCGCTCTGATCCTCGGCGACCAGCTTGCGAAACTTCGACCCGTTGAGCCCGGCTTTCTCGAGCACCGAATCGACCATGGCCGCGGCGGCGCGGCGCTTGGGGGAGGTTCCCTGGCGGCGAGAGTTGGCACTGCCCTGGTCGGTCGGAATCTTGCCGCTCTTCATGACCGCGATGATACGTTTCAGCTCTGATTTGACGTCGGCCATAGGAACCCTCGGTATGGATAGGATTTTTAAACGGCTTTTTCTATGACCGGAGCTATAGCGGAGAACCGACAGAATTGTCAAACCCTTTTTCTAGTTGATGAAAAACTCCACTCTTCTACCGTCTGCTCAGCCGGAGAGCGGTCGGTAAGCGCGCGAAAGGTTCTGAATCGCGCCGCTCGCTCGGACTCCGAGCGAGCGGCTGCGTCGGCTTGCGTTTGGCAGGCGATTCTTGACTGTCAGAATGTCCGGAATAGATCGACTCGACGAGCCGGGCCGCGCGGCGGAGCACTGGTCGGCAGACCCAGATGTGTGAGGATCTTGTCAATCACCGGCGACATCAGCAAAAGTGGGGTGCTTGTAATGGGCAAACCCCATCATGATCACGGTGTGTAAGAGAGTTGCTTCACTGGCTTGGCACCATGATCGGAGTCACGTAGGCACATCTCTTCGTTCCAGAAGGATGCTGATCGATGATGATAGTTCCAGATTGAGCGGGGGATGGTATAGGGGAGCACTAGAGTGTCGGCCACAAGGGAAAACGGGGTGTCCAAGATCTTCTGCAAACTCATAGGCCTGACGCGTGTCCCAGAATAGAACATATCCTCGTGGCACTCATATTTGGCATCCTTATGTAATGTTTTTATGGTTCCACAACCGGAAAGTAGCAAACAAAAAGCTACGGCACCCAGAAATCTCAGAGCTCTCATGGCACATGAAGATTGATGATGACACAGACCATTGTAGATCATGGTCGGCGGAAAGGGGATTTCAAATCTGTCAGTGCGATGTCACTCAGTCGACGTAAGTCCGCCTTGCTGATTCGCTTTATGGATCGTTCTATGAAACGCATAAGTACTATTATAGCTGAGGTGCTGCCCAAACTTGTCTGGCACTTGGCCGAAATGCGACAGAAGACCGGTATACCGAAATAGAGAGATGGTGAATTGATCTGTATCTATGTACCGTCCCAAAAATCTTGATCGGTCAAATCAGAACGTAAGCCATCCGGTGACGATACAAAACCATCGGCAAACATAGAACCACTGCCTAGAAAGAAATGGCGATAACATTGGATTGCTATACGAATGCGACCATCTGGGAAGGTCTCTTTCATTATCGTAAATCTGTAGGAGGACAATTCTGATGGGACTTCAATAGGGAAGTCTGGTATTGCGGGCCAATTCGGCCATGGTCCGAGCTCGGTTCTAGGCAAGGCAGCGATTTATTCTTAATGTCTTCCAAGACAGATATAGCATTATGGTGATCCATCTTATTAGGCTATGACAAACAAAGGGTCGCAGAAGGATAACCTGCGATTTGTTAGACCGCAGGTATAGGCATAAGGGGTTCAAAATCCTTGTTCGGTCCCATGTTTCTAGTTGGTCGAGTATTCAAAGACTTAACCGCATCCTAGTGAAGAATCAGAAAGAACTGCTTTTGAACTGTTCTTGCGAGAAAAGCGAATTTCAATCAGAACACTTCTCATTGCTACTATCACCCTGCGCACCTCCGCGAGATTCAGCTCGAGTTTCCAGCCAGCGAAGCAAAGGCACAAGGTTTTGAGGACTAGCGACATTTTGCGTGTTGATGGCCACAGTGTGCTTCTTTTTTGCCACCACGACGGTGATTCTAAAATCAGGAAGGCCACGATCGCAGCATCCATCGACCTTGGGCGAGGAAATCACGCCGGGTAAGCTGAAGAATTGTGCTGTCTGAAGGAGCGCATCAAGGTCCAACGCCTCCTGATTGGATAGCGTTTGGGGACCAAGCTTTACGATTTTTCTGACGCTTACATAGCCTTGGTAAACGATTTCGGAGCAGATCTGGAGGGGCTTCGAACTGGTCTCTGCTTGCACCCATCTTCCCGAAACAATCGCGTCCGCGAGTACAAATACTCCTAGTAGGAAGACAATACCTATAGTGTGCAACCGCTTCTTTCTTGCCATAGTGATGGCATCCGAAATCATTACTTTGTGAATCCGAAAGAAGATGGTCGATAACTGCTGAAAAATCAAGCCGCACGGTTTGGAATAAATGGTGGGATTGTGAAAACATCGTTGTCCAGCTAACCATCAAATAACGAAGCGTGCCTTAGGCGAGAAACAGCGAGAGATATTCGGGGGGAGATCGTCAGGTAAACGGCCGTAAATCACGGTAACGACAGATGCGACGTGACCGCCAGTGTTTATGCTGGGCTTCGCGGTTTGTTGCGAAGTGGGCAGTTTTGCCTATCGGGACTTCAAGATAAGTAGAGGCCGTCATTATCTACAGCGTTTCCTTCGTGATCTTCTCCAGTCCACCCATATACGACCGTAACACCACGGGGATCTCAACCGAGCCGTCCGGCTGTTGGAAGTTTTCCAAGATGGCGACTAATGTTCGTCCTACAGCCAACCCGGAGCCATTCAGCGTGTGGACAAAGTCGCTCTTGGCGTCCTTCTTTCCCCCGGTCGGCCGATATTTGATGTTCGCTCGTCGGGCCTGAAACGCTTCGAAGTTGCTGCAGGACGAGATCTCCCGATACTGTTGCTGAGAGGGCAGCCAGACTTCGAGGTCATAGGTTTTGGCGGCGGAAAAACCCATATCGCCCGTGCACAGTGTGATAACGCGGTACGGGAGGTTCAGACCCTGTAGGATCGACTCCGCATTTCCCGTCAACCGCTCAAGTTCTTCATAGGAGCGATCGGGTGTGGTCAATGAGACCAACTCCACTTTGTTGAATTGGTGAAGCCGAATCAGGCCTCTCGTATCTTTTCCATACGATCCCGCCTCTCTCCGAAAGCATGGGGTATAGGCTGTATACCGGACGGGTAGACTGTCGCCGTTCAGAATTTCCTCTCTATGCAGGTTGGTCACCGGTACTTCCGCAGTCGGTATCAGGAAGTAGTCTTCGTCCCGCAAGCGAAAGAGATCCTCTTCAAACTTAGGAAGCTGGCCGGTCCCGGTCATGGCGAGACGATTCACCATGAGCGGTGGCAACACTTCTCGATATCCATGCTGGGTTGTATGCAGATCAAGCATATAGTTGATCAGGGCTCGTTCGAGCCTGGCGCCGGCGCCGGTCACGACAGAAAACCTGGCTCCCGCGATCTTCGCGGCTCGATCGAAATCCAAGATGCCGAGGTTCTCTCCGACTTCCCAATGGGGTTTGGGGGGACTGGTAAAAGACGGGATGGCACCCCATCGACGAACCTCGACATTCTCTGAGGCGTCAGACCCCACAGGGACCGAGGCGTGTGGAAGGTTGGGGATTCGAAGCGCCACATCGGTCAGCGCCTCCTCGACCTTTTGTTGATTTCCCTCGAGATCCTTAATGCGGCCCCCTAGCTGTTTCATGGCCGTCATCGCTGCTTCAGCCGGTTCTTTGGCTCGACGGAGACGAGCGACCTCTTCGGAGCCTTTGTTGAGTTCGTACCGGAGCTGCTCGACCTGCGTCGTCACGGCGCGGCGTTCTTCGCTCAACTTTTGGAGATCATCCCACGGAACGTCGTTCCCGCGTCGCCCGAGCGAGGTACGGATGTGGTCGAGGTTTTCGCGGAGTTGCTTAAGATCGTACACAGGTCGCTCGTCAAAAAAAAGCGGTTGGAATCTAGCATCTGAGTTCGGGAGAGTCAATGAAACGACGGGCCTGCATGTTATGGCTGGCCGACTTGGGGAGGGAATTGACATCGATTGGGTGCAAGGGACAGGATGGGCGCATGCGCTCAATCTCCAATCCCCCGAACCCGTTTGAATCGCAGCATCGGGAACTCCTCGAACCCGCCGGTGCGGCAAAACTGACAGTGTATTCAGACGACAGTCGAGAGATTTTGAGTCGCAACGACAGCCCGGACTTGCCGTTTCGATGGAGCGTCAATCCCTATCGAGGGTGTTTTCATGCCTGTGCCTACTGCTACGCTCGTCCGTCCCATGAATTTTGGGGATTCGGGGCAGGAACCGACTTCGAAAGCAAGATTATCGTGAAAGAGGAGGCGCCGCAATTGCTCCGGCGCGCCTTGGACAAACCCTCCTGGCGCGGAGAGCTGATCGTCTTTTCCGGCAACACGGATTGTTATCAGCCGCTCGAGGCCGAGTACGGATTGACTCGCGCCTGCTTGGAGGTCTGCGCGGAGTATCGGAATCCCGTGGGGATCATCACGAAGGGATCGTTGATTCTTCGTGATCTCGATGTGCTGACCCGACTGAGCCGGGAAGCTTGGGTATGTGTGTATTTCAGCATCCCATTTTCCTCAGACGATATCGCCCGGAAAGTGGAGCCTCATGTACCGTCGATCACCAAACGCTTTTCCGCCATGAAGACACTCTCTGAAGCCGGTATTCCAACGGGCATCTCCGTTGCGCCTGTCATCCCTGGTCTGAATGAAGATGACATCCCTGAATTGCTGGAGCGGGCGCGTCAAGCCGGCGCGCACATGGCGACCTACAGCTTGTTGAGACTATCCGGAAGTTTGGAGGCGGTGTTTCTGGAACGGATGCGGGAGTCATTCCCTGAGCGGATCGGAAAGATCACGAATCGACTGCGTGAGGTGCGGGGCGGAGCTCTTACGGAAAGCCGATTTTTCAGGCGTCAAGCTGGGCAGGGGACTTATTGGGAGTTGATCGAGCAGTTGTTCGCCATGGCCAAGCGCCGGACGGGATTCCATGATGACCATATCGGCAGTATTCCTGAGACGTTTCGTCGTCCAGGCGTCGAACAGACGTCATTATTCTAAAGGAGCAGACATGCAACATCATCCGGGCTTTTTGGAATTGGTCAACCGCGCCAAGCAACGAGTGAAAGAATGCAGTGCCGGCGACGTGAAGGCGCGCCTCGACCGGGGTGAGCAGTTTCATTTCATCGATGTTCGGGAAGACCACGAATTTGCCAAGGACCATGCGCGAGGGGCTCGACATCTCGGCAAGGGAATTATTGAGCGGGATATTGAGGCGATAGTCCCTGATAAGCAGGCCCCGATTGTCCTGTATTGCGGAGGTGGGTTTCGGTCCGCGCTCTCCGCCGATGCGCTGCAACAGATGGGATACACTAATGTGATTTCGATGGATGGCGGGATACGAGCGTGGCGAGAGGCCGGCTACCCGTTGGAATAGGTTGGAACGCGGTTCAGCCGGCTACTTGTTCGTTCGGTCGAATTCCTTTATGACTTGGTCAGTCAGATCGATCGTATCCTTGCTGTAGATTACGATCTTGACGGTTTGCTCGCTGCCTTTGTCGACGACGAGCGCAATGCCTCCCTTTTCAGCGACGGATTGTGTCGCCAGGGAGATTTTCTTCATGTATTCGTCGACCAATTCTTTCTGTTTCTTCTGGAGTTCCTGATTGAATTCCTGGGCGCGCTTTTGAAAGTCCTGGACCTTCGTCCGGAACTGGCCCTCTTTTTCTTTCCGTTCGGTCTCATTCCACTTGGGAGCCTGCTCTTTCAGCTGCTTTTCGTAATTCCGAAGATCTTCTTCATCTCTCTGGAGGAGTTTCTGTCTGGTTGAGACATATTCTTTCAGCCCATCGAGCGCTCGCTTGCCGGCTTTTGACTTTTCCAATACGGACTGCGGATCTACCACAGCCATCTTGAATTCAGCGGCGTGGGCGGCGGATGGAATGAGCGGAAGAATCGAGAAGAGCAGCACTGCAAGGAACAGGGGTCGCGCAGCAGAAATCAGCATATCGTCTCTTATGCCTCCTGACCAAATGAGAGAACCGCGGAAGAATAACCGTGCCGCATAGGCCTGTCAAGCGAACAGATTGTTACCACGAATCAAAACTGATCGACTCCTCCGCGATCCAGACCTCGACGCCATAATGCCATTTGAGCCGTCGCGCGACCGCTCTCATGGCGTATTCGTCCGCGTGGTTTGGGTCAAAGGGATTCTGGATCTTCTGTAACTTTTCTTTTTTGAACGGAGGCGGATAGCCAAGGTCTTTCATCGCAAGGGCGACCATGATCAACTGAAAGATGCGCGGGGTTTGATTGAGTTCCATCAGCAGGACTTCCGTCGGCCCATCCGGAGCCCTGTGTGTTCGGAACAGTTCAACGACCCGGCCCTTCAACTGTGAACGTTGTGATTCTGTGAGCTCGGGCAGGGCTAACTCAACCAACAGCGCGTTGGTGGCGCCGTTGAACGACGGCATATTGAACAGTCTGCTCAGAAATCCCATGGCGTTCCCGACGATTGACGGTTGTCGTTGGATCGATCCGCTCTTCGCTTGGCAAGAGGACGTTGTTCCGGAGAGTGTACTGAAACGCGAGGCGTTTTTCCACCGGTGGGTGAGAGGAAATGTGAAAAAATAGGACAGACGTGTGAGATCGAACTACTTGAAAAGTCGCTTAATTGTGTCGGTCGCCGTGTCCATCCCCTTCTGGATGACCTTGCCTGCGGTCCCGACGCCAAGCGAAGCCACGGACGTGCCGGTCTGTTGAACGATTGGGCCGAGAATTTGTTTCATGGCCTCTCCGGTGGTTGTGCCGTTCGATTTCTTGCCGATGTTCTGAAGATGCAGATCGGGTAATGTCATTGATACCGATTGACGGCCAAGAATTTCGGTCCTGACGCGAACTGTTCCGTTCATAATATAAAGATGCTCGATGACCAGCTTTTTGCCTGATTCTGAATCCCCGGAAGTGTTCCCCTCGCCGTGTTGACGAGAAATATAACGCTCAATGTTGCGTTGAAGCCTGTCGAGGTTGCTGCCGGCAGCGGTGTACTCATACGTGATCTCCGGTTCGACGAGTGTGATCTCTTTGATTCGGATCACATCTGTCGTGAGCGAGCCGATGTCGAGTGTCATGCTGATTTCGCCAAGCGACAGCGCGTGTTCGGTCCTGAAGCCGTCAGGATTGCCGACTATGAGGCCTCGCAATCCGGCTCTACCGTCTACCAAGCTGATATTGGCGCCTGATAGGCTGATCGGTACGCCGGTAATTTCTGGTCCATAGCGACGGATGGCGGAGGCGATCTGAGCATCCAGGGAGTTGTATGCCCACCACCAGAGACTTCCGGTGATCGCGATCAGTGCAAGTGCTGCGATTCCAATCAGCCGTTTCTTCATGACGCTTGTCCCACTGCAGAGCAGTATAGCAAGGTCATTTTAGGCGTCTATTGACAGGAGATTTTATTACGAGAGCCAGGGGGATGGTCTTGACGGAATCGGCGGTGCGCTGAGCAAGCGACGCCGGAGCATTGGCTCCCACGCATACCACCCGTTACACCGTGGAAGGAGGCGTGTTGCAATAACCTCAATCTAGGGGGCTGCTCGTTCGACGGTGATGCGATAGGTTCTGGAGCTGCCGTTCGGGGCGACCACGACAAGTTCGATGTCGGTGCGTGACCCCGGAGCTCCAAGGGTAATGTCCCGCGCCTGACCCGAGCTGATGCCCTGGCCATTCACCTCCATGTTGGCACTCGGCTCCTGAAGAGTCGCCGTCACCGTGACGCTGCTGACGGTGGTCGCCAGGTCCACCGTATACTTGGTGGTGTTCGGGTTGAACGCGGGGTCCAAGATGCCGGGTGTCACCGTCAAGTCCGAGAGTCTGTTGTTGCTCGCTGGGGCTGCGCGTTCGAGGGTGATGCGATAGGTTTTGGACCTGCCGTTCGGGGCGACCACGACAAGGTCGATGTTGGTGTGCGAGCCCGGAGCGCCAAGGGTAATGTCCCGCGCCTGACCCGAGCTGATGCCCTGGCCATTCACCTCCATGTTGGCACTCGGCTCCTGAAGAGTCGCCGTCACCGTGACGCTGCTGACGGTGGTCGCCAGGTCCACCGTATACTTGGTGGTGTTCGGGTTGAACGCGGGGTCCAAGATGCCGGGTGTCACCGTCAAGGCCGACAGTTTGTTGTTCCCGCTAAGTGCAGGACGAAATACGTCTACGGAATATGTTTTCCTGGTGCCATTTTGCGCGGTCACCACAATATTGAGAAAGGTGCTTAAACCCGGTCCGCGCAACGTAATGATACGGGCCTGCCCGGAGTTGATGGGCTGCCCATTCACCGTCAGGCTCGCCGTCGTATCTTGCAACGTCGGCGTTACTGTTACGCTGGTCACATTGCTCGCGACATCCATCGTGTAACCGACTGTGCCAGCGCTGAAAGGCGGATCTAAGGTTCCTGGTGAAATGGTTAGACTCTGCAAGAAGTTGTTGCCCGATATCCCACGATTCACCGTAATCAGGTAGGTTTTCTGAGTTCCGCTCTGAGCTGTCACGATAACCGTGATGGTAGTGCTTTGGCCGGAGTCATTGAGGGTAATTGAGTGTGCCTGGCCTGAGATAGCGGCTTGTCCGTCCACCGTCATGGTCGCAGCAGGGTCGTCTAGAGTGGGGCTCACCGCAATGCTTCCGACGTTATTGGCGACATTGACTGTATAGCCGAGCGTGTTGGCATTGAATGTGGGGGCCAGAGTTCCGGGCGAAACGGTCAAGTTTTGTAACGAATTGTTTCCAGCTAAGGTGGCTTTGTTGAGAAGCACTATGTAGGTTCTTGAATTGCTCGTTGATTCTGACACCACGATACTCACGGGAGTAACTGATCCCACCGGACCCAGTGAAATATCTCTCCTCGTCGTGGTCTGGCCATTGATACTCACAGTGTCGCCGGCCACTCGCGGTTGCGCCGTGATGATCACGGTCTCAATGTCGCTGGTGAGGTCGACATTGTATTGGGTGGTGGCACTGTCAAAGGACGGTTGAAGTTCTCCAGGGGTAATGATCAGACTGGCAAGTTCGACCCCTTGGTTAACCGACGCCACGTCCTTACAACCATAGGAGCCAAAGCAGATTGCAACGAGCAGCGCGACGGATACTAGATACGAACCAGCGAGGAGGGGGCGTCTTATGCGGTACCGACCAATTTTCTCTTGGTGCATGAGCTGTGGGATCTACCTGCTCTTCAACCCGAACGGTCGAGCCGCATATTACGAGCGGGGTCAAAATCGATCTATCCTACCTATGTATGGGTAAGCAAGCAGGCAAGACCTCATGTTGGTCACCAGCGCTATCGGCGGAGGCCCTTCCAACAGGCACCCGGATCGACGATGGCGAGGGGAGCAAGATCTGCGGCTATCAAGAGGCCTTGATCTCCTGTGACCAGCAGGTGGGTTGGTCTAACCATAAAATTGCTGTCTCTTACAATAGGTGACCGTTCCCTTCCGGCTTGACCTTCATTTCAGGCGGCACCTATAATCCCGCTACTGGTTTCATCACAACATACTGATTCAACGGGTAAAATGGCCGAATTCACCCACTTTAATGAGTCTGGGCGCGCTCGTATGGTCGACGTCGGCGCTAAGGATTCAACCGAACGGCTTGCCACGGCTCAAGCCAGAGTATTCCTGCTTCCCGAAACCCTTGAAAAGATCCAGCGCGGCAAGATTCAGAAGGGCGATGTCTTGTCGGTAGCTCAGGTCGCCGGCGTGATGGGCGCGAAACAGACGCCGGACCTCATTCCCATGTGTCATCCGATTCTCCTCACCAGTGTCGATATCACATTCAAAGAAGAACTTCAGCCGGATCCACAAGGCCGCTGTTCCATCACGATTACGGCCACGGCCAAGACGACAGGGCCGACGGGCGTCGAGATGGAAGCGATGACGGCGGTCACGGTTGCGGCGTTGACCATTTACGATATGTGCAAGTCGGTGGACCGCGGCCTGAGTTTCAGCGAGGTCTGTCTTCTTTCCAAATCCGGGGGGAAGTCCGGTGCCTATATCCGAGGGGAGTGAGGATCAGAGGCGATGGTGACGGTCAAGTTATTCGGTATGACGAAGATGATGGCCGGCAATCGGGGATCGTTGTCATTGGAATTGGCGAATGGTCGGCGGGTCAAGGATCTGGTCGGGGCCATCAATAGCGGCTATCCTGCAATCGGGGAACTACTTCATAAAAAGAAGGTGCTGGTATCGGTGAATCAGGAGATCGCGCACGAGGAGACAGAAATCAAAGATGGGGATGAGATCGCTCTGTTGCCGCCTTTCGCGGGCGGGACTGAAATGAACGATGAGACGGATAATGGCCAATTCGTCCGTATCCAGCGGGAAGATTTCTCCGTCGATGCGGAAATCAACCGCGTGCGTGGCCGGTCCAAACGAATCGGCGGCGTCTCGGTCTTTTTAGGGACGGCGCGTGACCGGTCGAAAGGGCGGGAGGTGGATAGCCTCACCTTCGAGCACTATGAGGGAATGGCGCAAACAACGTTGCGCGAGATTCGAGAGCGGGCGCTGAAAGATTTCGATATCCTCGAACTGCTCATTATCCACCGGTATGGAGAGATTACGATCGGTGAGAACATTGTGCTGATCATTGCCGGCGCCGAACATCGTGCGGATGCGTTCCGTGCCTGCAAGTGGGCCATTGATGAATTAAAGCAGATCACGCCGATTTGGAAACTGGAACACACGCCTGAAGGAGAGGTGTGGGTCGAGGAGCACCCATAATCGACTGAGTGTCCCTCAGGGTGAGTCCAGAGAAGAGACAATGGATCAATCCATGCAGCAGCGTTCTATCCCCTCTACACGCGATGCATTCGGTCGCCCGCTCGGCAGTCTTCGCCTGTCTGTTACGGACCGATGCAATCTCCGCTGCAAGTATTGCATGCCGGAACCGGAGTATGTCTGGCTTCCACGCGAGGATCTTCTGAGCTTCGAGGAAATGGCGACGCTTGCGGGATATTTCGCCGATCTCGGAGTGGAGAAGGTCAGACTGACTGGGGGAGAACCGCTCTTGCGACGGGACCTTGCACGGTTTGTGCGGTTGCTGCGACAGGATCGGCGGATTCAGGAAGTGGCCTTGACGACGAACGGTATTCTGTTGGCCGAGTATGCGCAAGGGCTCTATGAAGCGGGTCTTGACCGGGTGACGGTCAGTTTGGATACGCTCCGACCGGAGCGGTTCCGTCAATTGGCCGGGCGTGATGAATTTTCACGAGTGTTAGAGGGCATCGAATCGGTCGGTAAGACGGGTTTTACGAATTTGAAACTGGACACGGTTGCGATCCGGGGATTCAACGAAGATGAACTGAGTGCGTTGATCGAATTTGCCAAACACTATCACGCTGAGGTTCGTTTCATTGAGTACATGGATGTTGGGGGGGCGAACGAGTGGAGCATGGACAAAGTTCTGTCGCAAGACATGATCCTGGCATCCTTGAGCCGACGGTATGGCCGGGTCACGCCGCTTCCGGAACGGGGGAGTGCTCCAGCCCAGCGATTCTTGTTGCCGGACGGCACAATCTTTGGGATTATTCCGTCAACGACGATGCCTTTTTGCGCCCAGTGCGACCGCAGTCGTGTCACGGCCGACGGATTTTGGTATCTGTGCCTGTACGCTACGTCCGGTATTGATTTGCGCAAGCCGCTCCGTATGGGAAGCAGTCCTGTGCAAATGCGGGAGATGATCGGGTCCGGATGGACGACCCGCCGTGATCGTGGAGCGGAAGAGCGTAAGGCCTTGGAGCGGGTTGGGCTTCGAGCCGGAGGGTTGATCGACATTGATCAGCTTCGGCAAGATCCGCATCTGGAGATGCATGCCCGTGGCGGATAAGTGCGTATAGTCCGGCGTGTCCTCCGATATAAAACGTGGTTCTGTGCACGGAATGCGGTATCGTTCTAGATTTGCCGAGTAGACTCGGTCTAGGTCCGCTGCCCGATTGATCATGCCGGACATGCAAGTTGCGACATTGCTAGGAGTCGGCTTTCTGCTTGGGCTGCGGCACGCCCTGGATACCGATCATCTTGCAGCGGTTTCCACGGTGCTTGCTGAGCGACCGTCGCTCTTGGCGTCCGGCGCCGTTGGGTTATGGTGGGGCATCGGGCATACCCTGACCTTATTGCTTGTAGGGGCGGTCGTTCTTGCTTGGGGAGTTCATATCCCCGCACAATTCGAAGTCATCGCTGAATCGTGTGTGGCCGTCTTGCTGATCCTGCTCGGCGTCACGTTGGCCCTTAGGCTCTACCGGGAGCGATGGCACGTGCATAGCCATCACCACGACGGCCGCCCGCACGTTCATTTTCACAGTCACCAACGACAGAAAGATCATCGTCATCGGCATTGGATGACCGAGTTGATTCGTCCACTCTGTATCGGTATGGCGCATGGGCTGGCTGGATCCGCCGCGCTGATGTTGATGATTCTTGCCACAACGACAGACGTGGTCGCCGGCCTCTTGTCGATTCTCGTCTTCGGGGTAGGGTCTATTATCGGTATGATGGTGATCGGCCTGACGATCAGTGTTCCGATCATCTATTCACGTTCGGTCAGCCGGCAACTTTTTGTCGGGGTACAGGGTTTTGCCAGTCTTGTCAGTGTCTCGGTCGGGGTGTGGATGCTGGTCGAGTTGACGTCGTCCGCGATCGGGTAGTGAGACGAATGGTTCCTCAGATGTCGGCACGGCAGAAAAGTGCATCGGAAATCAGGGTATGGTATTCTTTCCCGGCCGCATCGAGGTGAGGGTTGCCCACTTAGGTCTGGATAGGCGCAACGATCATGGCGTGGTTCAAGAAAGACAAGCCGGCAGAATCAGTCCCGCCGCCTCGTTCTAAAGGCAGTGAGGGGATGTGGCTCAAGTGCAATCACTGCCGGGAAATCGTCTATCGAAAAGAAGTCGACCGGAACAACAAGGTCTGCCCGAAGTGCGAGTATCATTTCCCTATTTCGGTCACGGAACGTATCGGCTTGCTCATCGATCTCGGGACGTTCAAGGAATGGGATGTCGGATTGGAGGCTCAAGATCCCTTAACCTTTCAGGACACCAAATCTTATCGAGAGCGAGTGAAGGCACACCAAGAAAAGACAGGTCGTAAAGATGCTCTCGTGATCGGTGAAGGCATGGTGAATGGCCGCCGTGTGGTGCTGTGTGTGTTCGATTTCAGCTTCATGGGCGGCAGTATGGGCTCGGTGGTCGGTGAAAAACTCTGCCGCGCGATCGATCGAGCCTTGGAGCTGAAATTGCCCGTCATTCTGGTCACCGCGTCCGGGGGAGCTCGTATGCAGGAAGGTATCTTCTCGCTGATGCAGATGGCCAAGACGTCGACGGCGGTGGCGAAGCTGGGGGAAGCCAAACTGCCCTTCATCTCAATCCTCTCCGATCCTACGTTCGGGGGTGTCACGGCCAGTGTGGCGATGTTGGGAGATGTGATCATTGCCGAACCGAAAGCCCTGATCGGTTTTGCCGGACCTCGAGTGATCGAACAGACGATCAAACAGCAATTGCCGGATCAGTTCCAGCGGTCTGAATTCCTTCTCGAGCACGGGATGATCGATATGATCGTCGAGCGCAAGCGTCTTAAGGAGACGGTCGGCACTCTCGTGAATCATTTTTAGCCTTCTGCGTCCCTCCGGCTTGTTGATGAGCTACTCCTCCGTTATCGAATTCCTCTACAGCCTTCAAAAACACGGCATCAAGCTGGGCTTGGAGACCATGCGGCTTCTCTTGGAGAGGGTTGGCAATCCTCACCGTGCGCTTCGTGTGCTTCATATCGGAGGTACCAACGGCAAAGGGTCGACCGCGGCGATGGCCGCGGCGGTGCTTCAACATTCAGGCCGGCGCGTCGGGCTCTATACATCTCCTCATCTGATCGAATTCCGTGAACGGATTCGTGTCAATGGTTGCGTGATCACGGAAGATCGCGTAGGAGAGTTGATCACGCGATTGAGGGCCGCTCAGAAACACGATCTGCAGCCGACTTTTTTTGAGATGACGACGGCCCTCGCGTTCCTGTACTTCGCAGAATCTGAAGTTGACGTCGCCGTACTAGAAGTCGGGTTGGGCGGACGGTTTGACGCGACCAACGTGATGGAGCGACCGCTCTGCAGCGCAATCACGACGATCGGTTTGGATCATCAGGAGTATTTGGGGCATACGGAGGGTGCGATCGCCTTCGAAAAAGGGGGCATCATCAAGCCGTCCGTACCGGTTGTGGTGGGACGTATTGGGTCGGAGGCTGAAACCGTGCTGCGCCGGATCGCTGACGATCGGACGGCACCGTTGTGGCAGCTCGGCCGCGAGTTTCATGTTGAAGGGAACGACTCCGAAGAGTTTGCCTATCGTGGGGTGACGCGTGTGATTGAGGGGCTGGCTTGCGGCCTGGCAGGGCGCCACCAGTGGGACAACGCCGCTTGTGCGTTGGCACTGCTTGAAGCTGCCGGTCAATTGGGGCTTGCAACGAATGACACGGCCGTACGTGAGGGCCTGCGGACTGTGTCATGGGACGGTCGCCTAGAGTCCATCGATGAGTCTCCGAAGGTTTTGCTCGATGGCGCACATAACCCTGCCGCGGCGCATGCGCTCGCACGATATCTGAACGAATATTCCACAAATCATCCAACTTCTCGGATTATTCTGGTGTGGGGCATGATGCGCGATAAAGATCATCGGGGATTCATCGCGCCGTTGCTGCCGATGGTGTCGGAGATCGTGTTGACACAGGCGGCTCTTGCACGATCTGCCACGATCCAAGATCTTCGCGCAGCCCTGCAAGAATGGCATGGCTCGCTGTCGGAGTCCGTTCTTCCTATGGATGCGCTGGCAGTTGCCAGAAGCCGGGCAATGCCTCACGATCTTATCTGTATAGCCGGATCACTCATGCTCCTGGGGGATATCAAAGCGGCAGTAAGCGGCTGTGGTCTGTCACCGATCCGTGGCTAACATGGTAGATCCTTTCTTGTGGATCTGCCGGTGGCTCCTGCTCGTCGTCACCGTGCTCTTCCTCTCTCCATATCCTGGATCAGCTGCGGAAAACCGGGTTGGCGCCGGAGCGTCGCCCGCCTCGTCCGCCCCTCTCGATATCACTGCGGAACGCATTGACTATCGGCAAGACACGGAAGTGTATGACGCGGACGGATCGGTCGTGATCCAACAGGGCACAATGAGGCTGACCGCCGATCATGTCACCATTCAGGTTCTTCCGGGGATTCTGACGGCTATTGGCCACGTGCATCTAACGGATCCGCAGGCGGATGTCACGGCCGAACGGATGGACATCAATATCAACACCGAGGCCGGTGTCGCCGCGCACGGGCAACTCTACGTTCCGTCTACCAACACGCTGGTTTCGGGTCGGCTGTTGCAGCGATTTTCAGAATACCATTACCGGGCGAAAGACGGCAGCTTTACAAACTGTGATGCGCAAGGGGGCGAAGTGCCGGCGTGGCGGTTCCGGTTTAAGGATCTTGATATGGGCATGGGTGATACATTGGCGTTCAAAAGCGGGTGGTTCTGTCTATTCGATGTCCCGACCATTCCCTTGCCTACCTTTTCCTATCCGCTGACCAAACGACAGACCGGATTTCTTATTCCAACCGTCGGGTATGACAGTCGCTTCGGAACCCACGTACGGGGAAGTTTTTTCTGGGCCATCAATCCGAGTCAGGATCTCACCATTTCACCGTCCTACTACAGTAACTTGGGATATGGGTCGGATGTCGAGTATCGGTATGTCCTGGACCGGCGATCCCGTGGAAAGTGGTATCTGAGTTATTTGCAACAGACACAGCTTTCCGGTGTCGCAGGCGTGACCGACACCGGAGCGAATGCCGAAAAATCACGGGCAACACTGACCGGTAGTCATACGCAATTCATTACCGATACGCTTTTGCTCCGAGCGAACGCGAATTTGGTCACCGACCCAAACTTTCTTCAACAGTTGAGCAATTCGGGGGTGCTGCGAGCCTTACCGAGCGCCGAATCAAACCTTATGGCGACCCAGCGGCTGCCCTACGGCAATCTCTATCTCTTGGGTCTCTATCTGCAGCCGTTACAAGCCGGCGGAAAGGACACGTTTCAACGTCTGCCGGAGGCCGGCTACAACCTTCCCTACGTTTCACTGTTCAATTCGCCTCTCTTGTTGGGCATGGAAGGCAATTACGTCAACTTTTACCGAGATCAAGGGTTTACGCTCAACAGGATCAATATGGTTCCTGGGATTGCGACTGAGGTGATTCAGCTTGGGCATATGATTGGGATCCGCCCGCAAGCAAAGTTCCGCGAGGTGTATTACACGCGGGGAGCGCAGTCAGAGGAAGGACAGCATCGGGAGACTTTTTGGTTGGGGGTGGACGCCACCTCCAAACTGGCGCGCCGGTTTTCGCTCGCTGATGGGGGTAGCCTGTTGCACACCGTCGAACCCTCTGTGACGTACGAGTATGTGCCGTCCACGAGGCAATCCGAACTGACTCAAATCGACCAGGTCGACGACCTGCCGAAAAAGAATCTGCTGACCTATATGATGCGTAGCCGTGTGCTTGAATCAGGTAAACAAACGGCATTCAACTGGTTGGACCTGACCGTGGCTCAGAGTTATCGTGTGGGCGATGTGCAGATGATGGCTCGGGATTTCACGCCGGGCGTCCTTCCCTTCTTGGGGTCCGTTACACAACCGCTCCAGCCGGCTACGGTATCCATTCAAGGGAAGAAATTTTCTGATATCTGGATGCGGGCCGTCATCGGCAACAACCTCCCGCCGTTTGCGGGGATCTCACAACTGGATGCCCCAATATTCGGGCGCGCCGCCCAGGCATGGGCGATGCGGCCCCCCATCAATCGATACCTGACGATTGACGCGTTCTTCGATCCCTATCAGCCAGGCGTAAGCCAGTTCAACACGGATCTTCGGTTTCAAGAAGGAACCAATTGGTATTTCGAAGTAGGCCAACGGTACACGAGAGAAGGCAATCGAGTGCGACGAGGCGATCTTTGGAATCCTATCTCGTTCAACGAGGTGTATGCCCCGACGCAGGAGATCCAGTTTGTCACGATGGGCGGCGCGGTGCGCACCCCTTGGGGATGGGCTTTCGGGGCGAAGGCGTACTATGACGTCAAGAATGGAAGAAGTCCTGAATTGGACGCGGTGGCGCTGTATCAGAACCCATGCAAGTGTTGGTCGGTCGGGTTTTATTATCTGAAATTCCCCGATCGTGAGCAGTACAGCTTCATGTTGAGTCTCACGGGGGTCGGTTGGACCGAGAGCACCGGAACCGTCGTGATGCGGACGCTACTGAGCCCGCTCCTGTGGGGCGAGCGTGGCCTTCCGTGGGCGGCTCCAGGCGGGCCCTATGGGCTCCCTCCTCAAGCCCCCGGGGCAGCCGATGGATCGACGGGAGCTCAAACAGGGCGATGATCCGTTTGACACCAAAATCAATGGTGGGGTACGATGCCGTGGTAGGTGTGTGTGCATGATTTTAACCCTGAAGGAGGGCGAAGACGTGGCTGGTGACGCCTTGAAAGTTGAAGATTCGACTTGGGATGCCGAAGTCATGAAGGCCTCGGAACTTGTCATGGTGGATTTTTGGGCCGTGTGGTGCGGCCCCTGTCAAATGGTGGCTCCCATCGTTGATGAATTGGCCAAAGAATACGACGGGAAGCTCAAAGTCCGAAAGCTGAACACCGACGAGAATCCGGAAGTGGCCGGTCGTTACCAGGTGATGAGCATTCCCACCATTCTCTTTTTTAAGAATGGTCAGCCGGTTGAAAAGCTGGTAGGAGCCAGGCCAAAACGCCAATTCAAGGAAGTCATCGATTCGCTCCTCGCGCAACATGCGGGGACTGCCTAGAGAGGTGCCGAACACAGCGGCCGGTGTTGTTGTCGCATCGTTCAGGCGCTCAACGTATCCAAGCATACGCTTCACATTTGTGCTCGGTGTGATATCGCGAGACCGTCGTTTTGAGTGTGCACATGTGTCTCCCGCATCCGGCTAAAATTCCTTGCCGCCGCAGCCATGCTCACTGAGCTGCGTATCACCAATTTTGCCGTCATTGAACAGCTGAGTCTGAACATCGACTCAGGGTTTACCGTGTTAACCGGCGAAACAGGGACCGGTAAGTCCCTGTTAATCGATGCGGTGGCCCTTCTGGTCGGTGGGCGCGCCTCAAACGACCAGATTCGGTTCGGCGCAGACGAAGCGCACCTTGAGGCATCATTCGAAATTCCTCCCGCGCATCCCATCCTCCAAGTCCTGCGAGCCCAAGAGATTCTTGGCCCACAGGACTCTGAGCTTATCATTCGGCGCATCATTGCCCGATCAGGAAGGAACAGAGTGTACCTGAACGGAGTATTGAGCCCGGTCCATCTGCTTGAAGAGTTTGCCGGTACGTTGATCGATATCCACGGTCAGCATGATCAGCAATCGTTATTGTCCAATCCCGCTCAGCTTGAAGTTCTCGATGCGTTCGGTCGTTTGCAGGAATTGCGGCTCACGTATCGAACGACGCATCAGGATTGGGTACGTTCCCGTCAAGAGCGCGCTGAGCTGGCTGTTGCCATGCAGCAGCGGGCACAACGGGAAGATCTTTTGAAGTTTCAACGGCAGGAATTGGATGAAGCCGTCTGCCGTATCGGAGAGGAAGAGATTTTGCAGGCCGAACGCCAACGCTTGGGTTCGTCACACCGTCTGGCTGAACTGGTGTCGGAGGCTCAGGAACGGATTCAAGGTGATGGTCATGGCATCTTGGCTGACTTGGCGTTGACGGAACGCGTGTTGGGTGAACTGACCCACATCGACCCTGAGATGGAAGGGACGAGTCGGCTCGCATCTGAGGCCAAAGTGCTGCTGAAGGAAGTCGCAGATAGTCTTCGTAGTTATACCGAACGTTTGGACGCAGACCCGATGCGGTTGATGGCGATCGAGGATCGTTTGGCTCTCATTCAGAACATGAAGAAGAAGTATGGTGGGACCATCGAGGCCGTTCTGGCGACGCACGAGCGGGTGAAGGACGAGCTGGAGCAGCTTTGGCGATCGGACAGTGAGATCGAGCGATATGATCGACTCATTCATGAACAACAGGTGAAGGTTTCGGACTTGGCACGGCAGCTTTCGGACAAACGAAAGGAAGCAGCCAAACGGTTGACGAAACTGGTGGGCAAGGAGCTCGATGCGTTGAGAATGGGATCCGTACGCTTCCTGGTCCAGGTCATGCTGAACGAGGCGTATGGCTCGGATGGAGTCGATCGTGTCGAGTTTCTGTTGTCCGCCAATGTCGGAGAACCTTTGAAGCCCATGTCTCGCGTGGCATCCGGGGGGGAACTCTCCCGAGTGATGCTGGCCCTGAAATCCGTCCTTGCCGACGTCGATCATGTGCCGGTTTTGATCTTCGACGAAATAGATACGGGAGTCGGAGGGGCGGTTGCGGCGACGATCGGGAAACGGTTACGGGCGCTGGGTCAGTATCATCAAGTGTTATGTATCACCCATCTGCCGCAGGTGGCTTCCCAAGCCCGACATCATTTCTGTGTAGAAAAATCGGAGGTGAAGGGACGGACAGTGGCTTCGGTGCGTGTGCTGGCCGGAATGAGCCGTGAGGGTGAAATTGCGCGTATGCTCGGCGGGGAACGGGTGACTCAAAAGACTCGGGCGACGGCGGCCGAATTGATCGCCGGAGCGCACGAATAATTATGCAGCAGGGGCGATGGTCGTGGCGGGAATAGAGGCAGTGGATTCTTTTACAACATCAATGAAGAGCTCCAGGAGGAGCGGGTCGAAATGCGTATGGGATTGAAGCGAGATCTGGTGGATCGCGGCATCGATGGAGAGGGAAGATCGGCCTGGCGAGTCCGCAGTCAGGTGATCAAACGCTTGGGCAATACAGACAATACGGGCCAGCAGCGGAATCTCCGCGCCTTGAAGTCCGCGAGGATAGCCTTGCCCATCCCATCGTTCGTGGTGGGATGCGATGATTTGCCCTACCTCGATTGGCAAGCCCAGCGGCTTAATCAGCCGCGCACCTCTGTCGCAATGCTCCTTACACACGGCCGGCTCACCTGACGGTAAGATCTGGTCTTCTGCAAATCTATAAGATGGAAGGCCGGCTTTCCCTATGTCATGCAGGAAGGCTCCCATGGCCAACGTCTTTTGTTCGGAGAGCGTAAGGCTCAGCCTGGCAGCCATCAACGTGGCATTGAAACTCACACGGCTCGAATGATTAAGCAATTGACGGTCCGTGGCTTCCAGGATATCCGAGAGGAGCGGCAGGAGGTTCATTCCCCCTTCTTCTTGTTCCGAGACAAAATCACCCTCTGATTTCGTGCAGAGAGCAAAGTATCCTGCCTTAAGCCTATCCCAGGCCCCTACGCTTTCTCCCTCCGACCCCCAGAGCTCTGTTGATGTCTTCAGGCAATGACGAAGAAAGTCGAGTCGGCGTTTCTTTTCCATCGTCTGCTGGATGAGGGTAATAAGCTCGTTGATGTTGAACGGCTTAAGCAAGTAACCCGCGGCTCCGTGCCGAGTGCCTTCCATGGCAGCCCTCAGACTCCCATAGCCTGTGATAATCACGACCTCCACATTGGGATGATCGCGCTTGATCTCCTGAAGGAGGTCCAGCCCATGGCGGTCTGGAAGCTTCTGATCCAGTGTAATGAGATCGATAGGCTCGCTTCTTAGAACTTCCAACGCTGTCTTGGCATTTTCTGCAGCGTGGATGTCGAAGAAGGGACGAAGAATGACTTTAAGGGAATCTCGAGGGCCCGCCTCATCATCAACAACCAGTACAGTGGGCCTTGTTTCAAGCTGCTCAGAAGTTATGCTCATAACATCGAAAAGTCCGACATTTTACAAGCAATTCCTGTTCCTTTTCAGTCAGTTATAAGGCATTTCAATATACAGTAGTAGTGACAGAGAAATCAACCATAGGTAGGTTGCAATACTGCTAGGGTACCTATCTATTAAGATGGCGAATGTAGTGGTTTGTGCATAAATGTGACATTCTTGTGGATAATGTGTGTCATTCCTGCACTGATTGTTCATGATCTTGACCGGCAGGCTGGTCTGGGCGGCCGATGCCGAGGGTATCCATGCGGTATTTGAGCATGCGGCGGCTGATCCCGAGTAGATTGGCAGCGTGGGTTTGTACGTAGTTTGTTCGTTTTAATGCATCGAGAATGATTTCCCGCTCAAACTCCATCACCGCTTTTTCGAGAGACATGCGACCTGCGAGGGTATCGTCTCGAAGAGATGTTGAGCGAGAGTCGCTCTTGATCGATGCCGGTAGATGTTCCGGGGTGATTTCTGAAGCATGTTGAGACCAGATGAAAGCCTGTTCGACGAAGTTTTCCAGCTCGCGAACGTTGCCCGGCCAGGGATAACGAGTCAGGAGTTCTAACGCGTCTTTTCCAAATTCCGTGTGTGGCCGGCCCTCTTCTTCCAGCCGCTTTGCAAGGAAATGCTTGGCAAGGAGGGGGATATCCTCGCCCCGTTCGCGAAGCGGAGGGAGATAGAGCAAGATCACATTGATGCGATAGTAGAGATCTTCTCGGAATTGTCCTTTTCGAACCAGCTCGTCAAGATTCTTATTTGTCGCTGCCACAATGCGGACGTCGACTTTGATCGACTGAATGCCGCCGATTCGTGTAAATTCTCGCTCCTGAATGACACGGAGGAGTTTCGCCTGTGTGACGGGACTCAAATCGCCGATCTCGTCGAGGAACAAGGTTCCGGTGTTCGCCAACTCGAACTGCCCGACGCGTCGCGCCGTGGCATCGGTAAAGGACCCCTTTTCATGCCCGAAAAGTTCGCTTTCAATCAGCGTTTCCGGGAGAGCCGCGCAGTTCAGTGCGACGAAAGGACGCTCTCTCCGTGAACTGTTATAATGCAATGCTTTCGCGACCAATTCTTTGCCCGTCCCACTCTCTCCGGTGATGAGAACAGTGGTGCGACTGTCGGCCACCTGCTCGATCTTTGAGTAGATCTCCTGCATGCCCTGGCTCTTCCCGATCAGATTGTGAAAGGCATATCGCTGGACGACTTGAGCGCGCAGCTGCTTGACCTCACGCTCCAATTCGGAAGAGTTGAGGGCGCGATCGACGACAATGCGAAGTTCATCGACGTCGAACGGTTTCGAGAGATAGTCGGCTGCCCCGAGCTTCATGGCATCGACGGCCGTTTTCACGGATTTCGTGCCCGTGAGCATGATGACCGGGGTTATTTTCTTTTCCATGCGAAGCGTTTGGAGCACCGCCAGGCCGTCGGTTCCTGGAAGAATGACGTCGAGCAGGACAAGGTCGGGCTCTTCCTTCCGAAACATATCGAGTCCCTCATGCCCGTCGACTGCCTGGAGAATGTCGTAAATCGGCTCCAATACCATTTTGAGAGAGGCACGGACTCGCGCCTCGTCGTCGATCAACAGCACTCGTTTTTTCGTGACCGCGCTCTCCACATCGACTCCTTGCGTTCTATCCGTGATCGGAGGGAAGATTGATCCGGAACGTCGTTCCGATTCCTTCGGTGCTCTGAACCCGAATCTCTCCTCCATGTTCCAAAACGATCTGGTGCGCGATGGTCAGGCCCAATCCTGTCCCTTCGTTCACTGGGCTCGCATGCTTGGTGGTAAAGAATGGGTCGAAGATGTGATCGAGGTTCTCAATCGAGATGCCGTGTCCCGTATCCTCGATTTCGATTTGCGCCCACACTTCACCGTCTGGTTTCTGGAGTCGATGAGTTCGAACTCGGAGAGTGCCGGTGTTTTCGCCAATGGCATCCATTGCGTTCAGGAGCAAGTTCAAAAGGACCTGTTTGATTTGCTGCCGATCTAACATGCCACGAGGAAGCTCGGACGCCAACTCTTTTTCAATCTTGATCCCGCGTCTGTCCGCTTTCACTTGGATGAAGTACAGGCATGACAAGACGATCTCATTCAGGTCCTCATCGGTCAATTTAGGTTCCATGTAGCGAGCGTAGTCGAGGATTTCTTGAATAAGACGTTCAATTCGATGAACGTCATCGAGCACCATTCGGCTGAATTCTCCGATGAATTGTCGGTCATCTTTCCGTTCGGGTGCCAGCTGAATGAACGTCTTGATCGAGGTCAGGGGGTTTCGGACCTCATGCGCGAAACCACCGGCGATAATTTCCAATGAACGTAAACGATCGGTTCGTCGCATCAGGGCCTGGGATTGGCGAAGATCTTCATGGATCAAGAGGGAATCCAGCGCATTGGCCGCACTCTGGGCCATGGCGGTCAGCAGTTCCGTAGCCCGAGGGGCGAGCGCAGAGTTTTCAGTCTGAGATTGGAGTAGCACGAACGCGATCAGCCTGCCTTGAGTCAATAGCGGGATTGCCAGATTCGCGGGGAGAGCACTGAGTACGGCGGCCATCCCGTTGTCGGAAGCGGTCGTATGGACAGAAGCGGACAAAATAGGCGAGTCGAGGATGTGCTGGCGCCGAACGAGGTCTTGGACAAGAGGGTCGCTGAGGGCCACAACCGGAGGCATGGCTGCCGTATCTATCCGCCCATAGGAGAGCGCGTGACGAAAACGCTCGCGCTCACGTTCGAACAGATAAAGGGACCCGTTCGGGTACTGAGAGGTTTCTGATAGACCAAACAAGATTCGCTCGGCAAGAACGGAAAGATTCGTCGGGTGCCCCATGTCCCGCATGAATCGTGTGAGTTGCTGCAGCGACTCTGTCCCTGATAGTGGGGTATGCGTTTGGGGGGAGGTGCGAACGGTCATGGGCGTGGTGAGCGATACTTCATGCCACCCTACGGTGACGTGTGGTGAAAAGACTATTACGTATCATCACTAGGTGTGAAGTATACACGCCAGGTGCCGTTTCAGCCAGCGGATTTGGGTTTTTGACATGACCGGGAACGATCGGATGTCGACTGTCCGTGTAGAGCGAGGAGGAGGAACCAATCGCCGGGATCAGCGGAAAAACTCCAGAAGAGCGGGCAGACGAAGGAAACTGTAGGGGAGGTAGGAACACCTACCGGCCAATGCTCGGCCGGTAGGTGATGACATTGAGTTTAGGGAGTGACGGAGGCGCTCCGTGTCGGTACTGGACACGTACCCGGCGTCATATACAGCAAGTAATTGCCCATGCCGTGCTGGAGTTCAGTTTTATGCAGAGAATGGTGGTAGACCATCACCATCTCATAGTCATCCTCCTTCGAGATAGGGAATCCTTGGCCGTCTTTATACACTTGATGGGGTAAGAATTCGCGGAGAGTTCCGTCCGATTCAACGTCCGGGACAGTCCGGAGGAGGGTCTGTTTTTTGGTTTTATTCTCCAACGCGATCAGGAGCAACTCATCATGACCGTGCGGATAGGCGTATTTGACGCAACCGTCCATGCTGAATTTCAATGGTGCCGTACGGACTTGGACACCTGGTCCGATTTCGATCCCTTCATCGGTCTGATCCGCGGGCCGATCGCCGAATTTGGTGAAGCAGACGATGTTGACGCCGACCTGATAGATGTCCATCGCTTTGACCGGTTTGGCCTTCGGCGCAAAATACATCGTGAACGTTGCGATGACGTCCTTAGTGGGGGGGGCGCCATGATAGAACGCGACAACCGTCATGAGTTTGTCGGTTGCCGAAAGCTTCACGCCGTATCCGTCTGGGAATTGCGTCTCGGACATTTCGAGCCCTGCTCCACCGAAGAAGAGCGGCTCACCCGGGCACGACACGCTGGGCTTGGTGTTGTTGATCATCAGAATATGGTGCAGGTAATTCCTCGGCAATTCCTTCCCGTCGACTGTGGAAAGGGCCGACTTGAAGCCGATCAAATATTTGTCCTCAGGCAACTGGAAGTTGAACCGAGGCATGGAGTCACCCATATCGCCTTCGCCATGGCCGGTCGGAAGGTCGATGGGACCAAAGGTCAGGGTCGCCGTATTTTCTCCATACGTAATCTTTGAGCCCACCTGTTTTTTCAGGGTGGGGATGGCATGATGTTCATGCCCACCATCGGCGTAGGCTGATGAGATCATGAAGAAGGTAGAAATAAACAAAACGAGGGATCTGCGCATAAGACCTCCCAGAGGAAGTGAAGCAGTGATGTTAAACCGGACTCCGATTTCGTGGTATGGCTGAAAACAAACGAGCCAGCTCATTGAACGCTGGCAGGTAATGGTGTCACTTTCTTCCAGTGATAGGTGCCGCCGTGTTCCTTGGGCGGAATATTTTTTCTCGTATCGACTCGCGTGTACCACCAGATTCCCTTTGCTTGCGTGCCGTCTTCCGAGAGGAGAACCTCAAAGCCGCCTTCGCGGTCGTTGCCGGGCTGGTGCCAGGTCCCTTGCCACAGTCGGTTCTCAATTTTTGTTGTGACAAACCGTCCGCCGTGTTGCGTGTAAGGGCCGTTTCCATTCTTGTCCAGCGTCGCCTTGTAGCGTTTTTCGTCCTCGACTTCGAGAATATCCCATTCCCCACTCACATCCGGCATTGCGGCAGCCGCACCACTGACAAGCTTTTGCGATCCTGCCGCCATCGACGGTGAGGCCAGCGGACCTCCCAGTTGAGCGGACCGAAACGATTCGTGCCACGACAATAGTTGCCAACGGCCGGCACGACGTTCGAGCACGCCTGTTTCTCTTAAGGGAAGTACCGTCCGCTTCACTGCGGATCCTTCGCCGACATAGCGAGTATAGTCGAGCTCCATCGTAAACCAAGCCAGGTCGCCTTTCGACCAGACTTTCAGCTCAGTAATCGGGATCTCAATCTTCTGCGTGTTGATAAATTCTTCACGCATTTCTTGTTCAAACTCAGGCCAGCCGACGTATTTGCGACCACCGACCGAGTAACTGACGATATCAGCGTCATGCGCCATCAGGCGAGAAAGCGTCGAAAGATCTTTTTCGGCGTTGGCTCGCACCATCTGGCGAATGGCGGTTTCCGGATCTGGAGGTTCCGAGGCCCTCACGGTTGGAGCGAGACCGATGAGAAGGAGCAGGCTTCCACAAACAAACGATCCCGCACGAGGCATAGAGAACTCCATAGGCTTGCCAAGTTTCAAATGACCCAGGAACGTACACGGCCTGATGGGCCATGTCAACAACGAAGTACGACCTGAACTATCGACGGGCCACGACCACGACTGTCACGTTGTCTTCGCCTCCTCGATCGAGCGCCGCTGTAACGAGGCGATTACAGATCTGAGCGGGGTCGAGGTCGCCATCGGCAAGAACGTGCTGAATGTCCTCATCCTCCAACATCTTGGTCAGACCATCCGAGCAGAGCAGTACAAGATCCTCATCGAGTATGGGAAATGCTGCGATGGTGGGGTTTGCCGCCGCCGACACGCCCAAGGCACGGGTCAGGACGTGCCGTTCAGGATGGGTTTTCGCCGATTGCGGGGTTAAGATGCCGCGTTCCAGATATTTTTCGATCACACTATGATCTTTGGTCAGCGGGGTAAGCGTGCCCGATCGAAACCGGTAGGCCCGGCTGTCACCGACATGCGCGAGGTACGCAACCGGTGTTTGAGTCGGCACAATCGCGAGCAACACAATAGTTGTGCCCATCCCTTTCAGCTTCGGTTTCAATCTGGCCCGATCGAGGATCGCCTCATGTGCTCGGCTGATCAGGTCAGTCAACACATCCGTCGGCGGGACCTGGCCATTTCGAAGCAGGTCACTCGCCGAGATCGTTTGAGCTTGGATGGTCGCGATGGCCACCTGGGCCGCGATTTCGCCGCCCGCATGCCCCCCCATCCCATCCGCCACAGCCCAAATTCCCAAATGATCGATGATAGCGAACGCATCCTGGTTCATGGTACGAACCAGGCCGATCTCGCTCCGACCGATGCCGATCCAAGCGCTCATCGGGGATATGCCGGCTGAAGGGCGCTGGATAATGAGGAGGGACCAGACCGGTCAAGCCGGCCTTCCCGCAAGTGGCGCTCTCCGCAAGGCTCTGTGCCCGGTAGAAGGATGAAGTTGGAAGTAAGCATAGGGAGGGATTGTAACCTTGATTTCGCCTAGGAGACAAGCTAGAGTTCGTACCGCCACGAAGGTTGCAGTTGGTAGATTGATGACATGATTGTGCCGGCGAAGCGAATCCGCATTACGATAGCTGGAGTTCAGTTGGAGGCGGAACTGAGAAACACCAAGACAGCGGACCAAGTGTACGCGGCACTTCCGGTCAAGGCTGCCGTTAATACATGGGGAGAGGAGTTTTACTTTCCAATTCCAGGAGTTCGCGACCATCGGGAAACGGCGACAACTCAGGTGAAGATCGGAGACATCGCCTTCTGGGGAGCTGGGCAGGTTCTGGCCATCTTTTTTGGGCGAACACCGATGAGTTTGGGCGCTGATCCAGTCCCGGCGGATCGCGTGAATATTATCGGGAAGATTATAGGGGATGCGACGCAACTCCGACGAGTGATGGATGCATCGACGATCCTGCTTGAGCCGGGGTGAATACGATGCGGCTCTCGAAAGAACGTGTGCGACATATGGCCGAGAGCCTCGCGGGGCATCTCCAAGAGGAGAAACATATTGAGCTGGTTGGAGAACGCAAGGCATTCATTGATGCCCTCGATCAGGCGATTACGCACGAGTTATCGGCAGAGGATCGTGTGAACGCAGAAGTGCGGCACATGCTGAAGGCGTATGAACAGCAAATCGAGCAGGGACAGGTTGACTATCAAAAGATGTTTCAGATGGTGAAGCAAAAGTTGGTTCGTGAACGGGGCATCATTCTATAAGGCGTGAAACGTGAAGCGTATTTCGTGAAGGGCTTGCAAACGACGAGATACGAGCGACCCACGACGGGTGTCGCATGTTGAGCGAGGATAAGGTCAGTCACCTGTCCCATGTGGTTCTCACAGCTATCAAGAAAAATACCGGCACCAAGGTCAAGAGCGGGGACGAGCGGGTCTTGAAAGAGATCAAACGGGTATTGGCTGCCGAGTTGGCCCAGGAACAGGAGATTGATCGAATAGTGAGAGCGAAGCTGTCGTCCTATTCGCGGGGCATTGTTGAAGGGAGTGCCGAGTGGGACGTGCTCTATCGGAAGACGTTCGAAGAGGAAACCCGCAAACACACGAAAGCCTGAGAGCGAGGTAGCGCCGTTATGGGAAGGACCATGCAGCGACTAGCAGTTCTGGGTGTCGTACTGATACTTGTGAGCGCAACCGCATGCTCACAGAAGCGCAAGCCCCTCGTGCCGCTTGCGCTCGACGGGGAAGTGAAGTCTCAGGCTACGGTTTTGACGGAACAGGGAACACAGGCATACCAGGCGAAACAGTTCGAAGAAGCCAAGCGGTACTTTGAGCAAGCGGTCGCCGCGGCCCCAGAGTCCGGACCCGCCCATTACAACTATGCCTTGGCATTGAATGCGCTGGGCGATTCGGAAGTCGCCCGGCAACATTTTTTGGAAGCTGCAGATTTGTCTCCCGGAGACAAAACCATCTGGGATTCGCCGGCGCTCTCGCCGTACGGAAGTCCTGAAACCAAGAATCGGACAAAATCGCGTCCCTATGGGACGACCCGGCCGAACTTTGGCGCCCCTCGGTATTAATGAAGGATGGACCAATGACGAAAGAACTTGCAGTCGGAGACAACGCGCCGGAACTTGCAATCCCGGACCAGCATGGGAAAACCGTGACCTTGAAAAACTTCAAGGGCAAACAAGTCGTGTTGTACTTCTATCCGAAAGACGATACGCCGGGGTGTACGAAGGAGTCTTGTGACTTTCGTGACGTGGAGTCGCAGATTCTTCGGGCGGGCGGCAGCATCGTGGGTGTGAGTCTGGACGGCAAAGAGTCTCACCAGAAATTCATCAAGAAATTCGGACTCCCGTTTCCGCTGCTCAGCGATGAAGATGCCGCAATCTCGAAGGCGTACGGGGTCTACAAAGAGAAGAATATGTATGGGAAAAAGTATTGGGGCATTGAACGCAGCACCTTCGTCATCGATTCCGACGGCAAACTCAAGGCGATTTTTCGGAAGGTCAAAGTCGACGGACATGCAGACGAAGTGCTTAAAGCACTGAAAGCATAGCGGAAAGTCCGTCGGCTGTGCAGTTTCCGGCCACCATCTCCTGCAGAATCTGGTTCCTGCTCATTTCTTGCTTCGGTATGTCCGTCAATGCCGCCCTCCTCGAAGCGGCGGAAAAAGTCGCTGCAACGATCATCGTGAAAGATGCGCTGACGTCTCCCAATCAGCCGACCACCATTGAAGCGAAATTGATCACGAAGGGGTTTTTCACGAGTGCGATGCTCGGTGGAGAACCGCTCGAATTGGTGATCGATGGAAAAACGGTTGCCACCGCCATGACCGGCGGGGATGGGAAGGCATTCTTGACCTATACCCCCAAGGCGCAAGGCCAGGTACAGGTTCACGTCCGCGTCGGCAACAGCCCACGAGTGGCGTCTACGGAGGGCCAGGCGAATCTGGTGATATGGGAAAAAAGAAATCCCATCATTATGATCGAGCTGTCTTCGCTGATCGAGGAATCGCAACCCAGTCGAGTGCCTACCGTCGGATTGACGTTGGAACCAGCGCGAAAACCGATGCCGGAGGCGGCGAATGAGCTCGGGAAGCTCACACAGTTTTATTACCGAGTCATCTATCTTGTGTTCTTGCCGGGGGGGATGGATGGGTTTCAGGCGACCGCAGAAGCCAGAGACTGGCTCAAGGCACACAAGTTTCCCACGGGCTATGTGATGGCGTTACCGCCGGATGCGAATGCCTTGGGAACAAAAGTTGACGAGTTCCATGCCGCAGGTTGGAAAACGATCAAGACCGGGATCGGGCGCTCACAAATCTTCGTCGAGGCCTTCCTGCAACGCCGCCTCGATGCGATCATCGTCCCTGAACCAACGAAAGGTGAAATTCCGCGTAAAGCGAAAGTAGCTAAGGATTGGAAAGAGGTCAGGAAGAAGCTCTAGTACCCTCCCATTCCCCCATAACCGCCTGGGCCGTAACTGGATGGCGAAGGAGGAGCGGTATGACTTCTATAGGCACTCGAGTGAACGATTGCGGGGTTGGCTGGGGCGAGCTCAGCGGCTCTCTTAAAATGGGCCGTCGCCTCCGCATGAAGGCCCAGTTTGTCGAGCGTCAAAGCCAAATTGAAGTGAGATTCGGCAAGGTTCGGATCAGCTTCGATGGCTGAGGTGAAGTGAGCTCGGGCATCCGGCCAATGCCCCATCTCATAGTGGGTAATTCCCTCCGCGTTGTGACGGACCGCGATGGCACTGCTTTCGGGAGGCGCGGGCAGTGGTGTGGGTGTGGACGTACAACCATATTGCAGGAGAACGAGGGTGATCGCGGCGGTACATCGGACGAGATTCATAGTTCACCCCCTAGGTCCTTCAGCCAAGGTCCGCGCTCATTCAGACGTTCGGCTGACTGAGTGCATGCTGAAAGGGAGAAGCGTGCATTCAAAACCTCGCAGTGTTGCTCTCAACGAGCAACCTCCTTACTGAAGTTGGTACTTCGCCATGCGGTAGCGAAGTGTATTGCGCGTCATCTTGAGGAGACGGCTGGCTTCCGATACGTTGCCCGAGGTTTTTTTCAACGCCTCTTCCAGCATCTTCTTCTCCATTTCCTGAAACGACAACCCAAAGGCCAGCAGCGATGGTCTGGGTTCTATACTCAGGGTATCTGTTGACGGACGGGCTTTCACAGAAGCCGGTAAATGGTGGGGCTCGATCCTCTCTTCTTTGCACGTAATCGTCAGCCATTCGACGACGTTGTGCAGTTCCCGGACGTTGCCGGGCCACTCGTGCTTCTGAAGAACGGCAAGAGTAGATGGCGCAACGGTTTTGATGCGGCACCCGCGTTCCTTTCTGGCCCGATCCAAAAAAATCAGTAGAATCGGCTCAATGTCTTCAAGCCGCTCACGCAAGGGGGGAATGCGTAACTGATACACATTCAGTCGATAGTAGAGATCGAGTCGGAATCGGCCGGCTTTGATCCGGGTGAGCAGGTCTTCATTCGTAGCGGCGACGATTCGGATGTCCACTTTGTGGCTTCGAGTATCGCCCAATGGATCGATCGTGTGGTTTTCCAGCACCCGCAGGAGTTTGGCTTGAGCCATTGGGCTCATTTCTCCGATTTCGTCGAGAAAGAGCGTGCCCCCCTCAGCCATTTGAAAGCGGCCCGGCTTGGCCCGCTTGGCGTCGGTGAAGGCGCCGGATTCATACCCGAATAGTTCGGCTTCCAAGAGATTTTCAGGAATGCCGGCGCAATTCAGCGCAACCAGCGGGCCGGCTGCTCGTGGACTCTCACGGTGAATGGCCTCTGCAAATAGTTCCTTGCCCGTTCCGCTTTCTCCGGAAATGAGAACGGTCGCATCGGACGATGCCACTTCTTTGGCCAGTTGCTTCATCAGATTCATTTGTGGCGAGACGCTGATGATCGAGGCGAACGGATCGTGCGGGGAGAAGGATGGAACAGGGCAAGCTTGGTGAAGTGCTCGAGCAACGGCCGTCTGCAAATCTTCGAGAAGAATCGGCTTGGTCAAGCAATCCGCCGCGCCGGCGCGCATGATCTCAACTGCCTCTTTGACGGAATCGCGATCCCCGATCGCAATCACAGGCGGGAAGCCCGGACCCTGGCGGGCATATTCAAGCAGAGGGGCCAGCGTATGTGGACTCCCTTCGCCGATAACCAGAGAAGGGGAAATTTTGGACCAGAGAATCAGTCCCTCTGATACCGTGCCCGCCGAGTGAATGCTTGATTGGGGAAATGCGGTTTGAAGGAGGCGCTTGAGACCGGGGTCTTTCGAGATCAAGAGGAACACAGGAAGGTTCATCGGAGTGCTCCTGGTTTGGGACTCCTAAAGAACCAGTGGAACACGTACTAGCCTACACCCATTTGGGTGAGGAAGAAAGGGGTATAGATGAGAGGGGCAAGAATCCAGGTGGTACTAGGTGGTTAGAGCTAACAGCAGTTTAAGCCTGGCTGGTCAATCTGGTCAGCTTCTTCTGGATCTGGAGGATTGATGGGAAGGAAAACAAGCTGTAGGTCAAACGGATCGACCTACAGCTCGGTGCAAAATACACGATACTGGATGTCTTCAGCTGTTATTCAGCGTCATTACAGAAGGTCCGTTCGTAAGCAATGATTGTCCAGGCTTCCTCTTCGGTGAGCACGCCGCCCTTCACAAGGGCCGGCATGCCGGTGCCGGGACTCCCGTTCTTGACGACCCAGAAGAGTTCCCCGTCGTTCCGCTTCTTATGAAACTTGCAGTTCGTGAAGTTTCGGGGACCTGGCGACAACAACATTCCACCGGCGCCTTCTCCGTTTCCGTTCTGGTTGTGACAATTCGCACAGGTGCCCTTGCCTTCATAGAGTTCCTTACCTTTGGCGAGCACCTCTGGTGTGACGGTTATTGGGCTCTTCATTTTTCGTGCATCAGGACGTTCAGCCTCCGGAACACGCGGCTTTAGGGGATCGGCCTCGGGAGCGGCCCATCCGGCCGTACTCCACGAAGCAACGGCGACTATACTGCACACGGTCATGATCAAACGCTTCCCTCTCATGATTCCTCCTTGATGATTAAACCACTCATGTTAACGTCAGATGGTTACCGGCGCCGCGTGTTCAGAGGCGCAGATTTTGACAGTATGATAACACGGTATTGTCCTAAGTGGCAGCACCCCTGCCGAGTCGAAAGTGATCGGGGACGATGGAGAGTAGGAGGCTGGTTTAGGTGTGTGTCTAGGTGAAGACGTTGCGGACCAGAGTCTCAAGAGATTCTGGCCCGCAAGCGACTCACGTGAGACCTGCAGTGTTCACCACTGCGAGTCGTCAGGGAACTTCGACGATATCGCTCTTCATCGGTCCGAGGACGGAGAGCAACTCACCCTTTTCCTTCTCCGGCACGTTAAAGGTATCCAGTGCGCTGACCAGATCCTCCACGAGCGCATTGAAGGCTGCGGTGGTGACTTTCATGCCCTTGTGCGTCGTCTTCATATCTCGACCTGAATAGGTGCAGGGGCCGCCGCTCGCCGCACACACCTGCTCGACCAAAAGCTTATTGAGCTTCTTGAGATCGGTGGTCGCGAAGTAGCTATTAATCCGCTTGTCTCCGCCCACGTTGTTGATGAATTTGGTGACGACGGCCTGAATGGCGCCTTGCCCGCCCAGCCGCTCATAGAGCGATCGGTCCGCCGCAAAAGATGTTGCGCTGCTCAATGTCCACGTTGCCGCTACCGCAACGGCGACCGTTGCTATCTGCTTCGAGAATCTCATGTCGTCTGCTCCTTTTTGTAAGATGAAATGACTGTATGACCTCCGTACTCTGGCCTTGTGATTACGGGTTCCAGGGCGTGAGTGGCATCAAGCTGTCATACTTCTTGGGGTGCTGATTGGCGATCACCACCGCGATCGCACCGCGTAAGGCTCCCGTTAAGGAGTGAGTCACGATAGGATACGCGCCCGGTTCATCAACGATCATATCGAATGTGGCGGCGCTGCCAGGGCCGACCACATAGGTCTGGACCCCCGTGAATTTGTTGGCAGGATTGCCGCTCTCGTAGACATTGTCCCAGATTTCGGCGATTGTATGGAGAGAAGAGAACTCGTTCGGGCCGGCATTCACAAAATAGATTCGTACCCGCTCGCCCACCTTGACTTCCAACGGCTCCGATCCCGGGAAGAAGGGATGGTACTTGAAGATGCCGCCGTTGAAGATCGTATGGTCAAACTTCCGATCGAACATCGCCTGCACATTGTCCGGGTTCTTCCAAAGTTCTGATTGCACCAGGACAAATTCCCGATCGGCCTTGGGCCAGGCGTTCGCATCCTTAGGATCTACGATGATCGCACCGAACATGCCGCGGCCCACGTGTTGGATCATCGGCGGTGCACCGCAGTGATAGAAGAATACGCCGGGCTTCTTCGCGACGAAGGTATACTTGATCGTCTCGCCGGGCTTGATTTCTCGGTAGTTCTTCAGGAAGTCGATCTCCGCCGCGTGAAAGTCCATCGAATGGCCTTGAGCGTTCGTCGAGGGGTTGACGAGGGTGAAGTTGACGGTATCACCCTCGGTCACTCGCACAACCGGGCCGGGCATCTGACCATTAAAGGTCCAGGCTTTGTACTTCTCGCCGGTGCCGCCGATGACGATTTCCGACTCAGTCGCCGTGAACGTGACATCATGGACCTTCCCACCTGAAACCTTCTTAGGACTAGTTGCGTCTGTGGGCGTGGGCATGGTGTTACACCCGCTGGCCCCCAATAGGACGGCAAGTCCTAGGGTAGATGTGAGCACACGAAACCTCTGCATGGTCGCCTCCCTTTTAATATTAGTGGAAATAGAAACGCTGCATTGAGGAGCGCAGCGTATTGGCTCCCCTTACCCCCCCCGTCCCCTTAACTCAAATGCGCCGGATATTAGCGTACGAAGGTCGATTAGTCAATTTTGGAGAAGAAGAATTATCTGGATCGGAATCAGCCGGAAGAAATCTTATTTCGGTGAGACGATCCGGGATGTTTGGGAAGATGTCAGATTGTGTTGCGCGATCGCGACATTCCTGCGAAGCCCCTGGTGTTTCGCACGACGGATTGGGCTGTGCTGAAACACCGTGGCAAAGGTCGATTCATCCATGCTCGAGAGCTCGTTCAACGTGGGTGCCAGCGTCACGCTCGAAGGTTGAAAGGCACTCTCCTGGGTCGGTTCTGCTCTAAGGTTGAACGGACAGACGTCGAGACAGTCATCGCAACCGAAGATCTTGTTCCCCATGCCCGCCTGGAGGTCATCGGAGATCGCGTCGGCATCGCCGCGTAGTTCGATCGTGAGGTAGGAAATGCAACGAGTGGCGTCCACGACATAGGGTTCGACGATGGCTTTGGTGGGACAAGCTTGAATGCAAAGTGTGCAGCTGCCGCAGAGGTCGGTTGCCGGTTCGTCAGGCTCTAGTTCCAAGGTAGTGAGAATTTCCCCCAGCAGCAACCAGGAGCCATGCTCCGCTGAGACAAGATTCGAATGTTTCCCGATCCAGCCAAGGCCCGCCTGTTCCGCCCAGGCTTTTTCCATAACCGGGCCGGTATCGACATAGGACCGGGTTTGGGCGTCTGGTGTCACAGTGTGAATGAACTGCTCAAGTTGCTTGAGTTTGCCGACCAGGACCTTATGGTAGTCCTTCCCCCAGGCATACCGTGCAACACGACCATAGCCGGGCTGTTCATTGGCCCGATGCTCAGTGAGATAGTTGATCCCCAATGAAATGATCGATCGGCATCCAGGCAGTACTAAGAGAGGATCGGCCCGTTTTTCAGGAGCACGTCCCATCCATGCCATGGTGCCATGATAGTCTCGGCGGAGCCATTCGGTGAGACGACTGAATAGGCGCTGGGGGAGCGATGTCGCTTGATCGTCGGAGGACGTGCCTGACTGATCATTGGTCGACGAGGATGGATCGCCTGGGCTGACGCGCACAATCCCGACCGCATCAAATCCCAGGGAGCGAGCTTCTCGTTTGAGGGCTGTGGAAAGAGACATGGACACACGGACGATTAGTGGTTAGCGGAACAATCAAAACGTACGCTGAACTGAACTGAACAATAGACCGATTGGCATCTGCCACACGTGCCGGTGATCCGCGTCTTCCAATCGGTTTCCTTCTCGTCGAAGCGGCACTGTAGTGTCCCTCCTTTTGAGATCGTCGTCCAGGGTTGCTGAGTGCCGGGAATATACGCAACAAGGCATCCTTGTGGAAATGGAACGCGGCATGGGCGTCCAATTTGGCCTTTCTCCATTGCAAAGCTGCATGAAAGTTCCGTAGTCGCTCCAGCATCGTCGACCCTCTGTGCCTCAGCATCGAAGGAGAACGCCAAAGGCAGTAGAGAAATCGACACAAGAAAACTGAGCGTGACCTGTCGCTTGAACATCGGTCCGGATGGTAGCACAGCCGATTGTCTTGCGGCCATGTGAGTGTGCGCGTAGAATCTTTCCGTCAGGTTCTCTTTCAACCACTGGAGGCCCTATGCTCGCCACGCGGATCAAGCAGAAAGAGGGCACGTTCTATTTTATCGCCTATAAAGCCGATGCGCTGTTGGAAAAAGTTCGGTTCACGAGCCGTTACTATTTCGAGGGTGAAGAGATCGCACAAAGTAAGATCTCCGAACACGACGAGGTGGCGCAGTTCATCGCAGGAATCGAACGAAGCGAAAAAGGCTTTCAACGCGTTTTGAATCGGCAGAAGATCAAGCAGATCGTCAATTTTTTTGAGACCGTTGTGGCCCAGCCGATGATTCCCGGCACGGTGTTGCTGTTTACCGATGAAACACTTCGATTCCAAAAAATGGACGACTCGGAGTCAATCGGTCACTTGAGCGAACCCAAGGGAAAGTATCTGGTGATCGACGGACAACACCGCCTCGCCGGGCTTCACTTTTTCCATGAAAAACATCCCGATCAAAGCGCACAGGTCGAGGTGCCCTGCCTGTTGTTCGACGGCCGGAGCGCGGATTTCGCCACGGAAATGTTCGTCATCATCAACTCCACTCACACGCGAATCAACCGATCGCATTTGGTCGATCTCTATGAAAAGGTGTCATGGGAAAGTCCGGAGAAGAAATTCGCCGCCAAAGTCGCCGATCTCATGTACGGCGAGCCGGACTCGCCGTTGCAGTATAAGATCAATCGGCTGGGAGGACGGAGCAAACAGGAAAAGTGGATTCTGCAGTCCGAAGTCTTCAATGAGCTGTTGAAGGTCGTGACGGCCCATAAGCGCTGGATGGAGTCGCACCTTGGAATGAAGCCCGATCGGTGTTATGCCCTGGTGCGCGATTACCTCAAAGGGGTGAAGGACGTCATGGGCGAGGTCTGGGGGCAGAACGAGCGGTATATGTTCACTCGCGATGTGACACTCAAGGCGTTGATTCGTGTGCTGGATGATCTGATCGTGGATCGCAAGCTCATCAATGATTGGGACGAGCAACGCTCCCACAAGCCGTTTGCCGAGATCGTCAAGCCTTGGGCGCCTCTGACCAAGGACTTTCGTGCCGACGGCTTCTATGAGCGTTTCCCAGCCAAGGGGCAACTTGAACGAGTTCGGAAGATTCACCAGCGGTTGCTGGATGCGATTGTTGGATAAACGAAGAGGACTATCACCGGTTCTTCTCTTGCTGCTGGTCTTTGCAGATCTTCAGTCCGCTGCGGTGTGGGGGGCTGTCACTTCGGTGGCAGCTGAAACCGACAGGTTAGAGGTCGCGGCAGAGTCCGGCGGAGGAGTGCGTGCGACGGCGCATGTGCTCTTCCCGGCGAGTCCGGCCGTGGTTCAGGCGCTGTTGACTGATTATCGACATTGGCCCGATCTCTTCGAAGTTCGAATGCGGGTGGCCGAGTTGAATGTCCGAGATGGAGTGGCCACGGTCGACCTTCGTATCGATCATGCGTTGATGCCCGGCGAGCACCGGCTGGTCACGGAGTCAAAGGCTTTGCCGGATGGCGGCCTCGTGACCGAGCTGAAGGGCGGAGACTTCAAGCGCTATCATCGAGTATGGAGACTCCAGCCTGCCGGAGAGGGAAACCAGACACGCGCCGATTTTGAACTGGTCGTTGAGATCGAGTCCATGGTGCCGGATTGGCTCGTGGCGGTCGCCATGCGTCAGGAGTTGGAAGCGCATTTCCGCATCGTCAAACAGAAGGCGTTGGATCATTCCAAGCGGCCGGGAACTTGATGCAGACCTCAGTCAGGAAGAGTTCTGGTGCACGGTCACTGTCCGGACTTTATGTCATTCTCGATCCTTCGATCAGTCCCCATCGCCCTCTGGTGGATGTCTTGAAGGTGTCCGCCGCAGCCGGTGCCAAGCTCTTTCAGTACCGAAACAAGACTGACTCGATGAAGGCGGCCTACGCTGAAGCGTCGGTGCTCAGGAATGTCGCGCGGGAACTCGGTGTGCTGTTCATCGTCAATGACCGCTGCGACCTGGCGCTGTCTGTGGATGCGGACGGAGTTCATCTCGGGCAGGGAGATCTTCCGCTCAGTCTTGCGCGAGCCGTGATGGGACCTGATAAGCTGATCGGTATCTCAACGCACAATCCGGAGCAGGTGTCGGCGGCGATTGCCGGTGGACCGGACTATCTCGGATTTGGTCCGATCTTCAAGCCTAGCTCCAAGGCCGATCATGATCCCGTCGTCGGCATTAAGGGACTGAAGGGGATTCGTCTGCTGACCGCGCTGCCGATCTTCGCCATAGGTGGGATTACGCTGCAGGATGTTGAAGAAGTGATCCGCGCAGGAGCCGACGGGGTAGCTGTCATTTCCGCGATTTTGAAAGCACCGAACATTCAGCACGCCGTCAACGACTTCGTCTTGCGAATCCCAGCACCAACTTCGCCAGCTTCTTGATTGCAGCGGATCGGGCAAGATGCTTAGCTGAGGGACAGAAACGGCCCGGCATGCCGGGTTCATATGGGAGCGGGCCGACCAGTGGTACACCGGCCTGTTTGCGGAGAATCTCAAGGGTTGATCGCTCTTGAACTCGGGAGAGGGCTGATCCGACAGAGTCGGTCCGATTCAAGACGAGGGCGATGATGTGGATCTGCTTTCGTCGAAGGGCCTCGATGGTCAGTAATGCATGATTGATCCCGCCCAATCCGGATCGGCCAACGATCACGACCGGAAGCCGCAAGAGCTTGATCAAGCTCATGACGTCGTCACGGCCCGTGATGGGTACATGTACCCCGCCGACTCCCTCCACCACCATGTAGTCATATCGGCTGGAGAGGAGCCGATAGACTTTTCTGATCGTGCCTGGATTAATATCCTGTCCCTCCATCCGGGCCGCGGCGAGTGGAGCGACCGGCAGTTCGAACGAGTAGGGGCGGATCGCTCCTAGCGCCTCCTCGCTTTCAATGACGGCTCGCAGCCGCGCGGCATCCGATCGGGCTTCTCCTCCTGCGGTGACCCCAGTCTCAATGGGTTTCATCACGCCCACCGAAAGCCCGCGTTTTTTGAGATGAAGGGCAAGCGTAGCCGCAACGAGTGTCTTTCCAACTCCGGTATCGGTGCCGGTGATGAAGATCCCGCCTTTCATGATCCCGCTCCAACGGTGTCCGGCATGTGAGGCCTCATCTCAATCAAAGATGTCTGCTGTCGCAGTTCCACACTTGTCCCGATACATCCTTGAGTTGGGCAAAGTGAACGATGGTACCGACGACTTCTTCGATGGCCGGCGGACGGCGTAACGCATGGTCGGGCCAGCCGTGTTCTTCCGGAAACAGGCCTTCGGTCAAGTCGGTCTTCTGCCATCCCGGTAGTACGAGATTCACTCGAATATTCTGTGTGCCCCATTCCAGCGCGGCCGTTCTGACGAGTCCGATCAATCCGGCCTTCGAGGTTGCATATGCGCTCTGGCCGGTCGCGCCATGGAACCCTGTGTGGGAACCGATGACAATGATGGAGCCTCCACCGCGAACGAGCAACTGCGGCGCAATCGCCCGCAGACAGTGGAACGTTCCCGTGAGATTGGTGGCGATGACGTTATCCCAGATTTCTTCTGAATGGCGCACAAGCAAGTCGCTTTGTCCGATTCCTGCGTTGCAGATGAAGGCCAGGGGACCAGACGAGCGATTGGCGAAAGTGTCGATCATGCGGCGTATGGATTCGGCTTCTCGAATATCCGCACAGTAGATGTCACCGGTTCCACCGGCTTTGACGACGCCGTCCAAGGTCGCTTCCGCCGCCGGTTTATTCCGATAGTAATGAACACCGACGTACCATCCGATCCTTCCAAACGCCTGACTGATGGCCCGACCGATGCCTCCGGAGGCTCCAGTGATCAGTGCAGCCGAATGGACAACGGCGTTGGTCGGCCGGCCCTCGACAGGAAATATTGACGATGTCGGAGATTCCATGCGGAGCGAATTATGCGGGGAGTAACCGCCGAAGGCAAGCGGAGGTCGAGCCCTGGAACAGTCTCTAGAAATGCCGGCGGCTTGCCGCTATCGGGATTCCTGTGGTACCGTCAAACTCAGTATTTGGAGCATCATTATGGTGAGACGTAGACTGGCTGTGCGAGTGGCTCTGACAGTGGGAATCTGCTTGCTCCTGGGGCTTTACCCCTGGCCCAACTCGGTTGGTGCAGAGGAGGCGCTGACGATCCAAAAGTCTGAGGAGTATTTCCCTGACACGCTCGGAAGTCGCTGGACCTATCGTGGTCAGATCAGCGAGGGCCCGCTTCAGACCATCGAACTGAAATTTTTCACAAATGTGTCGACGGTTTCAGGAACCAAGACGATCAATGGTGTTGCCGTGACGGTGTTCCATGACACCAATCCGGGAGATCATGGACCATCGGATAGTTTCTATCGGAGAGACGCAGTCGGCATTGTGTACTATGGGTCGGACCCCGGAACACCACTGGAGAAACAGATTACGCCGTATCAGATTTTCCGATTTCCCCTTAAAGTACCGTCTTCGTTTCAACAGTTTGACCGTATGGGGGTGGATTTCGGCAGCGACATGGATCGGGACGGAACTGATGAAAAAGTCGATGTCCAGGGATGGAGTAAGGTGGTCGCTCGCGAAACCATCACGGTCCCGGCCGGTACGTTTCAGGACGCGATTAAAGTGGAAGCACGGATGAACATGAAGATTCGTTTGTCGGGCAGCCGCCGGACCGTTTCAGGAATAGATGTGATGACGGCCTGGTTCGCGAAGGGCGTCGGGTTGGTGAAATATTCGGAGCGACAGGAACTATCCGCCGTCAAAGAGGACCGCGGCGTCGTGACGGAAATCACGGAAGAGCTTGAGGAACACGATATCAAACCTCTGAAGGCTTCATTGAGCGGATTCGAATCCTCGGCGGAGGGTATTCTCGCTGATCACTCTGGTAATCATGAACTGAGTCAGGTAATCCTCCCCGCCGGCTTTCGCCCCCATCCCTGAGAAGCGATGCCCTCCGAAGGGCTGACGAGAGACCAAGGCGCCTGTGATCGGCCGATTCAAGTAGAGGTTTCCGACGTCGAATTCCTCCCGCGCTTTGGCAAGACTAGCCGGACTCCTGGCATACACCCCTCCGGTTAACGCATAATCGGTTCCGTTGGCCAACCGAATCGCATTGGCGAAGCTCTCCGCCTTCATGACTGCCAACACCGGTCCAAAGATCTCCTCTTGCGCCAAACGGTGGTGCGGTTGGATATCGACAAACACCGTGGGTCCGATGAAATACCCATTCTGGTCCACGGTTCGTTGCACAAGCAGCCGGCCTTCCTCCTGACCACGCGAAATATATTGTTGGATGCTTGCTTGGGCTCGTGCATCGATCACCGGTCCCACCTTAGTGCCCGGCTTCCAAGGATCGCCGACTTCCACGCTCAGGACCGCTTCGCGCAGACGGGCCACGAAGGAGTCATAGATTGCACGATGCACGATCACCCGCGAGCAGGCCGAGCACTTTTGTCCCGCGTAGCCTGAGAATGATGTCATAACACCGGCGATCGCTTCGTCGAGATCCGCCGTCTCATCGACAATGATGGCATTTTTCCCGCCCATCTCTGCGATGACCCGCTTGACCATGCGCTCCCCTGAGCGGACATGCGACGCTTCGCTGAGAATGCGAAGCCCCGCGGCTTTTGATCCGGTAAACGCGATCGTGACGACATCGGGATGCGCCACGAGGGCTTGTCCTATTTCCGGTCCGCCCGGAAGGCACGTCAAACAACCGGCCGGTACGCCTGCCTCGATCAACATGTCGGTGAGCAGAATCCCCAGACCGGACGACCGTTCCGATGGTTTGAAGAGGACAGGATTACCGGTCACGAGCGCTGCCGAGACCATTCCCGTCGGGATGGCGAGTGGAAAGTTCCATGGCGCGATGACTGTGGTTAGGCCGCGTGGACTATAGGTGCGCCGGTTGAGTTCTCCCGGATGGGTGCCTAACCGCGACGGTGGTGCGAGACGGTCCATTTCGTCGGCGTAGTAGCGGAGAAAGTCGATGGCTTCAGCAACATCGGCATCAGCGTCACGCCAAGGCTTGCCGACTTCAAAGATTTCCCAGGCCGCAAGTTCATAGCGGCGGCGACTCATTGTGGAGGCAGCTTTGCGCAGAATTTCCGACCGATCTTTCGGATCTGTCTGCCGCCAGGCGTCCCCTTGTTTTAGCGCGCATTCGATAATATTGCCCAGATCGGACACCGACGCACTCGGCACTTGGGCCACGATTTCATCCGGTTGCGAAGGATTGCGGGATTCCAATAACGGACCGGTCAGTCCTCCCTCCGTGACCCTGACTTCCCGTCGGCGACCGAGCTGAGACCGAACCGATACAATCGCCGCTTGCATGGCTGTCCGAGTCGTGGCCTGAGAAAGGTCACTATGCGGCTCATTGTTGAACACCGGCGGAATGCTCACTGATGAACGGCGAGCGTCGGTCGGGACGGTCGGTGGGGCGAGCAACCGGGTGAGCGGTTGGGATTCCACATACTCCTTTTGCAGGAACGATTCATTGGACGTATTTTCCAACAGTCGTCGAACCAAATACGCCATGCCGGGGAGTAACCGTCCGGCGGGGGTATACAAGCGGACACGACGACCCAATTTCACCATGGCTTGTTGGAACGGCTCGGCCATACCGAAGATCATCTGGTATTCTCGGGCTTCAGGCGCCAGGCCGAGCGATTCAGCGTGGGCTTCTACAGCTGCCAAGGTGCGAAGGTTGTGCGTGCCGAAGGCGGGGCGGATCAGATCGGCATGTCGAAGCAGCACCGGAATCAATCGTTCGTAATTGAGGTCGGTTTCCGCTTTGTGTTCAAAAAGGGGAACCGGCCAACCGGCTTGTCGATATCGGACGGTGTCTGAATCCCAATAGGCTCCCTTGACCAGTCGGATCGTGATCGGCATGCCGCGCGTGCGGACCCAGGCCAGCAAGTCCTCGACGTCTTGTTCGGTTTCTTGATGATAGGCCTGCAGCGCAAGCCCGGCGTAGGGATAGGTCCGATAGGCGGGCTCGGCAAAGAGCCGTTTGAAAATGTCCAAGATCAGATTCTTCGTTTCTGCTTGCTCCATATCGAAAATGAGGCCGGCGGAGAGCGATCGCGCCCGGTCCACCAGCGGACGGAGGCGCACGGCGATCGAGTCGTAACTTCCATCGGGATCGATCGGATCCAGTCGTGACGAGAGGGCGGAAATCTTGAGTGAAAGCTGTACACGCGGAATCGGCCCCAGATGGTCTCGCTCAAGCAGGGGAGCGGAGGGCCACGCTTCGGCTGCTTTCCCAAGCTCGTTCAAAGCGTTCAGGCATTGATCACGGTAGTGATCGGCCTCCAGCTCGCTGATCGTGGCTTCTCCCAACAGATCGACGGAGGAGGCCCGACCTTCCTTCCATAACTGGGACAAGACTGGAACCGCTTCTTCGATCGAAGCGCCGGCGATAAAGGTCCTCGCCATTTGTTCGACCTGTTTTCTGATCGATTTGCCTGCGAGACGTGCGCCGATGCCGGTAGAGGACGCTGCCTTCAATCCCCATTGAAGTCCAAACAGCTCGCTGCCTGATCGGCCGAAATACTCTTCGGCGAGCGAGACGACTCGTTCGTCATCTTGAATGACAGGAAGAACATCGATGAAGTGAAACAAGCGTGTCTTGAACGAGGCGTCCTTCATAGCTAAATTGATTGCCGAATGGGACCACCAGCGACCGTCGAAGAGGGAGGGCGAAAGGCCGGCGGAGAGCTGTGCGAGCCGCTCGCCGATACGAACGATGGCCGGCTCAAGTGAAGGCGACGTGGTCATCGAGGCACCTGAAATATTGACTCCGTTTGACTTCAGTATACATGCCTAACGACCGATGTCCATGGCTTCGGCTTCCCCAGTCGGTTATAAAGCGATGGTCCAACCGACCCATTTCATTTCACGCATCGCATCGCTTAAGATGATGCAGTACACTTTATGTCGGCTTGACCAGGCGTCTCAGAATATGGCGACGGTCGAGCACAATCGCATGGGAGAATACGTATGGCTGACGAACATGCTCATGGGGCCGAGCAGCCCCAGGCAAAAGATACATTGATCCCCGGGGTCAAACACGTCATTGCGATCAGCAGCGGTAAAGGAGGCGTCGGCAAGTCGACCGTTGCATCGAATCTGGCCTGTGCAATGGCATTGGCCGGGGCGAAAGTTGGATTGTTAGATGCTGATCTCTACGGCCCCAATATTCCCATGATGATGGGCAGCACGACCGGACCGGAACAGAAGGACGGTAAAATTGTGCCTGTCGAGAGTTACGGGGTGAAGCTGATCTCCATGGCATTTCTGGTGCCTGAAGAAGCCCCACTCGTGTGGCGCGGGCCGATGGTGCACCAGTATCTGCAAGCGTTTTTCCGGGATGTGCTGTGGGGAGAGTTAGACTATCTGCTCATCGACCTGCCGCCGGGTACCGGTGATGTGCAACTCTCGTTGTCGCAAATGGTGCCGTTGGCCGGGGCGATTACGGTCACAACGCCGCAAGAGGTGGCTCTCTATGACGTCCGCAAGGGGATGGGCATGTTCCAGAAGGTGAACGTTCCGCTTCTAGGAATCGTGGAAAACATGAGCTACTTCGTGTGCGGTCATTGCGGTGAGCGGACGGAGATTTTCTCGTATGGTGGAGGTGAGCGGGCGGCGGCGAAGGTCGGTGTGCCGTTTCTTGGACGGATCCCGATTGATCCGGCCATTCGGGATGGCGGAGATACCGGCCATCCGATCGTGATGGCCAATCCGGCATCTCCCCAAGCCGCGGCCTTCCGCGATATTGCGAAGAAGATCATGGAAGAGCTGAGATCGGATGGGAAAAGTGGCTCTTCTATTGATAGTTTGCTCAAGAAGATCAAGCAACCGTTTAAGACTAATTGATGGGTAACATTTCGGAGGGAAGGAATGGCCGAGTTCATACGCATAGCAGCGGTAGCCGATGTGAAGCCGGGGCACGGTGTTGTGGCGGAAGTAAACGGGAAGAGTCTGGCAGTATTTAATGTAGAAGGAGATATCCGTGCCATCGACAATACCTGCTGTCATCGCGAGGGTCCATTGGGAGAAGGAGAGTTGGAAGGGAATGTCGTGACCTGTCCTTGGCATGGATGGCAATTCAACGTGACAACCGGCGCCTGCCTGAATAATCCATCCGCAAAGGTGCTGGCCTATCAGGTACAAATCGAAGGCGATGATGTGAAAGTATTACTTTAGGTATGAACGAGTCTGAAAGGACGAGCAGGGCAAGGAACTGAGGCCATGGCCATTTCTCCTGAAGATCAGACCGAGATCGCGGCGGCGCTCGTGCGTCTCTACGTCTTTCTCACGCAGTACCTGGATCGTTGCTTCGATGACGCCGCTCGGAAGAACTATCCGGATTCCGAACTGCAGACGCACCTCAATGAGACACGCCGACAGCTCATGGAAATCCTGTCGGTCAATCCTGTCGTGAAGAGGAAGCTCGCCGAAGAGTGTGACCGAATTCTGACGCTGGGTGCCGCGTGTTTAAAAGCCGGTTCGGCCGATACGAAGACTCGCGAGGCGATCCAAGCTGAACGGGCCGTGCTCAAGAACAAGACCATCGCGCTCAGCGACGTCGTGGCCGTCTTCAGAGCGCTAGCATGAATAATGGGGCAGGTGGGGTTCGACAGACATCAGCTTGCCGGGTTGGATGACCGCGAACGGGGATTCAGCCGGCCGGTCGAGTTCGAGCGAGCGGGGCAAGGTTATCGGGCCGTCTTGCGGTATGAAACCGTCCGTGTCACGACGGAGATACAGCAGACCTCAGACGAAGCACTCACCGTTTTGATCCAGATCTTACATGCTCAGGGATACAGACAACTCAAGACTCAAATGAGTTTTCGCAACGGTGTCTATCTCGGTTCCCAGGAACTCTGGGTGGAGTATCCGGATCCGCCGCAAGCCGAGCCGGCGCAACGTGGTTTTTTTGATAAAATCAAGGACTGGCTTAGGCCTCGCTCGGTGAATGGATAACCTCATGAGCTTTGTTCCGTTGGGCCATCTCCGGTCTTCACAGGCGCGGCGAGACGAGCAATCCTCCGATGGCCGGCCTCGTCTTCCGTCATGGTTCAAGGCGCAGGCCAAAACCGGCCCGGATTATCTCGATATTAAGCAGACTATGGAGCGGCTGAAGCTCCACACGATTTGCGAAGAGGCGGGCTGTCCTAACAGGTGGGAATGTTGGAATGCCCGCACCGCGACGTTCCTGATCCTCGGCGACATCTGTACTAGGCGCTGCCACTATTGCTCAGTGCAGACCGGGAAGCCGTTTCCGGTTGATAACGGAGAGCCACATCGTGTCGCTGAGGCGATTCACGCCCTCGGCCTTCGCCATGCCGTCATCACGTCCGTCAATCGTGATGAACTACAGGACGGCGGCGCATGGGTCTTTGCCGAAACAATTCGGCAGACTAGACGTCTCAATCCGACCTGTACGATTGAAGTATTGATTCCGGACTTTGAGGGAAACGAGGAAGCGCTCAAGATGATATGCGTGGAGAAACCGGAGATTCTGAATCACAACATTGAGACTGTGAGACGGCTCTTCCCATCGATACGCCCGCAAGGAAAATATCAGCGATCGATCGATCTTCTTGCGCGCGCGAAGCGACAAGGAATGAGGACAAAGTCCGGCTTGATCTTGGGTATGGGGGAAACGATCGACGAAGCGCGCGAAGTCATGCGCGATCTCCGGAAGGTTGATTGCGACATCATCACCATCGGTCAGTATCTCCAGCCGACAAGAGACCATCTTCCAGTTGCCCGATTCTACGATCCGTCTGAATTCATCGCACTCAAAGAGGAAGGGTTTGCAATTGGTTTCAGTCATGTTGAATCGGGTCCGCTGGTCAGAAGTTCCTATCATGCGGAGCAACAGAGCGATCGCGCATCGTAAAGAAAGATCGACCTGAGGCATGTCACAGTGATCATGGGGCGTTGTATTCCGATCCTTCCTCGTTTGTTCGCATAGGCTTCCTTTCTTGTCTTCAGCAGATCAGGCGTTCCCTCGTGCTACGAATGGGCCTCTCGGTAGTACATCCGCCAAAACTGTAACCGGCTCTCGATTAAAGAAAGCTAATGAAGAAGTCTTCATGATTTATTCATGTGGCGTTCATGTGACGGAATTATAAAAAAGCATGAGCATACAGAGTTCACTTCACAAGAGGAGGGATGTCATGAGTGTGAAGAGTATGATGTTGACCGTTGGATTCTTGTCGATGGCTGCAACTGCCATGGCGGACACCTCAAACAGCCTTACTACCGACACACGTCGGGTCGATGTTATTGATACCCACAAGGAGCTGGTCACGCAGTTGGACAGCAACAAAGGCGGAGGTCATGAGGCGCGCGTGGATGTCATCGGAAGTATCGAGTCTAAAGGGCCGGTATACCCTTACATTGCACCGATGAACCGCTAAGACCTGCTGAAACTACTGAGGAGGATATGGCCATGTCCTCCTCAGATTTCTTCCAAATCGTATATCCTAGTCTCTCCGGTTTCTTACGAAGTGCGTTTCCACCCCGAAAGCACACAGCGTTGCGCAATCAGCGGTGTGAATCGAGCAATGTCTTGTGAGATGTTGATCATAAACCGGTCGGCGAGGGACTGATCCTCAAAACACTCGTAGACGTCGTCAAGAAAACCACCGCGGAGCAGCGGGTGATAGAGAAATTCATGATTGGGACCCGTTGTGATTTCCAGCGGATACTCCATTGCCCCGTCGCGCTCCAGATCGAGTCCCTTGAGCCATCCTTGCCCATCTTTTGCGGAAGGCCGTTCGTTTAGGTAAGCCTGAAAACGCTCTCGCTCGTCTGTCAGGCCGTGCTGGATCATCACCTGGTCCACCCGCTGCCACAGTGAATCGAACGTTCCATGCGATGGAAAGGTCAGCACCAGCTGACCTCCCGGTTTGAGATGTTGCACCAGTCCCTGAACCGCTCTGAATCGGTTCGGGCGAAAGAACATGACCGAAAGATTCCCCGTGATGCGATCAAATGTCGGCAGATCGGCAGGCAGGAATCGCATGTCCATACACTCGAATCGAAGCCATGGCAATTGCGAACCTTGAATGGCTCGCGCGCGTGCGACTTGACCGGCACTCGCATCGATGGCCATCACTTCTCCTGTTGGGCCAACCTGCTCAGCCAGATAAAAGGCCGGAATGCCGTGACCGCAAGCAATATCGAGGATGTGTACTCCCCGACGAAGATCCAAATGGCGGAGGAGCGATTCCGCGAAAGGCGTGGACCAATAATCATGCTTCGGAAGAGCCCATCGAAGAGTCGGGGTGTTCATTTTAGAGAGAAGACGGAGATGGGCTCATCTTGGCGGACGTCGTCCTAGGTCTATTGGGAGAGAACATCTCCTACATCGAAGAACCGTGTATTCGGAACGCTACGCATTAACGGATTTTCAGCGCTTTCCCAATTAATACCCGTGCCTCTGCCTGAATCCGTTTCAAATGTTCTGTTCCCTTGAAGCTCTCTGCGTAAAGCTTGTACACATCCTCCGTGCCTGAGGGCCGGGCGGCGAACCAGCCGTTCGCCGTGACGACTTTCAGACCACCGATCGCGGCGTTATTGCCTGGAGCTTTGGTAAGCATGGTCACAATGCGGTCCCCTGCGAGTTCGGTTGCGTTCACTTGATCGGGTGAGAGTTTGGAGAGAATGGTCTTCTGCTCCGGTGTGGCCGGGGCGTCGATTCGTTCATAGACTGGCTCGCCCAGTTCTCCGGTAAGGTCTCGGTATAACTCGGACGGATCGCGACCCGACTTGGCCATCATCTCAGCAGCCAATAGATCCATGATAATGCCGTCCTTATCGGTGGACCAGGCTGTGCCGTCGCGCCGGAGGAACGACGCGCCGGCACTTTCCTCACCGCCGAAACCGAGTGAGCCATCGAGCAAACCATTCACAAACCACTTGAAGCCCACCGGTACCTCAACCAGTTTCCGCTGAAGTTTGGTCGCGACCCGATCGATCAAGCTGCTGCTGACCAATGTCTTGCCGATACCGGCATCAGGGTTCCAGTTGGGACGATTGGCAAAGAGATAGGCAATCGAAACGGCAAGGTAATGATTGGGATTCATCAAGCCGGAACGAGTGACGATGCCGTGGCGATCGTTGTCCGCGTCATTTCCGAATGCCACATCGAAGCGATCTTTCAGGGCGATGAGATTGGCCATCGCATATGGAGATGAACAGTCCATGCGGATCTTGCCATCCCAGTCCAACGGCATGAACCGAAACGTCGGATCAACCACTGGATTGACGATCTCGATATTCAGTCCGTAGCGCTCTGCCAGCGGCTGCCAATAGGCCACACCGGAGCCACCTAGGGGATCGATGGCAAGCTTCAACCTGGCGGACTTGATGATATCAACATCAATCACGTTGATGAGATCCCCAAGATACGCGCCGAGGTAATCGTGTCGATGGGTTGTGGGTGCTTGCCGGGCCAGTCCGATCGACATGCGCTTCGTGCCCTGGAGTTTTTCGCTCAGCAAGGCATTCGCTCGGTCCTCGATCCACTTGGTGACTTGTGTGTCGGCGGGTCCTCCATGTGGGGGGTTGTACTTAATTCCGCCGTCTTCCGGTGGATTATGCGACGGAGTGATGACGATGCCGTCGGCTAACCCGGAAGTTCGGCCTCGGTTATAAGTGAGGATCGCATGTGAGATAACGGGCGTCGGTGTGAATCCGTCATTCTGATCGATCATGACCTCGACGCCATTTGCCGCGAGAACTTCGATCGCCGTGACCCAGGCAGGTTCCGACAGTGCGTGCGTATCTTTTCCCAAATAGAGCGGGCCGGTCGTGTGTTGTGCCATCCGATACTCGCAGACTGCTTGAGTGATCGTCGCGACATGGTCCTCATTAAAGCTGTGCTTGAAGGAGGAGCCCCGATGGCCTGACGTGCCGAATGAAACACGTTGCTCACGGGCAGATGTATCCGGCTTACCTGTCGAATACGCCGACAAGAGCCTACTCACGTCCACGAGCATTGACGCCGGTGCCCGCTGTCCTGCGAGAGGATGAGTTTCCATAGACAACGTGTAGTTCCAATACCCGTTCTCTGTCAACTCCGGAAAGTCAGATGAAGATGAGAAGGTGTGACTGCTTGTGCAATATCTTTGCGCCTTATCTATGCCGAAGGGATGTCGAGAACTCGAGAAAGAGCGGTGAGAAATCCCTTGTAGAACGCTGAGTTGATAGATTTAAACTGATCGATCCGGTAAGATGCCAAGAACGACGCTTACGTGCTCTGAGGGGGTGGTGTGTCCCGTCTTCGGCTTGCGCTTGTGATCATCCTTTCCCTCGTGGTGGTGGTCGGAGTCTTTCTTGCGTTCTCCAGAGAATTGACCGGCGAAGACTATCTCAAGGACTTTGTCCTCAAGCAACTCGAGGAGAGCCTGGGAAGGAAAATCGACGTTCATCGCGTTAAATTTGTCGTCTTTCCCCGCATTCGTGTGGAACTCTCCGATGTCACCGTTCATGACCCCCAATCGGATCAGGCGGTATTGACGGCTAAGCGGGTCAATCTTGTTCTCCGTCTCTGGCCGCTTCTCAAGAAGCAAGTTGTTGGGAAACGATTATTGATCGAAGAACCGACGCTTACGCTTCGGCGGAACGAACGTGGCCGCTGGAATGTTCTGGATGGATTGAACGGCCAGGCTGATACCGATGAACGAACGATGGAGCAGATGGCCAGGACATTCATGATTAGGGAAGCCAAGCTCGTGAATGGCACGATTACCGTCATCGATTCGGCCAGACCCGATGGAATTCGGTCCATCAAATTGGAACACGTCGAGTTCGGCCTGCTTGTCCGGGCCGACCGTGGGCTTGCGGAATTGCATGCCTCGGCGGCTCACCAAGGGGCGCAGGGATTATCGGCTGTTTCGCTCGATGGAGTCATCAAACAAGCAGAGCAACCAGTATCCTTATCCGGGGAAGAAACGGGAGAATCGGGTTCAGGATTTCAGTTCGAAGGACATATCGATGCCGCTGATCTCAAGGTGCGTGACGCCGCCGACTTTCTTGGCCCTCGGCCGGTTCCTGAGCATCTTCAAGGTGCCTTGAATCTCCGGAGCACCGTTCGCGTGATGCCGGGAGTGGCCGGATATGACATGGTGTTATCGGAGATGACCGCTCATTTGAACGATATCACGATGACAGGAAATGCCAATCTCGCCGGCCTTCTGACTCCTCAACCCACGTTTTCGGTGACGTTCACCAGCACGCTCGTCGCTCTCCCTCAGCTGCTGAAAACGATTCCCCCGGCTTGGATCCACCCGCAACTTCCGGCCTTACTGGCCGATCGCCAGATTGACGGCAAGGTGCAGGTCATCAATGCGACATTGACCGGATCTGCGACGACGGGCCCTCAACTTTCGACGACCGGGGAGTTCCATGTTCGAGAAGGTCAAGGACTGATCGGCCGCGATCGTGTGGCGGTGAAAGATTTGGCGGCGGTCGTCATGGTAGAGGCTGGACGTGTTCGCATCGCGAAGGTGACCGGAATGTATGGAGCGATGCAAATCACTGATGGAAAAGCGGAGGTGTCGTTTCTTGACGCAGGTCCGTGGCTCGAACTGGAGATCACAGGAGAGACGGGGGCGTCGCATTTGCTGGAGTTTTTGGCCAAGACCGTATCGGCCGGGCGAGTCACGCAAATGCTTGCCGGCATTCGGGATGCGGAGGGTATGGCACAGTCGACCTTTCGTCTTGTGGGTCCTTTGAATCAGCCCGGTGGGATTACATTTGCCGGCGGGGAGATTATCGCTCGTCAGGTCAGTCTCTCTCATGTCGCGTTGCCTGAGCGTTTGACAGGGCTGCAGGGGCGATTCGTTCTAGCTGATGGGGCTACTCAGTTTGAGCAAGTCACCGGACATCTTGGAGGGACCGCTGTGCAGGTCCAAGGAATGATTGGCGGCGGAACGGCGAGTGTCTTTCAAGACCTTGCCATTCGCGCGCGCGGCGATGCCGCGCAGATGGTGCGCTTGTTCCGACCCGCTGTAACCGAACCGGGCGCTTTCGAAGGTATGCTCAGCTCAGCGGTTGTTCTATTAGGTTCGACGACGAGACCCCAGATTCGAGGAACAGTCGTGCTCGATGAGGCTAAAGTGACACTCGGCTCGATGGAGAAACCAATGGGAGCGCATGCCACGGTCGAGTTTGAAGGCATGATATCCCAAGGCACCGGTGTGACGTTGCATCGGGTAGAGCTGGTCTTGCCCACGGTGAGTATTCCGGCGAAGGGAACCCTGCATTTCGGCGATCGCTTCATGATTGATATGGCCGTGGCGACGAGCACGTTGTCGGTATCCAGTCTGCCGGAATGGGCATCCAAGAATTGGCTTGAGGCAGGCAATCTCGAGCTCTCGCTCGATATCAAAGGAAAAGACACAGATTGGAAGGCGTGGCGGATCACCGGATGGATGGGTTTGACGAATGGGTTGATGACGGCCAAGGGGATCGAAGGACATATTCAGGACCTCTATGCGCGCGTAAAGTTTGTGCGCAACGAGGTCGAACTCAAGCGGCTGTCGTTCAAAATTCAGGGTAGCGACATTGCCATAGAGGCCGCGATTCGAAACTGGCCGGCAAAGCCGTTCATCACCGGGAGGATCGAATCAAACCAGCTTGACTTGGGGTTGCTGATTCCGAAGGGTGAGCGGACTCCGATGCGTGAGTTCCTCGAAACTTTAGCGGCCACCAGTCATGTCACCATGTCGGCCGCTGTCGCGCGGGGGCACTACAGGCATATGAAGTTCGGCGCGATTTCGGCTCGCATCAATATTCAGGACGGCGTATTGGATATCGACCGGATTTCCGGCGAGTCGACCCACGGGCACGTGGCTGGACGGCTGGTGGTACAACTTCCACCCAAGGCGCCGGCGGATCTTGACCTCTCGTTCCGGGCCACCGGTGTGGAATTCGATGACCTCCTGAGACTGACGAAGACGCAGGCCCACAGTGTGTCAGGAGAAATCCGCTTCAGTGGTGTGCTTCGAGGCCACGGACGCAATCCACATGGGATCTACCCTTCGTTGAACGGAAAAGTCGAGCTATTGTTGGAAAACGGGCGCATCCTAAAATCAAATGAGCGGGCGGTATGGAAAATCATCAGTTTGCTGAACCTCCCCGCTGTGTTACAGGGGAAGGTCGATCTTGAAAAAGAGGGACTCCCGTATAACAGGATATCCGCGATCGTGACGATTCAAGACGGTATGTTTCAGACAGAAAATCTCATTATCGATAGCCCGATTCTGAAGATTACCGCCGCCGGAAATTACGACTTGCCGACGGATCAACTGGATCTCGCTGTGGCCGTGAGTCCGTTTGGGTCCTATTCACAATTTCTCAAGACGATTCCACTCTTTGGCCGAATCATTGCCGGGGACCGCAAGGGGTTAGCCACAGCAATGTTCACCGTGAAGGGCGCGTTAGAAGATCCTGAAGTGACCTATCTGCCGGTAAAGTCCTTTGCGACCGGCCTGTCGGGCTTAGCCCAACTGGCGGTCGATGTCTTAACAAATACGCTGACGCTTCCCATGGATCTAGTCACGCCGGATGAAGAAACTGGAGTGAGACCTAAGGATATGACCCTCTCACCAGCTCCTGTCGTGCCTTGACCGGCTCCAATTCTTGACCGACCCCTAAACGCATGCTAGCATCGATTGATTATGGATTCTGACATCTCAATGGTTTCACTCAACTCTACTATCCTCCTCGCTTATTCATGAAACGCACCACGATGTCTCAACTTGAAGCCGCCACACTATTCATTGCCGCCAGCGAACAGGACTCGAATTTGTTCTATGCGACGCGATTCATTGCTCCGGACCCGTTTATCTATTTGGAAGTCAAGGGTGAGCGATTGATGGTCATGAGTGACCTGGAAATGGATCGCGCCAGGGCGCAAGCGTCGGTCGATCGAGTGCTGTCCTACTCCGAGATCGAACAGAAGGCGAAGACCAAGGGTATCAAGGACCCGACGACGGTCGATATCGTGCACATCGTGTTAAAAGAGTTCAAAGTGCGCCGTCTGCTGGTGCCGGCCAATTTCCCATTCATCCATGCCACACGGTTGCAAGAGCTGGGATACAGCCTGAAACCGAAGCGCGATCCCTTCTACGAGCAACGAGTCGTGAAAAGTGCGGAAGAGGTTCGCCATATCGAACAGTCTCAACGAGCGACTGAAGATGCCGTGGCTTCAGCGCATGATATGTTGCGGCGGGCGACGATACGTGATGGAGCGCTTTGGGTTGATGAAGCCGTCTTGACTGCCGAACGGGTAAAGCAGTTGATCAACGTGAGACTCATGGAACAGAACTGCGTGGCCCAACATACGATCGTGGCGGGAGGGGAGCAAGCCTGTGATCCGCACAATGAAGGGAGCGGCCCCTTGCCGGCTCATCGCAGCATTATTTTTGACGTGTTCCCTCGATCTGCGACGAGCCGCTATTTTGCGGACATGTCGCGTACGGTCATACGCGGGATGGTGAGTCAGGATTTGAAGCGGTTGTATGGAATCGTGAAGGATGCCCAGGAAGAGGCCATCGACAAGATCAAGGACGGCGCCGACGGAATGAAAATCCATCACGGCATCTGCGCGCGTTTCGAGAAAGCCGGATACAAGACCGGCGTGGTGAACGGCCGCATGCAGGGGTACTTTCACGGGACCGGGCATGGGGTAGGGCTGGATATTCACGAAGCGCCTCGTATCAGCCGAACCGGGTCCCTCTTGCAAGAGGGCCATGTTGTCACCGTCGAACCAGGACTGTACTATCCGGGATTGGGAGCGGTCCGAATCGAGGACATGGTGCTAGTGACGAAGGACGGTTGTCGCAATCTCACCAACTTCCCCAAGATCTTTGAGCTTGAATAGCCTGCAATCAGGCATTCCGCTCTTCCCGCGGCGTATTCTGATCGGCTCAGCGCTTCGAGTACACTCGGATGTCCCACTCTTTTCATTTTCTAGACGATGTCGCCACAGCTGATCTGGCATTCGACGCCTCCGGCGATTCACTTCAGGAACTCTTCCAAGGAGCGACCTGCGCAATCATGGAGGCGCTAGCCGATCCTGACACGATTGGCTCCTCTTGGCGGCAAGCGATTGAGCGAACGGACGAAGATCCCGCCGCGCTGTTGTTTGATTGGCTCTCGGACCTGGTGTATTGGAAGGATGCGGCCGGGGTCGTATTCAGCAAGGCGGACCTCATCCTCACTCGCCAAGATGACGGCTGCTGGAAACTAAGGGGGCTGCTTTATGGAGAGTCGGTCAACGGCTCAACGCAAACGTTGAGGGCCGATGTGAAGGGAGTCACCAAGCATCTCTATCGACTTGCTCAGGAAAAAGGACAATGGACCGTCAGGATCGTGTTGGATGTATAAGATGCGTGAAGCGTATCTCGTTCTTCGTCGTTCGCGAACAACAGTGGGGCGAAAATGATGAACCGGGTCATCGATCATGAAACTGAATACTGACATGAGGGTTGTGCGGATCTCGGACGAAGTCTGGGAGATCCCTCCGACAGAAAAGGATGGGATGCTGGTTCCCGCGCGGATCTATGCCACGCCGGCCATCCTTCAGTCCATGGATTCCGGGGTGTTCGAGCAAGTGACGAATGTTGCCTGCCTTCCCGGCATCAGACGTTACGCGCTGTGCATGCCGGATGGCCATTGGGGCTATGGCTTTCCCATCGGTGGAGTCGCGGCATTTGATGTCGAGTCCGGAATCATCTCACCAGGCGGCGTCGGGTATGACGTCAATTGCGGAATGCGGCTCATTAGAACCGATCTCACCCGTGAGGAAGTACAGCCGCACCTCGAACGATTGATGACGGAATTGTTTCGGAGGGTACCGGCGGGCGTGGGCGCGAGTGGGTTCGTACGGTTAAACCGTTCCTCGTTCGAGGATGTCATAGCCAGGGGGGCCCGATGGTGTGTCGAGCAGGGGTTTGGCTGGCATCGGGATCTCGATGCGATTGAAGAGAGGGGATGTATAGCCGGCGCGAACCCATCGAAAATCAGCGATCGGGCGGTCAGTCGAGGAATCAATCAGCTGGGGACCTTGGGGTCGGGCAACCACTACCTTGAGGTACAGGTGGTTTCTAAGGATTGTGTGTTTGACGACGAGACCGCTGCGGCCTGGGAGATTACGGGACAGGATCAGATCGTCGTGATGGTTCATTGCGGCTCACGCGGGTTCGGTCACCAGGTGGCGAGTGACTATCTTAAAGGGTTCGAAAAAGCGATGCGGCGATACGGAATTTCCGTCAAGGACCAGCAACTAGCCTGCGCCCCCTTTTCATCAATCGAAGGGCAGGATTATTTCTCGGCCATGAATTGCGCGGCCAACATGGCGTTTGCCAACCGTCAGGTCATCACCCATCAGATCCGCGAAGCCTTCTCTGCGGTCTTCGGTCGAGCGGCTGAGGAGATGGGAATGGAGCTGGTCTATGACGTGGCACACAATATCGCCAAAGTCGAGCGGCACCAAGAAGGCGATGTGGTCGTGCATCGGAAAGGATCGACAAGGGCCTTGGGACCCGGCAGTCCCGATCTTCCTCCACGGTATCGCGCGACAGGACAACCGGTTATCTGCGGCGGTTCAATGGAGACCGGCTCATACCTGTTGGCGGGGACAGAAGGAGCGATGCGTGACACCTTTGCTTCGACCATGCACGGGTCGGGGCGTACGATGTCGCGCGCCCAAGCGAAGAAAGCTATTCGGGGGGAGGAAGTCCGAAGCCGAATGAAGCAGCGAGGCATCCTCGTGAAGGCCGTCTCCATGTCCGGCCTGGCCGAGGAGGCGGGCTTCGCCTATAAAAACATCTCCGAGGTGGTCCAAGCAGTCGATCGTGCGGGAATCACAAAACCAGTGGCGGAATTGCGTCCAATCGGCAATATAAAGGGCTAGCAACTCACTCGCCTATGGGTGTGCCCGTGGAACAACGAAAGGATGCCCGGTTTCCGGTTACGTTTCGGAGCTCATTCAGCTCAACGAACGTGGTGTCGGGTGAAGGCACTCTGAGCGATCTCTCTATTCGAGGTTGCCGTGTGTACACTCTTATCGAGGTGGAGCCTGGGACGGTTCTGCAGCTGCGGGTTCAAAGTTGTGAGGACGAACCTCCCATCCAGATTTCCAAAGCGGTGGTGCGATGGTTTCGAGCCGGCAGTTTCGGATGCGAGTTTGTGAAGTTGGACCCTGATGAATGGGCCAGGCTCCACCATGTAGTCCAAGACTTGGAAATGGAATCATTCAAGCGTAAGCCTCACGAAAGCGACCTCGAGTAATTTCTTCGAGCGACGCAGTGGCACCTCTGATTCCGGCCGATAGGGAGCTAGGCATTCGAGCATGAGAGTGATGGATTGGGACGCTGGAAGGCCTACGCGGCTTTAGCCGATCGACGTTTCGCCACCTGGCCTAGGATATCAAGCGCGGCGATCCGGTAGGCTTCGGCATAGGTCGGAAAGTTGAAGACGTTATCGATAAAGGATTCGATGGTTGCGGTGCTTTGAAGAGCCAATTGGCCCACGTGCACCAGTTCCGTGGCGGAATCCCCGACGATTTGAATGCCCAGGAGCCGCTCGCCGTCGGGATCAGCCACCATCTTGAGGAGACCATGGCCGGCACCGGATATCTGAGCGCGCGCGATTTCTTCGAACTTGGCCCGTCCGACCAGCGGATCTCTGTACCGTTCCCGTGCACTCTTCTCGTCAAGGCCGATACTGGCCATTTCCGGGATCGTATAGATGCCCAGTGGAATAGTGGAGGCGGCATCGCCGACCGGAAGGTTGAGGGCGTGGCGGACAGCCCGGCGGCCTTCCTCCATGGCTTTTGACGCCAGGGTGGGCGCGCCGACCATATCTCCGGCTGCGTAGATGTGAGGGACTTCCGTTTGGCAGAATTGGTTGACCGAAAGAGTACCCTTAGCTGTTGCCTGGAGGCCCGCCGCGCTCAGATTGAGATCCTCAACATTCGCCTGCCTCCCGAGTGCGACGAGCATCTTTTCGCTTTTCACCGTCATACCGCTGGCAAGCTTCGTGACGACGTGCGCTGCGCCATCCCAACGGACCTCGTGTACTTTCTGTCCTCCCAGGTAGTGCCCGCCCTGTCGCTCAAAAATTGTGATGAATTGCCGGACCAGTTCTTGGTCCATAAACTGGAGTGGCGCGGGCGCTTGATCAACCAACGTCACCTGCGTGCCCAGCAGAGAGAAAATCGAGGCGTACTCGCATCCGATGACGCCTCCACCGATGATTGTCAGCGAGCGCGGCAAGTAAATCATTGAAAGGAGTGAGTCGCTGTCGAGGATATGTTCGTGATCGACGGGAATCTCGGGTGGGTTTCTCGGGCGCGATCCGGTAGCAATCACGATGGTGTCGGCGGTAAACCGTTGACTGGCTCCATCAACAGTCTGCATTTCGATCACGCGGTCGTTGACGAAGCGCGCACGGCCGTGAAAAAGGAAGATGCCGTTGCGCCGCAGCTGTTGGCTCATGAACGTATCGTGCGCCTTCACAACGTCTTCCAGCCGGCTAAGAAGCGTGGCGATTTGCGTGTCGGGTCTGAGGTTGAATTCGAAGGCCGCGCTGGCTCGCTTGAGCACATCAAGATGAAGGGCGCTTTCTCTTAACGTCTTGCTGGGAATCGTCCCCCGGTAGACACAGCTGCCCCCAATGCCGCGTTCCCGTTCAATGAGCGCCACCCGCTTGTTGGCTTTGGCGCCCTGGATGGCTGCTTTCTGGCCGGCGGGGCCGGCTCCAATGACGATGATGTCGAAGACAGTCGGTGTATTCATAGGTTCATCGCATTCACGATGGCCAGCACCTTGTCCTTGCCCGCAATGAGCTGGTCAATGTCGTTAGGATATAGGTTCAACTCCGTGAACACCGGATGCTCGCGCAGGGTTTCATCGGGCATGTCATCGGGTGCGAGCAGATTGCTGGCCAGTCGATCGGCAACGCAGGTGAGCATGCAGTCCTGCTTAAAAGCCGTGGCGTGGTCGTAATCACTATAGTGTTGAATGGCCTCCATGACCGGTTTGGGGAGGTTCCATTTTTCGGCGATGAGGTGGCCGACACGCGTATGGTAACCATCGATCAGCATGTGAAGCCCTGAGCCGTCCAAGAGGATCTTCTGCTCACGGGCGAGCACCGTGACGGTGCGCAAGACGACGGGTTTTCCGATTCCATGCAATAGACCGCACAGGTATGCGCTTTCTACATTCACCCGTCGTATTCGCGCGACTTCCTTCGCGAAGGCTCCGCTGGCCAACGAATGCCGCCACAAGCGCTTCACATCGTCTTCATGTCCCGGCACTTGGAATGCCCCCGTTTTTAGTGAAGCGGTAAAGGCGATTTCGGACAGCAAGTTGATGCCGAGCATGGCGACGGCATGCTGGAGGGAGACGACGGGGCTTCGCGGCATGTACGCGGGCGAATTGGCAATGCGGAGCACGTGCGCCGCGAGGGCCTGATCCTGATGGATGAGAGAAGACAATTTGGCCGCGTCTGCGGAAGGGTCCGACGTCAAGGCCATGACTTGGCTGGCGACTTGAGGCAGCAGCGGAAGCTCGACCTCTCCCTTTTCGACCTTTTGATTCAGAAGCTGTTCGAGCTTCTCAAAAGGAGCAGGTGCCGACTGGAGGTCAGGAGGCATGAAGGGACTCCTTAGTTGCAGACATGGCGCTCACGACTTTCTTTTTCGGTTGGTTACCGGTGAAAGTTTAGCGATCGTGACTTTGCGACGGTCGCAGCTTATACTTTTAGATGTCTTGAGGAGGGCTCATGAATTGTGGTCGAATCGCGGCGGGTGTCGTATTTGCAATGGTAGGGGTGGTTCCTGTGTCGAGTATGGCGGCTGAATCCCCGGCGAGTACCGAAAAGATCGCAAAAGAGGCCCAAGAAACGATCGAGGCCACCAAGCAATATACGGCTCAGCAAAAGGAGGCCTTCCAGCGGAAAGCACATGAGGAATTGGTGGTCATCCAGCGGGAAATCGTTGGGTTACGTGGCAAGATCACGCAGGCTTCGGAATCCACACGAGCTGAGCTTCAGAAAACGGTCAATGAGTTGGAGAAAAAGAAAGATGGAGTCAAGGAGAAGTTAGACGAATTAAGGAGCGCCACTGATACAAAATGGCATGAGGTACGGGAAGGAATGAACACCGCCCTGAACGAACTCAAACATGCATACCAAACACTGCAATCGCATATGCCATGACCACTGGTTCTAACTGGCCAGGACAAGGGAGCATCCATAATGGAGGTTGTCACACTTGCGGATTTCCAGCAATTCAACAGCCAAAAGATGAAGAAGAATAATGTCTTTCAAACGGACCGATTCTTCTGCGATATCTATTGCTTTGAGCCGGGCCAAGAGCAAAAGGGGCATGTGCATGGTCATCAAGACAAGGTGTACATTGTCCTAGAAGGGCAAGGAATATTTCAGGTCGGGGCCGATCAGCAAGTACTCGATGCGGGGCAGGGCACTATGGCACCGGCCGGACAAGAGCATGGTGTGAAAAATCATACAACCGGGCGGCTCAAGGTCTTGGTGTTCATGGTGCCTAATCCGGCCTGAAGATTCCGCCGAGCGTAGTGGACGCGAACAAGCAAAGAGGGGAAGAGAACCTGATGTTCTCTTCCCCCTTTGTTATAGTGCTCTCACCTATTTGTAGAGACTCCTTCAAACGCTTCGAGATCTCCGGAGTCCCTGGACGATTCTTTAGACCTAAACAGCGCTCCAGTTAGGGTTTGTAACAGGAACGGTCGGCCGGCTTGCCCCCATGCGAGAACTGGTTTTCATATGCCATTACCTGCCAGATCTGCTCTTCCGATAGGAGACCCTTATTGGCTTTCATCTTTGTCTTTGGGACTCCTTCGGCGACGCGCCAGAACCAGTACGCGTCTGAGAAGCGGCAGACGATTTTGGGATCACGAAGGTCCCGTGCACCCTTTTTCACCGGTGCGCCGTCCTTTCCGTGGCAACTGCTGCAATTGACCTCGGTCTTGAACTCGCCCCTATAAATCTTTCCTCCCTCCTCGATGGCTTTTGCATCGGTCCATCCGCCAGCCGGCATTTTCTTGTCGGCATAATCGGATGGAACCGGAGCCAATGGGGGGAGATCTTCGGCGGAGGCCATGCCTCCAGAAAGAATTAGGGCGAACCCCATAACCAGAACTGAGACGCTCACATTCCTTCTCGTCATTCGCACCTCCTACTCAATATTTGATGGATGATCTACCCGCTTGGTGTGCTTGAGTTCGTCGACGTTTCCAACGCATCATTGGACGCGTACTATACCATATTTTTTCTGGGAAAAAATGAAAACATGACAATCAGGAAGGGGATTGACCGAATTGGTTGTCGCCCTCCACGCAAGACCAGTTATTTGATGATCTGCTTGACTGCCTCGACAATGGACCGCACTCCGATCCCATAATGATCCACGAGCTCTTCAGGCTTCCCACTATGCGGGATTTCACGGACGGCGAGTTTGTGGACCTTGATCCCCTCGGTTGCGACGGCACTGAGGACGGCATCGCCAAGGCCTCCGTGGGCGTAGTGATCTTCAACCGTGAGAATTCGGGACTGTGTAGCGCGGCCGCTATCCAATAAGGTGTGCCTATCGATGGGCGCGATACTGTAGAGATCGATGACACGAACCGCAATGCCGTTCGACTTCAGCTGGTCGTAGGCTTTCAACGCCTCAAACAACGTCACTCCTGCGGCCACAATGGTGAGGACATCCGATGCGCTCTGCCGGACGACTTTGCTGCCGCCGATATGGAAACGCTCTTCCGGGCCATAAATCACCGGGTTTTTCGGCCTTCCGGCACGCACGTAGACCATTCCTTTATGGTTGGCGGCGGCTTCGACCAAGTGATAGGTTGAGTTTCCGTCTGAGGGGTACAGCACCGTGACGTTTGGTTGCGCCGCCATCATCGCGATGTCTTCCAGTCCCATCTGTGACGGACCATCCTCTCCGATGCTCACACCGACATGCGTCCCGACGAGTTTGATGTTCGATCCGCTGATGGCGGCCATGCGGATAAAATCGTAGGCGCGGCTCAAGAAGCAGGCAAAGGTCGCAGCAAAAGGGATTTTACCGCAAGCTGCAAGACCGGCCGCAGCCCCGACCATGTTTTGTTCTGCGATAAAACTTTCGAAGAACCGATTGGAGAATTTCTTCCCGAATTTGTCGGTATACGTCGAATTCTTGACGTCGGCATCCAGGGCAACCACAGCTGGGTTGACAGACCCCAAGGCCTCGAGTGCTGCGCCGAAGGCTTCGCGCGTCGCGACGGAGTCGCCGAGTTTGTACGGCGGTGCCGGCATCGCACCGACCGGGGCCGGTGTGGCGGCGGGGGCGGATGGTTTTTGGATCTGAATAGAGGCGCCATTCGGGTGTAATTGCTTCGTCAGTTCGTCGAGAGCCCGCTGGGTCTCTTCCCCTTTTTTAAGCGGTTTGCCGTGCCAATCTGCTTTGTTCTCGATGAACGAAATGCCCTTGCCTTTGTACGTTCGTGCCAGTACCACAGTCGGTCGACCTTTCGTGCGGGCAGCCTCGTCGAAAGCCTGGAGGATTGCTGCGATATCATGGCCGTCGACGACGATCGCATGCCAGCCAAATCCCGCCCATCGGGAACGGTAGGCCTCCATGTCGTGTTGCAGCATGGTAGGATCGCTTTGCCCGAGCCGGTTCACGTCCACAATCGCGCACAAATTATCCAAACTGTATTGGCGTGCGATCTCGGCTGCTTCCCATACCGATCCTTCGACCGATTCTCCATCACCCATCACCACGTAGGTTCGGTAATCGAGTTTGTCTACGAACTTCGCATTGAGGGCGATGCCGACGCCCACGGGAAGTCCCTGCCCCAGTGACCCGGTCGCCATATCCACAAACGGCAAACGCGGAGTGGGATGTCCTTCAAGATCGGACTTCAGGGTGCGCAGTTTAAGGAGATCGCTTGTCGGGAAAAGCCCGGCTTCCGCCCATGCCGCATAGAGCAGCGGAGCGGCATGTCCTTTCGACAAGACGAAGCGGTCGCTATTAGGCGCCTTAGGATTGCGTGGATCGTAACGCATGACGGAGAAAAACAATGCGGCAACGATGTCGGCGGCAGAGGCGCAACTTGACGGATGGCCGCTCCCTGCTTCGCTGGTAGCCCGCACACTGTCGATGCGAAGTTGGGTCGCTTTGTTGTGTAAGGCGGTCAGCAGTTCGGACGAGGCAAGTGAACCGGCCATGGGAGATCCTTTCGGAATAGTAGTCAAATAATGGCTTCTTGACTGTTTATTTTCGGAAGCCGCATGAAAGAACTTGAGGCTAACAAATCGTCGGGGGGGAGGTCAATGAAAGGATCAGCTCCCCTGAAGTGAACCAGGGGAGCTGCAAGAGAGTCATGACGCGGCGAACGTTCTCGCTCAGCTTTGAGCAGGGGGGGTGACCATGAGGACCTCATTTGAACAGGGGCTTTCCGATTCGCTATGAGCACTGATAGCAAAGAAATAGGGTGTATTAGGGTCGAGCCCGGTAATTGTAGCTGGTGGAGTTTCGACCGCTTGACTTTCCTCGTAGGAGCAAGACCCAGGCTCTCCAGATGATTGTTTCCCATAATAAATATAGTAACCGGTTACATTGGGATCGGAGGACGCATCCCAAGTCAACCGCGCAGTAACCCCAGTTGGGGTGTGAGTCATTGAGATCGTCGGATCTTCATCTCCGTCAGAACTTGTCACAGGAGGTTCAAGGTTCGATTCCGCGACTTCACTTGAGGGATTATCAAGGCTCGATTCGGCTAGCTCGCTTTGAAGATTATTAGAGTCTGACCCTTCGACTCCACCAGGAGGTGTGTCCATTCCAGAAGGAGCCTCTGTTGGTGTGGAGAGTGAAGAGATGGGTGATGCTCCTCCGCCATCGTCACTACATCCGGCCAGTGGAAGGGCGATGACACTTAGCATCATGAGATGGGCCAACGGGATGGCAAACTTCCTATAGACCAGATTGATCGAAGTCACATGTGTCGTCATAAGAAACACTCCTTACAGGTGAATTGCGATGACTAGACCTTGTTTGTTCAAGTACGCAATGTAGAACGATCAGAGGGTTCAGCAAAACTTATACCCAAGAAATAAGAGAAGAGAATTACAATTATTCAACAAGTTAAGTATCTTGCCGAACCAGGGGTAGTTGCAGGTGTGAAGGATTCAACCTTCAAGTACCGCCAAGGGCAATAGCGGAAAAGCTGAAAGAGGATGGGTTTTTCCGTTGGTTCCCACGGTCGTGCAAAGACCGAAGATGGGTAGCCATCAAGACGGAATTCGATGGGGGTCAGCACGGTCTCTAAAAAACCGGAACAGCAAATAGCCGTTTATCAGAATCACGATCGACAGAATGCTGTAGGTAGTGACGGGTGAGGCAAGGTTTAATTCAGTCAAGACTCGAGAGAGGCCAAACCCAACGATCAATCCATCGAACGCCATGCAAATGCGCCGGAATGTCTCGGGATCCATCAAGCGAATAAGATATGTTCCTAAGGGAATTCCGATCATGACACTGGGGATAATGTAAGGAATAATTTCCATACTGCCGGCGCTGTAGAAGCCGATAAATCCATAGGCGATGGCCGTGAGAGAGGATTCCGCGACGCGTATAACTCCCAATGCGGCCCGGAAGTCCTGCTTGGCGTAACCCTGATTATTGAAGAGAAGAGCAAGCGGGGGGCCGGAAATGGTCGTGACGGAATAGAGTGTGCCAATTCCCACCCCAAAGGGGACGGCAATGGCACGTTCAGCCTGAATGGGTTTTCGGATGCCGGCGGCCTGAAGCAAAATCAAGGGTAACAGAAAGAAATAGGTGACGAACTTGATCCATGCCGGCTGAACCAGAAAGAGAATGTAGCTGCCGATGCCGATTCCGATGACTAAGCCGATGAGAATGGGAGTCACCCGTCGCCAGATGTTCGGAACGCTTTTTCGATTCATGAACAGCACATAGCTATTGAGGACAAGTTCAATGAGCACAAGGGCCGGATTCAAAATGCGATTGGTGTAAAACAATAAGGCGACAGGAACGGTGATGGAAGAAAAGCCGTACCCCAGCGCGCCATTTACGGTGGCGGCCACAAACGTAATCAGGACAAGAACAACTGTATCCATCAAGGGTCAGTCCTTGTAGCGGCCGGATGCAAAGTCGGCAAGTGTGTAGTGATCCAAAATTCCGGCGATCGCGTCACGGACTGTACCCATCACCTGCTGTACCGGGCAGCGCGCCATATTGGCATAAGGACAATCACCGCATTTCTGATACGCCGTCTTACTGACACAACCGATTGGAGCGAGGGGACCATCGAGTATGCGGATCACTTGGCCCAGCGTGACATCCTTCGGCGGCTTGATAAGGGTGTATCCTCCCTTTACCCCACGTCGACTGGAGACAAGCCCGGCTCGTTTGAGCATCAGGAGAATCTGCTCCAAAAATTCGATGGGGATATGCTGTCGAGCCGCAATGTCATGCCGCTGCAGCGTGGCGTGACCATGTGCCAGGGTCAGTTCAAGTAAGGCTCGAAGACCGTACTCGCTTTTTTTCGAGAGTTTCATAAAATATGACTTTGTTAATCAACAAGTGGGAAAATAGGGTACATCTTGGTAGTCCGTCAAGATGAAAATTCTGAGGGGCGATGTCGCTGAAGCGCTACTGTGGTGATAGTGTGGCGTTCGTCGAAGGGTGCGTATGCTTCTGCGCACGGAAGATGGCCGAGATGAGATCTGGATTGTGAAAAGCTATATAATTCTTCTTCAAAACTTCACAGCGCTCCAGTCGGTTCTCCTGCTTCGGGGCTCGGACATTCCCGGCTTTTCTTCCCTCCTTGCATCCATTAAGATAGCCGTATGAGACTGTTTCTCCGTGAGGTTAATTTTTGAAACCCAAGATCGTTTTTTCGTGCCAGTCCTGTGGACACCAAGCGCCACGGTGGCTTGGCCGTTGTCCAGACTGCGGCGGCTGGAACACGATGAAGGAGGAGCGGCAGGCGGCGACCGGCAAGGGCCGTCCCGCTGCGATGAAAACAGTTCAGGCTGAAGCGACGCCCATTTCCGACATCGAGGTAGTAGGAGAGGATCGTCGGCTCACGCACATCGGGGAATTTGACAGGGTTCTGGGGGGTGGCGTGATTCCCGGCTCGGTGATCTTGATCGGAGGAGATCCCGGGATCGGCAAGACGACGCTTTTGTTGCAAGTCCTGCCGAAGTTGGCGGCGAAGGACACACCTGTTCTGTATGTCTCCGGCGAAGAATCTCCTCGACAAATCAAGATGCGCGGGCAGCGTCTGGGTATCGAACACCCGCATTTGCTCATTTTGGCCGAAACTTCCCTTGAACAGATCCTGAGAGCGGTGCAGGACATTGAGCCTGCTGCCGTGGTGGTCGATTCGATTCAAACTGTCTACACGGAACAGCTGACGTCCGCTCCCGGCAGCATTAGCCAGGTGCAGGAGGTGGCCGGTCAGCTCATGTGGTTTGCCAAGCGGGCCGGAGTTCCTGTCTTCATCATTGGGCATGTCACCAAGGAAGGGGCAATCGCCGGGCCTCGGTTGCTGGAACATATCGTCGATACGGTCTTGTATTTTGAAGGCGACAAGGGACATAGCTACCGAATCCTCCGAGCCGTAAAAAATCGTTTTGGATCGACGAACGAGATCGGTGTCTTTGAAATGAAGGATGCGGGGCTCGAAGAAGTGAACAACCCTTCAGAACTGTTCTTGGCGGAGCGCCCTCACAGGAGTACTGGGTCGGTAGTCGTGTCCAGTCTCGAAGGTACCAGACCAATCCTGGTGGAACTCCAAGCGTTGGTCTCTTCGACCAGCTATGCGATGCCCAAACGGATGGCGAACGGGGTGGAATTGAATCGAGTTTCGCTCTTGCTCGCCGTGATGGAGAAGCGGTTGGGCGTACACCTCTCCGGACAAGATGTCTATGTGAACGTCGTCGGAGGGATGCATATTGACGAGCCGGCGATCGACCTAGGAATTGTGGCGGCCGTCACATCAAGCTTGCGGGAGGTGTCTGTCGAGCCTGGGATGTTGGTGTTAGGGGAAGTTGGGTTAGGCGGAGAGGTGCGTGCCGTCAGCCAAGCCGAAGCGCGCATCCGCGAAGCGGCCAAGATGGGATTTAAACGCTGTATTTTGCCTCAGCGGAATCTGACCAAGCTGGAGCCTATCGAGGGGATGGATTTGATCGGCATTCAAGAAGTGCGAGAGGCGCTCGATGCGGTATTGGCGTAAGAACCAGGGCTGTGCTGATCATTCAACAAGCACCATCGCTATGCGCCAAGCCTTTCTGTCGGTTGTTGTGCCGTTCGCGGTTATATTGTTGACTGGCTGTGCTCTCATGACTCCAAAGGAGGAGCTGCCGCTTAAACAGGTGACGGCGGAAGAATTAACGGCTTTGTTGCGTCAGCGAAATGCGGCGGTTCATTCTCTGAAAGGACTGTTCAGTGCCAAAGTGCGAGGGGGACTCATTCCCATCGTGTCGCGGGTCGAGGGTGCGGTCTATTATCGTCGGCCGAACGCCCTCCGGCTCAGAGGCTTTACGCCAATCGGGAACGAACTGTTTGAGTTTGTTCAAGCCGATGAACTGTATAAGCTCCGTCTGCCCATGGAAGGGAAAGTCTATACCGGTCGCCAATCCGACATGAGAGATCTCGGGAAGCTGGCGCGATTTTCCCAGTTGAGTGCATGGGCCGTCGGCGGCGTGTTGGGAACGAGTTCGATCGCCAAGGATGAGACGGTTAAGTTAGCGGAAGATAAAAACCGATATCGTCTTGACGTTTATGCGCCGGTAAGCGGGGGAGCTGGCGCATCGCGTCCACCGATCCGCCGCCTGTGGTTCGACCGTCGATTGTTGGTGGTACAGGAAGATCGGCTGGGTTCCAATGGAGAGGTGGAAGCGACGATTCAGTACGACGATTTTAGGTCGCTGAACGAGGTGGGGCCTGTTTCAGCAGAAGCAGCCGGCGATCAGGATGCCCGGACGCTCCGTCCGTTCAAAATTTCTCTTGAGGACGGCCGGGGGCAAGGCACCGTACAGGTCATTTTCCATGAGATGCATCAGAATCAAGCGATCAAAGCGGAAGACCTGGGACAGATTTCATAATCAGCGATGAACATTCTAGCGGTTGAAACGGCCACGGCCTGGCAGAGTGTGGCGATCGTCAAAGACGACTTCGTCCTGGCACAGCATGAGCAAGAAGCCGGCGGCGCCCATGGATCTCTGCTTTTGCCCGCGATCCATCGACTCCTCGCTCAATCCGAATTACAACTCCGTGACATCGGCGGCCTCGCGTGTTCGATCGGGCCTGGCTCGTTTACGGGTATCCGTGTAGGTCTTGCGACGTGCCTAGGACTGCGGGCTGCAAGTGGATGTCCATTGGCATTGGTCCCAACCTTGGAAGCAATGGCGTGGAATGCAGGAACGGCTATGACTCCGGTGTGTCCGGTGTTGATCAGTCGTCGAGGAGAGGTGTACTGGGCGATTTTTCGCTGGACGCAGGATGGGCGATTGAATCGCGTGTTGGGTGAACAAGTCGGGAGTCCAAGGGCCTTGGCACAGAGCCTCACCGAGCGCACACTGCTATTCGGAGCCGGATGGTCCTCGATGGAGCCCGAGATTCGAGCGGCATTGCCCGCGTCTGTGACCGTGACGGTAGGATCTGTAGACGTCTTTAAACCTTCGGCCGTGCCAGTGGCGTTGCTCGGAATAGAACGGCTTCGACGAGGCGAGATCGCGGATGACGTGGTTGCACCGCTCTATGTTCAGCGAGTCGAAGCGGAAATACAGTATGAGCGGTCGGGGGGAGTGTCACCGGTCGTACGACGGCAGAAGCGCATCGAGAAGAAAATTGCTGAACGATTGGCCAGAGGCCCTCGGCGGTAGAACACATTTGAAGTATGAATAACGGGGCTCTTACTGAGTTTGAGATCCTCCCGGCGACGCCGGATATGTTGCCGGACATCCTCTCGTTGGAAGAGGCTTGCTTCTCGTCCCCCTGGACGCGCAAAATGCTGGAAGCAGAATTGACCGGAAACCAGTTCGCACATTTTTTCGTTGCGGTGCATGGCGGAGGAGCGGAGGCGCTGGCCAGAGTCAGCATCATCGGGTACCATTGTTTCTGGATCGTGTTTGAAGAGCTTCGACTGATGAATTTAGCCGTTAGAGCAACCATGCGGAGGCAAGGGGTCGGGCGTGCTCTTGCGGCTGAAGCTATCCGTCTGGGTCTGGAGCAAGGGGCCACTCGGGCAGTTCTCGAAGTCAGAGCTTCGAATGAACCGGCGCGCGCGCTCTATGCTCGTATGGGGTTCGCGCAGATCAGCACACGCCCTCAGTACTATACCAATCCCATTGAAGACGCAGTACTCATGGAAATGAGCCCGCTTGTGATGCACGGTGGCCAACGCCGAAACCGTGTGTCAGCCGGTGGAGGTGAATCAGTCTAAACAGACTCAACCTAACCAGGAGGTGTCGCATGTTGACGGAAGACGCGATTGTCGAACAGCTTCGCCACTCCAACACCGAATTCCGGGAACTGGAAGAGTCCCACCATCGCCTGGATCTTGAACTGAATGAGCTGCAGAGACGCCATGTCCTGACGCCGACCGAAGAGGTCGAGAAAAAACGGATGCAAAAAGAAAAACTGGCGAAGAAAGACAAACTCGCCGAGCTTATTCGCCACTATCGCGAACAAGGGCTGCAGCCCACCCAATGAGAGGCCGGCCGCCTGCCGGCCATCCGCGTAGCTGAATCTGTCGTTATGGAACAGGTTGTCAATCCGCTTGTCGTCCATATCGCAACCGTCAAGCGACGATTGGTCATCATCGGCGCAACCCTTTTGGGTTCGTTGATTGTGACGTTCTCTTTTTCAGCCGAGATGATCGCTTGGCTGAATAAACCGTTCCCGAACCAGCTCGCGTTTTATGGACCCACGGAGGCGCTGTTCGCCTCGATCAAGGTCTCGTTGCTCGCGGCCGTCATTCTCAGTCTCCCCGTCATCTTCTACCAGTGCTGGAAGTTCATCGAGCCGGCGTTGTTGGCGAAAGAACAACGTTGGGCGATTCCCCTGTTTTGTGTGGCTGGAGGTCTTTTCGCACTGGGTCTGGTATTTTGCAATTTAGTCATTCTGCCGCTGGTGATCGATCTGTTCGTGAATTTCGGCCTCGACCGAGATATCACGCCCCAGCTGAGTGTCGGGACGTACATTGATTTCAATGTGAAATTCCTGCTCATCTTCGGCTGCGCGTTCGAATTGCCATTGGTAATGACTCTGGCGGCAATGATCGGAATGGCATCGGCGCATACGTTTGTGCGGTATCGGAAACATGCCATCTTGTTGTGTCTCATCGTCTCCGCCATCGTCACCCCTGACGCGACGCTCTTTACCATGCTCCTGATGGCGGTTCCGTTGATGGTGCTGTATGAGATTGGAATACTCGGCGCCCGCTTGTTCGGCCGGAGCCAGGACCAAAGTGGAGTCGATTTGCCGCTTGATCCGGATTTGCCCATCAATACTGCCGGAACGAGGGTTCGATGACACCTCAGACCGTGAAGGCCAAGCGGATACGAGTCGTCATGTCTGCGATACTGATGTGGGGTAGTGTTCTCGGCTTGGCCTCGGCGGAGAGCGTCGGGTCTTCCGATCTCTCGCCGATATCGTCGTCGCCGATGACCTCGGAACCGTTGGCGACGTCGGGGCCGTTCGAACAATCCGCGGCCAGCGTGCAGGCCCTCGTGATGGCCGGAAACGGGACGATCTATGCCGGATCATTCGGACATGGGATTTTTCGTACCATGGACCGAGGTGCCACCTGGATGCCGGTCGGAGGGGGTGTCAGTGATCCGTTTATTTTAAGTCTGGCCACAGCGAAAGACGGTGCAGTCTATGCCGGCACATTTCGTGGCGGGGTGTTCCGCTCGCGTGATGAAGGGAACACGTGGCAGCCGATCAACGGAGGCCTCAAGCGGCTTGAAGTCAAAGCCCTGATGGCGGTCGATCATGAACTGTATGCAGGCACAGGCGATGGTGTGTATCGGCTAAATGACGCTGAAAATTCCTGGGCGCCCGTTACGGCGGGGCTGGATGATATTTTGGTTCATGCACTGGCTCGCTCGACCGACGGAACGTTGTTTGCCGGGACTTCCGGGAAAGGCGTCTTTCGGTTCAGCCCTCGTTCATCCGGGTGGGTGCGGTTGCGACATGGGTTGAAGGATCATGAAGGGATGATCGAAAACTTCATTCGCGTATTGGTCATCGATCAAGACCAGAGTATTTTTGCAGGCACCTTCGATGGCGGAGTTTTTCGTAGCGCCGACGGTGGGCTAACCTGGCGACCGATCAGCCGGGCGCTGCCCAACGACTCTATCCGGGGTATCGTCTTCAGCGACCAGGGATTGGTCGTGGCGACCGGAAACGGGATTTTTAGAACGGTGGACAAGGGCAAGCAATGGATTCCTGTGAATAAAGGGCTGACTAACCTCGCCGTTCAGGTGTTGATCGGGACCGGAGATAAAGGCCTCTATGCGGGGACGAGCGCGGGAGTGTTTCGAAGCGATGACGGTCACACCTGGGTGGCTGTCAATCAAGGATTGGAAGCAGGGATGGCGCCGCCGCCCTTTCTCTTTCGATGATCACTGAAAGGATGCACGCAATGTCGGATATCAACGAGAAGACACGAGCAACAATAGCCGTGACGAGTAAGGGGCAACCGATGGGAGAAATCATTCTCAGATTTTTCCCGGACGTGGCGCCCGGTCATGTCAGCAACTTTATCAAGCTCTCCAAAGAGGGGTTCTACAATGGGACGACGTTTCACCGCGTCATTCCCGGTTTCATGATCCAAGGAGGAGATCCGAATAGCAAAGGGTCCGACCGGTCGTCACATGGAATGGGTGGACCAGGGTATAAGGTGAAGGCTGAATTCAATAGTAAGCCTCATAAGCGGGGCATTGTCTCAATGGCTCGGGCGAATGATCCGGATAGTGCCGGTTCTCAGTTCTTTATCTGCGTCGCGGACGCCAATTTCCTTGATTGGCAATATACAGTGTTCGGGGAAGTTGTTAGCGGCATGGATGTGGTCGACAAGATCGTCACTATGAAACGCGATGGGCGAGACAATCCGTTGGAGCGCGCAGAGATGACCGTGATCGTGAGCGAAGGGTAGTGTGTCATGCAGGTTGAATCGGCATGGCGGTCCACCGCAGTAATTATGACCTTAGTTCTCGTCCTCCTCGGTTGCGCCACTCCTCATGTGCCGGCACGGATCGTCTATGAAGATCCGGTCAATTACGTCCGATTGGAGGAAGATGCGGATGTGCTCGCTGAATGGCCGCCGGGTCACCATACCCATCCATTCGTGATGGAGCCGGAAAAAATACGCGCGATTTTGTCGGGCATGAAGGTGCGGGAACATCGGGTTGCGCTGCAACGCTGGATACAAGGTGAATCCCCGTTAGTTCCGGCCTTCACCGATGAGGAACTGGCGCTCCTGTCTATGCGGATTTCGGAGGCACTGGCGGAAGCGAAATACAACGAACGCGTCACCTTCTACTTGAGCCAACCACAAACCTTCGCGAGGAGAATTATTACGACAGGCGGGCTGTATGTTCACGGAACTGAGATGCATATTCTGCTGGGAAACTGGCGGATCATTTACGGTATTCCGGCCTATGGGATGATCTACGATCGGCGTTATCCGATGCGACCAACCGCAGCAAAAGGCTTCGACCTGATCTTTCAGCCTGCTGAAGCCGTTATTCCTGTGAAGAGCAGTCTGCTCGACGGGGTTTTGGCCAACGCCAAAGACGAACTTATCATCGATTTAACTAAACTTGAGCATGCTGAGCCGGCGGTTTCTTTCAAACTGTCTTGCGTGCATGGTGAGGCCGTCTGCTAACAGCAGCGTGGCTGACTACCGGCTCATCCCATCAGCCGAAGCCGAACGGCCAGGAGCATGGAGAGTGTGGAAAGACGGCTCTCGCCTGGGTCAGCTCCGAAGATACATTTTCGGGACTGCCGTCAGTCCCTCGATGAGCGAGGCCCAGCCGAGTTTGGACTGGCCTTGGATACGATCACTGAAGCGGATGGGTAATTCATGTACGCTGGCGCCCAGTCGCACGGCTCGCCAGGCCAGCTCGACTTGGAAGATGTACCCTTTGGCCCTCACGGTTTCGAGATCCATCTTCTCCAAGAGCTCATGACGATAGCAGCGGAATCCTCCTGTCCAGTCATGGATATGTGAGCCGAGGAAGAGACTGACATACGTGTTGCCGCAACGAGAGACCAATCGCCGGCGTGCATTCCAGTTTTCCGTCCCACCGCCCGGCACATAGCGGCTTCCGATTACCAGATCGGCGGTGCCGCTGCGGTGTACCAGGCGAGGCAGATCCCACGGAGCGTGGCTGAAGTCACAATCCATCTCAATGATACGATCATACTTTCGGTGCAACGCCCATTCGAATCCCGCGAGGTAGGCCGGTCCGAGTCCTTCCTTCCTGGCCCGATGCAGCACGTGTACATGTCCGTGTCGGCAACTGAGTTCATCAGCTAGTTGTCCGGTGCCGTCCGGTGAATTGTCATCAACGATCAAAATATCAGCCACCAGGTATTGGCCGATCGCGGTGACAAGTGCCTCAAGATTGGATCGTTCGTTGTAGGTTGGAAGGACAATGAGAATCGATTGGTCGAATTCGAACGGTGAGGCAGGTACAAGCTGGTTACCTCCCGCCGCTTGAGAATACCCCGGGTCCTGCGATTCACCGCTGATAGCAACGCGCGAGCTGTCGACCCCACGGGCGATGAGTTCCTCAGCCAGATCGAAATCAGGTACGATGAACGCCTCCTCAAGACCCAAGCTTTTCAAAGGAAGCGCGCTGTCGCCCCTGCAGACGGGGTAGTAGCGTACAAGAGGTGCCTGAGCCGCGGCTAACGACGGAGAGAGTGATTGACTAGTGGGCATCATGAGATCCGGGTGCAGCCTGTGATTGAAGAGGTTGACGTGTCAGTGGGTAGCCTCCTTTGTGGAAGCGAGCGGCATTGTAATCGACGGAGGATACCCGCGCAAGTAGCGATCCGATCGGCTATCGTGGCCATCCGGTCACAGTTTTTGACAGTGCGGGAACGGCTATGCTACATTCCGCGAACCATTGATATTCCACGCTTTTCTATCACTTACTTCTTAAGGAATGCTGTATGAGCGGATCTCAGGCGCATGTGGTTATTGTGGCGGGAGCGGGACCTGCCGGTATGGCTGTCGCGAGCTCGCTCTCGAAGACGGGCCATGAAGTCGTCATCCTCAATCGCGACATCAAATTCGGCGGCTTGGCCGAGTACGGGATATTCCCCTCCAAGTTAAAACTCCGCGGCGGGCTCAAAAAACAGTATTGGGAGCTTCTTCAACAGAAGAACGTCCATTATTTTGGGAATGTCTCGATCGGAAATGGCAAGGATCTCACGGTTGATGATGTGCGGGGACTGGGTGCGAGCGCGGTCGTGTTTACGATCGGCGCCCAAGGAACCAAAGCCATTGGGGTTGAGGGAGATTCGGCTCAAGGCGTGTTTCACGCGAAGGACGTGGTCTATCACTTCAATCGGCTCCCGGGCTTTGGTGACCGCCCGTTTGACGTGGGAAAACATGTGGCGGTCATCGGCGCGGGCGATGTGATGGTGGACATTGCCCACTGGTTGATTCGCTACAAGAAGGTGGAGCGGGTCACGGCAATCGTGCGGCGGGGTCCGGTTGAACGTAAATACAATCCAAAAGAGATCCGTACCATCTGCGCCAATATGGATCTTGACGGGATTAAAGGCGAGTTTGAACGCATCAAAGACCGCATGGCCAAGGTCGGGCAGAATCCCGACGAAGTCTTGAAAGGGTTCACCGACGAGTTCACGAAATGCGAGCCGAAAGTATCCGAAACGAAGATGGGCTTCCGGTTCCTCGCGTCGCCGAAGCGTATTCTGGTTGATGCCCACAATCGAGTCCGTGGGCTTGAGATGGAAGACAATAGGCTTGACCCCAAGGGGGAGGATACCGTCGCCGTAGGCTTGAAGCAGTTGTATGAGTTTCCATGCGATGCGGTTGTGTTCGCCGTTGGAGATAAGGTCGATGAAACGGTCGGCCTCCCGTACAAGAACGGCATGTTTGTGACAAACCCCAACAAGACAGGGAATGATCCCGATGATGCGCTCTTTCAGGCATACGACGAAAGTGTCGGCAAGGTTATGGATGGAGTGTTTCTGGCCGGTTGGGCCAGAAAAGCCAGTGAAGGACTTGTTGGTGTCGCGAAACGTGACGGGGATTGGTGCGCAGAGGTCGTTGAGCGCTACCTCGCGACCAAGCACGGTGGTGGAGATATCAAAACAGTGCTCGATCATTTACATGTGTTGTTGAAGAAGCGGCAGAGTCGGCCAGTCGACGTGAACGGGTTACGGGCACTCGATGTGGCAGAGCGTTCATTCCCTGGGAAAGCCGACTGCATAGGGGAATTCAAGTTTGTGGCCAATCAGGATATGCTCAAACACATTGAACAGGGGAGCGTGTCGGGCAATTAATTATGGGGTTCCTCATCCGTGTCCCCATTTCAGTTTTTCCCTGAGCACTTCGTAGTAGTGGCTTTCAGGAAATCTGATCAATCTGGTCCGATGGTCTGAAACCTCAATCACCGCCGTATCGCCCTGTGTAATGGCGACGCCGACTTGCCCGTCGAGTGTGGCCATTGATCCGTCATCCCTACTCGTCAAAGTCACTTCGATCATGACATTTCCTGGGACGATTAAAGGGCGATGGGTCAGGGTGTGGGGACAGATCGGCGTCAAGATCAGAGCCTGCACAGCAGGGTTCATGATGGGGCCTCCGGCAGAAAGAGAGTAGGCGGTAGAGCCGGTCGGTGTCCCGATAATCAGACCGTCACCGCGTAGATTGGTGACGAATTGTCCCTGGATAGCGATCTGGAGTTCGATCATGCGGGCCAGCGTCCCTTTGCTGATCACGATGTCGTTGAGCACAACTCCGCGAGCAACTGTTTCGCCGTGCCGATGAACGTGCGTTGCCAGCATGAGTCGCTCGTCAAGGGTAAAGTCGTTGGCGAATACTCGCTCTAGGGAGGGATAGAGATTGTCTAACCGGACCTCGGTTAGGAAGCCCAGACCCCCCATGTTGACGCCGAGGATAGGAATGCTCCGTTCCGAGGCGAGGCGAGCGGCATTCAGGATGGTTCCGTCTCCCCCAAGCACCAACAGAACGTCGGCTTTGTCCGCCAGCTGGGTCTTGGGAATTCCGCCCCGTTCGTTCAGTAACGTTGCGGAGGTTGTGTCGAGAAGGACATCGATGTTGCGGGCACGGAGCCACGCCACGACTCCGAGCAGCGTGGATTTGACTTCGGGAAACTTCGGTTTGGTCAAAATCCCGATACTTTTACTTTTCACGAATAATAAACCCATGGATGGCGTAGAGCGGAGCGAGATTGTATCGAGATGCTCCTTTTTATGTCAACGGAGAGCCAAGCGCGGAGTGAGTCGCCTCGGTTCAGAGAAAAAGAAAAAATGAGCGGAGAGGTTGTGGTGGATGGCGTCGTGTCACACTGTCTTGTTCTCCGCTCAACCTTGACTCTCACGCATACTGTGGTTAGAATTAGGTCAAGATTTTTCAACGGTTTTGCTCGAACGCGCCCATGATTCGCACTCACTAGAAGGAGGCAGGATGTTCGAACGATTCACGGACAAAGGTCGAAAGATCATCATCCTCGCGCGGGAAGAGGCCGAACGGCACCAAAACGACTATCTCGGGACCGAACATCTCGTTTTGGCCATACTTCGTGAGTCCGATGGCATCGCCCTTATGATCCTGAAAAAGATGGGTCTCTCCACCGAACAGATCCGGCTTGAAATCGAGCGAAACCTGCCTGGTGGCGGGACCACCATGACGTTTGGTGAAATCCCCTTCAGCCCACGAGTGAAGAAAGTTATCGAATACGGAGTTGAGGAGGCCCGACTCCTTGGCCATAATCACATCGGGAGTGAGCATCTTCTCCTAGGTCTTCTCCGGGAAGAAGAGGGGATCGGGGGGAAAATTCTTCGGAGCTTGGGCGCGAACCTGTTGACGGCCAGGCAGTTGACGGTCACGTTTTTGCGAAAGTCTGCTCCACGTGAGCGTGACCGGAAGAGTAATACTCCCGCTCTCGACGAATTCGGCCGGGATCTCACCCAGTTGGCCCAAGAAGGTCAACTGGATCCGGTGATCGGCCGGGCCGATGAGATAGAGCGTGTTCTACAGATTCTGAGTCGAAGAAGCAAAAACAATCCCGTGCTGATCGGCGAATCCGGTGTCGGAAAGACTGCTATTGTCGAAGGACTGGCCCAGCGGATCGTTCAGTCAGAAGTCCCCGACAATTTGCTCTCTCGCCGTGTCATTGCGCTCGATCTGGGCTCTCTCGTGGCCGGTACCAAGTATCGTGGGCAATTCGAGGAACGTCTCAAGGTTGTCATGAAGGAGATCGTCCAGGCTGGTAATATTATCATCTTCATCGACGAACTCCATACGCTGGTCGGGGCGGGAGCTGCCGAGGGGTCTATCGATGCCTCGAATATGCTCAAGCCGGCGCTTTCGCGGGGTGAGATTCAGTGCATTGGAGCCACGACTTTGGATGAGTACCGCAAGCACATTGAAAAAGACGGGGCATTGAAACGTCGATTCCAGCCGATCCATGTTCAACCGCCGAATCTCGACGAAACTGTGCGTATCATTCAAGGGCTTCGGGACCGATATGAAGAACATCATGGAGTAGAGATCACGGAAGATGCGATCGTCGAGGCCGTGAAGTTATCCGACCGGTATATCACCGACCGGTTCCTGCCCGACAAGGCGATCGATTTGATCGACGAAACCGGGTCGCGGGCCAAGCTCCAAACATATGCACTGCCCTCCGAGTTGAAAGCGATGGAGCAAGAGCTCAAGAAAGTTGCTCGAGAGAAAGAACTCTCCATCTCTATGCAGAATTTCGAGGAGGCGGTGCGGCATCGTGAGGAAGAGGAGCGGTTGCGCAAGTTGCTGGACGAATCGAAGCGCGAGTGGAAAAAGAGCCAGGAAAAGAACAAGCCAGTGATTGGCAAGGAAGACGTCGCCTATGTTGTTTCAAAAATGACCGGTATTCCGCTCTTCAAATTGGAAGAAGAGGAGTCCAACAAACTGTTGCGAATGGAGGAGTTCCTCCACAAGCGAGTAGTGGGTCAAAATGAGGCGATTTCGGCGGTTGCCCGCGCCATTCGCCGTTCCCGCGCCGGCTTGAAGGAAGCCCGGAAACCGATCGGCTCATTCATTTTCCTGGGCCCGACAGGGGTCGGAAAGACAGAGCTGGCCAGGACACTGGCGGAGTTTCTGTTCAACAGCGAGGATGCGTTGATTCGTGTCGATATGTCCGAGTACCAGGAGAAGTTTACGAGTTCTCGTCTCTTCGGTGCACCCCCGGGTTATGTGGGGTACGAAGAAGGCGGACAGCTGACTGAAAAGGTGCGACGTCGACCGTACTCCGTCGTATTGTTCGATGAGATCGAGAAGGCCCATCCCGATGTGTTCAACGTCCTGCTTCAAGTCTTGGACGACGGAGTGTTGACCGACAGTCTTGGGCGAAAGGTCGATTTCAAGAATACAGTGGTCATCATGACGTCCAATATCGGGACCAAGATGATTCAAAAAGGCGTGTCTCTTGGTTTCCAGAGCACGGAAGGTGAAGCCGCCCGTCGGAAAAAGGAAGAAGTACTCGGAGAGCTCCGGAAATCGTTCAGTCCTGAGTTCTTGAACCGAATCGATGAGATCGTCATTTTCCATCAACTCGATAAAGAACAGCTCTACAGCATCTTGGATATTCTGCTCCGTGAGCTGAACCTCCGTTTATTGGATAAGGGGATTGAGATTGAGGTGGATGATGAAGTCAAGCAATGGCTTATTAAGGAAGGGTATGAGCCGCTGTATGGAGCGAGGCCGATGCGGCGGGCTATCCAACGTGCCATCGGCGACCCGCTCTCTGATGAGCTCATCAGAGGACGTTTCAAGGAGAGCCGCAAGGTGAAAGTGGTTCTGCGGGATGGGGCTCCGACCTTTATTGAGCAGGAGGCCATGGCTGGAGTGTAGTACCCTTCGTGATTGTGACGAGCTCGATGCAATCATTGAGTGGCCTCTGTGGCGGATCGCTGCAGAGGCCGTTTTGTTCCTTGCTCCTCCTCGGTTTCCTCGTACCATGATGCGTCTTCCTCTCAAACAGCCGAAGCTGACGTGCCAAGCCGAATGGAATCCCGGGCCGATTCTCGGCATTGAGTCCTCATGCGATGAGACGGCTGCAGCCGTACTCGATCGCGAGGGAACCGTGCTTTCCAACGTCGTTTCTTCACAAGTGGCCGTCCATGAAAGATTCGGGGGCGTCGTTCCCGAATTGGCGGCACGCGCGCATCTTGGGAGCATCGACGTGGTCGTCAAAGAGGCCTTGGCAACCGCCCAGGTCTTGAAAACTGATCTGGCTGCTGTGGCTGTCACTCAGGGCCCCGGACTCGCTGGCGCCCTCCTGGTGGGGGTCAACTACGCCAAGGCCTTAAGCTATGGATTGGGCATTCCTATCATTGGGGTCAATCATCTACAGGGCCATATTGCGTCGGCATGGCTTGCCGATCCGACGTTTCCTCTGCCCTGCATCGTCCTGGTCGTATCCGGCGGGCATACTCATCTCTATCGCCGTGATCCGGATGGTCGGTGCACTCTGCTCGGACGCACTCGCGACGATGCGGCCGGTGAAGCGTTCGATAAAGGAGCCCAGATGCTTGGTCTAGGCTACCCAGGTGGACCTGCTGTTGATCGCATCGCACGGTCCGGTGATCCACAGGCCATTCGATTTCCTCGATTCCACCAGGCAAAGAACAGTCTTGAGTTTAGTTTCAGCGGCCTCAAGACGTCTTTGCTCTATCGGTTGCGTGACATGGCTGTGCCTCTGCGGCCTGAGCAGGTTGCCGACTTGGCGGCAGGCTATCAAGAAGCGATCGTCCAGGTGTTAGTCATGAAAGCCTTCGCTGCTCTTAAGCAGTCGAACCTGTGTGCGCTCGCCGTGGTGGGAGGCGTCTCGGCGAACACACGATTGCGAGCCGTCTTACACGAACGTGCGGCGCGTGAACAGCTCCGTCTGTCGCTGCCGACGGCCGAATACTGTACCGACAATGCCGCCATGATCGCTTCAGCCGGGCGTCAGTTGCTCATGGGTGGAGCAGGACTATCCTTGAATTTGGACATCAGCCCGATGGAGGGTTCCACGGTTCTCGATGGGGAAAGCCGCATGGTCTTTCCCGGCAGAAGGGAGACAGCCTATTACTGATATTCGTGGTCATCTCACAGGTCTGCGTGCCGGTCAAGTGGCGTCGCTCGAACGACTCTACCGCCGACGGGTCTCCAACGACAAACTCATTTCACCGGAACTGGCCAAAGCTATGGCGCAACTCACTTTAGAGCTTCGCCGGCCGCTCGGTGTGCTTCTGACGCGACGGGGCCAAGTTCAAGAAGTGATCGTGGGTACGGAGCTGACTCTGTCTTCCACGACCTTGACTCTGTTCCGTGCGGGAACTCGATCTCTTCGTGGTCTGCGGTTCATTCGGACGCAACTCCATGACAACCCGCTAAACCAGGAGCTGCTCACCGATCTCGCATTCTTACGGCTTGACCTGGTCGCGGTCCTTTCCATTGAGGAGGACGGTAGGCTAGGCAATCTATACATGGCGCATTTGCTCCCGCCTAATTCGACTGGTCAATTGTTCAAGGTGCACAAGGCTGTCTCCTTTCACAACCTAACCATGAGGTTCGACGAGTTTATTGACGAACTCGAAGCTGAGCTCCAGCAGGTCCGGGCGCACCATGCGGTTGAAAAGGGCAAGGAATCAGCGATCTTGGTCAGCGCCTCAGTGAAGAGTCGAACGGAGCAAGAAGAACATTTGGCTGAACTGGCGGAGCTAGCTACGTCCGCCGACGTCACGGTGATCGACCGCATGACACAACGAACGGGGGATGGGCATCAGCGGTATCTTCTCGGCAGTGGCAAGATGAAGGACGTGCTGATTCAGACGCTGCATCGGGGTGCCGATATGGTGATTTTCGATCAAACGCTGTCGCCGGCTCAACTACGAGCGATTTTGGAAATGACCGATATTAAAGTGATCGACCGCACACAGCTGATTTTGGACATCTTTGCTCGGCGAGCGCACAGTCGTGAGGGCAAGGTACAAGTGGAGTTGGCACAATTGCGGTACCTACTCCCACGATTATCCGGAAAGGGTACGCAACTATCTCGTCTGGGAGGTGGCATCGGCACTCGTGGGCCAGGGGAAACGAAATTGGAGACCGATCGGCGCCGGGTACGTGACCGGATTACGCATTTGGAGCGAGAACTGGAGCAGTTTACACGGCATCAAGACCGACGGCGGTCCCGCCGTGGCCGGTATGGCCTTCCCGTTGTTTCTCTCGTCGGGTATACGAACGCGGGTAAATCGACGCTGCTCAATGTGCTGACGAAAAGTCAGGTTTCGGCCCAAAACAGATTGTTTGAAACGCTCGACACGACCAGCCGACGCCTGCGATTCCCGGAGGATCGCGAAATCATTATTACGGACACCGTAGGGTTCATCCGTGATCTCCCACAGGAATTGGTCGGAGCCTTTCGGACCACCCTTGATGAACTCCGAGAGGCAGATCTCCTGCTTCATGTTGTCGATATCAGCGCCGCGGACATCGACGTTCAGATCACCGCCGTCGTTGCTATTCTCGAGGAGCTGCAGTTGATGACAATACCGCGATTACTCGTGTTCAATAAGTGCGATCAGGTAGCTTCGCAGCAGGTCGAATTGCTCTGTCGACGTTACGACGCCATTGGGATTTCGGCCCTCCAGCCTGCCACGCTTCACCCTCTTCTGGCGCGACTGGAGGCACACGTCAGAGCTCTACCGGTCGCGGAAGATCGGATGTCCGGCGTGGCATTGCAGGACGACCCGCTGGCACTTGCATCTCGTCGGTAACCGCTGCACAATCAGCCCGCCGTGAAGAAGGCTCAACACACGAATGCACCGTCTGCACCGGACCGTCCGGCTCAGATCGCCGTGAACCTGCGCCGTGCTATGCCGACGACAAAAGTCGAATTGGCATACCGATCTCCATGGCAGTTGTTGGTTGCGACAATTCTTTCTGCGCAATGCACCGATCTACGGGTCAATCAAGTGACGCCTGCGCTGTTCAAGCGGTATGCCACGCCTCGCGCAATGGCCAAGGCCATGCCGACGGAGCTTGAGGGACTGATCAGATCGACGGGTTTTTATAAGAACAAAGCGAAGAACCTAGTCGGCTGTGCGCAGGCCATCAGTACGCGTTTTGGCGGCCAGGTGCCGGACACGATGGAGGAACTCACTTCAATTCCCGGGGTCGGGAGAAAAACCGCCAACGTGCTCCTTGGAGCGGCTTTTGGAAAGCCAGCCATCGTGGTTGATACGCATGTGAAACGAGTGGCCAACCGCTTGGCCATGACTCATTCGAGCGATCCGGAACAGATTGAGCGGGACCTCCAATCCCTTTATCCGCAAGCCCAGTGGACGGAAGTGTCGCAACGGATATTGCTTCATGGGAGGTATGTCTGCCTCGCGCGGAAGCCTCGCTGCACGGTCTGCCCGATTTTCGATGTCTGTGGGTGGGAAGGAAAACTGTTGAAATGATTAAAAGCATGACTGGATTTGGCCGGCGACAGGGAGTGTGGTCCGATGGGACGGTCACCGTAGAAGTGAAATCGGTCAACCATCGTTTCCTCGAAATGTCCATTCGTCTCCCGAAATCGCTGAACCTTTTGGAGGAAGTATTTCGGAAGACCATTCAACAGCATTGTGCGCGTGGAAGAGTGGATATCACGGTATTGATGCAAGGGGGGCGTGGCAATGCTCGCGCCTTGCAGCTTGACGCTGAATTGGCGAAACAGTACCATCACGCTCTTCGCACGCTCCAGCGGACCTTGAAGCTGAAAGGTTCCATCGACATCGGGCTAATAGCGGGGTTTCGAGATATTCTTGCGTTTTCTGATCAGCCGACCGACGATCCCAAACTCACAAAATTGGTGGAGAAACTCGGACTGAAGGCCGTGCTCGATATGGCAAGCATGCGTAAAAAGGAGGGTGAACTCCTTGCGCAGGATATTCTGGCCAGGCTCAACCATTTGCGTGAATGCAAGGTATCGGTCTCAACTCGTGCGCCGCATGTGGCGCGGGAAACTTTCGATCGGATGAAATTGCGAATAGAGAAATTATTAGGAGATATTATCCCGGATCTTCCCCGTCTGAATCAGGAACTGGCCACGTATGCCGACCGGTGCGACATTACAGAAGAATTGGTCAGACTAGACGCGCATATGGTACAGTTTGACCGTACGACCAGAGGCACGGAGCCCGTCGGCAAGACGCTGGACTTCCTCCTTCAGGAGATGGGTCGAGAAGTTAATACGATCGGATCGAAAGCCAACGACGCGGCGATTACGGCGGATGTCGTGCGAATGAAGGCCGAGCTTGAGCGTTTGCGTGAGCAAGTACAGAACGTCGAATGAGCACGGCGATGACCACCAGTAATCCCCCTCCATCCTTGACCGGGAAGCGGCAAGCTCCCGAGCGCCGGGGAATTCTGTACATCATTTCGGCTCCTTCAGGCGCAGGGAAGACGACCTTGTGTAAACAGATCGTGACCTCAGTTTCCGGGGTGTGGCATTCGGTATCGTTTACAACGAGAAAGCCGCGCCCGGGAGAAGAACACGGGCGCGACTACTTCTTTATCGAAGAAAAAGTGTTTCATGATATGGTTGCGCGAAACGAATTCTTAGAATACGCCCATGTCTACAGCCATTGGTATGGAACCCCGCGGAAGCCTCTGATGGAGAGGATGGAGCAGGGTATCGACGTGTTGCTTGAGATCGATGTCCAAGGCGCCCTCCAGATCAAGAAGAAGTTCGAGGATGCCGTATATATCTTCATTCTTCCTCCGTCCATGGACACGCTGCGTACTCGACTCCAAAGTCGGGGGTCGGATTCTCCGGATGAAATTGCACGCCGATTGCGGAAGGTGAAAGAGGAGGTCTGGTGTTTCCGGGAGTATTATTACATTGTTCGTAACGACGATCTCGCGCAATCTCTTCGCGAGTTGCAAAGCATTTTTCTGGCGGAACGCTTGAAGACGAAACGCATGGACATGCATTGGCTGGAACAGAGCTTTATTCTGGAGAAAGAGACGAAACTCGACGATCGAGAATCATCAACCACTGTCTAGAAGAGGAGCGAGGCGGATTATGATCGACATGCTGAGTTTGTTGCCGCAATACACAACTAATGAATTTGACTCCCGCCACCGATTGGTGATCGTCGCCTCTCAGCGCGCGAAACACTTGACTCAAGGAGCCAAGCCTGCCGTGTCTTCTCGTTTTACGAAGGAAACAACCATTGCGCTTGATGAGGTCTTACGGGGGCATGTCAAGTATTTGACCGGCAAGGAGGCCCGCGATGCCATGAAGGAAGCCAAGCGCGGGAAGGAAGGGGAAACCGAGCGTATCGCGATGATGACCGGTGAGGACGCCCGGGAGATCAAGAAAGAGCTCAGTGTATACGTGGATGATACGGTCCAACCGACGGCGGCTCCGACCGAGGAGTAGGCAGTGGACGTCGCGCCATCACCGACCAGTCTGAGGGGCAAGCGTCTTGCCTTGGGGATAACGGGAAGCATCGCTGCGTATAAAGCAGTCGGATTGCTTCGAGCCTTCACACGCGAAGGTGCGACGGTATCGGTCGTCATGACGCAAGCCGCCACGAAATTTGTAACTCCCCTTACGTTTGAGGTTCTTTCAGGCAAACGGGTCACGACAGATCTCTTTGAGGCTCATGAAGAGATGGCCCACCTCGCGGTTCCGGAGCATGCCCATGCGATTGTTGTGGCGCCGGCGACGGCGAACTTTCTGGCAAAGGCCGCTCTTGGACTGGCAGATGATGTACTGACCACCATGCTGTTGAGTGCTCGATGTCCGGTCATCATCGCTCCAGCGATGGACGGCGACATGTGGACACATCCCACGGTCGTTCAACATGTGCACACGCTCCGATCTCGCGGTGTCGTCGTACTTGATCCTGAGGTAGGATCGCTTGCCTCCGGACAGGTTGCCCAAGGGAGGCTTTCCTCAGAGTCCAGCATCTTGGATGCAGTCCACACGGCGCTTATCCCTCAACAGGATTGGCGGGGTCAGCGAGTCTTGGTATCTGCCGGTCCAACTCAAGAACCGATCGACCCGGTGCGTTTTATTTCCAACCGTTCGTCGGGCAAAATGGGGTACGCAATTGCGGAAGCCGCGCGGGATCGGGGGGCTGAGGTCGTGTTGGTCACGGGGCCTTCGTTTCTGACTCCTCCGTCGGGAGTCACCACGGTTCGAGTAGGCACCGCCGGCGAAATGACCGATGCGTTGTGTCGGCATTTCTCTTCCTCCACGGTCTTGATCATGGCGGCGGCGGTCGCGGACTTTCGGCCCAAAACGCTTGCCGCAGAAAAACTTAAAAAGCAGGGGAAATCCGAGATCGTGCTGGAGCTTGAATCGACTCCGGACATTCTCACGATGTTATCCGCGCGACGGACATCGCAAATCGTGGTTGGGTTCGCGGCGGAAACGGAGCACGTTGTGGCTCATGCCAAGGATAAGATGAGAGGAAAGGGACTCGACCTCATCGTGGCCAACGATGTGACGCAAGCGGGAGCTGGCTTCGGGAGTGATGACAACGCGGCGGTGATTCTCTCGGCTACGGGCGAAGAACGGGCGTTGCCCCTCATGTCCAAGCGTCGCCTGGCGGACGAGATACTGACTGCCGTGCACGACATGTGCGTCATGTCGCCTCGTCGCGCATCCTTAGTGGAGTAAACGATCTATGGCCCCGGGTTCCAAGAAGACAGGTAACGCCGCCGAGATCGATCGACTGGCCTTAGCCTTTGCCAAAGAGCCAGGGTCTAAAGTCTTCATCCCTCTGGCGGAGGAGTACGGCAAAGCCGGCATGTGGGAAGAGGCAGTGGCCGTCCTTGAAGACGGGCTGAAAACCTACCCAGGGTTCATTACGGCCATGGTGGCGTTAGGCCGGGCCTACGAGCAGATGAACCAGCCGATCAAGGCGAAAGCTATCCTTGAAGAAGCCATAAAAGTCAGTCCCGATAATCTTCGTGCGCATCGAACATTGGCCAAGCTGTATGTAGCTCAAGGGGCCAAGGAGGCAGCCATTCGGTCCTGCAACGTCATTCTCGCCGTTAACCCACAGGACCAAGAGGCGTTATCCCTTCGTGCCGGTCTCGACGCATCAGCAGTTGATGGTGCAATTGAAGCGCAAGGACAGTCGCCCGAGAAATCGGCCGACACGGCAAGTCTTGAATCAGACCCTATTCGCGGAGAACCTGTGACATCCACCTTAAGTGATGCCACGTTGCCCCTCAACAACGAAGCCGACACGTCGTCCGGCCCGGGGACCTGTCCGGAAGCCGGTCCTGTCTCCGCGACCGCCGTTACGACACCAAGTGCACAAGTGACCGGAAATCCGACCGTCACACAACTTGAGCAGTGGCTCACCTCAATCCAGGCACGTCGGCGAGACTCTCCAGCGCTTTCTCGCTCAAGCCCAAAAACTTCCTCGTGACTTCAACGGTTTGACCCCCTGAAACGGGACTGCTAGAATGCCACCCTTGGTGTGCGGGTGGTGTGAATCGGGTGTAGGTATAGGAGGTGTCATACGCGATATGCCGCGCATCTTGGTTCTGCATGGTCCCAATCTGAACCTATTGGGTGATCGGGAAGAATCCATTTATGGGACTGCAACGCTGGCAGAGATCGATGCGTCTCTCATGAAATTGGGAGGAGAGCTCGGAGCAGAGCTGGTGATTCGGCAGTCGAATCTCGAAGGTGAATTGGTGACGTGGATTCAAGAAGCGCGACGCGGCTATCATGGTGTCATCATCAATCCGGCGGCCTATACCCATACCAGCATCGCGATACGCGATGCTCTGGCCGCCGTTGATCTGCCCACCGTCGAAGTCCATTTGTCGAACATTTATCGGCGTGAAGAGTTCCGGCGACATTCCTATGTATCCGGAGTTGCTTTGGCGCAGGTGTCGGGGTTTGGTCCTGCCGGCTATCTCCTGGCTCTGCGCGGATTATGCGAACACATATCTGTGTCCAGGGCCAAAAGTTCTTCAGGATGAGGCCCCTCTGCCGGCAGACGTACTGCAAGGCGGAGAGTGAGGGTGACTTCGGGCCGTTCAGGCTCATTGTCGAAGGGAGTGACGAGTGATTTCCACGGTTGATTTTCGTAGCGGTGTACGGTTGATGGTTGAAGGCGAACCTTTCTATATCGTTGAATTTCAGCATGTAAAGCCCGGCAAGGGCGGCGCGTTCGTGCGCACCAAATTGAAGAGCTATCTTTCCGGAAATGTTTTGGACCGTACGTTTCGATCAGGCGAACGGTTTGAAGAGCCTGATTTGGAGGAACGCGACATGCAGTTCCTCTACGCCACCGGAGATTCCTATACGCTCATGGATACGGAGACTTATGAGCAACTGACGTTTGAGAGAAGTCAGCTAGGAGAGAATGCCGATCTCTTGAAAGAAAACATGGTCGCCAAGATCCTCATCTATCAGCATCGGCCGATTGCGGTTGAGTTGCCGAACTTTATCGAACTCAAGGTGGTCGATGCGGATCCCGGTGTGCGGGGGGATACCGCATCGGGGGGGACCAAGCCGGCGGTCGTCGAAACAGGGGCGACGATCAAAGTGCCGCTGTACTTGGAGGTCGGTACCGTCATCCGGATCGATACTCGCACTCGGTCCTATGTGGAGCGTGTTCGGTGAGTCGTCGTCGATCGAAGGCAAAGACTCGTCGGATTGTGTTGCCAGATACCGTGAACGAGCCGATCTCCGAGGCATCGCTCACAGGCGGTTCTGCGAAGCAAATCCAAGAACTCATCGATCTGCTTCGTCGTAATAATTTGACCGAGCTCGAGTTTGAGCGTCAGGGATTCCGGATTCGGGTTCGCCACGAATTAGCCACAAAGCCTTTCACGACCGCCGTGCAGGAGTCGGTTCCAGCTCCTTCTCAACAGCCGGCGCATCATGCCATAGCCATGACACCGGTCGTGGAAGGAGCCACGGGATTTGTGACCGTGACGTCACCCATCGTCGGCACGTTTTACCGGTCTCCCTCGCCTGATGCCGATCCTTATGTGGAAGAGGGAGATTCTGTGAAGAAGGGTCAAGTGCTGTGCATCGTTGAAGCGATGAAGCTCATGAATGAGATTGAGTCCGAGGTGGACGGTCGTATCGTCAAGATATTGCTGGAAAGCACCAAGTCAGTGGAATATGGCCAGGCGTTATTTCTCATCGATCCCAAAACTGCTTCATAGGTCGTTCTGACGGCAGTCCTCTCCATCGTACCGGAGCCGAGACGTGTTTAAGAAAGTTCTGATCGCCAATCGCGGAGAGATCGCGCTGCGAGTGATCCGAGCCTGTAAGGAACTCGGAATCAAGACCGTGGCCATTCACTCCGAGGCCGACGCGCTTGCTCTGCACGTTCGAGTGGCCGACGAAAAGGTGTGTGTCGGGCCGGCCGAATCCGCATTGAGTTACCGTAACATTCCGAATGTTCTGAGTGCCGCAGAGATCACAGGAGTCGATGCAATCCATCCCGGGTACGGATTTCTGTCCGAGAACGCCCATTTCGCTGAAGTCTGTGAGTCCATCGGCATCAAATTCATCGGACCGAGCTCTGAAAATATCGCCATGATGGGGGATAAAGCGAAGGCGCGCGAGATTGTCGCAAAGCGTGGACTTCCGGTCACACCCGGGAGCCCAGGAGAATTGCGGAGCGAGGAGGATGCCTTGCTGGCCGCACAGAAGATCGGTTTCCCCGTCATCATCAAAGCATCAGCCGGAGGGGGAGGGCGAGGCATGCGGGTCGTCAATAAGGCGGAAGACTTGGGCCGGGCCTTTCAAGCCGCTCAAGCTGAAGCCAAATCGACCTTCGGCAACGACGGGGTGTACCTTGAACGCTATTTCCTGGAACCTCGCCATATCGAAGTGCAGATCTTGGCCGATAACCAGGGCCGAGTGATTCATCTCGGGGAGCGGGATTGCTCGATTCAACGGCGGCATCAAAAACTGGTCGAGGAAACGCCGTCTCCCGTCGTCGATGACAAACTGCGTCGGGAAATTGGTCGGGTCGCTGTGGAAGCCGTGAAGGCAGCGCATTATCGAAACGTCGGAACCGTCGAATTTCTGCTCGACAAGGATCGGAATTTCTATTTCATGGAAGTCAATACCCGTATCCAGGTCGAGCATCCCATTACCGAAATGGTGACCGGTATCGATTTGATCAAGGAGCAGATCCGTCTTGCCGCCGGTCATGCGCTTTCGATCCGGCAACAGGACGTCGTGCTCACCGGCCATAGTATGGAGTGCCGTATTAACGCCGAAGATCCAGAGAAGTTTACTCCTTCTCCGGGGGTCATCACCAAGTACAGCCCACCGGGGGGGTTCGGAGTGCGGGTCGATTCCGCGATGGAGACCGGTTCGATCGTCGTTCCGTACTACGACTCGCTGATTGCAAAGCTGATCACCCATGGCCGTGATCGACAGGAGTGCATGGCTCGCATGAGACGAGCACTGAGTGAGTGCGTCATTGAAGGCATCAAAACGACGCTCCCGCTTCACCGTCGGATTCTCGATGATCCCGACTTTCAGAAGGGCCATGTGTCGACGACATTCTTAGAACGATTCTTGGGATAAGAATCCCATAGGCTCTCTCCGCTAAATACCCGTCTTTACAGCGTTTCCTCGACCAAGGCTTCTCATTTCTTGGTATGCGACCGCCCACGTGTTAAGCTAAGCGAGCTGTTCCGCAAGGACGGTACATCGCTTATCCCCAATGGAGATGATTATCAGCGGTCTTCTTGATAGGATAAACGCGCGTTTCAAGGTTGGAGTTCCTCATTCATGCGCCGAATTGGATTGATTGTCAGCGTGTTAGCCATCGGGTTGGCCATAGGTGGCTACGTGTTTTTCAACGGGGAGCGAAAAGCGCCCGTCCGGTACCGCACGGCTGCGGTCGAGCGTGGACAGGTCGTTTCTGTGGTCAGCGCAACAGGGACGATCAATCCGGTTGTGTTGGTCCAGGTCGGCACGCAGGTGTCGGGGATGATCAAGAGCCTCCACGCGGATTTCAATTCGAGCGTCAAGGCTGGAGATACCGTAGCGACTATCGATCCCGAACCGTTCAAGGCTCGTCGAGAACAGGCCTTCAGCAATCTGGAGATGGCGCGTTCGAACGGAGCACACTCCAAGGCCGACCTGGCTCAGCGCAAACGCGAATTAGACCGAGCCCAATCATTATTGCCCCAGCAGTTTGTTTCGCAAAACGAAGTCGATGTCGCGCTCACAAATTTCCAAAGCGCGGAAGCGCAGGTGCGGGTTGCCGAGGCGCAGGTCAAGCAGGCAGAGGCGGCATTGAATGCGACTGAGTTGGAATTGAAATATACCGTCATTCGATCGCCCGTCGACGGCATTGTTGTTGCGCGCAACATCGAAGTCGGACAGACGGTTGCATCCAGCTTCTCCACGCCGAATCTGTTTCTGATTGCCCTTGATCTCACCAAAATGCAGGTCGATACCAATGTGAGTGAATCGGATATCGGCGGAATGACAGAGGGCAAGGAAGTCATTTTTACAGTGGATGCCTATCCTGGCATGTCATTTTTCGGCACCATCAGGCAGGTGCGGCTCGCACCCATCAATGTGCAGAATGTCGTGACCTACAACGTGGTGGTCGGAGTGGATAACAGGGAGCTACGGCTAAAACCAGGCATGACCGCCAACGTATCGATCATCGTGGCCCAGAAGGACCAAGTACTCAAGGTTCCCAACGCAGCCCTCCGGTTCATGCCTCCAAAGGGTGAGGGAAGCCGTCAGGGATCCGACGGGAGAACGGCCAAAGGGGACGGAGGCAGTCCGGTCAAGTTCGACGTTCGAACGATGGCGGCGAGAACTATCTGGAAGCCGGGAGAGAACGGGGATCTGGCTGCTCTCTCGGTGGAGACCGGTATCTCGGACGGTGTGGCAACAGAGATCCTTTCCGGTGGCCTGGTGGAAGGAGATATGGTCGTGGTCGGCATCGAACAGCCGTTCGGCGAAAAAAGGGGTAGCGAATTGCCGCCGGGGTTTGGGAACCAGCCGCAGCGTCCTCGTCCACGCGGGGGCACCTGATTTGTCTAAGGGGTGTTTCTTCAGATGTCGTCGTCCGGTGAAGAGCAATAGCTTTGACACCGAGAGGTCAGTCCCCATCCCAGCCGTCCCCAAGTTCCTGCGCCATGGTGTTCGTTCGTGACTCCCTTGATTGTGTGCGAAGACATTTGGAAGGTCTATCGCCTCGGTGATGTCGAGGTGCAGGCGTTGCGTGGGTTGAATCTCACGATTCAGCAGGGCGAGTTTGTCGCGATCATGGGTTCAAGTGGATCGGGGAAGTCGACACTGATGAACATCCTCGGCTGTCTGGATCAACCTACGAAGGGACAATACCGGTTAAGCGGCCAGGAAGTCGGACATTTGAGACCCGATCAGTTGGCGGAGATTCGGAATCGACAGATCGGTTTTGTCTTTCAGAGTTTCAACCTCATTCCCCGTACCAGTGCGTTGGAAAATGCTCAGTTGCCGCTGTTCTACCGAGGACTTTCACTGAAGGAGCAGCGTGCGTTGGCATCTGCCGCGCTTCAACGCGTCGGATTAAGCGGGCGCGAACATCATGCTCCCACGCAACTTTCAGGAGGCCAGCAACAACGGGTGGCGATCGCTCGGGCGCTGGTGACCGCCCCCTCGTTGTTGTTGGCCGACGAGCCGACCGGAAACCTGGATACGCAGTCCAGCCAAGAAATCATGGGGATTCTCGGAGGGTTGAATCGGGAGGGTATTACGGTAATCTTGGTGACGCACGAGGTCGACGTTGCCGCCTACGCTTCGCGCGAAATTGTGATCAAGGATGGGCAAATCTTGAGCGATCGAGTGACCGAGGGCCGATCACACGTCGTGGAGGCGTAAATGTGGGCGTTCGTGTGGCTGACCATTGTTACTGCGCTGCGCATCCTCGGGCGAAACCGGCTGCGCGCCGGCTTGACGATGCTCGGGATCATTATTGGTGTCGGGGCGGTCATCGCCATGGTCAGCATTGGGGAGGGAGCCAAGCGGGCCGTACAGCGTCAAATAGCCACAATGGGCACCAACGTCATCTTTATCTGGCCTGGCTCCACGACTGCGAGTGGGGTACGTGGTGCAATGGGCAGTGCGGTGACATTGACCGTCGGCGATGCGCTGGACCTGAAGAAGAAACTCCCACTTCTGTCCGATACGGGCTGGTACAAACGTGACCAGGCGCAGATCGTGTACGGCAACCGCAATTGGAATTGCGCGATTCAGGGCGCGTCGCCCAGTCTCCTCAGTATTCGAGAGTGGTCCTTCAGCAGTGGGGGCTCCTTTACTCAGGAAGATTTAGATGGCGCAGCTCGGGTGGCGCTGCTTGGGCAGACGGTGGTCGAGAACCTTTTTGATCCTGGGGAGGAACCAGTCGGGGCGGTGATTCGTATAAGAAACGTGCCGTTTCATGTCATTGGGATCCTATCGCCGAAAGGGCAGTCCCCTCAGGGATGGGATCAGGACGATGTCGTGATCATTCCGTTCAGTACGGCCGAGCGGAAAGTATTTGGAACGCTCTTTCTTGGATCGGTGACAGCCATAGTCGCATCCACGGATCGAACCGAGGATTTGCCGGACGCGACAGAACAAATTCGAGACCTCATGAGGTCTCGTCATCGGTTACAGAGTGGGCAGCCCGCAGATTTTACGATCCGCACGTTGGTCGATATCGGGCAGGTACAGGAGGGGACCAGTCAGACCTTGACGGTCATGTTGATGGCGATTGCCTCTATCTCACTGTTCGTCGGCGGAATTGGCATCATGAACATTCTGCTTGTTTCTGTGACCGAACGAACGAGAGAGATCGGCGTGCGTCTGGCAGTAGGGGCCAAGCGACGGCATATCATGATGCAGTTTCTGATCGAAGCGATGACCCTCAGCGTGGTGGGCGGCTGCATCGGCATTCTCTTTGGAATTCTGAGCGCCCGCTTGACGACGGTGATTGCCGGCTGGCCGACTATTATTTCGGGCGACACAGTTATGGTCGCATTTGCCTTTTCCGTCGTGGTGGGCCTCTTCTTCGGTCTCTATCCGGCCAATAAAGCCGCTCGGCTCAATCCCATCGAAGCGTTGCGCTACGAATAGGGTGGCGGCATCCGCAGCGAGCGTTCTTTCCTCACGTATCCATGGTGATGATTGTTTCAATGACACGCGGCTGGGACTCGCCCGGTTGGCATGAGAGATCGACGACAAACGGCGCTGGGTATTTGATTCCTTCTGACTGATGGGTAATGGTGATGATAGGTTGATGGAGTTTCTGTTGGTTGAGTTCCGTGACCACCGCCAACTCCCGGGTATTCAGCTGCACATAGCTATGGACCGGATAAATACCGACTCTAGCGATAAATGACGATAAAAATCGTTGATCGAGCCGGCCCTCCTGAGCTGCTTGGTACAAGCGTTGAAACGCCTGATGGGGGCTGAGGGGCGAAGCCCCGCCGAATCCGGTGATCAGTTCATCGTATTGATCCGCGATCATCAGGATACGCGTGCGGTCCGGTGAAAGCTGTCGTGGCGCCTCGCTCGGGTCGCGACTGTCGGTGAAATCAGTATGATGGTTGGCGATGAGATCCAAGACGGCGGGTTCAACTCCGCCTTGTCGCTGTAATGTGAGAACTGCAAGACGGGGATGTGTCTCAAACTCCTCTCGGTCGGCTTGGCACAGATTGGAAGTACTGTGAACACGGCGGACAATGGTCGGTCGAACCTGTAGGAGTCCAATGTCATGGAGCAGAGCGGCGATAGCAAGCTCCTGCAATTCCAGTGGGTTGAATTGAAATGCCTGACCGATGACCAGCGACAAGGTACAGGTCGCCAGTGCATGTCGACTGAGCGTGGAGTCACCGCTCCGGTTTTGACTCAATGCCATGAAAATGGCGGAGTCGGTGAGCGTTCTCATGACGATCGTGATTTCTTGGACCGCTTCGGCTGCTTGCTGAGGGTTGACCGTCCCTGTCTTGGCGATGGTCGCAAAAACGGATTGTACGGCTTGATCCAACTGTTGTTTGGCCTGCTTCGCCTGGGCATATTCCTCGTTCAACTGGGCGAGGGCCTTGGTTCGTTTGAGAATCGTGGAATCGGTTATCGCGGATACAGATGGGGGTGTATTCGATGATGAAAGCGGCGGGGAAGCCACTCCTCGGTCGGGATCGACATCGACCGTCTTCACCCCTGCTCGCATCAGTTTTGTGATCTGCGAAGCATCCTCAACCAGAAATGAATGGCGGAGGAAGGGTGAGCGAAACCACGGGAGGTCCAGTCCTGCGACGTACATGCCGATTTGAAGCTCGAAAATGGAAACTCGTATCTTTGCCATCGGGATACGGGCAGTGCGTGAAACGGATTCGAAAGGAACGCCCTTCAGTATCGGTAGGAAGCGGAGATAACTGTAGCCGAGGGATTTTTACGGCAGACGGTCAGGCTGAGTGGCCAGATCAATGAAAGAGAGAGAGACTTCGATCCGAGGATCGGCTTTATCGACATGTTTGTAGAGATGGGTTTCGACGATGCGATTGTCGTTTACGCCGAGGCCTTCGCAGACGGCATCTTGGGCGATCTTGAGACCGCTATCGAGGTCTCGTCGTAATGAAGATGCAAAAAAGAACCGGATTGAAAGCGCCAGCGGTTCGGATTGAAGCCGAGTCTGGAAGGAAAGTCTGGAAGGAAACTGGGTGAACGCGATCCACACTTGTTGGCGCACCTGCGTTTTGTATGCGCGTCCGGCAGAGGATAACAAACGGCGTCCGTTCACCGTCGCATATTGATGGTTAATGCTGGGCGGGACGGGCAGCGTGATCATAAGTCTGTCCGATGTGGCGATACGCGGATGCGATGACTCCCGGACAGTGTTCATGGTCGACGGGTTAGATTTCGTCGACGCGGCCGTCTCTTTGAGAAGCGGTAGAGTTTGCGATGAGGACGGAAACCTTCGCTCCGTACGATGGGAAACTGTGCGAAGGGGTAACCTGGGTGAATAGAAATTGCGACGATGTCGGTTGGGAGGCATGGAGCTGAACTAGAGCAGGTTCAGGATCTTTGCCACGTTCTGATCATAACGGTCTTCAGTGCGACCAATATACCGGCGCCACTCGCTTGGATTCCAAATTTCCATTTTGTGATACAAGCCGACGAGTATAATCTCCTGGTCTTCATCGACCGGTACAAGCTTTCGTAAGCGACCCGGAATCAAGATCCGCCCTGTCTTGTCGATGTCCGATGAGCCGGCTTCGGAAACGACAAAGTGCATAAATAAACGACTTTGGTCTTCATCCAGAGAAGTTCTTGTGCGTTCAAGGACTTTCTCCCATTCTTTCGTTGAGTAGATCAACAATGACTGCTCCGGCCCTCTGAGAAACATCACGGCCTGGCCTTCGGCTTCAATTTGTTCACGGATCGGTGAGGGGACGATGAAACGTCCTTTCTCATCAACCTTACATAGGTACTCGCCAGCGAACATGTCGATATCCTAATTTAGGAGTTCACGGCGGTTCGGGTTCGGTCGCGGATCCATTGCTCCAAATCCGAACGCACAAATCGCCATTCTTTTCCGAGCTTGAAGGCGGGAATCTGCCGACTCCGTAGATAGCGATAGAGCGTGCGTTGGGTGATCTTGAGGTAACGGCATGTTTCTGTCGCCGTCATCAGTTCGCTCTTTGGAGTCGTGCTCATCACTCCACCTGCCACCAGGGCTGAGAATGTGCATACTGCCTCCAGTATGTGGGTATTCTAGATATCGGGGTGGGAATGTCAAGTGAAAATGTATGACATTACATGTCAAAGGCCGTCGGTATGGTCAATTGCTCCTAGCCAGGTCCGGCATGAGTACTCGTAAATGGGCATGAGTTGGATCCCCGAATCGCTCAGAAGGGATAGGGGTGGCGAGAGAGGATACGATCAGGGACGAGATTCGAATCCACGGTTCGCCCCAAGGTGAGAACGAATACGTCGGCAGATCCTGCTCTGCGTAACGTCTTCGCACATTCGTTCACCGTCGTACCAGTCGTGAAAACGTCGTCGATGAGCAGAACGCATCGATTGACGATTGCATCGGGGTGTCGTACCGAAAAAGCCCGGCGAAGGTTTTTCAGTCGGCTCTTCCGAGACAATGTGGTCTGGGCCGGAGCCTGAACGCTTCGGATCAGATTAGTGTACGAGACAGGAATGTTCAGATAGCGCCCTATCTGATCGGCGAGCAGCAGGGACTGATTGAATTCCCGCTGCCGGAGTCGGTCACGATGTAAGGGTACGGGCATGATCACATCCACGAAATCAAGCTGGGGAAGCCGGTCGGTCATGAGTGCGGAAAGTGGAGACGCCAGTGAGACCTTGCCCTGGTACTTAAAGAGGCAGAGGGCATCCTGGAGCGGAGATCTGTAGGGATACAGAGTCCAGGCCCTCGTATAGGAAGGCGGACGCTCGGCACAGGATTGACACACATGGTTCGGACTGTAGGTCGTGGCAATCGCAGAAGGAAAGGGACGGTCGCAACGAGAGCATCGGGCGGCAGGCATGAGCGAGATCGTGTTCCAGCAGTTCCCACAAAAGTGAGGGACCGGATCATCTCCCAACAGGCGACCACAGCTCGAGCAATGAATCGGTAGGAAAAGCCGTATTGCACGGCGCATGAGACATATGACCAACTCTGACATTCGTCTGGCCATCGACTGACCGCGATCATTATCAAATATATATTTAGGGTTAAATACCTTCCTGTGTCAAGGTTGTGGCCCTCTGATTCGTTGTGTTATAGGAATAAGAATTGCTTGGGGAGAACGGTCTGTCTTTGGAGAAGACGGCATCGATATGGTGACACTGAGGCAACTTTCGAAAACTTATTCGCGCGGCGAGGCTGTAGTGACGGCCTTGCAGGACGTGAATTTGGAGATTCAGTACGGTGAGTTCTGCGCATTCGTAGGGCCCAGCGGATGCGGGAAAAGCACCCTCCTAAACCTTGTTGCGGGCCTGGACATGCCGACTTCTGGAGAGATCGTGCTCGATGGACGATCCACCACAAACCTGACCAGCTACGAATGGACCAAGATCAGGCGTGAAACCATCGGGATCGTCTTTCAAGCCTTCCATTTGGTTCACGGCTTGACGGCTGAAGAGAATGTCGCGCTGCCCTTGATGCTGCGAGGTGAACAGGGAGGGGACATCGAAAAACGGGTGGACGAAATGTTGAACAAGGTTGGAATGAGTCACCGTCGTCGGCATCGACCAGCCGAGCTATCCGGTGGAGAACAACAACGAATTGCGATCGCGCGAGCGCTGGCGCATCGACCGCGTCTCTTGCTGGCTGACGAGCCGACGGGAAATATCGATTCTCATCAGGGAGCGGACATTATGACACTTATTCGGGAATTGGCGGAATCCGGCGGACAGACCGTTCTGCTGGTGACCCACAGCTCGCAGGCGGGGCAATCCGCCGACTATACGTGGACCATGCGGGATGGACGGCTGGTCTCGCGTACCGAACGCACCACTGAACTGGTCGCTCCGTGATGAATCTGTCTACGACCATAGCCGGTGTCACCTTTCCAAGCTGTTTCATGAACGCAGCCGGCGCGTTGTGTGTGACGCGCGACGAACTTGTGGCGTTAGGCAAGTCCGGTTCAGGAGCTATCGTCACCAAGTCCATGACGATTGACGCGCGCCAAGGGAACCCTGAGCCCCGGTATTATGGGTTTCCAGGAGGATCGATCAATTCGATGGGGCTCCCCAATCTTGGCTACAAAGCCTATGCCGAACTAATTCCCCACCTCAAAAGTTTCGGAAAACCCGTCATAGCCAGCGTGGCCGGACTTGGCGAAGACGATTTCCCCACGATCGCAGAGGTCATCGATGCAGCCAAGCCGGATCTCATCGAGGTCAATCTCTCTTGTCCGAATATTCCCGGCAAACCGCAAATCGGCTACGACCCGGAAGCGTCTGAGCGGCTCCTGCAGAAAGTCCGCCGAAAGATTACGGTGCCGATGGGAGTCAAGCTGCCCCCCTACTTTGATCCGGCGCATCATGAGGTCATGGGTGCGGTGCTTGGGCGGTGTGGAGTGGATTTTCTCAACATGATCAATTCGGTCGGCAACGGTGTGGTGATCGATCCGGAACGTGAAACCGTCGTGATTAAGCCGAAAGGTGGATTCGGAGGGTTAGGAGGGCGACTGATCAAACCGGTCGCGCTGGCCAACGTCCGGGCCTTCTATAAATTGTTTGAGGGGAAGATGCCGATCATCGGCACCGGCGGGATCGTCGAGGGTGTTGATGCCTTCGAACACTTCCTGTGCGGCGCGTCAGCCGTTCAAATCGGCACGGTGCTGGTGGAAGAAGGGCTGGATGTCTTTGCCCGACTCGAAGCGGAACTGGCCGCTGTGTTGACGAAAAAGGGATATCAATCGATCCAGGAGTGCCGAGGGCGGCTCAAAGAATTGTAGGCTTACTTGGCGCCGAAATTGCGCGGTAATAGGTTCTGCTGCAGTGCCTGACGCAGGAGTTGGGCGACGTTCCGAACATTGAGTCGGCGCATCAGGTTGAAGCGATGAACTTCGACCGTCCGGACACTGATGTCCAGCGAAGTGGCAATCTCCCGGTTGGTATGGCCGAGCGCGACCAATCGTAGGATCTCACGCTGGCGGGGAGTGATGTGGAGCGCGGATTTGAAGCGGCGATCGGCCTGGTGGAATTGCAGTGTCGCGGTATCCTGCTTTTTTGCCATCGGTACTCCTTATCGACGTTAGTCGGCAGTCTAGCAAACGAGAGAAATCGTGTAAATGAAACTGCCGATATATGCAAATGCCATCGTGACCTACAATCCTTCGCAAGGCACCAAATGAAGCCATTTCTGCGTGCCGCGTTTCTCCTCGAAATCAATGCCCACGTTCGCTAAGGTTGTTGCGCTTCTACTGCTTTCCCATCTGAGGCAGTGGCCGTTACGTACGCTGCTGACGATCGTCGGAGTGGCGCTTGGGGTGTCGGCTTCCGTGGCGGTGCGGACCGCCAATGTCGATGTGCTGCGTTCATTCGAACAGGCGGTGCTGACAGTGGCGGGTCCGACCACTTTGGAAGTGTCGGGAGACGAGACCGGACTGGATGAACAGTTCATAACTCGTATACGAACGGTCACAGGTGTGACCTCGGCATCTCCGGTCATTCTGCAAACGGCGGTTCGAGTGAATGAAGACCGACCAGACCACGCGACACAAGTGTTAGGGCTCGATCTTCTGGCCGAATTCAATTCACGTGGATTTCGAGTAAACCAGCCGACGACGGAAAGCCGGCTGATGGACATGATCCATCCGCAGTCCGTGTTTTTGGGAGCGAAGCTGGCGACTGAGTGGAATCTGTCGGTCGATGACCACGTTGATTTTCTCATCGGGCCAGGTCGTCTCACTTGTCGGATTGCCGGAATTCTTCGAAGCGAATCAGACCGGAACTCGTCGTGGGAGCGCATGGCCGTCATGGATATCGCCGCGGCGCAAATTACGTTCGGCATGGTCGGAAAGGTGGATCGAATCGATCTCGTGACCGACACGAATATGTCCGTCGAGGAAGTGGCCGAAAGGATTCGAACCGTTCTCCCTCCGCACCTCACCGTCGAACGGCCCGCGAACCGGACGAAGCAAGTGGAGCAAATGGTGCGTGCGTTCCGCCTCAATTTGACGGTCCTGAGCTGGGTCGGGCTCTTGGTCGGGATGTTCCTGATTTACAACACGATGGCGTTTGCCGTTGCGCAGAGGAGACGCGAGATCGGAATCTATCGGGCCATCGGGATGACTCAGTCGCGGGTGGCGGCTCTGTTCTTGATGGAAGCCGGCTTGTTCGGATTCTTGGGAGGAACCGTCGGAAGCGTGGCGGGGATGGTATTGGCTCAAGAGCTCATTGCGCTGCTCAGCCGAACCATCTCGGATCTTTACGTACCCGTGGGCGCCGGCGAGAGTGGCCTGCTCTGGACAGCGCAATTTTGGAACATCGTGCTCGAGGGGATCATCATCGGCTGTGTGGTCTCTATGATCGGTGCCATCGGTCCTAGTTTGGATGCCAGCCGCACTGCAACGGTGCGCGCCTTAGCTCCCGGTGATTACGAAGCCAGCCAACAGTTGCGGGTGGGAACCCTTGGCATCATTGGACTGAGCTTGCTCGCTCTCGCAGGACTGTTGAGTTGGCCGGGACCCATTCGCGGGGTTCCTCTGTTGGGATATACGGCAACATTGTGTTTGCTGGCAGGGCTGGCCTGTTTGGCGCCGATCTGTGTGACCGGGTGGCGCCGTCGCCGCCGATACGTGGGGCGTGAATTCAGCCCGCGAGGAGTCATGAGAGGGATTGCGGTGGAGCATGCATCTCGCAATCCTGGCCGCAACGGAGTCACGGTTTCCGCCCTAATGGTGGGACTCGCCATTATGATTGGGGTGCTGGTCATGGTGCGAAGTTTTCGACATACAGTGGAGGTATGGGTCACCGATACAGTCCTGGCTGATCTGGTCGTGGCGCCGTCGATGTGGTTGCGCGGCACGGAGATCGGCAGCGTGGGGCGGAGTCTCCCACCCTCGTGGTTGGACGTGTTGTCCGCGACTCCCGGCGTGGCGGCGGTGGATAGTTACCGTGATGTGCGGGTGGAGGTCAACGGCCACCGCGTGGCCATCGTATCACGGGATTTGCGGTTGCATGCTCAGTGGAGCCGGTATCTCGTACGGAATGGAGATTCCTCCGAGCAACTCAATCGGGCTGCCGATATCGGAGGTCTCCTTGTTTCCGAGGTATTGGCCGACCGGCTGGGCGTGCAGGAAGGATCGACACTTGGAATCATGACGCCGAGCGGCGCCAGACGATTTCCTATCGTGGCGGTGTTTTATGATTATTCGACCGACGGGGGCAAGCTCCTCATGGATCGAGCGCTCTATCAGTCCTTATGGCACGATGAATTGATCACGGTATTCCCGGTCTACTTGAGCGCCGGATCGAGCATCGATTCTGTGAGAGAGAAAATTACGGAACAATTGAGCGGCAAAGCCGCCGGAAGGCTCCCTCCGCTGGTGATCAGCAATGCCGAGCTCCGCAAAGAGATTCTCGAAATCTTCGACCGCACATTCTTGCTGACCTATGTGTTGGAAGCTATCGCCGTTGTGATCGCGATGTTGGGGATCGTCAATACGCTGATCACGTCCATCCTCGAACGGCGCCGGGAGTTTGCGACCTTACGGGCCATCGGCGGCAGCTCAGAGCAAATTCGGCAGCTTGTGCTCTGGGAGGCGGCCTACCTCGGTGCCGTAGGAATTGCCTTAGGTCTCATTGGAGGCGGGCTACTTTCTCTGTTACTCATTAAGGTCATCAACAAGCAATCCTTCGGGTGGACGATTCAAATGATCGTCCCCATCGGCGCTCTGGTTCAGGCGGTGGCTCTCGCAGCAATTGCCACGTTGGTGGCAGGCTATTTCCCGGCCCGGTGGGCGGCGCGGCAACCGGTCATAGAAGGGTTGAGGGAGGAGTAGTGTGTGCAGTGCGAGCCGATAACGGACAGCGTCAGCTGAATTTCCAGATGGCCGTTGCGCGGTTCCCCAGAGCATGTCATGTCTCAGAGTCCCGGCCATACTGCTTCAATATGGATTGAAGGTCTTCAGGAACGGGCATGGACTGAAACGGAGGCACTCGGGCTCCGCCAGGATTGCCTATCGGTACCCAAATTCGTGAGAAAAGCAGCGCTCCCAGGATTCGTGGGATCTGACCGGTGATCTCAACGAAATCCCGGCGTCTCCATCCCACCTTGAGCATCCACCAGTGGGCTCTCGCGTGTTCTACAGGAAAGGATTGTCCCAAGATATGTGCACGCTCAAGTTTGAAAAATGCAAGCTGGAGGTCTCCAGTGTGGTACTGAGTGACCGCTTCCGTCATTTCTTTCTCATAGGCTTGTTGGAGCACGGGATGCATGCTGATTTCCCGGCAAATGGAGTCTCTCACTGTACGCTACAAACGAATCAGAAGCCAGGGTGTCACGGAGAGAAAGAAGAATGGCTGAGCCAACGACGCAGCTCGGTTGAGCTCTGGCCATTGGCAATGGGATGATCAACAAACAGTCCAAGCGAGCACCTCGAATCCTGCTGTAGAAAAAACACTGGAAGGGGTTAGCAATGGGGGAGGACTGAAACCTATTCGAAGGGAAAGCCTCCGAACACGATTGAGGGATTATAAGGCCATAGCGCGGGAAGAGGTCTACATCGGTTGGAATCGGCTAGACCTCACATTCTGAAAAGTCGCCACGGAGCGCCTTCAAGGTATATTTTTCGCGATCAATTTCCTTTCGGCTGCGGACTCCAAGGCGACGCAGAAGGGGAAGCGGCGGACACCACCCCTCCACAGCGTGCTGAAACAGAAACGGCAACACGAGGCCGGGAAGGATGAGCCACTTTCGACTACGGGTGATGCCTAAACAGAGACCGGAAAAGGCGAGGGCCGATGCGTTCAGCTCAAGCACGCGTTCGATATCCCATTCCCGGTCGAGCTCTTTGATTCGGCTAGTCAGCTCCTTCGCAGTGCTATTGGCATACTTCTCAACACGTCTTTGCGTCTCAAGATCCAACCGTCGGTTAACTTCCGGTGCCGTGTGTGCGCGAACACGATCATGGGTGTGTGTGGTCATCGTCGCCTCGGTCGGTTGAGGGTTTTACAAATATTGTCAAAGAAACAACATGACATTCAGACACAGCAATCAAAACATGACCCACCTGATTGTCCCGTTGCGGGAATCATCGGGGGATGTCCCGATTCCCATGGAACGGATATGGGTTTGGCGTAGTCGGGGTACATAAGTAGGTCTTCGATCGGTGCAATCGCCATTGCCACCTCCTTCTGAGTGCTGAGGGCAATGATGCTATATGTTAGATGGATGATGTCTGGTACGAACCTGGGAATAGCCCCAGAATAGATAGAGAAGGGGCCAATAGTGCACAGGAATGGAGCGAGGGCATAAAAATATGTGCGTCGACGAATACCTTGGCCGTCCCGTGTTGGCGCAGTGTTCAGGCCAGATCTACTTGCCGGTCTTCAGTCTTCCACGTGTTCCGTTGCGTTCCTCGGGGATCGATGGTGTTCCTGTCGCGACCTTTCCATGTTCTGCACCCTCTCGAGCCTGTCTGGCTAACTGCTCATAGAGGGCATGCACTTTATCCATGTCTTCCTGGGATAACTCCTCCAGATCCAGCATGGCATTGTGTGCCCCTTTCGTGCACCGAATGACTTCATCCAGCTTCAGTTGAGTCGCGGTACTATCGCGATTCTGCGTATTCTGGATAAGGAAGACCATGAGAAACGTCACAATGGTGGTACCCGTATTGATGACCAGTTGCCAGGTGTCGCTGAAAGCGAACAGCGGGCCGGTCATGGCCCATGTCACGACGACAATGAGCGCGACGCCAAAAGCACCGGAGGTGCCAAGCGTCCGAGAGCAGATCGTCGCAATACGAGCAAACATCTTGGTTTGTCTTGCGAGGTTGGCATCAGATCTCATATTCCCCACTATGGCTAGTGGAGAGTGTCATACCACTAGGACTGTCCCTCGGTGAGGAACTTGCCTGAGAAGTAAAAGTGGAATGCGAGTAAGAGTATGTGTCACGCCATCGGCCTGTGAAATGCGCTACCCTTTTACTCGTTAGCCCTTCACAATACAGTGGATTTCCTAGGTTGTGAGTATTGAGGAGGAAGTTCTCTCTTCGATATGGCGGCAGCAGTGGAGGTATTCACAAGAAACGGGCTTTAGACCGGCTCCTCACTCCGAGCAAGGAAGGTCCGAGATACTCAATCACTGCTTCGTACCATGAAGCAACGTTCCGACATTTCCAGTCGAGAAGCGGTTCCCCGATTTGGATGTCTTCCTCTGGCCTACTTCCTCTTTGTCGTACAGTGCTATAGAGTGAATAGAGGAAAGAATGTGTTGGGGAGATGTGAATATGAGCTTCCCCTGTAAGCTTGCATTCTGTAGGTCGCTCTTTTCCAGCGCCATCCATCCGAATAGAATCATTCCCCTGCAGAGGGGAGGAGAAATGTCATGATTCGAGATATCCTAAAGCGAATGTCCTACAGCGTTATCCTAGCTGTCCCACTATGCGCGACTCTTGGGTGGGCGGCTGAGGATGAGGTTTTCCACAAATTGCTGGAAACACATTCATTGAAATGTAAATTTTCCATTGTGTCCCAAACCTATTGGGAGGACGGCAATGTGACGATCAAGACTGAACCTGAAAAGGATTTTCTCCTTCATTTCGATAGCATTGATATTCAGAGCCACCATGCTCGATTGTTAGGCAATCTAGGGTCATCAGACGTTAGCCTTCTTCTAACCACTGGATCTCTTTCTTTTCTTGAAACCACGTCCAATGGGGGCGTTAATCTCACGACCATCTTTCCAACCTATCGACGCGAATCGCGTGAGTTTATAGCCGTTTCATCGCGTCACCTCTCAGTATTCGGACCGTTTCCAAGTCAGCATCATGGCAGTTGTCAGGTTTGGGAAGGACTATAGCGGCCCTCCTTTTGCTCTCCGAAACGCACACGACACATGAGTCTCAACGTTAAGCCACGTGACGGGGTGTCCCGATTCATGACGCAATCGGCATGAGATTGCCGGATGTCATGTATGCCAAGACTAGGAAGGTGCCCAGGTCATGCATAGGCCTCTATGCCTGTACACTAGTGTAGAAGATCTAGACAACGAGGAGGCATCATGATTTCCATTCCAAGAGATATTCGAGCCAGAAGCGTATTGTTCCTGGGACTAGCCACAATCCTACAGATTGGTTGCATGGGTTCGCGAGGAGACAAGATTATCAGTGGCCCATGCGACATACCACCTGGGCAAAATGCAATGCGAGCCGAACAAAGCGCCATGTGGGGAAGCCATCTGATATCTGGTGAGGTACTACGTGTGGACGGCCCAACTTATGTGCTCAAGGATGAGAGCGGAAAAGAAGTGAGCGTGCAGACCGATGAAGCAACGGACAAGCCTCCCATTAATCAAGGAGACCGCATTTCTGCCAATGTCGATACTCAGAATCATGCCCTGTGGATTCGAGCGAATAGAGGAACCGATCGCCGAACCGAGCATGCTTCGGCTGACTGCAAACCGAGTTAGGATGCGCCTCTATTTGCCATAGTACCCGTGAACATCTCCTCGCTGGCCGTCCTTCGCCGGAAACTCTACTGGTGGGTCGTGTAAATCAAGTCTCGCACGAACCAGGGAAGTTACGAGCACAATAAAGAGGCTGAACACCCGATCATACAATTTAGCAAATACGCCGGTGTTCCTTGCCAGGAGGCGTGGAGAGACAGTTAGGGGGGTGGGGATGCGGCATGATTAGGGACGGTGGCTAGGAGCGCACCATCTAAAGGGCAGAAGATGAAGAGGGCCTATGAGTGGTGAACGGATCGACCCACCAACCACGCATGAGTATAAGGGACGCATGATTTCGTTGGTTCCTCAGCAGGGCGAGGATGGAACATGGCGTTGTCATTATGTATTCATTCGTTTCTCGCCGATACAATCGGCCTACATCACGAACTATCCTGATGGCGCCTTCACGACTTGCCAAGAATCAGAAGTAGCTGCCCTGCAAAAAGTAAAAAATCTCATCGATTCCGTGATCCAACGGTGATCCGGATCGAACGGGTGACCCGCGGCTTCTGACCCTTGATCACCCGTCAGGGGCAAACGCAGTGAGGCAATCTTCCCTTCTCCACCCGCTGGATCAAGAAAGCAACGAACAAAGCCATGGCCAGCTAAGGTCTTGGTAGGTTGTCAGAGCACACTCCTGTAGTCATAACCATTGATATGCGTCACGCCAATTCCTGGAACTAGTGCTACAGGCCTATCTACACCTCTGTTGCAAAAGGCCCCCACAATGATCGGCTTCAACGATTCTTCTGCCATTTTCCTCTGAAACACACTCGAATTGCAGTGGCACTCCTCTTGCTGCAGCTCACTTATGTGAATTGCGAACGTCGGTATATTTGCAGCGACTAGGTTTTGTTCACGGGAAGCGACGATTATGGCTAACACAACGACTGTGTTGATAGTTGAGTGTGATCGAGACATGCGCCATCTGCTCCATGATGAATTCTGGAGCGCAGGTTATCGGATTCGCGAAGCCCAGGATGGCGAGGAGGCCCTTCGTGCGGTGCTGGAAACGCCTCCCGATATTATCTTGACGGACCTCCACCTGCCCGCAGGAGCAACGGACTATATTTCACGATTACACAGAATCGCTCCGCAGTGTCCCATTCTTGTCATGACGGCTTTCGGCGGAGCTCAAGTGAGAGACAATGTAATGCAGGCCGGGGCAAGCGCCTATTTTGATAAGCCCGTGCGTATCTCCGATATCAGAGCTAAAGTTGAGGGGTTACTCTTCAATTCGAATTGGAGAGTTTGTGATGGCAATCGGCAATGGTAAGAACGGGATGCCGCTGTATCGCACACCAGGATCGGAAGCATTCCTTGAGAGTCTGAAACCTGATCATAGCTGAGCGAGTAGATAGTTCTGCCACAGATTGGTCAGTGGTCTACGCGTAGAGTACAAATTCACGCTTCCGCTCAGATGCTGGCCCATCCACCGTGCGTGCGAAGCAAGGCCCGGGGATGGGCGCACATGATGTCGAACATATCTGTCGCTAAACACCGGATTGAGGCATAACAACATAATCCGATGAAGGGATGTTCGGCGATGACTGCGGTCGCATGGCGCTCGTAGCGCATAAAGGCCTGGCGACGCTCTTCAGACAGAAACTGTCCCGGTCCGCCCACGGCACGAACCCCCGTATAGCCGAGTTGGCGAGCCATGGCCGGTAAGGCGGTCAGCCGATCCAGGGAATCATCCACATCGAAGGCGCCATCACCGTACCAGTCTTCCGCAGACGAGATGTGCAGCTGCTTCTCGGCTTGCAGCGCTGGACCGTGAAGGCCGTGATTGGACAGTTCATCAAGGGCCACCAGGACGGTCAACGGGGGCGGAAGCACCCAGACGCACAACTCGCGTTCCGCTAAACCGGCCTTCAGAAAGGAAGCAGTAACTCGCAGAAATTCTGTGGGCCGCCGATAGAACAGACAGAGATGCGATCCCAAGGGAATGTCATGAATGCCACGAATACCACTGGCAGGCATGGGGGTACCCTCCTACGTCATACGTGGATGTCTCTAAATCCTGTGTTGTGTCGCCGAGAAGGAGTTGATGAACCCAGAGTGGGCAGGATCGTTCGGCCATCGAGTGGCTCACTACGAAGCTTAGTGGGTTAGACCTGCCTGGGACATGTTAAACAGCCGGTCTAAGCCGGTTTCCTCATGTCTATCGAATAATTCTCGCACTAAGCAGAACAAACAGTACGTCCCGGATTTACTTCTCGGTTTCTCGTAGGACACAAACCACCAAGCATCCTTGGATACGCAAGAATAATCTCAAAGTGTCTCATTTTAGGCTAGGAATACTCCTAAGGTCCACCGCCCCGTGGCAGTCGGCCTTACATCACGATAGGCTAATCACTCGGATCGTCCTGGTCTTTACCGAACAGTGCGGGAAGCCGCTTGGATATGTTCCTGAAGGCCTCCGCTTCCTCATCCGTAACATCGCCCAGTTCCAGAACCCTTGGACTGGCCAAAATATAGTCTCGGCCGCTGTGCCGGTAATCTTCGTGATCACCTCATAGGAGCCTACAATTTGGATGGTTACAATGGTGAGGCCGATGGGAATGACGAGGGTCCAGAGTGGGACCAGAAGGAGGAGATTAATCCCTGCGGCGATGCGAGAATATCCGTCCCCGCGTTGAGAGTATTGGCGACCATCAAGGCCTCGACGATGGTAGAGAGAAGGGCTCGAGGATAATGATCCCGCAATACCCCCGCGATCCCGTGTCCACTCACCATCCCAATTTTTGTGCACGTGAACTGAATGGACGCCACTAATGGAATGGTCAACCAGGCGGTCCGGAGTGTCGCATACCCGAAGGACGTCCCAGCCATGGCATAGGTCCCGATGCCTGAGGGATCATCATCGGAGGCCCCTGTTACCACGCCCGGTCCGAGCGCTTTGAGTACCTTTTTGAGGAGAGTCAGAGTTCCGAGGAACGCGCGCGGGTCAAGGGTTCATCCCCTGGTTATCTGTCTCGCCTTCGATTCTGCGGAGCTCAGATTCCCATCCGGCCTTCACAGTCATCTCTCGAATCAGGACCTCAAGCTCTTCGTCAATGAGGCGCAACGAAGCCTCAAGGGTTTCTAGCATGGAGGCCCGCGCCCGCAGCTCAGGAGCTGAATAGTGACCGCCTGCGCTGAAAAACAGGAGACGTCGGTGTGCTTCGTCTTGAGAATCCCGCTCCCCCAACCGTCCTTTCTGGCGCCAGCCATTGACCACTTGCGTGCGGGGCGAGGCATCGTGGGCAGTCGGCGACCGATGGAGATACCGCCATAGAATCGGGGAAAAGATCTGGGGCTTGTCGGGATCCTCCCAGAGTTCTCGGAGGATATTGCGCTCGTGTTGGAAGTCCACTTCGGATTGAATAAAGAGGGCGGAGACGCCGAACCACGAGGCGAGCACCCCTCCTCCCAGCGTGGCGGCATCTGCGCCCACCATCGCACCGGCGGCAACGCCTATTCCGCCGGTGACAATGCCGGCGATTCCTCCTACGACAATGGACGCAATGGTGAGCTGTTTCACCCGCCTCCCATCGACTTCGTCAATGCGGTCCGCCAACTGGTCGGCTCGATCTCGTTCGCAGACGATTTCCGCGGTGGCCGAATTCACCTCGAGCATGGCCAGTTGAATCTGCTCCATCAGCTGTAAGCGACGAATAACCACATTCAACGTGGACCGGGGCGTCTCAGTATCCAGGAGCGCATTTAGGAGGGGCACTGCCTCGATGGTCTCGGCGATTCGACGCGCAACCGGACTTATCTGCTCCTTGACCCGTTCGGATGGCTCCACGCGCACCGTGGGTTTGACGTGAACCGGAGGCCGATTCGGACGTGTCTTGGCCTCTTCCGGTCCACAATGCTGGTTGTATTCCGTGGCCACGCCTCGTTGAGTGGATGGAATCAGCGAAGAACATCCAGCGGCGGAAAATACGGTCAGGGTCATGAAGGCGATGAGTCGAGAAGAGTAAGGAGCAACGATCATGGAATGCGTATCGGAAGTGCGTTTCAGTCAACTCTCTCTACTGATACCTTTCTAAGGATGAGTGAGGTGCTAGGACTCACCCTAGTATGCGGGCCCCTCTTTACGCGCACCTCGTGTCCGGCATCAATATATCCACGATGACCGACCGGTTGCTGATGGTGCAACGCCGGCTCCTCGCGGCTGGACTGTCGGAATGTAGGTGCAACGGTGAGCAATTCGACAAGAGGATCACTCGAAAGCCAACAACACAGACTAGATGTTTCCCGAGACCTGAGTCGTCGCACATTATCGATCTTCCCGCTCCGCCATGTCTTTTCCCAGTATTGAAATCCTTGAGGCTAGGCTACGGTATAACCAGCAAGCAAGACGGGGTCAGATTATGGAGTCTCCAAGAGCGCAGTACCGAAACAAGGCAGTGAAGCAACGCTGGACGGATCGGGATGCATCCCAGATTCGAGGAAGAGCAACACCGGCAAAGGGTCAATAGAGGTTGAACCGCTTAACCAGAACAGACGCTAACGTGAAAGGAAGTCTGTTTGCTCGACATTCAACATGTGCCACAACAGGAAGGAGAGGGTGATGAAAATACGCAACATGCTGCACTATATGACGGCGGTGACCGTGATGGTGATCGTGCCAAATTGGGTCTTTGCGGAAGGGGATCCAAAACCAAAGCCGCCGCAATCTCGTATGGAAAAGCAGGCGACTGACATGACGGCCGGAAAACAAGGGAATGTTGGGGAATACGATGTGGTGCCAGTCCCACGCGGTGCCTTAGTCGATGAAAAGGGCAGTGCGCTTGATCAGGTGGTCAAAAACACCAAAGGAGAGACGCTGGGCACGATCGAAAAACTGTTGAAGGATACCAAGACCGGAAGGGTCGAATATGCGGTCCTCGAGGTAGAAGGCACCAAACACCAACTGCCGCTGCAATGGAGCCAATTCAAGCAAAGCGGGGGACAGCTGACATTGAATGCGACGAAAGAGGAGCTGCAACCCTCGACCAACGCGGCACAGGCTACAGACAAGTCTCCGGACACGTCCACCTATATGGAGGAGATCAACAAGGTTCGGAGGCAACCAAAACCGCAAGGTATGGCTCCCGACGCGGGAGGCACCGACCGCCCCACCGCTGCGGGTCCGATGGGTGAATCCGAAGTAGGGGGTGGTGGTCCAAGTGGGACCAGGGCACTTCCGCCCGGCGGCGCGCCCGGTTATGAAGGGGATCACCCGAGCAGCAAGCGGTAATCTGATCCAATAATAATCAAACCAGGAGGACGTTCACGATGTCTGTCATAGAAAAATCCATTGACCTGAATGTTCCGGTTCGGACCGCCTATAATCAATGGACCCAGTTTGAGGACTTTCCTCGGTTCATGGAGGGGGTCGAGCAAGTCCGGCAGATCGACGACAAACATCTGCACTGGAAAGCCAGTATTGGCGGAAAGCAGGAAGAATGGGATGCCGTGATCACCGAGCAGGTACCTGATCAACGGATCGCGTGGCGGAGTCAACAAGGAGCAAAGAACGAAGGGATCGTCATCTTTTCTCCAGTCACGGAGGGGAAGTCGAAGATCAACCTGCGCATCGAATATGAGCCCCACGGGGTGGTCGAGAAAACGGGTGATGCCGTGGGCGTGGTGTCTCAGCGAGTGGAAGGGGACCTGAAGCGATTCAAGGAATTCATCGAGTCGCGTGGACAAGCAACCGGTGCCTGGCGAGGGAATGTGAGCTGAGCGAATAAGAACGCGCTCTCAGAGGTTTCGTTATGACACTCGCCTGAAAAACAATATACGGAGGTTCTATGAAAACAGCACTCCTATCGATGCTTGTGGTTGGACTATTGGGCTCCGGAATCGGGGTAACTTACGCAGCGGATCCTATGACGGAGAAAGAAGCCAGTCCCACCATTAAAGAGCGACTGACGAAAGATGCGATCAAGGGGACGTTAATGAAGATCGAGGGAGAGTATTACTTCATAAGAGATGAGGATGGTATCAACCGAAAGATTCATGTCGACAAGAGCACAAAGCTCGACAAAGTCCTGCCGGGCGACCTGGTCAAAGCGTATGTGACGGATCAAGGCCATACGACGACGTTGCAGCGGGCGAATTGACTGTATTGACTAATTGTGAAGAGAGCGCACGGTACTACCAGAGAAACCAAGGGGCCCTCCCAGTACCGATCGAGACAGGCAGACGATAGCATGATCATAGAACAGAGCAGTGGAAATGTTGTGAGCCGATGACGGAAACGTTATCGAAGACATGATCTAAACATTGCGCTGTTCGACAAGCTCCGTTCTTGAAAGAGGACGGAGCTTTCTTTTTGCCGTCAACAATCGGGCAGAAGGGAATGCGCCGCTGACGATGCAGGCGCTCATGTATGCGTTGCGCCGAGGACGAATCAAGGAGCCGTGCACATACGGACAATGCCATCCGAAATGCCAATCTCTACCGTGTTGGAGAATTGCCATTGCTTGAACGGATGGTTGGGCATGGATATGCACCATCGTTGAGGCCTGTCTTACGCTTCGCAAGAGCCTATGCCCACTCAAAAGCATCAGGGGTTTCGGCTAGACGCCTATCTATCCAGCTTTGCCTACAATGATCCTGAGACGCTCATGATCGGGAGATCGCACAGGCACTTGGAAGTTCATGGAGGTTTCTATGACAGCGGTACGGAAATTGTCAGATCCGGAGATCAGAGATCGCTTAAACAACCTGAACGATTGGTCCTTAGATCACGGAAAGCTCTACAGGGAGTATAAATTTAAAGATTTTGTCACGGCGTTCGCCTTCATGACAAAGGTGGCGCAAGCAGCAGAGGCTGCTGCTCATCATCCGGAGTGGTTCAACGTCTATGACACCGTGAAGGTGCACTTATCGACGCACGATGTGGGCGGTATCAGTGCGCGCGACTTTGACCTTGCCCAACAGATCGACCATATAGTTGTAACTATGGCCCTTCCAGGACCAGATCGAGGAAGCTGAACGGCTTGCGTAATCTTTTCATAGCTCTGTGAGCCGAGAGCCTCTGCCAAACGTCAGGCTTGAAAGGCATGAGGGTGGTTGTCCTGGCAGGAAGGAGGAATGGAGTTCATTCACATCGAATGTTCAGGACGAGTCTTCACACTTTTCCGGTTTGCCAAGACCTCGATGTAGGTGTTCGGTTCGTTAAGAGGTCCGCTGGATCGAACGGTTGACATAGGTCTTGTCTTCCGCCGACACCAATTTAATCGGTCGTTCGATCAGCCAGGTATGTACTCGTGTGACGGAGCGGTAGGAAGGGCCGCTTCTCTCTCATGGTTTCGAGAAAAGCGGCCCTAGAGTAACTAGGCTTTGGCAAAGGGCTTCTTGCCCCTAGTAAACTTGTTCACCACGGTGTCCTTGCGCTTCATCACCGCCATCTCTAGTGCTTCCCAGTCGAGCTCGGCTTCCTGTGCCTTTGGGAACATTTCCCCTTCTTCTTCCTCGACATGATGCTTCACTAGCTCACCCAAGACCTTAAATTTGGCTTGAAAGGCTTCATCCTTCGGTTTGAGCTTCTTCAGCTCCTTGATGAGAACGTGAACGAGATGGTGCTCTTCGATCGCCTCGTTCATTTGTTCGTCATCGTCGATGGCCTCACGAATTGCCGGGTAGATGAGCTTCTCCTCCAAATCGGCATGGACCTCGAGTTCCATAATCGTGGTGGCGGCAATGTCTGCTTGCTCCTTCCCTTCCACCGATTCGAACTCCTCGAACAGCCCTTTCACCTTCTCATGGTCCTCTTTCAACATCTCAATCACGCCGGGTACGACTGCTGTTTTGCCTGCCATAGGGACCTCCTTTTGTGAATAATCCTTGTTCAACGTAATCGACTTCGGACCGGCGTCCTACTAGGAAAGAGCATAGGAAGGCCGATGGAGCAATGCCTCGACACCCAAATGCACGGCAGGCGCGATTCATATCTGACCTCGTCCCTCGAGTTCTCTCCAAACAGTTCATCCGTACGCGGCTTCATTTGTTACTCAAATTCTTAAGGGGTCACGGCGAGGCGTCCATTTCGGTCTTTGGGATGATAGGAAACCAAGGTATGCGGCTTGTATCGAGGAACGGCTTGTTTCCTGACTTTACAGCAGGGCCTCTGGAGGCCCTCCACGTGTGTCTCTTATTGGCGTCGCGCTTGGATGGCTTCTTAGCAGGCATGACTGCGTCCTCCCAGGAAAGCGGACTTGTTCATTGCAGAACTTGAGGGTGACGCCGATCCGTGGATTTAGCCACCTCTTGGGCGTCGGCATCTTGGTAACCGTATGCTTCAAAACGGTTAATCCTCCGGCTGATCCACCTTCATAACCCAGCAAGAGAGGCAGGCGCTTGAGGCCCCAGCTATTTTGCGAGGTGTTCTTCGGGAACGCCCAGGGAAGAAGCGATGGTTTTCGCCTGGGCGAGGTGATCTTTCACCACGGGTACGGCGTCAGCCACCCATTGGCGAACCTCTTGATTCTTCTCCTGGCCTGCACGTTTTTCGAGCTCCTTCATTTCCTTAGCATGTTCCCGCAACATCAGGGTGATATAGGCGCGATCAAACCCCTTGCCTGACGCCGCATCGAGCTCAGCTTTCATCCCTGTCAGCGAGTCGCTCGACTGGTTTACGAGCTGCAGTCCTCCGTTCGAGGCCAGACGCTCAACGTCTTTCCGAGCCTTCTGATGATCAGCCACCATCCGGGCGCCGAACTGTTTAACCTGCTCACTCTCGGCTTTCTGTGTAGCGATCTGACCCAGGTCGATGTGCTGCTGCTGACCAGCAGCGGCTTTTTGCAGGAAGGCTTCGGTGGTTTGTGGGGGAACGTCCGGGGCGGCCATGGCCCAGGATGTTGAAACGACTACAGCAATTCCACATACGATCGATACGATGGGATGAGACATGGCGCCCTCCATATGCTGAGATGCCTAAGGATTGACATGGTGACCAGTATGCATGGCGACCATGCATGACATGGCCTTGGTTCATCATGACGGACTGCGATTGGGTTTCGTACTAGGAAGGCCCTTAGGGGAACGAGATGCCCAGCTGGACGTCACGACCTGCAAGGCGCGGAACCATAGCTACGGGTTCATGACCAGGGCCAGGAATGTTCTCACATATGTGAGACGCGGCGAGAGAGGATGAAGTCTGCTTTACCTAAAGAGCGCGGAATGGATGGCCTGGTAGAAGTCCTCCGGCGAGGCTTCCTTCGTCAGGTAGGCCGACGCGCCTGCGGCCTTCATGTCACGAGCGACTGCGCCACTTGGGTAGACTGAGAGCCCGATAATGATCACCTGGGGCTGCGTCGTTTTGATCCACCGCGTGGCATCGAGGCCATTCATCCTGGGCATGTCACGATCCATGAGGATGACATCTGGCTGTAGTTGTTGCGCCAGCACGCAGGCCAATTCCCCGTTCTCTGCTTCGCCGACAACCCTGAACTCACCGGAGGAATTGACCATGTCCCGCAATTCCTGGCGGATGAGACGATGGTTCTCGACCACGAGCACGCGAACGGGCTGGAATGATCGTCTCCTGGTGTTGACGGAATCTGGTTTGCGTTGCACAGCCATAGATATCTGGACCGAAGGTTACACATCCGTAGATTCCATGAGATTAGCGGACTCCGAGTGGGAATTGTGCTCGGACATACCCTAGGGAGGGAATATGACCAATAAGCGGTCAGGGGAAAAGGGAAGGCAGCCGATTGCGCCGACGATCAAGCAGGCGGAAGAAAACGCTAAGATCACGTCAAGACGAAGAGGTTGGAGATTCGTCTCCTAAGACAGCTGGAAACTTCGCGGCAAGCATAGCGAGGTAATGTTGAATGGTCTCTCGCTCTCTTTTACTAAGATCGTCAGGGTTCGTGCCGATGATGATCAAGCGTTCCGAAGCGACAGCAAATTGCCGGATCTCGTCACGTATCGATTCCATGAACGAACATCCTCCTGCACAATGAGGGGCGATTAGGAGGAGCGATTAGGCCATCCAGGCTGTTAGACATTAGGCCTCAGAAGGGCATATCAACAATCAGGAATTTCCTGAGTTTCCTACATTATTATACTGGGACGATAAGGCATCATCAGTTCAAGCCGGCGGACCCTGCCCATGTTGTGGGTTACGGTTCCATACCCCTTAGGCAGCACCAGAAGAAAAGGAAACGGTGAGGTGAGAAATACACACGCAGGGGTGGTGCTGCGGGTAAAGGACGCTAGGCACGTAAATGAAAACTGTCGTCAGGCACGGGTCCGAAGTGCTTCCAGTTGGAATCAATCCACGCCTTCCCAGCCTCGATGGCTCTCACATGGGCTTCATCCTCGGATCGCGCAGTGATGGCGAGGGTCGGTAACGTCTTGGGATGGTCAGACCCATCCTCCGGCGCCGGCCATACCCGCGTTTCAACGGTCCAGCTGCCGGGCCCCTCGACAGCCGCCGTCGTCGTGATGGTTCTTCCTTTGTAGCCGGTCTCCATGGCTCCCTCCGTGCCCTAGGACCAAGTCACTCCCATCATCGGTTGCGGTCCGTGCTCTGTTCAGTGAGGAAAAGAACCCGGTTGTCCTTGAAGACTCCTCCGCCAGGCCAACAAATTTTAAGCGTACGTAATATTTCTAGACAATTAGAGAAAAACCTCAAGGAGAAGTCCGGAGGTTGGGCTGGATCTATGAGGCAATTTAGGACAGTTTCTCGGCGATGGTGATTCCTCCATCGGAACCTATTCGAATTCGCATTGCTGGGTTTGCTAGGACAGCGGGGATAACGGTGTTCTCCATATAGAGCTGAAGTTTCCTTATGGTGCGCAGATCGTCCAAGAACTCCCGATTGAACTGCAATTGCCAACTGTCCTTGCCGTTGTTGAAGACGAAGAGCGTGAGGAAGTCTCCCCCAATCTTGACATCATGGAACAGATTCTCAAGGGAATCTTGTATGATTCGTCTCTTTTCCAGGTCTAATGCTATGCGATCGTCGCTCATATTGATCTCGACGTGCATGGCACGTCCTATTTGGCTTTCGTTAAGAGGATTTTCAGTTTCTCGTACCCCGGTGCTTCGGGATGGCAATAATACTCCGTGAGGGACCCATTGCCGTTTCTGATAGAGATGCGAAAGCTCTTACCATGAGCCTCGATCTTCACTGCCTCAACAATGTTGAGATAGAGGTCCTGATTCACCTGGACGATGTTATCCACCTGCGGTCCTCCATTAAAAAGCACTCAGCCCATTATGTAAAATCAAGGCTTTTAAAGGTAGTGATCACCAACCAATTGTTGTACAACCTCGAGTGCGGTCGTATGGGCTTCATTTTCGGATTGGCCGGATGCTCCGATCGTTTGCAGCACAGTAGGAAATGGTAATTGGTATGGAATGAAGTCGCTATGCGGCGTAGTGAGTTGGATCTTCCTTGCACAGCTTCAGGACTATCAAACGCCCGTGTTCTTGTCCGTCGGATAACGCTCGCCCTAGTGGAATAAACTGTAGGCCCCGAATTTCTTACCCGGTTCCTCTCGGCTGGCTATTAGGGATAGGATGTCTTGTAACGCTTTGAGATACCCGGCACGCCAATAGGCACAGTCTGTTGGGTCTGCATGTTGATGCAGCGGCTCGATTCCCTCAGAAGATCCATGCTTCTGGGTCCAGCGTTCGAGCGCGGCTGCGGACTCTTCAATCAGGACACAGACCACACAATCATCCTTAGACATGCGCGACGACACCCCTCACAGGACCATTAGTATCAGGCTCTGAATACCTCTCAGTGCCGCCAGGACATACGAGAAGCAGTGCGGTTCTACCACAGAGCGTTGGAGATTCGGAATCTTTCTGAAGCAGAAAAACAGACGTACGGGATGAGGCCATTCGCTGCGGGCACTAGGCCATAAAGGGAATTAGAGATCAAGGTGGTGCAAGAGGAGGTTTTCGTGGAAATGTAACCGAGCTACCTAGAGAGCCTCATTTTGGGAGAGTCCTAAATGGCCTCTCATCATTTAGAGCCGAAGAAACAACCGGTGCTTATATAAGAACCACGCCGCCAGATACATCATCGAAACGTGCATCATTGCATAGAGCAGCGACGCCAACTTCGGCGTGGCAATCACCTCAAAAAACGATCTGTACAGCAATGTACTAACGCCGATCAACGAGAGCAGCTTGGCAAACAACACGGACATCACATAGATCGAAATCGGGTTCGCCCCATAAATCGCCAGCAACCCGCGCCAGTCTTTCCACCTCGACACATCGATGAACCAGTAACAGCACGCAAATGTGAGAGCCGCATATCCCGAAGTCAGGAACGCGTAGGGCGGCGTCCAAAGCTTCTTGTTGACCGGCATGAAGAAATTGAGAAACACCGCGAGCGACACTAATGCGAGACCCCACACAAACATCCAAATCGTCTTCTCACGCGCGTCCAATCCTTCACGCTGCAACAACGTCCCACACAGCGTGCCGAACAGGAGATTCGAAATCGCCGGCAGCGTGCTGATAAGCCCCTCCGGGTCCCACACCTTTGCATACAGATGTCCCGACATGAGTAGATTGTCGATGTACTGCGCAAAATTCCCAATCGGATTCAATATGCCCGGACCATGGCCGACAATCCAAAGAAAAAACGGAAACACAAGATCGGCGAAGGTCCAGTCGTGCCACTTCGCGTGTCGCAGTGGTGCGAACGTCTCTTGTCCAAAGCTGCTGTTGTTTACCAAAATCATCGCCGCAATCGCCGCCCCGCGAAATGCATCCAGTGAGATCAGGCGCCTGCTGTCACCGAATAGAATAAATTGTTGACGAGCGAGGGTGTTTTTGAACACGTTGTACCTAAGCCGTTTGAATCAAATCCTAAAAGCGCTTGAGGGGCATAGTGATAGATGCGGGCAACACAAAACCGAAAAAGTTGGAGGCGTGAGACTCCCGGCAGATCAGCATGCACCGCTGTCACTACTCGGACAGATGATAATCATGCCCACTAAAGGTTGCCCACTGGTGATCGCCCTCATTCTGGAATCAGTGGTTCATACGCCCTCGGGGGGCGAGCGTCATCAACGAATGGAACGCTTCACGGTGCTACGCCTCTGAAAATGTCCTATGAAGCAGTCAAGAAACGAGCGGAGCCGCATAGGGAGATCGTGGGTGAACTGCCGGACATGTGGAAGGACTCGGTGACACTCACGAGCTAAATGCGAAGGCAACAAGCCAACCGATATTCCCATGGGTGTTCCTTTCGCCAGAACTTCAACGGCGAGACGAGAGAAATCTCCGTCGGGGATGGTGCCTCATAAACTAGGGAAGTTGCTAGTTCAGAGCATACCCTTGAGAATGCATAACTAAGGCGCTCTTCTAGAAATGCTTCCATAAGGATCGCCGTCAGCGGTGTAGAAAGAGCGGCTCCCTCATGATTATACGCGACGAGATACGGCAATTTATGGTCGTCTCGGAAAGCTTGCTCGACGGTACCCTCAAAGTGGAGGAGCTGACACACATCGAACTAGAACTTCTAGAGTATTGTCTACTCAAGGTTGGTCAGAAGGTTCCGATCAATCGAACACTGACGCATTATTCGATCCAGGACAATGCCGATCTCACATCGCAATCATTACCTAGTCGTTCAACTGCCAGGCGAGAGTAACTTGCATGAGTAATGTTCACTCAAGCATAAACACGATTTTTCTGCCTTGTCTTTAACCGCCGAACAGGACGTTATGATGCACAACGGAAACCATTACTATGAGCGTACTGGGCACGTGATGGGATGGTCTTATTTTATAGCTGGGGCATTGATTGGAACTGGTGTTACGCTGCTGTTTGCGCCTCAATCGGGCACCGAGCTGCGTGGCATGCTGTGCAACTATGCCAATCGCGTGAAGGATGATTTACTGGATTGGGCTGAAGAGACATATGACGTGGGAGAAGAGATCCTTGGGGATGCCGGACAGTCGACCAGTGAATTTGCAAAACAAGGACAGGAGACGGTGAAGGATGCCGGACGTACGGCTAAAGTAGTGACCAAACGATCACAAGACATGGTCCGCGAGCCGAGGCGTTCAGCGCTGTAAATCAGCACATAAAGAGAGAGGATTATGACGATTCGACACATGGGCGCCTCTATCGTCATGATGAGCGTGATTCTTTTTAACACGGGCTGTTCCCTAATGATCGACCCACCTATAGGGGATACCCCCGCCGAGAGCACCTTGAAAAGTGAATCAAAAAGTCTGGCTGGTGTGTACGCAGACCTTGGGTCGGACGGCTCCATCCAGCCTCATTCTGAATCAGTGGGCCAGGGAGGGCGGATCAATGGTCTCATTATTCTCGGTGGACCGGCAGACATGCCCGATATGAAAACGGGTAAGACGACGATCAAGGGGTCGACGGACACCACACCCGCAGTGAAGATGGGAGAAACAACGTTTAGTTCCGGATCAGGCTCGAATAGCACGGGGTCATCGGGTAGCGCCCCTAAAGCTGGCGGCAAATAGGTGTGTGGTCAGGTCTGGAGATGATGGCTGCCTTTGTCGGTGCTCAAAAGCTCTAGCAATAATTGGCTGTCGGAAGCAATTGGTCCCTCGCGGTCGTCGAGCGTTGAGTCTCACTGACCGGTTTCCCTTCCTTCCATAATTGAAAGCATAGTTTTTGGGAACTGTTGCTCTGCGGCATAGGACCTCCGCGGGGAGTTTTCTTCGATCTCCAACCTACTCAACAAAGCTACCCTTTGAATAAAGTGAGCAACTTATGTCAGGGTTCACTCGCCTCCTAATTTCTTCATACACCACAGCTTCGCATGATGGGCGCACCCTGCCCCCGTCATGCTCATGGGACTCTTTTGAGGAATGCGACACTAGGAAAATGGAGGAAGAGGTATTCCTAGCTGAAGTAACAGCGAAATAAGGCTATTTCTATCCATGAAGAGCATAATTGCCCTATGTTTGCGAAGTCGTAATCAGACGTTATGTGAACAGGCCTGGCGGAGTCGTTTTCCTCTTGCAGGATACGGCCTTGTCGATAGCGTGGCACAGCGCATCTCCCGCACTCTCTTTGGTCAGATAGGCAGCCGCGCCCGCCGCTTTCATTCTTGGGCCCGTATCCGGTGATGATAGGACCGATAAGCCGATAATCACAATATGTGGTTGATGTGCTTTGATGCGCTTTGTCGCTTCGATGCCGTCCATCTTCGGCATGTTAATATCCATCACGACCACATCGGGGTGGAGTTCCTGAGCGAGTTCTACAGCTGCGAGTCCATCGCCCGCTTCGCCCACCACTTCCAAATGCTTATAGGCAGACACAATGCTTCGCAGGCCTTCCCGCATGAGGGGCTGATCGTCCACGAGAAGAAGGCGAATCGGCGCGTGCGTTTCTGATGCTGAGGACTGACTCCCGAGGATGCGGCGATCAGAAAAAGAGTTGCTAGGTGGCGGCTGATGATCGATCGTCTTCTCTATCGTCTCGCTTTTCATACCCGCGACTTCAGTTCGCATTGTGACGGGCAAAGTGAGCGTCGCGGTGGTGCCCTCCCCCGGCTCTGATTGAAGATCGAAACTGCCACCCATCGCCTTCATTCGTTCCCGGATGCTGAACAGCCCAAACTTCGAGGACAGCGGGGAGGGACTTTCGGAGAGAGCAGCTGCAGACAGATCAAACCCGTTGTCATCGTGCACGGCCAGGCGCAGCAATCCACCTTCGTACGTCATCTGAACAGTGGCCCGCTTCACCATGCCATGTTTTGCGACGTTGATCAGTAACTCCCGGACTGATTGGAACAAGAGTACGGCGCGATCTTGAGTCAGTGGCAGGTCGCCTCCATACTTCACGTCGAGGGTAACAGTCAACTCGTGTCGCTTCATATTGTCGATCAACCACGTGAGACCGGCGGGCAATCCTCGCTCCTGTAGTACCGGTGGACTTAACTCGGCCATCAAGGTTCGGCAGTACGTCAGGGCCATCCCCAAGGTTTCCTCTGTTTGGTTGACCAGGGCTTCGCTATTGGACGGGAGGCCGGTCCGTCTTGCTTGCGTGAGCGTCATCCGGCAGAGGACCAGCAGTTGCGCTAGATAATCATGTAACTCGGTCGCTAATCGCTTGCGTTCACGCTGTTCCGCGAGGTTCAGCTCCGTCGCCAGCAGGCGAAGGCGATTCTCCGATTGCCCCAGGGCTTTCGTGCGTTCGGACACACGTTGTTCCAGCTCATCGTTCAGCTTGACCGAGACCTCCGTGCGTTCATGCTGGCGTACGGATGAGAGCAATAACTCCTGATTCATCGCCGTGGCCTGCTGATGAAATAGCGTCGTCTCGGTGACTTGCATCATGACGCCCACCGGTCGTTCATGGGTATCCAGCACGGGCCACATTGCATACGACCAATAGACCGGATGGGGTTCTGTCTGCTCTGACTCGGTGTGCGTTTCAGATGTTCCCGTGCGGTAGACGCGATCCAAGACAGTAAGACAGTGGTCCCCTTCCTGAATACTTTCGCTGAAAGGCCTTCCCAAAAGAGCATCCCGGTCCTTTCCAACCAAAAGGCAGAAGGCAGCGTTGCCATAGTGGACGATGTGTTGGGCGCCCTTGAGTTCGGCCATGGGCACCGGGGAACGCTCCATGAGGGAGTGGCGAAGTTCCGGTGGAAGAACGACCCGCGAAGAATCTTTCTGGGGCTCCGGCTCTGTCATGGCTCTTTCGATTGGCTCCCGGCTCTCCAATACGCCGGAATGCCAGTGATCAGCGCACGATATTCGTTGAGGCGTGTATCGGTCAATCTGATCCCCTTCCCGGTAATCTCAAATTCACGGATATCTTTGCCGTGCTGGCTATCACGCATTTTGACGACAGCCAGGATGCGGCGGAGCACGCCGTCAATATCGACGTACCGCAGCCGGATAATGTCATCGGCCAGGAAGGATACCATGTAATGACTGAAGCGAAATTCGGTGAAGCTCTCGTCCAATTCGACCGTGTTGAAGACGGTCACCCCGGCCCCCGTCACGGTGGCCATCATCCGGTACAGTGATTCGCGGAAGTCGGTGCGGAACCCGGGCGCGAGCGCCATCTCGAAGCCGACCAGAGAATCGATGACCAGCCGTTTGGCATCGAGTTCTTTGACCGCATCGAGGATCGCTTGAAGACTTTCATCCACCGAAAGGTCCAACGGGCGCAGGTAGAGGATTTTGAGCGTCCCATCTCGCTCGGCCTTGGCCAAGTCGTGCCCCAGGTTCTTCGCCCGGCGCTTCACGTCCTCCGGGCGTTCCTCAAACACCGCCATAATGGCCGTCTCACCTTGCCGCAGCCCTTCAGCAATGAACTGGACCGCCATCACCGATTTGCCTGTCCCGGACGCTCCCGCTACCAGGACACTGTCCCCGGTTGGGATGCCGCCGCCCATCATCTGGTCCAGCGCCGGAATGCCGGTGGATAGGCGGGGACGTTTTTCCGGTCGGGGTTTTCGTTCCGCCAACCCCAGCGTGCGCGAGAAGGTTTGCACCCCATCCTCGGTGATACGGAACGTGTGGAGCCCCGGCACGGACGCCTGGCCGCGCAGCTTGATGACTTGCATCTTCCGCACGACCGAATTGCGTTCCGTCACTTGCGAGAGCCAGAGTAGGCCGTCGGCGACGGTGAAGATCGGATTCTCCTGGACTTCATTCTCAACATATTCGCCGAGCAGAAACGTCGTGGCCTGCCAACTGGTCAGGTGGAGGGCCAACTGCTGGACGAAAAACTGCACGTCCATCTCGGTCACGTCAGTTTGTTTCCGCAACGCGGTGCGAAACGAATCGACCACGACGAAGCTGGGATTGGCCGCCTCCACTTCGCGCACGATCGCCTGCAGCACCGTGGGCAAATTCTGTTCGAGGACGACGTGGCTCAAGTTGATAAAGCTGATCGCGCCGCTCAATTTGGTCTGATCGAAGAACGTGAATTGCTGCTGGTAGCGCAGCATCTTGATAGCCGACTCGCCGAGGATCGTGAAATAGAGCGCAGGACGTTTCGGCGTGGCATTGGCGAACACGAACTGATGCGCAAAGGTGGTCTTGCCGCAGCCGGGCCCGCCGGCGACGATGTTGAACGAAAACTCCGGGAGGCCGCCCCCCAGGATCGCGTCGAGCCCGGGAATGCCGGTGGGTAACTTACGGATGATCACCTTCCCCCGTTTGTCGAGGGGTTTCCCCGGCCGTTCGTGTCCCGTCGGTTTGACTGGTTTTCTCATGGATTGTCCTCTCGTTTACCCCTGCCTGTCGTCGAATGCCACATCCGGCCATGCGTCCAGGAGCAGGCGCATCGTCAGCCCTTCGCCGATGAACGTCACCAAAAGCCCGAGTAACTGAGTGACCAGCAGGACCTCTCCTTCGCGGATCTCGTGCGGCGACAATTGTGCCTGCGTGTCGTCCCAGCCCTTCAAGGATCCATCGGCTGCGATGTGGATGGCCTTCAACCAGCGCAGTTCGCCGCTGGCCAGCGCCAGCGCACGGGACAAGAGCGACCGAAAACCAGCCACTCCGGCCAGGCGTGAGAGAGGCTGGCGTAGCTTTTCGCAGACGCAAAAGGCCGGTGATGTGTGGTCGCCAACGCTGGCAGCTGTGGCCGTACCCGTCTCAAACTCAATGAGTCGATGGGCAAACTGTTTTACATTCGTAGAAATGTCGTCTCGCATGCGCTAACCCGCGATGATTCTTCGCGAGTGGGTTAGTTGAGCGGACTGTTGCAACGTACTCCGCGTGTTCCACGCGGGTAATTTCTTGAAGAGAGAAAATCTTGTCATACGGGAATCTTTCGTCCTAGTTAGCAGCAGAGTGAGGAAGGGCAGTAGCATATAAAGAGGCGAGATTTGAAGCAACCTGGTAGAAGACCTAGGGTCTAACCACCGGGGGCACTATCACATCCAGCAATCGATCAACCTCGCAAAGCCAGCTTACGCCCTCGTGAACAACCGGTCAGAGGGAATGCCCCGATACCGTCCAGGGCCTTGTAGAAATGTTATAATCCTTGCTCACCTCCCTCGTTCATCATCGTCCTAAGCGTTTCCCTAGTATCAGGCCTATCGAGGTCATTAGGGTGGGCTCTTTTGAAAGAACGGTCCAACTTTTGGATTTAACCTGTACTACAAATACTCCCCCAAATGTCCGCCTTCTTTCAGTAGCCCTCTGTCATGTTTTCCTAGTGCCCGAGTCGATAGCCTCCTGAGAGAATGATTCAACACGAACGGAGGTACCTATGAAAACCACATTACTATCGGTACTGGTGGTTGGACTGTTGGGCTCCGGCATAGGGATGGCCTACGCGGCCACTCCCATGGCTGAGAAAGAGGTCAGTCCCACAATTAAAGAGCGCCTGGCGAAAGACATGGTCAAGGGGACGTTGATGAAAATCGAAGGGGAGTATTATTCCATCAAAGATGACGACGGCAAAACGTACAGGGTCCATGTCGACAAGAACACCAAGTTGGATAAAGTGGTGGTGGGAGACCTGGTCAGAGCCTATATCAGGAGATAGAACAGCACAAAATAGTACCGCTACTTTCTAGGAACAACGCTCTGTCTTGCACTAAATTCAGTGCAGCCTGCATGACCAAGAACTGGAGCGCCTCAAGTTCCGCGCTAAGATCTTTTAGCGCACGGCAACGGCCTGAGATCCTTGGGCAGACAGACTCTTGTGGCGATTATTCGAAATGGTGCGATCAATAATGGCCCCGCAATTGAGGCATTTCCATGCATAAAACGCGAGAAAGAAATCTGAGAACCGTTCTAGCATCATCATCCCTTTGCACTTCGGACATTCCATTGATCCCTCCCAGGTTGATTGCGTTCACAGCTGATGACAAACATAAGCAAGAGCTGCACCAAATCGTGCTATTCAATAGTGCACGTATTTACGCTATACGTAATATAACGTGGGTAGAAAGTGTCATACGCTTGACGGTGCGCAAGGGTTGAATCCGTCAATGTTTTGTCAGGGTGCGGGAGAGACACGCGGCGGAATCTTTGGTGGAAGGTGGTTTCCGGAACGATAGAGTGGTTAGTTCCGGCCCTTATCGACTTGCCCAGGATTGGATCGGCACGGCGTGGATGGCGTTCTGTGGCGAACCCTCGATCACTTGATCGCTATAGGCGAGATTGATGTAGGTCTAGCGTTTCTTACCGAAATAGCGGACCACTTGCAGCCACGTCTGGTTGCGTGTCATCGCGGGCGGGGACGTCAGACACAAGAATGGAGAGTTGCCCTACGAACCAGACGGGCTACGTGCCGGGTAGCCATTCGCTTTTTGCACAAGGTGCGAGTATCATCTAAAAAGTTCTCACATTTGTCGCGTGGCCAAGCCAACAATTGCTTGAGCCGCTTTAGGGGCGAGATCGTGTGGGATCTTCCTGAATGTACTCGAAAGTTAAAAACGTATATTAAAGTGGCATCCTTAGTCATAGGAATTGGCGGGGCCTTGTTCGTGTCAATCGCAATCGACAGCCATGTGCTTTGTAACAGTGATGACATGGAAAAGAGGTGACTGTATGATGCCATGGATTATCGAGCCGTTCTTGGTGGGAGCCATTCTCGGACTAACGTACATAGTTATATCTAAATGGCGGAGTTGGAGGGAGTAACTGGTAACAAAGGAATTCTCAGCAGAAGTGAATAGGTGCGAGAGTCTTATCGTAGCCTGGTAGCTCTCCCGATCCTTTCTGAAGAAATTGTCATTCCAGCAAATAGAGTGCGTCTCCTGCTAGGCCCGCGTTTCAACCCGAACTGTTCACCCCGTACCCATCTCATAATACCCGCTAATGCAAAGATCCATTGCCTTGTCTCCAGCCTGACACGCTCCAATATATTTCAGCGGGCGTCTTCCACTTTCCACGGTTGTCTCAATCAACGTGTTGCGGTACTCGTGTATAAGGTCCTATACGTTTAGAAACTTGGGCCCAGCAAGCTCTGCCCCAAACAGAAGAAGATATAATTGCAGACATGACAGCATCAGTGGCATTCATTCCAGTTGTCGGTGTAGGAGAAGCCGCGTAGAAGGGCCAAAACGGCTGACGGCCCGTGAACACAAATAGTCGTTTGGTAATGGGTACGTTAGCAAATGCTGGATTCGTTTCCGCAAGCAGCCCCCATTGTTCATTCGGAATAGAAAGTGTTGAAAAGTCCTACCTACACACAAATATTGACGCCGAGCATGTAAGTATGTACATTTCCGTGCCCTATCCGTAGTATTTCGGCTAGAAACAGGAGAGATGACCATGAGTCACACAGGCAAATGCCCTCACTGCAATCAGGTTCTACAAAAGGTCAGTTTTGAGCAGCTTCCTATCCACCAGGGCAATCAGAAGAAATGGATCGGCGCAAGCATGGTCTGTCCTTTCTGTGAGAAGATTTTGAACGTTTCGGTTGATGCAATTGCGTTAAGGAACGACATCGTGAATCAAGTTGTCGATCACTTGAAGAGAGAAAAGTAGTACTGCCCAAGACTGCGGTCTCAAACCGTTGCAACAGGGGGCCACAAGTTGCAACCTACTGTACTACTCATCCCCTCGCCAGCCACCCAACCAAACCGGCGCACCCGTCCGCCCTCAGGGAAAGTGCTCCATATTGGGATTGCAACACCAGGATCAAAACCATACCGGATCATGCTGAGCATTTCCTCCATGCCAAAGGGCTTGCGAAGGGTGTGACGGGCTCCCAATAGCCTGGCAGTACTGAGCACACTCCGCTCACCGTCCATCCAGAAACGGCAATGACCTTGGCGTTCAGAAATTCATGGGTGAGCTCGATGATCGTGACGAACTAGCCACTATGTGTTTTCCTAGTAGGATGCTCTCACCGCATAGAACTATTCTAAAGTAAGCAACCTGCGTTTAAGTCGTCGCAGGTCACGACGTGAGTTTGTGAAGGCTACTTGTTTCTGTCCAATCTGGGATGGATCAGATGGCTGTTCGGTGTCTAGACCAGTCTGACAAGAAAGGGGAGGATGTCATGAGAGGAAAGAACCTAGTAACAGTTGGATTCTTGTCGATGCTGGCTGCAACCCTAATCTTGAGCCCTTTCGACAGCTTCGCTGCTGACCCACAGGGAAACAAGGGGAGCACAAAGGAGAATGCGGCGTCCAAGAGCAGGAAGGAAGCGGGAAGTCAGGAGAGAGTGGATGTCATGGAGCAAGTCCCGAAGAAAGGGGCGCAGCCCGACAGCATGACACCCGGAAAGGAGAAAAGAAAGGATGTCATCGAGGATGTCGGCTCCAACGGTGATGTCTATCCATCCACCGGGGGGTCAACGAGAAAGGATGTCATCGATACGATCAGAAACTAGCACCAGAGTCTAAGGTCTTGCTGCGACGCCTAAGTGCGTTCAGGTTCTGACAGGACCAGCTGGACAAAGTGTTGCTGCGGGTGACCTGGACAAGGCCTATGTGACCGGCTAAGGCCATACGACGACGTTGCAGCGTACGCATTGAGGCGACAATCATAACCGAAAAGCAATGCGCCCATCCTCAGTGTAAATGTCCCGCTAAGGCGGGAAAAGAATTTTGCTCCGACGAATGCCGCACTGGCCGCACCGAGGGTAATGCGTGTGCCTGCAACCACCCGGGCTGTCGGACCGCCAAGTAAAGCTGGTGGTTTGGTTCTCGGAACGAGGGCAGAGCAGCAGGTCAGGTTGTCCCAAAAGCACGGCTGGGTGATATTGAATTGCTTGGCGAAGCTGGGAATGGCGAGGAGGCGGTCTAGTATTAATCAGCTACGCAACAGAGACACCCTGAATTCTGCGAGGAGCAGCAATGTTCGTCCTGTTGAAGTCCTACTTCAAAACACTCCCGGCCCTCCTCCTGCTCTTGACCCTCGGGTGCGTTACATCCATCCCCCCTGTCACTCCTGAACAGATCGCGAGAGCGGACTATGGCAAAGTCCCTGCTCGAACAATCTATCAGGAGGCCGTGAAGGATTATATGCAAGGTGTGCTGTTTGATCCGTACACCGCCTACTATCGATTCTTCGGAGAGCCACAGAAGGGGTACGTGCGCATCTCGGGGACGAAAAACCCTTCTCCGGTGTTTGGCTATCTTGTGCAGGTGGGCATCGATGCGAAGAATCTAAAGGGCAGCTACGTCGGCGAGCACCCGTATCGATTCCTTATCAAGAACGAAACCCTCTATCTGCTGAATTCGTCTGACAACGCCGAGGTCGTGCCGTAGAAACCGGCGAAGGCCTACCTCGCTTCCAGATTTACAATGGATCAATGAGTCTGAAGCTCAAGTCGTTCAATGCTGGGAAACCGCAGAAGAGGCTGTCGCGGCGAGATTAGCTAAACACAAAACAACATTGATTCACGCTGATGGAGTGAGACATGGAAACCTTATACAAAGGAAGAAAGATTTCCACTGCGGTGCGTCATATGGGAAGCAACTGGCTGCTCATCACGACTATCTGGCCAGCGGCATCGAACGAGACTGACGATCCGCAGGCGATACAGACGATTGGCGTACCCAGCCAATCTGAAAAGGAAGCCCATGCCAAAGCGCTCGAAACTGGACAGCGATTGATTGATGCTAATTGTATTTAGCCGTTGCCCCTTCCATTTTGGTGGGGGGATACCTAATGGACAACATCGTGAAGGAGGTCCCGACCTCTATCCCAATATCACAGAGGCGGTCAAAATGGAGGCGCATGGGAAGAGCTTCGCATCCCATCAGGAATGGCAATGGTTCCCTAACCCAGTATTACCACTCTGAAGCACCGGGTATATCAAGATGAAAGAACTCCTAATCAAGGTAAATGAACGGTTCCTATTTCCCTCTGACCGATTGTTAACGATCACCTAGGCTCGCCCATCTCCGGCGCTGTCTTCTCTATTAACTGAATCATATCGGGTCGCCTCTCCGGGACTTCACTCTCACTCAGCGGTCAGGCCTCCGGATTGACTCCATTACCGATTCTGGCAGAATGCTGCGTCGTTTATGCTCGGGAAAGGAGGCACCCAATGCAACTGGCGAAAGAAGTGAAAACATTCTCCGTAGCTTGTGAACACATTCTCGCCGCCATTGCCCAGCACAGAGCGCTCACGAAGGATGAGCCCTCATGATCGAATACTATTGCGTGGAGATACTCTCCAAGATCGCGCCATTCATGACCAAACCAGGATGATCATCCCGTCCGATTCGTTTAGAGCAATACGACCGAACATCAAATCTTGATCAATAGGTGTTGATCAATAGGAGGTTTGGAGAACATACGCTACGTGAAATTAGGGCACCGCTTACCCGCCTCGGTCTTTCATTCAAGCCATCTGAAGAACCAGTTGCTCACACTACGGTGAGCCGGCTAACCCCCTGAAGCAATATTGGTATACCGTCCATCCGTCATGGGGTGAGGCAATGCTTCAGTAGCTGAGACCATAAGACTTACTGTGCAGGACCGTCTTTGCACAGAGTGAGGAGCCGGTCTAACGCTCGCTTGCTCGTGTGCTATTCAAGTGAGGCCGCCACATCGAAGCATAAAGCTGCTTCCTCCATTATTGCGTTCAGGTGCATACCTGCATCGATACGGCCTAGGGGTATCCCTACTTCCTTGCGAATCTAGACTTATTCATAGATGGACTTGTCGCGGGTTGAATAGCTTTATTCCTTCATGACTTCATAAAGGCCCATGGTTCGAATCACGCATCCATTACTCGCCGGTGCTGGACAGTATCTAGCCGCCGCTTTTCTTGTTGCACTCGGGTTGAGCGCCTCTGGGTGTGGCGACTCGGCGTCCGTTAACCCAGCAGTGGAACTCAGCAGGCTGACCGTCAGCCCCGGCACACTTCAACCGGGGTTTAGCAGCGAAACAACCTCATACCGCGTCGATCTGACCAACGACATTACGACTGTGACCGTCACCGCCCAAGCGGCAGTCTCGGGCGATACCGTGACGATTAATGGTCACGCGACGACAAGTCGTACCATCACCCTCGATCCGGCCGGGCAAACGACCGTCGTCAATATTGTAGTTTCAGAATCAACCAATAATTCGAGAACCTATACTATCCGTCTGATCAGAGCAGGACTAGTTGGAAACAACTCATTACAGAGCTTGGGGGTTTCCTCTGGAGCACTGGCTCCCGCATTCGATGCGAACGTGCAAACCTATACCGTTAGTGTTGCCAACAACGTCGGAAGCCTCAATGTCACCTCCACACTGTCGGATCCTGCTGCAACGATGACCGTGAATGGACAGGCCGCGCTCTCTGGTCAAGCCCGTGCAATCACCCTGAATGGCCCGGGCCAAAGCACGAGCATCACGATTATCGTGACAGCCCAGAACGGCAATGACAAAGCCTACCTGGTGATGGTGAGCCGTGGAGTGTCAAACAATAACAATTTGCAGAGTCTGACCATCTCACCGGGAGCGTTAACCCCCCCTTTCAGCGCCGGTACCGTCGGCTACACGATCAATGTGGCAAGTACCGTGAACAGCGTGACGGTAACCCCCAGCGTGCAAGATAGCGCAGCAAGCATGACCGTGAATGGCCAAGCCACGAACTCAGGTCAGGCTCGAGCCATTACGTTGAACGGGCCGGGAGCAAATACCTTTATCAATATCATCGTGAACTCTCAGAGCGGCCCCTCCAAAACCTATTCTGTGAACGTGCTGCGTGCCGCTCTCGTTGGGAACAACAACCTCTCAGCGTTGACAGTGTCGTCCGGTTCCTTATCTCCTGTCTTCAATTCCGGTACGGAAGACTACTCTGTGATTGTGACACCCGATGTCACTACCGTCACGGTGACGCCTGCACTTCAAAATTCTAGTTCCACTATGACGGTGAACGGGACACCCACCACCTCTGGCCAGGCTCGCCCCGTTACATTGCGTGCAGCGGGGTTGAGTACCCTGATCAATATAGTGGTGACGGCGCAGAACGGAACTCAGAGGACCTATACGGTGGAAGTCGATCGTGCCGCATTGGGTGGGAACAACAACCTGTCGGCCTTGAGCGTATCTCCAGGCTCTTTGGCTCCTGCGTTTGTACCAAGCACTCTGACCTACACGGTGAACGTGGCAAACTCCTTCACCAGCGTGAATGTCGCTGCAACCAAAGCCGATGCCAATGCGGTGATATCTGAAGACGTGACAGCCGGAGCAGGAACAGCCACCGGCCAAGCAACCATACAACTCGGTGGGGAGGGGACAGCGACTCTTGTGTTGATCGCGGTCACTGCCTCGAATGGCAGCTCCAAGACGTACCGAATCACCGTGGCCCGAGCCTCGTCATCGAGCAACAACAACTTGTCAGCCCTATCTGTCTCGCCAGGGTCCTTAACGCCTTCCTTTGCAGCGGGCAGAGAGGACTACACCACAGATGTAGCCAGCGATGTCACGAGCATGAACCTTTCGGCTACGAAGGCCGACGCGAATGCCGTGCTGTCCGGCTCAGTGAGCGCCGGGACAGGGGTTTCCACAGGACAAGCCACCATTCCATTAAACGGAGCTGGAACCAGTACTTCTGTCTCCATCACGGTGACCGCTGCGAATGGCAGTTCGAAGACCTATTCCATCACCGTAAATCGTGCGGCCAATGGAGACGAGGACAATAATGGCGGCAACCGGGGGAACGGGAGTAACAGAGGAAATGGAGGAAACAATGGGAATGGAGGAAATAACGGAAATGGAAACAACAAAAATAAGGAAGATGACTAATGCAACTTGCTACGCATATATCCGACCAGCTCGGGCCATACACTCATGAGACTCTTCTCCCATTAACACGTTTCTTTCCATTTTCTGTAACAACGATCAGCAGGCATACGTACTGACATGGGTCGGTCTTCATCACCGTGACCACCTACGAAGCCGCTTTGATATAGGATGCTCGTTTCCAACCTGACCGCAGCCTGCCCTTTACCAAGACTTTGAGGCGCTGGAGCTCTTCAACCACGCGCTCCAACTCCTCTAATTTGTTCAAATCATCTTGGCAACTGGTGTCTGCGAGCCAGACTTGGAACAGGGCAAGGTTTGCGATCTGCTCCTGGTTTGTCGGTTGTGCAAGGATAGAGGGATCGTTATTGATGAGTCCTCTGAGATGGGGGCAAAGACTTCCGAGTTCTGCGAGCTCACACGAACAGCTCACAATGAGCTCTTTCTCCGTCCATTCTGCGTTCACCTCAGAGGGAAAATGCGAGGAGAACTCATCGACGCAATACAGGGACAGTTCCTGTTCATTCACAATTGCCGCTCGCTCTCTGCCAGGCGGTCATCTATTACAAGTGTTTATAAGGCAGTCTAAGATTGGACGGGTTGTACATCATGGGGTAGCCAGCGTGCAATAGAAAACGAGCAGGTATATTCTATAGCCTGAGACTTTACTTAGGAACACTTATTGGCGCTGGATATGTTCTCACGCATATACATGCATATAAATACGTATGAACACGACACGCAGCATCAACTAGGAGAGTTGCTAGTTCAGAAGATACCCTTCCGAATGCATAACTAAGACGGTCCTATAGCAATGCGTCCATATTGACCGCCATCACGATCGCAGAAGAGCGGCTCTCTCATGACCTTACGTGATGAGATTCGGCATTTTATGGTCATATCGGAAACCTTGCTCGACGGCTCCATCAAAGCAGAGGACCTGACATACATCGAACTCGAACTTCTCCAGTATTATCTATGCAGGGTTGGCCAGAAGTTCCCGACCCACCCTAAACTGACGCATTCGTCCTTGTGAGACAATGGCGATGTCCCATCGCAATCATTGCCGAGCGGGTCAATGGTCAGGGGAGAGTAACGTATATGAGCAATGTTCACCGCCAACGAGTTTGCGTCTGACGACACATCGAACATACTGTTCAGACTGAGCCACTACCAGCTTATGGCTGAGAGACGAAAAGATGGCCAATACTATCAGAGGCTTCTTCGGCATGCTCGCACACGCGGAACAAACAAAGTTCGAACTCGCAACCCTTAGGAAGGTTCCCACGATCGAGATGCAGGTCTACGATCACGTCGGCTTTCAGCCCACCAGCCATACCGACATGTCTCCGAATGGTTTCTTCGCGAGCCTCAAGCACGTACTTGGAATCGATCCATCGAGTCAGCCTCTGCCCCCAGAAGGCGTTCGGCGTGGCGGACCGGTCCTTGAGGTCCAAGCCGAGGAGCGTTACCTCAATGCGATTGCCGAGACGTTGGACCGATGCGGAGCGGAGGATATCTTCAGCTTCACGACAGCGGAGCGGATGGGTGGACAACAGGGGTAATTTAGCCAGAATCATGGCTGGCAGAGAACGGTGGGACCAAGTCGATAGTCAGGGGAAAGCTGCCATCCGTCATAGTACTGAGACTCTTTTAGGCTTCCAGCGCCAGGAGAAAGGGAGGTGGTGTCGGCCCTGCCAAGACTCCCTCCCTGTTCAGTGTTCTCCCTAGTCGCGCTCAATGAGTCTGGATAGGTAATCTTTAACAGAGAGTTCAGCCAAGGCTGCCCCCTGGCTTGGCTTCACTACTATCTCTCTAGGAATCTCTCGCCTATGAATCGGCCCTGGTCCAAAATTCTTCATCTCCTCACGCACGGATTTTCGGTCTTGGCGCGCTACGTCCCTCCTGTCCCGTTGTACCATGTGCGCCCGAGTCGTGCCGTGAGTGTGGGGGACTGTGGTGTGCCAGAGCACTCGCATCGGACCAAGAAAGCGGCCGAGCGTTGTCAGCCAAAGCCTATCAATAGGACGGCTCGAATTGTTCCTACAAAGGAAGAGCAAGCCGCTGATGCCAGGCGTTTATTTGAAATGGTCTTATCCGGAGCGACATATTCACAGGCGGCGACGACGTTTGGTACGTCAATGACACTGTGTAGGAAGAGGTTCTTTAGATTGGCGCGCCTGACGGTTCGCAGGGGTTCACCGGCTCATCGATACGAACCACCGTTTGATGAGCAGCAGGTGGCGGTGATGAGGCGACACAAAGAAGCCTGGCTACAAGCCTATGACCAAGCAGTGGCACCCCTGTCGCTCTCTGAGTGTCAAAGGCCAGAAACTGTTTCGATCTGTCAACTCAAGTTGAGCTCCTATACTGAAACCTCCCTCAGAAATGCTGACATCACCACACTTGCTGACCTCCTCAATACGACCGAACATCAGATCTTAATCAATAGGAGGTTTGGGGAACATACGTTGCGTGAAATTAGGGCACTGCTTACCCGCCTCGGTCTTTCATTTAAGCCATCTGAAGAATCAGTTGCTCACACCACGGTGAGACGGCTAACCCCCTGAAGCAATATTGGTATACCGTCCATGCGTCATGGGGTGGGACAATGCTTCAGTAGCTGAGACCATGAGGCTTACTGTGATGGACTGTCATTGCATAGAGTGAGGAGACGGTCTAAGGCTCGTTTCCTGGTGAGTTCTTGAATGGAGGCCGCCGTATCGAAGAGATTTCCTTCCTCCTCAGTCGACAGAAGCGGGCGCTTGCTCGTCTTGAACATCTGTAATGTTCTGTCGACCAATTCATTGGCAGCCGCAAGATGTGGTTCAGCGGTGAAATCCCGAGGATATGTCTCCATATGGTCTTGAAACGTCGCTATTGCCCGCACTCTCGACGCGAGCAATTTCATCAATTGATTATGCCATAGGGCCTGTTTGACCGCATGGACAGCCTCATGAGGAACGACGGGCTTCGCGATGAAATCCAGCGCATCCCGTTGGAGGACCCGATAAGCCGATGTGCGGTCTCGCTCACCGGCAGTGACAAGAATGGGCGCGACGGAACCCTGGGCGGCTTTATATTTGAGGAATCGATACGCTTGCAGCAGAATGAGACTCATTGCCATGGTGTCGTACGATGCCAGGCCACTCTTCCGACATAGTTCCTCGACTGAAGTACAGATATCGACCATCACGTGCGGGAGGTGATCAGACAAGATGCGCGGGAAATGATCGAGGGTATGAGGATCGGTGTCAGCGAGGATAATCGTTTGGCGGAACATCTGTGTGCCCTAGGAACAAGTGACTCCCATCATCGGTTGCGATCCCTGCGCTGTTCAGTAATGAAAAGAAGCCGGCTTCCTTGAAGACTCCTCTGTCAAGCCAACAAATTTTAAGCGTAGGTAATATTCCAAGACAATTAGAGAGAAACCTCAAGGAGAAGTCTGGAAGCTGGCTGATGGGTGAACGAGAATTGCAGATAGCGCCGCTGACAGATAATGGAAGTTAGAGATCTCACGTCGGCTAATTCGCAATAGTTCTCAAGGACTAGCGGCGATGGACGCAACGAGAATAGTCAGGAGCATGCAAGCCGTGGTCATCTCTCGCTCTTGTGTTATCTAACCGATGAGCCAGGAATCTTGCCATCTATGATGAGCTGGCCATAGGCGATGCACTGGGCCGTGGCTTCTTCGAATATCGTATATCGACCAGTCCTCACGAAATGACGGCTATCCTCCTCGTCCTTCGTTGACCAGGAAATGAAGACATTCAATTCCCACATTCCCGTATCCACGAGTAGCCGAGGGGCGGGCTGAATAGTATAGCCTTTGTAAGTCACGGCTGGGTTTTCGGAATAGCAGGTGAGTCAGGACAATTTCTGGGCGGTCCGATCATTGGTAGGAGACCGGTCCTCTGTATGAACCCGTGAGGGCTTCCAACACGCACTATCCAGATACCAGGTTCCTGTTTGTTTACAGCGGACACAGTACGTTTGGAACATGTTTGGAGGGAGAAACGTATTCTGGGTTTTCTCTTGGCAGACCGCGCACAGGAGGAAGCAGGTATTCGAGAAAAAGAGTGCGTCGATTTTCATCGAAGCGACCTCTTGCGGCCTGCTCGTCAGTCACGCTTAGCGAAGACCGCGAACTGGGGAAAATTGTAGCAAATCGTAAAACTACTTACAAGGTCATCAACCCCATGAATTCCATTGGCAGGCATTGAGGCCCCCCGTAAGTCATGGATGATGCTTCAAAATCCTGGACTGTGTTGTCGAGAAGGAAGGCGTGAAACCAACATGGGCAAGCTCGCTCGGCCATCGAATAGCTCATTGTGCAGCCCAGAGGGTTAGACCTGCAATGCACTGGTTTTATCAGCCGATTAGGCTGGCTCCTCATGTCCATCCAGCAATTCTCGCGCTCAAAGTGTCTCATTTCAGGATTGGAGCATTTCAATCTGGTAACCGATAATAAGCAAGATTTTCTCTCTGCCCACATTTATCACACGCGCCCGTTAGGCTGATCGGCCGAAGCTGGCGGATAGTCGCCCAGTAGAATAGCATCTCATTTTCCGTCTTGGGTCTTAACAATGATAACAGGCCAGCGCATCTCGAACAGTATTTGATCGTCGTCATAATGCTGCCCTCCTGTCGCAGTGCAGTTCGCGGCAGTTATTTTCTGACAGAGAGGACAAGTTCTAATACTAGGAAGAACACTAGGCTGGTGATCAAGGGCACATATGGGCGGACCCGGATCGAAGGGGTGACCCGCGGCTTATGAGGTAGCGGTACAAGAGCAAAGCACAAAGGGTTACGGCTGCATGTCCTGGGCAAGACGGAAGCCGACATTGAGGCCCCGATGACTGGCATAGAGCCAGATGCGGATTGAGGTACGCAAAAACCCTGGCGTGAGGTACCAGGATCCACCCCGAAGCACGCGCGCGCCGCAATGACCACCATGCGCCTCTAACCATGCCGTGCCATCTTCCGGCGCCCCATCATAGGCTGAATGCGCACAATCCTCGACCCATTCCCACACGTTCCCACTCAGGTCATGGAGCCCGAAACTGTTCTGCAGCTTCGTGCCGATCTCCGCCGTGCGACTTCCTGAATTGTCCGTAAAAATGGCGTACGCCCCAACCTGCGATTCCTCAGAGGTGCCTGCCCATTGTTCCTCCTTATCGCCGCTGCGTGCCGCATATTCCCATTCCGATTCCGTCGGCAGTCGATAGCGTGTGCCCGTTTGGGCGGACAGCCATGCCGCATAGGCTTTTGCATCCTCCCAAGAGACGTTCATGACCGGGTGAGAGCCGCGTCCCCACCCCTGGTCTTCCGGCAAATGTCGTCCTGTGGCGATCGCAAACCGGTCGTATTCGTCAAAGGTCACTTCATATTTTCCGAGCTTAAAGGGCTTGATCGTCACTGGATGAACCGGGTTGCGCCATGATTCGCCTAACTTCTCCACATCACCCATCTGAAAAGAACCGGCTGCAATCTGCACCATCTGAGGCGGCACAAGGATACTGACAAAGAACGATTGAAGCTTGAGCGCGGCCTGATCGATGGTATAGCCCTTCTGCCAGAGCCACGACGTGCCCAACACGAGCAGCACCATGGCAGCAAGGGCAGCGTTGAGGACCTGGCGTACCCGTCGGTTCGTGGGCAAATACTTCTTCATCGCTTCGGTGAGACCGATCTCAGTTCGGCCATACTCGCGATCTTCCTGGGCCAACGCAAGGCCATAGTGCCAGAACCGCCCCTCTCCACTCCTTTCTTCCCTGTGCGTACAATCGAGATGATGAAGCTTGGAGAGAAGAAACAGAACTTTTCGATCACCTGAGGCGAGGATGCAGAAGCAGCTGAGTCCTAAGTCGCTGGTTTAGTTGGTGGCGGTGGACCGCAGCAAAAATTACTTTGGCCCAGAAAAACAGGTGATTTTGCAACGTGAAGTGAATGCCGCCTGAATGTACTCCCTCGCAGCTTACCACACCGGTGAATTTGGCGGCAAGGAAACCCGTCCAGCGAATGACACATTACTCTTTCCCTAAGGCCCAGCGGGGCAGTTGACCTGCGGCTTCACCATCCTATTTCTGACAGATTGGTTTTGATGCTATGCGCGCCGAGTTCTATTTAGGCTTTCATCTGTGCTTTCTCAAATATTTGATGAAACGTACTCAGTTGGGGAAAAGGCGACGGACATGCAATCAGATCCCCTTTAAGGCAGGGTTCCACTCGATGAGCGCGTATAAATTTCACCACTTCATCAGGATATTCCTTCTCAAGTGACCTGTCACAATCACGTCGGGAGGTGTTTCCAAAACGGCACGAACGGCTTCATTGACATTCTGGGCTTTACAAACCTGATAGCCTGCGCCTCAAAATTCATCATGGAGAAGAGTACGCATATCTCCATCGCCCTCGACAATCAGCACAATCGTCCTGTTAACCATAATTGTCTCTCTGTGAGTGACGCCACGGCCGTAGCGAGCCTACGATACGCTCGAAATCCATACGAGTAAGCTCCAGCAAGAGAAGTGCCACTAATGCGAATGTGTTCCTGAGGTAAAATGCAGGTAAAAACCTCCTCATCCCCTCATTGTGGGTGCCTTTTGCAACACTGGTCGAGAGTGGCCTGTCGCATTAGTCCCCCCAAATGAGTGTGCGGCGTATCAAACGGAGGCGACTAGAGAGACCCATATTACATGGTGAGTCGTTCTCGCGGTTCCAAGTACGAACTGAGAACTATAGCTAACTGGCAGACGGTGCAGTTCCAGCCTCTGTGAGCGGCTCTAACTGACACTTCACTAAATTACAATTAGCGTACTCTATCAGTCCGGCCTCAAGATTTCCTCTTGAGGTTGTTATCGAATGGCCTTGAAATATTACCTACGCTTAAAATGTCCTGGCGTGACAGAACAGCACTCACACCACCGAGAAGCAAGTGATCCGACGCGACGACAAAATGTCGAATCTCTGTTACCCTTCCCATGCTCAGGTCCAAGTGATCGGTTTATCGGTGAATACGGGAGGGGAAGCCTTCAATGCCATCACGACTGCGGGAGCTCGGACGTTATTGACGAAAGAAGCTGCTGTGGAGCAGCTGCATGGCGTCATCCAGCAAGCGATGCAGGTATCCGTCGATTAACGTACAGAATAAGGAGAAAGGTCTGTGGTGATTCCACTTGCTGGATCAAAGCGAGATAATGCACAGCTACAGCAAAAAATGGGACCCGCACAGCTATCGGATAGAGGGGGCATGGGGGGGCTTCAATACTCGTTTGCAGCGGGCTATCCAAATTGTTGCTAAATTCATGGGCCGAATCAGGGTAACCATTTGTGTAACCTTCCCTTCCATGTATGACTGCGTGAGCTATCGTTGCTCGTTATAATATTTTAAATGGATAGATGGCTTTTCGACTCTGACATCCTGGCGTGCTGCAGCATCCTAGACTGAAAGGAAGGCATCATTGTTCGCCCTTTGTGCAACACCAAAAAAACTCGCATGACGCTCCTTGGGGCCAGAATTGCTCCATACACCCTTCAAGGAACAACATAAGCCAGGATTTCCAGGTTGGAAATCCTTGATATAAACCATACACGGCTGAGACCGGTGCATGGTGAGCGCGTTGGGTATGCGACGCGATCCAGCTGTAACACGGAAATCCTGGTTGCCATGCAAATACCCACATCGAGATGGGCTTAAGGAGATGTATACGATGTCGTACCCCTCACAATCTAGTGCCGTGCTTGTGGCGATCCACACCCCTCATGTAACCGGAGAGCAATTAGAAAGTTCTCTTCAAGAGCTCACACGTCTTGTGAAAACCCTCGGGTACCATGTCGTCGGCCAAGTCAGACAAAAACGCAGTTCTGATAAATTCGCGACGGTCCTGGGTCGTGGAAAACTCGCCGAATTGGCGCTGTGGACGGGTGGTTCGGGTAAAGTCGCGACTTCGTTTGCAAGACCCACGCACAAAGCGGCCTTGAAGCGCGAGGCGGCGGCATCTGAGGCAGACGAGGAGTTAGAGGAAGGCGAATTGGATGACACGATCGACACCTCATCCAGTCCTCGCCAACAGGCGCAGATCGTCATTGTGGACGGTGATCTGTCACCGTCACAATTGAAAAGTCTTGAAAGTGCCGCCGGAGTGCCTGTGCTCGATCGTACCGGTGTCATTATTGAAATTTTTAGCCGACATGCGCGTACACGAGCGGCCCGACTCCAGGTGGAACTCGCGAGGCTCACTTATCTCGCGCCACGTGTGCGTGAAACCGGTAGCGGCAGCGAACGGCAAAGCGGGGGGATCGGAAGCAAAGGGGCAGGAGAGACGAGTCTTGAGCTCGATAAGCGCAGAATACGGGATCGCATGAAAGAAGTACGAGCTGAATTGGCGTCGATCGGGGACGAACATCGCACGCGCCGCGCAAGGCGGGTCCGCGAATTGACAGTTGCGCTCGTCGGTTACACGAATGCCGGCAAATCTTCGCTCATGCGAGCGATGACGGGAAGCGAGGTGCTCGTGGCTGACAAGCTGTTTGCCACACTCGATACCACTATCCGGCCTCTGTATCCCGAAACGTGTCCGAAGGTGCTCCTGACCGATACGGTGGGCTTTATCAAAAAGCTCCCGCACGACCTGGTGGCGTCGTTTAAGTCGACGCTTGATGAAGCGGCCAGTGCCTCGCTGTTGCTGTTTGTCGTCGATGCCTCAGATCCGTCCTTTCGATCCCAGCTCGACGTCACGCGGAAGGTGTTAGCCGAAGTGGGAGCCTCGAGTGTTCCCAGTCTCTTGGTGATGAATAAACAGGATCGTCTCGGACCGGGAGAAATCGCCTCGCTGAAGGCGGAATACCCCGACGCCGTTTTTCTCTCCACAAGAAGCAAGGACGATGTGAAGGAGTTACGTGAACGCATCATGACGTACTTTGAGAGCGACATGATCGACGAGGAGCTGTGTATTCCCTTTACGGCTCAAGCGGTCCTTGGAGAGATCAGAGTTCGGATGCGTATCTTGTCCGAAGAATATTCCGCTGAGGGACTCAAGATACGGGTGCGATCGACCCCTGCGAACCTTGCGTTGATCAAAAAGAAGCTCACGCGGTGAGCCGCGGATGTCTGACGATTCCAGCTACGGTATTGGGGTGGTCAAATCCACCACGGAAGAAAGACACGCTACGTAGACCCCGCGTGTTCTCTTTACGGAGAAACTTGCCCAAAGTCCCTTAAATTTCCAGAGAAGAGCTGAGCCCGTCAAACAGGCGAACTCCGCTGCTAGAGCGATTTACAATACATCTAACTAGAGCTGATGTGAAAGTATCTGCAAGGCGAGACAGGTCTAGTATGCGAAACGACTCGCAAGTCCATCACGTCTGCATGAACCACAATGCGTGAAAAGATATGACGCATGGAAAGATCGCGATACTCCTGAAAGATGCCTCCCAGACCGGCCGCGAACGTGACAGGGTTGAAGTTTGTGGTCCGATAGTTGAGTTTAATAAGAGTAACTATTCCCATTATGGCAGCTCTAGTCTTCGCGGCTGCCGCGGATTGTGACACCGTTTGATGGAACCAAAGATGTCCCCTCGCGGCTGATGAATCGCGAGACTCACTTCTCGAACCAAAAACCACATCCTTAGGTCGCTGCTGAGTGGGGCCTGTAGACATGTCCTGTCGAGATGGCGGCTACTGCCTGCTTTACTTTTGCATGGAAAGTTTTTAGAGTTTACTGGCCTAGGAGATGGCATGTGGCACACTCCGGCCTTTCGGCTCTCTTACTTTCTCGACACTCCGCCCTGAACCTGTTCGGCTTCTTGACATAACGTCAATTGGTTTCGACCTTAAAAGTTTCCCTAATTTTTGTCACCACGCCCGTGAAACTTTAGTCCGAAAGGACCGTCATGGCAGCTTCGCAACTGAATATCACATCGAACACGCCGCTCGGCGCCACTCTAGTGCCGGGCGGCGCTACTTTCCGCACCTGGGCACCGACTGCGCTGGAGGTATACATCGCCCTGGGACACCTGACCGGCACCGCGCCTGGTGCTTTCCCCAAAAATCCAGGCGACTTACTCGTGAAAGACGCCCATGGCTATTGGGCTGGCTTTGTTCCCGGCATCAAGGACGGCGACCTGTACCGCTTCTATGTGGTCGGAACCGGGAGCGAGGGTTTCAAGCGCGATCCGTATGCGCGCGAGCTGGAGTGTAACGGATATCCCGACTGCAATTGCATTGTGCGCGACCCTGCCGACTACCCCTGGCATGACCGTGCGTTCCGTCCGCCCGGCTTCAACGATCTCATCATCTACCAGTTTCACATCGGCGTGTTTTACGCGACGGATGCTGCCGGCAACGACCTCCGCCCCCACCGCATCTGCAAGATTCTTGACGTAGTGGATCGCATCGAATATTTTGCAGACCTTGGTGTGAACGCAGTCATGCCGCTGCCGTTTCAGGAATATCAGGGGGAGAACAGCCTGGGCTATAATGGCACCGATCTGTTTTCGCCCGAGATGGATTACGCCGTGCCGGCGGCGGATCTCGCGCCCTATCTCGGTCGCGTCAATCGCCTGCTCGCGGCAAAAGGATGCGATCCGCTGTCCTCCGCTCAACTGACCGGTCAGATCAATCAGTTCAAAGCATTTATAGACCTCTGCCATCTCTACGGCATCGCAGTACTCGCAGACGTCGTCTATAACCATGCCGGCGGCGGGTTCGACGATCAAAGTATCAAATTCTTTGACCGGCAGCCTGAAACGACCGATAACAACAGCCTGTACTTCACCGATCAGGATCACGCCGGTGGACGTGTCTTCGCGTTCTGGAAACGGGAGGTCCGGCAATTCCTGATTGATAACGGCAAGTTCCTGCTCCAGGAGTATCACGTGGATGGCCTCCGTTACGATCAGGTCACGGTGATTGCGGAAAGTGGCGGCTGGTACTTTGCCCAGGACCTCACGAACACCCTGCGCTTCATGAAGCCTACTGCCGCACAGATCGCTGAATACTGGGGTGGGGAACGCTGGAAAGGTGTCGCCGTCCCGCCGTATGGCATGGGCTTTGACATCGGCTACAGCGACATGCTTCGCGACAGCTTGCGCGCGGTCATCGACGAAAGCACAGGCGGCCGGGATGCCTACATCAATCTCAATCCCTTGCGCGATGCCCTGTACCTCACGCACAAAGACCCGGGCCGTTGGACCGTGTTTCAATGCATCGAGAACCATGACCTGTTGTACTATGATCACCAAGGCCGCGACCGTCAACCGCGTATCGCGGCTCTCGCGGACCCAACCAACACGCGATCCTGGTATGCGCGCAGTCGGTCCAAAGTCGCGACCGGTTTATTGCTGACCGCTCCAGGTGTGCCGATGATCTTCATGGGTCAGGAATTTCTCGAGGACAAATACTGGACGGACTGGCCCGGGCGGCCCGAGTTGTTGATCTGGTGGGCTGGTCTCGAAGGCCAAGACAAACACATGTCGGATCACCATCGCTTCACGCGCGACCTTCTGTGGCTGCGGCGCAAGCATCCGGCGCTGCGCGGCGAGGGGATCAACGTGTTCCACATGCACAATGAGAACCGCGTGATCGCGATGCACCGCTGGCTGCCCGGCATCGGGCGCGACGTGGTCGTCGTGGCGAGCCTGAACGAGCATACGTTTTACAATTATAGTTACCACATCGGGTTTCCCGGCGGGGGGCACTGGAACGAAGTCTTCAACAGTGACGTGTACGACCAGTGGTTCAATCCCAATGCCCAGGGCAACCCCGGTGGCGTCAGTGCCAATGGGCCGGCGTGGGACGGCATGCCAACCTCGGGAGGGATCACGTTGCCTGCGAACAGCCTCCTAGTGTTCGCACGCGATGGGGGGGATTTCTGAAAGGGAAGCCTGTAGCACCTAAGACTGGATGAGGTTCTAATCAACGGTGACACCGTCATTGTTTGCTACCACGCTGCTACCATGACGGGACAACCCAGGCCCATTAGGCCCCACCTCGGAAGCATCCTCTGTTGTGGTTTCTTGTCGGATTAGGTTGTCGGAGGTTGGATTATCGGAAACTCATAAACCGCAGACAAGCTGTAACCGAGACCTATCTTGGTGATAGGTGTCCTCCATTGGTAGTCAGCGGCTGGAAATTGCAATAAACAGGAGGCTATTCGAAATCGTTGAAGTTAGGACCCGCGGCTTCTCAGGACTATCCACTGAGACTGATTATCCAGGACCAACGGAAAAAAGAATCCGTGGTTTCATGCTTGGTCCTTCGCAAACCAATGTCGAGTTTGATTACACACTGCGCACACCGAGAGCATCACAGGAACTTCGACCAAGACCCCAACTACGGTGACTAAGGCGGCACCGGATTCAGCACCAAAGAGTGCGATTGCGGTTGCGACCGCGAGTTCAAAGAAATTGCTGGCCCCAATGAGTGCGCCGGGTGCGGCGACCGCATAGGGCACCTTCAGCCATTTCATGAGTCCGTAGGTCAGGGAGGCATTAAAATACACCTGCAAGAGTAACGGCAGGGCAATCAATGCCACATGCAACGCCTTGCCGCTGATATTGTCGGCCTGAAACGCAAAGATAAGCACCAGTGTAGCGAGTAGCGCGACAATGGTTACGGGGGCGAACCGAGGGAGTAGGGCATTCTCAAACCAGTCCTTGCTGTGGTTGCGGATAAACCACTGCCGGAGCAGGACGCCGATCGTTAATGGAATCACGATAAAGGCCAACACTGAATAGAGCAGCACTTCATAGGGCAGGTGCAGCGAGGACGCCCCACTGACCAGAAACGCCACCAGCGGCGCAAACAGCACCAGCATGATGAGGTCATTCACTGACACCTGCACCAGCGTATAAGCCGGGTCGCCGTCGGTGAGATAGCTCCACACAAACACCATCGCCGTACAGGGAGCTGCCGCCAGAATAATCGCCCCGGCAATGTATTGGTCTGCGTCTGCTTGTGTTATCCACGCGGAAAACATGAAGCGGAAGAACAGCCACGCGAGGAAAGCCATCGAGAACGGTTTCACAACCCAGTTCACAAATAGCGTCACCAGTAAACCGCGTGGTCGTTTGCCAACGTTACGCACGGCGGCAAAATCGACTTTCATCATCATTGGGATAATCATCAGCCAAACCAGCACGGCGATAGGGAAATTGACATGGCTGCTTTGACCAAACTCCATGCTTCGCAGCAGTTGAACGGCAGTAGGAGCCGATTGGCCGAGGATAATCCCGGCCACCATGCACAGCCCCACCCAAACCGTCAGATAGCGCTCAAACAGGTTCAGCCGTTTTTCACGGGTCTGAGTCGGAAGAATAGGCGAAATAACGGTGTCCATAGGATAAATCTCCGTCATCAACCACAGCAGTCAGTGACCTGGGGGTGGAATACCGCTCAAAAAGATTGATTTATTTACTCGCGGTTGCCATCATTTAAGTGGTTCTTCTAAGTAGTTCATCAACACGATTCTTGAGCATAAAAAACGCGGTGTTGAAGGCGGTATCGGCCTCGCTCCATGCAGCCTTAACCGGGTCCGGCGTGCTCCAGTGCAGTTTCTTCGCCTGGCCTGGAAATAGCGGGCAGCTTTCCCCGGCGGCTTGGTCGCAGACCGTCACAACCACATCAAAATGTTGGTTGGCGAACTCATCCCATGACTTGCTGCGCGGCTGGCCGGGGTTGATACCATGCTTTTGAAGCGTTTCTATCGACTTGGGATGAACGTACCCCGTCGGGGAACTGCCAGCACTCCACGCGTGATAATGGCCTTTCCCGAAGTGATTAATCAGGGATTCAGCCATAATGGAGCGGCAGGAATTTCCCGTACACAGCACCAGCACTTTGAGCGGGGTCATTTTCATCAGCCGCAACATCCCGCCGTTTTTTCGGAAGGCTCACAGCAATTGGGCGTTCCCATTGTTTCCGGTGTGCAGCAGGCACTTTCGGCACTAACGGCCTTCTCAGCAAAAATCTGGGCGTCTTCCATCGTCCGGTAGGTTTCCCATGCCACCCCGGCAGGGTCTTGCACCCATGTTTTATCGGACTTGGCATAGCAGCAGACTGTTTCACCTTCATCAAACACGGGCAACGCTGCACTCTTCATCCGGCCGCGTAATTCATCCAGCTCGCCACTGTTATCAACTTGAATGCCGAGATGGTCAACGCCCCTCTTACTGGCGCGGGTCGAAATCGCAAAATTGATGCGCGGGTCATCAAGCAGCCACTTCGCATAGTCGGCTTTGGTCTTTACCGGAGCAGCACCAAAGAGGGCACTGTAGAAGGGGATGGCTTGCTTGATATTTTCTACACCGATATGGATGTGCAGACGTTTCATGATTTTTTCCCCTTGGTCACACGTGGACAACAGCTTGGCATCTCAATAACGGAACAGCCGCGTTTTTTATCCTCACGGATGCTGGCAAACTCCATACGGCAGCAATCCTTCACCATGTAGCGGATGAGGTCAGTGAAAAACTCAAAATTCGCCCTGTAAATAATGGAGCGGCCTTCCCGCTGCGAGAGGACAAGCCCGGCATGGCTCATGTGCGCTAAATGAAAGGAGAGGGTGTTATGGGGAATGCCGAGCGTCTCGCTCAGCATTCCGGCTGGTGTCCCGTCCTGTCCGTATTCAACCAGCAGGCGGAACACGCGCAAGCGGGTTTCCTGTGAAAGAGCATCGAAGGCTTTGACAGCTTGTTTAATATCCACATGTCCAGAATAATGGACTAATAGAGGTTTGTCAAGGGGGACGGAGTCAAATAATCAGGGTGGTATTTTCAGCCGGGGTGGCGAATGCCGTCGCAGTTTTGTACTTTGTGCGCTGAACCGTACCAAAATTTGGAACTGGTTAAGTGATAGCCTGTTTGGCACTTCAGAAGTGAAGAGAATGGAAAGATAATTTCAATCAACTGGAATGGTAACCTGCGGCTTACGTCAAAGCGGGTCTCGACCTGTAATTACTTTAGGCTTCCAGCGTTTCGTCCGACCGGCAGATTGCATTGTTTGCTTTTGAATCATCTTGTCGTTTCGTTTGGAGGCTCCGTTACATCTCCTGGACCGCAGCAAAAATTACTTTGGCCCGGAAACACAGGTGATTTTACAACGTGACCTGAATGCCGCCTGAATGTACTCGCTCGCAGGTTACCACACCGGTGAATTTGTCAGCAAGGAAACCCATACAGAGGATGACACATTACATCCTTCCCTAGGGTCCAGCAGGGCAGTTGACCTGCGGCTTCTCAGGACTATTCAGGTTTACAGACGGCACGGCCTGGCCCGTAAGGCTCGGAACACGTGTTTGAATATGCAATGCGCTCCTCAGATTTCAGAACCATGGAGTGCCTGCCATACCGATCGACCCGCAGTTTAGAAAAGCAACTTTAGCATCCAACTCAAGCTCACTCAAACCAATCAATCACCTGCTGTACACTAGACAGATGAATTACTCCGATAGGCCAGTGTCCATTCGTTGAAATGAAGACAGGCCAGCTCAGGGGGAGGTGGAACCTTGGCTGGAGACTCCAAAGGGACAGGAGCTATAAAATCCATTCCTTTCATCGCTAGGGCAGTTCTCCATTCCCTTTCTACCCATGTTGACTGACTTGCAGCAAGCGACCAGAAAAGATACAGGACGTCTCGGGCCACAATCTCTTCTTGTAACCTGCTCTCCCATTTTTCACCTGATCGCAACGAGGCCACGTCCAAGAACACATCTAGATCTGGTAGTATTTTGAGCATCCCCTGAATTCGTCCAAGTACCTCATTCCGATTCTCGCTGGCGTAAGATGCAAAGGCACTCTTGATCTTATGGATACGAGTGACAATGTCATCCATCCCATGCCTTGTTGCACTTACTTCCAGCTCAAAATGTACGGTCGTAATGTGCAGGTCTTCGACGAAGACCCTCAGCAAACCGAAATAAGTTCCGGGTTTCGTCTCCCTTGGAACCGTTACTGGCAGAGGGCAATTACCCATAGCACCGCCCCAATGAATAATGTCCTCTAGATTGCTTAGACCGAACCCAGGAATTTGAAGTCGCACACGCATCGTGGTTCCGCGCTCCACCTGAATAGGCCCTCTAGATCGAATACGATAATATCCAGAGCCGTACGATTCTCTGGCGTATTTCATCAGAGTTTCGCGACTGCACTCCAGGTGAGCCCATATCTCAAGGATAAACGCTTCACCAGGGGTTAATGTGCGTGGTGCCATGACTGAGAATTGAACATCGTCTGTAATACGGCCTGGAATCGAGGTTGGAGAGGTTCGAGAGGTTCGAGAGAAAGAAGATCTTGATGCTAGAGTGAACGATGATCGTGGCCGGATCTCGGAAATAATCTCCTCGAGTAGAGGCCTGGCGCTCTTATTAGCCGTTTCACGAGCTCTCTGAAGCGGTTCTAAAGTCATTTTTCCAATATGGGTAAGTGCAGAAATGGCCGCTTGTTTCAATTCATTCTCTTCTGACCGCAGAACTTGAACCAAAGCTTCTACAATGTTGCGCCTGAGCTCCAAATCCTCGAGATGAACGCCGAGAGCACATAATGACGTGACTGCCTGCCTCCGCACAGCACTCTTGCTATCCTTCAGCGAAGCGGCAAGAAGCGAAACGATCCATATGCCATTCGCTACTTGACCCATCAATCGGAAATTCCCGAGAGATTTGACAACATGTGTACGTGTCTCCCAACCTGAAGCGCTTAATTCGTTGCTAAGCAATGCTAAAGAGCGATCGTTTGCCGGAAATGCGCTTACACCCCAGATCCCCACCCATCGGTCATGGGCGTTGCCTTCGGAAGCCATCCTGAGAATCGAGTTCAAGGCACGAGGTTCCTGAAGTTTTCCAAGCACGCAGATGGCGTGATGGCGAATGGTCGGGTTATCTGATGCAAGGCGATCAAGCAACGGGTCTATTGCACATTCGCCTATGCTCTCGAGTCCCTTCTCCGCATTCTCGCGCACAGCGAGATTGCGATCCTCAAGGGCTTCTAGCAGCACGGTTAGAGCGGCAGGCCCAGCTACTCTCGAAACGAGCTCGGCCTCATGTCTGCGAATGTATGGATCGTTGCAGTAGGCCGCAAGAAGTGATGGAGTGGCCGCATCACCGAGCCGCATCAGAGCAGCCCTAGCCTCCTCAGACTTCGAGGTTCTCCTAAGAGTCAGGACCAACTGTTCGATCGAAGACGCATCACCTATTCGGGCAAGCGCATCAATCGCGGCACGATCGAGTGCAGAAACCCTCCCTAAGGATGGTGCAATATAGGCAACGAGGCGGGTGTCACCAAGTTCTCCAAGGAACTGGAGGAGCTCTTGAGTGACTGAGATCTTGGTGCTGGCCATAGCGGCAACCACGGCATCTCTATCGGATGATCTGGCCCAATCGAGTTCTCCCACCATCTCCCTGATTTCTGAGACTGGGTGACAGAGAAGTTCAAGTGCGGTGGTTGGATCAATCGAGTTGGGGATGCGCCCGGCAACTAGGTCCAGAATGCCCCGCTCTCTAGTACTCAAGGGAAACAATGTTGGGGATGCAGTCGCTTCTTTCTTATCGATGTCCAGCGCGCCGTGTTGGATTCTATGGAGTTTCTCCAGGACTCTCTTGGCAACCGCTCGGACATTCTCTGCAGAATCGGAGAGAGCCCTCGAGATCACATCCACGGCGCTTGTTTCGTCCAGCCTCCCGAGTGCTTCGATCACGGCCCACCGAATACCCTCAGCCTGATGTCGCAACATGGAGCGGAGGAGGCCGACCCTGCCATGGCGACCAATGTATTCAAAAAATTTTGCTACTTTAATGGCTTTCCATAACGGCTTTCCCTGTGCCCCAATTAGCTCCTCGGGTCTGTAAATCCTCAGGACACGACAGAGAAGCACTCTGGCTGATCTATCTTCGTGAGGTAACATCTCCAACCCGACCCTCGCAATTTCTGGATCGGAATGGGAGAAAGCAAAAGAAAGGATGGCTACCAATTGATCCTGTGTGAAGTTGTCTCTCATAGTCGGCTTAAAGATTTATTTTGAACCGCTAAAAGGATACGCGTATCCCTGTAAAAAATCGAGATTGCGTTTTTCGATTTATGTCTAGGCTTTTGAACCCTCCTCAGGCGTCAACGAATGGAGCGAAACGGGGGCGTTTGAGAACGAATCGATGAGGAACGATCGTCACAGCTAACCGTAAGAAACTTGGAAAGCACTAAGAGAATGCTCCTTTCGAACCAACTGAAGTGACAGAAATAAGAAACCTATTTTACTCCCATCAAATTGGAGACCTGCGGTTTACATAGACTCTTCGTATCGAAGTGGCTGGGAGGAGGAGAACCGCGCTTCCGGGTTACCTCACGGACGACGCCGGGGTTTCTTGAACACGAAGGTGTGGGTGAACTGGGGTGCAGTCTCAACGAGAATATAGTCGAGCGTCCATTCGTTGGCATCTCCCGGCAATTTTTTACGTGCCTGGGCCAAGGCGAATTCATCGCCTCTTCGTAGTTCCTCATTCGGTGTATCCTTATCAGGGGTGAATGAGACGCCGTAATACTCGAAGCGGGATTCGTCATGAGGTTTCGAGGCATAGGTGTATAGGCTTTCATCAAGAGACATTATCGGATCCTTTCTTTAATGGCGACTATCTCTGCTCTGTAGAAGGAAAAAAGTTCGTCATTCGCTTAATGACTTCATCGACTGATTTGAGCATCAATTCGAGGTTGGGCAGAACATAGTGGACGCTATTAAAACCTTCGATCTGATCGAACATTACTTGAGGGGTGAATTTGAACCGCACCTCCATCGTAGGAACTGGGGGGAAGATGGTATAGGTTGCGACTCTTGCGTCGTGTACGAACTCACGAGGGAAAATGGTTACGTTCTGGGTGCTTCCTTCTTTCGCTACTGGGAAGAGTTTAATGTCGATTTGTTCGGGCATGACCACAGCAACGGGCAAGAGTTTATGTTTGTCAGCATTGTCGATTTTCTGAATGACGAGGAGTGCCAATTTGTCACCCCCGCCCTGAGTATTGTACGGCTGCAACTGCTCAATCTCTGCTTGTGCTTCCGGAGACAACCGTTTGATTCGGTCCTTTGCTTTATTGAACCCCTCAGATGTGTCGCAGAGGGGAAACTGGGTCTCTCTATCTCGGAGGTCGGCACCGGCCAATTCTCACGCAATATAATCGAGGACGGACCGCATGTTATGGACGCAGTCCCCAATCATGACAGCCAATTCACGAGCTGGAAGTTTCGGGGGGCCAACGAGGTGCGCATGATAGATTCCGCGTTCAGGCTCACCCTTGGTCTCAACTAGAAAAGTGTTGCCATTCAGAAACTCTGTAATCGTGCGTTCGATAGTTTTCAGGTGGTATGCGGCCCTATTCCGCTTCTCGATGACACCGTAGAGGCTGGGCATGGAAGGCTAGACCACTCAGATCATGATGTGAGCCGTCGGGCTTCGCGTCCTACTTGCGCTAAACGAAGGCGCTCGGGTTCCATTTATAGCTAATTTGTACCTTCATGAAATTTGCGGAAATAACAATTTGGCAAAGCAAGGTTATGGTCTGCCAACTTTTGCACGATGGGGTAATCCCACCAAACCCAACTGGACATATGTGCTGTATAAATCAGCAAGGTTGAGGCATTGAGTGCTTCCTCGGCATCCTTACATCGGCCTTGATGGGAGAGCACAACACCAAGGAGTACTTTGAGAGAAAATCGACCCAATGGGTACCATTCATAGAATACCTGCGAAGATCTAAACAAATTGCCTTCGTGTACAAGCCCAAGCCCGAAATGCACAAACCATGCAGGATATGGGTTGCCTGAGATTTCTAGCAGTCTAATACTTGTCTCTGCCGACACCCAATCGCCTCTACTCAGTTGATCATCAAGTCGATGTGCTATTGCAACAGACTCATTACCCAAATTCCTTACGGTAAGCCTAGTCTGCCGTAATCGATTCATCTCCTGCATGTCATATAAATTCTGTTGTCCCTGCCATTTGTAGTAACTGTGGAGCCCGATACCAAGCCCTCCAGGTAAATAGACTTTCCTAATTTCTGGATCTAGTGCCGCTGGTAGAGCGATGAGCTCCCATAACAGATTGGCCACGCGACCCTTGTAGATGTCCGTGTGAGATGAAATGATGTCACTGGCATCAACATTCCATAGATTCGATTCTGAAAGATCTACTGTTGTCTTAAGGCTGCCTGAATATGTTGCCGAAACAGTTTTGGGCCATTGAGTAACTCCACAGGCTCCGATGCCGCAGGTACGTCCACCGTCCTCAAACAATGACCCAATGGGATAGAAAATTTTGTTCGCTTGATCATTGGAGGAGAAAATATTGTATATGCGTAAATCAACTATACTACTCAGTTGAACTAGGGAGGGGTGCCAGGCAACACGTAACGCCGCAGGATCAACAAGAATATCATGGGCTGAGAAAGATCGTTGGACTTGCGTTCTGAGTTGGTCGTAGAAAGCATCCGAACGCCACCGTGCTCGTAGTGAGTCATAGTATGGGCCTACTCCCCACATCGAACTCTTTAACAGGTTGTATTCACTCATGGCTGCGGTAATCAGGACAATCTGAAACTGATTGAGGCCTGAGAAGAAGTTCCGAATGTCGGGAGTAATCTCTGCCGTAAACTGTGAAATGCCATTTAAGACGATGCGTCCGCCGAAGCTGTGGCCTATTATCGCCAAGTCATAGTGGCGTCCGGGGTTGGCCTTTGCCCCGCTGGCGAGAATCCTCATCAGATCCTGAAAGCCAGTAATCGCGAGTGTATCGGCTCTTCCCTTCATGGACCAGAAATTGAAAAGGGGTGGGAACTCTGTCGATGGCCAGAATAGACCTATAACGATGGATTTCTTCTTATTTGCCTTACTGTGAGTGTAAAAACGACAAATTAAGTCCTGATAGTCAGTTTCCGCCAGTTTGGGGACCTTGTTCCAGCCGTGAACGAATACATAAATGCTTTCAGCTTCAGGCATGGCTTCCGCAATGTGATGAGGCTGATCTTCATATACGAGGCTGCCCTGAGCATCGAACTCAAGAGGAAAGAAAAACTCATGGGCCCTTTGTTCACAGGGAAGGATGGTGAGATCTTTACTCGTGTACTGTGGTGCGTGAGAGCAGCCGATTAACATGCACACCACAAGAAAACCCAGTAACAATAATGGAGCAGGCCAATTTACCATGACCCCACAACAGGCTGGCTCAATCTTTAGGTGAGTAGCTCTCAGGGCTTAATAGGCCTTCTGTACTTTCGTAGCAACTCCTTCAGCCCTTCCTCCACTAACTCATTCATCGCTTTTCTTTCATCGACCACGAGGTTTCAAGGTTTTGCATGCGGGCGAAGATACCAGGTAAACAAATTCCTATCAATGCATCTAGGTCGATATACGAAATCGCATAAGGAACCGCGATTACTCGTTCAGCTCCCTATGGCGTCTAAGCAATTACCTGATGCCCTGAATAGACAGGGACACATGAACTCCAACCGATGCTATACCCTTCCTGAGGATAGGTCCTGCCGCTCACGGCGAATCATTGCTGTGGAGGAAACAAAAAGAAAAGCGGACGTCAAAAACCTTGACGTCCGCTCCACCGGTCCTTGCCATGCCTTGCCTCGCCCCTCTTCAGGGCGACGTGGGTTGCCCGACGGCAAGTAAGGCAACTCCCCGTAGGGAGTCATCAACGTCGGGTCACCAAACGGGAAATCCTTGGCCTGTTCCTCCGTCGGCAAGAAATCGTGCTCGACCTGACCGGTAACAGGGCTCGAGCTATGCTAGCCCTATTTTACGGAACCTCAAATCTTAGGTGCAATGGTCTTACCGATGCGATCCGTTGCGTCCAACCTAAAATTGGACAAACTCGCGTAAGCGAGGAACAGCGAGCTGGTGTTCATGCGGATGTTTTTTTGTCTTCCGGTAGCATAAGCATACCTATATTGGATTGTATGGGTATCCCGTTTGACAGTGCTGCTATAGTTTCTTTAGAATAACGATATGAGACGTTGATCGGCCAATCGCGTCTCTCGTGTTCGCGAATAGCCGCACGTAACCGCTGGGACAGCGGAAACCTCACGAAGGGGGTTTCGGTTGTCCCATTTTTCTTCTAAGCGGTCCTCGTCCCGTCCTGAATCCTTCAGCACTAATTATTTCAATTTAGAACTGCCGCAACCAGTGCGTGTCGTCGCACGGCTCTGTTCGATCAGCGAAAGTGGGTTGCGAAAAATGATCGCGGGGGGCGTCGTGCCGTGTCTTCGTGTCGAAGTGCGCGGCGGTGGGATACGCGTCATTCCGAATGAGGTCATCGCATCCTTGCGACGACGGAAGGCCAGCACGTGACACTGCGGCCATCCAAGGATCATCACCCCCTGACGGCCTCGCAGCGCGCGCTGATCGAACTGCTCGCTGAAAACGCGGCAGTTCGATTCATGCAGGAGCAGTCTGAACCATGTTCCGGAGGGGACCAACATCACCCGCGCGTCAACGATTCAAAAGACAGAGAGGATTTGACATGACAGCGGAAGAAGTCGCACGACGCTTAGAGGCTGAACTCACCATCGGGACTATCGAACTCGCCGAGACAATACCGCAGCGCGTCACCCCAGGGATACACACTGCCGTCGTTCTTAATGTCCGTGTCGTGGAATACAAGCAATACAAGCGTTGTGGTCTGAAATATCAATTCCGCCTAGCCGAAATCGGTCAGGATAACGGTGTGATTTTGCCCGGGTACGTGAATTTGGGGAGCCTGGGGGGCGACGGACGTTCGAGGCGTTTTAAACCAAGTGCGGGAAGCAAACTCGCTCGTTGGTGGAGGGTGATCGCCGACCACACGGGCGGCCACCGCAAGCGCGTGATGTTGTCGGAGTTCCAGAATTTTCTCTTCGAGGTGGTCGTCATCAACGTGGCCACCGATAGCCGCCAGCGTGACATCCCAGAGGCTGCGCGAGGGCAAGCGGTTTCTGAAATCGCATCCATAGTACAGAGACTTGGAGAACCTTCGCCGCTCCCTAAGGGTTATCCGCGATTCATTGACGGATTCGGCCCACTGAGAGCTGATGGGACCGATCGTTGTGAGCATTGCCAGGAGCTCACTCCGTTCTCGTATGGTGGCCGCCGGCTCTGCCTCACGCACGCCCATCAACAGAGTGGAGGCGAAAGATGAAGTGGGAATTCCCTCTCCGGAATAAGACCATACCAGTCCAATGCCAGACCAGTACCACACCAACTCCCCATATCCTAAGTCCTTGGAAGGATTGCAGGCATTCAGATTATTTGGTCACAGAAAGTGGCGGTTGGTCAAAAAAGGGAGCGCTCTTCCTGGTCATAAATCGCTCTTTTTTCATTCCCGGCGATGGGTGTCGCCGGTCATCAGCAATCAGCTGCACCACCCAGGGCGAGTTCTCCACAAGGGCTCGCCCTGCAGCATATATAAGTACGTAGGTATTGCCAAAACGGAGAGGGGAGGAGATCTCATGCTCAACTATTTGAAGGGGGGCGTGGTTGCAAGACGGCGGAGACAGTGTCGAGCGAATCCAATGACCATTAGTGACCTAACTAACGACTGGGAAGCGTTGGAACGTGAGCGAAGGATTCCGAGATTCTGTTCTTGCTGCCATGAGGAAGAATTCTGGTGTCCCATATGCGCAAACAGTGACGGAAAGTGGGTGTGCAGTTGCACGCATCCGCGGCAGGCTCGTGACATGGTCGAAGCACCTTTCGTCAATCCAAACCTAATCATGGGTCAACCTGTGAAATGGAGGAGTTCATCCTTTGGAGAGCTATCGGGAATATATCTAGGATTGGCCGGACCTCGACAACTCCGAGTGCGGCATCCGTTTACTAAACAAGAGGCGGTGATTTCGAGCGCGTTTTTAGTGGGGTGATCAAGGCAGGACTCCGAAATGCGCCGGTCATGATCGAAACCAGGTTTGGTGATGGATACGGGAACAATAAAGGCTGGATTCGCAAAAAGGTTCAGCATGTTAGAGAGAAGACTTTATGGCGGTACACCGGACTTTTAAATCCCATTCGTTCCGACGAAATAGGGGATTCGATCTGGTGAATCGGGATGTGACAAATGCTCGAAATGGATTATCACATCTGCGTTGGCCGCGGTAGGTCAATCGAGGAAGGTGAGCAAGCGATGGGAAATCTAATGGCAGAACATGACTCGGTCGTGGATGAGGTGGACTCGCTGATTCGGAAGGGGAAGGAGCGAGCCATAATGCGGCGCTCGGTGGAGGGGCTCATCTCGCCCGCGACGCGATGAAGAAAGCAAAGGACGCATGATCGCCAGTGCTAAGGCAAACGGGATGACGAGCCATGAGCGGGCGTAAGGGGAGATCAGGACCTCCGAAGAACTTGAATGCCATCAAACACTCGTGGCGGGCGCTCTGGCGCCGGGGCTTGGTGCGGCCTCAGGACAGCTGGGTGCAGCGACCCATTGCTGAGGTCATGCAAGCCTTCGCCTCGGATCTCCCTGATCTCACAGCCAGAGAGCGCGAGGTGATTGAAACGGTCGCCTGCGCCAAGGGCTGCGAGTTGCTGATCAGGCACGCCCTCCAACAAACCGGAGTGGCGGAGGTGATCGACGGACGCGTCCACGTCGCCGAGGCACATGAAGCGTTGTGTCGATTCATGAAACTCAAGCTGGACGCCCTGCGGTTGTTGCCGGCGGGACGACGCGCCAAGATCACCAAGAGCCTTCACGAGTATCTCCGTGAACAGGGCCGCCACGAGCCGGCGATGCACGAACCAGACATAAGTCGAGGTCCCCAGGCTAAGACGACCAGGCAAGAAGGAGGTTCCTAGCACGCCATGGCACGGGACCTTTCCATCATCGATACCCTTGAAGATCCGCAGCTCTTCGGCGGGTTGCCGGTTTTCCATGATCCTTCGACCTGGCACGCTTGGCGCGTGCTCCTGAAGGCGGTCTATGGCCTGCCATTGACAGCCGAGGAGACCGTGACGTTTCAAAAGCACACCGGACGGTCAACGCCCCCGACGCAGCGTGCGCGTGAAGCGTGGTGGGTCGTGGGGCGCCGCGGCGGCAAATCCCTCACGGTCGCCCTCATCGCCGTCGACTTGGCCTGTTTTAAGGACTATGTAGCCATGCTCGCGCCCGGCGAACGGATCACGATCATGGTCTTGGCGGCGGATCGGCGGCAAGCACGCGTAGTATTCAACTACATCAAAGGTCTACTTGAAGGTGTCCCAATGTTGGCCGCGCTCATCGAGAACGCCACTCAGGAGACCATCAGCCTCACGAACCGCGTGAACATCGAGGTGCACACTGCCAGCTTCCGCGCCGTCAGGGGCTATACGATTGCGGCAGCCATCTGCGATGAGATCGCTTTCTGGCCGAACGACGACGCGGCGGAGCCCGACAGTGAAGTTTTGAACGCATTGCGGCCAGCGATGGCCACCGTCCCGAATGCATTGCTGCTTTGCCTCAGCTCGCCGTACGCGAGAAAAGGCGAGCTATGGAAGGCGTACCAACGCCACTTCGGGAAGGACCATGATCCGGTGTTGGTGTGGCAAGCCGACACGAGGTCGATGAATCCGCTGGTACCACAGGAAGTGATCGACCGCGCGTACGCGGACGATGAAGCATCGGCCAGTGCAGAGTATGGGGCTCAATTCCGGCGCGACATCGAGGCGTTGCTCCCACGCGAGGCCATCGAGGCGTGCGTGGCATCTGGGCGACGAGAATTGCCGCCGGTGCCCGGGGTCCGGTATGTGGCATTCGTTGATCCCGCCGGTGGTTCGGGCCAAGACAGCATGACCATGGCGGTCGCACACGCCGATGGGCGCGACGTGCTGCTCGATGCCATCCGGGAGGTCAAACCCCCGTTTTCACCTGAAGCGACCGTCGAGGAGTTTGGTGTCTTTCTGCGGACCTACAGGGTGACCCGTGTGCATGGTGACCGGTATGCCGGGGAATGGCCGCGCGAGCAATTCAGCAAAGCGGGGATTCGCTATGAGGTGTGCGACAAGAGCAAAAGCGACCTCTACCGTGAATGTGTGCCCGCGATCAACTCCCGCACCGTGCAGCTCCTGGATCTTCCCCGGCTGGTGACGCAGTTCTGCGGTCTGGAACGTCGGGTGGCTCGAGGTGGACGGGACTCTATTGACCACGCGCCCAACGGACATGACGACCTGGCCAACAGTGCCACGGGTGCGCTCCTCTTGGCGCTCGACTCCTTTCGGCGCAAAGCCGAAATCTGGATGCCGAACCTTGGACCTGATCAGCATGAGCAGCTGCCCGGCCCCGAGCAACAGCAACTCCTCAACCGGTATGGCTCACGCATGTTCGAGAAGCCCTCCGGCGAGTTCACCTGTGGGACCTGTCGGGCATTCGACGCGGTAGCGGCCGATTGCATGTTCAGGAAATTCAGCACGCACGCCCACCTCCCTGCTTGCGAGACATATTCGCCGAAACTCAGTTAGGTCACAGAGGAGCCTGCAACATTCGTTCGGCATGTGATTCGAGATCGTTTGCTCATGAAGAGCCATCTAATACCTCCTTCACTACTCGAGATGCTGGTAAACAAATTGGCAAGCGTTTAAAGACATGTGGTCCGAACTCTATACTTAGAAGTTACGTCGGTATTTTGATTTTGTACTACCGCATCTAATTTGGACAAGTAGGTTCTTGGTTTGACGACCCACTCGGTATAGCACTCGGGGACCGCATCTTCAGCGCGCCGTGCGGGGCCTCGTGATTGTAGTGCTCGATCCCACTCCGGTAGCTGCTGCGCCATATCTGCTAACCTCGCCAAGCAGGCTTGATACACATAATCCCATTTGAAGCTGCCAAAGAAGGCCTCGATGAGGTCGTTTGACTCCGGACTCCGCCGAGGCGTGAGAATCGATGTTCTTGGCCCGAGCGCGGGCTCTCCAAACCGACGGCAGATTGGCCTCGCGCAGCATCTCGGCGAGTTTGGTGGCGGTGAGCGTCAGGCGAAGCACCAGGCCAACACCATACGGTCGGCGCAACAACTATGATCGCCGAGCGGCCCTGCCGGCCATCCCATGCTCGAATATTGATGATGTCGGAGGCCACCGTCGATTGGTTCCGACATGTGACCCGTCCTTAGTATTGTCGCCCAGACTGGACGCTTTGATCTATACTGGGCTCCGCATCAACGCAGAGATATCACTTGCTATCCCGTTCCCTGGAATCTAGTGACCTTCGGCCCTGGCTCTCCTTTTCGGCGACATTCTTCCATAAAGGCTTCTCGGCTAAGCGCCTCAGCGAGAGCCTCCGCAAATTCCTTCTGCAATGCCTTGGCGAGCGGACTCTCCAAATCCTGATCAGGTATTGCATCCAGTTCCTGTTTTAGATATTCGGCGCGGCGATAAGCATCTTGAATTGTCTTGAGGAACTCATCCCACTCGTTCAATTGAGTGTCGCCTCCGCTGTCTCGATTCTCCACCATCTGAATCCTCCATCTGTTTTCAACCACTCGTTATATCAGACAAGAAAAATTAACCCGTTTTGCTGCCGAATTTGCCATACCGAATTAGAGTGGTTCAGCCTTCACATGGATCGTGCACCCCATTATCGGGATGCACTCGACGCATCGTACGTGCAAGAACGGCTCGGTCATCCGACGATTGAACTGACCATTACGACCTATGGGCTCGACAGGCCTCACATCATTCGACGGGCACGACTATCGAAAACCACAAAAACACGCGCGTCTCCCCACAAGATGTCCCTTTTCAGCTCGCAGAAATCCGACAATATAGTTTTCCGCCATTCAACACCCAAGCAAGGGGCTCGAAGGCTGCGCCCAATTTAATATTACCGTCAGTCTGAATAATCTCATTCATCTCTTCAGAGCGCCTTTCCGACATCGGCGCACTTCCATATAATGGTCGCTGATGGTAAATGAAGTATTGGTCTAAAAAAATAGCGTAATTATTTTATGAAAAAATATAGTGCGGAATGTGGGCGAGTTCTCAGCGTAAACGGGGGTTTGCCACGAGATCAAGCTCGAGTGGTATCAAGCCCCAGGCTCTCAGCAAAGACAGACGATCAGTTGGCGATAGCTCAAGGGCTCGTAGTGACTCTTCCGCGGGGTTAACCCACGCTTTTCTGCTTGGTTTTCCGGCGTGAGTTCTCCGGTATCGACCTTCTTGTGCGCGAAATGAGATCAGCGAGTTCTGAAGGTACTCCTCTACTGTGCTGCGGTATTTTAGGAGCTTCTGAAATGAATCGACGAATCGTTGTACCCCTTTTTGGGATCGAGCTGCCAGCGGAGTCAAATTTTGATCTGGCGCTGGCTCTTCCGCCAAGCTCTCAAGAAACTCTTTCACAAACCCGCTATGATTTGTCGTCCCGTGCAGCCATTTCAGAAAGGATGCAGCGTTCTCCTTGGTCTTGCGTAGGCTGTCCAGGTAATGCGTGGTTTGAAGATGTAAATAGGCTTGATCACGCGCCCCTTCCCCAATACGACAAACCATGAGCTGTTCCTCGGGACTCAGCGCCCTTGTCACTCTTGACTGCTCGTTTTGTCGATGCTCCCATTCACCAGCTCCCCAGAGATCTTCGATCAAACTTGCTATAAATCCACACCTGTCTGTTCCAGGAGTCCAAGCTCGGTCGTCGACATACAGCATCTCAGTACAGATCCATTGACATCTATCCACGATTTCGGGCCAAGCTATTTGATATGGAGGCCGAACCGGATACCAGTTCTCCGCAAGCCATCTAATGGTGTCATACACCGCGTTTCTTCTGGCAATTACTCGCTCTTCATCAAGCAAGGTACGCCCATACCTTTGATCTCTGCCAATAAAGTGCCCTGGGTTCTTCTCCTCCCATAGCTGGCGCACTGTCGCTTTATACTTTGCATGCCGAATTGGCCAGCTCCATAGCAGTGTCGCAAGACGGTCGGCAATGGGTAGAGTCTCACGAAATGCTGCGGTATCGTCAAACCAAGCCTCCTGCCTACTTGCGAATTCCCGTACAGGAGCCGGAAAGGAATCGAATGCGAGCTTTTGAATCTTATTTTGTGATCGACACTTTTTCTTCGAGGCCATGATCACCCCCTATCCAAAGGCCCTAAATCAGTACAACTCATGAGCCAACCCTCATACTTATGCTCTGGGCGCCGGACGAACTTTGCCTACAACAGTGTGGTAGTCAGATGTCTGGTTCTCACGCAAGAGGAGGGGATTATCGCGCAAACGTGAGGAATGCGACAATGCAAACATTACGGGGTTCGATGATTGTGCCGGCTTGGGTGGCAAACCGGCCATGAAATAGCTGCGGCAAATAGAGGAGCAGACAGCCGAGCATTGTGGAGTTTACGATTCTGTAATTGCTAACGAAGAAGATGCCGATGGTTCAGATGTTTGAACAGTTCACCCACGTGGTAGCGAGAGATCAAAAGTCTTGCGAAAGTGCCTCTTGAGTTAAAGGCAACATATAGGCTTACGATGGCTCGGGACCCGGAACCTCGTCGTTTAAATGATTCTAGAGCCGTAACAGATGGAAAGACGGGCCGGAGGTCGCCCTATACGAGATCGTCGGACTACCGTCGTACCGGCGATTCTATGGGCAGCAAATCTGATGGAGAATTAGGATGAATTTCGAGAGTCACCTTGGGCCTGATCTGCAGTGCAGGGTTTACCCATAAAAGATTATGGTCACTTGAAAAGAACGGCTGATCTAGGTCCATGTCAGGGAATAGAGCGACCTGTATCACACAGCTGGAAGGCCAGATGACCCATGGGAGATATCATTTTTAGGAAGCCCCTGTGAGATTCGTGCTCATCTCTTGATTAGAACCGGAGTTTCTTCAAGAGACGAATCATTCTTTTTACGATTTCAGACAGTCCCTACTTGGACCTGTTTCCACGAGAAACTTCTTCCGCAGGAGCTTGCGGTGCCTAAGTGTGAAGCGTCGTCAGGCTTGGCGTCAGCACCTGCCTCATCCCTAGCCCAAGAAAAACTGTAATATGACAGCAACTATTGCGAGCAAATGGCTCGAGAGCCGTGGAAAGGGAAAAGATTGGCCCCGGGCCGTCCTATCGGAGATTGTCTTTCTAAACACGCACCGGCGATTTTGATGGGCAGTAAACAAGGAGAGGGGCAGAGACTTCCTAGGATGGAGCAGAAAGGTGGCCTGTACAGGCCAATTGGCCTCTGGGATGACGTTTAGCATGCAGCAGATATCAAAAAGAAGTCGAAATTCTTCCATGGCCCATCAACAGTCCGAACCTCCCATGGCCTATCAATTTTCTGTACCTGCCATGGGGCCGGAAGTCCCACAGCCATATAGGAACGGTAACTTAGCAGCAACACAGACCGAGGTGTTTTCCAATGTCGCGGCCAGAATATTCTTTGACTGCACTGCCGCATTAACATGTGGACAGTTTGTCGAACCCTTTCACTGCTTTAATTCTGTAGAGTGTCTGCCCTGCCCATGTGTCCTCATCTTATTGAAAGGAATGCCGGATGCATGCCCTTCTTTCTTATGGTCTGATCTTGGGTTTAGCCTACGCGAGGGTTACAGAAATTCTGTGGGGATACCTGTACTCGACTGACTGATCTGCCTGTCCAGCAGTTTAAGCGAGACAGTGCACCGGATCAGTATCCTTCACCGTTTACGCAGTTATGCTTCCTTGACATATGTGTGGGGATGGTTCGATTCAGGATGCCATCCACGTTCTCTTAATTGTGCTACCAGGGTTGTCCTAAATCTCTTACGTCTAGAGTGTACGGTTTGTTGCGGCCCGTCGGCAGAAATAACTTTTCCTACCAACACTTTGACGCGAGAATTGGAAAGCCATTTCAATCGGGAATCGTCCCGTCCCTGCTCGATGAGCATAGCGATTTCTTTTGCCACGGACTGTACGTCCAATTTTAGCTGCCGCTTCCCGATGAAACGTTTACCATCTGGAACACAAGAGGCTGTTCTTCGATCCACATCGATTGTCCAGGTCTGTACCTCGGCATATGCAGAGCCTTTCACTGTTCCCCCATGTCGCTCAATGACGAAGGATAATTTCGGTGGGTCCCACAGCACATTTTCCATCCTATCGAGTTTCTGGGACTGCATCCCGTAGTCCTTTTCCTTGCAGAGGTCATCCCAACACTCAGAAAGGATGGGTGAAAGTTCTTCAGTATCAATGCTTCCTTTAGGGATCTTCTCTAGAAATTGGCATAAGTTGTCCAACGTCTGTTTCATCCTCCATACCCCCTTCAACGATGAATGCACAGGCCTTTTGTGCTTTCTCGTCCTCGATGCTCGACCTAGTCCAACTGTGTGGTCTTCACGAGTTTAACTTGAACGGACAGCGTACCGGTTGCTTGCTTGTTGATTGCAGATTCTTGATTAGACCCTATCTCAAAATCGATTTGCCAATGTCGGCCCCACTTAAAATTTGGACAGGTCGCGTAAGCGAGGAGGGAGTTGCCGAACCATGCCGGGCCGATCCTGGCCCACACGTTCATGGTATGGTCTCGCAACACCGGGGCAAAGCCATCTATACCTTCCCTGAGGTGATAACGTCGTTCTGAGGTCGTACTGGCCATTTTAATGGTGAAAGCGTTATATGGAAAGCAGAATGAGTTCAAAATTTGGATGCAAAGGAGGACTACCTGACCAATCAGGCATCTGAACTCTAGTCAGGCATGTAGAAAGGTCTAGGCACAGGTATAGATTGTCTGCGACTGGGGCGGCCATTAGGACCGACAACACACCCGGACACGAAGCCTATCTAGGCTTGTTCCGTGTGGCTTAAATGAAAAGGCTGGACAGTCGACACGTGCGCGCTTTCACTCATCGACTCCGACGGAACGACGGCTGAGCACTCTTTATAAGAGGGCGGGCAGACAATGGTCACGAACTAGGATGTATTGGGCGCACTGCGAACAGTTCAGGATCCTGAGCTGGGTGAGGACTTGTTCAGACTCAACATGATTCGGGACATTCGGATCGACGGGGAACAGGTCTCATTCACCGTAGTCCTCACGACCCCGTCCTGCCCGCTGGGGATGGAATTCCAGGAATGGTGCGAGGAAGCGGTCCGGCGAGGTGAAAAATGGGCGAGGTCGTCTGCGGCGTATCCTATAGGTCCGGGAAGAAATCATGAGCAACACACGTCTGATCATCGTGGGCGGAGTCGCAGGCGGGGCCAGCGCGGCAGCGAGAGCGCGACGGTTGTGCGAGGACTGCGACATTATCATGTTCGAGCGCGGCCCCTATGTGTCGTTTGCCAACTGCGGACTGCCGTATTTTGTAGGCGGCGAGATCGCCGAACAAGACAGCCTACTGGTGCAAACGCCCGAGAGTCTCAGGGCGCGCTTCAATCTGGATGTCCGGATCAAGACCGAGGTCATTCGCCTCCACCGCGCGGCTCGGCGCATCCGGGTGCGCGAGGTGGACACCGGCCGCGAATATGAGGAGACCTACGACGCGCTGATCCTTTCCACGGGCGCATCGCCACTGAAACCGCCTATTCCCGGAATCGAGCGTCCGCACCACTTCGTGGTGCGAGACATCCCCGATGTAGAAAAGATCATAGCGTGGTCGAACGATTGCCAGGGTTGCCGCGCCGTCGTAGTGGGCGGCGGTTACATCGGACTCGAAATGGCCGAGCAATTGCGGCACCGCGGGTTCGGTGTGACGGTAGTGGAAGCGCTGCCCCAGGTGATGACACCCCTCGACCCGGAAATGGCTGCTTGGCTGCACGCGGACTTGCGCGCCAATGGGGTGGCCCTGCATCTGAACGATCCCGTTGTGTCGTTCGAGCCGCCCTCAGAGCAGGAACCAGCCCGCGCGTCCATCGTGGTGCTGAAAAGCGGTCAACGATTGCGCGCCGATTCGGTCATACTCGGATTGGGTGTCAAACCAGAAGTGGGTCTGGCCGAGGATGCCGGTTTGGAGATCGGCAAGCAGGGCGGGATTCGGGTCAATGAACACCTCCGGACCAGCGACCCATACATCTGGGCCGTGGGCGATGCCATTGAGGTGCGTGATGGGGTCACGGGGCAATGGGCACTGATTCCTCTGGCTGGTCCGGCGAATCGCCAGGGGCGCATTGCCGCCGACAATATCCTCGGCCGTCCTTCTCGCTACGAACACACCTGGGGGACAGCCATCCTGCGATTGTTCACTCTCACCGCGGCGTGCACCGGTGCAAATGAGAAAAGTCTTCGTCGCGCGGCCATTCCATTCCAAGCGATTCATCTTCATCCCGGTTCTCACGCGGGCTACTACCCCGGCGCCGAACCCATCGCGCTGAAAGTCCTGTTCGCGCCTGACACAGGAAAACTGCTCGGCGCTCAAGCCATCGGCCATGAAAGCGTGGACAAACGCATTGACGTCCTGGCTACCGCGCTCAAGGCCGGGATGACCGTTCACGACCTGGCCGAGCTGGAACTGGCGTACGCGCCGCCGTACGGATCGGCGAAAGACCCCGTCAACCTGGCCGGCATGGCCGCGCAAAACGTACTCGCCGGCGATGTGGCGCTCGCCCAGTGGAACGAGGTGGCGTCGCTCAACCGCAGCACCACGCTGCTGTTGGATGTGCGTCACTCCGACGAACGCGCGCGAGGATTCATTCCCGGTTCGTCCCATATTCCACTGGATGAGTTGCGCCAGCGCCTGAGCGAGCTGCCGCGCGACCGCGAGATCATCGTCTATTGCCAAAGCGGCCAGCGCTCCTATATCGCCGCGCGCATCCTGAGCCACCACGGCTTTCACGTGCGCAACCTGACGGGATCGTATCGCACCTGGCAAGCCATCCAATGCCAATGAGGTGACAAGGGACCATTCTTCTGAATCAATCAAACTGTCGAACATCATAGGTTATGGAATACAAGGACTACTACAAGACCCTCGGCGTGGAGCGCACGGCCACCGCCGATGAGATCAAGAAAGCCTATCGCAAGCTAGCGCGCACATATCATCCGGACGTGAGTAAAGAGGCGAACGCAGAGGCGCGCTTCAAGGAAATCGGCGAAGCCTACGAAGTGCTCCAGGACACGGAGAAACGCGCCGCTTATGACCAACTCGGCAATCGCTGGCAGGCGGGACAGGAGTTCACGCCGCCGCCCGACTGGGGGGCCGGGTTCGAGTTTACCCCCGGCAGATCTTCCACGGCGGACGCCGCCGACTTCAGCGATTTTTTTTCCAGTCTCTTCGGCAATTTTTCACGCCAGGCCACGGCGGGGCAGTTTCGCGGCGAGGATCATCATGCGAAGATCGTCATCCCGCTCGAAGACGCCTTTCAGGGGGCGACCCGTACCATCACGCTGCGCGCACCGCAACTGGATGCACAGGGCCGCGTGGCGTTGCGCGAACACACGCTCAACGTGCGGATTCCCAAAGGCATTCGCGACGGCCAACTGATCCGTCTGGCCGGCCAGGGTGCGCCAGGAGCGGGTGGAGCGCCCGGGGGCGATCTGTATCTGGAAGTTCATTTCGACCCCCATGCGTTGTACCGCGTGGAGAGCCACGATCTGTCTCTGATCCTGCCGCTTGCTCCGTGGGAGGCGGCGCTGGGCGCGACGGTTAAAGCGCCGACCCCGACCGGCGTGGTCGAGGTCAAGATTCCGGCAGGCTCGCAGAGCGGGCAGAAACTTCGGCTCAAAGGCCGTGGAATTCCCGGCGAGCCGGCAGGCGATCTCTATCTCGTCCTGGACCTGGTCCTGCCGGTGGCGGACACGGAGCGGGCTCGGCAGCTCTATCGGACGATGGCGCAGGAACTGGCATTCAATCCCCGACGGGCTCTCGGCGTGTGAGGAGGTGTGGTCATGGAGCATGAGATTCTGACAGGGAACATCATCGGCAATGAGTCCGTGCTGACGGCCGAGGAGTTGGCGAGAGCCTGCCGCGCCGAGGTGTCATGGATCGCCGAATTAATCGACGTGGGGATACTGGCGCAACAGGGGAAGGACCGGTCGGACTGGCGATTCTGCGCGATGGACTTCACGTGTGCTTGCCGGGCCGCCCGCCTCCAACGGGCTTTTGAGGTGAGCACGGAAGCGGTGGCGGTTATGCTTGATCTGCTAACCGAGATCGAGCGGCTGCGTGATCGTCTGAAGCGGGAGGGGCTGGATGCGGATGAGTGAGCCGTTGCACATCGTCTGCCCCCATTGCCGGAGCGTCAATCGCGTGCCCGGAACCCGTCTGAGCGAAGGTCCCAAGTGCGGCCAGTGCCATGCGCCGCTGTTCACCGGACGTCCGATCGCACTGACCGAGGCGGATTTCGAGGTGCACGCCACCCGAAACGACATCCCGTTGGTCGTGGATTTCTGGGCGCCATGGTGCGGGCCCTGTCGCATGATGGCGCCCGCGTATGAGCAGGCTGCCAAGATGTTGGAGCCACACGTTCGCCTGGCTAAGGTGAATACGGAGGAGGAGCAGAGGCTCGGGGCCCGCTTCGGCATTCAGAGTATCCCGACCATGATCGTGCTTCGCGGAGGGCGTGAGGTGGCGCGGCAATCCGGAGCCCTCGGCCTGCAGGACCTTGTCCGCTGGGTCCACACCCATGGGTGAGTCTAACCGGCTCGGCTACCGGGGAAGGGACAGGGCCTCGGCGGCATGGTAACGCACGATCAGGTGCTGGATGCCTTGCGAACGGTGCAAGAGCCGGAACTGGGAGATGACCTGGTCAGTCTTGACACGATTCGAGACGTTGAGATCGACGGGGACAAGGTCCGGTTCACCTTGGACCTCACCACGTCGTTCTGTCCGCTGGTTATGGAGATTCAGGAACGTTGTGAAGAAGCGGTCCGGCGACTGCCCGAGGTGCGATAGGTGACCATCACGGCCCGCGACGGGGAAACGTTGGAAGGGATTTCGTAACCGGAAACCTGTATACAGACCAGCATAGATGGACGGGAGGATTCGGACCTGTGACAATTGATGGAGCATTCGGAATCAATGGACTGCTAGTCGCCTTGCCGCTCGGTGTGCTGTGCCTGTATGGCGCGGAGAAACTTCCAGAGTCTGGAGCGACATGAAACTCACGGCGACCTTTCACGGCGGGACCCGGTACGACATCACAAGTGGAATGTATCGAGTCGTCGCTGATCAGCCGGCGGAAGTCGGAGGTCAGGACGCCGGTATGAGCCCGGTCGAACTGTTCGTCGGCTCGCTACCCGGTTGTAGGGTACTTCGTCGGACAATTCTGCGGGCGGCACGGCATTTCTCGCGAGGGGTTGAGCGTAGACGCGGAATGGACCATGGACGAGGGGCCTCATCGCGTCGGTCGCATCGACATCGGCATCCATCTTCCCCATCGAATCACCTCAGAACAAAAAGAGCGGCTGCTAAAAGTAGCCCATGGTTGTACGGTGCACCAGTCACTCACGGTTGCACCGAACGTGACGATTGCGCTGAACCGCACAGTCACGGAAGAAACCGACCGGCAGGGGAAAAAGTAACTGTATGAGCATCTCACGACGTGTCCTACTGAGGAGTCTGTTCCAAAGCATCGGTGTCGGTCTCGTGATGAATCAGCGCTTTCCCGTTGCGTGGGGAGCTGAGGAAGAGCCTTCCCGACTTGAAGCAGGACCATTGATCACCCGGGTAACAAGGCCGTTTGACGCCGAGACCCCGGTGCGGGAGTTTACGTCCTTTTTGACACCCAATCACCGATTCTTCGTGCGCAGTCATTTCGGGCCGCCGGCACCCGAATTGATCGCAGAGGGGAACTGGAAATTGCGCGTCGGAGGATTAGTGGAGCGGCCGCAGACGTTTACCCTCCGGGATCTCAAAGAGCTTGAAGCCGTGACGATCACGGCTGTGGTCCAGTGCAGTGGGAATGGGCGTGCATTCCACCAGCCCAAGGTTCCCGGTGTGCAATGGGATCGTGGTGCCGTCGGGAATGCGCAGTGGACGGGGGCGCGGCTGCGAGATGTGCTGGCCGAGGTGGGAGTAAAGGAAGGGGCGCAACACGTGCAATTGCAAGGCGCTGATCGACCGGTCGTAGACTCCGTACCTCTCTTCGTCAGGAGCATTCCGCTGGCAAAGGGGTTTCATCCGGACACGCTCCTGGCCTATGAGATGAATGGGCGCCCGTTGCCCATCCTCCATGGAGCTCCCCTCAGAGTGATCACGCCGGGCTGGATGGCAGATTCCTGCACGAAATGGCTGACGGATATCACCGTACAGGCCGAGGAGGCCAAAGGGTATTACATGCAAACCGCTTATCGGATGCCTATGCAATCGGTGGAGCCTGGCGGAACCGTCAGCGGACCGTCAGTTCCAGTCGAAGCGATGGTGGTAAAGTCACTTATCTCAGCTCCGCAAGAGGGCGGAACCGTCGGGCTCGGCCCTCTCACCGTTCAAGGCGTGGCCTGGAGCGGGGAGGTGAAGATCGCGAGAGTCGAGCTTTCCCTGGACGGCGGGAGAACATGGAAGTCGGCTCGATTGGTAGGAGCGGATTTTCCCTATGCATGGAGACAATGGCAATTTCTCTGGAAGCCAAGCACGCCTGGTCCAGTTACCATTCTCTGCCGCGCCACGGATGCGCGTGGAGAGACACAACCGGAGATGAGTCCTTGGAATCCGAGCGGATTTCTTTGGAACGGATGGGACCGTGTCACTGTGACGGTGACGGGATGAAGACGTCAATACAGAACCGCATGCAATATGAGGTGTGGACTTCGAAGCGAGGAAATCCAATTCAGGTTGGAACTGTCCGCCTCTGTCTGATCCTAGGGCTTCTGGGGCTGCCAGTCATTTCGGCAGGACAGGAGGGCGATCCGACCTCTATGAGCGCCGCGCTGGCTTCTCGTGCCGAGGGGCTGATCATCGCGCGTTGTGCTGTCTGTCATAGCCAGGACCTGATCATCCAACAAAGACTGCCCAAGAATCGGTGGGACGCAACGGTCGAGAAGATGAAACACTGGGGCGCAGATATTTCGCCAGAAGAGGCCGATCTTCTCGTCCGCTATCTGTCAGCACGCTACCATCCTGGCGTGCCCGATCACTTGCCGCCCATCGACAGAGAATTGCCCCAAGCGGAGCCGTTGAAACAGGAACCGGATTTGGCTGGTTCGCTTATCGGCAACACGGTCAGGGGTGCCGGGATCTTCGCGCACAACTGCCAGGCTTGTCATGGGGTCCGAGGGAGCGGCGGAATGGGTCCCAAACTGGAGAACAATCCTATTCTCAAACATAAAGATCTGTTCTGGGAGACAGTGTCGCACGGGAGGGGGCCGATGCCGGCTTGGGGTTCTTTCCTGAGTCAACAGGACATTGCAGACATCCATGCTTGGCTGATGGATCAGTAAGAGCCTTCAGGAGACAGACCTATGGACAGTTCATCACAGTAAAGGAGCTGCATGATGACACGCTTTGTACCCATCTTGACGGAGGAAGGCCTGGCAGGTGCTGCGATATGTACGATCGTTCGCAGCGGGAGAGGAAGTCGTCTCCTCTCCCGCCCGATAACTGACTGTTCGGACAGGAGAGCCGACCCTGCTCGCTCGGGCTCAGCCGCGCATGTTCTTGGTGTGACACTCTGCGACAACCGACGAAGGGAGCCACAAGATGCAGAGTAAGATGCTCACAATGCTGGTTGCGGTCGTGTCGCTCGCCGTTCCCGTCTTGGCCGCAGAACGGCACATGATGCAACCGAGAGTGCCTGTCGATAAGCTGGCCGAAGCTCGTGCCCTCAAGAGTCCTTTCTCGAATTCTCCGGAGGTGGTTGAGCAGGGCAAAGCGGTGTACAACGGCAAGGGCACCTGCTTTACCTGTCATGGAGTGGATGGAGACGGTAAAGGGCCGGCTGCTGCCAAGCTGAATCCCTTGCCCCGCAATTTCCAACACCATGGATTCTGGCGGCATCGCACCGAGGGCGAACTGTTCTGGGTCATTAAACACGGCTCTCCCGGTACGGCTATGATCGGATTCGGTCAGGTCTTGTCCGATGACGAGATTTGGGCTCTCATCCACTATGAGCGCACGTTCGCCGGAAGACATGGACCAGGCATGAGGGGACGAAGAGAGGATATGGAAGCCGGCGGCATGGAAGGGATGGGGCATCGAGGACGGAGAGGCGAGATGGGCGAGGTGGAATGAACGACTGTGAAGGTGAAGGGTGCAGATGGTAACTATCCCGCTTTCTCAGAGAGTAAGGATTGAACCAGTTGTACTTTCGATATCAACATTCTCATTGGGCTAGTAAGGGAAAGAGGACTATCCGAACCCGTCAGGGCCCCTCTGTGAATCCCTTGATCTGGGCACTCGTACCATGGGCCTGCGGATCATCATCGCCACTCTCCCGGTGACTTTCAGCCGACGATCAGCAAGTTTCTTAACTTTCTGCGACCCAGCAGTACCGCCGCAATTGTCACCAGTTCAAGAATAGCGACACGAATGGCAGGTCCAGTATCAAGTCCCAACCGCGGTGGGCTTCAGACATTACCCTTATCCAAGCAAGAGACGGCCAGAACAGCCCTTAGAGGTATAACCGCCTATGCAGATCGCATGGCATAGGTGGGGCGATCCTCGGCTCATCACGGCTAACGATCTCACCTGATGTCGGAGCATAACTCGCTCCGGTTCCGGCCGTTCGTGCGCTTCATTGGGACTTAACCCCTGACACACACAGCGACTGAGTTCGAAAATCAGACGGTTCAGCGGAGGCGTACCTTGGGGTCAAGCAACGCACGCGTGATGGTTCCCTTCAATGGCAGTGACAGGCGGACATACATACGATCGCTGCGATTAATAGCCTGCCGAGTCTTCTAGGAATACCCACGAATATGTTTTACTAATCGGTATACGAGTATTGTGACAATCTCAATCCTAAACTGGAATCGCTCGCGAGGGATTATCGCGCGAAGCCCCCATGCTGTCTTTGAGCATGGCGTCAGTATCGATAAGAGAAGGCTCATTCGGCCGCCTCCTCACATGGTAGTACAGCACCGGGATGACGACCAGGGTCAACAGGGTCGAAACACCGGCGCCAAAGAGCAGGGATACGGCCAGACCCTGAAAGATTGGATCGAGAATGATGACGAACGCTCCCACCATGAGTGCGGCTGCGGTCAAGAGAATGGGGCGTGTGCGAATCGCACCGGCTTTGATCACGGCTTCCAACGAAGAAACGCCCGCACGTTCTTGAAGCTGAATGAAATCGACAAGGAGGATGGAGTTCCGCACCATAATGCCCGCAAGCGCGATGAATCCGATCATTGATGTCGCAGTGAAGTACGCCCCGGTCAACCAATGTCCAGGCAGAATGCCGATCAGCGTAAGCGGAATGGGAGCCATGATGATCAACGGGGTGATGAACGATTGGAACTGCCCGACGATCAACAGATAAATCAACACCATGGCCACAGCAAACGCGATTCCCATGTCGCGAAACGTTTCGTAGGTGATGTGCCATTCGCCGTCCCATTTCATGGCGATCTTCCCTTCGGACCAGGGCTGAGACGCATAGTATTGCTCGATCTGATACCCTTCTGCTGGGCGAAACTCTTCCAGCTTTTTCCCGACTCCCAGGACACCATACACAGGACTCTCCGCTTTCTCCGATCCAGGTCCGCCGACATCTGCGACCACATAGACCACGGGCTTTTGGTTCTTGTGATAGATCGCTTTGTCCTGGACTGTTCGCTCGATGTTGAGTAGTTCGGATAATTGAACGATGCCACCGGTACTCGTGCGCAGCCCGATTTCGCCTAGGTGCTCCAAACCAGTGCGCTCGGCAAGCGGCAGGCGGAGCACGATTTGTACCGGGCTCTTCTCGTGAGGAATATGGACGAGCCCGACCCTTGTTCCCTGAAGCGCCATGCGCAGCGTGTTCACAATTTCCTCGGAAGGAATGTTGGCGAGGGCCGCCTTCGCCTGATCGACCGTAACAACGTACTTCACGTGGTTCGCCTCGATATAATCATCCACGTCGACCACTCCGGAGGTGGATTCAAACAGTGTTCGGATCTGGCGAGCCACAGCGAGCTGCCGGTTGTAGTCGGGGCCGTAGACTTCCGCGACCAGCACTGATTGCACCGGTGGTCCGGGCGGTACTTCCACGATCTTTACATTGGCTCCATGCTCGTGAGCGATCCGTTGAATCGCTGACCGAATCCGCCGGGCGATTTCATGACTCTGGGCGGCTCGGTCCTCCTTGGCCACAAGATTGATCTGAATGTCTGCCTCGTGAGGTTGATCACGCAAATAGTAGTGACGGACCAGTCCACTGAAGTTAAAGGGTGCGGCTGTTCCGACATAGGCCTGATAATCCCGCACTTCCGGCACCGTCTTCACATAGCGTCCCAACGCCTGCGTGACCCGCGCGGTCTCTTCAAGCGTCGTCCCTTCCGGCATATCAATCACAAGTTGAATTTCACTCTTATTGTCGAACGGGAGCATTTTCACCACAACATGGCGGCTATAGAATAAGAAGGTCGATCCCACGAGGAGGAGCCCAACTCCGGCCAGAAACGCATACGCGAGGAGCGGACGGGACAGCAACGGGGAAAGACCCTGTCGGTAAATCCGAGCCGTGAATCCGTGCTCATCGCCTTCATGATCGACACCCGCAACGGACGCTCCAGGACGGTAGCAAGCCTGACAAAACCAGGGAACCACGATGAAGGCGACCAGCAACGAAAAAAACATCGCGATGGAGGCGTTCACAGGAATCGGCCTCATATACGGGCCCATCAATCCGGAGACGAAGGCCATCGGCAGGAGGGCGGCGATGACGGTGAACGTTGCGAGGATCGTGGGGTTCCCGACTTCATCGACCGCTTGGATGGAGGCTTCGCGATGCGACCTGAGGCGCATCCTCAGATGTCGGTAAATATTCTCAACCACCACGATGGCATCGTCCACGAGGATGCCGATCGAAAAGATGAGCGCAAACAGCGTGACCCGGTTGATCGTGTACCCAATCATCATCGACGTGAAAAGCGTTAAGGCAAGGGTCAGAGGGATCGCGATCGACACGACGAGAGCCGGCCTCGGTCCCAGCGCCACACCGAGAAATACCACCACCGAGACCACGGCGATCAGAAGATGCCATAGGAGTTCGTTCGCCTTGTCCTGAGCCGTTTCTCCGTAATCCCGCGTCACCGTCACGCGCACGTCCGACGGAATCGTCACGCCTTTCATCTCGTCGACTTTTCTGATCACGTCGGCCGCGATAGTTACGGCATTTGTGCCGGCCTGTTTTGCGATGGCTACTGTCACGGCGGGGAACTCCTGTGTTATTCGTTGCTCGTGAAGCGTATCTCCTGAATCTTCCTGCGCTTCACGCTTCACAAGCGACGAGCGACTGGCCGATAGGCCTTCACCAAACCAGACGTAACTCGTCGCTTCTGCCGGCCCATCCGTGACGTCAGCCACTTGGCGCAAGTACACGGGCCGCTGCTCGCTGACACCGACCACCAAAGCCTCGAGGTCTTCACGCGAACGTATGAACCGGCCTGTTTCTACGAGAAGACTTTCATTGCGGCTGTCGAAGCGCCCCGTCGACAGGGCTCGATTCTCGCTACGCACCACATTCGCGATCTGCAAGGGCGTCAATGCATAGGCCTTCAATCTCGTCGGGTCGATCTGTATGCGTAGCTCACGCGGCCGCCCGCCGACGATGAAGCCGGCCGACGTACCTGATACCTTCTTAATCTCCTCCAATACCTGTTCGGCGAGACGATGGAGCTCAAATTCCCCGTACCGCTCGCTGGAAAGCGTCAGGGTGACGATCGGAACGTCGTTCACATCCTTTGGCTTGACCAGAAAAGGTTCCGCGCCTGGCGGCAACAGATCTTGGTTCGACATCAGTTTGTCGTAGAGGTCGACGAGGCTCTGTTCCATCGGCTGGCCGACGTAGAATCGGACGATGATCAGCGCACCGCCGGGCCGGGAGATCGAGTACATATACTCGATGCCCTTGATTTCAGAGAGCTTACGTTCAAACGGCTTGGTGAGCTGTTCTTCGACGACCTTGGCGGATGCACCGGGGAACGGCAGCCAGACGTCGGCCATCGGCACGATAATCTGCGGCTCCTCTTCGCGCGGCGTGCCGATCACTGCCGCAAGGCCCAGCAGCAGCACGCCCAACATCATTAGAGGCGTGAGTTTACTGTCGATGAAGAGAGCCGCGATGCGACCGCTGAGTCCAGGGCGATAGTTCATCCTATGTCATCCGTCGAACGCCAAGATGGTTCTTTACTCGACACATTGATGATTCGCCTGACGCATGACAATCGAAGCATTACTTCGGGGATGCCACGGACTCAATGACCTGGACGACAGCCCCGTCCACGCCCACACTTCCATCAGTCAGAACTCGCTCACCCTCGTTGATGCCCGAAAGAATCTCTACCTGCTCTCCAAAGCGCCGCCCAGGCTTGACCCATCGAAGGCGAGCGACCTGATCTGTTCCAAGGACGTAAAGGCTGCTGAGCTCTCCGCGATCGACGACGGCGGTCGAAGGGACAAGGATGGTTTGCGTGGCGCCCTTCTCCAGAGGAAATCGACCAAACATGCCTGTCTTGAGACCGGCCGTCTTTGGCAAATCCACCTTGACCGTGAACGTATGTGTTTGGGGGTCGCCGGCAGGGAGAATCTGGCTGACCGTGCCAAGCAGGGCTTGCGATTCGAGGGCATCAATGACCACGGCGATCTTATCCCCTCGAGAAACGGATTTGAGATCACCTTCCGCGACCGTGGCCTCCAGACGAAGACGCTGAGGGTCTTCCATCCTGAGCAGTGGTTGGCCCGGCGAGGCCAATTCCCCCGCTTCAACTTTCTTCTCGGTGATCACGCCATCAAATGGCGCTCTTACCGTCGTATAGCTGAGCTGAGCTTCTACCGCATTTCGATTGGCCTCCGCCACGCGATACGCCCGCGTGGCATTCTCCAATTCCTGTTTCGAGACCGCATTGTGCGCCAGTAGGTGCGTCATACGGTCGAGCTGCGCCGTGGAATTTTCGACTTCGGCATTCGCACGGGCTAAGTCCGCTTGGAGATCACGGCTGTCCAGCTGGATCAGGAGCTGACCCTTGGAGACTTTCGTCCCTTCTCGAACCAACAACTTGTCGATCGTTCCCTGGATGCGACTGGAGAGTGTAGCCTGAAAGATTGGAGCGACCTGCCCGGTCACCTCAACGCGGATCGGCACCGAAACATGCGTGACCTCGACAACCGCTGTCTGAATCGTCTTCTGTGGAGCGGCGGATACCACCGCTGTGGTCGGCTCTTCCTTAGACCCACAGCCAGCCACGAGCAGGACTGCGATGACTATGCGTTTCACGGATCTGAACCTTACCTGTGCGATGCATTCCACTCGACTCAGGCTCCGCCTGCGGCGGCTCGAGCATGGTCCTCACACCGGTCTTCCGATCGAGCATTGCCGCCCTTGGGATCATCCCATGCCTCACGCCTAGCCCCCAACTGTCGTAACAAACATTCTGCCGTCGCCAGCAGCTCCTCAAGACTCCGGTCCGGTGTCACCCCGTAGTGGGCACGATCGAAGATGGGAACTTGAAGGCAAACTTCAGCGCGATACCGACGCTCCGGAGAATAGATGATCCGATGCATCGGAGTTTCGGGATATTGGCAGGACTTCAGAAGGTCCAACGATTGAAAGAACACACGGCAAAGACGGCGCAAATCCCCGATCAACTCCCGCAACTCAGTATCGTCACCTGTCGGCAGGTGCGCTGGGTCGTGGAAGGCTGCATAGAGATTGAGCTGAAACCCAATCTGCACAATCCGATCCGACCCATCTTTGACATAGAAGGGATCGTGGTCGAAGCAGACCTTCCGTGCGACAATCATTTCGCGCACGGCCTGTTCGCTCACGAATGCATCCTCCAGGTTCAGGGGGATGGTCATGGTCTTTCACTCCTCTCGAAACGGCGAACCCAGCACACAAGAACACGAGGACTCACCACGAGGTCACGATTACTCTTGTACCCCGAGCCTTCGCAACAGGGCCATCATCGGGCACCACCCGGTAAACGCCGATTGGATGAGATTCACCGCCACGAACGCGGCAAAATAGTTCCAATACGGATGGACAGTGGCACCCAGGATGATCGCGGCCAGCACAAAAACACCGGCAATCAATCGCAAACGTTCATTGAGTTTCATAGCACCCTCCTTTTCTTTGCTTGTGGGAGGCACCGAGGGAGAAAAGGATTCAGTCCAGAAAGGGGCCGTTACTCGCCGACTTCGCGCTTCCCGATGCCCATCGCCTCGAGAATCGCCTTCTCGAAGAAGGGTTCGCTGACACCCCGCTTCATTTTCATCAGGAAGTACTTTTCGAGGGCGATCTTGGCGAGGTGGACCCATTTGCCTTTCTTCGCCCAGGTGACGTTCCGCGGGGCCATCTGCGGAAGAGCCACGAACGCCATCCCTGTATCTCCCATGTCGGCCAGACAGATGGCGTTCCATGTGGCGGCTTCCCTCTTCGCATCGTTCTCCATGTCGGCTTTAATATTGTGAACGGCCGCCGACACCATGGATTCGATCATGTACCCGGTCTTCGGGGCACCGGTCGGGACCGGCGTCTGTTCGACCGGCGGGATGGCCACACAGACCCCCACCGCATAGATGTTTTTGTACTTGGGATTCGCTTGGTACGCATCGATATTGACGAATCCCTTGGGATTACAAAGACCCGGTGTCCCCGCTACAGCGTCGACTCCGGCAAATGGTGGGATCATCATCGAGTAGCGGAAGGGCACTTCCTGACCATCCTCCAAGAGCATTTTCCCCGGCCGGACTTCTTTGATCGCCGTGTTGTGGATCGGCTTAATTGAGTGTTCAGCAAACTCATCCTCCATCAGCCGCCGTGATTTCCCGACACCGGCAAGACCCATATGGCCGATGTATGGCTCCGGTGTGATGAAATAGATCGGAATCTTTTTGCGGAGTTTCTTCTTCCGTAAATCAGCATCTAGGATAAATGCCATCTCGTAAGCCGGACCAAAGCAGGAGGCGCCTTGCGCGGCACCGATTACAATTGGACCTGGATCCTTCAAGAAACTCTGATAGGCTCCCCAAGCCTGTTCTGCATGGTTCACATTGCACACCGATTGTGTATAGCCACTTGGGCCGAGTCCAGGCACTGCTCCAAAGCTGAGCTTGGGCCCCGTGGCAATGATAAGGTAGTCGTACGGCACTTCCCCCTTCGCCATGATCACTCGGCTCTGTTCTGGCTCAATTCGATCAGCTGTGGCCTGAACGAATTCAATCCCCTTCTTGGCCAGCACCGGCGCCAACTCGAAACTAATGTCCTTGCGAGTCCGCCAGCCAACGGCGACCCAGGGATTTGATGGCACAAAGTGAAAGACGCTCACGTTTGAAATCACAGTAACCTGATGTTTCTTATCCAACAGTGCCCGTGCCTCATAAGCGGCCGGTAAACCTCCAATTGATGCGCCGATGATCACCACTCGTGCCATATCTTACCCCCGGTGCTGTGAGACAAGTGCCCAGCTTGTCAGAAGCTTTTTGTGTCTCTTCGTCGGAGATGGTTATCCACATGAACTGCCTCAGAACATGTTCGCTTAGCATGCATGAGGGGCCTTCCGAAGATGACTAATTCCGCTTTGGGCAGCTGAGACCTGAGTTGTGAAACTAGGCCGTCTCCTCTAAATCCAATGTGATCGGAAGTCTGCTATGGTCATACGCGAGCAAGAGGAGTGCCACTTCGATTTGAGCTAAATCTTGAAGAATGGCTGAGAAACCATCGGCTCGCGGTACCATTGGGGTCTTTCGCCCCATTGGTCGGCGTCTGGCTGTAGCAGGACTACCCCGGATTACTAATGGCGCAGATTACTACAGTGCGAGTCACTGGCTTGTAGAAATTCATTGAGGTTAACGCATATGTTATCCATGTGCATGGTTGTTGCGTGAAATTAAGCTTCCCGCAGTCGCAGACAGCGCAGCCTTCTGGCATTTTGATGTTGCAGCTCCGTGTGTGACTTTGGCTTCTGGAGGAAAGATTCTACGCTAGGGATCGCTCGGCATGCGTCTCGCCTTTGCAAGATTTTCATACAATTCACAGACAACCGGCTCCTTCTGGTGAAGTCGTATGAACCAGTTGTTATGTGCATTACGTGTAATACACTTCCCGCAGACACTCAGCTCATGCGGTCGGTGTCTTAAAGTCCATGTGGCTGTGGAATCTTATCGAATGATTACACTGATGATTGATACGTCCGTGCAGGGTGTTTGGATTCCTGCGAGCTTCTACATCACGTCCATTCCATGAGTTTGGGCGCTAATCCTTGATCGGGCCGAGATGTCAAGATGCTTAAATTGCTCGATTGGATGTGATGGTATGCAGGCAAACAGCTGAGCAGCCGTGCACAGCCCATACGCATAATGGTGTGACAGGGACAGCTCGTGAGGGCTTACCTGTGTGGATTCTATGAAGCCGAAAGGTCTCAGAATTCCTCTGGTCTTCGGTAAGCTCACGTCTTCTGAAATAATTCCTGTCAATCTCCGCCACACAACTGTCCGACCACTCTGTAGTAGCTATTCACGACCCTCCAGAGGCCGCGTTTTTATGACCGTCGCTGTCACTGGATAGTGAGCCAGCTCTTGTTTCTTCAAGGCAGAAGGTTCCTTCATCTGGATGCATCCGTCCTGCAGAGCTGGCGTCGCCTGTGCAGACATACATTCCCATCACCCCTTCGTCGTTCCAGATGTGCAGGCATTTTGCCATCAGGTGGGGCAGCATTCGAGGAGCTCCCCCGAACAGTTCAGCGCTAGCTCGGTTCGTGGTACCGACTGCAATTAGCCGATTGCCAGTCTGCAACATACTAGGCTCCACAGCGCCCTGAAATGTGATCGCGAACCAAGGTGCATCGTCCTCCTCGACGCTGGTCGGGTTCGCCGCTGGATCCGCCTTAATAATAGGACGCTTTTCAGCCAGAATGACCATGCCTTCTTGGTTTCGAATCACTTGGAGAATCTTTCCTCCTAGCTTCACTTTGTGTGGGACAAAGCCCAAGTTCGACGAGTGATACGCCTCATCTACCCAAGCCTTGTCATTAAAGGTACTGCTTTCAATGTCTTCCGTCATGGCTGCAGGAAACATGGATGAGGTCGTGCACGCACTTAGCCAAAGCCCTGTCACGATCAATCCAATGAGACGCATGGGTACCTCCTGCAGGAGTTCAGATCAGATAGTCTTTCGATAGCTGGAGTTTCTTGCGATTGACAAATCACGCTATCCTTGATGTTGCCTCCCCGGATGTATGGCGCACATGGGCGTATTCGCTAGCTACCATTCTGTGGGCCAAGGCAAAAGGTTCCTTCATGTGGAGGAAGTCGTCCTGCATAGCTGGTGTCGCCTATGCAGGCATACGTTTCCATCATCCCTTCGTCGTTCCAGATGTGCAGGCATTGCGCCATCAGGTGCGGCAGCATTCGAGGGGCTCCCCCGAACAGTTCAGCGCTAGCGCGGTTAGTGGTACCGACCACAATGAGCCGATTGCCAGTCTGCAACATACTAGGCTCCACAGCGCCCTGAAACGTGATTGCGAACCAAGGTCTGCTGTCCTGTTTGACACTGGTCGAGCTCGACGTCGCAGCCACCTTGAGAGGCAGCTCTTTGACCAGAATGACGACATCCTCTGGATGACGAATCACTTGGAGGATCATACCTCCCAATTTTACTTTGTGTGGGACAAACATTGTGTCCGATGGGTGATACGCCTGCTCCACCCAAGCCTTGACATCAAAGGTGTTGGTTTCAACGTCTTGCATCACGGCTGCAGGAAACATGGGCAAGGTCGTGCACGCACTTAGCCAAAGCCCTGTCACGATCAATCCAATGAGACGCATGGGTACCTCCTGCAGGACTTCAGATCAGATAGTCTTTCGATAGCCGGAGTTTCTTGCGATTGACATATCACGCTATCCTTGATGCTGCCTCCCCAGATGTGTGGCGCACAATGGAGTGATGAGTGGCCTAGACTGCGTGCGTAGAAACGCTACGCCATTACCCCAATGACATAGAGAAGCTGAAGGAACATGAGATTGGCCGGCAGTTTCGGCCCACTTGCAACCATTATAAAACACCTCCGTTATAAAGTTGTATAATTGCAGTTGCTGGACGAGTTGGCAGCCGATCCGCCCGTTACCATCAGCGACTAAGACGTGTTTATCACGCAATCATTATACGTACATCAATTCTGTCCATCTTCTGCAAATATTACGATGAAAGGGTTTGAGCTTTTGACTGTGCGTCTGGAATCCCGTGACCAGGCCATGGGTGTCAGGCAGGAAGCGTTCCTCCGCGTCTTGGGGCAGATATCGTCGGTGGCGATTCAACAGCGTTGTCGTTAAGCTCTTCATTCAACGCCACCGCTTTGATGTGAGCGAAAACTCGCTGTCCCCTTTTCAATCCCATGGTCACCAACGATTTTGTTGTGATGGTGGCAACCAATGGTGCTCCGATGTCCAACAGGATGTCCACCAGCGTTTGATTAATCTCTCGTATTTCAACAATCGTCGCCTCAAGAATATTCAGTACGCTGGTAGAAGCACTGATATGGCCACTGACGAGGGTGACATCGCTCGACAAGATATGGATGCGCACGCGCTGACCGACGGCGACATGCTGGTGCGACACAAACATCGACTGGCCCATGAAGTCCACCTGAGTCAAACCGTGCTGAGGATCATGGCCGGTTACACGGGTGTCCAAGATCGCCCCGATTGGATGCGTTCCAAAATGTCCTCGTAATTGTAGGGAAGTAAGTATTTCATTGAGCGCGCCGACCGCTACAACCGTTCCCTCCTTCAGAAGAAGGATATGATCTGCCAGCTGAATGATCTCAGCGACCGCATGGCTGACGTACAGCACTGGAATACGGAACTCCTCATTAAGGCGACGCATGAACGGAAGAAGCTCTTGCTTGCGCTGAATATCGAGTGAGGCGAGCGGTTCATCCAGCAATAGTAGTTTAGGACTCGTTAGCAGTGCTCGACCGATTGCTACACGTTGTTGCTCACCGCCGGAGAGTTTGTGAATGCGCCGTTCAAGAAGATGGCTGATTCCGAGAATCTCGACAACTTGCTCGATGGCAATGCGGCGTTCTTCCATAGGTACGCGCTTGTAACCGTACACGAGATTCGCGCGAACGTCGTAATGAGGGAACAAGCGAGGTTCCTGGAAAACATACCCGATCGGACGTTTGTGGAGCGGCAGGCAGAAACCGTTGTTCTCATCCTGCCAGACGTCCTCGCCGAACTGCATGAAGCCATCCGGGGCCCGCTCTAGTCCCGCCAGACATCTCAATAGAGTGGTCTTCCCGGACCCCGATACACCGAGGATGGCGGTAAAGCCCAACATTGGTACATCCACATGGACGTTTAGATGGAAGGTAGGAAATCGCACATCAAAGCGTGCCAGCAAACGGCTCATGAGACGTGTATGGGAAATCGCCTCTCTACAATGAACACTGCCAGTAATACCAGAAAGGAAAAGAGCATTAAAAATGCAGAAATTGCATGTGCCTGAGCGTATTCGATCGCTTCGACATGCTCGAAGATGGTCGTGGAAAGGACTCGCGTCTGTCCTGGAATCGATCCTCCCACCATGAGCACGACTCCAAATTCTCCCATCGTATGCGCAAAACCGAGCACAATCGCGCTGATATATCCTCGCAATGCGATGGGGGAGATGACAGTGATAAAGGCATCCCACTTTGACGCGCGGAGTGACCATGCTGCTTCCAGCGGGGCTTTCCCCACAGCTTCAAAAGCGCTCTGCAATGGCTGTATGACGAACGGCATGGAATAGAATACAGAAGCGATCACCAGCCCTGTAAAGGTGAACGCGAGGGAAAGATGGGCGATCTGGCCCAACGGTCCGTATGGGCCTAGCACGACAAGGATGTAAAACCCTAGAACAGTGGGAGGGAGCACGATTGGGAGTGCGACCGCCGCTTCCACGATTGGCCTCAACCGGGATCGAGTGTGGGCCAGCCACCAGGCGATAGGCGTTCCCACAGCCAGCAGAACGATCACCGTCATCGTTGCCAGACGAATACTGACCCAGAGTGCGCTCAGGTCCAAATCATTCAAGGCTCCCATGGAGGCTCTACCCGCAGTGTTCTGTTACTTCAGCTCATACCCATAGCGCTCGATAATAGTTCTTGCTTGCGGACCAGTCACGAATTCCATGAGCGCCGTTGCCGCACGGTTGTCTTTTCCCTTTGTCAGCAGGATCACGTCTTGTGTGATCGGTTCATGCAGATGGCTCGGAACGTCCCAACGACTTCCTTTTCCCTTGATCTTTGGGTCCATGGCTTGGGCCAGAGCCAGAAATCCTAACTGTGCATTGCCGGACTCAATGAACCCCATGGTCTGACCAATACTCTCTCCCATGACAATTTGGGGCTGTATACTATCCCACAGTTCCAACGCTTGGAGGGTTTGCATTGCCGCCACGCCGTACGGCGCAGTTTTGGGGTTCGCGATGGCCAAGCGTTTGAAATTTTTAGACCGCAACGTTTCTTCCCCTTTCACGAACTCAGCATTCGCACTCCATAACACGAGACGACCAATTGCATAGGTGAAGCGGGTGTTCTTGACCCCAAGTCCTTCGTCCTCCAAAAGCTTCGGGCGCTCGGCATCGGCTGAGAAGAACACATCAAACGGCGCGCCATTCCTGATCTGGGAATAAAAATTTCCGGATGAGCCGGAGGTGACTTGGACCTGGTGACCGGTCGCTCTTTCAAATTCCATCACGATTTCACGAAAAGGCGGGACGAAGTTGGCGGCGACGGCGGCGGTGAGGTCTCCCGCGCGAACCTGCAACAGCGGAAATAACGTAAACGCCAGGGACAGGATAAGTAGTCTTAGACGAGAAGGACGGCTGAGTCTAACGTCTATGCGATTTCTCCGATTAGCCATCTAAGACCTCCCGAGACCAGATTCGTTCATTCAATACGTTCGATTACTATTTCATCATACGATCGTGATGGAAGCATGACTTGGGACTATCTTTCCGATCAGAAGAATATCTGGTACTGGAACATAAACGCGTGGCTTACGAGATTTTGCCCCGCTCCTGACCCCGGTCCGTCCACGATGAACACATTTGGAACCCCTCCGGTATTTCCCACGTTGACAGCATCCGGCGCGCTTCGTCCGCCGGCAAATCCTCCCGTGCCCATTGTAACGGTCGAATACTGAAACACGACCTTGTGATCGTGAGTCGATTGAAAATAGTAGGTGATGGCCGCATCGATCTGTTTGATTAGGTCCGCGCTGGCTTTGGTGTCCGGGTCCCAATAAGAATACCGAGCGGCAACTTCCAGCCGTCTCGGGATCAGGTAATACCCTGATTGAACATACCAGCCGGTCGAATTTCCCAACTGGCGTGGGATACCCCGGATGACTTGTTGGCGCAGCGTGTTATTGCGGTAATAAAATTCGCTGTGCACTGACCAGCCACGATACTTGAAATTGACATCCAGGGCCCAGGTAGTCAGATTCATCACTCCGTTACCGAGCAATCGTCCGTTGCCGGTGGCCCCCAATTGTCGTTTGGCGATGGTCAGATCAGTCAAGTCAGATTGCAGGCTGAAATTCGACCCTGGAGGGTCCGCCGAATCTAGCACTGAGCTCGTATTGATGGCAGGATTGTATGAATAGCCTCCGCCTACAGCAAGTTGAGGCGTCTGAGAATAGGCGATATCGCCTTCAGAATAGCCGGGATTTCCCAGCACGTTCCAATTCAGTCGGGCCACGTACATAAGCTCATTGGCATTGTTCCGGAAATTCGCCCCCACGGCATATTGCCGTCCTCGAAAGTTATCGCTCCCATCCAGCCCTTCGGATTGAAAGGATCCCAGGCCTGTCACGCTGGGGCCCTGTCCATTAAATATGCCGAAATAATAATTAATCGGGAGATCAGGATCGTTCATCAGCGTGATGCCGATATCACGACGGTTGAGGCCGCTCGCCGTGAAGGCATCCATCACAAGGGCACGTTCGGCAAACTGCATCGACGCAGTACTGTTGATCTGGGCACGATTAAAGAGCACCTTATACTGTCCCGCCCAGATATTCGCCCAGCGCCAGCGGGTAAATTGAAAATTCCAGTCGAGCAGCTGGATGCCCGATGCATTCGCCGCCTCCTCGCCGCTTTCCGCGCTCAGCTGAATAAAATACTTAAAATCAGGATCGAACAAGTGGCCCGCGAAATAGAGTCTCGCCCGGCGAAGCTGAAACGTATCTGCGCTTCCCTCATACCGCGATGCGCGAAGGTTTCCAAACACGCCCAGGAACTCGGGGTAGTTTTTGAAATCTCCCGATGTTCTCCAGAGAGAATTCCGGTCCCAATGGGTATATCGCAACTGAGTCATGGCCCGAATTTTGAGAAAAAAGGCATTGTCGTTCACCGAGATATTCAGCCCCTTGTCATACCATACCCGGAAATCCTGGGCAGACGCCCGTGCGCGCGCTTGAGAAGCTTTTCGGACGTCATCGTATTCTTCCTGCGTAATCGTTCCTTGTTTGACGGCCCGCTCCAACAGGAGACGAAGCGCCGGGTCCTGATCTTCAACGAAGACAAAGTCACCGTTCTTTTGAATGAAGCGGCCGGTGTCCGCCGCCCAAGCCGTGGGTGTGGCAACCAAACCCGCTTCTCCGATCAAGCACATAAAGCAGAGAGCGGCGACAATGCGTAACCATGACGTATATCGTACGAGCCTCATCAGAGTGCACCGCCTTTCATCGGCTTTGTATTGCAAAATGCGCCTAAACCTAATTGTGGTTGAGTCAGCGGTGATCAGCCGCCTTCGTTTCCGGACGCCCTGCGAAGGTAGTCGCGAAATTGAACGGCTGCATTTTCGTCGACAGGGTCTACCATCCAGAACTGGTGCGGCTCGAAAATCACGTCGGATGGTGGAGGGGCAGAAGGCATCTCTGGATAGAAAGGATAATAGTTGCGGGTCGGCGATCGAGGCTGGAGACTCCTTACGTACTCAAGTCCGATGTGAAAAAATGAGTTTCTGACTGCGATCCACCCGGACGTGACATAACGTTCATAGGCCGAATTTGGTCCAGGCGCATAGAGCGCGAACGCCACGCGCTCGGTAGGCTTTGCTATGCGCAGTCCCTCAACAAGGTAAGGCGCAACGACTTGTATCTGGTCTTCGCTCAATAGCCGTTCCGGTTTTGTATCTTTACCGAATAACCGCAATGGCCACGAATTCGGGCGTTCTTGTACCGATATTCCGCTGAGGATTTGCACCAGATCATCAGTCTTGAGAGAAAGGGGATGGCTATAGTCTTTCCCATCTGGGATACGCTCGGTCCGTATCAGCAGGCTCTGATCGTCATGTATGACCTGGACAGGAACAGGAAGCCGCGCACACCCATTAACAAAGAGCAGGTATAGAACAGGCCACAATACATGTATAAGAAGATGTCGACTTCCCCTGCGTGCGTTCGAGGTCCCGTCCATTCTAAAACGCCTCCTTAGAGTGAGCCCTAAGTGACCAGTGGGGATTGCGAAACAATGACTATGAAGGCGTCCTGCTTGTTTCCGAGCCGATCAAGGGCTCATAGCCTTTCGTCCTCATCGCATCCCGGCCTTCCGATGAATTTGTGAATGCTATGAATCGTTGCGCAACAGCGTGGCTTTGTTGACCCTGCTTGACAGCCAAGATGTGAATCGGAGCGGTGACCGTTGGAGCTGACAATCCATGAACCCTAAGGCCCTTAGCATTCAACGCTTCGGGAGCGAATACCACGCCAAAATGAGCTTTCCCATTGCGCACGAGGGCCATGACGTCTTCGGTATGTTTGGAATGCACGAGACGAGAGGACGGTTCTGCGCTGATGCCGAAGTTGGTGAGCAGAATCTGAGCATGCCGTCCGCAATCGGTTTTGAGCGGATCGGAAATTGTGAGAACCGCATCCTGTTGCTTCATCCGATTCACTAAATCGCGAGTGGATCTGAAGTCGGTGGTATCCGACAGAGGGCCCACTACCGCGAGGGGAACAGATATTCCTGGTTTTCCTTTGGGCCGGCTGGCGATTTTCCGCTCCTCCATCCATTCGATGAGGGCCACGTCATCCGATACGATGAGATGCAGGGGAAGGTTTTTAATCGCGCCTTTCAGCTCCGCGTTCGAAGCGACCACAATGCGGACAGTGTCTCCTGCATGCGCTGCCTCGAATGCTCGAGCGATTGTATCGACGGCGTCCAGCGTACCAGGGGTCACGGCGATAGCGACCGTACCGGCATGAAGGGGAGATCCTGTCAGGAAGATAGAGAGCACGGTTCCCAAGAGCATTGTTGTGATTCCTGTATGCAGATGTAAGAATCGTGTCATCGCCGCCTCCAAATGAGAGTGGGGGGAAAATGGCGTTTTACTTTTATTGGTTAGTTGTATTCCGTGCAGGCCTGGTGTGATGTCCTATTTTCTCTTCCCAGCCGCCTGTTAAAAGGGTTGCAGCTTTCCGGTGTCACGGGTGTCGTATCCTCCCAAGGCTTCAATCTCATTTCTGAACGAGCGGGTGACGAGCGTTTCAAAGAAATGGGATAACGTCGGATGAGATTTCAGGTATGCTTTGGGCACCACGAGGTCGTAGCGAGTTGCCTGTATAGGCACGAAGTCGAGATCAAAGGATTCCGCTGCGGAGCAAATGCCGATTCCTACGTCCGCTTGATGGCCGGCGATGGCCCGAGCCACTTCAAAATGCGAAAACAGAATTCGGTCATAACCTCTGATGTGGGCCCGATCGATTCCAGATGAACGCAGTTGATGTTCCAGCAACAGCCTTGCTCCCGACCCTTCTTCGCGGTTGGCCATGACTATTCCTGGTTCCGCCAGATCGGCGACGGTACGAATGGATTTGGGATTGCCATGGCGAACTAAAAAGCCTTCTTCCCATGTCGCGAAGGTTATGACTTGGTAGGCAGAGCCTTTGAGGGCTCTCTTGAGAAATGGGAGATTAGATTCTCCGGTGGACGGATCAAACAGATGAAGTCCTGCCACATGCACTTCGCCCTCCTGCAAGGCCCGAAGCGCAGTCATGCTTCCCATGGTCCAGCACACAACAGTCGCCCGATCTTTGTGTCGCCGCAAATGTTCACCCGCGAGAAAGATAGATGGGTCGCAACCGGCCACCGAGATCTCCTGTTCAATCTCTTGCCGGCTCCGAGAGAGCTTCACATTCACTCTTGCCCCGGTTGTCTGATCCTTCTCCTCGACAATATAACCGTCAGCCGGAACCACGAACGATAATTGCTCACCTAGCCCACTCACTGGTCGCACGATTGTCCGTTTGCCTATGATTGCCAACTTCACTCGAATTGGTGAAGCCGGTCTCGCCGAATGCGGGAAATGACCAATGAGGCTGCCTTCAACGATATTTTCCGCCTCTGTCAGGGAGAACAGATTTTCAACGCGGCAACCAAGGACCGATGCCAGACGAAGGGCTACGGCAGTCGTGGGCAAATACAAATTGGACTCGATAGCCGAGACGGCCTGTCTGGTGATCACCGCTTGGCCAGCCAGTTCGCTCTGTGAAATACCTTTTTGGACACGGAATTCTTTTAGATGATTGGAGTAGGAGAAAACTGATTCAACGGCCGGCTTCTTTTTCGGCATGCTTATTGTCTAGCAAGAGGAACGATAATATGTCAAGCATAATGGTCACCTTATGGCCAGTTGTTTTAAGCATACTTCAATAGATAGCTCATTTCTATCTTGATTACTTATCATGATTAATCTTGATCGGAATTATGTAGAATGTTATTATTATGTACTCAGACTCGCCTTCGGTCCTCTGCCTCTCGAACCGATTGTCTATGCCTTTTAGGGGTGACCCTAAGACGAGAAATCAAGAATCCTCCAGGTTTCCGCGCAATGTCCTTGATGATGTGATGCGGAGCGTTAACCAAATGCGTAGGAGGAGTATAGTCTATGGGAGACAGAGTGCTTCAGCGTGGAACAAACCAACCGGCGGTAGGCCAGGCTGGTCGACCTCGGGACGTGCACATCCAATCCGGGTGGAATATTTGCATGAACAATGAGGTGCTGAAACCGGTCAATGTACAAATGCCAGTTCTAGTTCCATGGCACGATCGAGCGTGTTGTCCTATCACTCATGAGGAACCACATGAGACTCAATAAGCCGTTAGTTCGAAGTGTTGCAATGATGTTCGCAGGATTTATCTCCGTGGTCTGCTCCGCGTCGTTTGCTCAGGCGCAGGCTGAACCGCTTACGATCGCTGCCGCTAACAGTCTGCGAGATGTGTTTCGCAAGGTGCTCCCACTCTTTGAAGCGCAGCACCCTGAGTTCATTGTGCGGGTTGTGTATGGCCCTTCACCAACCCTTCGACAACAGATTGTGGAAGGATCACCAGTCGATGTGTTCCTTCCTTCCATGGTGGAAGAACTCGACCAACTTGATACGAGTGGTTTGCTCATTCAGGGAACCAAGCGTGTCTATGCCGGTACCTCATTGGTTTTAATCACCAGCACCAACATGCCGGCTCCGATCGGGTCCTTGGAGGATCTCCAAAGGGTCCCAGTCAGGCGAATTGCCGTCGGTGACCCTAAAACATCGTCAGTGGGAAAGGTCACTCTTCAGTTCCTGAAATATATGAGACTCGAGAGCAAGCTAAGGTCGCGGTACATATTGGGGGAGCATTCCCGCGCCATAGTGGACCTGGTGGCAGATGGGGAAGCCGAGGTTGGTGTCGTGTACAAGGCCGATGCGGTGACGAGCGGGAAGGTCAAGATTCTCGATACTGCCCCGAGCGGATCTCATGCTCCGGTTCAATACGGGGTGGCTCTTCCGTGGACGGCGAAGAACACTTCTGGAGCCGACAGTTTTGCAAATTTCCTGCAGACACTTCAGGTACAGAGGCTCCTACAAGAACACGGATTTGAACACACTACGCTCGACGTCGGAGCCGATCAACAGCAAGGAGGACACCCATGATCCTGACAATGAACAACCCAAAACCGGACCCCAGAAATTCTCTCCGAGCGGGTGTCCTGCTCTCGGGGTTACTAATCGTTGCAGGTTGCGCGAGTCATCCCTCCATTCCGCACAAGGTGGTCATGCAAACGGGGCGCAATATGGTATGGGTCGAACGGGATCCGGATTTAGTTGTCAACGCGCATCCGGTCAGTTTAAGTCCGACAGAAGTCGGAACATTACTACGGGGCGTACGGTCCTGGGAACGCCGTAATATGTTGCATCGTTTGTATGCTGGCCAATCTGATCGGCGCAGAACGTTTCGGGACGAAGAAATTGCGGTCCTGGCTCCCCCTCTTTCGAAAGCTCTGGCTCAAGCCACTGCTTCGGAACGGGTTTATTTTCATCTCAGTCATCCTACCGAGCAGGGAGATGAGGAGACGACCACCGGGTGGATGTCCGTGAAAGGATCCATTTTGTATCTATCCCTCAGTGAGGCGCATGACAGGCATGGGCCCGAACCTGACATCGGCAAGTATGATCGCCAGATGCCGAACATTCCCGAGCTAAAGGCAGAATTCGACGCGACGTTCGAGCCGGAGGAGTATCTGGTAAAGGTGAAATCAGCAGGACAATTGTTCGCACCGGATCAAAGAGAAGAACTGCAAATTCGCTACCTGGAGGCACTCAAGGCACTCCCGGCCCAACCAGGCCTTGAACAAAGGAAATAACTGGCATGCGATAGGTGCGGTGTCGGGCTCTGCCAGAATCCATTGGCTCGTAATCAGGACTTCCGCACTGTTACAGCTGCCAGACCGGCTTCTCCGCCAGATCAGATTTCTCTGATCGACCAAACCGGATGATGCTTACCCGATGGCGAGACAGGGGACCCCTAGTGGACAGATGCACGCAAGCGGAACCGTGTCGCGAACCTGTTTTCAGGATCGTGCTGAGACCAATGCGTCTCTTGCTTCACTGCCATTAGCTTATCTATACACCCGCTCATCGTCCCGGAGTCATCGCCTTGCCTTTCAGAATTGAGCTACATAAAATGGCTGTCTCGATCGGAACACGTAATGATTAAGGGTGCGCTGAAAAATTCGTATGCCGTCGTTGCAATTAGTCTCATTGTAGTGATTCTTGGCGTTGTCTCTTTCCAGCAGATGGAAGTGGATGTCTTTCCGGAAATCAATCTTCCCGTGGTGGCCGTTGCGACTTTTTATAAAGGTATGGGGCCGAGCGAGCTGGAAGGTGCGATCACGCTGCGACTTGAACAATTGTTTCTGCAAGCCTCTTATGTCGAACACATCGAGTCCCGTTCATTGCCCGGCGTCAGTCTGATTAAGATTTATTTTCAGTCCTCATATGACGTCAATGCCGCAGTCGCAGAAATCACGAGCCTGACATACTCCACATTGCGGTACCTTCCTCCGGGAGTATTCCCGCCCATCATCGTGAAGTTCGGTGCCGCAAACCTCCCAATCGGGGTCCTAACTGCCAGTAGCGAGAGTCTCGAGGAAAAAGAGGTTCGGGATAAGGCCTATTACAACGTGCGACCGCAGCTGGCAACGGTTCCAGGCATTTTTGTCGCGCCGAGCTTCGGAGGCACGATCCGCCAGATCACAGTATTTCTTGACCGAGAACGCATGCTGGCCCGGGGTATCGCACCTCAGGAAGTGGTCGCGGCCGTCAATGAACAGAGTCTCCTTCTCCCCGCCGGCGATGTGAAGATCGGTGATTTCGACTACAACGTGTACACCAATAGTTTAATTCAAGTCGTCGATCGCATGAATGAGATTCCGATCAAGGTGCAACACGGCGTTCCGATTCGTCTTGGCGATGTCGGAAAAGCGGTCGACTCCACGATGATTCAAGGAAATGTCGTGCGTGTGAACAGCAAGCGGGCCGTCTACCTGCCGATTCTCAAGCAGGCCGGTGCCAACACGATTGCGGTGATGGATGGGGTCAAAGCAGGCATTACGAAACTCATGGGATTGCCGGAAGATTTCACGGTGAAGCTGCTCTTCGATCAGTCCCTGTATATCAGGCAAGCGATCCGAACCCTGCAGGATGAGGGGATGGTCGGCGGAGGTTTGGCATGTCTCATGGTACTCCTGTTTCTGGGAAATGTTCGCGCCACGCTGATCATTGCTCTTGCCGTCCCTCTCTCGATCCTGGGGTCATTCGTTTTATTGAGTCTCGCGGGTCAGTCGGTCAACGTGATGACCTTGGGAGGGTTGGCACTGGTGATCGGGACACTGCTCGACAACAATATCGTAGTATTGGAAAACGTCTTCCGTCACCTGAGTCTGGGGAAAACCGTTTCGGCGGCCGCCGAAGAAGGCACGAGGGAAGTGGCGCTCCCTATGATAGTGGTCACCATCAGTATTTTGATCGTCTATCTTCCAATCATGTTTTTTACAGGGATCATACGATTTCTCTTTGTGCCGTTGGCGTTGGCTGTGGCATTCACGATGGTTGCCTCCTACATAGCGTCCATGACTGTGGCGCCGGTCACCATTCAAGCGCTGATTCAGGCGGGCCTACATCACGAGACGTGGTTTGACCGGCTCTTCAACTGGTTTACAGACCGATATGCGTCAACCCTAGCCTGGTGCCTTTCGCATAAAGCCATCGTCGTGGTTTTATCAGTCGTGCTGTTGGGAGCAGCTTTGTTTTCAGCCGCCTCATTGGCAACGGAGTTTTTTCCGAAAGTCGATGCGGGACAATTTATCATTAATCTATCAACCCCCGAAGGAACGCGCGTCGAGAAAACCGAAGCGATTGTCCAGCGCATTGAAGCGATGATCAAAGAGGAAACCCCCGTCGGTGAACTCGACCAGGTAGTGGCGAATATAGGGCTTCCTCAAGGCTGGATGGTCATGTTTACGCCTGTGGCGGGACCTCACCAAGCATTTCTTCTAGTCAGCCTGCATCACGATCATACGATCGCTACACCCATCCTGATTGATAGAGTCCGTGCCCGAATTACCAGGGAGTTACCTGGGTTAAAAGTCTCGTTCCAATCCGGGGGCATCATTAGCGATGTCCTCAATGCCGGGCTTCCGGCTCCCATTGATCTCAAACTCCTGGGCCCCAATCTGAATGACCTAAGCGAGGCTGCGCGTGTTATTCGCGATGCGGTGGCGACCGTGTCCGGCACAAGCGATGTCATGATCAGACAAGGCATGGAATATCCGGAGCTCTTGATGTCGATAGACCGATCCCGTGCGGCGTACTTCGGTCTCAGCGAGCAGCAGATTGTCAAAGAAATCGTGACCGGCCTCAGCTCAAATCTCCAATTGAATCCCGGCTATTGGATCGATCCCAAGTCCAACAACGCGTACTTTGTCGTCACACAGTATGCGGAACAAACGTTGAAACACTTCGATGACTTTCTGAATACACCGTTGATCGGGAAGGCCCGCGATGCTTCCGCTTCGTTAAGTGCGGTCAGCCCATCAGACCGCGGCAGTTCCTTGGCTCTTCAGCAGACGCCGTTTTCCGAGCGGGCGACCATTCCCCGGAGCGGTGGGAGCGGTCCAGCGCCGGTGGTCTTGCGCGATGTCGCTGATATAAATCGACGGACCGGGCCAGAAACGGTTGATCACTATAATCTCCAACGCAGCATCGACGTGTTGGTCGGTGTGAAAGGAAATGATCTTGGTCGAGTGTCCAGACAGGTCGAAGTTGCCGTCGCAGGGGTGACACTACCGAAGGATGTCACAGTCAGCACGTATGGGGAGGCAGATAGTATGAGAAGTGCCCTCAGAGGATTCGGAGGAGCGTTGCCACTGGCGATTGTGTTGGTCTATTTGGTCATCGTCGGCTTGTTCCGGTCATTTATTGATCCACTCATCATCCTCGGAGCTGTGCCGCTGGGATTTATCGGCGTCGTTGGGATGCTGCTGCTGACGCATACCTCAGTCAACGTCGAATCCCTTATTGGAAGTTTGATGATGATCGGCATCGTCGTCTCAAACAGCGTTCTTCTTGTTGATTTTGCCAATAGACGGTTGCGGGACGGCCTCCCGCTGCATGACGCGCTTATCGATGCCGGGCGGCTTCGTATCCGCCCCATTCTTATGACTGCACTGGCGACTGTGCTGGGCCTCACGCCGATGGCACTCGGGTTAGGAGAAGGCAGTGAGATGAATGCTCCTCTGGCACGAGCGGTGATCGGAGGACTGTTGGTCGGGACGCCGACCACCTTGCTCGTCATTCCGGTACTGCATGCCATGGCCCGGCGTAGTCATGGCGCTATGCCGGCAGAAGGACAGCGTTGATGGCTACCTCTCGAATAGTCATGGGGGGGCTGGCCCTGGCGATTGCGCTTGCGGCGATCGCGTTTGTGATGTTGCGAGAAGAACCTCCGGCTTCTTCACATACCAAGCAAGAAATTGTCCCCCCATCTCCTCTTGTCAGTGTACAGACACTTCCCGTTCAACGCCGCGACGTGATGCATAGTCTGACACTTCCAGGCAATGTCTCTCCCTGGCTTCAGGCGACCCTGTATGCGAAAGTCCCAGGATACTTGAAATGGATGGGTGCCGATAAAGGCGATGTCGTCAAGAAGGGGAAGTTGTTGGCGATCCTCGATGCGCCTGAGGTAGAGCAACAGTTCCAACAAGCGGAGGCGGACTATCATATCAAGTCAGTCACCTTTGAACGTTTGCGGAATGTGTGGAACGACAACCCGGACGTGATTGCCAAGCAGGATGTCGACGTGGCTGAAGCCGCGGCGAAAGCCGCCAAGTATCTTCGTGACAGCCGAAAATCCATGCTGGATTATACGAAAGTCCTTGCGCCTTTTCACGGCATCATCACCGCACGGTTCGCTGATCCAGGAGCATTTATTCCGGCTGCAGTCGGCTCTGCCACGCAAACGGTCCCGCTTTTTACCATTATGGACCTTGATACAGTGAGAGTGTATCTGAGTGTGCCGCAAGAAGACGCGCTGTGGGCCAAGGATGGCATACCGGCGCACCTCGCAGTCAGGGAATTGCCCGGACAGGAGTTTCGAGGCACTGTCACCAGGACGACGACCGCCTTGGATCCCTCAACCAGAACGTTACTCGTGGAGATCGATCTGCCCAACCCCGATCATCGGCTGAGACCAGGTATGTTTGTGACAGTCACGCTCATACTTCAAGAACATCCACAAGCCCTTGCACTACCCCCTGCCGCGCTGGTCAGCGACAAAGCGGGCACTTCTGTGTTCGTGGTTGAGAATGGCAAGATCAAACAGGTCGCCGTAAAAACGGGATTGGATGACGGAACGTGGATTGAGGTTGTCGAAGGACTTCGGGACAATATTGAGGTGGTGGTCGTCGGAAAATCCGGTTTGACAGATGGCCAAGCGGTGCGAACATCGCCGTACAATCTTCCCGCCGGTGAACCGTCCAGCCAACAACTCTAGCAGCCTTCAACGGAGAAGGTCGGTGATGCGCTGGGAAACAGCTTGTGCTGGTATCCTCTTCTCGCCCTGTCTCATGACACCTCTCATAGGTGGTACACCCGTATCGGCGCAGACAGGGCAGCCGACGACGAGGCTCGCTTAAAGTGAATCACCAGTCCAAGGAAGATTTCTTACACTCACTGAAGCGGTGGAGACAGCCCTGTAACAGCGACGATCTTAGAGCGGCACAAGCCAGGACGGAACAAATCCGCTCACTCTACTACCCAGGTCTGTCAAACGCGGCCACCGCCGGCGAACAGAGTGAGAAAGTGGTGGACGCTGCGACAGGGCTGACCAGTACCGGCGCGCTGCATGCTTGAGCTGGCGTTCAAGGCAACGATAAGGCGGATGGTGGAAACAACGCGGTCCCTTCCATTGGCAGGCCATGGCGTTGATCACGGCGAATCAGTTGACGCAAAAATGTGCGCAAAGGTATGAGGACTAACGAGTGTTCGGCCTGCCTAACCTTGTGAAGGTTGGCTGGGGTGGAGCCTTGTATCAGAATATTGTGTCCTGAACCGCGCCTCTGAAGCCGAGGGCCTATCGCTCTATTGGGCTTTAGCCAAGTTTGCCTAGTATTCCTCCTTGGAATGGTCTCGTGCCGCGTGGCAGTGAGATAAATAGCTCATAAGCTAATATTCTAGAAGTCCACGCCCCGTCGCAAAAGCAAGCGCCGCAGTGCTGGCGAGAACTCCATACCGTGCTTCCGATAGCCGCACGTTGGCTGCCAGTACCGCCGTCGTGGCAGTGGTTACCTCTACAATAGAAGCAAGCCCCAGCCGGTACCGTTCCTTGGAGAGCGTCAGGGCACTTCGCGCCGAGTCCACTTCCCGTTCCACTACTTTCACTTGCTGCTGGGAAGTTTGGAGGTTCAGGTAGGCATCAGTCACTTCGAGCGCCACTCCGTTCGACAATTCCTCTTTCTTTTGTTCCACTTTGTATTTCTGCTCACGTGCTTCTGCGGTGCGATTTTCAATCAGAAACCCCGTAAAGAAAGGAACCGAGACTGTCACCCCGGCTCCCCACCAAAGATTCGTCTGCCCTGGATGTGAACCGGAATATTGATTCACCGGCGCATCACTGAAGTGAATCACTCCAGACATGGCCAAGGCCGAAATCGTCGGATAATTCATTGCTTGGACAGAGTTGAGAGTTTCATCGGCTTGTCGAATCCTCTCTGCTACCCCGAGGAGTTCCGGCCGGTCGTCCAGCGCCTCTTGAATGAACGTCTCGAGCGTTGCCGAAGGAAGCAATATATGCAACGAATCTTCTAACGTGTATTCTTCAGGCCCACGGATGCCCATGGCATTGTTCAAGGTGGCAAAGGCAGCACGAAGTTCATTTTTCGCCTGCACCAGTTGAACCTCTGCGCTTTTGAGTTCAATTGCGATCAGATCCAGATCCAGCTTGGATTTCAACTGCCGAGTGAACCAGACGCCAATCTGATCATGCAAGACCCCGCGCTCCCTCACGGTCTCTTCTGCAATCTCTACAAGCCGCTTCTGCCGCAAACATTGAATATAGGCGTGCTGAACCCGGAGTATCACCTGTGCTTTCCGAGTCAGAGCCTCCTTTTCGGTCGCCTCTTGGCTGGCCTGTTCGGCCAGGACGCGGTGGCGTGTCTGCCCGAAATCGTACAACAGCTGATCAGCTCTGAACCCTGCGCTCTCAACATAGGAGGTCGGTTTATTTTGTGCACCAGCGATATTGAATGCACTCAGCGGGCGGATCGTTCCTCCTGTCTGAATTGCATAGGCATTGAGTTCTGGATAATACTTTGATTCTGCCTGTTTGGTCACTGTCTCCGCCGCCAGCGCGAGCTTCCTCGCTTTCTTTATCGCCGGATGTTGTTCCAGACCAATTTGAACCGCGTGCTTATAGCCCAGAAACGTGCCTTTCGTTCGTGGAAGTTCTCGGGTTAGTTCTGAGCTTATCGGTTCTCGGTGCACACTCCCAAACGTCTCTGCCGAGTAGACAGAGCAAGTAAAAACAGTTTGTCCGATCGCCAAGAAACCAACCAGAACCATCCCACTTACAAGCGGGTACGTGGAATGCCGGCTTGTATGAAGATATCGATGATGGTCAATACCGACCATACTCGACTCCTGTGGCATAGACGAGGGCAGCGTCGCTGGCGAGAAAATCATAATGTGCGGTAGCCACGCCGACCTCGGCGCTCAAGAGGTCCGCTGTGGCTGTGACAACGTCCAGAATTGAACCGAGTCCAACCTCGTATCGTTCTTGAGCAAGAGCGAGTGCCTCGCGTGCGTGAGCGACTTTTTGTTCGACGACCGGAATTTGCTGTTCCGCAGTACGCCGGCTCAAGAAGGCCTGAGCAACTTGCAGAACCACGTCGTTGGCGATCAGGTGCGTACCCGCTTCCACTTCTTCCTTGCGGGCCTCCGCCTCTTCAATTTGTCCCTGAATTCGGCCACCGGTATAGAGAGGAAACGAGCTGGTCCCGCCCGCCCCCCACCAGCCGAGCTTGGCTCCTGGATTACTGACTTCTTTGCCGCTCGGACGCTCCTCACGACTCCACCATGTGTAACCGGTTGTGCCGATAGCGTTAATATGGCCGAGATTTAATGCCCTGGCGGCTTGTAACGCTTGCTCTGTTGCTTGGAGGCGATCCTTACTTCCCAAAAGTTCCGGTCTCTTTTCCAGCGCCTCAGGGAACAGTGATTCCATTGGAACAGTGGAGTTGACCGTCAGCGGGACATCTTTTAGGTCATATTCAGTTCCAGGGTGGAGCCCCATCGCATTGTTCAGAGCGGCAAACGCGGTTTTCAGTTCGTTCTCAGCTGCGAGCAACGTCAGCTCCGCGCGATTGGCCTCCACCGACGCAAAGTCGAGATCCAATTTGGATCGGAGCTGGTGTCGATACAAAACGTCCACCCGCTGCCGGATCAACTCTCGTTCCCGCAGTATTTCACGAGCAACTTCTGTCAGCCGTCGATGCTTGAGGCAATTCAGATAGGCGTGTTCAACCGTAAGGATTACCAACGCTTTGGTGATCAACACAGTTTTTTCGGCTGCGGCTGTCAAAGACTTCTGTGCCAATACTTTATGCGCTGTATGTCCGAAGTCGGTGATGAGCAGATCCACACGAAGTCCTGGAGTGGTGAGATAATTCACAGGTTTGGGCAATGAACCGGAGATGCCTAAATTCGCTAGGACCCTTGTGTTGCCCCCGGTATTGGCGTACACGCCGGTGACCTGAGGGTAGTTGGCGGACTCGATCTGTCTCACCACCGCCTGAGATTCGAGCACATCGTGCTGTGCGATCTTGATGAGAGGCTGCTTTTCGAGGGCCGTTCGAATAGCCTGGTCCCAAGTTAGTCGCGCATGGTTGGATTCCGGAGGAATCGGTGCCGGTGGTTCAGCAGCCGCCGAGCCGCTGGCCAGCAGCATACCGATACTAAGCGAAAAAGAGAGGATCCTAAAAACGTTTGTAATCTTGTCCCGTAGCATAGGCGATCGCAGCCTCGCTGGTCTTGTAAAGGTATTGTGCTTCCAGGAATCGCGACTCCGCTTCCAGCACCGCGGTCGTCGCCCGCACGACTTCGATAATCGGACCCAAGCCAAGCCGATATCGTTCTTGTGCCAGGTTCAGTGCCTCGTTTGCGAATGTCACCCGTTCTCGTTCGAGTGCAATCTGCTCTGCATTCGTGGTCTGGGTAAGATAGGCGCGTATAATTTGCAGCACGACCTCGTTGGCCACATTTTGCAGCTCATGCTCCGCTTCCCCCCTGCGATGATCCGCTTCCTTGATTTGATTGGCAATTCGAAATCCGGTGAAGAGAGGAAGCTTCGCTGTCGCCCCAATACCCCAGAGCGGTGCCACCTGGTTGTCATGGATGCCGCTGTCATGGACATCCCAATATTTTGTCACGCCGATCACGCCGACCGCTGTAAGCGAACCAAAATTGAGGGCCTTCACAGCTTTCAGCAATTCTTCACTTGCGACTATGCGATCGTGGCCCACGAGTAGTTCCGGTCGGTCCCTGAGCCCAATCGTTACCAGCCGTTCAGGGTCCTGAATCGACGTAATGGCGATGGGAATCTTTTCCAATTCGTAGGAATCTGAGCCCTGGATTCCCATGGCGTTGTGCAGGCCGGCGAAGGCTTGCTTCAGATCGTTCTGAGCCCTGATCAGTAGCAACTCGGCATTCGACACCTCAACCAAGACCAGATCCAGGTCCACTTTCGGCTTGAGCTGGTGTCTGTACAGGGTCTGCACTTGATCACGAACAGCTTTTCGTCGCGTAAGCGTGGCTGTAGCGATCTCCACCAGGTTTTGTTGCAACAGGCAATTCAGGTAGGCCTTCTGGACCATCAAAATCACCAATGCCTTGTTCGTAAGCACATCTTTCTCGCTGGCAGCTTCGTTGGCTTCGTTCGCCAAAATGCGGTGCGCGGTGTACCCAAAGTCCGTGATGAGTTGGTTGAGGATCAACCCGCCAGTCAGCATATTTTGATTGTGTTTGGGAAGGGCGCCTCCGAGATCGAATCCGTGGCCGCCTTGACCATGGACGTCTTTTCCGTCACTCGTGACAACGCGGAGGGATCCGCTACTTTCCGCTACGGACGCTTCGATCCAAGGGTATTGGCTACCCCGAGTCTGCCGAGTGAGCGCTTTCGAAATACGGGACCCCGATTGCGATCGTTCAATGAACGGATGTCGCACGACGCCGATGCGAATCGCTTCGTTCAGGGACAATCGTGATGACGACGATGTGTGGCTAGCCAGGGTTGCTCTCTCAGATAGAGGAGCTCCGGGCGCGTTCCCGCCTTGAGCAGCAAGATGCCCGGGACTACAGAGCACCAACGAGACGATAGCAATTGACGAGGCCATCCAATTCCTTCCCGCTGCGAGCTGGTTTTGCGGATAGTGATTCAAGAGGACCGCCTTTCAATAATCCTGGCTTGAAGGTTTCCCGGTTGGGAGATTGTACACAGAAACCTTCAGCGCTAGTCCTTCCGTGAGGCTTGCTTTGTTGGTTACTCGGGGAATGGGGTCTGCTGTAATGCCAGCGTGCTTCCTCGGTGCCGATCGCCACCCACTTCTCCACTGCGGGCGGGTCAACCCGCGCGCCGACGAGCGGTGTATTTCAAAAAACTCTTCGAAGCGGATCAAGCTCTGCTCAGGGTCTTGCGCGACCACGAAGGACCGACCGATGCAACACTCTCAAGGGAGCTTTCGTTTTCACGTCCCGGTCCGGAGGTCGCTCAGGATGGTGTAGGCTATGTGAGCACCCTCGCTTTGCGAAGGCCTATTGCCCGGATGACACAATCGGGATATCGGACAACTCCAGACGGAGGGCGGCCGGTGGTCACTATCTCGCCGGTGGTTCACGGCTCAATTCCTTGATAATTGGATTCGTACTTGGCGTCGTAGGAACCTCTCGACCTGCGGTTCTTCACCGGCTAAGCGAGACTTGTTCTCCATCCCCGTCACTCGGTGGACACTGACCTGCCCTTACTTTCGTCACAGAAAGTTCTGTCCGGAGGATAATATCCCACCGTGTCTCCGTACGGGAACCTATTTGCTTCTAATTCATCGATTTGCCAGATTCGCAGACATTGCGCCTGAAGGTGTGGCAGAACTATCGGAACTCCGGCGATCATCTCTGTGGCCCTGTCCGTCGTTCCTACCACGACGAGTTTATTGCCTCTCCGCAACATACTGGGCTCTGGAAAGCCGTTGAAGGCAATCGCATACCAGAATGAGTCGTCCTGTTCAACACGTGTAAAATCATGCCCACGATATTTCCCGAGAGGTTCCATTATGACCAGAAGGACCACGCCGTCTGGTTTCGGAATCATCCTCATAATTTGTCCTCCCAATTCCACTTTGTGAGAGACGACGCTGCCGCTGGATGGGTGAAAAGCCTCTTTCTCCCACGCCTTGAAATCGAACGTGGTCGTTTCGACGTCTTTCATAATCTCTGGAGGAAACAGCGGTGGAGTCGCGCAGGCTCCTAACAATAAACACATTGCAAATATGCCGCTGATACGCATGGGTGACGCTCCTTTCTGTGAGACGCTAGGAGCAGCGAAGACGTTCCCATTTCGCCCGCTTGGCTAGCACAACGGGCAATCATCGAGCACCTACCGGAACTCCGCCGAACTCCTCATCGAACCCTGACCCGAGGCGGTCGGATCGGACTCACCCGCGCCACGCTGAGTCTTGTCGCAGTGTACTACATGCTCCGTCGTCCTCTCAATCGCGCCACAATAGATCGCTCTATCATCAGGATACAAAATGGAAGAAGAAAAGCGAGCTCGTGAGGCTACGCCGCCATGGATAGGGCGGTTCAACGCGTGCGTCAAAAAATGGTGATGGTTTGCCATTGGGCGGCTTCCTTACCATCATTCCCTTCTCTATGGCGGGGGCATGATTTGCCTCGACGCCTCATTCCATCTCCTCAAGTATTATCCGAATAAGCACGAGCCCCGGCTTATCAGGGCCAAGATACTGGCAAATAAGAAAATGGGCTGCCAGTAAGGTTGACCCTGAACAGACAAGCGTCGGTCCTAAATGCAAAGCGTTCTGATACATCGCACCTCTGCTCCTTCAACATATCTCTCGCTTGTCGTGGCCGATGACTAACGAAAAGTTAACAGTCCCGTAATACCGCTGTTACCGTTTCGCAATTCAACGCGAGTATAACCCCAACCGATATCAACGGTGACTTTAACCAGGGAGGAACCTCCAATGATACGGCGATTCTTGAAAATGCTTTCACTCGCGTTTGCTGTGCAGTCCGCCCTTCATCTTGTCTATCTCGCCGAACACGCGTCAGCAGAGTTGAGTGATCCGTTTGTCGACGTGAACGTCAATTCGACCTCGGGGCCGTATAGTCCGAAGAAACAAGTCTCAGGGGCGTTCAAAATTCAAAGCTCTGAAGCGCTGCACGCATTACTCACCCGTCTCAGCATGGACTTTCAGCGGGTGCAGCCGAAGGTAAACATCGAGGTGAAAAAGGGAAGTTCTAAAGCGGTCGCGGAGTTCCTGCAGCCACCACTCAGCAAAACCGGGAAGATCCTCATGGTGGACGATCGTGCCTCCAGTTTTCAATTGCTGGCTACATTGCATCAACTCTCTGAGGCCGAAGTGAAAGAATTCGTCACGCAACATGGGTATGAGCCGACTGTCACGCCGATTGCTGTCGATGCCGTCGCGCTGTATGTGCATAAAGATAATCCGTTGCAGGGACTCACCCTTGACCAAGTTGATGCCCTCTTCTCGTCCACGCGGAAACGGGGAGCCAAGACAGCCATCTCACAATGGGGCCAACTGGGATTGACCGATGGTTGGAAAGACGCCGCGATCCAACTCTATGGCCGTGAAAAACAGTCGGAGGCTAGGGCCACTTTCCAGGAACATGGGCTCGGTGGCGGTGAGTTCAAATCAGGAATTGAAGAACACCCTGGAGCCGCGTCCGTGGCCTTAAATGTCCATCACCATCCTCAGGGGATAGGCTACAGCGCCTTGGGTTTACATGCGTCGAATGTGCGGGCCCTGCCGATCGCGGAGAAAGAGGGCATGCCATTCGTGTCCCCATCCCATGAGACAGTGGTCAATCAAACCTACCCGTTGCAACATGCCCTGTATCTCTACTTTGATAAGTCTCCCAAGGCGCCGCTTCCTGATGCAGTTCAGGAATTCTTGACCTTCATCATGAGTCAAGAAGGAGAAACGACTGTGGTGAAGGCAGGATTGTTTCCTGTCCCGACCGGCCACGCCGAGAACAGAGCCATTGCCTTAGGCGGGGGACGCTCGCCCTCAGCAAATCCCTAAAGGTCCGGTGACAGAGACCTATATTCGAGCTTAACAGCCATACAGCATGTATGCGCAGGAGGATTGTGCATGAGAGAGTTATGCGGGACGGCATGTGTAGTCCAAACAATGCTCGTGGCGGCTATCACCACGGCATCAATGGCGTGGGTTCAGCACTCAGCATTCGCACAGGACAGCTCAACGCCTCGGAACCCATCGACGAACTCAATAGTAACCGTTCAACAGACTGACTCAGCATCGAAGGAACAAGGACCACCGCCCGTCGGTCCAATTGGACCGAGTGGGATATCTCTGGAAGATCTCCTTCTTCAGAAGGGCTCCATCACTAAAGAAGAATGGCTCCGGATTCGGACAGGGCAAGAATATCAGGCTGCAGGCCAAACACGACGACTAGACAGCTTGGAAGATTGGAAGAGCAGAACCGAAGTGCTTCCGATTCTGCGAGATAAGGTCAATATCGGTCTGAATGCGTTACAATTTCTGTATGGACACGTCAACGCCAATGTTCCCGAAGGAAGAAGTCAAGACAGCTTGTCTATTCGCCGGGCCGAGCTGGTGTTGTGGGGAAAACTGAGCGACTATCTTCCACGCTGGCATATGTTGATGGAGTTTCAAAGTACGAGTTTGACGAACAATACACCCTTATCCGGCACGTCCAATCCGACCGTCGCGACCTTCTTTCGCGAGGCCTATATCGATGTTCGGCCGATTCAATCGTGGGCGCCCAATCTCAACCTCATCCGGATGGGGATCTTCCGCATGCCCTTCGGTATCTTTACTGAAACGTCAGGCGGTTTGCGCGATATCATCAGTTCTCCCTATCTGAATGGAGTGGGAGGCGGTGGGGGACCAGGTCAAAATAGGAATGGCACGGGCGGGGCGATCGAGTTCCTTCAAGAACGCGATTACTTCGTCGATGTTCGAGGCAAGGTCCTGAATCGTCTCGAATACGTGGTCGGGGTCATGAACAACAATAACTTTCAAGCCAACGGCATAGTCAGTACGACATCCGGGATCGGCGGGGCCAATCAGCCGAAGGCCGTGTACACCCGCATCAGACTTTTTGGCGACGATGTCTCGTTTATTAGTTTCACCATGATTCAGGGGACGTCAAACAATGCCGGGACCTTCATTAATGGTCGTGGCAAAGGCCACTTTGACCGCTATGGGGTAGATTTTCGTTACAACCCGAAGTTTTTGCCTGGTTTCGTGGTGTATGGAGAATATTGGCAAGGGCATGATGGGTCGAATGCCACCACGGTGGGTACGGCTGCCAACGGCGATTGTCTTGACACCTGCGGTGGCTCCGGCGCGCCGGGAGCCAATCGACGCACATGGTATGTCCTGGCCAAGTATCTCTTTACGGAAGGGCCTCTCGAAAACTTTGAGCCGGTCTATATGTATGAGCAGTTCGATCCGAATACCAGACTGTCGAACGATCTCTATACCAGACAAATCGTCGGCTTGACGTATTATTTTGAAAATTTCCCGCCAAAAATGCAGTCCAAAATCCAGTTCAACTATGAGTTCCGACACCATTCAGGATTGGGGCCGGGTGTAGCGCTCAATGCTGCTACGGACCCATTTTCACAAAACGCATTCTTCATCCAGTGGCAGTTGCGATATATGTAGGGATAATGGCGATTAATGGCTCCATATCGCGTTGATGCGGCAGAATGAACGAATGTAGGGAGGTCAGATGAAAACTGTGGGCGGTCTTCTGATTCTATCCTGGGCTCTGTGTAGCGCCTGTGCTCCCACGTACAAGGTGTTTCCTCCCACGGTCCTGGAGGGCGTGGATTCCCATTTTGATTTTTCTCACTGGTATAGGATGACCGATGCATCGGAGGTAAAAAAGGTTCGACTCGGCGGACGGATTGTCCAGGCACAGGCCTCCGACGACCTGGTGACCATCGTGGTTTCTCAGCTGCCCATCGTCGAGCACCCGGCGTATGGACCCAGGGACACCGGGAAGAATAATGGAGAATTTGTTATTACCTATCGAGGTCGAATCGAAGCATCGCTGCTTCAACCAGGTAATCGCCTAATGGTTGTAGGAATGACTCGTCCGCGGAAAGTTCTCACCATCAACGATCTCTCCCGGAGCTTTCCAATCGTGGACGCGCAATGTCTCCATTTCTGGAACACGCAGGGTCGTAACATCGAAGAGTTTCCCTTCTATGAAGCAGGATACGTAACCCTTCGGCAAGAGACGGTGTGTGCGAGGCCTCCAACACCTTAAGAGCCTCAGCAAGTTGTGCGTACATGAGGTGATTGGGCCAACGTCAAGGATCTCCGACATGCGAAAAAGAAACTTCATTAACTCCGCCCTGGTATCGCTATTGCTCGCAGGGTTGACCCTATCTGCCGTGGGAAGCCTCTCGGCTTGCGCCTTCTTCAACAATGGGCGATCGGTCTACGATCGTGAAGGTATCCGGATTGGCATTAACGCTGATCCCACAGTCCGTCGATCGATTCCAACAGATTTGAACAACCATCCGATCGCTTTGACACCCATGGAGTTCGAATCGCTCCTCCAGGTCATTCAGGTCAGTGGATTTAGCGGGACCCTGGTCGGCATGCTGACAACGCCACAGCCGGTACCTCTATTGACTCCCCAAGAATTATCGAAGATTTCAGGGCCGCTCGCCGCCGCCTTCCGAGAAGCGAAGCCCACTGAACGGGTCTCCTTTTCGTTGCCGAAGCCGAATGTGACCTATAGTGAAGATCGAACGACTGGGTTCCTATTTTTTCGTGGACGGTATCTCCATGTGGTCTTGACCGACCATGCTTCATTTATTCACACCGACACGGGAGGAGGAGAAAGTCACGACATCCGAGACACAAAGGGTATGAGGCTCTGGGTTGCGGGTCCAGCCTCCACTGTAATGGTTTCGAACGTCGAGGAACCACGGTGGCCGTACTTCGAGAAGATCCACATTTCCTTAGCTGTCAAAGAAATCCTGGCTCAGAAAGAGAACAGTCCAGCTGCGGGCACGAATCAAGGGCTGATTAGAGCAGCGGGTTCCCTGCCTCCGGCGTCGCCGCCGGAAAGCCTTCACCAAAGTGTCTCGCCTGATGACGTGCAACGGCAAATTCGCGACCTCTCACGCACCAATCAAGATCTCCGAGGTCGACTTGATGAACAGCACAAGCGCATGCAGGAATTACAGGACCAGGTGGAGCGGTTACGTCGCGGACTTCCCTAGTCACTGCCTATACATGGCGGCCACTTCTCCACTCGTCACTCTCTAAACAGGCTACAAAGTAATACCAGATGGATCGATGAAAGGAGTTTCAATGAAAAAGATAGTTGCCAGTTCCAGTCTGTGGTGCATCGCTTTGCTGTGGGCCTTTATCGCCACTGTCTCATCGGCATTGGCCGATGACGCGATCATCACGCTCGAATCGGCCTTGAAAGGCTACGTCAAAGTCAGCGGAGTGTCCGGCAATGTCAACAGCATCGGCTCGGATACACTCAACAACCTTATGACCCTTTGGGCTGAGGGATTTCGCAAACAATATCCCAACGTCAAAATCCAGATCGAGGGCAAGGGCTCCAGCACGGCTCCTCCGGCCTTGATCGAGGGCACATCGCAATTTGGGCCAATGTCACGCACGATGAAGAACACTGAGATCGATGCCTTCGAAAAAAAGTTCAGATATAAGCCCACTGCTTTTCCAGTCGCCATCGATGCGCTAGCGGTCTACGTCAACAAAGACAACCCCGTGAAAGGACTCACTCTGGCGCAAGTGGATGCCATCTTTTCGAAAAGCCGACGCCGGGGATACAATGATAACATCCAGACTTGGAAGCAGCTTGGTTTAGAAGAGGACCTTGGCAACAGTCCTATCAGTATCTACGGACGCAATTCGGCCTCCGGCACCTATGGATTTTTCAAGGAGCATGCACTCAAAAACGGAGATTTAAAGGACGAAGTCAAAGAACAGCCTGGCTCCGCCTCCGTGGTCCAAAGCCTGAACGAAGATCAAGCAGGCATCGGTTACAGCGGCATTGGGTACCTCACCTCGGGCGTGCGTGCAGTCCCATTGGCTGAGAAGGATGGCATGCCATTTATAGAGGCCAACCAACAGAACACGGACGCGGGGTCGTATCCGCTCTGGCGCCACCTCTATATATATGTCAACAAGGTACCTAATAAACCGTTGGATCCGATCGTCAAAGAATTCATTAAATTTGTCTATAGCAAAGAAGGGCAGCAAGTGGTGATCAAGGACGGGTTTTTCCCGCTGAAAGCCGCTGTGATCGAGAAGGAACTCAAGAATCTTGACTAGCAAAACATGTCCACCTGCGGGTAATAAAACCTTCGCCGGCCTATGAGTAGAATCGTGAAAGGATACGGGTACTGATCTTCTGTACCGGCAATTCGGCGCGATCACAGATGGCAGGAATGCCTCCTGCGGCATGACGTGGAGGATCGCTTCGAGGTGGAAGGCGCCTGGACGAAGCCGGGCATCGAGCGGTCGGAAGCGATCGCTGTCATGAAAGTAGCTGAGTTCATAAAACAGCTTGTCTCCTATCGCGTTTGCACCCCCAGCAAGACTTTCTGGTTTCGAGGCTTCCTTCTTGATATCGGCCATTGTAATTTAATTATGTTAGTTAATAGTATTTAGGCATAATTAAATGGTATCTTAGATAAATGTTACAATTGTGTTACAATTCTACCTACCACATCATCCCTTTCTCTGGCGTGGGCTCGCTCAGGTTGTACCGTTCACGTGTCTTTCGTCAGATAATGGCAAAATGCGTTCGTCTTTGTCGGGAATGCTCTGTCGTAAAAAATGCATTTCGCGAGAAAAGCCAGAGCGCATGCTCCGTGCTCGTCGTGATCACGAGACCCTTGATTCCGGTGGCCCATGCCAGACCAAGTAAGGTGGCTTTTTTATGACGGCGACGGCACCTGGATAGCGACGTAGGGCGTAGCTGTAGGCAGACTCTTGAGCGCTCATGCAGGTCGATGCAACAAATCCGTACGAGACAACTTGGAACGCTGTGCGGTCATCTTTCTCTATCATTGCGCTGTACAACACGCATGAGAATTCTCACTCTACTGAGTGCTGTGTACTGATCACAAGCTGCGATCCATCCGGAAATGTCATCAGCGAATCTACGTTGAGCCGACTCATCGGGATGCTCCTTCGGTTGGTTGGGCAGAACTTACCTATGAGTGCATGGGAAAGGCGCCCATTATCCCTGACCTTGTCGATCACATCGAAACGTCCTGTTCATTTTGCTTTCGTTAAGAGAGTTTTAAGTTTCTCATAGCCCGGCGCTTCAGGATGGCAGTAATACTTGGTCAAGGACCCAATGCCGTTCCTGATGGAGATGCGAAAGCTTTTCCCATGCGCCTCGATCTTTACCGTCTCCGCGATGTTGATATAGAGGTCTGGATTCACCTGGACGATATTATCCACCTGCGGTCCTCCATTTAAGTATCACCAGCCCACTAGCAATAAAGCTTCTAGAGGTAATCGCCAGAATCTATTAGTCCACGGGTGTCGTTCTGGACGTTCCCTCTTAAGCTGAGGTTAAAGCCTGTCTGAGCGGCAATATTTATGTGCAGCGCTTTAACTCAAATGCTCGCCCAGCCTGCTTGTGTGCGAACCAACGCCTGTGGATGGGCCCTCATGATGTCGATCATGTCTGTGTCCAAGCTTTAAATTGAGGCATAGCCGCACAAGGCGATCATGGGAGATGCCGCAATGAATGCGGTGGCCTGGCGCTCGAAGCGCATAAAGGCCTGGCGAGATTCGATTGACGTGAATCGCCCCGGCCCACCCACGGCCCGCACACTTCCATAGCCGAGCTGACGAGCCCTAGGAGGTAACGCAGCAAGCCGCTTTAGGGAATGATCGACATCGAACCCGCCATCACCATACCAGTCTTCGGCAGACGAGATCTGGAGCTGCTTGGTAGCTTGCAGCGCCGGACCATTGAGACCATGATCGGACAGTTCGTCAAGGGCTACCAGGATGCTCATCGGCGGTGGAATGATCCAGACACACAACTCGTGGTCGGCGAGACCCGCCATCAGAAAGGATGCAGTCACATGGAGAAAGTCTTGGGGCCGTCGATAGAACAAGCAGAGATGGGATCCTAATGGGATGTCATGGCTGACAAGGCACGATTGGCGATTTAAAAGAGACAATGTCACTCAACAGTAATGGCATGTTTGTCTGCCAACTATATCCCAGGGGATTCATTGCGAGTACTCTTTCTCAAGGTGTGACAAGGACGATTCGCGGAACGTGGAAAATCACCGGTGCCATTATCACTCTGAGGATCACGAGTGCGGACAACGAGACTTTGGGGAACAGGATTACTTCAGGCACGATCGTATCGTTCAAGGAAGACGAACTCGTATTAAAATCTGCTCGTGGCGAGACATCAACCTTCCGGCGAACGATCGCTCTTTGATCCAAGACCACTATGAAAACTGAAGCAGAAACACAAGTGAGCACGCGGGAGGCAGCCCCGCAGCAGCCAGGGATTCCATTCGAGTCATAACGGAAGGAACATGCTATGAGCACACACAGACGGGCGAGCCACCCGATCTACAACCTGCTCCCCACGGAAATCGAGGGGTTCAATTCCCTGGCCGAACTGGCCCTGGATCTGCGTTCATCATGGAATCATGCGACCGACCAAGTGTGGCGACAGCTGGATCCTGTGCTATGGGATCTCACGCATAACCCGTGGGTTGTCCTGCAGACGGTCTCGCGGGACCAGATCGAGCGTGTATTAGCCGATCCCGTGTTTCGCAAATACGTGAACGATCTGGTCCAGATCAGGCGGCAAGCAGAGGAGGCACCCGCCTGGTTTCAGCACACCTACCCGCAGGCTCCGCTGACCTGTGTAGCGTATTTCAGCATGGAATTTATGTTGAGCGAAGCGTTGCCCATCTATTCAGGCGGGCTGGGCAATGTCGCCGGTGATCAACTCAAGGCCGCCAGCGATCTGGGCGTGCCCGTGGTCGGCGTAGGACTACTGTATCAGCAAGGCTATTTTCGCCAAGTGATCGACACGGCCGGCGCGCAAGAGGCGCTCTTCCCCTATAACGACCCCGGACAGTTGCCGATCACGCCATTGCGCCAAGCAAATGGTGAATGGTTGCGGTTAGAGATCGCCCTACCGGGGTACTCGGTCTGGCTGCGCGCCTGGCAGGTCCAGGTCGGCCGAGTGAAGCTGTATCTGCTGGACAGCAATGACGCGGCGAACTTCCCCGCGCATCGAGGGATTACCAGCGAGCTCTATGGCGGCGGGCCGGAGCTGCGCCTGAAGCAAGAACTGCTCCTCGGGATTGGCGGATGGCGCCTACTCACGGCGCTGGGCATTCAGCCGGAGGTCTGTCATCTGAATGAAGGGCATGCAGCCTGTGTCGTCTTGGAACGCGCCTGCAGGTTCATGCACGAGACCGGGCAGCCTTTTGACGTTGCCCTCACTGTCACGAGAGCAGGGAATCTCTTCACGACCCATACGGCAGTGGCGGCCGGCTTTGACCGGTTTGCGCCAACTCTCGTCGAGCAATACCTCGGTGGATATGCCGAGCAAAAACTCGGCATCCCACTCCATGATTTGTTGGCCCTGGGACGCCGGAACCCAACCGATTCGTCGGAACCATTCAACATGGCCTATTTGGCCATCCGCGGGAGTGGCGCGGTCAATGGCGTGAGCCGCTTGCATGGGAACGTCAGCCGCCACCTCTTTGCGCCGCTGTTCCCCCACTGGCCGCAGGACGAAATCCCAGTCGGGCATGTGACCAACGGAGTCCATATGCCGACCTGGGACTCGGCGGCAGCCGACGAGCTGTGGACGAAGGCCTGTGGCAAAGAGCGCTGGCTCGGGGCCACAGAACCTCTGGAACAGGATATTCGTTGCGTTTCTGACGCCGGGCTTTGGAAATTTCGTGTTGCGGCAAGCCAGTCGCTTGTGGCCTATGCTCGCGGGCGATTGTCGCGACAACTGGCCGTCTCTGGCGCGTCCCCTGGAACAATAGAGGAGGCGATGCATCTCTTCGATCCCAATACCTTGACCCTGGGCTTTGCGCGCCGTTTTGCGACCTACAAGAGACCGAACCTCTTGCTGCACAATCCGGCGCGATTGCTGCGCCTCTTGGCGAACAGGGAGCGACCGGTCCAACTTATCATCGCTGGGAAGGCTCATCCGGAAGACCGGGCGGGGCAAGCTCTGATTCAGGAATGGATCCAGTTCATCCGGCGGCCCGAGGTCCGCCCGCATGTAATCTTCCTCGCGGACTACGACATGCATTTGACCGAACAGATGGTGCAGGGGGTGGACGTCTGGCTCAACACGCCACGGCGCCCGTGGGAAGCCTGTGGCACGAGCGGCATGAAGGTTCTCGTGAATGGCGGCCTCAATCTCTCGGAACTGGACGGTTGGTGGGCCGAGGCCTATACGCCCGACGTGGGGTGGGCGTTGGGGGATGGGCAGGAGCATGGCGATGATCCCGCCTGGGATGCGATCGAAGCCGAACGCCTCTATGACCTGCTCGAACGCGAGGTGATCCCGGAGTTTTATACCCGAGACGAGCACGGCCTTCCCAACGCCTGGGTCAAACGGATGCGGGAGAGCATGGCGTTGTTGACGCCGCGCTTCTCCACTAACCGCTCGGTGCGCGAATACACGGAACGACACTATCTCCCGGCTGCAGCCGACTTCCGCGAGCGGGCTGCTGAAAACGGCGTGGTCGGCAGAGCGGTGGTCAATTGGGAACAGACACTGAGACAGCAATGGGCCACGCTCCACTTCGGCGACGTGACGGTGGAAACTCGTGACGAGCAGCACCTCTTTGAGATTCAGATCGATCTCAAGGACCTCGACCCCACAGCGGTGCGCGTCGAGCTGTATGCCGATGGAATTAATGGCGGCGATCCGATCCGACTGGAGATGACGCGCGTCCCCCAACTGGCCGGCGCGTCGGACGGCTACCTCTACAGTGCGGCGGTATCGGCGGCCCGCTCATCAACGGACTATACGGCGCGCCTCATTCCGTACCGCGAGGGTGTGGCGATGCCCCTGGAAATCGATCTTATTCTCTGGCAGCGGTAAATGCCCTTCGAGGGAACGGTACGACGGACGGCACATGATGAAAGAGTCAAACAGTCAGAAAGAAATGCAACCGCCACCAGACCGGGTGGGGTCTGCGCCAAGCCAGGTCGCAGGAACAGCGAACGCGACCACAGATCTGACCACGCCCAAACGCCCGCTGCATGAATACGTGGCAAAGATGTTCGAACGCACTGATGTTCGTAGGGGCGTATCGTTACCGATGGGAACCCATGAATACGGGATGGGTCAATTTCGCCGTCTTCAGCCGCCTCACCAGCCGCGTTCGGTTGGAGCCGTGGTCTTCTGCGCGCCTTCGGCACTCGGAGTGCAACCAAGCCCGTCTGGCGCATCTCCTCTTCACGAACATCAACCTCGCCCTCGTCGTGTCTGTGTCGTTTGGCCTTCAGGTATGGAGCCAACACAACGTGACGCTGGGTCGTTTCCTGAAGACGTCATTCATCTCCCTCGTCGATTGCATCCTGCTGCTGGCCGTGGGCGCGATCCCGCTGGTGGTGTTGGAGCTGGTGAAGCTCGGGCAGCACGCCGGCGGAAAAGAACAACTGCGCCCTGACCAAGAGATCGTAAGGACGGGATCGACTCCGAAACACGAACCTATGATCAACAGGTGATTTAATTGCAGAACATGAAAACACACACGCTCACGCCTGAACTGCTCCAGAGGATGGACGCGTATTGGCGCGCCGCGAACTATCTGTCGGTCGGGCAGATTTATCTGTACGATAACCCATTACTGAAGCGGCCGCTGGTACTCTCGGATGTAAAGCACATGCTGCTGGGACACTGGGGCACGACCCCCGGACAGAACTTCATCTATGTCCACTTGAACCGGGTCATCAAGAAATACGATCTCGACATGATTTACGTCTCCGGTCCCGGGCACGGCGGTCCGGCTGTCGTGGGTAACACGTACCTCGAGGGCACGTATAGCGAGATCTATCCCGACATTAGTCAAGATGAGTCCGGGCTTCAGAAGCTCTTTAAGCAATTCTCGTTTCCCGGAGGGATTCCCAGCCACGCTTCGCCGGAATGTCCGGGCTCGATCCATGAGGGCGGGGAGCTGGGCTATTCCCTCAGCCATTCGTTCGGGGCGGTGTTTGACAATCCCGATCTGATCGTCGCCTGCGTCGTCGGCGACGGTGAAGCGGAGACGGGTCCCTTGGCGACTGCATGGCAGTCCAACAAGTTTCTCAATCCGATTACGGACGGTGCGGTACTGCCGATCCTGCATCTCAATGGCTACAAGATTTCCAACCCGACCATCCTTGCGCGTATCACACGCGAGGAATTGGAACAGTTTATCCGCGGCTGTGGGTGGACGCCCTTCTTCGTTGAGGGTCACGAGCCAATGCCGATGCATGAGAGGATGGCCGCGACGCTCGACAACGCCGTGGAGCAGATCAAGAACATCCAGCAGAACGCACGGGTCCACAGCGACCTCACGCGTCCGCGTTGGCCAATGATCGTGCTTGTGTCACCCAAGGGCTGGACGGGGCCGAAGGTCGTCGATGGGCTGAAGGTCGAAGGGACCTTCCGTGCGCACCAGGTGCCGCTCCACCCCGCCGCCCGCTCCGAACATCTCACGCAATTGGAGGAGTGGCTGCAGAGCTACCGTCCCGAGGAACTCTTCGATGCGCAGGGCCGCCTGAAACCGGAACTGGCCGAACTGGCGCCCAAGGGCGCACGGCGCATGGGCTCGAATCCTCACGCCAATGGCGGCATATTGTTGCGCGACCTGCGGATGCCTGATTTTCATGACTATGCCGTCGACGTACCGTCGCCAGGGGTGCGCGGCATCGGCGACACGCATGTGCTCGGCCCATTCCTGCGCGATGTGACCACGCTCAACAGCGAGCAGCGGAACTTCCGTGTCTTTGGACCAGACGAAACGCTCTCTAATGGGCTGGAAGCCCTCTTTGACGTGACCCAACGCCAGTGGGACGCCGCGATCGTGCCGAACGATGAATTTCTCGCGCCCACCGGCCGCGTGCTGGACTCAATGCTGAGCGAGCACCAATGCGAGGGCTGGCTCGAGGGCTACCTGCTCACCGGACGGCATGGACTCTTCAACTGCTACGAGGCGTTCATCCACATCATCGACTCGATGTTCAACCAACACGCCAAGTGGCTGAAGGTCACATCCCACCTGCCGTGGCGGCGGAAGATCGCCTCGCTCAACTACCTGCTGGCCTCGCATGTCTGGCGCCAGGATCACAACGGCTTCACCCACCAGGATCCCGGTTTCATCGACCAGGTCGTGAACAAGAAGGCCGAGGTCGTGCGGGTATACTTCCCGCCGGATGCCAACTGTCTGCTCTCGGTGATGGACCACTGCCTGCGCAGCCGCCATTACGTCAACGTCGTGATCGCGGGTAAACACCCGGCGCCCCAGTGGCTGACCATGGACGCCGCCCTCAAACACTGCACCCGGGGCATCGGCATCTGGCAGTGGGCCAGCAACGACCAGGCTGTTGCCCCCGACGTGGTCATGGCCTGCTGTGGCGATGTGCCCACGCTGGAGACACTCGCGGCGGTCTCCATTCTGCACGAGCATCTGCCCGACTTGAAAATCCGGGTGGTCAATGTCGTCGACCTCATGAAGCTACAGCCTCCAACCGAGCACCCGCACGGGTTGAGCGACATGGATTTCGATGAACTGTTTACGAAAGATAAGCCAGTGATCTTCGCCTACCATGCCTACCCCTGGTTGATCCATCGGCTGACCTACCGCCGCACCAACCATGACAACATCCACGTCCGGGGGTATAAGGAAGAGGGCACCATCACGACGCCTTTCGACATGACGGTGCTGAATGATCTGGACCGCTTCCACCTGGTAATGGACACCATCGACCGTCTGCCGCAGACCGGCGACAAGGGCCTCTACCTGAAGCAGCAGCTCAAGGACAAGCTGATCGAGCATAAGCAGTACATCGACAAGCACGGCCAAGACATGCCGGAGATTCGCAACTGGAAGTGGGGCACAACCAACGCAGCTAAACCGGCGTAAATCGGGCAGGCACCGGAAAACTACTCACAATGCGAACGACCCCAACTCAATCCGAAGTGCGGCCGGCATCGTCGAGGCCGGCAGACACTAGGCCCCCTGACATCGCCTCCGCGTCGGTTCCCGACACGCTCGCGGCGTTCCAGGTGAACCCCGAGACAGGGCTCACGCAGACTGAGGTGGACGTGCGCCGAAAGGCGCACAGCTACAACGAAGTGGCCGAAACGACTCAGCCAGAGCAGATATGAAGCACAATGCTAGTCCTTCGAATCTCGGTTCCGTGGTCTCGGTGCGCGGCAGCGTCGTCGATATACGGTTTGATGCGCATTTGCCGCCTATCCACTCGTTGCTGCACGCGAAGAAGGGGACCATTGCCATCGAGGTGTTAGCGCAACTCGACGCGCATCGGGTACGTGGAATCGCGCTGACCCCGACCCAAGGCCTCGCCCGCGGCACGGCAGTGGAAGATACGGGTGGGCCGTTGACAGCGCCGGTCGGCAAGGGGATTCTGTCTCGGATGTTCGACGTGTTCGGAAACCCCATTGACCGCCGAGCGGTCCTGACTGATATTCACTGGCGCACAGTTCACCGAGCGCCGCCAGATTTAGCCCGACGTTCCACCAAATCAGAGATCTTCGAAACAGGGATCAAGATCATCGACGTACTCGTGCCACTGGAGCGCGGCGGCAAAGCGGGCCTGTTCGGTGGGGCGGGCGTGGGGAAGACGGTCCTGCTCACCGAAATGATTCACAACATGATTGGGCACCAGCAGGGCGTCAGCATTTTTTGCGGAATTGGCGAACGGTGCCGTGAGGGGGAGGAACTGTACCGCGACATGACGAAAGCCGGCGTGTTGCCGAACATGGTAATGGTCTTCGGCCAGATGAACGAGCCACCGGGCAGCCGATTTCGCGTGGGGCATGCCGCGCTGACGATGGCCGAGTATTTTCGCGACGACGAGCATCGTGATGTGCTGCTGCTCATCGATAACATTTTTCGTTTCATCCAGGCCGGCATGGAGGTGTCAGGCTTGATGGGGCAGATGCCGTCGCGCTTGGGTTATCAGCCGACCATGGGTACTGAGTTGTCGCAATTGGAAGAGCGCATCGCGAACACCGATACCGGCGCCATTACCTCGATCCAGGCGGTGTATGTGCCGGCGGATGATTTCACCGATCCGGCGGCGGTACACACGTTTTCGCATCTGTCCTCCTCCATCGTGCTGTCTCGAAAACGGGCAGGGGAGGGACTATACCCTGCGATCGACCCGCTCCAATCCAGTTCTAAGATGGCCACGCCGGGGATCGTGGGCGAACGGCATTATAGCTTGGCGCAGGAAATCCGGCGGACGCTCGCGCAATATGCGGAACTCAAAGACATCATCGCCATGCTCGGACTGGAGCAATTGTCACCGGAGGACCGCAACGTGGTCGCCCGCGCCCGCCGGTTGGAGCGATTTCTTACCCAGCCATTTTTCACAACCGGGCAGTTTACCGGTCTCACCGGAAAGCTCGTCAGCCTCACGGAGGCCCTGGATGGGTGTGAGAGAATCCTGCGAGATGAATTCAAAGACTACCCGGAGAGCGCGCTCTATATGATCGGGGCGATTGACGAAGCAAAAGGAAAAGCCGCGCGTCCCAAGCCCGAAACAAGGTCTCAAGCGGAAACGGAACATGCAACCAGCACGCATGAATCTTAAAATTCTCCTGCCCTATAAGATCTTCGCCGAGATGACCGGCGTAGTGCGTATCGTTGCGGGAACTCATGAAGGCTTGTTTGGATTGTTGCCGCACCGACTCGACTGCGTCGCGGCGCTCACGCCCGGGATTCTGATCTACGAAAGCGAAGCAGAGGGCGAGGTCTATATGGCCGTCGATGAAGGCATCCTGGTCAAAACCGGCGCCGACGTACTGGTTTCCGTGCGCAACGCGATGGGTGGAATGGACCTCAATCAACTGCACGAGGCGGTCAAACAGGAGTTTTTGAACCTGAATGAACGGGAACAGAGCGTCCGTTCGGTGTTGGCGAAAATGGAGAGTGGGTTCATTCGCCGCTTCGCGGAGTTTCATCATGAGTGACAACATGGATATCAAGCGTACGAAAGATCCCACTCAATTCAGTCGGGAGGTCGGCACGAAGGCGGCGCGCAAGCTGAAGGCGCAACGGCATGTCACGCAGACCGTCTGGTCCGGCTTGGGCATGATGGGCATGGTGGGCTGGTCGGTGGCGGTGCCGACGCTCCTCGGCGCCGCACTCGGGATTTGGCTCGACAAGTACCATCCGTGGAACCATTCCTGGACACTCATGCTGCTGGCCATCGGCTTAGCACTCGGTTGCGTGAATGCATGGAATTGGGTGGCGAAGGAAGACAGAGAAATGCGCGAACAAGAGGAGAATACCCATGAATGAACCTTTGAGTCTGGTGTTTGCGTTGATCGCAGGCCTGTTGCTCGGAGCGCTATTTTTTGGTGGGCTGTGGTGGACCGTGCGTGAGGGGGTGTCGTCCAAACGGGTGGCGATGTGGTTTCTCGGCAGTCTGCTGCTCCGGGTGGGCGTGACCCTGGCTGGTTTTCACGTTGTTTCAGGAGGTCATTGGGATCGGCTCCTGCTTTGTCTCCTCGGATTCATCATGGCCCGCAGGGTCATACGATGGTTGACGCGTCCGTCAGGAGAAAACCAGTCTCCTCCGGTACTGGAGGCCCATCATGCACCTTAGTCCCGACGAGATCATTTTCTGGCAACAGGGATTTCTCAAACTCAACGCCACGATCGCGTTCACATGGGGACTGATGTTTGTGCTAGTGGCCGGATCGCTACTCGTGACGCGCCACCTTTCCACGGGCCTGCAGCGTTCCCGATGGCAGAATCTCCTGGAAATGGTCGTCACCGTCATCAAAGAGCAAATCGCAGAGGTCGGCCTGCGGCAGCCGGAGAAATATCTCGGATTTCTGGGTACCTTGTTCCTGTTTGTCGCAATCGCGAGCCTCTTCACCATCGTTCCCGGCTATGAGCCACCGACCGGTTCGCTCTCGACCACCGCGGCGCTGGCGATTTGTGTCTTTGTGGCTGTGCCGCTATTCGGCATTGAGGATCGTGGGCTGGGCGGATATCTCAGAGAATACTTGAAACCGACGTTTATCATGTTGCCGTTCAACATCATCAGCGAATTCTCGCGCACCTTGGCCCTGGCTGCCCGCCTGTTCGGGAACATGATGAGCGGTACGATGATTCTTGCCATTTTGCTGACCATCACACCGTTTCTCTTCCCGATTGCCATGAGTGTGCTGGGACTGCTCACAGGCATGGTGCAGGCCTATATTTTTAGCATCTTGGCCACGGTATACATCGCGGCTGCGACGCGCACCCGCGAGCCAACACTGGCCCCGGAACCAAAAACTTGAATCATCGCTCACACCACAAGGAGACACTATGGATAGCACGACGCTCATCGCACTCGCCTCAATTGTCACCGCCGGCCTGACCATCGCCGTGGGAAGTATCGGGCCTGCGCTCGGCGAAGGGAAGGCGGTCGCGACCGCGCTGACTTCCCTGGCCCAGCAGCCTGATGCCTCCGCGACCATTACGCGGACCTTGTTTGTGGGTCTGGCCATGGTCGAGTCCGTGGCGATCTACTGCTTCGTGGTCTCGATGATTCTCATTTTTGCCAACCCGTTCTGGAACCATGTCATCGCGCAAACCGCGGGGAAGTAACCCATGCTGATCGATTGGTTCACTGTCGGCGCGCAAATCATCAACTTTCTGATCCTCGTGTGGTTGTTGAAGCGCTTTCTCTACAAACCCATTCTCCATGCCATCGACGCGCGGGAGAAGCGGATCGCGGCTGAGCTTGCCGACGCTGCTGCGAAACAAACGGAAGCCCAAAAGGAGCGTGACGAGTTCCAACAGAAGAACAAGGAATTCGACCAGCATCGTGCTGCCCTCTTGAGCCGGGCAACGGATGAAGCGAAGACGGAACGCCAGCGGCTTCTCGACGAAGCGCGGCAGGCGGCCGATACGTTGCGTGCCAAGCGACAGGAGACGCTGCGGAACGAGGCTCATAGCCTCAATCAAACCATCAGTCGCCGGACCCAGCAGGAAGTGTTTGCCATCGCGCGAAAGGCGCTGATGGATCTCGCCGCGACAACTCTGGAAGAACGCCTGGGCGAGGTGTTCATTCGCCGCTTGCAAGAGATGGACGGCAAGGCGAAAGCAGACCTCGCCGCGACCCTCAAGGCATCAGTGAGCCCTGCGCGTGTGCGTAGCGCGTTTAACCTACCGGCGGAGCAACGCGCAGTGATACAAAAGGCCCTCAATGACACGTTCTCGGATGAAATCCCCGTCCGGTTTGAGACCGCGCCGGATCTAATCAGCGGCATCGAACTCACCACGAATGGGCATAAAGTGGCGTGGAGCATCTCGGACTACCTCATGTCGCTGGAGACGGCCGTCGCCGATCTGCTGAAAGAGAAGGATAAGCCTGAAGCCCAAGCCAAGACATCGTCCGACTTGATCCCGCAGATCGGCCAGCGGGCCTACGAGCTTTACGAAGAGCATGGCCGCAAAGATGGTCGAGCCGTTCAGGACTGGGAGAGGGCGGAACGCGAGGTTCGAAAAGAGATGCTTGATCCCGTCAAAGGCGAACATCACCCTGAGGCCAAAACGAAGCCTGAGACTCAAGCTATTGCCAAAACCGAACCTATACCTAAAGTGCCTAAGCCCGAAGTAACGAGCCAATGAACATGGAACCCGAAAGCCTCCAGAACGTGTTCGACAGTGCGTTGGCGGGAATAGGCCACGTGCGGGAAGCCTTTGCGCCACAACTCGCGCCGCGGGAGGTGGGTACGATCACCAGTATCGGCACGGGGATCGCAAAAGTCTCCGGCCTCCCCGGTGTGAGTTTTGAAGAGGTCCTGAGGTTCCCCGGCGATGTATATGGTATCGCATTTAACGTCGATGAAGACGAAATCGGCGTCGTGCTGCTGGGCGACTATTGGCAGCTGCATGCGGGTGATGAAGTCGAACGCAGGGGCCACGTGATGGACGTGCCCGTGGGGAACGGATTGATCGGGCGCATTGTCAATCCATTGGGTCGGCCTCTGGACGGCAATGGCCCGTTGGGTTCCAGCGCGCGCCTCCCTATCGAACGCCCGGCACCGCATATCATGGATCGCGCACCCGTCACGAGGCCTCTCCAGACCGGCCTAAAAGTCATCGATGCACTTATTCCTATTGGGCGCGGCCAGCGCGAGCTGATTCTCGGCGACCGCCAGACCGGCAAGACCGCCATTGCGATCGACACCATCCTCAACCAGCGAGGCAAAGATGTCCTATGCGTCTATTGTGCCATCGGCCAGCGCGCATCCGCCGTCGCGAAGGCAGTGGCCACCTTACGGGAAAAAGGCGCGATGGAGTACACCGTCCTCGTCGTGACGGAAGGTAATGACCCGCCGGGTCTCGCCTACATCGCTCCGTATGCCGCGACCAGCATCGCGGAGTCTTTCATGGAGCAAGGCCGGGATGTGCTGATCGTGTACGATGACCTCACGCATCATGCGCGCGCCTACCGCGAGCTCTCTCTCTTGCTCCGTCGCCCGCCAGGCCGAGAAGCCTTTCCCGGCGACATCTTTTACATCCACGCACGACTGCTCGAACGAGCGACGCACTTGCGCAAGGAACTCGGTAGCGGTTCCCTCACCGCTCTCCCAATCATCGAAACCGAAGCACAGAACATTTCCGCCTACATTCCGACCAACCTGATTTCCATTACGGACGGGCAGATTTACCTGTCGCCGTCGCTGTTTGAATTGGGCGTGTTGCCAGCGGTCGATGTCGGAAAATCCGTCTCTCGCGTCGGCGGCAAGGCACAACGCGCGGCCTACCGTGCCGTGGCGGGCGACCTCAAGCTCGCCTACGCGCAGTTCGAAGAACTCGAAACCTTTTCTCGGTTCGGTGCCCGCCTGGATGAAGACACTCGCAAGAGCATCGACCATGGGCGGCGAATTCGCGCCTGCCTCAAACAGCCGCAATTCGCCCCGGTATCCGTGCCCGCACAAATCTCAGTGCTGCTGGCGTTAACCGCGAAACTCTTCGACCCGGTGCCGATTGACCAGATGGCGGACGCCGAGCACGCCTTACACGAGGCGGCGGCGAACATCCCCGCGGAGGTGTGTATGCGATTCGAAACCGCCGACACGTTGAGCGAGGAGGATCGCAATTTGATCGTTGAGATCGCCCGCCAAGCGCTCGACCGTTTCCAGCCTAAGCCAAAATCACAACCTGAACATAAGGTCGAGCCCAAGCTTGACAACGGGTCTATGCCGAACGCCTCAACGGAGGCCAAACCCACGTCTGAGGCGGACGCCAATCTGAAACCCAAGACGGTGGCCAAGAAGCAGACATGAGCGACACCACGGCGAGCCTGCAGCGGAAGATTCGGAGCGCCGGCGATCTCCAATCCGTCGTTCGCACGATGAAAGCCCTAGCCGCTTCGAGTATCAGCCAATATGAGCAATCGACGCGTGCGCTGGCTGACTACTATCGAACTGTAGAGTTAGGGTTGGTTGCGTGCTTCCGGAAAGGCGGGCCGACAGCCTTGATTGTAGGACAGCAAACGCGAACCGCTACAGGGCCGATTGGTGCGGTCGTATTCGGTTCCGATCAGGGGTTGGTGGGCCAGTTCAATGATGTGGTGGCTAATTTTTCGGTGAAGACCCTGGCCGCTCTTCCCGGCACACCTCAGGTCTGGGCGGTCGGCGAACGGGTGCAGGGGCGCCTGTCGGATGTGGGGCTGCCGCTGATTGGACTCTTCGCTGTGCCGAATTCCGTCCAGGCCATCACCCCGCTCGTCGGTCAGATTCTCGTCGAGAGCGAGACCCACCACAGCCAAGGTAAAGTCACCGAACTCCACCTCTTCTACAACCGCCCCACCGCCGGGGCGGTGTATACACCCATCAGTCAGCGACTGCTACCGTTGGACGAAACCTGGCGACGCGCGCTGGCCGAACGGCCCTGGCCAACGAACAACTTGCCCGAGGTCATAGGGGGCGACGCCACGACCTTGCGGGCGCTCATCCGCGAATATCTTTTCGTCTCGCTCTTCCGGGCGTGCGCCGAATCCCTCGCGAGCGAGAACGCCAGCCGCCTGGCGGCGATGCAACGCGCTGACAAAAACATCGACGAATTGCTGGAGCATCTCAACGGGACCTTTCATCGGTTGCGCCAGAGTGGCATCGACGAGGAACTGTTCGACGTGATCTCCGGCTTCGAGGCGTTTTCACAGAGTAAGCATCTGGGAGCGCGGGGTGAGTGAGTAGGGTCAAACCATGAAGAAGCAAATCGATTCCAATGAGTTTCGTGTGCCAGCGAAGAAAAAGGTCAACCTCAAAACATGGCCGACCCACGTGAAGCCTGTCTAAATCCAAGAAGGACTACACCAAACTGCTCCTGTTGTGCCCCACTTAAGATTTGGACAGGTCGCGTAAGCGAGGGAGGACGACATGGACACCGTGATGAAACCTGTCCAGAGTCAGCGTGGACGACGGGGGCGATGGAGTGGTGAGCAGAAGCTAGCCCTGTTACAGGAGTGGCAAACCGGGGTGCCACTGGAAGAGGTTTGTCGGAAATATGGAGTAAACGCGGCGCAGATGTATCGCTGGAAGCACAGCCTCGATCAAGGGCTCAAAGAGTCTGGCGAGTTAGTGCCCAAGAGTCTGGGGAGCGGGCTGCAGAAGCGGATCGACGAACTGGAGCGGGCCTTGGGGCGCAAGGCCTTGGAGGTGGACGTGTTAAAAAAAGCCTTCGAACTCAAAGGGCTCACATCACCCGAGGGGACATCCGGTGGCTAACGCGAACAACAGGCTGTTCCATCGCCATGGTGTGCCGAGTCCTCGGCAAGCCGCGAAGCTGGTGGTACGATCGACGGCGAACGGGGCGAGCCCGACCGCGCCGGCGACCGGAACTCGAAGAGATGATTCGGCAACTCGTGGGAGCCAATCCCCCCTCCTATGGCTATCGACGCATCCATGCCGTGCTCAAGCGGCGTGGAATGGCCTGCAATCCCAAAACAGTCTGGCGAGTGTTGCGGCGACGTGGGTGGCTGTCGGCCAGTCGGAGACGCATCATCCAGTCGGGGCGGCGGCACGAAGGGCGGGTGCACGTATCGGAACCCAATCGGCGGTGGGCTTCCGACATGACCAGTATCCGAGCGTGGGATGGTCAAAAGGGCCGCTTCGCAGTCATGATCGACTGTGCGGACCGCATGGTGTTGGCCTGGCGATTCGCCCGACGCATTACGGCCACCAATCTCACCGAGATGCTTCGGGAAGCGCTCTGGCGACGGTTTGGAGACGCACGGATCCACGCACGAGGAATCGAGTTGCTCAGCGACAATGGACCGGAATACACCTCCAGCAGGTACCCCACAGTGCCTTGGCCATGCAGTCGCCAGCCGAATACCATGCGAAATGGCTGGTCACAACCAAGAACCGACCTGTCCAAAATTAGGTGGGGCAGACCACTGCCTAGCGTAATGGCCCCGAGCAACCATTCCTTTACTTCGATGGGGCACTACTTGGCTTCAACTTTCATGATCAGGCCATAGAGCAGGAGTAGAATGTCGAACAGCGATACTGAGACAAATAAGGCTGAAGTCAATCAGTGGGAATGCGATCTTATCCATGATCAATAAGACGCTGTTGATAGCTTGGATTCCAAAAAACAGTCCGCTCCAGAACAGGCTGCTGAAAACGGACCGGTAGGCAGAGCGGTGGTCAATTGGGAACAGACACTGAGACAGCAATGGGGCACGCTCCGCTTCGGCGCCTGCCGTGGCGGCGGAAGATCGCCTCGCTCAACTACCTGCTGGCCTCGGTTGTCTGGCGTCAAGGAAGAGGGCACCATCACGACGCCCTTCGATATGACCGTGCTGAACGACCTGGACCGCTTCCACCTGGTAATGGACACCAGCAACCGTCTGCCGCAGACCGGCGACAAGGACCTCTACCTGAAGCAGCAACTTAAGGACAGGCTGATCGAGCATAAGCAGTACATCGACAAGCACGGCCAAGACATGCCGGAGATTCGCAACCCAACCAACGCAGCTAAACCGGCGTAAATCGGGCAGGCACCAGGAAACTATTCACAATGCGAACGACCCCAACTCAATCCGAGGTGAGACCGGCGTCGTCGAGGCCGACAGACACCAGGCCCCCTGACATCGCCTCCGCGTCGGTTCCCGACACGCTCGCGGCGTTGCAGGTGAACCCCGAGACAGGGCTCACGCAGACGGAGGTGGATGCGCGCCGAAAGGCGCACGGCTACAACGAGGTGGCAGAAACGAAAGGACACCCGGTCCGCATGTTTCTCAGCAAGTTCTGGGGGGTGTCGGCCTGGATGCTTGAGCTGATCATCGTGTTGTCGGCCGTTCTCCGGAAATACTCCGACCTCGTCGTGGTGGGTGCGCTGCTGGTCATCAACGCCGTGTTGAGCTTCATGCAGGAGCGTCGGGCCGCCGGTGTCGTTGAGGCGCTACGCCGACGGCTGCATGTCAATGCACGCGTTCGGCGGGGTTCGTGTTGGCAAGTCATTCCCGCCCGGGAGCTGGTCCCCGGCGACATTGTTCGCGTGCGCCCGGGCGACATCATTCCAGCCGACGTGAAGCTCTTAACGGGAATGTTGAGTGTGGATCAGTCGGCCCTGACCGGGGAATCAATGGATGTCGACAAGGCATCAGGCGGCGTGCTCGCGTCGGGATCAATCGTGCGCCGGGGGGAGGGCAACGGCGTGGTACTGCTGACCGGGGGGCAGACCTACTTTGGTCGCACCACGGAACTCGTGCAGAAGGCGCGTCCGAAACTCCACATCGAAGCCGTAGTAGCCAAGGTGGTCCGCTGGCTGTTCGTTATCGTCGGCGCGCTGCTGGGCCTGGTGATCGTCTTGTCGCTCATCCGCGGCACGCCGCTCCTCGAGATGGTCCCGCTCATGCTCGTGCTATTGATGAGCGCGGTGCCGGTCGCCCTTCCCGTCATGTTCACAGTCAGCATGGCCCTCGGGTCAAAGGAGCTGGCAAAGCGCGGCGTGCTGGTTACCCGCCTCAGTGCTGCGGAGGATGCCGCGACGATGGATGTGCTCTGCGTAGACAAGACGGGCACGATCACGATGAACCAACTGGCTATCACCGGCGTGATCCCGCTGGATCAGGCGACGGAGTCCGATGTACTGTTTGCTGGCGCACTCGCCTCCCAAGAAGCCAATCAAGATCCGATTGACCTGGCGTTCCTTGCCGTAGCGAAGGAGCGGCATATCTCTGATGGCGTGCCCGCTGTCATGCCAATCTCCTTCGCGCCGTTCGACGCGACAACCCGGCGGACGGAAGTCGTGGTCGAACAGAACGGGCAGCGACTGCGCATGATGAAGGGCGCCGTGCGAACCGTCGCTGAAGCCTGCGGACTGCAGTCCTCGGCAATCGAGGCATTGGAGGCCCGTGTCGCCGAAGCCGCACTGAAAGGTTATCGGACACTGGCGGTGGCGCGCGGCCCCGAGACGGGTGCCCCCGCATTGGTCGGATTGGTGACGTTATATGACCCGCCTCGACCAGACGCGAAGGAACTTATCGCCGCACTCCACGATCTCGGCGTGTCGGTGAAGATGCTTACCGGTGATGCGCTGGCGGTTGCGAGTGACATCGCGCATGGAGTCGGGTTGTCCAACATCCGGCGCATGGCGGACCTGAAAACCGCGAGCGCGCAGGCCGGCAACGAGATGGTCGACTTGTTGGCGGGCGCCGATGGGTTTGCCGAAGTCTATCCGGAGGACAAATACATTGTCGTGCAGCATCTGCAGGCCGCGGGGCATGTGACCGGCATGACGGGCGACGGCGTCAACGACGCGCCCGCACTACGCCAGGCTGAAGTGGGCATCGCCGTCAGCTCCGCGACCGATGTGGCCAAGGGGGCCGCGAGCGTCGTCCTGACGGAACCGGGATTGACGAACATTGTGGCGTTAATCGAGCAGGGACGGACGATCTACCAGCGCATTCTGACCTGGATCATCAACAAGATCAGCCGGACGATCCTGAAGGCCGCCTTCGTCGCCATCGCGTTTGTGGTGACTGGCAAGTTCGTGGTCTCCGCCTTTGCAATGCTACTCCTGGTCTTCATGACGGATTTTGCGAAAGTCTCCCTCGCCACCGACCACGTGCGATCGTCCAAGAAGCCGGAGACGTGGAACATCGGAGGCTACATCGCCATGTCTGTAGCGCTGGGTGTCGCGATGGTCTTGGAAACGCTCCTCCTCTTGTGGATCGGCTGGTCACAATTCGGTCTGGCGACGAACGATCAGGGCCTCTACACCTTCAGCTTCTTGACACTACTTTATTTTGCCGTGTTCTCCATAGTGTCCGCTCGTGAGCGCAACTGATTCTGGGCAACGCTGCCCAGTAAGACCTTTCTGATAGCCCTCATGGCAGAAGCTCTCACGGGCACCATTCTGACGCGCGTGGGACTCCCGGGACTCATGCCGTTGCCCTGGGCGCAGACGCTCGCGATTTTCGTCTATGCCATGGTCACGTGCCTCGTCGTGAACGATGCCGTGAAGGTCGCGATGATTAAATGGCGCGTTCCCGCAGCGGTGGTCTAGGAGGCGCCGATGCACACGAAAATGTTTCTTGTCCGTCATACCGAAACGCAGAAAGGCTAAGTGATGGCGGGAAAGGCATATGTCTAAATAGCCGACAGTGTCTCAGCGAGAGCAGATATGAAGCACAAAGCCAGTCCTTCGAATCTCGGTTCAGTGGTCCCGGTGCGCGGCAGCGTCGTCGATGTACGGTTCGACGTCGGAGGAGAGATCGAGAATATTGCCATGTATGACCGTTTGCTGAAGGTGCCGAGATTCCGGCCATCCGAGTTCCGTGTTCCAACGGCGTCTAGCGCGATCTGGGGAAGCGGGACGAGGGCTAGGTCAAGGCGCGCCCCTCCGCGAGGGACACGAACTGATGGCGGTCCAACTCGACTCCGCCGTCGGTGGAGAATCACGAGACATCGTTGCTCGAAAAAGCGAGGCGGGATGTTCGGAGGGGACAAGATGTTGCTCTACGAGAATTAGCTTTCGTCGCTGGACATTAGGCAGGAAAATGTAAATTCAGTTCAACTTGACACTCTCCTGGTTTAGTCGCGCACGGTCCGGACTTAAAGAAAAAGGTTAGAAGTCACCTACGTTTAGGGCGAAGTCCCAGTCCCGATAAGGCCCATGCGTATAGCTGGAATCGAACGAAGACATTATGTAGAATGTTCCACTATTCAATCTGAAATCATTGAGGAGCGATGAGGTGTCTCACGAGAACCCAAAAACTCTTGACGCCGGGTGACGATAGGATTTGAGCAATTATGTTCTCTATCAGCAGTGGCGGTCGTTCTTCTTGTCGGGTGCACGGCACATCCCTGATTCTGTTCCTCTGTCTCTGCGTCGTGTTTCAAATGTTGGGAGTGCCTGCGACCCTCTTGGATCTTGAAGGTTCCGCCGATCTCATCGCTGCCGCAGCTCTAGAAGGCTTGTCTCTCCCACCGAATGCACCCGCTTCGCCCGTCCAAGACGGATCGAGAATGCTTCCTGACGTGCCCTTGACAGCTGCTATTGCGGTTCCACCGAATTCCCTCTTTCATCCTCCGCGTATTTAGTTTCTTATACATTCCAATCGCTGGCCATCCTCCGTTATGTGGAGTGCACACGTTCTGGCAAGCCTGCGTGACGGCAGTGCTCTGTCTTCGGGGCGTCCACGTCTCGGCTGCGACATTCCTCCCGTAGGAATACCTTAACCTGGATGAAAGTGACGAGTTGAAGGGGATGGGTCATAGATAACATCGTACAGGTGAATCAGGATCTCTACCTCAACATTACGGAGGCGGTGAAGATCCAGGCCCATGGAAAGAGCGGCGGTATCTCGATGAAGACTGGCAATGGAGTCCTCACCGAATACTATAGTCATCCGGAGGCCCTGAGGTATCACAAACTGAAGGAACTCCTCACGAAAGCAAAATAAGTTGCGCCTGTCTTCATCAGGCAAGTTTTGCTATCTACGCAACGGAGAAACGATCATGACCGCATTTGCCTATAAAGAACGGTCCATCCAACTATGGCCGGGCCTGAAAGATGATGGGACATGGCTTTGCCGCTACTTCATTATTGAAAATGGGAACATCATTTCGGGTTTAATCTACCCTGACGCCCACTTTTCCACGCGCAGAGAGGCGGAAGCGGCCGCATTGAAAGCGGCGCAAGACGTGATCGATGCGCGTGAACCCCTCGGCACACCGATATGTGATCGCTGATAACACCGCATATGGAGAGAGGATGCCTCACGTGCAAGATGATATTGCGGAAAAGATCAGCATCATACAGAAGTGCCTAGCCAAATCCTTTGTTGTGCTTACTCCCAAGCAGTCTGGTGAACTCTGGATTTTTACGACTGGCGCAACGCACTTCGAGTTTGGGTTTTTTCGCCCTGCCATGGAAACGATGGGCCTGCAACAGCTTCAGCCATTCATGGAAACCGAGGTCCTGCCGATGATGCTTCACAACCCAGGGAAAATGATCTACTTTGGGATCCATGGCCTCAGTGTTCGAGAACGAAACTCCACATGACCTGCGTGTTCGCTAAGGGGTTCTGTACCTAATCTCCTTTTTATTTCGAGTTACAGTATGAGGGGAGATGAGATGCCGAGTTTTGTAAGTCATTGGACGGGTTATACGGCGCTGGCCGTATTTGTCGCCGCCTATCTTCTGGTTATTGCCGAAGAGTCAATTGACCTTCGTAAATCCAAACCAGTCATGGTCGCGGCAGGCGTGATCTGGATTTTGGTGGCGCTTGCATACAGCACGCAAAACCAATCCCATGCCGCCGCAGAAATCCTCCGGCATAACCTGCTCGAATATGCCGAGCTGATGCTCTTCCTTCTCTCCGCAATGACCTTCATCAACACGATGAGCGAGCGCAACATCTTCGAGGCCTTGCGGACGCGTCTGATTTCGTTTGGATTGTCGCTGCGCAGCGTATTCTGGCTCACAGGTATCCTGGCGTTCTTCATCTCCCCCGTGGCCGATAATCTCACGACGGCTTTGGTGATGGGCGCGGTGGTCATGGCGATCGGCGCGGGCAACGGACGCTTCATCGCCTTGGGATGCATCAATGTGGTCGTGGCCGCCAATGCCGGCGGCGCGTTCAGCCCGTTCGGGGATATCACGACGCTGATGGTCTGGCAAAAAGGCGTGGTGAAATTTGGAGAGTTTTTCGCGCTCTTTGTTCCGTCACTCGTCAACTGGCTTGTGCCGGCAGCCGCAATGGCACTGACAATCCCGCGCGACAAGCCGGCAGCCACCATGGAGGATGTAGAGGTCAAGCATGGCAGCTATCTCATTGTTCTGTTGTTTGTACTCACCATCGCCGGCACCGTGGTGATGCACCATTTTCTTCAGATTCCTCCGTTTCTCGGCATGATGACCGGACTGGGGATTCTTAAATCCTATGGGCATTTTATTCGGCGGAAGGAATTGGACGAATGGACGGACATTCCCGTGGTTGATGATGAAAATATGGGACAGAGGAATGTTTTACTGAAACCCGCCGTAAAGCCTTTCGACATTTTCATCAGCATAAAACGCGTGGAATGGGACACGCTGATGTTTTTTTACGGCATCATGCTATCTGTCGGTGGCCTTGGTGCGCTGGGCTATCTCCCCCTTCTGTCCGATTTTCTGTATCAAGGTCTAGGCGCAACGTCGGCCAATATCCTTGTTGGGGTTTTATCAGCAGTCATAGACAACATCCCTATCATGTTCGCCGTATTAAGCATGAATCCCGATATGAACCTCGGCCAGTGGCTTCTGGTCACGCTAACCGCCGGGGTTGGTGGGTCGCTTCTGTCCATAGGTTCGGCTGCCGGAGTCGCGCTCATGGGACAAGCACGCGGGGTTTATACCTTCTTTGCCCACCTGAAATGGACTTGGGCGATTGCATTGGGATATGCGGCCAGTATCGGCGCTCACTTCCTGATAAACGGACATTTGTTTACTCCCTAGTTGTTTTTAACTTACCTAGTCATGGTCTTTAGTGCTCTTCCTAGTGCTCACACTCTGCATTCATGACAAGAATACACGTGTCCTGCTGAACCGCGACACGGAAGGCATCGTTAAGCGGGGAGAGGTGACTACCCACGAAGATTCACAGAAGATAAAACACAACAACCTTCTGCTTACCGCAATCTTCGCAAACTGCCATCTCTGTTCTTAATTTACTATAGTCAATAGGAGCGCCAGCGGAGGGAAAGTGGCTAGCCTTCGCAAATTCCTTTTGTTTTTCATTCTGCTGGTAAACCGGCAACTTTCCGAACGCAACACAGCATTCCGCGCAATACTTAGCCGTCTGTTTCATTGCTTTTATTCTCTCCTTTCGCGTCAATTGCCCCTGCATTCAGCGAACAGAGGATGCGCTCCCTGCAAACTGAATGACAGATTCGCGGATAAATCGAGTGAGATTTAGGTTATGGGCGGATGGAAGACGGAGAGAGCCAACACTTGCGGGTCGGTTGTTAGATGTTCATTAACATCGAGATGAAATGCCGCAAACCTACGAAGTTCGGTCAATGGATGAAGCAGCGAGAAACACTCGGAAATAGATGTATAGAGCAGGCTGGATATTGTGCAAGCACCTAACAAAGAAACCGATGCTTCCGGGATAGTCGAAGGCATAAGCGCAGTTATCATGGTCACCGGAACGCCAAGAACCTGCACAAACACTAAGACACAGAGCAGGATGACGAGACACGCAGGTAGCGATAAATGAACGGTGGCCGAAGCAGTACTTTTAGGCCTTGCAAGCGTCATGTTCGATAAAGACTTCAATCTAACAACTCACTGACAATTGGGCTTATTGACTACTCGGTAGCATTGCCATCGCGCAGGCGCACATTAAAGCAATAATGGCACAAGAATTTCAAACCCGGGACGCTTAAAGTGAATCCATACTCCACCCAAACCGCCTTTATACATCAGGAATAGGAGAGAAACGCGTAAATTTTCTGTAAGAATTGGGATGTTTCAGCCTTTACCCCGTGAAAGAACTTCCTCTTAATGAAACTGTGGGATGGATGTTGGTGAAGAGTTATAAACCCATCGGTAAGGAAGCGGCGAACCCGGTCGGCAATCTCATCGCGGCTTTTACGAAAGACAACTAACCGCTGTGCCGGGTCGTCAAAGTTCCAATGCAAACGTTTTGGCCGCGCCTGGAAAAATCGCGCAAGTTTCCTGTGCACGGTCACAGACGGTAATCACATAGTCGAAAATGTTGATTCAAATAGGGGTCAACCCGTTCGGATACATGGTGAGAAATATCTATGCCAGCCTCGCCCATAACCGAGGGAATCACCACGATCCATAACAATGTTGACCATTTCATATATCGCAACTATCAAGAAACTCACGAGAATGGTGAGAGACTAGCTATCGGAACCGCGGTACTGTGGAACCAGCCGCTACTAATGCTTCGGCGCGTCGCGCTGATCGAGCTACTCGCCGAAGACGCGACGTTTCGATTCATGAACGAGGCCAGGCATCCCGGCCTATAAACTAAGTAGAGCATATCTTTACGAGATATACTCAAGAGGTATATAATGAATGCGGTGAGAACATTTTCAGAACAACTGAAGCGTTTACGACAGAAGGAAGGTTTAACTCAAGCCCGACTCGCACATAGGACCAAGCTTAGTCTTGGTTATATAGCTCGGCTTGAACAGGGTCGCCACGATCCACCACTTAGCACACTTTTGAGGATCGCGAAGGCCTTACGAGTCACTGTTGCGGGACTGCTTGAATGACCGATTTGGGGATGGATAATAGGACTAGTTGTAACTCTGCTCGGTACTTTCGTAGTTTCGTTCAGCGCGTTTGAGTCAGATCGTATGCGCGGAGAGGACTAGGCTCTTAGACACTAATGCCACCGAAGATGTTCCCCATGAAATTGAAGCAAATTCGTATGACTCACGGCCTGACTCAAACCGAGCTCCGGAAAAAACAAAAATGACTCAGTCATCCGTGGCTCAATCGGAGTCGGGTGCGAAGCCCAATCCCTCGCTCGACACGCTGCGAAAGGTGGGGAAGGCATTGAAGTGCACGATCTCTGAACTGGTGGAATAGTGATGAGTCTGTGGCATTACACGGTTGGTGTGCGGCTGAGATCTATCCTCGTTGACCAAGTGATCAAGCCTGCGACGGCAAGGTTGTATGAAAATGAGCTTCCGGCTGTCTGGTGCTCCCTGAGCTGCCATAGCGAGCCTACGGCAAACAAGACTATGATGGCCAGCAATGGTCGACGGACTGTTTTAGGAAAAATCCAGAGCGCAGCTCAGGTGAAGGACTTTATCGCATCCGAGTAACATCCGACGAAAGACGCTAAGGCAGTAAGGATCACCGAAGGGGGCACCCATGAGAGTCGCATTCTACGGACGCTTTAGCAGCGATAAGCAGAAGGACTCCAGCATTGACCAGCAATATCGCAACTGTGCGGGGTTCGCCGAGCGCGAAGGCTGGACCATCGCACAGCGGTATGAGGATCGCGCGATCTCCGGCAGCAAGGGGGAAGAGGGGCGCCCTGGGTACAAGCAGATGCTCGCAGACCTGAAGGCCAAGGTTTTCGATGTGCTGTTGATTGACGACATGAGCCGCCTGTCTCGGGACTCCGATGAAGCCAACAAGACTCGTAAACGCTTCTTGTTCCACGGCGCGCGACTGATTGCCGTCAGCGACGGCATCGACACAAACCAGAAGGCCCACAAACTCCAGGCTAAAGCGAAAGAATTAACCAATGAAATCTTTCTAGACCAGCTCAAAAATCAGATCAAGCGCGGCATGATCGACCAAGCGGAACGCTGCTTTTGGAACGGTGGGCGCGTGTACGGGTATCGCCTGGTGCCGGTGTTCGACACCGCGAAGCAAGATCCATATGGCAATCCCGCAAAGATCGGCACGCGATTGGAAATTGAGCCGGAGCAGGCGAAGTGGGTTAGGTGGATTTTCGAGAAATATGCCGACGGCTGGTCGGCGCTGAAGATTGTGACCGAGCTAAATCGGCTGGATATCCCGCCCCCTGGCTCTGCCTACAAGAAGCGGCGCTACCAGGGCAAGCCGAGTTGGAATTTCCTCAGTCTCCACGGTGAGCTAGAACGGGGCACCGGTCTGCTGAACAATCGCCTCTACAAGGGCATCTACGTCTGGAATCGCAGCCATCGGGAGAGAGACCCCGACACGGGGCGTCAGGTGAATCGCTGGCGCGACAAGGGTGAATGGATCGAAAAGTCTGTCGAGCACCTGAGGATCGTGGGCGAGGAGTTATGGAACAAGGCCCATGAGCGGCGCGTGGCGGTGAGCAAGAGCGTGCTTGCGCTCAGAAGTTCGGAACAATGTCGGGCAAGGTCCACGGGGCGACGGCCCAAGTATTTGTTCTCCGGTCTGCTGTCTTGCGGGGTATGTCATAAGCCGTTCACAATTTGCGAGGCAACAAAGTACGGCTGCTCCACCGTAACGACCCAGGGTGTATACCGGTGCACAAACACGCTGCGCGTCGAACGGAAGTTGGTGGAAGAATTATTGCTGGAGCCGATCCAGAATGGCCTGTTCACGCAGGAGGGATTGGACCTCTTCCGGAACTCATTTCTTAAAAGTGTGGCCAACTTGCGCAGGACGGCGGATGCCGAACACAGTAAGACTAAGGCACGTCTCCTGGAGGTAGAGCGCGAAATCAGCCATATAATGGAGGCGATCAAGCAAGGCATCTTCACGGCGACGACGAAGCAAGCGCTCGAACAGGCGGAAGCTGAGAGAGAATGCTTGCAGAAGTCGCTGAACCATCCGCACAAATCTAATGGGACATTACCTGCTGTGTTGCCAGACCTGGCAGCGTGGTTCAAGCGGTCCATCGGAGACCTTGCCAACTTGGGGCCGCATCAGGTGGACAAAGCACGGGGAATCATTAAGGACCTGGTTGGAGGGTGCGTCAAGCTGGAGCCGACCGACACCAGCCAGGGACGCGCACTAACTGCCGTCATGCAGCCGGACTATATGGGATTGGTAAGGCAGCTGGTTGGTCCCAAAATAATTTTGGTGGCGGTGGGCCGGATCGAACGGCCGACCCGCGGCTTATGAGTCCGCTGCTCTGCCAACTGAGCTACACCGCCACGCCAAAGAAATTAACGAGTTACGGTGCTGGAGTCAAGGAGGATTCGCGCACTGTGCCCGTGTTTGTGCCCGTCAGCGCTCGCGCCGCATCCTGCAGATCCGTTGGACTGACAATATGATAGTGGTCAAACACCGCTCGCGTTTGGTGTCCGGTGATCTTCATGGCAACGCGTCCAGGGACACCAACATTCACCATGTTACGGACGGCCGTACGCCGAAAGTCATAGCGTAACATCCTACCAATCCCGTATCTAATATTCTTTGCTAGGCCCATTTGGCTTACGTTCAGTCGATCGTGGATGCCGACCTTCTATAGCCTTGTCATCCTTCGTGATCGGTTCAATCGCCTCTAAACCTACACACTGCCCTTCCCCAATAAATTCCATCGTGAGTGGCGAAAGGGTTGAGTCACTTCCAGTCGTTCCGAACTGATGGGCTTGTCGTACAGTATCAATCCGCGCCGCTACTAGGTATTTAGGGTCCATAAAGGGGTGGCGCCCTACGGTTCGCCTGTGAGTCTCCACCCCTGAAACTGAACACTGAAGATCGAGAACGAGATGCTGTCTTTGAAGAACATTGTCCCCAACATGCGGCACGTAGAATAAGACACGCATTGCCCCATTACGGTTTTCAATGTCTAGAATATTTGCCATCGCCAAGATTGGCCGATGATTGGCCCGGATTAAGGACTGCTGTAGCTTCAAGGTGGAGATAGTTGTATCTCTGAGGCCATACATCCATTCGTAGTCGGCATGATACTTAGTTGAAAATGAGTCAATGAGCATATTCAAGTGCGCTTGTTTTTGTGCGGCGCTTGCCTCGACGGCGTGCTGTTGGCGGGCGTCCTTCTCTTCATACGATTCCCTATCGCAAGAGGTGTGCAGCAGGCCAAGCACAAGCACACAGATGGCGAGGACCGCTACCATTCTCCCTCTTATCCTCAATGTGCCCGTAATTGAGCCCGCGAATGACTCTATATCACTGCCCATCACCACTCAGCAACCAACCAGACAATAAAAACCCCTGACGTCCGTCGGCTCCAGGGGGCATCCGATCAGTCCTCACCTGCCTCGCGAAAGTAGATTCTACTTCGGCCGTTGCCTCTCCATAAATTGTGCACCATGGTTCCGGCGTTCTTCACGCGTCAATAGTTCCAGGCTGAAGAAGGCTGAGCAAGATTTCCGAACGAGTTCACGACCAACGAGGCAAAAGAAAAGCCCTTGTAACCATTGAAGATTACAAGGGGCATTTAATGTCGGGTTGGCTTATGAGTCCGCTGCTCTGCCAACTGAGCTACACCGCCACGCGAGACTTTCCAAAACACACGACATCTATAGCATGCTGCCTAGATGCTGTATAGATCGCCGGGTTACTGCAGGTCGGATGGGGAGACGATACGGCTCCCTTTGTTATATGGGTTGCGAATGTGTTCAAGGGAATCAGCCAGTACGAATAAGCGGAGTAACAATATACTCTGATGGCCTCGACGACGGAGGACTGCGTCTGGGCATCAGATCATCATGGGATCGTAATGGACTTTCATCATTTCATCCTTCTTGGAGCCGGTTCAGATGTGGCCTGCCGTTATGTCTTTCCTGCCCTGGCTGAGCTGGAAGCGGCAAATCAACTGCCTCAGGAATTTGTGATCTTGGGGATCACGAGAAAAGTCTGGCAGGATGACGGAACCTTCCGCCGTCACATTGAGGCGCGTGTCAAGGAATGCGGGAGTACCGCAAATCTGAGCGCCTTGCCGAAATTATTGACGCGGGTGAATCAGGCATCAGTGGACCTCTCGGATATTCGTCGGTTCAAGAACGTGATCGGAACGATACGGGATCCTGTGGTGCTCTATTTGGGACTCCCGCCGGCGATTTCAGAAGGAATCGTTGGACGGCTCGGTGAACTGGGCTTGTCTGCGGAAAGCCGAATCATGATAGAAAAGCCGTTCGGTCACAACCTGCAGTCGGCGCAGGACCTCAACCGCGGAGTGCATAAGATTTTTCCCGAAGACCATATTTTTCGTGTCGACCATTTCTTGGCCAAACAGACGGTGCAGAATATATTGGGCATTCGATTCGCCAACCGGGTCTTGGAGTCGGTATGGGATCATCAGCACGTGGAGAGAGTCGAAATCGTGTGGGAAGAGACGAATTCTCTGGAGGGAAGGATTGGGTACTATGACGCTGCCGGCGCTCTCAAAGATATGATTCAAAACCACCTGTTACAGTTGATGTGTTTGCTGGCACTGGAACCTCCCTCGGAGCTTACAGAACCCGAGCTGCATGATCGAAAAATTGAGCTGTTGAAGGCAGTCCGGCCATTCACCGAGGAGGAAATCGCCGCGAACACGACCCGAAGTCGGTATACGGCCGGTCAGATAGCGGGGCGTGCTGTAAAGGGATATGTGGATGAGCCGGGAGTCGATACGAAGCGACGTACGGAAACATTCGCAGAAGTTCGGTTCTTCATCGATAATCCGCGATGGAGCAATGTCCCATTCGTCCTACGAACCGGGAAGGCGTTGAAGGAAGATCGGCAAGGAATCTCGGTATTTTTCAAGCCTCCCCGGCACTCAACGTTTGTGTCGTCTCAGGTCCTGAGATCGAATGAGTTACGATTGAGCCTCAAGCCTGATCAGGTCGGATTGGTCATAAATGTGAATGGCCCCGGCAATCCCTTGGAAGCGGAACCGGTCGAACTTCATACGGATCTTGCGCCGGAGCCGATGTCTCCATATGCAAGCCTTATCAGGGATGTGCTCATGGGAAACTCGATGTTTTTTATCAGAGACGATGAGGCAGAGGAAGCCTGGAAGGTCATCGACCCAATCGTGGCCGCTTGGAAGAAAGACCTTGTTCCGCTCCAATCCTACCCAGCAGGTTCCCTTGGGCCGCCTGCTCTTGGATAGAGGACACATCGTGCGGTCGATTATAGGGAGCACCTAACCGTGACTCATGCTCGTCTTATCGCGGTGTTCTCCATATTTCTGAATAGCGAGAGAATACCCTTGTAGACTCCCGGCTTGATTTCGGATCGGTTTGATCACGATGCTCACGTGACAGAGGGACCCATTGGAACGAGGGCACACGGCTTCATAGACAGCCCGCTCCTCGGTACGCGCTTTTCGATAGGCCTGTGCCCAACGGACAGTCCCGATTTCTCGACGCTGGAAGATGCGAAAGACCGGTCGTCCGATCATCTGCTCAATGGAGTAACCGGTAAGATGTTGTGCGGACTGATTCCATTCGGTCACTCGTCCCCGGCTGTCGCTCAGGACAACAGCCGCCCTCTTCAATCTATTAACAAAAAACCGTAGTCGGTTGAGACGCGACGCTGTTGTCGCGAGTGCTTTCCGTTGCTTGTGTCGTCGCCAGTCAATATATAGGCATGCCAAGGCAAGGGCCGTCACGGTTGCGGCCCCGATCGCTCGATTGGTTGTCTCGGTCTGAAAATCTCCGAGCGGTCTCAACAAGAATCCTACAACCATCAAGATCAAGGCCGCTGCCGTGACGGGCACAATGGTAGCAGCTCCTCTCCATTGCAGCGCAAGGACAATGGCAATGCAGTAGGGCACCCATGTCGCCATTCCGTCCGGTGCTCCGATATCGACCAAGAATGTACCTAAGAGAATGATACTCGTGATGGCTCCAAGCACGATTGGTTGTACACGGATTGGTTTCGACTGATCGTATGGGAAAACACCATTCATGATTTTGCCTAATACATCCGGAACCGCGCCGATGGTCATGACCGCTATCTTGAGCCAGCCATGACAAGGTCATGGCTCATTTCCCAATTAGCGTGTACTCCTCACTTTGAGGGAGAGGGGGAAACCTTCCCAACCTGTATGCTGCCCGTGCGTATGATTTCACCCCCGGGTACACTCGAAGTCATCCTCACGGTGTAGCTATAAAAACCAGGTTTCTTGAAACAGACACTGGCCGCCTCTCCTGAAGAGATCTTGGCGGTTTCTCGCATAAGGCCCATAGACCGGAACCCTCGCTGGCAGGACACTTTGTCCAGATCGCCCTCGAGGAATTGGACCTTTATGGCAGCCGTTCGATGATTCACGAAGCGCACTTCATCTCCTACGCTTGCACTGGCCTCACTTGGAGCGTTTTCCTGTTCGATGTTGATGTCGTGAATGGATCCGGTTCTGCTCGTATCGGGCAAGCTCATCGCGCATCCCGCCCCGAAAAGCGCCACGCCTAACGCAAGTGCTGCCTGTGTCAATGCGCCGTGAGTTGTTTGAGTGTGTGACATATATCCCCTCCAATGGTGGATCACCGTGGTTGCCAGCACCATAGTGCCAGCTCACGTCTTGAGAAGAAGCTGGCAAAGACCCCAGGGCATGACGCTTCAATGCAAGGGTTCTGACCAGTAGGAGTCCCGTGCGTATCCGGATAGGTTGTGGACAAATATTCGTTCTACTCAACATTTCATCAGGACCCGATGATGACTGAGAGGTTTGTCCCCACGTCCGGTTTACTTGCAGATGCGCCGCCGAAGTCCATGTCAGAATCAAAGCCTCAAAGGAAAATCCTCGGAGCCTGTGTGGCCGAAGGGGGCGTGCAGTTCAGGGTTTGGGCCCCAAAGGTCGAACGTGTAGACGTACTATTCGGGAACGGCCCCACGTTCTCGCTGGAAAAGGATGAGGGTGGTTACTTCAGCCGAACGATTTCATCCGCCATCCCCGGGATGATGTATCGCTATCGATTGAACGGTGGAAGTGATTTTCCCGACCCTTGTTCACGCTTCCAACCGGAGGGCCCTCACGGTCCTTCGCAGATCGTCGATTCCTCCACCTATCGCTGGCGAGATCAGGGTTGGCCCGGTGTTAGGATGGCGGGACAAGTCCTGTACGAATTGCATATTGGGGCATTTACTAAGGAAGGCACGTTCGATGCAGCTATTCAGGAATTGGACGGGCTGAAGCGTCTTGGGATCACCCTGCTCGAACTCATGCCCGTTGCCGAATTTCCCGGACGTTGGAATTGGGGATATGACGGCGTCTGTCTGTTCGCTCCGTCGCACAGGTATGGAGATTATGATGCCTTGAAACGCTTCGTGGATGCCGCCCACATGAGGGGAATCGGTGTCATTCTAGACGTCGTCTATAACCATTTCGGGCCGGATGGAAACTATTTGTCGGCATTCAGCGATGACTATGTGACCGACCGGTATCCGAATGAGTGGGGCCAAGCCCTCAATTTCGATGGGCCCAGGTCAGAGGGTATGCGCGACATGGTGATTCAGAACGCATGCTATTGGATCCAGGAGTTTCGACTGGACGGCCTTCGGCTCGATGCAACCCACGCGATTCATGATGCCGGTGCAATGCATGTCTTAGGGGAGTTATCCCTGGAGACTCGGCGTACAGCGGGGCAACGGTCGATCGTGCTGATCGCCGAAAGTGAGCAGCAAGACATGCGGGCTCTTCGATCGGTCGATGAAGGCGGGTGGGGACTCGATGCCATTTGGAGTGACGACTTTCATCACACCTGTCGCGTTGCTGCGACCGGCCGGCGGGAGGCCTATTACACGGATTATCTCGGGGCGCCTCAGGAATTGGTGTCGGCCGTGAAACGAGGGTTCTTGTATCAAGGACAGCGGTATCACTGGCAAGACAAGGCCCGGGGGACGGTAGTCGGCGCCGAACCGGCGAGCAGTTTTGTCTTTTATTTGCAGAATCATGATCAAATCGGGAACTCGTTGATGGGAGGCCGGCTCCACACGATGACCAGTCCAGGTCGGTACCGGGCGATAACTGCCTTCTGGCTGCTCGCGCCTCAGACCCCCATGCTGTTCATGGGGCAGGAATTCGCCTCCTCGGCCAACTTTCGCTACTTCGTGGATTTTGCTGGGCACGACCTCGGCCCTAAGGTGCGCAAAGGGCGACAAGAGTTCTTAAGCCAGTTTCCCAGTTACGCTTCGGAGGATGCCCAAGCAGCTATGTTGGATCCGAGTGATCCTTCGGTCTTTGAGCAATCGAAACTGGATCGGCATGAGCGGCAAGAACACGCGCCGCTGTATCGTCTGCACCGCGATTTACTACGCTTGCGCCGCGAAGACGCGGTGTTCTCGGCGCAAGCACGGGATCGGCTCGACGGCGCCGTATTGGGTTCTCATGCGTTTGTAATCAGATACTATGAAGAAACGGGCTGCGATCGCCTCCTTGTCGTCAATCTTGGTGCCGATCTCCATCTGGTTCCCGCCCCTGAGCCGATGCTGGCGCCGCAGCAGACGGGGTCTTGGAGCCTGGTGTGGTCGAGCAATCACCCTCAGTATGACGGTCCCGGTACGGTGAATCCGTTGACCAAAAAAGGGTGGCATATACCGGCCGAGTCCGCGTCGGTGCTTCGAATCGAGCACGATGTTGGTGCCACAGTGCGCGAGCAGGACCATGGGTGAAGCTCCCGAGCCATCTCTGCCCGTTATCACCCTGCCGTGGACGCGAAGTGGGGATATCAACGCCCTGCTGTCGCGCGAATGGCTCGTGACGAACGGACTTGGGGGGTACTCGTCGACGACGCTCATGCAAGTGGCAACGCGCCGCTATCACGGCATATTTGTCCCGGATTTGCCTTCCCCCAGAGGCCGCACGATAGTTATCCCGCGCCTGGACGAGGAACTGCAGATAGGAAGTGCCACCGTGCGCTTGAGCGGAGCCGAGTATGCAGACGGACGTCTGGATACCGACATTGTCGACCACCTCACAAGCTTTCGCCGAGAGTGGCAAACGCCGACCTGGCGGTTTTCATTTCAAGGCCGGGATTTGGTCAAGCGGATCGTCATGCCCTATGGGCAGAATTCCGTGTATGTGGAATATCGATTGGAAGCGGGAGAACCGGTCACCCTTCGTCTGCGGCCGTTCGTCACCTTTCGCATGCCCGACGCCCCCCTCAGCGAGACGCGTAAGGCGCCGTTCCTCCTGACCATGGTCAGAGGACGATATGAGATGCCGCTCTGCGAAGGAGTGTCTCCATTGAAGCTTTGCCTGAGGCCGCAAGCGGGCGTGTTTGTGGCCGATGCCTCCATCAGCCATGGCGTGTCGTATCGAGTGGATCGCGATCGAGGTTCTCCGCATGTCGAGGACCTGGAGAGTCCCGGATACTTCACCGTGCGGTTGGATCGGGAACATCCGATATCCTTCGTGGCAAGCATGGAAGCTTGGGAGAATCTTCAATACGATGCCGATGCCATATTTGCCGCCGAACAAGAGCGGCTGCACAAACTTGTCGTTCAAGCGGATCGGCTTCCCACCGACCGTCATGAAACGCTTCTGACGTTGGCGGCGGATCAGTTCATCGTGTTTCCCGGAAGCCGGATGGAAGAGCATGCGTTGGCGCAGGCCTCCGGAGATGAAGCGCGGACGGTCATTGCAGGGTATCACTGGTTCACCGACTGGGGGCGAGACACGATGATCAGTTTGGAGGGACTCACCTTGTGCACCGGTCGGTATCGAGAGGGCCGCGCGATTTTGCGTACCTTTGCGCGGTACATCAAGGACGGGCTCATCCCCAATCTGTTCCCCGAAGGCGAGCGCACCGGACTGTATCATACGGCGGATGCCACCTTGTGGTTCTTCCATGCCCTCGATCGGTATTACGAGGTGACGGGTGACCGGGATACCCTGATGGTGCTGTATCCGGCCTTGAAAGAGGTGGTCGAGCATCATTTGAGGGGAACCCATTTTGGAATCGGCGTCGACGAGCGCGACGGTCTCTTGAAGACCGGAGCGCCGGGCTATGCGTTGACCTGGATGGATGCCAAAGTAGAGGACTGGGTGGTCACACCACGGCGCGGCAAGCCGGTGGAGATACAAGCGCTATGGTACAACGCGATTCGACTGATGGGGCGGTGGGCCGAGGATTTGAGAGAGCGATCGGACCGTTGGGACGGCTTGGCGAAACACATCGAGGATTCGTTCAATGATCGTTTTTGGTACGCAACCGGTGGGTATCTGTACGATGTCGTGGACGGTGAGGCGGGCGATGATGCGAGTCTCCGGCCCAATCAGGTGTTCACCATGTCCCTTCGATATCCTATCTTGCGGAAAGCGCGATGGATGCCGGTCTTGACCGTCGTCCGTGAGAAATTGCTGACGCCGTTCGGACTCCGTAGTTTGGCGCCGGGTCACCGCGACTATAAGCCGATGTATTTCGGAGATCTTCGCGCGCGTGACGCGGCCTACCATCAAGGGACGGTATGGGCATGGTTGATCGGCCATTTCATCGATGCGTCGTTGAAGGCGGGTGTGGACCGGGCAGAGTGCCGGCGATTCTTGGACGCCTTTGACGTCTACTTGTTCGACGACGGGATGGGAACCGTGAGCGAGATATTCGATGCCGAGGCGCCCTTCGCCCCGCGTGGATGTGTCGCGCAGGCCTGGAGTGTGGCGGAGATACTGCGGGCCTACCATGCCACGCAACCCGAAAATATCAGCGGCATAAACAGAGGCTAAGTAGGAATGGGTGGCAGGCCATGACAGTTACGGTTGCGGATATCTAGGTGGAACGCCTCATTGATTGGAACGTCGACACGATCTTCGCCTTGCCGGGAGATGGGATCAACGGTCTCTATGAAGCGCTACGGACGCATCAGCAGTCCATCCGGTTGATCCAGGTTCGTCATGAGGAAGCAAGACCTAAGGCGACGACGCCATGCCGCTGTCTTATCCGAAACACTCATACAGAATGTCCCTTGTCAGACAGAATGTCTGCGGTCACGTGGAGAAATGGGGATGGTTCTCCACGTGAACCGGTGTTCTCACGCGGAAAAGAAGCCTCAGACCAACGGAATCCGATCGGCAGGCTTTGTGCACTCCTTAGTGTGAATAGCGTCCCTCATATCGAGGGAAGAAGGTGAGGAAATCTTATGCAGTTTGCCAACAACATTCAGGCCATCCGAGACCGGGCACGTAAGCATATCGAAGAGGGGTCCATGACCGAAGGGTATGGACTGGATCGGGAGCAGGCTATCAAAATTTTGAACGAGGCGCTGGCCACGGAGTATATGTGCGTGCTTCGTTATCGGTTTCATTATTTCATGGCCACTGGCATCAATTCTTCCGCGGTCAAGGAAGAATTCATGGAGCATGCGGAGGAGGAGCAGGGCCATGCAGATGAACTCGCGGAACGAATCAAGCAGCTGGGAGGCAAGCCGGAACTCCATCCTTCCGTTATTGCGGAACGTAGCCACAGCGAATATCGGGAAGGCACCTCGTTAGCCGATATGATCCGTGAAGATTTGATCGCCGAGCGCATTGCCATCGAGAGCTACAGGGAGATGGTGCGATACTTCGGCGACAAGGACTCCACTTCGCGAGTCATGTTGGAAGGCATCCTGGCCAAAGAAGAGGAGCATGCGGATGAAATGGCGGACCTACTGTTTGCCGTGCAGCCGGATACAAACCGGAATTCGAAGCAGCAGTACTTTAGCGATGAGGTCCCGGGAAAAGCCAAACAAACTAAGGTTAAGTCCTGACGGGGCGCAACAGGACAATTTGCGCACGGGAGAGAAATTCTTAATAGCGGAAATTGAATGGGAACAACTGGGTCAGAAAGCCTGGCCATCAAGGAACGAGTGAAGCCAAAATCTTCACGTAAGCAACAAAGGGCCGCATAGACGACTCTCAAGGCAAGCCGGGGCGTGCGCTATAAGAGCCGCGCCCCACGAGAGAGTCGTCGGCCAACCTCGCTTCTTCCAGACTGGAACACAAGAAGAGTCCCCAAGCCACGAATCACGCAGTCGGATATCCGCTACAGACTCTTGATCGACACGTTGAGCATCTCGCAGATTGCGCGATACGTGCCCCTCGATACATCTGGGGAACATGCTAGTCGCCAGCGACACGCCATTGAGGGATAGATAAAAGCACACATGCTGGCCCATGGTCAGCGCCCACAAGAGCCTCAACGAGGATCTTGAGTGAAGAGCGGATAGCGGGATGGAACAAACGAGAACTGGAGACGAAGTATGATGCAATCAATTCTTCTTATGGCCCTGCTGTTCGGCCTGCAGACCCTTACCGGCTGCCAAACGTCACAAACAGAAACCTATGGCGGCGGCTATCGCAAAGTGGAGACTCCTCCCGCCAAGGAAGTGAGGCAGGAGATGGCGGCTACGAAAGCACGAGCCGATAAAGATATGGCCGTGGTACTCACCGAGCTTCAAGGGTTGAATCCCAAACACATCGCTTCGCTATCAGCTGAGGACGCTCGATCGCAACCGACGCCGGCCGATGCCGTCGCGGCGTTACTGCGGGAAAGGAATCAGAATACGGCTCCTCTATCGACCGGAAAGACCAAGGATCGAGCGATTCCAGGTCCTGGTGGTACGCTGCCGATCCGTATCTACACACCCGAAGGACGAGGACCTTTCCCCGTCATCGTGTATTTTCATGGGGGTGGGTGGGTAATTGCGACGATCGATACCTACGATTCTTCGGCGTGGGCTCTTGCGAAGGCCGCGCGTGCCATCGTGGTCTCTGTCGAATATCGTAAAGCTCCGGAGCATAAGTTTCCGGCAGCCCATGAGGATGCCTACGCAGCCTATCAATGGGTGCTGCGCAACGCCGAAAGCTTCGGTGGAGATCCGGCGATGGTTGCTGTGGCCGGTGAAAGCGCCGGCGGCAATCTGGCGGCTGCGGTATGTCTGATGGCTCGCGGGCGCGGGGAACTGCTACCGGTGCATCAGGCGCTTATCTATCCTGTAGCCGGATACGACCTCAACACCCCGTCCTACCAAGAAAATGCTCAAGCCAAACCGTTGGACAAGTCGATGATGGTCTGGTTCTTCGAAAAATACTTAAATAACCCCAGCGATGGCAGAAATCCATGGATTGATCTCGTGAATGTCCAGGATCTGAAAGGGCTGCCGCCGGCCACCATCATCACGGCAGAAATCGACCCACTCCGGTCGGAGGGAGAACGGTATGCCGAGCGCCTGCTCCAAGCGGGCGTCCCCGTGACCTATCACAATTACGAAGGAGTCACACACGAGTTTTTTGGGATGGGAGCGGTGGTCGGCGATGCCAAGAAGGCCGTGCGATTGGTTGCGAGGGATATGAACGGGTCGTTCGACGATCCTGTGTTGGGACGTTATGACGACCGCTCAGGGCGCCCAGTACCAGTAGAACCGCTTCAGGAGTAGAGCGCGTCAGAGATATGAGCAATGCGTACATTAAACAAAGGATAATTCTATGCCGCGCTTCGTTTTGATCTATCTCGCCATGCTTGCAGCGGTGGCAAGCTTCTCTTCAGGCGATGTGTTCGGAGCAACATCTGAAGCCCAAGCAAACGCTCAGTCATTTCTGAACAAAGCGGCGGAAGAGCACCAGATCGAAATATCCTTGGGCCAACTTGCGGCTCAACGCGCGACAAACGAGCGAGTCAAGGAATTTGGACAGCAAATGGTCGATGACCACAAAAAGGCCGGTCAGCAAGTCGAACAACTGGCCATGAAGGACGGCGTGCAGCTCTCCGCCGGGGTCAACCAGGAACACAAGCAGCGGGTGAACGAATTGTCTCAACTCGCCGGTCATGCCTTCGATCGCGCCTACATGAATTACATTCTGCAGAACCACGAGACGACTGTGGAGGAGTTCCAACGTGAGGCAAAGACGGTGCAAGACCAAGACATCAAGCAGTGGATCATCTCTATTGTGCCATTTTTAGAGGCCCATCGGGAAAAGGCGCGACAAGTGAAATATTCGCTGCAGACGAATCCATAACCTTGCAATAGGTGGAGATGAACGTATGAAACGCGGACCCAGCCATACAACGGTGTCATTCGGAGCAGCCTTAGTCCTCACGGCTGCAGTCGCGGCGCTGCTCGTTCGTTCCGGTCATGCACAGATCTCGCCCGAAGGGCGGCATCAGATGAGCCAAGACACGTCTATCGAGCAGACAAAAGCCAAGGGCTTTGACGGAGTGGATTTTTATTACGACGTGTTCGGCGCTCCGCCGGGGCAAGACCCGCAGAAGATGGCCGAACAGGTCATGAAGAAAGACATTGCGGAAAAGCCGGAGGTCATGACCAAACAACGGAAACTGTTGGAAGAACGATACGATCTCTCGTGTAAGCGCATGTCCGGCCAGACGATGACCAAAGGAAAACCGCAACCGGTCGGACCTGTCGTCAAATTGCCCTCGAATGTCACGTGGGAATCTCTGGGTCGCTCATCGGCCGAGGACATCAAGCGTCGGCATCTCTTTCCCGCAGGGTTCGATCGCTTACCCCACCCGAAACATGCGGTGGGGGGGCAGGTGTTCCCCCAAGTACAAGTCAAACAATTCCCCAGACTGGAACGGGTCGACGTTGACTTTGATTTGCCCGAATGTTGGCTCCCTGAATTTCCGCCGCCGATTTTTCTGACGACGCACCCTGAGCTTGGCGACGTGTCGCAGGGGGAGGTGTTGAATGCCGATAATTTCGATCGTCTGTTTCGGGGCTTGGTCACACACACGCAACTGGACGGACTGCGCTTGCTCGTGACCCAGTTTCCACAGGAGGAATTCAATCTCACGCACGACCGAAAGACGGCGAACCCGAGTCTTGGAGTCACCTGCTTGGATTGCCATGCCAACTTCCATACCACCGGACAATTCCATTTGAATCCGGACACACGGCCGCAGATGCAGCGGTTCCGGCTCGACACCACCAGCCTACGCGGAATGTACAACCAGCAGATTCACGGCTCGAAACGAGCCATCCGATCTCTGGAGGACTTTACCGAATTTGAGCAGCGCACGGCCTATTTCAACGGCGATCCGATTCGCGCCATGAAAAAAGGGATTAACATGATCGAGCGTCTGCAAGTCGCTCACATGGGCCAAATGCAGAGCATCATTGATTTCCCGCCGGCCCCGCATATGGATCCCATGACCGGACGGTTGGATCGAACGCAGGCGACTCAACTGGAAGCGCGCGGCGAAGATCTATTTTGGGGAAAAGCCAAATGTGCGGCCTGTCACATGCCGCCCTCCTATGCGGATCATCAAATGCACGATCTGCATCTGGAACGGTTCGGCGCGACTGCCGACGGGCCGATCAAAACATTCGTGTTGCGCGGGATTAAGGATTCGCCGCCGTATCTACATGACGGCCGATTGCCGACTTTGGAAGACACGGTGGAGTTTTTCAACGTCGTCGGAGGCCTTCAACTCGACCCGGAGGAGAAGAAGGCGCTGGCGGCATTTTTACGGGCGCTATAAAGGTCGGAATTGTCATGAGCATGACTCCTACAACCCTCGCAATAGGATTATCGGCTTGGTTGGTGGTGTTCGCAGTTTCACCTGGAGCAGCTGAGACCTCGCTTCCCACCGCCGGCAAACAGACGGAGAAATCTGGGTTAACCAATACACCGGCCGGAGGTACACTGCCTGGGGGTACACTTCCGGGTGGAACAGTTCCTGGAGGGACCGTTCCAGGGGGTACACTCCCCGGTGGGACAGTTCCGGGTGGAACGGTTCCGGGTGGGACCGTTCCAGGGGGAACCTTGCCAGGCGGGACGGTGCCCGGCGGCACGCTTCCGGGCGGCCCTGTCCCGGGTGGTACCGTGCCGAGCAAGAAGCTGCCTGGTGAAGGAGGGTAGACCGGCGCGAGACTTACGAGCGATTCGGGCCGGTCACGCGAAGAAGGTTAACGCGTCTTATGCAGCCGTAGCACGGCGATGGAACGAGCATTGAGGTCATACGTTTTGCCGCCTCGCAACTGCCTGTGATCGTCCAATGATTCCGGATCACTCGTATCGAGAATTCTTTCCCATCGAACACCACGTTGATGCGCTGGGAGGACAAAGGGGAGCTGTTCGTGGTGGGCATTGAACAGCAGCAGTAAGGTATCGCCGTGGATAGGCCGTCCTTTGTAGTCCTTCTCATGGATGGCATCACCAGACAGGCGTACGCCGAGGGAGCGGGCGTGCGCATCTTGCCAATCTTGGTCCGTCATCTCATGGCCGTCCGGTCGGAACCAGGCGATGTCTTTGATTTCCGATCCGCGGATACGCCGTCCTTGAAAAAACCGGCGTCGGCGCAGTACGGGCTGCTCGCGCCGTAATCGAATCAGTCGCTGGACAAACGCCAACAGCTGACGATCCCGGTCTTTCAGGTCCCAGTCGAACCAGCTGGTCTCATTGTCCTGACAGTAGGCATTATTGTTCCCTCCCTGCGTGCGGCCGAGCTCATCGCCGCCGCACAGCATGGGGACACCCTGGGAGAAGAGCAGTGTCGTGAGGAAGTTGCGCTTCTGCTGTTCGCGCAAGGCCATGATAGCCGGATCATTGGTCGGGCCCTCCACGCCGCAGTTCCAGCTTTGGTTATTGTCGGTTCCGTCCCGGTTCTCTTCCCCGTTCGCCTCATTGTGCTTTTCGTTGTATGACACGAGATCGTTGAGCGTGAAGCCGTCATGGGCGGTCACGAAGTTGATGCTCGCGTACGGCCGTTTGCCGCTGCGTTCGTACAGGTCGCTGCTGCCTGAAAGCCGGTAGCCCAATTCGGACACTTGTCCGCCATCGCCCTTCCAATAACGGCGGATGGTATCACGGTACTTGTCGTTCCATTCGGCCCAGCCCAAAGGAAAGTTCCCGACCTGATACCCACCTGAGGCCAAATCCCATGGCTCGGCGATCAGCTTGACACGGGAGAGGACCGGATCTTGATGAATGATGTCGAAGAACGCACCCAAGCGGTTCACGTCATGCAGCTCTCGCGCGAGGGTAGACGCAAGATCGAAGCGAAACCCGTCGACGTGCATCTCTTCGACCCAGTAGCGCAGGCTGTCCATGATGAGCTGGAGCACGCGCGGGTGGTTCATGTTGAGTGTATTGCCGCATCCGGTGTAGTCCATGTAGTAGCGTTTGTCGTTGTCCACCAGACGATAGTAGGCGGCGTTGTCGATGCCCCGGAAGCACAGTGTCGGGCCCAGCTGATTGCCTTCCGCGGTATGGTTGTAGACCACGTCGAGAATGACTTCGATGCCCTCGCTGTGGAGCGTCTTCACCATGGTCTTGAATTCGCGCACCTGCTCCCCGCGTTTTTGGGAATGCGCGTATCGAATGTCGGGCGCGAAAAACCCGATCGAATTGTAACCCCAGTAGTTTGTGAGCCCGCGATCGTGCAGATGCTGATCGCGAACGAAGTGATGAACGGGCAACAACTCGACGGCGGTCACACCGAGGGTTTTGAGATGATCCAGAACAGCGGGTGATGTCATGCCCAGATAGGTCCCTCGCAGGGCTTCCGGGACATCCGGATGACGGGCGGTCAGTCCCTTGACGTGCACCTCATAGATCACCGTCTCATCCCAGGGAGTGCAGAGCAGCTTGTCGGCGCCCCATGTGAATGAGGAATCGACCGCGACACTTTTGGGAATAAACTCGGCATCGTCTCGATCGTCCATGGACAGATCGGCTTCTGGGTCGCCGATTCGATAGCCGAACATGCGGCCTTCGGACCAGTGCACGTTACCCGCCACCGCTTTGGCGTAAGGATCGATGAGCAGTTTCGAGGGATTGAAGCGATGCCCTTGCTTCGGATCGTAGGGACCATGGACGCGGTAGCCATAATGCTGCCCGGGAAAAATCTCCGGCAAGTAAATGTGCCACACCTGATTTGTCTGTTCTTCGATCGGGATACAAACGGATGGTTTGGGATCATCAGCACGGTCGAATAGACAGAGCTCGACCTTCGTCGCATTTTCCGAAAACAAGGCAAAGTTGATTCCCTGGCCGTCCCAATTGGCGCCTAATGGGAATGGAGTTCCAGACCATGTACGCATATCGGAAACCTCAGTAAAATGAATAGAATCAACGCATAGTATGGCAAACGGCGCAATTTAACTACCCTGGATATCCCTAGTACAGGTGGTCATAACTTATCCCCTCGGACAGTCGGACTGACACCGATCATATGCGTCACCTCGCAGCGCAGACGGTTGGCTTCGCGTTCGTTCAATCTAGGAACGTTACCAGTGTGGACATCGTGGAAATCTCGCTAGAATGACTGAGTAACAAGATAGATAGTGAGTTGGAGAAAATTGGATGAGCGACCCACCCGTTTGTCCATCTCATGAACAAGCTGCTCCAAATCCCTTGTACTCATTGCCGTAGCCTGAACCGTGTACCAAACACTCGGCTGACCGATCGGCCAATTTGCGGACATTGTCATGCGCCGTTGTTTACCGGCCAGCCATTTGTACTTACTACTGACAACTTTGAACTTCACGCATCCCGCAGTGATATTCCACTAGTCGTGGATTTTTGGGCTGCTTGGTGCGGACCTTGTCAGGTGATGGCGCCTGCCTATCACAAGGCAGCCAAAATGCTGGAACCGGAAGTTCGAGCAGGCAAGATCAATTCGGACGAGGAGCGAAGTCTGGCGGCGAGATTCGAGATTGTGAGCATTCCGACGTTGATCATCTTCCGGGAAGGGCGCGAACTGGGCAGGAAGCCGGGGATCATGGAGACGCACGAGATCGTCCGATGGGTACGCAGCTTCGCAGATTCCAACTATAAGTCGGATTAGTACTATGTGTGGCCCTGAAACCAGTTTTTTAGCTTCTGGTCTCATGCATGAGCCTCGAAGTCCGGCTATTCAGGGGAATCCCAGTCCCTCCTCAATCGGCTTTCGTATGAATAATCAATGGATCTATGGCTCGCAATGGCCGAGCCCCAGAGTTTGAAGGGCGCACATGAGTCGAACATCAGCCGAATCGTCGCTCACAAGGGGATCGCCGCTGTACAATCCCTGGAGGCTCGGAGGGTTGTCGATCCGAGAACTGAGCCGGAGACTTTGGCGCGAAAGTCTTCAGGACGAACTGCTGGGTCGCGCTGCCCAACTGTCCTACTACATCCTGCTGGCGCTGTTTCCCGCGCTGATTTTTCTCACGGCGTTCATGGGCGTCTTCTCAGTGCACAATTACATGCCCGAACTGATGAGTTACCTGCGGCAGGTATTGCCCAATGACGTGCTTTCCATGGTTGAACGATTCTTGAAGCAAGTCGCGGAGGGCAGCGGTATCGATATCCTTTCACTAGGGGGGTTGGGCGCGATCTGGGCGTCATCGAGCGGTGTGACGGCCATCATGGAGGCGCTGAATGTCGTATATGGCGTCAAGACGGATAGTCGACCATATTGGAAGGTGCGCGTCACGGCGATACTACTCACCATCGGATTGGCGGGGTTCGTCATTCTCTCCTTGACCTTGGTGCTGTATGGACCCCGCCTTGGCGGATGGATTGCCGATCTGGTCGGACTGGACCGGGTCTTTGTCGTGGCATGGAATCTCCTGCAATGGCCTGTCGTAGCCGCCATCATGCTGGCAGTCGTCGGCGTGATCTATTACGTATGCCCCGATATCCGGCAGGATTGGCGTTGGATCTCGCCTGGATCGGCGTTCGCCGTGGCCATGTGGTTTATGGTTTCGCTTGGGTTCAAACTTTATGTTGATAACTTCGGCGACTACAACAAAGTCTATGGGTCCATCGCCGGTGTCATCGTGCTCATGCTGTGGCTCTATTGGAGCGGCATGGTGCTCTTGGTAGGGGGCGAGATCAATTCCGAGATCGATAAAGCCGCCACGTTAGGTAACCCCGGACGGGAAGCGGCCGTATAGACCGCCCGCCATCTCCTCAAACCTAGAAGTCCGTAACCCGCTAAGGCGTATACGTCACAGCGCCGCAAACCGAGTTATTGCAAAGTGATTGCCCAGGGAACCTGATAGGTGGCACGTTTACTCGTGCGTGCTATCGTGATCATCGGTGGGATTAAAAAAACATGGGAGACAAAAACATTATTGCGAATAGTGCAGGAGAGCCTCGCATGCGCTCTCGCGCAAGGTCAAAGCGTGTCCGATATGCAGTGGTAGGGCTCGGCCATATCGCCCAGGTGGCGGTCCTTCCCGCTTTTGCTCACGCCGGCAGGAACTCCGTGCTCACTACATTGGTCTCCGACGATCCCGATAAGCTGAAGCAAATAGCCAAGCGATACGATGTGCCCCATCGATATTCGTATCGGCAATACGACCAATGTCTGAAAGAGCGCGCGTTCGATGCTGTGTACATCGCGCTTCCCAACAGTTTGCATTGTGACTTCGCAGTCCGCGCAGCACGGGCGGGAATCCATGTGCTCTGCGAAAAGCCCATGGCCGTCACGGAACAGGAATGCCGGCGCATGATTCAGGCCTCGGAGAAAGCGCGCGTCAAACTCATGGTCGCCTATCGGCTTCATTTCGAAGAAGCCAATATGAGCACGGTGGATCTGGCACAATCCGGAAAGCTTGGCGATCTGCGGTTGTTCAACTCGCTCTTCACGATGCAGGTGCGTCCCGGTGATATTCGTGTCAGAGCCGGGCTTGGCGGCGGATCATTGTATGATATCGGGGTCTACTGCATTAACGCCGCCCGGTACGTTTTCAAGGACAACCCCGTCGAAGCGAGCGCCTCGATTGTGCGAGGCACCGATCGGAGATTTCGTGAGGTCGATGAAATGGCCGCCGTCTGGCTCCGTTTCCCCGATGACCGGTTGGCCACATTCATCTGCAGTTTTGGGGCGGTCGATGCTTCATCGTACGAAGTGATAGGGACCAAAGGGCGGGTAAGGTTGTGCCCAGCCTTCGAATATGCCGGACCTCTTGAGCAACAGCGGGTGTTGAACGGAACAAGCCGATCGCATCGTTACAAGGCCGCCGATCAATTTGCGCCCGAGCTGCTCCATTTTTCAGATTGCATTCTCCGGAACACCATGCCGGAGCCATCCGGCCGGGAAGGGCTCATTGATGTGATGATCGTTCAGGCCCTCTACCGTTCGGCGCGAACCGGCCGCCCAGTCCGGTTGTCGTTACCGAAAAAGAAGGAGTGGCCTTCTTCCGATCAGGTCATATGGCGGCCGCCGATTTCCAAGCCGAAGCTGATCAATGTCGAATCTCCTTCGCTGTAGTGAGCCACATGAACAGTAAGGTCCGCAACATCAATGCGAAGAAAACACCAAGTCCTGCACATGTCTCTTCCGCGCCCATCCGCACGTTCGTGGTAGATATCGGTGGGACCGGTATCAAAGCGCTGGTCCTCAATGAAATCGGCGAACCGATGTGCGAGCGCCTCCGAGTTCCTACCCCGGAGACCACGACACCTGCGGCCGTCATTAAAGTCATCAAGAGGTTGGCCAAGCAGGCAGGGAAATTTGATCGCGTATCGGTAGGAGTTCCCGGAACCGTACGTTCGGGTGTCACTACCGGCGTGGTGAACTTGGGGCCGGAATGGGACCACTTTCATCTGACAAAGACACTCAGCGCCATTTTCGGCAAGCCGGTGCGAGCGGCGAACGATGCGGATATGCAAGGCTTTGGGGCCATATCCGGGAATGGACTCGAGCTTGTTCTCACACTGGGTACAGGAGTCGGGTCGTCGCTGTTCGTCGATGGACGGCTCGTCCCGAACGTGAGAGTCGGAAAGAACAGACTTCGCAAAGAAGAATTGGAGCGCATCGGCAAAAAACGATGGAATCGGCGCCTGGGAAAAGTAGTCGCCAAACTGGAGCGCATGTTTCAGTATGATCGACTCTATATCGGTGGAGGCAATGCCGCCATGGTTGATATCAGACTTCTTCCCGGGAATGTCACGATCGTGTCCAATCTCAACGGAGTCCTTGGCGGCATTGCCCTCTGGCAGGAGTCGCACATTACCAAAGAATCGGCAGCCAGTAAGTGATCAAGGTATTGTGCTTATCCGTTTCTCATAGGTATGTAACGCGAGCACGACTGATGACATGACCCTCGCCAATGATTCACCCTGTGATCAATAGGACGCGACGTTGGTCAGGAGTAATAACAAGGGTGGCGATCTCCGCCGCTCCGGCAACAATTCCGGAATCATCAACCCTAATCCTTCATTTTTTCCTTCAATGATTTGGCTTGCCCTTTTCCCTTCTCCACCGCACCTTTAACATTGCCCTTCGCCCGTTCCCCCGTTGCCTTCATGTCATTGCCTTTGGCTTCTTCCGTGAGAGCCTTCATCTCCCCCTTGGCCTCTTCCATCTCGCCCTTGACCTCTCCTTTGGCCTTTTCCATCTTGGCCTTTGTCTCACCGGCATGCCCGATCGTCACAAAACTCAAAAGAGATACGAATGCAACCGCCAAACCCAGCAACATTTTCGTCTTCATTACCGTCTCCATTCTGTTAAAGGATATTGTCGACTCTCTGCACCATACGCGCATCAAACGCCATCATGCACTGGGACTGTCCCGAGGTGTACTAATCGCCTAGGGGAAAACCCAGTGGTAACTCAGACGGATTGTGTGGACCGAAGCATGAGCGTAAGATGCCGTTACCCGTACTCACCGAATTATTTGGTGAGGGATCCTTCACTGCCGGGGAAAGTCAGAGAGCGGCGAGATGCCGAGAGGGGCTCGGACATGAGCACCAAGGACTTTCTAACCGAAGACGGCGCATATCCAGACCCCACCCATCTCACTGCCGGGGCCGATGGCAACCCACCGATGGTTGTTCCTGCAGGTCGATCCCATCGATCCATTTTCCAAAGAGCGGCGGCAATCCCTCCCGCCCTGCTTACGGCAGGCGTGCTCGCGATAGCCACGTTGCTGCGCATCGCGCTCACACCCGTGTTTGGGAGCGGCTATACCTTTATCACGTTCTATCCTGCCACGATGTTCAGCACAGTCATCGCCGGCTGGCGATACGGACTTGCAACGGCCTTGGCCGCTGCGATTTTGTCGACACTATTGTTTATCGATCCCTTCAGCAATGTCGAGCATGCGGCGGCAATCGGGGTGTTTCTCGCAGTCGATGGGCTCATGATCGTCATCGCGGATTGGACTCGCAGGGCCCGGCGACAATCGGAGCTGGAAGCCTCCCTGATCCGAGCGCGGGAAGGCGAACTGCGCGAAGAATTCCGGAAGCGGACGGAAGTGGCAGCGCGGACCAGCGGGGAGCAACTGCGCTCCATACTTGATCGGGCGCCGGCAACGATTTTTTTGAAGGATCGCGCAGGACGCTATCTCTTTTTCAACGACCAGTTCGGCCATTTATTCCACCTTGGGAGAGAGCACGCTTATGGCAAGACTGATAGAGAGCTGCTTCCCACCGAGTTGGCGGACCAATTTGTCGAAAACGATAGACACGTTTGGGAATCCGGCACATTGCTGACCATCGAAGAATATGTTCCGCAAATGGACGGGCGGCATACCTCGCTGGTTCAGAAGTTCCTGCTGCGCGATGCCGACGGCCATCCTTACGCGTTATGCGGGATTGCGCTGGACATCACCGATCGTCTGAAGATGGAAGCAGCGATCCGTGCCGGTGAGGAACGGCTGCAATTGGCGCAGACGGCCGGAGGCGTCGGCACCTTCGATTGGGATATCGTGGCGCAGCGCGGGGTGTGGTCCCCTGAGCTGGAACGAATATGGGGTTTGCCACCCGGAAGCTTCGAGGGAAGTTATGCCGCGTGGCGTCGCTTGGTTTATCCGGAAGATCTCGCGGCCGCTGAAGCGGGAGCGGCAAGATCCATGGAAGATCCTAGCAAGGCTCAGGAATATGAGTATCGCATCATGCGCCCGGATGGAGCCCTTCGATGGATCTACGCGAAGGCCAAGACGTTATGTGATGCAGAGGGCCGGCGGATTCGCATGGTAGGCGTCAACATGGATATTACCGACAGAAAAGAAGCCCAATTGCGCCTTGAACGGTCCACTGAAGAATTGGAACGAGAGGTCGAGGTGCGCACGAAGGAACTCGTGCAGTCGCAGAACCGGCTGCGTGCCATGGCGACCGAACTGAACCTGACCGAGCAGCGTGAACGCAAACGACTTGCCACAGAGCTGCATGATCATCTGCAACAGATGCTCGTCTTCGGTAAGTTGACCATTGGACAGGGTAAGCAGGCGGCAATCGGGATACCCGCCTGCGAAAAAGTTCTCAATAAAGTCGACGAAATGTTGTCTGATGCTCTGAGCTATACCCGCACGCTCGTCTCGGAACTCAGTCCTCCGGTGCTGCGTGACCATGGGCTCATTGCCGGACTCAAATGGCTGGGCGAGTCCATGAAGAAACATGAGCTATCGGTGGCGGTCATCGTTCCGGAGGACAATGGGCTCAAGCTGCCGGAGGACCAAGAGATCCTTTTGTTTCAATCCGTGCGGGAACTGTTGATCAATTCGTCCAAGCATGCGGGAGTAGGGCATGCCACAGTGAGGCTAGTCCAGTATGATGACTGTTTGGAGATTACGGTGCGCGACGAGGGAAAAGGTTTCGACCTCACTGCTGCTGGCACTCCTGGCAGCGGACTCTCCTCCAAGTTTGGGCTCTTCAGCATTAGAGAACGTATGAGGGCGCTGGGAGGGTCTTTCGCGATTGACTCGGCACCGGGCCACGGGACGACGGCAACGATCATGCTGCGTGTGACCAGACATGCTGAGACAGCAGTGCTGAATCCTGCAGCCCTGGAAGTGCAAGATCGGGCCTTTGGCATTCAACTCTCAACGCACCAGAAGAGCACCGCCACTCGCGTTCTGTTGGTGGACGACCACGCCATGGTTCGGCAGGGCCTTCGTTCCGTGCTGGATGCCTACAAGGATCTTCAAGTAGTCGGGGAGGCGCGGGATGGGGAAGAAGCTGTGAAATTGGTCCAAGATCTGCGGCCTAGAGTCGTCGTGATGGACATCAACATGCCGAAGATGAACGGGATTGATGCCACGGCGCGCATTAAAGCCAAGTGGCCCGGGACCATCGTCATCGGCATCTCGGTCAACACCGGCGACGACAACAGCGACGCCATGAAACGAGCCGGAGCAACCACCGTCCTCACCAAAGACAAGGCTGTTGACCAGCTTCACGATGCGATTATTCACGAAGTCGGCGCATCAACCTTCAATCTCACGTGAGTTCTCGGGGTTGAAACCACGACGACCACCCTTTCAATCCCATTCCAACACGCGGCGTGCAATTGCTCATCCTGAAGCCGGGCAACGAGTCGGCGCTCTCAGGATTTGAACTGTGCCGGGTGCGAGATCACGTTTCCCTTGAACAAGTTATACAAGTAAAACAGAAAGGGAAAAAGGACGACGGATCCCAACAGCAGGCTCGCCAGCAAGATGTCCAATGTTCCTTGCGGGGCGGCATCATAGATGGTGACAGATGGCTCAACCAGGTACGGATACTGTGACAGCGCCCAACCCCAAAGGATGGCGACTGCTCCTGTCCCCGCAAGAAATCGAGCCAACAGATCACGTTGAGTGATGAGCGCCCACAAGGCCGCAAGATGCACCAGCGCGGTGGCGATTATGGCTGCACGACCAACCGCAGTTTTCGCCAAGCCTCGATAGATTTCCGGGGCTCCGTCGCGGACAAGGAACAGGGCGATGGCGGCCAACATGATGACGAGCACACCGCTGAGTATGGCGCGGTGGCGAAAGAGTCGGCTTAAGGACGGGTCCCGACTCTCCACGATGAGATACACGGCGGCGAGATAGGCGACCAATGCTGTCGCGAGGAGGCCGACCGAGAAGGGGAATGGTGCCAGCCACGGATCGACGAACGTTTCTCGGATGGTGTCGGTCGGTCCTGCAGCGCGGCCCGATGCGATCGCTCCAAGGACGATTCCCAGCATGGTGGGCGTGATCACGCTGGACCATGCGAATATCCTGTGCCAAATCGGCGGCGCACCCGTGAATCCGTTCGGACGCGATGTGATGTCGTGAGTCCGGATCGCGAACGCGGTGCCTCGCAGGACGATCCCGATCAGCATCAGGGTCAGGGGGATGTGCAGCCGTATGGAGATCACCGCAAAGGCCGGAGGAAAGGCCGTAAAAAGAATCACGACGGCAATGATGAGCCAGACGTGGTTGGCCTCCCAAATAGGACCGATGGCCTGGTCGATCAAAGCACGCTGAGGCTGCCCGCGCGGCCCCATTGCGAAGAGCGTCCAGATCCCTGCCCCGAAATCCGCGCCACCGAACAGCAGATAAAAGGTGAGGGCCCCGACCAGCGCGACGGCGAGTATGAGTTCATACGGGGGCATCGTTAGGCCGCGTTCCTTTCCGCCTTCCGCTCACGAGAGACGACAGCTGCAGCTGCGATGTGACGCCACATCGCCCAGACGACGACTCCGGCCAGGACGATGTACAAGGCGGAGAAAGTCACCATGGGAATCCAAAGGCCGGGCATAGGAGTCACGGCCTGGGAGGTGCGCATGAGTCCTTGTATGATCCACGGTTGCCGCCCCACTTCAGTCACCACCCAACCGGCCTGGATGGCGATGAAACCAAGCGGAGACATGGCGACCAATGTGCGCAAGAGTCTTCGGTCCGTTTCCAGGTGTCCTTTCCATAAGCGCCACGCGCCCCACACAGCTGTTCCGGCCATCATCAATCCGCAGGCGACCATGAGTTGAAAGGCGATATGGACAACGGCGACGGGCGGCCAATCTTGACGAGGAATCCGATCGAGCCCCGGAACCACGGTCTGCGGATCTCCATGCAGAAGGAGGCTCAATCCGTTGGGAATATGCACCGCGTAGTCGACGGTTTGCGTGGAAACATCAGGAAGTCCGAAGAGTATGAAATCCGCTCCCGTTTCTGTAATGAACAGTGATTCCATCGCAGCCAGTTTAGCGGGCTGGTGATCGGCGACTGCACGAGCGATAAAGTCTCCGCTCAACGGTTGAAGGACGGCTGGAATGCCTCCGACCAGAAGTGCAATGACGAGCGCGTTCCGGTGGAAGCGATCCAAAGGACGGCGCAGGAGGAGAAATGCATGGACCCCGGCCACGAGAAATCCGCTCGCTGCGAATGCCGCCAACAGCATGTGCAATGTTTCATGAAATGCAACCGGGTGTAACAACGTGGATAAGGGTGTGACATTGGTGAACGTCCCGTCGACGAGATCAAACCCGCTGGGTACGTTCATCCACGCATTGACCGTGACGACGAAGACGGCAGAGGCGGTTCCGCTCGCCGCAACAATCAACCCGGCGATGAAGTGTGCGCGCGGCGAAATGCGCGACCATCCATAGAGGTAAATCCCAAGAAAAATCGCTTCCGTGAAGAATGCGAATCCCTCGAGCCCGAACAGAGGCCCAATGATGGGACCGGCCCGCTCCATGAACGAAGGCCAGAGCAAGCCCAACTCGAAGGAGAGAACGGTCCCCGATACAGCGCCGACAGCGAACAGAATCGCAGTGCCTTTCGACCATCGCTTCGCCAATACGAGGTATTGTTCATCCTTCGTTTTCAGCCAGTGCCACTCAACAACAGCGGTCAATACCGGCATGGCGATGCCCAGCGCGGCAAAGACGATGTGAAATCCCAGCGACATGGCCATCTGAGATCGAGCGGCAAGGATGTCCGAGATCATACGTGCCTCTCATCAGATAATGTCGAGGAGGTCAGAAGGATAAGATGGTGTCCCAAGAAAAAGCACCGCAAACCGACCGGACTAATTGTCTCTCTGAAGACAAGATAGTCCTCTAGCGAGCCAAGATCGTAAGTCCAGTAATTCTGAATTTACATAAGATCCCAGTGCAGCTTTTCGCGAGAGAACAATTTCCTTCGAGGATTACTGCAACCGGTTGCCGTGTAAGGTTTGTTCAGACGCAATATCGATACCCGCATAAGTGAGTAATCAGCCACTGGTCCCATGCCAAACGATCCTCATGCAGACATCCTGTCTCTGGTATGGCCTTTGCGAAATTTGCTCTTCATCACACAGCAACGGTGATCGAGCATCCACTATGTAATAGACGGTTGCCCCGTCAGCAGGAAAACAGGGTGCATATTCACTGCTCCAATAATGGGAAGAGAACATGAAACAATTCAGACGTGTGCGGGAAATCACCGAATTGACGCTATGCGCGATAGATGGCCAAGTGGGAAGCGTGCAAGAACTCTATTTTGACGATCACAGCTGGGCTGTCCGATATCTCATCGTAAAGACAGGCAATTGGCTTTTTGGCAGGAACGTGCTCATTGCTCCGATCGCAGTGGCTGGTATCGACGATACCAACGCATCCATGAAATTCAATCTGCGGAAAGAACAGATCGAACACGCTCCACCGATCGATGACGTAAAACCGATATCACGACAGTATGAGGAGGCGTACTATCGGCACTTTCGGTGGGCACCGTACTGGCAACCCGGCACGACGGTGTGGGGAAGTCCGGTTCCAGATTCAGAAATGGCTACGGCGGGTCTGGATGAGCCTCTCCTTTCGGAACCTTCCGAGCTGACACATCTTCGCAGCAGTGCCGAAGTGACCGGTTATGCAATCCATGCGCGAGACGGGGAAATCGGCCACATCGAGGACCTGGTCGTAGATGATGAGGACTGGATTGTTCGGTATGCGGAGATCGACACGAGAAATTGGCTGCCGGGCAAGAAGGTGTTGGTGCAAACCGGACGGATAGAACGAATCGATTGGCCCAGCCGAGCGGTTACCATGTCGCTCACCCGGCATGCTATCCAGTCGGCGCCGGACTATGATCCATCGAAACTTATTACGCCGGACTATGAAATTGAGCTCTTTAAGCACTACGGAAAAGAGTCGGTTTAGGGCCCGTAGGTGTCAATTCGTCGATTCGTAAGACGGGGCTCTGCAGGCGTCGGAGGAGAAGCGCCGACAGGTCATACCGCTCGGTACTGCTAGGGAACGATAGACCCTGTACCTAGAGAAAGGGCAATGGAATGATGCGAGTCGCTATTAACGGGTTGGGGCGAATCGGGCGCGCCACGTTCAAGATTCTCGCGACCATACCGGAGCTTGAGCTGGCCGCGATCAACGATCTGACTTCCCCCGACGAGTTGGCCTACCTGATCAATCATGACACGGTGTATGGCCGCTATCCCAATCGAGTAGGAGCCGATCGGAAGGGGATCACGATGGCCGACCGGGTGTATCCCGTGTTTGCGGAACGCGACCCGCTTCATCTTCCATGGAAGGAGCTGGGAGTCGATGTGGTTTTCGAATGTTCGGGGCAGTTCAATACCAGAACCGCGCTCTCAAAACATCTCGAAGCCGGAGCGAAGCGGGTCATCCTCTCGGCGCCGGCCAAGGACGAGGATATTCCCACCGTCATCTATGGTGTGAATGTGTATGACGAAAAGGCCGGGCCGATTCTGTCATGCGCCAGTTGCACGACGAATTGCGTGACACCGGTCGTGGAAATCATTCACCGCCATCTCGGGGTGGTGAAGGCGGTGATGACGGCTACGCACGCCTACACGGCCAGCCAAGCATTGGTCGATGGGCAGCATACGAGGAAACGCCGGGGGCGAGCGGCGGCCGCCAACCTTGTGCCGTCGTCGACGGGGGCCGCTCTCGCGGCAACCCGCGCCTTGCCCGTTCTCAAAGGGCGATTTCAGGGAGCGGCCATCCATGTTCCCATCCCGATCTGTTCGCTCTCCGACATCGTGATGCTGACGGAACGGGAGACGAGTGTCGGGGAGGTGAACGCGATGTTCTTGGAGGAGGCGCGTAGTGACCGGTATGCAGGAGTTGTGGGGGTGACGGAAGATCCGGTGGTGTCTTCCGACATCGTCCAGGATCCGCGCGCCTCGATCGTTGATGTGGACATGACTCAAGTTGTGGACGGCAATCTGGTCAAGGTCATGAGTTGGTACGACAATGAGTGGGGTTATGCGAGCCAGATGGTTCGGCAAGCTCTTTCGATGGCCCTCATCGTCCCCGTCGAGGTCTAGAGGAGCAGGAGTCGAGCCTGCTCCAACGTATCGGCGAGACTCTGCCCATACATCGGTTGCTTGCACTCGGGTCTGAACATTTTATGAGTTTGACACGATACAGGAAGAAAAGAAATTTCTCTCAGACGCCTGAACCACGAGGCTCACAGTCGAGAGAAAAGCCTCCCTCACAGCTGCTCTACGTCGTCCAGAAGCACGCTGCAAGCCGGCTGCACTATGATTTCCGGCTTGAATTGGATGGGGCGCTGAAAAGCTGGGCGGTTCCCAAGGGACCCAGTCTGAATCCGGACGACAAGCGGCTTGCAGTGCACGTCGAAGACCATCCCATGGAATATGCCGCTTTCGAGGGCATCATCCCGCCGAAACAGTATGGCGCCGGCACGGTCATGGTATGGGATCAAGGTCAGTGGGAATCGGATGGAGATCCCCGAGCGGCCTATCACAAGGGGCGGATGAAATTTGCCCTGTTCGGGAAAAAGTTGCAGGGCCGCTGGACACTGGTGCGGATGAGCGGAACAGACAACGCAGACGGTAAGAACTGGCTTCTGATCAAGGAACGAGACGAGTATGCGCGGACTGCGACTAGATCGAATTCAAGTCTCGCGTCGTCCCACAGTGTCAAGAGCGGAAGAAGCATGGATGAGATTACAAAGGCCAAGTCCGATGTATGGCACTCTCATCGTACGTCCGGTGGCGTAGAGCGGATCAAGATCTCCCGGGACCTCAAGACGAAACGGGGATCGGTAACCAGTATGGGTACGGTCACATGTCCCGCATGGATATCGCCTCAGCTGGCAACGCTCGTTGATAAGATTCCGGAGGGAGAAGGTTGGATCCACGAACTCAAGTATGACGGGTATCGCATGCTGTGCAGAATTGAGCAGGGCGTTGTGCAACTCTTCTCAAGAAACGGTCGGGAATGGACCCAAAAGCTGCCCGAGCACGTGAAGGCGGCCCGCCGATTCTCCGTTGAAAATGCATGGCTGGACGGTGAACTCGTTGCCATGAAATCGGACGGGTCGATGAGCTTTCAGGCATTGCAAAATGCCTTTGACGGTGGATGGGATGGCCGGCTTGTGTACTATGTCTTCGATCTCCTATTTTTCAATGGGAGAGACCTCAGATCGTCCCCTTTGCACGAACGCAAGCGACTTTTAGCGTCGCTTCTATGCGGGCAGCCGGAGAGCGGCCTGTTGCAATACAGCGCCCATATCCTTGGTAAGGGACCTACCGTCTTTGAGACGGCTTGTCGCCGAGGACTCGAAGGAGTGATCGCCAAACGAGTGGACGGGCGATATACCGAAGGCCGAAATCGAAACTGGGTCAAAGTAAAGTGTCAACGCCGCCAAGAATTCGTCATTGGCGGCTATACCGAGCCATCGGGCTCCCGGCGCGGATTCGGAGCGCTCTTGCTCGGTGTATATGAGAAACCGGGACGATTGGTCTATGTTGGACGAGTCGGGACGGGATTCTCAGAGAATCGATTGTCTCAACTCTATCGGATCTTGCAGCGGCATGAACGACCCCGGCCGCCATTTGTCGATCCTCCGACGGGTGGGGATACAAAAGGAGTCCACTGGGTTAAACCGGAATTAGTCGCTGAAGTACGTTTTGCGGAATGGACACAGGAAGGTCTCCTCCGCCAGGCGGCGTTCCTGGGTCTGCGCGACGACAAGCCGGCCAAGGCCATTGTCCGTGAGTCGGCGGTCCATGCATCGGCGAATCGGGAGCAGAAAAATAGATCGGCTGACGAGCCGGATCGCGAATCGAAGCGTGCAGCTGCCCGGGTGCACCGCGCGAGACCTCTCCGTCAAGATCGGAAGCCGACACATGCGGCGATTGTGGCGGGTATCGAGATCACGAATCCCTATCGAGTGTTGTTTCCACATGACGGCATCACGAAACTCGAGCTGGCGCAGTACTATGATCGAATCGGGGACACGATCTTGCCTCATGTTCGTGGGCGTCCATTGACGTTGGTCCGTTGCCCGGAAGGACACGACACAGGATGCTTTTATCAGAAACACGCGACGGACCAGATTCATGAGGCGATCGATCGAGTCGAGGTTGAAGAATCGGATGGACGCGCCAGCTACATGGTGGCGAACACAACCGCTGCCTTGGTTGCACTCGTGCAACTCGGCGTCCTCGAATTCCACACCTGGGGAGCGAGGCGAGAGCGGCTGGATCGTCCCGACCGTATGACGCTGGATTTGGATCCGGCTCCGGATGTGCCGTGGCGTGAAGTCGTCGAAGCCGCATTTCTTATCAGAACCCTGCTCGAAGAGTTGCGTTTGACGTCATTCGTCAAGACCACAGGTGGGAAAGGATTGCATGTCGTGGTGCCATTACAGCGACGGCACTCATGGGACGAGGTGAAGGACTTCGCGAAGTCAGTGGCCGGACATATGGTACGAACGATACCTGCCAGATTTACGGACAACATGTCGAAACGAGTGCGCAAAGGCAAGGTGTATATCGATTATCTCAGGAACGGGCGAGGGGCGACGACCGTGGCAGCTTACTCGACGCGTGCCAAACCGCGAGCTCCGCTCTCTGCTCCGTTGGGGTGGGATGAGTTAACTCCATCGCTGCGCTCAGATCAGTTCAACGTGCACAACATCGAGGAACGACTGTCAGAGCTTGCCAAAGATCCGTGGGCTGGGTATGAGACGGTCCAACAGCATTTGACGACGAGTATGATGACCGGTCTCGGTACCTCCCGCCGACTCTAGGTCTGAGTTGTCGTTCCGGCAGAGTGTGGCCATAGTCAATCTGCACACTAGACATCGGATATTGCGACGACGTCGTTGTTCGGAGAGGAGTTTTGGGTGACGAGCTGATCCTCTTGCTTGAGCGCTAAGAGCTGATACAGAGCCAGATAATTATCGGTCATGCGCTCGACAGTAAACCGCTTCTCAAAAGCTGCCCGGCATTGGTGTCGATCGAGAGTCGATACGCGCGTAATGGCTTTCCCCATCTCGCTCAGCGTATCGCATACATAGCCGGTGTATCCATCATCCACGATTTCCAACGCGGTTCCCCGCCGACAGGCAAGCACAGGTGTGCCGCAAGCGAGTGCTTCGATGATGACCAAGCCGAAGGGCTCCGGTCCCTCGTACGGGCAGGTCAACGCAAAGGCCTCACCAAGAAAATCATTCTTCTCTTCGTCCGTGATTTCGCCGACGTACTCCACGAGTGGATGTTCCAACAGAGGCGCGATGTGCTGAAAGTAATCGCGATCTGCCGGATCTACCCTAGCCGCGATGCGAATCGGCATATCGGCTCGTTTGGCCAATTGAATGGCTTGCTCCAGTCCACTCTCAGGCGAGATGCGGCCCAAGAAGGCGAGGTACGTGCCGGGCCCGGCATGCATGGAATACAGATCTCGAGGCAGTCCGTGATGGATGGTAGCCTGCCAATTGCCCAACGGCATCGCATGCCGTTGGGCATCCGATACTGAAACCAGCGGGAGTTCGCAGAACTGTTGAAATGCCGGAACCAGTTCCGGCAGGTCAAGCCGACCGTACAATGTCGTCAGCACCGGTGTAGGGCACCGGCGCGTGAGCGGAAAACCCAGGAACTCGATATGTGAGTGGATCAGGTCAAAACTTCCCGCGTGGGTCCCGAATACACGCTCTAAGAGAAGAGAAACCACCGCATCAGGAAACAATAAGCGATTGGCCCGCAAAGATGATGGGCAGATGGCATGCAAGGTGGCTGATGTCGATGAATCACCGGCGGCAAACAGTGTCACCTCATGACCGCGTCGAACGAGCTCTTCAGTCAAATACGATACGACACGTTCTGTGCCTCCGTATCGCCGGGGAGGAATGCTTTCCCACAATGGGGCCACTTGCGCGATCTTCATATCAGATTTTCCCTTTCTAAAGACGAGTATGTTCGGAAGAACTGTCGGTGTGAATGACTCCGTCGACTTGTGTGCACGGAAGAGCGCCGGTGTCTAGGGGACGAACATTCTCGATGCATGCTGAAACTTTATGCGTGAAGCCAGTTAAAGATTATACGAGGGAACTCCCTAGCTCGAGTGGGACACAGGGGTTCAACGCGAGTCTGTCTGTGCACGAGCTGTTATTCTCCGCTTGGGCGGACATCCGCATCGGATGTCTCACGGTCCTGTCCTGCCTGCCGCAGATTTGTCTTCCGCTGATGGATGCGCAAAAGCTGCTTCGATTTGAACCTGCCCGGATCGCGAGACCTCTGCGTTTGTCGATGTCGAATATATTCTGACGATGTAGGGAATCGTTGCGTGATCTCCAAAGCACAGGCTGGCGCTTTGATCGGGTTTCAGTGTTGTGTCAACGCCGCCGGTAAAATACCCCTCAAAATTATTCCGGCATAACAACTGATCCGATATCCGGTCCAAGAAGGTTATCCGAACCGATGCCGTGCGCTTGTTGGTCCACCGGATTTCGTCTCCGACCACGCCCTGCACATACGTAGCGGCCGATTGTGTGTCTTCAATGTAGATGTCCTTGACGTCGCCGCTGCGCGTCATGGTGGGTAGAGTCTGACATGCTGCGATCGCCAGCACGAACGTCGCCGCTGCGCCGATGTATCGTTTCATTCAGGCCCTTCTTTCTTTTACCCTGCTTTATCATGACCTAACGAGCGAGGGGAGATAACTCGTACTTATCCGAGGCGCGACAACGATCTTAGCTAGGTTGTCTCCTAGTTCTGAACAGTTCGAGCATTGAGCTAGGGTGCATGAAATGGAGGGCGAAAACCCAAGCAGATCAAATGCCCTGAGGGCAGAACTGGGCGGTCAACCATTACCTTAATGGGGGCGCATAGAGATCATGGCACGCACTCGATCGACCAAGCAGACGATCCAGAAACCGTTGGCACCCAAAGAGCCGACGCCAGACAATCCTCCGCGAGAGTCTGAAAGGGCGGACTCTATCACCGGGGGAACTGCGAAACGGGATGGGCCGTCATTGCGCGGCTCAACGAACGCACGACAGACAATGTCTACCGCTGAGGAAGAATCCAGCTACAGCGAAGATATGTCGACGCACCGCCGCATCGCGGTAAGGGCTTTTATTCTGTACCTGGAAAGCGGATGCAGGCACGGCAACGACTTGGAACATTGGTTTGAGGCAGAACGCGAAGTCAAGATGCAGTGAACGTGAGATAAACACAAGATTTTATTCATCAGAGGAGGACTCGACCATGAACAGCAGGAATTATTACGATGAAGAAATGGGCGAAGCGACCGGGTGGTCGGCCTTCATGGCCGGAGCCTTGATTGGGGCCGGTGTCGCGCTGTTATTCGCCCCGCAGACGGGGACCGAACTCCGCGGCATGCTTCGCGGCTATGCCGACCGCACGAAAGACGATATACTCGAGCGCGGCCAGGAAGCCTGGGATACGGCGGTGGAGCGAGGTAAGGAGTATTACGACAAAGGCCAGGAGGCTGTCCATGAAGCCGGGCGTTCGGCGAAGGAATTCGCCAAACAGGCTCAGGATTCGATGACGGAAACGGCGAAGGAAGCTGCACGATCTCGCGGTTGATCGACTCCTAGAGAGGCGCAGTGTATTCACATGAGCGAGGATCGACGATGCGAATCGTAGAGAAGGGAATGTTAACGAACGGGGAGCCGGCGTGCTGAACGTCATGATGCCGGAATACCATCGCGCCGTACGTCCGTTTCAGTTCGTCAGCTGTATGGAATTGCGCGAAGTCTTGGGGAAACGCGCGACGGATGTGGGACGTCTGTTGGAGCTGATGGAAGAAGTTCCATCCGATGCCATTTATTATCATACGCACAGTTTTTACCTGCGCCATGCGTATGTCCAAACGCTGTACCCCAACGACTTCGCCACGTGGGCGGCCCTGTACGCCCATGATCGCGTCCTCGGTGAGCGTCTGGGTGTGCTGGATCCTTTCGCGTATCTTTCTCTTGAAGCTCTACGCCAGGACATTGTCACCGTTCTCGATGACCATTTGAGCTCTCACCCTACGGTTTCTCGCGCGATGAGTGCGGAACCGTTCGACTTCATACGGTCCCACGTGATTGAAGCGCCATTGGACCGCCATGCGTGGACGCTTTTGGAGTTTCGTCACGCCGTGCATGAGGTCGAAGCCGGCGCGCTCTATTTCCATCTCTGCGAGGCGCGTATGCGCAAGACACCAGGTTTTGACGATTTTTCTCATTGGCTGTCTGCGGAAGACGGTTTGAACATGCCGGAGTTGGCGGCTCACATCCAACGCGTGGTGCGCTTGGGCCTTAATCTGGAAGGTATGAGAGCTCGGATTGTCGCCTTATGCGACGCCGAGTTGATGAGGACGCATGGCGGAACTGCTTGAACAATATCGGGCGGTCACGCCGCCCGGTACGGTGGAATTTCTTCGTCAGCTGGGTCGGCGGTTGGAAGGGAGACGGATGCTCCATATCAATTCCACCCGCTACGGCGGGGGAGTGGCTGAAATGCTGCATCGGCTGCTGCCCCTATTCGAGGAATTGGGAATTCGGACGCGCTGGGAAGTGATGACCGGCTCGGACGTCTTTTATCACACGACGAAGAGTTTCCATAACGCCTTGCAAGGAACGTCGCAGCACATCACCAAAGCCATGTTCGAGGCGTATCTCGAGATCAATCGCGAGCACGCCAAGCATCTGAACTTCGATGCCGACTTCGCCATGATCCATGATCCCCAGCCGGCGGCGCTCATCGGCTCACGTCCGAAGGGCGCGCGATGGTTATGGCGGTGCCACATCGATGTGTCCACTCCCCAGCCGACGGTGTGGCAGTTTTTGCGCCCGTTCGTGTCGCAGTACGATGCGGCTATTGTGTCGCTTCCGAAGTTTGCTCGTCGCTTGCCGGTGCCGCAATTCGTCGTGTACCCGTCCATCGATCCATTCAGCGACAAAAACCGTGAGCTCGCGCCTGAAGAAATCTCATCGATATTGGAGAAGCTCGGAGTGCCGACCGATAAGCCGATCTTGCTGCAAGTATCCCGGTTCGATCGGTTTAAAGACCCACTTGGAGTAGTTGCCGCCTACCGTATCGTCAAGCAGAGTCACGATTGCCGGCTGGTGCTGGCAGGCGGCACGGCGACCGACGATCCCGAAGGTGCGGCCGTTCTGGCCGAGGTGCAGGAGGCGGTGGGTATAGACCCCGATGTCCAACTCCTGTTGCTGCCACCCACGGCCAACCTGGAAATCAATGCCCTGCAGCGGGCGGCGACCATCATCATTCAGAAATCAGTGCGCGAAGGGTTTGGCCTGACGGTGACCGAGGCCATGTGGAAAGGCAAGCCCGTCATCGGAGGCGATACCGGAGGCATCACTGTGCAATTGATACACGGCTACACCGGCTACACCGTCAATTCTCCGGCCGGTACGGCATTCTATATCAAACGTTTGCTCAATGAGCCGGAGCGGATGGAAGCGATCGGTCGCCAAGCAAAAGAATTTGCGCGCAATCGTTTCCTGGTCACACGGCATGTGCAGGATTACTTGGGCATAATGATTCACTTGGCCCGAGGTACCGCATAGAGTCTATCTTATGGCATCGATACAACTCTACCTCTCAAACGCGCTGCGCAGAATATTCGCTGAAGCTCAGCACTGAGCAGGCCTGGTGACTCATCCATTAGGTTGAGTCATTGTGAAACGGGCGTCGGCACATGGGCGCGATTCAACCGCTGCTCCACCGTCTTCCAATTGATATTGGAGAAGAATGCCTCGATATATGAGGGGCGCTCAGCCGGTTTGTAGTCTAATAGAAAGGCATGCTCCCAGACGTCCATGACCAAGACCGGAACGAAACCGGCGATATGGCCTGTCTCGTGGAGGGTAATCCAGTGGTTGGAGAGCCTGCCATTATGCGGATTCAAATAACATATGGCCCAGCCGACTCCGCGTATCTTCCCGACACTCACAAAGTCGAGTTTCCACGCGTCATACGTTCCGAAGCTCTCTTCCGTCGCCTCTCTAAAGGGTGAATGCGCACCGGGGTCGGGCGATCCCTGGATCGTGAGATTGTCGAAGTAGTATTCGTGCAGCACCATGCCGTTGTATTCGAAGCCGCATTGACGCTTGAGTTCCGAATACGCCGGCATTCCCTCCTGATCCGCCCTGCCGCTCTCAAGGATGTCTCGTATTTGGGCGGTCAACGTATTGGTTTCTTTGACATAGCCTTCGTAGAGATGGACGTGTGCATCGAGGGTACGATCTGAAATACCGTGGAGACCATGAAGGTCATAGGGTCGTGGTTCATAGATCCGGTCCGGCAGTGGTGCATACATGGGGAAGCTCCATCAATAAGATTGATATTGGTATAGACATCCACGTTGCTGCGAAGCGTCTGATATCAAGGAGGCGCATTAACACCCTTGCCATCCCGTGACGAAGAATGATTCGTCCCATCTGAATTGATACTCATATCATGGTGTCATCGAAGCCCTCCAATCATGATGCTACTGAGAACCATGGCCAGACGATGATGGCGGATGCGATGGTTTCGGAGTTGGAACGGGAGGCTGGGGAACCGGAATCGGCCCTGAGGGTTTCGGAGTCGGGTCGGTCGGCCCCGGGCTTGGATCCGTCGGTGGAGTCGGCATTGGGCCGGACGGCTTCGGATCCGGATTTGCCTGTTCGGCGTTAAGATCGGTCGATACAGCGATCTGGAACGGAGCCATGGCTGGTGCATCCGTCGGTAAGGCACTCACAACGATGGCCAGCACTACGATAACGAAGAAGAAATCCCATATCCAATGGAGTGAGAAGGCCGAGGTTTCAATACCTTTCCGCTCTTCGTGACAATATGTCATCATGTCGTGTGGACCCCACTTCCTACCATCTCACGGCAGCTCTCCGCACACCGCCGGCACGCCTCCGCGCAAGGACCGCACAATGGATGATCGGGCGCATGACGTTCGCATACCTCCGCGCATTGATCGCAGATTTCCGCGCAGAGACGACAAAGAGACTGAGTTTGCAGAGACGATCGACTCATCCATTGGGCGGACAGGATACAGATACTTGCGCAATCGCGGCAAAGCCGGATGCAGCGTGTCATTAAGTCATCGTGGCTCTGATGAGTCATGCCGATCATGTCGTCCGCGCATCTCTCGCACATTTGGGCGCACGAGAAGCAGGCATTGATACAGTCTTGTTGGTCTGATACGGGCTGGTTTTGCATATCATCGTCTCCTTGCTTGAAGGATCAACGCATTCGCTTCCGTTTCGATCGAATGCGACCACCTCGTACTTATGAATCTACGCCGATTCCTCACCGTCCCTGTACTCGGATAGTCCCTAGAGAGATCAGCCAGCGGTCACTATCATGACCCTAGGCCTCGCGCACCCATCGAAGCCACCGCGGTCTGACAAATTCATCGACCACGATCTTGAGACATGCCGCGACGGGAATCGCAAAGATCAGTCCAAACAGTCCGCCGACGGCGCCCCCCATGAAGACGACGATCAGAATGGTCGCGGCGCTCATGTCGGTGGAATGACGTTGCAACCAGGGAGTCAGGACCCAGCCTTCGAGAAATTGCACAATCAGGTAGGCCACGCTCGGCCATAACACGATCGTCATCCAATCGGTCGTGGCCCATTGGCCGGTAGTGAGGGCATCGGCATATTTGAGTGCCACCGCCACCGGCCATCCGATGGCGGAAAGATAGGGGACGAGGGACGCCAAGCCTGTGACAATGCCGAGAAGGAACCAATAGGGGACCCCGGCAAACGACCAGCCTCCCGCATACAACACACCGGTGATCACCGCGATGAGGAGCCGCTCAAAAAAGAAGCCTCGCACGACCGTATCCATTCGACGCAAGACGTGCAGCGTGTGCGGTCGATGCGAGACGGGGACGAGGCGAACGATGGTCCGGCTCATGCTTTCGAAATTCCATGCAAAAAAGAAAAAGTAGACTGGAATCAAGATCGCATAAAGCGCGACATTGGCAGTGATCCCTAGCAGCTGCCCCAGGAGGCCAAATGCCTGACCGGTTCCTGAGAGAAGCGGTTGGATCGTCGCTAGGGGATCATCGTGCAGACGACCGAGAAAGTCTCCTAGACTGATCGACCAGCTGCCGAACATGGTCTCATAGCGCTGTGAGAAGTTCCTGGCATAGACGGGGATTTTCTGTATCAACGTCTCGGCTTGCTCCACCAAAAGCGGAATGAGCCAAAGACCAATGCCGACCCCGGCAAGAGCCAGGAACAGCATCAGTATTCCCACCGTGACGGGACGCGGAGTCTTCCAGCGTGTGAATGCGTAGTCCACAAACGGATTGACCAAATAGGCCAATAGAAGCGCGACAAACACGGGTAAAAAGACCTGGTGTAGTGCGAAGAGAAACCAGAGCAAGCCGACCATTGCGCCGAGGATAAAAAGGTCGCGAATCGGGCGGATTTCCCATAGGTGCCTGTCGATGCCGGCCTTGTGCGGAGTGGATTCGGTCGGTGGTGGAGTGGGTACCGGGGGAGTCCGGGGTACCGGTGCGGGATGAAGAGAACTCATGGAGTCAATGCGTCTCCGGCTTCTGCGAAGGTAATTTGATTCATCACATTCACTCCACTCCTATCCTTACGGCTCCTTGGTCTGCAAGCACAGTGCCCGCATATCTGCAGGAACATATCGCCGTGACGAAGTTCACAGTCCTTTTCCGAGGATGAGTTGTCTTGGATCAGACATCTTGTCCGGCAGCACTGCATATCTTGTGTCGAGTCGCTCATGCACACGTAGAATATCAACAACAAGCAGGTGATACACCCGAGCCGCTGAGGTCGGAAGGGACGCGCTAGGTGAGAACGGGTCTGTGTTTTGCAGACCAAACAAAGTGGAGCGGTGGTGAATGATCGTCGGCACTTCTGCCCGACGGCGCCCCGTTTATGAAGGTGATCAACCGAGCAGTAAACTGTAAAGGTGATGTATGAAGGTCACGCCTGGATTGTGTGTCGCGTATGCGGTTCTCATCGTCTTCCTTGGCGGATGCAACCGGTATCAGGTCATTCCAGATCGGTTGGCGGCCCAGGTCAACCATAAGTTGACGTATGAGGAAGTCAAAGCTTCTCCCGATACGTATAAAGGGCAGATAGTGGTATGGGGCGGAGAAGTGCTCACTGCGGCGCGTGAGACGGATCGTACAAAAGTCGAAGTGCTCCAGTTGCCTCTGAACAAGGATCACATTCCGCTCGATAACCGGGCATCGTCACGAGGACGATTTCTCGCAGTGGACAGTCGTGGTGAAATCATCGATCCCGCAATCTTTGAGGAAGGCTCACGAATCACGGTGATTGGTGAGATCGTAGGCTCCCGGACAGAAACACGTGACAAGGCGACGTATGACTATCCGGTCATCGTCATACGTGACATGACCGTCTGGGACGGGCGTACCAAGTCGAACTATCCATTCGCCGGCTATTACAGTTATTACGGGTACGGCTACTATGGAAACCGGCCATATACGTTTTGGGAAGGTACCCGTGTTTCGGGGAGTTAAGCGTTATATAGATATCAGGTTATGGCTCTGAGGAAGTACCGGCCGCGCGTTGTGGTGATGGGTCGCACGTTTCGACCGTCGTTCTGAGCCGCAATTCGAGCATCGTGCGTGTCTCGCATCAGTACTCCTTCACAATTATTCCTATCCATCTCAGAGGAGATCCTGTTGATATGGTCCAATTCCTATGAAATATGTGGCACTCGCAACGGATTATGACAGCACGCTGGCAAGTGCCGGACGGGTGAAACCTGAGACGATCACGGCACTCGAACGTCTTATCCAATCCGGGCGGAAACTCGTTCTGGTCACTGGGCGTTTGCTGCCGGATATCCTCGATATCTTTCCTGAAATCGCGCTGTGCGAGCGAGTTGTCGCTGACAATGGCGCCGTCCTCTATAGGCCCGCTACACGCGAACAGATATCGTTGGCTCCTCGGATTCCTGCGGCGTTCGTGGACGAGCTGCGGCGCCGGAAGGTGCCGGAACTCTCGGTTGCGGAGTCGATCGTGAGCACGGTTCGACCGCACGAACTGACGCTCCTAGCGGCCATTCGCGATTTGGGACTTGAGCTGCAAGTCATCTTCAATCGAGATGCGGTCATGGTCGTTCCGGCTGGCATCAACAAAGCCAGCGGTCTCGTGGCCGCCTTGAGCGAGATGGGATTGTCGCCGCGCAATGTAGTTGCGATCGGTGATGCGGAAAACGACCATGCCTTGCTGAATCAGTGTGAGTATGCGGTGGCGGTGGCCAATGCCGTATCGATGCTCAAGGAAAGCGCCGATTGGGTCACCACCGGTGCGGAAGGATGTGGAGTTTCCGAAATCATCGATGAACTCGTCAAGCATGACATGCAGGTGTCTCCGTTCAGCACGAGCCGCCGCAATATCCTGATCGGTACACGGCAGAACGGCGCAGAAGTCGCCATTCCCGCTACCGGATTAAATCTCTTACTGGCCGGCTCTTCCGGAAGCGGAAAATCGACCTTGGCCACTGGGATTCTGGAGCGGGTGATGGAGCAGGGCTATCAGTTTTGTATTATCGATCCGGAGGGAGATTATGAGGGATTTGCCGGAGCGGTCATGTTTGGAACTTCTCAGCGAGGTCCCAGCGTGACGGAAATTCTCACAGCCCTTGAAGGCTCAAGCACGAATGTGGTCGTCAATCTTGTGGGAGTACCGCTGCACGATCGACCGGCTTTTTTCTTGGCCCTCTTGCCAGCCCTTCAGGAGCGTCGAGCCAAGTTCGGACGACCTCATTGGATACTCGTCGACGAAGCGCACCATTTGATGCCGCGCGAATGGCAACCGGTTCAGGCAGTCCTAGCGCAAGACTTGACCGGTATGGTCTACGTCACGGTGCATCCGGACCAGGTTGCGAAATCGGTGCTGCGCACGGCGGATATAGTGGTGTCCTTGGGAGAGGATCCGGCGGGCACGATCAGGAGGTTTTGTCAGACGCTTGATTTGCCTATGCCCTCGGAGGAACTTCCGGCACTGGATCATGGTGAAGCGGTGTTTTGGGATCGACGGTCAACAGAGCCACCCCACCGGGTACGCATTGCTCCCTGTGAAGCGGCCCATCAACGTCATCGCCGGAAATATGCCGAAGGCGAGTTGCCCACCGATCGAAGCTTCTACTTCCGGGGTCCTGAAAATGCATTGAACCTGCGCGCGCACAACCTGATCCAATTCATGCAGCTGGCGGAGGGTGTGGATAAGAAGACGTGGTTGCATCACCTTCGACGGGGGGATTACAGCACATGGATGTTGGAAGGCATTAAGGATCCGCAGTTGGCCGATGCCGCTCGGCAGATTGAACAGCAGCCGTCTCTCAGCGCCGAACGCAGCCGCCAATTGATACGGTCTGCGATCGAGGAGCGGTACACCGTTCCCTCGACGGGTCTATGATAAATGGCATGGGCACCAGGCGCTCACGGATCCGGATCTCAGCGGATCACGGGATTGAAAGTCCGTTGCGTGAATGCTGAGGTACTTTCTGGGAGGGGCTACGCTGTTCCGACGATCGGCTGCGGTTCTCTACAGGCTTGGTTGACGAGCGCAAGCAGCTCGGACAACTCAAAGGGTTTGGCCACGCACGTGTACGCGCCGTCTACCTCATCGAAATGTTCCGTCATATACGTATCACCGGACATCAAAATGATGGGCGTCGTCGACCACATGGCACGGCAGCGTTCGATGAACTGTAAGCCGTTCAATCGTGGCATGTGGTAATCCACGAGAACCACGTCGTAGCGACGTTTTTTCATTTCCTCGGATCCCTCGAATCCGTCGGATGCCGGGTAGACATTATATCCGGCATCCATCAACGCCATTCCCGTCAAGAAGCGAATATCATGATCGTCATCGATGATCAGCACCCGTTTGCCGTACCCATCCATATCGCGTCTCCCGCGTTAAGCCGACTCACTTATAAGAACATTAGCAAAGAACGGTCCATCCGCTTATGAAGGTGAATAGTCCAATTCATGTGGTTTGTAATTTGTCGACAAAGATTCTGTCGATATCGTTTCAGACATCATGTCCGGGGCCAGATATGTTGTCCGCGGTTGATCCGCCAGGCCAAATTGCCTGAGCTTCCGTAGAAGTGTCTTGCGGTGGATTCCCAAAATTGCGGCGGATTGGCCGAGGTCTTGATGGTGATGTTTCAAGACGCGTACGATATGTTCCCGTTCCAATTCCGCCAAGGTCACCCATCCTCGGGCGTGAGCCACGGCCTGTATGGGGGCTGCCTGGACGACCTGAGGCAGATCTTGAGGACAGATAATTGGATGGGGAGTCAGGGCCACTGCCCGTTCGATGGCATTCTCCAACTCACGCACGTTTCCCGGCCACCAGTAGCGGGTCAGCACGTTCATGGCCTCGGTGGAAAACCCTGTGACCGGCTTTGATTTGGACGCGCCGTACATCCGTACAAAGTACTGAGCCAGGAGTGGTATGTCTTCCATGCGTTCTCGCAACGGAGGAATGCCGATCGCTACCACGTTGAGTCGGTAGTACAGGTCCTCGCGAAACGTTCCAGCTTGAACAAGAGAACTTAGGTTCTTTTTGGATGCGGCGATGATGCGAACGTCGACTGTCAGGGTTGCAGTACCGCCGACGCGCCGGAATTCTCGTTCCTGGATCACGCGAAGCAGCTTGCCTTGCAGTGCAGGCGAGAGGTCCGCGACTTCATCGAGAAAGCATGTGCCGAGATGGGCTTTCTCCAGCAGTCCTTTCTTAACCCCGACTGCGCCGGTGAACGAGCCGCGTTCGTGGCCGAACAGTTCGGACTCGAGCAGGGTTTCGGTCAACGCTCCTCCATCTACCGTGACGAAGGGCCCCGCACTGCGTGCGCTGTTGGCATGAATGGCGCGGGCAATGAGCTCTTTGCCGGTTCCGCTTTCTCCCTCGAGCAACACGGTGCTATCCGTTTGTGCCACTCGGGCAACGGACTTGTAGACGGAAACGACAGCCGGACTGCTGCCCACCAGATGATCGGAGAGTGAGAGATTGTGAAGCTGCTCTTTCAATTCATGGTCTTGGCGGGATACTTGCGTATGCTCGAGCGCCCGGCGGACCACCAGCCGCACATCTTCCTGGATAAACGGTTTGCTGATGTAGTCGAACGCGCCCGCTCGAATGCCGTCTACCGCGGTTTTGAGGCTGCCGTACGCCGTCATCAGGATGACCGGCATCTCAAGTCCACGAGAGCGCAACTCGCCAAGCAGAGAGAGACCATCGAGTTTCGGCATGTTGATATCGGACAGAACAAGATCAGGCGCCTGTCTGCTGACAGCACCTAAGGCGGCCTGTCCGTTGGAGGCCGTGTCGACTTCGTACCCTTCTTTTGACAGGATTCCGCGAAGCTGAGTTTGGGTATCGGCGTCGTCGTCGACGATCAGGATATTCGGATTGTGCATGTCTCAACCTCCCAATAAGAATAAGAGGGATTTAGCAGCTATATCATGTCTCCGGACGTCCTCCGGAATCGGCTCGATGGACGACCATAGATTCCTAATCTCACTATTACAGTGACCTCTCCATGCCTCTCTATCTCGCGAAGGACAAGTTGTCCACTGTGCTCATACGTCATTGTTGATACCACTCGTTGCGAAATTGCTGAATAGTCAATGAGTTATCTCCATAGCTCCGCGTGGCAGTTTTTGTGCTTAGCATGAAGTACGTCGGGAGATTGATCCCGATTCCGGCGTTACCACACTTAAAAGAAGGAGTACTCTCATGGTATGCGAACGATGCGGTGGATTTAAGGTCCATGATTATTTCTACGGCGCCACAGATTACTTTGCGTGGCAATGTTACGGCCTGCGGTGTATCAATTGTGGGGCGATTACCAAGATTCACCCTATGAATTCCAGCGAGCCTAGCGCCAGGCAAGCGACAAAGCGGACACGTCAGGTCAATGCAAGGGTTTAACGGCTTGTGGCGGCGTGCTATCCACCCCCACGCACGAGTGCGCGCAAACAGGTGTCGTTCACCGTCTTTACGGCCTTGTGACTAACCGGGCGGTGGCGACACCAGGGGACGAGCACCCCGGCCATCAACAACCACGAGCTCAATGTTGTGACCTGATATCTGCGCATAGTATGTCTCATCGCCAGCCCACCGCTTTTACGCGATAGTGTGATCGAAGACATAGCGATCGCCTACTAGTGGATTCCCTAGCGAATGACTGCAGTCGTGATGCAGTCCAACCGGTTTACGGTAGAACACGTCAAGCCGTGCAGCGCTGCTGAATAATGGATCTCACATCCACGCGGCGAGCTCCGTCGCCAATCAACAACACCCTTTTACGATCCGTTCTTCGTGGCCCGCCATTTCATCTCCGGGCGCGCTGCAATGTCCGGGTCAACTCCCGCAACGTCAGGTATCTCAAAAGGAGGATTTCTAGAGTCCTTCCTAGGTATCAGAATGCCGCAGATTAACTAGAGTACGTCAGTACTTGGGTCGGGCATTACTCGAGGAGGAAGCCACAATGAATGTGAACGAGTTGAACTCCAAGAATCGGGTTAAGTCGGTTGCCGGGTCGGTCTGTGATGGGAGCCTAGGATGGTTGAGTCATTCCAGAACGCTCGAGCCATTCGACAGGAGGCTGAACCCATCGTGGAAACTAATCTGTGTCTGTCTCGCTTTGCTCATGGGGCACATCGGTCATGCGGAATATGGCCTTGCTGCGGAGACAGCCGGAGCGTCACGAGACAGTGATGATCCACGGGTGGACCATGTGGTGTCGGGCACATTGGACCAGTTGGATTTCTCGACGAGGAAGGGGCTGTTAAAAACCGATCTTGGCAAGCCGGTCTTTTTTGAAATGGTGCGCCCCGAATTGTTCAAGCGTTTCTCAGTCGGTCAACGAGTGACAATTGAGATAAATGAACAGGGGCAAGCGGTGAAAGTCATTGAAACTCCACCGGTCGAACTGCCGAATCCACCATCTTCTTCAGCAGGACAATAGCGGCTATTCAGACAACAGACTGCCAAATGTCAGATGAAGTGAGGTGAGTGCTCGCCCATAGGGATTGAAGTAAGCGTCCCAATGCCGGTGAAGTATTGATCTGCATTCCGGAGGGGGAGCGGACCCCCTCCGGTGTGAACAGCACCGACTAGGTGACAGGCGGTCTTCGTCCCATGACCAGACCAATCACGGCAAAAATCAGAAAAACGACGAAAAGGATATAAGCGATAGAGGTGGCCGTTCCTGCGACCCCCGAGAGTCCCAAGACTCCGGCTATGATAGCGATGACGAGAAAAGTTACAGCCCAGCTCAGCATGGTAGACCTCCTTCAGGTCAGTGGTGGAATGTCATTTCAACAGGGCACTATCACAGTTCGAATCGACGCCTTTAGGCACTTCAGTTGGAGCAGTCGTTCTTTGGCGGATTCTGTTGAGGCGCGACTTCAGTTGTTCGGCCTCAGGTTCGCGATGCATGATCGACAGAAGCTTAATCATCATTTCCATGCTTAAGGTGGTTTCCGGATGCCGTTCTCCAAGCGCGTGCTCGAATACGGAGATTGAGTTGGCCGCCAATCGTTTCGCTTCCTGAAAGTTCCCCTCCAGGGCGTACACTGTCGCGAACGTTCGAAGAGTTGAACCGATACGCGGATGGGTAGTACCAAAGACGAGCAGTGAGATTCCGAGACTTTCCCTCAAGACATCATGTGCTTCTGAGAAATTGCCTTGTGCGGCATAGATGATCCCTAGATTCTGAAGCGTTAATGCCACAGCGGGGTGTTGCCATCCCAATGCCTTTTCATTGATAGCCAATGCACGCTGAAGCAGGGGCTCGGCCTCTACTTCCCGGTTTTGTGTGCCGTATAAGACAGCCAAGTTGTTCAGCGTCTTAGCCAATCGAGGGTCTTCGGAGTTCACCATCTCAATATGTCTGACGGCGGCAAGCAATAAGCGTTCAGCATCCGCTGCCCGCTGCTCCTGAACTGCTTGATTGCCGGCCGACTGATAGGTTTCCCAGAGCGTCACTTGCGCCCAGCTGGGACTGCAGTTGAACACCGTGATCATCGCCCCAAGTTGTAGTGCGAGTAAGATGCGGATCATAATTATGACGCTACCGTGCTTCTGACAGGGCAGGTACTCGGAAGACCCCTTGGGCAAAAAGCTTGGTTTGCGAAAAAGAGGTGCAGTCAAAAATAGAAGTGAAACCCGATTCCAAACCATTGTAGATGCTGTGTATAGAACTGGCCATCGAAGGGAAGCCCTGCGACATATTCCGCCAAAAGTTGTAGTTGACGGTTGCCGATCCGCGCGTTTTCAAATCTCAGGCGCGTCTGCCCGGAGACTATTGGACGACGGGAGACTGCGTACAGTCCACCCGTCGTCGCTGTTCGGTCGCCGTTAAACCGGCATGAGTGCTAGAAGTGAACGTTGAGGCCGATCGTGACCATGTGACCATTATCGTTGAATTTCTTGTCGTCGAGGTTTGCTCCCTTGGATTCGATTCGTTCCAGCCAGATGTGGCGATAGGTGCTGTCGATGGATATGTGGTTGGTAATAAAAAATTGTAAGCCTCCACCCACATGACCTCCAAAGCGATTTTGCGTGTCGGAAAAACCTCCGGGGCCTTCAATCGTCGAATAGTACCAACCACCGCCGCCCAGTATGAAAGGCGCGATACGTGTTGTTCCTAATGGATAGAACAGCAACGATCCTTGCACGGGATACGTATGGGACTTTGTTCCCCCGGCGAACTCCTCCCGTCGATAATCGGCCGAGCCCTCGATCGCGAGGTACCGCAAAGGATGAATGCGAAGTTGCGCGCCGCCGAACCACTTCGCATCGCCTTCTTTGGGATCAAAGTAGGTTGCACGGCCGCCCACAGAGAAGAAACCGATATCGACTTGGGGCATGCCGGCCCAGTTCACAGTGCCGTCTTCGGCCTGTGCCGAACCGATGAATGGAAAGGCAGTGAAGATGGCGAATATTGTGGCGGCTGCGAAGGCTTTACCCAGAAGTGCATACATACGTGGTGCTCCTTGGCTATAGTAGGGCAGTTGTATTGTCGTCAGGGGCCATGGCTTTGCGTCGCGGCTATTTTCGAGGATTGGTTGCGGACGATCCTCCGGCAGGGGCTGTTTGACCGCCGTACCATTTATCTGTCCAAGCCTCGAGATCCTCCTTGCGGTCACCATAACGTTCCTGGACTTTCCCTTTGAACTTGTCGTAATTCCCTTCGATTTGCATAAGGTCGTCCTCGGTAAATTGCCCCCACTGCCGCTTGAGCTCTCCCTTGAACTGATTCCACTTGCCTTTGAATATGTCTGCATTCATGTCAGGACCCTCCTTGTGATTTGATGAACAGTGATGGATTGAACAGAAATCGCTCCTTCCAATTTCGTCCCAATTTCGTCGCACCCTTGTCAGTTCATAACGAATGGAATGGTGTGGATCGACTAGCTTGTTCCCTAGTGAGAATCCGATAAAGCGACGAATACACACCAAAAATGGAGTTGAGAATCATTGAAACGAGAAAAATCCATGCAAACAGAAACATGACAATGCATGCTTTCTGGAGGAGGGAATGCATTGAAAGTCGTATTGACCCGATATCGTAAGCACGAATGGGTAGGGGCGGAATCTAAGCCCACCAATTGCTGACAAGGAAGGGTAGCGGATGCGATCAACCTAGGGACATCTCTAGTCTGATGGTTTCATCAGTGATGCCATAATCGGCATCAGATTCTTAGCAGAGCTCGAACGAGTCCTGGCCGTTGAATATGAGCCTTGGATGTACGATGATGGACGAGGCGAGGTTGTACCTGACCGTCCGGATAGACCGAAGGAGTTCCAATGTATAGTGCACATATTTTGCTCGCCGACGATCACCCCCTTGTACTGGAGAGCATGAAGCAATTGCTCGAGCCGACCTTTTCAGTGGTGGGAACCGCGCGCACAGGACAGGAGGTGCTCGATGCCGCTAAGGAGTTGCGACCGGATATCGTGCTCCTCGACGCGAATATGCCGGGAATGAGCGGATTTGAAGCGGCGCGAAAGCTCAAGTCCCTGGTTCCCACCGTGAAGGTCATATTTGTGACGATGCTTACCGAGGCTGTGTATGTGAGCGAAGCATTTCGTGCGGGAGCGGTGGGCTATGTGCTGAAGCAGTCGGCCTCGGATGAACTGCACGAGGCGGTCAAGAGCGCCATGATGAACCGGCGGTACGTGTCTACCAAGCTCAACGTGGAGATTCGCGAAGCCATGGAGTGCGAATGGTCGAGGCCGGAAGGGTATACGACCGACTTAACCCAGCGACAACGTCAAATTCTTGTCCTGCTTGCGAATGGATGTACCACCAAGAGTATCGCCAAAGATCTTAATATTTCGATGAAGACCGTCGAGTTTCACAAGGCCAACATTACCCGCAAACTTGGTGTCCGTACCACATCCGATCTGATTCGCTTTGCGCTCGCCTCGGGTATAACGGAATTGTAATCCGGCATTCCCTCATCACGTGCAAAATCCTATCGATCTCGAATCTTTCATATTAGTGACATTAGTGAATGGTGATGAGACCGTTTGCAATGGCATATTTCGTCAGCTGAGCAGCGGACCGCATACCAAGCTGTCTCATGATCCGTGTCTTGTGAAACTCAACAGTCTTGGTCGATAGGTTCAGCACCGCCGCGACTTCCTTGATGGACTTGCCTTCGGCCACGAGCTGCAGCACTTCCCGTTGGCGCAGGCTGAGGGTATGCGAGAAACCTCCCTCCTCTGCCTCGCTTTCAGTGGGGAGCGGATGCATCGCTTGCTCGACTACGCTTTGCGGGACGATGGGGGAGATATAAGTATTGCCTTTGAGCACCTCCTTGATGGCCTGTACCAGCTCATCTCCGACCGACTGCTTGAGCACATAGCCTGACACCCCGATGCGTAACGCTTCCATCACATAACTCGACTCCGAGTGCATCGTGAGAACGATAACTTTGACGGATGGGTGGTGCTTCCGGATTTGACGAGACGCGTCCAATCCATTGAGCAGCGGTAGGGAAATGTCCACGATCGCGATGTCCGGCGGACATTCCTCGATGGCTTTCAGCAGCGCTCGGCCGTCCGAAAGGATGCCTAAAAGGGCAAATTCAGGCTCTAACAGTTTCTGAAGGCCTTCCGCGACAAGGACGTGATCATCCGCCAGTAGGATGGTTGGACGTGTATTCATTGCTATACCTCATCGATGATGGTTTGACGCTTCACAGAAGCTATGCGGTCGATGTTCAAGGGACTCTCCTAGATGAATGAAAAAGATAAGATTGCTACAGTGCAATCATGATATCGATTGATTGTCGGATCACAGATCTGCAACAGCCCAGGCACAATCCGGGACCCGATCCTGATCCGGATCCTATCCCCCCGGATCCCAATCCGTTTCCGTCACCACAACCCCCATTACCGCCCCCATGTCCTGCACCTGTACCGCCGGCTCGCCCCCCAATTCCAGAAATCCGGACGGAGACCGGCATCGGTGACCAGGGAAACCGGTATCAGGATGCCATACATCATACAGTGTTGGGTCACAGTTGTTGAAGGGAGGACGAGATGCGATATTTCATCCTTTGGCTATTAGGGGTACCAGTCAGTGTGCTGGTCCTCTTGTACGTATTCGGAATTTTGTAAGAAAGCGGTGATTGATGTATGAGAACCCACGCCCGGTCTTTTCGGAAAACGCCCACCGTCACTCTCCCTTATATCCTGGCACGACTGCGGATGAACTCCCGATCACTGAAGGGGTTCGTCCAGACCGCTGGATGATCAAGTGCAAACGACACGTTATCGACTTGGTGCTGTCATGGTTTGGCTGCCAGGGCTTGATGAATCATGTCGTACAACTGATCTACCGCGGCTTCTTTCGTGAGGAGGGCCGACGCGCCTGCCTGAGTCATCGCTGCGTAGTTGTCGTGACCCGCGTTCACCGACAATCCAAGAACGATCGTCTGGGGATATCGCGATTTGATAACTGCGGTGGCATCGACCCCATTCATTTTCGGCATATTCAGGTCCATGACGACAACCGAAGGCCGTAAGTGTTCGACATAATCAAGCGATTCCTGCCCGTCGGCCGCCTCACCCACCACTTCGATATCGGAATAGCCCTCCAAAAGGCTGCGTAAACCTTGCCGCACCATCGAGTGATCGTCCACCAACAAAACACGGATGGGTGGCTTCTGATGGGGCACGTCAGTGCTAAATTCAGAACTGCTCGGTGGTGTGGCAAGCTGAGTGTCTGAGGCCGTCGTGCTTGGCTCGTCGCCGGGTGTTAAGCGCGCATCACTATTGCCTGGGGCAAGCACCGGCCCATACAGGTCATGACTTGGTGTGATCAGGGATACCGTCGCGCGATCTGTCGGCGGCTGTAGTTCAACGACCAAGGACCGTGTGTAGTTCAGCGCTTGTATCAGAGCCTGATCGAGATCATTCAGAAGCCCTGCAGCCTTCTTGTCAGGCACCAACGGCGCAGCCTGGCGGAGCTGCATGCGCATCACAATGAGCGATTGAGTCAACTGGTCATGCGGAGCAGGAATCCGATCCTGTGATTGCACATGTTCCCTGGTTTTGATAGTCACAACTTGTTCCAACTTTCCGCTGCCTTACCGATAACGTACATTACCGGGTTTGCTCCGGAAATAGATCCTAGGCAAACCCCTAGTCAGGTGGGAGCAATCGAAAAGCGCGAAAGTCGAACAGTGTCGGCCGGAAGATAGTTCATGATGTGCGTCGCCCGTTACTCAAAAGCCGGTGCTACGCAAGTCGGTTCAGGCGTTCGGTCAGCCTGAGATTTTCCTGATAATCAATGGGACAATCGATCACGGCCGGCACATTCGCCTCGAGGGCTTCGCGAAGAATAGATGGTAACTCCGAGAGATCTGTGACCCGATACCCGGCTGCGCCGAAACTTTGCGCGAAGCGCACAAAGTCGGGATTAGTGAACTCGACGCTCGACGTTCGGCCATACCGTAGCTGTTGCTTCCAACGGATCACGCCGTATCCGTCGTCCCGCCATACAAGGATGACGATCGGCAATTCGAGACGCACCGCCGTTTCCAGCTCTTGCGAATTCATCAGAAACCCTCCGTCGCCGGTGACGGCCACGATCCGACGCTGGGGGAACAGTAATTTGGCGGCGACGGCTCCCGGCACCCCGATCCCCATGGCGGCAAACCCGTTTGAGATGATGCAGGAGTTGGGCGCGTCGCACGGGAACATGCGAGCCATCCAAAGTTTATGGGCGCCGACGTCGCATATCACGACATCATCCGGCCCAAGCGCTGCCCGCAGTTCTCGGATAAGATGTTGTGGACGAATGGGCCATGACGTAGCTTCGGAAAGTTCCGCTTCGAAACCGTCGAGGACGATTGCGCGGGCATCGCGGACCCAGGAGGGATGAAACGTTGCCAGCTTTGAGCCGAGCAAGTCCAACGACAGGCGCAAGTCTCCCAATACGCCGACTTCGGCAATATAATGTTCGTCCACTTCCGCGGGCGATACATCCATATGCACAATCCGCTTGTCACGACGAGGATTCCAGAAGCAGGGCGCGTATTCTACGAAGTCATAGCCGAGGGCGAGCACGACGTCGGCCTGCTCCATCACGATCGCGGCGTAGTCTCGGATCTGAAGGCCGAGGGTATAGAGCGATAGGGGATCAGTGTCCGGCAGGACGCCCTTGGCCATGAAGGTGTGCAGAACGGGAATTTGGAGTCGTCGCGCAAACCGGCGGACTTCATCGGAGGCTCCTCCACGGATGACGCCGTTCCCCGCAAGGATTACCGGGCGCTTGGCTTCGGCGATAGTTCGAACGGCTCGCGCAACCTGGCTGGGAGCCGGCTCAGGCATGACCGGCGCTTGCACGAAGAGAGGAGCGACGGCACCGGTGTTCGCAATGTGTTCGTCGGCCACATCCTCAGGCAACTCGAGATGGGTCGGGCCCGGCTTCTCGGTTTGGGCGATCTTGAACGCTTTGCGAACTGCTTCGGGAGTGACCTCGGGTTTCGAGATGGAGGTGCTCCATTTGGTCACGGGTTTGAACATCGACATCACATCGATGTACTGATGGGATTCCTTGTGACGCCGGTTCAATGACGCCTGCCCGGTGATGGCCACCAAAGGCGCTCGATCCAGGAACGCATCCCCGATCCCGGTCGTGAGATTCGTGGCACCTGGTCCCAGCGTTGAAAGGCAGACACCGGCCTTCCCACTGATCCGCCCATAGACATCCGCCATGAACGCGGCCCCTTGTTCGTGCCGAGTTGCAATCACCCGGATCGACGAATCGGTGAGTGCATCCAGCAGTCCGAGGGTCTCTTCGCCAGGGATGGTGAACAAGAACCGGACCCCTTCATTCTCGAGACACCTTACGAGTAACTCGGCCACGGTCATGTAGACTCCTGAATTCTTGTTATGCGATGGCGCCAATTCGGACTGCATCGAAGTTGCGCTTTTGTCGATTGAAATGGGACTAGGGTCTAGCCTAGTTCCCTTCCACTCCGACAGAAACCAATGACGATCTCGCCAGATTGGCAGGCTCGGGATTCTCCCAGTATCGAATGGACGAGCGGAAGCATAGATTGAGCTCGTCATGAGACAAGTCCGGACGTTGGCGATGATTATGGCGGGCGGCAAGGGCGAGCGCCTTATGCCGCTCACCTCGGTACGCACGAAGCCGGCCATTCCCTTTGGAGGTAAGTATCGAATCATCGACTTTGTCCTCAGCAACATGCTCAATTCCGGCATTACCGCAAACTATGTGCTTGTCCAATATCGTTCGCAATCGCTGATCGAACATCTCCGCGAGTCCTGGCGCATCGCCGGACGGATCAGAGATCATTTTATTACCGTTGTGCCTCCTCAGATGCGCGCGCGCGGAGGATGGTACGAGGGCACTGCCGATGCGGTGTATCACAATCTCAATTTGATCGCGGACTTTCGGCCCGATGTGGTGGCGGTATTCGGGGCCGACCATATCTATCGGATGGATGTTTCGCAAATGATCCAATTTCATCGGGACTGCGGAGCGGAGGTGACGGTGGCGGCGTTGCCCGTGCCTATCGGACAAGCGTCCCAATTCGGCATCATCGAGGTCGATGCGAATAACCGAATGATCGGATTCGAGGAGAAACCCCATCGTGCGAAGCCTCTTTCGGGGCAACCGACGATGGCGCTGTCCTCGATGGGCAACTATATTTTCGACACGTCGGTTTTGTTGCGCACACTCGAACGAGATGCCGCCCAGTCCGGAGGCCACGACTTCGGCCGGAATATCATTCCCGACCTCATCGGACGCCAAAAAGTCTATGTCTATGACTTTCTGCGGAATGAGGTGCCGGGACTTCGGTCCTACGAAGAAAAAGGGTATTGGCGTGATGTCGGAACCATCGATGCCTACTGGCAGGCGAATATGGACCTCTTGGGGCAAACGCCGCGGTTTGATTTGCGGAACAAAGAGTGGCCGATTCTCGCTGCGGGATATGACGGACCGTCCGCGTCGGTGGTGCAAACCCGTGCCGACGAATCAATGATCGGAGAAGGAAGCCAAATCGTGGATGCCCAGATCAAACGGTCGGTCATTGGACGTGGGGTCCGCATTGAGCCCGGAGCATTCTTGGACGAATGCGTCATCATGGACGGGGTCCATATCGGAGCGCAGGTACGGCTGTCCCGGGTGATTGCGGATCGCTTCAGCAGCATCCCTGCCGAAAGCGATATCGATCATCGCGAGGCATCTCACGTTCCGGGTTGTCATGTTTCCCCGACAGGCCTCGTCGTCATTCCGCGCAATACAACCGTATCGGCAAGAGCGATGCAGCCTCTCGCATGACACGACGAGGGTCATGATGCCAGACCTTCCCGTGCTCGCCACGTACCGACTTCAACTCAACGGAGAATTCGGATTCCGGCACGCCCGATCCGTGACGTCATACCTGAACGATCTCGGGATTACCCATTGCTACAGTTCCTCATTACTGGCCGCCGTGCCCGGCAGCACGCACGGGTATGACATCATCGATCCGTCGCGCTTGAATCCCGAACTTGGGACTGAGGAGGATTTTCGTAACTGGAGCGTAGATCTCCGAGCGCTGGGCATGGGACTGATCCTGGACGTCGTGCCGAATCATATGGGTATCGCCCAAGCGTTGAATCGAAGATGGTACGACGTGCTGGAAAATGGGCCGACGTCCCGTCATGCGCGCGTGTTCGATATCGATTGGCACCCGCTCAAAAAAGAGCTCAAGAATAAGGTTCTGCTGCCCATCCTACCGGACCAATATGGAAAGGTGCTTGAGCGGGAGCACATTACGTTAGCCTATGACGATGAACACCTGGTGGTCCGATGTGGTGCATGCCGTCTGCCCTTGGCGCCCCGGACATGGGGGAAGGTGCTGGCATACAGGCTCGATCAGTGGGTGCAGGAGCATAGCCAAACCGACCATGGCGAGGCGGTCATGGAGTTGCAGAGCATTTTGACGGCTATTCGCAATCTTCCGGGAATCGATGACACCAGCGAGCCGAAGCTTGAAGAGCGTGAACGCGAGACAGGGGTTATCCGTAAACGTCTGGCCACCTTGATGCGGGATAGTCCGGTTGTCACCGCATTTGTAGGGGAAAACATCCGCCTCTTCAATGGCACGCGGGGAATACCCCAGAGCTTTGACTTGCTCGATGAACTGTTGAATGAACAGGCCTACCGATTGGCTTCGTGGGAAGTCGCATCCGAGGAAATCAACTATCGGCGGTTCTTCGACATCAACGAGTTGGCCGCCATTCGCATGGAAGAAGCCTCGGTCTTCCATGATTCGCATCAGATGGTGTTTCAGCTCCTACGGGATGGAATCGTGGTTGGCCTGCGCATCGACCATGTCGATGGGCTCTATGATCCACAGGTGTATTTGGAGCAGCTCCAATCCTGGGCCCGCCGCGAATGGGGGCACGAGGCGACGCACCTTCCGCTCTTTATCGTCGTCGAAAAGATTCTGGCGAATGATGAAACGCTGTCCGAGGCTTGGCCTGTGGAGGGCACGACCGGATACGAGTTTCTCAATACCATCAATGGCCTGTTCATCAACCAGGCGCATGAGCGGGCGTTCACCGACCTCTATCACCGGATGACCGGGCAGCGGCAAAGTTACGCCGAAATGGCCTATGGAGCGAAACAGCTGATCATGCGGGCTTCCATGGCGAGCGAGGTCAACGTCCTCGGCCATCAGCTCAACGTAATCTCGGAGCGGGATCGAGGATCGAGAGACTTCACGCTTAACAGTTTGACGAACGCGATCCGGGAAATCATCGCCAGCTTCCCGGTCTATCGCACCTATGTGAGGGAAGGAGCCCAGCCGGTGAGCGAGCGGGATCGGGTATGCATCCAGAAGGCCGTGGCTCACGCCAAACGCCGCAATCCCGTTAGCGGAAGCGAGGTATTCGACTTCATTCGCGAGTTGCTGCTGAAGCAGCATGACCTCTGCGTGCGGGACAGCGACGAAGTCACGCGTTTCATCATGAAATTTCAGCAGGCGACCAGCCCGGTGACGGCCAAAGGCATCGAAGACACGGCGTTCTATCGTTACAATCGCTTTCTATCGCTCAATGAGGTCGGAGGCGAGCCGCAGCAATTCGGTCTTTCTCCGGACCACTTCCATCGCCGAATGACCGAGCGACACGCCAGATGGCCCAAGGCACTGTCCGCCACGGCCACGCATGACACTAAGCGGGGCGAGGATGCCCGAGCACGGCTGAATGTCCTGTCGGAAATTCCGGACCAATGGAAAGCGAAAGTGAACCGGTGGGCAAAATGGAATGCCAGGCATCGCATCGAAGTCGACGGCGAGGCAGTCCCGGATGCCAACGACGAATATCTGTTCTATCAAACCTGCATGGGAGTGTGGCCGCCCGGTGAAATGACGGAGCATGAGCACGGTGATCTGTGTCGCCGGATCGAACAGTACATGGAGAAGGCCACACGTGAAGCAAAAGTCCACACGAGCTGGGTCAATCCGAATAAGGCCTACGAGGAGGGCGTGCGCCGATTTGTACAAACCGTATTGTCCCCCGGCCACACCAACAAATTTCTCCCTGATTTTCTCGGATTCAAAGAGCAGGTGACGCGCGCGGGGTTCATCAATTCGCTTGCGCAAACGACGATCAAGCTGGCCGCACCCGGCACTCCGGATTTTTACCAAGGAAGTGAACTTTGGGATTGGAATCTGGTCGATCCGGACAATCGACGACCCGTCGACTATGCGCTTCGAGGAAAATTGCTGGAGGAGCTGCATGCCATCCGATTCCGGAACGACCGTGCGGAATTGGTACGCGGACTCATGGATCATGCCAATGACGGCCGCATCAAGCTGTACCTGATCTTGATGGGTCTTCATTGCCGGCGGATACATCTTGAGGTGTTTGTGCATGGTCGATATGTCCCGCTCGAGTCAGAAGGGCCTGCTGCAAATCATCTCGTGGCGTTTGTGCGTCATCATGGAATGAAGATGGTGATGGCGGTGGTGCCGCGGCTCAACTCTATGCGGCTGGCTGAATCAGCCGATTCGGTATGGGGTGAAACCTGCATCGTCATGCCTCCGGAGTGGAGACCCCAGCAGCTCCAGGAACTTCTCAGCGGTCGTTCGATTGATTCCGTGCGCAAGGGAGACCGCTTCGTGGTGCGTGCCGCGGATCTATTCGCTGTCTGTCCTGTAGGGTTACTGGAGGGGGATCTACCGGAACCATCCCAATTGGGCTCGCAGTAACGCCATATGCTAGGGCGTTACCGAGTGGCCCTTCTGAACGGACTTGCTAGAGTCATTGCCATATGAGGAGTTGGAGGTACACGTGACGGCTCAAGAAGAGACGCGCTCGTCGAGGAACGGACTGTTCGGACTTCTCATGGGTCTGGTGGGAGATGTGCGGACTTTGATCCGTCAAGAACTTCAGCTCATGCGGGATGAGTTCCATGCGGAGACCAAAAAGGCTTGCCAGGCGGCAGTTTCGATCGGGGTTGGAATAGGCTTGACCCTCATCGGCGGTATATTCGCGCTCATTATGATCGTTCATATGCTGCATCAATTCGCCAATCTTCCATTGTGGGCCTGCTATGGAGCGATCGGGATCGTCCTCTTAGCCGTCGGCGCGCTGCTTCTGGTCAATGCCACGCAAGCATTACAGAATTTCAATTTAATTCCGCGCCGAACCCTCCATTCACTGAAGGAAGACGCTCAATGGATCAAAGATCACATACCGTCGAACAAGATCTAAAGGACATCGCCCAAACACGCCTCGAGATCAGCCGTAAAATGCATTTGCTCGACGAGGAAATACGGGCGCAGCTCCAGGGGATAAAAGTGACGTCGTCCGGTATCGCGGCGATCGCTGCAGAAATTGCCAAGGACGTCGGATATACGACTGCGAGAATGTTGAATCCTGCGCGGCAGCTGGATAGGCGGCCTTTGGCTGTCCTCGCAGGAGTGGTTCTGTTCGGTTATGCCATCAGCATGTTGGAGAAGAGATTGCGGAGGCCGAAAGTCTATCCCTACTATCCTCCGGAAACGCAGGGAGTACCGATTATGCCCTCGGAATCGAAAGAGGGTGAAAAGGTGAAATCCGGCGTCTATCCGTATTTTCCGGAGCGTAGGGGCCGGTCTTCATTTCCAGCAGACGCCTGGGATGAAATCAAGAATAGTTTGCAAACCGAGATCCGGCACTCACAAAAAGCCGTCATGTACAGTCTTCGTGCATTTGCTCGGAATGCGGCCAAACAGATCGTCCCGGCGCTCCTCGGCTCTCTGCAGCCGAGGTCTCGAATATCCCGCCGATAGGTCAGCGAGGCACATGATGTCACGAGTTCTGTGGAAAGGCGCGATCAGTTTTGGACTGGTCCATATTCCCGTCGGGCTGTACTCAGCCGAACAGCGGAACAGCTTCGACCTGACCTTGTTGGATCGCCGCGATATGAAACCTGTCGGATTCAAGCGATACAACAAAGAGACGGAAGAGGAAGTGCCCTGGGATCAAATCGTGAAAGGCTATGAGTATGAAAAGGACCGGTATGTCGTGCTGACGGATGAAGATTTTCGACGGGCCAACATCGAGGCCACGCAGACGGTGGACATTTTGCGCTTTGTCGACGAACAAGAGATCGCTCCGATGTACTTCGAGACGCCCTACTACTTGGCGCCCGAACGGCGCGGAGAAAAAGGCTACACTCTCCTGCGGCAAACGTTGAAACAGACACGCAAGGTCGGGATCGCCAATGTCGTGATCCGTACGCGCCAGTACGTGGCGGCGCTGCTTCCGGTGGACGACATGATCGTGCTGAATACGCTTCGCTATGCCAATGAGGTTAAGCCGGCCGAGAAATTGGACGAGCTGCCGAAAAGTCTCAAAACCGTCGGAGTGACGTCCAGAGAAACCGACATGGCCATGAAACTCGTCGAAGAAATGACGGGAGATTGGAATCCAAGAGACTATCACGATAGCTATCATGAAGACCTGCTCAAGCTGATCGACAAGCGGATCAAGGCAGGACAGACCGAAGTCATCACCGCTACGGAGGGCGAAGAAACAGAGGAAGAGCCGAAGCGCGGAGACGTCGTGGATTTGATGGCGTTGCTCAAACGAAGCGTACAGAATAAAGCGAAAGGACGTGAGTCTTCCTCCGGTCATCAACGAGCAAGGCCGCACACGGTTCGACCTCGACGTAAGACGGCCTAAGACGCCCATCCGCTCCATCAGGATCTCATCATTGAGGTCTTTGAGGAGTAGCCCGTAGCCCAAACCTCTCCTTTTCAACGGAACTCACTTAGGAACTGCGTGTTCTTCCGCATCGAGATGTGAAGATCCCTGGGCGATGATAGGAAGACGCCCACTTCCACACAGAGAACTCTGCCTAGGGAATCTGCTAGTTTTCCGATTTGGGGGGTTACTAGACTCTCTGTGACCAGTAAGCTGGCATCCCTTTATCCGATGCAAGACAGACCATTTGACCCTCAGAACATCAGTTTTCTCGCCGGCGGCGGCGAGATGGGCGCGCGGATGCGCGCCTTCGATTTCTCTACGACGCCATTGGGGCCTGTTTCGGCCTGGCCACAAAGCTTGCGCTCGGCCGTGAGTATCTGCCTGAACAGCCGCTTTCCCATCGTCCTTTATTGGGGCAAAGAATTTGTCTCGCTCTACAACGATGCCTATATTTCTATTTGGGGAGAAAAGCATCCCTGGGCGCTCGGTAAACCGTTTGAAGTGGCCTGGGCCGACATCTGGGACGCATTGGGGCCCGTGCTCAAAGGTGTCATGGAGACCGGGATTCCTTCCTGGTCCGACGATCAACTGCTCGTCATGCAGAGGCATGGCTATGTAGAAGAGACCTATTTCACCTTTTCCTTCGGGGCCGGTCGCAACGAACAAGGAGAGGTTGCCGGTATTTTTTGCGCCGTGGCCGAGACAACGCAGCGCGTGCTGCATGAACGCCGTCTCGCCGTCCTGAGAGAGCTGACCGGTGCTGCGAAAAGTCCTCAGGAGGCGGCTACGCTGGCTGCTCAGATCCTCGACGGACAGGCCGACATTCCGTTTGCATTGGTATATCTGTTGGAGCAAGAGGGCCGAACTGCGCGGCTCGCCGCCCACACGGGAATTCCGTCCAACAGTTGTGCTGCGCCGCCGGTCGTGGATATTGCCACCGACGATGCCGGTGCCTGGCCGTTGGCGCTGGCCATCACGGCCGGCGCGCCGACGATTGTGACGGACTTGGCCCGGCGATTCGCCCCGCTGCCGGGCCGACCATGGCCTGAACCTGCGCATACCGCCATCGTGTGGCCTCTTCAAAAATCAGGACAATCGGAGTCGGCGGGGCTGCTCATCCTCGGAGTCAGCCCGCGACGACGGCTTAATGAGTCGTATCAGCGGTATTTCGAACTGGTCGCGGGCCACGTCGCAACCATGCTCGCCAACGGCCGCGCCTACGAAGATGAGAAGAATCGCGCCGAAGCATTGGCCGAGATCGACCGCGCCAAGACCGCATTCTTTTCGAACGTGAGCCACGAATTGCGCACGCCGCTCACGCTGATGCTCGGACCACTGGAAGATTTGAAAGCGCGGTTTGGCCGATCAACGTCCTCGCTCGACGCCTCGCAGTATCAACAGATCGATTTGGTTCATCGCAACGGGCTGCGTCTTCTCAAACTGGTAAACACCCTGCTGGATTTTTCGCGGATCGAGGCCGGCCGGGCGCAGGTGGTGTATGAAGAGACAGAGCTCGCCGCGTTCACGACCGACCTCGCGAGCGTATTTCGCTCCACCATCGAGAAGGCCGGTTTATCGCTGATTGTCGATTGTCCTCCCCTGCCTGAGCCCGTGTTTGTGGATCGCGACATGTGGGAAAAGATCGTCTTGAATCTGTTGTCCAATGCCTTCAAGTTCACGTTCAGCGGCGAGATCGAGATTGCGCTGCGACCAAGCGGAAAACATGTGGAACTTTCCATTCGCGATACAGGAACAGGCATTCCGGACGACCAACTCGGAAAGATCTTCGAGCGGTTCCATCGCGTCTCCGGCTCACAAGGCCGTACCCACGAAGGCACGGGCATCGGTCTGGCTCTCGTTCAGGAGCTGGCGCAACTTCATGGCGGCTCCGTCTCAGTAGACAGCGCCTATGGGAAGGGGAGCACGTTCAGAGTGTTCATTCCCCTAGGCAAGAGCCATCTACCGTACAAACATATCGGCGCCGCTCGAGGCAAGACATCGACGGCTATGGGCGCTACGCCCTTCGTGGAAGAAGCTGCGCGTTGGCTGCCATCCGAGGAAGTTTCTGAGTCAGGAAGTCAGAATGCTGAGCTCTCGATCGGGTCTGACTTCTCTCACTCATCACTCACCGCTCGTTCGCGCGTCCTCCTGGCCGACGACAATGCCGACATGCGGGAGTACGTGAGCCGATTGCTGCGTAGCCGATTCGAAGTACAAACGGTTGCCGATGGACAGGCCGCATTGGACGCGGCGCGTGCCAATCCACCGGAGGTGGTCCTTACCGACATTATGATGCCTCGGCTGGATGGCTTCGGTTTGCTCCGTGCGTTGCGTGATGATCCAGCGACCAAGACCATTCCGGTCATTCTGCTGTCGGCGAGAGCCGGCGAGGAATCCCGTGTTGAGGGTTTAGAGCAGGGCGCGGACGACTATCTCATCAAACCGTTTAGCGCCCGCGAATTGCTGGCGCGCGTCGAGACGCATGTGAAAATGGCTCGCATGCGGCGGCAAGCCATGGCCTTGCTTCACGAGAGTGAAGTTCGTTTTCGCAATTTCGCTGATACCGCGCCGGCCATGCTGTGGGTCACCGAGTCCGATGGGGCCTGCTCGTTTCTCTCGCGCGTGTGGTACGAATATACGGGACAAACCGAAGCGGAAGGACTCGGAGTCGGCTGGTTGAAAGCCGTACATCCTGATGATCGTAAAGAATCCGGGCGCATCTTTCTGGACGCGATTCGGAGGCATGTGCCGTTCACCTTGGATTATCGGCTGCGCCGGGCCGATGGCGAATACCGCTGGTGCATCGATACCGGCCGGCCGCGCTTCGATGATCAGGGTACGTTTCTTGGTTACGTCGGCTCGGTCATGGACATCACCGAACGGAAGCTCGTCGAAGAGGAGTTCCATCGGTTGAATAACGAGCTGGAGACCCGTGTACGGGAACGGACGCAAGAGCTGTGGACCTCACAAGAACGGCTGCGGGCACTGGCCACGGAATTGAACCTTACCGAACAACGAGAACGGAAACGGGTGGCGGCTGAACTCCACGACCATCTGCAGCAGACGTTGGTGCTGGGCAAATTGAAAGTGGGACAAGGCAAACGGGTTGCGGCCGGGATACCGGCTGTGGCGAAGATTTTGGACGAAACGGACGCCGTTTTTTCCGATGCGCTGCAATACACCCGAACTCTCGTGGCGGAACTGAGCCCTCCGGTGCTGCGCGATAATGGGCTTGTGGCCGGCCTGAAGTGGCTGGGTGAATCCATGCGAGAGAAGCATGGCATCGCGGTGACTGTCACCATGTCTGATGACAGTCGCCTCCGGCTTCCGGAAGACCAGACCCTGCTCATGTTCCAGTCAGTGCGCGAACTGCTGATCAATTCCTGGAAGTATGCCGGGACGGGAGCAGTGGCCGTTTCACTCGAGCACAGCGACGGAGTACTGAGGATTACGGTCAGCGACAATGGCCCGGGGTTCGATCTTGCTGCGGCTCTTGCTGGTACATCGAGCGGCGCTGTCTCGTCAAAGTTCGGACTGTTCAGTATCCGAGAACGTATGAAAGCACTTGGTGGAAGCTTTGAGGTCCACTCGGGTGCAGGGCAGGGTACCAAGGCGACCCTCGTGCTGCCGCTCATCTACAAAGACATTGAAGGGCGTCCGGTCCTGAATGCCCAGGCAAGCAGAAAAGAACTCATAGGGCAGCAGAAGTACGCGCATGATTCAGCGCGTCATGAGGGGCCATCTATTCGTGTGCTTCTCGTCGACGACCATAAGATGGTGCGTCAGGGGTTGAGAACTATCTTGGAAGGATATGCCGACATTAACGTAGTCGGCGAAGCGATCAATGGAGAAGAGGCCGTCGCGTTGGTCGATCAGCTTTATCCGGACGTGGTGGTGATGGATCTCAACATGCCGAAGATGAATGGGATCGAAGCGACGCGGCTCATCAAAGCGTCCCATACTCAGGTCCAAATAGTGGGCCTTTCGGTCAATATGGATGGAGAGGCGCATGCTGCTGTAACGGTGGCCGGAGCCCATGCCTTGCTGACGAAAGAGGCGGCCGCGGACCAGCTGTATGACGCTATCCATCAGGCGCATATGACCTTGAATAAGACATGAAGGAGCTAACCCCGGACAGCCAGGGGGAGATTTTGACAAAACGGTCTGGGTGGGGCGGTTATGGCGGTCGTTGATCGATCGCGGTAGGAGGGGATAGAAATAGCTCCGCTCTCTTTCGAAACGGAGCTTTTCAGAACCTACAATCTTTACCTTGGAGTCATAACGTTTCCGTTATGTGTTCACAATGTTTCCATCGCAAGTTCTGATCTTACTGTAGTACGCTGTATGTCTTGTTGATACTGGGTCATGCCCTGGAACGATTACTCTAGAAACCCCAGCCTAGCCACGTAAGCTGGGGATTACCCTAGTTTTATTCCGTCTCTCAGTCGACTACAACGCCAGTGCCGCGATTTTGGAGGTAGAGCTGTGCACGCTTCAATACGCCATTCATCCCCACCTCGCCATAGAGGAGGAGCAGAATGTCCATGGTGAATCGCTCACTCGTTAAGGAAGATCTGGACCCGAAAGTCCTTTTGCAGGTCTTGAAGTCCGTGAGAAGAGGAGATTTCACGGCTCAGGTGCCCGTTGAGTGGACAGGGATCGGCGGTAAGATAGCCGACGAACTGAACGCCATCATTGAGCATAACGGAAAAATCATCGACGAGATCAAGCGAGTCAGTCATGTCGTCGGTAAAAAGGGACGACTTTCCGAACGTGTGTCTATTCCTGACGCGACCGGTGCGTGGAAGTTGGAGATCGAAGCCTTCAACGGGCTGATCAATGACCTTGTTCGCCCCATGAATGAAATGGCGCGCGTGATCGGTGGTGTGGCAAAGGGAGATCTGACACAAACTGTCGCGTTAGAAACGGAAGATCATCATCTTAAAGGGGAATTCCTCAAGACCGCCAGAACCGTCAATGAAATGGTCCGTCAGCTCGATGCCTTCGCCGCGGAAGTCACCCGAGTGGCGCGGGAGGTCGGCACAGAAGGGAAATTGGGCGGACAGGCGGTGGTGCCGGGTGTCGCCGGGACCTGGAAGGACCTGACGGAAAACGTCAATTCCATGGCGAGCAATCTGACGAACCAGGTGCGGAATATCGCGGACGTCACGATCGCGGTGGCCAGCGGCGACCTGTCGAAAAAAATCACAGCCGACGTGCGGGGGGAGATCCTTCAGCTCAAAGAAGCGATCAACACGATGGTGGACCAGTTGCGGAGCTTCGGGGCGGAAGTCACCCGAGTGGCGCGGGAGGTCGGCACAGAAGGGAAATTGGGCGGACAGGCGGTGGTGCCGGGTGTCGCCGGGACCTGGAAGGACTTGACCGACAGCGTCAATGCCATGGCCAGCAACCTCACCGGTCAAGTGCGGAATATTGCGGACGTCACCACGGCGGTGGCGAACGGCGACCTGTCGAAAAAAATCACCGTCGATGTGCGCGGGGAAATTCTTCAGCTCAAGGACACGATCAACACGATGGTGGACCAGTTGCGGAGCTTCGCCGCGGAAGTCACGCGGGTGGCGCGCGAGGTCGGCACAGAAGGGAAATTGGGCGGACAGGCGACCGTGCCCGGCGTCGCCGGCACGTGGAAGGACTTGACGGAAAACGTCAATTCGATGGCGAGCAATCTGACGAACCAGGTGCGGAACATTGCGGACGTCACCACGGCGGTGGCGAACGGCGACCTGTCGAAAAAAATCACGGCCGACGTGCGGGGGGAGATCCTTCAGCTCAAAGAAGCGATCAACACGATGGTGGACCAGTTGCGGAGCTTCGGGGCGGAAGTCACCCGAGTGGCGCGCGAGGTCGGCACAGAAGGCAAATTGGGCGGACAGGCGGTCGTGCCGGGGGTCGCCGGGACTTGGAAGGACTTGACCGACAGCGTCAATTCGATGGCGAGCAATCTGACCGGCCAGGTGCGGAACATCGCCGATGTGACGATTGCCGTGGCGAACGGCGACCTGTCGAAAAAAATCACCGTCGACGTCCATGGCGAGATCTTGCAATTGAAAGAAGCGATCAACACGATGGTGGATCAGCTGCGCAGCTTCGCCGCGGAAGTCACCCGGGTGGCACGGGAAGTCGGTACGGAAGGCAAATTGGGCGGGCAGGCACAAGTGAGCGATGTGAGTGGTGTCTGGAAGGATCTGACCGACAGCGTCAATTCGATGGCCAGCAACCTCACCGGTCAGGTGCGGAACATCGCCGAGGTGACAATTGCCGTGGCGAAGGGCGACCTGTCGAAAAAGATCACCGTCGACGTACACGGGGAAATTCTTCAGCTCAAGGACACGATCAACACGATGGTGGATCAGCTGCGCAGCTTCGCGGCCGAAGTCACGCGGGTGGCGCGGGAGGTCGGCACAGAGGGTAAGTTGGGCGGGCAGGCGCAGGTTCGCGACGTGAGCGGTGTGTGGAAGGATTTGACCGAAAGCGTCAATCTGATGGGAGGCAATCTCACCGCGCAGGTCAGAAACATCGCGGATGTGACGATCGCCGTGGCCAATGGCGATTTGTCCAAGAAAATTACGGTCGATGTACGGGGGGAGATTCTCCAGCTCAAAGAAGCGATCAACACAATGGTGGACCAGTTGCGCAGCTTCGCGGCGGAAGTCACCCGGGTGGCGCGCGAGGTCGGCACGGAAGGCAAGTTGGGTGGACAAGCGACCGTTCCCGGCGTGGCCGGCACGTGGAAGGATTTAACCGACGGCGTGAATTCCATGGCCAGCAACCTGACCGGCCAGGTGCGGAACATTGCCGAGGTCACTACCGCTGTGGCCAATGGCGACCTGTCGAAAAAGATCACCGTCGACGTGCGTGGGGAAATTCTTCAGCTCAAGGACACCATCAATACAATGGTGGACCAATTGAACGCCTTCGCCGCGGAAGTCACGCGGGTGGCGCGGGAGGTCGGCACGGAAGGCAAGTTGGGCGGACAAGCGACCGTTCCCGGCGTGGCCGGCACGTGGAAGGATTTGACCGACAGCGTGAATTCCATGGCCAGCAATCTGACCGGCCAGGTGCGGAACATCGCTGAGGTCACATTTGCCGTGGCCAGCGGCGACCTGTCGAAAAAGATCACGGCCGACGTGCGAGGGGAAATCCTCCAACTTAAAGAAGCAATCAACACGATGGTCGATCAGCTGCGGAGCTTCGGAGCGGAAGTGACTCGTGTTGCCAGGGAAGTCGGGACAGAAGGCAAGTTGGGCGGTCAGGCGGTGGTGCCGGGCGTGGCCGGGACCTGGAAGGACTTGACCGATAACGTCAACGCGATGGCCAGCAACCTGACCGTGCAGCTGAGGGACATGTCCAAAGTCGCGACGGCGATCGCCAACGGCGACCTGACCCGCAAGGTCACGGTCGAGGTGCGGGGAGAAATTCTGCAGATCAAGGACGTCATCAATCGCATGGTCGACCAGCTTGGCGGATTCGCATCGGAAGTCACGCGGGTGGCGCGCGAGGTCGGCACGGAAGGCAAGTTGGGCGGGCAAGCGGCTGTTCCCGGCGTGGCCGGCACGTGGAAGGACTTAACGGAAAGCGTCAACCTTCTGGCCGCCAACCTGACGACGCAGGTCCGAGCCATTGCGGAAGTCGCAACTGCGGTGACTCAAGGAGACCTCAGTCGGTCCATCCAAGTTCAAGCCCGTGGAGAAGTGGCGGAGTTGAAGGACAATATCAACGCGATGATTCGGACGCTGCGCGCCACCACCGATCAAAATACGGAGCAAGATTGGCTGAAAACCAATTTGGCCAAGTTTACCCGCATGATGCAAGGACAACGGGATCTGGTGACGGTCGGGCAGATGTTATTGTCGGAGTTGACTCAATTGGTGAACGCCCAGTACGGCGTCGTGTATCAGATGCAAACAATAGACGGCGCGTCGGTGCTGAAACCGTTGGCGAGTTTCGCGTCCGATCGCCCGCTCAAATCGGTGTGCGATACCTCTGAGGGGAATGGGCTGGTGGGCCAGTGCGCCGTGGAAAAGCGCCGGTTACTGTTGACGGACATTCCTCCGAACTACGTGACCATCCGTTCCGGGTTGGGGGAGGCGGTACCACGGACGTTGGTCGTGTTGCCCGTCTTGTTCGAAGGACAGACCAAGGCGGTGATCGAGTTGGCGTCCCTTTCGGAGTTTACGCCGACCCACCTGGCGCTGATCGGACAATTGACGGAGACCATCGGGGTGGTCGTGAATACGATCGAAGCCACGATGAGGACCGAGGGACTGTTGCAACAATCGCAAAAATTGGCGGGTGAGCTGCAAACGCAGCAGCGCGAGTTGCAGCAAACCAACGAAGAGTTGGCCAATAAGGCACAACAGTTGGCGGAGCAGAACGCCGAAGTGGAGCGCAAGAATCGGGAGATTGAACAAGCCAGGCACGCGCTGGAAGAAAAAGCGGGCGAACTCGCTCTCGCCTCGAAGTATAAGTCGGAGTTTCTCGCCAATATGTCGCATGAACTGAGAACACCCCTCAACAGCATCCTCATCCTGGCGCAGCAGCTCGGCGACAATCCTCAGCACAATCTCACGATGAAGCAGGTGGAATTTTCAAAGAATATCCATGCGGCCGGCGCCGATTTGCTCAACCTCATCAGTGACATTCTCGACCTCTCGAAGATCGAATCGGGCACCGTCACGGTGGAGCCCGAACAGGTGTCGTTCGTGAAAGTTCGCGAAGCCGTGGAGCGGAGCTTCCGGCACGTGGCGGAGTCCCGGCATTTGGCGTTCAATGTGGACATCGACTCCACACTACCGCGGGGTATGGTCACCGATTTCAAACGGTTGCAGCAGGTGTTGAAGAATCTGCTGTCCAATGCGTTCAAATTCACTTCGCAGGGGAATGTGACCTTCCGAATCAGGCGGGCGACAACGGGGTGGACCCTTGACCATCATATTCTCACGAGCGTTCCTTCCGTGCTCGCATTCGAGGTGCAAGACACCGGCATCGGTATCCCCCAAGAAAAACAAAAGATCGTCTTTGAGGCCTTTCAACAAGCCGAAGCCGGGACAAGCCGGCGGTATGGAGGCACCGGTCTCGGTCTTGCGATCAGCCGAGAATTGGCGATGCTCCTTGGGGGTGAAATTAGACTCAACAGTGTGCCCGATGAAGGCAGCACATTTACGTTGTACCTGCCGGAAATGTACATGGGAGACGCGGTGAGTTCAGTCCGTGTGACTCCCCGAATGAATCAACCGGCCGCTTCGCTGGTCCAGCAAGTCTTGGTCCAACAGGCTGAGCGATTCGACGACATCCCCGATGACCGCGAAACCCTGGTGCCCGGCGAACCGACCATCCTGATCGTAGAAGACGACGCCCACTATGCGAGAGTCTTGCTCGGTTTGGCCCGTGAGAAAGGCTTCAAGGGAATCGTCACCGCGCACGGACGGTTGGCGCTCTCGTTAGCGCGCCAGTACAACCCGGTCGCCGTCACGCTCGATATCTTCCTTCCCGACATGTTGGGGTGGACGGTGCTGAGCCATCTGAAACAGGATCCGGAGACGCGACATATCCCGGTTCAGATTCTGAGTGTCGAGGAAGAGCGGATACACGGCCTGGGCCATGGCGCGTATGCCTATATTCTGAAACCGCTCACGACTCAAGGCTTGGGGGATGCGTTCGATCGATTGGTGACATTTGCGCAATTGCGCCGCAAGAAATTGTTGCTCGTGGAGGACAATGAGATCGAACGGCAGAGTTTGGCGCTGCTCCTCGGACATGACGATGTGGATATCGCAACCGCTGCCAATGGAGCTCAGGCATGGGAGGCGCTCACCCAGCAATCGTTCGACTGCGTTGTGCTCGATTTACGGCTACCGGACATGTCGGGATTCGATATCCTTGAGCGCATCCGCCAAGAATCTTCATTGCAGAATATGCCGGTCATCGTATTTACCGGGAAGGAACTGACCCAGGATGAAGAACTGCGGCTTCGAGATCTCTCCCAAAGCATCGTGCTCAAAGGCGTTCAGTCGCCTGAACGGCTGTTGGACGAAGCGACGCTCTTTCTGCATCTCCTCACGGCACAATTGCCGCCTGAAAAGAGGGAGATGCTCGAACGGGTCCGCCGGAGCGACGACTCGCTCATTGGAAAAAAGATTTTAGTCGTGGATGACGATGTGCGGAACATTTTCGCCCTAACGAGTCTGCTCGAGTTGCACGGCATGGCGGTCACGAGTTGTGAAACGGGTCGGGAGGCCATCCAACGCGTCGAATCGGATTCCGATCTCGACATGGTGCTCATGGATATCATGATGCCTGAAATGGACGGCTATGAAACCATGCGCACGATACGAAGCAATCCTGCACATCGATTGCTCCCGATCCTGGCCTTGACGGCGAAGGCCATGAAGGGAGATCGGGAGCGCTGCCTGCACGCGGGAGCCTCCGATTACATCGCCAAGCCGGTCAACACGGACGAGCTGTTGTCGCTCATGCGCATTTGGCTCTTTGGAAAGAAAAAAGTGGTGCGCTGACACCCGTGTGTGAGGCACCGGTAAACTGATCCATGAAAACGACCAAACCGACTGGGGATGTGCCCGACGTCACGGCGCTGACGGAGATCCCCGCTAATATTCTTCTCGTCGATGACGACCCCAGCATCCTGATCGCCATGGAAGCGCTTCTTGAAGGCCCCGGCCGCACCATCCTGACGGCACAAACGGGCCAAGATGCCTTGAGATGGCTGCTACGTCATGATTGTGCCGTCATTATTCTTGATGTGCGGATGCCCCAGATGGATGGTTTGGAATTGGCCAAGTTGATCAGGCAGCGGGAGCGGTTGCGTTTCACGCCCATCATCTTTCTCTCGGGCGTCGACACCATGGATGCGGATGTGGTGCGAGGACTCTCAAGCGGGGCCGTGGACTATTTGGTCAAACCGGTCTTGCCCGAGATTCTTCGGCACAAAGTGGACGCGTTCGTCGAGTTGTTTCAGCTCCGTGAATGGGCCAAACAACAGGTCGAGCGGCAGAGCGAGGAACGCTTTCGCCTGTTGGTCGAGGGAATAGAGGATTACGCAATTGTCCTGCTGGACCCAGACGGCAAGGTGGCCACCTGGAATCGGGGGGCCGAGCGCCTGACGGGCTATCAAGGGGAAGAGATTCTTGGTCAGCCGTACTCTTGCTTTTATCCGTCCGAAGATGTCGTCTCGCGTCAACCTGAGAACGACTTGAATAAGGCGATGGATGTGGTGACGGGACAAGCGGCGCGGGTGGATATCGATCGCCAAATGGTAAAAAAAAGCGGCTCGCGGTTCATCGCGAATGTCATGGTGACCGCCCTCAGGGACGAACGAGCGGCATTGCAGGCCTATGCCGTCGTCATCCGCGACGTGACGGAACGCAAACGCGCCGAGCAGGCTACGGCCCGCCTCGCTGCGATCGTCACGTCTTCTACCGATGCCATCCTCAGCAAGAGTCTCGACGGCATCATCACCACCTGGAACAGCGGTGCCGAACGGTTGTTCGGGTACCGATCGGAAGAAGTGATCGGGACTTCGGTGACCCGATTGCTCTTTCCTGATCGTGCCCAGGAGGAGGCTCAAATTCTGGACAGTATTCGCCGAGGCGAACGTGTCGAACAACGCGAAACCGTGCGCAGGCACAAGAACGGGCATCCGATCGAGGTCTCGCTGACGGTGTCGCCGATTATGGATGCGTCGGGGACGATTTTCGGCGCATCGTCCATCGCGCGCGATATCAAGGATCGGAAGCGGTTCGAGCGTGCGCTGCGTGAGGCCAACAAGGAATTGGAAGCGTTCAGCTATTCCGTCTCACACGACCTGCGCGCGCCGTTACGGTCAATCGATGGTTTCGCCAAAGTGCTGGTTGAAGATTTCGGTCCGTCATTGCCTTCGGAAGCACAACGATGTCTGGGCATCATTCAAAAAAGTGCCGGTCGCATGGGCGAGTTGATCGACGATCTCCTGGAGTTTTCACGGCTCTCGCGGTCCGAGCTTGAACGACATGCGGTGGATACTGAGCGTCTCATTCGAGAGGTCTGGTTTGACTTGCGCCGGCCGGATCAAGATCGGACCGTGGAATTGATCTTGGGAAATTTGCCGAAATGTTGGGCCGATCGCCGACTGATCAAGCAGGTCTGGGTCAATCTTCTCTCCAATGCCTTGAAGTATTCCCGCCCGCGCCAGGAACCCCGCATCGAGATCGGATGGCAGGACGACGAACAGCAGCCAGATGACGTGGTGTATTGGATTCGCGACAATGGCGTTGGATTCGATCAGCAATATGTGGGCAAGCTATTCGGTGTCTTTCAACGGCTGCATCGGGCTGATGAATTTGAGGGGACGGGTGTGGGGCTAGCGCTCGTAGACCGGATCGTTCAGCGCCACGGAGGACGGGTCTGGGCTGAAGGACGGCTGAACGAGGGAGCGACGTTTTATTTCACGCTTGAAAGGGTACAGGAACATGATAGTACCGGAAGACATCTCGGTCTTGTTGGTCGAGGATAACGAGGATGACGTCGAGCTGACCATACGGGTATTTCAGCAGTATCATCTCGCCAACCATATCCATGTGGTTCGCGACGGCGCAGAAGCTCTGGACTGTCTGTTCAAGAAGGGTGCCTATGCCGAGCGCAATGTATGCGCGCAAACGCGCTTGATTCTCTTGGACCTCAAACTGCCGAAAGTCGATGGATTGGAAGTCCTCCGCCGCTGTAAGAGCGAAGAGCGGACGAAATCCATTCCCGTCGTCGTGCTGACTTCCTCGCGTGAAGAGCAGGACGTGATCGAAAGTTACAAGTTGGGCGTCAATAGCTATATCGTGAAGCCGGTGGACTTTCATCAATTCGTCGAGGCGGTGAGGCAGCTGAATCTATACTGGTTGGTCTTGAATCAGGGGCCGGCGTAAATTTAAGAAAGCTTTGAACCGGCCTGGTGCATGAGGAGGTCGTATGGCTCAACCGTTGCGCGTCTTGTTGTTGGAAGATCAGGAAACGGACGCTGAATTGATGATGCGCGAGCTGGCGCGAGCCGGTTTTGATCCCACCTGGAATCGGATCGATACGGAAAAGGAATTGCTCGAATGTGTGAATCGGTCATATGACCTGATTCTCTCCGACAATACGATGCCCTCATTTGACGCGCTGACTGCTCTTGACTGGCTGCAGAAACTCCAGGTCGATATTCCTTTCATTATTGTGTCCGGCTCCATCGGCGAGGAGCAAGCCGTGGCGTTGCTGCGTCATGGCGCGGCAGACTACATCATGAAGGATCGTCTCGATCGATTGGGATCCGCTGTGGAACGCGTACTCGAACAAAAGCGATTGCGGGACGACAATCGAATCGCCCATGCTGCGCTGCAAACGCGGACGAAAGAGCTCATGCTTTCCCAGGAACGGTTGCGCGCGCTCGCCAGCGATTTGACACTCACGGAACAGCGGGAACGGCGCAAGTTGGCGGGCGATCTCCACGACTATTTGGCCCAGCTGCTTGTTGCGGGGCGCATGAAGTTGCGACAAGCCTCGACGTGCGTCGCCAAGGAACCCGGCACGCGGCTCGTTGCGGAGCTCGACCAAATTCTGGACGAATCCCTCCGCTATACGCGTACCCTCATCGCCGATCTCGCTCCTCCGGCGCTGCAGGAATTCGGATTGTCTCACGCGCTTCGATGGCTGTCCGAGCACATGCAGACTCGCGGACTCACCGTGGAAGTGCAGGTCGGATCGGGCCGCCTCAATTTACCGGATGATCAAGCGATTTTGGTTTTTCAATCCGTTCGAGAACTCCTGCTCAACATCCTGAAACATGCGGGGACGAATCACGCCAAGATCGAAGTTGCCAAGACCTCCACAGAATTGCGCTTAACGGTCACGGATAATGGACAAGGTTTCGATCACGCGTCGATGACTGTCGCTCCGGATTCGGCATCCTCCAGATTCGGATTATTCAGCATCACTGAACGCATGATGGCGATGGGAGGTCGGTTGGAAATCGATTCGTCGCCGGGTTGTGGGACCCGGGTGACGATGGTTTTGCCGTATTGGCCCGTCTCGGCGACACCCGAACTTCAGGAGGAGTCTTGCGGCGAAGGCCTCCGTACAAGCAGTGTGGACCATCCTGGCCACTATTCGAGAGTCACAGAACAGCCCTCCGCGCAATCAGCACCGATCCGGGTCGTGTTGGTCGATGATCATGTCATGGTTCGACAAGGGATCAAAAGCCTTCTGGATGGGCATGAGAACCTTCGTGTGGTTGGAGAGGCGTCCGATGGTCAGCAGGCCGTAGATTTAACTGCAGACCTGCGGCCGGACGTCGTCATCATGGATGTCAATCTGCCGGTGATGGATGGAGTCACGGCTACGAGCCGGATTCATAAAGACTACCCGGATGTCATCGTGATTGCATTGTCCGTCCAAGGCGATCGCCAGATCATCCAAGCGATGGCGGAGGCCGGCGCCGCAGCCTTCGTTTCGAAAGAGTCTGTGACGGAAGAGTTGTACGCGGCGATCCATCGTGCCGTGATCGCCAAGCAGCCCCTGCCCAGCACTTCTTGAATGTTGAAGCGGACAACTAATCCGCCAGACCTGTTGCGATTTGATCATAAATGGCAGCGGCGCTCGTTCTGCCTCACTCATATTTGTGAGGAAGTTCAACACTGCGCAATTGAGTAGCTGCTAATATCCACCTCCTCCGCCCGATGAACCTGTCCCACCCGATGATCCTTTCTCGGGTGCTCCCATGCTGCCGGAGCCTGTCCCTGGAGTCCCCATTGGTGCCGGAACCTGTCCCCGATGTTCCCAACGATACGCAACTCACACGCGTTGCTGTGATTCCCGAGCATCGAACGTCAAGATGGCTTATCCTTTTTCAGTGTCGCGGGCGAATCATCCTTGCTGTCAGACGGCGGGGGTCCGAAACATCTCGGACTGTCCGATGGGTTTTGCCGTTCTTTGTCGGATTCCATGGTTTCTTTTTTCATCGACCCCTTGGACGGCTCCTGCCCTTTCTTCGTGGCTGAGTCGCGCCCTTGCTTCATGGATCCACTCGATCCTCCGGGACTTGCCGATTGACTCTCCATAGTACTATCGGATTGGGACCCACTCTTGGATTGTCCGGCTTGAATTGCACCGTCAGCGAATAACAGCAATCCTCCTGTCATCAATATGTAGGCACAGGTCTGTCGTATTCTCATAGGAATCCTCCTTCAATAAAAATAAACTTCAGCGGACCTCTACAGCTCTACTAGGTTGTGCAAGATGCAGACCCTCCTCATGGCGGCTGACTGAAGCACCATGCGAATCTATGCGGGTATTTGTGCGCCACTCCTCAGTATAGATGGAGCGTGATGGTTGGCTGATAAGACACGATGTCTCGACATGGACAAGACTTCTTTCCTAGTGCATGAGGACATTCGATGTGAAATGAGGGAAAGTCCTAGATCAACAAATCCTCCCAGCGGCATATGCTGTAGTTAGGAAGCAGACGTATTCTTAGTTTAACCAAGGAGGGTTTATGGGCTCGTCCAAACAAGTGATTGCTCTGATGTGTGGTGTCGTGCTCGGGCTATGTTTTCTCAATAGCACTTCATGGGCCAACGAGCCCCGCCCATCCCCTCAGCTGATCAGCGACGCGGTCGGCGACTCAAAGCCCGGCAAAACGATCAAGGGCGAAGTTGTCCGGGTCGAAAATGAGGGTTACTTTCATCTCCGGGAGGAGAATGGGACCGTCACACGCGTGCACGTCGATAAGACAACGATCAATGTGAAGACCCCATTAAAAGTGAAGGCAGGAGATTTTGTCGAGGCCAAGGTGGATGATCGAGGACATGCCATCTCGTTCGTCTCCGATCAGCCTATGTCTCATTGATGCGTGAGTGTTCTTGGCGTCGCGGACAATCGCATAGATGCGAACGTGACGCGATCGTCGCTTAATTCACAATCGCGGATAAACGAAAGAGGTTCCCATGCTATCCATTTACAAATTCGCAGCTGTCCTATCGTGTAGTTTCCTGTTGTCCCTGAGTCTGTCACACGGAGCACGCGCCGAGCATTCACCAGGGCCCGGAGATGTCATGAAAACCGACTCCTTAACCGATGCTAAGAAATTTGGTTTCAAATCGGATGATGATAAGCAACAGAATACGGACGATGGAAAAGGGAGCACCCGGGCGGGCGAAGGCAAGACAATCAAGGGCGAATTGTTTCGGGTGGAAGACGGAAATTATTTTGTCAAGGTCAAGGGAGGAAATGAGGTCCGATTACATACGGATAAGACAACCAAGATGGTGGGAGAAATTAGGAAAGGGGATCAGGTCGAGGCCAAGATCAATGACCAGGATCATGCCCTCTCAATTCGATCAATCCCCAGAAAGCCGTAACGCAGCAGAGTTCATTAAATCCGAGTCGTATTAAGGACCAGCTATAGGTCCGCCATGCTCACTGTTGCCCCTCGCTCTCGTTCCGGCATTGCGGGAGAATCGACCAATGATGAGGCCTATGGAGTCCTTCCAGGCGAAGATCGCCTCGTGAAAGACATCATGACCCGTGAAATAGCGAAGGCCGATACCTCCATTCTCATCAGACATGCGATTAAGATTATCCGAGATCAGAATGTCGCCGTCCTAATCGTTTGCCAAGATAACGAGCCGGTCTTCGCGCTGACGGAAGATGACGCGGCTCAGATCACCTTTGCGTGCGAAGATCGCGGTGAGACAACCACCATGCATGAACTGATCAACAGAAGTATGGCAATTCGGTGTCGCGAGGATGCTATCTTGGCCGATGCCATACGTGCAATGGTCGACCATCGCGTCCGCCATGTTCCGGTGGTGGATGCGAAGCATACCCTGGTTGGGGCGCTTTCGCTGGTGAATGCGGTAGGCGCTCTCACGCCGGATGCCGCGGCAATTTGGCTGGCGAAGATACAACATTGGTCGGACAAGGATCGAGATGATGCTCTCAGTCTCCGGAGGTCAGAAGGGTATTAAGCTCAGGCGGGAAAGCCGTATGTTTACCGACATTGCCGTCGGTACTCCGGTTACGATCGTCCTGAACGACATGGGAGAGGTCATTGACGTCCATGTTGATAGCAAATCAGATGCGTCGCGTAACGGGTTGCATGATCCTGAGAAGGACAGCGCCCTGAAAGATTTCAGACACTTAGGCTCACCGGAGTAATCGTCGACTCATGTGTGGGCGGCTGTAGCGTTGATGTAGAGACGGACGAAAAACTCAGAATTTGAGAGCCGTTAGTCCCCATGTTCTGGGGATAACCTTGTGAACAAGTCGAGTCGGGCACGAGAATCGCTGCGAACAATGCTATTGCCTGACACACTGCCTACTTTTTAGGCGTCTGCAGTTTCAGGATCAGACCGCAACTAATTGTGGCAGGCTCGTACCTCTCATGTCGCCTTCGCTCGGTTGGACCACAACCCACCTGCGATTAACGCCAGCGTCAGCGCTTGCAGCACGAGGCTCTGCGCGGTTGGGTGGACGCCCAGTAACGGCAGCGAAATGAAACGCACCGTCGTCGTCTCGAGTACTCCTGCTTCCTGCAGCGCCGCAACGCCGTTACCGACAAAGACCACAGCCATCAGCGCCAGAAGGATCGAGGAGACCGTGAAAAACGGTCCGATCGGCAAACGCACGCTGTAGCGAAGGATTGCGCCGCCGAGCAATACCAACAGTAGCGCCGCCGCGGCGATGCCCCAGACCACCGCACTATGCCCGTCGGCACCGACCTGGGACCACAGTGTTTCGTAGAACAGAATCACCTCGAAGATCTCGCGGTACACGACGAGGAACGAGACGCCGGCCATCGTCCATAGCGTGCGCTTGCCTAGCGCAACACTGACCTGTTCGCGGATGAATCGGTTCCAGGCTTGCGCGTTCGAGCGGCTGTGCAACCACCACCCCACGTAGAGCAGCATGGCAGCGGCCAGCAATGCCGTAATGCCTTCGGTTAGTTCGCGGCTGGCGCCCGAGATGTTCAGTGTGTAGCTGGCTATGGCCCATGTAATCCCGCCTAACACCACGGCTCCGATCCAACCTGTATGAATGTAAGGTAAGGCATCATGCCGCTTAGTCTTGACGGCGAAGGCCACGATGGCTGACACCACCAGGATCGACTCCAATCCTTCACGTAACAGGATCACAAGAGAACTCGCGAAGGCCGCATTCGGTGACAGAGTACTGCCGGAGAGCGCAGCATCGGCGCGGTCGAGCAGCGCGATGACTTTTATCGACTGCGCGGTCACTGCGTCGGACGATTTACCTTCGCCGATGGCTGCCCGTAGCGCGATCATCTCACGCTCGGTTTCCAAGCGCAGCGGCGAGTCCACGTGGTCCAGTGTTTTTTCGACCAGTTCGAACCCTTCCAGGTAGGCCGCGATCGCTAAACGCCGCGCAGCGTCTCGATCGCCCTGCGCATAGGACCGTGATGCCTCTTCGAGCTTGGAGCGTGAGAAGGCCAGGGGTGTCTGGGCACTGGCCTGTAGCGCATCCGGATGCTGCGTCAGATAGGCGCGCACGGCGTCCATTGTCGAGCCGGCGGCGGCCTGTTCCGCAGGGGCCTTTATCACGAGGGTGCGAAGGCTATCGAACGCTGCGTTGCTCTCGCCCTGCTGCCACAAGGCCTCGCCCTTCGCCACCGCTTTCGAGTCGGCTCGCAGGCTGCCGACAAAGAAGGCCAATGCCCAGCGATCGGTCTCGGAAAATTCAGTGAAGGCGCGCATCGGTGTGCCGCCCACGCCAAGCGTGATGGTGTTGTAGAGGCCGTACAGACTGCGCTGGCGCATGCGCGCCTCGTCGTGAAAATCGCTGGGCGCTGGTTCCAGCCCCTTGGCCAGTGGCCCATCTCCGCGGCCTTGCGCCCCGTGGCACGCGGCGCAGTGCTGCGCGAACATCTTCCCGCCCTGCTGGAGATCAGGAGCGCGCCGTGGTGCCACGCTCAGCTTCCATGCCTGGATCACGTCGAGGCGGAGCCGGCCGGCGAGCGCAGAAATCTCGCTGCCCGATGCCTTGGCCTCAATCTGCGCGAGCAGTCTGCTGGCGTGCTGGAGCAGCGCAGGCTGTTCGGGCACGTTGGGGAGCTTGCCGAGAAGTGTGATGGCTTGAACGGCAAAATCGCGTTGCTCCGCGTACTCATCGGCGTTGAACACCTTGCCGTCTTGCACGGCGTCCGGGTAGTCCACAGCGACATAATCGAGCATGTGGACGACGGTCTGTGCCCGCTCATCGTCAGCCGGTGACGCGATCGCCATGTTGAGTGGGCCCACGGTCAACAAGACCATGGCCAGCCACCATGGGAGCGTGTTTGGCAAGGAGATATGTCTGGATTTCATTGGGTCTCGACTTTCTACGCGCTTGGGCCTCTTTGGGTTACATACAGACTACATGTCGATCACGGCCCCTCCGAGGTCTGAAAACGGCAGTGAGCTGAAAGGTATTTGTAAATAGGATCTTATGCGGGCCAGAGCAATGTCAGGGTTCCCACAAGCCCAGCGAAGACTCACGTCATGACTCTATAGGCTGCTGTGCCGCCAGCTGTACTCCATCTTCAGGACGCCACGAACAAAGTGATAAATGATAGCCAAACACCGAGGCCGGTGTCCACCGAACGGATACAGAAAAACCATGTCACGTATATAGATGGAGACCCTCGAAACCTGTTATGGTTTTGTCATTTGGATTCTCCGGATTCATGGAGGGAGTATGCCTAGCGGGGACAATCGGGCGGTGGTCATCACCGGAGCGTCCACGGGAATTGGAGCGGCTTGTGCCCATCATCTTGATCGACTAGGGTTTAAGGTGTTTGCAGGAGTGAGGAGGTCCGAGGATGGCGCGGCCCTTCAAAAGGAAAGTTCAGATCGGCTCGTGCCGATTGAGTTGGATGTGACAGACCTCTCGACCATTGAAAAAGCTCAACTGTTAGTTTCACGATCAGTTGCAAGCACTGGACTGTTTGGCCTAATCAACAATGCCGGTATTGCGATCGTTGGGCCCGTGGAAGCTGTCCCCATCCCGGACCTCCGACAGCAGCTCGATGTCAACGTCATCGGGCAGGTCGCCGTCACCCAAGCGTTTCTTCCATTGATCAGACAGGCGCGAGGACGAATCGTCAACATGGGTTCGATCGCCGGACTCTCAACTATGCCGCTCATGGGACCCTATTCGGCATCAAAGTTCGCGCTGGAAGCGATTACCGATGCGCTCCGCTTGGAGGTCCGGCAATGGGGCATTCATGTCTCCATCATCGAGCCGGGTGCGATTGCGACGCCTATTTGGAACAAGTCGGCGATCGAAGCGGCAGAACGAGAAGCGGGAATAGAAAGCGAGCTTCGCGCTCTTTATAAACCGATGGTCGCTGCGGTGCGAAAGGTTGTCGGACAAGCCTCAAAGCGCGCGATCGCCCCGGAGGCCGTCACAAAGGCGGTTGAAGCGGCGTTGACGGCACCTTCTCCAAGAACACGGTATCTCGTCGGAACGGACGCGAAGTTCCGCGCACTCATGGCCAATGTGTTGCCTGACCGCATTTCGGACCGGCTCTTGACCTGGGTCCTCAAACTGCCTCATTGAACGGTTGAGGCTGGTTTTCTCACCCCGATGCCGAGCTGTCGTTTCGAAATGTCAAAGGAGAAACGGAGTTGGACCGCGAGGTATTTTTGGACCAACCCTTCTCGGTCCAATGGCTGGTCCTGTTCATGATACACGGCTAATTCCACGTTCTGCCAGCGCGCGGCGAGTCCGATGATCCAATCCAATTCCGTTGGATTGACCGCGTTGGCGGCCTGCCGGTCTGTAAACACATTCACGTCGCCATACAGCACGATCTTGTTCTTATAGAGGTCCAGGTCGGCATGCGCGACATACCGAAAGAGAGCCCGACCGGTATTGTCAGGCCTCGCGAAGTAGTTGTTGTTATGAAAGAGCCATCCTGCCCCGGCATAGACAGACAGGTTTTGATTTGGAAAGTGACGTTGCCATCCCGGAAGATCCTGGACCGCCTGGAATTTGGCCGTCACGAGTCCATCGCCATATTCCTGCGTGACGCCTTTGCGATCGATGGGTACATCACGCTCATACTGCAGACGCCAGTTGAAATGGCCAAGTACACCGGTTAGGGCATAGGTGCCGTCCCATTCGCTCAGCTCAATCCAGCCGTTGGTGCGGTCAGAGAAGAAGTTCTGATCCGTATAAAAGGTGAGATATTGCTTATAGAGATCGGTTTCCAGATGAAGCATGTGGCGTAAGCCCACAAGGCCCGTGTTATCCGGTCTGGCGGCAAAGGAGGGGTTTGAAGCGAATACACCGGTGAGGAGATAGCCGGCGAAGAGCGATTCTTCCGCGTCTCGACCGTTCGCGTCCTCCAAAGAGGGAAGCGGGCGTCCGTATTTTTCCAATGCCGGCGCATCACTTGGCCAGATGATGAAGCTCAAAAAAAGAGCATGAGGAATGAATAATGCCCAGCTTCGCGTGAGACTCATGGTTTCAAACGATGGCCGATTTCCGATTTCGGGCTACGGAGAAAAGCGACTGAATGTGGACGTTGACGGATGCTACGGTATACAGGGCTCAAAAATTTCTTCGCAATCATTGGAGGCGTCAAAGGTTGGAGGAACAAAACGGTAATGCACATCAACGATCCGGTCATCGGCCAGAATAACCGTGGCCCAGCAGCCATGGCGAATAGTGGCAAAGCTGCTTTTCCCAACCGGCCGTGATTCTTCGAGAATCGGAGCCTCTCGATAGTATCGAAGGAATGTCCACTGGTCTTCGGTTCGCTCCTCCACGGGCTTGCCCGCGCAGGAAAGGATCTTCGACTTGGATTGTCCGACCATCTGCTGTTGATTCGGATATTCCCTCACTTGTGCGAGGGGACTGCAACCCATCAACAATAACATTCCAAAGAGTGCCGGTGTGAGCACGCACAGATACAACCTGTTCATGAAAACCCATTGTATGCGCTGAATCGGAAAATGCAATCGCCTGAGATGGAGGTATGAAGGTTGGAAGAAACCAAGGGGCTCGATCAGCCGACGAGATCAGGGTTCAACCGGGTCAGAGGCGTGACGGAGAGGGCCTTGATCTCATTGTAGACGATCGTACGGCCCACTTGGCGGAGGCGGCTGAAGACACCTTCCACGATGACCTGGTCACCTTCACGGACCTCCAGCTGACCGAGGCTGACGACTTTCAACGTTCCGGCATGGTCTTGCAACAGAAATCCATAAGCAGGCTGCCCTTGACGATTGGTAGCTAGCTGCACGTTCATGACTTTTCCGGTGACCACGACATCTTGACGGTCGTAGAGCTCAGGATGTGCCAAGAGCTCCGATATCTCAATCAAGCTGACGGCCATTGCCGGACTCGCGGTGCCGAGCATCACAGTAGAGAACGAATAGATGGGCAAGAAAAGAAGAAAGACGACCGCCCATGCGGGAAGAGACTGTCGGATGGTAGGCTGCGTCGTCATCATTGATGTGCAATTATACCGAACTGCCGGCGATTGGCAAGGCTGAAAGTTTACCATTTATCGGAGGCCCTGCCGCTGACGTCCTCTCCAAAAAAGTTGTGAAGAATATGCCGCTGTAAGTCGGTCAGTTCACCTTGAGCCGCTTCACCTGCTCGTGAGGGGAGGGCATCGGACTCCTTGGGTGCCGGCGCCGAACGCTTCAGTAACTCTTCATCGAGCGCCTCGTCGCTCGTATCCACGTCATGTTGGATAGATACTAGTCGTTGGAGTCCAAACAATGTTCTGGTCGTTTCGGTATGTACGGCGTTGGAACTGGCTCCGTAGACGAGCGAATTCCACAATTTCGTCTCCGCCGATTCGGGTATACGAACCATCGTGTAGATTCCCAGTTTTTCGATCAAGGCGGTCTCCGTCCCTTCGAGCCCATCATAGGTGGCGATCGATCGTTCGATGGGAGTATGGGAGAGCACGCGCATGGTCTCCTTCCACATGTCCGGTGAAGGAATATGGGGGTCGGCTGCGTGAGATCCGGAACATTTGGCTTGGATGGCGAGCAAGTATTGAGACAGAAATTTTACCTTCCTGGCCGCGAGGGTACCGGCTGGAATGCCCCAGATATGGCCGATCTCATGGTCCTGGAGAGTCGTCTGATCGGACGTCTGGCGTTCACGTTCCGCAAGAGAGAGGCGTTTTCTGAACCGTTCGGCAAAGCGAAGCTGGGTCTGCATCTCGACGACCAAACGGTGTTTCTGGTATTCCTCCGCACTGATTTCGTTCTTGTCCCAAGCTTCGTCCAACAGCCGCAATGTCGTCGATGGAACGGCAGAACGAGCGCGTGCCTTGAAGTCTTCAATTCTATCGGCAGGAACTCCACGAGCCGCAAGAAGTGCGGCGGCCCGAGCGGCAAGCGCGTCCGCCGTGCGGATAAAATTCTGAAGGGCGACACATTGGAGCCACGTCCGTTCTCGGCGAAGTCGAACCCGCTTGCGGTACTCGTTCCGTCGATCGATCATTGCCGTGATCGACTCCTGGGTCATCGTGGTGACAGGTTTTTTCCCCGAGACACACCGAGGATCCGGTCGATCTGCGACCATGAACAGAATTTCGTCGTGTGTGACATCGAGAGACTGCAACAGCAAAAGCCTAAGAATAATGCGGCCTTGTATCGGCAAGCCCGCAATAATCTCTTCAATCATCTCTGTGGTAAGAGGCGGCGAGATCAGTGCTGGTGTCATGGTTTCCCGATCAGGTCGTGAAGGTCCAGTTGTTGGATGAGGCGGGGATGTACTGCACTTCTCTGGCCCATGGCTTCCAGTCTGCGGTGCTAGGCGGTCCCGGCCCGCTGCTGTTGATGCTGTTCAAGTTGAAGCGCAACGTATTCACGAACATCCTGAACGGTGCCGCTGATGAACATTTCTCTCGGGATTTCTACCCGCACAAGCCGTGAAGGATCGATGCCGCGTTCTTGGGCGTAATGTTCATCGATGTAAAGGCTCAGAGAGCCGTCAGGAAAACGTAGGGCATAGAGAGCGGTTGTATCAGCCATGCGAGGTCCTTCCTATCATCATGGTACCTCGTAGAGGTAACACAGGGCTCGTCAGGCTGTCAAAGTTGGCCTTCCGTGTGCGATCCCTTAGTTCTCAGGAGCCTGCAGCAAGACTCGGCGACGCCACAGGACATAGGCTGTAGAGAGCACGATGACAACAAGCAATGTGTTCCGTATGCGGCCCGGTCCAAAACAGGTGAGGTTCACGATGCCATTCGTAAACCCGTATCCGGCATAGGCAAAGTAAAGGAATAGCGCCCAGCGACGGAGTCTGAAAAACCCGTATCCGACCGCTAGGTGAAGGGCGGGTGAGATGGCTTTGGTCAGGAAACCCGGAACCCCATCGGGCTTTGTGCAAAAAATAGGAAGCAGGTAGTCCAGGTTCTTTAGGATGATCCATGCATCATTAAGCGCGCTGAGCAAGAGCAACAGACCTAAAAAGCGGATGTCGTGGCCCTGCCGCCAGACCAGTTGCCATGTTCGCCGCCAGCTGGAAACGTCCGGACTTGCTCCAAGATAGGCGTCATAACCTTGCATGGCCCAGTAAGGAAGGGTGAGTATCATGAAGGCGAGGACTTCGACGGCGCGGTCAGTGATACGCCCGAGCTACATCGTGAGTGCGACAAGAACTACGGCGGCTAAACAGGTGGCGAGTGCGTGCGGCACACGCCCCTGTGAGAGTTGTCCTAACCCCGGGAGGAGGAGTGACAGGAGTGCGGCGCGGGGATCTGTTTTCGGAGGCATTGCGCACAAAGCGCAGCGGCTTTCGGTCGGGAGACCGAAAGCCGTTCAGCAGCACGGATGATTGTGAAACCGAGGACTCGAGGAGGTTTCCGCTCCGGGCGTGGTTCAGCCCCCCAACGTATCGAGAGTTTCCTTGAGACTTCGTCGGATACATGTGAAGATCGGAGTGTCCCGCAAGGTATACCGGGACCCTTCCGTCTCTCGCAGCGCCATCACCAGGTCCAGGAAGTCCTCCGGCTTGTCGCTCTCAAAGGCCACCACCCACTCTTGATCGTCTAATCCGAAGGAATAGGTCGTGTTCAGCTTGACGGACGGGAACCGATGTCCCACTTCGATATGCTCATCCATCATTCCCTGGCGCGCCGCCTTCGTCAGCAAAAACCACTCGCGCGTTTTGAGAAATGGATACACAAAGATGTACTTGCCTTTTCCCGGCACCACTGTGAGCCGTTTCCCTTCCTGCCCTGCGTGCGCATGGTGGTCGACATAGACGGATCGCTTGGTCATTGCCAGATAGGAATACGGAGTTGAGAGATACTGTCCGAGACCTGAGGCGAGCATCTTGGCACTCATGTCTTGGAACAGGTCCAGGTCATAGCTGATGCGCCACAGCATGAAGTCGCAGTCGCCCCGGATACCGACGGTGGAATAGGGGACCATCAGCACCTTGCCGTTGAAGTCCTCCGCAGCGCGCAGGAACTCCTGCTTGCCCTGGGTGCGCACATCTTCCGGGAGGCGCCGCCATGCGGGGTCCACTTTATAAAACACGAAGTTCACGTACTGCCGCCGGGGTGTCGGTGCGGCGGGGGGTGTGTCCGGAGTCGACATTCAAAGCTCCTTTAGTAGAGTGACAAGAAACACTTCCTCAGTTTTTGTTCGTTTAGCATTTCCCCTTCGGCCTTGTCAACGGGAGACGGGTTCATCCATTGACAGGCTATGAGGGTTCTGTTAGTCGCAATCGCATGCATCACGCTTGTCATGGATCTATGGGGCTTGCTGTGACCTGCATGCTTGGCATCGCGTGTCCCTCGGCTGCGATTGAGGTAGACCCGGCGCACGCACAAATCCAGGCCGCACTCGACCGCGGAACAAGAGCGGCGGCACACCGTCAGCCGCCCGAAACCTTCTATGCGCGGTTTGGAGGCGCTGATGAGTTGCATGCCGGCGGGTTTCTGATCACAAAGCTCGGAGCAATATCCGTGATGGCGACACACATGGCGTTACGTGGACTTGAACCGAGCGCGGCCGATGTTGCCCAAGTGACGCAGGCCCAGACGATGCTCGTCAACACCGTCATTTTCGGGGATAGTCCTTCTTTCGCGGTGAACAGTTATGTGGTGCTCGATCAGGGGGGAAAGGTCATCAAACCCATTACCGTGCGAGTCGATGGGCAAGCCAGTCGGAGTGCGGTCTGGCCCAACTCGCCTAAATTTCGGGCCAAAGTGGTTGCCGCATTTGGGTACGCCGATTTCGACCCAAAAGCGCAGACAACTCTTACCGTGTTTCCGGCAACCGGTGGAGAGGTTCGATTTTCGCTCGACTTCGGGCAGATAGAGTAGGGGTTTCATTCCGCTATGCGCAGGTTTCCCGCATCGGACCGTCTATATCTCGCTGAAACGATTGCGATAGGGTCGGAACTTCTCGTGGGAGGCCGGTCTGACAGCAATTCGTTATTCATCACCGACTCGCTGGCAGCGATCGGTATCGAAGTCAGGTTTAAGTCAATCGTCGGGGACGATGAGTCGGACATTGCGGACGTGCTGAAGACAGCCGGTCGCCGGGCCGGAATCGTCATCATCACCGGAGGGCTAGGCCCGACGGTCGACGACTGCACCAGGGAAGCTGTCGCAGCGGTCACCGGCTCCCGTCTAGCACGCCGGAAAGAAGCGCTTGACGGCATGAGGGCCAGGCTGGCTCAGTGGGGGCGAATACCGAATCGCGGACAATTGCGACAGGCACTCATTCCGTCTCGCGCGGCGGTCTTGCCGAACCCGGTGGGCTCCGCGCCGGGCTTCGCGTTGGTGTGGCGGGGGACACGTATCATTGCATTGCCAGGTGTTCCGGGTGAGATGCGCGCAATGGTAGAGCAGTCGGTTCTACCGCTCTTAACCTCCCAAGTTGAGCGATCAAAAGGGCCACGCCCACATCCAATCACGAGGGTGGTCTTTCACACGTGGGGATTGCCTGAGGCTGACGTGGACGCCAAGTTACAGGGACTGATGACAAAACGGACACCGGTCGCGTTAGGTCTGCTTGCTTCACCGACCGGAGTGCTGGTGTCGTTGGCAACGAAGGCACAATGTCCCATCAAGAATGAGAGTCTCTCCTCGCTGGTCAAGGAGGTTCGTGCGAGATTGCAGGAGTGGATCTATGCGGAAGGTCACGACACCTTGGAAGAGGTGGTCGGTCGAATGTTGCGCGAGCAGAAACTGACCGTCGCGGTTGCCGAATCGTGCACGGGAGGTCTGATCGGGCACCGTCTTACGCAGGTGCCGGGAGCTTCGGCCTATGTTGATCGGGGAGCCATCTGCTACAGCAACCAGGCAAAAACGGAGATGCTTGGAGTGCCGGCAAGTGTCATAGGGCAATATGGAGCGGTGAGCCGGGAAGTTGCTGCGTCGATGGCCAAGGGCATGCGTGAACGGGCGGGTGTGTCGGCGGCGTTGAGTGTGACGGGTATCGCCGGACCCGGAGGCGCGACGGAGACCAAACCCGTCGGGTTGGTGTACGTCGGGCTCGACGATGGCAGCGGCAACACGATCACGAAGGAATTGCGATTCCATGGGGACCGATCCGTCATTAAACAGCGCGCCGCTCAGGCAGCCCTAGATCTGCTTCGTCGATGGTTGGTCGACAGAGTCAGGACATGATTCGCGCATTCCTCGCTGTGGAAATCGACGATGAGGTCCGAGCAGGTCTCTCCCACGTACAGCAAGATCTCAAACGGCGGCTGTCACCTCATCTTTCAAAAGCTATCCGTGTTACCTGGGGACAACCCAATTCGTTTCATCTCACGATCAGGTTCCTCGGAGATACGGATGAACAGCTCCTCGGCCAAATGCGTGACGCCATGGCGATTGTTAGGCAGTCGCACCCGACGATTCAGATTCCCCTCGATCAACTGCAAGCGTTCCCAAACGTTCGACAGCCGCGCGTCCTATGGGTAGGGCCGTCTGAGCAGTGGCAGCAAAGCGGTGCAGCAACCCAGTTGACTGCCTTCCATCAGGCCATCGAGTCTTGCTGTCGCTCATTCGGTTTCGCACCGGATGACAAACCCTTCACGCCGCACCTGACACTGGCACGGATCAAAGCAGGCGAGCGACAAGTGGGTCAGTTCCTGGCGCAAAGCGGCGTCTGTGACCGCCCGCTCTCGTTAGGAGGGATTACAGTCGGAGCGCTTGTGATGATAAAAAGCGAGCTGCGTCCTACCGGGTCTGTGTATACGAAACTGTGGGAGGTGGAAGAAGGTAACCGCGGTTAGCAGCGATCCATTTGCTGCGCTCGGGTGCACTCGGACCCGATGTCACGGTTCGAGCAGTGGAACGAGTGCCGTGTGGCCTTGCTGAAGAGCCAGGTCCACCGGACGTTCTCCCGTCGACAGCCTGGCATTCTTATCCCCTCCGTGTTTCAGCAGCAGTTCGATAATCGTCTGATCGCCTCGATACGCCCCAACATGCAATAGAGTCACGCCGCCCATCCGCACCTGGCCGTTCACATCCGCGCCCTTGTTCAGGAGGAGGGTCACCACGTCTCGATGTCCCTGTTGCATGGCGAGGGAGAGCGGCGTCATTCCATCCGTCCTCCGCTGATTCACGGCCGCTCCTTGGTCCAACAAGAGCGCCACCACCTCTCGATGGCCATTCTTCACAGCCAACAGCAGCGGTGTCATCCCACGCGCATGGGCTGCCTGCACGCCGACCCCCTGCCCAAGGAAGGTCTCCACTCGGAGGAGATTGCCGTCCGCTGCAGCCTGCTGTAACTTCTCCTCCGGCGCCGTCGTGCAGCCGCTCAGGAGAATGAGCGCGGGCGTACAGAAGGTTGACAGACCAGAGCACCGACCCCAATCCATCAACTGGTGGACCTTAGCTTTGCCATGGAACGTCATGTGAAGGAATTGTCGGCAATAGATTAGACGCGGTGGGTTTCGAGGCGATCCATCCTGGCCTTGAGCATGGAAATGTCTGTTTCGAGTGTGTGAATTCGCTGGTCGAGCTGTGAAAAAGAGAGCCGCATGAGGGCCCGCATTTCTTTGAATTCATCTCGCAATTCGTCTCGAACCTCTCGCAATTCATGCCGAATGTCCGAATGCCCCTCAGCAATTTGGCGGATGTCACTCCGAAGGGCCTCTGTCACTACTCCGAAGTGTCGCTTGATCTCTTCGACCTGCGCATCATTCATAGGGAGCTTGTATAGCCTGATCAAACAGGAAAAGCAACGCTCCGGCCGGCGTTGCATCTTCTGGGAGAGAGAACAGATAAACCTAACTCTTCAGTCATCATGCTCATCCGGCCTTTCGCGGCTGCAGCAGCGAAAACAGCGTTGTGTGGCCTTGCTGGCGAGCCAGATCTATAGGGCGATCTCCTGATTTCGTCTTGGCATTCTTGTCTCCTCCGTACTTGAGCAACAAGGTAATGATCTCCCGATTGCCATGATAGGCTCCCACATGCAAAGGCGTCATTCCGTCGTTCGCCTGTGCTTTCACGTCCGCTCCTTGTTTCAGGAGGAGGACGACCATGTCGCGATGGCCTGCCGCCGTCGCGACATGAAGCGGTGTCGCGCCGTCAGGCGCCGGCTGGTTCACCGACGCGCCCTTTTCCAACAACAACGCGACGACGTCGCGATGATCGTTTTGCACCGCCATGAAGATCGGTGTGGCGCTGTTCCTCGCTTTCTGATTGATCGATGCGCCCTGCCGCAACAAGAGCTCGACTACCTCCCGATGGCCGTTCTGCGCTGCAACGAGAAGCGGTGTCACCCCATTCTGTACCGCGTGGTTTACTGCGGCCCCTTTTCCTAACAAGAGCGCCACGACTGCCTGATGCCCGTTCTGGGCCGCGACGAGAAGCGGAGTTGTGCCGTTCGCCATCGCCTGATTCACCGCCGCTCCCGCGTTCAGCAACAACGCCACGACTGCCTGATGCCCGTTCTGGGCCGCGACGAGAAGCGGCGTCGCACCGTCTGCCATGGTCTGGTTGACCGCGGACCCCTGTTGGAGCAAAAGCTCAACGACATCCCGATGCCCTTTCTGCACGGCGATGAAGAGCGGCGTCACGCCGTCTTCTGCAGATTGGTTCGCTGGGGCCTTGTGCTGAAGCAAGAGTGCCACGACGTCTCGATGGCCGTTCTGGGCTGCGATGAAGAGTGGTGTCACGCCGCCTTTGGTCGTCTGATTCACCGGCGCGCCTTTGTCCAGAAAGAGCGCTACCACATCACGATGGCCGTTTTGCGACGCGATGTAGAGCGGCGTCGCGCCGTCATTGGTTGCCTGATTCACTAACGCCCCCTTATCCAGCAAGAACGCCACCGTGTCCCGGTGTCCGTTCCACGCCGCGGCATGAAGCGGTGTCGCGCCGGTCTGATTGGCCGCGTGCACGTCAGCGCCTTCCTCGATCAATGTTTTCACCTTGCCGAGATCCCCGTCCATTGCGGCAGTCAGTAGCTTTTCATCCACCGGGCGCATGGCCATCAACAGCGGCAGCAGGGCGCAGATCACGCCGAACCTCGCCCATCGTGAGATCATGTCAGCCTCCCATCACGTATTCGCGAAAAGGAATAATTATGAACTGATTTGAGTGACTGCTTCCTGTCTTAGTGTCGCATAGTCTTGTTGTCGTCCACATTGCTCTGGGAGCGGATATCACCCTGCGCATCAACATGTCTGCATCTATTCGATCGGATGACCACGGGAGGTGGTAGCTGTGACACGTTGGAAAAGCAAGTTGAGGTGTGTCAGCGATGCTTAGAGTTTGGGGAGCAGCATGACAGCGATCTTTCGAAGTGAGGCTTTGAGTCGGTCTGCGGGAAGTATGTCCTTATCCGCTGTGAGGGCGTAGTACCGAGCTCCTTTGAGCACGGCCACGCCGAGGCTCTCCTCGTCAACGAGTACGAATGTACGATCGCCGATTCCTTTGTCTTCGATCACTTGGACCTCCGCCTCCTTGAGTTCCCTGAGAAGGTTTTCCAATGTGATGTACTTCTTGGCTGCGCTGGTCGAGGCAAACTCTGCCACGCTCACGACCAGGGTCCCATCGGTCAAATCGTAGGTACACGTCCACGTCTGGGAGCCGGTGTCTGTATCCTGATCCGGGCCGTCGAGATTGACTGAGGAAATCGGCTGGCCGATGGCAGCGCCGATTTCTGATCGAGAAATCAGCGAGCAGACATCAAGAGCCTGGACCGGAGAAATGACGACCAGACTTGCGACGACGAGAGCGAAAACAGCAGATGCCTTTACACTCTTCAGGAATCGCAACGTATTGCACTCGTCGCGTGCGAAGGCCAGGTATTCAATGTGTGACATGGCGTACGGCTCATTCTAGGATGTCAAGGCACAAAGGTCCAGGTGAAAAATGTCGACGCGACGCGATAGGAGAAGGGAACATGGGTGGGTCGGTCAGAGACTGGTCGGCTCGTGCACGCAACTTTCGGTTGTATTGCCTTGAACGCGTCCTTGCCTGAGTTCAGACTAGGTTTTCTCCGTGCCCCTTGGGTATAATCCTCCGATCATCATTCTTTTACGTTGTAGGAGATTCGTATGTCAGAGAAGGACGACAAGAAGCGCGCGCTCGACTTAGCCCTTTCCCAGATTGAGAAACAGTACGGGAAGGGAGCGATCATGAAGCTCGGGGACGAGGATAAGAACGCCGACGTGCCGGCTATTTCGACCGGGTCGTTGGGGCTGGACATCGCTCTCGGGGTGGGAGGGCTTCCACGAGGACGCGTAATTGAAATCTTCGGACCGGAGGCCTCCGGGAAGACCACGATGACGCTGCACTGCATCGCTGAGGTACAGAAGACGGGCGGGGTTGCCGCATTCATCGATGCGGAGCATGCGCTGGATTTGACTTATGCCAAGAAGCTTGGCGTGCAGGCCGACGATCTTCTCGTCTCCCAGCCGGACACGGGCGAGCAGGCATTGGAGATCGCTGAAACATTGGTGCGGAGCGGCGCGATCGATTTGATCGTGGTCGATTCAGTCGCGGCGTTGACCCCTCGCGCGGAGATTGAAGGCGAGATGGGGGATGCCCATATGGGCCTTCAAGCCCGGCTGATGTCGCAGGCCCTGAGAAAGCTTACCGCCGCCATTGCAAAGTCATTGACCACGGTGATCTTTATCAATCAAATCCGCATGAAGCTGGGTGTGATGTTCGGGAATCCTGAGACGACCACCGGCGGGAACGCCCTCAAGTTTTATTCGTCCGTCCGGCTTGATATTCGCCGCATTGAATCGATCAAAGAAGGTCAAGAGGTCATGGGAAGTCGTGTCCGCGTGAAAGTCGTCAAGAATAAGATGGCGCCGCCGTTCCGCCAGGCGGAGTTCGATATCATGTTTGCGGAAGGTATTTCCAAGACCGGCGAATTGGTCGACATGGGGGTGGACAAGAAGATTATCGAAAAATCAGGCGCCTGGTATTCCTACAAAGGCGAACGGATCGGTCAAGGCCGCGACGCCGCTCGGGAATTCCTGAAGAATAATGTTCCTGCGGCTCGAGAGGTCGAAGCAAAACTTCGTGACCTAGCCGGAGTACCGGGCCGAAGTGAGAAGAAAGCAGAGGCCAAGGAAGAGAAGCCGGCGCCACGCAGCGATGAAAAGCGGGCGCATCGGTAGCGGCCGGCGTGTGGGAGTGCGGACGCGGAGAAACCGATCGTCCCCTGAAGATTGGATACAGCTCGCGGTAAGGTTTCTCGCTCGTCGAGACCGTACCGTTGCTCAAGTCGAGCAGTTTCTGGCATCCAAAGGAGCCTCGCCCATTCACATTAGGCAAGCGGTCCGCCGGTTGTCCGACCTCAAGTATCTCAATGATCAGGTCTATGCCCAACGATGGGTGGACAATCGGTTGGCGTCTCGGCCGGTCGGGCAAGAGCGGCTGAAGGCGGAATTGCAGGCCAAGGGAATTGCGGAGACTCTGGCAGATCAAGTGGTAGTCCAGGCGTTCCATGAGCATGATGAAGCGACATTGGCTCATCGAGTGGTGAAGGGGAAGAACCGTCAGGGCCGAAGATTGACGCGGGTCCAGATCGTGCGCCTCTTACGTCAACGGGGCTTCGGCGAGGAAACGATCGACCATATGATCGGGGGGCTCGTCGATCGAGAGGGATCGGATTCATGACACAGAGCGCACAGGAACTCAGACAGTCGTTCATTCGCTACTTCGAGCAGCAGGGGCATCAGGCAGTGCCCAGCTCGGCCTTGCTTCCCCAGGCCGACCCGACGTTATTGTTCACCAACGCCGGCATGAACCAATTCAAGCGGGTCTTCCTCGGAGAAGACACGCGGCCCTACACGCGGGCCGTGTCCGTGCAAAAATGCCTGCGCGCCGGAGGTAAGCACAATGACCTCGAAAACGTGGGCTACACCAGGCGCCACCACACGTTCTTTGAGATGCTGGGCAACTTTTCCTTCGGCGACTACTTCAAGGAAGAGGCGATCCGATTCGGCTGGGAATTTTTGACGCAGACGGTCGGGCTGGCGAAGGACCGGATGTGGGTGACGGTATTCCGCGAGGATGACGAAGCCGATCGGTTTTGGAGGCAGATCGGTGTGTCGCCGTCACGCATCGTGCGGTGCGATGAAAAAGATAACTTCTGGCAAATGGCGGACACCGGCCCCTGCGGCCCTTGCTCGGAGATTCATTTCGATCAGGGTCCTGCAGTTCCCGGCGATGATGGGCCGAACGGGGCGGGCGATCGCGTGATCGAAATCTGGAACCTCGTCTTCATGCAGTACAACCGGGATGCGTCCGGTACGTTGACTCCTTTGCCGAAGCCGAGCATCGATACCGGGATGGGCCTCGAACGGCTGACGGCGGTCGCGCAGGGCGTCTTCAGCAATTATGACACCGATCTGTTCACACCGCTGCTGGCGGCAGTCGCCAGGCGGGCGGGCACCGAGTATGGCGTGAAAGAGACGGCGGATCGCTCCATGCGCGTCATTGCCGACCATCTGCGGGCGATCACTTTTCTCATGGCCGACGGCGTGTTGCCGTCGAACGAAGGGCGTGGGTATGTGTTGCGGCGCATTCTGCGCCGCGCCGCCCGGCACGGCAGGCTGCTCGGCATCGTCGAGCCCTTTCTGCATGAACTCAGCGTGGTCGTCGTCGAGCAGATGACCGGCGCCTATCCGGAAGTGCGCATGGCGGCCGGCACGATCACTGAGGCAACGAGGGGCGAAGAAGAACGGTTTATCGCGACACTCGATCAGGGGTTACCGATCTTGAACGACATGATCGAAAAGACGCGAGGGGCTAGCCGGACGGTCTTGGCGGGTGGGGACGTGTTCAAGCTCTACGACACGTATGGATTTCCCATGGACCTGATTACAGAGGCTTGCCGAGAGCAGGGGATGACGGTCGATGAACCAGGCTTCGATGCGGCGATTGAGGAGCAGCGGACCCGCGCGCGCAAGACCGGCGGGTTTGAGCAGGACACGACTCGCCCGGCGGTGGCCGAGTTGACCAAGCGGATCGGGGGTACGCAGTTCGTCGGTTATGACCGGTTGGAGAGCGACAGCGTGCTACGCGCGATTCTCAAGGGCGAGCAGTTGGTGAAGGAAGCGGCGGAAGGCGACGAAGTCGAAGTCGCGCTGGATGTGACGCCTTTTTATGCCGAAGGCGGTGGACAGGTCGGGGACCGAGGAACATTGGTGGGGCCAGAAGGGCTGGTGGATATCACGGATACGACGAGAGCGGCGCCGGCCCTCATCCTTCATAAGGGGACTGTCCGCAAAGGGCGCATCCGGGAAGGCGAACAACTTCGCATGACGGTCAACCCCTCGACGCGCCAGGACGCCGCGCGCAATCACACGGCCACGCATCTGGTCCATGCGGCTCTGCGCGATCTCCTCGGCCCGCATGTGAAGCAGTACGGGTCGCTGGTCGGGCCGAACCGGCTCCGGTTCGACTTTGCCCACTTCCGGCCGCTGTCGTCCCGCGACATCGACGACATCGAATCGACGGTGAACGGGGAAATCCGTAGGAACGAGGCGGTTCGTACCGAGGTCATGAGTATTCAGGACGCGGTGGAGAAAGGGGCCCTGGCATTCTTTGGCGATAAGTATGGCGAGCAGGTGCGTGTGGTCAGCGTCGAGTCGTTCAGCAAGGAACTTTGCGGCGGCACCCACTGCCGGCAGACGGGCGACATCGGACTTTTCCGCATCGTGTCGGAGGCAGGCGTCGCCGCCGGCGTGCGTCGGATCGAGGCTCAGACCGGCAGCGGGGCCTATGGGCTCATGAAGAAACTCGAGGCCGATGTCAGAGAACTGTCGGAGTTGTTGAAGGTGGGACAGTCCGAACTGGCCGCCAAGACCCGTAAACTCCTGGTCCAGCTCAAGGACAGGGAACGGGAGCTGGAAGAAGTGAAGCTCAAGATGGCCGGTGGCTCAGCGGCGGCATCGAGCGCCAAAACCATCGCCGGAGTGACGGTCCACGCGCAGCGGACGGACGGGCTGGATGTGAACGGCATGCGGGCGTTGGCGGATCAGCTTCGGGACAAGCTGAAGAGCGGCGTCATCGCGCTGGGAGCGGCTTCCGGTGACGGAAAGGTTTCATTGCTGGTCGTGGTGACGAAGGATTTGATCGGCACACTCAAGGCCGGTGAACTCATCAAAGCGATGGCGTTGGAAGTAGGCGGTACCGGCGGTGGCCGCCCGGAAATGGCTCAAGCCGGCGGGAAGGACCCTGCCAAGCTCGATACGGCGTTGGAAAAAGTTTTTGGCCTAGTCGAAAGCACCCTCCGGCGGTAGAATCATGCCTGGCCGTATTCTCGCACTCGATTACGGGACCAAGCGGATCGGCGTTGCTCTCAGCGACGAGCTGAGATGGACGGCGCAACCGCTCGAAACCTTGGAGCGTCGGACGCTGGACCGTGACATCGCCCATATCCAACACTTGGTGAATCTTCACGATGTCCGGGAGGTGCTGATCGGGCTTCCATTGCGCCTCAACGGCGAAGCAGGACCGGCGGCTCAGGCCGTTCAGGGCTTTGTAATCCGGTTAGGGGAAACGCTCTCAGTCCCGATCGTGACCTGGGACGAGCGCATGACGACGAAAGCAGCGGAAGACTTGTTGATCGCTGCCGACGTCAGTCGAAAGAAGCGCAAGGGGGTCGTGGATCGTGTGGCCGCTGCCATACTCTTACAAGGGTATCTTGAGGCACAAACCTCTTCTTCCGTTCAGAGTGGAACCGACAGTGCAGTTACTGAGACGGGGGAAGAGGAGATAGAGTCGTCTCCGAACGACCAATCTTATGAAGCGCCTGATCTTCATCGTAGCCATCACCATCGTCGCTCTCGCCGGGGCGGTCGCTTATCAGATGATTCGATGGGCTGAGGCCCCGGTCCTTTCCGAGTCCGATCATCCTCAGGAGAAACTCGTGGTGATCGCCGAAGGGACTCCGTTCAACCAAGTCGCGACCTTACTGGAACGGGAGCGGTTGATCAGGAGCCGCTTGGCATTTCTGCTTTTGGGAAAGTTTCAGGAAGCTGACCGCAAGATTCACCCCGGAGAGTACGAGCTCAATGCCGCCATGCGGCCGGCCGAGATCCTATCCAAGTTCCTTGCCGGTCGAGTGGTGCTACATGCCGTCACGATTCCCGAAGGGTATACGATCACTCAAATCGCCGATGTGCTGGATGAACAGCGTATTACGAATAGGGCGGAGTTCGTCAAATTGGCGTCCGACAAGTCCTTCATTGAGACCTTGGGAATTTCTGCGGATACCGTGGAAGGGTATCTGTATCCGGACACGTATCGTTTTGCCAGATCGACGGCGGCGAAAGACGTCATCAGAGCGATGATGGATCAACTCGGGCGTGTGATGACCCCGGAGTGGCAGGCACGGGCCAAAGATATCAACATGACGCTGCATGAGGTTTTGACGCTGGCCTCAGTCATCGAAAAAGAAACCGGTTCCGGAGACGAGCGGCCTCAGATCTCATCCGTGTTTCACAATCGACTGAAGAAGCGCATTCCCCTGCAGAGCGATCCGACCGTCATCTACGGGTTGGAGAATTTCGACGGAAACCTTCACAAAAGAGATCTCTCCCATCCCAGCCCCTACAATACCTACCGTTGGACCGGTTTGCCGCCTGGTCCCATTGCGAGCCCGGGGGCACAATCGATCCGTGCCGCGTTATATCCGACGCCTTCCGCATACCTGTATTTTGTCTCCAAGAATGATGGGACACACCAGTTTTCCGCCACGCTCGTGGAGCATAATAAGGCCGTGGAGCGATACCAGAAACGGCCTTTTCGGCGAGGAACTCATTCCCAAACGTTTGTGGTTCCATGCGATACGAACGTTATTTCCCAGAAAGGGGTAGCCTAGAAGATGTCAGCCTGGGATCTTCCGGAACTCATCGATCACACAGTGCTGCGGCCGGATGCCTCGAAGTCCGACATTATCCGGCTCTGTCAGGAGGCAAAGGACAACGGCTTCATGGTCATTTTTGTTCCTCCATGCTACATCGATGAGGCGGTTGCGGCCGTGGCCGGCACGAAGATTCGTGTCGGGATTCCGATCGGCTTTCCTTTAGGCGGGCACAGCACGCACACCAAAGTCGCCGAAGCGATTGAAGCGGTGTCACGCGGTGCCAGGGTATTGGACATGGTCCTGAACGTGAGCCGGCTCAAGTCGGGCGATCACGACTCTGTGCGGAAGGATATTGCCGAAGTGGTGAAATCGACGCCCGGGGTTGAGCACAAAGTCATACTCGAGACGTGTTATCTGACACAGCAGGAGAAGCGGACCGCCTGTCATTTGGTCGTGGAAGCCGGGGCGGATTATGTCAAAACCTCGACGGGTTTCGGTGCAGCGGGGGCAACGATCGAAGATGTTCGATTGCTGAAGGAAACCGTCGCAGGGCGGGCCAAGGTCAAAGCTTCCGGCGGTATTCGAGATTGGAAAACGACCCTCGCGATGCTGGAAGCCGGAGCCGACCGGATCGGCACCAGCGCCAGTCTCTCCATCATCCACGAGTGGCGCACGGAGTCCTCCAAGTAGGTATCCAAGAAAATCATTGCGGATGACCTCCCTTCAACGTGTGTAACGATCTGTCGCTTCAACGCACAGCCGTGTTCACTGTGTTCTCTTGGCGATCTGCCGACAGGGTATCCTGCACATTACGGGTTGCGTAGAAGAACCTATGCCGCATCGATCCTATTTGATATAGTGCGCGAATGATCAATCGGGTCATTCTTCTCGTCATTGATGGGTTCGGCATAGGCGCATTGCCGGATGCGGGGGCTTACGGCGATGACCAGGCCGATACCATCCGCCATTTGGCCGATGCGGTCGGTGGACTGAGTCTGCCCAATCTTGAGTCGCTTGGTCTTGGACATGTTGCGCCTATTAAAGGGGTGCGCTCCATGGCGCAACCAAGCGGCTGTTTTGGCCGCCTCGGTTTTTCATCGAGGGGGAAAGACTCTGTGGTAGGGCACTGGGAGCTCAGCGGGGTCATTGTGAACGATGAGACGACCGTCTGTCGATCGGGTATTCCGGCCGCGATGATGGCAGTGATCGAGAGGATCGTGGGTCGAAAGACGATCGGGAACACCATCGCGTCCATGGCTACCGCGTTACGGGAATATGGCCCGTCGCACGTCACCACAAAATCTCCAATCATATGGACCGATGGGGATAATACGTGCTTTCTGGCGGTTCATGAAACGATGATGTCCACAGCCGACTTACAGCAGCGCTGCCGCGAGATTCGGAAGGCGCTGAAAGATGCCGGAGTGCGGATTCGTGTCGTTGCGCAACCGGTGACAGGTGAGCCCGGCGCGCTTCAGGCTTCCAAGGGCCGGAGAGATTTTGTGTCGGAACCACCGGGTTTGACGATGTTGGACGTCCTGAATCGATCAGGCCAGATTACGATGGGGATTGGGAAAGCCTACGACCTGTTCAGCGGTCGTGGATTTACGAAATCGTTCGCGGTCTATTCCCCCATGGCGGCTTTCGATGAAGTAATCGGCATGTTGAACAAGGTGCCGCGAGGTCTTCTCTATGCGACGCTCGATCTGTTTCCTGAGGAGCTGACGCGGGCTTCAACGGCATTGGAAGCGTTCGATCGCCGGTTGCCTGATCTCTTCGAGAAGTTGCGCGTCGGAGACTTGGTGATCGTGACCGGTGATCATGGGCGTGATCTTTCACTCCCGGGGAAGATGCCGACTCGAGAATATGTGCCCGTGTTCGTGACCAGCCCTAAACTGGCGCAAGGCGTAGACTTAGGAAGTAGACAGACGGCCGCGGATGTGGCGCAGACGGTGGTCGAGGCGCTTCGAGCCGAACGGTTGCCTGTAGGTGACAGTTTTTTGGATGCCCTTAGGCCGGGATAGCGAAGAGAGAGAAGGAGAAGCGATGTCCTCTGAGCAACGATTAAAGCAGTTAGGTCTGGAGCTGCCGGCTCCGCCGAAACCTGTGGCGAACTATGTGCCGGTGGTCAAGAGCGGTAACCTGTTGTTTCTCTCCGGGGTACTGCCCTCGCGCGACGGCCAGCTCATGATGACCGGCAAGCTTGGGGAAGGCCTCACGGTCGAGCAGGGGATGGAGGCGGCGAAAGCGGCGGTGTTGAACGGCTTAAGCATTATTCGAAGCGTGACCGGATCACTGGATCAGGTCACACAGATCGTCAAGATGGTCGGCTATATCGCCTCTGCTCCTGGTTTTGCCGATCAGCCTCAAGTACTCAACGGCGCGTCGGACCTACTTGTATCGGTGTTCGGGGACGCAGGCCGTCACGCGCGCGTCGCCGTCGGTGCCGCGGAATTGCCGCGACATGCTCCGGTTGAGATCGAATTGGTCGTCCAAGTCGCTTCCTAAGTCAGCCTTGACTCTTTAAAAAATCACTTGTTAAAGTCGAGCATGTTTCAGGTAGAGCTGTTCGACCACTCTTTCGTTCGCCCATAGGCTATCCATGACCATCATGCGAAACAGATACACGACGATGCTTTTTGTCTGGTTCTCGCTCCTAACATTGGAAGGAACCGCAGTATCGGCTGCCGCCGGCAAGGCCTCGATAGAATTGTCCTCCCAGTCAGCCACGCTCGGCGCAACAGTGACTCTCAGTGGAAAATTTGGAAATTTCAAATCCACCCAATTCAACAAAGTGACGTTTAATGGGGTGCCTTCGCTGGTACAGCGATGGGAACCGGACCTCATCGAGGTGAAGGTCCCATTCAAAGCGACCACAGGTCCTGTGGAAGTGCTGATAGGAAAGAAAAAGTTGCCGGCCGGACTGATGACCATTGTTGCTCCTCGGATTGAAGCCGTTACACCCGGGGAAGTCGAGCGTGGTGCCACACTTCTGATCACCGGTCACCATTTCGGCCTTTCGGCCGGCGCACGCGATCCCAACACGATGTTCGGCGTGAATGACGTCACAGTCGGCGGGGTCGTGGTACGGCCGCGCCGATGGAAAGACGACAAGATCGAGCTTGAAATTCCGACGAACGCCGTAAGCGGAGAGGTGGCCGTTCGGCTGGCCTCGTCTGATCCGCTGCCTGACGGGTCGTGTTGCGCGCCGGTCGAGTATCTCGTGAGCAACGCTGTCCCCCTGACGCTGATCCCATCCGTACGAGTGGATCCGGTCGCCGGGCCTGTCGGGACGAAAGTCGTGTTGTTCGGCCACGGATTCGGGAATGCAAAAACGTCGAATGATGCCGTGCTGATCGGTGGGCAGCCGGCGACGATCGCTCAGTGGAAAGAGGACGTCATCGTTCTCCATGTGCCGATCGGCGCCGAATCCGGTCCGCTGATCCTCAAGCAAGGTGGACGGGAGCGGGTGCTCGCACAATTTACCGTCCATGTTCCCCGGACCGTCTCTATCAGTCCGGCCAGCGCTCCCATCGGGACGTTGCTGCGCATCAATGGCGAGCACTTTGGGTTTTACTCCGAGAGCGGGTCGACGCCGTACAACTTCATGGATTTCAATACCGGTGAGAATCGAGTCGAGATCGGCGGTGTGCCGGCGGTCATCTATCGCTGGAACGACGACCGTATCGATGTCTGGGTGCCGTTCAGCGCAAAGAGCGGCAAGGTCGTCATTTACCGCAGCGCCAACAAGCCGAATGCGGAGGGGCTCTGTTGCGCCGAACGGGGAACCGTGGCGATCGAGGCCGGGGAGTTCAGCCTCGTCACGCCGGTCATCGAGTCATATGATCCGAAGGCAGCCGGGTTGGATGCCACCGTGACGATAAAGGGAAGCGGCTTCGGGACCTTTCTGAAGACAGCAGAACATGCCGATCTGGGGCTCAACCAGAAGGCCTATAAGCGGCGATCCGACATAGAAATCAACGAGCCTGATGAGAATACCACGGTTGTATCGAACGTCTCACGGACTGAAGTCCTGTTCAATGGCACAGCGGCGGTGGTGCAGTCCTGGACCGATCAGGAAATCGTGGTTAAGGTTCCGCATCGCAATCTTTACGGAATCGGAAAGAAGGGCGAGTTTTTTGATAACCTGGCGACCGGTCCGCTGGTCGTTCGCCGGGGGTCGTGGGACGTGCTTTCCGACGGGACCTGCTGCTCGCCGAAAAAATGGCTGACGCTCGAGGCCGGCGAATTCACGATCGAAGCGAAGGGCCTTCCAGACACAGGCTACTGGAATAACAACAGACCCGATGCGAGCACCAATCAATAATGCGGCTCCGGTTCCATCTCGGTAGTAGGCATCGGTATCCCTCGCTCTCTTCCCTTTTCCTCTTTGTCGCGACGCTGGCGATTCCTCAAGTAGCCGGGAGCACAGACTCCGATCTTTCCGTCACCACTCAAGCCAGCAACACGAAGTCAACGTTGATGAGTATTCAGTTTCAGACTCCCCAACATGGCTGGGCTGTGGGAAGCGGAGGGACGATACTGAAGACGACCGACGGCGGGAAGAAATGGAAGCGAGTGACGAGCGGAACCGCCGCTCTATTGACCTCCGTGTTGTTCATCGACTCATCCAAGGGCTGGGTCACCGGTGCAGGAGGACTGCTACGATACACGGTGAATGGGGGAGAGTCATGGGGCACACAGTCGCTCGACACTCAACAGCCTTTGTACGGAGTTTATTTCCCATCTCCCAGTATCGGTTGGGCGGTGGGCGGAGGCGGCACGATTTTACACACGGTCGACGGCGGTGAACATTGGGTTGAGCAAGTAAGCGGTACGACAGCGGCCCTCTATGCGGCGCACTTTCTCAATGATCGGAAGGGGACGATCGTCGGCGCGTTGGGGACCGTCCTTTCGACAGACGATGGGGGTACTACTTGGAGACCACAAGCCACGCAAGATGCCGTCACGCTTTTTGATGTCTTCTTCACGGATCCTTCGACGGGCTGGGCAGTCGGTAACGCGGGCGCCTTGTTTCAGACGACGGATGGCGGGGCCAAGTGGGTTGATCAAACCTTGCCGTGCGGTAAGACCTGCACAAAGATCATCGATCTGTTGAAGATTCGATTCGTAAGTCAGCAAGAAGGTTGGATTGTTGGTGAGCGCGGAATGTTGTACCGGACTACCGACGCCGGCCTCACTTGGAGCGAAGGGAAATCAATTGCCCCTGCCTCGCTCTTCGGTCTCAGTTTCCCTGATGCCACGCGTGGATGGGCCAGTGGAGAGAACGGGATCATCGTTCAGCTGCGCCTAGGACGCTAGTCGCTTATCTTATAGTCGAGGTTCCACGCTCCTCCCGTCAAAGAAACACTTCTCACAGCGGGAAGTCCAGTACCGCGTATCAGTTCGGTCGCTATCTCCAACCCGGTTGTTTAAAATACTACCCAACGTGTCAAGAAACAGTCCCGGTCGTGAGTAGCAGCCTACCCCTGTGAACGATTCAGGAATGAACGATCTGTTGTCCAATGTTTGCCCTCTGGCGCGGCAAGCGCCAAGAGCAGGCTTTTGTATCAAACAAGATCTGCTGATCCTGTTCCTGGGTCTTGTTGCTGTGTGTTTCGCTGGCGATGCAAGAGCGGCGCATGAAGGCCATGACGGGAAGCTTGAGGTAGAACGCCATGATCCCTCCGGATCGGGCTATGAGATTTCGGGTCTCTCCTTCCGAGTATTTGTGGATCGAGGCACGGAAGGGGCGGTCGGTGGATCTCTCGATGAGGCTGGAGCCAATTCGGCTCTCCGGACGGTCATCGAGACCTTCGCCTATCTCAATCAGCGTCGACACAACTATCCACGATTCGACGAAGCGGTGAGCAGAGGCTTGCTCGATCGTGTCATCATTCAACCGAGTGTGCGCAATCATGAGGGAAGATCCTTTCCTTTTCTGGTTGTGCGAACAGTGGAGCCTGGTCGGGTCAGACTGTTGGTCAGTGCCTCGTCCATGAAAGAAGGAGGGTTCCTCGGAGCGGCTGAACAGTTTGCGCCGGTGGTGGCGCGAGAGTTTCAATGGGTGGTCAGTAAGGCAGATACCGCTCAGAAGCCGAAGTCCGCCTTCATCGAACGAGATCTCCCGCATGCACCTATTGGGACAGACCAGAACATCAAGATACTCTCCGGTGAAGAACGGGTACGGCTACTGCAGCGGCTCTTCGAGACATACTTGCGGACGGTAGACGATTTGCGGAGTCTGGAGGGGCAGCCTTACTACGAGATCGGCAGCACCGCCTTGGTTGCTCCAAGTCAGCCGGACTCCACGACGAGGTTCTACGATATCCGGATTCGCGAAGCCCTGCAGAAGATCGTGCGTGACCCCTTATTTTTGGATCGCACGCCATTGGCCGTGACGAGCCTCCTGAACGGAACGATCTGGAATGTGGCGTTCGTCAAGATCGATCAGCGCGATTGGGCCACCAGGACCAGAGTGTTGCCTGCTGATAAGGCCGTGAAGGTTGGGGAATCCGGACGGGTGATTCAACCTGCAGCGGTCCTGGTCAATCTCCATAGAGCGGCGGCGCCGGACGACCTCTATTATGCCGACACGAAGCAGCTCCCGATGGGCGCGCTGTCCACCGACCAATTGGCGCTCGTCATTGCCAAGGAGATCCAGCAGAACATCGTGGAGAAATCACAGACCGGTCATGTCGCTCAAGATGCGCTCACCGCACCACAATAGTACCGCGTCAGGGCGCAGCCGGAAGAACGACTTAAAGTAGATAGGGCACACCAAGAACTCCTCCAAACTTGATCATTGTTACATCGGTGTTAACCGGCGTCAGTTCTAGGCTGACAGCCATTCTTCATCTTCCAAGATTCACGCCTTTCGATCAGTCTTATGGTATAAGACAAACGTGTCACCTTCGCCGTCCTCGTCTGCGATGAAGCATGCATAAGGCGATGCAGGGTCGGCGATTCCTCCAATCATGAGAGGGGATTCACGGTGTCTGACGTGACAAGGATGGTTCGGCACTTTCGCCAGATCCTGCTCTGGCCGATGCAATTGACACCCATCCGTGAGGATGCGCCGATCCAAAAACACTGGGAGCTGTTGCAGGCCACCGATTCGGGCAATCCCTGGCGAGAGGTGGTTGATGAATTCACCGGCGATCCCCGCCAGTTTCAGGAACGACATTACAGCGAGTTCGTGACATTCCTGCCCTATGTGCAGCGATTCCTATACGGAGAGGGTAAGGGGACCAGCTTTGATGTGCATGAGGAGTCGGCGATCCGGGTCTTTCGTCGAGATGACGTCGCCAAGGTGCGGATGACATTTCCCGGTTCCGATGCGGCGCCCGAGACCTTTACCGTGGCGCACGTGGACCTGTATTTTTTTTACGATATCGATGTGGCGATCCTGGTGGTGGAGATCTACGCCGACGATCTGCCGTTGTCGCGGGTCCAGAACTCGCTCTTTCGCTTCGGCCGGTGTTATCCCACCTATTGGGAGCCGGATGGGCATGGCGGTCATTGCCCGAAGCACGTGGAATGGCTCTCCTCGGACGGCAAGGTGCTCGCGGTCTCGGACTATGATGACCGAGAAAAATACCTTTCCTTCGTGTGCCGGCATCGCTCGCTCAGTCTGGCCTCTCATTGGGAATTTCTGCTCGAACCGCTGGTGCTTCACCATTCGGAGAAAAAGGGCCTGATTCGGTATCGACAGATCGAATACCATCTGATGCCGGTGATGGCCTATCTCACCATGGACGACCCGGGGGCGCTGACGAGAGCGGAGTTCACACGAGTGGGATTGGCCGCGGCCCCTGGCCGATCCGACGTGTTGCCCTTTTCAGAACGCTATCTCCACGACTTCGAGGAGCGACATTGTTACGATCGTTATTGGAACGGGCAGGGGAAGGATTCGTCGGGCGCCCGCTTCATGTGCACCGGCCGCGTGTTTACGATGGTGGGGGAGTCCGGAGAGCCGGCATTTGAGGACCGTAAGACCAATCTTGAGCAGTTCCGCCATGAATATTTTCTGCTGTTCCTGATCCCGCATTTTCACAAGGCCGCGCTCTTGATGCTGACGAATCGTCTGGTGGAGGCGATGAATCAGCTCGACATCACGAAGCTCGATTCGGTTCGGCAGTTCCGCCGCGTGATTCGCCAAACGTTGGGCATTTTTTTGCGGTTCACCCATCGCTACTGGTCCCACCAAGTTTCGGATCACGGGCAAGTGAAGGAACTGTATCGTATGATCAGCGAGCATCTGGGCACCGATCGGCTGTATGCCGAACTCCGATCGGAGCTTGAGGATATGAGCCAGTACCTCGACAGCGATGCGTTGCGCCGGCAAGGCGAGACGATGGTGCGCCTGACCGTCGTGGCCACGGTCGGATTGATCGGTGTGGCGACGACCGGTGTGCTCGGTATGAACCTGTTTGCGCTCGGAGAAGAGCCGCCCATGCTGCGGCTCGGGTATTTTTTGCTGGTCCTGATTCCCGTCATCGGCGTGACGCTGTATACCGTGCTGAAGTCGAGACGGCTGTCGGATTTTCTGGAGACCCTTGCCGCGGAGCATCGGTCGTCCAGAGAGAAGTTGGCGGCCGTGCTGGCAGTGTGGAAGACCAAACACGGACGGGATTCCTAACCGCGCTTATTCTACTCCCAAAATATGCCGCCCCACCTCAACGAATGACGTCATGTTCGATTCGATCACTCTGTTGCTGTCCGGCGACATGACACGAAGAACTTCTCGATGTCGTCCATGACCGACACTTGCTGTGGGTTCCACCATGTCAATGCTCCGAGCAGGTCCGTGTGATCGACGCCAGGGTAGATGATTGATCGTACGCAACCGCCTCGTTCTCTGATGCGTTGCTCAAGTTTTTCAAGATTGGTGGGTTTCACCGCCGTATCTTTGTCGCCGTATAACAGCAGCATCGGCGGTTGTGTTCCGTCAATGAAAGTGGTGACCTGCATGCTTGGGTAGTTGTTCGGCGGGCCGAACATATCTTCCAGGTCCGGCTCATCCGGCGTAAAGGCATAGGGGCCTGCCAGACCGATAAAATCATGAATGATAAGGGAGCGATCTTTCCCTTCGTCGGCCAAGTAAGAGGGAGCGGACGCGACCAACGCGCCGATATGAGCTCCGGCGGAATGCCCCATCAGATGAATCCGTGCAGGGTTGCCTTGCCACTCGGCGATATGGTCGTAAACCCAGGAGAGAGCCTTGGCGCTGTCTTGGACGAACGCTGGAAAACGCACGTGGGGATACTTTCTGTAGTCGGGAATGACGACCAGGAATCCTCTGGCGGCAAATGTCGCCCCGATGAACCGATAATCCTCCTTCGTCCCATATGTCCAACGTCCACCGTAGAGGAACACGATCACATCGAATTGCTTCCCATTGGTATCGGTAGGCAGATACAGATCGAGTTTCTGCAAAGGCTCAGAGCCATATGCCAGATCATGCTCAACAGTCATCTCGGCTAAGTGGGTGGGAAGATTGGCGGCGGTGAAGGCCGCTTGTGTGCAGGCCGAGGTCGCCAGGAGTGAGCCAAAAACCATGATTCGAAACCACCCGCCGTTCAAGCCTCTCATTGAATCATCCCGTTAGGTCACGCGATTCGAGGTTCTTCATTGATCTCATACACCACGACCGAGGTCGCACCGACCTCGAGTGCTTGACACTGATAGAGTGGTTCAGTACAATTTGTAAACCTTTAACGCTCATCCAGTGAGGTGAGCAAGGAGTAAATGATGAATCACAGTCCGGCCTTGGCCGGTTTTAACTGGACCTTCTCACACACTGCGGTGAGGAGGTTTTTTTGTGCTCAAAATCCGAATCTGCTCGTGCGGTCACGCTGACCATGACGACTCCCGCGAACAAATCGACAGAACGAAAAGACGAGAAGCTGATCATGGATGCCGGGGACATCTCCCGCGCCATGATACGCATCGCACACGAGATTGTGGAGCGCAACAAAGGGGTGAAGGACTTGGCGCTGGTCGGTATACGGACGGGCGGCGTGCATCTCGCTCATCGGCTCGTCAAGCGTATCCAAAGTATCGAAGGTGTCCAAGTGCCGATCGGTGAGTTGGACATTACCTTATATCGTGATGATCTGGCATTGCGGAAGAATCAGCCGATCCTGAGAAAGACTTCCGTGCCCTTCGATATGACGAACAAAGTGGTGGTGCTCGTGGACGATGTCCTGTTTACAGGACGGACGATTCGGGCGGCCATGGATGGACTCATGGATCTCGGACGGCCCGAAGAAATTCAGCTGGCGGTCTTGGTCGATCGCGGCCATCGTCAGTTGCCGATCAAGGCCAATTACATCGGAAAGAACTTGCCGACCTCTCGGGACGAACAAGTTCAAGTGTTACTGGATGAAGCTCGTGAAGATGACCGGGTGGTCATCTTAAAAGCATAGGGGTTAGGAGAGTGAAACGGAATTCTCATGCAAGGAAGAATCATCCGGCAGAACGTTCAAAGAAGTCGATGCCGAGGCCGCAGTGAGCGAAGCGGCGAGGCGTACGTTGTTCTGTACGTTGAGCCTGTGAGCGATGCGAGAACGAAGCCGGCGGCTTCTTTCAACGTCCTGCGAGAGCGGAGGATCTCATGAGCCTCAAACGCAAAGACCTGTTGAGTCTCGCACCGTTATCTGTGGATGAGATCACCCTCATCCTGGAAACGGCGGATTCCTTCAAGGAAGTGACCGGCCGCGAAATCAAGAAAGTGCCGGCTCTCCGAGGCAAGACGGTGGTGAATCTTTTCTTTGAGCCGAGTACGAGAACCCGTACGTCTTTTGAGCTGGCGGCCAAGCGACTGAGCGCCGACGTGATCAACTTTTCTCCCTCCTCCAGCAGCGTAGTGAAGGGGGAGACGCTGCTCGACACGGCTCGGAATATCGAAGCGATGCAGGCCGACATCATCGTCCTGCGTCATTCCTCGGCCGGTGCCGCTGAAACGCTGGCGCATGGCGTCAAGTCATCCGTCATCAACGCCGGCGATGGGTGGCATGAACACCCGACACAGGCGCTGCTCGATTTGTACACGATCCGGCAACGAGGAATGAATTTTCGGGGGCTGCGTGTGGCGATCGTTGGAGATGTGTCGCACAGTCGCGTGGCGCGCTCCAACATTTATGCGCTCACCAAGCTTGGCGCCGAAGTTCGGCTGGTGGGCCCGCCGACGATGATGCCCTGCGGCGTCGAAAAGCTGGGAGCGAAAGTGTACTACGATATGGATGAAGGTCTTCGCGGGACGAACGTCATTATGATGCTTCGTCTCCAGTTGGAGCGACAGGGACGCGCCCTGTTTCCCACGATCCGGGAGTACTCCCGGCTCTATGGCTTGACCGCCGAACGAGTGCGGCTGGCCGACACCGGAGCTATCGTCATGCATCCGGGTCCGATTAATCGGGGAGTGGAAATTGCGCCGGATGTCGCTGATAGCTTGTCTTCGGTGATTCTGGACCAGGTGGCGAACGGGGTTGCGGTGCGAATGGGAATTTTGTACCTCATGTCAGGAGTAAATTGAGGATGCCGCAAAAGCCCTCCACCATGGTCCTCACATCTATCAAGCCTTACATTAACTTATGCTGATAACCAATTAAGAGTGAGGATTGTATTGTGTCGATCCTGATCAAGGGTGGTCGTGTCATTGACCCAGATAGATTCGTCGGAGTAGCCGACGTGCTGATCGATAGCGGCAAGATTGCCGCGCTGGGTCCGAATCTTTCGGCGCCGGTAGGTAGCAAGACTTTTCAAGCCGACGGGAAGCTTGTGATGCCCGGGTTCGTTGATTTGCACGTCCACTTTCGGGAGCCTGGATTCGAGTACAAGGAAACGATTCAGAGCGGCAGTGCCGCAGCCGTCGCGGGTGGATTTACGACCGTCTGTTGCATGCCCAACACGAACCCGGTGAACGACAATCAAGCCGTCACCGAATTTATTCTGGAACGGGCTCGGCTGGCTGGTCTGGCAAACGTGCTGCCGGTCGGCGCCATTACGAAAGGGTCGGAAGGCAAGGAACTGGCGGAGATCGGTGACTTACGGCGGTCCGGCTGCGTTGCGATTTCAGACGACGGCAAGCCCGTGATGAACAGTCTGGTCATGCGGCGAGCGATGGAATATGCCCTGGCATTCGATCTCACAGTCGTGGACCATTGCGAAGATCTGCACCTGGCAGAGGGCGGTTGCATGAATGAGGGGTTGATCTCGACCGAGCTCGGATTGCCGGGTATTCCCGCAGCGGCCGAGGATGTGATGGTTGCGCGCAATCTTTCGCTGTCGGAATTGACCGGGGCGCGTCTGCATCTCGCGCATATCAGCACCGCCGGGTCGGTCCGAATGGTACGGGAGGCAAAAGCGCGTGGCATCCATGTGACGGCGGAAGCCTGTCCCCATCACTTCATGCTCACGGAAGAGCTGGTGCGCGGCTACAACACTCACGCGAAGATGAATCCGCCGCTTCGCACATGGGCTGATGTTCAGGCGATCAAGGAAGGATTGCGCGACGGCACCATCGATGTCATCGCGACCGACCATGCGCCCCATGCCACGCAGGAGAAGCAGCAGGATTTTACCGAGGCCCCATTCGGGATTGTCGGACTCGAGACGGCACTGCCGTTGACGTTGGGATTGGTGGAGGAAGGGGTTCTGTCGCTGGAGCAAGCGGTGCAGAAGCTGACCTCCGCTCCAGCCGCGGCGTTCGGACTTAAGAAAGGCACCCTGGCCGTCGGCGCGGATGCCGATGTGGTGATTGTCGATCCGCAGGAGCAATGGGAGGTAGACCCGGCCAAGTTCCGTTCAAAGAGCCGAAATACACCCTTTGCAGGGTGGAAGGTGAAGGGGCGGGTGACGACCACCATCATCGGTGGTCGACTCGTGTTCGAGGCTGGTGCCGGGGAGCGATAGCACGGTGCGGCGCGTGCCCCATTGGGGGATGGTCGGCTGTCGCACGCTGGAGTGGTTGGCGCTCGCTGTCTGGGTCGGAGGAATGGTCGTATTGAGTGGAGCGGTGATCCCGGCCGTGTTCAATACCTTCGGAGGGCAGGATTCCGGAGGGATGTTTTTGACACGAGCGTTCGAAGGGTACCATCGTTTCGTCATCGGAGCCGGCGTCATTCTCTGTGCCGCCGCATGGCTTCGATGGTGGAGCGGGGATCCAACGGTCGCGGTCAGCCGGAGTGAGATGATTGTGTTGGCCGTCATGGTGGTAATTGCCGGAGGCATTATCGTGGTGCTGCACCCAAACGCCGCCGCTCTTCAAGCGCAGGCATTCGCGACGAAGGATGAGACAGCTAAGAAGGCGGCGTTGGAGGCGCTGTTTCGTGTGCTGATGCCGATTCGGACGCTGTATATGATCAATCTCGTATTGGGCCTGTTGCTCATCGGCATCAGGGCGAAGTACTCGCTCGACCAGGATGGAAGAGGGCTATGAAAAAAGCATTGCTGGCACTGGCAGACGGAACCGTGTTCGAAGGCCGTGCGCTTGGCTTTGAAGGCGAAGCGCTCGGAGAAGTCGTCTTCAACACGGCCATGACCGGCTATCAAGAAATACTGACTGATCCGTCGTACAAAGGGCAGATCATTACGATGACCTGTCCGCAAATCGGCAACTATGGCGTGACGCCGGAAGACGTGGAATCCCGTCGATCATGGGCGGAAGGGTTTGTGGTCATGGAAGCCAGCCGCCTTGTCAGTAACTGGCGGAGCAAGCACACTCTTCAAGAGTCATTGATGGAGGCGAAGGTCGTCGCGATCGAGGGAATCGATACCAGAGCCTTGACGAGACACCTGCGCGAACATGGGTCACAACAGGGAGTCATCACACATCTTGATCTCGATCATGAACGGGCGGTCGGCCGAGCTCGGCAGGCTCCAAGCATCATCGGTCGGGATTTGGCCGCCGAAGTGACATGCACGCACGCATATGAGTGGACGGCGGGAACCGAGGATTGGGTACCGGTGCCCACTGCGAACGGTCGGGATAAGGAAAGCTCTCGGAGATGGCACGTCGTTGCCTATGACTTCGGTATCAAACACAATATCCTCAGGCGATTGGTCGATGTCGGTTGCCGCGTGACGGTCGTGCCCGCCGCAACATCTGCGGCAGAAGCCGAGGCACTCCAGCCGGACGGCATTTTCCTCTCAAACGGTCCGGGTGATCCTGAGGGCGTTCCCTATGCGGCCCGGGCGGTGGAGCAGCTGATCGGGCGCTATCCGATCTTCGGCATTTGTTTGGGGCATCAGATTCTCGGTTTGGCGTTCGGCCTCAAAACATACAAATTGAAATTCGGTCACCATGGAGCCAATCATCCCGTCATGGATCTTCGCACGAGAAAGGTCGAAATTACCTCGCAGAACCATAATTTCGCGGTGCACGGTCCTGCGTCTCTGCTGGAAGTCCCGAAGGTTCCTCCGGTGATCGACACGCGGTTCGGAACACTCTCGCTCACCCACGTCAGCTTGAATGATCACTCGGTTGAAGGGATGGTGTGTCTCGATCATCCGGTCTTTTCGGTCCAATATCACCCGGAGGCGGCACCGGGTCCGCATGATGCCGCCTACTTGTTCGATGAATTTGTGCGACTCATGGAGAATCATCATGCGTAATCATATTGTGATGGGAGTGTTTGGACTCTTGCTGTCCGGCTGTACGTTCAACTTTCCACTGTTTCCCGGTCCCGGGCCTTTGCAAGAAGCCCAGGTGGATGGAACGGGAAAGGCCAAGGTGCTGCTGGTCGAGATCTCCGGAATGATCAGTTCTCAGGAGAAGGAGGGATTCCGGCCCATCCCCAGTATGATTGCGAGCGTGAAAGAACAGCTGACACGCGCGGCAAAGGACGAGAACGTCAAAGCCGTCGTGCTCCGCATCAACACGCCTGGGGGAACGGTGACGGCGTCGGATATTATTTATCACGAACTCAAGACGTTCAAAGCGACTCGGAAGATCCCGATTATCGCCTCTATCATGGACCTGGGGACGTCGGGCGGGTACTATATTGCAGCAGCCGCTGACACGGTGATGGCCCACCCTTCGTCCGTGACCGGGAGCATCGGCGTCATCATGCTCACGATGAACGCGCGGGGGCTGTTGGAAAAAGTGGGAGTCGAGGCGACGGCGGTCACATCGGGACCACGCAAGGACATGGGCTCACCGTTTCGGACCATGACGACGGAAGAACGGGCGATCTTTCAGGGATTGATCGATTCGTTTTATCAGCGATTCTTGACCATCGTGCAGGAGGGCCGCTCCAACTTGCAGATGGAGCAGATCAAGCGCTTGGCGGACGGGCGGATTTATACCGGCGAGCAGGCAAAAGCGGCTGGTTTAGTCGATGAAATCGGCTACCTGGAAGATGCCGTTGAGTTAGCCAAGAAGAAAGCCGGGCTGACGGAAGCCCGGGTCGTGACGTATCAACGTCCCGGTGAGTATTCCAACAATATGTATTCCAAGATGCTGGCGCCCGGCGGATTGGCGGGTCTCGCCGATCTCGACCTGATGTCGTTCGTCAAAGGGGGAACCCCGCAATTCATGTACTTGTGGATGCCGTAGGAAAGAGCGCCGATCTCATGCCTGGTACTATAATGATGATCGGCTTCGATGTAGGGAATTGGGATGGCGCAGCACGAAGGTCAGGAGACCGACATCGTATTCTCGAGATCCATCGGTCGGCGCGCGCTGATTCTGCACGGCGTTCGAGGGATACTGGGGTTGTCTTGCCTCCTGAGGATGGGGGCAGCAGGCGGCCTATTCTCGGCCCTGGCGGGGTGTGTTCGCGCCCCGGGAACGGCGCGTGATCAGTTTATCTACATCTCCGAGGAGAAAGAAATTGCGATGGGTATTGGCGCATATAGGGAGTTGCTGCGCCAAGCTCCGGTCAGCGAGGACCTTGAATTGAACGAGCTGGTCAACCGGGTCGGCAATCGCATTGCCGCCGTCGCCCATAAACCCGAATATCAATGGGAGTTCGCTGTCATTCGGGATGATCGCACGATCAACGCATTCGCTCTCCCGGGCGGCAAGGTGGCCGTCTTCACGGGGATTTTGAAGATCACCAAGAATGAAAACGGCTTGGCGACCGTGATCGGGCACGAAGTGGCGCATGCGCTTCAGCGCCACGGGGCGGAGCGCTACAGTCGGGGGATTCTCGAAACGGTCGGACAACTCGGCGCCCTTGCCGCCGGGGCTGCCGCCGGCCGTCCGGATGCCGCCATGGCTGCCATGAGCGCATATGGGGTAGGGGTGTCATTACCGTTTGGCCGAAAACAGGAATCGGAAGCCGACTACATCGGACTCCGATTGATGGCGCAGGCCGGTTATGACCCTCGTGAGGCGGTGCCTTTTTGGGAACGGATGAGCGGGTGCCCCCGGCAAATGATCGACAAGGTCTGCTTTCGATCGCAGCACAATATCCCGGAATTTCTATCTACTCACCCTTCCGATCTGGCGCGCATCAACCAGATCGAAAGCTGGCTCCCTGAGGCCTTGAAATATTACCACGCAGCGCACGGGGACGAGGGGCCCTCTCCGACTCCCTATCAGCCGAAGATTGGGCCTGTGCTTCCATCCAGCTGATCCGACTATCACGAGACACTATGCCAAAACGGACGGACATTCAGTCAATCCTCATGATCGGTTCCGGTCCGATCGTCATCGGTCAAGCGTGTGAGTTCGACTATTCCGGTACCCAGGCCTGCAAGGCGCTCAAGGCGGAAGGCTATCGCGTCATCCTTATCAACAGTAATCCGGCGACGATCATGACGGATCCGGAAATGGCCGATCGAACGTATGTGGAGCCGATTACCTTGGATGTGCTTGAAAGGGTGATCGACCGCGAGCGCCCCGATGCGTTGTTACCGACGATGGGCGGGCAAACGGCTCTCAATGCCACCATGGGGTTGGTCAAGCGAGGGGTGCTTGGGAAGTATAACGTCTCGCTCATCGGCGCCTCGGCGGAGGCCATTCATAAAGCAGAGGATCGGGAAGCGTTCAAACAGGCGATGCAACGAATCGGTCTGCGAGTACCGAAGAGCGGGACCGCGCACACTCGACAGGAGGCCGTCGCCATCCTGGAAACGGTCGGTTTTCCGGCGATCATTCGGCCATCGTTTACGATGGGGGGGACCGGGGGAAATATCGCCTACAATCGGGAGGAATTCGAGAAGCTGATCGATTGGGCGCTGGCCATGAGTCCGGTCAGCCAAGTGCTGATCGAGGAATCGGTCATCGGGTGGAAAGAGTATGAACTCGAGGTCATGCGCGACCTAAAAGACAATGTCGTGATCATATGTCCCATTGAGAACTTCGACCCTATGGGCGTGCACACGGGAGACAGCATCACCGTCGCGCCTGCGATGACGCTGACCGACAAAGAATATCAACGGATGCGGGACGCGGCGCTTCGAATCATCCGAGAGATTGGGGTCGATACGGGAGGATCGAACATTCAGTTCGGCATCAATCCGGCAAACGGCGAGATGGTGGTCATTGAAATGAATCCACGGGTGTCTCGGAGTTCCGCATTGGCGTCGAAGGCGACCGGATTTCCGATCGCCAAAATCGCCGCCAAGCTCGCGATCGGTTATACGTTGGATGAGATCACCAACGACATCACCGGAGTGACCAAAGCGTCTTTTGAACCGGCGATCGACTATGTCGTGGTCAAGATTCCGCGCTTTGCGTTTCAGAAGTTTAAGGGAGCCGATCCGACGTTAACCACGCAGATGAAGTCTGTCGGTGAGGTCATGGCGATCGGGCGCACATTTAAGGAGTCCTTGCAGAAGGCCATTCGCTCTCTGGAGTTGGACCTCGACGGATTAGTCTCACGGTTCGGACTCGATCGAGGTATCCCGGCTGAGTTTGACCGTCAAGCCGCGGCCGACAAGCTGGGCCGTAAGCTGCGCACACCGCTTCCGGAACGACTCTGGTACCTGGCCGACGGCATGCGGATGGGATTGACGAATGAAGAGCTGTTCGCGACGACAAAGGTCGACCCCTGGTTTCTGGAGCAAGTGAGAGAGTTGGTCGATTTCGAGCGGAAGCTGGTCGAGCATGCCGCCATCCCTGATGTCGTTCTGAGCGGTGGATTACTCTGGAACGCCAAGGAACTTGGATTCTCCGATGATCGGATCGCGCGGTTGCTCGGATGCGAGGCGGAAGCGGTCAGAAAAGCGCGTACGGAGCAAGCGGGGCGAGGGGTCACCTATAAGCGCGTCGATACCTGCGCCGCGGAATTTGAGGCGCAGACGCCGTATCTCTATTCCACCTACGGGCGTGAGTGTGAAGCCCGGCCGTCAGACCGGCAAAAGGTGGTGATTCTCGGTGGAGGTCCCAACCGAATCGGTCAGGGGATTGAATTCGACTATTGTTGCGTCCACGCGGCGATGGCGCTTCGAGAGGAAGCCATCGACACGATCATGGTGAACTGCAACCCGGAAACCGTGAGTACCGATTATGACACGTCGGATCGGCTGTACTTCGAACCGCTGACGCATGAGGACGTGCTCAATATCATCCAGCGCGAACAACCGATCGGAGTGGTCCTGCAGTTCGGGGGGCAGACGCCGTTGAAACTTGCGCTTCCGCTCTCAAGAGCGGGGGTGAAGATTCTCGGGACCAGCCCTGATGCCATCGATCTGGCGGAAGACCGGGAACGCTTTCGAGAGCTTCTGAATAGGCTGGGCTTACGCCAGGCCGAAAGCGGGACGGCTCGATCAGTGGACGAAGCCGTGCAGATTGCCGAAGGGATCGGCTATCCGGTCATGGTACGTCCTTCCTATGTGTTGGGTGGACGGTCGATGCAGATCGTTTACGACCGAGCGGGTCTCCTGGAATACATGCACTCGGCGGTCAAGGCATCACCCAATCATCCCGTGTTGATCGACAGGTATCTCGCGGATGCCATCGAAGTCGATGCCGACGCGATTTCGGACGGTGAAACCGTGGTCGTGGCAGGCATTATGGAACATATTGAGGAAGCCGGCGTCCATTCCGGCGACTCGGCTTGCTCGCTGCCTCCGTATACCTTGGATAAGGATATTGTGCGCGAGATCGAGCGGCAAATGTGCGTGCTGGCGAGGGAACTCGGCGTCGTTGGGCTGATGAACGCGCAGTTTGCCGTTAAGGGCCGGACCATATATGTCCTTGAGGTGAATCCTCGAGGGTCCCGCACTGTGCCCTTCGTCAGTAAAGCGATCGGCGTGCCATTGGCGAAATTGGCCATGAAGGTGATGATGGGAAGAACCCTCACGGAACTGGGCTTTACCGACGCTCCACCGCCGAAGCACTTCTCGGTCAAAGAAGCCGTGTTTCCGTTCAATAAATTTCCCGGTGTCGATGTGCTGCTGGGTCCGGAAATGAAGTCGACCGGGGAGGTGATGGGCATCGATGGTGATTTTGGGTGGGCCTTCGCGAAATCGCAAGCAGGGGCCGGGGCGGTGCTGCCGACGTCGGGTACGGCGTTCATCAGCGTGAAAGAATCCGATCGTCCAGCCGCGCTTGAAGTGGGGCGACACCTGAGTAAGCTTGGGATGCATATCCAGGGGACCAGCGGGACGGCCGAATACTTGCGTCACCATGGTCTTGATGTGGAGGTCGTCAACAAGGTAAACGAGGGGCGGCCGCATATCGTGGACCATATTAAGAACGGTTCGGTGGCCCTTGTGGTCAATACCGTACGGACCGCTTCGGCGCATGTCGACTCATTGTCGATCAGGCGGGAAGCGCTACATCGCGGCATCCCGTATTTTACGACGATGCGAGGAGCCTATGCGGCGGTGATGGGAATCGAAGCGATCATGAAAAAGGATCTGGCGATTCGCACATTGCAAGAATATCATCGGGCGTAAGTCGTTCAGGAGCAAGTAGAGCATGCCGACACCGATTACCAAGAAAGGCTATGACGCGTTAAAGGCGGAACTGGACCGCTTGCGCAAGATCGAGCGGCCCAAAGTGATCGAAGCGATCGCGGAAGCCAGAGCGCACGGCGATCTCAGCGAAAACGCCGAATACGACGCCGCCAAAGAACGTCAAGGATTTATCGAATCGCGCATTTCCGAGCTCGAGACCAAGTTGGCCGAGGCCCGGGTGGTGGAAGTTGCGGGACGTACCAGCGAGACCATCGTGTTCGGCGCGACCGTTCTGGTGATCGAGCAGGAATCCCAGGCAAAGAAGCAGTATACGCTGGTCGGTCAGGACGAAGCCGATATGAAGTTCAACAAGATCTCAGTCCAGTCCCCTGTCGGTCGTGCGTTGATCGGGAAGCGGGTCGGAGATTTTGTTGAAGTGAAGACTCCCGTCAAGATGGTCGAATATGAGGTAGTGGAGATCAAGTTCGAGGAATGCTGACGTGCCCGAGGCACGCCCTCTCATTGCCCTGCTGACAGACTTTGGCGAGCACGATTGGTTTGTCGCCAGCATGAAGGGTGTGATCCTGAGCATGAATCCCAACGCCAAGGTCGTCGATATCTCCCATCAGATTCCTTCTCATCAAATCGACGAGGCCGCCTATGTGCTGGAGGCCTGCTACCGCTATTTCCCGGAAGGGACGATCTACGTCTGTGTCGTGGACCCCGGCGTAGGAAGCGCCAGGCGGGCGATCCTTGCGACAACGTCGCGCTATAGTTTCCTGGCGCCGGACAATGGATTGCTGAGCCGAGTATTGCAGAACGAACACCATGTGAAGATCCGGCAGATCGAGCATGAGCGGTATCGTCTTCCTTCGGAGGGGACCACGTTTGACGGCCGGGACCTGTTCGCGCCGGTCGCCGCGATGCTTGCGAACGGCGAGCCCGCGTCGTTTTTTGGCCCCGTCATCAGTGATCCGGTGAAGAGCCTCATTTGGATGCCTCAACAAGACGGTCACGCCTTAATCGGACGGATCGATTACGTCGACCGATTCGGCAATCTCATATCCAATGTCACCGCGAAGCAGGTGCGGGAATTTCAATCGACCATGGGAGTCTCGAAGATCGAGATCCATATCGGAACGCACGTCATCGGCGAATTGGTGGGAAGTTACAGTCAAGGGGACTACGAGAGTCCATCCGCCCTGATCAACAGCAGCGGCAACCTGGAAATCTTTCTGCAGGAAGATAACGCGGCCCGTTATCTGCAAGTGGGCGTGGGCGAAGAGATACGGCTCTGTTGACGCAGGTCAGCTGACCGCCCGGTCGATGTGATCGCAGACATAGCTTGCAAAGGGGAGTGAACAGGTAAAGGCCGGAGAGACGGCATTGAGCACGTGCATGGATCGGTCGTCTCCCTCCAAGACGAAATCCATTTCAAGCTTTTTCTTGGTGATGTCGAGCAGTTGGGCCCTGATTCCCGGACGACCCCATTTGCGATAGTTCCGCTCCTCCACTCCTTCCGCAAGTACCGAGGCAAGCGATACCATTTTGCTCATCGAGTATTTGGCGATTTCTTCAATCGCCAATCGTCGGTAGTCAAATCCCGCTCCCGTCATCAGACCGAGCCCTCGGCTCGCAACCTCGATCAGCTCACCCAGGTTGAAATTCCCGAACCCTTCGTAGTTTTCGCGCCACAGCGCCGGAATCGCCGTTGGGCCAATTTTGGCCTTTCCGTCGGCTGTGATGGTGAAGTGGACACCCAGGAACGGGTTTCTGAGATCCGGAACAGGGTAAATATTGGTGCGAATGGCGCCAGGCGGCTCGTCAGAGTACAGATAAAGTCCCTTGAAAGGCAGAATCCGATACTTCTGTGAGAAGCCATAGTCCATGGCAATCTTATCAGCGTAGAGACCTGCGGCGTTCACGACGTACCCGGCTTCAATGGTGTCATGGTCGGTACGAACTCGTTTGTCGTCTCGTCCTCGATAGGCTCTGCCGCACTGAACCTGAATGCCTTCACGGATCGCATCCTGCTGCATCGCTTCGATGACCTGGAGCGGGTTGACCGTCGAGGTGCGGGGTGAGAACAGAGCTCTTTGGTATGTCTTGACGCGAGGTTCAATAGACTTGGCCTCTGCTTCTGTGATGGCTTGCAGTTCAATCCCATTGGCTTGGCCGCGGCGGAGCAATTCGTCGAGAGAAGGCAAGTCGGCTGCATCCTTCGCGACGACGAGCTTCCCGCACTTATTGAGCGCAATTCGTTTCTCGTCACAGTAGGCGGTCAGCCGCTCGTTTCCAAGACGCGTAAACCTCGCTTTAAGGCTGTCGGGGGAATAATAAAAGCCTGCGTGAAGTACGCCGCTATTGCGCCCACTGGCGTGGGCACCGCACGCCGGCTCCTTTTCAATCAATAACACACGGGTGTCAGGACGGCGTCTGCGGAGTTCACGGGCGACGCTGAGGCCGATGACTCCGCCACCGATGACGAGAAAATCACAGGTTTGCATGGGGCCGGTTTTGGTTCACACGACTTCCGAGGAGGTCACAGTGATGCTCCATCGCTGAGCAGAGTGTCTATGGATTCTTGCAGAATTTCTACCATTTTCTTCAAATCCTCGGAGGTCGTTGATAGTGGCGGCATGAGCACGAGCACGTTTCCGATGGGTCGGGTGATGAGTCCTTTCGAACGGGCGATCGATGCGACACGGTGACCGACTTTGGCATCCAACGGATACGGCTCTTTGGCCTTCTTATCTCGGACCAATTCGATTCCCACCATGAACCCTTGCTGACGGATGTCGCCGACATGAGACGTCTCGGCCAGTCGCTTCATCCAGAGCGCCAAGGCTTTGATCTTGGCCGATAATTTGGGGAGCGTCTTTTCCTGGCGAAAGACTTGGAGATTTGCGAGGGCCACGGAACAGCCCAGCGGATTGCCGGTAAAACTGTGTCCATGAAAGAAACTCTTGAACTCAGCGTAGGTTCCGAAAAAGGCTCGGTAGATTGTATCCGTCGTTAATGTCGCGGCGAGCGGCATGTATCCGCCGGTAAGCCCCTTGCTGATCGCCATCAGATCCGGGGTGATTCCCTCGTGCTCGCACGCGAACATCTTGCCGGTGCGACCGAATCCCGTCGCGACTTCGTCGGCAATTAACAAGACATCGTATTTGGTGCAGAGCTCGCGGATGCGTTTCAGATAGCCGGGCGGCTGAGGGATCATGCCGGCGGCCGCTTGCATCAATGGTTCGATGATGAAGCCGGCCAACTCGCGGTGGCGGGTCTTGAGGATTCTCTCGATCGGGTCAACGCAGGCCAAGCGGCACGACGGATAGGTGAGGTTCAAGGGACAACGGTAGCAATAGGGCGGTTCCGCCTCTAAGGTCGGAAAGAGCAACGGTTTGAACCGCGAATGGAAGACCTCGATGTTCCCGACGCTCACGGCGCCGATCGTATCTCCGTGATACGCCAGTTTCAGATGAAGAAAGGTGTTCTTTTGGCCGGCATCAGGGTGTCCCTGCTGCCAGTATTGAACGGCCATCTTGAGCGCGACCTCGACCGCCGTAGAACCGTTGTCGGAATAGAAGACGCGGGTAAGTCCTTTCGGCGCGATCCGGATCAACTCGCGGGCCAGCTCGATGGCCGGGGGATTGGAGAGGCCGAGGAACGTCGAGTGGGCGATGTTGTCGAGTTGCTGCTTGAGGGCACGGTCAAGGACCGGATGTCGATGCCCGTGCAGATTCACCCAGATGGACGAGGTGCCATCGAGATATGTCTTGCCCTCTGTATCGATGAGATAGGACCCCTTGCCGCGCTCGATGATGAGGGGTGCTTCCTGTTCCCATTCCTGCATTTGCGTGAACGGATGCCAGACGTATCGATGGTCCCATTCGACGAGTTGCCGGGTTGAGGGTTTTCGTGCCATGGAGATCGAAAGGCGTCAGGCGTCAACGGTCATTCGTGGATAGTAAAGGATATCGTCTGGTTCATAACACGGTTGATGCGTGACGGATGATGGACGAGAGCTTCGTCGGGCGCGGCGCGTGATTATAAGGGCGGGCGATTACTTTGACAACCTGGGAGGCAGTATTTATAATAAACCGATGTTCACGAATGAGCTAGGATTTGCAAAGCCTTATACGCAATTTTTCAATTATCGCTCATATCGATCACGGCAAATCAACCCTCGCTGACCGGTTCCTAGAAGCTACTGGCGCAGTCACTGCTCGAGAGGCGAAAGACCAGATCCTCGATGCCATGGACCTCGAGCGGGAACGTGGCATTACGATCAAGGCCCACGCAGTGGCGATCCGGTACAAGGCCGAGGATGGGATGACGTATGCCTTGCATTTGATCGATACGCCGGGGCATGTCGACTTTACCTATGAAGTCTCCCGGAGCTTAGCGGCTTGCGAAGGTGCGCTGTTGCTGGTGGATGCCACTCAAGGTGTGCAGGCACAGACGATCGCCAATGTGAATTTGGCGATGGCCAACAACCTCGCCATTATTCCGGTCATCAACAAAATCGATTTGGCAAGCGCGGACGTCGAGGGGACGAAGCATTCCATCTCGGAGGTGTTGCAACTCGAAGCTGCCGATGCCCTTCCCATCAGTGCAAAGGAAGGGAAGGGTGTACCGGCCGTTTTGGAGGCGATCATTGCGCGCGTTCCTCCTCCCTCCGGTGATCCGCAGGCCCCCTTCAAAGCGCTCATCTTCGACTCCTGGTTCGACAATTACCAGGGTGTGATCGTCTTGATTAGACTCGTGGACGGGTCGATCCGGCCGGGAATGAAGATCAAGGTGATGTCGAATGACCGGACGTTTGAGGTGATGGAAGTCGGCCAGTTTACTCCCAAACGCACGAAAAAGTCCGAGCTGATGACGGGCGAGGTCGGATACTTGTGTGCCAACATGAGAGAAGTGGCCGATGTCAAAATCGGCGATACGTTGACGGATGCCGTTACTCCCACTGCCGCTCCGTTTCCCGGTTACAAAGAAGTCAAGCCGTTGGTGTTTTGCGGCCTCTACTCAACGGACACCGCAAAGTACGAGGATTTGCGGGATGCGCTCGTTAAACTGCGATTGAACGATTCCTCGTTCGTCTACGAGCCTGAAACCTCGCTGGCGCTCGGCTTCGGGTTTCGCTGCGGGTTCCTAGGCTTGCTGCACATGGAAATCATCCAGGAGCGATTGGAGCGGGAGTACGGCCTGACGCTCATTACCACGGCTCCTACCGTGGTCTATCATGTGACCACGACAAAGGGCGATAAGCTGGAGATTGACAATCCATCTGAATTGCCCCCTCCAAACAACATCACTACATTTGAAGAGCCGTTCATTCTGGCGACGGTGATCACGCCCGAACGGTATATGGGCGCAATTCTACAACTGTGCCAAGAGCGACGTGGCATTCAGCGGGACATCCACTTTCTCGATCCGACGCGGGTCGTAATCAGCTACGAGCTGCCGCTCAATGAAGTGATTCTCGACTTCTACGATAAGCTCAAGTCGCGCACGCAGGGCTATGCCTCGCTCGACTATGAACTGATCGGGTATCGCGAGTCCGAACTCGTCAAGCTCGATATCTTGTTGAATGGCGAGGCTGTCGATGCTCTGTCCTTCATCACGCACAAGGAGCGCTCGTATCAGCGAGGGCGTCAACTTGCGGAAAAGATGAAGGAGCTGATCCCGCGTCAGATGTTTGAAATCGCAATACAAGCGGCGATCGGCAACAAGATTGTTGCGCGCGAAACGATTGGGGCGATGAAAAAGAACGTGACAGCGAAGTGCTACGGCGGCGACATCACGCGGAAACGGAAGTTGCTAGAAAAGCAGAAGGAAGGGAAGAAGCGTATGAAAGCGGTCGGCAGTGTCGAGGTTCCGCAGGAAGCCTTCTTGGCCATCTTGAGAGTCGGAGACGAATGAGCCTCGAGCAGAATCAGAGGAATGTCGAGAAGTTGCCCGGTTCTCCGCGCGCCGGAGAGCAGGCCTCGCTTTCCGGAACCAAGCTCGAGGAGAACGCGGGCCGAGCGGAGCGTAAGTCCATCGTCCGCGAGTATGCGGAAGCCATTGTGGTGGCCATGCTGCTGGCATTCGCGATCCGCGTGTTCGTGGTACAGGCATTCAAGATTCCCTCGGGATCGATGATTCCGACCTTGCTGATCGGCGATCACATCTTAGTGAGCAAGCTCTCGTATGGGCTTCAGTGGCCGACGGACTGCAAACTGCAATGGAATTTTCCTCCGGTCAATTGTTATACCTCTCAGACGGTCATCACGTTCGGCAAGCCGCAACGCGGGGATATCGTCGTATTCCGTTTCCCCGAAGACGAAGAAAAAGATTTCATCAAACGCATCGTGGGGCTGCCGGGCGATACCGTGCAGCTTCGGAACAAAGTCGTGCTCGTCAATGGCCAGCCGCTCGACGACAAGGCCTTTACACAACGAATCGACCCCGGCATCATCGACAGCACCATCAACCCCCGTGATAATTTTGGGCCGGTCTCGGTCCCCGAAGGATCCTATTTCGTGATGGGCGACAATCGCGACCAAAGTCTGGACAGTCGGTTCTGGGGATATGTGCGTGAAGAAAAGATTCGAGGGAAGGCGTTCCGTATCTATTGGTCCTGGAACGGTCAGGGAAATTGGACGGAGTGGGTCCGGTGGGAACGATTCGCCAAGGCCATTCAGTGAAGAAGAGCAGCGGCACCTCTTTCCCAAGGGAAGAATCCAACGGGAAGGAAGGTTCGTCGCCCAAAGCGCTCCGACAGTATCTTCAACGATTTCCACAAGCATCGGTGCTCGTCGTCGGCGATCTCATCCTCGATCACTATGTGATGGGGCGGGTGAGCCGGATCTCTCCGGAAGCGCCGGTCCCGGTCGTCCATGTCGATTCAGAATCCCTCCGGCTGGGCGGGGCGGCCAACGTCTACAGCAATATTCTGGCTTTGGGTGGAAAGGCGCATCTCTGCGGCGTGATCGGGGCGGATGAAAGCGGGAAATCATTGCTCAAAGAGCTCCGACACACACGGGGGGGACTTGGTGGCGTTGTGATCGATCGTGAACGTCCCACCACCAGGAAAAGTCGTGTGATTGCGCATAACCAGCAGATCGTGCGGTATGACATTGAGGGTCGAACCGAGTTGAAAGCGACCCTTCGCCGAAAGATAATCCGGCATGTGGAATCGAAACTTCGAGAGTTGTCCTGTATCGTCGTGTCCGACTATGCCAAAGGAGTCATCTCCTCGGCCTTGATGTCCGATCTCACCCGTCTCGCGTCATTGCGCAGAGTTCCCGTCATCGTTGATCCGAAGGTCGAGCATTTTAACTACTATAAAGGAGTCACCGTCATTACTCCCAACCACCTCGAGGCGACTCAGGCGTCGGGAATGCACGGGGATGACAATCAAACGATCAACGAAGCGGGAGCGATGATTCGGCAGCGTCTCGGCTGTCAGTCGGTCCTGATTACGCGCGGCGAAAAAGGCATGAGTTTGTACGAAGGGGACGGGGCATCGTGGCATTTGCCCACCAAAGCCAGGCAGGTCTATGACGTCACCGGAGCGGGAGATACGGTCATCGGAACCCTGGCGATGGCGCTTTCGGCCGGAGCAAGCATCAAGACCGGAGCGATCATGGCGAACTACGCGGCCGGAATCGTCGTAGGAATGGTCGGGACCGCGACCATCTCACCAAAACAGTTGTCTGAGGCGTTTGGGGATGAATAGAGCGTCACGGTCGGTCACGGTGGTGATTCCAGCTCGGTACGGCTCGTCCCGGTTTCCAGGCAAGCCGCTCGTCGAGTTGAACGGCAAGCCGATGATTCAGCATGTCTATGAACGGGCGGTCACGTGCCGCGCTGTTTCGGATGTGTTGGTCGCAACCGACGACGAGCGTATCAAGCAAGCCGTTGAACGGTTTGGAGGGCGTGCGATCCTTGTCACCAGTGAATGTCGGACGGGGACGGACCGAGTTGCGGCCGTCGCGCGCATATTTGCCGGGGACTACTTCTTGAACTTACAGGGTGACGAGATCCCGTTGAACTCAGAACTGTTGACGGATTTGATCGAGCCGTTTATCGACAGCGGTGCCGGCGTGGGTACGTTAAAACGAGTGATGGACCCGACAGAGGATCTTCTCAACCCCGGTGTGGTCAAAGTGGTGACAGATGCCCGAGGGAATGCCCTGTATTTTTCGCGGGCTCCGATCCCGTTCGTTCGTGATGAAGCGGAGAGGCGGGTCATCGGAGGACTTCATTATATCCATCTGGGACTGTACATCTATGCGAAGGAAACATTGCTCCGACTGGCCGCCTTGCCGACGAGTCGTTTGGAGGACGCCGAAAAGCTTGAGCAACTTCGCGCGCTGGATTATGGCATTCCTATCCGGGTGTGGGAAACCCAACACGCATCACTGCGGGTGGATCGGCGGGAGGATGTGCCTGACGTTGCGGACCGGCTCCAGCAATTCGATGCGCTCAAGCGTGAGTTGAAGAGCCAAGGGGTGGTATCCCAGCGGCCGGGCTGACACAGAGCGGTTCGAGGACCAAGAGAGGTCAACCATGAACAAGTTTATTTTCGTGACCGGAGGAGTGGTCTCATCACTTGGGAAGGGCCTGGCTTCCGCGTCCATCGGGAATCTTCTCGAAAGTCGAGGTTTGAAGATCACGTTTCTCAAGTTGGACCCGTACATCAATGTCGATCCGGGGACGATGAACCCCTATCAACACGGGGAAGTCTTTGTCACCGACGACGGAGCCGAGACCGATCTCGACCTCGGACATTACGAACGGTTCACGACTCTGTCGCTGACCAAGGAAAGCAATTACACAACCGGCAGGATTTATCACTCGGTCATCACCAAAGAGCGCCGCGGAGACTATCTCGGCGGAACCGTACAAGTCGTGCCGCATGTGACGGATGAGATCAAGCAGGCGATCATGCGCATTTCCAAAGGCATCGATGTTACGATCGTCGAGATCGGCGGCACGGTGGGCGACATCGAGAGCTTGCCGTTTCTCGAGGCCATCAGGCAGATGCCGTATGATGTCGGGCGCGATAACGTCTTGTACGTCCACCTGACCTTGGTGCCCTACATCGGCACGGCCGGTGAACTGAAGACTAAGCCGACGCAGCATTCCGTCAACAAGCTCCGTGAAATCGGTATTCAGCCCAACATTCTCTTATGCCGGACCGACCGGTACATTCCCCCGGAACTCAAGGGCAAGATCGCCATGTTTTGTAACGTGGACAAGGATGCCGTCATCACCGCCAAAGACGTCGATACGATCTATGAAGTGCCGATCGTCTTCCGAAAAGAGGGATTGGATGAACTGATCGTCCGTCAACTCCACTTGGAGACCGGCCAACCGAATCTTCGCGAGTGGGATGCGATGGTGCAGAAGATCAAGCGCCCGAAGCACGAGATTTCCATCGCACTGGTGGGAAAGTATGTAGGGCTGAAAGAGTGCTACAAAAGCCTGGGAGAAGCGCTGGTTCACGGCGGCATCGACCATGAAACCAAGGTCAATATCAATTGGATCGAGTCGGAGGATGTCGAACGGCTGGGTACGGAGCGTATCTTGCGGGAGGCGGACGGTATCCTGATTCCCGGGGGGTTCGGAACGAGAGGGATCGAGGGGAAAGTGACAACCATCAAGTATGCGCGGGAACGTCAGGTGCCGTTCCTGGGTCTGTGTCTGGGCATGCAGTGTGCCGTCATCGAATTCGCCCGCAATGTAGCCGGACTGGCCGGCGCCAACAGCGCCGAGTTTGACGAACAGTCGCCACACCCGGTGATTCATTTGATGCCCGATCAGCATGCCGTCAGCAACAAGGGCGGAACGATGCGACTGGGATCGTATGTCTGCAAGCTCGGCGAGGGGACGCTGGCCCAGAAAATGTACGGTGTGAGCGAGGTCCGTGAACGCCACCGCCATCGCTATGAATTCAACAACGCCTATCGCGAACAGCTGACCGCAAAGGGGCTGGTCTTGAGCGGAGTGTCTCCTGACGGCCGGCTGGTTGAAATCATCGAGTTGAAGGATCATCCCTGGTTTTTGGGTACTCAATTTCATCCTGAATACAGTTCCCGTCCGCACCGCCCGCATCCCCTATTTAGTGGCTTTGTGGGGGCGGCGGTGCGCAAGAAACTCGGGCATTGATTGTAGGCCATGACACACCTCGTTGATATCGGTCCGTTCAAAGTCGGTCAAGGGCAGCAGCCGTTTCTCATTGCCGGCCCCTGCGTGATCGAGAATGAGCAGCTGGTCATGGACACGGCGGGCCGTGTTGCAGAGATCACCAAGTCGCTGGGAATTCCATACATCTTCAAGTCGTCATTCGATAAGGCCAACCGGACATCCATCACGTCGTTTCGCGGGCCCGGCATCGAAAAGGGCCTGGCGATACTCAAGAAAGTGAAGGACCAATTCACGCTTCCGGTTCTGACCGACGTCCACACGGAAGAACAGGCGACGGAAGCCGGGAAGGTTGTGGATGTGCTGCAAATTCCGGCCTTTCTCTGTCGGCAGACGGATTTGCTGATCGCCGCCGCCAAGACCGGAGCGGTCGTGAACGTGAAAAAGGGCCAGTTTCTCTCGCCAACCGAGATGGGCAATGCCGTCAAGAAAATAGAGGAGTGCGGCAACCGGCGGATCGTGCTGACGGAACGCGGCTCATCGTTCGGCTACAACAATCTCGTCGTGGATATGCGGTCCTTCCCTATCCTGAGGAGCTTCGGGTATCCTGTGGTCTTCGATGCGACTCACAGTGTGCAGCTGCCGGGCGGAGGAGGGACGAAGTCCAGCGGCCAGCGTGATTTTGTCGAGCCATTGGCCTGTGCGGCGGCCGGAGCGGGTGTGGACGGATTCTTCATGGAAGTCCATCCAGATCCGGATGCAGCTCTGTCGGACGGGCCGAATATGGTACCGTTGCATCAATTGAAGTCCTTGTTGGAGCGGGTCCTGCGTATATGCGACGCGGCAAAGCCAAAAACGTGAAATCAGCCAATCGAATATCGAAGACCGAGAAGATGCTCGGCAGTCTTGCTGACGGCCGGCGCGTGCTGGAAATCGAAGCTCGGGCCGTCCAGTCGCTGATTGATCGGCTGGACGCCAAGTTTGCCAAAGCGGTGGATGTGCTCGTTCAGTGCAAGGGGAAGGTTGTGGTGTCTGGTATGGGGAAGTCGGGCCTCATCGGACAGAAAATTGCCGCGACGCTCGCCAGCACCGGCACTTCGTCGTTCTTTCTGCATCCCGCCGAAGGGGTGCACGGCGATCTCGGCATGTTGGCCAGACGGGATGCGCTGGTCGCGATTTCCAACAGCGGCGAGACGCAAGAATTGCTTCAATTGCTTCCCTATGTGAAACGTCTGGGCATTCCGGTGATCGCGCTCACCGGCCGGATGAATTCGACGTTGGCGAAAAATGCCGATGTTGCGCTCGATGTCTCGGTGCAAGAAGAGGCATGTCCCATGGGATTGGCCCCGACTGCTAGCACGACGGCCACGCTGGCCTTGGGCGACGCGTTGGCGATTGCGCTGCTGCAGAAACGCGAATTCAAGGAAGAAGACTTTGCGCGGTTCCATCCCGGCGGCACATTGGGACGGCGGTTGTTGGTGAAGGTGAAAGACCTCATGCATACCGAATCGGAGGTTCCGATGGTTCAAGCCTCGGTCGGTGGCATGGCGGCCATGCTGGAAATGACGGCGAAAAAGCTCGGCATGACGACAGTGGTTGATCAGGAGGGAGCGCTGGTCGGCGTGATTACGGATGGCGACCTGCGGCGGTTCATCCAACGTGGGACCGATTTGGTGAACACGACGGCGAGAGAGTTGGCCACGCAGGACCCCAAAGCCATCGGACCCGATGAACTGGCGGCCAAAGCCGTCGAGATGATGGAACGCTTTTCGATTACGACGCTGGTGGTGACGGAAGATGGTCGAACTATCCGTGGTGTGATTCATTTGCATGATTTACTGAAGAACGGGATAGTATAAGCTATGAACCGTGTTCTGGAAGTGTGGCGAGACATCGGGGCGGAGTCGCTCAATCTGCCCAATCTGCTGACCCTCGTCCGCATTCTCTTGATCCCGGCCTTCATCATTTTCTTCGTCAATCCTACGCCCGATCAGTCGCTGGCGGCGGCCATTATCTTTACCGTTGCGGCGGTGACCGATTGGCTGGATGGTTTTATCGCCAGACGAACCGGCCAGGTCACGAAGCTCGGCAAGCTGCTCGATCCCATCGCTGACAAGCTCCTGGTGTTGTCGGCCCTGATCCTCCTCATGAACGTGGACCGGGTCAGCGCGTTGGTGGTGTTGTTGATCATCGCGCGGGAAGTCGCGGTCACGGGAATCCGCGCCATTGCGGCCGGAGAAGGGATGATCATCGCCGCGGAGACGACCGGTAAATACAAGATGGCCCTGCAAGTGGTGGCGATCATCCTGCTGATCCTGGAAGGAACAGGGTTGGCTGAACTCGGTAATATGCATTTGGCCGGCACCGTCACCTTGTACCTCTCGCTGGTGCTCGGCTATATCTCCGGCGGCCAGTATGTTTGGAGTTTCTGGAAGCAGGTCGTCGCCAAAGGACTGTAGTCAGGATGTTGAAACTAGACCCCAGCTTCGTTCTCGCATCGTTTAGACCCTCAACATACCCCGACGGGAGTGAGCGGCTCCGGCTGCTCGGGGCGGGTGGGTGAGAAAGCCTATGCCTCGGCCCTTCACTCGCTGCGGCCTTGCTGGATGTCTCGTTTGAACATCCTGTAATGCGTTAGATTTGATTCCTCCATCAGTTCTCGTCGGATTGACTGTCACCGGGACGGGCCTGACATGGGTTTGAAATGCCGGGCCGTTCGGAGAGCGCCACTCGCACAACAGATCGGTGTCTGTACCTGTCTCTTCTTCCTCATCACAGCCTGTACAGAGAACAAAACGCCTCCTCAATTAGAAGCCTATGCCTATTCGAGCGCTCTGGCGGCGCCCCGATGTGAAGCGGGAGCCCGAGTTGGTCTCGTTGGGGCGACCGATGGGAAAGTCTCGGCTGATGGGATTCGGTATATGGTGCGGACACCCTCCAACTATGACGCGACCTTTGCGCATCCGCTCCTCATGGTCTACGCTCCCGCCGGGCAGAGTAGTTGGGCGACTGAGCGGCTTACAGGCCTCACGACTGCAGCCACTCGCGCCGGCTTTATCGTGGTCTATGCGGATCACCGGCAGTTGAATTTTCCGGCGATTGAACAAGCCGGGACGATCCCCGGCTCCGTGGCAAAGGAGTGGTGTATCGACGAGAAGAGGGTGTTTATGACCGGCCATTCTGATGGCGGCACCGCTTCACTGGCGCTCGCCGTGCTCGATAAGACAAAAAAGATTCCTGCTGCGATTGCGCCGAGCGCCGCAGGTTGGACCGGAAAAGATCTCGAATCATTTCAGTGCCGAGATCCCATTCCGGTCATGATTATGCACAGCAGGAACGATACTTTGTTTCCCGGTTGGGGAGCGCAAACGTCAGCCTGGTGGGCGGGCTGCAATCGCTGCGATCTGAACCAGACAAAAGCCGTCGAGGGTGGATGTCGCGCATATCAACACTGTGCTCAAGGAGGCGCGACGCTCTACTGCGAAGGAACCGGCAGTCATCGCGATTGGCCGAATCTGAATCAAGTCATACTGGAGTTCTTCGCGCATCCGGAGAAGTTTCAGTGATAGGCCGACGCTTGCGCCCGTCCTTAGAGAGAAGGCGGTAACGCCGAGAGATTGGATGGACCACACAGGGCTGACCATAGGGCTCGCCATCTTCGGATATCTGTTGGGCGCAGTCCCGTTTGGAGTCGTCATCTCCAAAGCGATGGGCCTGCCGGATCCACGTACGGTCGGCAGTAAGAATGTGGGATTTACGAACGTGCTGCGTGTGTCGGGCAAGAAACCCGGTATCCTGACCTTGCTCGGTGATATGGGCAAGGGGTGGGTGATGGGTTTCGCAGCGACGCAATTGCTTCAGGATGAATGGGCCATCTTGACGGTCGCGCTTGCGCCGTTTCTCGGACACTTGTTTTCCCCGTTTCTTGGATTCAAAGGTGGGAAGGGGGTGGCGACCGCGCTTGGTTCCGTCCTCGGTGTTGCGCCGCTGATCGGTTTGTTGCTGCTCCTGGCGTGGATTGGAGCCGTAGTTCTGTGGCGCTACTCCTCCGGCGGCGCACTCACTGCATTCGGACTCTTTCCCATCATCGCCGCGTTGCTCCGACCAACGACCGCCTTCATATCGTTTTCTGTGCTCGTGACCGGGCTCATCGTGATCAAACACAAGGGGAATATTGAACGGCTATGGAATGGCACTGAGAGTAAGATGGGGCAAAGGAAACCGGAATAGAGAGCAGTCAAACTGGTCTTGTGCTCGCCGAGGCCCCACGATGAAACAGTGGTCCCTCGATGCGCGCAGTGAACGACAACCTGGCCGCTCCCTCTTCCTTTTGAGAGAAAGGAAAATAGAGCGCGCAATTCTGGATTCAATCGGCCCGCCCTTTTAAGGGGATGAAAGCACCTTAAATTGACTCTATTTGTCTACCGTTCATATACTGCGGCTCGTTTGTGGTCTTTCGTATCGATCGGTAACTTTCCTGAAGCAAGGTTGGAACATAAATGAACCAAACAATCGTCGTCTGGCTTTTCGCGCTGAGCATGGCAACACTGGCCGGTTGCTCGTCGAAAGAACTTTATAAGACCGGTCAAGCTTGGCAGGAGAACCAGTGCTTTAGGATTGATGACATACAAGCACGAAACCGATGCTTGTCCAACGCGTCTGTTTCTTACGAGCAGTACCAACGGGATGTAAACTTTGCGCCTCAGCCGAAGTAGTCCCCACCTCCGGGTAAAGTCGTTATCTTGCCAGCCGCCGAAGGGTTTCAGGCGAAACTACCGGGCGACAATACTGACTTGTGCGGAATAACCGAGCTGGGCGAGAAGGTGTTCGCAGTCGTCCCAGGTGAGGCCGAATACGCATACGTAAGGATTAAGCCGTGTAGTTCTCATGAGGGTGCTATTGCGGGCGGGAGAACTAGCATCATACCGCTAATCGGTGCGAGCCGACTTTCTGCGCGTTCGAGTTGAGCGCCGGGTTATGCGTGTTGTTTTTTCAGTCAGTACGAGTAATCCCGCAAGTGCTTCATTGACTGCTTTTGAGGTGGGAAAGGCTTTGGCAATAGCTGGTTCCAACAGGGCGACTGAAGTTCCTGCGGCTACTGCCGAATAAAATTTCCCTCTTTCCAGTTTTGTAAAGTCCGACCGTTTGTATTCTGAACGCATTTCGTCTTTATCCCTCTTCATATAATTTCCTTTCGCTGCGTGTCATGCGACGGGCATTGATGATTCGAATTGCGTCGGGCCGATACGTATGCGAAACGACCAGTAGTCGGCTCAAGCGGGACATCCCAAAGGTAATATACCGCAGTTCGCTGATAGAGTGATCTGGGTCAGGGCCGGAAAGTGCTAGACGGTCCAGAAATACCGAAGCCGCTTCATCGAACGATATTCCATGTTTACGAAGATTAATTTCAGCTTTGCGCGGATCCCACTCAAACTTCATAATAAAATGTAGTTTCTGGTGCTACGCATTACGACCTGTTGCTGAGGCGCACGCCCATGAGTCTAAACCAACTGCCGCTTGTTGGCTACAGCAGCGTGTTATACCACCCGAGATGGCCATCCGATTTATCCTTCGCTCGATGACATTCACGCCAGCGTGCGCAATAGACGTGGCCTCCATGCGGTATGGAATGAGCACGGCGTGGCTGTTAGCTACAACAAGTTTCACAAGGTACGTTATCAAAAGAGACTTATTGAGACCAATCTTGAGTCTTCCAATTAGCCTCATTGAATTGACTCTCTTCTACCCCCTTCATATAATGCGATCCGTTCGAGGTTTGCCTTGTCCGGCCTGCACTTATGCGATCTCGCTTCAATGACAATCTGGCGGGAAAGATGGCTCAACTGCGCGCCGGGCTTCGCCATGCGTTTGCCAATCCTCCTGAGAATCAGCCCCTCTCTATCGAAGACGTGCAGTTGATGGAGCGGATTGCGGAGGTGATTGTCAAGCGGGGAATGGCGGCTCCTGCGACGATGTTCTTGGAGTCCATGGGGCCGATGAATTTTCTGGGCAGTCAGGCGCTGCATTTCCTGACACCGATCCTCGATTGTGCCTTCAACACGAAAGAAGTCGAGCAGGTCGCGCGATTGCTCGAACGCCGTGACACGGTGACTCGTCTTATCTCCATCATTGAAGCCAAGTCTGCTCCAAAGGGAGCAACGGCTCAATGACGTCTTCCGCATCCAGCCCTCCAAAGATCGATCGCCCTCTCAATGTGATCGTAGCGACCGATTGCGGCAGCACCACGACCAAAGCCATTCTCATCGAAAAAGTCGGTGACCAATATCGGCAGACGTATCGCGGCGAAGCCCCGACGACCGTGGAAGCTCCGTTCGAAGACGTCACGCGCGGCGTGTTGAATGCCATCGCTGAAATCGAGGAACTCTCAGGCCGGAAAATTTTGGACGGCGATCAGATCATCACGCCCTGTCGTGATGACAAGACGGGTGTCGACATTTATATCTCGACCAGCAGTGCCGGCGGCGGGTTGCAGATGATGGTGACGGGTGTCGTGCAGAACATGACCGGCGAAAGCGCGCAGCGTGCCGCACTGGGGGCCGGTGCGATTGTGATCGATGTGTTGGCCTCCAACGACGGCCGATTGCCCCACGAAAAGATCGAGCGCATCCGTTCCATGAGACCGGACATGATTTTGATGTCGGGAGGGACCGATGGTGGAGCCGTGACGCACGTGGTGGAGATGGCCGAATATATCGCGGCTGCTGAACCACGGCCACGATTCGGCGTGACGTACAAGTTGCCGCTGATCTATGCGGGCAACAAGGAAGCCCAACCGCAAGTCAAAAAGATTCTGGAAGACAAATCGGCACTGGTCGTCACAGACAATATCCGGCCGGTCCTGGAACGAGAGAACCTGGCACCGGCGCGGAACAAGATTCACGACTTGTTTCTCGAGCACGTCATGCAACAGGCGCCGGGCTATAAGAAGCTCATCGAGATGGCCGGCGCTCCGATCATGCCGACGCCGGCTGCAGTCGGGCTCATCATGGAGACGATCGCCCAGCGGGAACATCTGAATCTGATCGGGGTGGATATCGGCGGTGCGACGACCGACGTCTTTTCCGTGTTCGACGGCGTGTTCAACCGGACGGTCAGCGCCAATCTCGGCATGTCCTACAGTGTGTCCAATGTCCTCGCCGAAGCGGGTCTGGCGAACATTATGCGATGGGTGCCGTTCACGATCGATGAGCAGACGCTCCGTAACCGCATCAAGAACAAGATGATCCGGCCCACCACCATTCCCCAAACACTCGACGAGCTGCAAATCGAGCAGGCGATCGCGCGCGAGGCCCTGCGGTTGGCGCTGATTCATCATAAGTCGCTGGCAACGGGCTTGAAGGGCGTGCAACAGGAGCGGACGATCTCCGATGTGTTCGAGCAGGAGGCCTCCGGTAAATCTTTGATCGATATGTTGAAACTGGATTTGATCGTCGGGAGCGGCGGCATCCTGTCTCATGCGCCGCGGCGCATACAATCGATGCTAATGATGGTCGATGCCTACGAGCCCATGGGCTGCACGAGGTTGTCGGTCGACAGCATCTTCATGATGCCGCATCTCGGGGTGCTGTCCACGATCAATCAGAAGGCGGCGACCGATGTGTTCGTTCGAGATTGCATGATCTATTTGGGTACCTGCGTGGCGCCGATCGGACAGGGGAAGGACGGGGATCTCTGTGCTGACTATCAGATCACGTTGCCTGATGGAAAGACCATCAACGATCAACTCAAATTCGGCGATCTGCGGCTCTATCCCTTAGATTCCGGCAAACAGGCAACCATCAAGATTCAGCCTGCGAAAGGCGTCAACATGGGCGCGGGAGTCGGTACTGCTCTCACGAGAGAGGTTCATGGCGGTGTGGTCGGACTCTTGCTCGATGGCCGTGGGCGACCGCTCAGATTTCCGGCTGACCATCAAGTCCGAGTCGCGTCACTGACGAAATGGTTCAAGGCAGTCGATCTCTATCCGGTTTAGGACCATAGGCAAATGGCTCACAGTTATACACCCGGCCTCACTGTTACGGATCGTACGGTTATCCATCGGCGGCGCATGTTGCCCTTGCCGGGCACGGTATTGGTCAACGTCGGTGACCGAGTCCGGTCCGATCAGATTGTCGCCAAAGCAGAGTTGCCGGGAAAAGTCTTCCCGGTCAATCTTGCCAATCAACTCAGCATTGCTCCGGGTGAGATCAAGGACTATTTGATCAAGAAGGAAGGCGATGCCGTTGAGAAAGACGAGATCCTTGCCGAGAACAAGCCCCTGATCAAATGGTTCAAGACGGAGATCCGATCGCCGGTTGCAGGCACGGTCGAGTCTGTGTCGACCATCACAGGCCAAGTGCTCCTGCGGGAACCGCCCAGAGTCCTACAACTGCTGGCCTATGTGGACGGGATCATCTCGGAGACGGTTCCGCAGCAGGGCGTCGTGGTGGAAGCCACCTGCGGATTGGTGCAAGGGATTTTCGGTATTGGTGGAGAGACGTTCGGTGACATCGTTCTGGGGGTGAAAGCTCCGGACGAACCACTGTCGCCGGAACATTTCAATGCGAGTATGAAAGGCAAAGTGGTCGTGGGAGGTTCGTTCCTTTCCGCCGAAGCCATGAAGCAGGCCAAGGCCGTCGGTGTCGCCGGGTTGGTCGTGGGCGGTATTCATGACGAGGATCTGCGTGCCCTATTGGGATATGATCTCGGCGTCGCCATCACGGGGACGGAACAGGTGGGATTTACGCTGATCCTGACGGAGGGGTTCGGGACGATTCCGATGGCGGCCAAGACCTTCAAGTTGCTTTCCGCCCATGTCGGCCGGAAGGCGTCCATCTCAGGGGCCACACAGATCAGAGCCGGCGTCATCCGTCCTGAAATTATTATTCCACAAGTAGAAGATAAGGTTGGGATGGAGGTTATTGCCCGGCGAGACGGGATTCGCCTTGGCGATCCGGTCCGCATCATCCGCGATCCCCTCTTTGGCCGAATCGGAGAAGTGTCGGCTCTTCCCTCCGATCTCACCAAGATTCCTACCGAGAGCGAGGTGCGGGTATTGGAAGTGAAGTTTGCCGATGGAACGCGTGTCGTGATTCCGCGGACGAATATCGAGGTGATCGAGGGGGCGTGAAGCGTGAGGCGTGAAGTGGATCTCGTGGAAGGCGGTTGGGGCCGTTTCGCATGGCCTTTGCTGATCCTGATTTTCTGTGTGTCGAGTTTGCAACCACCGTGCACCTCGGCTGAGACAGCTATCAGTGCTCCTCAAGACATTCAAGTATTCGACACGCCGAACGACGGAGGAGGAAGCCTTACCGTTCAGTGGGCTCCTACGCCGGGAGATAGTCCGGACCTCCGCTATCAGGTCTTGCTTGCAAAAGCACCTGCTGCCGATCCGGCGACATTCACGATCGTCGCGGAGTTCCCCGCCAATACGAAATACGTCAAAGACACAAAAACCGCTTGGTGGACAAGGAAGGCCGAGAAGACCTGGCACCAGGCCGTCATCAAGAGTGCAAAGAATATCGACGTGACGGATGGCACGGCCTATGCCGTCGCATTGGCTGCTGTCCGAGGCGATCAGCGAGTTTTCAGCCCGGTGTCGGTGGCGACGCCTTCGCCGGACTGGTTCAACTGGAATCAACTGAATAATCTCATCATCGCCGTCTCATTCTGTGGGCTGGTGTTTTATACGATCAGCTATGCAAAGCGGAACGAGATCTTCTTGCGTCGTATTCCGGGGCTCGACGCGGTGGATGAAGCGATCGGGCGCGCAACCGAGTTGGGCAAGCCGATTCTCTATATGACCGGCGCGCATGACTTACATGACCCTTCGACGATTGCCGCTGCGGTCATTCTCGGGAAGGTTGCGAAGCGGGCTGCGCTCTATGAAACGGAATTGTTGGTGCCTCATCGTGAGCCGATTACGATGGCGGTCTGCCAGGAAATCACCAAACAGGCCTATTTGGAGGCGGGCAAACCCGATCTTTTCAAGGAGGACGCGAACTTTTTCATCACGCCCGATCAGTTCAGCTATACGGCGGCGGTCGACGGGATCATGCTGCGAAAGAAGCCCGCCGCCAACTTCTTCATGGGTCATTACTTTGCCGAGTCGCTGTTGCTCACCGAAACCGGCGCGAGCACCGGCGCCATCCAAATCGCCGGAACGGACGCGGACCACCAACTCCCGTTCTTCGTGACCACCTGTGATTACACGTTGATCGGCGAAGAGCTGTACGCCGCGAGCGCGTATCTGTCCAGGGAGCCGGTTCAAGTCGGCACGCTGCGAGGACAGGATATCGGAAAAGCGGTCGTCCTCAGCGCGATTGCCGTCGGAACGGTATTGGCGACGGTCGGAGTCGTCACCGGCGCTCAATGGCCGCAGATTGTCCTCGATCTCTTTAGGGACCTGAAATGATCTTTCTCCGTCGGCAACTACCTCTCCTCATCACGATGGTTACGGGTCTCCTGTTTGCGGCGCAGTACTATGTGCCGCATCCGGCCTCGGAGCAGATGCTCACATCCGCAACGAAATGGCTGCAGATCATCGGAGGATTCGCGTTGATCCTCGGTGTGACCAGCCTGTTCCATCAACATGCGGTCAAGATCGGGCGCAAGGAAGCCGGATGGGGCTATAGCTTCGTGCTGTATGCCGCCATGCTCGGGACTATCGCGGCCGGCCTGTGGGCCAATGGCAAAGAAAGCCTCGATGGGGCCATGACGGCATTCGGCTGGGTCTACAACTATATGATGGTGCCGCTGCAAGGGACGATGTTTGCCATCCTGGCCTTCTTCATCGCATCGGCCGCCTATCGCTCGTTCAGGGCCAGGAGTCGGGAAGCGGCGGTATTGTTGGTCGCGGCAGTGATCGTGATGATGGGACGTGTGCCGCTGGGTGAGTATCTGATTCCCTTGAGCGGCGACGTTTCCTCGTGGATTTTGAATGTGCTCAATGCCTCCGTACGCCGGGCCATTCTGATCGGCGTCAGTCTCGGGGCTATTGCGTTGTCATTCAAGATTATCTTTGGCGTGGAGCGGTCGTATCTTGGCGGAGGGAAGGAGTAGGAAGTGTGGGACCCTTCCACTGCGCGCGACCGGGCTCCCGCTCGGCGCCACCCGCAGTTGATGGGTGAGGGGGAACAGGAGAAGGCATGAGTTTTTCAGAGCGCATGCTCAAGATCGATCGGCGGATCATTTTCTTGGTGATCGGTCTCTGCACCCTGTTGCCGTTGCTCTATCCCGTCGGTTTGCCGATCAGGATTTCGTCGGAAGTCCGTGGCGTGTATGAGCATATCGAGTCGTTGCCGGAACATTCCGTCTTTCTGCTGTCGATCGATTTCGATCCCGCCTCCAAACCCGAGCTCTATCCGCAAGCGGTGGCGCTGCTGCGTCACGCTTTCAAGAAGAATCTTCGGGTGGTCACGATGACTCTCTGGGTGACCGGGACAGGCATGGCGGATCAGTTAGTCACGCAGGTTGCCAAAGAGATGGGGAGAGAATACGGGAAGGATTATGCGTTTCTGGGATGGAGTCCGGGCGGGCAAGCCGTGATCATCAATATGGGGCAGGACCTCTATTCAGCATTTCCCAGCGACTATAGCGGCAAGCCCACGAAGGATTTGCCGGTTCTTGACGGCGTGCGCAGCTTGAAGGATGTCGGCTACATGGTCAGCTTGGGCGCCGGCCGTCCCGGGGTTGAAGAGTGGTATGTCTTTGGGAAGGACAAATATAAGTTCGAAATGGGTGGTGGCTGCACGGGAGTGATGGCGCCGGGATTGTACCCATTGCTGCGAAGCGGACAGATCAACGGCCTGATCGGCGGCCTCCGCGGCGCGGCGGAGTATGAGAGCCTCATCGGTCAGAAAGGCAAAGCGGTGGCGGGTATGGACGCACAGTCCGCGACGCATCTCGCCATCATCGTGCTGGTGATCATCTGCAACGTGTTTTACCTCTCGCTCCGGCGCGCGGCTCGGGCACAGGGACAGGTCGGCTGAAGGGTAGGGGATCTCGATGGATGCCACGATACTAGGGGCTTGGGTTGCGACGGGGTTGACCCTCCTGATCTTCTCATTCCTGTACAAAGACAACGTGTTGTTCAAACTGGCAGAGCATCTCTATGTGGGGGTCTCAGTCGGCTATACGATCGTGAAGACGTACGATACCGTCATCGTCCACTTGGTCGTCAAACCGATCGTCGAGAACGGGGAAATCGCCCTGCTGATTCCCGTAGCCATCGGGATGCTCATGCTGACTCGGTACGTGCCGAAAGCCGCATGGATATCCCGATACGCGTTCGCCTTTATCGTCGGGATGGGGGCGGGATTGGCGATACCGAGAACGATTTCTTCCTTCATCCTGAAACAAATCGAGGATACGGTTCGTCCGTTGTTATCGATCGCGGGATCGGATGGCGTCAGCTTCTCGATGAACCTGCTCAATCCCGCCAGCAACCTCAATGCGATCATCATCCTGCTGGGAGTCGGCTCGGTCTTGTTCTACTTCTTTTTCTCGATCGAGCACAGTGGACCGGGAAGGGCAGTGGCTCGAAGCGGTGTGATGTTCTTGATGATTTCCTTCGGCGCCGCGTTCGGCTATACGGTTATGGCCCGCATGTCGCTCTTGATCGGCCGATTGACCGATTTGATCGAATTCTCCGATGCCTCCTACGGGCGGCCTACCATCTGGTTGCTGATTCTCACGGTGGTGGCGCTCATCATATTGGCCCGGCGAGGTGAAGCCCCTCCTCCAAGTAGTCAGTAGCCACGGCTATCGGATCGGTTGCAGCGGCTCCATTCCATCCCCTACAATGACCGTCGTCATGTCCACCGATGTCGTCAAAGATTCAACTCAGTATCCGCTCCTGCGGAATCTGCAATTTTCGCCCATTAAGCAGGGCGAAGATCAATTGATGGTGCTCTGGGACCCCAGTGGCCTGAGCAAGGAAAAACTGGTCCTGCCGCTCAATTTCTTTTTCATCGTGCAGCATTTCGACGGAGAGCATTCTCTCCAAGACATCGGTGCGCTGTACCTGAAACGGTTTGGTGAATTCCTGCTGCCGAGCAAAGTGGAACAGTTGGTGGCGGATCTGGCGCAAAAGCTTTTCCTGGAAGGTCCGCAAACTGAATCAGCACGGGAACAGGCCAGGATCGAGTATCGGCAGCAGCCGGCCAGGCCTGCCGTGTTTGCCGGACGGAGTTACGAAGCCGACGGCGTGAAGCTCAGAAAGCAGATCGACGGATTTTTTACGTCTGGTGAGGGGCCGGATTTTAAGCCCTCCGAGAATCAGGGCAAGCCGATCAAAGGGCTCGTGGTGCCCACATACGATCTCAAGCAAGCAGGGCCGGTCTATGCGTGGGGATACAAAGAGTTACAGGAAGCCCAACGGCCGGATGTCTATGTGCTGTTCGGTACCGCTCATGCCGGATTGGAGAATCTGTTCGCAGTGACCGACAAAGATTTTGAGACCCCGTTGGGAACGGTCCAGGTTGATCGGACGGTCGTAGACCGATTAAACGAATTGGTGCCGGAATACTTCGAAGAAGACATCGCCCATCAATCCGAACATGCTATTGAATTCCAACTGCCGTTTCTCCAAACCATCGTCGGGAAGCCGTTCACGATTGTTCCGATCTTGTCCTCATTTTCCGCATCGAGTCTCCATGATCCTACAGTCCGGAGTTCGGTGGACCGGTTTCTGAACGCTCTACAAGATGCGATCGCTGTCTCCGGAAAGACATCATGTGTCATTGCCGCAGGGGAGCTGGCTCATCTCGGCCTGCGCTATGGTGATGCCGCTCCACCGACCGATTTTTCCTTTCATCGCGCCATGCAGCGCGACTTGGAAATGTTGAAACATGTCGAAGAACTCCGCCCGGACGCTTTCGCCGGTTATATCCAGAAGGAAAGCGATCAACGTCGCATTTCCGGCTTCTCGCCGATCTATAGCCTGTTGCGATTGATTCACGCGGAAAAGGGTCAAGTCCTCCGCTACGATCGCGGCATCACGGATCAATATAACTCCACTGTCACCTACGCCAGCCTGGCGTTTTTCTGACTCCCACCTTTGTCTTGTATCCGAAAAGTTTGGCATAGGATCGGTTAGATACACCTCTAGCTCATTCTAGATGCACCAGTGATTCCTATGACGTCCCTTGTGTATCGTTTTGACACAGAAGGATTGAGGGGCCTGACAGATTGTCGGTTGCGCGAAATGAGCAAATTTCAATGACACAAAGCAGTTGTGATCTTTTCAGAGAGAGTTCTGATTGTTGAGGAAGCATCCGAATAACAGCTCACCCGCTTCCTTAGTGGAATGATTTTTGTATCGCTTCGCACGTTGGAAGTGGTCTTGACACCCGACCGAGTGAGCATTGCCCAGGGTAATAGCTAAGCGTAAGCTAGCGTCTTCAGAAAGTGGGCGATCGACTCAAGCAACTGACAAGCAGGACGGTATGCTTTAACGAACACTCCAACAGAGGGGGATACGATGCCGACATCCAAAATGAACGTGTGGTACGGGTGGGTACCTGACCGGCCTGATCAGAGGGACAAGCTCTACGCCGCCATTGCCGGACCGCCGAGGACATTGCCCTCAAAGGTCGATCTTCGTGACGGCTGTTCGCCCGTGGAAAACCAGGGTCAACTCGGTAGTTGCACGGCGAATGCACTGGTAGGCAACCTGGAGTTTCTTGAGAAGAGAGCCGGACATAACCCCACGAACCTGAGTCGTCTGTTCATCTATTACAATGAGCGGGCAATGGAAGGCACCATCCGTGAAGATGCCGGGGCGATGATCCGCGATGGGGTCAAATCGCTCGTCAAGTTGGGTGTCTGTACCGAGAAACTCTGGCCGTACAAAATTGCGAGATTCACCAAGAAACCGTCACAGGCCTGTTATAAACAGGCTCGGAATCGTCAGGTGACCTCCTATCATCGGGTCATCGGCTTGCAACAAATGAAACAGTGTCTCGCGGAAGGATATCCGTTCGTGTTTGGGTTTTCGGTCTATGAAGCATTTGAGTCTCCTCAAGTCGCCAAGACAGGCCAATTGGATCTACCTAAACCGAGTGAAAAGCAGATCGGCGGTCATGCCGTGTTGGCTGTGGGGTATGACGAGCAAGCCCAACGGATACTCGTCCGTAATTCCTGGGGAGCGGACTGGGGCATCCAAGGATATTTTACAATGCCCTATGACTATATCTCGAATGACAACCTTGCGGACGACTTCTGGACGCTCCGGATGATCGAGGACGTGTAACGCAAACTCATCTCAGAGTATTTCCGGCTTCTCGCCGATCTGTAGCCTGTTGCGATTGATTCAGGAGGACAAGGGTCACGTCCTCCGCTGCGACCGCGGCATCACGGATCACTATCACTCCATCGTCACTTCGCCAGCCTGGCATTCTTCTAATCAGCAGTTCCATTCTCGCAACGGTTTTCTAGTAGATCAGGCGGATCGTCGCTCTGCCGGCATAGTTGGTCGTTCACTGCAGGGTTTGAACTACAGATTGGATAGACCATGTGAATCAGATTGGATTCAAGCTGAATCCATTCTTATTCAGCCAATTCGATAGAGAGGCGCGGACCGTTAGACTTGCATCACACGAAACACGCGAAATGGCCTGATTATTCATTATGTTGTACCGCTTGATAAATCGAGATGCGGGATGTCAGCGAAGCACGGAATTTGCTGGGTGTCGTACAACATGTCCCGGGTAGGAACTAGACTGGATCGCCCAATCCAGCACCCCTATCTCCTTGTGAGGTTCCGGCCCCGGGCGGGCGAGTCCGGCGGTGATGATGAGAAATCCACCGCCGGGTGTCGTCATCAGTCGTCATCATAGGTAGCCACGGAACTACATGGTTGAACGAGAACAGAACGTAGACGCGTCCTATGGTGTATACGCTCAGCCTCTCAAAGAATGGATTGTTTCTATGCCCATCGCATTGCACGTGAGCTTGGCCCACCAGTATTGGGGCTATACCTATACGGTGGGATGGGCGGCCATGAGCGTTGATCTCGGCTCCGTCCCTTGGCGCGCCGGTGTCACATCCGTCAGGGGCTAAATTCCTCCCGTCACTAGGACTCCTCCTGGTGACGGGAGCTCGCAACAACGCTGCACTACCAAGTCCTCTTCTACAATCGGGCAGCACGAATCAGTTTAATTCCGCTGTCATCTAGGCAAGCCTAGCGTTCTTCCAGTTTTCAGCGCACCATACGATTACGATTGCCAGCCTGTTCGTTCGACGATGAAAGTCGTGAGCGCGGACAGACAAGTGTGAAATTGTGACCGAGCGTAGAGCGCGGTTCCGCCCGTATCAAAACAATTTGGATACACTCACTGGATCGTCTAGATACACTACTCACTCCAACTGATGGGTGTATCGTTTTAATACAGTACAGGCGCATTTATCGAACTTGTCCTCTTGCAGGCGAAAAAAGAAGACATTTCAGTGAAACAGTGCATCGAGGCGTGCCCCCAAAATATTTCTTCTCTGCGAGAACCTTCTGATTCATGAATCTCCCATGTTTCCCCGCAGTGGAATGCTTTTTGTATGACTCCGCATGAGTAAAAGTTATTTTAGATTTAACTGAATGAGAATTGACGAAGGTACCATCTAGGCGTAGTTTAGGACACTCTAGAAATGAGGGAAGGCGTTCGGTACCACCTCATGACTGCGACCAGCATTCACAACATCGGCATTGCGATCCTCCACCGTAATCAGCTGTTTCGAGAAAGCCTGAGTTGCTGTTTGGCACAGATCGATTCATTTTCAGTGGAGCATGATGCCTCGAATTCAGAAGAGATCGAAGAAGCCCTTCGCGCGCATAACGTTGATGTGCTCCTACTTGAGTTTGGAATATTGGCTCGAGGAGAAGAAAGAACTACCACGAGGATTCGTAATCTGTCATCGCGAGTGAAGACCTTGGTGATTGACGTGCCCGAAAATGAAAATGATGTGCTGTACTGCATTGAGACCGGCGGGGCTTCCGGCTATCTGCTGCACAATGCTTCCATCAAGGATCTCATGAACAACATCAAGGCGGTGATGAGTGGGGAGACCCTGTGCTCTCCACGTGTTGCGAGTCTGGCGTTCGACCGTGTATCCGCACTCACACGTCAGATTGAAAGTGGCCACGTCGTCGATGGAGCGCGTCTCACTCGGCGTGAAACGCAAATTGTCGGATTGATTGACGAGGGGTTAAGTAACAAAGAAATTGCCGTTTGCCTGCACATTGGAGTTTCTACCGTTAAAAACCATGTCCATAATATCCTCGATAAATTGCAGTTGCACAATCGCCATTCAGCGGTGAAGCACATCAAAGAACAGGCAATGTACACCGGACGCTAGCCTGCTCAAGTCTCTGTCTCACACGAGTTTCATCGATCTCTTCCTGGCTCATCCGAAAAGGATCTAGATGAGGATCTAGATCTTACGTCTGCAGCATCTAGACCCAAATCCATCCCGTAGATCTATGGGATCTCACACAATTACGGCTAGAGTACGTCAACAGTATTGTGAGGCCGTCTATTGGACAAAATCAGAGTACTTTTCGGAAATTATCCGATCATGATTCCTGATGTCGTTCGACATCTTGTTGAAGAACAGGATGACATGGAAGTGGTCGGAGATTGCCGAGGGGCGATGAAAATTCTTCAGGAAACCGGTCGAGCCAAGGCTGATGTCGTCCTTCTTGCGCAGGAACACATGGATGAACCGGCGTTGTGCGGGCAATTACTGGCAGTCTATCCGGACCTGACCATTGTGAGTGTGACACCGGATACAACGCATGTATTTACGCAGCAACTCCGCTCGTATCGGCAAAGCGTGGTCACTGAGGAGCACGTAGACATCGTGCAGACGGTGAGAATGGCGGCCAGACAGTCGGGTGGCGAGAAATGAATGTGACGACGGCGCATGCTAACAAGGAGGATGAACCATGCCAGTGTCAGTGAGTTACCCAGGTGTCTATATCCAGGAAGTTCCAAGCGGTGTCAGGACAATCACGGGCGTGTCCACCTCTATCGCGGCGTTTTTTGGCCGAGCGCAAAAAGGGGCCATCAACAAGGCTGTCCGTTGTTTGAGCTATTCGGATTTCTTGCGTGAGTTTGGAGGTGGACATCCATCAAGCGAACTAGCCGCAAACGTCAACCAGTTTTTTGGAAACGGAGGGACGGATTGTTACATCGTCAGACTTGCGCACAATGCTAAAAAAGCCGACATCACACTCAAAAATGTGGCCGGCGTCCCCGCGCTGACCATTATGGCAAAAGATGCCGGCATCTGGGGTAACAACGTCCGATTGGCGATCGACTACAACACCTCGAACCCGGAGGAGACCTTCAATCTCTATCTGACGCAAGAGGAAGGTGGCGTGGTCGTCAACAGCGAGACCTTTCTCAACCTATCCATGAATCCGGTGGCGCCCCGATATGTCGTGAATTTTGTGACTCAAAGTTCAAAATTAGTCGATGTTCAGTTGGCGACGGGCTTTGACATAAATTCCTCGGCACAAGCCGGCTATAGTGAGGGCCGCCGCGTCATGGGCGCCACGTTGACCGCCATTCGAGATGAGTTAAACGCGCTGATTTATACCCCGCCTGCGGCATCGGCCAGTCGAAAGTTTGATATCAGCGTGAATGAAGGGCCGCCTTCATCCGTCGACATGCGGACTAATAATCCCGCTGCCCTTACTGCGACGACAAAAGCTCCGCTTGAGGCTGAGATACTGGCTCGTATCACGCCGAGTCTTCCGGCCGGTGTTTCGGTCACCTGCAGCCTGGACGAAATTGATCCCGGTTCGGGGCTGAGAGTCCTTCGCATCACATCCGCAACAGGCAACAATCTCAGCGTCAAGATACGACGGGCAAGCAGCAACGATCTGGCGGCAGCACTCATGCTCGGTATCGATCAAGGTGGAGTTGAAGCGACGCGGTTCGCCAATCATCGCCCCGTTCCAACCGCGACATATTGTTCAGGAAACGCGAACGTCTTGGCAAAACTGCTTCAGACGGATGTGGCACACGACATCACGAAGATTACATTCGCCGGCGCCCCCGCGCCCAACGTGGTTGATTTCAACGTTCCACTCCCCAATGTGTTGCAAACTACCGGCGCTGCTGACCGGTGGTTCAAAGATGCCCTCTCGTCGGCGATTACAAACCATTCCGATGGGGTGCGGGAAAAGCTTCAGATCATGGCGAAAACCATAAATGACAAACCCGACGCTCCGGTGACAGCCGAGGTGTGGGGATATCGAATTGCCTTCAAGCCGAAGGTCGGGATGTTGAATACGACCTACACTGTCTCGACTGCAACCGAAAACTTAGCCGGATCATTCACGTCCAACGTCAGGCAGTACACCTTGGGCAACATCGGAACCGGCTCATTTCAAAATGGTGCGGGACAGATCGGACAGGATGATGACGGGACACCATTGACCGTTGCCGACTACACGGGAAGCGCATTGGATCATACGGGCTTCTATGCGCTCGATCGCGTCGATCTATTTAATCTCATGATTATTCCTCAGGACGGAGACATCGACGAAGGCGAATACCAACAGCTCATCGGACCTGCCACGACCTATTGCGAAAGCCGCCGCGCGTTCTTGCTGATCGATGCACCTGTGAGTTGGACAAACGGCGACAAAATGGTCGCCGATGCGGCAAAGGTCAATGGGCTCCGCGCCGGCATCGTGAAGCAAAACTCGGCGATTTTCTATCCCAGAGTCAAATACAGCGATGCCGGTATTATCAAGCCGCTCGGTCCGTCCGGTGGGATAGCCGGCCTGATGGCGAGAACCGATTCGCAGCGGGGCGTGTGGAAGGCGCCGGCTGGAACCGAGGCCGATCTTCGCGGGGTCCTTGACGTCGAACTGAATATAACGGACGGAGAAAACGGCGTGCTCAATAAGCTGGGAGTCAATTGCATTCGGAAGTTTCCGAACGGAATCGTCAATTGGGGCGCACGCACGCTCGATGGCAGCGATGATTTCGGGTCGGAGTGGAAATACATTCCAATCCGCAGATTGGCTCTGTTCCTCGAGGAATCGCTTTTCCGCGGTACGAAATGGGTTGTGTTCGAGCCGAACGATGAGCCGCTGTGGGCCAAGATCCGCATGAACATCACTGCGTTCATGATGGGTCTTTTCAGGCAAGGAGCATTTCAGGGCAGTACGCCCGACAAGGCGTTTTTCGTCAAATGCGACGGCGAAACAACGACGGCCAACGATCGCAATCTGGGCATCGTCAATATTCAGGTCGGTTTTGCACCGCTCAAACCAGCCGAGTTCGTGATCATCAGCATTCAACAGATACCGGATGTGTAACCGCTAAAAGGAGCGAGACATGGCTAAAGGATTCGTCAAGAACGCAAAGAGGTTCGATCCGTACAAGAATTTTAAGTTCCGGCTCGTTTGGGACGGCAAACCGGTCATGGGCATCAGTAAGGTCAGCGCGCTCAAACGCACGACCGAGGTGGTCAAGCATCGTGACGGCGGTGACAACAGTACCGACCATAAATCGCCCGGCCGCACCAGTTACGATGCGGTCAGCGTCGAGCGCGGTTTGACTCACGATCCGGAATTCGAAGCTTGGGCGAATAAGGTGCATCCGTATTCAGGAGATAGTGCGATGGATCTTGCCGCCTATAAAAAGGATCTCACGCTCGAAATGATGAACGAAAAAGGCCACGTGGTATACAGGTATTTCCTGTACGACTGCTGGGTCAGTGAATACACGGCCATTCCCGAGTTGAACGCCAACGCCAATGCCGTGGCCATTGAATCGATGAAGATCGAGCTCGAAGGTTGGGATCGAGACAAGGACACGAAAGAACCCAATGAGGCCGACGACGTTCCACAAGGTTAACTGCTAAGACGAGAACATGAATATTGAGGTCGGGACAGAGGATGTGATCCCGTTGCCGTCGTTTACCACGTCATCTTCCGTGGCATGGTTCAAAGGTGGCGCAGGATTCCGGAGATTTGGGAAATGCGAGACTGATCTCGCCGTGGATTTCTCAGTGCCGAACCGGGCGGCTCTTGCTACGCGTCTGCTTGAGTTGTGCGCCGTTGATTCCGAACGTCTGCTTCCGCCCAGACATTTCATCGAGCTTTCAATCGGTAAGCGGATCGAATGCCTTCTTTTACTCGCAGCCGGAGGGTGGGATAAGGCCTTGAGTTTGGTGTTCAAATGTCAGGGATGCGGCGAGGAGCTTGAACTGGAGCTCACCTTCGAGGAGCTTTCTGAAGTTCAGCGTGAGGCGGACAAAATTGAAACAATCGGCGTCGACCTGGAGGGGAGGCGAATCGAATTTCGCAAGCCCACAGGCCGTGACCAAGAAGTCTGGGCAAGGACCGTATTCCCTGATGAACAGAATGCGGCAGCGAGCATGATCAGTTCTCTGGCCGTCACGCCGGATTTCCAGACAGCTCTTGGAACGGCTTCGGTGAGTGAGATCGAAAGGATGTTTGATGACGCCGACCCACTCGTGAATTTTAGTTGTCGGGTGAGTTGCGGGGAATGCGACAGGCTCAATGGTTATCGGGTCGATCTGATGGAGACCGCGCTCGCTATGCTGAGCCGAATGCAAACCCAGTTGATTCATGCGATTCATAGAATGGCATCGCATTATCACTGGAGCGAGGCAGACGTGCTCGCTGTTCCCGAATGGCGACGGCAACAGTACCTGCAGCTGATTGGGGCCACGAAGAAATGAGCGGATATTTTTCACACATGGCCAGACAAAGCGGCCTCCGATTTGTGGAACCGAGACCGTCATCAGCTGGAACCGTGACCCATGGAGCTCACCCTCGCTCGTCACAAGTTTTGCCTAGCGACGTAGAAGAGGTTGTAGAGGTCCCATCAAATCTGGAGACGAACAATGCCATGTCGTCGAAAACCGATCATGCTCCAAAAGCATTATCCAAAATCGAAAGTACAGCGGTGAGGAAGCGAGCAGAGGGCTTGGCCTTGTCTGATAGATCCCAAGCTATGGTCGACCCTTCGGAGATTCATGATCTTATCCGCGAAGAGGTTCCGACAGTTCGATTCGGCGGAGACACCACGTCAAAGGCGGAGGTTCAGACGGATGATTCCAGGCCAAGTCGGCATGTTGAAGAACGGGCTATTGCCGGTGAACATTCCGAGACCGTCCATGAATTAAGGACAAATGAATCTGTCACTGCAGTCTCGCCTGAACAACCGCAGGGGATCAAACATTTCCGAAGGATAGCCGAGATCATCGATGGAAGTGCGATGGAACCTGCCGAAGTGCAAGCGGTTCTTTTGCAAGAAATTCAAGAATGGATTGCGGCGGGACCGGTGACACCTGAAAAGTCCGGGGTTATGAAAGAGGCGAATCAAGCATCGTCGCCGGGAAAACAACGTGAAGTTGCGCAACCGTGGGAGTCCGAGCCCGGTGTGGTTCGTATCGGGAGAACAGAGAGGCCGGAATTGAGATCTCACGATCAGCCCACGAAAGCGATACCCGACATTCAGGAACAGGTGCTTGATCTTTCAATTGGAACGATCAGCGTGGTGATAGAGGACGACAAGAAACCGATTCAGCTTGTTCCTACGCGGCGGAGTGAATCCGGTCAAGGCAAGAGAGCATCAAGACTTTCTCTATCACGGCTAAGCCGGCATTACATCTAGCAGTATGTTGAAAAAGTTCGCCAGCTTTGTGCTCGCGTCGCTTAGAGGCTCAACGTACGGCCCAGAGTACGCTTCGCCGCTTCGCTCGCTGCGGCCGCGCTGGACGACCTTTTTGAACATCCTGCGGGGTATTCCGAACCCATTGGCGAGCAGGGAGCCCCTGCGCTTTTCGAAACGTTTAAAAGATTGTTCAACAGCCCGCTAGAGAATAATGGCGCTCGCAGATACCACCAATGCCATCGGCGCGGTCACTGAAATGCTGCAGCTGCGGCTTCAGGCCCTGAGTGGCTCGACCCTCGTCACCATCGGCAAACCTGAAGAGTCAGATGACGCCACGCCCCATCTGAACCTCTTTCTGTATCAGATCGAGTTTGACCCCTTCCTAAAGAACATTCCGCTCAACGAAGGTGAAAAACCGCCGTTGTGGATGGTGCTGAAGTATTTGCTGACGGCCTATTCAGCCCAGGATGTGAGCGACACGATTATTGCGCATCAGAGACTCGGTGGAGCGATTAAGGCGCTGAACCGGAACGACTTGATCGATATCGGAGTGAACACCACGATCAGCAAAGCGCTCAGTCCGAATCCTCAAGAATTGCACGTCACGTTTGACGAGAGTAATTCGGATCTGTTGGCAAAGCTCATGCAGGGAACCGATGAAAAATACAGGCTCTCGATTTGTTTTCAAGTGCGCCCGGTGATGATCGCAGCAGCGGAACCTGGCGATTACTCGCTGTTGGTCGGTATCGATTACACGCAGCCACCCGCGACGCTGGCCGATCCGTATGTCGGCATCGATACCATTCCATCCATGGGAGCGCACATTGATCAAATTGTCCCTGTTGGTTTTGAAGTGGGTGAAGAGGTCACGATACAAGGCACAGACCTGCACTTGGCGAATCTGTCGGTCATGCTCGGAACGGTCGAATTGGCCGTTACGATGCAACGACCGGATCAGCTCAAGTTCAAGGTGGATGCCGCGATCATCGGTACGAGTGGGATTTCTGCCGGAAGTCATCCCGTCACTGTCGTCCAAACCCTCCCGGGGACGGGAAAAAAGAGAAAGAGCAACGCCGTAATCGGCAATCTCGTGCCCACCCTGCAATTTGTGGTCACGGTACCCCCCGGTACGGTGACGGTCAACGGCGGACCACCTCGGACAGCCTTTGCCACGATCGATCTGACGGGCCTGCTCTTGGGTACGGATGGCGATGATGTAATTGCCGCATTCTACCGAAATGGCAGCGTCGCTCGGATGTTTGATGTGTTTACGATTCCACCGGGTCCGCCGCCACCACAGACCAAGCGTCGCCTCACAATGGCCAACAGCGATGCCATTCCCGTAGGCGATTACAACCTGGTGGTGATCGTCAACGGACAGCAAGCTCCCCAGAGCCCATTGATTCACATGGATAGTCCATGAACGTGGAATCGGCAAGAACAGAGCCCATTGTGTTCACGCCAAATTTGCGGGCTCGTGATGAGTTGGCGAATTATTGGATGCGCCAAGCCACACTCCGTCTGCGGCGCGAAATAGCCTGGCTGTGGCACGAACGGGGCGCCGGCGCATCTCCACAATTGGGTGAATTGCCGCCGATGATCGACCGCGCGTCGGTTTCACTCGATCTGTCGCGTCACTGGGACGAAAAGCGGAGATTTTATGCAAGCCACGTCGCGGCAAAATATTTGACCGAACAACTGAGTATTCCGCCCCCGAGAATTGATCAATCGGTTCGCGGGTCTTTCGGATGGGTTCTTCATGAACTCTCGCTTGACGATGTCTCGGCATTGACGCTTGCCATGGGGCTCGCCTCGGCCTTCGACGCGAGTTTCGGAGCCGTTATCGCATCCTGCCTGAACGACCCGTCTCGCATTTATCCAAACCTCATGCTGATACAGCGATTGTGGGATGACCCGGAAGAAGCGCAAACGCTTTCCGATCCCATGCACCCGCTGTTTGCGATGGGGTTGCTCCGTCGAGTCTCGTCCGTCCAGCGGCCATATGCGGACACCCTTTGGGAGCAGCCTCTCTCGGTGCCGTGGTTGGTGGCACGTTCGATGCTCGATGGAGCAGAAACCGGTTCGACGAGTTTAAAGCTGGTCGACCCGACGAAAGAGAGGCATGGTGAGCTCACGAAGGCTGAAACATTGATCGCCTATCGTGTGCGTGCGGACATGCCGCAGAGACTGCGCGTCATACCATTGCTTGGAAACCGTCGTTCGGCTTACCGCCAGACCGCGATCGATATCGCTCTGCTGGCAGAGCAGAAACTGTGGGAATACAAGGGCGATCCAACCTTGCTCGGTAATGAAGACTATTTCGCGATGCTGATGTGTTTCGCATGGCTGACCGGGCACAGTCTGTTGGTCCAGCATGAGTTGTTTGATGGAACGGAAGCTCGGCGCGTGCGTAACGAAGGACTGCCGCTCGTATCGGTTCCTATCGTACTGTTCCTGTCGATAGCCGATCGGAGGCAGATCGCGCATCTCGATCCCGCACTGTTGTTGCCTTTTGTGAAAGTTCCTGCGCTTGGCTATGAAGGCCGGCTTGCGGCCTGGATGGAAGGTTTTGGCCAAGATGCCAAACAGTATGAACCTATTCTGAAGGAGATGGCTCGCCGGTTTCGTTATGAGAAGGATACGATCCATGACATCTGTGCCGAGCTAAGGGCGCAACCAGAACCGCTGAAAGACGATGATTTTATCGAGGCCTGCCGTGCCGAACTGAGCGTGGACATGGGTGAACTGGCGGCCTATGTCGAACCGCGCTTTCCCGACGAGAAGCTCATCCTCCCGAATAAACAGGCGATTCAGTTTGAAGAGCAGTTGGCTGCGATGCAGGCCCTGACCAAGGTGCATTACGACTGGGGGACCGCCCGTGCTTGGAACGAAGGCGGTATTACCGTGCTGTTTTCTGGACCCCCGGGAACCGGAAAAACAATGGCAGCCGAGATCTTGGCCTATCGGCTCAAACTTCCGATGTACCGCATCGATCTTTCACAGGTGGTCAATAAGTACATAGGCGAGACGGAAAAAAACTTGAAACGCATCTTTGACGCCGCGGATGTCTCGGACATGCTGTTGTTCTTCGATGAGGCCGATGCGCTCTTTGGCAAACGCATAGAAGCCAATGATGCTCGGGATCGCTACGCCAATCTGGAAGTCAGTTATCTGTTGGAAAGAATGGAGCGCTTCAAAGGGCTGGCGGTTTTGGCGACGAACCGAAAGAGCGACTTGGATCAAGCTTTCTTGCGGCGTATCCGCCATATCATCGAGTTTCCGGTTCCGGACGAGATCCAACGAGCCGCCATTTGGCAACAGGTGATACCGGCCTCCGTCGCGGCAAATTCACGCATCGATATCGCCTTCCTGGCACGACAGTTTCCACTTTCCGGGGGGCACATCCGTTCCATCGTATTCAATGCCTGCCTGCAGTCGGCGTACGCCGGTAACGGACATAAAGAACTGTTTATGAAAGATGTCCTCGTTGCCGTCAAACGCGAATACGACAAGATGAACCGCGCCTTGAGCCTCGAACAACTGGGGCCATATGTACACGATATCGTCAAACTCGAGTAATCCATGACCAAGCGAAGAATTCATATATCCAACTTAACCGTGCGGCTTCCCCGAAGCGCAGGCCACCTGATGAGTGATCCGAGGAAGCTTGCCTCAGACGTTGGCCAGGAGATTGTGAAACATATCGCCGAAGCAACTCAGGGGCATTCGGGAACGCTCAGGATCGATCGTCTGTCTTCTGGAAAGATTAGGATCGGCAGGCATGCGGGCGCGATGCACACACAGATTGGAAAGCAAGTGGCCTCAACAGTCATGAAGATTCTCGATGGAGGCGAAAGGTAATTCTATGGGTTTCCTGATGCGCGGAGCGCTGATTGAATATGGGTCTGATTTTATGGGCCCGATCCCGAATGTCGTCATATTCCAGTTCAATCCGGAAACCCTGACCAGAACGGTGCAGATTCCTTCGCGTCCTGCATCGGCAACTGCGCGTGAGACCACGCAAGCGGGAGAACCGTCGATCGAAAAGATCACCCTAAAGGCAAGTTTCAGCGCGGCGGATGAGTTCGGCGAGAACAAGGCCTTGGCGCGCCTGTTCGGAGTGGGCACGCGTCTGGCTGCCTTGGAAAAGATGGTCCATCCGTCCAACGATTTGCTTGCGGCGATTGGCGCGGCGCTTGGCGGAGCAGCGGGGGCGCTCGGCGGTGGAGGCGCCCTGCGTCAGCCGATTCCACGCGAAAAATACCCACGAATCCTTTTTATCTGGGGCGTGTATAGGGTACTGCCCGTGATCATCGAATCCATGAGCATTACCGAGCAGCAGTACGATTTCCTGCTCAATCCTGTTCAGGCTGAGGTGTCCATCACGTTGGCGGTCAATGCAACTGATCTCTGTTCCGACGACGAAGTCGCGAAGGGCGCCATGCTCTATACCAACATGGCGAAGGATGCGCAGGCGATGGCGAACTTGGCGAATACCGCGCAGCAAGTAGTGGAATTGATCCCGTTCTAGCTGAGGTGGGCACATGTTTGATGAAAATTCTCGCTACGTCAAATGCTCGACTGTCCAAGTGGAAATGGTAAATGGGGCTAGAGTCCTTGCCGTAAAATTACGCCGGCTGCCATATGTGCCGGGCCAGCTTACCGAGACAAAGGGCACCGACCGGCTCGATATCATGGCTCACCGTCGATACAAAGACGGAACGAAGTTTTGGCACGTCGCGGATGCCAATACCGAACTCGAGGCTAACCGGTTGGTTGAACGCGAACGCAATGAAAATCCGCTCGTGCAGGAAGAAACGCGCTTCATCGTCGTTCCGGAAAGTTAATCCATGGTCAAGGAATTCAAGGTTTACTATGGCAACGTTCCAGCCAGCCAGGAACAGCTCAATGCGATCGACGAGATCGTCGTTGAACAGGAAATCGGCCGTGCATGGCAGGCCAAGATAACCATACCGATTTGCATCGCTGAGGACGGCTCCTGGGACGGCGAGAATAATCCGGAATACGCTGAATTTTCACGCGTACGTGTCGAGGCGCGAGTCGGGGATGGCGATTTTGTGCCGCTCATCGACGGACGCATTGTCGACCAGGATCCCGGGATGAGTGCCGAGCCCGGAGCCAGTACGTTAACGCTGACCGTCCAAGATGATACGACCTTGCTCCATCGCGAAGCCGGTTCAGAAGGTTTTCCACCAGGACAATCGGACAGCGACATCGCGCGGTCGCTCTTTGCGGATGCCGCGCTCGGCGGAACGATTGAAGTGGATGAGACCGGCGCGGCGACGGATCCCAATGCCGTCGTTCAGCGACATGGCACACCGATGCAGCTCCTCCGATCACTGATGAGACGACATCCCGATTTTTATGCGTATGTGTTGCCGGGAAGCGCGCCAGGTACGAGCAATTGCTATTTTAAAAAATTACCGGAGACCGTGGATCCGATGTTGCCTGCTCTGGTGCTGACGGGACCTGACCGGAACATGAGCGGCTTCCACGTTCAGCGGGTATCGAACAGCGCCGCTCAATATGAAGGGGCCTGGTTGAGCATGGACGACAAAAATGTCTCAACCGGGAGCTCACGCTCTTCGGAAGCCGCTCCGTCTGAAGGTGAAGCGGCAACGGTTGCCGGAAGTTCCGAGATACGAACCAGGCGACTTCCACCGGGAATCGGAGATCATGTGGATCCTTTCGAAGCGGCGGAGAGTACGGCACGACGATCAAGCTATACCGTCCGCGCGGAAGGGGCGGTCATACCTCAGTGCTTCAGTGGGATACTCTCGCCGTACCGGATGATCCGCGCCCGTGTTTCTAACAGCCGCTACAGCTCTCAGTATGTGATCTTCAAGGTTACGCACACGCTTGGGATATCCGAATATACGCAAAGCTTTTCAGTGCGCGGAAACGCAGTGACGCCGGAAGCTTCGGTGAGTGCCTTTTCACCGGCTGCCGCCGTGGCAGCCGGTGCGGCGGCCGTAAGTTTTAACATTCAAGTGGATATCTTTTGATGGACCCGCTCGAGTTTGAAGATCAGATAGTCGATCTTTCCGAATGGCGTAACGAGCATTTGTTCGGGAAGTACAGAGGAATCGTGGAATCAGTTGAAGAAGGTGACAACCTTGGGATGATCTCAGTCAAAGTGCCTGATGTGTTCGGTTCTGACCACGTGGTCGAACACGTCAGGCCCTGTAGCCCATTCGCCGGGAGTAAGCATGGATTTGTAGCGGTCCCTGAAGAAGGCGACGGTGTATGGGTGGAATTCGAAGCAGGTCGCACATCGCTTCCGATCTGGACGGGATTTTGGTGGGCGTCCGGTGAGATGCCTGAGCCAAAAGGCAAGCTGATCCGAAGTTTCATCACGACCAAAGGACATAAGCTGTTGCTCGACGACGATGCGAATGAGGTGAAGCTGCTTCATGCGGATGGGGCGGAACTCACCATGAGCGACAATGACGTCATTCTCAAGATCGGCGATTCCAGCGTCAAACTGACCTCCAATGAAATCACACTTCAAGTAGGGGCTTCGTCGATGTCGCCGCAGATAAAGATCGAATCGACGCAGATCACCATACAGGCGGGTTCCATGGGTTCGGTAAAGCTGACGTCGGGCGGGGTCGATATCGGAAACGGGGCCATGAAGATAGGCGCGTAGCGTATGCCCGGGTACATTCTCACGACCATGAGCCAGGTCATGTGTACGCATGGGGGGACGGCAGTACTCACCACGGCCAATACGATGATTACGGTCGATAATGCACCGGCACTGCTGGAATCGGATATTCATTCGGTCGTCGGTTGTCCGTTCACGGTGCCGCCGGGTAAGCCGCAACCATGTATTCGAATCGAATGGACGATGGGCGCGACCATGTGCAAGGGCAATGGAACCGGAGTGCTGACTCAGTCGAGCATCGGCAAGTGTATCAGCGCCGAGGGGGCCGTTCAGGGTCTGGCAATAATTCTCCAGACACAGGTCAAGGCGAAGGCTACATAAAGAATGAAGCCGGTCAACGGAGAGCATCTATCATTTCCCTTTCGCGTCGGGACCGATGGACGGATGGCGACCGTTCAATCGCTCGAAGAACATGTCCGTGACGAGATCGTCCAACTCGTTTTGACGAATCAAGGAGAAAGACCGTTTGTAGTCGATTTCGGCGGCGGCGTCAGGCGGCTGGTGTTCGAAGCGGCAGACGATGCGACGGCGGCCATGGCCAAGGCTCAGATCACACAGGCGATCAATCGGTGGCTGGGACATCGCGTGACCCTGGAGTACATTCAGGTCGAGGTACAGAACTCGACAATTTCGGTGGACATCCGCTACCGCTTAGCGGGGACGGATGATACGCGCGTGCTGCGTTTCAAGCGCGAGGGAAGCTGAGTCGCGTATGTATGACGAACCAGCTATACCTCTAAGGGAATTGGCCAGAAGCGAGCCGCTGCGTGAACGCGCGCGCTTGATGACCGATTCGCCGGGACCAACTACTCCGAATGGGATCAAGCTGTTGCGTGTCGTCGAAGTGGACAATGCGTTGGATTCTGCCGTTCTTGAACTGCACTTCTACAATCTGAACATCTTGCCCGCCATTGTCCTTGAATACTCCGGCAACAATCATCTCGCCAAGACGATCTTCCCAATCTCGGGCGGTATCCGAGTTCGCGCCGGAAGTGCGCTTGGACAGGTGCAGGTTGATTCAACCGGAAGTCCTCCAAACGCAGCGATTACACAACCTGATCCCACGAAACCTCTGTTGCGCCTCGTCGTCAAACCGGTTGGAGATTATTCCACCTATACACTTGGGGTCAGCACCACCGGAATTCCCAACGCAGTGATCGATCCGCTCTTTGCCGAGATACGGTTCAAGTTTCGTCCTGGATGCTTCAATAACAACTGCGCCCCTGAATGGGAATCGGCACTTGCGCCTCTGGAGGAACCGGTCATCGACTATCTCGCTAAGGACTACGGGTCATTCCGCCGGACGATGATCACCGCCATGTCGCGTCGGGTGCCCGGATGGGAGCCGACCAGCGAGGCCGATCTCGACATGGTGCTGGCGGAGCTCTTTTCAGTCGCAGCGGATGAACTCAGCGACCATCAGGATCGCGTGATGAATGAAGCGTATCTGGCCTCTGCCCGAAAGCGAGTCTCGGTTGCGCGCCATGCCAGACTGATGGATTACCACATTCATCAAGGCAGCCAAGCTTCGACCTGGCTTGCGCTGGAAATCGGACATGATACGGGACAGAAAGCGTTCCAGCTTGCGCAAGGACTCAAGGCATGGGCCGGTGAAAGTACGATCGATGAAACGACTCATAAAAAAAAGGAAACAGCAGCATCAGCGGTATTCCTCTCTCGTCACGAGGGCACGCAAACCGTCCATCAATATCTCAATCATGTCGGCCTCTATACCTGGAGCGACACCATCACAACATTGAAGGCGGGCAGCACAAGGGCAGATCTTAAGCTGTACAGCAAATTGTATCTTGGCGATCCCGCTCCACCGGTCGAGATCGCGACGCAAGCGGCTGCCGACGAGATCCTCGACTTGATCCGCAACTCGCGCATCCGCCATCTGCTCATTCAGGAACATCTCAATCCACAAACCGGGAAGGCACCGGGAAGAAACCCGGCCAAACGTCAGATTCTTTCATTGATATCTGGAGCGGCGGAGTCGGTAAAAGACCCCATTACGAACGAGTGGATGGTTCGTGTCCATTGGGAAAAGAAGGACGCGCTTCGGTTTGACTATTGTTTTACCGTGGACTGTCCTGCCGACAATCCCGGAACCGCGATCGGTGCGGTAAAAAACGTCTCGCTCTTTCACGGCAATCTGGTCGAGGTGTTTCATGGACGAGAGGAGCAGACGATTTTTATAGATGAAGGAGAGTTGCTGGATGTAAGCGACCCGAATAAACCGCTCCAATTTCATTATGAGCGCACTCGCTGGGGCACGCTCTGCCGTCTCCCGGGCGTTCCGCTTGCCTATAAACAGACAACACCCGGCGGTGATGTTCCTCCGGAATCGACTTTGACCGTCGAGGTGACGCCTCCTGGTGACCCATGGGACGAAGTCCCGAACTTAATCCATAGCGATGATTCTGCCGAGAACGGTGACCACTTCGTGGTCGAAACCGATGAGAATCGTCAAAGCGTGATCCGTTTTGGAAACGGCACGAACGGCAGGGAGTTACCCGATGGGGCCGTGGTGACCTGTACCTATCAGTACGGAATGCCGCTCGATGGCAACGTCGGCGCCGATATGATCGTGAGTGTTTCGGAAGACAGTCTCAAGGTCGTTCCGCCGTTTCCGTTCGTGCTCCGCTTATGCTGGAATCCGTTCGACGTGACAAATGGCCGTGATCAAGAGCCCGTTGCCGAAATCATCCGCCGTGTCCCCGAAGCCTATCGCCAGCATCAACTCCGTGCCGTCACCCTGGCGGATTATGTCTCGCAGGCGGAAGAAATCGAAGGGGTGTCCCGTGCCGCGGCCCGGTACGCTTGGACGGGGAGCTGGCGTACCGTGCGTGTCACGATCGATCCTGTCGGGACAACCGAGCTTTCGTATGCGCTCCGAACAACCGTGGCGGACTATCTGAACGCAGTCAGGCTGATCGGTGAAGATATCGAGATACGACCGCCCGAGTTCGTTCCGCTGGAGATCAACGTCGTACTTTGCGCAAGGCCGGATGTTTGGCCGGAAGATCTCAAGTTTGTGCTTGAACAGGAATTCTCTGCCGGATGGACTCCCGATGGACGCAAGGGATTTTTCCATCCGGATGAATGGACATTCGGGCAGCCGCTCTATGCCAGTCAGATCATCGGGCGTGCCATGAAAGTTCAAGGGGTAGAGCATGTTGTTGGGCAAAAAACGGGCACGCCACCCGCGGATAAAACCATCAGTGTTTCGATCAAGCGATGGAATTCTCCCTTTGCTGCAACAGATGCGCTGACCCAGGTCAACTACAACGAGATCATCCAGGTGATGGGAAATCCCGATCACCTGGAGCAAGGGTTTATCCAGTTCGAGGTCAAGGGAGGAAGGCAGTGAGCGACCGCGATTGCGCGAATGATTGCACGATGCCGCTGCGGTTTCCGCGCCGGCCCGGAACGGAGCTGCCGTTCGGCCATGGAGAGGGTTGCCCTTGCTGTAGCGCTCCACTGGACCACACCAGTCAGGACAATCGTCCGTCGCTTTCCCGGTTCAATTACCGGATCGGGACCTATGGGACGATTCGCGAATTCCTGTTTCACCAGATCGACCAAACTCCGAATCTCCAAACATGGACCCATCGCGCGCCGGACGATCCCGCCGTGGCGCTTCTCGAAGGCGCATCGATCCTTGGCGATATTCTTACCTTTTATCAGGAAACATATGCCAACGAGGCATTTCTCGGGACGGCGCAATGGCGTGAAAGTATCGCCGATCTCGTGCGGCTGCTGGGCTATCGCCTTTCGCCTGCCGTTGGTGGGCAAGCGGTGTTTGCCTTTGAGCTGAAGAAAAACGAGCCTATTGTCATTCCCGCCGGATTCCCTCTTAAAGCCACACTGGAAGTACCGCCAAAACCTGCCGAATTTGAGACGATCGCAGAAGCGACTGTCTATCCGTGGCTCGGGAGATTTCATTTATACAAGCCGCTGGAAGATGGCGACATCACGCCGACGACAACCGAATTCTACATCGCGTATCCGGAGCAGCTTCTGGAGCCGATCGATCTAAAAATAGGCGATCGGCTGATCGTAGGGGAAGCGCCGGCGGTCTATTCCCCAGGGTCTTTCAGCCTGACCAATGCCGAAGTGATTTTCATCGATTCGATTCGAGAAGAGCGCGGACGCACATACTACACGATCAAGGGCAAGCTGAGTCGCACGTCAAATATCGGCAGCCTATCGGCCTATCGTGTCGGACGGACGTTTCACCATTTCGGATACAACAGCCCATCGCAGATCGTGAATAAGACGGCGGCGGTCACATCCACCGCCACTGTAAGCGGAGGGACCACATCCACTTCATCAACCATACCGTATCAAACAGTACCGCTTGCCCGACCTGTTGATACGCCGTTCAATGCCTTCCAAGGCGCAACGACGAGCGCAAGCCTCAGCGACAGAGATTTTCCGATCGATTCGGAGGTGAGCGATCTTCCGAACAATGTTCCGATCGTCATCCAGGCGACGTTCACGTATCCGTTCATGGCATACATTCTCGGTCAGCCGTTACCGATGAGCACTCTCATCAGGATGATCACCGACGTCCGTACCGTGACCATGACTTGGGGCGGAATCAGCGGGACCGTGAGCCAACTGAGACTGAACGATGAACTCGGCAGCTCAGTTGGGGCGAATGCGTCGATGCAGATTGCCGATGCGCTCTTCCATGAAGTCACGAGTCCGCTATTCAGGCTCGTGCGGGCCAAGGAAGAAACGACGCTCACGTCCGGCAACACACTCTATTTCTATGGCGCGGCAGAACAGACGAAAACGTTAAAAGATCGCCGGATCATGTTCGATAAACCAGGTGAGGAGCCTCAGATAGTCACAGTGACCGATATCGATTCGACTTCAATGATGGGCACTGAGGCCATTCCGCAGTTACATGCGGTGACACTCTCGGAATCCATTTCTTATGCCGATTTTCCGAATGGCGAGCCGCTTGTCACCGTATTCGGTAACCTCGTCGATGCGGATGAAGGCAAAACCCTCCCGGAAACCGCCATCGGCAGTGGCGATGAAACGATGGCATTCCAGAACTTTAAACTTCCCAAAGCTCCGCTGACCTATCACATCGTACCGGACAACACGCCTGCAGAAACGCCGGAACTTGCGATCTATGTGAATGGACGCGAATGGACGCGAGTGGATAGCTTTTTTGGACATGACAAAGACGAGCAGATCTATATCGTCCGTGAAGACGCAGAAGGCAACAGTTGGGTGCAGTTTGGGGACGGCAAATCCGGGGCCAGACTGACCAGCGGCGTGAATAATGTCACGGCGGTGTTCCGCACCGGCAGCGGAGCATACGGCCCGCTGAAGGCGGATACGAAAGTTCAGGCATCGGTAAAACTCAAAAATCTGGACAAGGTCGGGATGCCGATGGTTGCCACCGGTGGATCGACAGCGGAATCTGGAGAAAATGCTCGTCGAGCGGCACCCGGCAAGGTGCAGAGCCTGGGGCGTATCGTCAGTATCAAGGATTTTGAATTCGAAGCGGCAGCCATTCCAGGAGTCGCGTCCGCTTCCGCTGCGTGGCAGGTGGTCGATCACATACCGGCTGTGGCCGTCACCGTCTTGATGGAAACCGGACGCAGTGCCGAGATTGCCGCCGTACGCGCAACACTGAACGCCTACAACAATCAGCGCGGAGCCGCGCGCCATGCGATCGATGTCGTCTTGGGCAGGCGGATGTACGTGACGGTCGCCGTTCGTTATGCGCTCAAACCGACCTATCGCGCCGATCTGGTCGAACCATTTATCCGCCGTGCGCTGGGTGTCAATCGTGGTCAAGCCACTCCTGAGGAAGATCAGACCGGACTGTTCAGTCTCAGGCGCAGACGTTTCGGCGGACGGGAATATGCATCGTCAATCGAGGGGACAGTGCAGAATGTCGAGGGTGTGCTCTGGGCTCGGGCAGTCGGTTTCACGGCGCTTGTGGATACGGACGATCCGACGACCATCGAACTGCCGTCGCTGACGATTCTCGATCCGATTGTGGTCTGTGACAGCGGCCATATCCTGAGCCTGTTCGATAAGCATTTGACGGTGACTTCTGTTGCCGAGGGAGGAAGTTGAGGTGGCCACGAAGAAACGCGTCGCGCTCTATCGGCGACTTCCTGAAATCTATCGTATCAAGGATGGCGATCTTTCGAAGCTCTATTTGGCTAACGGCCAACCGATGCCTGCCTATCAGCTCCGCGACTATCTCACACCGGTCGAGGACATGTTTTCTGCGATCCACGAAAACATCGAATCGCTCTATCATGACTTCTTCATTGAAACCTGCGATCCCTGGGTCATTCCGTACATCGGTGACCTGTTGGGAACCACCCATCTGTCCGGCGATCCATGGACGCTCCGTGCCGATGTCGCCGATACGATCGCACTCCGGAGACGCAAGGGAACGTTGGGCGCCATCGAGCTGCTCACCTATATCCTCACCAAATGGGGAGTCCATTCGGTGGAATTGCTCGAAAAGATGGTGTGGAATCAGCATCTCAATCATCAGCGACCTGATGAAGGTGGAATTCCTCCCTATTCGCTCCCGACCGTTCGTCCTTCGACACCCATTCGAGGAGGGACCGTCTCCTTACGAGACCCTTCGTTACTCGCGCAGCTGAATACACCATTCGATCCCTTTGCCCATGTGGGGGAGGTCAAGCCACCGGAGATCGGGCACGTGAGCTGCAACCTGCCCAACCTGGCGATTTACCTGTGGCGACTCAAAGATTACCGCCTTGGCGTGACGAAGCCGTTGGCAGAAAAAGTGACCCCGTCGCTGGGTGCCCCTCGGGTCGTCCGTGTGAATGTGTGTGATATTCCGGTCAATACGCTCTCGATGCCCTACGTCAAACCGATCAATACGCCCGCCGGCAGGCCTGTGACACTCTTCAATACGAACAGGATCGGCCTCTTTGCCGAAGGTAGAACCGGCATGGCTGCACTCAACCTTTCTGCGATCGCCCCGCGTATATCCAGTGCCGATCAGGTACCAGGGCCTATTCCCAGGGCGCGCATTTCCGATTATGACATCGCCAAACAGTATGACGATTCGCTTGCCTCTCCAAGTCCGGCGCCGCTCCAATTGTTTGCCGACGCTTCATTCACTGCTCCACAGGAATATGTCTCTGTCGAGTCCTATGATCCGGCCTTCAATGTGGCTGTTCCTCAAGACGATTTGAAGTCGTACCAGCTTTCCGATGTCGGCTTACAACTGCATCTGCCCGACCCAACGTTTCCTGGTGAAATGTGGCCCCATACGGTCCTGCCAAGATTTTGGACCATACGAGGTGAGAATCTCTGCGCCTGGGAGCGTGGGCTGAATCCTCCGCTGGCCGATCGTGAGATTGCCGTTGATCCCGTCCATGGCCGACTCTGTATCGGTGTGTCAGACGATACGAGGGCGGATGCGCTCGTGCAGGATTTGCTGCTGACCTATACCTATGGTGCCGTCGGACCGGTGGGCGCGCACCCGGTCTCATACCCCCCGCTGCCGAAGGAGTTCGATCCGGCACAACCGTTGATTGATTACAAAGACGTGGTGCTGCGCAATCCGGCAAAGCAGCTCCAAGCGGTACTAAAAACAGCCCTCGAAGACGCGCGCACTGCCGCGGCAGGCGGAACTCCCAAGGCCGCGATCGTCATCGAGATCAAAGACAGCCGTACGCACTCGCTCGACATCGACCTGCTTAACGCGGCGGATCTCAATAGCGAAATGGGACGGAGTATTCTGCTGACATGCCCGTTGATCATACGGGCCGCCGATGGAGAACGTCCCGTGATCGAACTGGCGCGACCGCTCGCGTTCCGGCCGGCCAAAGTCGTCGGTGCCGATGCCGCAGAACAAGCGACGCTTGATGCACAAATGGGGGCGTTGTTTGTCAGGCTGGAAGGACTCTATCTTGCGCGCGGGCTGAATTTTGCGGCCGGGCAGCCGTTGATTGCGCGCGCCGCTCTGAACAAGCTCGAGGTTATGAGTTGCACGCTCGATCCGGGTGGATTTCGCTATTTTAATGGAAATCGCGCGCCGCTGTTTCCAGGAATGAACCTCAAAGAACCCTATGGATTTTCCGCAGCCGCGGAAGAGCTTGCGTTCAAACAAACGCCGGAAATCATTCTTCAGCGATCGATCTCCGGAGCAATCTTTACTGATGAAGGATACAGCCTCTGCCTTGCCGACTCGATCATCGAATCCATCCCTGTGACGATCGGTTTGAACGTGTTTCCCTTTGCGATAACGAGTGCCACCAGTCCGGCTACGGGTTATGCCGGGGCCACGACCATCCGAAATCTGACGATCCTTGGCCGAGTCCGAGCCCTCACTGCGGAAGGTGCCGGAGGTATTTTTACAGGCGTCGTCGAAGTGTTCGACCAGCAGCGCGGGTGCTTGAAGTATTGCTATTTTTCGGATGATACGGGGAGTCCACCGCCGCCCAACGAGGTCAAAAACCGCTTGCCCCCACACTTTGCCTGTGTCTCCGGCTCGGACGCGCGGCTCATTTTTACCAGTGAATACTTTGGTGATCCTGCCTATTGCCAGCTTTCACTCGAATGTGACCCTCGTATTCTCGAAGAGGGTGTCGACAACGATCAAATGGGAGCATTCAATTTTCTGCTTGAGGCGCACAAGTGGCGCAACTTGAAGATACGATTTCGTGAGTTTATGCCGGTCGGGATCAGACCGATTTTGATCCCAGTCAGTTAAAGGAGGCATGAATGAGAGGCGACTTTTCCGCATGGAATAAAGACACATCTCACAATTTTCGTGGCACGCTCCACCAACAAGGCCGTGTCTTGCTCGATCGGGATTGGAACGCGCAAACCGAGATCATGGGCGAATGGCAGCAGCTTGCCGCGCGTGATGCGTTCGGGGCCGGAGTTGCGGCGGTTCCGGCGGATGAACCGCTCAGTTTTAAGATTACAAAAGCCGAGATAACGGGCGGTCAGGTCAAAGTCTCTCTGAACAAGGGACGGGTGTGGGCGGATGGACTGCTAGCCGAACTAAAAAGGGACGAAGAGCCTCCCGTGCTCCCGGCCGGAGTCGACGCGATCAGGACTGCGAGCTATCTTGGCCCGCCGATCCAACCTGCTCCGCTACCGGGAGATGTGCCTGCAATTGGTGATCGCGACGCGGTAATTCTGGAAACGTGGCTCGAGGAACTGAGCCCCTTTCAGAATCCTGGTCTGCTGATCGAACCGGCTCTTGGAGGAGTGGATACGACTGAGCGTGTCCAGACTTCGTTTCGTTTTCGGCTCTACCGTATGGCCGTCGATGATACGTGCGATTCTATTATTGGCGCGCTGAAAGACGATTTCGGAAACAAGGGCAAGCTCATCGTCGAGCTGAAACCTACGATGGCGATTGATGGCGATTGCCCGGTGGTCGAGGAAGGCGGCTATACGGGGTTTGAGCATCGTCTCTATCGCATTGAAATTGCCGACACGGATAAACCCGCACCCCAGGCCTACTTTAAGTGGTCGCAGGTGAATGGAGGGCTTGTCGGGACAGGAGATTTTGACGCGGTTAACAAAACCGTCACGCTCTTCGGGAATAAAAATGCGATCGTGTATTCCGGATCGAACAATTTCTATCTTGAAGCGCTCGATTATGACCCGCTGCTCGGTTGTTGGAAAGTCGTATATGGCGCCAAAGCTGCGCTTGCCAACGATAATACCCTGACCCTGCCTGACCCTGTAGTAACACCGGGCGATATCTATAAGGGCGTGATTCCGTCCGCCCCGGCGAAGGGCAAGCGATTTTTCCGCCTCTGGAATGGGATCGAGCGTGTCGATGATTTTAAGACGAAGAAGGATCTCCCGGACAACCTTGGCATTCAAGTCACATTTGAACCTGAAGCCGTTGGCAAATATACCCCATCTGATTTCTGGACATTCGAGGCACGGGCGGCTGGAATCGGTAATCCGCTGGTTCTGGTTGGGATTCCCGGTCCAATGCCTGCCGATCCGATCACGCCGGTTCCGCCGCAGGGCATCTTCTACCACCGGGTTCCCCTCGCAGAGATACACTGGACCGGCAATATTGTTACCGGCGACGATATCGAAGACTGCCGCCGCCCTTTTCAACCCCTGACCAAACTTCGTGGCTGCTGCACATACCGTGTTGGCGACGGGATTCATTCACATGGCGATTTTGTCAAAGTCCAAGCGGCCATCGATGCGCTACCCGCAAAAGGCGGCATTGTCTGTGTTCTCAACGGTATCTATGACGAAAGTATTCTCATCGATGAACGGGTCGGAATTCGTATCCATGGTTGTGGTCCAGGCACACGCATTCGTGCCATCTCCGATAATGCCGCTCCACAGCCGGCATTCATGATTAAAAACTCGGACACCGTCGCGATTGAAGACCTCGCAATCGAATCCGGCCCGCGCAGTGCCGTACAAATCGATAACGCCCGTCGCGTGGCCGTTTGTCGTTGCTTGGTGCAGATGCGGGACTTGCCGACGATTTGGCAGGCGATCTATTCGCGAGGAGACGATATCCTGATCGACTCCAATATCATCGAAGTCCTGCCGCGCGAAGGAGTCGTGCCCGCACCAACCATTCCGCCGAAATTGGGCAACCCAGGGTCGCCGGCGAGCGTCAACACCCCGCCGAGCCCGATCGCAGTGGGGGCTGCCACGCGCGGTGGCATCCAACTCGCCGGCGGTTCGGATCGTGTTCGCATCATCGATAACCTGATTCAAGGCGGCATCTGGAACGGCATTACCTTAGGCAGCTTGGCCAAAGTGGGTGGTGATGGCGACGACGTCCCGGATGATCCGGAACAACCCGACCCCTGTGATCCTTGCAAACCTGTCGATACGACCGATGATGACAATCCGGACGGTGGTCCGCCAAAATTTGTCTCAGCAGGGGATTTGTATGATATCGAAATTGCACGAAATCGCATCACCGATATGGGAACCAATGGTATCGGCGTCGTCCGGTTTTTTGACATTATGAATCGCGGTGATTTGATCGGTGTGCATAACCTGCATATCTACGATAATTTCATCACCCGCTGCATGCGACGCGATATCGCGCCGGTTCGTAAATCGATGGAATGGCTTGTCGCCTATGGCGGCATCGTGCTCGCAAAAGTCAGTGACCTGCGCATCCTTCGCAATGAAATCATCAACAATGGCCGCCATCATCTATTCCCTATTTGCGGGGTCTACGCCATATTCGTGCAAGGTCTGCAACTTGATGACAACCGCATCCTCAATAATGGCAGCCGTAGTACGGAGCCGGTCAATAACGCACAAGTCGGCATACGTGGCGGCGTACATGTTTGGCTGATTCTCCCTTTACTGGACACAACCACCGAAACGTATTCATTCTCGTCATTCAAGCGCACTTCCTCGTTTATCGACGGTCCGATCACGGCCATGCTGCGCGATAATCTGATTGTGGCTCCGCTTGGGCGCGCGGTCACGTTTTTCGCACTGGGCTCCGTCGTGGTCGGCCGCAATCGCTTGGTCACCGAGGGAACGACCGGGAAAGGTCTTGATCTACTCGCAACGACCGTTCTCATTGGAAATCTGGGCATCAGCAATGAATGGACTCTCGGTCTGCTCTTAGTGCTGATCCTGATACGGGCGGGAAAACTACCTGATGCTTTGAAGGGTAGGGAATGCGAGTTGGCGAGGAACTTGGGACTGATTAACCTCTCGACACAACCACCCTCGCTTTGGCCGCCGCTGATGCGTAAATGGAACAGCGGGAAAACACTGTTTACGGAGAATCAGGTCACGTTCGATGTGGCGGAAGACCCGTTTGCCTTCGCCCTCAGTTCGATAGCCGTATTTTCTCTTGATGATCTGGGGTTCGCCGATAATCAGTGTGAGATCAACTCGACGAATGTCTTCGTCTTGACGGACGTCATGCTTGGTGCCGGGAGCGTGCGGGTCGCCGACAATCGTCTTTCTGAAACATGGCTCCGCGCATTGTTGTCCGGCTGGTCGATCGGTGGCATGAACACAACGACGGATAATCAGGCTACCCACTGCCTGCGGGCTCAGGCGTTCTTGCCGAATATGCTCGTATTCAAGGACAATCTGTCTCTCGTCGAAGCCTTCTGCCCAGGCGTATGTGGCCGCGATCAAGGTTAGACGTCGGCCGATCGGCTCCGTCAGACTCGCAACAGGAGATCTACGATGAATGATCAAGCGCAAAAGAATCAACGTCCTGAATTTCTTGCTGGAGAACCAACGGCCGACGCGATCCGAAAACAATTTCTCGATGCTCCCCTGGCTGCGGCGCGACGGCCCGCCATCAACCTCGGACTCGAGGTGCTGGCTTTTATGGCCGCGCTCCCGGATGCCTTTATCGCGTCTGAAGAGCGGGAGCTCAATCGATTGTCGCGAACCGTTGAGGCAGGCAATGATCCGCGCGTGGAACGTCTGAAGGTTTCGATTGCACGAGCCACGGAATTACGTACGACCACTCAACAAGGAAAAGCGCGCATTGACCGTGCATTGGTTGCACTATCCGGAGAGAGCAACGTATTCCATGGATTTGTCTCGGATAATACGTTTGCGCCCCAAAAAGGACTGACGGTACGCCTGACGGCCGCTCGCGCTGGCGCCACAGACGAGACGTTTGCATCAACCACCACCAATGCTGATGGCTATTTCAGTATTCCTTTTGACCGGGAGTCCGGCAAGAAGCGAAAAGGGCAAACGCCAGAACCGAATGTGAAAAGTTCCGAACGAATGGCTGAAAGGCTGTCCCGCAAGACGGCGGCCGCAGCTGCAACTGCGGGCGATGGCAACGAAGTGCTTGCACGGGTTGAAATTCTCGATGCCAAGGCCGTCATCATTCATGAAGATCCAGTACCCATTGTCGTCAATGCAGGCACGGTCTATCGAGAGTATGTCATCGAGCCCAAGGAGGGCAGGAATGACCGGGCACGTTATGCCGGTAACACAGCGACACGTGAATTCCACGACACGCAGAATCTCACCAAACGTTGTCAGTTCGACGCGGTCAAGTCCAGTGGGCCGATCTATTTCGGTAGTCCAGCGGATGCAGAAAAGGCAGGTTACGATCATTGTGCCTACTGTTTCGGCAAGTCGAAGTCGAAGCGGTAACGGGTCAGAAGCGATCTAAGCCAGCGAAGGTGGAGCCGAAGGCATGAGAGCGGCAGCTGCGATACATGCCATCGATAGCCGTGCGATGCATCATGCTGTTCGGAGCCGCATTGGAGACCTATCCCACCATATTCGATTGTCCCAACCTGTTGGGGAAGTTCCCATCCATCGAAAAGCTTCCTGCCCCTGCGGCGGAGGTTGTCCTACATGTCAGGCGAAATCCGCCGATCTGAAGGTCTCCCAGCCTCACGATGCCGCCGAGATCGAAGCCGATACGATCGCCGATAAAGTGATGCAGGAGAAAGTCGGGGGTGTTTCCGCTGACCCGTTGGCACACATTCGATCCAAGGGCAACGGCGATTCGGACGGCATGCCTGCCGGTGGCGATATCGGCAGCTGTATGAATTCATCAAAGAGCGGCGGAAGCCCTCTTGATCAAGGCACACGCACCTTTTTCGAACCGCGTTTCGGCGCGGATCTTGGCGCTGTAAATATCCATACTGCCAATGAAGCCGTGCAGATGAACCGCCAATTGAATGCGAGAGCATTTACGATCGGCAACGATATTTATTTCAACCAGAGCCAATATCGACCTGATTCTGCCGAAGGCAAACACCTGCTGGCGCATGAATTGACGCACACCATCCAGCAGCGAGGAATGACCGGATTATCTCTGCAGCGAAAAAAATATGACGGAAAGGATGATGCCGGCTTTTATGAAATAGACGACGATGCATGCACGTTTAACTACCGTCAAGATTGGTACTTCGATTTCGGAAGTGCTATCGCACTAGCTGATCAGCCCGCTTTCATGCAGTCTGGCAAAAATCAGGTGGAAAGCGGATGGAGCAACAAATACAAGCTGGTATCGGGGAACAAGACCTGCGCCTGTGGAGAGAACGGATTCACCGTGAATGTGGAGCTAAATACTCATAACAAAAAGCGGGAAGGCAAGCACGGCTACACGATTGATGTGGAAAAAGATAGAGACCGTTCTGTCACGAACCCGCTCACTGGCACCATCAAGATGGAGTCCGATGCGGATGTCCCCGAGAACATGGGGCATACGGTTCCCATGGATATCATGTCGCACGAGTTTGGTCATACGCTCGGTCTACAGGATGAATACAACTGGTGGGCGGCTTTGTTCGGCGTTCCCGGCAGCGGCGACAAATCGTCATTAATGCACAGGGGCAATGATGTAAAACCGTGGCACTACCAGCATTTCGCCGATATGTTGAACCTGGAGATGGCGCGATGCACTTTTTATCCTGAAGGTGGCGCAAAACGTTCTTCGCTGGCAGAGCCCGTTTCCCAGCTCGGCTTTACGACCGGTGCACTTTTCAATGAAGCCAGTCTCAACCCCTCAAAAGCTGAATTTGTCATTGGTCTTAATATCGACGCGCGAGTAAGTAGCGACGCCGTACTGGGATTGTTTTATCCGACACTCGGTTTTGATGCTTATTTGAACGTAAAAAACGGAAAAATGGCTATGGGGCCGACAGCGGGATTACGACTTAACAGGTTAGCGCATCCTTTATATCTTGACATAAGTACGGGTGTGCTCTTTGCTCCCGGAGATGATCAGCAAGACGTCAAACTAAACGTGCCGCTGTCCACCACTTTGGGAATAAGAGGACGGGGATTTAATGTGGGCGTAAATTACACACCCATGTTCGACCTGTTGAATGGAGGCAAGTACAGCCACATCGTCGGATTAAACTTGCAGTTCGACGTTAAATGATTTCATTCTGATGAGCCGATTCGCGATAGAGGTTCGGACAGACGGAGCGCGGCGGTTTCCGGCACGACCGGCCCGCTGCGAAGCTCCCAACACGGTGTCCCCATTGTCAATTTCTGACTCGGGTATTCAACGCAAGGCCGCCTGTCCTTGTGGTGGCGGATGTCCGTCCTGCCAAGCGAAATCGAATGATCTGAAAATCTCCCAGCCCGGCGACCCAGCCGAAATCGAAGCGGATCGGATCGCCGATCAGGCGATATCGGCATCAGGGCACTCTCCAGTTAATGCCGCATTGCCGCACATCCAACGTGTCTCAGGTCGGTCGGATGGGCAGATGGATGTGGCGCCTGTGAACGTGGATCACGTCCTTGCCGGCGGTGGCAGACCACTCGATCAAGAACTGCAACGAGACATGGAACAGCGCTTCGGCCACGATTTTTCCCGAGTGCGAGTACACACCGGCGCTGTCGCCGAACAATCGGCACGAGACGTCAGCGCGTATGCCTATACGGTCGGCAACAATATCGTCTTTGGGCAAGGCCAGTTCGCACCGGGGGCGCAGGCAGGACAGCGACTGCTCGCGCACGAACTCGCACACGTGATTCAGCAGTCGGTCGGCGCGCCAGTGGTGCAACGGCAGATCAAAATCCCGATCTTCGATGAATTCGACCCTTGTGTGATCGATCCGGTGTTTGGCAAGAAGGTATGTGGCTCCTATGCCAAGGCAGCGTGTGAAAAATTCCCTTCCTTGCCGGGATGCAGTTTTGTATGCAGAAAATTGGGATGCAAGAAACCGGAAAAACCCTCCGTCACTTGTCCTTCCGGCTTCCGTTCCGGCAGATCGGCAGAGTTCAAAGACCAATGTTGCATTGAAAAAAAGACAACCAATCCAGATCAGACGACAGAAGACAATACAGTCGAGAGTGCCAGCAACTGTTGTCCGCCAGCCCGCGCTGCTTCCACACCGTTGGGCCTGCGTTGTTGTCCGGCGGGCGAGGTAGCATTTAACGGGCAATGCACCAGCGGCTCTGAACCTCAACCTCCCGGACCAATTCCGGCTCCTAGTCCTTTCGCGCCTTGCTTGCCGGGGGAATTACCGAACCTCTTCGGCGGGTGTTGTGGGCCGGGAGACCATACCGATAAGCAAGGTCATCCCTGTCTATCCTTGCCAACTCCGACGCCGATACCGGACCAGCCTTCTATTTCAGCGCCCGGGAATGTTGTGCTCCATTTCGACCAGGACCGACCGATGAGTGGATGGGCGAAAACAGAGGCTACCTTGCTGCGAAGCCTCACGACCGAAGGTAAGTCCGTGTGGCCTATTCTGCTCGAACAGTTGCAGGGTAACCCGTCTTTAGCACTCCAACTGGTTGGAAAGGCTTCGCCGGAGGGTCCGGAAACTTATAACCTGGACCTGGCTCAGCGTCGCGCTCAACTCGTTATGGAAGTGCTCGTCGATAAAGGGGTCGGACGCGGACGTATTGTCGATGTTGCGCCCGAATGTACAATTGTCGAAACGGGGGTGTATGCCTGCGGCGAGGTGGGTGCTCTCGGCCCAGAGGATCGTCAGGTGAAAGTCGTGTTTGCTGTAAGCCCATAGTCGGTGGAGCTGGAAAGCTCCATACTGATCATAGGAGTTTTATAAGAGGATTTATCAATAGATGACGGTATGTCCCGTTGGGAAGGTTAAGAGTCGCTTGGAGCTGTCATCGCATCGACCAGGTGCGCGTCAGCCTGAGCTAGTATCGTCCCTGCCAGTGCATGATCAGCTCCAAATTCAGAGAAAGTCTTCTTGCCCCTGTGGTGGAGGATGTCCGTCCTGCCAAGCGAAATCGAATGATCTGAAAATCTCCCAGCCCAACGATGCAGCCGAGATTGAGGCGAATGCCATTGCCGACCGTGTGATGAGGATGCCGGCCGGGGCCGAAGCACTGAACCCGACGAATCATGTCGATCCGACAACCGGGATCCATCGTAAATGCGGTGTGTGTGAGGAAGAGGAGGAAACGATAGAGCGAAAGCCTTTGCCGGCCGCAGGCGGAACGTCATCGCAAAACCCGGAGCATGTGAACGACGTGATCACCTCGGGCGGGCGACCGCTCGATCGTACGATGCTGCAATTTTTTGAACCGCGCCTGGGCCGCGATCTTTCAGGGGTTCGGATCCACACCGACTCGGCAGCTTCGCAGTCGGCGAGCGCAGTCGACGCACGGGCCTACACGCTGGGCAACAACATCGTCTTCGGCAACGGCGAGTACGTGCCGCATTCGGAAAGTGGCCGGCACCTGATCGCCCATGAGCTTGCGCATGTCGCTCAGCAGAGCGGTCAAGCGGCCTCTGGAAAGCCGCCGGTGATCGCGCGCGTCGCACTCACACCCGCCGATGTGGACACACTCGCCGACTCGCTTCACGATGCCATCGCCAGTGCTCCAACGGACGAGGAACTCATCTACGTTGCCCTGCAAAAACTCGAACGGGACGCGACGGCGATCACGTCGCTCAAGACTGCGTATAAGACGAAGCATACGACAGACCTCGTCGCCGATCTTGGCTCGCAACTAAAGGGGCAGAGCCTCGCCCTCGCCAAGACACTGCTTGGGGTGAAAGGCGGTCTCGCAGTTTCTACGAAAGCGCCGGCTACAGCCACGGAGTTCGAGGCAGTTGCGAAGACGATCAATACGGCGCTCGCCGGCAAGACAATCGACGCCGAGGCCATATATGCCGCCCTGCTTCCGCTCGCGTACGACTCGACAAAAGCCAGCACACTGAAGACGACGTATGCCTCGCTGTTCACCAATATGCTCGAGGCTGACCTCAACGCGAAGCTGACAGGCGCGGACCTCGCATACTCGCTCTACCTCCTCAATGCACCAGGCCCTGCTGCCGTCCACGCGCCGACCACATTCAAAGCCCAGCCCGGCCCGGGCAAAGCGCCGGCGACGGTTCCGCCGCCCGTCGCAGGGGGGGCGATCAAGGCAGAGACCGAAGTGCCGTGGCAAACCACGTCCGGAACGACGGGGCAATATGGGTTTGGTGTCGGCTACAGTGGAGCTCTCTCAGCACATAGCCGGTGGGTGCAGTTCATCGAACGTGAGATCAGCTACGATCCGAAAGGCGGCGGAAAGCGAACGTCGCTCGATAAGGAGATCACCGCCGGCGGCGGCAAGAACAAGTACCGGTTAACGACGTCGACAGCTTCGCCCAACTGGGCTGTGGACAGCTACAGCGCGTCAAGTCCATTTTTCGACGAGAAGAGCGACGCATGGCGCGACGCGACCTCAGTGTCGATCTACGACGCGCCAGTCCCACGCGAGGGCGACATAAAGGAACTATTCGACGCAGGGCACACTAATGTCACGTCCCGAGCGCATTTCGACATCTATTTGATTCGTGACTACTCGGCGATCTACCACGTCGAGATCGAAATCGTCTGGACCTATTCGGATCCAAAAGACTTGAATAAGCGCAAGACGGCGCGAACTATCACGTCAACGGGCAAGGTGAACGTTCTACCCGGAGCGCTGAAGAGTACGCTCGTCGCGCGCTATCCGGCGTATGCATATATCCGTTAGCCCGTTTAGCCTGACGTGATCTTCTGACGCCGCAAGCTGGAACGAGATGCATCCGAGGTCGTGATGGAACGCCGAATTCCGCACCAGGAAAGGTGAAGCGGACTAACCGAAATGAACGCGAGCGCAACAATCTCGATACCTGACGTGTCGACTCGCCGTCGGACTGAGGTGACGTCATTTATTGGAAAACGACTGAAAGCGATGTCGGGGTAGAAATAGTCGGAGTGTCCTGGAACGAGAAAGGTAATCCCGCAGCTTTCTGTGGAACGATTTGACCTCCGTAACCGGAGTGCACGACGAAAGAGAAGACCTGTGACAAGTTTTTCCGCTAAAACCAGCCGTGCCGAAACCCACCGCTCGAAATCGGCCGAAACGAAGCAGACAGCCGATGGCAGGTCGCAAGAATCGGTGATGAGTTCTCTGCCGTTCTTTGGGGCTCTGGTACAGCGTAAAGCGTCCTGCCCCTGCGGCGGCAGGTGCCCGGCCTGCCAGGCAAAAACGAGTGACCTCAACGTTTCCCAACCCAACGATCCCGCAGAGATCGAAGCCGATGCCGTTGCGGATGGAGTCATGAGGATGCCGGTTGGGAATGCACAGCCTGTGGCAAGGGGTGAGCATTCCGATCATGCCATTCATCGAAAATGCGACGCGTGTGAAACAGAGGAACAGGAAGGGATTGCTGGACCGGTCATGCGCAAAGAAACGTGTGCCTCCGCTATGCCCGATCCGCCGCCGGGCGATATTCCACCATCGATCGAGGGCGTCGTGAATTCCGGCGGGCGGCCATTGGATTTCGGGACACGCCGTTTTTTTGAGCCGCGCATTGGCTACGATCTCAGTTCAGTCCGCGTCTTTACTGATCCTGCCGCCGGACAATCGGCTCAGTCGATACAGGCCCGTGCCTACACACTCGGGAACAACATTGTCTTCGGCAACGGGGAATACAGCCCAGATAGTGGAAGCGGAAAACATCTGCTGGCGCACGAACTCGCCCACGTTGCACAGCAGGGTAAGGGAACCGGAACCCTTGAATTACAACGACAGTCGGCTCCAGGCGGCGGTTCGACGACTGCGCCGGCTACCGCTCCAACGTTTGGAGCCAGCTGTTCAGGTGGGGCGACCGATCCTTGTCAGCAAAGCCGATGCACGACTCCGATCGCCGATATCAATGCCGATCTCTCGCGAGCAATCGCCTATGTGGATAGTGCGATTGCTGCCTTGGGTACCACTCCACTCACTGCTGGGACCCGAAGATCCCTGGATTGGTATTTCAACAGCCAGACGGACGAAACAGCCGCCACTGTTCTTGCGCGGCTCACCTGCACCAGAAATGAACTTCAGGATACCCTGACGAATAGTCGGTTCGGTTGCCATCCGGATGACCCCTTTATGGCGTACGTTTGCACTTCTCAGATAAGTCCCTGTCAATCGATTCGTACGAACGTATGTCTCACCAATAAGTATTTCGGTAAGTCCGATCGGGTCCGCGCTGAAGCGTTGATACATGAATGCGCCCATCGAGCAGGATTATCGACCGGTAGCGATCCGCATCTGTATGATGTTAACTGGGCATTCATGTTCATGGATACGGCGGATTCTCTCAGGAACGCCGATTCATATGCCTTGTTCGCCACCTCTGTAACGGAAGGGGTCAGGACGACGATCTATGGGTTCCCTTATCTGGTCGGTTTGTCTGGAGGCGCTAAGGCTCCCGGTGTTGATGCGTCCACCTGGCAAGCCAGACTGTATTTGGGAACAGAGTTCCAGAATCCGGTTCTCGGACTATTTAATCCGACTATTGGAATTGGGCTGTCGATGATCGGCGAAACGACGACCGGAGGTACGTCACCTGTCACATCGTCGGAATCATTTCTCGGATCGCTCGTAGTGGGATTTCGACTGATGGATGCACGTCCTGGTTCGGCTGGTGGTGGATATGTTTCATTCTTTGGAGGTCCGGCCCTTGCCATTGGTGGCGGCAGCACGGGAGGAGGCCCAAACCTGAAACTGGGCGCAGAAGCAGGCGTCGGAATAGGGTATCGTTGGCGCTGGCTCGATGTGTCAGCCGGTGTCAATTATGCCTACGATCCAACGCGTGAGGCAGGGATGGAGCATTTGTTTATTCCGAATGTGTCGATCACCTTTGCACCATTTGGATTTACTCAATCGCCCTCAAGTCATTGAGGATGGGCCATAAAAGGTAAGGATCACCCTATGTTCGCTCAGGCGGGAAGAACAACTCAAACCAATGATCTAGGCAGAAGGCCTCGACTGATGCCGAGCAACTGGGATGTTTCATTTGGGGAGACCACACATTCTCAGCCCATCATTCAACGCACAGCCTCCTGTGCTTGCGGCGGTGGGTGTCCGGCGTGCCAGGCGAAGTCTAGCAGTCTCACAGTGTCTCAGCCCAACGACCCAGCCGAGATCGAAGCTGATCAGGTTGCGGATCGAATCATGCGAATGCCGGATGACATTTCGGTAGCTCCGACAGGGCCGACTAGGGTATCCACGGCTATGCCGGTTCTTCAGCGGACGGAGGCCGACGGCGAGCAGCCCAAAGAGGAAGGGAGCCGTTGTCCAAGTTGGCGTGCCGATCCAGAGAGCATCAGCAAGCGAGCCGGGGAGTTTTATGCGCGGAATCATTTGACGCCTCCGTCACAAGCGGCCGTGGAGCGGATCCAGTGCGAGCCGCCGATTGCCAACGGCAACTATGGCTGTTATGTGTATTTCAGCGATGGACTGGTGCTCCGCGTGATCGTGCGCGAGACGGATATCGTGGTTGGGACAGGTCCCGGACCGTTCACGACAGAACATCCCCCGCCGGCCACCCCGTTGTGTTTCTACGAATACTCCTGCCCAGAGGGTGAGTTGGTGTTAACGGTCAAAAAATGCCAGAGCGCAAAACCGAGCGGTTCGTCTGGACCGCCACTTGTTGCGCAACGAGCGGCCTCGTCTGGTGCAACGGCGCCTCGGACCGCGCCGTCGATCGCGCACGACGTGTTGAACTCGTCAGGGCAACAGCTGGACTCCGCCACACGCGCCTTCTTCGAACCGCGTTTTGGCTACGATCTTTCGCACGTGCGCGTCCATTCTGACCCGTTGGCAGACCAATCGGCGCGAGATGTGAACGCTCAGGCCTATACGGTCGGATCGCACATTGTTTTTGAGGCTGGTCGGCTCTCACCTGGGACAATGGAAGGCAGACGGTTGCTGGCGCATGAGCTCACGCATGTCATGCAGCAAGGGCATACCGGACCGGGACAATTGCAACGACAGGTTGGCGCGCGACCAACAAGCGAAAATGTATGGGGATTTTGGGTAACGAGATCGATGTGTGGATGTCGTCAACAGGTGCGGGATGGGATTACCTCGGCGAATATGGTCGGCACGGCGTATGCTGCCTGTGATGTACCTGCCAATCGAACGAATGTTGCTGTGGAAGCATGTGTTCGTACTGCGCTGCCTGGGACAACGGTAGCAGGATCTACCAGCTCAAGCGGTGCGATGACGTTGCCTCCTCCTTCCAGTGATCCTTGTCAGCAGATAGATGATCGAACCACCTTTGTCCATGAGACTATGCATTCCAGACATACGGATGTCATTGCACAGGCGCAAGGCCCGGCCTTTTTTCGTGAATGGAGGCGGCTGGCGGGTGATCCAAATCGATTGAACACCTTGCGTGCCACATTTCCGGCAGAAGTGGCGGCTTTTGAGGCAGCGTGGAACGATGGGCATGATTGGGCACTGGATGAAGTCAACTCTTATCGCTGGGAGAGACGGTTCTTAGAGGACGTGCGTGCGGCATTAGGTCGGATATGTTGAAATAGAGCGTCTCGCTATTATGCAGCATGCTTTGCTCGTCTCGTACAGGTGTATGCCGGTGTTTCAGCAGCTGAACAGAGGGTAGATCTATGCCCAGAGCCCATAGAGGTCCCGCTACTGTACCTTAGAGGTCCCGTTACTGTACCTTTGTCATAGCGATAGAGGGGGTAAGACTAATGCTTGAAGGGTTGGTCGTCAGGTATCGTGTCATTTGTTATGATAATCAGACGGTGGCCGACGGCAAGTGAGGACCATCGGTAGTCGGTTTTCGGTGGTCAAAAATAGTCTGTGAAATGCGTCTTGCAATATTCTTTTGGAATGGGTATATATGGTCGGCTCAAGTTCAGGTCAACTTGCCGTTTTGGCAGCGTATTAACTTCATGATGTAGCTTCTGACGATCCTTCCAATGGTTGTGACATCCACAGGATTAAGTACCGAAGGAAGAGTCTCTTTCTCTGTGTAGATTTATGCGGGGATGTAGCGAGGACATATTTTTTTTCGAGGAGGGTGAACGTATGACTGCTTCAACGAAAAGGATGTGGCCGGGAATATGGGGGTTGGCAGCCAGCCTGGTATTGGCTGGGGTGCTACCGGCCAGTGCGATCATGTCGCACGATGCACACGTGGCTGCAGATCCCCAGACGGATGTGGCAACGCCGGTTAGTGCGCAAGCCGGTCCAGTGTTGATGGATAAGATGTCGAAAGCCGTTGAGCAAATCGAACGGCAGGTGCAGACGAAAGGCCCTTTCCAGGGGGCCGGTTCCCACGCGATGCAGCAAGGCGTGCTGCTGGTTGCGGAGGATCCTGACAAGGTAAAGGTGACGCAGGGCATGCGATGCCCGGCGCACGCGCCTGTTCGGAAATATGACGTCACGGCGATGAACATCGAGATCACGGTCAACCGGTTCGGCGATTTTTATCCGGGCTATATGTATGCCCTGACCGAAAATGTCGCCGGAGTGCGTGAAGAAGAGACCAAGAACCGCGCGGCGCGTGAGAGCGAAGATGAAACTTTTTCGGAAGGCGCAGTTTCGAACGGTTTGCAGGGCGATTTAATTCAGCCGCTGGTCATCCGAGCCAACCAGGGCGATTGTCTGCGGATCACTCTCCGGAATCAGATCGAGGGTGAGCCGACGAACATGATCATTAACGGGTCGCAAATGCTGGTCGCCAGCACGGGCAGACCGGCGACGGCCAATAACCCGGATGCGTTGGTGGCCACGGGCAAGACCGGCGAGTTCGAATGGTACGTTCCGACCGACCTTCAAGAGGGCGGACGTGCGTTTCACAGCCATGCATCCAGGGAACAGTATTCTCTGGGATTGCTGGGTTCGCTCGTGATCGAGCAACGCGGGGCTCGTTATCTGAGTCCGTTTACGGGCGAAGAAATGACCAGCGGTTGGGAAGCCATGATCGATCTCGAGAAGGGATCGGACTTCCGGGAGTTCGTGATTTTCTATCATGAGGCCGGTGATGAGACGTTCCGGTTGTTGAACCGCAAGGGAGACATGCTGCCCCAGCGGGATGCGCATACCGATACGTATCGTCCGGCGGCGCGCTTGCTCAACTATCGGAGCGAACCGCACGGCACACGGCTGGAGCTTCAGGCGCATTTAGTCGGCTTTGCCGATGAGTCGCAGGGCTATGGATCGTATTCCTTCGGGGATCCGGCCACAACCATTCCGCGTTCATACTTGGGTGATCCGGCAAAGTATCGCATGGTCGGTGGATCGGAAATCGTGCATTCCCACCATTTACATGGCGGATCGATCCGTTGGGCCAGACAGCCGGGAACCAGCAAGCTGGATCCGACCTTGTCAAAGAATGGTCCGGTGAAGTTCCCAATGATCAATGACACCTCCGATCGTCTGGATGTGCAGTCGATCGGGCCGTCTGAAATTTATGACGAAGTGATCGAGGGCGGATCAGGCGGGTTGCAGGCGTTGGCGGGTGAATTCGTGTTCCACTGCCATATCCCGCAGCACTATGTCACAGGCATGTGGGGATTCTGGCGGGTATACAACACCTTGCAGACGCCGGGGTTCCAGACTGACGTGATGAAGCCGCTGGTCGAGCTGCCGGATCGAAAAGGGAAAATCAAGCCCGCCGTCAGTTCCGATAAGTTGGTCGGCACGACCGTAGATTGGTATGGCGGGAAGAAGTATGAGATCACCAAAGACAAGACCGATTGGAAGTCCAATCCGGTGAAGGTTTCCATCAAGGATTGGGTAGAGTACATGTTGCCGCCGCAAGGCCTTCCCGGCAAGACGGAAGACCAAACCAAGCAGGCCAAGGCACATGATGCGACGGTCATCAACTGGAAGTGGGAAGGGAATCTGGCCCTCAATGAGCCGGAAACTCCCCACCGGTGGGCAGACTATGCGTCACCGACACCGCTGAAACGGCCGCCGGTCACCTTCGATCCGCAAACAGGAAAGCTGGCATTCCCATGGCTACGGCCACATCTTGGGAAGCGGCCGCCGTTTGCCCCCAATCATGGCGGCGCTCCTTGGTTAGAGCCGTTCCATGTGAGGGAGGACGGAACGAAGAGCACCGAGCCGGCCAGGCCCGGAGAGCAGGGTCCGTGGAGTCTCTGTCCTGAAAATTCTCCGCGGAAGTTCTATACCACTCACTCTATTATCCTGCCGATTACCCTCAAGCCGGCCACGCCTAAATCACCGGCGATCGTTGATCCGATCGGCATGATTTATGTGTTGCATGAGGAAGAAGCGGAAGTCCGGAAGAACCCCGCGAAGCAGGTTCCGCTGGTGATCCGTGGAAACGTCTACGATTGCGTGGACGTCATCTTCAAAAATGAAATTCCGGATGATGCGCGGACGGGATGGGCGAATAAGATCAACCTCCACCCGCACTTCTTCCAGTTCGATACGAGTGCCTCCGATGGACCGACCATCGGATTCTCGTACGACATGTCGTTGCGGGCATTCACGATGCTGAAGGATCCGGAGCCGGAAAAGGGGATGCCGTTGCCGGCAAATACCGTGTTGACGGCGGACAGCAAGGCCGGCGCGCGCAGCATCACAGTCGCCGATCCATCGAAGTTTCATCTCAATACAGAGCTTGGCGTGGGGATGGACGATCCGAAGTACTTTGAAGTGGTCAGGATCAAGGCCATCAACGGCAAGACGATCACGTTCGATGCCCCATTGAAGTATGGGCATAAGAAGAACGATATCGCCAGTGTGGAGTTCATTCGTGAGCGCTGGTACGTCGATGCTGATTTAGGCACCGTGTACTGGCATGACCACGTATTCGGCACTGATACATGGGGACATGGGTTGTTCTCGGCGTTCATTACCGAGCCACCTCGGTCTACGTATCATGACCCGGTGACCGGCAAGGAAATCCGCAGCGGCCCCGTTGCTGATATCCATACTCTCGAGCCGGTTTCTGCCCATATCCGTGGCAGTTTCCGCGAAGTCATGATGCACATCATGGATAGTAATGCGAGGTCGGCTGAATTGATCTTGACCGACAATCCACAGGCAAAAATGAATGTGGTGACGGTCGATGGGCCGCCTTCGCATCAGTTCCCTGAGAGAATCAATAAATCATCGATGTGGTTCCTGAACGGTGGAGAGGCGACCACGGGCAGCGGCTACAGTATGCGTGTCGAGCCGTTGAGCGTGCGCCTTGCCAACAATCCGGATCCGTCAAAACTGTTCGTGTCCGGAATTCACGGGGACCCGGGCACTCCATTGTTGCGTGCCTACCTCGGCGATCCGATTCTCGTTCGTGCGCTGGTCGGTTCGGCCAATGAGGTGCATACGTGGCACGTGACCGGTCACTGGTTCCCGATGGAGCGGTATGGTACGACCGCTATGCCGCGCAGCACCATCCATCTGGCGATCGGTGAGCGCTATGATCCGGCAATTCCAGCCGCCGGCGGGCCTCAGAAGCAGGCGGGTGACTATCTCTACTACAGTGGACGCGCATCGCACTTTGCAGAAGGCAGTTGGGGGATCTTCCGTGTCTTCGATGAAATGCAAGGTGACCTGAAGCCGTTGCCAGGCCGTGAGCAAATTCAGAAGTCTGCTCCATCGGTTTGTCCGGCGGATGCGCCGGTGAAGACCTTCAACGTGTCCGCGATCGATCAACAGCTCCGGTACCACGATGGGGCACCGGGAGTTATGGAAGTCGATCTCGAGCGTAAGATGGTCTTCGGCAATGAGCAAGGTAAGATGTATGTACTCGACGGCGATCGTGGACGGGTCAAGGCCGGAGAATTGAAGCCGAGCCCGCTGACTCTGCACGTGAATGTCGGCGATTGCATGAAAATCAATCTGAAGAATGAAATGGCGAAAGAGCGAGCCGGGTTCCACGTCGATATGATGGCGTTCAACCCGAAGGACTCGTTCGGTGCCAATGTCGGGAACAACCCCGGTGATCAAACCGTCGGTCCAGGCGAGAGCAAGACGTACACCTATTATGCTCATCCGGAGTATGGTGAACTCGCTGCCCTCATTCAGGACTGGGGGAACGTGGTTGAGAACCCACGGAACGGGTTGTTCGGCTCTATCATCGTCGGTCCAAAGGGTTCACGGTATCGGGATCCGGTGACCGGTGATGACGTGACGATGAAAAGCAGTTGGCGCACCGATGTTCTGGTGGATCGGACGCTTCCGGGAAATGAAAATCGGAAGAACTACCGGGACTTCTCCTTGATGTTCCAGGATGAGGATAATATCGTGGGCGTCAGCTTCATGCCCTACATTCAACAGGTAGCCGGAATCACAGCGGTCAATTACCGGTCTGAACCGACTGCCTGGCGGATCGAAAAGGGGTGTGAGGTAGCCGAGGTCTTCAGTTGCGTCAAAGCGGGTGATACACCTTCAACCCCGTTGTTGCAGGCACACGTCGGAGACCCGGTGGCCATTCACGTGTTAGGTGCATTCAGCGAGCAGGTGCAGTTGTTTACAGTTGATGGCCATGAGTGGCCGCACGAGCCCTACATGCAGGGTGCCGACCAAGTGAGCACCATGGAGTTCGGCGGGTCCGAGGTTATCAACGCCTACCTCACGGGTGGAGCCGGCGGTCCGAACAAGATCGTGGGCGACTATCTGTGGAAAAATCAACGGCCGGCACATGCCAATGCGGGACAGTGGGGTATGTTTAAGGTCCTGCCAGTCGATGATCAACGGATCAAGCCGTTGATGCCGCAGATTCCGCCGGCCAAGACGGCGGAGCAATTGCTCGGTGAGGGGAAAGCTTCACCGACGTCGCTGAATGGACAGTAAGTGAGATCGGGCGGCGTACGTGCTGATCAGCACGTACGCCGCTTTTCTGACAAACCTATCTGACTTCATACATCTGGGGAGCTATAGCTCCCCAGTGTTTTTTTGACAGGAGCATACCTATGAGATGCTTCACTCGTGGCTTGGTGTCCTGCTTTCTTGGCATGTTGCTGATGACGCTCGCGGTCGGCGTCGGTGCATCTGAACAGGCGTCCGCCTATGAATCCATGGCTGTGGTTGATGGAGGGGCGGTCAAAGGGATGGTCCACTTCAGCGGTGATTTGCCTGATCCATTTGCGTTCAAACTTCATCGCTACCCTGACCAAGCCTATTGTGGCGCCCTATCGGATGGATCAGGCGATCGTCTGCTTCGCGAAGTGATCGTGGGCTCACAAGGTGGACTCAAGGATGTGATCGTGACGATCCATGGAGTTAACAAGGGAAAGCCGTTTGATTTTGAGGAAACGAAGCTGGAGGCGAATATCTGTCAATTCGTGCCCTTCGTGTCCGTCATGCGAGATCAGCATCCTCTGACGGTACAAAACCTTGATTCCGTTGCCCATGACTTACAGATCTATGAACGTGACCGTGAGCATGTCTTTATCATGTTTCACCGTCCGGCTCTGACCAAGGCCGGAACTCAGGACATCATCCGTTTCACCGGGGATCGTCGTGGTGTCATCATGCAATGCGGGATGCATCCTTACATGCAGGGGCATGGGCTCGGGGTCGATAATCCCTACTATGCCGTGACAGGCGGAGAGGGCACGTTTGATATTCGTGATCTCCCGGCCGGGACCTACAGGATCAAAGCCTGGCACCCGACTCTTGGGGAACAAGAGCAGGATTTCACCGTGACCGCCGGGGGTAGTGCTTCGGTTGAATTTACCTTTGCCGCAAAATAATACTCCATGCGTCTGCGCCGATATCTGATCAGTTTGATGCTCATGGTCATGGCAGGCTTTCCTGCCATGATACCGGCCTTCGGTGAAACTCCACCGGCGCCGGCGGTGAGCCGTATCGAGGTGGTGCTGGCGTACCAGTATCGCACTCGGGAAGCAGAGCTCAAACAGGAGTTTGCGCAAGCAGGGCTTTTGAATGTTCACTTTCAGTTTGCCCGGATGGGTCAGCCACCCCAGAACATCGGGCTTGGTCGGGACGTACCGGCCGATAAGGCGCGAGAAGCGATACGGCTGGCCCTCAAGTACAATTTGGGTGTCGGCATCTTGCTGCCGGAGAGACTGTTTCCGCCCCGGTTTATCACGATCGCTTCGTCGAACTATGATGACACCGTCGAGTATCCCATCACTGAAGATGCCCTTGCCAAGCTGCGGGACCCCGAATTGAGCACGGAGGGATTTCATCGCCTCTATCGGGACCTCACCTCCGTCACACTTGAGCCGAAGGGGCGCTATTAGGCAATTATGAGGCTATTTTCAAGATGCAGGTCAGGCAGACTGCCGGTCATCGCGCTCTGTGGCCTCATCGTCGGCTGTGTTCTGACGAACGATGGGATGGCTGTCTGGGCTGCTCAGCCAGATCAAAGCTTGCAAGAAGCGGGGGATAGTCTGAAGGTGAATGTGGAAGATATGGTGGCGCATGGCGGAATGGGCGATGCGAAAGCGATTCTCCATCATTGCGGCGAAGCCTCCCGTTATGCCGAGTCTATTCTCAAGCAGCTATCAAACTCGCATCCGGGCCGAGACGAGAGTGTCACGTCGCTCAATGAGGTGATTCGGCACTGTAAGCGGGTATCGGAAATCGGTGCCCAGGCCGACCCAGGAGTGCTTCTTAACCCTGCCATCAAAGCCCGCACGGCTGCCCGATCAGCGCTCAAGTCACTCGGACTTGCCAAGTAGATCCGCATATCAATATTGGTGGGTGGCACAGCGTCAACGCGCGGCGCAGCGGCGCAGTCGATCCATGATTGCGAGCCCCAGCCCTTCTTCTTTGCAAGGCTCTGCATAGATCCGGGCGAGGCCCAAGGCATCCAGACGCCGGAGCGCGGCGAAGAGATTGCGCGCAGCTTCACGGAGATCACCGGTCGGAGAGAGAACTTCAACAGCGGCAAAGCGGGTGTCGCTCTCACTCGCTTGCGAGACAATCAGCAAACCTGCGCGTTCATCCCGTCCACGGGCGGGTCTGGCTCCGGCGGAAGGTAAAATTGTTACGGGAGTCTGTGTTGCGTAATGACGTGTCAGTTGCCCGGGCGCAATGGGCATTGCTTGTTCGGATGACGCTCGCCGCAGAGGACCGATGACGGCGGTGAGTTGTTCGAGGGTAATAGTGCCGGGCCGCAACAGTTCGGGCTGCGGACCGACCAGGGAGACGATCGTCGATTCCACACCGACTGTGCAAGGTCCTCCGTCTAAAATCACATCTACCTTCTTTCCTAAACCTTCGACGACGTGCTGCGCTGTCGTGGGACTGACGTAGCTAAACGGATTGGCGCTGGGAGCGGCGATGGGGGTACCTGCCTCTCGAATAAGCGCTTGTGCCACAGGATGGTTCGGCATTCTAACTGCGACGGTGGTCAAGCCGGCGGTTACGAGATCCGGGACAGCCAACTGTTTCGGCAAGACCAAGGATAACGGGCCTGGCCAGAAGGCATCTATGAGTTGTTGAGCGGCCGTGGGGAGAGACGTGACCACCATGTGTAACTGGTCTCGATGGGCGATATGCACGATGAGGGGATCAAACTGCGGGCGTTGTTTGGCCTCGAAGACTTTCGCTGCTGCGTCGGGGTTCATGGCGTCGCAGCCGAGTCCATAGACCGTTTCAGTTGGAAACGCGACGAGCCCGCCCGCCTTGATCGTCTCCGCTGCCAGCTGTATGGCCTTAGGAATGGTGGCTGAAAGGATTGTTCCATTCATCGGATTGGCCTTTACGGACAGAGGGCTTGTACGATCCGATCAGGGTTTCACTGGGCGATAAGGAGGACGATGGGATCGATGCACCCGTGAAGCGCGTGTCGCCGGCACAGGTGAGGCGAATATCGGGACAGATAGCCGTGCATCTCGCACGTTATTCTTTCACGGTCATCACGATCCTGATCGGCTCCAGTGGATTGTCTTGCTCGTCGCGAGGGACCTCGACAATTTTATCGACCACCTCGATCCCGCGAAAGACCTCTCCGAATACCGTATAGCGCCGATCCAAACCACTATTGTCTCCCACGCAGATGAAGAACTGCGAGCCATTATCATTGAAGTCGCGCGTGCTGTTACTCTCACGCGGCATTTTCGCCATGGACAGAGCTCCGCGTTTGTGCGGACGATCGTTCGGCTCAGGTGAAAGGAAGTAGCCCGGTCCTCCGGTGCCATGGAGCGTACGGTCGGAATGTTTGCTCAGAGGATCGCCGCCTTGAATGATGAACCCAGGCACAACCCGGTGGAAGGTCGTGCTGTTATAGAATCCCATCTTCACCAGATTGATCAGGTTCTCCACGTGGCGAGGGGCCGCGTCTGGGTAGAGGCGAATCTTGATCTCCCCGAACCTCGTCGTGATCGTCACACGGGGGTCCTTTTTTTGAAACTGCAGTGTCATGGTTACGAATGTAGCAAGGCGACCTTCCTGGTGACAAGGACCGCGTTTAGTTCTGATTGATGGATGGTACGTGCTCAGCGCTCAAGCCTCCGCGCCCAGTGTCATCTTTTGCGAGCCCATCTCCAGGCTTGATGCGTATCCACATGATTCCGCCGATGAAGGCGATGAAGGCTGCGAAACCGAGTGAGGCGGACCAACCCCACTGTTGAGCAAGCCACGGCGTGAGCGTTGGAGAAATGGCCCCGCCGAGATTGGCTCCCATGTTCATGAGGCCTGAAAGACTGCCGGTATGGGTCGGTGAAAGATCGCTCGTCGAAGACCAATAGGCGCCGATTGTGAAGTAGAGCCATCCGGCACCCAACGATAGACTGGCGATGGCGAGATAGGGGGATTCCAGCGCCGAACCCAACGCGATGGAGCCTGCCGCCAGCCCCATCCCCACCATGCCTACGATTTGACGGCCTTTCGTCACGCCTTGCCTGATCGTCAATCGATCGGTTACCCACCCGCCGAGAGGACAGGACACAAGAATTGTGAGGAAGGGGGCGGCCGCAAACAATCCTCCGCGCAAGACAGTGAAGCCGCGCTCATTGACGAGGTAGAGATAGAACCAGGACATATAGACGTACGCGACATAGCCCAGACATCCGTAACTCAGCATGAGCCACCAGACGCTCGGTGTGTTTCGCAACGTGGTCCAAGGAATCGACGGTCGTGTTGTGGAAGCAGGCGTTGTGCAAGGGGTCGCCACACGATGTGTTGTCCACGGATGAGTTGCTGGACGGTCGGCAGCCAAGAACCACCAAATAGCGGCAAGGCCGATGCCGATCCCGCTCGAAAGATAAAATGCAGTATGCCAGCCATAGTTGACCATGACCCAAGCGGTGAGAGGCGGCGTGATGGCTGCGCCGATCCCAATTCCACCTATTGCGGTGCCGATGCCCAGACCTCGCTCATGGGGCGGAAGCCAGTCTGTGACGGCTCGATTAAAGGTCGGCAATGCGGCCGCTTCTCCGACGCCGAGAACAAATCGGACAAGAGCAAGCGCACCGACGATTCCCAATGACCCGGCCAGGAATGATGTTGCCGCCATGGCTGTCCAAGCGGTAAAGCAAGACCACCAGATGAGCGCGATCGTCAAGACGATACGAATACCCCATCGGTCGCTGAGCCATCCGCCGGGAACTTGGAACAGCGCATATCCGACGACGAATGCGGAGAAGACGTACCCCATCTGTTGATCGGTGAGCCCCAATGCCGGCATCATTTCGCGGGCGGTGACGGATATATTGACTCGGTCGATGTATGTGACCACGCTGATGGCGAAAAGTAATCCGAGGATCATCCAACGCAGGGGAGAAGGAGGGGAAGGCTCTCTGCGATCAGGATGAATGGTCTCGCTCACGATGATTCAAACATCAGACGTATGGAGAGGCATGTGCTCTGATGGTGGAAGGATTCGAATGCATGAACGGATTGCCGCCTCTTTGTCAGAGGCGGCAACGTCGTCTTTACTTGCTGAGGATTTCGAGTAATTCCACCTCGAATACCAAGGTCGCTCCGGGCTTGATAGTCGGCGGTGATCCGCTGTCTCCATAGGCCAGATTGGACGGGCAAATCAGCCTGCTTTTTCCACCGATCTTGATCTGCTGGACACCTTCCGTCCAACACTTGATGACCTTGTCGAGAGGAAATGTCGCCGGTTCCCCGCGCTTGACGGAGCTATCGAATACCGTCCCATCGGTCAGGGTGCCATGATAATGGACCTTGACGGTATCCGTTGCCTTTGGTGCTGCGCCGGTTCCAGGCTTGATGGCGGTAATGACGATGCCCGACTCGGTCTTGGTCGAGCCTTTCTCCGAAGCGGCTTTTGCCGTAAATGCAGCGCCGGTCTTCTTTTCACCCTCCGCGACAAGAGCCAGTCGAGACTGTTGAAGGATTTGAATTTTGGGTCCGAATGTTTGGAGATCGGCCTTCGGAGGACGCTTGAGCACGCCGTCGGTCATGCCCGTCTTGACCATCTCGAGTTCGGTCTCACTCAAGGAAAAGGTCCCCAGCGATTGACTGATGGCCAGCCCTAGGGCATACAAAGTTTTCTGGTCATCGTTGACAGGATCTTGCGATGCCGCCAGTAGTGGCGCGCTGAGGACAAGAAGCCCGGTGGCAAGGCACAATGTACGAATTCGCATGGATTGAGGGTCCTTTCTTGTGATGGGCTAAGGTAGCACGTAAGAATACGATAGCTTTCCTGATCTCACAATAGAAATTTTCTCCAAAGCCTCATGAACTCATCGTGGAGATTCAATGGGATGACATGCTGCCCATTGCGTCGCTCGCTCGTCGATCATGGATGACCATGGAAGGGGGTGTCCTTGGGAGGAAGAGGACACCCCCATGCCGGTAGGTGTTCCATAGTACTCAGAATTACTTTTCAGTGGCGCTCAGAATTTGACTTCCCGGCAGGAAACCCGTATTCGTAGAGGCCTTCGTTTTTTCTTATCCACCGGGCGCATTGAATGAGGAAGGTCGGTCATGGGGATGAATGAGTCATATCTCGTCACGGCCTTATTGGATGTCAACGATGTACAAGACGTAGACGATCGAGCAGAAGCACGTACCTACCTCATCTCCGACCGTAGGTCCGGCATGGCTGCCATTATTGACTCCGTCCTAGAAAACATCGAACGTGATTGCAAGGTCATTCGAGATCTTGGTCTTACCTTACTATTCGCCCTCGAAACGCATATTCATGCGGATCACATTACGGGCGCATCGCTGCTCAAAGCTCGGACCGGTGCACAGATTGTCTATGGAGGCGGTGCAAAGGGTGTGGTGATGGGTGCGGATCGATTTCTTTTCGATGGCGAGACATTGTCTCTCGGCGATACGCGCATCCAAGGGCTCGCCACACCGGGGCACACCGATAGCTGCATCAGTTATGTGTTACCCGGCGCAGTATTCACAGGTGATTCCTTGTTTATCGGGAGCAACGGCCGCACGGACCTGCAAGGCGGCTCGGCGGAGAAGCTGTTCGATTCCATACGCCACAATCTCTTTGCTCTTCCGGACGACACCATCGTCTATCCCGGGCATGACTACAACGGTCGGGTGTCCTCAACCATCGGCGAAGAAAAGCGATGCAACCAACGACTGAACCTGTCCATTTTGAAGGCCGCATTTATCGAAACGATGAATGCCAGGAAAGTGCCACCCCCCGCGAAAATGAGCATTGCCATTCCGGCGAACATGCGGGCCGGCAATATCTGATCTGTAGCCGTCTATAGCCTCTTCACCACCACAGTTGTGTAGGGTGTCGTTCTATCGAGCTTGTATCGTGGCCTAGAACCCTGCCGTCATCGAAGCGAACACCAAAATCGCTATCATGACAATGGTGACTGTGATGAGCAGGAATGGAGGATGAGTAGCAAACCCTCTAGTCATGGCTTACTCCTCCCGTTATATGGCGATAACTTAATCCTACCGCTGATGGGCAGAGTGTGTCTAGCCGGGTTGCTGTGGCTTCTATAGCCCCCTGATATGTTCTCCTTGAATTGGGAATCTATCTCGTGTACAAAGCCGCCTCCGTTAAGACACGGTCATCGGGCGAGCACACTACAACAAAGGAGTCGTGATGGGAGATCAGTGGTCCTTGAGTCAAGAAGAAGAAGACCTGAATCGCCGGAGTCTGTTTCGCAAGGCGAGAAAGGGCGACGAAAAGGCCAGGCTGGAGTTACAGGAAGTGTACGGCGTGCGATTATGGTCAGAGCATGAACGTGCAGAGTTGGTGTATGAAAATCCCCGGCATGCTGCCAAGCGCGGTACCAAGAGGTCTTGAGGTCAACAAGGTATGGATCGGGCATCGACAGGGTCTCAAGTCTAGCAATCAAGAAGGCTTTGAAGGGCGACAATGTTGCTCCTCGAAAATGAACCAGGATTATCGAGGCAGTCGCAAAAGACGCCGAGGCTCTAAAGAAACTATGGGGGCGGGGATATGGGGTCTGGCGACGGGGTCCTATGCGGGATTATTCGAGATGCCAGTTGTGGTAAGCGATGGTGGCGGAGAGGGAGGGAAGCGCCGTCCATCTCTGCAAATCAGCCATGGTAGCCATCTCACAGCCTTTGAAGTGCCTGGAGTTGACGTAGGCTAGTGTAGCAGGCTTAGGAGAGCGGCGCAATGCTCGTCCCTCTGAAAGGAATTACCACCATGAATGATTTCATTTCGCGTGTTCTGACCGCTGTCGTTGTCGTGGTCCTATTGGCAGGTTCTGCCGTGTTCGCTTCAGATGACTCGCCGTTCTATTTTGATGAATCTGGCAAGATGCAGATGAACGGCACATGGTCTCCAATGCATCCCAATAGCCGTAGGACCACCGAGGAAGATCGAAGACAGTACAACGCATGGGCCAATGCTGAGACGCTCCGGAAGAACGAGGCGCTTGTGGATGAATACTACAGCCCAAAGCCTTCTGCTCCTCCCTCAGGCTCATCCGACTACTGGATAAGCGGTCCAGATGGCCAAAGCCAATGGTGTCGGTCGATTGCTCCTCGGCGGGTGATCTGCCAATAGTATCTATCATCCTGAAATCGCTAAAAATTGTTTCAAGGCTAGCGCATATCGTAGCGGGTCAGTTTCCCCCCATGCCGGTGGCCGGTTGCTATGGTGCGCCGGACCGTTCGAAGCAGGCAGGCGGCCAGGGGCTGTGCGCGTGAGCCAGCCTAATCGACGTGCCTCGGCATGTCTTGGAAGCTAGTGGGTGACACCGGTTAGCCATGATCTTCGGCGTAAGTCGTTGAATCACAGGCGTGTCATAGGGATTATGTATCTATCTGAGTAGTTCAGCGTCTGTTGATTGCTACGGTCGAGCTACCGGCAGTGGTTTCTTGACTACCTGTTTGTCCTTCGTTCGCTTTCTCATCAACATTCATCTAATCCGAATCAAGATCACAGTGCGCGTGTGTTCGTGTGTGTCATCGAGAGACAAGGAGTGTGTGAGGTTATGAATCAATCCAAACTATTCAAACCACGGCTCCAACGGGCTGGAGGCTTTCAGATCTGCGATGGTGGTCCAGGATTCAAACTCGTCAAGCGCCGAACCATGCAGAAGTGGCGCAAAGCCGTGAAGCAAGTCCTATTGAGTGCCAGGAAGAACGATCCAGCGATTGAGAAGATGATTCTGGATTGTGCTACCGAGTGGGGAACCTACTCATGTCCTGACTATCAGTCATGGTCATCACTCACACCACTGGAGAAACAGCAAGCACTCTTTGCGTGGATCTTACGACAGAAGCAACGTAGCACCGTTGAGATCCTTGTGGCAGGCATTGCTGGAGACTTGTACACCACCTACGGACCACAGGCTTTGAAGACACCATACGCACGAGCTGTGAACATTGGTCGGTCAGTATGGTTTCGCCTGCGACAGGAGTATCGAACCTATGAACACGATTCAGGACACGGCAGCACACGTATAAAACACATCTGCATCACTCGTAAGGTCCGAATTAGATCACGGAATGCCTGCCAGCGGATTGAAGTCAACCTTGTGAAACATGGGATGAAGGAGTTCGTGAAGAGGTATGGCGATGCGATTGCATCACGTCTTCTTTAGCTCTGCCTTCGACCGCTCTAAAGCAGCTTTGATGTCTGCCTTCCGCACCTGCCGCAGTCGCCTTGCCTTCTGTTTCTTCAAAATCTCTGATCCTCGGTAGACTCGGCGGCGAACCTTTTTCAATCGCTGATGGACGTATTGGTAGTCAATCATAGCGTCTTGGATGTAGACGAGTTGGACCTTGCGTACTCGGAGCAGGCTACACTCCTTTTCTGATTTCCTTCGCTTTCGAATTAGCGAGGTAATCGCTCCGTAGAGCCAGCGTTTAGCGGTATTCAGTTCGCCTCGTGTCCAGAGGTTCAAGTGAAGGTCCCGCTCAGGATCAGTGATGGTCTTGATATCGGGGGCAGTCCGGTTCCATCCGAACTCACCAATTCTTTTATCGTGGAAGGTATCGGCAAGTTGGTCAAAGAACTTCAGCGAATGGTTGGACCGGTTGGAGAGTTTCTCTTGGAACTTTCTCCGACGGACCTTCTCCTTTTCCTGGAGAACCTGAGTCTCTTCGGCGGCTCTAGCCTCATCAGGGAAGACTGCCGTCCAGATCTTGGTAGTCAGGTGTTTGGTCTGGTCTTTGGCTTTGATGTTTTCCATGTCCCAAACATACCCCAGGTTATCCCATTGTCAATCCTCACCTTTTTGGTGGTGAGCAATACATATGTAGGGCTGCGGACATCAAATATATTCAGGGGTTTAATGGGTGCTCCTTTACAGAGGGTAAACATTTTGTTCTTTTCAGCGAAACGCGATGTGGTGGTTGTTATTCGTTAGTTACAACCCCTCTTGATGGCTAAGCCTCGCCCTGCCGGGTTCTTCTTTTCCTCCAACCCGGTAGGGCCTTCAAACCCAAATGTGTCATACACAGGTTCCTTTACCCGAGTAGCTCCGCTGTTGGCGCTATCTCAACTCAAGGGAGTGTTCCCATGCATCGTTCTTATCCAGTTCGTAAAAGAGGTCGGAGCCAGATCTCACCTGTCACGAGCATCCGGTTCAGTCGATCTGTTCACGAACGGCTCGACACCATTCACGCCCTGCTCGCGTCTCGATGGGGAGTAGCCGACAAACCCAGTCTCTCGCTCCTGCTTGAAGGTGTGATTGTCCGATGGGCCGACTCCATGCGTGACGATCCAACGGCTATTGATGAATTGATCGCTGAGATCGAAGTTCGTGGTGGTGCGCGTGGTGTCCGCAACCAGTTTCAACTCGATGGAGAAGCATTTAAGAGAGAAAGGGCTAACGACCATGTGTGAACCGGTTTCGCTTTCCATGGCTGCTATGGGCGTTGCTCAGGCCGGGATGAACATCTATGGGCAATTCCAGGCAAGGGATGTCCATAACCAGACTGAGGAATACCGCCGGCTCGAACAGGAAAATACCATCGAAGAAAATAGGCGTCGAACCACTCATGACTACATCACCAATGTGCGCCTTGAGCAACAGCAACAAGACCAAGAGAAAGCGTCTCTGGCTCAGAAGGTTGTTGATGTGCAGATGCAAGCGGATCGATCCATCGCAACCGGTATGGCTTCTGCTGCTGAACGTGGTGTGGCTGGCCGGACTGTAGATCAGATCGTGGCAGACTTTGACTTCCTTGCGAACGAGGAAAGCGGACGGTTGAAGGAAAATCAAGAAGATCGCCAACCTGCAGCACAGTGAGAATATTCGCTCATTGGGAACCGAATACTCGAACCGAATCGCTGCTGTTAAACCTTATGTCAAGCAGCCAGCGAAACCCATCGACTTCTTCGGGCCAATCTTCCAGGCAGGCGCACAGACGCTCAGTACCGATGTTGCCGTCAGCCGAGCAAACCCAACCGCGAATACCTTCACGAACTGGG
>JAMPUU010000027.1 GCA_030144965.1 Nitrospira sp. BO4
TCCATTGCTCCCTCCCGACTTCTGGTGCTGTCCAAATATTAAGTGGGGCACAACAACTGGTCAGTATTGCTAGCTGACCCATTCGCCCTGGCATTGTTGTCTACCTATGTCTGCTGGCTTGTTCTTCTTCCCTTATGAACTCCGCGTAGTCGTCCTTCTCTTCTTGCTTCGTCATCAGCGGTAGTCCTTGCTCCGCTCGGCACTCGTTCATCAGCTTCACAAACGCTGCTTGGTCCATGGTGTGGTCCTCCTTAGTTGAATGATGCAACGGAGAATACCACCATAAATCTTGAATGGAGCAGCTCATGCACAAGTGGGTGCCATTAATTATTAGGTGAGCCTGTACCGCAACTTAGATATGCCGCAAGGTATCCACTAGTGGATGACCAGTGTCAGCTTGCTAGCACCTTGGCATGGCTTAAGAAAGCCTGGCACACACGAATGGAGCCGCCGTCAGGCTGTGACTGGTGCCGTTGTCGAGTGTCACCACAATCTCAACGACAGTCAGGATCTTGCTGAGCTGCTTGAACCCGGTGACGATTCCCTTTTGAAGAGTGTTGGGCGCACTGATAAACACCACTGAGTCACCCATGCTCAACGGCTTGCCTTCGAAATCTGATACTGATGGATTCACAACGACACTCCTATTGCTTCACATTCTGTCGTTCGTTTGAACGAAGTTGTTAGTTTCATTGACGTGGTCACGGTGTACTCTATACTCAAGGGTGAGGATTGCTTTGAGGCATGACGCTCGGGAAGGGGTTATCCGTGGCTACGTTGATTCCCTTCCTTACCGTCACCCTCAAAGCAAACCTCTCCTCCAAGTCCTTCCGCACCTGGAAGGATACCTTCAGCCACTCGTTCAGATTTCAAATGTAGTTATCCAACCGGAGCAGTTCGCAAACCACTCCTTCGGGCTACCTTGAAATAAGATTTGGGCGGGTGAGGGAGAGAGCAAAGAGACTGAACGCACCTATCCGATGTTTACCGGATTGAACGGACGGCCTGCCGCCACATACGCGGCTGCTCGTGCCGCCTGGAGTTCCTGGCGCTTGATCTCAGCTTGTGTTCTGACATCCACGCCAAGAGCGACTCCCAGCTCACGAAGTTTCTCGGGAGCGTTGTCGTATGTCACGCCTTGCTCAAACATAATTCGTGCTCCAATCGCGTTGTGGTGGTGGTATTTATGTCCTCCTCAACTTTGTGCGTCAGTGTGCGTTCTCCCTTAGGAACGCGCTTGTAATCCTCATGCTGAGCAACCATCTTTGCCACGTCCTGCTTCTGCTTGGCGATTCCTCGCTGCAGCTCCGCAGGGTTGACCGTGACATTCACCGATGGGAAATGCCTTGGGCTGTCGTGGTACGGGACATTCACGATCTCTGCGCGCTCACCATACTTCATCGCCTTGGGCGTATCGGTATTATTTACCTCGGTGGTGGGTGCTTGCTGATCGAAGCTGGTATTCTCGACTTCCACCTTCTGAAACTTCTTTGGTGCCATTATTGATTTCCTTCCCCTTGTCCAAATGAACCTTGTGGGACTGATCCGTCGTTGGACTCACTCACAATCTCAATGCGATCCACATGGCCGGACGCTTGTGAATCCAACATCGCCTGGTGTGTCCGCTGTGAATCAGACGTGACCAGGGATTCCTGATACTCCACGAGCCATGCATTCTTGGGATCTGTCAGGTACTGCATATACTCGTACCGACCCTTGGCCGTGCTATGATCGATGTTTGCGAGTTGCTCCAACACCATATCCCGGTAGGCGTTCTCTAACATGCTCTCTGGTGTTGCGCGTTCAGTCGAATATGGCTGACCGAGGTGAATACGGGTTCCATCCGCGGCGACCGCTGTCGCACTGACCCCAATCACTTCGGCGGGGGTCTGTGCAAGGATTTCCTCAACGGCTGCTCGATACTCAGGATTGGAATCGTAGGCCTCATCCTGCATCGCCAGAAGCATCTCCTCTTGATCCAAGAAACCACGAGTCTGACTGCCTGCCTGCCGACGAGATTCGTTGAACGCCGCGAGATACTCCGACTTACTGGCACGAAGGTGTGCTTGGCGAGCCGCTGCATCATCGCGCCGTGCGGCTTCCTTGGCGCGTGGATCGCTCACAGCGTCTTCATAAGAATAGCCATTCGCCATCGCTTCGCTCATGAATTTTTGGAAATGTGTCATTCTGTACTCCTAAGTTAAAAGGTTGTTGAACTGTCACCACAGATCGCGGTGAGAGTTCTGTCGATTAGACTGTTTACGATTTCGATCATCGACATGGCCCTTTGTGCGCAGCTCAGATTGGAACGCCTGCACTGCAAGAAAGGCGTAGGCGCGGTTGCCCTCGAAGTTGAAGTCACAGCCTCCGCGCTGTGGTTTCTTTGGTGGAGTTGGTAGTACTGGCAAGTTGTGTTTGTTCAATTTCAATTCATTGAATCTCCCTCGGTTAATTGTTTTCGGCACTCGCACAGAGTGCTCGGCACTCAATCGCGTAGACTGCCCACCCAGCTCGCCTCCTCAGTTGGTCACGGCTGGTGTACCGTCTCTCGCTGAGTGCGACCTTCTTTTGCTCGAACTCCTCGACGATCAGCCAACACGCAGCTTCACTCAGTGTGGTAATCCACTCATCCATGTAGCCAGAGAGCAGTTGATCTTTCAGACAGCGATGGTGCCAATCGTAGACCTGCTGGCGTAGCTCCTTGAGATCGTGCTTCGTCCACTTATGGCCGTAGTCCTTCTCGCCATAGGCCGCAATGAGCATCTCGTCATCCTCCACATGGTAGAGCTTGTGCGGCTCAATCTTCAGTCTCACCAATTCCTCTGACACCTTCTCATCACTCAGCGCCTCAACTTCAGCGCGTGAGTGACCTGGATACATGGGAACGGCTCTATGTTTTTTCCTTCCACCCTGGGAATGTCTCCTCCTCGGCTCTTTGGATGTCTCTTCGTCATTCATTTGAAATACCTCGTAGCTTATTTTCGAAGGCTTCGAGCGCCAGCTTCACGTGGTTGTCGTGCCTCCATCGAATGTCACCACGTTTGGGATCGACATAACTCATTCCGCAGTTGCAAAGACCAACCGAGCCACGGAAGAACAATCGATGGTACTGGCGCTCTTGGTCACACGCTCGCTCAATCTCCCGGTCAGTCAGAGGAGAGTCATGACGTTTGGGTGGAATATGTGTCTTAAAGTCGGCAGACATGGTTAGGCTCTCCCTGCTCTTGGTGACGGCCACACTTCTGGATGTGTCCAGGCCCTCATCGTCTCAGGTGAGGCATCGTTCAGAGGAACGCCCATAGCCTCATCACAGGATAGGCACATCCTCCACTGAGTGGGAACGACCTGATCCTTGTGACAGACTGGACACAGTAGCGTGTTAGCAATCGGAGTCTGCAGGTGTTGAGGGAGTGTTGAGGTGGGTTGCATTGTGGTTATGCCTCCTTTGTTTTTTCTTAGCTGGTTCTCGGTCGGTCGTTGGAACGACCTTGTGGACTTTCTCTTCTAGCTTCAGTTGTCGTGTCACGGCGATGGAGTACGTGATCTTCTTCAGCGTCTTCACTGGCAATGTTCCATTCAGTGCTGTACCGAGTTCGGCTCGACGTTGCTTCTGCTTGGCCTGGTATTGACGCTGATAGTTCGGATGGGCCTGGAACCACTGGCGGACAACTTCACGTTGTAACGTCTGCTTGAACTCTTTCGTTGATTCTCCGTTCACGTAGCAGATCCTCTTCGGTTAGAGCGGCTTTCGCCAGTCTCGCTTTCTTCAATGCTTGAAGTT
>JAMPUU010000028.1 GCA_030144965.1 Nitrospira sp. BO4
CGCCTCATTCTGAGCCTTATCTAGGTGTCCGTCAAAATGGGGCAGAACCCGGTTGTATGGTTCTGTCGTTGAGCGCATGCTCGACTATCGTAGATCACCGGCTAAATTTGTTGAATAACTTCACTCCTGATTCAACAACCGGGATCGAAGTGGGAAAAGTCGTCAGCAACAGTGGCAAGACCATCGAGTCGGACATGCGCCTTGAAACGATGTTACAAGAGGCTTTGAGAGGCCAACTAGAAAGAGCAGACCTCTTGTGGCATAACACCTTCTCAAGGAAGCTAGTTTGTGATTGCAAGATTCTTGACTACGAGGAAGGAAACGCGTTCAAGCGGATTCTGTTCCCTGGTTGGGGGGCCACTCGCCTAACGATTCAGTGTAATTTGCACCAGGAGGGCCAATTAGTTGGGACCATTGATTCGAAACGGACCATCTTCGGAGGCGGGATAGACACAATCGGTGCATGGCGGTACATTTTCGCCAACGTTGCCGAAGATCTCTCACAGAATTTGCGCCAAAAAGGATTTGCGCGTACCGACTAGTATACGCGGAAGTCAGAAAGGCATTAGGAGGCTGTCATGAACTGAATCAAATATCTTGACGACCTCAGGCACATTCGGCAACGAAGATCGGTAGTTACCTAGTCTGCGAATTTTAACAACTGACTTCGATGAGCTAACTACTCTGCAGAACCGGACTCAGAGTATCTCTTTAAGATTATCCCATCGAGCCCGTACAGCCCGGGTGGCACCTTGCAATTGAACAAGAAGGTCAAACACGTCCTCGCCAGTTTCCGTGATTTCGAGTGTTGCGGTCGGTAGCCAGAGCGAAGCGGTGGGAATGTTTCCAGGCGCAACGACTAGTCGCCTCCCATCCTCGAGTTCGAGCACATCGTCTTCCTCGGCCACTTCAAGAAGCCTTACCACTTTCCGCTCGTCACTTTCCTCATCGTCCTCTGGGCGCATGCCGGCCTCCATCGAGTGCCAAGTGTGCCAGTTCGATGCAGAGTGACGATTCGCCCTGGCTCGCATATAGTAGCTGCCGCTACAGCACAGCCTGTCACCTGTCGCATATTGCCCCATACATTCACAGAAACTCGCCCTTCGCACCGATCCGCGCACTCATAAAAGGTTTGACTTGAATCGTCTTGGAGTTATGCCGTGGCCTTAACGACTAGGCCAAGTAGTTGCATTTCCATTCCTCCAACCAAGTCAAGTTCCCGGCCTGTTGATTGGATCGCTACTGATCGGAAGGCCGGAGAAAGAGTGAGTGCAAGATGAATCGTTCATGGTCTGTTCCTCGATGGAGTCCTGTGATCATGGGGGGACTCGCCCTGCTGCTCTTCAGCCACCCCGTACAGGGAGAAATGTATGTTGCTGGTCAAATTGGAGCGCACATGCCTAATGATGCGAGCAACGTGAAGTGGAGTGGAGTTGGAGGTGGAGTCGGCGGGAGTGATCTTGCGCTGCAAAACTCCCTGATCTATGGAGGAAAACTCGGGTATTATTTCGATCAGGTGAAGTTAGGGCGGTTCAATCCGGGCATCGAAACCGAGGTATTCAATGCAACGCCTCATCTTAAGCAACAAGGGGCGACCATAGGAGGCACCACCAGTAGGTTGTCAGGGTTTACGCATAGTGTCGTGACATGGGCACCGGTGGTCCTCTTAGTCCGGTATCAAGCAGGGGCGTTCGAACCGTATGCGGGAGTGGGGGTCGGTTTGTTCTTTTCCAACCTTAGAACTGGAGATAATGGCGATGCCACCATGCATGTAGGACTGAACACTCAAGTCGGGATTCGATATCGCGTGACTCAGAGCCTCTCACTGTTCACGGAGTGGAAATACAATCACGCGCATATCGAACATAGCAATATTGGGGGAAGTCCACTTTCCTTGTCCTTTGACTATAACGTGCACATCGTTGCCGGTGGCGTCGGCTATCATTTTTGATCCATTATGAATGACTCTCGGTTCCCATACGCTCTGGGAACTCTCTGATGCGGTATCTTTGTTTCCCCGTTGCCACTCGCCCCACTACCTCCCCTCTACTAGACTGTGCGCCAACGGGCTGCGATAGGGCAGATTCGGTCAGCGCCATGGCGTTGAACAAGGTGTCGTGGGCGTGAGGCGCTAGCCGTCGGATTTCCCTTTTAGGCCCCGGGGCTGTCTGACAAGCCCCCTAGGCGGCCAGAGCAATCCCGTGAATATGAAAGCGAAACCGGGGACCCAACGACGGTGGGTATCCCTCGCCTCCACCAAACCGCACTTCGTGCGTACCGGCGGCGCGTCCCTCATTGATGCCGCCGGAAAGAGTCATCAACCCACTCTGATGGGCGTCTGCCTCCCAAGCGCCGGTCAACACGCGGTCAAACGTCCCGGTTGCCGTGAAGGGTAGCCGGCCTTCCCGCCTCCAGTATCGGCTCACACAGAATATGGCCGTCTAGGAGTTTTCTGAGCATCTGACGGGAGTGATCGACATGCCGCCCGAACAATGACGGGAGACTGTCCAGCTCATCACGTAAGCGCTTCGTTAGCCATTTTTCATCCAGAAACACGGTAGCGGCAAGGTTTTGAAGATGCTCCAGCTTCTTGATCAGAGCTAGCTTCCGTTCAGCCTTGCGATGAAGCGGCTGCACGACGGTCGACGTCCCTGGCCGGTCGCGATTAATTCCTCAGGATGATGGCGGCGAGTCTGGATCAGAGACGGTTCGCGGAGGAAGGCTGTGTGCTGATCACGGAATCCATTCTTGTTTGGCTCGGAGCTTTTCTAACGTCTGGGCGGCCATAGAGAGCCTCATTACGGTGTCCTCACAACCACTCGTGAGAGCCCGTTCAGCGTCCCGCTCTAGGCGTGAGGGGGTTAGTTTGCATTCGCTAGCTCCAGGCCCGGCCAATTTCATCACATACGAGCCCAGTCTGGCGGATTCAATTGAACCGTGAATCGCGTGCACTTTTGACCATTTCCCGTGTGAGGGCAATGCTACCGTACCGGTCTAAGGTCGCCCACTGCTCTGTCGACAAGACCATTGCTATGGATGCACGCATCACACAAGGCGATCCTTTGCTTAACCATAAAAAGACTCCTCTATCGCTCGCATGGCGGTATCTCCATGCCTGTAAGTGGGATTCGTGGTGCGCATAACATTCGGTTGGGATCGCATCTCTGTTTGTTTTATCGGCGGCCCCAAGAGTATTTGCAGGTGACCGCCTCCTTTCTGAAAGCGGGCATCGTCAAAAATGAGTTCTGTGTTTGGGTGCTTCCCCCACCATTGACCATTGCGTTCGCTCTCGACGAACTCTTGTATTGCGGCCTGAACGGTCCGAGACTGCAAGCCACGAAGCAGCTGAAGATCATGTCTGCGGAAGACTGGTGGTTTTCGAATGGCGCGTTGGACATGGGGAGGTCCCTAAGTCGGCTGGCCGCCTTACCTTCGATGGCTCGGCATCTTGGATATGAGCGTGTGCGTTTGGCGGGGGGGCCAGGGCCGTTTACGTCTGAAGAGGGTCGCCAGGCCTTTATGACCTATGAGCGCCGGGCCACGGCTGTCATCGCCGAATCTCCAGTGATCGCGTTATGTGGCTATGCCTCGACCGAATGTGTGGAGACTGCCATGTTTGACATCATGAGCGCTCATCCCCAGGCGTTGCTTCGGACGCACGCTGGGTGGGTTAACATCTGAACTCAAGCGTGAACGACGGATACTCGTCTCACCGAATGGATCGCTGACGACGCTGGACATTCACCGTTAGTACTGCTCCTGGCTCTTCACGCAAGGAGAGGGGATCTGAAGAGGATGACGAGGATAGAACAACAGAAGACGTGTTAGTAATCAACTGGGCACGATCCAACTCCCATCCGTCTCTGCAGTCTCTTCGCCGTGGTCATCAGCTAGCGCGGCATAATGGCGAGCCCACGTCAGATATATCTCTCCCCTGCATCGTAGAATATCGACTCCCTCCAGCAACTTGCCCACCGTCTCGAAATGTTTTCCACTCGCCACGAGGTCTGCGGCACGACGCTTCACTGCCGGGGTCAATGCAGCCATCAAGGTGTCTATCTGAGCAACTAACTGCCGAATGTCTGGTCCCGCGTTATCCCTGCGTTCTGGTGCACCCAGCACCGTCTCTCTACTGGCCGTGTCACTCGCCATGGATAGCGGAGCATGCAATTGCTCGAATCGATCGATCAGAGGCTGTGATCCCGATGTACTTACTTGCGTCCGTTCGCTTGCAGAATGACCCCAGGTGAGTGTCCGGATACCGGCTTCCGTGAGAATACTGCGGATGGTTTCGACCATCGCGTCCAGCGTTACCGGGGTCCAAGATGTAAAGTCTAGCACCCGTTTCTCAGGCCTGCGGGGAGGGGGGCTTTCGTCAATCAGCACCCAGCAGCGGTCAAAGATTTTTGTGCGTAACTGGTCAGAGATATTCAGAACGATCCCACGGGAGGTGCACAGTGCCGTGATCAACACAGTGAATTCAAGATCGGGCAAGTTAGGGCAATCGATATCAAGTGTCGGCATGATCTGTCCCCCCATGCTAAACGTTGTATCGGTTCAGTGGAACTCCGTTCCAGTGTCGAGTGCTTGTTCTCATCTCTCACTGAAGAGGTCGAAAAACGCGTCGACGTCTCGACGAGCCTGGCTTTGCAGTGCTGTTAAGTAATGACATGTCCGTTATAATTCTTCTCTTCTCAGGTCCATCACCAGGGGGATCGGCTGAAGGGTGGAGGATTTGAGGGAGCCGTGTGGGCCTTCTCTGGAATCCTTCCACCCCTATCCATGTGATTACACCTTCGTGAGAGCCGCCACCGGCTTCTGGATGAACTCCTTGTAACCATATCGATCAGCCAGATAGGCCTTGGCGTCTTCGCTGACATACTCGGTAAATTTGTATCGATCGTCCTCTACGGTCTTGGCATCTTCCATGACCTTGTCGGTCGGAATCGCGTATTCGATGTTGCAGGACGTATAGGCCTGAATATACGTCGGACCGACCTCGCGCGCGATCAGCACGGCCTTCTTGATGCAGCTTTCCACCCGCCGCGGATTATTCGGCACAACGGTGGCAATATACGCGCAGCCGGCGATCTTGGCCATGCTGACCATGTCCATTTTCTCGAACTTCTTGCCGAGCGGGGCCATCTTGAGCACCGCCCCTCTGGTGGTCATACCGCTTTCCTGTCCGCCCGTATTCCCGTACACCTCATTGTCCAGCATGATCGTCGTGAACCGTTCCTTCCTAAACCACGAATGGAGGACCTGCTGGAATCCGATGTCGGCGGTTCCGCCGTCACCGGCCATCACCACAACATCTTTGGGCTGGTCGCCGAATCGGATTCGTAACCCGCGCGACAACCCGCTGGCGACGCCGTTCTGGTCGCCATAGTTGCCGTACACGAAGGGAATCGCCGCCTGAGAGATGGCGAGCCGGCCGCATCCTGCCGTCCCGACTGTAATCGTGTCTTCTGGGTTCGGGAAGGCGACAATCGCCAGCCGGATGAACAGAGTCATGGCACAGCCCGCGCACATCGGATGCTCCTCCAGGATTTCCTTGAAGCTGCCCATCTGCGACACCGTTGCTTTCTTCCCGAAAGGTCCGTGTTCAACCATATCCCGGTATTCTTTCGGCATGAACGTATCGAATCCTGGCGTGAACTTTACGTAATCGAGACTCATCTGACACCTCGCTTTCACTGTTATCCGCAGTTGCGGTCGAATGGATATCTCTTGCACAGTCGATGGCGTTGCCACGGCACTTTCCCTTTGCCTGTGCGGCGACTTCGACGAGCAACGCTTCGCCGGTTCGTGACAAGTTCTTCAACGCTGTCTAGTTATCCCCTCCTGGTGCGGCCGGGTATGCTCATCCACCGCGCCCCGCCAGCACTCCGGATCGCATCCCGATCGCCTTCTTGACTTCCTCCACGATCACTTCCGGTGGTAAGGTCATGCCCCCGCAGACACGTGGTCCGGCGACGACACGCTCGCTGTTGGGGATCGTGGCTTTGATTTCTTTGGCCATCCATCCGATGACATTGAACTCGGGCACGATGATGTGTGAGGCATGCTTGGTCGCTTCGCGAAGTTCTTCTTCCGGCCAAGGGCGCAAGGTCTTGATCTTGACGAGTCCAACGCGCACCCCCTCATCGGCCAGCAGGCGCATAGCTTCCCGCCCCTGGGAAACGGCGGTTCCCGAGGAGATAATGAGGATGTCGGCATGGCCGTCTTCGACGTCGATCAGCCCATCCAGCCAGGCGATCGTGTGCTTGCGCGACCGTTCTGCGGCGGCCCAGACTTCCTGCTGCCAACTCGCGTGCGTAGCGTAGCTGATGTAGTTGCTCTTCATCACAAAGGGATCGCGCATCATCCGGACCGGTGGACACTCCATATCCATGCAGGGCACGGGTGAACGATAGGGATCGTACGGTGGCAGGCACATCTCGGCGGGAGTCAGGCCGACGACGTCCTTCGTGTGGGTCACGAAGAAGCCGTCGCAGCAGAGGGCCAACGGTAAATGCACATCCGGCTCTTCCGACACCATATATCCCTTGAGAATCCAATCATAGAAATCCTGTGCGGTTTCCGCATGCCAGACGAGCATGCCTGTATTCATGAGGTAGGCGATCTCGATCGTGTCCGGCTGGATCGACAGGGGAGAATTGATGCCGCGGCAGGTCACGATACATTGGATCGGCAATCTGGATCCGGCCCACATCGGAAAGTTTTCCATGGCCCGCATGGTGCCCGGCCCGGCGGTGGTCGTGAAAACCCTGGCCCCGCCGAAAGCGGCGCCGGCGCACTGTGACATGACGGCAAATTCGCTCTCCCCGCGGAAATAATCGCCGATATACCCCTCGGCAAAGAGTTCGCCGCATAGGGCGGCCGCCTCGCTCTGGGGCGTAATGGGATAGGCCACCATAATGTCGACGTTGGCGCGCTTGACGGCTTCCTTAATCACTTCACTGCCGGTAAAAAATGATGGTGTGCGAGGCGCGTCGTTCATCATCACGCGTGGATCGGTGATGACTTGACCCTTCTTATTCTTGGTTCCGATGATGGCTGTGGTGTCCATAGCTTGTTCCCTTCCTGTCGACGGTGGTGGCCGGCGATCTGGCGCTGTTGTTAGGCGCTGAACGAACTGCCGCACCCACACGTCGTTTTGGCTTGTGGGTTCTTGATCGCAAAGCCTGAGCCTTGCACGCTGTCCTGGAAATCGACTTCACAGCCGGCGAGCAGTGGGGCACTCTGGGAGTCCATGATGATTTTGAGGTTACCCTTTTCGATCACCGTGTCGTCATCGCCGGTTGCAGACTCGAAGGCCATCCCGTACTGGTAGCCATGGCACCCACCGCCTTTGACATATACTCGGAGACCGACGGTCTCCTTGTCCTCTTGCATCAGCTCCCGCATCTTCTCTTCGGCTTTGCTTGTAATCGTAATCATTGTTACGTCCTCCTATAGGTACACTTTGTTCAGCACACGTCAGCACGATCGATGATCGTCCGCATGAAGACCAACATGTCTCGATAATTGGCCGGAAGAATCCGCTTGTCATACGACCCATCAAGACTGTCTATTTTTCTCTTCCTCCGGGATCGAGCTCCAGATCGTGATACTCCACAACAGCACGACAATCGCGACTAGGCTATAAATCTGATACATGTTCATCACCTCCGGTTTGACTTCCCTCCGAATGTGCCCGTATGCCTCGGTTCCCCCATCACCTTCCCATCATGTGGGGTTAGAGTGCCCCTTCAAAATTTCGGTGCCGACCGGATCGTTTTTCTCGTCTCCTCTTCCCCTGCACAGGTTTGATCAGCCAACAGGTGTTGCCCGGCGCTGGCCAACTCAGGAATTCTGGCCTTACAGGCCGTGAGCGTATCCTCCGCTGCCCCGGAGGCCACGACAGCACGTTCTCCGATCGGAACAGCAAGCTCTTCTGTCGGGGGTGAAATCATCGTTCCTTTCACGTGCGAATCTTCTGCTTGAGCAGGCGGAATTGACGATAGGGATAGGGCTGCGAGCAGCACCACCACCATCCAAAGGGCTGCTCCTCTTGTTGTGATCGTGGTCATCATGATTACTCCTCCTCTGTCATGGTCTGTGCCCCGTGTACCTCAGGCGCAGAAGACACCAACACTGTGAAGGCTCTTTCGCCTCTTGTACCGCTGGATCCGATGACGGTCGTCCTTCGAAGAAACCGAGGCAGAGACTGAGGAATCAGACGCGCCGGAGTGGGAAAAGGGAATGCGCGAGAGATGGGACAGTCGACGCAGTTCAATACGTCATAGCATCACCCTGGGCGCATTCAGCACCGGAGTCAAGCGTTATTATGGGTAAGGGATGGTTTGCACACGCTCATGAGCCATTCTTCATCCCCTTCTCACTCCTTCTTCATCCTAGGGAGATACACTCCAGAGTGTGGAGTGCGTTGTGAGTTTAGACGATACGCGGAAGGAGACATGATGGATCCAAACTGGCTGATATTCGGTGCGGCGATTCTTGGCGTGGAAGTTGCGGCTGTCGTGGTCTATAAGAAAGACCAACAGTGTAGTGGTGCCTGACCCTCAGGCAGTGAAATGCAGATGGCCTAGGGGGTACCTCAATGGAAGCAAATACCCTATTTCTTTTTTGGGCAAATCTCGACCGTCGCTTCAATTTCACCATCTCTTGGACTGACCATCAACAGCATGCCCTTATGCTCCAAGGCCCTCTTGAACAAGGTGGCATAGCCAGCATTGGATTGACGTGGCTCGTCTGTGGTCTCGCCGCTTTGGCTATTGTATGAACTTTCGAGAACAAATGCGGCCACGGATTGCGTGCCATTGGCCCGCGATTTGCTCGTGACGCGCCAGAAACGATTCTTCGGATCGAGCGTCCCTTTCGAGGCGTCTAGGGCAGCATTGGGACACAACTTTACACCTCTCGACACCTCCACATACTCACCTCTATCCTCAAATTGAGCAAAGGCTGACACGGGCAATCCAATAACGATTCCAAGAATAAGTATATACAGAAACATGGAGCCCTCCTTCATTTACAACGATATGTTCATTGTCCATCAATCGACCTGTTCCGTACTCTACACGGTGACCATTACCATCCATTCATCGCATCGAGCCAGGAGCTTGAGAGGCATGCTTCCTGCGCGAGATCCCGCGCGTTCTCCCCCCACTATGGAGGTGATTCGCACGAACGACGGCATCCTCGATACACCCACAACTGATGCAGCGTGTGGCCATGTTTAAAGAGTTGGTCTCGGCGTTCCATTCACCGAAGGTGTTTTGCACTAGGAGTCCGCGACAGCGTCGACAGAGCATATCTCCTCCTCCTGCGCCCAAGGGCGCGCGTATGAAACACCAGGCGCCACCGTGACATGCACTTTCACCCTCATGACTTGTGCCGCGGGTGATCAGCCCGCTGTGGCATGTATCCCTGGGCGGGCCCGAGCGAGACGGGTTCGGTTGGAGACTCAGGCCCTCACGGGACTGGCCAGGGCTTCGGCATTCACGTGGCGAGAATTAATCCCGGTGGTCATGAAGTAATGCCGCTTGTAGCGGAGGATGGAGATAACTTCCGTGGCCAGCGCTTCATTCGGCAGCCCAGTCACTCTCTCCACGTCGGCTTTGCCTCTCAGGGTCATGCCGCTGCCTTCAACGCCTTCGCGCCTCTCAAACGGCCATGACGGAACTGTGTTCACTCGTGGCAGCATCCACACCTTCTCCATTGTGGAGAAGCATACTGGAGGGGACGGCTGCCGTCTGTGCACAATTGCTCAGGAGGGAACGAATACAAGATGGGCCGGATGCGACCAGGCTCTACTGAGTCACGCCAACTCGGGACTTCAGCCATCCAACTACAAACATCAATGTTGCCGGTGTTCCATAGAACCTCCGTTTAGTATCGAATCATTCACCTATGAGACCACCGAATCGGGAGCTGGGGAACACCGTGGATGGGTTGGAAGCCTGACGCCTCACCGCTTCCCCTTGTGCATTGGAGCCTCTCTCCTTCGATCGATGTTGGCTGCTCGCGTTCTCGCCCTATGGCCTTTCCTAGTACGACGCCCCATCCAGATTCGTTACACTATATCGCCGCGTGCTGACGAAATTTGTGGGAGGATCATACGGTGGTTGGCAACGCTTTCTTCATTAAGGGTCCGATGCGTTCCCACGGCAATCATTGCCCGGAACAGCGGCCTTGATCACCGGATGTGCTGCTGCTCCCTGTCCACCGTTTAATCGGAGCACCAGAGTGAACTTGTTATGCGAGTAGGGGAAGTGCTAGGGTCGAGGAAGACTGCACACATCTCCGCCGGCTACGAGCCAGTGCGTCTGAGGAGGTCACCATGCGCGTGACGGAACAGCAGACGCGACGTAAGAATAGCGATTCCACACCAACCAGGCGCCTCCAGCCAACCGACAGCGGGCCAGGTGCTCGAAAGAGCACCGAGCAGATGAAGGTGCCGCCGCGTAAGACATGGCTCTGGTTCGTGCTCATCCTGGTCGCAAACTTCTTACTCGGAAGGTTTCTGATCCCGAGCCAGGAAGCGCCAGTCACAGTGCCCTATACCTTCTTTAAGCAGGAGGTAGGGAAGAACAACGTCGCGGCGATCTACAGTCAGGCGGACACCATCACGGGCCGCTTCACGACAGCTATCACCTATCCACCGTTGGGTGAAAAGAGTACGGCGTCCAGTGGCGAGGCCAAAACCACGAACGAGCGTGGTGCGGTCTCCGGCACCGAAACCAAAGTAATCAGTGTGTTCACGACTACACTCCCTTCCTTCGTAGACCCTAGCTTGGAACAATTCTTAATCACGAATGGGGTCGAGATCAGCGCGAAACCGATTCAAGAAGGCGGCAATCCATGGGTGACGATGTTTTTTAGCTTTGGCCCGGGCCTGCTCTTCATCGGCTTTTATATCTGGCTCTTCCGTCGGGCAGCGCAGCAAGGCGGCGGCATGATCGGTGGAGGAGTGATGGGCATGGGCAAGAGTCGAGCCCGCCGGTATGACCAGGAGCAGAATGCGAAGATCACCTTCGACGACGTGGCCGGCATCGACGAAGCTGAGAACGAACTGATCGAGATCGTGGATTTCCTCAAGGATACCAAAAAGTACACCCGCCTCGGAGGGACTGCTCCGAAAGGCGTGCTGCTGATAGGTGCGCCGGGGACCGGGAAGACACTGCTCGCGAAGGCTGTGGCAGGAGAGGCGGGGGTGCCCTTCTTTTCGATGAGCGCCGCGGAGTTTGTGGAGATGATCGTGGGAGTGGGCGCGGCGAGGGTGCGGGATCTCTTCAAGGAAGCGCGGGAGAATGCGCCCGCGATTGTTTTCATCGACGAACTCGATGCCATTGGACGCGCCCGCGGACAGATGGCGATTGGCGGATCCAGCGAGCAGGAGCAAACCTTGAACCAAATCCTGACCGAAATGGACGGGTTCTCGAGCCGAGAAGGTATCATCGTGTTGGCGGCGACGAACCAACCGGACGTGCTCGACAAAGCGCTCCTGCGCCCTGGACGCTTCGACAGGCGCGTGGTCGTAAATCTCCCCGATAAGACCGGGCGGGAGGCAATCCTCAAGGTCCACACCCGTAACGTGCCGCTCGCGAACGATGCAATCCTTGGAAATCTTGCCGCAATGACGCCAGGGCTCTCAGGGGCCGACCTCAAGAATCTGGTGAATGAGGCCGCGCTGCTGGGAGCTCGCCGCGAGCAACAAGAGGTTCGTCACAAGGACTTCCTCGACGCACTAGAGAAGATCGTGCTCGGCCCAGAACGCCCGATTCTCATGAGCCGGGCCGACCGAGAACGCATTGCCTATCACGAGGGTGGACATGCCATCCTCGGTCTCGTGGTGTCTGGCGCCGACCCCGTGAACCGGGTTACGATCGTGCCACGCGGGCAGGCGCTCGGCGTAACCTATCAGCGCCCCGACAGCGACCGTTATAACTATCCGGAAGCCTATTTACGCGCGAGGATCGTCGGAATGCTGGGAGGGCGTGCAGCCGAGGAGATTGTCTACGGGACGAAGACCACTGGGGCCGAAAACGACATTGAGCAAGCCACGGGTCTTGCCCGTCGGATGGTCACACGTTGGGGTATGAGTGAGCGGCTTGGGCTCGTGCAGCTCGCCCCAAGGGAGAACCCCTATCTGAGCGGCTTAAACGGTTACGGAGACGCGAAGCCGTTCAGCGAGGAGACTGCCAAAGCCATCGATGCCGAGGTACTCAGGATTATCGGTGAGAGTCACGACGAAGCCAGGCGGCTCCTCAGCGCGCATCGCAAGCAACTCGATTTGCTTGCCGAAGCCTTGCTCGCTCGGGAGACACTCAACGAACAGGAGATTCTCGAGGTTACGGGGCTCCCCCATGCGCCGGCCCTGGAGACTGGGATGTTGCCCCATCCTGGTATGGGTAGCAGGAGCGCTGACCCAATCATTACCCAGTTAGAACCCGCCCAATCTCATCGCGTTGAATCGTGAACGGGCGCCGTTGAGGATCGTTTGCATTTTGCCTTGTTCGATCCAGCGGTAGACCGTGGCCCTCGACACCCGGCAGATCTTCGCCACTTCACTCGGTCAGCACCAGAGACCACCCAGATCTAATAAGCCGGTACTGTGTCCACCCCAAACTCTACACAGGCATGGACGGTCTCACGCATTTCCCTTCCGGTTGCTTCTGTTCGCGTTTCGCCCGCCGCTTCTGTGCGAGTAACACCAACTCTTTGAGGGTCGACGAAGCCGCGCCAACGTCGACCTTCTCGACAGAGCCGGGTTTCCGCCCTTGGATTTTAAGATAGAAGCAAATCCCCCAAGCTTGCCCGTTGTTGATTGCCTTAAGCAGTGCTAGCTCTGCCCGATCGAGACATGGTTCGTGCGCATCGTAGAATGTATCTTTGACTTCGGGATAGGAACGGACGGCGTTATAGATCGTTTGCATGCTGCAATTGAGTAAGCCTGTCGCGACGGTGATCATCCCATGGGCGCGCTCCAAGACTGATGCAATGACGGTCGGATCAAACACCTGATTGGGCGAAACTCCAGTTCACCATCTGGATGCCGCGTGCTCGTCTTTCTTTTTTTAGGGGAGGGTTGTCCAGATTGTCTGGAGCCTGCTCTCATGATCAATCCTCCTTCTACAGTTGCCGAACGTAGCCATTAGTAATCGCGCCATCCTACGAGATCTCAGTGGGAGGGCAGAGCACATGCGCGAGCTGCTCACGGCCGCAGTGTTCCACCAATAGGTGCCGGCCGATTAGATCCGGCAAACTGGAGCAGTGTTTCAGCCGGTTCTGTCCAGAGACAGGCCCGCATTGGGTAAATTGGGCGCTCGTGAGGAGATCACCGAGTTTCTCAAGGGATGGCGCCGTGCTACAGAGCAATGCTCATCAGACGGGCGATCACGTCGTAGGGGCCGATCAACTCCGGGGTGCTGTCGGTACCTTTCACTCGAAGGAAGATCTCGGCCGGGGAAGGATCGTCATGGACGGAGATGTACAACGTCCCCTGGCCTGCAATGCGGACCTTCTGCGGGATGTGATTACGGCGAAATGGAAGAAGATACCCGACGGTCGTAGGATGTAACCCATTCGTAAGTTTGATATTATGCGGCAAGCACTTTCCCCTTCGATTGTGAATATGAGAGAGGAGCCGAGTCGGCCTTCAACGATGGGTTGAGCGCCTCGCCTCCAAACCTCGCTTGCGCGTGCCGACAGTTCATTCACCATGGACGCTGCCGGAAGGAGTCTTCAACCCACTCTGGTGGGCGTCTGCCCACCCACGCGCCGGTCAACAAGCGGTCAAATGTCCCGGTTGCCGTGAAGCGGTAACCTGGCATGCGGTTCTCCTCAATGAACGGGGTCACAGTGAGGCATTCCATCCAGCAACCTCCTGAGCACGATGACTAAAACTGTGACCTACAAAGGATATACCATCCAGCCCGCGCCTCGGCTTCTCGTGGATACCGGCCAGTGGGAGTTGAATGTCTTCATTTCATGGCCGACCGACGACGAGGAGGACAGTCGTCATTTCGTGTCGACGGGTCGGCATACGACTGAGGACGAAGCCACCGCCCAATGCATTGCCTATGGCCAACAGATCGTTGATGGCAAGATTCCCGGCTCTTCGGTTGGATAATCCCAAAAATGTGCAGAGGCGCTTACCATGGGAGGAGTCATGAGTGGTGAATCTCTTGCTAGCCTTGTCTGGTGCTTAACTCGTCTACAACTGCAGTGTGAGGCCGTGATTGAGGCGCTCGAGAAGAAAGAGCCAGGTTTTCGCAATCTCGTTGCTGAGGAAATGAAAGAGCTTCGTGAGCAGGGGAGAATTCTCCAGATTGCCGCCGAAACCAAGCACGAGATCGACCAAGTTTCTGATTGGAGTTGGCTGAAGTCACACGGGATAGACCCCAATTCACCAAAAGTCTAATCCGTGAACCCCAGGAGGTTGTGAAGTGGGCTTCTGCTGGCGAAGATTTGGTCGTAGGTCAGCCTGGGAAGATAGGTGGATACTTCTGAGCAACCTCAAACAGGTAGTACTGGATAAGCTCCAGATCGAGGCTGGTCAGTTCCTCGGCTCTCATGGTGCCGTCGAGCAAGTTTTCCGAGGCGATCATAAATTGCCTAATCTCTTCGCGCAACATCATAAGAAAGCCGCTCTTTCTGCAACAATGACGGCGGTCAAGTTGAGAAGTTTGCTGACAAATGCAATGTTTGAGATGAGATGCAGTTCTCCTGTCTGGGTGCTACGTATAATGTTGTAGAACCCTCCGCTCAACTAGGGATATCCCTAGCTGGGTCCTCCTCGGTGGAATTCAATGGCGACGACTCTTCTGAATACGCGTTGTTGTGCTCTGCCTCGGCGCCCTGCACAGCGACAATGAACTCGTGCTGCAAGGCCTAGTCGGGACGATCCCCAGAGCGCGATCAGACACGCGCTCTCAACTCGCGCACCCCGCGGCCGATTTTGCGTCGGATGAGGGTTCGCAACGTTACCCCGCTGGCATAGCCGACCTGGGCAGCTATCTCGTCAATACTGTGGTCGCTGGTCTGTAGCAGGTGGACAGCACGCTCGATGCGAATGTCCTGAAAGTATGCGAGGGGCGACTTCCCAACCACGGCGTGGAGTCGACGCGTCAGCGTCCTTGGACTAGTTGCCACCGCACAGGCGGCTTCATGGAGCGAGAAGCCGTCAGCCAAACGGCGCCGGGCCCACCGTTCGAACCGCTCCACAAACGGATCTGCGTGAGCCAGGTGGTCAGGAATGGCGAAGGTCGCCTGCATCGGTCTCGGGTCAACCACGAGGTAACGAGCCGTCAGCGCCGCCAACGCGGGACTACGGCGACGCACGAGCCACAAGGCCAGATCGAGATGCGCCAGCGCGGCGCCGGCAGTGATGAATGGTGACGAGTGGACGATCATACGTGACTCGTCCAGCATCACATGCGGATACCGTTCACGAAAGAAGGGAGCCAGCCACCACGAAGTCGTCGCATGATGGCCGTTGAGCAGGGAGGTTCCTGCAAGGATGAACGTGCCCGTGCAGGCAGCCCCAAGCATGGTGCCTCGCTGGAACCATCCCCGCAGGAAGCTCTGTGCGTCCACTATTTCCCGTCGGGCGAGCATGATGCGCAACGTATCAGGCATCTTCGCCCCCATGGCAGGAACCAGGGCGACATCGGGACGAGCAAGCCCCGTCGCCGGCTCCACCGGGATCGACAGGCCGTGACTCGTGGTCACTCGGGAGCGAACACCCACGATGGTGACATCGAAGTGTGTCGTCAATGTCCTCGAGGATGCGGCGAGTTCATTCGCCACGCTGAAAGTGTCAAGAAGGGTGGATAAGCCAGTATCGAAAGTGTCCTGAAGTGCAAGGATGTAAATTCGCATGGCCAGAACTGTATCATAATTGGCATTCTTGCCAATAGACCATGTTCGGTCCACGCGCTAGGATGCCCACAGCAATTCGTTCAACTTCAGAAAGGATGGACAACATGGTACGAGTGGCATTGTTAGTGAGGTTGCAGGCCAAACCGGGAAAGGAAGCGGAAGTGGGTCGTTTTCTCGAAGATGGCCTTGCCCTGGCGAATCAAGAAGCCTCCACGCCGATTTGGTTTGCCCTTAAATTGGGACATGCCACATTTGGCATCTTTGATGCGTTTACCGATGAGACGGGGCGTAAGGCGCATCTTGCTGGACAAATTGCGGCAGCACTGATGGCAAAGGCACCTGAGCTGCTGGCTCAACCACCGCAGATCGAACAGGTCGATGTATTGGCCGCGAAGATTTCGCAGTAGGGTTGCCGACTGGGATAGCGTGGTTCCGGTAGGCTAGGACGAGGCGGATGTCGCGGGAGCAATACGGACACTCTGTAAGACCCGCATTGCTTGATCGACTATACTGGCGGCTATTCTGATCGTCGCGGCCGCCACCGTCTTGTCCAATCTCTTCTCGAGTTACCTTGACGCGCTTCAGGTGCTGGTGCATATTCCGCGACCATTCTTTTCCCTTATCATTCAATGCCAAACAAACGAACCACATTCGACCGTGGCCTGATTGTCGGGTTGTCTGATACGGTTCAAAAAACCATCGCCGCTCGGGAAAATACCGCAGAATCACGATTCAAGTCTTGGTGCGAACGGCTCGGCACGAAATGGTCCAACCGTCATAACGCTCTTTCCCTGGAGGCTGCGGTGTCCGTGATGAATGCTGATCGCGCCAACCTTCAGTTCGCTCACGGTGAGCGATTAATCCTGAAAAGCCATCGCGGTTTCAGCCAAGCCTTCCTGGACTATTTCAAGGTCGTCGTTGACGAGAAGACGTGCTGCCTGGCGGCATGGAAAACGCGGCGTGCCATCCATGTCCAGGATGTCACGACCAGCCAGCACTTTTCCCAACCCGCCATAGAAGTCTTGCTCAAGGACGGGATTCGAGCCGTGTCTTCTGCGCCGTTGCTGACCGACGCTGGTCGTATGATCGGAGTGCTTTCCGTGCACTACTGTCAGCCCTATGCGATGTACGAGAAGGACCTGGCCCGTTTTCGTCGGCTCGCCACATACATTGCTGAGTTACTCGATCAACGCTCAAGCCGTACTCGTTCCGAATGAGCGTTCTCCGTGGTTTTTTGGCTACTGCCTCGTATGTCGTGTTCCAGAGACTCATCCCTCAATGACACCGCCGGTAGAAGTCTTCAACCTGCTCTGGTTGGGAGCCTCTGCCCCACGCGTCGGGCAGTCCAGCCGAGCAACACCCCCACCGTGAACCCAGTCAGGTCGACACCTGCCAGCGCCCATTGCCCCCTCGGTAGGGTCATCAACAAATGGCTATTTGTCGTGAGTCCATTGAGCAGAGGCAAGAATCCTAACAGGAGTGCCGCCCCATACAGTTGATCTCTCCAGGCCATGATGGAATCTCGTCGCAACAGGCTATGGGCAAGACAGAGCGCCCAGGCGGCAAAGAAACAACGGATCTCCCAGAACGATCGCTCACTCAATGCCAGCGGCAAGAGTCGATTCGCCCAAAAGAACGCGGCTATGGCCACAGGTAACCCGGCCACAGTCGCCACATTGAGGACTTCAACAACGCTGTAGCCTACTCCGCGTGAATCCGCCTGGGATCTCTGTCGCTTGATGGTCCACAAGACGAGTCCTGTCGCAATCATGACCGTGGCCGTCAACCCCATGATGAAATAGAGCCAGCGCATCGGACTGCCCCCGAATTGTGCGAAGTGCAGCACAGAGATCAGCGGCAAGATGCCCTCGCTGCCTCGTAGAAGCGGGACGTCCACCGGCATATAGATTGACCAGAAAATCATCAGACCGGTGACCGCAATCATCAGATGAAACGGAATCATCAGGGTGCCGGTCAGGTTGTGCGCATCCAGCCAGGCGCGTGGATGATAAGGTCGGAGGCGAAGCATCACGACGTCCTTGAACACCCATCGATGACTACACAGTCCTGTGGCGAGGGTGATGAGCATCATGAGCGCAGCGGCAGCCACCACCCATGCACCGGGCCATCCGAATAGCAGTCCATAATGGAAATGGTAGAAGAAGTCGCCTCCCTGGGTGTCGCGGAAGATCACCATGCGGCCCGTGACGGGGTCGACTGTTTGCCCGGAGAAAGTCCGCTTCTCCTGGAGCTTGACCATGCGGAGAAGAGGGCTGTCGGGGGAAACGTCCGGATTCTCAGGTGCAGGCTGCGAGGTCAGCTGGGCCGGCCAAGGCATAGATCCATCGATCTGACCGGTATCCGAAGAGATCTCCAGCAACTCCGGTTGCATCCAAGATGTGATCTCCGCGTCGAATACGGTCAGTGTTCCGGTAAGAAATACCGCAAACAAGAGCCATCCAAAGAGAAGCCCGATCCATGTATGCAGCCAACTCATCAATTGGGTGAGGCGATTTTTCATGGGAAAGCCGCTCCACTCTATCAAGGAGGTGGCAACGTGCGCCACAGGCGTGCTCCTCCACTCACCGGCTCCACCTGATCAGAATGGCTTCCACCAAGGCCGGCGTGGTATTGTTCGTCAACGCTATGGACGACGACACGATGCACCGGCAGGACACTCCGGCGACGAATTGGAACTTGGATCAGATCGTCACGGAACTGCGCGCCTCACGTGAACTCACGCACAACATCCGGCATCAAGGTCGGATTCACAAATTGCCGTCACGAAAGGCGCTCCTCGGCATCGTCGACGGTCTGTGTGCCGCACTGTTTCCGACTCACTACGGCCGCGCGGATCTCAACGAGACCAACATCGATTATTTTGTCGGACACACCCTGAATCAGACCTTGCCTCTTTTGCAGGATCAAGTCCGCAGAGGATTGGTGTTTGCGTCCCATACAGACCAGCAGGACGACCGCTCGCTTACTGACAAAGCGAGTGCAATTACAAGCGAATTCGCAGGCCAACTCCCGACAATCCGGGCGTTACTGTTCACCGATTTACAGGCCGCGTTCCGAGGCGACCCTGCGGCCACCAGTACGTCCGAAATTCTTCTCTGCTATCCCGGCATGACGGCCGTCATCTATTATCGCATCGCCCATGCCCTGCATCGCTTGGGAGCGCCGTTGATCGCTCGGTTGATTTCGGATATCGCGCATTCATCCACCGGCATCGATATTCATCCCGCTGCCGACATTGGCAGCCACTTCTTTATCGATCACGGGACCGGTGTCGTCATCGGTGAAACCACTGTCATCGGAAAACATGTCCGTCTCTATCAAGCCGTCACTCTTGGCGCCAAACGGTTCGCAGAAGGCGAGCAGGGTGTTCTGGTCAAGGGAGAGCCTCGCCATCCGATTGTGGAAGATAACGTGGTGATCTACGCGGGCGCCACGATCTTGGGACGTGTCACCATCGGCCGGGCGTCCGTCATCGGCGGAAACGTGTGGCTGACCCAAAGCGTGCCGGCACGAAGTCACGTCGTCCAGGCGCAAATGCGCACCTCAGCGACCATTCACTCGAAGCCGATCGAGACTCCGTCCACGGACCGGAAGACGTAGCGGTCGGCTGGTTTATATCTTTCCAATTCGCCGGCTTTGATCCATCGAGATCCGGACCCATCGGAAGACAAACGTATTGCGCTTTCATCGCTGCTGCTCAAAAGCATGCGGTATGAGTGGATGTCTTCGGAGACGCGACCGCGCGGCACTATGCAAGAAGGGTCTCGATGGACAAATCGGTCCTCAGTCCATTGGCCGCCAGCCATTCCGGGTTGAAGATCCTCGATTGATACTTCGCGCCGGAATCGCACAAGATCGTCACGATGGTCTGGCCCGGTCCGCGCTCGAGTGCCATCCGAACCGCGCCGGCGACGTTGATGCCGGAAGATAGGCCGAGAAACAGCCCTTCTTCGCGCAGAAGCTGGTACAGAATGGTAAGCGCCTCCTGGTCGGGAATGCGCCAGGCGGTATCAACCGCAATCCCCTCGAGGTTCTTGGTCACGCGGCCTTGGCCGATACCTTCGGCAAACGAATCGCCGTCGTTTGTTTCTGTGTTGCCGTTGGTAAACCACGACCACATCGCCGCGCCGTAGGGGTCGGCGCAACCGATCGTGATCGTTGGATTGCGTTCCTTAAGATATAGGGTTGTTCCCGCCAGTGTCCCGCCGGTACCGACTGCGGATACAAAGGAGTTTACCTGCCCGGCGGTCTGTTCCCAAATTTCCGGACCGGTCGTGCGGTAGTGGATGAGCCGGTTGGCGGTGTTGTCGAACTGGTTGGCCCAGAACCAACCCTTTTCCTCCGCCATCCGCCGGGCGACATGGTTGTAGTTGCCCTGATTGGAATAGGGTTTTTCCGGCACGGGGAGCACCTCCGCGCCAAGGGCGCGCAGTAGGTCGATTTTTTCATGAGACTGAGTCTCGGGAATGACGATGACGGAATGGTACCCTCTCGCATGGCCGACAATCGTCAGGCCGATTCCGGTGTTCCCCGCCGTCCCTTCGACGATGGTGCCGCCCGGCTTGAGGAGCCCTTTCACCTCGGCATCCTGGATGATCCCGAGCGCCGCGCGGTCCTTCACCGATCCGCCCGGGTTCATGAATTCGGCTTTCCCGAGTATTTCGCAGCGCGTCAGCTCTGAAATGCGGCGGAGGCGGATAAGCGGGGTGTTGCCGACGTGACCATCCACCCCATGATAGCGTGATGTATTCATCTGATTATGTTTGCAGCTCCATCCCGGCAATAGTCGTGGTTCTTCTGGATACTGCTTTACGGCACAAAACGCAAGGGGGTTCGCAAGGACGAGGCCGAATGGGCGAGTAGTGGTCGCTTGAACGAGTGGAGGTTGCAGCCGATCGATGGGTGCTAGAGCACGTCACTCCACGGCGGACTGACGGCAAACGCGGCATTGATCAAACCTACGTGCGAATAGGCTTGTGGGAAATTACCGAGCTGGAGGCGGGTTTCCGGCACGAAGTGTTCGGCGAAGAGCCCCACGGCGTTGGCTCCGGTGAGAATCTGCCTCATGATCTGCTTCGCTTCGGCCAGGCGACCGAGTTTGGCCAGCGCCTGCACGACCCAGAATGAGCAAATGACAAAGCTCGATTGCGGTTTTCCGAAGTCATCCTGTCGCAGGTAACGAAAGAAGAAGCCCGTCTCCTTTCCGTCGCGGCGTAAGGCCAGGGCCTGTTTGATCTGCGTGATCGTCGTATCGCACACTTCGCGATCCGGAAATCCAAGAATGGCCAGCTGCGCCAGGGAGGCGTCGTAGCTGTCGTCGGTCGGTCCGTTCCGCAACGCCTTGTCTTTCGTCGCTTGCAGCAGGGCGTTCGCCGCCCTGGTCCGCGCCGCGTCAAGGTCGGTTGTCAAATCACGGAGAAAGCCTGCACGCTGCATGCGGTAGGCCCGATCGAGCCCGGCCCAGTTCATCAGGTTGGTGAACGAGTGCTCCTTCCAGCCGTTACGAATCTCCCATGGCCCGGCATCCGGTTGAGAGATGCTTCGCTCGCAGAGACGGACCAAATTCGCGACCAGCGCCTCGTGGTCCTTGGTCCGCAGGTCAAAAAATCGGTTGTCGAAGAAGATCGGAGCGAGCGTGAGAATCATCTCGCCGTAGACGTCGTTTTGTACATGTTCGGCGGCTTGATTCTGACTCCGTACGGGCCGGCTGCCGAGAAAACCCTGCCAATTGGCGTGTTCGGTTTCCGGGATGGGCAGATCCTGGCTGAGCGTGTAGACCGGCGCCAAGCGATCCTGAGAATGCTCGTACGCATATCCCACGTTGAGCAGAAACTTCAGGAACCCTTCCATTTCTTCGAAGTGGCCCAGGTTGTAAAAAGCGGACAGCGAGAAGTGCGCATCGCGCAGCCAGCAGTAACGATAGTCCCAGTTTCGAGGGCCGCCGGGCTCTTCCGGCAGGCTTGTCGTCAGGGCCGCGAGAATCGCCCCGGTATCTTCATAGCAGTGGAGTTTGAGTGCAAGGGCCGAGCGGATGACTTCCTCCTGATACACGACCGGGATCGAACAATGTTTCACCCAGCTTCGCCAGTACTTGGTCGTTTGGTCCAGAAATTCATGGCTGACTTTGACCAGGTCGTCTTCAATGCCGATCCCCCAGGTCAACGCAAAGTAGAGCTTCGATGTCAGCTTGACCGGTGATTGTTCGCAGAGATACGTGAGCGGCATGTTGGTGAGCAGACGCAAGTACTCACCTCGGATATCGTACCGGAGATGGCTGCTGCCGCGGACAGAACGGACCGCGCTTTTCTCCCAGCCGGAAACCGGCTTGCAACAGACACGAATAGAAGGCGACCCGTTCAACGGCTCCACGATGCGAAACAGCGCGGCCGGCCGGTAGACACGACCGTACTGTAGAAAACGAGGGCAAAAGTCGGTGATCTGGTATGAATCCCCGTTGGAAAGCGAGACGGTCGTCACCAGGATATTCGTGTTCGGGAGATATCGTTGAGTGGTGGTCGTTTCGGTCTCGGGTGCGGACGAGGAGATGGAAAAGTGGCCGCCCTCCTCATCCAGGATTTTGCCGAAGACCGGAGGACTGTCCGGCCTCGGGAGACACAACCAGTCGAGAGATCCCTCCGCACTGATCAGCGCCGAAACCTGGCAGTTACCGATGAGTCCGTACGAGTACACACTCTGACCATATTTGATTTATCCTCGAAAGTAAACTAACTTGTTCCTATGAGACTCTTGAGGCTCTCGCTCCGGTTTGTTCTGCCGTTGGGGATCGTATTGGGGGTGATTGCCTTTGGAGTGATCCCGCTTGTCGACTCGCTGGAATTGAAATGGTTTGTCCGGGACCTCGACATGCGGTCCAAACTCATGGTCAATACCATGGAGGGACCACTCGCGGATCTCCTGGTCTCCAACTCAAAAGGCAAGATCCTCGCATATTTTACTCGAATTATTCAGGATGAACGATTGTACGCGTTGGGATTTTGTGATCTCGACAACCGCCTTCTCTATGAGACTCAGGCGTACCCGCACGATATAACCTGTCAGGACACGCTGAGCCTTGCTCCCAACTCTTCTACGGTACGGTCGTTCGGCAGCGGACCTCTCTATATTACCTCAGCCTCCATCGAATCAAACGGGCGCCCGCTCGGACGGCTCCTGCTCCTTCACGATATGAGTTTCATTCAGCAGCGCAGCAGCGATACGAAGTGGTATGTGTTCTATCTGTTTGCGGGCCTCGCGGCGGTCGTCTCGCTGGTCACCGTCTTGGTCGCACACTTCAGTTTGAAAGGGTGGGTTGCCGGGGTGAGAGCCATGCTGAAGGGAGAACGACTCCTGACTCCTCTGAAGCATGAAGAGCACGCGCCGGAACTCCAGCCCTTGGCGAAGGACTTGCGCTCGTTGGTGCTGGCGCTCGAGACTGACCGCCGCATGCGCGATGAGAGTCAGATTTCATGGACCCCGACAAGCCTCAAGAAGATTCTTCATGAGCAGCTGGCCGGCGACCAAGTGCTGATCGTTTCCAATCGGCAGCCGTATGCCCACTATTGGCAAGATCAAAACATCGTGGTGCAAGTGCCGGCGAGTGGGCTCGTGTCGGCCCTGGAGCCGGTCATGCGGGCCTGTTCGGGAACCTGGGTCGCGCATGGAAACGGATCGGCGGACCGGGAAGTCGTGGACGAACGGAGTCATGTCGGCGTGCCTCCGTCGCATCCCACCTATGAGATTCGTCGCGTCTGGCTGACCGCAGAGGAAGAGGCCGGGTACTACTATGGGTTTGCCAATGAGGGATTGTGGCCGCTCTGCCACATCGCCCATGTCCGTCCCACGTTCCGCTCGTCGGATTGGAAACATTACGTGGCCGTCAACGAACGGTTTGCCCAAGCCGTGTATGAGGAGGCCACGACCGACAATCCGGTCGTGCTCGTGCAGGATTATCATTTTGCGCTGCTTCCGAAGTTGATTCGCGATAAATTACCGACTGCGACAATCATCATGTTCTGGCACATTCCATGGCCGAACGCGGAAAGCTTCGGGATCTGTCCCTGGCGCGAAGAAATTCTGGAAGGGCTGCTCGGAAGCAGCATTCTGGGATTCCACACCAGAGTGCATTGCAACAATTTCATCGATTGCATCGATCGGCAGCTTGAAGCGCGTATTGATCGAAACAGCTCGACGGTGTCCTATGGGGGCAAGATGACGGCGGTCAACCCCTATCCGATTTCCATTGAGTGGCCCCTGCAATGGCTCGGCCAGCAACGGCCGGTGCCGGAATGCCGAATCAAGCTCCGGGAGACCTATGGGATGCCGTTGGAACGTCTCATCGGCCTTGGTGTTGAGCGCCTTGACTACACCAAGGGAATCCTGGAGCGATTCATGGCCGTGGAACGGTTGCTGGAACTTCAACCGGAATGGATCGGGAAGTTTACGTTTGTTCAGATCGCCGCCCCCAGCCGTTCAATGATCGAGCAGTACCACCATTTTACCGGCCAGGTTTCCGCATTGGCGGAGCAGATCAACAAGCGGTTTGGGCGGGACGGCTATGAGCCGATCTGCCTCCGGATTCAACATCATGAGCCGGCACAGGTCCATGAGTCTTACCGTGGCGCGGACGTGTGCGTAGTGAGCAGTCTCCATGACGGCATGAATTTAGTCGCCAAAGAGTTTGTCGGCGCTCGTGACGACGAGCAAGGTGTTCTGATCCTGAGCCAGTTTGCGGGAGCCGCCCGAGAGTTGACGGAGGCGCTCGTGATCAACCCGTACGACATCGATCAGTTTGCCGCCGCGCTCCACCTTGCCTTGACCATGCCGAAGGTGGAGCAGCGCGCAAGGATGCAGAGCATGCGCGGGCTGATCCAGGAGTTCAATGTCTATCGCTGGGCCGGTCGTATGCTCATCGATGCCGCCCGCATGCGACAAAAGGAGCGAGTGATGAAACAAGTTGGACGGTCGAGTTTGTTGAATTGATGGACCGATGATGGACTATCTATTGACGGAGAAAGGCAGAAGCGACCTTGAGGCCCTCATGAGGGTCCGTTCCCTGTATGCGTTTGATTTTGACGGGACTTTGGCGAAGATCGTCCGAGACCGCCATTCCGCCCAATTGGGACGTCCGATCCGCTTCTGGCTGGGAGAACTTGCCAAGCGTGCTCCCACCGCCATTATCTCGGGGAGATCGGTGGAAGATCTGCGATCACGGGTCGGCACAGCCGTGCCCTACTTGATCGGTAATCATGGCTCCGAAGGACCGCATACGGCCCAGGAGGTCATCCAGCAAGTTCGAGAGATCTGTCATGGATGGCTCCAATTCATCGACGAACGATACCATGCCGAGCTGACTCGATGCGGGGCATCCGTCGAGAACAAGTCCTACTCGCTCTCATTTCATTATCGAAATGCCGATCGGAGAGATGAAGCCAAGACACTCATCTTCCGCATCCTGGACGAATTGTCTCCCCGTCCCCGGATCGTCCTGGGAAAATCCGTCGTCAACGTCATACCGTTGGGGGCGTCGCACAAAGGCGAGGCAGTATTGGAATGCATACGGCAATTCAACTGTACTGCCGCTCTCTATGTAGGTGACGACGAAACCGATGAGGATGTCTTTGCCTTGGGAGATCACCGCATTCTCACCGTGAGAATCGGCAAGAAGAACGCCTCGTCTGCTCGGTTCTTTCTGAAAAGGCAGACGGAAATCACGGAGGTGCTGCGATTACTGGTAGAAGTGGCTGATCGAAGTATTCATACCTAAAGCAGCTGCCTGGAACATCCGCATGAGTTTATCCGGCGGTTCTCGATGTCGTAACAGCCGCACTCCCTCTTGCCTGCGTCATTCCCTCAATTGAGATCGATCTCGTCCAAGCAGAAGGTCATACGGGGCATAGTCGTCGCTTAAGACGACGCCGGAGGGCCAGGGTTCGGTCCGGCGGGTGCTCAGCAGCGTGATGGCTTCGAGCGGGACTCGCTGCTTCGTCGCCATCTCGGTGATTTGGGTCATGAGATGGTCAGCTGATTCGCGTTCGATGTACCGGCCTCCAAAGAAAATGAGGTTCTTCGCCGGCGTCATTCCGGTTTTCCACGGGCCTTCGACCGCAAAGGTCTCGAGGACTGGGAAGGCTTGTTTCATGGTCTGAACCACCGCCGCTGCGCGGGCAAGATCTCCTTCTTTGCCGGACGACGCCAAATTGACCGCGACGATCCCCTCCGGGTTCAGACGCGCCCGCACCAGAGCATAAAACTCCGCCGTGGTGAGATGAAACGGAATCATGTCCCGCGCAAACGCGTCGATCCACATGACATCGTAGGTATGTTCCGTGGCGTTGAGAAAGGTTCGACCATCCTTCACAAAGACATGGTGATTGGCCGGTGGGTGATACTCAAAATACTCTTCCGCCATGCGGACGACGACCGGGTCGAACTCCACAATGTCCAGCTCCAACGCAGGCCAATACCGCGCCAACCACTTTGCCAATGAACCGCCGCCATGACCGATGATGAGGCCTCGTTTCGGTTCGGAGACCAGCGCCAGGGAAGACACCATCATTTGGCTGTAGGGGAGAAAGAGAGAAACAGGCTCGACTTTCCACATGGTGGCATGGAACGTTCGATCCAACACCAGATAGCGGAAGAGATCGTCTTCTCGAATTCGAACCTGCTGATAAGGACTTTCCTCTTGATGGATGGGGACCTTCAGTCGTTGGAGCGGCTGGAGGGCTATGGTCCCCAGGAGGGTACAGCAACCGAGTACGACCAGTAGGACGAACCGACCGGTCGAGGTTGCTTTCACGAGCCACCAGACCCCAAGCCCTACCTGAATGCCGCCCAACCATGCGACGAGGGATTGACTCCCGAGCCAGGATAAGAGGAAGAACGCGGTCCCCCAGGTTCCTGCCAAGCTGCCCACCGTCGACAGGGCGATCATGCGGCCGGTCTGCCGTCCGAGATGATCCATATCTGCCACGGCCAAACGTAACATGGCCGGTAGGACACCACTGAGTCCGAACGCGGGGGGTGCGAGAAGGACGGTGGCTGCGAGACAGGGTCCCCAGCGAGGGTCCTGCACCATCTTCTCGATTTCAAACAGAATTGGTTGGTTCGCCCAAGCGACCAGAAACGTCCAGCCTCCGGAAAAAATCAGCAGGCCGGCCAATACGTGCCCGCCGGTATAGCGGTCGGAGACCCAACCGCCGAACGCGTACCCGCTGCTCATAGCCGCCAGAATCACACCTATCAAGGCGCCCCAAACATAGAGCGAGCTGCCGAAGACAGGCGCCAACAGCCGACTGCCCAAAATTTCCAAGGCCATTACCACTCCCCCTGTGACCAGGGCGGTAAAGAGCAAAAACCAGCGAGGAATTTGTGGTGCGGGAAGAGTCATTGTTTGGACGGAGGGATGAAGATGCTTCTCCTTGTCGGGTCAGAAGCGGCGTCGGATTGTACTCAACGCATTTTCTGAGAGTCAACGAAGCTTCGGCCTCACATTGGTACTGATAATGCCGAAGGATCATGGAATTCATTGCTCGCTGCGAGAGTGGTTGCTATACTTTCGGTCAAATTGCTTGTGGCAAGAAGGAGGGGCGCATGCACATCAGTGTGATTGGGAGCGGCTACGTCGGACTCGTGACGGGAGCATGTTTCGCCGAGTTCGGCGTTCATGTCACCTGTATGGACAGCGATAGCCGAAGAATTGAGAAGCTCGAAAAAGGCGAAATTCCGTTTTTTGAACCGGGGCTCGCAGAACTGGTCGCCAAAGGGGTTAAAGAGGGCAGATTGAGCTTTACCACTGACGTCGCTCAGGCCGTCGACAAGGCGCTCGTGATCTTTATTGCTGTGGGAACCCCCCCGAGCGCGGATGGCAGCGCTGACTTGTCGTTTGTCAAGGAGGTGGGAAGAGGCATCGCCCGCCATATGAACAGCTATAAGGTCATTGTGACGAAATCGACTGTGCCGGTAGGGACTGGGGAAACCATTCGAGAGGTGGTCAAAAAGACGCAGAAAGATGCTATCCGGTTCGATATGGTTTCGAACCCGGAATTTCTCCGGGAAGGGTCGGCGATTGAGGACTTCATGCGTCCAAATCGCGTGGTGATTGGCGCGGACAGCGATCAAGCGATCGCCATCATGAGGGATCTCTATCGCCCCCTCTATCTGATCGAAACACCGATCGTCGTGACCGATGTTCCGACCGCCGAGCTCATCAAGTACGCGTCCAATGCCTTCCTGGCGACCAAGATTTCGTTTATCAATGAGGTCGCCAATCTGTGTGAGAAGGTCGGAGCCAATGTTCAGATGGTGGCGAAAGGCATGGGGCTGGACCATCGAATCGGGTCAAAGTTCCTACATGCAGGTCCGGGCTTCGGGGGGTCTTGCTTCCCCAAAGACCTAGCCGCGCTCATTCAGACCGGAGAGCGCAACGGCTACCCAATGCAGATTGCTTCCGCAGCGTCGCGCGTGAACGACATTCAGCGTGAGCGGATGATCGAAAAGATACGGGACGCGGTCGGAGGATTGAAGGGGAAGACCTTGGCAATGCTCGGCCTCTCCTTTAAACCGAACACCAACGACCTTCGAGAAGCCCCGGCCTTGGCGATCGGTCGGGAGCTTCTGGCAGAGGGCGCAACTATTCGCGCATATGACCCGGAGGCTTTGACCGAAGCCTGTCAGATGATGCCCGAACTTCAGCCCTGCCGAGACACCTACCATGCGGCTGAAGGCGCTGATGCATTGGTGATCATGACCGAATGGAATGTGTTTCGAAACCTCGACTTTGAAAAGTTAAAGTCAGTCATGCGCGTTCCCATCGTGCTCGACCTTCGGAACGTCTATGATCCCGAGCGTGTCACAGCCGCCGGGTTCAAGCATGTATCGGTGGGGCGTGCGGCACAAAGCCCCTGACAGGCTCTTGAAAAAGCCCGCCAGCGGCACTCTCCCGGCGCGTAGGGGCTTAACGTACGCTTCGTCTCTTCGCTTGCTGCGGCCTCGCTGGATGGACTTTTTGACCAGCCCGTGGGTTCGCGTGAAATGGCCTGGTGGACATCTCGCTAGGTTTGGTTAGGTCAGCCGCGGCAACTCGGTCTTAGCCTGGTCCTTGGTTTTTGGCTTATACCCCATCCGATCGAGAACCTTCATGATTCGTGTCTTCAATCGGTCATCGGCTTCTGTTAACGCAGTCGCCAGCGGTTCTACGGCCGGCTTGCCGATCTTCCGAAGAATCTCGGTGGCTGATTGGCGCATCTCGTCTTCTTCGGACGCCAGTAATGGAATGAGCGATGGTACAGACGGGCCACCGAGCTTAATCAGCGAATCATAGGCTCGTTGCCGTACGTCCCCGACCTCGTCGCTCAATGCCGCAACCAACGGATCGACGGCGCGAGGATCCTTCAAGTCGCCCAATACCTCCGCCGCATACTTCCGGTTCAACCAGTGTGAATCCCTCAGGTCGAGCAACATGGCATCGGCCTTGGCGGCATTGGGATCTTTGGGACGGATCCTGAAGCTTTTCGCGACGCGCTTCCCGCCTTCCTCTACGACACGGATGGTCGCGCCATCACCGGCTTTGAGTTTCTTGAGGTCTTCAAGGGCTTCCTCGTCCACATCCAGAAGGACGGTCTTGCCGTCGTAGGCCAAGAGCTCGACCTCGAGCTGTCGACTTTCCGGATTGACCGCCACGACCCGTTCCGTCACCAAGTTGAACCCGTCCTTCTTGTCTCCACCTTTGGGAACGATCTGAATCAGCTTTGGAGCTTCATCCGCCATGGGTAATAATCCTTTGTTGAAATAAATTATTGCGGGGCCGGTTTCCAGCCGAGACTGGCCAGCACGGCCTCGGCCGTTTCCTGCACCATCGTATTTTCGTCCTCGAGCAGCGCCACCAAGGGCTGAACGGCTTCCTTCGCGCCCAGTCGAGCGAGCGATTCCGCGGCATTTCTCCGGACCAGCCAATCTTCGTCCTGCAACGACGTGATCAACGGGGGAATTCCTCGTTGATCCCCGATTTTCCCCAACGCCTCGGCGGCATGACGCCGCACCATCCAATTGGAGCCCATGAGCCCATCGATCAGCGCCTCGACCGCCCGCACATCGCCGATCTTTTTCAGCACCCGCGCCGCATCTTCCCGCAGGGTGCTGTCCATGAGCGCCTCGATCAGTCCGGGCACCGCCTGTGAATCGCCGATGCGTTCCAATGCCCACACAGCCGCCGTGCGCACCGCGCCGTCCCGGTCCTTGATCGCTCTGACCAGCGGATCCACGGCGCGCCTGTCCCGCAACTTTCCGAGAGCCGATGCCGCCTGTTCCCTGATTGCCCATGAGTCGTCCTGTAACGCGTCGATCATCGGCTCCACGACCGATGGGCCCATCCGAACGACCGCACTGGCTGCGGCTTCCCGGATCACCGCATCTTCATCGGCCATCAGATCGATCAACCGGGGAAGCGCTTCCGGGCCGCTCTGACCGAGGCTCGCGACGGCGTGGTCGCGCAAGGCTTCGTTGTCGTCATGGAGCGCCCGTATCAGCTGCTCGATTCGATCAGATGCATCTTGTTCAGTCATGTTTGGTGTCCTCTTCGTGGGCCTGGGTTTCCATGGCCGTGAGGGCTTCCAGCTTGTCGGCGATCAGGCCGGCATTATAGGCCACCAGACCGTCACGATCTGTCCTGAGCCGATCGAAAAGTTCCTTGTACGGGCGCAAGACTTCCACTTCCTTGATCTTGGCCAAGGCCTCCATGGCATACACACGCAGCGGGCGGATCGGAATGGCGTCAAGATAGAGCTGAGTCGGGCGCGCATCACCGATCAGTCCCAGAGCCTTGATGGCCAGCTCTTTGACGCCGGTATCCTTGTCATGTCCCAGCCGCCTCATCAATGGTTCGACGGCCCGCACGTCCCCGATTTTTCCCAGTAAGTCAGCCGCCGCCTCGCGCACCAGCCAGTCTTCGTCTTCGAGATACTCGATCAAGATTTCCACGCTCGGCCGCCCGATCCTGAGTAAGTCAATGACCGTCGCCATTCGGGCCTCTTCGCGCTCGCTCGCTCCCTCGACCTCCCGCAACGCATTGAATGTCTCGTCGATCCGTTCTCGGATCGCGCCCAATTTCTTCAAGGTGCCGACGGCGATGTCCCGGACGACCGGCCGCCCCATCGCATCGATGAATGCATCGACGGAACGGGGATCCAATAATTGATCCAGCATCAATGCGGCCGCGAGTTGCGCGTCCTGGTCCGGATGATTGAGCATCTCGCATAATGGAAGGACAGAGGTCGGAATCGCTCCAATCAAGTGAGTCAGCACCTGGCGTGCCTCGCCTTCCGGAGTTGTCGGCAACAAAGAAACCAACGCGCGGGCGGTGTCCGTATCGAGTACGCCCGCCATCTGTTCAAGGGCGGCCGCGCCGGCTTTCCGGACGACCTCCTCGTCATGTTCGAGAAGTTCGACCAATGCCACTCCGGCATGTGGGTCCTTGATTCGGGCCAGCATCGCCGCCGCTTCCTTTTTTAACTCAGTGGGTCCGGACCGTAATGCCTCGATCAGCGCCTGAACCGACCGAGGACCACCGGCCACACAAGCCGCCGTTGCTCGCATACGGCGCCAATCTTCTTCATGGATCAGTTCGGAGATCAGCGTCTCAATCGTTTCCTTCGACATGGCATTCAGGAGAAGAATGACCTACATTCCGTGGGCTATTGCTTTCATCCGATACGTGATCTCCTGCTAGATCTCCACCCTGCTGATGCCAGGGCCTCACGGACATGGAACCGAAGATTTTCATCGTGCGAACTGTTCAACAGCGGAATCAGGAGTGGAACGACCTTCGATCCGAACTTGGCCAGGGCCGCCGCCGCCTCCGCCCGGGTAAACGTCGGTTCCAGCGCCGCGATGAGCGAAGGGATGGCCCGGTCGTCGCCGATCTGGCCCAACGCCCGCACGGCTGCGGCTTGAGTGATAAGTTCTTCGTTCCACTGATCCCCGCAACCGGCCACTGTCCTCGTCACTTCCGGGGTGTTGGTTCCTGTGAGGATCCCGATCAGTACCGGAACCGCGCGCGGGTCACCGATCCGACCGAGCGCTTCAACCGCCAATGTCCGTAATCCGGGCTCACGCATGGCCGTGAACAGATACTCGACTGCCTGCGGATCGCCGATCTCGCCTAATGCCCGCACGGCATCTTCGCGAACCGCCGAATCTTGATCGTTGAACAACACTGACAGCAGAGGCTCCACAGCCTCCCGTGATCTGGTCTTGCCCAGCGATTCCACCGCATGAAGCCGCACCAGCCATGCCTCATGTTGCAAGGCATTTATGAGCGACGGGATTGCCGCGTCACCAATCGCGGCCAGCGCAGCGGCCGTTTCCTCGCGCACCGCTTTGACCTTATCCTGCAACAGTGGGATGAGCGGCTCGACGGTGCCGGTGTGTCGTACCCGACCCAGCGCCTTGGCCGCGTGCATCCGAACGATCCAATCGCTGCTGCCTAACGCACGCACGAGGGGAACGGCTACACGCTCATCCGCGATCGTTGCTAAGATCGCCGCCGCTGCTTCTTGAACAGAGAGGTCGGTCTCGTCCAGACAAGCACCCAGCACCTCGACCGCCGGTGTTCCAATCACACGCAGCGCTTCGATCGCCGCCTCGCGAACGGAGCGGTCGCGATCCCGGAGGAGAGAGATCAAGGGAATGACGGCCCGCGGGTCCTTGAGGGTACCAAGAAGGCCGGCCGCTTCTTCGCGGATCGCCCAATCCTGGTCCTTGAGGGCCGCGATCTGTTCTGTCACCGCATCGGTCATATTGTTATCGGGCGCTACGAAGGATCGTCATTCGTTAGGGCGCAGAACCCGTCGTCGCTACTGTGCCATGAGGCATGAGCACATGCTCGTTATGGCGCGATCACGCGATGTCGCCGGATGGGCCAAAGCGCCCGGTCTGTCCCAGGGGGCGGTCGACGCGCAGATTGTCGGCCTGGCTTGAACTGATTTCCACCGCTTCATCATGAGGCGTCCATCCAAGCTTTTCCAGCGTCTCGAGAGTAATCTGCTTCAAGGCGTCCTTTGCCGTCAACCGAACAGACGCGTAAGAAAGCACACGTTCTTTTTCAGCCTCAACTTCGGAGGCCTTGGGATCATAGAGAAAGGCGATCAAAGGTTCGATGGCCGCGTCACCGATCACCGCCAGAGCCGCTGCTGCTTTTTCTCGTAACACCCCATCTTTGAGCAACATGATCAGGTCCGGGATGACTCGAGGGTTACGAAACTGACCAAGGGCGGTCGCCGCCGCTTCCTTGATGAACGCATCCTCGCTCACAATGCACCCCGGCGTGGGCGAGCCTTCTTGCTTGATCCCCTTCCCTTTTAAGGCATTGAGGACAGCCGGGAGGGCGCGCGAGTCGCCGATCATGCCGAGTGAAGCAATGGCATGCCGCTTCACGGCTCCGTCCTTCATGGCTTCCATCAGCGCATCGATAGCCCGGGAGTCGCCGATCATGCCGAGTGCAATCGTCGCATCTTCACGAACGGCTCGATCAGGGTCTTTCAAGGCGGCAATCAAGGCATCCACCACTTTGGCGTCTCGCACCCAGGTCCTGCCGATTTGATAATCGGTGGTCATTCCACCCAATGCGCGGGCCGCATGGCAGCGAACGACAAAGTCTTTGTCCTTCAAGCTTTCAATCAGTGGATCGACCGATGGGTGTCCGATGTAGACGAGCGCCGTTCCCGCTGTTTCCCGCACAATCTTGGAAGAATCCCGGAACAGCTTGACCAGGACCGGAATGGCCTTTGGATCGGCGATTCTGCCCAGGGCTTCCGCCGCTGCGCTCTTGACGGCTCCGTCGCGATCGCGACACGCGACGATCAAGGCGTCGACCGATCGGGAATCTTTGAGTTTGCCGGCGGCCTTTGCGGCGTGCTCGCGGACCCGCCAGCGCTCGTCTTTCAAGGCGGCAATCAGACGATCAAGCACGCCTGGACCCATCTTTGCCGCCGCGTCAACCGCTTGGTCCCGAACTTCCATGATGGAATCATTGAAAAGGCCGATCAGCGCCTCGATAGCCTTCGGACCACCGATCTTCGCGACACCGCAGCCGGCATGTGCCCGCACGGACCAGAAGTCATCGCTGCACGCGCCTATCAGCGCATCCAAGGTAGAGGGGTCTCCCAGGTCGGCCAGAGTCTTCGCCGCCTCTTCACGGGTGGCGTCGTCCACATCCTCGAGCGCTTCTAAGAGATTTTCGAGTAGGTCAGCCATTGTTGGGCTTTTGGTCATAGTAGGGATCGCGTTGCCCGCCATAGGGATACATACGTTTGCACAGCACGACCAAGGTGTGCGTTCCGCGACCTTCGACACACTGATCCAATGATGTTGAAAAGTCGAGCGTGCCGTTCAGATTGACCGTAAAGGGAAAATCGAAGGTGAAGCTGATGAATTTGTACTTGCCCGGCCGTAGCTGCAACTCGCGAGGTTCCGATGTCTTGGGGGCATCGAGCGAGTCGGGGTCTGAATTCCAGATCGAGGGTGTGATCCCTGGCACCTGCCACCATGAAGCAGGGACCAGCTTGGTTGCATCGATGGTAATTGGGTGTTCTTTGAGATGAGCAGCCGGCGGCTCTCCGGCGAGTCCTCTTTCGCTCGAAGCTATTACCAGCAGCCCCATGAGGGCCCAGCTGCATGCGAGTGACCAGCGTCGTATCACAGTATCATTCCTCATAGTTCGTTAGCGTTTCTTGGCGCGCGGCACGGAGGGAGTAGCCGCAGCGGTTTGGAAGATTTCCTCTACGGCCTTGCTGTCCCATTCCGTGTGAGTCTGGAGGCCTAGGATTCGCATTACCGTGGCTCCGGTATCGATGATTGAGACCGGTTGGCGAATGATTTTGCCTTGCTTGATTCCGGCGCCGGAGACAATCCATGGAACAACCGGTGAATTGGCCCCCGAGACCTCGGCGCCTGGGTCGGTTCCTTTTTCGCTCAGAGCAGTGACGAGAACGGCCGTGCGATCCAAGATCGAGTATTCTTTGAATAGATCCAGGACGGATTTCATCGCGCTGTCGACTGTCCGCAAGGCCTCACGATACTCTTTGGAGCTCCAGCCGTGCGTCACTCCGGCTCTGCCTGCTTCGGGAAGGTGAACCACCAACAAATGAGGTAATGAGAGAATCGCATGGCCGTATCCATGCCCGCTGGTCGCCTTCTGAAGGTACTGCTGGATATAGGAGACAAGTTTCTGGGAACCGCACTCGGGCCGCAATGCCCCGCAGAGTTGATAGTCGGTGTAGGGTTCGGGCTTGGCCAACTGATATAACGACTCATCCATATAAAAGATGGCACTATCGCGGCCTCCACTCAAATCCAGATAGTCGAATAAGCTGGGTGAGCGAGGGTAGCCTCGGCTGAATTCGAAAAAGTTCCAGGTAATCCCATGTTTCTCTACCGGCATGCCGGTAACCAGCGACGCCATCATGGGCAACCGTAGTGCCGGTTTTACCCCCTTTGCGGACCAGGTCACTGAGCCATCCTTGATGAGCTTGCTCAAGATCGGCATGGTTCCGCCCTGGAGCGACTCTTGACTGAGCCCTTCCAGGACAAAAAGGACGACATGTTCCGTCAACGGGGTTGAAGAAGCGGTTCCTCGGCCATGCGGGGGAGCCGCATCGACAGGCGCGTGGATTCCGGTTTCAAGCAGAACGCTCAGGAGACCGACAAGGATCAGGAGAAGGCGGCGTGAGGGATGGTTCATGACAACATATCACCCGTGTGTGTCCTAAAAGTAAAGGTGCTACCCTAACATGCAAATTTTCAGGAAGGCAAGGAGGGCAGAACCCCGGCTGAATGCTGGCGAAACCCCTTTTCGGGTGCTAAGCTGAAAGGAGTGACCGTTTTGTCCGTGTTTTCGAGCTAGAAGAGGGGAGGCGATGTTCAATCCATCTCACCAACCGCCTCCTCCCATGCATCAGCGTTCGACCACCCCCGCCCGTTCTCTGGCCTTTTGTCTCGCGCTCGCCGCGGTCGTCGCCGCGGTTCCGGCGCTCGCTGACATCCGTGTCGTCAACGCGCAAGGCGAGCATCGGATGGGAGACCGCGACACCCGCGAGGATGCGATCCGACTTGCCGTCGAGGCGGCCAAACGAAACGCGCTCGAACAAGTCGCGACCTATCTTGAGAGTGTCACCGTCGTCAGCGACATGGATGTGACGAAGGACGAAATCCGCTCGTATACCGCCGGGTTGGTGATTGTCCTGAATCAACAGGTCTCCACGTCTCTGGATGGTGACGTCGTGGTCGTGAAAGTGGATCTGCTCGCGCAGATGGATACGGAAGCCGTGGCACAGGCGATCACAGCGCTTCGAGAAAACGAAGATGCCCGTGTGCAGCTGGCGGAACTGAGACAAGAGAATGAACAGCTTCAGCAGGAGCTGAACACGGTGAATCAAGCCCTGGGCAACGCGACTACGCCGGATCAGGTTCAGCAGGCGGCGGAAAAGCGGAAGGAGATTCTCAATCGAGTGCAATCCAATGCCATGGTGTCGCAAGCCTGGACCAATTGGGTGCTCGTCTCGCCGGTCGGCCTTCCCCAGGCCCTGCTGAACAGCGCTGGCGGTCTGTATCCAAGCAGTCCGCACATCGCAGTCGCGCAGCAGATCATCATGAACCGGCAGCCATCTATGCCCGGCAGGACGAGACCCCGGATGCCAAGCCATGAGCTTGTTCCACCTCCCGGTGCGCCGGGTGGGTCACGGACATTGAACGAGATCATTTATCGAACCCCGACAGCACAGCCACAGACCAATACTCAACCGATGATCCAAGGATTCTCTCAGTCTCCGCCGTCGGTCAGGCCGCCTCGGCCCCAAAACCCAGGTCCGCATTCTCGATCGGCGCCGTTCTTGAGAACACCCGGGGCCGGCTCTGGAGCAGGAGGAGGGAAGCCTTGACGCGCGGAATTAGACTTGTCATCGCGGTGGGCCTTTGTCTTGTCGAGGGACTCGTTCTCATTGCGGCACAAGCGGCGGAACCTGACGATGTGAGGAAACACGCCGAGCGATCCTTCGACCGACTTCAAGGTCAGCTGGATAGTAAGGCTATGGACACGTCCGCCATGGTCAGACGAACAGCTGAAGCCGGAGATGGCGGCTTTTCTTCAGATCAGTACTGGATCGGCAAGGGTCAGGGTGACTTGACCAAGGGCAAGGCCGTCTGCCAGCGCGTGTCGGAGCTTTCCGCCCGCACTGATTTAGCCAAGCAAATTCGCGTGTTGGTCAAGGAACATATGATCGATCGTGTCCGCGAACGGTCGGGACGCGAGAACGAGCAGGATATTGAACTGACTCGCGAAGAAATCGTGCAAGAATATCTTCAAGACGTGAAGATCGTCGACCGCCGGATCGATGAAGAGAATAAGATTTGTACGGCTATCGCTGTCATGCCGAGGTCCCGCGTTCACTTGAAGCCTGCCACAGACCAGGAACTCAGCCCGACTCCAGTCCATTGACCGTCCCAATGCCGTTGTTGCAGCCTTGAACCTAGATCGGCTATGTAGTGTTTCATGCCGATCGAGAATAATTTTCAGCACGATGAGCTGTCACGGAAGAATCCGGGTGAACGGTTACGTGTTGCCGACTTGGTAGATGTCGCGCCGCCGGAATCTCCGGCGTGGGCTGAGGGCATGGCCAAGTGTGGGAAGAGTCTCTCTCAGGCCGGTGTTGCGGGCGTCGTCTTTCTCCATGGTTCGATCCATGGCTCGGATGTCTTCGGAATGCAGCGATTAGATGAAGCGGGCGGGCTCAAACGAGGCTACTCACGGGGTGTGTCGGGTGTTGATGCCTTGCTCGCGGCCATGCGGGAGGAACACAACGGGATTCCGTTGCTGCCGGGGGGGCTTAAGCCTCCGCTCACCGACGATACTGTGACGAAAGCCCTTTTAGATGAGCAGGTCGGCGACGCAGGTAACTTTACCGAACCCTATATTCAATCGTTCAGACAAGCTATCAACAAGCACCTGACTCAGCCGATTGTTTGCACCAGACTCCTCTGGTCATCCGAACATCATCATCTTGGACGAGCATTGGCCGCAGTTTCTCTGCTCGGCCAGCTACACAGAGTCTGTAAAAATCAGAACTTTGGAAAGGGAAACCGGATCCTGGTGCTGGCGCACGGCCAAGCCGGACTGGTCCTGGCTCTTGCATCGAATCTTCTCTGCCCGAGCCCTGTGACGGGGCGATCGAAATTGCTCGAGATTCTTACCGGGTATGCTGAACAGACCAATCAGGCAAACCTCATTGGTACGATCAGACACGTCGACTCTTTGATCACGGCGGGATCACTCCTTGCCGGAGGTTCACTCGACCTGGTGACCTTTGGAACACCGGTTCGCTATGGGTGGGATCCGTCTGGAATCGGAAAGCTGTTGCACGTCGTGAATCACCGGAGCTTGCGGACGGATGGAAAGAGCTGGTTGGCGAAGATGGAGCTGCCTCAAATCACGATGGAAATGCCCATTGCCTGGGGCGGAGACTATGTGCAGGAACTAGCGGTCGCGGGCAGCGATGCCGTCCCTCCCACGGAATCGGCCAAGGTGGCCAACAAGGCTGTATGGGAAATGGTCGAACCCTACGATGGATTCGAACGGTGGTTGGAGTGTGCCAGACGTGCCGTTCGTTGTCCCAGTGAAGGGAACTGTCTGCTCGTCGATTACAAGGACAGTACCGGCTCGACGAACCCCCGCGACCACTACTATGGCCACGCAGTCTATACGCGCCGGCACGTCTTACTGTTCAACACCATCCAGATTGTTCGCGCTTTCTACGAATCCTAGGCATCCCCTGTGGCGCTGGAAGTCGTCACCGGTTCGTGGCCGGCGGCCCCATCCTGCGGGTCCGGATTGAAGGCCGCCGGTAAGACATCTTCTATCCGTTCCGCCAAGATAAAGGTCAACTCGTCGCGCACTTCCTGCGGGACATCCTTGAGATCCTTCTCATTGGCCTTCGGCAGAATGATGCGTCTGATTCCTGCGCGATGCGCCGCCAGCATCTTTTCCTTGATGCCGCCCACCGGCAAGACAAGTCCGCTCAGACTGATTTCACCCGTCATGGCCGTGTCGCTCCGTACGGCTTTGCCCTCGTATACGGAAGCCAGCGCCGTCGCCATGGTGATGCCGGCCGATGGGCCGTCCTTTGGAATGGCTCCGGAGGGCACGTGAATATGGATCCCGTTGCGTTTAAAACGGGAGATGTCCAAACCCATGCTCTCGGCATGCGACCAGAGATAGCTCCGAGCCGCACGCGCGGATTCTTGCATCACCTCGCCTAACTGCCCCGTAAGGGTCAACTCATGACTGCCGGGGAGCAAGGTGGTTTCAATATAGAGCACATCCCCTCCGGTCGGGGTCCAGGCGAGGCCGGTTGCCACGCCGGGAGGAAGATTCTTCCGAGCCTCTTCCGGCATAAATCGTTCAGAGCCCAACCACTCGCCGAGCATGTCGGTTTGAATAGCGACGGGTTGTCGCTCCCCGCCCTCCGGGAGGTCGGCAAAAGTCAGTGCCACCTTTCTCGTCAACCGTCCCAGCATTTGCTCGAGCTGGCGGACACCGGCTTCGCGAGTGTACCGCGAGATGACGAGATTCAACACCTCGTCCGTGAGCACGACTTGCGTCCCCTCGATGCCGGCCTCCTTGAGCCGCCGCGGCCAGAGATAGCGCCGGGCTATTTCAGCTTTCTCGCGCTCGCTATAACCCTGAAGCCGGATGACTTCCATTCGGTCCAACAGGGGCTGGCTGATCGTATCCAGGGTGTTGGCCGTGGTGATAAAGAACACCTTCGACAGATCGAACGGTAAGTCCAAGTAATGATCACGGAACGTGTGGTTCTGCGCCGGATCGAGGATTTCCAGCAATGCCGCTGCCGGGTCGCCGCGGAAATCCCGCCCCATCTTGTCGACCTCGTCGAGCATCAACACCGGGTTGTTGACTCCCGCTCGGCGGATGGCTTGAATGATGCGGCCCGGGAGCGATCCCACATATGTGCGGCGATGGCCCCGAAGCTCGGCTTCATCATGGACGCCGCCGAGACTGAATCGTTCAAATGTCCGGTCCATCGCCCTCGCGATCGACTGCCCCAAGCTTGTCTTTCCGACTCCGGGAGGCCCGACCAGACAGAGAATCGGAGCCTTCGCAGTCGGGTTGAGCTTCAGCACCGCCAGATGCTCGACGATCCGCTCTTTGACCTCCTTGATCCCGTAGTGATCTTCCTCCAGGACTTGACGCACCGTCGAGAGGTCAAGGTGTTCCTTGGATGCCTTCTTCCAGGGAAGTTCGAGGACCAGTTCAAGGTAGGTGCGAAGGACCTGATGGTCCGGTGACGTCGGGGGTACTTTGCCCAGCCTGGTGACTTCGCGTTCGACTTCCTTGCGAATATGATCCGGCAGGTCGGCCTCCTCGATTTGCTTCTTCAAGCTGGCGACCTCGTTTTCTTCTCCCTCGCCTTCGCCCAGTTCTTGCTGGATGGCTTTCAGCTGTTCGCGCAAGATGTACTCTCGTTGGCTCTTGCCGATTTTGGTCTGCGCATCCTTGGCGATCTTTTCCCGCAACTGCAGGATTTGGATTTCTTTCGACAGCGCGGCGTAGAGGCTACGAAGAAGATCCAAAGTCGAAGAACATTCGAGTAAACGCTGCTCTTCCACCACGTTGAGATTGACGAGTGAGGCGATGCGATAGGCCAGTGCGATGGAATCATTCTCGTTGCTCAACACCGCGCTGACTTCTTGGATGCCCGGAGCTTCGATGAGCTTGGGTAAATCGGACAGTAATTCCTGTATGGCTCGATGCAGAGCTTGAACCTCGGGCCCGTTGTCAGAAGGACGTTCGAGAGAACGGACACGTACCGTGGGGTAGGGGGTGGCCTGTTCTTCTTTCAAGAGTACGACGCGATCCAGTCCCTGGACCAGCGCGTGGATCACTCCCTCCGACGTCTGTCCGATTTGCTTGACGATCGCCTTCGTTCCGATGGAGTACAGATCAGCCAGGCCTGGTTCTTCGGCCTGAGGATCCCGCTGCGCCACGACGACGATCATCTTCTCTTCCGTCTTCATGGCCGCGTTGACTGCGGCCACGGACCGTTGTCGCCCGACCGTCAGCGGCATCATGACCCCGGGGAACAGGACCGTCCGTTTGACGGGAAGTACCGGTAACGTCGACAATATAGTGTTTTCCATTGGTGTCCATCCTTGCTGAGAGTTCACAGCATTATAACAGCCTGATAGGTTGCGGCGCGCAGAAGTCAAGGGGAAGGGATCGGAATTAGCGGCAACTAATGGACTCCACAAGCACGCGGCGTTGTATCGTGACGTTTGATCGGATGCTTATCTGCCGAGGCACACCGGACCCGCTGATTGCTCAAGATCCGGTTCGTGTGAAGCGGTAAGAAGGTCTTCTTCAGTTCGACTGGTCACCTTCTTGCGGGATAGATCTCAAGCTTGTGTTGGCGGCGTGAGGCGCCGCCTTGCTCCGCCTTGGACGATCACGAACTCATAGAGTCGGCATTCCAATGCCCCGTTGAAGAGGGGAATACGTTTGGACGGTGTCAGCCCGATCAGCTTTGGCACGCGGGCATCGCCGGTCAGCACGTAGGCACGCCAGCCGACGAAGCGCTGCTTCAGCCAATCGCCCAACTTGGGGTAAAGCGTTTCCAGCTCGTCCGACCGGCCGAGGCGGACTCCATAGGGCGGATTGATGACCATCACGCCTTTGTCGGCCGGCGCGTCCAGATCCAGAATATCGCTTTGCTTCAGCCGGATATCAATCGGCACTCCGGCGCCTTGAAACGTCCCGTGCGCAATTTTCACCATCGCCGGATTCCGGTCGGACGCATAGATAGCAGCCGGGACCTGATTCACTTGTTTTGCCCGTGCCGCTTCGCGGAGATGGTCCCACCGTTGTGGATCGTGGACGAGGAGCCGTTCGAAGGCGAAGTTCCGCGAGATGCCCGGCGGAATTTGACGGGCCATTAAGGCAGCTTCGAGAGGAATCGTCCCGCCGCCGCACATGGGATCGACCAGTACATCTTTCGGCGTCCAGCCGGCCAGACGCAGAATGCCCGCTGCCAAATTCTCTCTCAAAGGCGCCTCGACGGACATTGTCCGATGGCCACGTTTGAACAGCGGCTCTCCCGATGTATCGACATAAAACGTGACAGTGCTCTGGTCCAGAAAGGCGTCGAGCTTGATGTTCGGCCGTTCCGTATCGACGCTGGGACGCCGCTGCGTGGCTGCGACGAACTTATCGCAGACGGCGTCTTTGATACGGAGGGTCAGGAAGTCCAGGCTGGGGAGCGGGCAGCGACGCGCGCTCACCTTCACCTTGATCGTCTGAGCGGGCGCGAACCATTCGGGCCAGGCGAGCGCATAGGCAGCCTGATAGACATCGTGTTCTGTTTTGTAGACGCTCTGTCCGACTTCCCAAAGAACGCGGCTGGCGATGTGCGATTTGAGATTGACCCAGTACATGGTCGACCAGGGCGCGCTGAAGCCGACGCCGCCTTCCGTCTTAGTCGTCGCCGGCACGCCAAGGCTATGGAGCTCTCCCTCGAGTACGCCTTCAAGCCCACGCGGGCAAGGTGCAAAGAATCGACGTTTTGTGTTATCCATTTTGCTTGCCGATGAGTAGCGATGACGAGGCCAGATGATGAATTTTTGCAGTGCCTGCGGCAAGGCAGTGATTCAAAAAGTTCCGCCGGGTGATAACCTGCCTCGGTTCGTGTGTGAAACCTGCCAGGCTATTCATTACCATAATCCCAAGATCGTCGCAGGCTGCATTCCAGAGTGGGAAGATCAAATCCTTTTGTGCCGGCGGGCCATCGAGCCGAAATCCGGACTCTGGACCTATCCGGCCGGTTTCATGGAACTCGGCGAGGGCACCGAACAGGCGGCGGTGCGGGAGACGCTTGAGGAGGCGCAGGCGCAGGTGACGATCACGCGGCTCCATTCCGTGTTGAGTCTGCCCCGCATTGGACAGGTCTATATGACCTTCATCGGCCGTCTTCAGACCAAGCAGTTCAGCGCAGGATTCGAAAGTCTGGACGTGCGGCTCTTTCCACGCGACGCGATCCCGTGGGAGGAGATTGCCTTTCCGGTGGTCAAGGAGGCCTTACGGCACTACATTGAGGACGCGGCGCGGGGGACGTTTCAGCTGCATGTCGCCGACGTTCGGGGAGCCATCAACTGACCGCGGTTCGATCGGAGTGCTTTAGAAGCCAAGCTCGCTCTGTCGCAGGATGGCATGAATGTCGACGAGTTGTTCCGTGCGGTCGATGGCATAGAAAATCCGCCATTCCCCCACAGCATACTTGCAGAGTCCCGGAAGGTCGTCCGCAATAGGTTCATGTCGCAGGTTGTCGACATTGGAGGCCAACCACTTGGACTTGTCGAGGAGCCGTTGGGCTATGGACTGGTCGACCATGGCGAGGTCCTGCGCGGTGCCGGTTCGAAAGGTGAGACGATACCAGGGCATGGGGCCTACCAGCGAAGCCCAAGTCGCTCGGCCACCTCTTCACCAGACAGCCGCTCGCCGCTCGTCAATGACTGCTTGAGGCGGGCTCTGAGTGAATCGCCGAGCTGGAGACCGAGATCGGGATCTCCGATCAACTCGCGAATCCGATCGTCCACGAGGCCCCGTACCAGTTCCTTCAATTGTTCCGTCGACAACGATGAGAGGTCCATGGAAGAAGAATACGGTTCAGGATGGATGGAATGCAACGGGTCGGCAGCCAAACAGCGACGGGCTTGTATTAGTTCGCGGCTTTGGGAAAGATCAAGGCCTGTCCTGCCTGAACCGAGAGTTGCTCAACCACACGTTTGAGCCGTTCTTCGTCAGCAGGCGCCACTATCAGAAATTCGACCCCCAGGCCTTGCGACCCAGTCCACCGGACGGTCGCATTGCTGATATGGATCGGGGTAGCCTCGCCGGGCAGTTCGAGAAGCAGCTCCACCATCATCCCGGTGAAGGGGCGGATAGTACTCTCCAGCCGACAGCCCTTCAGAGAGAGGTCCTTCACGGAGGCTTTGTAACGAAGCTTGTCCCTTTGAACTAACGTGCTCGGCAGTGTGAGTGGAAACCGCGGGAATTTACGAACAACCATCGCGCATCCTCTTGTCCGTCAGCAGACTTCCGACCCGCTTGATGTAGGTGAATTCGGCAAGCCGGCCGATGTCGTACTTATAATGTTCTACTGAGCAGGCTATTTGTCGGAAGCGATCTTGTCAATGAAAAGCCCTGATCCGAGCAGCGGGGATGAGTGGGAGGTGATAATCGGGTGCCCTGCGAATCAAATCTATCTAAGGCCTCACCAGCGATAACCCCAATATCCATAATGTCGAGGACCCCAAAAAGGACGAACATAAGGGCCGTAGTAAGGTGATGTGTAGATCCCAGAACCGCCAAAGGCCAGTCCGAACCCCAGTCCAATGCCGTAGGGGTAACCGAAGGAGTAGGGATATGAGTAAGGGATCGGGACGACGCTGGTGGCGGGCCGATCCACAAGCTGGCGTTGCAGATCTGCAGTTGCAGTCGCTTGCCGATCGAGCTGGCTTTTGAGTTGACCGACGGTGCCCTCCTGGGCTTGGAGCTTTCCTTCGAGTTCAGCGATTTTTTTCTGCTGCGCTTCCATGAAGGCGTTGACACAACGGACCTGCGCGTCGCCGGCGTAGTTGGAACACTCCCATGGCACTTGGAGGGTTTCAGATGAGGCCGGAAGCGGGGAGAAGGCACAGGCCAAACTTCCGGATAAAACCAAGGCACGTACCAACCGATCTCGGAAGGCTTTCACGTTCATGGTCCCTGCCTCTAGGGTTATCTATAGGCTACCACGAGAATTTTACTTTGAACAGATTGCCGATAGGAGCTTACAAACGGTCTCAACGCTGTGAGTCGGGCAACACGTTTGATTTTTGGGGAAAGGGACTTCTACAATGCCGTCGGTCAAACACGGTCATAATGAAGGCTCGGTTCATGCCTGCGCGGCGTCCTTCCAACAAGAAAAAACCAGGCAAGTCTGTTCTTCCGGATCTTTCCGCTAAACGTCGATTTCAGCGGCGGCTCCTGAAGTGGTATGGGGAATATGGTCGGGATTTACCCTGGCGGAAGACCTCAGACCCCTATCACATTCTCGTTTCCGAAGTGATGCTCCAGCAGACGCAAGTCGATCGGGTCGTCCCGAAGTATCACGAGTTCTTGGAGCGGTATCCGAGTTTTGAGGATCTGGCGGAGGCCCAGGTCGCTGATGTGAAGAAGACTTGGTACCCATTGGGATACAACATTCGTCCGGAACGATTGCACGGCATTGCGTGCGAAACGGTGGATCGGTACGGAGGGAAATTACCCAGTGACGCCGAGGAATTGCTCTCGTTCAAAGGCATTGGACGTTATACGGCCGGGGCGATTCGCTCGTTCGCGTTCAATGAAGATGCACCGATCCTGGATACGAACGTGATTCGAGTCCTACATAGGGTCTTCGTCGCCGAGGGCGATCCTAAAACACAAAAGACCATGTTATGGGAATTGTCGGCCGCTTTGATCCCGACGGGAAAGGGGTATGACTTTAACCAGGCCATCATGGACTTTGGAGCGATGGTCTGTACGGCCCGTGACCCCTATTGTCTGCTGTGTCCGATGAAGGCCTTCTGTAAGACCTATCCGTTCAGTCCGACCCGTGAAAGGTAGCCGGTAAATCGTGCAAGTCATTGAAGTGGCGGCGGGACTTATCCATCGGGACGGTCGTTATTTGATCGCACGTCGAAAGCATGGTGTTCATCTGGCCGGTTTCTGGGAGTTTCCCGGAGGAAAACGGGAACGCGGCGAATCTCTCGCGGAGTGTTTGCAGCGGGAATTGCTCGAAGAACTCCGTATTCACATCGACCTCCCCATCCCGTATCAGATCGTTCGGCATGACTATCCCGACAAGATCGTGGAGTTGCATTTTTTTCGCTGCGCGATCGAACAGGGTGAGCCGGTTCCCATCGGCTGCGAAGAAATCCGATGGGTGCATCCCGAAGAGCTCACACAATTCAAGTTCCCATCCGCGGACTATGCGGTTATCGAGGCCTTGCGGCGCGAAACGTTGGGAGCTTCACAATGAAGGTCGTGCTCGACATCGAAACCGTTCAGGCTCCCCGCAATGAATGGGCTCGTCTATTGGGGAAATCGTCGGCAAGTGAGGGGTCTCCACCGGCGGAAGGGGGCTACGATCTCTTCGCAGCAGGAGTTGCTGAAGAACGGCGCCGCGCGGAGGACGAGTCGTATGCCAAATCAGCGTTCGATGGGACATTCAGCCGCATCGTTTGCATCGGTCTGCTGGAATTTTCCGATCAGATGGAGGCTCGTAGCGCCGTTGCCTGGTTTGGCGCGGACGAACGTGAGCTGCTCCGGCAATTTTGGGCCAGACTGGCCCACGACCGTCCCACCTTGTTCATCACGCATAACGGGCTTGGTTTTGACTTCCCCTTCATTAGGAAGCGGTCCATCATCAATCAAGTGAAACCCAGCCTCGACATCAATCTGGCGAAATTCCGTGCCGAACCGGTCTATGACACGATGGCGATCTGGAGTAATTGGGATACGAGGGGTTGGGTCAAGCTCGATGTCTTGGCCCGAGCGTTACAGGTGGAAACAAAATCAGGCAGCGGAGAGCAGGTTGCCGAAATGTGGGAGAAGGGGCAGGGCCGCGAGCTTGCGGAGTACTGTCTGCAAGACACCTACGTGACGTATGCCTGCTACTGCCGCATGAACTTTCGCCAGCCTCTGTCCAGGGAAGTCGTTCTGCTGCAACCTGAGTTGTACGACATCGGCTGATCGATCGGCTGTCAGCGGATCGGGCGCGCTTCCGCTGCTTTCTTTTTCGGGGCCGGACGGCTGGATGTCTTGCTTGCCTTCATGGCTTTCATCTCTTCCGCCCGGTGACGAAGCTCTTGCTTCATCCAGGCGGCTTCTTTCTTCAGCATCGCGATCTCAGAATCCTTCGCCTTGTTGGCCGCACGCGCGTCGCGGAGTTCATCCAATTTCTTGTTCAGCAGCTCATCGGTGGTCAATTGAGGAGTCCCCGAATCAACGGGGATGTTCATCGAAGAATCCTGGGTGTCGATAGATGCTTCCTGCGGCGGTTTTGCTGTCGTGGCCGGAGCGCTCGGCACCTGCATTGCGGCCGGTGAGGCAGAAGCCGGCATGGGTTTCGGTAGCCCTGCTACAGGGAGTGAGCCCGGCATCGGCGCCTTGGCGAGAGCCTGCTGATCGATCACCATCGTCATGGCTCCGCTTCCCATCGCGACGAAAGAAGGAGCCTTTTCAAGGCGAGCGGCAGAGCTTGGCACGAAGCCCGAAGCCTTCCTATTCTGAGAAGCAGCAATGGTCATGTAGATCGAGCCTTTATGAACATAGAGGGTGCCCGCCGTGGGTTCAGTGCCTGACCCTGCCGATGGAGACACCTTAAAACCGACAATCTGCTCCGGTTTGGCTTGCGATAAGCCTTGGGCTAGCAGGGGAGCAAGAAACTCGGCGTCTTCATCGCTGAATACTCTCATCGGCTTGCTGCCACTGGCGGGCGCGTTGGCCGGCATTTTCAGGACGTCGTCGGCCATGACGCCTTTGATGACTTTCAGCATGGTCATCTGATCGATCGTGACCGGATGGCTGGCTTCAAACGACCAATCAGCGATTTCCTTGAGATAAACCGATCCTTTCGCGTTTTTCTGAACTTTCGCCTCTCCGGAAAACATCGAACATCCGGTCACGAGCAGGCTCAGGGACATCAAAGCGCCGACATATCGGGAACCGTGGATGTGGAAGTATGCGCGCATGTGGGGTCTCCTGATGAGTAATCTTGATCGCTGAAGGCTCATCCTGAAATTTGATGGAATCTCTGCACCTTCCCGTGGCTCAGGCGAACTACCAGATACCGAGGCCCATCAGTATCATCCCTAAAGCCAACCAGCCGATTACCCCGACTGAAATGATCGTTTCGAGTGTGATGCGGGAATCAGAAGAGTTGGGAGTAGGCTTTGAATTGGAATCCGCGGGCTTCATGACGGACGGCAAGTTTCCTAGATATCAAATCGATGGATATAAAAAGCTCAGCAAGGTCCATGCCCTCTGAGTTTGGATAATGGAAGCTGGATTGATATCCAGCAGGGGCAGGTTTTTTCTCAGCATCATATGATCGAGAGATCGAGACGACTGGTAAAGTTTCACACAGAATGCACTTTGATAATCATAGAGTTAGCGGTGAGTGATTAATTATTCGGTGGTGTGACGGCTTGAGAGAGAGGGGGGAAGAAGTCCGTCATAATCACGATTGCGTTGAAGCGGGATGAAAATGATTGGTGAAAAAGCGTCAGAAGATAGTCAGGGAGGCTGTCAGAAAATGTTCATTCCGAGCGTTGCGCGTCCAGAATTGTCCCAGAAGGTACAGCCACACGTCTCAGCAGGATCGCTGTCTGGAGAGCGATAGCCGTCATTCCCCATAGAGAGTCGCAGCCGATGCATCAAAGATATGTTTCGTCATGAGAGTGCCCGGTCGAAAGTGCCCGGTACCTTTGTCCCATACGACCGTGATATTCCCATCGGTCTTTCCCATCCCTTGCGAAGAAGAACGGGTTGCGTCACCCTCGATCAAAACTTCCAGAGCCGTGCCGATGTACAGTCGGTTGCGTCCCAAGGTAATGCGGCGTTGAACCTCCACCAGTTGGGCAACGCGCATGCCCTTGACGTGATCGGGGATATCGTCCGGGTATTTCCTTGCCGCAATCGTGTGCTTCCGCTCGGAATATTTGAAGATATAGGCCGAATCGAACTGGACCTGTTCCACCATGCGAGAAGTGGCTTGATAGTCCTCGTCCGACTCTGAGCAGAACCCGCAGATGATATCAGTGGTCAGCACGACATCGGGGATGGCGCTTCGAATGCGATCCACCAGCGCCAGGTACTCGGTTCCTGTATAGGTCCGTCCCATCCGTTCGAGTATCCGATCGCTCCCTGCCTGAAGCGGCAGGTGAATGTGCTTGCAAACTTTTGGATGCGCGGCGATGGCCTCGATCAGTCCAGAGGGAAAGTCTTTAGGATGAGGGGAGGTAAATCGCACTCGCTCGATGCCCGGCGTGTCTGCCACGGCGCTGATGAGCTTGGCAAAGTCCCACTCTCCATGACGGTAGGAATTCACGTTCTGACCGAGCAGCGTGATTTGCCTGAACCCTCTGACGGCTGCATCACGAGCTTCACGCAGCACGGACTCCGGATCTCGTGAGCGTTCACGTCCTCTAGTATAGGGAACGACACAGAAGGAACAAAAATTATCGCAGCCTCGCATCACGGTGACCCAGGCATTCACCCCGCTATCGCGGTCCGGCATGATCCCTTCATAGGTTTCATACTCCGACAGCTCAAGGGCGAATCCTTTTTGAGACAGTCCCTGTTCTTGCGCAGCGAGGGCTGTTGTCAGCAGCGACGGAAGGTGCCGGTAGGCGTCCGGCCCGGCCAACACATCGATGAGGGGTTCCTTCTCCGCCATGGCGGCCTTGAGGTTTTGGGCCATGCATCCGAGGACGCCGACGACGAGCGGACGGTGTTTTTTCAGCGCCCTCAACTCGGAAAGATGGGCGTAGATCTTGTTGTGAGCGTTCTCTCGAATAGCGCAGGTATTGACCAGCACCACGTCGGCCCGCTCACGGTCTTCGGTAAAAACGAAGCCCTCCCGTTTGAGCATCGAGCGAACGAGTTCGCTGTCCGATTCGTTCATCTGGCAGCCGAATGTCTCGATGTGCACTTGGGGGAGGGTCTTTACCATCATAGGACCGCCAGAGCGGAGTTCGCCGGTTGAGCATAGACGACATGGCCAAACGTACAGCGGTCTGTCGCGGCGGAAATCGTGACGGGTAGAATCCGATTCTGAAGAGCCTCGGAATCCATGACCGCGACCTTCGTAAAGTTCGGGGTTGTACCGACGCGATACGACTCTCGTGCTCCCGCTTCAAATAACACCGAAACCGTCTTTCCAATTTGCCTATTGTGAAACGCGAGCCGTTTGGCACGATCCAGATCCAGGAGCATACCTGTCCGTTTCTTTACCGCGGCCGTCGGCACGTGTTGTTTTAGGCGCATCGCGGCCGTACCCGGCCGAGATGAATACGGGAATACATGAAAATAGGAGAAGGGAAGGTCTGTTGCGGCGGCCAACGTATTCCGAAATGCCGCTTCTGTCTCCCCGGGAAATCCGACCAGGAGATCAGTTCCAAGGCCCAGATCTGGAATCATCGCGACGGCCGTTTCGATCAGTCTACGATAGGTCTTGATCGTATGGCGTCGATTCATAGCCTGCAAGACTTGGTCGTCTCCGCTTTGCAAAGGGATATGCAGGTACGGACAGAATTTCTTCGATGACGCGAGGAGTTCGAGTAATTCGTCGCTGACGGTTGTGGGTTCAATCGAAGAGATGCGGATGCGTTCGAGGTCGGCGACTCGATCGAGTCGCCGCAGTAACCCGCAAAAGTCCAAGCCGTTGTGCGAATACTGCCCGATATTCACTCCGGTCAGCACGATCTCCCGGTATCCTCCAGCCGTTAAGGATTCGACTTCATGGAGGATGTCGTCGAATGTTCTACTGCGCTCGTGCCCCCGCGCAAACGGAATAATGCAGAAGCTGCACATCGCGCTGCAACCGTCCTGTATTTTGAGTAGCGCACGGGTGGAGTCAGGTTCTGCGAAGTGCGGGAGATCAAAGTTTTCCCGCGACATCGTTCTTGTATGATGAATCTCCACGACGGAACGCTTCCGTAACTCATGGGCGGGAGGGAGATAGGCAGGCAAGTCGAGTTTGAATTGGTGGCCTACGATGAGATCGATTCCTGCTTGCTGCTTAAGGGTCTCCATTCCCGTTTGAGCGTAACAGCCGGTCACGGCGATGAAGGCATGGGGAGAGTGTTTCAGGGTTTTGCGAATCAGGTATCGCGAGGTTCGTTCCGCGTCTTCCGTAACCGCACAAGTATTGAGCACGAGGAGGTCGGTCGGTTGACCGAAGTCCACGAGCTGAAAACCCTTGTGCCGCAGACCTTCGCCCAGGATCGATGTTTCGGCTTGATTCAGGCGGCAGCCGAGCGTATGAAGTGATGCACGGATATTCATAGGAGGGCATCATTATAGGGAGATGAAGTGTGTCCCGGCAAGATTGGATGTTACCCCGACGTCATTGATGCCGTTCGTTGGTTGCCGGAGATACGCTCGACCCCAGGCTGAACGTGACGATCGTGCGCCTGCTTACTCTCATGTGGGTTGTTGCCTGGCTGCTGTGGAGCCCGCCTTCGCCGGGGTGGAGCAAAGATTCTCTGCCCGAGGAGCCCGATCTCAGCACTCGTGTCGATGAACTGTATGACCACGAGGCGCGGCTTTTCATCATGCTGTATTCACTCAGCGGCAATGGCCAGATCGACTATGTGACCGCCCGGTTGGTTCAGGAGTACTCCCGCAGCAGTTACGGCAATCCTGTCTACCAGACCGAAGCCCACCCTCTGTTCTATTGGTGGAATCACACCATGTGGAACGATCCGGAGCAGGACGGGGTCAACGGTAACGAAAAGGTCTATCAGGAAAATACGGATTTCGATATCTCACGGTACAAGCCCTGTCTGTTTAACGGCCAGCCCTGTTAACAGGCTGTTGAAAAAGTCCTCCAGCTTTGTTCTCACGTCGCTCAGAGGCTCAACGTACGGGACCGAGTACGCGTCGCCTCTTCGCTCGTTGCGGCCTCGCTGGAAGGCCTTTTTGAACAGTCTGGGGACTCTTGCAAGGCCGCCTCGGTCCTTTCGGGTGAGGCCGCTCCCGCATGTTTTGTGATTCTGCTGAGCCGCACCGGGAGGCGATGGTATTCTGCGTTGCAGCTGAACATCGCCTCGGCCGCTGTGCCTATAGGTACGTCCGACTCAACCGACGTACGTACGAGTGAGTTTCCATGAAACACGGATCCTTCGACCTGACCGGTCTCATGAATCGGCGCATATTGGTGATGCTGCCGTTGGGTTTTGCGTCCGGCCTTCCGCTTGCGCTCACGTCCGGTACCTTGCAGGCCTGGCTGACGGTCGAGGGAGTCGATCTCAAGACCATCGGTATTTTCACGCTGGTCGGACTTCCCTATACCCTCAAATTCCTTTGGGCTCCCGTGATGGATCGGGTCGTCCCTCCCTGGTTAGGTCGGCGCCGTGGATGGATGGTGTTGACGCAACTCTGCGTTG
>JAMPUU010000029.1 GCA_030144965.1 Nitrospira sp. BO4
TACCAGAGCATTCTAAAGGACCCTTTACGGGCATGCGCCTAGCGAGAGCCCCAGGGGCAACAATGGGGTTCATGGGAGCTAGGCATATCCCTTATTGCAGGAAGTTCGAACCGACCAACTACCTCTATCTTTTGTCTGAGTGCTGCAAACCCAATAGGGGACCCAAACCGATGAGGGGTGGGGGGTGCGCCGATCATGGCTGAGTGGCAGGTGTTAATACGGTGTTAGCGGGAGCGACAAAGTAGACTGAAGTGAAATGAATTGGTATGAAGTCAAACTACAAAGAAATGGGTTATGTCATCGAAGAAAGAAGGGATTGCCCAGGTCTTCAATGACTTGAGCAACCCCCTATCTTGTGCTCCCAAAGCAGGCGCGCTACCGGGCTGCGCTACGCCCCGAGGTCGATTGAAGAAACCCGCTTAGAATACTGGCAACCGCCGCATGGCCTCGTTCATTCCAATGGTCATCATCGTGAAAGTATAGAAATTCTTTGGTGGCATAAGGGCGCAGCGACTCTTCCAGGTTGACGACCTCGAAACCAGACTGATCAGCCAGCCGTGAGACCAGTATATTGAAATAAGATTTTTCTGACAAGCTCGGAAAATCTTCGAACTCTGCTCCGTATAATCGCACATCAGTTGGAGCGATAATCACCACAACCCGAAAGCCTTCTCGACGCGCCAAGGACTGCATCTGTTCAAAGGTCTTCTGAAGCGGCCGTCGATTAGGGTGCGATTCAACATACTGCTCAGGGCTCTGAGCCCGTTTGAGCTGATTGGGGATAAAGAGCGTCGCTCCGAACCGCGAAGACGTGTAGAGCGGAAATGGCGACGCGATCCCATCTACCACATAATGACTTTTGGTTCGATCGTCTCCGCCAAGGCCTGAAAACTCAATGCGGCCATCCTTGAACCTCGCAAAAACCGACTCCTGCCGAACGACAGAGGGGAGCCCCCAGAGGGTTTCAATGATCGTGTCTTTGAAGAGCCTCCCAGATGTCGGGACGGAACTCTGTGCCGGATGGAGGTCGTCATAGGAGTCTTCCAAATCGTTACCTTCAAAAATCATCCACAGCAGTAGCCCCCCCTTGAGATCGAGTTTCCGGGAGTCGATCACATGCTCGAGCAGCAAGAATTCCTGTTTGGGGGAAGAATCATGCATTCCCATGTTGTAGATCGATTTGCCTATCGAGTGTTCCAGTAGCTCCACCCACGTTCGGCTTTGGTCAACCCCCCAGCCAAATGTGAATGAGTCACCAATCGCCAGAATCTTATGCCCCTCGAGCTTGGACGTCTCGCGGAATCCGTCATCGTTAATCGATACCGTCACGTGCTTCTTGGAAAACACCGAAGAGGATAATAACGGGGAAGCCAACAATGCCGGCCGATACATATCTCCATAATGGGAGCCGGTGACGGTGCGCCCAGGTTTATGCAGACGAAAATTCTTCTCTGTCGGGTAGTACAATTCCGGATATAACTCTCCGACCCATGTGTTCGGATCTGAAGACCGATCACCAGCTGACGAGCGAGGCTGAGACGAGTTCAGGAAAACGCTGTATCCGATATCAAGTACCAGAAGGCCTATCACAACGGTCGAAGCTCCGAGGGCTGCGTCTCGGATCGCCGTGTTGCCGAACAGCCTTCGTGTCGCGGCCCAGGTGAACACGATGCCTAAAAAGACAACTCCCACCAGGACGGCGATCAGGACATGTGCAGTAGAAACATGAAACCCAGCTATCGTTTCCTCAAGAAATCCCACGCAAAGAATATACGCCCACAGAAGGCCGAAGCTCGTGGTGGCCCAAACGATCGTCGTGACCTTACTGGACTCATTCCCCCTGTGAGGGTCAATCGTGGAAAGTGACACAGTCTCTCGTTCGTACCTTTTACTGGGAATGCTGATGGACCGTGGGGCTGCGTTCAGCGCAGACATCAATCTCATGTTGCACGACAGCCCGCAGAGCTTCGAATGCCTTGGCACGGTGACTGACACGGTTCTTTTCCGCAGTAGTCAACTCAGCCAACGTACGGCCAAGCCCTGGAACGAAGAATACAGGGTCATACCCGAACCCTTGCGAACCCGTGCATTCTTCAGCGATGACGCCGTCGAGGGTGCCCTTGGTCACGCGACAGTGTCCTCCCGGCATCGCCAATGCAGCCACTGTTAAGAAACGAGCCGTCCGCTCAGCCATGGGCACGCCATCCAACTCCTTGAGGAGTTTCCTGCAGTTGTCTTGGTAGGTCGCCCCTTCGCCGGCATAGCGGGCCGCAAATGCACCCGGTCTCCCCCCCAGTGCATCAACCTCCAGCCCTGTATCGTCTGCGACCGCCGGAGTCCGCGTCGCATGGGCAATCTCCGATGCTTTTTTTATAGCATTAGCTTCGCAGGTTAGCCCGTCTTCTTCTACTTCCGGCGCAGTAGGAAAATCGGCGAGGGTTCGAATGCGGATTCCAAGGTCTCCCAGAAGCGCAGTAAGTTCTTTGACTTTGGCCGGATTTCGAGTCGCAAGGACGATTTCGTTTAACATTCCTTCAATCGAGCTCACCGATCAGCTCTTTCTGAATGGCGGTAAGCCGTTGGATGGCTTGCCACCCGAGCGCCAAAAAGTCATCCATATCCTGCTTGGCAAACGGCGTGCGTTCCGCCGTGCCTTGCACTTCGACATAGCGGCCGCGACCGGTCATGACTAAGTTCATATCCACTTCCGCCATCGAATCCTCGGTGTACGCCAGGTCCACCATGACTTCTCCGCCGACCTTTCCGACGCTGATGGCCGCCAAGTAGTCGGTTAATGGCATCTTTTTCAAGAGATCTCTCTTTTTCAGCACGGTACAGGCATCGGCCAGTGCAATGAAGGCACCTGTAATGGAGGCTGTCCTGGTACCCCCATCCGCTTGAATTACGTCGCAATCGATCCAGATAGACCGCTCTCCCAATTGAGACAAGTCGGTAACGGATCGCAAAGCTCGCCCGACCAGGCGCTGAATTTCCAGCGTTCTCCCGCCTTGTTTGCCCTTGACCGCCTCTCGAGGCGACCGCTCGTGCGTCGCACGAGGCAACATGGCGTATTCCGCGGTGACCCATCCGGTGCCCTTGCCTTTGAGAAACGGCGGAACCTTTTCCTCCACCGATGCCGTACAGATCACCTTCGTATCTCCCATCTCGATGAGCACAGCCCCTTCCGCATGCTTGATAAAATTCCGCGTCACCTTAACGGGGCGGACTTGATCCTTCCGACGCCCATCGAAACGTCCTAACCCTGAAATTCCGCTCATTTCTAAGTTCCTTCCTCACCGGTGAAAGCGGAATTATAGTGAAGGCTCCGGGAAAGCGCAAACCAACCACTCGGTTGAGCAGCGCGGATGAGTCGATGTGCCGCTCTCTTCTCATATGTACAAAAGCTGCCGGCCGAGTTTGACGAATTCTGTACAAACTTTTGACGCATACTCCGACATCGGAATCGAGACTGGATCGGATCATCCGACGGGGTCTATCCCAAAACCTCTCCTGATGCAGCGATTCTATCCTTCAGCGCTCGAGTCAATCACCATGAGACAATAACGAAATGACCCCATCGAGGCAAAATCCATTGGCATAAAAAGTGCACCAAAGGTACGCCGGTCTCGCATATTCAGGTCTGACGCCAATGAGCCGATAGAGAGTACACAACACAATCCTCGGTCCCGACGAAACGAACAAGATCCGACTCATGGCGACACTTCTGGATTCCACGCATCAGGCGCTTCTCGATAACCGCAACATTCTGGTTGTCGACGATGAAGAGCCGATCAGACGTCTCCTCGCCTACATGCTTGAATCTCACGGTTATTCCGTTGATTGCGCTGCAGACGCGCGTGAGGCCCGACAAAAACTGGGATCGGAACCCTTTGCCTTGATGCTCTGCGACGTCAATATGCCCGGAGAATCCGGCATGGACCTCGTACGCCACATCCTCGGGGAACATCATCATACTGCGGCCATCATGGTCACAGGCCTCGACAGCTCTGTCCTGGCCAATGCTGCACTAGATGTCGGCGCCTTTGGATATATCATCAAGCCGTTCGAGTCGAACGAAGTACTGATCGACGTCGCCAACGCGCTCCGCCGCCGCCGGCTTGAGATGGAAAACCGTCTCCATCGCGAGAACCTGGAGGATATGGTCCGGACGAGAACGCTGGCGTTACAGCAGGCATTGGACTGGCTTGAACATAGCGAAAAAGAGCTCCGCCTCTCGCGCGAAGAGACCATTCAACGGCTGGCCATCGCCGCAGAGTTCCGTGACAGCTCGACCGCACAACATATTCAGCGCATGGCCCACTACTCCGAGTTGCTCGCCCGCAAGGCGGGGCTGTCTCCCGAACGGTGCGACCTGATTCGTACCGCCAGCCCCATGCACGATATCGGCAAGATCGGCACTCCGGATCATGTGTTGCTGAAACCTGGACGGTTCACGGAGGAAGAATTCGGAGTCATCGCGCAACATGCGGAGATCGGCTACCGAATTCTCAGCGGTTCTGATGCAGAGCTCCTGAAAGTCGCGGCCTTGATCGCCTACACCCATCACGAGCGCTATGACGGTACTGGCTATCCCCGCGGACTGAAGGGTGAGGCCATTCCTATCGAGGGACGAATCGTCGCGATCGCCGATGCCTTTGATGCGCTCACGACACAGCGGGTTTATAAACCGGCCTTCGAGATCAGTCACGCGATTGAACTGATGCTGAAAAACCGTGGCAAGCATTTCGACCCCGAGCTGCTGGATCTCTTCGTCGCATCGGTCGATGAATTGGCGCATATCCGCGATCAATACGCAGACCGCACGGACCTCACCACATTCCGCCAGTCGTAGAGAGCGCTCAGGGCCCTCAGCTTGCTCACTTCTCCGCAATTCGTTGACCCACTTTGGTACCGTCGATATACTCGTTTCAACCTACCTGAAGCACCTCACCCGCTCTCAATCGGGGCCAATGAGGGAAAGGCATTGCCGAGCATGGCAAAAAAGATGACCGCGGTTCGAAAGCGTACCCGAAGCCGAAATTGGATCGCGTACCTCTGTGAAGCCTTGGTCACCTCCGGCGCGATGCCGACGTGGGAAGCCGCCACTTATCTGACCGAGAACTTGTTCGGGGAAAAACCAAACCCGCGCCTCCTGACCCCTGCCAATCCTCACGAGGTCACCGCGCAGTTGTTGCATCGCCTGTATCACCCGATCGCTGAAGCCGCCTCGCGGGACGTTCTGCTTCCGTCCGCCTCAATGGTGCACATCTTCACCGACATCAGCCTCACCGGCAACTCTGCGGTCCTCATCGTCTTGTTCCCGGGACACAACAAACCTCAACAGCTTTTGATGCTGGATGCCGCCAAGGCATGGGACCTCGTGTTCTCGGACGCGGAGTCCTTCAACGCCTGGGCCGAAGAGCGGTACCGGCAGCTCGTGAATGCTCTACGAAACGCCATGGTGCAAGTAGAGGATGACCTGCTGAGATCAGTGGTCTAAGCTGCTCCCGCTCTGCACCCACACCCTAACCCACAATCCCAGTCCCGCCGCTAATGCCGGTGCGGAGATCCGTTCCCATGCAGTGGGCGTAGTCGTCGAGTTGATCGTTAGCGGTTTTTTGTATCGCGAAGGAGCCGAATTCCGAACACTGGAAGTTGAACGCCGCGCCCGGTCCCTGATGAGGGGGCAGACGGTTTCTCCGCACGCCTGCCCCCTCCCGCTTCGAATGGCTCACGGCGACCACCATTGTGGTCCCACTCGGTTTGCTGTCTTGTTGCTCCCAATGTTCCAGCGCTCGGTAACGCACACGAACATCGGGCGATCTGTCCTCGCTACGCAGACTCGTGTCGGTTAAGTCGGCCCCTATCGTCGGCTCTGTGCGAGCTTTCCCAGCAAGCGCCGGCGCCGCTGTCGTGCGATCATCAGCCTTGCCAACTTCCGTGCGGGACACCGGATTCTCCGGCCCATCGGAAACCGGTGAACCGCAACCGCTTGCGCCGAACAGCAGCAAGTCACTCACGACCAGCGACAATAATCTGCGGTCCTGCCTACCTGTCGTTAACACTACTGTTTCCCTTCGGATCGGCTCGCTGAAATCCCTGAGAACCACGACAGCATTTAGGAAGTGACTGTCCCGCTCGTATGTTCCCGTTGCAATTCGAAGAAGCTTGGCACAGAAATGGCCCTTGTCGTGCCGGATATTGTGGTCCGCGGTGGCACCATGCGCCCCTTAAAACTCCGTCCAATAATGGAGGCTTTAGGTTGAACGCTCGATGTGCGTTCGCATCAACCAGGATGTCTAGGTTTGCATAACTGAATCCATTAGGATTCAGGTTGAATCGATTCGATCCACCTTGGCAGCATCGAACGAGGCACGGACTACGTAGTTTTTCGCAACTGAGGAAAAGCATGGATATCGCCCCTAGGACCGGAGTACCCTGCGGCGCTTCTGATACGAGAGGCTCCAAACAGGGATGTGCTGGTATCTCATTTGCCTGATCCTCTGCACCGTTCCGTTCTTTCCGCTGTTCTCAGTCCGTGCACAGGACGAGAGCATGGAACCTCCACGCACGTCATCGACGTCAGAGCAAGCGCTGAAAGACGAACTTCTCTTCATGCGAGAGGAAACCGTCAGCATCGCCAGCCGGCACGAGCAGCCGATCTCACAAGCGCCGTCTAACGTGTACGTACTCACCGCTGAGGATATCCGCCAGTCCGGCGCTTCGGATCTCCCCACGGTGCTCCGGCGCATTCCCGGCCTGGAAGTGATGCAGGTTACAGGCGCGGACTTCAACGTGAGCATGCGTGGGGATAATCAACTGGTCAGCAACAAACTCTTGGTCATGGTCGATGGCCGTTCCATCTATGTCGATGTGCAAGGAAGCGTGTACTGGAAAGCAATTCCTGTCACCTTGCCGGAGATCAAACGCATCGAGGTCCAGAAAGGACCAGCCTCCGTCCTTTACGGCTTCAATGCCTTCGATGGCATCATCAATATCATCACGAAATCGCCGGAAGAGATAAAAGGTGTCACCGCTCAAGTTGGTGGGGGTGCCTACGGCACGATCAACAGCGCTGCCATCTATGCCAACAGTTACAAGAAATTGGGATTCCGTCTCTCGTACGGCCACGATCAAAACCGGCAGTGGCGCAACGGCAGCGAGTTGGCGTATCGCGATAACAAGTTCAATGTGCAGACGGAGTATGCCCTGGGAGGTGAATCCAAGCTATCGTTCTCTGGTGGCCTCGTTGATGTGAATCACTTCGACGGTCTCATTACAGATGCGGCTGTGCAAACCGGCGTGCCAGATTTTGGGCATGCCCACGCGGTCTATGAACGACCGAATTTTTTTATTCGTGGATTTTGGAACGGCTACGATATCGATGAAGGCCTTGTCGCGACCAATCCCCTGCTTGCGCCGTTGCTGCGTTTCACTGACCGAAGCTTCAGTTCTGATCAGAGGCTGCGAGGCAACACGTACAATATCGAAGCTCAGCAGGGAATCGAGTTGGGGGACACCACGCGCCTCACCGCCGGAATCAACTACCGGCATAATACCCTCTCGCATAACTTCATTGATCGCTTTCGCACCGAGGATCGCATGGGGTTCTATGTACAGGGGGAATGGAAGCCGTCACCCATGTTCCAAGTAGTCGGCGGAGTGCGGTATGACCTCGATACCTTCATCAGTCCCACCATCAGTCCGCGCGGTTCGCTTGTGTTTACCCCGGCTCCGAACCATTCTTTCCGGGCCACCATGGCTGTTGGGTACCGCCCACCGACGTTTTTTGAGGCCTATCATGACTCTCGGGTGCTCATCACCCTCCCAGTTCCTTTTCCCTCGCCACCCCCTATCCAAGTAAACGGGAGGGGAAATCTCAGGCCTGAGCAAATCGTATCCTATGAACTGGAGTATCAGGGTTGGTATGTACAGCACCGGCTCAGGGGTCGTGCGGCCATCTTTTATAACCACATCTCCGACTTGATCACCACGACTGTCCCGGCACCCATCCAAGGTGGAGTGGCCGACATCTTTGGGGGCGAAGCCGGCCTTGAATTCCTAGCGACCAAATGGTTGAGCGGGTTCGGCAACTTTTCGTATCAACAAATCGGCCAGACCCTCACGGGAACTTCTCAGCGCGGCGGGCCTCGCTTCAAATACAACGCCGGTCTCCGAGGCCAGTGGGAAAACGGACTCAGCGGGGAGATCACCTATCACTGGGTCGGTGCCGCCACCTATCCGCTTTCTTCCGCTTTTTCAATGTTCTCCGACTTCGGCGTAATCCAGCCCGATCCACATGTCGGGAGCTACCAGCTCTTGAATCTGCGCGGGGCCTATCGGTTCTGGCAGGAAGCCGCGGTAGCCGGCTATCGACGCGAAGCGGAGGTCGCGATATCCGCGTTCAACGCGCTCAACGACAAGCACCGGGAGCATCCCTTGGGCGATGTCATCGGCAGTCGACTGATGGGATGGCTGACGCTGCGGTATTAGATTCGATACGGAATCGGCCGCGGACTTGATACAAGGACGTCAATTTGAAATATGGAGAGCAACTGAGCTAGGCTTTGAGGTCTGAGATCTCCATGCATATCAATCGTCATCCGCATAGAAGGCCTGCTCCCCTCCGTCTGTGCTTCGCACTGGGATTGCTCGCCGTGCTACCCGCCCTTCACTCCGCAGTCGCGGCAGAGATCGCCATCCTCAAATCCGCTGACATTTCATATTACGATGAAGCGATTCAAGGATTTCGCACAATGATTCCACCACAGGCTACCGTCAAAGAATACAACCTTGAGGGAAGCCTCTCGAATGGACGGGAGATTGCCAGAATGCTGCGCGCAGACCCCCCGGCGCTCGTCTTTGCCGTAGGGCTCAAAGCCACATTGGCCGCCAAGCTCGAATTGCCGGATACGCCGGTCGTGTTCAGTCAAGTGCTGAATCCGGAGACGCATCAGATACCGACAGAACGAATGGTAGGCATTCGTGTCGTGGTGTCCCCCGACCGGCAATTATCCACCCTTCACGAGCTGTTGCCCCGGGCGCAGCGCGTGGGAGTTCTCTATGAAGAAGACGATCGCATCGCTTTTCTTGCCGAGGCCGGACGGAGCGCACGCCGTCTCGGGATCACCCTGGTACCCACACCTGTCCGCTCGACAACCGATGTGTTCGATGCCTTAAAGGCGCTTTTGCCGACGGTTGATGCGCTGTGGGTCATCCAGGACCGCACCGTCCTCACGGAAGCCTCGGTATCGTTTTTTCAAAAGGCCCTGCTGGATGCCAAAATTCCGATGTTCACGTTCTCCGATACCATGATTCGCCAAGGCGCCTTAGGTGGACTGGTGCTCCAGCCCTGGGAACTCGGCAAGCAAGCAGGCGGACAAGCGATTCGGTTACTCCATGGCGACACAAAATCCTTGGGTTCGCTCCTCAATCCCGACCAACCGCGACTCGTACTCAACTTGCGTGTGGCCGAGTATTTAGGGATCTCCCCGCCGCCAGAACTGGTTCGCATGGCCGCCACTCTCTATGGGCCTGGCGCGGTCGCACAGCATCCGAACACGGACAAGAGCAGTCGATAGAACTCTCATGGAAAAGTTGCCCCTCGTCTCATCCGCCCCGCTTCGATATCCCAGAGTTCCGCATGGCCTTCGCGGTCAACTCATGCTCATGGCGGCGATGCTGCTCAGCGCAGCCTGCATCACCCTCGGATGGTTTTTGGTCAGCCAGCAAATCGACAGCATTACAAGCGGGCTGTACAGAAGCGGCAGCCTCCTCGGCGAAAACCTCGCGGTGAACAGCCGCTACGGTGTGGTGACGGGCGACCGGGATGAGCTCGTCCGGCTGGCTCGCGGAATCCTCGCCGTTCAGGATGTGTCGTACGTGTCCATTTTTACGCCGGACGGCCGGCCGCTGGTGGCTCTCGGGAAAGGCCTGTGGGAGCGCCTGCTGGCAACGCCGCAGTCCACAGTACTTCCCGTCAATCCGGTTCTGCCGTCTCTCCGCCTGGAATCTTCCGTCACCGGTGAAGTCCGCATCGTGAATGGCCGCCCCATGTTTTCCTCAAGAAGCGGTTTTACCCTCACCAGTATTCTGACCTTGCTCGTCGGTCGAGATGTCGCCCTCTACTATGATATTGGCATCCCGATCCGCCAAAGTGAGTCCTCAACCGCGCAGGATGCAAGTTTGCGGCTCCTCTTCGAACAATACGACGCGCCCGTTTTGAGCACGCCTACGACGCCCCGCCCTCTACTGGGAATCGTCGAAGTGGGCATGTCGAGCCTCTCGATGCAAGAGCAACTCCGGAAACTGATGTGGGAGGCCATCGGAATTACCGTCCTCATTCTTGTCTTAAGTTTTCTCCTCCTTGGCTTCTTTAGTCATCACATCACCACGTCGCTGCGTCGCCTCACGGACGCTGCGAGCCGTGTCGCTGCCGGGAACGTCCAGATCGACCTACGCTCGACGACTTCCGACGAAATCGGCGACCTGACCCGCGTCTTCTCGCATATGCTCCATTCAATTCATGAACGTGAAACCACGTTGCACAACCTGAATCACACGTTGGAAACCGCGATTGCGGCCAGAACCGAGGAACTGCGGCGCGTCAACAGCAAACTTCGGGAACTGGATCGACGGAAGTCATTCTTTGTTTCCACAGCTTCGCACGAAATCAAGACTCCATTGACCTCGATTACCTGCCGCCTCGAGAACCTTCTGATGGGTGTCGACGGTCCGCTGACAACGGAGCAAGCGAAGACGCTCGAACGGGTGCAAGTGAACATCGGGCGCCTCCAGCACTTGCTCGTGGAGTTGCTCGATCTGTCAAAAATTGAGCTGGGCGAGACGACAGTGGATCTTCGCGCGGTCAATACGGCGTTGGTTGTCGCTCAGGCAATCGACGGGTTACAGTCTCTTGCCGCCAGAAAACAGTTGCGTTTCGAAGTCCAGTTTCCATCGACACTATCCTCGGTCGAAGCGGACGCCGAAAAGCTCCATCAAATCGTGACCAATCTCCTGCATAACGCGGTCAAATTTTCGCCGGACCACGGGATCATCCGGATCACCGGACAGCCGACCGACGACGGCTTCGTCCGAATCGCCGTTCAAGATTCAGGGTGTGGAATTGCGCACGGGGAAACGGAGAGAATCTTCGAACCGTTTTACCGATCGGAGCACGTCTCCCTTAAAACACGGGGAACCGGCTTAGGCCTGCCGATCGCCAAACACTTGGTTGAGCTTCATCGAGGTCGCCTGTGGGCGGAAAGTGTAGCGGGACAGGGCGCCTGTTTCTTCTTCACCTTGGTCAAATGGACAGGGGCAAACCCATGCTTGGTTGATCACGAGGAGCCGGTTCTCATGTCCCGACATACCTCCCCATATGGGAATCCCCGCTTGCCGGGGCCACCGGTGCGCAAGGCCCCTTAGCGGTTCTGAGGAGGATGACCTGAGATGCCCTTTTGGCGCAACAGTTTGGTGAGATAGGTTCGCTGGATGCCCAGCGCCTTTGCGGCTTTCGTCTGGTTCCACCCGGCACGGCTCAAGGCTTCTTCGATCAGTTTCCGGCTACACCGATCCATCGCATCGTAATACAGAGAATCGGACGCGTCCTCACTCAAGTGATTGGCCTCGTAAGGCTGCAGCGACGACAGACGGAGATGGGCCGGCCTGATCGCATCGTCCGCGCAGAGAATGACGGCGCGAGCCAAGACATTTTCCAACTCCCGCACGTTGCCCGGCCAGCTATAGCGTGAGAGACAGGCCATCGCCTCCGGGCTGATCTTCATCCCTCGTTTGCGCACTGTGGCCGCGTGCTGACCGAGAAAATGATGGGCCAGCTCCGGAATATCCTCCACCCGCTCCCTGAGTGGCGGCATCGTCAGCGTCATCACGTCCAATCGAAAGTAGAGATCCGCGCGAAAGGCCTGGTTCCTGACGGCTGCTTGGAGGTCTCTGTTTGTCGCCGCGATAAACCGTACGTTGGTCCGTACATGCTGGTGCCCGCCGATGCGGTGGAACTCCCGGTCCTGCAACACACGCAACAGTCTCGATTGAAGAGCGAGCGGCATGTCCCCTATCTCATCGAGGAATATGGTCCCGTCGTCTGCCGCTTCGATCTTCCCAATCTCTCTCGTCGTGGCTCCCGTAAACGCACCCTTTTCATGCCCGAACAACTCATTCTCCAGCAGGTTTTCGGGCATCGCCGCGCAATTGACCACCATGAACGGTTTCGATGCTCGGTTGCTCCACCGATGAATGGCGCGGGCGATGACTTCCTTCCCCGTACCGGTTTCTCCTAACAATAACACCGTGACGGGAGAACAAGCGGCTTGGCGGGCGATGTCGACCACACTCTTCATGGCGGCGCTCTTCCCCATGACGACTTCGTATGCTTTATCGAGTTCGCCGGTCAAGGTTTCGACCCGACGTGTGAGTGACAGGTTGGCAAGCGCTTTGTCGATGACGACGGTGAGATGGTCCATCTTGAACGGCTTCGTCAAAAAATCGAACGCGCCGAGCCTCATGGCTTCGACTGCGCTGTTCACGGTCGCAAACGCCGTCATGACGATAGCGACGGGCTGATCAAGGAAGGGTTTGCTCTTTTCCTTCTGGCTGCGCCAGGCAGCCAGTCGGGCGAGAACATCGAGCCCCGACACATGGGGCATTTCCAAGTCGAGGAGCATGAGATCAGGGGATTCTTTCTCGATGACCTCGAGCGCGGCATGGCCGTCCGTTGCCGTGACCACCTCGTGACCGATCCATGTGAGACGGTTTTTGAGCGATTCGATGATGTCGTGGTCATCGTCTACGATCAAGAATTTGGCCGTCATCGAGCCCTCATCGCAAGACAGATTTGAACGCTTCCATGGGGCATTGGATAGTTTCGGCCGATGAAGAGAGGCATCCGTTCTCGTCTTCTGCTCCTCTGCGTACCCATCGCTTCGGAGCATGTACCCGAACTTACGACTACAGGCCGTGGAAACAAGGACGACTTACGTGGCCTGCGGCAGTGAGCCGATAGTAAGCCACTGTCCGATAGAATTATTCAAGTGTGAAATGCGCCTGCCATCTCACTGACAACAGCCTAGAGGTCTGTGGCACGACGTCTCGCAGGGGTTCCTCGGCATCCGTGGTCAGCAGGCCGATCGTCGATGTTCTAGAGTAACGTCAGGCCGGTTCGTAGTTCAGATTGGGCGAGAGCCAGCGCTCGACGGTGCGGAGGTCCATTCCCTTACGGTGGGCGTAGTCTTCGACTTGATCTTTCCCGATCTTGCCCACGGCAAAGTATTTGGCGTCCGGATGGGCAAAATAGAACCCGCTTACCGCCGCGGCTGGCAACATGGCAAAGCTCTCGGTCAGGATGATTCCGGCATGCTTTTCCGCCGACAAGAGATCAAACAGTATCCGTTTCTCGGTATGATCCGGACAGGCCGGATACCCTGGTGCGGGACGGATGCCACGGTATCGTTCACGGATCAAATCCTCATTTGTCAATTGTTCTTTCTTGCCATACCCCCACTCTCCTCGGACCCGTTTATGGAGAAATTCAGCGAAGGCTTCAGCCAAGCGGTCCGCGAGGGCCTTGGCCATGATCGAATTGTAGTCGTCATGGTCTTTATCAAACCGCCTACACAGTTCGTCCAGCCCAATGCCGGCCGTAACGGCGAAAGCTCCCATGTAGTCCTGCCGACCTGATTCCTTCGGCGCGACATAGTCGGCCAATGACAGATTGGGCTGTCCCGTCGGCTTTTCCGATTGCTGACGCAGATGATGGATCGTCGTGAGGACGGTCCTCCGAGACAGATCTTGATAGAGCTCAATGTCGTCTCCAACGCTCGATGCGGGGAAGAATCCATAGACGCCCTTGGCCTTGAGTTGTCCCTTCTGAACAATCTCATCGAGGAGACGCCGCGCATCGTCGTACAGTTCCTTGGCTTTGGGGCCGACGGTTGGATCCTCAAAGATCGTCGGATAGCGTCCTCTCAATTCCCACGTGTGAAAGAACGGCGACCAGTCGATATAGGGAATCAGTTCGACCAACGATTGATCGAGGACCATCCGGACGCCCAATGCCGACGGCATGGGAATATCGGTCTTTTCCCAGTCCGATATGAACCGATTGGCGCGCGCGTGGGCGATCGAGACGAGCGGTTTCTCGCCTCGATCGCGGTGCGATTGTCTCACTCGCTCATAGTCGTCCCGCACTCGTTTCACGAAATCTGGCTTCTGCGTTCGGCTGACCAGACTTCCCACGACACCCACCGCTCGTGACGCATCCAAGACGTGGACCACGCCCGGTTCATAAGAAGGCGCGATCTTGACCGCCGTGTGCGCCTTACTGGTCGTCGCGCCACCGATCAAGAGCGGCAGGTCAAAGCCTTCGCGCGTCATTTCCTTCGCCACATGGACCATTTCGTCAAGTGATGGAGTGATGAGCCCACTCAAGCCGATGATGTCGGGTTTATTCTCTCGAGCCGCGGCTAAAATCTTCTCGCACGGCACCATCACGCCGAGATCGATGACTTCATAGTTGTTGCAGCCAAGCACGACGCCGACGATGTTTTTCCCGATATCGTGGACATCGCCCTTGACGGTGGCGAGCAAGATCTTGCCCTGCGCCTGAAAATTACCGGTCCGCTTCTTTTCTTCTTCCATGAACGGCATGAGATAGGCCACGGCCTTTTTCATCACACGGGCGCTCTTGACGACCTGAGGCAGGAACATCTTGCCTGAACCGAACAAATCGCCGACGACGTTCATGCCGGCCATCAACGGTCCTTCGATCACCTCCAACGGTTTGGCATAGTTCCGACGTGCCTCCTCTGTATCCTGATCGATGTAGTCCGTAATGCCCTTGATGAGCGCATGGGATAACCGTTCCTCTACCGTCCCCTTGCGCCATTCATCGTCCTTGGCAACCGTTTTCCCTTTCGCCTTCACGGTTTCCGCGAACGTCACCAGACGTTCGGTGGCATCCGGCCGCCGGTTGAGCAACACGTCTTCCACCAGCTCAAGTAAGTCTTTAGGAACCTCCTGGTAGACTGCCAATTGGCCGGCATTGACGATGCCCATATCAAGCCCGGCTCTGATGGCATGATAGAGGAACGCTGCGTGCATGGCTTCCCGCACCACGTTGTTTCCTCGGAACGAGAACGAAATATTGCTGATGCCTCCGCTGACTTTCGCACCCGGCAGGTTCTGTTTGATCCAGCGCGCCGCCTCGATGAAATTCACGGCGTAGTTATTGTGTTCCTCGATGCCCGTCGCCACGGTCAGGATGTTCGGATCGAAGATGATATCTTGCGGAGGAAACCCGACTTGCTCCGTGAGGATCTTATAAGAGCGCGCGCAGATCTCCTTCTTGCGCTCCAGTGTGTCCGCCTGGCCGTGTTCGTCGAACGCCATGACGACGACCGCTGCACCGTAGCGACGGACGAGCGTCGCCTGGTCGATGAATTTCTGCTTGCCTTCCTTCAAACTGATACTATTCACGACGGCCTTGCCTTGAATATTTCTCAGGCCGGTCTCAAGCACCTCCCACTTTGAGCTGTCGACCATGATGGGCACTTTGCAGATATCCGGCTCCGAGGCGACTAAGCGAAGAAACTTTTCCATCGCCGCCCTGGAATCGAGCATGCCTTCATCCATGTTCACATCGACAATTTGGGCGCCGCCCTCGACCTGTTGCCGCGCCACCGACAGTGCCGCTTCATAATCGCCGGCCAGAATCAGCTTCGCGAAGGCAGGCGAGCCGGTCACGTTCGTTCGCTCGCCGATGTTGACGAAGTTTGAGTCCGGCCGAATGGTGACGGCTTCAAGACCGCTCAGTCGTGTGTATGGCTCGACTTTTGAGAGGGCATGCGGTTTCACCCCGCGCACAGCTTCCGCAATCTGCTTGATATGAGGCGGCGTCGTGCCGCAACAACCGCCGACGATGTTCAGCCACCCGTTTTCCGCCCATTCCCGGAGCTGGGGGGCCAACGTTTCCGGCGTCTCGGGAAATCCGGTCGGTAACAACGGATTCGGAAGGCCCGCGTTGGGATGCGCGCTCACATAGATCGGCGCGATCTGCGACAATTCTTCGATCAGAGGACGCATCTCTTTGGGACCGAGCGCACAATTCATCCCCACACTCAACAACGGCACATGGGAGATGGAATTCCAGAACGCCTCGACGGTTTGGCCGGTCACACCACGATTGCTGCCGGCTTGAATGAACGTGACCGACGCCATAATCGGGACCCGCCGCGCGCCGGACGCGAACACCTGTTGGATCGCAAAGAATGCCGCCTTGGCATTCAACGTGTCGAAGATGGTCTCCACGAGCAGGAGATCGACGCCACCGTCGAGCAAACCCCTCACTTGTTGGTCATAGGCTTTGACCAGCTCTTCATAAGTCGTCCCACGTGAAGCAGGACTATTGACGTCGGTGGAAATCGACGAGGTCTTTGTGGTCGGTCCGATCGCTCCCGCTACAAAACAGCGCCGTCCCGGCTGGGCCTGCTCTACGGCCACGGCTGCCCGTCGGGCACACTCCGCTCCCGCTTTGGCCAATTCATAGCCCAGGGTGTCCATCCCGTAATCCGCCAGCGAGATCGACTGAGAATTGAACGTATTTGTCTCGATAATATCCGCGCCGGCTTCCAGATACTGCCGATGGATCTCTTCAATAACCGTGGGCTGCGTGAGGTTCAACAGGTCGTTGTGACCCTTGAGATCCTTCTTCCAATCTTTGAATCGGACCCCGCGAAAGGCGGCCTCATCCAGCTTCCGTTGCTGGATCATCGTGCCCATCGCTCCGTCGAGGATGAGAATCCGCTCATGTAGAAGCCGTTCGAGCTCGCTGCTTCCCGGCGCGGACGCCATTGCCAAAACCCCCTTCTTTCACAATCAGATATTGCGCCTGATCCTACTGGAGCAAAGTGTTCCTGGCAAGTCTATCAACAGAGGTTTTACGGTGTAGCAGGCGCCGCTTTCCAGAGATATGTGATCGATGAGATAAGGTGTTCAGCACGCCAACGGCTCCGACAGTCGGCCACTCGTGAAGAAGCCAGACTGCAAATTGACACCTTTCGGCCGATCCGCATACCATGGGGAGCCATGTCAATTCCTCAGGTTGCCGCGAGAACTCTGGCGGCGTTGATCGTCCTTGGAATCCCTATCCTCCTTCCGGGCCTCTCTCATGCGGCGGCCTATTTCGAGGATGGCTTTTTAGGGCTCTCCCAGAAAGAACTGCACGACAAACTTGGCATGCCGCAGGCGGTACGGGACCGAAAATCCGCGCTGCGAGTCTTCACCTATTACCCGATCGCCGATTGGTCTAACTACTTCAGCAAGCTGGTCTCCCCAGAAAACGGTGAAGATGTGTACACCTACAAGCGTGAGGGCATCGATATCCGCTATTCCTTCAGCTACATAGTCGATCCGAACGATCACGAAGAAAACCGACCGTTGATCGTGCGGCTGGTGGACATCGAATTATCCCCGGCTGTGCCGATCAGCCGGCTCCCGGCCATCATCTCAGAGTTTCGTCCTTCGGCCGATGCAACCAGCCCTGCCTTTCGATCCAACATTTGGTTGTTGTTGTTCAAAGGCCAGCCCTCACCGGAAGCGCGTTTCATCGTGAGAGAACACGGCAAGGATCAGCTCGATTGGACCCTGTGCTTTCAATTATTCTCATTGCAAGGTCTTCCCGACCTGCTCACAACCGATGCCCTGATCGATCGTGTGGAAATCAGTGCACAAAGCCTTGCCTTGGTGACGCAGCGCCAGCGGCACACCCATGAGCCCATGACCAATCCATATTCTGATCAATTCAACCAGCGACTAACTCCCGATAAACCGCGAGCCAGGCCTGTTCCCGTTCCAAAATATTCGGAGTGATCGACAGTATTCTACTGGAAGTGATGGGACTTACTGCGGAACTTGTTGTAGGCGATCCTGTTGAGCTTGTCCCGATGCAGCGGCCTTCTTCTTCATGGTATCCATCGGACCCCCGTCGCTCGTATACATGAGCACGGGAGTGCCGATCGCAATGACGATCAGCAGACCCATGGCCAGCAACCGGATCATGGGACTGTTTTTGCTCAAATACATGATAATCAACAGGACCATCGCCGCAATACCGGCATAAGTCAGAATGGGCGACTGAGTCCAACTGGGATTCTTCATATCGACCGAAGGCAGCTGAAACCCGAAACCTTTGACCTGTTCTTTGACCGTATCCCGTACCGTATCCACCACTGAGGGCGACTTTTTCACCGGATCGGGACGCTCGTGAGTCTTGACCTTGGCGCGATACTTTTCAGGAATCGTCTCCGGTGAGTCGGTAAAGACCGGGGTCCCTTGATCATCGATGTAGGAATACACGGTGGCAGCGTGCACCTCGACGACGCCCCAGTGCCAGACGGCGAACGCAGCGGCCAAGCAGACCGAAATGACGCTCCGGTATTCTCGATACGACATAGCTGTCAGTATATCGTTTCGCCCGGCATTTGGAATTGATTACTGAAAACAGCCCATTCCTTGACTCCATCACACGCCGTTGTTAGCATGCGCCGCTTTCGCGAGACATCATGACCACCGACCTTCAGCCGGCTTTGCCCGAATCACAACCCGAAGAACCGTCGTTTATTCGCCGCCGCCCGGTGAGGATCATCATCTATGCCGGTCTCGCACTCTTTGTCCTCATGGCGGTGATTTGGCCGCTGATCGTTCAGCTTGGCGACCCTGACTTTCAGAAACACATCGAACAACACCGTGTCATGGTGGGCATGAGCAAGGAGCAGGTGCTGCAGTCCTGGGGTGGCCCACAGACGATCAATACCACCTTCACCAAAGACGGAATACGGCAAGAGGAATGGATCTTCGAGGATTGGGAAAGCGCGGCGGTCGTCCGTCACCGCTATCTCTATTTCGAAGAGGGAATCCTGATCGGCGGATGGTACGAAGGATCCGGCGAACGCCGCTCTCGCGACTTCCCGACCGAGAAACCCCACCCCAAAATCCAGCCGTAGGCTACCGGGCGGCAGCGTTAGGCCTGTGTCTCGCGAATGGAGAGCCGGAGCCGGCTCAACAACACTTCGGCACGAACCTGATCGGCCACATCGACCAAGATGCGGCTCACAAAGAACGGCATCCCCGGATACAAGCTGCTGACATGTTCACCATGGACGACGTATGCGATGCGGTTGCCGTCGAGCAAGCTTTTGATCATCGCGAGCTCGCCGACGTCCTGCGCGTTGGTGAGATGGATCATCCGCCGCATACGCCGCTTACTGCTCGCTCATGTATGCTTGAAACCCTTCCATTGATTGCACTTTGCCGCCCATCTCTTTACACTCAAAAAGATGTCACGGCGTTTCCGTGATTCGGGCACGCCGTTCCTGGCCTGGACCTCCCGAAATGGTGAGCACGCGTTTCCATTCACGGACTTGGTAGATCGCCCATGCGTTCGGCTGGCCCTTGAAGAAGGCGGTAGGATCTTCACCGCTGGCATTGAGGAAGATGGGTTCGGTAAACCCCTCTTCCAACACATAGTCGAGTAACGAATCGGTCGTAAAACCGGCCCCACGAAGGGTGACGTCGGCCAACACATTCAGGATTTCGTCGGGATTCTGTATCGTGATCGGGTTCATCGGCTGTTCCCTTCGACCCAAATTGTAACGACGCACGACCCAAGAAGGCAAGGTATCGTGTCCACGCGCATGAAGAAATCTGTGTTCCTTGAAGCGCTTCTCGATATCATGGACACCAAACATCACTGGGCCTGGGAGCATTTTTCTTCGGGCAGGCTCACCAAATCCCAGCTCAAGACTCACTTCCAGCACGAGTACGCCGTCTATGTTCGAGACTTTCCGGTCTACTTGGCGCGGATCCTGGGAAAGAACCCGCCCTTTCCGGTCCGTCACATGTTGGCCGAAAACATCTACGAGGAAGAGACCGGAGGTCTCTCGTTGGGGAAATCCCATCCTGAACTTTTCCTGACGATGATGGAAGGGTTGGGTTTCAGCCGTAAGGATTTCGAACGCGATCATCTCCTGCCCGCGGCCCGAATCTATCGAGCCTGGCTGGAGAGAATGTCCAACCACCGCCATTGGGTGTTTGCCGCTGCAACCTTGACGGTGTTCGTCGAAGGGAGTGTGAAGGATCGCCAAGAACTTCGTGCCCCGTCGAAGAAGAAAAGCGCCGAAGACATCGAATCCATCGTCGGCATTCACCCCCTCGTCCGTCATCATGGTGTTTCGTCCAACCGCATGGACCTGGTTCGAGCCCACCAACTGGTTGAAGCAGGACATCGATATGATGCGTATGACATGGTCGTGAACTACACACCGCCGGCGCTTCGACCATCGGTCCTGACGTGCGTCAAACGAAGCTTGTCGTTGTGGCTGACCTATCGCGATGCCGTCGCCAAGGCCTGCCGTCTCACAAAGCCCCAATGATAGGGTTTCTTGTCCGGTTGTGCGTGCTGTTGATCGCCGTCGGCCATCAACCGCCCGCTGACGGCGCAGAAATTCCGAGCGACATGGTCTTGATTCCTTCCGGAGAGTTTACGATGGGAACGCCCGAGGGGAGCGACGGCTTTCCTGACGAACACCCGGAACGTCGTGTCCTTCTCAGTGGGTACCTACTCGACCGTTACGAGGTGACCAACGAGGCCTATGCCGCATTCGTTCGAGGGACCGGTCATCGCGCTCCGGCGAACTCGAGCCAAGCCGCGACGCTTTGGGCACACGATCGGCCTATTCCCGGCATCGAAGACCATCCCGTCGTCAACGTGAGTTGGGAAGATGCCGACGCCTATTGTCATTGGGCCGGGAAACGCCTGCCCACTGAAGCCGAATGGGAAAAGGCGGCGCGCGGAACCGACGGCCGGCGATACCCCTGGGGAAACGACTGGGACTTTACACAAGCCAACAGCGCCAGCTATTGGGCACAACGAACGATCGAGTTCAACAGCGGAGCGGAATGGGACGCCTTCTGGATCAGGGGCGACGGAGCTCGTCTGGCCAAAGAAAAAGGCATACAGGGAGAAATCTTGACGATGCCGGTGGACCGCTTTCCCCAATCGGTCAGCCCTTACGGTGTATTCGGCATGGCCGGCAATGCAGCGGAATGGGTGCAGGACTGGTACGATCCGAACTATTACCGGAATGCGCCTCTGAGCGATCCTCAGGGTCCAAGTCGAGGGGCGATCAAAGCCATGCGCGGCGGGTCATGGCTGAAACCCGCGGCAAGCCTTCGAACAAGCGATCGTGATTGGGGAACGATGGACAGCCGCCCCAGTGGGACCGGGTTTCGCTGCGCCAACGACGCACACTAGCCGGCTATCCTTGTCTAGGGGCAACAGACCTTATCTTTCGCGAACATCAGGGCGCTTATGGTTTTCTGAATACAACCTCCACCTGCTCGACCCTCACCACGGGCATGATCAAACCAACGCCTTCCTCGTCGTGCGAGAAGTCGTAGATGATCGACTCGGAAGGACTCAAAGCACCGGCCATTACGACAATCACTTCCACCTTCTCATGTCCGGCGAGGCGCCTGCGGATGAGATCAGCTAGTGTGTTGTCCGGTCGTACCCGCAGATTGCTCGGCAACTCCTCGGGCTTGAATCGGACCATCCCCCAACCTGTTGCATTGAACTCAGGCCCGACCGCCACCGAATACCCCTTGGTCTCCGGATCGAATTGCGACAATTCTCCGGTCCACACAAATGCCACATGCCGGTTGAGAGCCGGATTCCCTTCGCGAGCTGCATCCCGCTCACGATTCAGGTTGAAGAGCCGATCGTCATGGCCTGGATCATGGTGGCCGGAGCCATACACCGCGGCCCAGTCGGGAGGCGCCCCTTCCAACGCCGTCAGAAACGCCTCAATGGCGCTCCGTTCGATCAAGAGATGAGTACCCGATGGTAAGAGAGAATCAAGCTGCGCCAAGGGAATCATCTTCAGGGGATGAAGTCCCGCCGCATCTTCCGATCGTACTCCAGCCGGCGCAAAGATCAGATCAGACAAGCACAGGAGCGAAAGCAGGGGGGCGAGGAGCCTACTCAACAGGAGCGCGAGCAAGCAGTTCATCGTAAGAGGCCCTCAGGGCCATGACGCCCGCGTGTTCGTCGGTGAGCACCCCGGTCTCGACAAGGACCCCAAGTCGAGGGGCGGGATTCAGTCGCCGAAGGCCGGATTGAGTCAGGCCATCCGTGGTCAGCGCCTTGCCATAGATGCCGAGCCACGATTCCGTCACAGCGCGCAATCCCGCGTCCGCCGATTTCATGCGGCCCAATCGTACTTGTTGCAGCAGCTTGATCAGAGGATCGGACTGCAAAATAGTCGAGATCGCCTGTTGCAGCGCCTGTTCACCCGCCATGCTCATGGATGGTTCAGCCCACATTGTTCATAGCGGTTCGCAACGAAACCGCCAAGGCGCCACGCGAGACGGGCACGCGGAGTCGCAAGGAAGGGAGGCATACTTGAAACAGTATGTCGACCGCCCGAGCGGCGAGCCTGCCCGCTTGGCCGTGAGCTTGCGCGCGGCCAAGCCTGTCGCAGCGGCGTCTTGACGGTTGCAGTAGAAGCGCGCATGAATAATGTGGCTAGTTCATCGAGCAGGCGCCGGGTCCTCGGGGATCACCGCAACTGCCGCAGGCACCTGACCCGCCTGATGAAGCCCAGCCAGCCGTGGCCCCCACTCCAAAGGAGGAAAACTGCTTGTCGAGCTCGGTGGCCTTGCATTTGGGGCAGACTGCCGCCGTCGATCCATGGGTCAGCAACTCAAAACGATGATTGCATTCACGGCACACATATTCGAAGATAGGCATAGGTCACGACTCCTTAGTGTGAGCCCGTATTATAAAATCACACCGGCTGAATGGCAACGACAGGAACTCTATGTATCAAGAAGAAAAATCTTTCGTCCTTCGCTTCTCACTCGAAGCTTCGTTCCCTGACGATTATGCCGGCGACGAGGATGCGCACAGCTGGGTGCGCGAGTGGGAAGCTCGCATCAAACCGCAACTGATCAAGACCGTCTTTGAATCGCTCCGTCAGCAGGGAGGGTGGGCTTCCCACATCCGCAACCGAGGGGTGTCGCCGACAGATGAGATCGAGGTTGTCTTGACGAGAGATTTTTCCAAGCCTCTTCCATTGTCATTCGAACGATGACAGCCCCAGTGGATATCGGCCTGTATATTCATGTCCCCTTCTGTCGCCGTCGGTGCCATTTCTGCGCCTTCTACCTGGAGATCGCTCAATCCGATCGTATGGCCCGATTTCGTTCCGCCCTCGTCCAAGAGATGGCGCTCTATCGCCGGCGAGAGTTTCTGAACGGTCGATCCCTGCACAGTATCTATTTCGGCGGCGGGACGCCGACGTCCCTTCCCGCCGATCACCTGGCCGCGCTTCTGAATCTGATTCGAGACACATGGCCGACCAGTCCGATAGCGGAAATCACAGTGGAAGCTCATCCATCTACCGTCACTGTCGAAGATCTTTCGGTCTTGGCTGATGCCGGATTCAATCGGATCAGTCTCGGGGCGGAATCGATGAACGACCAGGATTTTGCGCCCATTGGACGCTTTGGACGGGTTCAGGACACGGCAACTGCCGTTCAGGCCGCGCGCCGCGCCGGGTTTACAAATGTCAACCTCGATCTGATGTACGGGTTACCGGGTCAGTCATTGACGGATTGGACGAATACGTTGGAATCGCTCCTGACGCTTGAACCATCGCATATCTCTTGTTACTCGCTTACGGTTGAAGACGGTACACGGCTCGCACATGACGTGGCGCGAAACCTCATCGTGCCCGCCGATGATGCGCTTCAAACCGACATGGAGTCCGCGGCAGAAGGCCTCCTCACTGAGGCAGGATTTTCGCGCTATGAGATTTCCAACTATGCCAAGCCCGGATTCGCCTGCCGGCACAATTTGCTGTACTGGACCGGTGGTGACTATCTGGGACTTGGCCCAAGCGCTCAGTCCTATCTCGATGGAACCAGATTTGGGAACGTTGCGGATCTCGAAGCCTATGCGGACATGCTGAGCACCCAGTGTCCGCCGATAACGGATCGCACACCGCTTTCGACCTCCGAGCGCCAGCGAGACGCTCTGGTATTCGGGTTGCGCCTCCTTCGCGGTGTCCCACGAAGGACAATTCAACAGGCAGAGCGAGATCTTCAGATCGACGAACTTGTGGAGTCCGGATTGCTCAACTCGGATCGGGATCGAGTTTGGCTCACTCCCTTGGGACGGCACTATGCCGATACCGTGGCGGAGAAACTCTTTTGAGTGAGTCAGGGCCAGACGCATCATGAGTCCGGCAAGGTTATCCTGATTGTACCGTCTCACATGAACGAGCGCTTCCCGGATTGACAAGACGCTCGCAACCGGAGGACACTAACAGAAGTTTCGGAGAGCACGTCATGCCGGTAAATATGGATCCGACGAAGAAACGTCGCCGCTCTCATCCGGCTACATTGCCGGCTCCTGCGGATACGCCCACGAGCGCGGCATCGAGCCCACCAGCCCAAACGTTTGGCGCAGAAACTGCCGAGGATCGAGAGAAAGAATTAGCCGACGCCGAATTGAAAAACCTATGGGACGCGACCGAAGTGATCGATATGGACAAGGTGTAGAAATCCGGTTTACTGATTCGCGATCGAACAGCTTAAAAAGGAACCCTTTCCATCGGATCTGCTAGAATTTCTGTTCGATGCCGACACCCTCCACACCACAGACGATTCCGGGAACCAGTGAAGATGTGCAAATCGGCTTGGACGTCGGATTCGAGTCGCGCGTGGTCGTGTACAACTGCGATTGTCACACCTACCAACAAGTCATCGAGCTCTTTTGCCGGTTCATTCCCGGCATGACTTCCACCAAAGCATTTGAATTGGCTTGGCGTATCGATCACGACGGAGAGGCGATCGTCTTCGCCGGGTCGACGGAACAGGCGAATGATATTGCGGCAAAACTCGCAGGGGGAGGGTTAAGAGTGGTTGTGCAGTAGTCTAATCGTCCTTCACTTATGCTTGGATGTGCCTTTAGCTGCTTTGACCGGCTTTTTATGGGCTGGTTTCGCTGGAACCGTCTTCGCATTCTTCACCGCCGCCGAAGCGGTCGATTTCGCCTTTTTGTCCAGAGCCTTGGACTTGCTCCCATGTGAGTTCTTAACGGGAGCCATATACATGGACGTTTTGTTGACCTTTGCCAGCTGATCTCCACTGAGCACGCGAACTTGATAGAGCTCGAACAGTTTACTGATGGCTTTCGTGTCGCCTCGCCTTGCCGCATTCAACAATTTACGGCGTTGGTTCATCTCCTCTTCTTCGGTATGCGAAGCAGCTCGTCGTTCCATGCCCACCCTTTCTCAAAGACTCACGGCTGATCGGGGATACAAGGTCTCAACATCCCGACCTAAAAATTGTCGAAGTATATCAGAACTATAAAGTTTTTTGAATATCGAATGTATGGCCTGTCCGCAATGCGTCCTCACGCTTTTGAGGGCGAGATGCCGACGAATCAAGGGGATTTCACTATTGAGCAATACCGCGGGCCTCGGTATAACTATACCAGTCTGGTACATTCTCTAAGAGGAGCCATCATGGAACATACGCAAGAAGCATCGACCATAACCGATGACCCGCAAGCTCGTTCGGTCCTGCGCCGAGCATTCGAATCGACCGCCCGGTGGCCGAAGGATTTTCAGGGATTCACGGCAGATCTCACGGTGAATGTGAACGGGAAAGAAACCAGCGGCTCGGTGCTCGTCAAGAGTCCCCGCGAAGTCTCCGTTCAGTTGACCGACGGTGAAACACAAAAGTGGGCGCAAGAGCAGCTGGGCATGATCGCAGTCCATCGTGGGCCGCGGAGCTTCGAAGAATCCGACGGGAAGTATTCGCTCACGATGGAGGAAGATGGCCATCCATTCGGCGCCAAGCTGAACATCCATGGCTCCAATTCCTTTTACCGCGTTAAGGACAATCGCATCACACAGATCAATCGAAAAATGGCCCATCCGGGCATGAATCCGTTTGCGTTTACGATCAATGTTGAAGAAAGTTCGGTCACGCAGGATCAGAAGAATCTCACTACCAAATACACGGTGTATTACTATTCACCCACCGACGGCAAATTGACCAATGTCGAAAGCTTCACCGACAGCCATGTCCGCGTCGGCGCATGCGATCTGCCGGCGACAAGACGGATTATCTCCTACGAGCAGGGGCAGGTCGTGGTCAAACACCTGACGTTGAAGAACCACAAGTTGCTCTGATTATGGATCTGCGGAAAAACTTCCCCCGCAGCATGCGATTCAGGCTGGCGGGCTATGCCCATCTCGCGCGCATGATCGACAAGTGTCGCGCCGTGCTTGCCGGCACCGAAGGCGAATACATCTATCCCTGCCCGATGGACGAACGGCTGATGGAGTTTGCGGGAATCACCAGCGGGCAATTCACGGACGCTGTCCAGGCCAATCCTGCCGATGAAGGAGTCGTGGGATGGTTTGAACGGCAGGCACGGCCGCGTACGGCCGCCGAGTTGGAAGAATGGAATCAGAAGCTGCTGAACCGCGGACCGAGTTCTCCTGCGAGTGCAGCACGGTTCAAAAAATACCTTGCCGCCATCGATCCATCCCGGACCGACATCACTGCTTGGTCGGACTTACAAGACTTGGAGGAAGGACGGGCCGTTCCTAGACAGAATCCGCTAGATCAATCTGCCGTTCGGTAGCGTTTTCTTACATTGACGAGAGAACCGTCATTTCTCCTAATTCCAAAACCGCCACCACGGCTTGCGGAACGGCGCAGCCTCAACGGATAAGGCCGGTATCTCGGCGGGGAGCTGCTGCATATCCTGGCTCCGAACTGGTAGCCCATCCTGAGTAAGCGGGATCAAAGCCACCACCCGCTGTTTGAACTGCTCTACCAACTCCGGCTCGAAGTTGAACTGTTCACCCAACTGCCGGCGAGCGGCGAACTCTACCAGTATGTCGGATGGGACCCACTGGTCGGACACCATCAATGACTTGGCTAGCTCCTCCTCACCATGTGGCTGAAAGTTACAGAGAGGGCAGGACGTCCATGCGCCAGCCTTCATCCGTCCGCATTCAAGACAAACCGCCACAGTCATCGACCTCTCCTCAACCCTGCAGGAACGCGAACAAACCTTCATATGTTATTGCTAGCAAGTTCGATGCTATGGCGTCAGAATCTTTCACAGCGAGCATCCCCAAATGAATTCGGCGGTGCTGGCTTGAGTTAGACCCTTACAGAGATTTTAATTGAATCAGATTTGATTCACTCTTGGATCGAAAAAGATACAGAATGGTAGGGGCTTCTGAGGCGAAAGTCAGCACATCGCTTTCAGGAGATGAGCGCCGCGTATTTGTTTTTGCCGCTCGATCACTCGATTTTTTCCCAGAAGCGGCGCCGGTTTGGGATGTTCGGAAACACAAGCTGCCCCTCGTGGATCGTAAACGGCTGAGCGATGTGCTCTTGTCCTTCTAATAGCAGTTCAAGAATCTTCCCTTCGCTTCTCCACACACCAGGCGTCATCGGCGAGCGGCTGGAAGCCGTCACGATCCAGTTCTCCAACGTACCGTCGGCATGTAAGACCAAATGTTCGTCCTTTGGCTGTTCGAACACGATGGTCGTCTTGCGCCAGTGCCCCACGAGGATGCGCGCGTTCTCAGACAGTGGAGTGCTCGACTGTGGGGCTTCAGGCGCAACCGGTGCCTGAACCATCAGAACCGGCGCCCCTTCCGAAATCGGTTCAACCTCTGCTGCTCGCGCAGAAACAGCGTCTCCCGTGATCACCAATGCCGCCACGAACGACATGATGCATACCCGTTTGGTGTTTGACTTCATGACAGAACCTCCTGATCGACGTCAGTACGTAAGCGCCACGTACTTGCCAAGGCAAGTCGGGTGTTCCGCCTGCGCTACCATGAAGTGCGCCACATCAGATCGGGAAATAGCCCCGATCCGCATCCCTTCGACCAGCTCATCCAGTACGCGATAACGGCCCGTCATTGTGCCGTTGGTTAACCGGCCCGGCCGCACAATTTCCCAGCGTGGATAGGCCTCGGCAATCAGCCGCTCCTGTTCGCTCTTGTCCGCATAGACTGTCTTGAGCAACAGTGTGAACAGGATCCTCATCGGGAGAGCGTTGTAGCTCCAGCTATCGCCTGCACCGAACCCGGTGAGCACGAGAAGCGTTGCGGAAGAACCGGTCTCCTGTAATGCCTGAAGTAAGAGGCGCGCCGAGTCGGAGAACATCGTTGTGGGGAAAGGACTTTTTGTGCCGAGTGTCACGTGGATAACCTCGGCTCCCGCCACTACCGCCCTGACGTCATTGAGGTTCGTCGCACTGCCCTGCACCCTTCTTAGATTGGGGTGATCTGGGAGTGGAACGACCCGCCGCGACAAGGTGCTCGCTTCATGACCCTTCTGAAGGGCGAGACGCGTGACCTCAAGCCCGATACCGGCCGAGGCACCGATAATGGCGATCTTCATGTGCCTATTCCCTTAGCTCTTGATCTCCACGAAGGAAGGACAGCTGGGCACATTCTACGTTTTCGAGAGAGGCAGGTCTATGGCAACGTGGGCACTCTATTCACGATGCAGAAGTTTGGCCGGAGCCTCATGAACAATACTGAGTCACTCCTCTAGAATGGTTTCATGCAGTTCCAGTGGGACCGAGAGAAGGCTTTGCGTAACACAACGCAGCATCGACCATCCCGACGGACTGAAAGGCGCTACCGTGGCGCACCCGGTTTCGCTGTCACACCGCTCGTCGGCTTTAGTCCAAGGATCGTCACTTTGTGACGGCGGTTGTGTCCGGGATCATTATCCTTGTCATGCAGGACTGAAGAAAGCGTATAACTCAATCTTCCCGTAGAGACGGCAGGGTCCTTCACATATTCCCATCTATCTATCCAAATCCCGATCTCCTTAACATTTTCATCATTACATGGGTAACGCAACTCCCAACCCGTCAGCATCGGTATGGCGTAATCGAATGGGACATTCTCAATGACAAAGTCTTCGGCCTGCACACCATGAAAGTCGCCCTGAGGAATGCAGGCATCTCCGCTAGGACTCTGAAGCGGCAGAATCGAAAAAGGAGGTTGCCGTGCTCCAACATCACTCCCACCTACGGCAGAGACCATTTCGCCGAATAGATATTCCCTTCTCAGACTATTGTCCTTGAGAATGCCATAGGTGTTCCAACTTACAAAACGCGCGTCCAAGGTGCTGGCGGGAGTCGGCAACGGAGCGGGAATCTCGTCAAATGCCTTTTTATATTTCTTGCCGTACTCAGCAAAGGCTTCACTGTGATCCAAACTGTATGCCAGTTGCAGCAACTTGTGGTCGTTGGTCCAACTGAATCCAAACCCGCGTGGGAGAATGGCAACGGGCCCGTTTGGAGGAAAGTCGGGGTTCTGGAGAAACGAACTAAACGAGGAAAGAGCCGTGTAGGTTTCTCTGTTATCGGCGAAATAGAAGTTGTCCGAGGCGCCGGTCCCCGGCTGACAGAAATTGTCGGTGTCGTCGTGGTTCACGAGCACATTAAGCGCCGTGTCGTTCCAGGCAATGACGGTATAGTGGTAGGTCCACGCGTACGCTTCAGCGGCATCATTGTCGCTGAGGATACCCATTGCATTCCATGTCAGCTTCTTGCCCTCAAGTCTGACCCTACCGACTAACGTTGCAAGCCCGACGACATGCTGGTCGTCAGGACCACGGTAACTCAAGTTCCAACCGTTTAGAAAAACGGTGGCCTTATTTGCATAGTCGGGAATATCGATACTGTGCTCGACCCTGATGAACGCTCCGTGATCGAGTGTCGCAGTGCCGGTCCCATTCATCACTTTGATAATCCCCAGATTTTCAAGTCCGACGGACGGAAATGTCTGAACCGAAGGAGTCAGCGGAAGCTCATCGAATGTTTTACAAAACTCAAGTACATTTCGGCCTGTATATGTACACGATGTTGAAATTGTCGCTATGAAAACAATACCAGTGATCCAAAAGCTCCGACTAAATGATGAATTATTTGTGTCCATCACACTTACCACTCACTGCACGGCCGTTGCAGCCATGACACGAAGCGCCCCGCGGCGATATGTACTCAGCGATCCGGCATTTCGATGCTGACATGCAATCGCACTCCTCACAACTAGGGCACCTACTGGTTCTCAGCGACAACCTTACTAGAATGTACTTACTTCATCATGGGCGCTTAGTTTCGCTTCGCCTTAATCTGTTGACCGATCGCGATCTGTGAGCGTAGTTCAATGTGCTGTTCGAACGGCCATCGTTCACCGAGAGAGGCAGGTCTATGGCAAGGTGGAGAGCGAGTAGTCAGCGCCAGCTGTCGTCTGCGAGCGCCTGTCCGATATTGAGTTCGTTACCGTTTGGATCTGCGATTCGAAAATCTTGCATCCCGTAGGAGCGATCGCCGATCGGAACAACGATCTTGGCCCCAGCCTGCTGGATTACTTGCCGGCAAGGGTCAAGATGAATTTCCTGACTTCCATTTGAATAGCCGGCTGCTCGACCGCAAGCAGAAGATGGCCTCCCCGATCGAAGGCAACCAAGCGGGCCCCGGGGATATTGGCCAGCGCGTACTCTGCGTTTCGAAAGAGCTGAAGACTGTCGTCCTTTGCGTGCAAGATGAGTGTCGGAGCGCGGATGGCGTGCACCCGCGCATTCGGCATCGCTGCCTTGTTGTCAAACACAACCCCAGCATATCGTGGAGTGACCGGTGCCATGCAATCGATTACCTGATTGACCAAGGTGCGCTGGTCGGTTGAGAAATTCGCGATCACGCTCTCACTGGCACCCATCAAGCGCATCAGGCGCTTGCGCAGAAACTTCCTGACAAGCCAGTAGAGTACATCGAACTTGAAAATCATCGTCAGCGCCTCCCCCTTTTGACTTGCCTCGACCTGTCCCGCATCCAACGAAGACGCAACCCCGCAGGACAGTAGCGTAAGCGAGGAGACCCGCTCAGGGTACAGTTCCGCGAACAGCAGCGCCGACGGACCACCGTGCGAGAGTGCCAGAACGGCAACCTTATGCAGGCCAAGACTATCGAGAAGGTGGGCATAGGCCTCAGCTTGGTCGTCAAACGTCGCGCCTTGATGGAATGTCGAGCGCAGGTATCCAAAGCGAGACGGCGCTATCCATTCGAAGTGTTCGTCTAGGAGGGCCTTTGCGATGAGCTCACCTTGGTCGTACCCTCCTCCGCTTCCGTGGATAACCAGGACAGGAACCCCGTTGCCTTCGCGCTTGAATTCAATATTTCCCGGCGGCGACGGTAAGATCCTGCTGTTGCCGGCGATCCGTGCGTACGCGCGTCTAGTATCAACGCCGAACCACAGCACGATGCCGACACCGATAACCAACGTACAGAAGAAAAGCCAGAACAAGGAGGACATGGTAGATGTGTATAGCTAGTACCTGGCTTGTGCAGCCCAAGATCGGCTGAGTGAGCCGTTAATGAGTCAGGGTCTATTCTTTTTTTTCGCGAACGGTATGATCTTGAGTTTGGCTGAGAGCCAGATTCTTCTCAATGATGGCCTATCACCGTGGTAGATCCATCTTCCTAGTGCTAGGAGTGAGTACGCCGCCTGGGATCATCAGAATTCCGATCCACTCTCGAGCCGAAGGGCCTTCATCAAGTGCTCGGAAGTAATGACTAAGTGGCTCACGTCGCCGTTGCACGTTACTCCGTGTCGATAGCGCGCACAGTCGTGTGCAGGAAAACAGATGCCCTAGAATCGATCAAAGGTCATCACCTTGCGGTCGATGCGGTATTTAATCCTCGCCTGACATCCGGCGATCACGGTCGTCTGGTCAAACGGCCCTGATGCCTTCTCATCCAAGACAAAGTTAAACACCTGTTTCTTCGGTCCCGGCACTAACGGAGTTGATGAACGACGTAACGGGTTGAAGCCCAAATCAGGGATGAGATCACGCTCAACAAATTGCATGCTTGGCTCAACGAGAGTCGACTGCGCGCTGACTCCCCGGTGGCCCCACGAGAACTGCCTGATCACCTTTTCCCCGTGTTTGGCGACGACAAATTTGGCCTCTCTCCTCCGTCCGTCAGGCGAGTCCCAGCGCAAGGTGATGTCATTTTTCCCATGGAGATCACAAGCGGAAAGCATAGCGAATCTCAACTGACTGAGCGAGACGTCGTAGAGCGGGATGATCGTGAGATCTTTACCGGATGAGAAAGATTGCCCATTCGGAACCAGCTCGCGCACCGTGATATCGAGATGCATGGATCGAGGCTTACCGTCCCCTTCGGCCTCATGATACAGAAGGGTCAGACCGGTGGCGGGATTATAGGTCTTCGTCTGGCGCTGGGTTTGGGCAGGAGAGATATATGCGACGCTGATCTCGACGGGGACCGTCACCGGAAGGTTCGGGGCGATGCGGAGGTTCACGGAGACGCTCTTCGACGTCACCTGGATCGCGTTTCGGACAGTGGCGAGACTCGCTGTCGGCGCGGTCACATGTACGGTGGCGTTGGGTTCAACAAGCCCCGGCAGGCCCCCTCGTCCCTGATTGTCGACACCTTCTGCCGTCGGACCTATCTCTTCATGGCTCGTGTCAGCAGTGGCCGGCGGTGCCGGTTCTTCCGCGAAGGCCATCGAGAGGCTGCACAGAAATGTGGTGCAGCACAACCACGCCGCGCCAACCAGCATCCCATGCCGACAGCGAACGATGTCGATCATTGAGGACTCCCCGGTTGATATTTCCGTCCCTCAAGTTACCCTCGTCTCTCGTTGTAAGCCGGAGGCTCACTTTCTAGGATCCTGTTGGTCTCGGCAAGAGACTATACACGCCCACGCGCGCGCACATTCTCGGCCGGTTCGCGGCCGTCGTCAAGCGCCGCCGAGGTGACTGCCAGTCCATATTGGTTTCGTTTGGCCGGCTTTGATTTCCGCATTCGTCATTTTCCATATCCCGCCCGAACAATTAATTCTTTCAGTCCATTCAAATCCAGTGCTCCAGGCACCAGTTCGGTTCCCACGATGAAGCCGGGGGTGCCCGAGATGCCGAGCTCGTTAGCGAGCGCTCGATTCTTCTCGATGACAGCCTGCCACTTTGGGTCGGCCATGTCAGCCTCCAGACGTTTGGCGTCGAGACCAACGCGAATGGCAATCTTCAAGATCGCTTCCTTGGTCATATCGGCATGAGACGCAAGCAACGCTTCATGGAATGCCTGGTGCTTGCCTTGCGCCTGAGACGCGAGCGCGGCCTTGGCCGCAAGCTCCGACGGCTCACCCAATATTGGGAAGTCCTTATAAACCACCCGCACACGGCGATCTTCCTTCTGAAGTTCCGTAACAGCCGAAGCCGCTTTCTTGCAGTAGCCGCAGCGGTAGTCGTAAAACTCCACCACGGTAATCTCGCCTTTCGCATTTCCACTGACCGGTGATGTCGGATCGTGCAGCAGCTCCTTTTGTTTCGCCGCGACAGCTGTTTTTTGACGCTCTTGCAGTTCAGCCTGCCGCTTGGCTTCCATGGCTTGCAGCGATTGGACGATCACTTCCGGGTGGGTGCGAATGTAGCGTTCGATCGCGGCATCGGTGATGTCTTGAGAGGGAGTTGAAGCGGTCTTACTTTCATGGGCCGTGGTTGCACAGCCTGATATGAATAGAGATAGGATTGCAACGACGCTCAGCGTCGACTGGAACCGGCTCCAGATACAGGTACTGTTCATTGCTGAATCTCCACTATGGTTAGAAAATTGAGAACCGGCAGTATGGGACACTGCACAGATGAGTCGCACCAAATCCGTGGGTCAGTTTCGCTTCTCTCCGCTATCTCCACCCCTCCCCACTCGTGCCGCCGCCAAAGCCGCCCCAGTTCCCTCCGAATCCGCCTTGACCCGTTCCCCAATATTCACCATTTTGAATGCGCCTGTAGGGGTGCCGCAGATCCGGCCGGCTGATCCACCAGAAAAATGAAATGATCGCAATGGTGGTGCCGAGCGTAATCCAAACCCCAAGGCCTCGAAACCGAGTCCTTGTTGGGGCATCGAACCTCACCTCTTGCGCAGGTGTGGCCAGCGCAACAGCTGATCGGTACAGACCTTCACCAAAATGCCCGCGCTCAATCGCAGGTTGAAGATAGATTCGGCTGACCTCACTCCTGACAGTTGGTGTGATCACCGGAAACATTTTTCGCCCTAAGGCCATCGCCGCCTGTCGTTCCTGCACGGCGACCAGCACCATCACCCCATGTTCCTGCTGCGTGGAGCCGATTTGCCATTTTTCATACAGCGCGTCCGCGTATTCCTTGGCCGATGGATACGGTTTAATCGTGGGCACCGTCACGATGACCATTTCCACGCCGCTTTTCTTTTCAAGGTCTATGCAGACGGACCTAATGCGTTCCTTCCATTCTGCCTCCACCACTTGCGCATGATCGCTGACATATCCGATGGGACTGGGAAGAGGCACACGCTCTTTGGGCCGATCGTACAATGACGCGTGAGCGGCTGCCGCCCACAGCACGACGATCCAACTCAGCACAGTCACACTGGCAAGTCGTCGGCCGGATCGAAGCATCATCGCTTGATACACTCTTCTGCGGAGTGTACGAGTCGAGTCAGAGTGTCGAGGTATCGGTCCATGAGTCTTGGGATCTCCTTCTGGCCTGGAGAAATGTGCCCACGCTTGAGTGATAGCGCGTCATGAAGCCCCGCAAGATCGATCTTCAAGTAGGACTCGAGGTCCTTCAGGAGAGGCTCTCCGTGGGCAAGAACCGGACGCCCCAGCAATCGTTGCAGACCCCGCAGTGCCGGAAGGAGTGCCGTAACGGACAGCGGCAAGAGAATGATAATGGCTTCTTCTGAACTTTGTCCTTCGACGAGCCGCTGGCGGAGACGGAGGAGATTGCCTCGTAACGCCTGGATGACTTGAGCAGCCAAATACCGAGGGTCAATTTTGAGGCCGACGAAAGGATCTTGCCCCCAGATCAGCCGATGGCATTCGAGAATATCTTGATATTCGAGAGGGAATGCGGATGAACCGGATTGGAGGTCGTCTGCCGTCAGAAACAACGGAACAACCACTTGCTCTTTGCTCCAGCGTTTGTGAATGGCGTTATATTTTTTCAAGACAGCAAGATCGTAAGACGACATCACCAACAGCACATTGAGGTTGGAACGCCCCGGCAGGAATTCTCCTCGCACCGCGCTACCATATAAGATGATCCCTTCTACTTCATTTCTATATGCTTTTGTGACATCCTTTATGTAGGACTTTAATAATTTTTGAGTCTCATCGGGCAAGCCGTCTATAGTCCAGTCTATCGGGGACATGATCCTACTGCATGCCTCCCGCTGCGATGTGGCGAGCTGACGGATCCGGCAGGAATCCAGCCGCCATGATCCGATCAAGAGGACTAAATGGAGGGGTCTTGCGCAGTCCCGCCGTGGTGGACAAGACACGATAGCGCAGGCGCGCGTTGTGATCGAGCGTGCGAAAGACCCGATCGCGGAGAAACGCGATGGCCGGATTCGCCGTGTTCCAAAATAACACTTGTTCGTCGGCCAACTTCTGCAGCATCGTGACGTGAGGCCGACGCGCGTGTTCGTACGCCTTCAGCGTCCCGGCGGAATAATCGTTCTTTGCCAGACACTCAGGTAAGAGGTCTGCCAGTGTCATCGCATCCACCATAGCCTGCATGCGTCCTTGCGAGGCATGCGGATTCATGGCATGCGCTGCATCCCCGATCAGCACCGCCCCGTCGGCCACCCATGTCGGAGTGCGGACACGCCCGGTCGGCATAAAGGCAGTTTGCTTCCAATCGGCTAATGTCCGAAATATTGCCTCGCTGGACGGATCGATCCCGATCCAGGCCTCTTGTAGGGCTGGAATGCCTCCCTCCTTCACACGGTCGTATGACCCTGCGTTGATCATATAGAACGCATAGACTTTGTTCCCCGCGGCGGGAAACATGCCGAGGATCGTCCGCTTGCCGACGAAATACTTGGCTTCATTCAGAGGAACCGCGGCTTCCAACATGGCAATCAGGTACCCTTGCGGGTAGAGATGGAGATCGGCTGGGATCTGCAAGGCTTCGCGAACTTTTGAGAACGCCCCATCGGCACCTACCACCACCTTCGCTTTCACGGATACGTGGTCGTCTCCCTGCTGGGCCGTCAGCCCGACAACCCGGCCATTCTCACGAAGCAACTCCATAAAAGTCGTGCGGTACCGTAGCGAGACGGAGGATTCGCTCTCGATCGCGTTCAGAATCGAATGGTGAGCCACATTGGGCAATGTCACCACGGCCCGATTGTAGGGTGGTGGGAGATCCCCATAGTCCACGGTGCACAGCCGCTCGCCGCCGACGCGGCAGAAATGAAACTTATGCACGATGCGCGTGGACTCCACCGGCAATCGGCCCAGCAATCCCAAGCGATCGAGAACTTGTTGTCCGTTCGGTTGCAAGATTTCCCCTCGCAAGCCCTGTGGAGGTCCAGGCGCTTGTTCGAAAACAATCGTTTTGATTCCCTTCTGGGCTAGTGCCAGGGCAAGCACTGCCCCACCCCCACCTGCTCCAACCACCGCAATATCCGTTTCCTCAACCATTGCTCCTCATATCTATACCCACTCGACTATGCATCCGAGCGGCAACCAAGATTGCGCCTTCTTTCCAAAGTCTCAAGACTGTGACTCTCTCGCTATTTCCACTCTGTGAATCGCTCCTGGTCTGTCCAGAGCGAGAGAAACTTTTCACGGGCTTTGACGGTAATCGCATGGTCTCGAATAATATCCACCCGCTCATCATTGTAACGGTTTCCACTGGTGGTCTGATTCATGGATCCGTTGGTATTGACCTCGTCATCGACGACGACCTGTTTCAGATGCATAAGACCGTCATGTCGATTGATTTTGATCGGAATGCCGGCTTCCCGCAACGTTGAAAGAGCCGTCTGCTGCTTCATATCCTGAAGCCGATCGCGATCCGAGAGGACACGCACATCAACACCGCGTTTTTTGGCTTCGACCAGCGCCTTCACCGAGAGAGGCGATGTCAAACCGTACGCGGCCACGAAGATGTACCGCTTGGCACGATCATAAATCTTCACGACGCGTTCGAGCGGTTTATCCTCGGGGGAATACCAGACGTCCACCGACGCAGCTGAGACGTCGCAACGCGACCCCATCAGGACCATTACTGCGCAGGCAAGCCAGAGACCGACACAAAGCCGATTGCCGAACCGGGACTGAGCGGGCCGGGTCATTCCAGCTCGAAGAGATCGCGGAAGTGGTCTTCCGAAGATTCCCAGGCCTGTGGCGCTTGAACCTGGAGCCATTGTCGGAGAAATTGCTTTTGCTCCTGCGTGAGCAGCTGCTTGATCTGATGAGACCGTCCTTGGAGGGGTTGAAGAAGACTCACCTGCTTCCCGACATCCAGCATCGCTGTCCGGACATACAGATTCGTAAAAGCATCCGGCTTGTCCTCCGTCCCCTCGCCTTGAACCCAGACGGAAAGAAACTTGTCCAAGACGAGGCCGGCGCTATCCAGAGCCGGTTCTGTGTCATGGAACAGTTCATTCTCAGACTCAGGTAAAGGAGTAGATTCTGCAGCGCGAAAGAGGAAATTCTTTTTCCACATCCCATCATCCTTGCCAGCGGCATAGTGGCGACGAGGCGGTTCAAAGTCAAGTCACTCTCGCTCGAGTCACGATCATCCATGGATTTGCTGAATCCAATCCAAGATCCTTGCCTCTCATGAACACAGGGAGCAGCCTTGACAAGCGGAGCGCGCCTTTGTTACTTTGAAAATTCTTCAATCTATAAGCCAACTTGGGAGAATTTGTGCAGGTCAAGATCAATGGAAAGCATGAGGAGATCCAGAGCGGAACCGTTCTCGATCTGTTGCAAACCAAGAACATCGAGCCGCATATGGTCGCCGTAGAAGTCAACGACAAGGTGCTGGAACGTGACCATTTTCCCACGACCCACCTCAATGAAGGTGATCAGATAGAGTTTCTCTTCTATATGGGAGGGGGTCGGTGAGCACGACCTTGCACAAGGACATCACTGAACTGATCGGCAAGACCCCGCTTGTCCGGCTCAACCGCCTGACAAACACGGGCTCAGCCACGATCTATGGGAAAGTGGAGTTTTTCAATCCCGCCGGCAGCGTCAAGGATCGGATCTGCCTCAACATGATCGACGAGGCGGAACGCCAAGGGAAGCTCAAGCCGGGCGGAACCATTGTCGAACCAACCAGCGGAAACACGGGTATCGGCCTGGCCTTGGTCGCTGCCGTGCGCGGGTACAAGTTGATCCTCGTCATGCCGGAAAGCATGAGCATGGAACGGGCCAGCTTGCTGTCCTCGTATGGGGCCCAGTTGGTCTTGACCCCGGCCTGGGAAGGTATGAAAGGATCGATCAAGGAAGCGGAAAGCATCCTGGCCCAGAATCCGTCGTATTTCATGCCTGACCAATTCTCGAACCCGGCCAACCCCGCAATGCATAGGATGACGACGGCGTTGGAAATTTGGGATGCGCTCGAAGGAAAGATCGATGCCTTCGTGGCCGCCGTAGGAACCGGTGGAACCATCACAGGATGCGGCGAAGTGTTCAAGGAAAGGAATCCACACGTACAAATCATCGCGGTTGAACCGGCCGGCTCACCAGTGTTGTCCGGCGGTGATCCCGGCCCTCACAAGATTCAAGGGATCGGCGCGGGATTTATTCCGAAGGTGCTCAATCGAAAAATTCTCGATCGCGTGATCATTGTCACGGATGACGAGGCCTATCAAACCGCGAAACAGCTGTCGAGGAAAGAAGGCCTGCTGGTCGGCATCTCAGCCGGCGCGAATGTCTTTGCCGCCCAAAAGGTCGCCGAAGAACTGGGTCCCGGTAAGAATGTCGTCACAGTGCTCTGCGATACCGGCGAACGGTATATCAGCATAGAAAAGTATTTCAATATCTAGTGCGTGAAGCGCACCTCGTGAAGCGTATCTCGTCCGGAAGTTCAGACGCTTCACGTTTCACGAACGACGAGCGACGCAATGGATTTCACTGAAGAACAGATCAACCGTTACAGCCGGCATATTCTGTTGCCCGAAGTCGGTGGCAAGGGGCAGAAGAAGATCGCCAAATCCAGGATTCTCCTGGTCGGCGCCGGTGGTCTGGGCTCACCGGCAGCTTTGTATTTAGCCGCGGCTGGAGTCGGCACGATCGGGTTGATCGACAGTGATGTCGTGGACCTGACAAACCTCCAACGTCAGATTCTTCACCATACGCCCGACATCGGCCGTCCCAAGGTCGTGTCAGGCAAAGAAAAGATCCAAGCGCTGAACCCCGACGTGTCGGTGTCGATGTACGAAGAACGTCTCACGGCCGGAAATGCGCTCAAGATCTTCGCCGATTACGATGTCGTGATCGATGGTGTCGACAACTTTACGGCGAAGTTTCTGATCAACGACGCCTGTTTCTTCGCGGGAAAACCGCTGGTCCACGGAGGCATTCTTCGATTCGACGGGCGTGTCACGACCATCATCCCAAAGAAATCGGCCTGCTATCGTTGCGTGTTCAAAGCGCCTCCCCCGCCGGGGTTGGTGGCTTCCTGCCAGGAAGCGGGAGTCATCGGTGTGCTGGCGGGTATCATCGGAACGATTCAGGCAACCGAGGCGCTGAAGCTCGTGCTGGGCATCGGACGACCGCTGACGGATCGCTTGCTCGACTTCGACGCCCGTAAGACACTGTTTCGAGAGATCAAAGTCCGCCGGAACCCGAGCTGTGCGCTCTGCGGGGAGCATCCGACGATCACTGAGCTGTTCGATGACGGGGACCCCTATGCCGGATGTGCCGAACGTTCATCCGCATAGCCTTGAAAAGGTGGTGAGCCGATGAGCAAAATGAAAGCGCTGGTCTGTCGCGAGTGCGGCAAGGAATACCCGACAAAAGCCATCCACGTCTGCGAGATGTGCTTCGGCCCGCTTGAAGTGAAGTACAACTACGACGAAATCAAGAAAACCATTTCTCGCAAGAAGATCGAGGACGGCCCACGCAGCATGTGGCGTTACATCGATCTGCTGCCGGTGGAGGGAACGAATTTTGTCGGCCCGCACGCCGGGCTCACTCCGCTCGTGCGCGCCAAAAATCTCGGCGCCTATCTCGGACTCGACGAGCTGTACATCAAGAACGACACGGTAAATCATCCGACCCTCTCGTTTAAGGATCGCGTCGTCGCCGTGGCCCTCACACGCGCGCGCGAGCTAGGCTTCGAAACCGTGGCTTGCGCATCGACGGGCAACTTGGCGAACTCGGTGGCCGCCCACGCAGCCTCCGCCAATCTTCACTGCTACGTGTTCATCCCCGGCGACCTTGAAGCCGCGAAGGTGCTCGGCAATCTGATCTATAAACCGCACGTCGTCGAGATAGAGGGCAACTATGACGATGTCAACCGCCTCTGCAGCGAGATCGCCGCTGAACATGGCTGGGCCTTCGTGAATATCAACATTCGCCCATATTATGCGGAAGGCTCGAAGACGCTCGCCTTTGAGACGGTGGAGCAACTTGGATGGAGAACGCCCGATCAAGTCGTCATTCCCATGGCATCAGGCTCTCTGTTGACCAAGATTTGGAAGGGGTTGCACGAAATGAAAGCCTTGGGCCTGATCGACGCCGTTCACACAAAGATCAACGGCGCCCAAGCGGAAGGCTGCTCGCCGATTTCCACCGCATTCAAGGCGGGGCGCGACTTCTTCAAACCGGTGAAACCGCAGACGATTGCCAAGTCCCTTGCCATCGGCAATCCTGCCGATGGGTACTATGCGCTCAAGGCGACCGCCGAGAGTCATGGATCCATGGACATGGTGACGGATGCAGAAGTGGTTGAGGGTATCCAGCTGCTGGCCCAAACCGAAGGCATCTTCGCGGAGACAGCCGGAGGCGTGACAATCGGTGTGCTCAAGAAGCTCGTCAAGCAAGGAGTGATCAAGAAAGATGAAGTGACGGTGGCTTACGTCACCGGCAACGGCCTGAAGACCCAGGAAGCAGTGATCGATTCCGTCGGTCGCCCGGTACGCATCCAACCCAGCCTGGTGGCCTTCGAAAAGACATTCAAAATGGGAAAGAACGGTGGTGGTGACGCATGATCAAAGTTCGTATTCCGACTCCCCTTCGTCCCCTGACCAAAGGCCAGGGTGAGGTCGAGACCAAAGCCGGCAGCGTGGTAGAGATGATTGAGGTGTTGAACAGCGCACATCCCGGCATCAAAGATCGCCTGTGCGATGAAACGGGAGAGCTCCGTCGCTTCGTGAACATTTATGTCAACGAAGAAGACATTCGTTTCCTCAAAGGGAAAGACACCTCCCTCAAGGATGGCGATGAGGTTTCCATCGTTCCGGCGATCGCGGGAGGATAGCCATGGCACATTTTCGCTTCCATATTCGTTTTCCCGAAGACAAGATTCGGGAGCCGATTATTTATCAGATCGGACGTGAATATAACGTCGTGACCGATGTCAGACGAGCCGATGTCCGCGACACGACAGGCTGGGCGGATGTGGAATTTACCGGTGACACGATGGAGATTGAACGGGCGGTCGCCGGGTTACGCGCCAAAGGCTGTGTCGTCGATCCGATTGAATTGAACGTGGTGGAATGACAGAACGTGACGCGTACTTCGTAAAGCATATCTCGCGTTAAGATCGCGCTTCACGATTCACGAACGACGAGAGACGAATCAGATGGAACTCACCGAGAAACAAATCCAACGGTACAGCCGGCACATCCTCCTTCAAGACGTCGGAGGAAAGGGCCAGTTGAAACTCAACCAGGCTAAGGTCCTTCTGATTGGGGCAGGTGGTCTCGGCTCTCCGGCCGGTCTGTATCTCGCCGCAGCCGGTATTGGAACTATTGGATTGGTCGACGGGGATGTAGTCGACCTCTCGAACCTCCAGCGGCAAATCATGCACTCGACTGCGACGCTTGGGCAACCCAAGGTTGAATCCGGTCGAAAGACTCTCTCGGCGATCAATCCTGACATTACCATCAAGACCTATCATCAGCTGGTCGACGCAGAGAATATCTTACCGCTCGCCTCGCAGTACGATATCGTGCTCGACGGTTCCGATAACTTCACGACGCGATTCTTGGTCAACGACGCCTGTTTCTTTGCCAAGACTACGCTGATCTCGGCCAGCATGTTTCGGTTTGAAGGCCAACTGACGACCATCAAGCCGCACCAGGGCTATCCCTGCTATCGTTGTCTCTATCCCGAGCCGCCTCCGGCCGGCTTAGTACCCAATTGCCAGGAGGCCGGTGTGCTTGGGGTCTTGGCGGGCACGATGGGAATCCTGCAGGCGTCGGAAGCCATCAAGGAGATCCTCGGTATCGGAGAAACAGTGGCCGACAAGCTGGTGATCTACGATGCCCTCGACATGAAATTCAGAAAAGTCAATCGCCCGAAGGATCCGGCCTGTCCGCTCTGCGGACCAAACCCCAAAATCAAGGATTTGAGTCTGGATTACGCAGTCAGCTGCACCATCTAGTGAATGATCGTGGCGGACTTGGTTATTCCACAGCATATCCTCGACGACATCATCACGCACGCAAAAGAACTCACTCCCTACGAATGCTGCGGGCTTCTGGCCGGAACCGATGGCCTCGTCAGCCATCTGTATCGAATCAAGAACATCGTCGCGATGGAGGGCGCTCAACATCTGTCCTCATTCGATTCGGCGAAAGCCGCGCACCTTGAACGGCTGTCCCCCGCTGAGCGCGCGGAAATCGCATTCGTCATGGACATGCAGGACTTCTCGGCCGCGAAGAAGGATATGCGCAACCAAGGTCTGGACCTTCAAATAGTTTATCACTCCCATCCTCACGATCCGGCCCGGCCCTCGGTTACCGACATCAAGATCGCCACCGACTATGAAGAGATTTGGCCGAAGATCAATTTGCCGCTTCCCGCGTATCTTCTCGTCTCGCTCATGAATTCCGAACCAGACATCAAGACCTATTGGATCAGGTCCGGCCGAGTCACCCTCGCCGATGTCCTCATCCGTTGAATCTGATTTTTGCGGTTCACATCTTCGCGGGAATGTAATAATGTTCCCTTGAACCGGTTGTGAGGTGTTGCACGTGCGCGTTCGGCGACGACAATTGAGCTACGGCCTTTCTCTTATAGCGTACCTATTCGCCTCGATGCTGACACCGGTCTACGCCGAAGACCGGAGTTTTTACAGTCCGGTGATTTACATCGACAAGGAGCAGAATCAGATCCTCATTTCCACGAGCGGAAAAGTGTTCTACATCGAAGTGCCGGACCCGGCGAAGCCGCACATCGAAAAGCTGCCTATTTCCGGACTCGTGGATTTTGTGGTCGAAATGCGCGGTGAGGATCAGCTCCCTCTCATCAAGAGCTGGAAAGTGAAATCCGGCGAATCAACCTGCATGTATTTCAACGGGAAAGAATGCAAATAGATGAATGACTTACCTCTCCGGCTTCCTCTCCCGGTATCGAGTGACCCAGCCAACAGGAATCCAAGGTTTCGAAGCTGTCCTCCTAACTGGGAAATGTCCTACCAAACCCCGGGATCAATCCTCCTTTGTAACTGGCTGTAACCTTCTCCAATCTTCGTGCGACTAAGAAACAGAGGGGAAAGCCGGGCATGGGATTGAGCAATCCAACGCTTCAAACGGCAACATGGATGTTTACGGGATTGAGATGAACAACTCAGAAGATGGCTTGTCAGTCGGATAGTTTCATCAGCCGTCAGCATGCCAGACCATGGCATACCGGAGTGGTATGATGAGTGTCCATTCGCTTCCGACGAATGCGCTCAGTGTGGTGGGACTGCCGATGGCCGATGAAGCACCGCCGGGTCGGACAACCACAGACGACGAGGAGCTTCTTCGCCGTATTGGCCGGGGAGAGATCGATCGCTTTGCCGATCTCATCAGCCGATACCAGAAGCATGTCATTCGAATCGTCAGTCGGCGAGTCCCCGCGGATCGTGTCGACGAAATCGCCCACGATGTATTTGTCAGAGCCTATGTCGGATTAGCACAATTCTCCCGTTCGGTCGCATTTGAGCATTGGCTCGCCGGGATCGCCGTGCGGACCTGTTATGACTTCTGGAGGACGCGGAAAAGCGAGGCGCTGCCGGTCAGCGCCCTGACTGCTGAACATCAACAGTGGATGGACCATGTATTGGCGAGCCAGTCGGACGACCAGTTTTGTGAGCAGGCCCGGAGACGGGAAGCGGCCGAGGTGTTGGAGTGGGCACTTGAACAACTCTCTCCGGAGAATCGCGCGGTACTGACCTTGGTCCATCTCGAGGGGCATTCCGTTCGCGAAGCGGCACAGCTATTGGGATGGAGCATCATCAACGTCAAGGTCCGAGCACACCGCGCTCGACAGGCGCTTCGCACGATCCTCATCAACAATCATTGGGAGAGCGAACATGACGCCGGAAGATGAGAACTTGCAAAAACTTGAGCGCGTCTTGACCGAAGCGCATCGGGTTCGACCAGTGCCGATTCTTAAACCGGGCTGGACTGAGCAGGTGATGCGCGACATCCGCAATGTCGAAACCCCGCTGAATCCACAAACTTGCGTCGAGCGTATTGTCTGGCAGACTGCCGCCATCGCCGCCGCCGTTGCGCTGATCGTGACGGTCTCGATGATGGCTTGGTCGCAAGCACCGTTACACGAAGGGATGGGATTGCTGACGGAGGAGTTTGAATCTACTCCGCTGTTCTTCGAGTAGCACGTCGTGAGGAGGAGGGTTGCGCCATGTCACGAGGCACATTGTGGGCAGGTTTGGTCGTCCTGTTCGGCGCCGGCATTCTCTGCGGAGTCGCCGGAAGCTGGTTCTATCATTCTTATGGGCAAGAGCGTCGAGGCGAGCGTGGGCCCGCTGCGCAGCACGAGAGACTCATGAAACGACTCACACACGAACTTTCGCTCACACCTGCTCAGCAAGCCGATATCGAACCCCTCGTGACGCGTGCCCATGTCGCGATCTTGGAGTTGAGATTTGCGCACCAGGCGGAAGTGGAAGACATCCTGACTCGAGGGGTGGCTGATCTGAAGGGAAAACTCTCTGCAGAACAGCAAGTTCGACTGGATGGGATGTATGGGCAGTTACAGCAACGCTGGCAAAAGTCTCGCGACTATCTTGACCGAGCCAAGAAACGTCTCGCATGGCTCCGTTCCTTCAGTCGTCGGAGTTAACGAGGTCCGGAAGGTACGGGATATCCCAAGAGGGAAAACGGAAGGAGGCTATTCTCCGCTGCCGGCCATGTCGTCGATGAGGGGTCGATTGATATCGGTACAGCCAAGACACATGGTATCGAACAGGGCTTCAAAATCAGCAACAAAATTCTTGGCATCCGGCAGTTTCTCGGCCACCACCTGATCATGGCAGGTATCACACAGCATGATGAGGCCGCGCGAGACCGCCACCGTTTTCCTTCCACCGCTTCCCATGTGCTACACCGATCCTTTTTGGAGCGCCACGAAAAAATCCTCGGCTTCGAGATCAATTCCGCATTGCGGGCATTCGTACGGCACATCCGGTTCCGGAACGTTCAACGGGATACGATCGATTCTTCCTCGGCAGACGTGATAGAAACGCCCTCGCGCATGCTCGTCATCCAACGGGTCACTCTCATACAACAGCACCATCGATCGACCGCCTCACGTTCTTCTATGGTAGGGAATATACCGGCCGCTCATGCTCATCCGCAACCTCACAGGCCAAGCCAATCCATTGCCGCACTATTACCTGGTGCCGGCAAGCGTTTAGCATGCCTGGAAGTGATTGCTCTGAATGGTATCAAAAGTTTCCATCGAGGGACAAGGAGCTTGAGCGCATGAGGAAGAGATAGGAGCGATGGAAAGGACAGGATCTATCGATCCAATTCCACAGGTACTCGAAACCACAACTTTTTAGCAAAGCAGGAGCGGAGCTCCTCGTCGGACCTCCGCTCCTGCTTCCGAGACCATGGGTGGGTGTGCCACGGTCTGGGGCTGCCGCGCGCCAGGCCTAGAGCCAGGTGACGCGTTCGGCGGGGCGAATATAGATGGG
>JAMPUU010000030.1 GCA_030144965.1 Nitrospira sp. BO4
TCTGGAACAACGCGCCGAAGAGCATCCTGGATCCGTTCCCCAGCCAGGTGGGCCCAGGAGTCAAGACCGTCTACTGAGAGGCTCACGGGACGAGGAACATCAGTCTAACCTTTAGGCTGTCAGCGGGTGGGTGGTTCTTGCATATGAAGGTTAAGCAGAGCCCCCACCCGGTTGGGTGGAAGATGTCAGTCTTGAGTAGAACGCTCTGACCGCAAAACACTTTGTTGAACCTCTTGGCAAGAGTATCACGGCGATAAGCTATTCGACGTAACCGGACGAAATCGTGAGAGAGGCTGCCCTTGAAAACCAAGACCAAAAAACTACTGTTTTGGACGGTGATAGGCCTGTTCATGATCCTACTTCTGAATCTATGGACGATGGCGCCCCCGGTATTGGAGGAACAGGTCATTTTTAGCGATTTTATGGCCAAGCTCGACCAGGGCGACATCGAGAAGGTCATCATCAAGGGACATCAGATCAGCGGTGTCTTAAAAGATAATTCCCAGCTTCGCACCTACGCGGCGGACTATCCCGATCTCGTCCAGCTGCTGCGAGAGAAGCACGTTCAGATCGAAGTCAAACCATCCGATCAAAACCCCTGGTATATCCAATTTCTCATGACCTGGGGGCCCTTCGTGCTCTTTCTGGGCCTGTTGCTGTTCTTCATGCGCCGGATGCAGACCGGGAACGCGGCCTTGTCCCTCGTGAAGAGCAAAGCTCGCATGCAGACGGATGAACGGAAAAAGGTGATGTTTTCCGATGTGGCGGGAATTGATGAGGCGAAAGACGAAGTACAGGAAACGGTTGAATTTCTGAAGGATCCGCGAAAGTTCCAGAAGCTAGGCGGACGCATTCCCAAGGGTGTGTTGGTCGTCGGCCCGCCCGGAACTGGGAAAACATTATTGGCGAAGGCGATTGCGGGAGAGGCGGGGGTCCCCTTCTTCAGCATTAGCGGATCGGATTTTGTCGAAATGTTCGTAGGGGTCGGCGCCTCTCGCGTGCGGGATATGTTCGAGCAAGCGAAAAAGCACGCGCCCTGTATCATTTTCATCGATGAGATCGATGCCGTCGGACGATCGCGGGGAGCAGGGCTTGGCGGCGGAAACGATGAACGTGAGCAAACGCTCAACCAATTGCTGGTCGAAATGGATGGCTTTGATACGGCAGAGGGCATCATTTTGGTTGCCGCGACCAATCGGCCGGATGTGCTCGACCCGGCCTTGCTGAGGCCAGGCCGATTCGATCGGCAAGTAACGGTGAATCATCCGGACCTTCGAGGTCGTTCTGAGATCTTGAAGGTGCATACGAAGAACGTCCCGGTCGCAGTCGACGTAGCGCTAGAGAAGATTGCGAGAGGGACTCCCGGTTTCTCAGGCGCCGATTTGGAAAACTTGGTCAATGAGGCTGCCCTCTGGGCTGCTCGTCAGAATAAAACTGAAGTCGGAATCGTAGACTTCGAAATGGCCAAAGACAAGATTATGATGGGTGCCGAGCGCAAGAGCATGATGCTCACGGACGAAGAAAAACGGATCACCGCCTATCACGAGGCAGGCCATGCCTTGATGGCCACATTACTGCCGGGCACCGATCCGGTTCACAAAGTGTCGATTATTCCAAGAGGCCGGGCATTGGGAGTCACCATGCAGCTGCCCACCGACGACCGCCATAATCATTCTAAGGAGTTTTTGTACAACACGCTGGCGATTCTCATGGGCGGCAGAGTCGCAGAAGAACTGGTGTTCGAACATGTCACAACCGGTGCAGGTAACGATTTAGAGCGGGCAACGGACCTCGCGCGTAAAATGGTTTGCGAATGGGGTATGAGTGAAAAGCTGGGGCCGCTGACGTTCGGGCCGAAAGAGGAATCGATGTTTCTGGGGCGCACCTTTGGGACTAAGCGTGATCTCAGTAATGCAATGGCATTGGAGATTGATCTGGAAATCAAACGCCTCATCACAGAAAACTACGAGCGGAGCAAGCGCATCCTGACCGAGCACAGGGTGACCTTGAAGGCGCTGGCGGATGCGCTCTTGGAAAAAGAGGTGCTGGATGCGCTGGAGATCGACCAGATTGTTTCCAACTGCTCCCTAACAGTCCTTGCTTAAAACCGTGGGGGCCCTACTATCTGGAAGTCGTATTCTTTTAGGCTCAGGTGCGTAGCGTCTCTTTTCCAGATAATGTTGATTCAGACTATGCAGCTCGCGCAGATTCTGAGATTCCTTCGCCTGAAAAGGCGGGGGAATCTCTGGTCTTTGTTACGTCAAAGCATCGGTTCGCTTTTCCGACCGTTATATCATGACAGCGAAGGAACGGGGGCCCCGTGCTCTACCAGAGTGGGAACGGGGTGAGTTGCTTTTAACGGTCAAGGGCGTTTCACAATTTGATTCCAAACGGTCACCTGCAATCAGCACCAATAGCATAGAAGCTCTAGCCGACTGTCTAGAACCGAACCTACGCAGCAGCTTCCACAGTTCCATGAAACGGATAGCCCAGTCCACAACGCTATAAAAGACCCCCCATCCTGTTAGAAACAAACTGGCTGAAACCGACTACCCTCAGCTCTTATACGCGCTACCACTGTGGTGAATTTTGTGACAAAACCATGCAGGAACGGAAGGCAAGGTACGGGAAAGCATAGAGGCAATAGAGAGCGCTAACCTGTCGTGATTGCGGCTAATATTGGGGAAACCGTTGCAGTAGCGAGCTTTTTTGAAAACCATCGATTTGACCTTTTAAGGCGAGGGCCCTGGGTTCGAGTCCCAGCCGGCTCACCACTTTGGACAAAGGACATAACTTTCAAAACGACCTTTAGGTTGTTTCCGCCTTCCTAGTCGCACTAGGCCATCTACTCTCAAACCTCCTCTGTTGTACCCCACTTAAATTGTAGACATTCAGCATAGTCAGTGGGAGCAGCGAACACAGCGAAACACTTCCTATCTCGTCGCCACAGTGATAATCGGCGGCTCTCAATGACGTCACGAACGAGTGTTCAGTGAAATTCTTGGGGAATGAGGACTTCAAATGACCTGAATTCTTTGGAGAAATTATCGCGCTCAACACTTACGACCTGTCCAAATCTTAAGTGGGGCACGACGCTCGCAAACGCCAGCAATGCCGCCTTCCAGCTATAGTCAATGGATCTGACCTCATATACTTCTCACGAGAACAGGCCCGCTCGGCCGTTTCCCCCGTCACGCGCAAGACCAGCCGTTGTACCTGTGGGGCGTGATCCTGGTTCATGGTGATGATCAGGCCGGCCGCCCGCTCACCCTCGACGATCTGAACGCCCAACATGGAATTGCAGATGTAACCTCTAGAACTCGGGCAACGACTAAGAAGGTAAGGATGATGAGACGATCATCCCTGAGGCCAAACCGGAGGCGATGGTGGAAGAGAGCCTGCGACGGGGCATCACGTGGGAGGAGCTCGACGTCCGGGCATGGGAGGACGCGATGGTGACTCATGTCATACATGAAGGAACGCTTCCTGACCTTGAAGTTCCACTGTTGGACTGTGTGGGCAAGCGATCACCGGTGCTGTGCGATCACCAGCACCCCATGGTGGCAATCGTGGTGAGGCAACGCCCGGAAATCATTTACGCGGGGTACCCTGAAGCGGGCCTCTTCCATTGTCCGATATGCGACCAGACTCGCCGCGTAACATTCACGCTGTCACCACGATGACCTTTGGAGAGCCTTCGAAGAAGAGCGGGTTGATGATGGGGCGATGGTATTGGCACCGGCGCTGCCAGGCGCTGAGCCATTCCCGGCCCATCCACCCTTTCCTCTTCCTCATTTCTCCAATGCATCAAGCTGGACGATCAGTCTGAGGAAGTCAGCCCATAGCCGCACCTGACTGGGGGTTCCCATCCATACAGGCCAAAACCGCACGAGCACCCTGTGCGGAAAGCAAGTGCCGCAAACAGAGTGACGATGCAGACGCCTGTGTTTCTTCACTCTCTGCGTTGCTGCTGGCGATCGGCCCGTTGGTCTGGCTCTTGCAAAAACATCGGGCTGGGTTTCGGCGCTGTCGAGACGACTCGGAAGGGCATTCGGTCGCTCCTCGTCAAGAATGGAGTCGCGATCACAACGAACGGAGGCGTTCGTGGTTCTGCGCTGGTTCATTCTTCTAGGGTCTGTGATGTTGTTCCTCGGGCTCTTGTTGATCATCGTCGTCTGCCTAAATGCGCGGTCCAAGTCTAAGTCCAACTTCTTCCTAGTTCCTGTCGGCATGGCCTCTATCGGAATGGCACTTGGCCTTTCACTGTAGGTGGTTCGGATGGTTGGCGCAGCTAATGGAGATTCCTTCCCTGCTCCACTGGCTGGATCTGCCAGGACGGCGGGGTGTCTCTCATTGGTTTCTCGTAAGGGACATCCCCGCACGACCATGCTTTCACCGGCCTTTCGCACATTGCCGGACACAGTCCAGTCGAATTCTCAAGCACGAGGCGAGTCCTTTCACAATCAAACCTAAGGAGTACCTCATGGTTTGTACACGATGCGGTGGGTTTACAGTCCATGATTATTTCTACGGTGCTACAGACTACTTTGCTTGGCAATGTTTGGCTTTCCGCTGCGTGAATTGCGGAGCGATCAGTAACATTCAATCCTTCGATTCAAGTAACCCAAGCGGCACGGGCAGCACGAGCCATTCACGAGCTCGACATGCAAATGTGGCGCGGGGATGAGCGGACTATTCATGATCACGTCTACGTGCACGTAGCCAGGTGTCATTCCCTGTCGCTACGCAGACACGAAAAGGTGGGAGAATCATGGCTACAGAAACGTTCATCGATCGAGTTCGAACTGTCGTCAAGGGACAGAGCACCGGTTGTGCCATGGAAGAAGTGGTGGCTCTCTGTCCGGACTTGACATGGAATCAGGTGTTCCTCGCCATTGACGACTTAAGCCGGAGCGGAGAGATTCGAGTCACATTGGATGCCGACAGGGCCTATAGAATACAGATTCATCGTCCCGCACCAGATACCAGTGCGAAGGATCTCGATGAATCGACATCGAGGTGTGTGGTGAGATGTTGACTATCGCATCAGCCAAGGCCCTGCCAATGCGACTTCTGGTGGCAGTAGGCGAATCCGAGCGCGCGTTGCATGCTGTGCGATATGTGGGATCGCTGCTGCAGCGTAGACCGGATGTCATCGTCACGCTCTTTCATGTCCTCAAACCCATGGCACGCGGCCTATTGGAGCATGGGGGATCTGAAAATCCTGACATGGAAGCAGAGCTGAGCACCCGTTTGAAGGAAGATCAGGAGACGTGGAAAAAGCAGGAACGAGAAGCACAATGCCCGACTCTCGAACGAGCCCATGAACTTTTGATGCGGGCTGGCTTTGACAAGAGTCGAGTCGCCCTAAAGTTTGGACATGAGGACAACATTGCGAATGCCATTCTCGATGAAGCGAGAATGGGACAGCACGACACGATTGTCGTGGGCCGCACCGATACGCCTGGAATCACACGCATCTTCAGCAGCGGCATCACTGACCATCTACTGCGGGATGCGCGAGGCTTGGTCATCTGGATTATTACCCCCCGCTTGAGACAACTGTGAGGACGTGAGTTGAGAGTGAAGTCCGGATGTATCATTCAGTTTGACTGCGTGGGAATCCTCCGACCCGGATATCGGGATCTATATACAACGCAACATTCAGCATGAAACTAAGAGAGTAACGTGGAGCGATAACCCGCATGCCCTTCCTGTGGCTGCAGGATCACTTTTCAGACGTGTGCCGTTCGTAACGGAGCATCAAAAGCTTCTATGAATTCACAATGATTTATCGGTGACATTCAGGAGGAAGATATGGCGAATGACAAAAGAGTAACTGCGCAGGCGGCCGTGGCTAAGTTTGTATCTGCTGCCGGTCCCATCGAGAGACACCTCCTGGAAGGAAAGCCGCTCACGGACGTGGAGCTTGATTCCATTGCAAACATATCTTTAGGATTTCAAATGGCCATTGAGGTGTGGAAGAGAACCAACGGCCTGCCCATTAAACTGCGTCGGCGCCCTTCGTGAGGGCCAAACAGCGCGACATTTGTCATGGCTCGCCGCTTTGGACCAGAGACAGAACTTTCAAACGACCTTCCTCCTCAGTCCACCTGCCTAGCCTCCGGCGTCTTGCATTAACTAGGCAACGAACAGGTCTAAGAAGCGAAACAACTCGCAAATCCATTCTCCCTTAAATTGGCTCTAGCGAACTCTTCATCAGCCTGCCGCAAGATGTGTGACGGTTCGTAACGATGCCGTTGCGACGGTGATTTGCACAACCAACGCATGTCTGTTTTGAATTGGAGTGACGACCACCGATGTGTTATCACGTTACAACTCACTGTGTGGCGGACGGTCCCCTTCCTGCAGTCATCGCCATATCATGGAAATGACGTTTCGAGAACTATTACAACCTGTCGTGGAGACGTAACAATGCCCAAAGCCCGCAGTGCTGGCCAGTGTTATCGATGCGAAGCCGGAGATCGAGTCAGGATGACCTTCATGACGTGCAGCCGCTGCCGCCGGTATTTCTGTAGTGAGCACGGTTCCTCGCAATTGGAACAATGCGAAACATGCCTTGAGGGCGGCGAAGAGATGGACTAGGGGATTAGCAATCAATCGGCGCCGAATCTTTTTGCGATGAACGCACCGCGGTTGTGTGACAGGCAGGGGAGCTATCGCGGCAAGTTGAGCGCGACTCCCTACGATCCCGGCTCCACGAGCAACTCCTATGGCCGGTATGGCTTTCCGTTTTCCCCTGATTTCATCAGCAATCCGCATGTCCAACGCTCACGATGATATTGAGGAGAAGGTGAAGCTCATCACAAAGTGCCTAGCACAAATCATCTATGTGATCGAAATCGGGGAATATGGTGAACTCGTGGTCTGCAAGGATGGCAACAAGGTCTTCGAATTTGGATGCTTTCGTCCTGCCATGGAAGCCATGCGCATTGACCACCTCCAGCCGTTCATGGAAACCAAGGTCATTCCGACGATGCTTCAGTATCCAGGTCAAATGATCTACTTTGGGACTCATGGGCTCAGCGTCACGAAAAGGCATGTATGCTGATACCCATAGGAAGCGGGTCATTGAGTAAAGAAGCCGTTGGCACAAGACTGCTTATCGCCTCGCCTCCAATGACGGGATTTGATCTGCTCCCCTGATTTTGGACAGGTCGAATCGTGTGTATGACGACTCACGCCGCACGAGACTCGGCTGGCGACTGCATGGCCAATGCACTGTGCTGCGCCTGGTGATTGTAGTGTTCGATTCACTGCGGGAGTTGACGCGCGACGGCGTCCACTGTTTCCAGACTCACCTTAGAGACATGATCCCGCATGAAACTTCCAAAGAATCCCGATGTGGCCGACTGATCAAAACTAGGAAGAAACCCTTCCTTCAGCGGTAAGCCACTGATTAGTCCTCAGGAAATCCGGGCGGGAGGCCGACAAAGTTCCCAATGTTCAGGCAAAATCGTTTACAAGTGATAGTATTGATAGGATACCTAATGTTACACTCCACATCTCTGTACTCGAGAAGTGCTTATGCATCCTCAAGGCCAAAGAGCCCGGTCATCTGACGTGACTGAGGCTTGGGTGATGACTCCGATCGCGCGCCGGGAACAACCGAGAGATCGGTGTTGCTCCGCGGTGGTTTTCCGTACGATTGTCTCTCCTGATCTCCCCGGGGAGTGCTCCCGCTCTGTTCATGATATCTGTCCGGAACATGTGGGGCACCTGGCGACCCAGCTCTCGAAGTCCTCGGCGCGGGGCCTCGCCTTCGCTCCTGTCTTGAGGAGTCTGATCCGATGAGGGGCAAGCTGAGCCGTCTCAAATTTGTAGGGATCGTCCTGGCTCTGGCCGCCGTCTATGTCGTCGCGGCCAAACTCGGACTGATGTTGGCGTTTGTGCACGCCAGCGCCACGGCGGTGTGGCCACCCACAGGGATGACGCTGGCCGCGTTCCTGATCTTCCGTTATCGGGTCTGGCCAGGTATTTTCCTCGGCGCATTCCTGGCCAACCAACTCACCGCTGGGTCGATCCAGACGTCACTTGGTATCGCAATGGGCAACACGCTTGAAGGACTCATAGGCGCATATCTGATGAACCGATATGCCAATGGTCAGCATGCCTTTTCCTCTGCACCCGGAGTGTTGAAGTTCGCGGCGCTTGCCGGATTGATAAGCACCACCATCAGTGCCACCTTCGGAGTGAGCAGTCTTGCAGCGGGCGGCTATGCGAGTTGGGCCAACTACCCCTCGATTTGGATGACTTGGTGGCTGGGCGATATCGCAGGGAACCTCCTCGTGGCTCCCACCCTCGTCCTGTGGTCACAACGTCCACAGGTGCGATGGAATCGTGACCAGGCGTTTGAAGCAGCCGTCTCGATGGTCGTACTCCTTAGCATGGGCCTGGCCCTATTCACCAATGTAGTCCAAGGGACCATAAAGAATTATCCGCTCGTGTTTCTGGTCGTCGCGAGCCTTGTCTGGATCGCCGCCCGCTTCAGTGAGCGTGACACCGTCACCGCGACGTTCCTGCTTTCAGGGATCGCCATATGGGGCACCCTGCAGGGCTCCGGGCCCTTTATCAGGGAGTCGCCGAATGAGTCCCTCCTGGTCTTGCAATCCTTTCTGTGTCTCATCGGCATCATGAGCTTGGCGCTGGCGGCGAGTATTTCAGAGAGGAAACGGGCCGAAGCCGCCGTGCGTGACACGCATGACGCATTGGAACAGAAAGTGACAGCACGAACGAGCGACCTCTCCGCGGCAAACCGGGAGCTGGAAAAAGAAGTGGCCGAGCGTCGGCACACCGAAGCGCGATTGCATGAGCGAACGGATGCGTTACGCGAGAGCGAAGCCCGAGTGACCGCCTATGCGCAGGAGCTGGAGCAGAAAAACCGCGACCTCGACCGGGCGTTAGTCGAGGCGCAAGCCGCCACACAAGCCAAATCCGCCTTCCTCGCCGTCATGAGCCATGAAATTCGTACGCCCCTGAACGCCATCATGGGGTGTAACGGACTCTTGCTCGATACACTCCTGACTCCCGCGCAGCAGGACTACGCCGAGGATGTGCAGCGGTCTAGCGAAGCCCTGCTCGACATCATCAACGACATTCTTGATTTCTCGAAATTCGAGGCGGGTAGATTGACGTTTGAGACGATCGATTTTGACCTCCGGACCACCGTCGAAGAGGCACTGGATCTCTTTGCCAAACCGGCACAGCGCAAGGGCCTTGAATTGGGTTGTCTCCTGCATGCGGAAGTGCCCACGGCATTACGGGGGGACCCCGGCCGATTGCATCAAATCCTTATCAATCTTATTGGCAATGCGGTCAAGTTCACCCAACAGGGCGAAGTGATGATGCATGTGACACGGAGCACGGCGACCGCCGAGCGCACCCTGATCGAATTTGCCGTGGTCGACACGGGGATCGGCATTGCCCCCGAGGTACAGGAGCGTCTGTTCAAACCGTTTACCCAGGCGGACACCTCGACCACGCGCCAGTTTGGCGGCACCGGACTGGGCCTTGCCATTTGCAAACAGCTCGTGGAACAGATGGGCGGGCAGATCGGCATAGAGAGTACGCTCGGTCAAGGAAGCACGTTCCGGTTTACGGTGTGGCTGACCCACCAGCAGACGCGCGCGACAGCATTGCCAAAAGGGTCTCTCGCGGGCCGGCGAGTCTGCATTGTGGATGACAATGCCACCAACCGACGTATCCTGGAACAATATGCGTTTCAGTGGGGTCTCCAAAGCGCCACCGCCTCGGATGGATATGAAGCCCTCACTCTGCTGAAAGGAGCGGCGGCCCGAGGCGAACCCTTTGATGTGGCGATCCTCGATTTGCAGATGCCACGCATGAACGGACTGGAGTTGGCGCAGAAAATCAAATCTGATCCCCAGCTGACGGCTATCCCCCTGGTCTTACTGACCTCAATGGGAATGCGGGGGCAGGCTGAAGAAGCGAAACAGGTCGGGATTGCCGCCTACCTAACCAAGCCCGTCCATCGCACGGACTTATACGACTGTCTGACTATGATTGTGGACAGGCCGGCCCAGGCATCCCCTGACGTACTGGAGGTGGGGGCCGCGAGTCGCCCCCGCGATGTGTTGGTGACCCGTCATGTCATTAAGGAAGCCGCCAAGGCGGCACGCCCCCGTATTCTCGTGGCAGAGGACAATATTGTGAACCAGAAAATCGCGGTGGTTCTGTTGGAAAAGCTCGGTTACCGGGCCGATGTCGTGGCTAACGGACTCGAAGCCGTCGACGCGGTCGCTCGAATCAGGTATGCCTTGGTCTTGATGGATTGCCAAATGCCCGAGATGGATGGTTGGGAGGCCACGGCGATGATCCGAAAAGAGGAAGGGGCACGCGGAAGCCACCGGCTTCCCATCATCGCGATCACCGCGAACGCCATGCCTGGGGACCGTGAAAAGTGTCGGAAAGCAGGCATGGACGATTATCTCGCTAAGCCGGTGACGCTCGACGAGATTCGAGTCCTCTTGGCCCGATGGATTCCGGGCCATTCCGCATCGGCTGTACAAAAGGAGTCTGTGTCGTAGGAAAGTTGATCCTGTTTTCTCTCTCGTCGATCATCTCAGAATATCTACCGATGTCTCCATTGAGATGATGTGGTCTTGGAGTACCGCGCATTCCCTTGTGCTTCTCTCCATAAGCTCTTCCTCGATTGGACAGGCCATATCGTTCATTTCTTCGGCCAGCTGCGCCAAGTCGTCAGACTGAGGGTGCTCTGGCCGCGTTCAGTGCACCGCGTCGCTGGGCCCATATAGAGCATTCTTGCTCACTGTATCCATGAGAGTTATTCATCGGTACCAATATACTCCCATCGGGAGATACCAATCATTGAATGTGTGTAACTTTTAAGGCGAGGGCCCTGGGTTCGAGTCCCAGTCGGCTAACCAACAAATTCAGTAGGTTTGTCATTGCACCAATTCGCCCATCTTCAAAATTGTTCGTCTTCTGTCCGTGAACTATCCCCAACTGAACCCCATTCAGTCCCACATCATATCGTATCGGCCCCCATACAATAATAAATCAAAATTTCCTTCACGCGAGCGATCTGGCTATGGTCTGTTCTAAATATGAAGTTTTCATTCGTGTTGTTCTTGATGGACGGGACACTCCGTCGTAGGAATGCTAAACAACTGGCTAAATCCGCCATCCACGACTAAATCAGCTCCTAAGACATAATTGGATTCATCACTGGCCAGATACACCGCGCAATCGGCAATGTCCCTAGCTGTTCCGAACCGGCCTAAAGGCACTTTGTGGGTAATTAAGTCCTCCATACCCTTCAATTGCGCTTTCGGCAATCCGAGTCGTTCATAGAGAGGAGTGGCAATCGCCCCAGGACTGATACAATTGACCCTGATTTTCTTTTCAAGGAGAGCGGAAGAGAAGCTTCGGGCAAAGTTTCGAATGGCCGCTTTCGTGGCTGAGACAACACTGAGCAGCGGAGCACCGATTTCCGCGAGCCAGGCTCCGCTGAGTATGATGGAACCACCATTCTCAGGAAAATAGGAAATGGCCGATTGAACCGAAAGAAAAACACTTTTCAGGTTAGTATCAAATAACCGGCTTAGCTGCACCTCCGTTGTGCTACCAAGTGGCGTCAATTCAGCAATGCCAGCATTCAAGAAAAGGACATCCAGTCGGCTTTGCTCCTCTTGTACCCGTTTCAGCACTTGAACGAATCCGCTCGCATCATTCGAATCACAAGAGACCCCAGTTACTTTGCCATAACCCAAGGAATTCAAGTAATTGACTGTTGCCTCTATTGTTTCCACGTTTCTACCTGTGAAATATACTGTTGCCCCTTCCTCCAGAAAACGCTGGACGGTTTCTCTACCGATCCCACTATTGCCACCGGTCACCAGAGCCACCTTGTTATTAAGTCGATCACTCATTTTGTTTGTATCCTTTTGTGTTTCACTCAAAACCAAGTCACCTTATTCACCTGATTTCACTTCCTTCTCTGTCGTGCTTTGGCACTACCGGATTCAGAGACCGAACAGGCTCGAGGCACCATCAAATGTGAAAACTTCATAATCCCAGCTCTGCCTATAGGGTTAACCCTGTCGGCTGTAGCACGGCCAAGGCTTCGTCCTTCACGACCTCTGTCAGAGCACCAGTGTCGATATCATAGAAATAGCCAAAGATGTTCACGTGCAGCGGCGTCCCAGCGTGGGCTCGAATGAGTCCCGTATCTCGTTTTAGCGATGCTTCATAATCCTCGATGCAGATGCTTCCCGGGTCGTAGAGGTTTGAAATGTCCGCATGTTGTTCACGTTTATAGGCATCGATTATCCCTTTGGGGGTAAAAGTCGTCGCTCCACAATAGGAATGATGCACCACGACGACATTTTTAAGGCCGAACAGATGCTGTGCGACGGTGATAGAACGTAGCGCATCGATCGCGCGGCCTCCGGCCACGATGACCGGGAAAAGTGTTGTTGAGCTGGCGACGCGCTTGCCAAACCCGTCAAGGATGACTTCACCTGGAAAGACTTCATTGTCCAACAGTTCGGCCACGGCATTGGGTATAGCCGCTGCTCGTGGGTCGTAACAATAAATGACAAGAGTCGTGAGTGGCACAGCATGCGAAAACGCCTCGCGGGTTTTGGCCTCATGAAATGTTGGGCTGGCGCTGAACGCATATCGGTCGAACTGGCTCATGTGTGGGCCTCCTTGTTGAAAGTTGTGCGCTTGGGGCGAAGGATCAAGCCATCCAAAGTGGTCGGTGCAGTCACTGATTCCTCGCCCGGGCGCGGTTTCTTGCGTGAATTTAGATACAGTAGAGCATCAGGTCGTTAGCGCGACTCGAAGCACCTACCTCGTGCCTGGGAAATTGCATTGTTAGTCCTGCTGGCGGCCTTTCTGCAGGGCCGCCAGCCGATCACACTCCTTTACGAGACAAGCACCTCCTCCGAAAGCTTGGTGCCCAGAATCTCTATTTTTTCTATGGAAGGCGGCACGGCTAGTAGATGTGGGGCGTTGGCAAAGAGGGCTTGAGCGATGGGCCCATTGAGATGAGCTTGCCTTCCCGACTCATCATGAAAAGCATCGAATACTGCGAAGGTGGAGGGACCCAGTCGCAGCGCGAACCACAGCGGAGTGGTGGTTTCTTGATTCGCTAATTCAAGACCTTGTTTTAGGAAGGCGGCCGTTTCTTTTTCCTTCCCCGGTTTCGCTTCAAGTCGTACAAAGAATCCTACTGAAAGCATGTCTAATTCTCCTTTCAATCGTTTTTTAATGTTGTTTGAGATGCTGAACGTACTCAATTGATATGAGGTTCAAGCTACGGAGGGCCTCTGCTACTTAGAAACACAGAAGGCATCCTCCAGCTCCTTGCGTGGGTAGACCAGCTTCTCAAAGGAGCTCCTTTAGATTTCCTTTAGGGCGTGGGTCCCGTGGGTGATTGCGCCGCCCGCACGAAGTGCTGCCGCAGCGAGAATAGTTTCGGCGATCTCAAGTTCCGACGAGCCTGCTTCTCGTGCCCTCGCCACATGAAGCTCAATGCAATAGGGGCATTGAATTGTTAACGCTACCGCGACGGCAATCAGTTCTTTGTACTTTTTGGGAATGGCTCCCTCCGACCAAGCTGCCTTGTCAAAGGCCCAAAATGCCTTCGTGGCTTCAGGAGCGTGAACTTCCAACTGTTTTAATCGTCCAAGATTTTTCATTTCATACATGCTGACCTCCTAGAGTGTGTGAGATTGAAAACATGTTGTGCAGGTTGCACAGTAAGAGTAACGGCGGGTTTTTGCCTTACCCGAATGACTGATTCTCTTAACAGGAGCGTGCTAAACTGCGTTTAATTTGATTGGATGACTGGCATACTTTGCCGAAACGCCCGCAGCGCAGCGGAATGATATGGATGTCTTGTCCGAGGTTCTTGAAGCCATCAAACTCGACGGCGCCGTGTTTTACAATGCGGAATTTTCAGCGCCCTGGTGCTTTTACTCCCCTCCTTCGACCGTGCTCGCGCCGTATCTGTCTGTCGGCGCCAAACATGTCATCATCTTCCACTTGCTGACCGACGGTCACGGTTATGCAGAAGTCGAAGGCAATAGTCTTCCGCTTCCCCTCAGTGCCGGGGATTTGGTCATCCTTCCTCATGGAGACCCGCATGCATTGAGAAACGGGCCGGTGGTCAAACCGAGCGACAATGGAGAGCAGGTGAGACAAGTATTGGCGCAAGGTCTAAAGGTTGCGCGCATGGGTGGAGGCGGAGAAGTCGCCAAATTCATCTGCGGATATATGGCGTGTGATCCGCAGCTTAGCCGGCTTATCCTGGGAGGGCTGCCACCCATTCTAAAGGTCAATGTGCGCACAGATGCCTCGAGCCATTGGCTCGAGCAAACCATCCGCTATTCAGTGGATCATGCAGATCGGTCTCAGCCCGGTAATCGAGCGGTGCTCGCACGGCTATCAGAAGTCTTGTTCATCGAGACGCTGCGGCAATATATCGCCGCACTCTCCCCTGAACAGAGAGGATGGTTGGCAGGCGTTCGTGACCCAGAAGTCGGAAGAGTCTTAGCCCTCTTGCATCGCAACCCCGCGCACCCTTGGACGATCGCATCCCTCACAAAAGAGATAGGGATTTCTCGATCCGTGCTGACGGAGCGATTTCGGCGATATCTCTCGGAAAGCCCGATGTCGTATCTTGCACGGTGGCGACTGTCCCTCGGAGCGCAACTCCTCCGATCTACGAGCAACAGTGTGGCCCATATTGCTGGTGAGGTCGGTTATGAATCGGAACCCTCCTTCAACCGCGCATTCAAACGGCAGTTCGGCCTTCCACCGGCCCGGTTCCGCAGCCAATCAAAAGCAACTGCGCGCTGACCTTCCCTCCGAAAACTAGATCATTGGGAAGGAAGTACTGCGGAGATGGGCTTAATAGGAGGGGGGCATGACACGTAAACGGCACACGGAAGAACAGATTGTAAGCTCCCCGCAATCGTAGACAGCCAACAGGAGAACTTTCTGGCAGTATAGCCACCCTAATCAGGAGGTTTTCATGCGGCAGTCGAAGTTCACCGAAACCCAAATCGTGTCGATCACTGCGCCAGATTCATTCGTTTCTCCGGGCCGTATCATCCGGCCTGAAGGTCACGGAGACCATGCTATGTGGGTGACCGACCTCATCCGATTTTTTGGAGGTATAGGGAGTGCCGGCGTGCTGAACGAACTGCAAGTGAGGCTCTTACTGGTCAGCGGGTGGAAGTGTGCCCCCTGTGAAATCGATGATCGCCTTGCGTGTGTCTTGCTGCAGTTTGATCGGATCAGCTGTCGCGCTGTCTGCACGATCGGGCCAGATGAGTGCCAGATCGCAACCTTCCTTGGCGAGCAATTCCAGCCGTGCCCGCGTGCTGTCACCGCTCGAAAAGTCAGACAACCAGGCGCGTGCCAGACCCACGTTGTGATCGGAGCCGAACTCACCGACGAACGGCTTGGGATTCCCTGTAAAGAGCTGGCTACCCGCAATTTTCCCGGGATCAGCAGGATATCCGAGACCTGACGTAACCCAGCGAACGGTACTGTTGTCTGCATAGTAGTGGAATTGGGGTGCGGTCCCGGAGGGCAAGCGCGAAAGATCACTGTAATAACGATGACCGACCGTAGATTTGAACCCGGCCTTGTCAATTCGCTGGACTGCGTTTTCCAAGAAGGTCTTCAATTCGTTGAACGCAACTTCGGGTACGTGCTGAACCCAGTTTCTCGGATATGAATTGGCCCCGATGTCGAGATACATCCAGACAGGTTCATTGACGATCTCCCACGCGTAAATCTGATCCTTGAACGGGATGGATGCTTGGAGCAGTTCGTCAAGCACGGTGTCCAAGAAGGTGCTCTGCTTCCCGAGGTCGCGAATGATATCGGCGCGCCCTGCAGCACCGGTGTTCGTCCTGGGTCCAGTAGTGAAACGTTGGGCTGAACTGAATTCGAAGGAAATCAACGAAGGGATAATCTGCATGCCTGCGTTCTTGAAACGAGTTAACATCTCAACAAAATCCCGGCGAAAGCGAGCGTCCAGTTTGGCTGGGGGCGCAAAGTTGTAATCGGGGTACCTCGAGGCAGCCGCGACACTACGCGGTGCGCCGGTCTGAACTCTGAGAAAGGGAATCGGTCTGGGTCCGTGGTTGTTGCCGTGGCCGAGCAAGAACCACCGGACGACGGACACTTTCATTCGGCTCAGATTGGCGAGATTGCGGTCGATGAAGTTGAAAAGCGGCGGCAATGGGATATCGGCGACTCGGCCAAGGGTCTCCTTTTGGTTTCGGGCGTCCCATTCTGCGTCTGCGACCCATAGGTCAGGACCAATTTCGGATCCGAATCGGTTGTACGAAACCGAATAGTTGAAGCCAACCCTCATAGCCGTCCCTTGCTCAAGCCATGAGCGCAGGGGCCGTATTGAGCTGAATGTCAACGCCCTTCGAGGGTGTGTATTCGAACCATTCGGCGATCAGCGAAGAGGGAGCCCAACTCGTAATGTCCGCATCCAGACCTTCGCCGCCAGACTTGTTGTCAGCGCCAAGGGAGGACAGCTCGTAGTCTGTGAACACCCCAGGGCATTTGTAGATCCACGCATTTCCCCAGGGATCAGCAGCAGCCAGAGAAGGGTTCGCCAAGGCGGCGAGTCCCTGGACGGTCGAAGGGTACGAGCCGTTCGCGGTTTTGTAGTCTTCAAGAGCTGAAATGATCGCTTGCATGTCCAGCCAGGATTTGCGCTGGAGTGTGGACAGGAGGGGCCGAAAATCGGAGTCTGCATTGGCTGGCGGAATCCCTGGGTAATTTGTCTTGTCGTAGGCCTGGACTTCTTGGCCGATGGTTAGATAGGGATGTCCCGGTGGAAGAATCGCGCCAAAGGCTCCCTGATCGACGAAGGCGGTGAAAGCTTGTTCAAATCCCGGTCGAATGGTCAGCACGATCCGGGCACTGCCGGCGCGGAGAAATTTCTGCCGCTCCGAATCAGGATGCTCGAGAGTGCGCACGAAATCCCAAGCGGGTGGCACATCCCAAAAGTACGGATATAGAAAGTAGAGTAGGTTCTCCCATTCGATGGCTTGCTGGAGAAACTTGACCATTTCCTGATAACGGAACATTGCCATCCAGCCGCTCGAATCAAGGCCAAGCTTGTTTCCAGTGAAGGCTAAACCTCCAGACTGAACGGGTGGTGGGAACAATGCCGTCACACTGTCAGGCATGAAGTCGAAATCTGGACCGAGGAGCCAACGCAGGGCGCCCTTCATGACTTCGATGCGCTCTTCCTGACGGAGTGTGAGCGTGTCAGGTCCTTCGATCCGTTTGCGCAGTGCATCGCGTTGGCTCGCGAGAGCCTGAATGCTGGTGTAGTAGGCATCGCGTGCGGCGTCATGCAGGGCCTGCCAGACCCCGAAACGCCACTGATCCATCGATGCGTCCAATGGCGCAAAGTCGATGCTGAAGGTGACGGCAGCCGCGTCCACATTCTGCAGGAAGTAGACGATTTTCTGGTGGCCTGTTCGGTTGATGAGAAAACCACCAGCGCTGCTCAAGTTCTCGATAAACGCTGCCTTGCCGTTGGTTCCGAGTCCCGGCGGTTGTCCGTAACCGAAGACGATGAAGTTGCGAGCCACCGGATCATTGTCAACGTTGCCGATCATGGCATCCAGCCAGATGGCGGAGATCCGGTATCCATCTGGCACGTCGACCGAGAGCTCGAAGAAGTGCCAACCTTCATCATCGCCCAGCTTGCCTAAACCCTGCACGGCACCGCCGATCCGCTGATTGACAATAGGCTGTGGCGGAGGCGCAACGGAAACACCATACTGCGAGGCAAGGTTAAGATAGCTGCTTTCGTTAATGTCGGATACCAAGAGAGGAAAACTGAACGGCGTGGAGGTCTTTGCGTCGAGGTAGGCAAGGAAGGCGTGCGATTCTCTCAGAGTAGCGCCAGGTTCGGGCACGGCGATATCATAGGTCATCCGGATCCCGTATTGGAGGAGACGAACACGCCATTTGCGCATCATGGAGTAATAGTCGATACGCATCGAATCGGTGGAGCTGGGGTTCGTAATGGTCCGGACTGAGGTATCTTCCTTTCCAACGGTCGCCTGCGTCTCAATCGTCACTTTGCGTTCTTTTCGCACGCGGGCGGCTGCCTTACTCGTGATCTCTGAGGCTTGCTTACGGCTTACCTGCTGGCTCTGGTCGTTGGAATCATTGACACCGAGCGAGGCATTCGTACTGAAGCTGACGGTACCATACGATCCAGAAACCGTTGCCCCCAGACTGATCTGGCTCGAATGCTTCGTCTCGCTGTTGGTGGCATCAGCCAGTTCCGATTTTTCGGTCACGCCTTTTTCGCTGTAGTTCTCCAGAGAGTCGGTGACGATAGAACTGAATTCCTCGCTAGTCGTGGCCCATTCCTTGTGAACCACATTCGTGGTTTCCTGGGGAGCGAGCGGAATTGTAGCGATCAGTTCGCCGCGTTCGATGCCGGCTGGCGCCATTTCAATCCGCTCCAGATGTAGCATGCCGATCGGACTGATCTGCACCGAGTTATTGAAGGTCGTCAATGCGTTGTGCGCAATAATCACTCGCAGGTCCACAAGGCCGGAGGGCGGTGACACTGTTGCAGACTTGATCGACGGCACGACGCCGTCAGGGTTTGTGTTGACGGTTGAGACAGACTGCCGCTGAGCCGTCCTCAACTCAATGACGGCGGCCCCGAATGCCTGAATTGCAGACACTGGAACGCCGGCCAGTCTGGCAGGCTCAGGCTTGGGAGCCACACGATCCGTAGCCTGCTCGAACGCTTGCAGCACGGATAGAGGTTCGGTCGCATCGTTGGCAGAGTTACGCATCATGTGATCGAGAGTTTGACGCACTTCGCCAGGTGCCAATTGAAGACTGTTTGCGAACATGGCTTTCTCGCCAGCGCGCCCAAGGTTTCCAACACGCGGATTCGACTGTGGAAGAGTGATGGGTGTGTAAGTAGCCTTGAGAAGAACACGATCAGAGTTCGTGATTTCCGCCATGGTTATCTCCTAACAAGAGCACTTCATCCAGAAGGCTGCCGATCCTAGGTATGGACTGTAGTCAGTGGTAGGCATCGTGGCACTTGGCTTCGCACAAGATTGTGAGATCGAGGTCGAGAATGGATTCAAGATCAACGCCCCGAGATTATGATATGGACTGTCGAAGTGTCAGCGTTCATGATCCGGACCCCGTTCTCTCTGGAATTTGTAATGCCACCTCCTTATCAGCGATAAGGATCGAGCCGGATCAGTTGACGAGATGGGCACCTATCAGTTGGCAAAGTGCACGCTCAACCTGTTCTTCACGACATATGCCTCTGTTAGAGCGCACACGCGATTCGACTTATAGGTAAATTTAACAATGTGGGTAACCCTGATGTTTGAAAAGAGGATTCCTCTGCAGATGCAGAGCCGAGCAGGTTCAGTGCCATCTCTAGAATGCTGAGGTGCTCTGTGCGGATCCGAAGTGGACAGATACTTAAGATATAAAAGTTACAAAGAGTTGAGCGATGGTCCCCCTTGCAGAAATGCTGGAATCCTTGGATGTTTGTGTGGCGGTTTGATCGCGTTCTGCGCGGAAATGCAATAATCGGTTGTGCGTCATCGCACTTTTACGAGATGCAAATCTTCTGAACTATCAGTGCAACGAAATAATAACTCACAGTTTGTTCTGAGGAATATCTACCCGTTTCAAGTCAGTACATATGCATATAATGAATGCATCAATCGGATTTCTCGCATGCCTACATTCGTGGGACGGGTCACGGCCAGTGAGCCGCACTCCACCACTGGCCTGGTTTAAAGGGGGAAGGTCAAGCAGGACCTATCTAATTATCGGCAATGAGATCCCGCCCGGTCCGTTTCCTAGCGGCTTTCAAGGCGACCATGCCGCGAAGGATCCGATGCGCTTCGAGCCAAGTCTTTTCGGGTAAGCCCTCATTGGCTGTGTGTTCCTCATTCTCTTGAACATCCGAGTCGCAGTGCCACCGAGCCTTGGATGGAATGTCTATCAAAGGGGATTCAATGGCAAGAAACCGTTCCAGGACGTCTTCAATGCCTGGAGCTGAATGCTTGGCCTCACCACGATGTACCTTTTCTGTGGTGGAACTCGAGGTCCTGTGATCGTCTTCCCGTGAGATCCACATGAGCCCGAGCTTCTGCCGAAGAAACTCGGCAACCCAGGCTTGATCGTTGGGCGGCATCTCGTGGGCTTCAATCGCAAAGTCCTGATCGGTCACCCAGAGCACGGTCGCCCGTTGGACGCGAAGGGGTGTTGATTTTTCGGGAACCGAAACCTGCAGGGTTAACTGCATACCGGGTGCAACAGGCATCGATCCCGCGATTCTCCAGCCCCGTGAGGTCAGATCCAAGACGGTCCCTTCGGCGAGAAACTCGTCACTTCCATAGAGGACCGACCAACTGACTGGAAACCGACTGTGGCGCCGTATGGGGTTCTTCCTGTTCGACATTGGTGCTCCTTCCCCCTTTGCATATCCCAATAGACAAAAGGTAGCCGGAAGGTCAGCCGAGCGCCTTCCTCGAACTAGGTACTTCAAAAGGGGGGGCGTCTGAAGAATTGATCCGGGCCGCTAGGGGCCCTTAAGGTCTTCCTGTCGGCGAGCTGAGGACTAACAGGTTGGGGGTACAACAGCGTTCAGGTGATCACGCGAATCAACACAGCACGATCAGGGATTCGGTTGCCGCATCCGCTTGATCGAGCAGTAAAGCCCATAGCCTTGGGCCATTGTCCCGGTCACGAGTAACCCAAGTGCGGTCGGAAGCCAATGCGAGGCAGGGTGATCGAGTCCGTACATTCCGAAGACGAACCCGAGTGCAATGGCGATGATTCCGACTGATCGCGCGATGACACCTCTCAGCCACCAATTGTGTGTTGGCGGGGTTTCAAGATGCGCCATGCGTCAAGTCTACATCCACGTAGAAGGACAGTTCAATCGCACCCATGTGGACAGCAATGTCCGCATCAATACCTTGGATGAGACGGGGGCTACGATCTCTCTGGCTGCTCCACCTGCATATCCGTGTACCAATGGCCCATCGCAGCCATGAGGGATTTCGTGACGTATCCCGCAGACACCTTGTGTTATCTTGGAGGACTCTGGCGGTGAGGGACACGTTTCACTGACTGGTCCTTGGCTACGTAGGAATATGGGGAGGTCATGAAGCTCACACGGTCGGCCGTCGAGCGTTTAAAGGCGTTGATTCTCGATCATCCGGAGGATCCCGTCGTCCGTGTGCAGGTGAAGGACGTGGACGACCAACGGTTGGCCTTCAGCATCACGCTGGAGAATCGGGTGCTCCCTGACGACGAAGCGCAGAGCGTCGACGGCTTGACCGTGGCGATCCCCGCTGCCAGCGCCATGCGCATGAGCGGCATCACCATGGATTACCAGGACCCTGGCGGCTTCAAATTCCTCCACACCGATGATCCGAACGATCTCCGGCTCGATCTCATCAATTTGAACTGACTCTGCCTTACCTGTTTAGATCTTTGCCAGTTCACTAGTTTTCCAGGTACTTGCGCACAATTCGATGGTTATCAGACACTCTCTCCTGCCGAACCGTCTGGATGAGCTAATGAGGTTACATCAATTATCAGGGGGTCAAAAGCAGTAGCGTACAGCACTCTTATGCTATTAAGCGTTGACGGCATATGTCTTAATAACATATTCTCTATTCAGCGACACTAAATAGGAGGGCTCAACAGTGAACCGTGGCTTGTCCGGTCAGTATGAGACCTCCCAAATTGGCGGAGAGCAAGTAAGAGCCTTTATCCCGACCCCGCTTCCTCCCATACCGCCTCTCGATCTAACGGGTACGCGCCAAATACTCCTTGAGCAAGCACTGTTAGCTTTGGGGCGTCTTGATAGTGTTTCCACATTACTGCCAGATCCGCATCTATTTCTCTATGCTTACGTCAGAAAAGAAGCTCTGTTGTCCTCACAGATTGAAGGAACTCAATCGTCCCTGTCTGAACTGTTACTCTTCGAACTGGAGGAAGCACCAGGGATACCACGGGATGAAGTTGTGGATGTCTCCAACTACGTTGCGGCATTGGAATATGGGCTTGAGCGATTGCGCGGACGGTTTCCTCTTTCCAATCGGCTCATTCGCGAGGTTCATACTCAACTTCTTTCACGTGGTCGGGGAAGTGACAAGCTACCTGGAGAGTTCCGCCGATCGCAGAATTGGATTGGTGGGACTCGGCCGGGAAATGCCCATTTCGTCCCACCGCCACATCGGGTCGTAGAAGATTGCATGGGACAACTGGAGCGGTTTCTTCATGACGAAACGATACCATTACCCATGCTTGTCAAGGCTGCTCTTGCACACGTCCAGTTCGAAACGGTTCATCCGTTTCTGGATGGCAACGGTCGGGTCGGGCGGCTTCTCGTCACCCTCCTTCTGTGCCATGCCGGTGTCCTTACGCAGCCGCTTCTCTACCTAAGCCTATATTTCAAACAAAACCGGTCCACTTACTACAGGCTGCTTGATCAAGTCCGAATGGATGGAGATTGGGAGTCTTGGATCGATTTCTTTTTGGAGGGTGTGCGGACGACCGCACAAGGAGCGGTCTCAGCGGCGCAACGTTTGGTGGAATTGTTCAGTAGTGATGAGGGGAAAATTCAGAAAAGTGGCCGCGCCGCGGGGTCAGCGCTTCGAGTCCATTCAGCGCTTCGCGAACGACCGATTATTTCCCTTACAGATATATGCCGCCGCACAGGGCTTTCGTTTCCAGCAGCGACAAACGGCATGGCACTGCTTGAAAAGCTGGGAACTATTCGCGAGCTGACCGGCCGACAGCGGAACAGACTCTTCGCTTATGATCGCTATTTACAGATTCTCAGCGAGGGGACAGAACCGTTGTCAGCCTGAGTGCGCAGAATATTAACATTGCCCATCAGTTCCCATGCATCCATGCATGACGGATCTCTCTCCTCACGCATTGCACCGTCCTTCGAATCCCTTCTAGAATGCTGTTCTTGAAACGTGCTGGCTCTTTCGGTGTTCCGGATCGTGAACGATGCCGTCCAACGACGATCACAAGGCCGCCGCTCGTGCCGGCGCTCGCCGCATTATCGAGCAGGCGCCAAAAGTATTGGCCGGTTTGTTTGCCATTAGCGGCGTGGCGTATCTTTCGGGGTCGATGTATACGAGATCATACTTTTCAGAATTTGGAGCCTCGTGGATATTGGATGAGGTTCCGGCGGCGATCTACTTCAGTCAAAGCTGGATTCCGTTGCTGCTGATTATCCTCTTCGGATACCTTGCCACCACGAACCTGGCCTTGATCGAAAGCCACGGCGATCTGACAGCGACCAAACGATTCAAGGTTTCAGTCACGGTCGTCCAGTATGGTCCATGGGTCTTGGGCGGGGTCATGGCGATCACCACACTGCTGACCACACTTGGTTACATTACCCCGGCAATCGTCCTGTCAGTCGTGGCTGTAACCTTTATTCTCTTGTTGTTTAGCTCGGCACTCGAACTCCTCGTCGTGCAGTTCAGCCAAGCCGACAAGGGTATTGATCCATTAATGGCATATCTCTCGCTCGTCGTGATTGCCGCCGGTCTGTATGTGGTTCCTACGCAGCTGGGGATGAACTGGGCACGGGTCGATAAACAACCGTCATCCGCTCTACTGAACGTGTATCTTCGCGGTGATGAAAGAACGGAGTACAAACTTCTTTTCTCGGTCGGTGAGCGGTTGTATATCTTCCCGACCAGCTATGAGGGGAAATATCCTCCGGTCAAGCCCGCGGCAGCGGCCAATGTCACATTCATTCCGCTTGGGAGCAAATCTGACTGAAGTCATACGCAGCGGCTTGCTCAGCTAAAAATCAAACCATTCTATTGGTCCTGCACTTGCATTCATTGGCTTCCAGCGTTAAACAGACACAAACTGATGCAGAATGCATCAGGCGCTGTGGCATTTTGGGACAGAGATGGGAGTCGGTCATGACTGAAGAGTGGGGTGCGATCCTCGTCGTCGATGATGATGCAGATATGCGGGAATTGGCTCATGACATGTTGAAAGACCGTGGTCATCAAGTCGCCATGGCCGGCAGCGGAGAAGAAGCCCTGAAACGATTGGCAGAAGAGGACTACGCGGTTGTCCTCACGGACCTCCGTATGAAAGGCATGGAGGGACTGGAATTGCTGGCCCAAATCAAGCGCCGAGATCCCGATATCAGTGTCATCCTCATGACGGCATTCGGGTCGGTGGAAACGGCCGTCGAGGCGATGAAGCACGGAGCCAGCGATTATCTCACCAAGCCTGTCCGGAAGGACGAGTTGATTCGCGTGGTCGAGCGCGTCATTCGAGAGGCATCCTTGCGGCGGGAAGTGAGCCGCCTTAGAAAAGAAGTCCGCAAGGAGTACAGCTTCCACCAGATTTTGGGAAAGAGCAAAGCGATCCAAATGGTCTTCGATCTCATTCGCCGGGTGGCCGATAGTCCGACCAATGTCCTGATCACGGGAGAGAGCGGCACCGGTAAGGAATTGGTCGCCAAAGCCATCCACTACAACAGCGACCGCAAAGACGCGCCGTTTATTCCCGTCAATTGCGCGGCGATTCCGGAACAGCTGTTGGAGAGTGAACTGTTCGGGCATATGCGGGGAGCCTTTACCGATGCCAAGATGGACAAGCGAGGGTTGTTTGAAGAGGCGCAGAAGGGCACGTTGTTTCTCGACGAGATCAGTGAGCTGCCGCTCATGCTGCAGGCCAAGATTCTTCGCGCGATTCAGGAAAAGGAAATCAGGCGGGTGGGCGCGACGAAGCCGATCTCGGTCGATGTGCGGATTATTGCCGCCACCAATCTGAATCTCAGCGAGGAAGTAAAGAATAAGCGGTTCCGGGAGGACCTGTATTATCGGCTCAACGTCATCGAGCTCAAGCTGCCCCCCTTACGGGAGCGGCGCGAGGACATTCCCCTCTTAGTCGACGCTTTTCTTAAAAAGTGCGGCGCCGTCCGCGGGAAAGAGGTCAAGGGCGTGAGCGAGGCCGCGCTGGCCATGCTGATGGACTATACCTGGCCCGGCAACGTGCGAGAGCTGGAGAACGTCATCGAACGGGCGGTGACGCTCAGCCGCAGCGAGAAGATTTCACCCGATGATTTGCCCTCGGCGGTGCAGGGAGCACGCGGCGAGCGCCGCGTGCTGGACGAAGCGGCCGAAAAGTCCCTGCCCTTGCATGAGTTGGAGAAGGAGTACATCAAGAAGATTCTCGAGAAGTCCGGCGGCAACAAGTACCAGACCGCTCATACCCTTGGCATCGATCGCAAGACCTTGTATCGTAAACTCGCCGAAATCGAGGGCAAGACTCATCCAGAAGAATGACAGCTTCCTCCGGTCATCGAGTCAGATTGAGACCGCATGCACATCGGGGATGAAATACGGTGCGTGCTATGCCGTGGGCTCTGCCCCTCCTCCGGGGAATGGTCGAAGTCCTGGTGTCTCACGGATTCAGCACGAATGATGACATCCACGTCACAATCATTGTGGTCGTTCCGTATTCGCGTGTTGCAGGGAGCCTGCTCTGGGTACGCGGATCCATCGACCAACGCTCTGTGAAGGAACAGATGATGGAGGGACCAATCACGAGATCGCTCGCCGATGTCACACGCTCCGAAGCGGACCGTCCGAAGGTAGAGGAGCAGCTCCTGATCAGCCGGCTGAGGCTGGAAGGCATCATCGAATCCGCGATGGATGCGATCATCACGGTGGACGAGGATCAGAGAATCCTGTTGTTCAATCGCGCGGCGGAACAGATGTTCGTCTGCTCCATCCGAGAGGCAATCGGGCAGCCGCTCGATCGATTCTTGCCCGCACGTTTCCGCGAAGCCCATCGCCACGACGTTCATGCGTTTGGGCAGTCCGGTGTGACGAGTCGAAAGATGGGTCAACTGGGAACGGTGATGGGGCTACGCTCGAACGGACAAGAGTTTCACATCGAAGCCTCCATCTCGCATATCTCGGTTGAGCAAAAGAAATACTATACCGTCATTCTCCGAGACATCACCGAGCGCAAGCAGGCCGAGGAAGACCTGAGGGAGAGCCAGCGACAACTCAGCACTCTGATCGGCAATCTCCCGGGTTTCGTGTATCGCAGCCGAAATGACCGTGACCGGTCATTCACGTATCTCAGCGAAGGAGTATCCGATTTGACCGGGTACACCGTCGGAGAATATCTCCAACAGCGGACCATCTCATTCGGGAACACGATACATGCGGGCGACCGTGAGCGAGTCTGGCAGGAGGTTCAGGAAGCCGTCACGCGACATGGTCCGTTCGAGACGACCTATCGAATCCTGACCAAATCGGGAGAGGTCAAATCGGTTTGGGAAAGAGGAGAAGGGGTCTACGCACCGGACGGCACACTGAGTTACCTGGAAGGGTTCGTCACCGACGTCACTGAACGCAAGCGAGCCGAGCACCTGCTTCGGCAAAGCGAAGAACGCTACCGGCGTCTGATCGCCGTCTCGCCCTATGCGATCTTTGTGAGCCGGGGCGACCGCGTTATCTTTGCGAACGACCAGGCCATCAAGCTGTTCGGCGCGGTGAAGGCCGATGAGGTTTTGGGAAAATCACTCCTGAGCCTCTTTCATCCCGAGTATCACGACGTCCTGAGAGAGTGGACCCACGAATTGCTGGAAGGCCGATCACTGGTGCCGGTGGTCGAGGAGAAAATTGTGCGCCTGGATGGAGTGTCGATCGATGTCGAGGTCAGCGCGGCCCGGTTGGTGGATGAGGAAGGGCCGGCCATCTTGGTCATGCTCCGAGACATCAGCGAGCGGAAGCGACTGCAGGACCAATTGCGCAAGACCGAGCGGGTTGCCGAACTCGGTACACTGGCGTCCGGCATGGCCCACGAGATCGGGACGCCGATGAACGTCATTCTCGGCCGTGCCGAGTACCTGATGGACCGTGTCACGGAGGAGCCGGTCAAGAAAGGGCTCCAGACCATCATTACACAGGTGGAGCGGATTACGAAGGTGATGAATCAGTTGCTGTCGTTCGCCCGACGCAAAGCGCCGGAGCGGCGCGCGCTGGACCTGCGAGAGGTCCTGGAAGATGCGATGGAAATGTTCCAAGAGCGTCTTGCTCGAAACCAGATTCAGGTCGAAACGGCATTGGCTGATTCTTGCCCGATGGCGATGGCCGATCCCGACCAAATGAGCCAGGTGTTCATCAATCTCGTCATGAATGCCGTGCATGCGATGCCGGACGGCGGGACCTTGCGAATCGGCCTGGCGCCGGAGAATCGAATGGTCAAACTCACGGTCGCTGATACGGGCCATGGCATTCCCGGGCATGCGGTCGAGAAAATATTCGAACCGTTCTTTACGACGAAAGAATTCGGCAAAGGAACCGGATTAGGATTGACCGTCGTGAAAGGCATCATTGAAGAGCATCAGGGTTCCATCGCCGTGAAAAGCGAAGAGGGCAAAGGCACGAAGTTTACGATTCTGCTTCCGCAGAGCCCATAGCAGCCGTCCGCCATGGGCTGAGTCCTGCGCGTGTAGTCCTGGGCCTTGTGAGAGGTTCAACCCGCCGAGCGCTGTAGCATCTCGCAACGGCGCCTTCCGCCTTGAGTGTGGTGTTTCTCATCACTGCCGCCCTGCCGGCATCAGCAACCCGCGGGATTTCTTTGAAATTAGACTTACCATGCCCATTGTTCTTATGGGCGGCCCTCTTGCCCGCTTCTTGCAGTCCACTGATACAGGGGCAGAGGTACAAAGAGGATGACCACTGTGGCAACGGGAAAAGCTGATGTGGTGCTGATCGTCGAAGATGACCGGGAGATGCGCAGTCTGCTTTGCGATGAACTGTGGGGCACCGGGTATCAGCTCCGTGAAGCCAGGGACGGAGACGAAGCCTTTCTGGCGGTTCTGCAATCGGTGCCAGACCTGATTTTAACCGATCTGCGTATGCCGGCCGGGGGGGCGGATTACATCAGTCGGTTGCGGACCGTGGCCCCTAGGTGCCCCATTGTCGTCATCACGGCGTTCGGCGATGCGGCGTTGAAAGCCCAAGTGATACGAGCAGGGGCCAACGCCTACTTCGACAAACCGGTCCGCATTGCTGATCTCAAGAGCTGTGTACAACGACTGCTGGACCACAGACCGGAGGCTGATTGCTGACATCAACGGCGTAAGGTCGTAGGAGACGCTTCACTCCAAGAAGCGAGACAAACTTGTCTGACGAAGAAATGTTCAACGCACCCCTCCCGAGCGATCCCATCATTGCCGCACGATTGGAAGCCATTCGACAGCTTGCAGGCGGACTGTCCGAACGGGTGGCGGTTATGGACCGAGCCTTCAACGTCGTGTACGCGAATGAAGCAGCGTGGATAGCCGGACAAACCAAAGCGACTCATCAGCACCGCGCCAAATGCTATGAAGCATTTGCACATCGAACCGATCCTTGCGAAGCCTGTCCGGCGACGAAAGTGTTCGAGGCGCCGGAGGTGCAGTGCGTCTCCTGTGCGAGAGGAGGCGCCGGCGCCGCCTGCGGGATGCAGCAGGCGTTTCCTTTGGCCGATCAGCACGGAACGGTCGAGTCGATGCTGGTGCTGTTCACGCCGGTGCCGAAGTCCCTTCATCGAGCAACGCCGCAGGAGCCTGCCGCTCCAGCCGAGGACGATCGTCTAGGAAATTTGCTGGGCCGAAGTCCGGCTATGCGTCAGCTGTTCGATATGACACGCCTGGTGTCGGAGAGTTCCGCCACGGTACTCATCCATGGTGAGAGCGGAACGGGCAAGGAACTCCTCGCGAGAACGATCCACGCACTCAGCAGCCGACGAGATCGGCCGTTCGTGGTCGTCGATTGCGGGTCATTGCCGGAAACACTGCTTGAAAGCGAGCTGTTCGGACATGTGAAAGGAGCCTTCACCGGAGCCGTGGCGAATAAACGGGGCTTGTTCGAAGAGGCAGAGGGCGGAACGATCTTCCTCGATGAAATTGCCGATACAAGGCCGGTCTTTCAGGCGAAGCTGCTCCGTGTGCTGCAGGAGGGCGAGATCAAACCGGTCGGTGGGACGAGATCGATCAAAATCCATGCGCGAGTCATCTCGGCATCGAACAAGGATTTGGCCGAATTGGTGAAGGCCAAGACGTTTCGAGAAGATCTCTACTATCGACTGGCGGTGTTGCCGCTGTATATACCGGCCTTGAGGGAACGGCGTGAAGATATCCCCTTGCTGGTGCAGTCCTTCGTCACCGCTTCTTGTGCACGACATCATCAAGCGGTTCGATCTGTCGATGAAAAAACGATGCGGGCATTATGCGAGGCCGAATGGCACGGTAATGTCCGAGAATTGCTGCACTATATCGAGCGCGCCGTCGTGACGACAGCCGGTCCGTGGCTCGTATGCGATGATCTTGTTTCAAGCGGAGCCGTTGCTGAACACGAGAGCTTGCGGTCAGCGTCGAGAGGGGTTGTGGCCAAGACGGAACGTACCCGGATTGTCGATGCCCTCAAGAAGACCGCGGGGAATCGATTGAAAGCAGCCAAGTTGCTCAAGATCAGCCGAGCGAGCCTCTACAACAAGCTGCGTGCCTATTCCATCGAGTAGCGTTCGTTTGCCCTTTTCCACCTCTTTCCTCGTCGCAACTGTCCAAGTATCTGGATTGTCTAACCCATTGAAGTCCTGGACAACGCTTCAGCCGCATGCCGGAACTGTCTATTTGTTTAGATTTTTGGATCGGTCTGAAAAGGAATGACAGGGCTGAAACGTTGACGATCACCACTGCTACTCTGCTGACGCGCAATTCTTGATTCCTGCGCACAAAGCTTGCTCAACCCATTCAACAGACGCAGAGCTGTCTGACTGTGAAAACGATGTGTCGTGTGAACACTCTCGCAAAGGGCCTGTGGTCGGCAAGGGTTGGTCATCATTTGTTTGTTTGACAGAAGGAGGGAGAGAGCATGGCTTCTGAACGTTCCAGGAAAATCGATGCGTTTTGGTATAACACGATGCCCCTCAAGGCAGGCTGGCTTGGGATGCTGGCGATCGGTGTTTTCTGGGTTATGTATCAACGTATCTTCGGATATTCGCACGGGTTAGACTCCATGACCCCCGAGTTTGACTCGGTGTGGATGGGGCTGTGGCGCTTTAACATCATCGCCAACGCCATCTTCTTCGCTGTGTCCGTCGGATGGATTTGGACGACCCGTGATCGCAACTTGGCCAACTTGGATCCCAAGCTCGAGCTGAGGAGATATTTTTATTGGCTGAGCTGGCTGGTCTGTTACATCTGGGGCGTGTACTACGCGGGGAGCTATACGCTGGAACAGGACGCGGCCTGGCACCAGGTGATCATCCGAGACACGAGCTTCACCGCGAGCCATATCGTGGCGTTCTACGGAAGCTTCCCGTTGTACATTACGTGCGGCGTGTCCAGTTATCTCTACGCGCAGACCCGGTTGCCACTCTATGCGCAGGCGACGTCCTTCCCGTTGGTCGCGGCGGTGGTTGGACCGATGATGATTCTGCCGAACGTGGGGTTGAACGAGTGGGGCCATGCGTTCTGGTTCGTAGACGAACTGTTTTCGGCGCCCTTGCACTGGGGCTTCGTGACGTTGGGCTGGTGCGGATTGTTCGGCGCGGCCGGCGGGGTGGCGGCGCAGATCGTCTCGCGCATGTCAAACCTGGCGGACGTGATCTGGAATGGTGCTTCTAAAGATATCCTCGATCCGTTTTCCAAACAGGTGGGCACCAAGACTACGTACTAAGCAGAGGCCAAGAAGTAGGGAAATTCCAGTGTCAGGCTAGCGCCTCTAATTGGTCTGACGAGGCCCGGTACTCCATGATCGGGGTACCTGGCCAAATAATGTTCCGTGGTGGTCGTCGCACCAGTCGGTGGATCTTCCTTCACCTCATTCTTTCCTCACATGCGCGATCGATGAGGGTATCCTCATCGTTCTGATTTCTTTTCGCATCGATGAATGCGGAGTTTGAATCCCGCATATCGAAATGCGCATCCCATCGGCTTGAGGTACCTGCTCATACAGCGCCGAATAGTCCAGACGCCTCTTGTGTTCCATTTCTCCCTTTATCTCGCAGGTGGACGTCTATCGGTGTGGACAGCATAAGTGAATGATATCTGAACAATTGAGCGAGGACCCTTTTGCGATTGTCCAAACTGATGGATTACATGTGCATCGTCAACAGACGCTGATACTCAAGGTGAAAGCCCCTTTTTCGCTTCTGGCACGCGAATGATTAGGTTGAGTGACTAGGGACAATCATGGCACGAACGTTGCGGAAGTCTGGGAAGCATACAGAGAGGCCAGGCTCTGTGGGTGCTGGATAGTGAGACGCCCTGTCACTATCCAGCCCATTGTTTCAAGGTGAGCGGTTGCCCCGACCGCCACGTGTCAGCGGTGAGGGGGTCACACGTGAGAGTGGCCCCCTCATTTTCTATTCGCATGCGGCGCGTGTGTGTGATCGGTCTGTGGGGGTCGGACCGATCCTTATCATAGAGGAGGTCCCATGCAGTGCAAGACGATCGATGTGGAGGATCACCTGAATCGCACGGTGGCGGGAATGGATCTTGAGCAGTCAGGCCGTATCTACTGGGAACAGAACGAATGCCTCATTCTTAATCGGTTCATCCCGAAAACAATCGTCAACCCCTGTCTCACCGAGGTCGAGCTGCTCCGGAAGAACATCTTTCGCAATTACGTTCCAGGCCACAAGCAGGGGGGCAGCGTCAGTTATTATGCGATTTGGAACGAGTTCCATGAGTCATCCGCCATTGTCTCGCTCTATCGCTCCCCGGCGTTGCGTCGGTTTCTGAGCACAATCGTGAAGGAGGAGTTGCTGCTCTGTCCGGAACACGATCCCCATTCCTGCGCGCTTTATTACTACACGAAGCCGGGTGACCACATCGGATTTCATTACGATACCTCATACTACAAGGGCAAGCGGTACACAGTTCTGATGGGCTTGATCGAGCGATCCGAACAATGCCATCTCGTGGCCAACCTGCCTACGCCCGGAATGAAGGAGGAAGTACACGAGCAGCCCATCCTGCTCGATCCGGGGTCGCTCGTGATCTTCAATGGAGACAAGCTGTGGCATGCCGTCACGCCGCTCGGGTCCAGGGAAGAACGAATCGTGCTTACGCTGCAATATGTGACTGACCCGGAAATGGGCCCTTTTCAGCGCGCCTTTTCGAATCTGAAGGATGCCTTCGCCTACTTCGGGCCGGCCGCCATGATACATCGGTCCAGGACGCAGCCCGCATCGATGACGGGCACCGCGACGTCGCAGTGCGATGCGATGGCTGACCATCCGATCTTACGATTTCTCGCTGGAGCCGCCGGTGCGTCTCTCAATCGCGATTCCTGAGGCGCAGGTGGTCGAAGCCCCGGCCCTGTTGCGGCTTGTCCGGATGGCGCCGGCCTGTGAGGTTGAGGCTGGCGAACAGGGAGCGGCGTATGTGGCACTCTTCGAGGATTTCCCGAAATCGGTCGAGATCGTCGCGCAGCTGATCGAGGAGGCGTGGGACCTGCGTGATGTTCGAATCACACTCGAAGGCAGACCCGTCGTGAGCCGAATCAGCTTCTACCTCGCGCTCCTATGCTATCAGGAGAGTATCAGTGCATCGGACCCGGAAGCCTTTTGTCGGCGACAGGCGGGAAAGGTCGGAAATGATGGAGGATGTCCTGATCGGTCGTGTGTGTCCCATTGTCAGTTTATTTGTTCCAGGTGTGTGGGATTGGTTCGCGAACGGGGAGGACCTGCGGTGTCGGCTCAACTTCAGGAAATCGCGCGCCAGGCTGAAGTCTATTGGTGTCCGAACCTGCACATCATGAAGTCCAATGCGTCAGGAGCGCCTCGCGTAGAACTCGTTCGGTTGGACAACGACCACTGAAGGGCCGACGAGAACGCGATGAATCGATCGTCACCGTATGGAGTCCATTCATCAAGCTGATGCCTTGGGCCGGCGAGTGCCAATCAGCGTAACTGTTAGGAGGCATCATGCAGTATAGGAGGCGTACGTGGAACGTTGGAACGTGGGCTGTCGCGGTTGCGATTGTCGCGGGGTTGGCCACGTTTAATGCCTTGCCGGCTTCGGCCGAAGATACGACGTCGACCGGGAACCGCGTGTTCTTTCGCGGGGCGCCGCCGGACTTACCAGTGATCGTGCCGGCGAGTTGATCACCGACGGCCATGGCGTTGCCGGCAAGAACGATGGGTCGTTCGGCTATTCCATCGGCGGAGGAACGGATCTTATGGTCACCAGAGATCTGTGGGGCATGATGAGCGGCGTCGCGGTCGTGGGCGAGATCGGATTGGAATTCAAGCGGTGGGGTTCCAACAATGTCGCGAATGGAGATACCACCGGCGTGACGGGGGTGAGTAATGGCGGTCTGAGCAAGGTGCAACTGACCATGTTGACCGTGAGCGTGGCGCCCAAGGTGAAGTTCCGGCAGGGGACTGATTTCCAACCATGGGTCATTCCGGCCGGGTTGGATTTCCACGTCATCAGCCCGACATCCAGTCAGATCAACTACTTGGATATCGGGGTCCAGCTCGGCGGCGCCGCCGAGTATCGCGTATGGAAAGAGCTGTGGCTGGGTCTCGACAGCCGATTCCATCTGGCCTCCAATCAAACCAACACGGTAAACAATTTTTGGACGGCCGGTGTCTATGGGGCAATAGGGTTCTGAAGCAGCGTGATGTCGTAGGAGGTGCCGCCTGGTGCTCCAAGGAAGGAGTTTCGATGTCCATCTCTGAACAAACCCCAGCGCTCCAGTCACCCAAACGCCAATATGTGAACTTCGTCTTCTATAAAGTCGATCCAGCTTGGCGCCGTCTGCCGGAGGATGTGCGGACCAAAGGTAAGCATGAGTTCTTGCGGGCCGTGGAGGACTACACCGGAAACGTTCTAATAGTGCCCTATTCCACCATCGGCATTCGGGGGGACTGCGACTTCATGCTCTGGCGCATCTGCTATGACCTGGCCCTCTTCCAAGACATGAGCGCCAAGATCCTGGCCTCCGGCTTAGGCCAGTACCTCACGATCCCATACTCCTATCTGGCGATGACCAAGCGGTCCGTCTATGTCGACCATCATTCGCACGCGGGACAGGAAGGAAAACGGCTGACGGTGGTGCCCGGGAAGGGTAAGTACATCTTTGTGTATCCGTTTCTGAAGACACGGGAGTGGTTTCTGCTGACGAAAGCGGCGCGGCAGGGGATGATGGACGAGCATATTGAAATCGGTCATCGCTTCCCCTCGGTGAAGCTGAATACGAGCTATTCATTCGGGTTGGATGATCAGGAATGGGTGGTGGCGTTTGAGAGCGACCAGCCGGAAGACTTTCTGGAACTCGTGATGGCGCTGCGCGAAACCGAGGGTTCACGCTATACACTGCGCGATACGCCGATTTTCACCTGCGTGCTCAAGAGCCTAAAGGAAATGCTCGACACACTCGGCGGTTGAGGCCACAAAACTGAATGCTCGAAGGTTTCTGGTACATCGCCGGGGAAAGTACTGCGATCAGGGCCGGCCGGCCGTTCGCGTCGGTGCTCTGCAATCAGCCTCTGGTGCTGTTTCGGGATGGGCAGGGTCGCGTGCATGCGTTAGAAGACCGCTGTCCCCACAAGGGCATGCCGCTCTCGTCGGCCCGGCAGGAAGGGGATTCCTTGCGGTGCCCTTTTCATGGGTGGCGCTTCCTCGCTTCCGGCAAGTGTATAGAAGTTCCGGCCATCGGCAATGTGGCACATCCATCGTTGACCTCGGCTTGTGTGAAAGCCTTTCCAGTCCAGGAACTGGACGGATGGGTGTGGGTCTACATCGGCAACGATCGGTGCCCGACCCCTTCGTCTCTCCCACCATCGTTGCCGGTTCCTGATGACGGAAGTCCCATGGTTTCCGTGCGCGAGTCTGCCGAGGCGAAAGTCCGGTGGGATTTCGCGGTGGACAGTCTCATGGATCCGGCCCACGTCCCGTTCGTGCACCACAACTATTTTCGACGACGCGAGGCAGCCAGAAGAAAAGAAAAAGTGTTTACACGGCTGCCGCTGGGGTTTCGCACCATATCGCAGAATGTGTTGCTGCCGGACACCTTTATCTTTCGCGCCTTGTCTCCGAGACTGAGCTCGGCCACGACCACGGTCGATTTTCTCCTGCCGGGTATCCATCTGGAACGATGGGAGATTGGCAAACGGTTTGCGTCAGTCATGTTGATTGCCACACCGCTCGCTGATGGACGAAGCCGGTTCGACATCTGCGTCGGGTGGAACTTCTTGCGCGGGCTACCCGTGGGATGGCTGGTCCGCCGGACTCTACGGACTATTCTTGGCCAGGACAGGGAAGTTCTGGAATTGCAGGAACAGGGGTTTGGCCAGAAGGGAACCATGTTGTTGAATTTGGAATCGGACACACTGGCCGTGTGGTACCGGCGGCTGAAGAGATATCGTCTGGATCAATTGGCTGGTGTGCCTAACCCACAGCATCCGATTCCTGAGAAAGTCACGCTCAGCTGGATCACCTGAGTCGAATCGTCCAGGACTGATCGCATGAGCACGACCCACCGCAACTGCTTGTGCAGAAGAGCCGGAACTACGGTGGCGCCTGGCCCAGATGTTTCCTCCCCCGCGCTCCAATATTGCCCCGCCATGCCACAGTTTCCCGATAGACACTGTCCAATGAAATAGACAGCGTAACCTCATGATTTTCATTCGATCCCTCGATAGAGCTCCGTCGCTGTCTTGTTCTGTAGAAGAGCTCCCCACCTCTGTTGATCGACGAGATAGGCCCCAGACTCTCTCTAACCTCTTGTCTCTATGTGAAAAGTTCTATTGATCCAAAATCTTGTTCGAGGAGGCACGGCGATTGCGCTATGCAGAAATCGCTGGTGAGGGTTTGGGTGATTTTGGACCGGCCTCCGAATGACCCATTCCTTCGCGAGAAGGAGCCCTTCACCAGCTCTTAACCCTCCGGTGAATCAGGCCGGAAGTCCGTCGGAGGCCGGTTCTCTTTCCAAAGGACGACGAGAGGATTGTGAATGATTATCGATGAGCAGAAATCAACTAGCCGCCTGATGAGGCGGCTACACCAGGGAGAGGAGGCCGAGACATGAGGTCCAATCAACTTGAACAAACGCGGAGGCAGAAGAACGCCAGCGTGATGCTGCGATTCCAAAGCCTGGCGTTGGCGAGCAGTTTAGCGTTCGCACCGATAGGCTTTGCTGCCGAGCAACATCGTCATCACGACAATGCGGGCCAGGCGTCGGCAGACAAGGTCATCTATCGCGAGGGCGGGTCGATCCTGCACGATCGAATGATGGATGAGGTCAAGCGCCAGCAAGAGTTCATGGGAGAGAAAGGTGGTTATAGTAATGGGGCCAATAGTCACATGCTCCAGCAGGGCGTTCTACTGGTCGCAGAAGACCCGTCCAAGGTTGCTGTCAGCAGCGGCCAACGGTGTCCGGCCAACGCGCCTGTCAAAGAGTACCACGTTTCTGCGATCAACGTCGAAATCACGTTGAGCCGGTTTCTCGACTACTTCCCGGGATACATGTACGTGTTGACCGAGAATGTTGAGAAGGTACGGGGCGAGGAAAAATCCAACAGTGACGCGCGAGAGAAAGAAAACGATCCCGGCGCGGTGTCGAACGGATTGCAAGGAGATATCATTCAGCCCTTGGTGATCCGCGCCAATCAAGGCGATTGCCTTAAGCTGACCCTCCACAACCAGATCAACGATGAGCCGACCAATCTCGTCATCAACGGGTCGTCCATGGTCGTGACGACCACCGGCAAGCCGGCGACTCCTTCGAACCCCGATACGACGGTGGCGGCGGGAGGGGAGCGGAGTTTTGAATGGTACATCAAACCGGACACGCAAGAGGGCGCGCGATTCTTCCGGTCACATGCCTCGCGCGAGCAATTCAATCTGGGCTTGATCGGGATGCTCGTGGTGGAACCACGCGGATCGCGCTATCTGAGCCCATTCGATGGGCAGCCGATGCCGAGCGGTTGGGAGGCGATGATTGAAGATCCGAACGGAGCGGACTTCCGGGAGTTCGCGATCTTCTACCATGAAGCCGGTGACGAGGCCTTCCGGCTCTTGAACAAGAAAGGTGAGATGCTGCCGCAGCGCGATCCCCACACCGATTCGTATCGGCCGGGCGCCCGGCTGCTCAATTATCGCAGCGAGCCGCACGGCACGCGCATTGAGCTTCAGGCGCACATGGGATTCTACGGCGACGAGTCGATGGCGTACGGCTCCTACACGTTCGGTGATCCGGCGACGACGATTCCCAGATCCTACCTTGGCGATCCTGCCAAGTTCCGTATGGCAGGCGGGTCGGAAATCGTGCATTCGCATCATCTCCACGGCGGGTCCATCCGGTGGGCGCGCCAGCCGGGGAACAGCCAGCTCGACTTTGCGGTGTCGAAGAACGGCCCGGTGAAGTTCCCTCCGATCAGCGATACTTCAGATCGGTTGGACGTACAGTCCATTGGGCCGACGGAAGTGTACGATCAGGTGATCGAGGGTGGATCCGGCGGGCTGCAGGCATTGGCCGGTGAGTTCGTGTTCCATTGCCATATCCCCCAACATTATGTGACGGGCATGTGGGGATTCTGGCGTGTCTACAATACGCTGCAAGCGCCGGGGTTCCAGACCGACGTCATGAAACCGCTCGTGGAACTTCCTGACCGTGCGGGCAAGATGAAGGGAGGCATTCCATCGGACAAGCTGGTCGGCACCACAGTGGATTGGTACGGTGGGAAGAAGTACGAGATCACGAAGGATCGGACTGATTGGAAAGCAGATCCGGTGAAGGTCTCCCTCAAGGACTGGGTCGAGATGATGCTTCCTCCGCAAGGCAAGCCGGGTAAGAAGAACAGCGAAAAGGAGCAGACGCTCGCGTACGATGCGACCGTGAATGATTGGGCTTGGGATGGCCACAAGGCGCTCACTGAGCTGGAGACCGCGTATGAGTGGGTGAACTACAAATCGGCCACGCCAGGAAAGCGGCAGGAAATTCTCTTCGATGCGCGATCCGGCAAACTCGCCTGGCCGTGGTTGCGGCCGCATCTGGGCCGTCGTGTCCCCTTCTCGCCAAGCCATAGCGGTGCCCCGTGGCTGGAACCGATCCATCGCCGCGACGACGGCAGCAACTCGACGGAGCCACCGAGGCCTGGAGAGCAGGGACCGTGGAGTCTATGTCCTGAAGGAGCGCCGCAAAAATTCTTCAACATCCATGCGATTACGTTGCCGATCACACTGAAGAGGGCGACCGCCAAGACACCGGCGATCGTGGACCCGGACGGCATGCTCTATGTGCTGCATGAAGAAGAGCAGGACGTCCGGAAAACTTCCGCCAAGCAGATGCCATTGGTGATCCGCGGGAACGTGCAGGATTGCATCGACGTCGTCTACACGAGCGAGTTGAAGGACGATCAGCGTCAAGGGTTCTCCAGCAAGACGAACCTGCACCCGCACATGTTCCAGTTCGACACTCAGGCGTCGGATGGCCCCATCATCGGTTTCTCCTACGAGATGTCGCTGCGACCCTTCACCATCTTGAAGGACGAACACCCCGGCAAAGGTATGCCGGTGCCGATGAACACGACGATCGAAGCCGATGCCGCCAAGGGAACCACCACCATTACGGTCAGGGATGCCTCGCGTTATCACGTGAAGACGGAACTCGGCGTGGGCATGGACGAGGTCGGTCGGTTTGAATCAGCACGAATCAGCAAGATCAGTGGAAACCAGATCACGTTTGAGCGGCCGCTCAAGTATCACCACAAGAAGGGCGAAATCGTCTCGGTGGAGTGGATCAGAGAACGGTGGTACGTGGACGCCGATTTCGGCACCACGTTCTGGCACGACCATGTGTTCGGATTGGATGGCTGGGGCCACGGCTTTTACTCAACGTTTATTGCCGAGCCGCCGCGATCGACCTATCATGACCCGGTGACCGGTAAGGAAGTCCGGAGCGGACCGGTGGCCGACATTCACACGACCGAACCGGTGTCCGCACATATCAAGGGTTCTTTCCGTGAGATCGTCACGCAGGTCATGGATTCCAACCCCAGAACGTCGGAATTGATTACCACTGACAATCCGCAGGCGAAGGTCGGCGCGATTTCCGTCGACGGGACCCCTTCCGCAGTGTACCCCGCCCGGCTCAATCTGTTGCCGATGAAATTCTTGAACGGCGGCGAAGCGACGACCGGCGGCGGCTACAACATGCGGGTTGAGCCGTTGTCTGTGCGGCTCGCCAACAACCCCGATCCATCGCAGTTGTTCCGCAGTGCGATTCACGGAGATCCCGAGACCCCGATGTTGCGGGCGTATCTGGGCGATCCGGTGGTCGTCCGGTTGATCGAAGGATCGGCCAACGAAGTGCATTCCTGGCACATCAGCGGCCATTGGTTCCCGATGGAGCGGTACAGCAAGGACTCGATCCCGCGCAGCACGTTGCACGTCGTGATCGGAGAGCGGTATGACGCAGCCATCCCGGCCGCAGGGGGACCGCAGCAGATGGCCGGAGACTATCTCTACTACAGCGGGCGCGCGTCTCACTTCGCGGAAGGCAGCTGGGGGATTTTCAGAGTGTTCGATAAGGCAGATGCGACACTGAAGCCGCTGCCGGGTCGGGCGGAGATTCCTCAATCGGCGAAGTCCGTCTGTCCGGCCGATGCGCCGGTCAAGACCTTCAATGTCGCCGCCATCGATAAGGCGATCCGTTACAACAAAGGAACGCCCGGTGTGATGGAAGTGGACTTGGAGCGGAAGATGGTGCTGGGCAACGAAACCGGAAAGATGTACGTGCTCGAAGGTGAAAAGACGAAAGTTGCCTCGGGCAGCCTCGAACCGAGTCCGCTGACCCTGCATGTGAATGTCGGCGATTGCATCAAGGTCAATCTGAAGAACGAAATGGCCAAAGATCGGGCCGGATTCCACGTCGATAATCTGGCCTATGATCCCAAGGAATCGATGGGGATCAACGCGGGCAACAACCCCGGCGACCAGACCGTCGCGCCGGGACAAAGCCGGACCTACACGTACTATGCCCATCCTGAATTCGGCGAAAACGCGGCCTTGATTCAGGACTGGGGAAACGTGATTGAAAATCCGCGAAACGGGCTCTTTGGCGCGATCATCATCGGTCCGAAGGGATCGCGTTATCGCGATCCGGCCAGCGGCGAAGATCTGAGCGACAAGAGCTCCTGGAAAGCGGATGTGATAGTCGATCGCACTCTGTCGGGGAATGAACATCGGCAGAACTATCGGTCGTTCGCGCTGCTGTTCCAGGATGAGGACAATATCATCGGCACCAGCTTCATGCCGTACATCCAAAAAGTCGCGGGTGTGACGGCGGTGAACTATCGGTCCGAGCCGACGGATTACCGCACGGAGAAAGGCTGTGCGTACAGCGAAATCTTCGTGTGCGTGAAGGCTGGGGAGCAGCCCGTGACGCCGACCATCGCCGCCCATGTCGGCGATCCGGTCGTGATTCATGTGCTAGGTGCGTTCAGCGAACAGGTCCAGCTGTTCAGCGTGTCCGGTCATGAATGGAAACATGAGCCCTACCTGACCGGGGCGGACCTTGTCAGCACCATGGAATTCGGCGGGTCCGAGGTCATTAATGCCTGGTTGCACGGCGGGGCCGGTGGGCCGAACGGTATCCCCGGGGACTATCTCTGGCTCAACCAGAGGCCCGGGTACCTTGATGCCGGTCACTGGGGAATGTTGAAGGTTTTGGATCGTGACAGCCGCGCGATTCTGCCGTTGAGCGGTCGGGGTCCGGCCACCCAACAGGCGGAAGAGCCATCGCCGGTGCAATCCCTACCGGTGTCCACGCAGTTCAAGTAGGCCTGCATCATTGCAGACCTTGAGGGGGGGAATCCGGTTGTAAAGCCGGATTTCCCCTCCTTCATTTTTGGCGGCCAACAATGCCTTGAACCGCATCTCATGCATGCGGTACAAACAAGACATGGACGTAAGCCGGAAGCGCACATTAGCCGGGTTGCCCGTCTTCTGGATCACATCGGTTGTTCTCGTATGCGGCCCGGTGGCGACGGCGACGGCGCTCGATTTTTCCGCCGACCGAATTGTCAAAGATGGGACGTCTGCGGTCACCGCTCACGTCAATGCCAAAGATGATCGCTGGCGGTTCGAGTACACGGAACCACAAAGCGGTGCCAATATCATGATCGTTCGGATGGACAAGCAGCATTCGTGGCTCATCTTGTCGAAGCGCCGGCAATACCTTGAGGTACCGATTGCGAGCAGCCATTTGTTGACGGTCACTGAGAAGATGGAAGGAGAAGTCTTACGGGAGTTCGTGGGTGAAGAGATGCTGGACGGCCGCCCTACCGAATTGTTCGAGATCACGGTTGCCGAAAATGGCGAGACTCGCCAATATTATCGGTGGGTGACCAAAGCGGAGCGATTTCCCCTCAAGACCGTGAGCAAGCAGGGGAAGTGGTCAGAGGAGTTTCGCCGGTTGATTTTCACTCAGCAGTCTCCGTTCCTCTTCGAACTTCCGCGACGACTGGATAACGCGAATCCATCAGCAGGCACGCAACATTGATCGCGTGACTGGAGGAGATATGAAACAAGCGATACAGGTAGGACTGTGGACCGTGGGTTGTCTGTCGGCCATGTTGACCTTGGGGCTCCGTGCGGATGCCGGAGCCTATGAGTCAGGAACCGTAACCGAGGCTGCGACGGTACGCGGCAAGGTGATGTTTGCGGGAACGGTTCCGCCTCCGAAAGAATTTGAGTTGCGGCGCTATGCCGATGAAGTGTTCTGCGGAGCGCTCTCGGACGGAAAGGGGCGCCGATTCTTGAAGGAGGTCAATATTGGAGGAGAAGGCGGACTCAAGGATGTGGTCGTGATCGTGGAGGGAATCGAGAGAGGGAAGCCGTTCACCTTCACGGATGCCCAGATGGAAGCGAACATTTGTCAGTTCCTCCCATTCGTGACCGTGGTCAGCGATAAGCGCCAAGTCACCGTCACCAATCGGGATCCGGTTGCCCACGATATTCAAGGCTACGCCTATGACCAGGCTGGAGTGGATATCGTCCTCCATCGGCCGGCGCTGAAAGTCAGCGGGACTACGGATGTCGTGCAGCTGGTCAAAGGGCGGAAAGTGTTTACCATGCAGTGTGGTATGCATCCCTACATGCAGAATTGGGGATATGCCATCGACAATCCCTATTATGCGGTGACGGATCTCGAGGGCTCATTCGCCATTGGAGATCTCCCGGCCGGCACCTACCGCATCAAGGCTTGGCACCCTATTTTGGGAATGCAAGAGCGGGAGATCACCGTGAAACCGAATGAGACGGTCTCCCTCGACCTGCTGTTTGAAAACAAGTAATGGAACACGACGTGTGCATTATCGGGGTGCAACCGGCGGGTGTTCCGATTGCGGCTTGAGTGGGCTGAGCGCGTTCTGATCTCGTCCAGGCGGAGTTGAGAAGCTCCTACTTAGAGAAGGAAGGATACAGTCACTCGTGGGGAGTCAGGAATGACATTTCAATCGGAGCGACTCCTGGATGATTCAGGCCGGTTTTTCGAATTCATCGGGTGCGGGGGGGGGCGTCCGGGGGCGGG